>CAVRGN010000004.1:0-12699 GCA_963720725.1 uncultured Alphaproteobacteria bacterium
CGACGATTGGGCCGACGATCGGGCCCACGGCCGCAGCCATCACAGCCACTCCGCCGCGGGTGCCGGGGCGCGATCGACCGGCAGTGGCGCCGGCTCCTGGCGGGGCGGTGTGGCAGCCCACCGGCCGCCTGGGTGGGGTTGGCCGGCGGCAACACCAGCACCGACATGCTGGGCTGGGCGGGCAGGGGGGTCGTCGGCACCGCGTCCGGCAGGGTTGCCGCCGGACGCCAGCCGGTCGCCGGCCGGCTGCGGTACCGGCGGTCATGGTCGCCGGATCGACCGTGATCCGGATGCGCTCCGAATCGAGCCGCAGCTCGGCCTCGGTGACCCGCCGGCTGGTGAGCAGGAGGACATAAGGACCGACAGCCTCGCTGCGGTAGGTGATCAGCTGCTCGCCACGCTGCCCGGCGAGCAGGGCCGGCAGCACCGGCAGGGGTGCGTTGAACCGCACCACCATCTTGAAGCTGTCGGCCCACGCCTCGGCGGGTGCCCACGCCGGCAAGGGTGCTTCGGCCACGGGCAGCAACGCCAGCCGGGTGAAGTCGCCCTCCGGTTGCGGCAGGCCGGCCGCACGCTGTCCCGGGCCGGCCGGCTGGTCGCCGATGTCGACCAGGTTCAAGGCGGTGCTGCGATTGACCTGGAGCTCGAAGCTGTAGAAGCCACCGGTGGTGACCAGCTGCAGGTTGCCGCGGCCCTGGCCGGAGCGCGGCAGGATCGAGACCGCCGGCCGCGGCCCGGCATAGGTGACGTTGATCAGGAAGCCTTCGACGTCGCCGCCGACGGCACCATTGAAGCGCTCGCCGGGCGGCAGGAGGATCGTGGTCACCCGGCCGGGTGCGGTGGCGATCCGGTAGATGCGGGTCTGGTCGGCGTCGTCGATGTACCAGCTGGCGCCGCGCATCGAGCGGCTGTCCGGCTCGATGGTGGCTCCGAGATTGGCGGCACTCACCGCCTTGGCCCCACGATGGACGGTGCTGGCTGCGACCGGCCGTGGTGCCGTCGCCGGGCTCGAGGCGGCGCCTGTGCGCGGCGGTCGCTCCTGGCTGGCACCCGGGCTCGGCGGCAGGTAGCGGGCGGCGGCGAAGGTCGGCGTTGTGGTCACGCCGCTGTTGGTGGTGCAGCCCGCGAGCATCGAACCGGCAAGCAAGGCGGTGACGAGACGGTTCATGGGCGTTCTCCTGGATCGGTCGGGCTGGCCCAGGCACCGGTGCGCCGAGACCGTGACGGCACCGGAGCGTGCCATGGTCACGGTCAGCTGCTTTCCTGGGTGATCTGGAAATTGGTCACGAACAGGCCCAGCGGGTTGCGCTCGAACTCGCGCCGTGCCCGCGGCGGCTGGTGGGCGACGACCAGCGTGGCCGTCCAGGCCTGCTCCTGGTGGCCGGCGGCACGCACCTGCTCGGTCCAGCGGACCAGCACCACGGCGGTCTGGTCCGGCCGGCGCTCGACCAGGTTGGCCGAGATCTGATGCACGTCGATGGCCGAGCTGCGGACCTGCTCGTCGGCCGCCTTCATGGTCTCGCTCAAGGCGGTGTAGACCTGCCGGTCGGTGGCCTTGATGACCTCGGCGCGCTGATATTTGAGCGCACCAAGGTCCAGTGGCCGGGCGCGCAGATAGCGGACCCAGCGGCTGGCAAAATCGACGAAGGTGCCGTCCTCGGGCTGCCAGGTGCCGCCGACGCGGGCCTGGGCCACGGGCAGGCTCTGGTCGTCGAGATAGACCACCCAGCGCTCGACCCGGTCCTGGCTGCCCTGGATCTCACGCCAGGCGACGAGGCCCGCACCGGCGGCGCTCAGCGAGGAGATGACCGTGGCCATGCCCATCAGCCACAAGGTCCGCCGGCCGAGCCCGACCACCCGGGCAAAATGGTCTCGCGGGCGGCCGTAGGGATCGAGCGTGGTGGCCATGGCTCCCGCCCGCCCGGCTAGGCCGCGGCCTGCGCCCGACCGGCCGCCTGGCCGGCGAGCCATTCGGCCGTGGTCTGGGCCAGCCACGCCTGGGTGAATGCCTCGCCGGGTGCCGTGCCCTGCTCGAGCATGGCCAGGGCGCGGCCGTGGTCGACCGGGGTGCTGGCGCCACACAGGCGCAAGGCATCGTCCTCGAGGCGGATCTCGACCAGCCGGGTCACCTCGCCGGTCTGGATCAGGTACTCGGCCTTGGGCCGGGCGACCGCGAGGACGCGGATCTGCTCCTCGAGCAGGCCCGCCCGCTCGTAGAGCTCGCGCGTCTGCGGCCGCAGCGCCTCGGCGTGGGGCAGGTAGACCCGGTTGCCGAGCTGGTCGAAGATCACCCGCATCCGGCCATCGGCGAGATCGGCCAGGCTCTGCGTCGCCAGCACCAGGGCTGCCTTGAGCTTGCGCATCTCGCGCGCCCAGCCCTCGATCTCGCGGCCGAACAGATCGCTCTGCAGGAGGCTCCAGGCCTCGTCGATCACCACCAGCTTGGGCGCGTCGCCGGTCAGGCGCTGCCGCTGCACCGCGCGGAACATGGCGCTGATCACCAAAGGTGCCGCGGCCTCGAGCTGCATGACGTCCTGGGTCTCGATGCCCATGACCGGCGCGTCGCCGTAGGAGGCGACCACGCCATCGAACAGCCTGCCGTAGGGGCCCTGGCCGTCGAGATAGACCTGGAGCGCCTTGCGGGCGGCATCGTCGCCGGCGAGGAAGCCATGCAGGCTGGTGAGCGTACGCCGGTCGGGCGGCAGGTCGGCGACATGGGCCATGGCCGCGGTGATCGCGGCCTCGGTATGGGCCTTGACCTCGTGCCCGCGGGTCCGCAGTGCCTTGACGATCCAGCCATGCGCCCAGGCCAGCTCTTCGGGCTGGTCGACCGCACGCAAGGGCTGGACGCCGTGGCCCCGGCCACCGAGCTCGATCCAGTCGCCACCCAGGGCAAGGCACGGCACCATGAAGCTGCGGCGGCGATCGAATACGACCACCCTGGCGCCCGGGTAGCGCAGGAACTGGGCCACCATGAAGGCGATCAGCACCGACTTGCCCGAACCCGTGGCGCCCACGATCGCGGTGTGCGCGGAATCGCTGCCCGGCGCGTTGAGCGACCAATAGAAGGGCGTGGCCTTGCGGGTGGTGCCGACCAGAAGCGCCTCACCGCCGAACCGCCAGTCGGTGCGGCTGCCGACACTGACGCCGGTGACCGGGGCGAGGCGCGTGATGGCGGCGATCTCCACCCGCGCCCGGCGCACGTTCATCACCTCCTCGGTGACGTTGCCGGGCATGTCGGCGAGCGGGGCGTAGATGTTGTTGAGCGTGGCCAACCGGGCCTCGAGCCCTTGCGCGTTGAGCAGGCTCGCCACCCGCGCTGCCCGCTCGTGCGCCGCGTCCTGGTGGTCGGCCCAGACATGGACGTTGCCGTGAGCCAGGGCATAGGGCCGCTCGGCGAGCTCGCCCTGCATGACGTCGAGCTGGGCCAAAGCACGGTCGGCCTCGGGGTCGGTGCGGCCGGCGAACGGATTGCGGGTCACGATCTCGGTCAGGATCGCACCCAAGCCCTTCTGCCGGGTGAGCCACCGCTTGCGGACTTCCTGGATCTCCTGGCGGCGCTCGTCAGGGCCCAGGCCGTGCATGGCCACCACCCAGCGGCATGGGAACGGCAACTCGTGCAGCACCTCGACGGTGAGTGGCGACGGCGACCCGAAATTCCGGATCTCGACCGTGGCCAGGTGGCGGCCGTCGATCGCCAGGGAGGGCGTGGTGCGCCACTCGCGGCTCGCCAGCTGGTCGGCCAGCACCCCGGTGGGGAACTGGGTGCGCTTGGGCTCGAAGGTGACGCAGGCGGAGAGGTAGCTGCTGAGCTCGTCGCCGCGCAGCACGGTCACCGCCCGCAGGGCATGGGCCAGCTCCTGGAACAGGGAATCGCTGTTCTCCAGGAAGAAGGCGACGTTGGCCGCCACTTGCAAATCGGCACGGTCCATCAGCCAGGCTGCCAGCGCGTCGCGGCGTTGCGGCAGGTAGTGCACCGCCAGGAAGGCGCTGTTGCGGAACACCGGCCGGGCGGTGTCGGTGAAGTGCCGCTGCCGGCTCTGGTCGACCAGCTGCGCGGCCAGGCAGCCATCGAAGGAGCATGGCTCGAGATAGCCGGGGGCGGCCGTGCGCCATTGGTCGAACCAGAAGCTCCAGCCATTGCCGAAGCGGGCGGGGCCGGCGCCGATCCGGGCATGGTGGGCCACCAGCTCCTCGGGGCTCGCGGTCTCGAAATCCGGCGGCTCGATCCTGACCACCCGCAACAGCCCGCCGGCCGCGGTCAGGATGGTCTCACGGGCATCGTCGAGCGGCAGCAGCCAGGGCAGCCAGTCGGCCAACCGCTCCTGCCGCCGCCAGAATGGGCGCAGGCGGGGCATCGGCTCACGGCCCGAGCAGCGGCGGGACGCGCAGCCCGCGGGCCAGCAGCTCCCAGGCGAACGGGTCGAACAGGGTGACCAGCTTACCCACCGACCAGCCGAAGGCGAGCAGATAAAGGGCCGCACCGATGTAGTGGAGGGTCAGGCCGAGGAAGAGGCAGGCCATGATCAGCAGGGCCGCATAGCCCAGCGGCAGGCCGAGGATCTGCGGCCGGCGCGCGAGCGCCCGGTTCTCGGACACGATCCAGCTCTCGGGCCAGCCATCAGCCATGCCACGCTCCCTTCCCATGCTGCGGGTTGCTTCAGCCGGCGACGCGGGCCGGTGCTTTGGCGGCTGCCGAAAGATCCGGGCGCACGACATCATGGATCGAGCCGCCGCCCGCACCGCCCGCGAACAGGGCACCGGCGATCGCGTCGGCATTGGCCATCAAGGCCCCGCCGAGGCAGACCATGACCACGGTGGTGATCAGGCCGGTGATGCCGAACATCAAGATCGCACCGACCGCGATGATGCCCAGCACGACCGCGGCGGCACCCACCGCGATACCTTCGGTCGAGAACTCGTTGACGGCATCGGCCCAGCCGATCGCCCCGCCGGCATGGGCGGGCAGGGCCGTGACGCAGAGCAGCGCCATCGCCGCCAGTCCGGCGGCGACATTGCGATGGTCCCTCATGAGGTTCCTCCCGGATAACCTACAAAAGACACTGCAGTGTCTCATTAGACGCAACCTGGGGCAGTGTAAAGCGCCTTCTGGATCATTCGCGAGTATTCGCTCGAGCTAAACCCCAGCGGGAGCATTGACGGGATTATTCCGTGGTCATACCATGCTGCGCAGCTTGCGGTGGAACATGCGCGAATGCCGACAATCCTCCCCACCACGACGGGTGGCCGACGCCGTACGGCAAGCCCCAAAGCGGCCGAGAAGACGTTGCTGCAGCCGCCCGAGGCGATGCCAATTCATCCAGCGGTTGAGAATCTACGGCAGCGGCTCGACTATGTCCGCGACGTGCTCGGCCTGCGGATCGAGCTGGTGTCGCTGATGGCCAATCTGAGCCACAAGGCCCTGCGCCTCTATCGCTCGGACAAGTGGAACCCCTCGCTCTCCACGCTGGTGCAGGTCGACCAGACGCTGCAGAAGCACATGGCTGCCTGGGTCAAGGACAAGAGCGACATGCCACTGCTGACAGGCCGCGGCGCCCCGCTAACGGCGCGCGCGGTCCGAAGCGGGCGATTCTGATTATCGCATTTTCTGCAGCGACAACCTATATGTGGGTCCGATCGACATCGGAGCGGATACCATGACCCTGGTGCGGCTGCGCGAGCGGGCACAGATCACGCTTCCCCAGGACGTGCGCGATGCGCTCAACGTCAAGCAGGGCGACTATCTCGAAGCCGAAGTGGTGGCGGGTGGTGTGCTGCTCCGGCCAGTGGCCATGGTCGACCGCGACGCTGCCCGCGAGCGGTTGAAGGCCATGTTGAGCGGACCCAGTCGCTGGATCGGCCCGGGGCCCGAGCCAAGCGACGACGAGCTGATGCAGGAGATCGTGACCGGCATCAAGGAAGGCCGCCGGAAGCAGCGTGAAGGCGATCATTGATAGCTCGGTGCTGGTCAGCATCTTTCTTACTCGCGACGGAGCATCCGGGCTGGTTGTGAAGGCGGGCTGGATCGCCGCTTCGAGATGCACGTCTCCGACCTGATCCTTGCCGAGACCAACCGCCGCCTGCGCAACCGGCCCAAGCTGAGTGACCGGTACGGCTACAACGACGACGACGTCACCCGCTACATCTCCGGCCTGGCCGCCAGCGTGACTGTCCTGACCAACTTCCCCATCATCGAACCGGTGTGCCGCGACCCGGACGACGACCATGTGATCGCTGCCGCCCTGGCCGCTACCGCGGATTGCATCATCACCGGCGATCGTGATCTGCTCGAGCTCGGCTCCTACCAGGGCGTAAGCATGCGTACCGTGCGCGAGACGCTCGATGCGCTGCCTTGAAGGCAGGGGCCGCCTCGTCGATCTGATCTTGCCGCCGCTTTCTCTGGCACTGCCGGACGATACTGGGTCGCGTGGCTGAGATTGGTGTTTCGGTCGGGGCCATGACCGACATCGGCAGGTCGTGGCGGCGCGCCGGGCCAGCGGTCCGGCGCGCCGAATTTTTCGCCCGCCAGACCAGCCGGCGATGCGTCAAGCAAGCGATAGGCCCGGCGGCGATCGCCGCCGGGCCGGGTTTCAGCTTACGCAGCGCGGTCGAGCAGCTTCTTGGCCCGTTGCTCGAGCTCGAGCCGCGCATCCTGGTGCGGCTTGTCGCGGGCGACGGCGGTGATCCCCTGGACAAAATCGAACACGCTCTCGGGGCCTGCCTTCCTCGCGCAGCACGGTGGCGATGATCTTCTCCGTCTCGGGCTTGGAGAAGCCGCGATCGGCGCAGGAAGCTGCTGCGTTCCTCATCGTCACGCGCGACGATCTGCGCCCGTGCCGCCTTGATTCCGTTCATGAACGGGGCGGGTGAGGCGTTGGCGAAGCTGGCAAGGGCTGGGGCCGCCTCGTGGGCGAACCGGCTGGCGGCATACTTGGAATGGCGGATGGCGATCTCCTGGAAGTCCTCGACACCCCAGAGATTGCGGTTCTGGCACACCGCGCGCAGGTAGAACGAGGCGATGCCCAGCGTCTTGGAGCCGACTTCGGAATTCCAGCAGTAAAAGCCGCGGAAATACAGGTCGGGCGAGCCGTCGGGCAGCCGGCCAGCCTCGATCGGGTGCGTGTCGTCGACCAGGAACAGGAAGACGTCGCGATCGGACGCGTAGAGCGTGGTCGTGGCCTTGGTCACGGCCGCGAACGGATCGTGCCGGCCGCTGTGCCAGTCGAGCACGCCCGGCACCTTCCAGCGCGTGTCGCCGGTGCCGTTGCCGGCGAGCCGCATCACCGCCTCGACCAGCTCGTGATCGAAGATGCGGCCATAGTCCGGGCCGGTGACGGCGCGCAACTCCACCCGGTCGCTCTCGGTGGTCAGCGTCTTGATCTGCTCCTGCCGGTGCGTGGTGAGGCCGTACTGCAGATTGATCGCGGCCAGGGGTGCGGGCAGCTGGCGCAGATAGGCGGCGGGCGCGCCCACCAGGCCGGTCAGCTGACCGAAGCTCCAATGGGTGGGGGCGATGGGGGCGCCCTCGCCGGGCAAGCTCAGGCTCAGCCGCTCGCCGTCGTCGCGGTCGGCCTCGACGCGGATCGCCCCAGTCGCCACGGTGCGGGTCTGCGAGCGCTCGGCGCGGGAGCGTACCGCCGCATGCAGGTCGGGCAGGCTCAGGAAGCGCTCGTCGTCGGGCCGGGCGAACCATTCCGACGCGACCCGTCCGACCCGCTGACCGCGCGTCGGGTCCACCTTGAACGCACTCGTCACCGGCCGGTCCTGGCTGATCATGGTGCTCTCGGTCATCCTCGTCTCCTTTCGGGGGTGGCGCAGCGCTGCGCTGCAGCCCTGCCCGTCGGCGAGACCGGGGTGAGCAAGGTCCAGGGCGGCCGGGGTGGAGGGGGATCGCCCGGCCTGCACGAGCCGGGCCCTGGCCCGGTGAGGAAGGTCGGGGACACCGCCCCGGACGGCGCCGGCTTGCCCGGCGCGCACCCTGGACGGCGCGAGGGGGAGCACCCCTAAAGCTCCAGACATGACATCATACCATATGATTGGATTACCTTTGGGGGTTGCCTGGCATCGCTGCCATGGCGTGGCTTCGTGCTGCGTGTCGCCGCATGGAAGAACGCCCCGCCCGGTTGCCGGGCGGGGCGCTGTCGAGCGGGTCTCAGTCGGCGCTACGGCGCGACCAGATCAGGTTGAAGCTCTGCCCGTCCTCGGCCTCGACCAGGGAGGCGTAGATCGGGGCCGGGAAGCTCGGATCGTCGAGCTTGAGCGAGAGATACTCGCGGCCGCTCTCCTTGGCGGCCTTCTTCCAGGCAGCGCCGAACTCGATCGTACCGGCGAAGATGCGGTAGTCGGGACCCTTGTCGTTGTCCTTGCCGGCGGTGACCAGCTTGGCCTTGACGTTGAGGGTGAGGGTCCTGACCGCACCGCTAAAGCCGTCGCCGCTGCGGGTGAAGGTGCCGATGGTCGCCATGGGAAGTCTCCTCGTCACTGTCTCGGGCCCGCGCCGATCGCGGCCTCGATGGCGAGCGTCCGGCCGGGGGCGAGGGCTGCCGCACACAGGTGTGCCGCAGCGGCAGCGGAGGACGGCGGCGAAGCGACTTTGTTGCTGCGCGAGGAAGGGCGCCGCCGGGCGACCGGGGAAGAAAGTCGTTGCGGCGGCGTTGCGGGCGAAGCGCTCGAGGCGAAGCCGATCCCCGGCCAGATCAGCCCAGCCGAGGCCGTGGGGCGCGGTGCGCGAAGGCGACCGGGGAAGAAGCTCGACTGGTGATCATTGGCCGTCCTGATCCGCGAGACGGGTGGTGTGCGACGTTCGGTCAGATCACCACGCTGTTCAGGCCAGGCGGGTTCAAGGGCAGCGACGACAGCGGCACGGCGGGCGTCCAGCACCGGCACGATGCATGACGCTGCCGCAGAGCTGCCCAAGGACGGTCGTGGTCGAGCGTCGGCTCGACGATCCGAACCCGGCCCGCAAGGTGGCCATCCACCCGGCTCGGCCGAGCGGCTGAGGCATCGGCCCAGGTCGTGCTACCGGGCTGCGACGTGACCCACTCGACTGGCCCACCCGGAAGAGGGCAGGGGTGTCGCAAGGATGACCGGCTTTCCGGACCCGCTCCCTGCGCCACGGGCCTGTCGCGCACATCGCTGCGGTCCGGCGTCCGTGCCGGCGACCGCACCTTCGCACCGGCCCATCTCGCCCAGCCGGCGGGCGGCGGCGCGCCACACGTCGTTCCAGTCCTTCAGCCCGCGCGGCGGGCGCAGCCGTTGGCTGGCGACCCCGGCTGCTGTCGCGAGCTCGACCAGGAACAGCGCGTAACGGTCGCCGGCGAGGTCGGCGTCGGTGGCGGCCACCAGTTGCGTCGTGGGCTCCGTGGCCAGCCGGGCCAGGAGTGCCTGCAATGCCGCCACCGTGCCCGGCCCCATGCCGCCGGCGGTGGCGAGATAGAGCGTGTCGGCGCGCGGGCCCTCCAGGGCGGCGAGGCTGAGCGCGTCGATCGGCGCCTCGGTCACCGCGAGACGGCAGGGGTCGGCCATGGCACCGCACAGCCGGAACAGCGACTTCTCGCTCGCGGCCGAGAAACCGCGCCACTTCGGCCCGCGCATCTCGATCCCGGTCAGGCGGCCGTCAGCGGCACGATGCGCGAACCAGGCGCTGCCGTCCGGGCCTTCGCGCACCAGTTCCTGTGCGGCGGCACAGAGCAGGATGCGCTCCGGCAGCCCCCGCTCACCGGCGAGATAGCGCCAGGTGGCGCTGCCATTGGTGAGGGACGGCCGCGCCAGCCATCGCTCGGTCACCGGTGGCCTGGGCCGGCCGGGCTCGGGGCAGTTCTCTGGGAAGGCCGGGAAGATGCCGGCGAGCTCGCGCAGGTGCTGGAGCGCTTCCTTGAAGCTGGCACCCGGTGTCAGGCGCTGCACCAGCTTGAGCACGTCGCCCTTGGCGTCAGGGTCGCACGGATCCCACCAGCCATGGCCGTCATGGTTGACGATGATGATCTCGCCGCGATCGCGCCGATACTTCAGGGCACTTCTGGTGCTCTCCCGCCGGTCGAGCCGCCACGGCGGCGACAGCCGCTCGAGCACGGTGCCGCAATGCACCTCGGCCTTGAGCCGCGCGATGTCGTCGTGGCCGTGCAGCATGTCGCGTCTCCTATCCATGCGCGAGCCCAAGCAATCAGTTCGTAGAAGTGAACTTGATTGCTACAGACTCGGTAAATGACTAGCATGATCTTAGTCATGTGGCAATAAATAAATCTGCGATCCTGCGCATTATTTTTACCAATACACAGAAATTGCACAGTCAGTCGGCGGCTTTTATCATGATTTGTCGCTAGCTAATGAATAGAATGATCTGATGCTGGGCGCGGCTTCTTCTATTGCCAACAGTCCGGCATTGGTAACGCGCCGGCCGCATGCCCCGGGCATGCGGCCGAAAATTCCGGACTTACGAAGAAGAGCCGGGATGCCCCTGGCATCCCGGCCCCGCAGCGTCTATTCCGCTGCTGTGGCGTAAGCTGGACGCTCGTCGTTCACGACTTCCGGCTCGGCCAGACCCGCTCGGCTCGGTTCGACCGTGCGGAGCACCAGCGGCAGCCAGCCGGTGCCTGCCACCAGCTGCTCGGCGGCCTCGGCCATGGGCTGCTTCTTCATGCCGTCGAGCCGTGCCGCCGCTGCCTCGCCGACCGCCTCGCGTACCGCCTCCAGCACGCGCGGCTTCGGGACGCGGCCGAAATAGCTGCGCACGGTCGGCTGCCATGTCGCGGAGAGATCAAGGGCGAGGGCAGTGGCGAGCGTGTCCACGCCAGCTTCCGTGCGCGGGCGCCGATCCCAGGGCAGGCGCACCGCCATCACGGTCAGGGCGGCGCAGTGGGCGAGGAGGTCCGCCCGGCTGGCGTGGTCGAGGCCGGTCACGAACGCCCAAAGCTCGGCCGGATCGCGCGGCACCTGCCGCGCCCAGACGGCATGCCGCTCCGCCAGCCGGGCCGCGGCCGGGCTGTCCTCGATCCCGTCGGCGTGGCTGGCCAACGCGGCACTCGTTGCTTGCAGGTCGAGGCAGCTGCCGAGGTCGAGGCCGTGATGGAAGGTCTGCGCTGCCAGGGCGTGGGTGACGGCCAGCAAGGCCACGTCCGGGTTCTCGCCCAGGGCAAGGCGCAGCGCCAAGGTGCGATGCGCGGTCAGATCGCGGACCAGGACATCGGACAAGGGCCGCAACGCCGTCTCCTCTTCCTCCTCCGGCCGCTCGTCGCGTGGTGCGACCACTTCGTGGCCGGGAAGGGTGGGCTCCTCGGCGGTCGCGTCCGCTTCGGGGCTCGCCTCGGGTCCTGGCTCTGGCGGTAGCTCATCCTCGCTGCGGATGAAGCCGCGCTCGATCCGCACCGATCCGTCATGGTGCAGCATGACGAAGACACCGCCGCGCGCGATCGCTTCCGGATCGTAGGCGTAGGCACGTTCGGACAGGGCCGTGGCCTCGGCCTCCAGGGTGTCGAACTGCCTGCGGGCCTCCTCGGGTAGGCTGTCTTCCGCCACACCGTCATGCTCGACCGACAGCGCCTCCAACTCTGCCTGCACGGTATCGAGCCGTGCCTGCTGCTCGGGGGCCAGTTCCTGCGGGTGGGGGTAGACCCGGCGCATCCCGTGCGCGTGCGGGTAGTCGATGCTGGCCTCGGCCCAACGCCAGCCCTCGGCCGCCTGCAACTCGCTGGCGAGTGCTGTCAGCTTATCGTGGGCCAGCCGGTCGAGCAGGCCGGCATCCTCGAACCAGCCACCGCCGTCCTCGGTGAACAGATCGCGGGTGATCGACCCGCCGGCATCGGTGTACGCCTCGGCTCCGACGAACACCGCCCGGCGGTCGCGGGCCGGCACCTGTGCCTCGGTCAACAGGCGGCGGATGGTGTAGGGCTCCTTGTTCCAGGACAGGCTGGCGAAGGCCTGCTCCTGGCGGGCATGGTCCTCGGTCAGCGCGAACGCGGTCAGCTGGTCGAGCGTCAGCCCGCCATCGCGGTAGACCTGCAGCAGCCGGGGGCTGACCGCGCCCAGGCGCAGCCGCTGCCGCACCAGCTGCGGCGTCACCCCGAAGCGGGCGGCGATCTCCTCGGCCGAGGTGCCATGCTCGTCCGCCAATCGCCTGAAAGCCTCGAACTGGTCGGCGGGATGCAGGCTCTCGCGCACCACGTTCTCGGCCAGACTCGCCTCCTCCTCGTCACCGGCGGCGACGATGCAGGGCACGGCCATGCTCTTGGCCACCGCCTTGCGCTTGGCCAGCAGCTTCAAGGCGGTGAGCCGGCGACCGCCGCCGGTGACCCGGTACTTGCCGGTTTCGGCACCGTCCGCGTCGAGCTCGGGCCGCACGGCCAGGCTCTGCAACAGGCCGTGCGCCTGGATGCTGGCGGCCAGTTCCTCCAGACCGTTCTCGCGGCCGGTCCGGCGGACGTTGGCGGCGGACAGGACCAGCTTGTTCAAGGGGATTTCCAGGATGCGGGAGGTCATCTCCGTTATCTCCTTTCGGGGTTGGGCGCAGCGCTGCGCTGCGGCCCTGCCCGTCGGCGAGACCGGGGTGAGCAAGGTCCAGGGCGGCCGGGGCGGAGGGGGATCGCCCGGGCTGCACGAAGCGGATCGGCTCATCGTGGCAATTTCGGCATGGCCCGAGCGCGGAAGGCCGGGGAGACCGCCCCGGCCGGCGCCATCGGCGCGCACCCTGGACGGCGCGAGGGG
>CAVRGN010000005.1:0-294869 GCA_963720725.1 uncultured Alphaproteobacteria bacterium
TTGGGAGCTGGATGTCGCGAGTTCGAATCCCGCCGCCCCGACCAGCTTTGGCGCGCGTTGCCGATCACTTGATGCTGCTCCCCGAACCGGTCTGGGGGCGGATCGGGACGGCCTCGTGGAAGGCAAAATGTCGCCGACAGGCGAGGCCTTCTACTTTAATGTGTCTTCATGCAGCTCGGAGCGGACCTACCCGAACCGGCGAGCGATCGGCAGTCGCGCAAAACGGCTCGGCGCCCGCGTCTCGCGCTGCCTCTCAAGCCGACCGTGCTGGTGGTGTTCGCGGCGATGACGGTCCCGGTTCTGCTCGGGATCGCCTGGGTCAACTACGTCTCGAGCGATCGGGTCGCGCGCAGCTATGCTGCGAATCTGGTCGAGCGTTTCCGCCGTGACGCCATCGAGGGTATCCAAAGCGAGTTCGCTGCGCTCGAATCGCTGATCGGCACCGCGGCCGAGCTCGGCCGCCAGGATCCCGGCTTCTTCGAGCACGATCAGGTGCTGCCATACCTCCTGCGCATCCTCCAGCACAGCGGCACCGTGCTCAACGTCTATGTCGGGCTCGAGGACGGGTCGTTCCGTCAGGCCCGCCGCATTCACGATCCCGACCTGCCGATCCACGGCACGCGGCCGCCGGCCGGCGCCGAGTTCGCCTACCGGCTGGTCGAGCCGGCGCAGGGCTCGCCGGTGCTCGACCGCTACCTGTTCCTCGACGCCGAGGGGAACCGGCTCGGCGAGGTGGCGGCGGCGAGCGGCTACGATCCGCGGTCGCGGCCCTGGTACGTCAGGGCGATGGACGCCGGCACCACGACGATCACCGATCCCGAGGTGTTCTGGGCCTTCAATCTGCTCGGGTTCACCGTGGCCAGCCCGTTCAAGACCACCGGCCGCTTGGTCGGCGTGGTCGCCGCCGACATCACCCTGGACAGCTTCTCCGCCTATCTCGCCAGCCACCGCATCAGCGAAGGCAGCCTCAGCTTTCTCCTCGACCGGAACGGCATGATGCTGGCGGCGTCCGACGGATCGGCCGCGGCCCGCAGCGAAGGCGACGAGGTCGAGCTGCCGCACGTGACCTCGGCGCAGTCGGAGCTGGCCGCGTTCGCCTATGGCCTCCGGCCGCGGGATCAGCCGAACGCGCTCTACGAATTCAGCCGCGACGGCCGCGACTACATCGCGGTCATGTCCCCCTTCGATGAGAGCTTCGGCAAGGAATGGCGGCTCTTCCTGGTGACTCCGCTCGACGACTTCACCGGGCAGTTCAGCCTGAACAATCGTCGCATGCTGATGCTGGGGGGCGCGGCCATCCTCCTCCAGCTGCTCGTGATCTACGTGTTGGCGAGCCTGCTCGCCTCGCCCTTGCAGAAGCTGGCTTTCAAGGTGGAGCGGATCAACCGGCTGGAGCCGGCGCGGCTCGCGCCGCTCGTCTCCTCGGTGCGCGAGGTTGCCGTCCTGTCGCGGGCCATCGAGACCCTCGACGTCGCCGTCAAGGCCTTCGCCTGCTTCGTGCCGGTGGGACTGGTACGTCAGCTCCTCCACTCCGAGCAGAAGCTGGAGCTCGGCGGGCAAAGCCGGTTCCTCACCATCCTGTTCTCGGACGTCGAGGGATTCTCGACCATGGCCGAGAACATGCCGTCACGCGATCTGCTGGCGCGGATGTCGACGCTCCTGGAGCTGATCTCCAAGGCGGTGCACGCGGAATCCGGCACGATCGACAAGTTCGTCGGCGACGGCGTGATGGCCTTCTGGGGCGCGCCCGCGCTCCTCGAGGACCATGCCTGGCATGCGTGCATCGCGGCACTTCGCATCCAGCGGACGCTCGACGAGCTGAACGGCCGCTGGCGGCGTGCCGGCGTCCCGGAGATGCGGGTCAGGATCGGCATCCACTCCGACGCGGTCCTTGTGGGCAATATCGGCTCGCAGGAGCGGATGAGCTACACGGTGCTGGGCGACGGCGTGAACATCGCCGCCCGCCTGGAGGGCATCAACAAGACCTACCGCACGCTGACCTGCATCAGCCACGACACCTTCCGCGAGGCCGGCGACCGGCTGTGCGTGCGGCCGATCGACGAGGTCGCCGTCAAGGGCCGGCGCGCGCGCATCGCGATCTACGAACTCCTGGGCGCGCGCGGCGCCGGCGCCGAGCTCGAGCCGTCGCCCGAGGCGATCCGGCTCGCGCTGCTGACCCGGCTCGCATTCGACGCCCTGGTCGGCGGCGATCATCCGGCAGCGCTCGAGCGCTACCGCGAGGTGCTCGAGATCGCACCCGACGATCCCGTCGCCCTGCTGCACATCAAGCGCCTCGCCGGTCACCCCGCCGCCGGCGCCATCGAGGTGGTGCGTGAGCGGCCCTGAGCCTCCTCCCGCCGAACCGGCCTTCTGGCCCAGCCCCTACACCGCCGGAGTGCTCCAGGTGCTAAGGCGCCATCCGGAGTGGGTACGTGGCGCCGGCGTGCTGGAAATCGGTTGCGGCAGCGGCGTCCTCCTCGCGGCCGCGGGCACCTTGGGCGCGGCGCTCCTGTGCGGCGTCGACGTCGAGCCGGTCGCGATCACGGCCGCCACCGAACTCCTGCGCGGGTTGGATCTCGATGCCGTGATCGAGCTCCACCGCGGCGACCTGTTCGCCCCGGTGAATGGCCGTTGCTTCGATCTCGTTCTGGCCAACCTGCCCCATTTTCCGATGGAGGTCGCGGCGATCGGCGGTCGGCTGCCGACCTGGAGCTCCGGAGGTGCCGACGGCCGCGCGCTGCTCGATCCCTTCCTCGCCGGTCTCGGCCGGCACCTCGCGCCCGGCGGGCGCGCGATCGTCGCCCACAATGCGTTCGTCGACCTGGACCTGACGACGGCGGCCGTGCATGGGCAGGGCCTCGAACTCGACGTCGCCGCTGTGCTGCTGGTCGACCTTGCGCCACCCAAGCTCTCGCGGATGACCCCAGAGCTGCTGCGGCGCGAGACGGGCCGTACGATCCACCGCTATGGCGGTCTGGCCTTCGGCGAGGTCTTCGTCCTGGTCATCAGCCAGGATCACGTCGACGGCCCCGCGCCGTGACGCGCGTGGCGATGCTCCATATCGTGAGCTGGCTCGCGCTGGTGCTCGCAGGCGGCTTGGCCCGGGCGGCTCCGCCGACACCGGACGAAGCATTGGCGGGCCTGCTGCGGGAGGCACGGGCAAGCCTGCCCGCGGCTTGCGCCGATCCCGCGGCCGACGGCCTGATCCGCGTTCTCTGCGCCGGCGAGATCAGGATCGGCGTGCGCAACAACTACCCGCTGTTCGCGACTTCCGCGGGGGGCGAGCGCTCCGGCTACGACATCGACGTCGCCCGCGCCATCGCTGCCCGGCTCGGGCTCCGGCCGGTGTGGGTACCCGTGCGGGCGGCCACGCGCATTGCCGCGCTGGCCGAAGGTGACGCCGATCTGGTGATCGCCACGATGGGCCACAACACGCAGCGCGATGCCCAAGCCCGGTTCGTCCGGCCCCATTACTATCGATCCGAGACCATCGTGGTCGGAGCGCGCGAAACGGCGGTCGAGGACTCGCACGACCTCTCCGGGCGCTCGATCTGCGTGACCGTCGGCAACTACGCCAACGCGAAGCTCGTGGCGCAAGGCGCGCCCTTGCTGCTGTTCGACGATGCGAGCCGGCTGGCACGCGGCCTGCTCGACGAGATTTGCCTGCTCGCGGCGCAGGACGACAGCTTCTTCGCGTCCTATTTCGCGGATCCCGCGTTCGCCGCGCGCTTCGAGCCGAAGTTCGGGTTCGATCCGGTTCCCTGGGGCATGGCCGTGCCCAAGGCGGGCAGCGAGCGGCTCGCCGAAGTCCTGCAGCTCATCAGCCAGATCATGCACCGGGACGGGGAGTTCCTGGTGCTCGCCCGCCGCAACCAGATCTTCACCGAATTTCTCGAGCAGCAGCACGACCGGTGGCGGCAGCCGGACTGCGCCGGCATCCTTGCCGCCGAGGATCCCGCCTGCGTGCTGCCCGCGCTGGTGGCCGAACCACCCGCCACCTCATTCGCACCGCAGGTGGAATCAGCGCTCGCTTGGCTGCGCGCCGATCTCGGCATCTCCCTGTCGCTGCCGATGCTGACCAGCGAACCCGCGTGGCAGCTGTTCCGCATGGGGGTGGCGAACTCGCTCATCCTGGTCGTCGGCACGCTGGCCGCGACCCTGGTGGTGGCGCTCCTGGTTGGCGCCGCCGCGGCGGCGGCCAACCCTGTGCTGCGAACACTGGCATGGGTCGTGGTGGTGACGCTCCAGTCCTCGCCGGTGGTGCTGACGCTCTTCGTCGCCGCCTCGATCGCCCATGCGCTGTTCGCCTACTCGGCGGGCGTGGCCATCGCGGCCGCGATCGTTGCCCTGGGCCTCATGAACGGGAGCAATGCGGGCCAGGCGATCGGCGAGGCGGCGGACAGCCTGCGGGCGCGGCCGGGCCATGCCGTGGGCCTCACTCCGGCCCTGTTCACCGCGGCGGTGGGCCGCTCGGCGACTCAACTGCTCTCGTTCCTGGTCAATGCGGCCAAGGGCACGCCGATCGCGAGCTTCACCGGCGCGCCGGAGCTGCTCAGCGCCTTGACCGACATTACCTCTTTCGCCAGCGGCCGCGCTGAGACCTATACGCTCGTCCTGCTGTTCTACACCGGCGTGGTCGTTCTGGTGGTCTGGGCCTGCCAGCGGGTCGCTCGCCGGCTGCGGGGCATGGGCGCGGCGGGATGATGACCCTCGCGGCACTGTGGGCGTCCGGCTTCTTTGCCGACCTCGGCCTTGGCATGGCGGTGAACTTCCGGATCGCGGCCGTGGCGCTGGCGCTCGGCCTGATCCTTGGCCTGTCGCTGGGCCTGCTCCAGCTCGGCGGCAGGCTCCCCCGACGGTGCGCCGATTTTCTCGTCGGGACGATGCGCGCCGCGCCGACCTTCGTCGTGATGTTCTTTCTGTTGAACATCATTCCGGAGGACGCGACGCTGTTCGGCCTTCGGCTGACGCTCTCGGGCTGGGTGATCGTCGCCCTTTCCCTCGTCCCCTACGCCGCGGCCTATGTCGCGGACAACGGGCGCGAGGCCGTGCTCCAGTTCCGTCGCGGCGCCTCGGATGCCGCTCTGCTGTTCCTGCCCAACCTCGTGCGCGCTTTCCTCGTGCTCGTGATGTCGTCCGGGGCCGGGGCGGCCATCGGCGTGGGCGAGGGCGTGGCCGTGATCCTGCGCGAAGCGGAGCGCTGGCCTATGCTCGGCGACAAGCTCGTCGTCTTCGCCGCCGGAGTCATGTGTTTCGGCGCGGTGTTCCAGACCGGCTTTCTCATGGTCCGCCTGGTGCGCGGCTTTCTGGTGCGCCACCGTGACGGCAGAACGATGCCCCGCGCTTCCCCCCGTCCCGACCGGATCATGTGATTCCCCCGCCGCTGTGGCCGAACTCCCGGACAATTCCCTTGAGACCGCACCGGTCTTTGGGCGTCATGGAGCTTTGCCTCGCCGGTCGCGCGTGCACGCGATCGGCCTGCCCAACGAGCTCGCGCGGGCGAGCCTGCACGGGAAGATTGCGATGACCAATGAGCAACCCACACTAGAATACGAGCCCGTCCCGGATAACAGCCACCGCTTCGGCTGGATCGCGGCCGCGCTCGCCCTTCTGCTGGCGGTCGGCGCGGGCATCTGGGGCTGGACCGCCCAGCATGGAGCGCAGGCCTCCCGCGACGCGCTCGCGTCGGCCCTGTCCGAGCGCGACCAGGCGGTGACGCAGTCCAAGCAGTGGCGCACGCTGCTCGACCAGGCCGAGACCGCGGCGCAGGCGACCGACGCCAAGGTGGCCGAGCTCGAGCAGCGCGTGCAGTCGCTCGACCAGCTCCTGCAGACCGCCAACATGGAGGTGTCGCGGCTGGAATCCGATCTGGCCGCGCATGCCCAGGACGATGTGGGCAGCGAGGAGCCGGCGGCGGTGCCCGGCGCGATCGCAGTCAGCGAGGCTCCCGCGGCCGGCGGCAGCCTGGGTGCTCTCGATCAGACCGCCATGGCGGCGGTCGAGCCCGCTGCCGCACCGCCCTCGCAACCGGTGGCGGCACCCGCCGCGCGTGCAAAGCCGGAGAGCCTGGCGATCGTCTTCGAGGTCAACAGCAGCTACCTCCCAGACAATCTCGATGGCAGGCTCCACGAACTGGCCGCCCAGCTCGAGCCCGGGCAGGGCTACCGCGTCAACCTGGTCGGCAGCGTCGGACACCCCGACGTCGAGGGGCAGTCGGCCGAGGAGGCCTTGCGTTACAATCGTTGGATGGCCGAGCGGCGCATGACCCGCGTCGCCGAATATCTGCAGAAGAACAGCAAGGCCGAGCCGCTGACCATCCACCAGGACTTCGCGCTCAACGATCCGTCGCGCAAGGTCATGGTCGAGGTCCGTCCGGTCGAGGAGTAGCGAGCTGCGAGCCGCCGTTCCACCGCCACGCGGCAGCGCTAGCTCTGAAGCGGCGGTACCGGGCGGGGGCGACGCTGCTCGTCGATGGCGACGAAGGTGAACAAGGCCTCGGTGACCTGGATGCGGAGATCACCGTCGCGTGGCCGGCGCCAGGCCGAGACCTTGAGCTTGATCGACGTCCTGCCGACGCTCTGTTCGGCGGCGTAGACGGTCACCTCGTCGCCGACATGCACGGGCTTGAGGAAGGTGAAGCCGTCGACGGCGATGGTCGCACAGCGGCCGCGGGCGCGACGGGCGGCGGCATTGCCGGCCGCCAGGTCCATCTGCGCCATCAGCCAGCCGCCGAAGATGTCGCCGGACGGATTGGTGTCGGACGGCATGGCGATGGTGCGGATCGCCGGTTCGCCCTCGGGCAGCTTCATCCTGGTTCCCCTTAGACGATGAACCGCACCTCCGATGCCGGGGTACGGGTGTCCATGTTGCGACCCCGGTTGAGGTGATCCTCGATCTCCGCCGCCGAGCCCGCCATGCGCGCCAGCAGGAAGATCGTGAACGCCGCGCTTTCCAGCTCGGCGTCGCCGATCCCGCCGTCACGGTAGGGTTGCCAGAGCAGGCGCAGCAGCCAGGCCGCGATCACCCCGTCGACGTTGACGCAGAATACGTTGCTGGTCACGCCTTGATCGAACAGGGCCTGCGCCACCTCCTTGTAGAAGGCGTGGAACGGGTTGCGCTCGCCACGCTCGACCATCAGCCCGGCCACGAACGCCTCGCGTGGGTCGGTGTTCACGGGCTTGCCGCGGAACACCGGGTGGTTGATGCCCGGAATGGCACGGGCACCGTCGCCCGCCAGCTCGCGCCGCTGCGCCTTCTCGCGCTTGTAGCCTTGCGCGAATTCGGTCGCCATGGCGCGCAGATCGGCCCGCTCCGGATCGCGGTCCCGAAACTGCTCGAGCAGAAACTGGATGCCCTCGAAGCCGTTGCCGCCGTGGCTGAACCCGGTGTGGGACAGCATGCCGACCATGGCCTTGTTGAGCTGGACGCGCTCGGGCGTCTCCGGGCCGTCGGCGGAGACCGCGCCCTTGGCTCCTTGAGCCGAGATCGTGCCTGGACCATTCGACAGCAGCAGGCCGAGCAGCACCTGGAACGGCAGGAGCTCCTCGGGGCCCGGGCGCCGTCCGGTCAACGCCAGGCCGGCGAGCTCGGTGGTGGTCCAGGCGCGCAGCAGTTCCTCCTCCGCCACGCCGCAAAAACGGCCCGGCTCATGGCGATGGCCCGGCACCGACGCGCCGATCAGGCTGCCGTAGAGCGCCAGGTGCCAGGGCAGGTTGACGGCCGTGCGGCGGCTGATGCGCTTGCGCTGCAACGGCCCCCAGGCCAGCGTCAGGGCAATGGCGGCGAGTACCGCATCCATGGTGACGCGCTCGCCCAGGTCGCGCAGATGGCGAACGAACACCGACCGGGCGCCGCGCGCCTCGATGGCCGAGAGCAGAGCGGCGGCTCTGGGGTCGGGTGTGGCGCCCAGCAGCGCCGGCGCCGGCTCGATGCCGTCGGGGAGCTTCGCCTCGTCGCCGGAGTCCTGGATCTTGCCCAGAAAGAGGTCGAGCAGGGTCTCGGTCGCGGCCCGGGCCCCCGCGACCCGGCGCGGACCCAGGATGCTGGCGGCGGCAGCCAGCACCGAGTTCGGTGCGTTGCCCGCATCGCGCGCGGCGTCGGCGGCTGCCAGCATGGCGTCGCCGTGCAGGTTGACGTGGGCGGCGATCGCGATGTTGGCCAGCGCGTTGCCGTTGGCGCCGTTGCGCTCGCGCAGGACCGCGAGGCACAAGTTGGATTCGAACGGCGCCCGCGCGGCCTCCAGCATCGAGACGCCGTGCAGGCTGGTCACCTGGCTCGCCGGGTCCATCTGGGTGGCGCCCGAGATGTCCTTCATCGACTGGCGGATGAAGATCGCGCCGATGTGGCGGCGCAGCTCGCGGATCTGGCCGTCATAGGGGGGCTGCGCCTCGACCACCTGCAGGTCGAGCTCGGCCGGCAGCACGAGGCCCTGATTGTTGCCGAACCAGGGCTTGAGCGAGAGGTCGCCCTTGGGCGCGAAGTCGGGCTCGATACCGTTGAGCGCCATCACCCGGGTCAGCGCCTGCGGGATGTGGGCGATGTTGGTGACCACCGCACCCTTGGCGGAGCAGACCGGGTCGCGGGGGGTGAACACCCCGTCGACGCCGAACATCTCCATGAACCAGCCTTCCTTGGTGGCCGCGTCGTCGCCGAATCCGGCCATGGCCCCGGCATGGCCGACCGCCCGGGTGAGCTTGGCCTTCCAGCGGCCGACCACGCAGGCGACGATCGGCTTGTTCGAGGTCAGGCCCAACTCGTAGTAGCCACCCGGCTCGGCGTAGAGCACGGCCGCCTTGCTGCGCTCGTCATTGTCGAGGGCGTGGATGAACTCGGGCGCAGCGAAGTGGATGTAGACGTCCTTGCCGCTGGAGATCGAGGTCGTGGTGCCCCAGCCGGCGGTGGCCAGGTAGTTGGCGATGGTGGTGGTGAAGTTGCCGGAGTTGGAGAAGATCGCGACCGAGCCCTTGAGCAAGGTCTCGCCGGGATTGTCGCCGCCCAGCGCACCGCCGATACGGACCCGGTTCCAGGCGTCGGCCACGCCTAGGCCGTTGGCGCCGAAGATGTCGACGCCGTAGGTCTGGCCCATGGCCCGGATCTCGCGCGCGTCGTGGACCGAGACCTTCTCGGTGACGATGACGATCTTCCGCAGGTCGGGATTGACCCGGACCAGCTCTGCCACGCCGTCCCGCACCGCGGTGGGCGGCAGGTAGACCACGCCGGTGTTGAAGCGATGGCCGGCGTTCAGGCCTTCGCGCACCGAGTTGAACACCGGCACGTCGCCGATCGGCGTCTTCAGCTTCTGGCCGCCGCGTCCCGGCGAGGTGCCGAACGCGACGTTGCCGCCGGAAAAGGCGTGGCTCACCGGCGTGACGTCGCTGCTCTCTCCGCCCAGGATATTGAGCACGCAGACCCGGTCCTCGCGCGTGGCGACCTCGGCCAGCGAATCGATGCCGACGTAATATTTGAAGCCCGGAACGCCCTGCTTGTACACGGCTGGTCCCCTGATCGGAGTGGGTTGGTTCAGGCGGCCTGGCGCAGGCCGAGGCGCTGGGCGACCTGCTCGCGGCCGCCGCCCTTCATCCAGCGGTCGGCCGCCTGGGCGTAGTTGACCACCTCGCTGATCGCCGAATCGAAGCCGAAGAAGCGGTAGGGCAGGCCCAGGGCCTCGACCGTATCCTGCAGCGCCCCCATGCCGCGGATCAGGTTCGGCCCGCCACGGCCGACCACGACATAGAGCGGCGTCGGCCCGTGCGCGCTGAAATGCTCGCGCAGGGCGTCGCCCATGGCGCGGAAGGTGGTGAAGATGTCGGTGTTGTTGGACTTGCCGCCGATGATGAACAGCACATTGGACTGCTGGAGCCAGTGCTTGAAGCAGATCCGCGCGACCTCCTTCATCTTCTCGTAGGGCGGATTGCCGCCGAAGTCCGAGGAGATGATGGCGTCGTCGCCCAGCACCTCGGTCACCAGCGAGTTGGCGCCGCCGCCGAAGGTGGGGGCGAGGATGGTGCCGTGCGGGTTGATGACGTAGACGTCGCTCTGGCCCTGGTGGGTGCGCAGCTGGTTGATCTCGGTCTCGAAATCCGACTGGTCGGCGGCGAACAGATGATCGGGCAGGGCCAGCCGCTCGCCGCGCGCATCGTCGCGGTCGAAGCCGCACTTGAAGTCGCAAGCGACCGGCGTCAGCCGCCCCCGCGAAGTCGGCACGCATCCGGATCGGGTTGAGCTCGAGCGTGGTCATGCCGAAATCGTGGACCAGCTCCCACAGGCGCGGCAGGTGCTGGACCAGCGGCGAGATGATCGGCGCCGGCGCGCCGATGTCGGCCAGCGCGTTGGCGATCACGAACGCCTTCAGGCCGGTCAGCGCCTCGAACGGCACCTCCGCGATCTGGTCCTTGCCCAGCTCCTCGATGTCGACGCCGCCATGGTGGGTGATGGTGATGGTGGGCGCCCGGTAGCGCGTGGAGTCGGCGATGGCGAAATAGATCTCGTGGTCGGACGGGACGGCGGCCTCGAAGGTGACGCCCTGTGCCTTGGCGGTGACGTTGCCATGGGTGTGCCGGACGAAGTAGAGCCGCTCGCGCTCGGCCAGTGCGGTCTTCAGGTCCTTGGCCTTGCCGACCAGGCCCGCCTTGCCCTTCTTGCCGATCGCACCTTTGAAGATCGGCTTGACGAACAGCATGCCGTGCCGGTCGAGCATGGCCTTGATCTCGGCCTCGGTCGCGTCGGGTCCCAGCACGTCTGGCACCGGAAAGTTGACGAAGCGCAGGAGCTTCGCGCCGTGAAGCAGGCCGCTGAGCTGCATGTGGTTGGCCTCCCTATCGGTCGAACATGGCGCCGGCGGCGCCATAGGACTGCGGACGGACGAGGTGGACGGGCATCGGCCGATCCATGGGCGTGACGTGTGCCGCCGCGCGCGGCGGCGGGGCGCGCTTGCTCAAGAACCGCTGGAGCGAGCGGCGATGCATGCCGAGACGTGCCGCGGCCTTGGTCATGTTGCGGCCGCACTGTTCGTATACCCGCATCACGTGCTCCCAGCAGGTCCGGTGCAGGCCCAGGGGCGTCTCTGGCACCGGCGGCAAAGCGGGGGTGCGATCCAGGAGCGCGTCCAGCAGCTCGCGCTCGTCGACGGGCTTCGGCAGCAGCGCGTCTGCGCCGGCGCGCAGCGCCAGGACGACGGTGGCGAAGCTGTCCGCGTCCGTGACGACGACGATCCGAGCATGCGGATACCGGCTGCGCATGGTCCGTACCAGGTCCAGGCCCTTGCGGTCCGGCAGCCGCAGGTCGAGTACGGCATGGTCGAAGGCCTGAACCGTAAGTGCCGCCGCCGCCTGCCTCAAACAGGCGAACGGCCTCACCGCAAAGCCATGCGGCGTCAGGAGCCGTTGCAGCGTGGCGCGCTGGCCCGGCGAGGCATCGACCAACAGAAGCTCGGCGGACATGGCCATGAAACTGCTCCCTGAAGCCGGCCTTGATCGCAGGGCCTACCCCCGCCTCTTGGCCGTGCATGGCTCGCTCGCCCGCGGTTGGCTGCCGTCCTGCACTACGCAGGTTGGTCCTAGCGAAGGGTTCTGTCAGCAACCTGTCGCGCGCGGCGGTGCGGGTGCAGGCGGCTCGGCCATCGCCCTGGCCCTCAGCCAGCGAAAGCGCGCGCGATCGCGGCTGGAAGGAGGCCTTCGGGCAGCCGCAGGCTCATGGCCCAGGAGATCGTCAAGAGGAACGCCACCGCGCCGGCGGTGAGCAGGCCGCTGCGGACAATTCCGGCGTGGGCCTTGAGCAGGAGGAAGGCCAGAAAGAACACGGCCATTCCCGCAACGAAGCCGAACAGATAGACGGCCAGCACCACCGCGGCCACCATGGCGAGGTAGGGCTCGCGACCGGACCAGCCGCCCTCGCTCACTAGGTCGGCGTCGTCGTCGTGCATGAAGTGCCCGACCCCGCGCGCAACGTTCGCAACGACCCACAGTGCCGCTAAAACCCCGAGGCCGGCAACGGCCAGCGGGAAGACCTGGGCCAGGAACGAGAGACCGACAGCGTCGACGATGGCCCAGGCGAGGATCGCCAGGACGATGCCGGCGAACACCATCTGGGGAATGCCGGTCCGCGACGCCGTGGGCTTGGCCTCGCCCTCCGTGCTTACGCTGGTCTCGTAGCGCAGGCCGAAGAAGACGGAGGCGATGGTGATCAGGCCGATGACGATCACACCGGGGCGGGTGACCCAGCCCCAGTCGTAGAACTGCACCGCCTGGTAAAGGTAGCCTTCCGCGCCCGGTGCCAGGACGAAGCCGATCAGCAGTGCCGGCCGCGGCCAGCCGAAGCGGCGCATGTACACGCCGACCACACCCATCAACACCAGCGCCACGAGGTCGCCCATGCTGCGGGTCGCCTGGAACGCCGCGAACAGGACCACCATGATCATGAATGGGGCGAGGTAGACGAACGGCAGGGCGGTCAGCCGCGAGATGTAGCGAGCGAGGAACAGGCACAAGCCCGCGCCCAGGATGTTGGCGATCGCGAGCGACCAGATGATCGAGTAGGTGAGGTCGAGGCGGGTCTCGACCATGGTCACGCCGGGCTGGATGCCGAGCAGGATCATGCCGCCCAGGAACACGGCCATGCTGCCGGACCCGGGCACGCCAAACAGCAGGGTCGGGATCAAGGCGCCGCCCTGGCAGGCGTTGTTGGCCAATTCCGGCGCGATCACGCCCCTGATCTCACCCTTGCCGAAGCGCGAGCGGTCAGGCGTGGTCTGCATGGCGTGGCTGTAGGCGATCCAATCGACCACCGAGCCGCCGAGGCCGGGCAGCGCGCCGATGACGCAGCCCAGGCTAGAGCAGCGGAGCACGAGCCAGGGGTTGCGCAGCACGTCGCGCATTCCGGTGGCCCAGCCGTCGCCGAGCGTGTTGCGCTCCGCGATCGCCTGCCCGCGCTTGAGGAGATCGATGATCTCGGGCAGTGCGAACACGCCCATGGCGACGACCACCAAAGGCAGGCCGTCGTATAGATAGTCGATGCCCAGCACCATGCGGGCTTCGCCGGTGGCCGGCGACGTGCCGATCGAGCCCAGCACCAGGCCGAGGCCTGCTGCGGCGATGCCCTTCGCCAGGCTCTTGCCGGCGAGCACGGCCACCATGCTCAGGCCGAAGATGGTGAGCATGAACAACTCGGCCGACGAGAAGGACAGGATCAGGGGCCGGGCCACGAGGATCGCCACGGTCAGCACGAGTGCGCCGAACAGACCGCCGATCATCGAGCTGAGGAAGGAAGCGGAGAGGGCCCGTGCCGCCTGACCCTGCTTGGCCAGCGGAAAGCCGTCGAGCACCGTCGCCTGCGACGCGCTCGAGCCCGGGATGCCCATCATCACCGAGGTGAAGGTATCACCGGTGGGGATGACGGCCACCAGGCCGATCAGCATCCCCAGTGCCGAGACCGGGTCCATGCCGTAGAGGAACGGCAACAGGATCGACATGCCGGCGATCCCGCCCAGCCCCGGCAGGATGCCGATGACCAGGCCGACCAGCACCCCGATCAGCATGAACAGCAGATGCGTGCCGGACAGCACGGCGCCGAGCGCCGAAAGCGCGATCTCGACCATGACGGGCCTTCCCCGATTTGTTGCGGATCGGATGGAGCGCTTGCGGCTCCGTCCGGCCGGGCGTCAGAAGCGGGTGTTGTAGTCTTCGGCCAACCAGTCGCGGACCCAGTCGCGCACGGCGGGATCGAGGTCGAGCGCCGCGCGCAGCTGGGCCTCGGCATCTTTGCCGACCGCCTGGTGGTAGACGCCGATCTCCTCCCCAGCGCGCTCGCGGAAGTCGGGCGCATCGACGATCTGCTGCACCGCCTGCCGATAGGCGTCCAGCACGTCGGCTGGCACGTCCTTGGGCAGGACGATCATCTTCTGCAGCGAGAAGCCGGCAATCATGAAGGCTCGCCAGGCTTCGAACGCCTCGCCCGAGGGCGGCGCCCCGGTTGCGGCCTCGAAGAACTCGGCGAAGTGCGGCAGGTCGGGGAACGCCGGATCGCGCTGCAGCACACCGTCGGCGTCGATCACGCCGAGCGAAAACAGGGGCACCGCCTTGCCGGAATCGACCAGCGGCGCGACGTTGGTCAGGTAAGCCGAGGTGGTCTGGAAGTCGATTCCGGCCTCGCCGCGTTCGAAGGCCAGCCGGCCCTCGCCACGGCTCTTCATGCCGAACACCGGCTTGACGTTGAGGCCGAGCTGCTTGAATGCCAACAGGGCCACCATCTCGAGCTGGGTCGGGCCTTGACTGCCGAAGCGCAGCTCCTGCTCCTTCAGCTTGGCGAGGTCGCCCGGACCGGAGACGCCGAGATCCGCCTGCACGTAGACTGCACCGCCGGTGGGCGAAGCCAATACCGGCACCCAATCGGCATAGTCGTAGCGGACGCGCGGGTCACCCAGGAGGAACGGGAACTGGGTCGAAGCCGAGGTGGCCAGGATCGACAGGCCGTCGGGGTTCGCGCGCGAGGCGAACTGGTTGGCGCCGGTGATCGAGCCGCCGCCGGGGACGTTCAGGACCACCACCGTCGGCTTGCCCGGCAGGTTTTCAGACAGCTGCGGCGCGAAGAAACGGGCCCAGACGTCGGTGCCGCCGCCGACCCCGAACGGGACCGTCCATTCGATGGTCTCGCCGTCGAAATCGGCCGCGATGGCCGGAGGAGATGCGCCCGTCGCCCAGCCGGCACAGGCAAGCGCCAAGGTCATCGCGGTGTTCTTGAATAGTCGCTGCATGATCAGCCTCCTATGCTTCTTGGGTAGCGGGTCGTTCGGCCATCTGTCCCGAGCCCGGATCGGGGCGCGACGGCGGCCTGTCGTCGACGAACACCGTGCCGGCGAACAGCCGCCGCGCGGTTCGGATGAGCGAAGCGCGCAGCACCGGGATCTCGCTTCCGGCCGGCGCCAGCTCGAGCTCGATCGGGGTCCGGCCGGCGGGATGCTCGATTACCAGCAGTGCAGTCGGCCCTGCCGGCGACGGTCCGGCGAATTCCTGGGCGAGAGAGCCCGGCACGATGCAGGCCGTGGCGAGACCGACCGCTCCCGTGGCGGCCACCGAGCGGTGGCAGGCATGAGGCGTGAAGTAGCGGACGGCGAGGGTGCCGCCGGACCGCGGCTCGGCCACCAGCACCGCCTTGGGGATGACGCGCTCGGCGACGTCGCCCAGGCCCATCGCCGCACCCGCCGAGCGGCGGAGCGATTCCAGACGGGCGAGGAAATCGCGGTCGGCGTCGAGTTCGGCCGGTCGCTCCTGGCCGCTTTTGCCGAGATCGCGGGCGCGCACCAGTACCATCGGCATGGCCATGTCGATGCAGCTGACCTCGAGCCCGTCAATCCGGTCTCGCGACCGGCCGGTGGGCAGCAGGAGGCCAGTCTTGGCGCCTGCGGCGTCGAGAAAGCCCAGGCGGATCGGGGCGGCGGTGCCGGGCACACCGTCAATGGTTGCGTCGCCCTCGTAGGTGACCCGGCCGCCCGGCGTCTGGACGATCGCCTCGACCAGCTTGCCCGTGTTGACGTTGAAGATCCGCACCCGCGTCTCGGGCGCTGTGGCCTGGATCATCCCGGCCTCGATCGCGAACGGTCCGACGCCGGCCAGCATGTTGCCGCAATTGGGCGAGGTGTCGATCACCGCCTGCTGCACGCCCGCCTGGGCGAACAGGTAGTCGATATCTACTCCTGGCCGCGTGGACGGGCCGACGATGGCGATCTTGGAGGTCTGCGCATGACCACCGCCGATACCGTCGATTTGCAAATCGTGACCGGACCCCATGATCTTCGTCAGTAGAAGATCACGCGGCGCCGGATCGCGAGGCAGATCACTGGCGCGGAAGTACGGGCCGCGCGATGTCCCGCCGCGCATCAGCACACATGGTATCTCAGTCATTTGTGTTTCCCGGCCGATGTCGCCGGTCCTGGCCGACCGTTTCGCCTCCTGGACTGCACGGGAACTTGACAGGACACGTGGTGCCTGTGAAATGCAATGATCTGAATGAATGATGCATGGTGCGCATGAAAACCGACCTGGACGATCTGCGCGGTTTCGTCGCCGTGTCCGAACTCGGCAGTTTCCACGCCGCTGCCGACGCGCTGCACCTGTCGCAGCCGGCACTGACCCGGCGGATCCAGAAGCTCGAGGCGACGCTGGGTGTATCGCTGATCGACCGCGACACCCGTCAGCTGCGGCTGAGTTCGGTCGGCCGCGACTTCTTCTTCAAGGCCAAGCGCGTGCTGGACGATCTGGACGCCGCCGTACTGGGCGTCCAGGAACTGGGGGACCGGGCGACGGGAGAGGTGACGATCGCCGCCGTGCCGACGGCGACCTATTACTTCCTGCCCAAGGTCATCGAGGCTTTCAACGCCCAGTACCCGCGCATCCGCATCCGCATCCTCGACCTCTCGGCCAACGACGTGCTGGAAGCGGTCAAGCGCGGCCAAGCCGAATTCGGCCTGAACCTGCTGGGTGCGCAGGAGCCGGACATCGACTTCGAGCCGCTGCTACGCGATCCGTTCCTGTTCGTCTGTCGCAATGACCATCCGCTGGCGGGACAGGAGCAGGTGCGATGGGGGGACATTGCCCCGCATCGGTTCATCACGGTCGGACGGCTCAGTGGCAACCGGATCATCATGGATGCGGCGCTGGCGGACCTGAAGGTTCGGCCACGGTGGTTCTACGAGGTGCAGCATCTCAGTACTGCTCTGGGCTTGGTCGAGGCCGGACTGGGCGTAGCGGCGGTCCCTCGGCTGGCCGCCCCGACGGGGCATCATCCTGTGCTGGTGCTGAGGTCCCTGATCGAGCCGGTGGTGACGCGAATCATCGGCATTATCCAGCGGCACGGCTCGACGCTGTCGCCGGCGGCAATGCAGTTTCACCAGCTGCTCAAGGAACGTTGGGGCAGCGTGTAGGGGCTCGTGCAATCCTCGTGATTTGTCGTGAACTCATCGCGGCAGTAGTTTCCCCTTCGGCAGGGGACCCGCCCGCTGGTTATTCCGCGTGTCGATGCTGGGGGAGCGTGAAGTTTGTCCGGTGTCCCGCCACTTGCAGCGACCCCGTCCGATCCACTTCCACAAGGCGCCACCACCTATGGCCGGATCCTCACTTCGGCCGGCGGCAACGAGGTGAGGTCCGCGACCTGTGACCAATCCAGCGCGTCCCTGGCGGTCAGGCTGTACGCGTCGCCGGCGTACAGCCTGCAACTGCCGCCCCTGGCGGTCTCGCGCCTGTCGATCAACCTGACCACGTCGCAGGTCATCGGTGGCGTCGATGGTGAGCGCGGCCGAAGCTTCGTCGCGAAGCGCCATTCGCTGTTCTTCACGCCTGCCGGAGTGTCCACCCGCTGGCACAAGTCGTCGCCGAGCAGACACTTCAATATCTACTTCCACGCACCGGCAGTTCTGGACCATGGCCGGGACGGGCTCGGATATCTGCTGCAGCAAGGCGGGCCGATCTTCAATCTGGCGCTTCCCGGCGCCAGCCTGCTGATCAAGCAGCTGGTCTCGGAGGTGTCGGAGGGTGGCCCGTTCGCGATCGAGGCCGTCGAAAGCCTCGGCTTGATGATACTGGTGCAGCTCGGACGCGGACGACTGAACTTCAACGGGCCAAAGCTGATGTCCCCGCAGCGCATGACGCGGCTGGACGACTTCATCGCCGCCAATCTCGGCGAGCGTATCCTCGTGGCCGATCTCGCGGCCGTCGCCGGCCTCTCCGCGGCTCAGTTCGCCCGCACCTTCACGCGCTATACCGGCCGATCCCCGCACCAGTATGTTCTGTCCCGCCGCGTCGAGCAGGCGACGGCGATGCTGCGCCATGGCCGGTGCAGCTTGGCCGAGGTGGCCGCTGCCTGTGGCTTCTCGAGCCAGCAGCACATGACCCTCGTGCTCAAGGCGCGGCTCGGCATGACACCTGCGGCGGTACGCGGTGCCGTGTCGGTTCCGCGCCTTCCGGATGGCCCATGACAAAAAACGGCCCGCACCTGCCTCCGTGCGCGTGAGCTGCCTGCAAGACGGGTGATCGCGCGGCTGGCCCAATGGGGCTCGGCTGCGTGCCACTCTCAGGAGGAAATCTCGATGATCACCGCAAGAAGCGTGATCCGCGGCGCCTGTGCCAGCCTGTTCGCGCTCGGACTGTCGGCTGGAGCCTTGCCTGGCTTCGCCAGTGACGGGGACAACGCGGATGGCGGCGGCGACGCTCGCGGCGGCAACATCAGTGCTGCCCAGCTGCGGCTGCTGATCGACCGCGAGGTCGGCGGTATCGACAAGTTGAAGGTTCCGCTCCGCGATGCCGATATCCCGCTGCCGCGCCGCGCTGACGGCAGCGTCGATCCGCAGTTCATGACGACGGAGGCCAAGCGCTACCTCGGCAAGATGCTGTTCCACGACCCGGTGCGCTCGGTCAGGATTCGGCCAGAGTTCGGCGGCGTCCTCGCGACCAGGCAGACCGGATCCTGCGGCAGCTGCCATCTCGGCGAGGCCGCCTCGAAGTCCGGCACGCTGTTGAACTTCAACGTGGGCGGCGAGGGGCGCGGCTATACCGACGCCAAGGGGAATTTCGTGCCGCGGCGGCGGCCGCTTGCCGATCTACCGACGCTGAGGCGCAAGCCCCTGTTCGCGGACGATGCCCGGGTGGACGAGCTTCCCACCCTCACGGACGTCTACCAGTTCGCGATCGGCACGCCGGCCCGGGGGCGCAAACTGCCGGATCCCGGAACGCTGCTGCGCTCCGGCCGGTTCGATGCCCTGGACAGTGTCGGGCGGAACGCACCGTCGGTCATCGGCGCGGCCTTCAACAACCGGCTGCTCTTGGGGGGATTCGCGGGGGAGCCGGACGATGCGCCCGGCGGCCTCAACCCGTTCGGACACCCGGCGCAGGAGAACCTCACCCTGCTGTTGCTCGACGCGCATCGGATGCTCGAGGACCAGTCGGCCGTGCTTCAGCAGATCCCGGCCTTCGTGAAGCTGTTTCAAGACGCTTTCCCCGAGGAAGCCGCCGAAGCCAAGCTCAGCAAGGACCCGGACGTCCTGATCAACGATGTCACGGTGCTGCGCGCGACGGCTACCTTCCTGCGCACCTCGGTCACCCGGGACACGCCCTTCGACCGGTTCCTGGCGGGCGACAATCGGGTGCTGACACCGGCGCAGCGGCGTGGCGCCGACCTGTTCTTCAAGCCCGCCACCAGAGGGGGCGCCGGGTGCGTGTCGTGCCACGCCGGCCCCATGCTCAACAAGCAGCTGGACGATCCCGACGTGGCCGGGGTGGGCACCTTCGTCGAGGAGAACTTCTTCAATCTGGGCTTGCGCGACCATCCGCTGCAGGCCCTGAACCGTCTGGCGAGGAAGGATCCGACCTTCCGCGACGAGGGACGCAAGGAAATCACCTTTCGCGCCAGCGACGCCTTCAAGTTCCGCTCGCTGACGCTGCGGCAGCTCAAGGACGGCCGGTTCTTCATGCACAACGGCTCGTTCACGAGCGTCGAGGAGGTGGTGAAGTACTTCAACGCCGGCGTGCCTCAGGACTCGGAGGCCGGCGCCGCGAACACCTTTTCGCGCCGCTTCTCTCACCCGCGCGGTGGAGCGGCCCGCGGCTTGGGCCTCAACCAGCGGCAGGTCAGAGACCTCACCGAGTTTCTCGAGGATGGGCTCTATGACCCGGGTTTCGTGAAGGACGATCCGCGCTCGCCGACCAGCCGTTTCCAGCCGACCTTCCGAGATCTGGCCTACTCCCAATATCGACCGGATCTCGCGGCCCTGGGTGCCAGGGACGGCCTGATGCCCAGCGGTCTGCCGATCGACAACAACGACGGACTTTCCCGTCGCGACATGGGCCTGGATTTCCTCGACGTGACCGAGCAGGCCCGGGTCGCGCTGAGCGACAGTGTCCGCACCGGCCACCGGCAGCGCGACACCTACAGGATCGTCAACGATGGCGACACGATCATCGATACGGACCTGCTGGTGGTCGTGGAGGGCCTTTCCGACCGCAGGATCCGCCTGCTCGATGCCGACGGGCTCACGAGCGCCGGCGAGCCGTATATCCGCGTCCTCCTGAACGACGGAATCCTGCCTCCTGGCAGGCAGATCTCGCAGACATTGCGGTTCGAGCGTCCCGCGCGCGGCGGACAGCTGAACTATCGTCTGAAGCTGCTGTCGGGCCAGGGTAGTCCATGAGGATGGCGCTTGCCGGGTCGCTGCGCGTCGGGGGCAGGTGACCCGGCTTCGAGCTGCTGCCCGCGGCACAGCCGCTCTTCTGGTTCGTCGAGGACGATCGGGGTGGCGGCTGGCCGCGGGCGCTGCACTGTCTACCGGTGGCCGGCAATCGCGAGATCGAGCGGGCCGGCGGTGGTCTTGGAGAAGCGAGGTGCCTCGTCCGCCTCGGCGGGCAGCGGGAGGCGGCGTTCCGCCTCCTGCCAGGCCAGGCGCACGATGTCCGCGCGATCGATGCCCATGTCGGCGAGCTGACGGTCCGAGCGAGCCTCGAGCTGGTCGCGCGCGGCGATGAAGTGATGATACTGCGCCAACGTGGTGGCGATGGTGGTGAGCAGGCGCATGGCCACTCTCCCAAGCTGACAAGAGCCCGACGACCGGGCCCATCGATGAGCTTTAAGATGGTCATGGCGCCCTGCGGGAGTACCAGGGCCGGCGCATGTCTGTGTTGCAGCGCAGCATGGAGTGTTGCGCTGCTGCCCACCCTCAGCTCGGATCGGCATTGGCGGAGATGGGCTGTCCGCGACGCCGCTGTGCCGCCCAGAGGTAGCCGGTCGCGACCACCAAGGCGGCGCCCAAGGCCGGCACCCCCTTGCTGATCAGCAGGTTATCGCCCGCTGTCAGGCCATGCAGCATCGGATCGGACAGCACGAGTTTGCCCGCGATCCAGCCCAGAAGTCCCGCGCCCGCGGTGACCAGGATCGGGAAGCGCTCCATGACGCGCAGCAGCAAGGCGCTGCCGAAGATGATCATCGGCATGCTCAAGAGCAGCCCGATCACCAGCAGCAGCGTGTCGCCCCCGGCGGCGGCGGCGATCGCGACCACATTGTCGAGGCTCATCACCGCGTCCGCCAGGATGATGGTCCGCGCCGCGGCCCAAAGGGTTCCGTGATGCTCGCCCAGACGCTGCGGATCCTCCTCTTCTGGCAGCATCAGGTTGACCGCGATCCAGAGCAGGAGGCCCGCACCGATCAGCTTCAGGAACGGCACCGCCAGCAGCGTGCCGACGAAGAGCGTGAAGAGGATGCGCAGCAGGATCGCCGGGCCGACGCCGAGCAGGATGCCCCATTTGCGCATGTCCTGCGGCAGCGAGCGGCAGGCGAGAGCGATCACCACCGCATTGTCGCCGCTGAGCAGGACGTTGATCCAGACGATCTCGGTCAGGGCGACCCAGAAATGCGTGTCAGCAGGCATTGGTTCGACTTTCGGGTCGTCGAGCAGAAGATACGGGCACGGGTGGCAGTGGCGGCCGCCCAGCCCAAGCGGCCGACGCGGCGGCCGGTTCCCGCACGGCCTGTGCTCAGCCCCCCGGACCGCTTGCCCCCGGTATGCCGGCCGCTTCGAGGGCGCGGCGCTCGTCGCCCGCGGTTGCGGTCTCGGTACCATAGGGATTGCGCAGATGGACGGGCTTGGCCCTGCGCCGGTGCAGCATGTTGATGCACTCGATGAACACCGAGAAGATCATCGCGGTGTAGATATAGCCCTTGGGCACGTGCGCGCCGAAGCCGTCGGCGACCAGCGCCATCCCGATCATGATCAGAAAGCCGAGCGCCAGCACCTTCACGGTCGGGTGGGCCTCGACGAACTCGGCCACCGGACCCGACGCGACCATCAGCACGATCATCGACAGGATCACCGCCACCGCCATGACCCAGATCTCGTTGGCCATGCCGACGGCGGTGACGATGGAATCGATGGAAAAGACGAGGTTGATCACTGCGATCTGCGCGACGACGGCCGTGAAGCTGGCCATCACCCGCGCGCTGGCCTCGCCTTCCTCACCTTCCAGGCTGTTGTGGATTTCGTGGGTGGCCTTGTAGATCAGGAACAGTCCACCCGCCGCCAGGATCAGGTCCTTGCCGGACACGCCGTGGCCGAAGGCGAAGAACATCGGTTCGGTCAGGCCAATGATCCAGCCGATGAACAGCAAGAGCACCAGGCGCGGCACCAGCGCCAGCGTCATCCCGGCATAGCGGGCCGCCGGCTGGCGCTCCTTGGGCAGCTTGCCGACCAGGACCGCGATGACCACCAGATTGTCGATGCTGAGCACCACCTCGAGCACGGTGAGCGTGAACAGGCTGGTGAGGGATTCGAGCATGGTCGGCAACCCAGGGAGCAAGGTTCGGGTCAGCCGCGCCGCTCGGCCTCCGCCAGCCGCTGGCGCCGGCGCAGCAGGATCGGCGTGATCACCAACAGCACCGCTGTCGTCAGCAGCAAGAGCGAGATCGGGTGGGTGAAGAACACCGAGATGTCGCCCTGGCTGATCGAGAGCGCGCGGCGGAACTGCTGCTCCGCCATCGGCCCGAGGATCAGGCCGACGACGCAGGGCGCCACGGGCACGTCGAGCACGCGCATGCCGAAGCCCAGGACGCCGATGATCCACAGGATCATCAGGTCGACCACGTTGTTGTTGAGGGTGTAGGCGCCCATCGTGGCGAAGATCAGGATGCCGGCATAGAGCCAGGGCTTGGGAATGTGCAGCAGCTTCACCCAGACCCCGGCCATCGGCAGGTTCAGCACCAAGAGCAGCGCGTTGCCGATATAGAGGCTGGCGATCAGGCCCCAGACCAGATCGGGGTTGCTGTCGAACAGCAGTGGTCCGGGTTGCAGGCCGTATTGCTGGAAGGCGGCGAGCAGGATCGCGGCGGTGGCCGAGGTCGGCAGGCCCAGGGACAGGAGCGGGGCCAGCGTGCCGGCGACCGCGGCGTTGTTGGCGGCCTCCGGGCCGGCCACGGCCTCGATCGCACCCTTGCCGAACTCTTCCGGGTTCTTGGCCAGTCGCTTTTCGATCAGGTAGGAGAGGAAGGTCGGGATCTCGCTGCCGCCCGCGGGCAGGGCGCCGATCGGGAAGCCCAGGAAGGTGCCGCGCAGCCAGGGCTTCCAGGAGCGGGCCCAGTCCTCGGCGCTCATCCAGACCGAGCCGGTGAGCGCGAAGATCTCCTCCTTCTCGAACTTGTGCCGGGCCGCGGCATAGAGGGTCTCGCCGATCGCGAACAGGCCCACGGCCACCACGACGGTGTCGATGCCGTCGAGCAGCTCCAGGACGCCCATGGTGAAGCGGGCTTGGCCCGTCTGCAGGTCGATGCCGACCAGCCCGAGGGCCAAGCCGATGAACAGGCTGGCCAAGCCGCGCACCAAGCTGTCGCCGAGCACGGCCGTGACCGTGGTCAGCGCCAGGACCATGAGCGCGAAATATTCGGCCGGCCCGAACAGCAGCGCGAGCTTGACCAGCTGCGGTGCCACGAAGCTCAAGGCGAGGGTGGCGATGGTGCCGGCGACGAACGAGCCGATCGCCGCGGTGGCCAGGGCCTGGGCGCCGCGCCCCTTGCGCGCCATCATGTTGCCGTCGATGGCGGTGACGATCGAGCCGGATTCCCCCGGCGTGTTGAGCAGGATCGAGGTGGTCGAGCCGCCATACATGGCCCCGTAGTAGATGCCGCCGAACATGATGAAGGCTGCGGTCGGGTCGAGGTTGGCGGTGACGGGAAGCAGCAGCGCCACGGTGAGCGCCGGGCCGATGCCCGGGAGCACGCCGATGGCCGTGCCGACGGTGACGCCGAGCGCCGACCAGAACAGGTTCATGGGCGTGAGGGCGACGGCGAAGCCGGCACCGAGTGCCGCCAAGGTTTCCATGGTTCGACTCCCTACTCGGCCGGCGCGTCGCTGTCGGGCATCAGCTCTTCGATGGTGGTACCCACCGGCAGGCTGAGCCCGAGCCCGTAATTGAACACCCAGAATGTCAGGCAGGTCAGGGCCAGGCCGATGGCGATGCTGATCAGCACCCGGCGCTCGCGGAACGCCAGCGTCGCGGCCACGAACATCAGGGTCGTGGCGATGATCCAACCCAGGCGCTCGATCAGGAACACCTGCAGGAGGAGGCCGCCCAGGACCAGCGCCACGGCGCGCCAGTCGAGCTCGAAGCCACGCTCGTGGGCGATGTGGCCGAAGAAGGCCTGCCACAGCACCGCCGCGCCGACTATGAGCAGCCCCAAGGCGACCAGGAACGGGAACAGTCGCGGGCCGATGGCCGCGTTCGCGGGTCCTACGGGGAGGAGCGCCGTCTCAATGGCGACGAAGAGACCCAACCCCAGCACCACGCAGCCCAGAACGGCCTCGCCAATGCGCAGACCCCAGCCCGTCGTCATCGCGCCTCCCCCTCCTTGTCGTGCGTCGCGGACTTATTGCACCAGTCCGACGTCTCGCAGAATGCCCTCGATACGGGCGCGCTCAGGCGCCAGGAACGAGCCAAATTCAGCGGCCGGCAGGTACATGTCGACCCAGCCGCGCTCCTTGAGCAATGCCTGCCACTCGTCGGTGCGGACCATCTCGCCCATCGCCGCGTCCATGGCCTTCATGTCGGCCGGTCGCATCTTCGCGGGCGCCATCAGGCCGCGCCAGTTGACCAGCGTGACGTCGACACCCTGCTCCTTGAAGGTCGGGATGTCGACGCCCGGCAGCCGCTCCGGGGAGGAGATGCCGATGGCCCGCAACTTGCCTGCCGCAATCTGCTGCGCCATCTCGTTGAGGCCGCCGGTCGCCACGGTCAGGTGGCCGCCCATGACCTGCGCCAGCATCTCGCCGCCGGCGCCGGCGACGATGTAGTTCATCTTGGCCACATCGCCGCCCGCTGCCTTGACGATCAGGGCGCACAGGATGTGGTCGGGCGAGCCCAGGGCGAACCCGCCCCAGCTGACCGAGCCCGGATCGGCCTTGAACTGCGCCAGCAGGTCGGCCACGGACGTGATCGGCGACTCGGCCGAGACCACCAGCGGCTGGAATTCGCCCGTCAGGCGCGCCAGCGGCTGCACCTGTTCGAGCGTCACCGGCGATTGGTTGATCGCGATGGCGCCGATCATACCCAGACCGGCCACGAGCAGACTCGGATTGCGCGAGCCCTTGGTGACGAACTGGGCAAGCCCGATCGTTCCCCCGGCGCCCGGAATGTTCTGCACCTGCACCCCGGATGCCAGCTGATTGGCTTGCAGTACTTCCTGCGTGGCCCGGGCGAGCTGATCGTAGCCGCCACCGGGACCGGCCGGCGCGATGATCTCGATGCCCTTGATCTCGGCCCGAGCCGTGCCGATCCGCAGCATCGCCGCCGCTGCGACGCCGGCCATCAGGGTCCGCCGCGACGGATGGGCGAGGGCGAAGGTACGGGGTGCGTGCATCGTAGCCTCCCAGGGCGTGCGCAGCCTGTTGCCGAAGCTGCCGGACGTGACAAGGCCGCTGATCATCGGCAGGAATGCCTGTAGCCTGACGGGCTGTCAGCAAGCTGTCACCGGATCAGCCCCCAAGGCGAGTGGAGCCATGCGTCTGCTGATCGTCGAGGACACGCCCGACCTGGCGGAGGCCATCGCCAGTCGGCTGAAGAAGATCGGCCACGCCGTCGACTTGGTAGGTAGCGGCGAGGAGGCCGACGAGCTGCTGCGCAGCGAGACCTACCACCTGGTGGTGCTCGATCTGATGCTGCCGGGCATGGGCGGCAAGGAGGTCCTGTACCGGCTGCGCCAGCGGCGCTCGGCCACCCCGGTCCTGGTGCTCACCGCCCGTTCGGACGTGGACGAGAAGGTCGGCGCCCTCGACTACGGCGCCGACGATTATCTGGTGAAGCCGTTTGACTTCCGCGAGCTGGAAGCGCGCTGCCGGGCCTTGCTGCGCCGGCCGCACGGCATGGCGGCGAGCGAGGTCGCATTCGGCGATCTGGTGTTCGACGGTGCCGCCAAGCGGGTCACCGTGGCCGGGCACGCGGTCGAGCTCGGCTCGCGCGAGTTCCGCCTACTCGAGCTGCTGCTCGCCAATCTGAACCGGGTCCTGAGCAAGGACACGCTGCTCGACCAGCTGTTCGGGCTGGAGGACGCGGTTGCCCCCAACGCGGTGGAGCTCTACGTCTCGCGGCTGCGGCGCAAGCTCGAAGGCTCGGCCGTCAGAATTCGCACGCTCCGGGGATTGGGCTACGTCGCCGAGCTGGAGGCAAAGCTTTTAGCACTGGTCGCTGCAGCGCCGCCTGCTGGGCGGCCTGTTCTGCGTGCTGGCGCTCCTGGCCGCCGGTGTCTACTTCCTGCTCGCCGGCTACGCCGCGCGTGCCGCCGACCGCGCCTTCGACCAGCTCCTGCTCGCCTCCGCGCTGAGCATCGCCGAAGCGATCCAGGTCGACGGCGACAGCATCACCGTCGATTTGCCCTATGCCTCGCTGGCGCTGCTCGCCACCGGCCGGCGCGATCGGATCTTCTACCGGGTGGCCGCACCCGACGGAAGCCTCGTCACCGGCTACCCGGATCTCGCCGCCTCGGTTCCCCGCGACGCCGCCGCCGCGCCGCGCTTCGTCGACGCGGTCTATCTGGACACCCCGATCCGGGCGGTGGCGCTTGGCCGGCTCGTCGCCTCCGATGCCGCGCCCGGCGTCACGGTGGTGGTGGCGCAGACCCGCGAGGAGCGCCGGGCGCTCGCCGGGGACATCTTCGCCAACGCCTTCCTGCCCGTCCCGGCGGTGATCCTGGTGGCGGCGGGGCTGATCTGATTCGGGGTGCGCCGCGCGCTGGCGCCGCTGTTGACCATCGAGCGCCTGGTCCGCGAGCGCGAGCCGGGCGACCTCACGCCGATTTCGGCCCCGGCACCGGCCGAGGTCCGCCAGCTCCTCGGCGGTCTCAACCGGTTCATGGAGCGGCTCCAGGCCACGTTGGGCCTGATGCAGGGCTTTCTTGCCGATGCCGCCCATCAGATCCGCACGCCGCTCGCCACCTTGCGCGCCCAGGCCGACCTTGCGGTGGAGGAGGCCGATCCGGTCGCCCTGCGCAGCTACGTCCACAAGATCCACCGCAATGCCAGACTTGCGAGCCAGGTCACCAACCAGCTGCTCAGCCACACCATGGTGAGCCACCGTGGCCAGGTGGCCGTGCGCCGGCCGGTCGACCTCGTGACGCTCCCGCGCCAAGTGGCGCAGCGCGCCGAGTGGCGCAGCGCGCCGAGTGGGGAGGCGTCAGCCCGCCGATGGAGCTCGACCTGCGCGGGCTGGACCCAGGTCCACGTCTCGCCCGAGACCATGCTGGTGCCGACCTGGGCGAACTGGCGCGAAGAGGCTTACGGCTTCACGCTCGAGCCGGCGGTGATCGTCTATGCGCGTCAGGCCTTCGGACCGGGCGAGGCGCCACGCTCCCGACCCGAACTTCTGCGGCTGCTGCAGGCGCAGCCGGACCGGTTCCGCCGTCGGGTCGCCACCTACGACATCGCCGAAGCCGGCGTCGGCTAATCTGTTCGCGAGCCAGGATTCGCTCCTGGCGAACCAGTTCTGGCGCCTCGCGATCGCGCTGGGCGAAACGACGGTCCGGCTGTTTCGGACCTCGGGCGAGATCCTGGACGCGATCGAGCGCGGCGAGGTTCTGGTCGGCTACAACGTGCTGGGCTCCTACGCCCTCGCCCGCCAGCAGGCCGGCGCCCCGATCGAGATCGTGCTGCCGCGCGACTACACCTTGTGGATGTCGAGGGTGGTGGTGATTCCGCGGGCGGCGCGGTCGCCCGCCGCCGCCAAGCTGTTCGTCGACTATCTGCTCTCGCCGCGCGGGCAGGCGACGGTCGCTGCCACCCCGGGCATGCGTGCTCTGGTCCAGGCCGGCGGCGAGGCCGGCTTCCCGCCCGAGGCCGCCGCCAGCGCCCAACCGATCACGTTGGGTCCGGCGCTGCTGGTGTTCCTCGACCGAATGAAGCGCGAGCGCTTCCTCGCCGACTGGGGTGCGGCGGTGCGCCAGCCCTGACCGGGTGCCGGCTGCCGCCGAGGTCGATCCGGATCAAGGCGCTGCGCGTGCCGGGCTGGCATGGCTCGCCACGAACAAGATGCCGCAAACAGTCGGCGGTGTGCCGACTACGATATCTTCGCGCGAAAACCGCGCCCTAGCCGCTCCGCGGCGACCGCAGCCGCAGGGCTGCCCGCCTTCACCAGCCGTTAACGACGCCTGCCGCATGTGAGTGATCGACTGATCACACGGCGAGGCGCCGTTGCGGCCACATCCGATACCCCGATCGCTCGCCTGCGGGTTCCTGGCGTGCCTGCTCGCCATCGGGCCCGCCTGGGGGGCCGGCGGAGCCGATGCGTCCGGACTGGCACTGGCCGACCGGCTGCGCATGGAGGCGATGGCCGAACTGGCGGAGGCATCGGACGGCCTGGTGACGGCCCAGGCGTGGCAGCTGGACCGCGCGCGGGCGCGGCTGCGACTGGCCGACCGGCAGGCGGAGGCGCTCACGGAAGTGGCTCTTGCGCGGCGCGCACTCGCGGGTGGCTTGGTCGCGCTCGAGGCTTCTGCCCGCGACGACTCGCGAGCACGACTGATTCTGGCCGGGTTGGCGCGAGCCGCCGCCGCCGCGCAGGCGCGGCATGCCCGGCTGGGCGGCGAGGTCGCCATGCTGGCGCGGCAGCAGCGGTCGGCGGCGGCGGACCGGGCCATCTGGTCCACGCGGCGGGCGCAGGCCACGGCCGCGGCGCAACTGGCGGGCGCACGCTGGCGTACGGCCATGCGCGCGCGCATGGCCGTCCTGGCCCGCAGCCTACCCGCAAGCTCCTTGGCCGACAGTGCGATCCGGGTAGCCGATGCGGTGACGCTGTCGGCGCCGGCAGCCCGGCTCGGGCGAGCGATGCCGCCGGATCACAAGCGTGCCATCGCCACGGATCTCCGGCTGGACCGACGGCTCCTGCGGCTCGTGGCGGCGCGCTGGCCAGCACGGCCGCCGGCGCGGCGGCTCGACCATGCGGCACCCGTGCACGGGCCGGTGTGGCCAATCTTCGGGCAGCTGGTGGCGGCAGGCCCGACGGGGTTGGCCATCGCCACCAGCGTCGACCAGGTGGTCAGCTCGCCGGTGAGCGGCACGGTCACGTTCGCCGAGCCGTTCCGCGGGATAGGGCCGCTATTGATCATCGATCGTGGCAGAGGATATCATGTCGTTCTGACCGGGCTGGCGCGGCTTGACGTGCGTCGAGGCGCCAGCGTAGTTGCCGGACAGTCCCTAGGCGAGATCGTCGCCGGAATGGATGGACCTGCCCGTCTCCAGCTCGAGCTCAGGCATCGCGGCTTGCCGATCGATCCCGCGCCGTTGCTGACGGACTATCATGACAAGGTGCGCAGTTGATGCCGAGGATCGCGCTCAAGTTCAGCCTGGTGGCCGCGGCCGCCTTTGCCGCCGGCGTCTCGCTGGGCCCGGTGCAGGAGGTGGTGGCACAGGCCGGCTCCGCCGATTCGTTCCGCCAGCTCAAGCTGTTCGGCGACGTCTATGAGCGGGTCCGGGCGGAATATGTCGAGGAGGTGGGCGAGCAGCAGCTGATCGAGGCGGCGATCGACGGCATGCTGACCTCGCTCGATCCGCATTCAAGCTATCTCGATACCGAGAAATACCGCGACATGCAGGTGCAGACCCGCGGCGAGTTCGGCGGGCTCGGCATCGAGGTCACGATGGAGAACGGCCTGGTCAAGGTCGTCTCGCCGATCGACGACACCCCCGCCTCCAAGGCCGGTGTCCAGCCCGGCGATCTGGTGACCCACATCGACGGCGAGGCCGTGATGGGCATGACCCTGAGCGAAGCGGTCGAGAAGATGCGCGGGCCGGTCGACAGCAAGATCGACCTGCGCCTGATGCGCAAGGGCCGCGAGGAACCGTTCGAGGTCAGCCTTAACCGCGCGGTGATCAAGATCTCGCCGGTGCGCGCCCGGGTCGAGGGCGACGTGGCCTATGTCCGCCTCACCACCTTCAACGAGCAGACCTCCAGCGAGATGCGCGAGAAGCTCGAGGAGATGACCGGCAAGATCGGCGACAAGCTCACCGGCATCGTCCTGGACCTGCGCAACAATCCCGGCGGCCTGCTCGACCAGGCGGTCGCAGTGGCCGACGCCTATCTCGACAAGGGCGAGATCGTCTCCACCCGCGGCCGGCGCCCCGACTCGGTGCAGCGCTTCAATGCGCGGCCGGGCGACATCGCCGAGGGGGTGCCCATGGTCGTGCTGATCAATGGCGGCTCGGCCTCGGCGTCGGAAATCGTCGCCGGCGCCCTGCAGGACCAGCGGCGGGCGATCGTCATGGGCACCCAGTCCTTTGGCAAGGGCTCGGTCCAGACCATCATGCCGCTGTCCGGCAACGGCGCCATCCGGCTGACCACCGCCCGCTACTACACGCCCGCTGGCACCTCGATCCAGGCCAAGGGCATCACGCCCGACATCGAGGTGCACCAGGCGAATGTCGAGACGCTGGACGACGATCCCGGCCGTCGCGAGGCGGACCTGCGCGGCCGGTTGAGCAACGAACAGGCAGCGGACGCGGAGCCGGTGAAGACACCGCCGGAGATGGGTGAGCCGCCGGCGGAGGGCGACGACTACCAGCTGTCGCGCGCCCTCGACCTGCTGCGCGGCATCTCGCTGTTCGAGGGCCGCACGCTCGCGGGCTCGAAGGGCTGACGCCGGGCATGGGCGTCTGCTCGGCCCCGACCCGGCGCGGACGTCCATGAAGCGCGGGCTGGTCCTGGCGGTGGTGGCGGCGACGACGCTGGCCGTGGCCGCCCCGGCCACCGCCCTGCTGCCGCGGGGTTCGGTGCGCTTCGTCGATCCGCCGGTGGTGACCCTGCCGATCGCGCTCCCCGCGCCCGCACCTGCTCCGACCCGCACCCCCGCCATGTTGGCTTCGCCGGAGCCGGATCAGGGCCGGGGGCCGCCCGTGGCGATCGATCCAGGACTGGTCGAGCACACCACCCTGGGCGAGCTGCCGCGGACCGACGCGGCCGGGCGCACACCGCTCGGCCATTATGTCCGCCCGGCCGCGCGCGAGTGCCGGAGCGGCTGCGTCGCCGTGCTGGTCACCGGTCTCGGCCTCTCCGACCGTCTGACCGAGCGTGCCCTGTCCCTGCCCGGCGAGGTCGGCCTGTCCTTTTCGCCCTATGCGGGTGCCGCCGCCTGGCAGGCCCGCGCGCGCGCCGCCGGCCACGAGGCCCTGCTCGGACTGCCGCTCGAGCCTTTGCGCTTCCCCGTCGACGACGCCGGCCCGTTGACGGTCCAGGCGGTGGCAGCGCCGGAGGCCAGGGAGCAGGCGGTTCTGCGGGTGCTGACCCGGGGCGGTGGCTACCTCGCCCTGGACAGTGCCGCTGGTGCATTCGCGGCCGATCCGGCGGCGTTCGCACCCCTGGCGGCGCAGTTGCACGCACGCGGCCTCGGCCTGATCGAGATCGGCGCGGACGCCCTGGCCCCCCAAGCCCGCTTGGCCGGCCTCGCCTATGTCGGCGCCGCCGTGCCGGTCGACCTCGATCCGACGCCCGCGGCCGTCGATCTGGCACTCGCGGCGGTGGTGGAGAAGGCGCGGTCTCAGGGATACGCGGTGGCCGTGCTCCAGCCCCTGCCGGGCAGCCTGGACCGTGTCGCCGTCTGGATCCAGGGCTTGGCCGGGCAGGGGCTCGTCCTGGTCCCGCCCAGCCGGCTTCTGGCCCCCGGACCCGACGCCGTCGCCGGACGGGACTGAGCCCTGGCCTGCATCGAGACTCCGGCACCCCGGCCCGGCTACCGCCCCTGCGTCGGCGTGTTCCTGCTGAGCAGCGACCGTCGGGTGCTGGTCGGTCAGCGTTGCGACCGGAACGAGCCCGCCTGGCAGATGCCCCAGGGCGGCATCGACCCGGGCGAGACGCCGGAAGTCGCTGCTCGGCGCGAGATGCTGGAGGAGATCGGCACCGATCGGGGGGAACTCGCCGCCGCGAGCAAGGTCTGGCGCTCCTACGACCTGCCGGCGGCGGTCGCGCGGCAGCGCTGGCGCGGGCGCTATGCCGGCCAGAGCCAACTCTGGTTGGCCTTGCGCTTCACCGGCAGTGACGGCGACATCCGAATCGACACCGCGCACCCGGAGTTCAGCGACTGGCGCTGGGTCGCGCCGGACGAGGTCGCGGACCTGATCGTGCCCTTCAAGCGCGACGTCTATGTCAGCGTCGTCGCCGAGTTCCGTCCCCTATGGGTTTGACCATGATGGTCGACGGGATCGGCCGCGGCCCGCGCCGCGGATCGTCCTCCCCCGCGATCGGTTCGGGCCCGGGCGGCGGCCCGGGCGACCGATCGGGCATGGGCGGCGCGGCTTCCGCGGGCGCGGGCGGGGCTGAAGGCCGCGGCGGGGACGGTTGCTGCCGCATCGGATAGTGCTCGCTCGCGCCGATTTCGACCTGCGCCAGCCGCCCCCATTCGCGCATCGCCGGCAAGCCCATCATCTGGCCGACATAGGCCTGCGCCGCCGAGGTGAGCGGCACCGCGTAGGTCGCGAGCCGCGAGCAGACGGGTGCGAACATCGCGTCGGCGACGGAAAAGCTGCCGAACAGGAATGGACCGGGCTCGGGCGCCGCGCGGCGACATTCGGCCCACAGCGCCAGGATCCGCTCGATGTCGCGCTCGACCGACGCGAGCAGGCGGCCGGGCGGATCGAAGCGGGCGAGGAAATCCATCGGCAGGAACGTGCGCAAGGCAGCGAAGCCGCTGTGCATTTCGGCGCAGGCCGACCTCGCCAGCGCCCGCGCGGCGCGGTCCGCCGGCCACAGGCCGACATGGCTCTCGGCGAGGTACTCGGCGATCGCCAGCGAATCCCAGATCCGCAGGCCGTCGGCGAGCAGCACCGGCACCTTGCCCGATGGCGAGTAGCCACGGATCCGCTCGGCCGTGTCCGGCCGGCGCAGCGGGATCACGATCTCCTCGAAAGGCACCCGCAGTTGCTTGAGCAGCAGCCAGGGGCGCAACGACCAGGAAGAGGCGTTCGGGCTGCCGATGACGAGTTTCAGGCCGTTCATCCCAGTTGGATAGGCCCCGGCGGCGCGACGGTGCAAGCCTCAACCGGCGGCTGTCTCCGCCGCCGGCATGGTTACCACGATCTTGCCGATGGCGCGCCGGCCCGCCAGGAGGCCGATCGCCTCCGCCGTCCGCGCCAGCGGCAGAGTTTGCGACACGAGCGGGCGGATCAGCCCGCGCCGGTGCCAGTCGAACAGCTCCTTGAAGCCGTCGCGCAGCCGCTCGGGGTCGTGCTTGCGGTAGCTGCCCCAGTAGAAGCCGTGGACGCTGGCGTTCTTGACCAGGAGCAGGTTGGCCGGAATCTGCGGCACCTGGCCGGAGGCGAAGCCGATGGTGACGATCCGTCCCTCCCATGCGATCGCCCGCAGCGAGGCGTCGAACACCGCCCCGCCGACCGGATCGTAGACCACGTCGGCGCCCCGCCCGTCCGTCAGCGCCCGGATCCGGTCCTTCAGATCCGGGCCGTCGCTGTCGAGCACGTGGTCGGCGCCGTGCGCGCGGGCCACGGCGAGCTTTTCCTCGCCGCGCGCGGTGGCGATCACCACCGCACCGATCGCCTTGCCGCACTCGACCGCGGTCAGCCCGACCCCGCTGCCGGCGCCGTGGACGAGCAGCGTCTCGCCGGCATGCAGGTCCGCGCGCCAGCGCAGGGCGCCGTGCGCGGTGCCGTAGGCGATGGCGAAGCCGGCTGCGGTGACGTCGTCCATGTCGTCGGGCAGGAGCACCACGTCCTCGGCCCGCGCCACGGCCCGCTCGGCGAACGCGCCATGGCCGACGACCGCCAGCACCCGCTGGCCGGGCTCGAGCCCGCGTACGCCCGCACCCACCGCCTCGATCACGCCGGCCAGCTCGAGGCCCGGCGTGAAGGGCAGGGAGGGCTTTTCCTGGTAGCGCCCGGCGAGCATCAGGGTGTCGGCGAAGTTCACACCCGCTGCGCGCACTGCGATCCGAACGCCGCAGGCGCCGGGCTCCGGCGTTGGCAGGTCGACGAGTTCCAGGGCTTCCAGGCCCCGCAGCTCACGGCAGAGGATGGCACGCATGGGGTACCTCCGGCGGCGGCTCGGCCCGATCCTTAGAGCAGGTGGGGCGCACTGAGAAGCTGGACGGTGGCGGACGGCGCCACTAACTAGCAGCCATGTCCGACCCGGCCATGCGCGGCTTCTTCGCTATCGGTGCCGAGGGCATCAGCAAGCCCATGAATCTCGGCAACCTGATGCGCTCGGCGCACGCCTTCGGCGCCAGCTTCGTCTTTCTCGTCAACGCCGAATACTCGGTGCGCGCCGCGCGCTCCGACACGTCCCACGCCGAGCATCAGCTGCCGGTCTACGACTTCGATTCGGTCGATGAGCTGCGGCTGCCACGCGGCTGTCGCCTGGTCGGCTGCGAGCTGGTCGACACGGCGGTCGAGCTGCCGAGCTTCCGCCATCCGCTCAACGCGGCCTACGTGTTCGGCCCCGAACGGAGCTCCCTGTCTCCGGCCATGCTGGCACGCTGCCACCATGTGGTCCGGATCCCCACCCGCTTCTGCATCAACCTCGCCGTGGCCGGTGCCGTGGTGATGTACGACCGTCTGGTGTCGCTCGGGCGGTTCGCGCCGCGCCCGGTGCATGCCGGAGGGCCGACCGAGGCGCTTCCGGCGCACGTCCATGGCCCGATCCGCCGCTTCGCCCGCGACGACCGGTCCGAGCGCAAGGACGCGTGAGCCGGCGGCGAGATCCTTCCAATGGGCCAGTTGAGCGATTATGCTAGTTCGACTTCCACCCTGGATCGAAGCGGCAAGGAGACCAATGCGACATTCGCTGCGTTGGGTCGTGATGGCGTTGGCCGTTCTGGTCGTTGCGCCGCAGGCAGGTCGCGCACAGACGGCGGCCGCGGTACCGAAACAGGTCAGCGTGCATCGCGACTGGTCGGTCTACGAGGTGACCGACAGTCGTGGTCGGTTCTGTTATCTCGCGAGCGAGCCCACGGCCCAGTCGGGCAACTATTCGCGGCGCGATCCGCCGGCGGCCCTGATCGTCAGCCTCCCTGGCCAGTCCGGCCAGTATCTGACCTACCATCCCGGCTATTCGTACCAGAAAGGCACCAAGGTGCGGGTCACCATCGACGGCAGGCCCTTCGAGCTGTTCACCGACGGCGATGATGCGTTCAGCTTCAATGCCGACGACGAATCGATCATCGCGGCCATGAAGCGTGGCAGCAGCATGACCGTGCGCGGGACCTCGACGCGCAGCACCTACTCGCTCGACACCTACTCGCTGAGCGGCTTCACCGCCGCCTACGAGGCGATGCGAAGCTCCTGCCCGCGATGAGTCGCACGGCATGAAGGCGCTCGCTTCCGACGGCCGGCCGAGCCTGATCGGCCTGGACCTCGCGGCCTTGCGCGCGCTGCTCGTCGAGCTGGACGTGCCCGAGCGGCAGGCAAGCTTGCGCGCGCGGCAGCTGTTCCACTGGCTCTATCACCGCGGCGCCGCCTCGTTCCAGGCCATGAGCACGGTGCCCCGGGAACTGCGGGAGCGGCTCGCCGCGGGCTACTCGGCGGCGCGGCCGGAGATCGCGGCCGAGCAGCGCTCGGCCGACGGCACGCGCAAATGGCTGCTCCGCTTCGCCGACGGCCAGGAGGTCGAGACCGTCTTCATCCCCGAGGACGACCGGGGCGCCTTGTGCGTGTCGACCCAGGTCGGCTGCACCCTGACCTGCAGCTTCTGTCACACCGGCACCATGCCCCTGGTGCGCAATCTCGGCACGCCGGAGATCGTGGCACAGATGCTGGTGGCGCGGGACTCGCTGGAGGAATGGCCGACCGGGCGGGACGGCCGGCTGTTCACCAACATCGTCATGATGGGCATGGGCGAGCCGCTGTTCAATTACGACGCGACCGTCGCCGCCCTGCGGCTGGCCATGGCCGAGGACGGCCTCAACCTGTCGCGACGGCGGATCACGGTTTCGACCTCGGGCGTGGTGCCACGCATCGAACAACTGGGTGCCGACCTTGGCGTCGGCCTCGCCATCTCGCTCCACGCCGTGCGCGACGAGTTGCGCGACGAGCTGGTGCCGCTGAACCGAAGGTGGAACATCGCCACCCTGCTCGACACGTGCCGCCGCTATCCGACCCGCCGGCCGATCACCTTCGAATATGTGATGTTGCACGGGGTCAACGACAGCGACGCCGACGCGCGCGAGCTCGTCCGGCTGCTGCGCGACGTGCCCGCCAAGGTCAACCTGATCCCGTTCAACCCGTGGCCGGGCTCGGCCTATACCTGCTCCTCCAACAACCGCATCCACGCCTTCGCGCGGATCGTCGAGGAGGCGGGCTACGCCTCGCCGGTGCGGACCCCGCGCGGTCGCGACATCCTGGCCGCCTGCGGCCAGCTGCGAACCGAGAGCCAGCGCCGGCGGACCCGCCTGCCGAGCGCGGCCTGACCTGGTGCGCCTGTTGCGCCGGTTCCTGGTCGGCCTGCTCGCCACCATCGGCGCCATCGTCCTGCTCGCGGCCGTAGCGGGCGGGATCGCGGCCTGGCGCTATCTGCCGGAAAGCCGCTCGCTGCCGGACCGCATCCTCCTGACCGCGGACTGGCGGGCGGGACTGAGCGAAACCGCGGGTGCTCCCGATCTGATCGATTTCGAGCTGCGGCCGCCGCCGACGGTGACCGACACGGTGCTGGCACTCGACCGGGCGGCCAGGGACCCGCGGGTAGCAGGCCTGATCGTGCAGCTGGCCGAGACCGAGCACGGGTTCGCGGTGGCGCAGGAGTTGCGCGAGGCCGTGGGCCGATTTCGCGCCGCAGGCAAGTTCGCAGTGGCTCAGGCCGACACCTTCGGCGAACTCGGCTCGGGCAACGAGGGCTACTACATCGCCTCAGCCTTCGATTCGATCGAGCTGCAGCCGGGCGGTCTGGTCGGCCTCACCGGGATCGCGATCCAGGTGCCGCTCGCCCGCGAGCTCCTGGCCAGCCTCGGGATCCGCATGGAGGTGCTGCGACGGGCCGAGTACAAGTCGGCCCTGGAGAGCCTGACCGACAGCGAGCTCTCCGGCCCCAACCGCGAGCAGCTCGAAGCGCTCCTCGAAACGTTGGGCGGGCAGCTGGAGGCCGGCATCGCCGATGGCCGCGCGCTGGCTCCGGCCGATGTACGCAGGCTCATCGACCAGGGACCGCTCACCGCCGACGCGGCGCTGGCCGCGGGTCTGATCGACAAGCTGCACTACCGCGACGAGTCGCTGGCGGCGGCGATGGACCGCGCCGGCGACGGCGCGGCCACGGTGTCGCTGCGCGCCTATGCGGACGCTGCCGCTCCGCCCGCCAAGCCGGCCGCCACCGTGGCGCTGATCCGCGCGGCGGGCCTGATCCGCCGGGGCGACGGCCCGCTGGGCTCGGAGATCGCCGCCGACGAGCTTGCCGGCACGCTCGAAGACATCGCCAAGGATGGCAGCCTCAAAGCGGTCGTGCTGCGCCTGGATTCCGGCGGCGGCTCGGCCGTGGCGTCGGAGACGATCCGACGGGCGGTGCTCGAGGTCCGCGCCGCGGGCAAGCCGGTCATCGTCTCGATGGGCAACACCGCAGCCTCGGGCGGCTACTGGATCGCCGCGGGTGCGGACCGGATCGTGGCCCAGCCGGCGACGCTCACCGGCTCGATCGGTGTGATCGCCGGCAAGCCCGTGCTCGAGGAAGCCTGGCGCAAGCTCGGGGTCAACTGGGCCGAGATCTCGCGCGGCGACAGCGCCGGACTGTGGTCGATCAACCGTCCCTACTCGGACGAGGCGCGGGCCCGGGTCGACGCGCTGGTCGGCTGGCTCTACGACCGCTTCACCGACCTGGTGGCACAGGCACGCGATCTACCGCCGGAGCGGGTGCGCGAGATCGCCCGGGGGCGCGTCTGGGCCGGCCAGAACGCGGTCGAGCTGGGGCTGGTCGACGAGCTCGGCGGCATCGACGTGGCGCTGGCGGCGGTGCGCCGCTCGCTGCAGCTGCCGGCGGACGCCGAGCTCGCGGTGACGGCTCGGCCGGTCGAGGACAATCCGCTGCGCCTGTTCCTGCGCTCGCTGAGCCCGTTCGGCGCACGGCTGGCCACACTCGTGCAAACGCTGGAGACCGGTCTCGCGGGGCTGGAGGCGGGCGTCGGCCCGCCGCTCAGCATTCGCTAGAGGTCAAGCGCTGGCCGATTGCCGCTCGGGTTCGTCGGGCGGCAGGCTGGCGAACTTGTGGTCCAGGGAGTAGCCCTCCGCCCGCACGGTGCGCAGGAGATCGGCCTCTCCGCCGGCATTCAGCGCCCGGCGCAGCCGCCGGATGGTGGCATCGACGGTGCGCAGCTCGATCTCCAGATCCGAGCCCCAGACCCGGTCCAGGAGCTGCGAGCGGCTGAACACCCGGCCCGGATGCTCGAGGAAGTGGCGCAGCAGGCGGAACTCGGTCGGGCTGAGATGGATCTCGCGCTCGCCGCGGAAGACGCGGTGGGCGGCGAGGTCGAGCCGCAGGTCGTGGAAGGTCAAAAGCTGCTCGGCGAAGGCCGGCCGCACCCGACGCAACACGGCGCGGACGCGCGCGATGAGCTCGGCCGGCGAGAACGGCTTGCTGATGAAGTCGTCGGCCCCGGTGTCGAGGCCGCGCAGCCGGTCCGGCTCCTCGCCGCGGGCGGTGAGCATGATGATCGGCAGATGGGCGGTGTCGGCGCGGCGTCGCAGGCGGCGGCAGACCTCGAGGCCGGAAAGCTGCGGCAGCATCCAGTCGAGCAGCAGGAGGTCGGGCAACCGCTCCTCGATGAGCGTCATCGCCTCCTCGCCGTCGAACGCCTGGGCCACCGCGAACCCGGCGGCCTCGAGATTGTAGGCGAGCAGCTTCTGCAGCGGCGGCTCGTCCTCGACCACGAGGATCAGGGGCTTCACGGAGCGTCACTCCGCGCCCGGCTGAGTTGGTCGCCATGGACGATGTAGTAGACCTTCTCGGCAATGTTGGTGGCGTGGTCGCCGATGCGCTCCAGGTTCTTGGCCACGAACATCAAGTCGATGCATACACCAGTCAGCTTCGGATCCTCCAGGATGTAGGTCAAAAGCTCGCGGAACAACTGGTTGTAATACTCGTCGACTTCCGGATCGCGCCGCCACACGTCCAGCGCCTTTTCGGCGTCGCGTTCGATGTAGGCGTCGAGCACGTCCTTGACCATGCTGCGGCAGATCTGGGCCATGAGCGGGATGGTGACGAACGGCTTGAGCGGATCGTGGACGTTGATCCGCTTGATGCGCTTGGCGATGTTGGTGGCGTAGTCGCCGATCCGCTCGATGTCGTTGGAGATCTTCAGCGCCATCGCCACGGTACGGAGGTCCACGGCCATGGGCTGGCGGGTGGCGAGCAGCCGGATGGCCAGCTGGTCGACCTGCTCCTCGAGTTCGTCGACGTCGCGGTCGTCGCGCACGATCCGGTCCGCCGCTTCGGAATCCCGGCTGACCAGGGCCTCGACCGCCGCGATCAGCTGGCGCTCGACGAGGCCGCCCATGGCCACGATCTTGCCCGAGAGCTCGCTGAGATCCTCGTCGAAGGACCGGACGGTGTGCTTTCGGGCGGGGATGTCCAACTCGGCCATGCGTCGCTCCTCAGCCGAACCGGCCGGTGATGTAGTCCTGGGTCATCTGCTCGCGCGGCTTGGTGAACATGGTCTCGGTCGGGCCGAACTCGATCAGCTTGCCGAGATGGAAGAAGGCCGTTCTCTGCGACACCCGGGCCGCCTGCTGCATGTTGTGGGTGACGATCGCGATCGTGAAGCTCGAGCGCAGCTCGTCGATCAGCTCCTCGACATGGGCGGTTGCGATCGGGTCGAGCGCCGAGCAGGGCTCGTCCATCAAGATCACCTCGGGGCTGACCGCGATCGCGCGCGCGATGCACAGGCGCTGCTGCTGGCCGCCCGAGAGGCTGTTGCCCGGCTGGTCGAGTCGGTCGGCGACCTCGTCCCACAGGCCGGCGCCGCGCAGCGCCGCCTCGACGATCTCGTCCATGTCGGCCTTCCCGCGGGCGAGGCCATGAATCTTCGGTCCATAGGAGACGTTGTCGTAGATCGACTTGGGGAAGGGGTTGGGTTTCTGGAACACCATGCCGACCCGGGCACGCAGCTGCACCACGTCGACGTCCGGCGCGTAGATGTCGCGGCCGTCGAGACGGATGTCGCCGGTCGTCCGGCAGCCGTCGATGGTGTCGTTCATCCGGTTGAGGCAGCGTAGGAAGGTCGACTTGCCGCAGCCCGACGGACCGATCAGAGCCGTCACCTGGCGGTCGGGAACCTCGAGGCTGACGTCGAACAACGCCTGCTTCGGCCCGTACCAGAGGTTGACCTTGTGGGCGGCCAGCTTGACCGACGGGGTCACTTCCGCCTTCGCCAGGGGCGGCTGCATCGTTGCGATCTGGTTCATGGAACCTGCTACCATTTCCGTTCGAATCTGCGGCGGAAGTAGATCGCGACCGCGTTCATGGCGATCAGGAACGCCAGGAGCACCATGATCGCCGCGGCCGTCCGCTCCGCGAAGGCGCGCTCCGGGCTGTCGGCCCAAATGTAGATCTGCACCGGCAGCGCCGCCGCCGGCGAAAGGGGCGAGGTCGGCACGTCGACGATGAACGCCTTCATGCCGATCATCAGCAAGGGTGCGGTCTCGCCCAGCGCATGGGCCATGCCGATGATGGTGCCGGTGAGGATGCCGGGCAGGGCCAGCGGCAGGACATGGTGGGTCATGGTCTGGAGCTTGGACGCGCCGATGCCGAACGCCGCCTGACGGATCGAGGGCGACACGGCGCGCAGTGCCGCGCGCGTGGCGACCACGATCGTCGGCAGCACGAGCAGCGCCAGGGTCAGGCCGCCCACCAGCGGCGAGGACCGCGGCAGCCCGAAGGCGTTGAGGAACACGGCGAGGCCGAGCAGGCCGAACACGATCGAGGGCACGGCCGCCAGATTGTTGACGTTGACCTCGATCAGGTCGGTGAGCCGGTTCTTCGGGGCGAACTCCTCCAGGTAGAGCGCTGCCGCGATGCCGGTCGGCACGCACAGGACCAGGGTCACCAGCATCAGGTAGGCGGAGCCCCAGAGCGCACCGTAGATGCCCGCAAGCTCTGGCTCGCGCGAGTCGCCGGAGGTGAAGAAGATGCGATTGAAGCGCAACTCCAACCGGCCCTCGGCCTCGAGCCGATCGAGAAAGCCCAGCGCCTGGTCGCCGACCCGGCGGTCGGCCTCGTCCCGGTCGCGGTCGACCGCACCCTTGACGAACTGGTCGACCTCGTCGTCGGCGACCAGCCAGATCTCGCGCGACTGGCCGATCAGGGACGGGTCGGCCAGCACCAACTCGCGCAGCTGGTTCGGCGCACCCGAGCTCACGAACCCCCGCAGCATGCGTCGGTCCTGCCGGCTCGTCGCCTCAGGGAACAGGTCCTGCAGGCTGTCGCTGATCAGCGCGGCGAAGTTGGCCTGCGCGATGACCGCGGGGTCGCCGGTGCCTTGCGGGTCGATCACCGCCTGGTCGAACCGGATGTCCAGCTTGAGGTAGGCTTCGCGGAACGCGGGCCAGCCCTGCGCCACGATGGTGAACAGAAGGACGCCCAGCAGACCCAGCGCCAGGGCGATCGCACCGATGCCCAGCCCCTTGAGCAGGCCTTCGCGCCGGTAGCGCTTGCGGGTGAGCGCCGCCGTATCCTCGAACGACGGTCGCGGCACCGAGGTCAGCCGGGCCAGCGGCGAGGAGGGGGCGGCCTCAGTCATATTTCTCTCGATAGGTCTTCATGACGTAGAGGGCCACGACGTTGAGGCACAAGGTGGCGAGGAACAGGAACAGGCCGAGCGCGAACGCGGAGAGCGTCTTGGCGCTGTCGAACTCCTGGTCGCCCACCAGCAGCGTCACGATCTGCACCGTCACCGTGGTTACCGCCTGCAGCGGGTTGGCGGTCAGGTTGGCCGCGAGGCCCGCCGCCATGACCACGATCATGGTCTCGCCCACGGCACGACTGATCGCCAGGAGGAATCCCGCGATGATTCCGGGCAGCGCCGCCGGGATCAAGACCTGGAGGATGGTCTCGGCCCGCGTGGCGCCTAGCCCGTAGGACGCGTCGCGCAGCGACATGGGCACGGCGGAGATCGCGTCGTCGGCCAGCGACGAGACGAACGGGATGATCATGATCCCCATGACCAGGCCAGCGGCGAGCGCGCTCTCGGAGGAAACGTCGAGGCCCAGTGTCTCGCCGGCGCTGCGGATCAGCGGAGCCACGGTCAAGGCCGCGAAGAAGCCGTAGACCACCGTCGGGATGCCGGCCAGGATTTCCAGGATCGGCTTGGCCCAGGCGCGGAAGGAGGGCGAGGCGTATTGCGACAGGTAGATCGCCGAGAGCAGGCCGATGGGGCCTGCCACCAACATGGCGATCGCGGTGATCAGCAGCGTGCCCGCAAACAGCGGCACCGCGCCGAAGGCGCCCGAGGACCCGACCTGGTCGGCGCGCAAGGCCGTCTGCGGGCTCCACTGCAGCCCGAACAGGAACTCGCTCAGCGGCACCTTCTGGAAAAACCGGATCGATTCGAACAGCACCGAGAAGATGATGCCGGCGGTGGTGGCGATGGAGATGCCCGCGGCCAGCCACAGCAGGACCGTCACCCAGCGCTCGACCATGTTGCGGGCACGGAAGTCGCGCTGTACGCGGCGCATTGCGGACGACAGACAGACCGCGGCCAGGGCGATGCCGGCAACCAGGAGGGCGATCCGGCTGAAGGTGAGCAGCGTGCCGTAGTAGCTGGCGGCCGCCTGCACCGCGGGCGTCACCTCCCCGACCGCCGGCAGCCCGTCGGCGAGGCGGCGCACCGCGTCCATGAAAAACGCGACCCGCTCCGGGCTCTGGCCGGTGACCTCGGGCGGCGCGGTGCGCAGCACCAGGCCGCGAAGCACCATGGGCTCGAACAGGCGCCAGATCGCCCACAGTGCCAGCGCCGGGCCGGCGGCCATCATGGCGGCGTAGGAGGCGTAGTAGCCCGGACGCGAGTGCAGCGCCGAGGAGCGGCCGCCGCCGATCGCCAGGGCGCGGCGGCCGGCCAGGAAATAGGCGGCGATCGCGATCAGCGCGACGACGGCGACGAGGGGCGGCAGCATTGGCGTTACGACAATCCGGCGGGTGCCGGCCCGGCGGCGGCGCCGGGCCGGCGAGCCGATGCTACATCGACAGGGGCGTCAGCTGGTTGGCAGCCGCGCGCACCTCGCCGATCTCGTCCTCGGGCAGCGGGATCAGGCCCTTGTCGGCAAGGTAGCCTTCCTCGCCGATCGCGGCGTCGCTGGTGAACTCCGCGATGTACTCGCGGATACCCGGGATGACGCCGACATGGGCGTTCTTGACGTAGAAATAGAGCGAGCGCGCGATCGGATACTCGCCGTCGGCGATGTTCTCGAAGGTGGGCTCCACGCCCTGGATCGTGCTGCCCTGCAGCTTGTCGACGTTCTGATCCAGGAAGCTGAACCCGAAGATCCCGAGTGCGGTCGGGTTGGCGCCGAGCTTCTGGACGATCAGGTTGTCGTTCTCGCCGGCATCGATGTAGACGCCGTCCTCACGGATGGTCTGGCAGGCGGCCTTCTTGCCGTCGGCGTCGAGCGCCTTGATCTCGGCGAACTCCTCGCAGGCCTTGTCCATGACCAGCTCGACGAAGGCGTCGCGCGTGCCGGAGGTCGGCGGCGGGCCCAGCACCTCGATCTTCTCCGCCGGCAGCGACGGATTGACCTGGTTCCAGGTGGTGTTGGGGTTGGCCGCGAGCTTGCCGTCGACCGGAATCTGCTTGGCCAGCGCCAGCCAGATCTCCTTCTCGGAGAGGGCAAAGGGCGCGTGCTGCTTGCTGTTGGCCAGCACGATGCCGTCGAAGCCGATCTTGACCTCGGTGATCTCGGTCACGCCGGCCTTGGTGCAGGCTTCGACCTCGCTCTCCTTGATGCGGCGCGAGGCGTTGGTGATGTCCGGAGTGTCCTCGCCGACACCGGCGCAGAACAGCTTCATCCCGCCGCCGGTGCCGGTGCTCTCGACCACCGGGGTCTTGAGCCCCGACTTCTGGCCGAACTGCTCGGCCACGGCGGTCGAGAACGGGAATACCGTCGACGAGCCGACGATACGGATCTGGTCGCGGGCCTGGGCCTGCGCGGCGAACGCCACGAGTGCCGTCGCGGCCGCGGTCATGAGCAGGCGGTGCATGGTGCCTCCATCGAAAGGTAGCGGATGCGGGCGATGGATCACCCGTCTCGGCGCGGCTTTTATGGGAGTTTGATGACAGTACGATGACGGTTCAGGCCGCCTCCGGTGCCGTGGGCAGCAGCACCGCGAAGGTGCTGCCCGACCCGGGCGTGCTGTCGATCGCGAGGTGCCCCTGATGGCGCCGCAGGATGTGCTTGACGATCGCCAGCCCGAGGCCGGTGCCGCGCTGGCGCCGGTTGCGGCCGCCCTCGACGCGATAGAATCGCTCGGTCAGGCGTGCCAGATGCTCGGGCGCGATGCCCGGTCCCTGGTCGACGACCGCGATCCGCACGCAAGGGCGGCCGGCGGCGGCGCCGCTGTCCGGCGGAGCCGCGTCCAGCACCTCGGCGGAGACGCACAGCGTGGTACCTTCGCCGCCATACTTGATGCCGTTGTCGATCAGGTTGACGAACAGCTGGTGCAACTGGTCGGGGTCGCCGAGGACCGAAGGCAGGCCGGTCCGCATCTCGACCGCGATGCGGACCCGGTTCTGCTCGGCCGCCGGGCGCATCCGGTCGAGGGCGTAGGTCACCGCCTCGGCGGGATCGCAGCGCTCGCGCGGCGGCTGGTTGGCGGCGAGCTCGATCCGCGACAAAGACAGCAGATCGTCGACCAGCCGCGCCATGCGCGCCGCCTCCTCGGCCATGATCTCTAGGAAGCTCTCGCGCGCCTTGGCATCGTGACGGGCGGCTCCACGCAGGGTCTCGATGAAGCCCTGGATCGAGGCCAGCGGCGTGCGGATCTCGTGGCTGGCGTTGGCGACGAAATCGGAGCGCATCCGCTCGATCATCACCTGCTCGGTCTGCTCGCGCATCGCGATCAGCGCACCGCGGCCGCCATCGCCGAGATCGACCGGCTCGATCCGCGAGCTGAACTGCTTCGCGGGATCGTGGCTGGGGCTGAACGAGACGCTGCTCGCCGCGGTGCCGGCGAGGGCGGCGCTGACCGCCGCGAGCACGCCCGGGTCGCGCAGGATGCGCGCCAGCGGCACTGGCGGTCCCGGGGCGTCGAAACTGCGGCGCGCCGCGGCATTGGCCTGGGTGACCGTCATCTCCTGGTCCACGACGATGATCGGGTCGGGCAGCGCCTCGATCACCGAGCGCAGCATACGCTGCTGTGCCGCCATCCGCCCCGACTGCCGGCGCAGCTGACGGCCGAGCTCGCTGACCGGGCGCAGCAGCCGGCCGGACAGCGACCCCTCCGCTTCCGCCAAGGGCGGGCGGTCCTGGTCCAGCGGGAGCCCTTCGATCCATGCGGCGATGGCCTCGAGCTCGCGCAACCGCGACCACGCCACCCAGCCGCCGCCGATGAGGCTGAGGAGCCAGCCCACGATGGCCGTGGGCACCGTGATCTGCCCGAACGCCGCCAGCAATGCCAGGGGCAGCCCGGCCGGAGCGCTGAAGATCAGCGATTCGCGCACCAGCGCACGCTCGCTGACGCCCCCGCGCAACCGGCCGACCACCATCGTTCCTCCGCAGGAAGCTGCGGCGGTCCCCGCCTCGGCCCCCGGGCTAGGCCGACTCGACGGGTGCGCCGGTCTTGGCGCGGATCTCGTCGAGTGCCACGCCGGGTGCGAGCTCGAGGACCCGGTAGCTGGTGCCGGTCTTGCGGGTGACCCCGAACACGCCGAGCTCCGTGACCACCATGTCGACGACGCCGGCTCCGGTCAGCGGCAGGTCGCAGCGCTGCAGCAGCTTCTTCTCCTCGCCCTTGGCGGTATGCTCCATCACCACGATCACCCGCTTGACGCCGGCCACCAGGTCCATGGCGCCACCCATGCCCTTGACCATCTTGCCGGGGATCATCCAGTTGGCGAGATCGCCGTTCACCGCCACCTGCATCGCCCCCAGGATCGAGAGGTCGATGTGGCCGCCGCGGATCATCCCGAAGCTGTCGGCCGAGGAGAAGAAGCTGGTCTTGGGCAGCTCGGTGACCGTCTGCTTGCCGGCGTTGATGAGGTCGGCATCCTCCTCGCCCTCGTAGGGGAACGGGCCCATGCCGAGCATCCCGTTCTCGCTTTCCAGCGTCACCTCCATGCCCTCGGGGATGAAGTTGGCGACCAGCGTGGGGATGCCGATGCCGAGATTGACGTAAAAGCCGTCCTCGAGCTCGCGGGCGGCGCGCGCCGCCATCTCGTCGCGGGTCCAGGCCATGATGCTGCTCTCCTTCCCGCTCAGGCCGCGCGCTTGCGCACGGTGCGCTGCTCGATCCGCTTCTCGTGGTTCCTGCCCAGGAAGATGCGGTTCACGAAGATGCCAGGCGTGTGGATGTGGTCCGGGTCGATCTCGCCGTCGGCGACGAGGTGCTCGACCTCGGCCACGCAGACCTCGCCGGCTGTCGCCATCATCGGGTTGAAATTGCGCGCGGTTTTCCGATAGACGAGGTTGCCCTCATGGTCGCCCTTCCAGGCCTTGATGATCGACAGATCGGCCTTGAGCCCGCGCTCCATGACGTAGGTCTCGCCGTCGAATTCGCGCAGCTCCTTGCCCTCGGCGATCAGCGTGCCGACGCCGGTCTTGGTGAAGAAGGCCGGGATGCCGGCCCCGCCGGCGCGGATGCGCTCGGCCAAGCGTGCCTTGCGGGTTGAACTCGACCTCGACCTCGCCCGCCAGGTACTGGCGCGCGAACTCCTTGTTCTCGCCGACATAGGAGCTGATCATCTTGCGGATCTGGCCGCGCTCGAGCAGCTTGCCCAAGCCCCAGCCGTCGACGCCGCAATTGTTGCTGATGACCGTCAGACCCTTGACGCCGCTGGCCGCGATCGCGTCGATCAGGTTCTCGGGAATGCCGCACAGGCCGAATCCGCCGGCCATGATCGTCATTCCGTCGCGGAGCACGCCTGCCAGCGCCGCCGCGGCGTCGCCGTGCACCTTCTTCATCGCCTCACTCCCAACTCAGTTGCCGCCGGGTCGCGGCGCATCCGCGGGGAACAGGAACTCACGCCCGACCTTGACCCGGTACTCGCCGTCATAGGCGATCACGTCGGCGGTGGCGTAGGTTTCCGTCCAGCGCTCGGGCAGGTAGGAGCCGGTGCCGATCACGTCGACCGGCGCCTTGACGCTCGCCATCAGCTTGCATTTGGACGGCCCGAACCCAGAGGACGCTATGATCTTGACCCGGTCGAAGCCAGCCGCGTCCAGCTGCTCGCGCATGTGGTAGATCGCCGCTGCGGTGACCCCCGTACCGGTCAGCCAGCCCAGCTCCTCGGCCGTGCGGTAGGTGCGGATCGCATGGGGAACATGGCGCTCCAGCACGGCGTAGGAGGCGGCGACGTCCAGGCCTTCGAGAAAGCGGCCGCCATGGGTGTCGAGCCGGACGCTCATGCGCCCGGCGGCGGCGAGCTCGGGGAAGTGGTGGCAGACCTCGAGCGTGTCGGTGACCTCGCGGCCGAAGAAGTCGACCAGCACGGTGAGCGGCTCGTCGGGGAAGGTCTCGTGGTACATCTGGGCGGCGCGCAGGGTGCTGCCGGCATAGCCGATCAGCGCGTGCGGCATGGTGCCGAGGCCTGCGGGCTGGCCGAAGAAATGGGCGGTGGCGTCGGTCGAGTTGCCGATGAAGCCCTTGGCCCCGGTCTCGCGCTGGGCGCGGGCGGAGCCGACCGAGGCGGCATAGGCCATGAGCTCGGCCATTTCCGCACCGGCACAATGGCGCGTGTCCATGGCGAGGAAGCCCGCATAGGGCAGGTCGGTGCACATGGTATAGGCGTTGTAGGCCGCGACGCAGGCAGGCCCCAGCCGCTGCAGGAACACGGTCTCCAGGTCGACCAGATGGCGGAACGGCCCGTGCAGGTACATGATCGGCTCGCCGGCACCGACCCACTCGCCCTCCTCGTGCTGGAGATCGATCTCGATCGCCGCCTCGCGCTCGTCGGCCACGCTGCGCAGCCAGTCCAGCGCCAAGCGCGGGGTCGAGAGCACCGGCCGGCGCATGAACACGGCGTAGGTGACGCGGCAGTCGCCGAAACGCTCGACGATGGTCCGCGTGCGCGAGAAATATTTGTCGGTGTAGCGGCCGACCTCGCCCCCGCTCGGCGCCATCCCGGGTCCTTTCGCTGGCTGCCCTGGCGGCGGAGCTAAGGCGGTGGGCGAAGTCGAGTCAATCGCGGCGCAAGAACCGGGTCGTCGCCGGGCGCGCCCGACGGTCTGGCCGCTCTCCGGCCCGAGGATCCGCCGCCGATCGCCACGGCCGAGTTCGCAATCGTGGCGGCGCTGCTCCTGGCGCGGCCGGAGATCGCCTACCTGCATGCCCGCTCCGCCCGGAACAATTGCTACCGGTCCCGGATCGAGCGCGCCTGAGCCACCACCGGCAGCCTTCGCTCACGGCCCGCTCCGCGCCGATAACGTCTTCGTAATGGCGCCATCCGGCCCGCTCATTCAGATGGACGGCGCCGGTCGAGCCAATTACAGCATGTGAGATCGCGTGGATGTCGGAGGTTAGGACCACGTAGCGGCTGACGAATATTGTCGTCGCAGACGTTTCGCCGGCACAGCATGCCTTCAGGTATTGCGATCTATTTGCCCAGTCCGAAGTATCGCCAGCGTGCCCATGGAGTGATCTCGATGCGTTACCGGAATCGCGCGTGCGCGCTCATCCTCGCCGCCGCGCTCGCCCACATCGCCTCGGCGTCGACCGCGCAAGGCCTGCCCAGCGGCGTGGTCTATGTCGAGAGCAACGACCCCGGCGTGGGCCGCAACGCGGTTCTGGGCTTCCGGCGCGACGCCGCCGGTCGCCTGACGGCCCTGCCGGGCTCGCCCTATCTCACCGGCGGTCGCGGCACGGTCGCGCCCGATGTCGCCAACGGCGCCTTCGACAGCGACCAGAACCTGGTGGTCGATCGCGGCCGCCGCCTCCTGTTCGCCGTCAATGGCGGGTCCAACACGATCGCCGTGTTCCGCATCGCGACCGACGGGCGTCTCTCGGCAATCTCGGGCTCGCCCTTCCCGTCGGGCGGTCCGAACCCCGTCGCGCTCGGCCTGCGGGGCAGTCGGCTGATCGTGGTGAACAAGGACGCGGATCGGGCGCAGCCCGCCTCCGGGCGCCCCGGCTACGCCGCCTTGCGTATCGGCGCCGACGGGCGGCTCACGTCCGATGCCGGTGCGGTGAAGCTCCTGCCGGAGGGCGTCTCGCCCACTCAGCCCCTGACCGCAGGCACCGGCCAGTTGGTGTTCGGCACCCAGTTCCCCAACGCCGGCGTCGTCGACGTGCTGCGCGTGACGGACCGTAGCTTCCAGTTCCTTGGCTCGTCCGCCCTGCCCGTCCACCCGGGTGCCACCAGCCGCCGCGAACGCCGCCCGCTCGGACTGTGGGCGCATCCGTCGCGGCCGCTGCTCTATCTCGGTCTGCCCGTGGCCCAGCGGCTGGCGGTGGAGCGTTGGGACCCGTCGGGCCGCCTCGCACTGGTCGGCTCGGTGCCCAATTCGGGCCGGGCGATCTGCTGGCTGGTCGGCAATCGGGCGGCGACGCGGCTCTACAGTTCCAACACCGGCAGCCGGTCGATTTCGACCTACGACCTCGCCGACCCCGAGCGTCCGGTGGAACTCGGCGCGGCGCTCGCCTTGCGCGGTTCCGGATTGCCCTTCCAGCTGGCCCTGGATGGTCCCGAGCGCTTCCTCTACGTCGTGGCCAAGCGCGTCTCGATCCAGCCTGCGGACGCCAACGCGCTTCATGTCCTGAGGGTGGACGCCGCCGGCCGCCTCAGCGAGGCTCCCGGCTCGCCGTTGCGGCTGCCGGTGCCGGGCACGGCCCGGCCGCAGGGCGTGGCGCCGCTCTAGCCTCGGGGATGCAACACCGACAAATCCATGCGGAAGCGTCACACTGCGCGGTATTTCCGGCACACCGGTGCTCGCGCCTGACGCGCCGCGCTTGCCAGCGGCCGCGAGATGAGGCCAAACGTGGCGACGGGGACAGGCTGGTCAGTTGTCACGGCGTCCCGTGCTGGAACGAGAAGGGAACGTGCCTATGAACTCCACCAACGGCCGCAAGATCCTGGCGGCCTGTGCGCTGCTCGGGCTGGGCTTGGCTCTCAGCGCCTGTGGCGGCAACCCGGGTGGCGAGCTCTGGGGTGTGGACTACGCCAAGGGCGTGCAGCTGCCCCCGTCCGATTTCCCCGGCCCGAACAACAACCCGCCGCCGATGCCCCCCAAGACCGAGGGCTGAGCGCGCGCGGCGGCCTTATCACCGCCGCTAGCCGAACAGGCCACGTCACCGCGAACGCGGTGGCGTGGCTTTGTGCTGTCCGGATTGCGCCGCTCGGCGCCGCTCAGATCTCCTTGAGCAGCCGGTTGGCAATGGTCTCCAGGAGCACCTGACGTGTGCGCTGGGCGATGTCGTCCAAAGACGGCGTGCGTGCGAGCCGCTGCTCGGCCAGTCGCCGCACCTGCTCGAGGCTCGGCATCTGCGGCAGGTGCAGTTCGCCCAGCACCGCCTCGGCATGGCCCCGGGCCTGCTGTGCCCGCGCACGGAACTCCTGCCAGATGCGCGCTTCCGCCAGCGCCGCCTTTGCCTGCGCGGCGATACCGTCGATCGGGAAGGTGCCCGCCAGCTGGTGCGCGACCCGGTCCACCACCTTGCGACCGAGTCGCTGCTCGCCGGCGAGCAGGCTGCGCGCGGGAAGATTCAGGTCCCACACGATCCCGATCCAGGACAGGAGCTTCAGCGTGTAGAAGGTCGGATCGTACTGCCACCAGCGGAAGCCCTGGCGCACCGAGGACTGGCAGGCATGGTGGTTGTTGTGCCAGCCCTCGCCGAGGGTGAGAATGGCGAGCAGCCAATTGTTGCGCGAATCGTCGCCGGTGACGTAGCGCTGACGGCCCACGACGTGCGCCAGCGAGTTGATGCCGAAGGTGGCGTGCCACAGGGCCACCGTGCTCCAGAAGAAGCCTACCACCAAGCCGGCCCAGTCGGCGATCAGCCACGACGCCCCGCCCAGCGCGATCGCCGCCAGATATGGGTGGCGGTCCAGCCAGACCAGCTCCGGCCAGCGGGTGAGATCGGGAACGGCGGCATAGTCGGTGTCGTGGTGACGGGCGCTGAAGATCCAGCCTACATGGGCGTAGAAGAAGCCGCGCCGGGCCGGCGAGTGCACGTCGAGCTCGGTGTCGGAGTGGAGGTGATGCCAGCGATGCTTGGCCGCCCACCACAAGGCGCCGCGCTGGGCCGAGCTCTGCGCCAGGAAGGCCAGCAAGAACTGGAACACGCGGCTGGTCTTGAAGGCACGGTGTGAGAAGTAGCGGTGATAGCCGGCCGTGACGCCGAACATCCGCACCACGTACAGCACGAACCCGAGTGCCAGTGCCTCCAGGGTCACGCCGGTCCAGATGGCCCCGAAACAGGCGAGGTGCGCGAGCAGGAATGCCGTGGTCGAGGGGTAGATGACGTCGTCGTGCGACGGGTCGGGATCACGCGCGGCTGCAGGGGCGGGAAGGCTCGGCATGCGTTGGTCGCTCGCTTTCTCGAAGGATCGGAATGGTGCGCCGCCGCCGGGTCTGGCGCCGCTCGGGTCGCCTTGAGGATGTGGGCCCGACACTCCCGCCGCGGAAGGGGGCGCCCACCCGATCGGGCGAGCACGGCATGATCGGCCGCATGGTGCGCCTGCCGTTGTTCATGCTAGCCTCTTCAGAATCCATGGGGAGTGCCTCCGATGTCCAATCGACCCGTGCGCGACTGCATCAGGCGCGAGGCGGCGCTGGTCGGCCACGCGACGGATTCCGTGCAGGCGGCCGCCAAGCGCATGGCGGAAGCCGTCTGCAGCAGCATCCTGATCTGCGATGGCGACCGGCTGCTCGGGATCTTCACCGAGCGCGACCTGCTGACCCGCGTGGTGGCGGAGGGGCGCGAGCCGAGCGCCACCACGCTCGGCGAGGTCATGACCGCCAACCCGGACACGATCGAGGCCGGTGCGCCGGTGATCGAGGCGATCCGGCGCATGGACGAGCTCAACTTCCGCCACATGCCGGTCCTCGAGCGCGGCCGGATCCTGGGCGTGGTGTCGTGGCGCGATCTGCCGTTCGAGGAGCGGGTGGGCATGCAGTCGGAACTCGACCGGCGCCACACGCTGGCCGAGCGGATGTGGTAGCCGCCCGAACCCGGCTTGGGCCGGCTCAGTTCGCGCCCGAGCGCATCGCGGCTACCAGCTCCTGTTCCAGCACGCCGGTCGAGCGGCAGGCTGACTGTTGTGGCGTGCCGGTGAAGCTGTTGACGTAGGTGCCGACGCTCAGCGCACGGACCGCCACCCGCGAGCCGTTGGGGGTGGCGGCGGCGGCCTTCACCGACACCCGCGTCGCCACCTCGCCCGCATCGACCCGCCGGCTCCGGAACGCCTCGCTGAAGGGATCGCGCACGGTGATCTTCGGGCAGACCGCCCAGTCGGTGGTGGCCTCGTCGTCGTGGCTCGCCTCCAGGGTGCCGGCCGGGCCGGACAGCAGTTCCGGGGTGAAGCCGCGGGCGATCAGGGCCGCACGCACCCGCTCGATCGCGATCTCGGGCGCGACGTCGATCACGGCCTCGGCGGCTCCCGCCACCCTGGGCTGCACGGCGATGGCGTCGTCCGGCGCCTGCCGCCGCCCCGACTGCGGTGCGCAGGCCGCCAGGGTCAGGCACAAGAGCAGGGACAGCCGACCAACCCGCATGTTCTTTCTCGACCTTCCAGGCGAATAGCACGGGTGACTGTTCGCACCGGCCGCCCGGCTGTCCACCATTATTCGTGGGCGATCGCGCTCAATGCGCCAGCGCTGCGAGCAACGCCCGCTCCAGGGTGCCGGTCGACGTGCAGGGCCCGCGCTGGACGGCGTTGGTGAACGGATTGACGTAGAGGCCCGTGTGCTCGGTGCGCAACGCGACCCGGCTCGCATCAGGCCCCGTCGCTTGCACGCTCGCCAGTACCCGCGTGGTCACCTCGCCGGCCGTCGCGGTCGCGCTGCGGTTGGTCCGGCGCGAGGGATCCGATAGGCGCAGCGTGGGGCAGTCGGCCCAGCCCCGCGCCGCCGGGCCGGTGCCCAAGGCCTCGATCGGGCCGGGGCCGCCAGCACGCCCGAGCAGCAACAGGCCGTTGACGCGCAGGCCGGTATCGAGCCGGGCCACGGCTTCCGCCTCCGACAGTGGCACTTGCGCGGTATCTGGCTCCGGCGGCGGCGGCCGCCCGGTGCAGCCTGCCACCAGCACCGCGAGCAGGAGCACCATGCCGGCGCGCCGCTCCACCGAGCGCTCAGACCGTGACGACGGTGCCATTGATCGTGACGTTGGTCAGACGGAGCCCGGTCGCATTGGTCTGGATCACACCCTTGCCCGACACGTTGGTGAAGCTGCTGTCGCTCAGCGATACGCCGCTCACCGGCGAATTGCCTAGACCTGTCAGGCTCAACGCGTTGCTGGCGCGCAAACAGGTGAACTCGGCGATGTCGAGATTGCGCACCACCGGTCGATAATTGCCGTCGTCGATGCCGTTGATGCGCAAATTGACCGCGACGGCGGCATTGCGGACCCCGGCCAGATGAATACGGCGGGCGTGCACCCGCTCGACGGTCCCCGGCCCCCAGCGTCGGTTCGCCTTGAACAGCAGGCCGAAAGCAAAGTTGGAAGCGGTCCCCGTCAGGTCCTCGATGAACACGTCGCGGATGCCACGTCCCTGCTCGCTGCCGAATACCACCCCGCCGATGCCGTTCAGGAGACGGTTGTCCGCGATGACGATGTAGCTGGATGGCATGCCGCGATTCAGCCCGTCGCGCGCCCGGCCGGCCTTGATCGCGATGCAGTCGTCGCCGGTGTCGAAGGTGCAGCCCTGCACCAGCACGTCGCGGCAGTTCTCGATATCGACCGCGTCGCTGTTGGGGCCGGCGCTCTTGGCGGTGACGTTGCGGATGGTGACGTTGCGGCACAGTAGGGGATGGATCAGCCAGAACGGTGCGTTGCGGATCGTGACGCCCTCGACCAGGACGTTGGTGCAGCGGCGGAACTGCAGGAAGGACGGGCGGAGATAGTGGCCGTTGCCGTAGACCCGCCGCCCGACCGGCACCCGGGCCTCGTTCTGGGTGTGCAGGTCGGTGCGGTCCGGCTCCTGCGACGGCATTCCAGGCTTCCAGCCCCGGTTGGGGTTGCCCGACCATGGCCACCAGAAGCTGTTGCTCGCCTGCCCATCCAGCACGCCGCCGCCCGTGACGGCGACGTTGGTCAGCCCCGACGCGTAGATCAGCGGGGAATAGTTGAGGCAGTCACTGCCCTCGTAGCTGGTCTGGACCACGGGCAGATATTGGCGCGGGTCGGTGCTGAAGCGCAGCGTTGCCCCGGCCTCAACGACCAGGTTGACCTTGCTGCGCAGGCGGATGGCACCGGTCAGGTAAATCGGGGCGCCGCCGGCGGCCGGCACGACGACCCTGCCGCCGCCGGCGTTGGCGCAGACCTGGATGGCCCGCGCGATCGCCTTGGTGCACAGGGTCGTGCCGTCGCCGACGGCACCATAGGTGGTGATGGTGACCTCGCGCGCCGGAAATGTCGGCACGACGATCCGGCTGCGGATCTGGTCGGCGAGGAGCCAGGGGTCGGCGGCCTGCGCGCCGCCTGTGCGTGCCGCAGACGCGAGCGTGGCGGCGGCCAGCGGGCCGATCAGGGCCGCGCGGCGTGTCAGTCCTTCGCCGCGGTCGGCAGTCATGGGTCGGTCCGAATCATCTAGGCAAAGCCGGTAACGGCCCGGACATTCTTGCCCGTGCCCCTGCTGCAGCGCAACCCGGTGCCGCACCCGGGCGTGTCAGGGCAAGGTGATCACCAGCGGCGGCCCCCAGCCATGGACGCTGTCGTGGGCGGTTACGGTGACCTGGGCCGTGCCGTCCGGAACGAGCACGCCAGAGAGCGACCGCGTGAATGGCTGTTCCGTCTCGTGCGGATGAAGGAGCACGCGCTCGCCGAGCAGGACCCCGTCGGGGCCGACGACCTGCCACCGGTCGGCATAGTGTTCCCAACCTTCGTCGGCATGCCGCACCGTGACGTCGAACCGCCAGGAGCCGTCGCCGGCCTGGATCGCTTCGACTCCGACCACCTGCGGCTCGCCGCCCCAGACGGGTGACGCGAGCAACACGAGCACACCCAACAAGTACCGCATCGCGCGAACCTCGCACGCCCGGATCGAGGTGGCGAGTAAGTCCCGCGTGAGCGGCGGCGAGGCTCAGTAGGCGCGTGCCGCCGCTTCGATGCCGGTGGGCGTTTCGGGCTCGACCTCGCGATGCACGGTGGCGTCGAGCGGTTCGAGGACCGGGATCCGGCCTTTGATGAAGCTCTGCTCCAGCACCAGGGGTCGATAGGCCTTATTCAGGGCCAGCGCTCGGGCGGGCGAGGGTGCGACCAGCTTGCCGATGGCCTGACCGAGCTGCGCGACCTTGGCGGGGTCGAGCTTGCCTTGGTCGTCGGTGAACCGGCTCCAGGCCTCGGCATTGGCCCGGAACTCGTCGGCGGCACCGTTCTCACGCAGGTAGCGCGCATACTCGCCGTCGCTGTCGGCCAGGGCGGCCAGCGGCCGCTGCGCGCTCCAATGATACCAGCCGTCACCCGCCGACCGGTCCGGAACCTTCCGTGGAAAGGAGACGATGCTGTCGACGTTCCGGCCGATGGCGCCATGGCAGCCGACGCAGGTCAGGCTCTCCTCGTAGGTCTGGGGGCGCAGGGTGCCGTCGGTCGCCTCGATGAAGCCCTGCAGGGTCCAGCCCTTGCCGTTGCTGATCCCGCGCTCGAGATCGCCGAAGTATCGCTCGGGCCGGTCGGGATCGAGCGTCGCCTCGCGCATCTCCCGCTGCGCCTCCTGCATCAGCCGCGTGTAGCTGCGCCAGCCGAGCTTGCGGGCATAGCGCAGCTCCTTGAGCCGCGATGCGGGATGCACCGTGCCGTCCGGCGCCACGTCGAGGTAGCGCACCGAGTGGACGAACTCGGTACCTTCGGGGAACAGGAGTGCCGCAAGATGCACACGCTCCGCCACCAGCTCGTCCTTGGCGCGGCCGACCCAGCTCATGGTGACACCGTCGCGCGGATCGAAGGCGAAGGTGACCCGCGTCGCGATGCCCATGGTCCCGTCGCGGTCGAGATCCACGCCCAAGGCACCCTCGCCCGTGGGCGGGATCGCTACATCCCGTTGGGTGATCAGGCTCTCGAGGATGGCGAGGTTCAACGCGTAGATGGTGTCGTCCGGGATGCCATCGGCGCGCTCGCGAAAGGCCTGCGGCAGGCGGATCGCCACATCGTCGGCCGACCCGTTGGTGGGCCAGAAGGCGCCTGGCAGGGGCTTGTAGGCATAGGCGCGCCAGCCCGTGCGTTGGCCCTGCGGGTCGCGGTCGAAGCCCTCCTCGTCGAAGGCGAACCAGACGTCGGGCCGATAGCCGGACCAGATGCCGTCGCCGTTGACGTCCCACTCGGGCGGCGGTGCTTCCAGGCGCTTCGCCAAGCTCAACGAGCCGTCGGGCGCTTGGTGGTTGTCCTCGCGGACATAGGCCAGGATCTCGCCGTCGCTGGTCGCGGCGATGGCGGGGCGCCGGTCCACGAACAGGTTGGCCCAGGGGTTGCGCGCGGCGTCGGCGGCGAAATCGTAGGAGAGCTGCAGGTCCTCATCGCGGGCGAAGTTGGGCTCCGGGGCCGCGACATGGCAGGTGTAGCAGGGATTGTGGATCGTCCCGGCAGCATCGCGGGTCTTGGTCCAGCATTGCGGCGGGATGAAGGCGAACGGGTTGTCGGGCGTGAGCGAGGTGAGGGGGTTCGCCGCGACGGGCCCGAAGGCGGCAAGGGCCAGCCCGCACAGGACAATGCGCCGAAGAAGCATCATGCCGGGTCTTCCGAGCGGGCTAGGCCAAATAGGGGGTGGGCTCGCACCCACCCCCCGAGGTCAGGCGTCCAGGCGTGGTCAGTCCAGCTTGGGGAACGGGCCGATATAGCCGAGATAGGCCTGCGCCTGATCCGGGCTCTGCAGCTTGTCCTCGTCCAACTCGCCGTAAGGATGCTGCACGACCGCCATGACGTAGCCGTGCCCGTTCACGTTCGGGTAGGCGTAGACCGAGGTGGTCTCGGCACCGTAGGGCGTCGTGAGGATGCGCGTGAGCTCGCCGCTGGTGAGGTTGAGCGCCCAGACGGCGTCGTTCTGATGCCCGCTGCCGGTGTCCTCACCGATGAACAGCGTGTCGCGCCCGGCGAGGTAGGACAGGTTGTCGGGGTTGGCGATGCCGTCGATGTCGCAGGTGTTGCCCGCCCATTCGCTGCCTTCGGCATAGTCGCTCGGCTTGCCGACGAGGATCGCCTTCATGTTGGTGGCGACGTAGTCCTGATCCAGGTCGAGCGCGTAGACGCCGCCGCAGGGATTGTAGGCGAGCTTGATGTCGTTGCTGCCGCCGAGGTCGTACTTGGCACTCTCCTTGCCCTTGGACGCCTTGTCCTCCATCCCGTTGGAGATCTCGGAGATTGCCACATAGAGCCGGTTGTGGTCGGGATCGAACGTGACCCCCTCCTCCTTGCGCAGCTCGACGGTGGCGCCCTTGAGCGCCGCGTAACGGCGGGTCTCCAGGCGTGAGGCGGCCACATCCATGCCGTCCTTGACCTTCAGGCATTCCTTCTCGCCGTTGGCCACGGACCCACCGAAACCCTCGGGGCAGGTGCCGTCGTCACCCATCTTCGCGGTCGCGAAGATGTCCGAGAACTTGGTGCCGCTCGCCACCAGCTCCTTGATCGAATCGCTGTCCGCGTGCCCGAGATCGACCCAGCTCAGGTTGGCGGCACCGCCATTGTCGGCGCTGGTCTGTTCCCACTTGGCGGCATAGAGAGTGCCCGAATCGAGCTTGCCGGCCTCGTCGGCGACGAAGCGGTACAGGCCGACATTGGTGCCGTCGTCGGACAGGTAGACGGTCTTCTGGTCCGGCATCACCTTGCCGAGCTCATGGGCGAATCGGCCCATGGCGTAGTGCTTGGTGCCGGCGGCATGGCCGTCGTCGCCGATGGCGATCTCGGTGATGAAGCCGTAGGCGTAGGGATTGAAGACCTTGGAGAAGGCGGCGATGTCGTCCTTGGTCGGGTCGAAGCCGAAATACATCGCCATCGCCGTCGGATCCTCCTCGAGCTTCTTCAGCTCGTCGACGGATGCGGCGGCCTCGATCTTCGCCGCGTCGGGCTCGTACTCCTCGGAGCCCAGATGCGTGCCCCAGGGGGTCACCGAACCCGCGCAGGGGACCCAGAGCCCCCAATCGGCGGAGAAGTCCACCGCCTGCGTGTCGGTGGCGGCCAGCATGCCGTCATCGGCCTGCTGCACCTTGGTGACGTAGACGGCGGCCGGACGCGCCTCGAAGTGAGAAACCACGTAGAGCTGCCCGTCCTTCTCCAGGATCGAGGAGAAGTCCGCCGATGGCGACACCATGGCTGCCCCGTCCGGGCCCAGGATCGGCTGGCCCTTCGCGTCCAGGATCTGGCCGAACACGCCGGAACCCACCTTCTGTCCGCTGCGGAGCAGCGTACGATAGCCGATCTGGGCCCGCTGGCCGTCGACCAGCACTTCGGGGCTGGCGACCACCGCGCGCTTGGCGGCGTCGTCGGATGGCGCCGGGACCGGCGTGAAGATCAGGGGTTCGGCGGATGCGGGCGCGGCGGCCAAGGCGGGCGCCAGCAGGAGCGCTGTCGTCGCCAGAAGTAGATTGCGGGTCATGGGCTGTCCTTCGGATTCGACGGGAATCGACGCGTCTTGTCCAGGTCGCCTAGAACTCCACGGTGACAGGACAGTGACGGTGGGGCCCGGGGCGACGCATGACGCCGGGGGAAAACCGTCGTCGCGAGCGCTCGCGGATCTCGCCGGTCAGCCTGCGGTCCGCGCCCGGAGTAGATCGCGGATCTCGCCGAGCAGGACCACCTCCTCGGTCGGCGGGGGCGGCGGTGCGCCGGCGTCCTGGCGATCGATCAGCCGGCGGAGATTGTTGACCTGCTTGACCAGCAGGAACACCGCGAAGGCCACGATCAGGAACTTGACCACGGCATTGAGAAACGAACCGAACGCAATCGCCGCCACACCGGCGGCGCGCGCCGCCTGCAGTGACGGGTAGGTCTGATCGCGGTCGGTGAGCTGGAGGTACCAGTCGGAGAAGTCGACGCCGCCGAGCAGCACGCCGATCGGCGGCATGATCACGTCCTCGACCAGCGAATTCACGATCGCGGTAAAGGCGGCGCCGATGATGACGCCGACCGCGAGATCGAGCACGTTGCCCTTGAGGGCGAACTCCTTGAATTCCCTCAGCACCGCGAAGCCTCCTCCACGCCCTGGACCGACTCAGGAGACCGCCGCCAGCTCCTCCGTCCGCCTGGCGCTCCGCGCCGGCCGGTGGTCGGCGGCCAGCATGGTGTAGACGGCGGGCAGCACGAACAGGGTGAACAACGTCCCGATCAGCATGCCCGAGACGATCACGAGCCCGATCGCGAACCGGCTGGCGGCGCCGGCACCACTGGCGGCCAGGAGCGGGAACAGGCCGACCACCATGGCCGCGGTGGTCATCAGGATCGGCCGCAGCCGCACCCGCGCCGCCCGCTCGATGGCGCCGCGCCGGTCCATGTCCTCGTTGCGCTGCAACTCGTTGGCGAACTCCACCATCAAGATGCCGTGCTTGGAGATCAGGCCGATCAGGGTCACGAGCCCGATCTGCGTGTAGATGTTGAGCGTGCCCAGGCCGAAGAACAAGGGCAGCAGGGCGCCGCAGATCGACATCGGCACGGCGACCAGGATCACGAACGGGTCGCGCAAGGATTCGAACTGGGCGGCGAGAACGAGATAGATCACGACGATGGCGAAGGCGAAGGTGATCGCCAGCTGATTGCCCTCGGTAACGTAGAGACGCGAATCCGACAGGTAGGCGTGCTGGAAGTCCGCGGGCAGGATCGCCTGGGCCTGCTCTTCCAAGAACTCGACCGCCCGGCCCATGGTCACCCCCGGCATCGGCACGGCCGAGAACGTCGCCGCGTTGAGCTGGTTGTATTGGGTCAGCGCGTTGGGTGCGGTATCCGACTCGATGCTTACCACGGTCGACAGCGGCACGGGCTCGCCCGAGCGGGTCATGACATAGTACTGGCCGAGATCCTCCGGGCGCAGCCGTTCGGCGCGGGGCACCTGGGGGATCACCTCGTAGGATCGGCCGTTGAGATTGAAGCGGTTGACGTAGTTGCCGCCGACCATGGTGGCCAGCGTGTCGCCGATCGAGGCCATGGTGATGCCCAGATCGTTGGCCTTCGACCGGTCGACATGGACGCGGATCACCGGGTTGTTGAAGGCGAGGTCGCTGTCGGTGACGATGAACAGGCCGCTCTTGCGCGCCGCGTCCTTGATCTGCTCCATGAGCTTGAACACGGTTTCGTAACCTGCCGGCGAGCTGATCACCATCTGCACCGGCAGTCCGCCGGTCGAGCCCGGCAAGGGCGGCAGCGAGAAGGCGAACACCTGCTCGCCGGTGATCTCGCTGAGCTTGCCCTGGACCAGCGGATTGAGGGTCTTGGCCGACCGCTCGCGCTCGTCCCAGGGTTTGAGGATCATGCCGGCGAAGCCGCTGCTGGGACCGCCCTGCATGCCGTTGAGGATGAAGCGCGTCTCCGTCTCGGGGAACGAGGCGAAGGCCTGGTCGATCTGCTTGCCGTAGACGTCGACATAGTCGAGGTTGGCGTATTGCGGCGCCTTGATCACCGAGAAGACGATGCCTTGGTCCTCCTCCGGCGCCAGCTCCGCACTGGTATGGGTGAACAGGAATGCGGTGATCGCCAGCACCGCCACGGCGAACAGTGCGGTGGCCGGACGATAGTCGAGCGTGCGGTCGAGGCGGCGGCCGTACCAGTCCGTGACGCGCGTGAAAGTGCGGTCGACCAGGTTGGCGAAGCGGCCTTGCGAGCCATGGCCCTGGAGGATCAGCGAGCACATCATCGGCGAGAGCGTGAGCGCCACCACGCCCGAAATGACCACGGCCCCGGCCAGCGTGAACGCGAACTCGCGAAACAACGAGCCGGTAAGGCCGGTGAGAAAGCCGATCGGCGCATAGACCGCGGCCAGGGTGATGGTCATGGCGATGACCGGGCCCGCGATCTCGCGGGCACCGACCAGTGCTGCCTGGAGGGGCGTCAGGCCCTCCTCGATGTGCCGGTGCACGTTCTCGACCACGACGATGGCGTCGTCGACGACCAGGCCGATCGCCAGCACCATGGCGAGCAGCGTCAGCAGATTGAGGCTGAAGCCGAGGGCCAGCATCAGCATGCAGCCGCCGACGATCGACAGCGGAATGGTGACCACGGGAATCAGCACCGAGCGGATCGAGCCCAGGAACAGGAAGATGACGACGATGACGATGCCCACCGCCTCGATCAGGGTGCGGGTGACCTCGTTGATCGAGGACTGGATGAACCGGGTCGAATCGTAGACCACCTGCACCTGCATGGTCGGCGGCAGGCCGCGCTCGATGGTGGGCAGGAGCTCGCGCACGCCGGCCACGATGTTGAGCGGGTTGCCGGTCGGCGTGGAGTTGACGCCGATGAACACCGCCTGCTGGCCGTTCATGCTGACCGACGAATTGCTGCTCTGGGCACCCAGCTCGATCGTGGCCACATCGCGCAGGCGGACCAGGCCGCCGTCTGCCGCCTTGACGACCATCTCGCGGAAGTCGTCGAGATTGGTGAGGCCGGTATCGGCGACGATGTCGACGACGGTGAAATAGCCTTTCGCCTGGCCGGGGGCGGACTGGTAGTTGTTTGCCCGGATCGCCGCCTGGACCTCGGCCGCGGAGATGCCGCGGGCGGCGAGCCTGGCCGGATCGAGCCAGATGCGCATGGCAAATGGCTGCCCGCCCAGGATTTCCGCCTGGGCCACGCCGGGCACGGTGGCCAAGAGCGGCTGCACGACCCGCGTGAGATAATCCGTGATGGCCGGTCCGGTGAGCTCCGGGCTGGAGAAGCCCATGTACATCACGGAGGTGGTGTCGCCGGTCGATTTGAGGATGACCGGATCGTTGGCTTCCTGTGGGATCTGGTACTTGACCTGCTGCACCTTGGCCATGACGTCCGTCATGGCGACGTTCGGGTCGTAGTTCAGCCGGACATAGGCGGTGACCGTGCTCTGCCCCTGGGCCGAGGACGCGGTCATGTAGTCGATGCCCTCGGCCGTCGCCACCGCCTGCGAGATCGGCGTGGTGATGAAGCCCTGCATCAGTTCGGCCGAGGCGCCCGGGTAGGAGGTGGTGACCGTGATCACCGTGTTCTTCAGCTCCGGATACTGCCGCACCGGCAGCTCGAACGCGGCGCGCAGGCCGATCAGGAGGATCAGGAGGCTGACCACAGCGGCCAGGACCGGGCGGCGGACGAAAAGGTCGGTGAACTTCATCGCCGACTCACTCCACCGGCACCGTCGCGGGCGGCTCCAGGCCGTCCGAGGCCACGGTCACCGGCGCGCCGTTCTGCAGCTTGAGCTGGCCCGAGGCCACCACCAGGTCGCCGGCGGCGACACCGCGCTCGATCGCCACCCGGCCGGCGAACCGGTCGCCGGCCTCGACGAAGGTCTGCACGGCCTTGAGCTTGGTCTTGCCTTGCGCGTCCTTGCCGTCCTCGGTCACGACGAACACCGAATCTCCGTAGAGCGTCCGGTCCACCGCAGTCTCGGGCACGCTGACCACGTCGGGCTGCGGCGGCATCGCCACCCGCGCATTGGCGAACATGCCGGGCAACAGACGGTGGCCGGGATTGGCAAGGGTCGCCTGCAGCCGCATCACCCGGGTCCCAGGGTCGATCTGCGGCTCGATCGCGGTGACCTCGCCCTTGAACACCTCGCCCGGATAGGCATCGACGCGCACCTCGACCGCCTGGCCCACGGCGACCGCGGCGCGGTCCTGCTCCGGCAGGGTGAAGTTGGCGTAGAGACGGTCGAGATCGGTCAGGGTCACCAGCGTGTCCCCCGGATCGACAATTTCGCCGAGTTCGACGTGGCGCAGGCCGAGCTGGCCCGCGAACGGTGCCGTGATCACCTTCTGGTCGATGATCGCCTGGCTGCGGGCGATCCCGGCGCGCGCCTCTTCCAGATCCTGCTGGTTCTGATCGACCGTGGCCTGGGTGGCGAAGTCGCGCCGGGCCAGCTGACGCGTACGCTCGAGATTGGCGATGGCCAGTCGTTCGCTGGCCTGGTAGCTCGCGAGGTCGGCGCGTTGCGGCGCGTCGTTGAGCTGGACCAGCGTAGTGCCGGCCGCGACCGATGCCCCGGCGTCGAACTCGATCGCGGTGACCCGTCCCGCGACCTCAGGCGCCACATCGACCTCGCGCACCGCCGTTAGCGAGCCGATTCCGTCGAGGTAGCGCGGCATCGGTCCGACGGTGGCGGCCACCGCGGCTACCGGGGAGGGAGGCCGCACCTGACTGGCGAAGAAGTCGCCGATGGCCTTGGACCGGAATCGGTCGAACGCGACCAGTCCGCCGCCGATCAGCGCCAGGAGCAGTGCTACGATCAGCGAACCAGACCGCGATCCGCCGGCGCGAAGGCTTGCCCTTGGCCCGACCATCGCGCGGACTCGCTTCCTCGTAAGTGACCGTCGCCATCGCTTCCTCTTGCTCCCGCGATCTCAGGCCGCGTCAATCAGGCTGGAGCGGCGCAGAATCGCCGGATCGAAGTGAGCGGCGATCGCGGTCTCGCGCAGGCCGATGCCGCGCAGGATGAACCGCGCCAGCGCCGCGACGACCTCTTGGGCGGTACCCCGATAGGGATAGACCGACCGGCCGCACAGGCGGCCGAACGCCGTCGTCGCCGCGGCGTGATGGGCGAACCAGAAGGCGTTGCCCGCATCACCGGAGTCGGCATGCAGGTCGCCCGCCTGCCGTGCTGCCGCGAAGCTGGCGGCGAAGGTCGGCAGCACTCGCTCCACGACCCACTCGGACACCAGCCGCACATACTCGCCGTCTTCGAGCAGGCTGTGCAGGGCCAACCGGTCCTCGACCTCCTTGTCCCGTGCGTCACCCTCCGCTCCCATGGCTACGTGGCGGATCAACAGGCAGATCATCTCAACCAAGGATGCGGTCGAAGGCTCCAGCTCTCCCAGCCGTTCCAGGCCCGGGTCGCCCTCGCAGCCCTGGTCAAGAATCTCGCGGTAGAGTGCTGCCTTGCTCGGGAAATGCTGGAACACCAGCGCTTCGGAAACGCCCGCGGCGAGCGCGATCTGCCGGGTGGTGGTGCCGGCAAATCCATGCTGTGCGAACAGCGGCTTCGCCGCCTCGACGATCGTGATCCGGCGCTCGCCGGCTTGAAGGCGTGGCCTGCTCATAAGTCGCTAAGTAAGTACTCACTTGTCGGGCGTCAATGTGGCTCCAAGCGATCCAGCACCTGTTCGATGGCGCGATCCAGAATCACCGGGTCGCGGAAGGTGGCGGCGAGGATCATGGCACCCTGCAGCAGTGCGACGACGCCGGTCGCTTCGGCGCGACGGCGCTCCTCGGCCTGGTCCATCGGCAGGCAGTCCGCGACCCAGCCGATGTTGGCGCTGAAGAAGTCGCGCACGGCGGCTCCGACCCGTTCGGGCAGGCCGTGGCTCTCTGCCGCCAGCATGCCGCACAGGCAGACGGCGTCGGCGGCATGGAAGGCTTGGCGGTAGGCGGCGCAGAACGCCCGCAGCCGTTCGACGGGTGCCCGGTCGCGCACGCCCGCCAAGGCGCCAAGGAACCGGTCACGGTAGCGCTCGACCACGGCCGTGCCGAGATCGGCCTTCTGAGGGAAATGATGGTGCACGCTGGCGCTGCGGATGCCCGCATCCGCGGCAAGGTCGCGAAAGCTCACCGCATGGTAGCCGCCAGCCCGAATCCGCCGCTCGGCCGCGTCCAGGACCTGCTCGGCGCGGGCGTTCTCTCTCATTCACGAACCCTCGATTCACCTACCTGTCGATAGATAGCGATTGACCGGCAGTCCGGAAAGCGGCATCAAGGCATGGCTATCTATCGATAGGTAGACCACGGGGAAGAACGATGTTCGACATGCAGAACCTCGATCGGCTGCCGTGGTTGGACGAAGATGTGGCCGATACCATGGCGGGTGCTGCCGTGACCCACGGCACGCATCTGCTCGCCGACTGACGGCAACCGATCACCAGGGAGCGGAACCATGAAGATCTACGAGCATAAGGGCTTTCCCAACCCGATGCGGGTACGGGTGGCACTGGCCGAAAAGGGCCTGACCGAGCGGGTCGAGTTCGTCCCGGTCGACGTGACCAAGGGCGAGCACAAGACGCCCGAGTTCCTGGCGCGCAATCCCGCCGGCACCGTTCCGGTGCTGGAGCTGGACGACGGCACCTGCATCGCCGAATGCTCCGCCATCACCGAGTATCTCGACCACCAGGACGCCGATCCGGTGCTGACCGGCCGCGACGCCAAGGAGCGGGCGGTGATCGCCATGATGCAACGCCGGGCCGAGGCCGGACTCCTGGACGCGGTCGGCGCCTACTTCCACCACGCCACCCCCGGCCTCGGGCCGCAGCTCGAGCTCTATCAGAATCGGGAATGGGGCCTGAAGCAGCGCGAGCGGGCGCTGGGGGGCATGCGTTATCTCGACGGGGTATTGGCGACGCGGCCGTACCTCGCCGGCGACCGTTTCACCGTCGCCGACATCACCGCGCTCGCCGGTCTCGGCTTCGCTGACTTTGCCGCGATCGAGATCCCAGCCGACTGCACCGCGCTCCGGGAATGGCAGGGTCGAGTGGCACAGCGCCCGAGCGTCGCCGCCGCCTGAGCCGGGAGCCGCCGCCATGAACCTGAACGCCGACTTCTCGCAGCGGGCCGTCGTCCACGCCGCGTCCCTCCCCTGGCAACCCTCGCCGACCAAGGGTGTCGACCGCCGCATGCTCGACCGTATCGGCGAGGAGGTCGCCCGCGCCACCACCATCGTCCGCTACGCCCCGAACAGCCGCTTTCCCGCCCACACGCACGGCGGCGGCGAGGAGTTCCTCGTGCTCGACGGCGTGTTCCAGGACGAGCATGGCGACTTCCCCGCCGGCAGCTATGTCCGCAACCCGCCGACCTCGCGCCACACGCCGGGGTCGGCAGAGGGCTGCACCATCTTCGTCAAGCTGTGGCAGTTCGAACCAGGCGACCGGACCGAGGTGCGGCTCGGCAGCGGCGCCACGCCGTTCCATTCCGCATCCGGCCGCACCGGCGTCGAGACGGCGCCGCTGTTCCGCGACGCGGTCGAGGATGTCCGCCTCGAGCGCTGGGCTCCTGGCAGCACCATCGACCTCGCCCCCCAGGGCGGGTTCGAGCTTCTGGTGCTGGAGGGTGCGTTCACCGAGGGCGGGGAGAGCTTCGGGCCGCAGTCCTGGCTGCGCTTGCCGCCTGGTGCGCCGCTGCATGCCACGGCGGGCGATTCGGGCTGCAAGGTCTGGGTCAAGGAAGGGCACTTGGCCGCTCCGCTCCCGGCACCGGTCGGCCCTGGGTGATGGGGATGTGCCCCGGCTGCCCCGCCACACGATGCATCCACGCCTGCACGCCCGGATAGCCTGCGAGGTCGAACCCGCCCTCGTCGGCTACGTGCGTGTAGGCGTAGAGCGCGATGTCCGCGATCGTGTAGCGGTCGGCTGCCAGGAACGGGTGCCGGGCCAACCGGCCCTCCATCACGCCCAGGGCCGCGTAGCCGCCCTGCTCCAGCCTTGGCAATTCGACCCGGCGCGGGGTGTCGGGCGGCAGCAGGTGGCGGATGAATCGGGCGACGGCGATGAACGGCTCGTGGCTGTACTGCTCGAAGAACAGCCACTGCAGCACCTGCGCCCTTCCGAGCCGATCCCCGGGCAGGAACGGCGAGCCCTCGGCGAGATAGAACAGGATGGCGTCCGACTCGGAAAGGACGGTCCCGTCATCGAGCTCCAGGGCGGGTATCCGGCCGTTCGGATTTTTGGCCAGGAACGCGGGCGTGCGCGTCTCGCCCTTGAGAATGTCGAGCTCGACCCGGCGATAGGGGATTTCGAGCTGGTGCAGCAGTAGCCGGCATTTGAAGCCGTTGCCGGAAGAGAGATAGTCGTAGAGCGTCAGCATTCCCCGCCTCTCAGGCGCCGATCCGCAGCAGCACGCCCTCGTGCTCCAGGAGCCAGCGTTTGCGCTCGAGCCCGCCGCCGTAGCCGGTGAGTGAGCCGTCGGCACCGATCACGCGGTGGCACGGGACCACAATCCCGACCGGGTTGGCGCCATTGGCGAGCCCGACCGCGCGGACCGCCGCAGGCCGGCCGATGGCGGCGGCAAGCTGGCGGTAGCTCCAGGTGGTGCCGGTCGGGATGGTCCGCAGCGCCGCCCAGCATGCACGCTGGAACGAAGTCCCGCCGGCGTCGACGGGCAGAGCGTCGAGCGCGTCGAGCCGGCCGGCGAGATAGGATCGCAAGGCGCTGGCGGCCCCCAGCGGGTCCCGGCTCGGGACGGGTTCGACCGTCCCGAAGCGCCGCGCCAGCATGGACCACAGCCGGTCCTCGGGCTCGCCGAAATCGACGGCCACGAGGCCCGCGTCGCCGGCGACGATCGCGATCGGGCCGGCTTGCGAATCGATCCGGTCGACGGCCAGACGCATCAGGGCCGCTCCCAGTTCCCGCTGGCCGCGGCGCGGAACACCGCGTCGATCACCTGCATGTTGGCGAGGCTGTCCTCCAGCGGCACCGGCTGCGGCGTGCCGTCCTGGACCGCGGCGGCGAAGGCGTCGCCCATGATGCCGTATTGGTCGCAAACCGGGATCTCGATGGTCTCGGCCGCGACGTCGCCCAGGCCCGGCCCCTCGTAGATGCTCAGCCGGCAGGCCACGTCGTTGGGCGCGTTGAACGGGACCTCGACCACCAGCCGGCCCTTGCCGCCGAAGAACTGCATGGTCTGTCGGGGCACCAGCTGCGTGCCGTACTGAAAGCAGCACTGGACCCGGCCATAGTCGAGGATCGCCGTCCCCAGCCGGTCGATCCCGCTTTGCGGGTCGCGGTCGATGATCGCCGCCACGCGCGCCGGCTCCAGACCAGTGACATAGCGCGAGGTGGTGATCGGGTAGCAGCCGATGTCGAGCAGCCCGCCGCCGCCCCATTCGGCGACGTTGCGGACATTGTTCGGGTCGGTCAGGTGGTAGCTGAAGAACCCCTGGATCGCCTTGAGCTCGCCGATTCGGCCGCCCTGCACCAGCTCGTGCACCCGCAGCCATTGCGGGTGCGTGCGCACCATGAAGGCCTCCTGGATCATCACGCCGGTACGGTCGCGCGTCGCGATCAGCGTGGCACACTCGGCGGCGTCGAGCCCGATCGGCTTCTCGCACAGCACGTGCTTGCCGGCCTCGGCCGCCTTCACCGTCCACGGCACATGGAGGTGATTGGGCAGCGGATTGTAGATCGCGTCCACCTCAGGATCGGCCAGGAGCGCCTCGTAGCTGCCGTGGCTGCGTGGGATGCCGAGGTTGCGAGCCACCTCGGCGGCACGGCCGATGTCGCGCGAGGCCAGAGCGACCACTTCGCAGCGTTCCGCGCGCAGGAGCGGCGGAATCACCTTCTCGCGGGCGATCTTGGCGGCCCCGAGGACCCCGAACCTGAGCTTTTTCATGCTTCCTCCCCGAACCGGCGGTGCCGGGGACATACGCCGCGCCGCGGTGCTGATGTCAAACCTCCGCGGCACCGATTGCCTCCCATGGCGCGATCCGCTTCAAGGATGGCCGAACTCGGCTGAATGGGCCACGGCATGGCGCAGATCGTCACCATCGGCGAGATCCTGGTCGAGATCATGGCGACCCGGATCGGCCAGACCTTCCTGGAGCCGGGGCTGTTCGCCGGACCCTATCCCAGCGGAGCGCCGGCTATCTTCGCCGATCAGGCGGCCCGGGTTGGCGCCTCGACCGCGATGATCGCCTGCATCGGACCGGACGATTTCGGCACGCTCAACCTGGAGCGGCTGCGGGCGAGCGGCGTCGACGTGCGCTGGATCCGGCGCGTGCCCGGTACCACCACGGGCAGCGCCTTCGTCACCTACCGCGCCGACGGCGGGCGCGACTTCGTCTTCAACATCGCCAATTCGGCGGCGGCGGCCCTCGACGCCGCCCAGGTCGAGTCCGCGGCGTTTGGCGACTGCCGCTACTTCCACGTCATGGGCTCGACCCTGGTCAGTCCGCAGGTGGCGGAGGCGGTGCGGCGCGGCGTCGAGCTCGCCCGCGCGGCCGGGGCGCGGATCTCCTTCGACCCCAACATCCGCAAGGAGCTCCTGGCCCTGCCGGAGGTCGCGGCCACCATCGATTCGGTGCTGGCGGTGAGCGACCTCCTCCTGCCGAGCGACGCCGACCTCGCGCATCTGTGCCCGGGTCGACCCGAGGCCGAAGCCGCGCAGAGCCTGCTCGACGCAGGGCGGGAGCTGGTGGTGCTCAAGAAGGGTGCCGCCGGCAGCGTCTGCTACGGGCCTTCGGGCAGGATCGTGATGCCGGCCTTCCCGGCCGAGGAGGTCGACCCCACCGGTGCCGGCGACTGCTTCGGTGGCACCTTCGTCGCCTGCATGGCGCTGGGCGTGCCACTGGAGCGCGCCCTGCGCCTCGCCAACGCCGCCGGTGCGATGGCCGTGGGGAAGAAGGGGCCGATGGAGGGCAACGTGACCATGGCCGAGCTCGAGGCATTCCTGGAGCGGCAGCCGTGACCGCGTTCCGCGACATCGCCCGTGCCAACCGGTCGGGCGAGGGCAGGGGCATCTACTCGGTCTGCTCCGCCCATCCTCTGGTGCTCGAGGCCTGCATCGACCAGGCGCTCAACGACGGTGGCCCGCTCCTGGTCGAGGCGACCTGCAACCAGGTCAACCAGGAGGGTGGCTATACCGGGATGCGGCCCGCCGACTTCCACCGCTTCGTCACCGGCCTCGCCGCCGCGCGCGGCCTCGCACCGGACCGGCTGATCCTGGGCGGCGACCATCTGGGCCCAAATCCCTGGCGTCACGAGCCGGCGGAAGCCGCGCTGGCCAAGGCCGAGCGGTTGGTGACCCTCTACGTCGAGGCGGGCTTCACCAAGATCCATCTCGACGCCAGCATGGCCTGCGCCGGCGACCCCGACCCGCTGCCGCCCGAGCTCGTCGCCGGTCGCGCCGCGCGCCTCGCCCGTGCCGCCGAGGCCACCGGCCGGCGGCCGGACTATGTCATCGGCACCGAGGTTCCCGTCCCCGGCGGCGCCCACGAGACCATCGACCGGGTCGAGGTCACCCGCACCGAGGATCTCGCGCGCACCATCGAGCTGCACCGGACCGCGTTCGCCGGGCTGGGTGATGTCTGGGAGCGGGTCCTGGCGGTGGTGGTGCAGCCGGGCGTGGAGTTCGGCAGCACCCAAGTCGTGGATTTCTTGCCCGAGCGCGCCTGCGCCTTAGCCGAGGCGATCGCGGCCGTGCCCGACCTCGTCTACGAGGCGCACTCGACCGACTACCAGAGCGAGGCTTCGCTGCGGGCGCTGGTCGGGTGCCATTTCGCCGTGCTCAAGGTCGGCCCCGGGCTGACCTTCGCGCTGCGCGAGGCGCTGTTCGCGCTGGCCGCGATCGAGGCCGAACTCCTGCCGCCCGACCGCCGCTCGCGTCTGCGCGAGACCCTGGAGACCGCCATGCTGGCGGCACCCGGCCATTGGCAGGGCCACTACCATGGCACGCCGGAGGAGCTGCGCCTCGCCCGCGCCTTCAGCCTCAGCGACCGCTGCCGATACTATTGGCCGATGCCCGAGGTGCAGGAATCCGTCGCGCGCCTATTCGCGAACCTGGCCGATCGCCCGCCGCCCCTGCCGCTTTTGAGCCAGTTCCTGCCCCGCCAGCACGACGCCGTGCGCGCCGGCGCGCTCGCGCTCGAGCCGCGGGCCCTGGTCCGCGCCAAGGTGCGCGAGGTCGCCGGCGCCTATGCCCGCGCCTGCGGCGGCGGAGCGCACTGACAGCGGAGCGCTGCCCGCCGGGCGCTGCGGCGTTGCGTCGGCCCCACCCCTGACCTACGAACTGCGGCACGCCGTCAGGGCGGCGTCAGCAGGGGAAGCCACAAAATGATCGACCGGCTCGGCGAGGAAGCGCTCGAATATCATCGGCTCGCACCCGCCGGAAAGCTTGCCGTGGTCGCGACCAAGCCGCTCGCGACCCAGCGCGACCTCTCGCTCGCCTACTCCCCGGGCGTGGCCGCCGCCTGCGAGCTGATCGCCGCGGATCCCCTGACTGCTGCCGAGGTCACCGCGCGCGGCAACCTCGTGGCGGTGGTCACCAACGGCACAGCCGTGCTGGGCCTGGGGGCGATCGGCGCCCTCGCCTCCAAGCCGGTCATGGAAGGCAAGGCGGTCCTGTTCAAGAAGTTCGCCGGGATCGATTCCTTCGACATCGAGATCGACGAGCGCGACCCCGACAAGCTGGTCGAGATCGTGGCGGCGCTGGAGCCGACCTTCGGGGCGATCAATCTCGAGGACATCAAGGCGCCGGAGTGCTTCATCGTCGAGGCCAAGCTGCGCGAGCGGATGAAGATCCCGGTCTTCCACGACGACCAGCACGGTACCGCCATCATCGTCGCCGCCGCGGTCAGGAACGGCCTGCATCTGGTCGACAAGCCGATCGAGCAGGCGCGGCTGGTGGCCAGCGGGGCGGGGGCCGCGGCCCTGGCCTGCCTCAATCTCCTGGTCGGCCTCGGGCTCAAGCGCGAGAACATCCTGGTCACCGACATCGAGGGCGTCGTCTACGAGGGCCGCACCACGCTGATGGACCCGTGGAAGGCCAAGTACGCGCGGGCCACGCCCTTGCGGACCCTGGCCGAGGCGATCGAGGGCGCCGACGTGTTCCTCGGCCTCTCGGCCGCGGGCGTGCTCAAGCCCGAGATGGTGGCGCGGATGGCGCCCAACCCGCTGATCCTGGCCTTGGCCAACCCCACGCCCGAGATCCTGCCCGAGCTCGCCAAGGAGGTCCGCCCGGACGCGATCATCGCCACCGGACGCAGCGACTATCCGAATCAGGTCAACAACGTCTTGTGCTTCCCGTTCATCTTCAGAGGTGCCCTCGACGTCGGCGCCACCACCATCAACGAGGCGATGAAGCTCGCCTGCGTCGACGCGCTGGCCCGGCTCGCCCGGGTGCCGCCGCCGGAGACGGTGACCGCCGCCTACGGCGTGGACGAGCTGCACTTCGGCCCCGACTACCTGATCCCCAAGCCATTCGACACCAGGCTGATCGTCGAACTGCCGCCGGCGGTCGCCAGGGCCGCCATGGACAGCGGCGTCGCCACCCGGCCGCTGCCCGATCTCGGCCTCTACCGGCAGCGTCTGTCGCAGCGCGTCATTCGCTCCGGCCTGATGATGAAGCCGATCTTCGAGGCCGCGGTCGCCAACCCGCAACGGCTGGTCTACACCGACGGCGAGGAGGAGCGGGTTCTCCGCGCCGTCCAGGTGGTGGTCGAGGAGGGCCTGGCGAAGCCGATCCTGATCGGGCGCCCGGAGGTGATCGATTCCCGCGTCGAGAAGCTGGGTCTCGGCCTGCGCGCCGGACAGCATTACGAGCTGTGCAACCCCAACAGCGACCCGCGCTACAACGACTACGTCGCCTTCTACCTGGAGCGCACGGCGCGCAAGGGCGTCACGCCTGCGACCGCCCGTGACGTGCTGCGCACCCAACGCACCGTGATCGCGGCGGTGATGCTGGCGCGCGGCGAGGCCGACGCCATGCTCGCGGGGCCGGTGGGCAACATCGCCAACCATCTGCGCCACATCACCGACGTCATCGGCCTGCGACCGCAGATGAACGAGGCCTCGGCGGTGCACGCCCTGGTGCTGGAAGGCGGTGCCTTGTTCATCGCCGACACCAGCGTGAGCTACGAGCCGCCCGCCGGGCTCATAGCCGAGACCGCGATCCGGGCCGCAGCGCTTCTGCGCGGCTTCGGCCTGGAGCCCAAGGTGGCGCTGGTCAGCCACAGCAATTTCGGCAGCCGCGAGACGCCTTCCTCGCGCAAGATGCGCGAGGCGCTGGGGCTGCTGCGCCAGCTCGCGCCCGCGCTCGAGGTCGACGGCGAGATGCAGGTCGACACCGCCCTGTCGCCGATCGTGCGCGAGCGGCTCCTGCCCGGCTCGACCCTCAAAGGGCCGGCCAATCTCCTGATCATGCCGAGCCTGGACGCGGCCAGCGCAGCCTACAATCTGATCAAGTCGGTCACCGGTGCGGTCACTATCGGCCCGATCCTGATCGGCCCGCGCCTGCCGGCCCACATCGTCAACCCGTCGGTGACCAGCCGCGGCATCGTCAACATGAGCGCCGTCGCCTGCGTTGCGGCCGCCCGCCAGGAGACGCCGCTCGGCTGATTGCCGTCCACCAAGCGCCGGTGCCGCTCTTCAGCCGGGGGTTCGGAGATGTCGAAGCTGCAGCATCAGCCAGAGCTTCTCCGCCTCGCGAATACCCGGTTGCCCGCCGGCGCTATCGGACGACAGCCGAGGCCAGCGGCCTCAGCTTGAAGACCACGCCACAGCCGGTGTCGTTGAACCCGCAGGCGCCTGTCCCGCCGGTATAGCCACCTTCGTAGGTCGTGCCGTAGATCGAGCCGTGCGGGCCCATGGCCAGGCCGGCATAGGGATAGACGCCGTTTTCCAGGCTGCGGAAGGTGCGGAGGACGGTGAACGTGAACTGGCCCGTTCCGCTGGCCGGAGGAGCGACCTTGAAGGCCGTGCCATAGTCGAAGTCGCCACCCTCGCTGGCGGTGCCATAGACCGCGCCCGTCGAGTCGATGATCAGGCTCCCCAGGGGGTAAGCGCCGTCGGTACCGCCGGTAAAGCTGTGCAGCACGACCGAATTCCAGGTGCCCGTAGGGTTGGCCGGCCGCTTGAGTTTGAAGACCGTGCCACACCCGGTCACGCCGCAATCGCCGGAGGTCCCGCCCTCATAGGTCGTACCGTAGAGATTGCCCTTTGGATCGAAGACCAAGCCGGCTCTGGGGGTCGAGCCGCCGTCGTCGTCTTCGAGGAAGTTGTGGAGCACGGTATGCTTCCAGGCGCCCGCCGCCGTGGCGGGGCGCGTCAGCTTGTAGACCGTGCCGCCGCCATAGTACGTCGTGCCATAGAGATTGCCCGCTGCATCGGCGATCACGCCGGCCAACGGGTAGGCGCCGTCGCTGAGGCCGTGAAATGCATAGAGCACGGTCAGTATCCAGGGACCGGACGAGGTCGGCGTCAGCTTGAAGACCGTGCCACAGCCGATATCGAGACAGCTGTCGCTATCCCCTCCTTCCTCGGTCGTGCCGTAGAGCTCGCCATTGAACCATATCAAGCCAGCTCTGGGGTAGGCGCCGTCGCCGAGGCCGGTGAAGCTGTACAGCACCGACTCCGTGTAGCTGCTACCGGACCGCGTCAGCATGAACACGGTGCCGAAGTTGGAGGGCGCTAGCTCCACCGCGCCGCCCTCGGACGTCGTGCCATAGAGATTGCCCGCCGCGTCGGCGATCAGGCCGGCTTCGGGGTAGGATCCATCGATGCAGTCGGGCGACGTGCAGAAACTATAGAGGGTGGTGTATTTCCAGGCGGTCGGGCCATTGGGGGTAGGTACTAGCTTGAAGGCAGTGCCATAGCCGAAGTCGCCGCCCTCATTGGTCGTGCCGTAGAGAGCACCCTTCGCGTCGATGATCACGCCGGCCTTGGGAAAGGCTCCGTCGGAATTCCCGCTCAAATCGTCGGTGAACCGATGGATCGGCGGCAAGGTGCCCGCTTGCGCCGTTGTTCCGAGGCCGGAAACGCTCAGAACCGCGGCGATCAATGCCGCATGGCGGCGACTACTGCTCACGACCATTTCCTCCTTGCGGATCATGGACCGGCGTTGAGGCCGGGTGCCTGATTGTTGCTCGCCGTTGAGCGCGCACCTCACCGACGCGGATTCGATCCCCTCAGCTTCGTTAGCCGCATTTGCGAGATCGAACCGATTGCACGCAACCGCGGTTGTGCGGAATTTCCAGGAATTCGCTGGATCTTCCACGGTGACTTGGGGAGACAGGAGCAGCGCTGACCGCGGACCGCAGTCCCGATCGGCCGGGGTGGGGACGAAGGAACGGCAAATGGCGCACGAATTGCCAGCCAAGCTGCATTTGACGCAGGCATTGTTCGGGTGCGCCAGTCGCAAGGAGCTGTGCGCCAGATTCCGCGACGTGAATCCAAGGACCGAGTTCGATCTCGAGCGAAGCCACAAATGGATGCAGGGGCGAGCCCAGCCGCGCAACATGCGGGTGTACGAGGATTGGGTGCAGCTCCTCGGTACTCAGCACCAGCCCGCCTGGTTGATCGCCTGCACAGTCGACGCGTTCGTCGATGAGGTGTGCGGGCTGTTCGCGGTCGATCCGCAGGAGCTGCGGCGGCGGGCCGGCTTCGACGAGCGGCGCGCGGGCAGCGTCGGGGCCGGCAGTGCGGTCCACTATGTCTGCGGCGCGTACGCGGCCTACAGTCTCGCTTGGTCGCCCTACTACCGCAATCATGCCATTCGCGGCTCCTTGCTGATCAAGCCCGGCAAGGGCAGCAACCGCTTTGCCGCCTTCTACGGCGAGAGCCTGCCCTCCGGGCAAGTCGACCTCGCCGGCACGGCGAGCCTCGTCGGCCGCATCCTGCACATGGCGCTCCACGAAGCGGGCAGCGGCGCGCCGTTCTATATCAGCGTCTTTCTGTCGGGCCGTCCGGCCAGCATGCTTTCGGGCGTGGCTTCGGGTGCCACGCTGGCCGGTCCCGATCCGCTGCCTTCGACCACTCGGATCGTGCTGATCCGCGTGCCCGACGAGGGCAGCCTCGCGCTCGAGGCCTCCAACGGCTATCTTCCGCTCGATCCCGCCATCATCTGCGCCAACTTCGCCGCCGCCGGGATAACTTCGACGCAGGCGGCGGCGTCCGAGCTCTGTTCCTTCCTCCAGAGCGGCGTGTCGGCAGAGGCGATGCAGGTGAACCAAGCCGCCCATGCGCTGCTCGCCGGCTACTTCGACGTGAGCATGGCCGGGTCCTGAGCGGCGCCGTTGTGCGCTCTTGCCCGGTGCTGCTAACAGGCCCTGGCCGAGCGTGTTGCGGTCCGGAGGCCGGTGGCCCCTCCGGCGCATCCTCATGGCGTGCGCGCATCCAGAAGTGAGAGCGAGCGATGGCCACCACCGAAACCACTGCCGTGCCGCTCGAGCTGACCGACGCCCTGGTCGCGGAGGTCCGCGACGCCATCGCCGCAGCCAGCCCCGACCTGATCGCGGCGCTCACCGGGTCGCTCCACGCCGCAGACCTCGCCGATCTCCTGCAGCGGCTGAACCGCGAGGAACGGGTCGCGGTGATCGGCGCCCTCGGGACCGCCTTCGATCCCGAGACCATCGCGCATCTCGACGATTTCGTCCGTGACCAGGTGCTCGAAACGCTGGGCCCTGCCGCTGCCGGCGAGGTCCTGGCCCGGCTCGAGACCGACGACGCGGTCGAGATCCTGGCCGATTTCGACGAGGAGCAGCAGGCCGAGATCCTGGCCTCGCTGCCGCTACCCGAGCGCGCCGCGATCGAGCAGGGCCTGGCGTTCCCGGAATGGAGCGCGGGTCGCCTGATGCAGCGCGAGGTGGTGGCCGTGCCGGAATACTGGACTGTCGGCCAGGCCATCGACTGGCTGCGCGCCAAGCCCGACCTGCCCGACGACTTCTACGACGTATTTCTGGTCGACCCGCGCTTCCGCGTCGTCGGCGACGTGCCGCTGGGCCGCCTCCTGCGTGCCAAGCGGGCGGTGCCGCTGACCGAGATCACGTACAAGGAGCTGCGCAGCTTTCCGGCCGAAACCGACCAGGAGGAGGTCGCCCGCGCCTTTCGCCGCTACGCCCTGGTCTCGGCCCCTGTGGTCGAGGGCGACGGCCGGCTCTTGGGCGTGATCACCGTGGACGACGTGGTCGACGTGATCGGCGAGGAGGCCGAGGACGACATCCTCAAGCTGGGCGGCGTCAGCGAGGACGACACCTACGTCCCGGTGCTGCAGACCAGCTTCAAGCGCCTGCCCTGGCTCGGCGTCAACCTGTTCACGGCACTTCTCGGCGCCTACGTCATCACCCAGTTCGAGGGCACCATCGCCCGGCTGGTCTCGCTGGCCGCGCTGATGCCGCTGGTGGCCGGCATGGGCGGCAATGCCGGCACACAGGCGCTGACCGTCACCGTCCGCTCGCTCGCCGCCGGCGAGATCACGCCCGGCAACACCTGGCGCGCGATCCGCAAGGAGCTTGCCGTCGGCCTGCTCAACGGCGGCACTTTCCTGGTGGCCGGTTCGGCACTCGTGCTGCTGTGGTTCGGCGAGCCGGTCCTCGCCACTGTCTTCGGCACGGCACTCCTGTTCAACCTCGTCGTCGCCGCCGCCCTCGGCGTGACCGTGCCCTTGATCCTGGACCGCCTCGGCCAGGACCCGGCGGTGGCGTCCAGCGTCTTTCTCACCCCCATGACCGATGCCATCGGCTTTTTGGCGTTCCTGGGCTTGGCGAGCCTGTTCCTGCTGTAGTTGCCCGCACCCGCTGGCAGGGAGTACCTGTACCCTAGACAGGGAGGCCAGGATGACCGAGGCGCTCAGCTACGTCCACGGTGCTGCCGACGTGGCCCTGCTTGGCGAGACCGTAGGCGCCCATTTCGCCCGGGCGGCGGCGCGCTGGCCCGACCAGACCGCGCTCGTGGTGCGTGAGCAGGGGATCCGCTGGACCTATGCCGAGCTCGACGCGCAGGTCGACGCCTTCGCCGCCGGCCTTCTCGCGCTCGGGCTCGAGCCCGGCGACCGGGTCGGGATCTGGTCGCCCAACAATGCCGAGTGGGTGGTGACCCAGTTCGCCACCGCCAAGGCCGGGCTGATCCTGGTCAACATCAACCCGGCCTACCGCACCCACGAGCTCGACTACGCGCTGAACAAGGTCGGCTGCCGCGCGCTGGTCACCGCCACCGCCTTCAAGAACAGCGACTATCTGGCCATGCTGCGCGAGCTCGGCTGGGGCGCCGGCACGAAGCTGCAACACCTGGAGCATGTGGTCCAGATCGGCGGCCAAGGACCAGGCACCATCGCCTTCGCCGAGATCGCGGCCATCGGCACCGGTGCCACCCGCGCCCGCCTCGCCGAGCTGTCGGGCATCCTGCAGTTCGACGACCCGATCAACATCCAGTTCACCAGCGGGACCACCGGGGCACCCAAGGGTGCGACGCTCACCCACCACAACATCCTCAACAACGGCTTCTTCGTCGGCGAGGCGCAGAAGCTGGGGCCGGACGACCGGGTCTGCATCCCGGTCCCCCTCTACCACTGCTTCGGCATGGTCCTGGGCAACCTCGCCTGCATCACCCACGGCGCGGCCATGGTCTATCCCGGCGGCGGCTTCGATCCCCTCGCCTGTCTCCAGACCGTGCACGAGGAGCGCTGCACCGCGCTCTACGGCGTGCCGACCATGTTCATCGCCGAGCTCGCCCATCCCGAATTCGCCGCCTCCGACCTCACCTCCCTGCGCACCGGCATCATGGCCGGCTCGCCCTGCCCGATCGAGGTCATGCGCCGCGTCGTGGCCGAGATGCACATGCGCGAGGTCACGATCTGCTACGGCATGACCGAAACCAGCCCGGTGAGCTTCCAGAGCTCGGCCGACGACCCGCTCGACCGCCGGGTGTCGACCGTCGGCCGCATCCACCCGCATGTCGAGGTCAAGATCGTAGGCGAGGATGGCCGCATCGTGCCGCGCGGTGCCACCGGCGAGCTGTGCACGCGCGGCTATCCGGTGATGCGCGGCTACTGGGACGATCCGGAGCGCACCGCCGAGGTGATCGACCCCGCCCGCTGGATGCATACCGGCGACCTCGCGGTGCTCGACGCGCAGGGCTACTGCAACATCGTCGGCCGGCTCAAGGACATGGTGATCCGCGGCGGCGAGAACATCTATCCGCGCGAGGTCGAGGAGTTTCTCTACGCCCACCCCGCCGTGCGCGACGTCCAGTGCTTCGGCGTGCCGGACGCGAGGTTCGGCGAGGAGCTGTGCGCCGCGATCATCCTCAAGGAAGGTGCCGAGGCCGACGCGGCCGCGATCCGCGCCTTCTGCGATGGCAGGATCGCCCACTACAAGATCCCGCGCCACGTCCGGTTCGTCGATGCCTTCCCGACCACGGTGACCGGCAAGGTGCAGAAGTTCGTGCTGCGAGCGGAGACGACGGCCGAACTCGGATTGGCAGAAGAGCGGACGGCGTAGGGAGCGGGCATGGCTGCAGACGCCGCGTCCGGTACATATTATCCTTCGTTGACACCAACATCTTACTCTATGCCGACGACTCGATGCATGTCGTCCAGGTCGACCCGCAGCTCATCCTGGCCACCGTCGACCTGCACCGCCTGCGAAAAAGGCCGCAACCTGCGCCGTCTGCCACCGGCTCGACGGCCTCAGCAAGAATTCGGAAGCTCCCAACTTGGCCGGCGACAATGCCGACTACATCCTGAAGCAGCTGAAGGTTCAAGTCCTGGGCGTGGCAGAAAGATTGACGATTATAGCCCAAGGACTGAGCGACGAGGACGTCGTCAGCGTCGCGGCTTGGTACTCGAGCATCAAGGTCGCGGCCGAGATGCCACAGTGAGGCTAGGTCCGCCGCGCTACACCCAGCCCTGCAACTCGCCCAGGGCCAGTTCCTCGAGAAAGGCGATGTGCGCGTCGCCGTCGTTGAGGCACGGGATGTAGCTGAACTTCTCGCCGCCGGCGTGCTCGAAGATCTCGCGGTTCTCGACCTGGATCTCCTCGAGCGTCTCCAGGCAGTCGGTGACGAAGGCCGGCGAGACCACCGCGATCTTCTTGATCCCGCGGCTAGGCAGCTCTTCCATCGTCTTGTCGAGATAGGGCTGCAGCCATTCCTCGCTGCCGAAACGCGACTGGAAGCAGACCATGGTCTTCTCGGCCGGCCAGCCCAGCTGCTCGCGCACCAGCCGCGTCGTCTTCTGGCAGTGGCAGTGATAGGGATCACCGCTCAGCAGCAGGCGCTTGGGCGTGCCGTGGTAGGAGAAGACGACGAGGTCGGGCTGCCAGTCCAGCCCGGCCAAGTGCGTCTCGATGCTCCGGGCCAGGGCCGCGATGTAGCCCGGATGGTCGTGGTAGGGTCCCATGGTCCGGACCGCCGGCTGCCAGCGCATCGCCTTGAGCGCGTCGAACGCCTTGTCGTAGGCGGTGGCCGTGGTCGGTGCGGCATATTGCGGGTAGAGCGCCATCAGCAGCACCCGCGAGCAGCCTTGCGCCACCATCCGGTCGAGAACGCTCTTCACGCCCGGATTGCCGTAGCGCATCGCCCAGTCCACGACCACAAGGGGCGAGTGGCGCTCCAGGCGCGCCGCGAGCTTTTCCGCCTGGCTGCGGGTCACGGTCTTCAACGGGCTCTCGTCGAGCTCCTTGTTCCAGATGGTGTCGTAGTCGCGGCCCTTGCTGGCCGGGCGCTTGCTCAGGATCACCAGCTGCAGCAGCGGCTGCCAGAGCCAGGCCGGATAGTCGATGACCCGCTTGTCGGAGAGGAACTCGGACAGATAGCGCCGCATCGACCAGTAGTCGGTGGCGTCCGGCGTTCCCAGGTTCATCAGCACGACGCCGATGCGGTTCGGGAGGACCTCCGGGTGGCCGGTCGGGAGGGGGCCTGTGGCGGAGAACGCCTCGCGGACGTTCGCCATGGCCTCCTGCACCATCAGCTTGCGCGCTCGCGCCATTAGGCTGCTTCCACCACCAACGAACCGGACACGGCAGATAGGCACGTACCGGCACACGGCAAGACGGCGCACACACCCCTACGCCGCGTCCAGCGAACGCGCACCGGCCCAGCATTAGGCGCTGGGCGCCTCGGAAGCGAGTCGAGATGCTCGCTGCTTGAGCTCCATGGGCGCCCGGTCGTGGGGAACATCCTCCAGGCACCGCCGCGCACACAGCCCGGCCGGATTGCGAATGGCTCGCCTGCGCGGCCGCGGATTGCTGCCCGCCGGCACGGCCGCTAGACTGGCTGCCTGAACGATTGGCCGGCGCACGCATACCCGAGCGCGCCCCCGAGGAGCAACCGATGACCCTGGCGCCCAACTCGCTGCAGGCGCGCGATATCGCCTACATGGTCCATCCCTACACCAACCTGCGCCAGCACGAGCGCCAGGGGCCGCTGGTGATCACCGGCGGGGACGGGGTGTTCGTCATCGACGACGACGGCAGGCGCTACCTCGAGGGTCTGGCCGGCCTGTGGTGCACCGGCCTGGGCTTCAGCGAGAAGCGGCTGGCGGCTGCCGCCAAGCGCCAGATGGAGCAGCTGCCCTACATCCACAATTTCGCCCACCGCTCGTCCAATCCGCTGATCGAGCTGTCGGAGAAGCTGATCGCGATGGCTCCGGCGCCGCTGGCCAAGGCGTTCTTCGTGAACTCCGGCTCCGAGGCAATCGACACCGCGATCAAGCTGATCTGGTACTATCAGAACGCCCGTGGCCTGCCGGAGAAGAAGAAGCTGATCGCCCGGCAGCGGGGCTATCACGGCATCACGATCGCGGCAGGCCATCTCACCGGCTCGCTCGCCTACACCAGCGGCGGGTTCGATCTGCCGATGATGGATCGCTTCCGGCACGTCACGGCACCCAATCTCTACCGCTACGGGCTGCCCGGCGAGAGCGAGGCGCAGTTCGTCGACCGGCTGGCCAACGAACTGGAGGATCTGATCGAGGCCGAGGGTGCGGACACCATCGCCGCCTTCTTCGCGGAGCCGGTCCAGGGTGCGGGCGGCGTGCTCGTGCCGCCCAAGGGCTATTTCCAGCGCGTGCAGGAGATCCTCAAGCGCCACGACATCCTGTTCGTCGCCGACGAGGTGATCTGCGGCTTCGGACGGACCGGCAATGCCTGGGGCTGCGACACGTTCGGGATCAGCCCGGACCTGCTCACCTGCGCCAAGCAGCTGTCCTCGGCCTACCTGCCGATCGCCGCGCTGCTGATGAGCGACGCGTTCTACCAGGTGCTGGCCGACCAGAGCGAGAAGCTGGGCACGCTCGGCATGGGCTACACCTATGGCGGCCACCCGGTATCGGCGGCCGTGGCGCTGGAAACCCTGAGGATCTACGAGGAAGAGAGCACCTTCGAGCATGTGCGCGAGGTCTCGCCGCATTTTCTGCACCGGCTCAAGCAGCTCGAGGCCCATCCGCTGGTGGGCGAGGCTCGCGGGATCGGCCTGATCGGCGGGGTCGAGATCGTGCGCAACAAGGCGACCCGCGAGCAGTTCGACCCGACGCTCAAGGCCAATGCGCAGATCGTCGCCAAGTGCCAGGCGCACGGCCTGCTGCTGCGCCCGCTGCCCAACGATTCGATCGGCATCTGCCCGCCGATGATCATCACCGAGCCCGAGATCGACCTGCTGTTCGACCGGCTGCAGGCAAGCCTCGACGACAGCCTGGGCACGATGCCGCTGGCGGCCTGAGCCGATATGGCGGCGCGGGAGCCCCACCCGTGGCTGATGCCCTTGCACCGCCGCATCGGCGTCATGGTGCTGGCGGTGGGCTGGATGGCGTTCGAGGGCTACTACGAGCCGGGCGGCCTCTGGTTCTGGCTGGCCGCGGGTGTCGTGGCCTATGGTTTGTGGGACCTCTTCCTCTCGGGGGACTATCCCTTGCGGGATCAGTCACTGGATCGTGGCGAGTAGCGAGTCCGCCTCGCGGGCATAGGGCGACGGGAAATTCGTCGCCATACCCGCGCGTATCGGCGCCAGGAGATCGTGGCCACGCTGTCGTTCTCCCCGGCGCAGCCACATCCGGGTCAGCTCGCTCGCCGCCAAGAGCATCCAGAGCCGGGCCCCCTGTTTCTGCGCCAGCTTGAGCGCTGTACACAGTGTCGCCTCGGCCTTGGTTTCGTCGACGCCGGTGGCTCGTTCCAGCTCGGCCTGGAGAATGTGGATCCGCGCTGCGCACCACTGTTCGCCGGTGTCGTCGGCGGCATCCAGCGCGCGCTCGATCGCCTCTCCCGCCTCAGCGTGTCGATGCGCGCGCAGCAAGCATTCCGCAAGCAGACAATGGGCGCGCGGCAAGTAGGATTTGGCCCCCAGCGCATTCCACCTCGACAAGCCGTCCCTCACCATCGCCAGCCCGGCGGCAGGATCTCCCGACCGTGTCAACAGCCAGCCCTGGAACATCACCGCGGTGGCCCAAGGCTGCGGCAGCCTCTGCTCCTCGCCCAGAGCGAGGAGCTCTCGGACGACCTCGCCCGCGTTGGCGGTATCCCCTCGCGCCACGCGCGCCTCCGCGACGAACCACAGCGTATGCGCCAGAGAGGGGGCATGGCCAAGCCGGCGCGCCAGGTCGATACCCTTGCGTTCATAGTGCAGTGCGGTCCGGCCCCGACCGCGGACGCTATGCACGACCGCGCCGATCGAATAGGCGCAGACAGCCGGATCATGGCCGAGAAAGGTGAAGCGGTGCCGCTCGTGCCGCCGCTCATCGTAGAGCGCGAGCGCCGATCGGATATGGCCGGCTGCGCCCGTCAAGCGGCCACGCAGGAAAGCGGTCGGCCATGCGGCGTGGTGCGCCTGCAGTAATAGGCTCGGATCGTCCAGGTGCTCGGCGACACCGAACAATTCGTGCGTGATCGCATCAGCTCGATCGAACTGGCCCTTCGCCAGGTGGAAAAGCCACATGCCCACGAGCGGCGGAGCGAGATCGGCGGACAGCTCCAGCCGGCGTGCTGTCCGGCCGGCCCGTTCGAACACCTCGCCCACGTCCTGGGCAGGCCAACCGTGCAGGTTCATCAGAGCCGGTCCGAGCTGGGAGAGGATGGCCAATTCGGTGCGATCGCGCTGGGCGCTTTCCGGCAGCAGCTCGTTCTGCTGCAGAGCGTTGCGGAAATGATCGGCCGCTTCCCGGTTTGCGGCGTGGCGGACGGTCTGCTCGCCCGCCAGCTGCCAATAGGCGACGGCTTTCTCGATCAATCCGGCGGCCGCGCTGTGCCGTGCGATCAGCTCTGGCTGAGATGTGGCTATCTGAGGAAAGTCGTGCTCGACGGCCGCAACGATACACCCGTGCAAGGTCCGTCGGCGGCTACGCAGCAAGCTCTCATACGCGGCATCTCGGACCAGGGCATGCTTGAAGCTGTAGAGGACATCCCGTCCTTCGCTGCGCCGCTGGATCAACTCGGCATGAATCAAGGACCCGAGCGCCCGCTCAAGCTGCGCATCCGGCAGATCGGCTACAGCGGCGAGGAGGCGATAGGAAAAATCCCTGCCGATCACGGCACCGATCTGGGCCACGTTCTTCGACGCCCCCAGCCGATCGAGCCTTGCCAACAGGGAGCCTTGCAGCGAGTCCGGGACCGCAAGCGCCCGGATCGGACGGGTGAGCTGGTACGCCCCCGAGACTTCGGCCAGCCAATCGGCCTCCAGCACACTCTTCGTGAGCTCCTCGATGAACAGCGGCACCCCGTCAGTTTTCGCGATGATGTCGCGCTCCAGCGCCTCGGGAAGGCTCTTCCCGCCGATCAGTTGGCGCAGTACCGCCTCACTGTGCGGCCGATCCAGCTTGAGCAGATCCAGTTGCTGAAAGCCCTTCCAGGGCGGGACGAATTCGGGCCGCGCCGTGGCGAGCAGGAGGACGGGCCAAGCGGCCGTTGCGGCGGCAACCAGGTCCAGCAGCTCAGTCGTGGTCGGGTCGAGCCAATGCAGGTCCTCGAACGTGACCAGCACCGGCCCTTGCTCGGCCAGGCCGACAAGCTGCGCCACCAGAGCCTGGAGTGTCCGCGCCTTCAGGGCCGCGGGGCCGAGAACGGGCGGGGTATAGGCGCCGTCGGGCGGGATGTTGAGCAGGGACGCGAACAGCGGCACGAGTGCCGCGGTCTCGGCGACGGCGCAGCCCAGCAGCGCCTCGAGCAGTTCCACCTGACGCGTCGCAGGCTGCTGGCTCTCGAGCCGAGCGGCGCGCCGGATTTGCTCGATCACCGGGAACAACGCGGTCCCGGTATGGTGGGACGAGCTGAAGTAGCGGAGCACCAGACCGCCGGCCGTCGAGATCTCGTCGGCCAGTGCCAGGGTCAAGCGCGACTTGCCGATCCCGGGCTCTCCCACCATGAGGATCACTTGGCCATCGCCGCCCTGGATGGACGACCACGCACGCCGCAAGCAAGCGAGTTCTGCCTCGCGCCCGACTAGAGGGGCGATATGGCGGCCCCTCGTCGCCTCGAACCGGCTCTCGACGCGCGCCTCGCCGCGCACCGAATAGGCCTGCACCGGCGCGCGAATACCCTTCAGCACCAGCCGGTCGAGTTCGTCCAGGTCGAACATGCCGCCGATCAGTCGGCGGGTGTTGGGTCCGATCAGGACCTCTCCCGATGCGGCGAGCGTCTGGAGGCGCGCCGCCAGATTGGGCGTGTCGCCGACGATGGCCTCCTCGCGCGCCGCCCCGGCGCCCAGCAGATCGCCCACGACGACGAGGCCGGAGCTGATGCCGACGCGCGCGGCCAGCCGTTCGCCGGATGGATTGCGCAGAGTCGCGACCGCCCGCACCGCACCGAGCCCGGCCAGGACCGTGCGCTCGGCCGCATCCTCAAGCGCGTGCGGCCATCCGAAATAGGCGAGGACACCGTCGCCGAGGAACTTGGCGACGTTCCCATCATGCCGCTCGATCTCGGCGACGACCGCGGCCTGATAGGCTCCGATCACATCGCGCATCTCCTCGGGATCGAGCTGCGACGAGAGATCGGTCGACCCTACGAGGTCGCAGAACATCACGGTGAGCAACCGGCGCTCGGCCGCAGCCTTCGGCAAGGTTGCTCGATCTGCTTGCAGAGACCGAACCGCAGCCAGCAGCCGGCGCCGGTGGCCGACCGAAACGACGCCGAGCAGCGTGAGGTCGTTCTCGGTGAGGTTGGGCAGCACCTCCGGACCGACGTCATGCTGCGCGAATGCCGTAGCATAGCATTCGAGCCCCAGGCCGTGCAGCCATGCGCCAACGTCGATCACGCCGCACTCCGTGACGGAGACAGTTGTTGCCGATGCGATCATACGCTGAAAGTCGCCGCCAAGCACCTGCGGCTCGAACCAGCTCGCGGACGGAGCGCCAGATGACTCTCGACCGCCGAATCATCGACCATTACGGCAAGGGTGACCTCCTGACGCGGATCGAGGCGGCACTGAGGGAAGCGGGCAATGACCCCCTCCGCCCCGGCATCGACGACCTCGCCGGTGTCGACGAGTTCCATTCGCGCGGCCGCAAGGCGACGGTCGAGCTCGCGACGCTGCTTCCGGCCACGCTCGATACCGAACTGCTCGACGTCGGCTGCGGCATAGGCGGGCCAGCGCGGTTCCTGGCCGCCAAGCACGGCTATCGCGTCGCCGGTATCGACCTCACGCCGGAGTATGTGGAGGTCGCCAACGAGCTGACGCGGCGCTGCGGCTTGGCGGATCGGGCGCGCTTCCTGGCCGCGGACGCCCTGGACCTTCCGTTCGCCGCCGGCGAGTTCGCCGCCGCCTTTACCCAGCACGCAGCCATGAACATCGCCGACAAGCCGGCGCTCTATGGCGAGCTGTCGCGCGTCCTGCGGCCCGGATCGACCCTGGTGGTATTCGACATTCTCCAGGGTCCGGGCGGACCGGTGCGTTACCCGACGCCTTGGTCGGCGGACGGATCGACCAGCTTCCTGGTCGATCTTCCGACGCTCGAAGGCCATCTGGTCGCATCGGGCTTCGATGTCGTGGAGCGGCGCGACCGTGGTGCGGAGAGCACTGCCTGGTTCGAGGCGCGGGCAGCCGCCGCTGCCGCCAGCGGCGGACCGCCACCGGTGAGCCTGCGCCTGCTGCTGGGCCCGATGTTCAAGGACGCGTTCGCCAATCTGCTGGCGAACCTGCGCGAGGGGCGAGCCGTGCCGACCTACGTCAAGGCCGTGCGGCGCTGAGGACCGGCGCAGGCCCCTAGCGGCTGCAGGCGATGGTGGGTGGATCGTCGACGCCGACCGGCCGCAGGACCATGCGGTGGGCGGTCAGCTCGAGCACGTCGCCCGAGCCCTGCTTTTCCGGGCTGGACCAGCTGTTCGCGATCGAGGTGGCGATGCCGGCCATGGTGTTGGTGAAGGCGTCGTCGGATTCGACCTTGGTCTCCACGTCGGCGGTGACGATGCGGTCGCCCGCGACGTTCCAGGTGCCGGTGGAGCTGATGTTCATCGGCCCGAGCGGCGGCGTCGCGGGTGCGCGCGCCTCGGAGCGGAGCGAGCCGTCCTGGGCGTAGGTGAGCGTGATGTCGTGCGCCGGGACCTCGGGATAGGAATTCATCTCCCGGCAGGTCCATGTGCCCACCACCAGTCCCCGGTCGATCTTCTGCACCTGGTCGGCGACATCAAGGTGCGGTCGGGCAGGAGGCGGCCCGCCCAGGTCGGCGCAGCCGGCCAGCAGCGACGTCGTGGCCAGCGCCAGCGCACAAATCGGCAATCTCATGGTTCTCCCCCCGCATCCGAGTGCGACGTGCCGTCCTAGGGGCAGGAGGCACGGCCGGCAACCCTCTCGGCCATCGGTTCAGCGCGCGCAGCCGAGCACCGGGGGATCGGTGATCCCCACCGGGCGCAGGCTGAGCCGACGCCGGTCGAGGCGCAGGACCTCGCTTGCCGCCGGCTCGGTGCCGCTCATGGCGTCGAGCAGCGCGGCGCTGGCCTTGGCCATGGCGTCGGTCTCGGTGTTGCCGTCGAGCGCATGTGCGGCGGTGACCACGTCCCGGGTCAGCAGCCGGTTGTGCTCCAGGGACCAGCGCCCCCGCTGCGCCACCGCGATCGCCCCCAACGGCCCTCGGGCCGCGATCTCGGAGGCACTCAGGAAGGTGCCGTCCGGATCGTAGGTGGTGGTGATCACCTGTGCTGCCTGGCCGGGATAGGGATTGAGGTCGCGGCAGCGCCAGGTGCCGAGCAGGAGCGCCGGATCGGCCGACATTGCCGAGGGCAGCGAGGAAAGGACGGGGCGGTCGCTAGCGGGCTCGCAGCCGGCGAGCAACAGCAGGAACAGGCCGGCGTGCCTAGGCCGCAGCCGGCAACTACTCGCGCCCGTGCGGTGCGGTGAAGTCGAGGATCGGACCCATGGGCACGATTCCGGTTGGGTTGATGGTGCCATGGCTGGCGTAGTAGTGGCCCTTGATGTGGGTGAAGTCGACGGTTTCGGCGACGCCCGGCCACTGGTAGAGCTCGCGCGTGTAGCCCCAGAGATTGGAGTAGTCGGCGAGCCCGCGCAGGTTGCACTTGAAATGGCCGTGATAGACCGGATCGAAGCGCAGGAGCGTCGTGAACAGGCGCCAGTCCGCCTCGGTGACGCGCTCGCCGGCAAGGTAGCGGCGCTGCGCCAGCAGGTCCTCGAGCCAGTCGAGGCTGGCGAACAGCTCGGTGACCGCCTCCTCATAGGCGTCCTGGGTCGTGGCGAAGCCGGCGCGGTAGACGCCGTTGTTGACCGTCGCGTAGACGCGCGCGTTGATCCGGTCGATCTCCGGCCGCAGCGCCTCGGGATAGTAGTCGCCGGGCAGGGCACCGGCGCCGTCGAACGCCGAGTTCAGCATCCGGATGATCTCGGACAACTCGTTGTTGACGATCCGGCCCGCCTGCCGGTCCCAGAGCACCGGCACCGTGACCCGGCCGGAATAGTCCGGCCGGGCGCGGCTGTAGATCTGATGCAGGAAGTCGGCGCCGTGGAGCTGGTCGCCGGTCGCGCCCGCGGCGGGCGCGAAGGTCCAGCCATGCTCGCGCATCAGCCAGTTGACGACTGAGACGCCGATCATGCCCTGCAGGCCCTTGAGCTGCCTGAAGATCAGCGTCCGGTGCGCCCATGGGCAAGCGAGGGAGACGTAGAGATGATAGCGGCCGGGTTCCGCCGCGAACCCGCCGTCGCCGGTCGGGCCGGGGCCGCCGTCGGCGGTGACCCAGTTGCGGAACTGGGCGTCGCTGCGCACGAACCTCCCGCCCGAGGCGAAGGTGTCGTACCAGCGGTCGTGCCAGGTTCCGTCGACGAGCAGTCCCATCAGGAATCTCCCGTGAAGCCGTCAGCCGCCGATGCCTGCCATGGCGAGACCCTTCCGTAGGTGCGCCCGATCGGCCTCCACGCGAAGCTGGCCGAGAAGGATGTCGCGATCGAAGAAGGGAGAAACCCTCGCCAGCTCGGCTCGGGCACGGGCTGCCGCTTCGGCATCGCCGAGCTGGGCGTGGCTGGCCGCAAGGACGGCGAGGTTGGCGGCGTGCGCGTAAGGGATGGGTTCGCTTGGCAGGCCCCGGTCGAGCATGGAGATCGCGTCCGCATAGCGACCAACGAGGTAGTAGCTCAAGCCGAGGCTGCCATAGCCGATGCCGGGATTGAGCTTCTGCGCCGCCTCCAGCGAGGCGACCGCAGCGGGCTGGTCGCCGGCCCACACCAAGCCGTCACCCCGAGAGGCATAGCTCCCGGCATCGCTGGGATTGGCCGCAATGGCGCGATCGTATTCCGCCAGCGCGAGATCGTACTGATGCCGCGTCATGAAGATGTCGCCGAGCAGCCGGTGAGCGCTGGCGAGGCCCGGGTCGAGTGCCAACGCCGCGTGCGCCGCTTGCTCCGCCTGGGCGCTCGCATCTTCCGGAAACTCGGTCCAGCCGCTGAGCCCGTAGTCGCGCAGAGCGTCGCCCAGCGCCACCTGCGCCGGGGCATAGGAGGGATCCTTGGCCACCGCCTCCGCCAGGATTCTGCGCGCTTCCCGATTGCTGGCCCGCGTTCCCTGTCGCAAGAGCTGGCGGCCGTGCAACACGAGATCATAGGCCTCCAGGTTGCCGGGTGGCTTGGTGGCGATGCGCGCTTGCTCGAGCTGGTCGAGCCGCACCGCCATGGCTCCCGCCACCTGTCGGGTGATTTCGTCCTGCACGCGGAAGATGTCTGAGAGCGACTTGTCGTAGCGCTGCGACCAAAGCAGCGCACCACTGCGCGTGTCCACGAGCTGGATGCCGACGCGCACCTGGGACCCATCGCGCCGCACGGTACCACGGACGAGATATTGCGCGCCCAGTTCCCGCCCGACCGCCTGGGCATCGGCGTTCCGATCGCGCACCGCGAGCGACGCCACCGGATCGATCACGGCGAGGTCGCCAAACTTGGCCAGTGCCGTCGCCAAGTCCTCCGTCAGGCCGTCGCTGAAGTAGAGATCGGACGGATCGGCAAGGTTCGCGAACGGCAGCACGGCGATCGCCGCTCGCTCGCTCACGGGCTTGGGCTCGACGTTCCCGACCGGCGTCGGCGATCGCTCCCATATCCAGAGCAGCCCGGCAGCCGCCGCGGCGACCAGCCCCACCAACGCCATTGCGAGGACCGGCCACCGGCGGCGTGCGATGCCCGACGTGGGGCGCGCAGGGCCGCCGATGGCGTAGGCATGGATCGGGCGGGCGATGTTCTTGAGAGTCTGCTGGCCGAGATCACGCGCCGCGACCGCGACCTTGCCGACGACCTGGTCGTACGCCGCCGCGGACAGCACGACACCGCCCGGCTCGGCCAGGCCTTCGAGCCTGGAAGCGATGTTGACGCCGTCGCCGTACAGGTCGTCGCCGTCGATCAGCACGTCGCCGAGGTTGATGCCCATCCGAAAGCGGATCGCCTCGCCGTCCGGCTTGTCGGCCTCGCGCTCCGCCATGCCCTGCTGGATGTCGAGCGCGCAGGCCACCGCCTCCACCACGCTCGGGAACTCGACCAGCGCCCCGTCGCCCATGAGCTTGATCAGCCGGCCGCCATGCTCGACCAGCAGCGGGTCGATCAACTCGGCGCGATGGGCCTTGAGGCGTGCGAGGGTCGCAGCCTCGGCCATCTCCATCAGGCGGCTGTAGCCGACCACGTCCGCCGCCAGGATCGCGGCCAGCCGGCGCCGCGCTGCCGCTTCCGCCATCTGCCTCCCCGGTCGCTGGCGCGGCACCAACCTATGTCGGGCGGGCGGCTTGGCCTCAGTGAAAAACAACTTGCGCGACCCGGTGGCGGTGCGATGATACTCGATCGCCGACCGCGGGGCGATCACCAAGGTGGATCGCAAGATGACGGCTCCACTCAATGGCCTGACCCGCCGCGCCGCTGGCGGGCTGCTTTTGGCATGGGCGCTGTTCGGCATCCCAGCCATGGCTACCGACGGGCGCGTCGCGATCAAGGGCTACGATCCCGTTGCCTACTTCACTCTCGGTAAGGCCACGCCGGGATCGCCCGACCTCGCCTACGAATGGGATGGCGCTCGCTGGCAGTTCGCGGATGCCGACAATCGCGAGCGGTTCCAAAACGACCCCGAAGCCTACGCCCCGCAGTATGGCGGCTATTGTGCGCTTGGCATGACCCTCGGCAACCGCGGCGAGCCAAATCCGGAAGTGTGGGCGATCGTCGACGGCAAGCTCTACTTCAACTACGATGAGTCCACTCGGGAGGAATGGCGGCAGAACACCGCCGCCTACATCGCCGAGGCCGACCGCCGCTGGGCCGAGCAGCGGCAGTAAACTCCGGGCCTCAGCCCTTCAGCTTCGTCGCGATCTCGGCCACATGCCTGCCCTGCCAGCGCGCCATGCCCTTCTCCTGCTCGGAAGGCTGCCGCTCGCCCTGGCCGCCGGCGATGGTGGTCGCACCATAGGGCGAGCCGCCCTTGATCTCCTCCAGGCCCATCTGCGCCTGGCACGCATAGGGCAGGCCGACATAGACCATGCCGTGGTGCAGGAAGAGGGGGATGCCGGTGACGATCGTGGTTTCGTTGCCTCCATGCTGGGTGGCCGAGCTCGCGATCATCGAGGCCACCTTGCCGACCAGGGTGCCCTTCATCCACAGTTCGCCGGTCTGGTCCCAGAACGCGCGCATCTGCGATGCCATGCCGCCATAGCGGGTGGGGCAGCCGACGATGACCGCATCAAAGTCGGCGAGCTCCGCCGGCTTCGCCACCGGTGCGGCCTGGTCGAGCTTGAAGTGGGACTGCCTCGCCACCTCCTCGGGCACGGTCTCGGGCACCCGCTTGACGGTGACCTCGACACCCGCGACCTCGCCGGCGCCTTCCGCCGCGGCGTGGGCCATCTGCTCGATATGGCCGTAGCTGCTGTAGTAGAGCACGAGAACCTTGGTCACGCGGGCACTCCCCCTCGCAGTGATGGGCGTCAGGCGAGACTTAGCCGTTTCGACCGCGAACGCCAGCCCGTGCGCCGGAAATGGATTGTCGCTAGCCGGGCGACAATCGCCGGCATTGACCTGGGCCGGCGCCGAGCCCAGCCTCAGCGGCATCGAACGGGAGCCCAGCATGCCCCTGATGGTCATCGGCGCCGGCTTCGGCCGCACCGGCACCCTCTCGCTCAAGACCGCCCTCGAGCAGCTCGGTCTGGGACCATGCCACCACATGGTCGAGCTGCGGCAGCATCCGGAGCAGATCCCGGTCTGGGACGAGGCGACCGACGGGGCGTCCGTCGACTGGGAGCGGTTGCTGGCCGGCTACCGCTCGATCGTCGACTGGCCCGGCTGCCACTTCTGGCGGGAGCTGACGCAACGCTACCCGGCGGCCAAGGTGATCCTCACCGTGCGCGACCCGAAGAGCTGGTACCGCAGCGCGGCGGCGACGATCTTCCGCTTCATGGCCGAGAAGCCCAAGGAGGACCCGGCGGCCCTGGCGCAATGGCGGCTCTGCCGCAAGATGATCCTTGAGCAGACCTTCGGCGGCAGCACCGCCGACGAGGCGCTCGCGACGGCCGTGCTCGAGATGCACAACGAGGAGGTCGGGCGCACGATTGCGGCCGAACGTCTGCTGGTCTTCGACGTCAAGCAGGGATGGGAGCCCTTGTGCGGGTTCCTTGGGGTGGCGGTGCCGGAGGTGCCGTTTCCGCGGACGAACTCGACCGAAGAGTTCGTCGGGCGGCAGACGGACTGACCACGAGCATCTGGGAGCCGTCGGAACACCGCATCGCTTCACCACCCCGGAGCGGCTGCTCGCGGGACGTCAACCGCTTGGCTCTCGGTCACCTGGTCGCCATCTCGCGGCCGTCAGCTCGTCCAGGAACGCCAGCGTGCGTGTCCGCGCCGCATGGCTCAGGAGCACCAGCAGGTCGCCCTCCTGCGCCCAACGGAAGGCGCTGCGCACGCCGGCGGTCTCGCTGTCCTCGACGGTCATACACTCTTCCGGTGCTCCGAGCCGGGCCAGCTCCGAGCGCAGCAGGGCGGGGATCTCGCCGGGCTGGCGGCCGCGCAGGTAGCTTTCCATCTCCTTGATCACGATCCGGTTCGGCCGCATCGCCCAGACCGCCCCGGCGAGCGCCCGCATCTCGGCGTCCGTCCGGTCGCCGGCCTGGCCCAGGAGGACCAGGCGGCGGGTGGCGGAGAGGGAAGCGACCAGGTTGGCGAGGGCGGCGACGCCGTGCGGGTTGTGGGCGAAGTCGACCAGAACCTTGACGCCGCCGATCTCGCGATAGACCCCGCGGCCGGGATTGTCGGCCTCGTCGGCCCCGAAGCTGCGCAAGGCCTCGGCCATGGCGGTCACGGGCAGGCCCAGGGCGGAGGCGCCCGCCAGGGCGGCCAGGGCGTTGGCGAGGTTGTGCCGTGCCGCACCGCCCATCGCGATCCGAACCTCGGCCGCGGCGACCACGGGCACCGAGGCGCCGTCCCGGCGCAGGACCAGCATGCCGTGCTCCAGCGCGGCGCCGTTGCGGATGCCGTGGGCCGGCGCCATCGTGAACCAGGCGATTGGCGCCTTCACGGCCGCGCTGCGCTCGACCAGCCGCGGATCGTCGGCGTTGAGGATCAAGGGGCCGTCCTTCAGCGCCTTGGCGACCACGAGTTTGGCGTCGGCGATGCCGTCCGCGTCCTGGATGCCGTATTCACCGAGATGATCGGCGGCGATGTTGGTGACGATGGCGACGTCGGCACGCGTGACCGGCAGGCCGCGGCGCAGGATGCCGCCGCGGGCGAGTTCCAGCACGGCGAGCTCGACCCGCTGGTCGCGCAGGACCAGGCGAGCCCCGCCCGGACCCGAATAATCGCCCCGGTCCAGGATCTCGTCGCCGACGCGCACCCAGTCGCTGGAACTGAGCCCGGCCACCTTGCCGGCCGCACGGGCCATCGCGGCCAGCAGGCGCACCGTGGTCGACTTGCCATTGGTTCCGGTGATCAGGACCAGCGGCACGTCGTGGATGGCGGACCAGTCCACCTCGAGCGGCGCCGGCAGCTCGTCATCGTACCAGCGGTCCGAGCCGGCACCGAGGCCCAGCGACACGCGGCGCTCGCCCCGGATGCAGGCGACGCCGCGCCGCGCCGCCTCCGCTGCGAGGGCGATGTAGGCCGGATCGCGATCGTCGGCGATCTCCTGCCGGATCGTAGCCGCGGCCAATTCCAGGGGTGGAAGCGGACCGCCCGCGACCTCCGCCGCCGCGGCCTCGCATGCCCATTCGTTGACCAGGGTCGCGGCGTAGGTGCCGTCGGGTGGCGCGGCGATGGCGAGGCTGGCGCCCCCGGCGAACCGACGGCTGGCGATGGCGGCGCCAGGCCAGCCCACAGCGCCCAGCATCGTGCGCGCCTGACCATGCCACGCCTCGATCAGCGCCTGCTCGCCGCCGACCGGGCAGATCGCCTCCAGGACGGCACCCGGCCCGTCGAGCAGGAGACTGGGGCCGGCGAGGCGGCGGGAGTCCCGCCACGTCGCCTGGGGCGGCGCCTCGGCCACGGGCGTCTCTAGTCGGATTCCTCCGGCCCGCGGGCGAGCCGCACGCCGCGCTCGTCGCGGATCAGCGTCGCCCCGGCCGGCATTTGGCCGAGATCCTCGAGCGGCGGCAGGTCGTCCACCGGGAGCGGCTCGGCCGGTGCCGCCGGCAGCGCCGGCGTTGCCGAGGGGTCGCGGCCGAAATAGATGATCTGCTTCCAGCAGCGGGTGACGTTGTCGGCGAAGATCAGGACGAGGTCGTTGGCCTCGGCCATCTCCAGGATCGCCTGCACCGCCTCCTGCTCGTCCGGGATGAGCGTGATCTGCGACGGCGCCACGCCGTTGGCGAGCAGCCCCGCCTCCAGGAGCTTGGGCACTTCGTCGGGCTTGCGACCACGTGGATTGTCGTCGCGCTTGAGGACGTAGTGATCGAATCTCGTCGCGGCCGCGATCTTGGCCACCTCGGCGATGTCCTCGTCGCGCCGGTCGCCGGGCATGGTCAGCGCCACCAGCCGGCGGCCGCGGACCGACGTACGCTCGACCAGCTGGCACATCGCCCGCACGGCGGCCGGATTGTGGCCGTAGTCGAGGATGACCTTGAACGGGTGCTCGTTGAACACGTTCATCCGGCCCGGCGCCTGGAAGAACGAGGTGTCGAAGGTTCGCAGGCCGTGGCGGATGTCCTCGAGCTTCTTGCCCAGGCTGTAGGCAACGGCGGTGGCCACCATGGCGTTCTGCACATTGTGCAGCGCGCGGCCTTCCATGGTGGCCGGGATCAGGTGGGTCCACAGCAGGGGGATGTGGCGGCCGGTGTCGTAGAGCACGATCTGCTGGCCGTTGAGACCCTCCTCCAGCACCACCGCCCGGGCGCCGGCCCGGATGTGCTCGCGCACGAGCGGATGGCGCGGATTCATGGTCACGTAGCAGAGGTGCTTGGCCGTCGTGTAGTCGGCCATCTTGAGGCACAGCTCGTCGTCGGCATTGAGCACGGCGGTGTCGGTGGCGATCTCGACGATGATCCGCTTGACTTCGGCCAGCTGATCGAGCGTGTCGATGCCGCCCAGCCCGAGATGGTCGCCGGAGACGTTGATCACCGCCCCCACGTCGCACTCGCGGTAGGCCATGCCGCGGCGGACCAGCCCGCCACGCGCGGTCTCGAGCACGGCGGCGTCGACAGTCGGGTCGTGCAGGATCATCTGCGCCGCCATCGGCCCGGTCATGTCGCCCTTCACCGTGAGATCGCCGTCGATGTAGACGCCGTCGGTGCTGGCCAGCCCGACCCGGTGGCCGGCGAGCTTCATGATGTGCGCCACCATGCGCGAGGTGGTGGTCTTGCCGTTGGTGCCGGTGATCGCACAGATCGGGATGCGCGACTGGCTGCCCGGCGGGAACAGCATGTCCATCACCGGCCCCGCCGCGTCGCGCGGCGTGCCCTCGCTGGGTGCGACGTGCATGCGGAAGCCGGGTGCGGCGTTGACCTCGCAGATGCCGCCGCCGACGTCCTTGTAGGACTGGGTGATGTCGGGCGTGAGGAAGTCGACGCCGCCGATGTCCAGACCGATGGCGCGGATGGCGCGCACCGCCATCTGGCGGTTGTCGGGATGGATGACATCGGTGACGTCGATGGCGGTGCCGCCGGTCGAGAGATTGGCCGTGGCGCGCAGGAAGACGATCTCGTCCGGGGCAGGCACCGTGTCCTTGTCGAAGCCTTGCTTGGCCAGCATCCGCTCGGCCTGTTCGTCGAACTCTAGCCGCGTCAGTACCTTCTCGTGGCCGACGCCGCGGCGCGGGTCCTGATTGACGATCTCGACCAGCTGCTCGACCGTGCGCTCGCCGTCGCCCACCACGTGACCGGGCATGCGCTTGGAGGCGGCGATCAGCTCGCCATTGATCACCAGCAGGCGATGGTCGAGCCCTTCCAGGAAGCTCTCGACCAGGACCGCGCGGCTGTGCTCGCGGGCGGTGACGAATGCCGCCATGACCTGGTCCTCGTCCATCAGCCGGATGCTGACGCCGCGGCCGTGATTGGCGTTGAGCGGCTTGACCACCACCGGGAATCCGATCCGCCGCGCGGCGACGGCAGCGTCCTCCGGGTCATAGACCATGCGCTGCTTGGGGACCGGCAGGCCAAGGTCGCCGAGCAGGCGGACGGTTTCCTCCTTGTCCGAGGCGAGCTCAACCGCGATGTGCGGCGTCGAGCTGGTGATGGTGGCCTGGATCCGCTTCTGGAACCGCCCGTGGCCGAGCTGGATCAGGCTCTGCCCGTTCAGCCGCAACCACGGCACGCCGCGCTTCTCGGCCGCGGCCACCAGGGATGCGGTGCTCGGGCCCAGCGCCTTGCTCTGGGCAAAGCGGATGAAGCGGTCGCGCCGACGCTGGAAGTCGAAATGCTCGGCGTCGAAGTCGTCGGGGCGCAGCTCTGAGGGTAACAGGGATTGGATCAGCCGCAGCCCCAGCTGGCCGGCCTCCAGGCCAACCTCCGACTGTTCATATTCATAAACCACAAAATATTCGCCGGTTTCTCCGGTCCCGCGAGTCTTGCCAAAGGTGACCGGAGTACCTGCAATATTCTGCAGCTCGATCGCCACATGCTCGAGCACATGGCCGAGCCAGGTGCCCTCGCCCTCGTGCAGCCGCCGGATGAAACCGCCCGGCTCGCCGTAGGAGCAGCCGTGCTGGTGCAGGCCGGGCAAGGTTTCGAGCAGACGCTCGACGAAGCCCGATCCCAGGCGCTCGGTCGGCCACTCCTCGAGCTTGCCCAGGTCCAGAGTCAGCCGGATCACCGGGAACAGGGCGTAGAGATTGGGGCCGACATAGACCTGAGAATTCAGGATTTTCAAGGCGATCTCCCCACTGCCCACCACCTGACAGAAGCCCGGGGCCGCTGGGCCAGGGGTCGATCAGTCGGCGGTGCTCCCGGCGCATGCCGCGCGCGTCTCGGCATCGAACAAATCGCCGTTGACCAGAATGTGCAACCGGATTCCGATCATGCTCACCGGCTCATGGCCGCGGGCCCGGTCCATCGACGAGTGCACCAGCCCCGCCGGGTCGACCACGGTAATGGCACCGCTGCCGACCACCTCGATCCGGTCGTCGGGGCCGAAGAACGCAGCCGTGTCCTCGTCCAGGCCGATGCCGACCGCGAACGGGTTGTAGGCCAGCGCGGTCAACAGACGCCCCAGCCGGTCGCGCTGGCGGAAATGCTGGTCGATGATCACCCGATTGGTCAGGCCCAGGCCCGGCGCCAGCGAGACCATGTCCGCGCGCGGGGTCGAGCCCTCCAGGCCACGCGCGATCATGTGCTCGGACAGGAACGAGGCGCCCGCCGAGGTGCCGGCCACCGGAACCCCTGCGGCGTTGCGCCGCCGCAGCAGGCGCGCGACGCCTGTGCCGCCCAAGGTCGTGGAGAGCCGCAGCTGGTCGCCGCCGGTGACGAACACGCCGGTGGCTTCGGCAATGGCCGCGAGCACCGCGCCGTCCTCCGCCTCGGCCCGCTGGTCGAGCCGGAGCACCTGGACGGCGGCAGCACCCATGGCCCGGAACAGGGTCTCGTATTCCGTGCCGGCGTCGGGCCGGCGCGAAGCAGTGGGAATCACCGCGATCCGGGCCCCCGGGCCGCCGGCATGGGCGATGAAACGGCGCAGGATGGCGCCCTCGCGCAGCCGCTCCTCGGCACCGCCGATCGGAATGATGAATCCCCGCTCGCCGCTGTCGCTCACTCTTGCCGGGCACACCGAATTGCTGCTCCTGTCCTGCTGCGCCGACCGCTTGATACCGGGCGGACGAGGCAACACAACGCCGGCGCGTGGGTCCGGTTGCGATCCGGCCGCCATCGTGTCGGGGCCGCATCTTGGGAAGGAGAGTTCATGCGGGTGATTGTGGTCGGCGCGGGAGTGGTCGGCCTGTCGGCGGCCTGGGCGCTGAGCCGGGACGGGCATGCGCCGGTCGTGCTCGACCAGGGTGCGATCCCCAACCCGCTCTCCGCCTCGCACGATCGGCACCGGCTGATCCGTCTCGCCCACAGCGACGGCGACGGCCGCAACCTGATCATCCACGACGCCTACGCCGCCTGGGACCGCCTCTGGGGCGACCTCGGCCGCAGCCACTATGCCGAGACCGGCATCGTGATGACCGCACGCGACCCCTCGCACTGGGCGGCAAGCTGCAAGGCGGCGTTCGACCGCAACGGCACGCCCTACGAAATCTGGGACCGTGCCGAGCTCGGCCGCCGCTGCCCGTACCTCGCCCTGACCGACCAGGACTGGGCGCTGTTCACCGTCCGCGGCGGCGCGCTGTTCGCCGACCGGATCGTCACCGATCTGGCGGACCTGCTGGCGCGGCGCGGGGTCGAGCTGCGCCCGGGCTGCCGCGTCGCCGGGATCGAGCCGGGCGAGGCTGCCGTGACCCTGGCCGACAACGAGCGGCTGACCGCGGACGCCGTGGTCGTCGCCGCCGGCGGCTGGACCGGCAAGCTGCTGCCCGCGCTCGCCTCCGACCTGCAGCCAAGGCGTGCCATCGTCATCTATCTGGAGCCGCCCGCCGACATCGCCGCGAGCTGGCGCGGTGCCCCGTGCTTTCTCGACTTTGCCGGTGCCGGCGACCTCTATCTGTTCCCTCCGATGAACGGCATGCCGCTCAAGTTCGGCGACGGCTCGACCAGCTATCCCGAAGACCCCGACGCGCCGCGGATGCTCCGCCCGGACGAGCCGGAGCGTCTGCTGGTCGGGCTGCGGCCCTACATCCGCGACCTCGACCGCTACCGCTTCGTCGATCATCGCGTGTGCATGTACTGCTTCAGCCCCGACGAGCGCTTCATGGCCGGGACCATGGCCGGCGGCCGGCTGGCCTATGCCACCGGCTGCTCCGGGCAGATGTTCAAGTTCGGCGCGATCATGGGCGAGCGGCTGGCGGCCGCGGTGACCGGCGGGATCGAGAGCGCGGCGCTCGCGCGCTGGGCGGTGGGCGAGGTCGGGGCGGGCGCGGCCTGAGGGAGGATGGGGATGCAGATCGAGCAGCGGCTGAAGGAACTCGGGATCGACCTGCCGCAGGCACAGACCCCGGTCGCCAACTATGTGGGCGCGGTACGCAGCGGCAACCTGCTGTTCCTGTCCGGCCGCGGCCCGGCCGCCCCGGACGGCACCATGCACACGGGCGTGGTCGGGCAGGACGTCACGGTCGAGCAGGCCTACGGGCACGCTCGGCTGACCGGCTTGCAGCTCATCGCCACCATGCAGGCCGAGCTCGGCGATCTCGACCGCGTCGTGCGGATCGTGAAGCTGCTGGGCATGGTCAACGGTGCGCCCGGATTCGGCCAGCAGCCCGAGGTGATCAACGGCTGCTCGGACCTGTTCGTCGAGGTGTTCGGCGAGCGCGGTCGGCACGCCCGCTCCGCCGTCGGCATGGGCGGCCTGCCGCGCAACATCACGGTCGAGATCGAGGCGGTGGTCGAGGTCGGCTGACCGTCAGGCGAAACCCGCCAGCACCGCCGGCAGCTCGCGCAGGGAATCGACCACCGTATCGGCGCCGAGATCGCGCGCCGGCACGGGCGTGTAGCCGAATGCGACCAGCACGCAGGGCACGGCCAGGGCTCGGGCGGTGAGCAGGTCGTTGCGGCTGTCGCCCACCATCACCGCGCGTGAGGGCGGCACCTCCAGCTCGCCCAGCACGGCCGCGAGATGCCTGGGGTCCGGCTTGCGGATCCTGGGGAGATGGTCGCCGCCGATCACCGAGCCGAACGCGGCGGTGAGATCGAGAGCCTCCAACAGGCCGAGCGTCGGCGCCTGCGGCTTGTTCGTGCACAGGCCCAGGCGCCAGCCGTCGCGGCGCAGCGCTGCGAGCAGTTCGACGGCGCCGTCGTAGGGAGCGCTGTGCCGGTACGGACACGCGGCGTACCGATCGACGAAGCGCCGGTGCAGCGGTCCCGGGTCGGCGGACTGGCCGACGGCGGCGAGCGCTCGCTCGATCAGCACCTGCGCGCCGTCGCCCAGCATGTTGCGCATCGCGGGCAAAGGCGGGGCGGCGAAACCCGCCTCGGCGAACAGCTCGGCCAGGACCGCGTGGATGTCGGCGGCGGTATCGACCAGGGTGCCGTCCAGGTCGAACACGACGGCGCGGGCATTGTCGGTCAAATCAGCAGGCTCCGGGTTGAGCGCATGGACGAAATCGCTAGAGTGACGACGGTGGAGCCAGCTCGAACTTGCCCAACGGAGAAGCCCACCGGCATGGCCGCTTCGTTATGCGTGACCGTCCTTGCCGCCGGCAAGGGCACGCGAATGTGCAACGATCTGCCGAAGGTGCTGCATCCGCTCGCGGGCAGGACGCTGATCGAGCATGTGCTGGCGAGCGCTGCCGAGCTCGCGCCGGCGCGGACCATCGTCGTGCTGGCAGCCGGGATGGACGACGTCGCGGCCGTGGTCGCGCGCTCGCCGCTGTCGCCCGAGATCGCCATCCAGGAGCCGCAGCTCGGCACCGGCGATGCGCTCAAGACGGTCCGGGACGCGCTGCCGGGATCGGGCACGGTGCTGGTCCTGTTTGGCGACACGCCGCTGCTCCGGCCCGCGACGCTCGCGCGCCTGGTCGCCGCCCGCGAGGCCGCGGACGCCGCCGTGGCGGTGCTGGGGATGCGGCCGACCGATCCCGCGGGCTATGGTCGCCTTGCCATCGCCGACGGTCGCCTCGTGGCGATCGTGGAGGATCGCGAAGCCGATGCCGAACTCAAGTCCGGCGCCGCCTGCAATTCCGGCGTCATGGCTTTCGCGGCGGAGCGGCTGGGCATCCTCCTGGACGCGCTGGCGCTGCATGGCGACCAGGGCGAGTACTACCTGACCGACGCCGTGGCGCAGGCGGTGGCGCGGGGCTGGACCTGCGTTGCGGTGGAGGGGCCGGCGGAGGAGGGTCTGGGCGTGAACTCGCAGCAGCAGCTGGCGCAGGCCAGGAAGTCGCTCCAGGCGGGCTTGTGCCAGCGGCTGCTCGAGGGCGGGGTCATCGTCGAGGCGCCGGAGACCCTGCAGCTTTGCGCCGACACCGAGATCGGCCCGTGGTACGGTGGTCGAGCCCTATGTCGTGCTCGGGCCCGGGGTTCGGATCGGCGCCGGCGCGGTCATCCGCAGCTTCTCCTACCTTGAGCGCGCGACCGTGGCCGATCAGGCCGAGGTCGGCCCGTTCGCCCGCCTGCGGCCGGGCTCGGACATCGGCGCGCGGGCGAAGGTCGGCAATTTCGTCGAGATCAAGAACACGCGGCTCGAACCCGGTGCCAAGGCCAGTCACCTCAGCTATCTGGGCGATACCATGGTCGGGGCGGCCGCCAACATCGGGGCCGGCACCATCACCTGCAATTACGACGGCTTCGGCAAGTACCCGACCCGGATCGGTGCCGGCGCCTTCATCGGCTCCAACACCGCGCTGGTGGCGCCGGTGAGCGTGGGCGAGGGCGCCATCGTGGCGGCCGGCAGCACGATCACCCACGACGTTCCCGCCGACGGCTTCGCGATCGCCCGGTCACGCCAGGAAACCCATGAACGGCGGGCGGCGCTGCTGCGCGAGCGGCTGCGGCTGAAGATGCGTGGCTGAGCGCGGTATGGTCGTGAGGCCGGGAGGAGCTGCCGTCCGGATGCGGCGTCTCGCGGTGGCCGCCGGCCTTGTCCTGTTCGCTGCCTTGGGTTCGGTGCGCGCCGACGGGATCGGCGACGTGCGCACCGGCAACGCCGCCTTCGGCGATGGCCGCTACGAGGCGGCGGTGGAGGCGTTCACCCGGGCGATCCTCGCCGGCGATCTCGATCCCGCCTCCCTCGCGGTGACGTTCAACAACCGGGGCGTCGCCTACAGCGAGCTCGGCGACTACGACCGGGCGATCGCGGACTATGGCGAGGCGCTGAGCCTGGCTCCGGGCGACACCACCTCGATCCGCAATCTGCGCATCGCGCACATCCGCCGTGCGGCTGCCGCCGCCCGGCTCGGCGACAGGACCGCGGCGCAGGCGGACTATGACCGTGCGATCGCGCTCGAGCCGAGCCATCCCTTGGCCTATCTGCGGCGCGGTCAGCTGGCACTGGAGCGTGGAGATCGCGCCGCCGCCATCGCCGATCTCACCAAGGCCCAAGAGCTGGATCCGGGCAACGCCGACATCGCAGCGCAACTTGCCGACGCTCAGCAGCAGCCAACGGCTGTTCCCGCCCCTCCGGCCGAACCTGCCTCCAGCGCGGCAGCACCGCCGCCCGAGGAGCCGCCCACGCCGGAGGCCGCTCCGGCGGCGACGACCGCCGCTGCGCCGGCGCCGGATGCATATGCGATCGACCCGCCCGGCGGACGGCCGGCGCGGCCGGATTCCTCGACCGCGATCGCGCCCGCCGCCGGCGGCATTGCCCAGTCCGGCGGCGGTGAGGGACGGCCGTACCGGTCGGTTCAGGACGTGAACATCCGCCAAGGTCCGGGCAACGAATACCCGCCAATCGGCATTCTCGGGCGCGGCGCCACGGTTCGGGTGACGGGCGAGCGGCTGGGCTGGCTCGAACTGCGGACGGCGGACGGTGTTCGCGGCTACGTCTATCAGAAGTGGCTGCAGCCGCTCGACGCCAGCGGTTCGACGCCCTGACCCGGCCGTCAGCTATCTCGGCTTGACGGGGGCACCAGATAATTCAACCTTCGGTAAAATGGATCTGCATTTTTCGCTTCATCGCGGGCGGCCGTTCAGTTAAGTGGTTTGTTAACGCAATCTGTTAACATTCTCCATTAGCTCCATGCCCGACCGAGCGAGGCTAAGCCGGCAGGGCGACTGCGATGGGATCCGGACCATGCGCCTTTGCGGACGGCTGCTGCCCATCCTCGGACTGCTGCTTCTAGCTGCGGTCGAGGCGGGACCGGCAGTCGCGCGCGACGAGGCCTCCATCCTGCTCGACCATCGGAGCGGCGCGGTGCTGTCGGCGCGCAACGCGGACGAGCCGGTCATCCCGGCCTCGCTGACCAAGATGATGACGCTCTACATGACGTTCCGTGCACTCACCGCGGGACAGCTCGACCTGTCCTCGAGGCTCAAGGTGTCGAGCCGCGCGGCGGGCATGCCGCCGACCAAGCTCGGGCTGCGTGCGGGCGACACCATTCGGGTAGAAGAGGCCATACTGGGCCTGGTGACCCGCTCCGCCAACGATGCCGCGTCCGTGCTGGCCGAGGCGCTCGGCGGCAGCGAGGACCGCTTCGCCATCGCGATGACCCGTACCGCCCGCAAGCTCGGCATGACGCGCACCGTGTTCCGCAACGCGTCCGGCCTGCCGAACGGCGAACAGCGCTCGACGGCGCGGGATCTGGCCCGGTTGGCCTCGCGGCTGATCGTCGACTATCCGGGCTACTACCGTTACTTTGCCACGCCCAGTTTCACCTATCGAGGGCGCAACTATCCGAATCACAATCGACTGCTCGCGACTTATCCGGGCATGGACGGGCTGAAGACCGGCTATACCCGCGCCTCGGGGTTCAATCTCGCGGCCTCGGCCGTGCGCGGCGGTCGTCGGCTGGTGGCCGTGGTGATCGGGGGCCGCTCGGCGAGTGCCCGCGACGCTGCCATGGCGGTGCTGCTCGATCGTGGCTTCGAGCGCGCTGCACCCCCGGCTGCCACCGATGTCGAGGTCGCCCGCGAACAGGCACCCGCCGCCAAGGAGCGGGAGATCGTGGTCGCGAGTCTGGCGACGACGGCATCCGACGCCGTGATCGCGGTGCCGTCGGCGCGGCCGGAGCGTGCGGCGAAGCCCGCCAGATCCAGCGCTGCGAAGTCCGGTGCCACCAAGTCCAAGGCCGCCAAGAGCGCCAAGACCAAAAAGGCGGCCAAGGCCAAGCCGGTGGCCAAGGCGCCGGGCAAGCTGGCGGCCGGTCAGCAGGCCTATGGGGTCCAGGTGGGCGCCTTCCGGGCGGCGCCGCAGGCGCGCGCCGCCTTGGACCAGGCGATGCGGACCGTCCCCGACCTCTTGCGCGGGACCTTCGCGAGCGTGGGCACGCACACCGTTCGCGACACGCCCCTGTTCAAGGCGACGTTGGTCGGCCTGACCCGCGGCGACGCGGAGACGGCGTGCAAACGGCTGAAGAAGCAGAAGCAGGACTGCATGGTGATCCAGGCGGGCAAGCTCAGCGTCGCCAGCGGCTGACGCGGCGGCCGCCGCCGGCTCCCTGCCGGATCGACGGCAACGGCATTGCGGCTATGATGCTCCATCGGCCCCACACCGGCGGCTCCGCAAGCCGCGGGCGCGGCGCCGACTCCAACATTGCGGCAAGGAGAGCGGGTGGCATGGACGACAAGTTGCAAATCTGCTTCCAGGGCATGGACAGCTCGGCTGCCCTCGAGGCCAAGATCCGCGACCGGTTCACCCAGCTCGAGCGACGCTGCCAGGAGCTGACGGGCTGCCGCGTGACGGTGACCAAGGAGAGCCGCACCCATCTGAAGGGCAACCTGTTCCGGGTCGGGCTGGTGATGCATCGCCCCGGCCAGGACGTCGTGGTCAGCCATGTCGGACCCAAGGATCACGGGCATGAGGACGTCTACGCCGCGTTGCGCGACACCTTCGCCGCGGCCGAGCGCCAGCTGAACGAATTGCATCGCTGAGCCGCGTCTCCTGGAGGGCCGGCACGCCTCCGCACGGTCTTTTTTATTCGAGCGCTCAAATTAATTGTGTCCCGCTTTGAGGCGCGCTAAGCCTTGGGGTGTCACGACCCGATGGAGGCGCGGTCAATGAAGGGGCGCGTCGACGCCATCGTCGTCGGGGCCGGGCACAATGGCCTGACCGCGGCCTGCTATCTCGCCCGTGCCGGGCTGCGCACGCTCGTGATCGAGAAGGCGGATTGGATCGGCGGCGCAGCGGTGAGCCGCCAACTGCACCCGGGCTGGACCTACTCCAACTGCTCCTATGTCTGCAGCCTGCTGCGGCCGGAGATCGTGCGCGATCTCGACCTGCCGCGTTTCGGCCTGCAGGTCGTCCCCTACGAGAGCGGCGCCACCTTCACACCCGACGGCGGCTACTTCGCCTACTATGGCGAGCACGACGCCCTGCGCCGCGAGATGCGCCGGTTCTCGCAGCGCGACGCCGACAATTACGAACGCTATGCCCAGGCGGTCATGCGCCAGTGCCGGTTCATCCGGCCATTGCTGCTGCGCACGCCGCCCGATCCGGTGGCGTTGCGCCCCCGCGACCTGGGCGAGCTCCTGTTCCTCGGCCGTCGCTTCCACGATCTCGGCCAGCGCGAGATGGGCGAGGCCATCCGCTTTTGGACCATGTCGATCGGCGACTTTCTCGACCAGTATTTCGAGACCCCGGTGATCAAGGCGCATCTCGCAGGCAGCGGCATCATCGGCACCGGCCTGGGCGTCTACTCGCCCGGCACGGCCTACGTCCTGCTGCATCACTATATGGGGGAGGTCGACGGGGCGATCGGCGCCTGGGGCTTCGCCCGCGGCGGCATGGGCGCGATCAGCCGCGCCCTGGGTGCGGCCTTCGAGGCGGCCGGCGGCGAGATCCGCACCGGCTGCGCCGTCGAGCGCTTCCTGGTCCGCAACAATCGGGTCACCGGCGTGGCCCTGGCGAACGGCGACGAGTTCCAGGCGCCGATCGTCGTCTCCAACCTGGACGTCAAGCGCACCTTCCAGCGCCTCGTCGATCCCCGGCTGCTGCCGGAGGAGTTCCTCAAGGGCGTGCGCCGGTTCAAGATCCGCGGCTCCTCGGGCAAGCTCAACATCGCGCTCGACGCCATGCCCGACTTTCCCGCCGCACCCAAGGACGCGCCGTTCCTCAAGGGCGATCTGCACTGCTCGGAATCGCTGGAGAGCCTCGAGCGCGCCTACGACGACTGGAAGTCCGGGCGCTGGTCGGCGGACCCTTATTTCGACCTGCTGATCCCGACCCAGATCGACCCGACCATGGCGCCGCCGGGCAAGCACATGGCGACGGTCTTCGTCCAGTACGCGCCCTACGAACTGAGCGACGGCCGGGTCTGGGACGATGCGGCGCGCGCCGAGTTCGCCGACACGGTGCTGGCCAAGATCGGCCGGGCGAGCCCCAATTTCCGCGAGCTGATCGTCCACAAGGAGGTTCGCACCCCGCTCGACATCGAGAGCGAGGTGGGCCTGACCGAGGGCAACATCTTCCAAGGCGAGCTCACCTTCGACCAGCTCCTGTTCAACCGCCCGGTGCCCGGCTGGGCGCAGTACCGCTCGCCGATCCAGGGCGTCTACATGTGTGGATCGTCCAACCATCCCGGCGGCGGCGTGATGGCCGCGCCCGGCGCCAACGCCGCGCGCGAGATCCTGCGCGACCTCGGCAGGGCGCGCACGGGCCGCGCGGCATGAGTGCCCACGACGCGATCGTGATCGGTGCCGGCCACAATGGCCTGGTCGCCGCCGCCACGCTTGCCAGGTCCGGCCGCAGGGTCCTGGTGCTGGAGCAGGCCGACGCGGTCGGTGGCGCTGCGCGCACCGTCCATCTCGCACCCGGCCTGCGCGGGCCGCAACTCGCCCATCTGCTGCACAATCTGAGCCCGACCGTGGTCCGGGAGCTCGACCTCGCCGCGCACGGCCTCGAATTCGCCGCCACCGACCTGCCCACGACGTCGCTGGCGCCGGATCGCCGGCACGTCGTCCTGTCCGCTCCCGGCGCCGCCTTCGCCGACGGCCGGCCGCACCCGCAGGCTCCGACCTTTGCCGCCCTGCGCGAGCGCCTCGCCCGGTTCGCCGGTGTGCTGGCGCCGATGCTGCTGTCGCCTCCACCACGCCTGGCCGAAGGCGGCTGGAGCCAGGCGCCGGCACTCGGCCGACTCGCCCTGCGGCTGCACCGGATGGGCGGGCCCGAAACGCGCGAATTCCTCCGCCTGCTGTTGGGCAACGCCGCCGATGCCATCGGCGACGAGATGGCCGACGGTCCGCTCGCCGGCGCCCTGGCGCTCGACGCGGTCCTGGGCGGCCATGTCGGACCGCGCTCGCCGGGCACGCTGCTCACGCTGCTGTACCGACTGGCGCATGGCGGCGCGCTGTCCGTCCCCAGGGGTGGGATGGGCGCGCTGGCGGCGGCGATCGCCCGCGCGGCCACCAGCGCTGGCGCCGAGATCCGGACCGGTGCTCCTGTCCGGCGGATCCTGATCGAGAGCGACACCGCCGCCGGCGTAAGCCTGGACTCGGGGGAATCTCTGCGGGCACCCCTGGTGCTGTGCAACGCCGACGCCGGCACGCTCCTACGCCTCGCCGGTCCGCAGCATTTCGACGCCGAGATGGTCCGGCGCATCCGTCACGTCCGCGCCAAAGGCGCGACGGCCAAGCTCAACCTCGCCCTCTCGGCCGCTCCGCGTTTCACCGGCCTCGACGCGGCCGCCCATCGGGGTCGGATCCTGCTCGCGCCCTCGCTGCGCTATCTCGAACTGGCGTTCGATGCCGCCAAACATGGCGAGCTGCCGCGCGCGCCGGTGCTGGACCTCACCATCCCGACGCTGGCCGACCCGACCCTCGCGGACGAGGGCGGCCATGTGCTCTCCGTCGTGGTGCAGTATGCGCCGCACGCGCTGGCCGGCGGCTGGGACGAGGCGGCACGCGAGCGCCTCGCCGAGATCGCGCTGGACGCACTGGAGCCGCATGCCCCCGGTCTGCGCCGCTCGGTCACCGCGCGGAAGGTGCTGTCGCCGGTCGACATCGAGCGGCTCACCGGCGCTACCGGCGGTCACTGGCACCATGGCGAGCTCGCGGTCGACCAGATGCTGATGCTGCGCCCCGTCAACGGCATGGGTCACTACGCCACCGGCGTGCCGGGACTGTTCCTGTGCGGCGCCGCCGCCCATCCCGGCGGCGACGTCATGGGTGTTGCCGGGCGCAACGCGGCACTGGCCGTCCTGAACGGGGGAGGGCACGCATGACCGCCGCGCCGGGCATGGTGCCGCGCGGATTGCTGCCGACGCCGTTCGACGCGCGAACCGCACCCTTGAACCTCGCGCGCTCCTGGCAACCCTGGGCGGGCTTCGCGACGGCCGAGCGCTATGAGTCGCTCGAAGCCGAATATTTCGCCATCCGCAACCAGGCGACGCTGTTCGATGTCTCGGCCATGCGCAAGTTCCGCGTTCGCGGTCCCGACGCCCTGCGGGTCATGAATCGCCTGGTCACCCGCGACCTGCGCAAGCTCCGGCCCGGCCGCGTCGCCTACGCGCTGTGGTGCGACGAGGACGGCATGGTGATCGACGACGGCACCGTGTTCCGCCTCGCCGAGGACGATTTCCGCCTGTGCTGCCAGGAGCCCCAATATGGCTGGCTCCTGGACGTCGCCTGGGGCTTCGACGTCTCGGTCGAGGAGGAGAGCGAGGCCGTGGCCGGGCTGTCGCTGCAGGGTCCGACCAGCTTCGCGGTTCTGGATTCCGCCGGCCTCGGCGAGGCTGCCGCCCTCAAGCCCTTCGACCTGGCCGAGCCCGACGGCATCCTGATCTCGCGCACCGGCTTCACCGGCGACCTCGGCTACGAGCTATGGGTGCCGTCGACCCGCGCCCTGGAGCTGTGGGACCGGCTGTGGGACGCCGGCCGCCTGCACGGGTTGCGGCCGATCGGCTACGCCGCGCTCGACCTCGCCCGGCTCGAAGCCGGGTTCATCCTGGCCGGTCGCGACTATGTACCGATCCATCACGCCGCACGCCCCACCCGCGGCCGGACGCCGTTCGAACTCGGCTACGGAGCCCTGGTCGATTTCGCCAAGGACCATTTCAACGGCAGGCGCGCGCTCCTGCGCCACGCCGCCAAGGGACCGCGGCACGCGCTGGTGGCGCTCGACGTCGAGGGCGGCAAGCCCGCGCACGACGCGCTCGTCTACCATCGCCGCAAGGTCGAGGTCGGCCACGTCACCTCGGCCGGCTGGTCGCCGACCTGCAAGCGCAACCTCGCGCTGGCGATGCTGCGTGCCCCTCACGGGGTGACGGCCAACGCGGATCTCCGGGTCGAGATCTACCGCGACAAGGAAGGCAAGTGGGAGCGGACCATGGCCGCGGCCCGAATCGTGCCGCGTCCCTTCTTCCGCCATCCGCGCCGCACCGCCACCCCCCCGGGGAGATCTTGATGTCCGCCGCCGACATCCGCGACTGGGACAACCGCCACCATCTGCATCCCTGGGATGCGATGTGGTCGTTCGGGTCGGCGGACCGTACCGTGACCGCGAGCGGCCAGGGCATCTATCTCTACGACGACCGCGGCCGGCGCCTGATCGACGGGCCGGGTGGCATGTGGTGCGTCCAGATCGGGCATGGCCGGCGCGAGATGGCGGCGGCCATCGCCGAGCAGGCCATGCGCCTGTCCTACAACTCGCCCTGGGGGTTCGCCAACGAGCCGGCGGCCCGGCTGGCGCGCAAGCTCGCCGAACTCTCGCCCGGCGACCTCAACACGGTGATGTTCACCACCGGGGGCTCGACCGCAGTCGACACCGCGCTGCGGTTCACCCATTTCTACAACAACCGGCGCGGCCTGCCGGACAAGAAGATCGTGATTTCGCGCGAGCGGTCCTATCACGGCTCGACCTATCTCTCGGCCAGCGCTTCGGGCAAGGAGCGCTTCGCCAGCTGGTTCGACCGCGAGAACCGCCTGGTCCATTTCCTGCCGGACGTCAGCCCCAACCTGCGTCCGGAGGGCACCAGCCTCGACGATTGGGCCGCCCGCACCGCGCAGGATCTCGAGGACGCCATCCGGCATGCCGGCGCCGACCGCGTCGCCGCCTTCATCGCCGAGCCGGTCCTGGCCTCGGGCGGGGTGGTGATCCCGGCCCCCGGCTACCATGAGCGCTGCCTGGAGGTCTGCCGTCGCCACGACGTGCTCTACATCTCCGACGAGGTGGTCACCGCCTTCGGCCGGCTGGGCCACTGGTTCGCGTCCAAGGACGTGTTCGGAATCGAGCCCGACATGATCACCTGCGCCAAGGGGCTGACCTCGGGCTACCTGCCGCTCGGCGCCTGCCTGATCTCCGACCGGCTGATGGCCGACATCACCGGCGCGGACCACGAGCAGATCCTGTTCTCCAACGGCTACACCTATTCCGGGCATCCGGTCTGCTGTGCCGCGGCATTGGAGAACATCCGGATCATCGAGGAGGAGGGGCTGCTCGAGCATGTCCGGGCGGTTGCCCCGCACTTCAACGAGCGCCTGCATGCGCTCCGCGCCCATCCCATCGTCGGCGACACCCGCGGCCTCGGCCTGGTCGGCTGCGTCGAGGGCCGGCCGCGAGGCCCGGGCGACCGGTTCGCGCGCGACCTGGCCTTCGGGACCCGCGTCGACCGGATCTGCGAGGAGCTCGGGCTGATCGTGCGGCCACTGGTCAACATGTGCGTGTTCTCGCCGCCCCTGATCATCACCGAGACCGAGATCGACGCCATGTTCGACATCCTGGACACCGCCATCGGACGGGTAGCCGTTGACCTCGAGGAACCGCAGGGCTGAGCCTTGCGCCACGTCCAGCATCAGGGACAGACCACATGAAGCACCGACCGGTCCTCAAGCGCATCCTGCTCGCCGCCGCCTGCGCGGCCCTGCCCGTGGCGGCCATGGCCAACTCGACCGTCACCGTGTTCGATTGGTCGGGCTACGAGGATCCGGCCTTTCACGAGGCCTTCACGGAGAAGCACGGCTTCTCGCCCAACTTCGCCTTCTTCGCCGACGAGGAGGAGGGCTTCCAGAAGCTGCGCGCGGGGTTCAAGGCCGACCTCGCCCATCCCTGCTCGCAGTCGGTGCCACGCTGGCGCGACGCCGGGCTGCTCGAGCCCATCGATCCCGCGCGAATTGCGAACTGGGACAAGCTCAACCCGCAGCTGCGCGACCTGCCCGGCTTCGTCGCCGAGGGCAAGCCCTGGTGGGTGCCGTTCGAGTGGGGCAACACGGGCCTGACCTACCGCACCGACCAGGTGCCGGCGGAGGACGTTCAGTCGCTGCAGGTGTTCGCCGACCCGAAATATGAGGGCAAAGTGTCGATCGGCGACAGCGTCGACGACGCCTACGCCCTGGCCTCGCTCGCGATCGGGCTCAAGGACTGGACCCAGATGACCGACGAGCAGTTCGCCCAGGCCTCGGATTTCCTGCGCAAGGTCCACCAGAACGTGCGGCTCTACTGGACCGACAATGCCGATATCTCTCAGGCCATGGCCAATGGCGAGGTGCTGATCGCCTGGACCTGGAACGAGACGCCGACCACGCTGGCCGCCGAGGGTCACCCGGTCGCCATGAACAAGGATACCAAGGAAGGCCTGTCGAGCTGGGTCTGCGGCTATGTCCGGCTGAAGGGCGGCGAAGGCTCGGAGGACGAAGCCTACGACTATCTCAACGCGGTCGCCGATGCGCGGGTAGCGCCCTATCTCGTGGAGGCCTGGGGCTACGGCCACTCCAATTTGGACGGCATGGCCGCGGTCGATCCCGCCATCCTTGAGGCCAAGGGCTATGCCGACGTGGACAAGTTCCGCGACAAGACGCTGTTCCAGGCGCCCATGCCGCCCGAACTGCGCCAGCGCATGATCGCCGAGTTCGAGCAGATCAAGGCGGGTTTCTGAGCTTCATGAGCGCTCTGCTGCAGGAACGCCGCCCGCGGCGCGAGCGCGCCGACAACGCCGCCCGCCGCCGCGCCCAGATCCTCGACGCGACCATCGAATCGATCGTCCGCCACGGCCTGTCGGCGACCACGCTGGCGACCGTGGCGGCGGCGGCCGGCCTGTCGCAGGGGGTGACGGTCTTCTACTTCAAGTCCAAGCAGGCGCTGCTGGCCGAAGCCCTGCGCTGGCATTACGAGGAGTACCGCAACGTCTGGCGGGCGGCGTTGGCGGCGGCGCCGCCCGACGCGGTCCGGCGCATCCTGGCCCTGGTCCGGGCCGACTTCGACCCGGCCATCTGCAACCGGCGCAAGCTCACGCTCTGGCACGCCTTCTGGGGCGAGGCCACCGCGCGGCCGCTGTTCGCCACGATCTCCGAGAGCTTCGACCGCGAGCGTGGCGCGGTGCTGCGCGAAGCGTGCGAGGCGGCGTCGGACCTGCTCGATCCGACCGTCTGGACCCCGGCCGATCTCGCGGTGGCCATCGATTCGCTGACCGACGGCTTGTGGCTGCGCATGCATCTCGATCCCGAGGGCATGGATCGGTCGGTGGCCCTGCAGGTCACCTTGCAGGTCCTCGCCGCCGCTTTCCCGACCCGCAACGCCGACATCATGTCGGCCGGCCGTGTCCGGGGTCAGTCGCGCACGGCCGCCAGAAGGTAGTTCACGCTGGTGTCACGGGTCGGCACGAAGCTGTCGTCGGCACCGCGATAGCGCACGCCGGCGACGTGGACCGGCCGCAGCCCGCAGGTCCGCAGCAACCGGCCGAGTTCGGCCGGGGTGATGAACCGCCGCCAGTCGTGGGTGCCACGCGGCAGCCAGCCCAGCAGATACTCGGCGCCCACCACCGCCTTGACGAAGCTGGCCGCGGTCCGACTCAGGGTCGAGAGCACCACCAATCCGCCCGGGTGGACCGCCGCCGCCAGTGCCGCCAGGAATTCGGGGACCTCGGCCACATGCTCGACCACCTCGGACGCGATCGCCAGGTCGAAGGCCGGCCCTTCCGCCGCCAGGACTTCGACACCGACCGAGCGGTAGTCGACCGCCACTCCGGCCTCCTCGGCATGCCACCGCGCCGCCTCGACATTGCCGGCCAGGGGGTCGATCCCGGCGACCGTGCCGCCCAGCCGCGCCAGAGGTTCGGCCAGCAGCCCGCCGCCGCAGCCCACGTCGAGGATCCGCAGGCCGGCCAGAGGGGCCCGCCGTCCGGGCTCTCGCCCGAACCGTTCGCAGGCGCGGTCACGGATATAGGCCACGCGCACCGGGTTGAGCTTGTGCAGGGGTGCCATGGGTCCGGCGGGGTCCCACCACTCCCGGCCAAGCGACGCGAACTTGGCGAGTTCGCCGGGATCGGCGGTGATGTCGCCCGCGGCGGCGGCACTCGTCATGGTTGAAGCCTTCCTCGTCCTACCCTTGCCGAGCGGTGGTCGCGTGATTAGAAGACGGCCATCCGTTCATCAGGTTCGGCGCGCGTGCTCGCAGGGGCGTTGTGGTGCCGTTTTGCGAAATGCGAGCTTTCCCGTGACGCTGGTCGTGCAGAAATATGGCGGCACATCGGTCGCCGATCTAGACCGCATCCGCAATGTCGCCGCCCGGGTCAAGCGCCAGGTGGCCACCGGCGACCGGGTGGCGGTTGTGGTCTCGGCGATGGCCGGCTCGACCAACCAGCTGGTGAGCTGGGTGCACGGGCTCGACGCCGCCGGCTACGACACGGCCGAGTACGACCAGGTGGTCGCCAGCGGCGAGCAGGTCACCGTCGGACTGTTGGCGATAGCATTGCAGACCGTCGGCGTGCCGGCCCAGTCCTTTCTCGGCTGGCAGGCAGGGTTCGTCACCGACCTCGCCTACGGCAAGGCGCGGATCCTGGGCGTCGACGCCGATCCAGTCCGCGCCTGCCTCGAGGCCGGCAAGGTGGCGGTGGTCGCAGGGTTCCAGGGCCTCAGCCCCGACGGCCGCGTCGCCACGTTCGGCCGCGGCGGCTCCGACACTTCGGCGGTGGCCCTTGCGGCCGCACTCGGCGCCGACCGTTGCGACATCTTCACCGATGTCGCCGGGGTCTACACCACGGACCCGCGCATCGTGGCCAAGGCGCGCAAGCTCGACCGCATCACCTACGAGGAGATGCTGGAGATGGCGTCGCTGGGCGCCAAGGTCCTGCAGACCCGCTCGGTGGCGCTGGCGATGCGGCACCGGGTACGGGTGCAGGTGCTCTCCAGCTTCGAGGATCTGCCCGGCACGCTGGTCGTTGATGAGGAAGAGATCGTGGAAAGCCAGATCGTCAGCGGGATCGCTTACAGCCGGGACGAGGCCAGGATCACGGTGCTCGGGGTCCAGGACCGTCCGGGCGTCGCCGCCTGCATTTTCGGGCCGCTCGCCGAGCATGGCATCAACGTCGACATGATCGTGCAGTCGGTCAGCCGGGATGGAGTTTACGCCAACCTGACCTTCACCGTCAGCCGGGCCGACCTGCCGCGCGCGCTCGCCGTGCTCGAGCGGGCCAAGCCGGAGATCGGCTTCGAGGCCGTGGGGGCCGACGCCGATGTCTGCAAGGTCTCGGTGGTGGGGGTGGGCATGCGCAGCCACGCCGGGATCGCCCATCAGATGTTCGCGACGCTGGCCGCCAAGGGCATCAACATCCACGCCATCGCGACCTCGGAGATCAAGGTCAGCGTGCTGATCGGCGAGGAGTATACCGAGCTGGCGCTGCGTGCCCTGCACTCGGCCTACGGCCTGGACAAGGACTGACCCCGGTGCCCACCTATCCCTTGACCGACGCGCTCTGGCAGCGTGGCCGGCAGCTGCTGGGCAGCGAGCTCGCGATCCTGGGCGGCGCCATGACCTGGGTGTCGGAGCGCCATCTCGTCGCGGCGATCAGCAACGCCGGCGGCTTCGGCGTGCTGGCCTGCGGCTCCATGGGCCCCGAGCTGCTGGCCGCCGAGATCGCTGCCACCCTTGCGCTCACCGACCGCCCCTTCGGGGTCAACCTGATCGTCATGCACCCGCAGCTGGAGCAGCTGGCGCAAACCTGCATCGACCATCGCGTCGGCCATGTGGTGTTGGCGGGCGGCCTGCCGCCGCGCGCGACCATGGATCTTCTGAAGTCCGGCCAAGCCAAGGTCGTCTGCTTCGCGCCGTCGCTGGCACTGGCCAAGAAGTTGGTGCGCTCGGGAGCCGATGCGCTGGTGATCGAGGGCATGGAGGCGGGAGGCCACATCGGCCCGGTCTCGACCTCGGTGCTGGCCCAGGAGATCCTGCCCTTCGTGACCGAGGTGCCGGTGTTCGTCGCCGGTGGCATCGGCCATGGCGAGATGATCGCGGCCTACCTGCAGATGGGAGCGGCGGGCGTGCAGATGGGCACGGCCTTCGTCTGTGCCGAGGAGTCGACCGCGCATCCCGCCTTCAAGCAGGCCTTCATCCGCGCTGCCGCCCGCGACGCGGTGCCCTCGGTCCAGATGGATCCCGAGTTCAAGGTGATCCCGGTCCGGGCCATCGCCAACAACGGCACGCGTCGGTTCACCGAGACCCAGATCGAGGTGATCGGCCGCTTCCGCCGTGGCGAGACGACCTACGAGGAGGCTTCGCTCGCCATCGAGCATTATTGGGCCGGCGCATTGCGCCGGGCGGTGATCGACGGCGACGTCGAGAACGGCTCCCTCATGGCCGGCCAGAGCGTCGGCCTGGTGCGCAGGATCCAGCCCGTGGCCGCCATCCTGGGCGAGATGCTGGGGCAAGCCGAGCATGCCCTGGCCCGGCGGTCGCAGGGCCCACCCTCCGTTTCGCCTGCCCGCTGATGACGGCGCCGGGCGGCCGAAGCACCCCCGAAGCCGGCGCGGAGCCGCGGCGCAACGTCGAGTTCTCCGCCTCGCGGATGCTGCTCCGGCGGCTGGTGGAGGTCGTCGCCGAGCCGATCAGCCCGCAGCAGCGCCTCGACCGCATCGTCGAGCTGATCGCCGCCAACCTCGTGGCCGAGGTGTGCTCGGTCTACTTCAACCGCGCCGGCGAGACGCTCGAACTGTTCGCCACCATCGGCCTCGCCGCCGAGGCGGTGCACCGCACCCGGATGGGCGTGGGCGAGGGCCTGGTCGGCAACATTGCTGCTCAGGGCAAGGTCATCAACACCGCCGACGCTCAGAGCCACCCGAACTTCCGCTACTTTCCGGAGACTCGCGAAGAGATCTATCATTCGTTCCTGGGCGTGCCGATCCTGCGGGTCGGCAAGGTGGTGGGCGTGCTGACGGTACAGAACCGGGCGCGCAAGGCCTATGCCGACGACGACATCGAGGCTCTTCAGGTCATCGCCTCGATCTTGGCCGAGATGTTCGCCTCGGGCGAGTTGATCGACCGGAGCAAGTATGCCGACGTGAACGCCCACGCCGCCATGATGCGGCGTCTGGATGGGACGCGCCTGGTGGAGGGGGTGGCGATCGGCCATGCCTGGCTCCACGAGCCCCGGGTCGCGGTCACCCGGCTCCTGGCCGAAAGCCCCCAGGTCGAGCTTGCCCGGCTGGACCGCGCGGTGGGCGAGCTGCGCGCAGCGCTCGACCGGATGCTGGAGACCAGCGACTTGGTCGGCGGCGAGCAGCGCGAAGTGCTCGAGGCTTATCGGATGTTCGCGCAGGATACCGGCTGGCTGCGCCGGATCCGCGAGGCGATCGGAACCGGCCTTTCGGCCGAGGCCGCGGTACGCCGCGTCCAGGAGGAGACCCGCGTCCGCATCGGCCATGCCAGCGACCCCTACCTGCGCGAGCGCCTGATCGACCTGGACGACATCGCCAACCGCCTCCTGCGCCATCTGGTCGGCAAGGCGCTGAGCCACGATCCGGCCGGCCTGCCCGAAGACACCATCCTGGTCGCGCGCAATCTCGGGGCGGCCGACCTGCTCGAGTACGACCGTCGCAAGCTGCGCGGCGTGGTGCTCGAGGAGGGTTCGAAGACCGCGCACGTCACCATCGTCGCCCGCGCCATCGGCATTCCGATGGTCGGCCGCATCGAGGGTGCCATGGGCGACCTCGATCCCGGCGACCCGGTCGTGCTCGATGGCGACAATGGTCATGTCTATGTGCGCCCGAACGACGAGATCGTGCAGGCCTTCCACAGCGCGGTGCGGGCGCGAACCGAGCGCAAGCGCTATTTCGACCAGATCCGCACCCTGCCCGCGATCACCGGCGACGGCATCCCCATCACGCTCTCGATCAACGCCGCGTTCCTGATCGACCTTGCCGAAATGGAGGCGGTGGGCGCCGACGGCTGCGGGCTGTTCCGCACCGAGTTCGCCTTCATGACCCGGAGCCGCTACCCCGACGTCCACACCCAGGCGGCGCATTATCGGGACGCCCTGGACACGGCGGGCACGCGCCCGGTGACGTTCCGCACCCTCGACGTCGGCAGCGACAAGCATCTGCCCTACTGGCGCCTGCCGCCCGAGGACAATCCGGCCATGGGCTGGCGCGCGCTGCGCATGGCGCTCGACCGGCCGACCATCTTGCGCGGCCAGCTGCGGGCGCTGGTCTTGGCCGCGGCCGGCCGGCACCTTCAGGTCATGTTTCCCATGGTGGCCGAGGTCGCCGAGCTCGAAGCCGCGCGGCAGCTGCTCGACATGGAACTCGCCCGGGCGAGGGCCAAGGGCGTCGAGCTGCCGAGCCGGATCGAGGTCGGTGCCATGTTCGAGGTGCCGTCACTCTATTGGCAGCTCACCTCGCTGCTCAAGCGGGTCGACTTCCTGTCGATCGGCAGCAACGACCTGTTCCAGTTCCTGTTCGCGTGCGACCGCGGCAACCCCGCTTTGGTCGACCGCTACGACGTGCTGTCCCCGCCGGCCTTGAGCTTCTTCCACGACATGGTCCAGCGCTGCCGGGCCAGCGGTGTGCGCCTGGCCGTGTGCGGCGAGATGGCCAGCCGGCCCTTGGAGGCCATGGCGTTGGTGGGGCTGGGGGTGCACGGCCTCTCCCTGACGCCGAGCGAGGTCGGCCCGGTCAAGGCGATGCTCCGCAGCCTGGACGCCGCGCGCCTGGGTCATTACCTCCGCGGCCTGCTCGATCTTCCCGACCACAGCCTGCGTGGCCGGCTACAGGCCTACGCTCTGGACCACGGGGTGGTGCTGCCGGCGACCGTGTACCAGCCGTTCTAATTTACCTAAGCGCGATCAATTGTGCTGTCATAATCTCCCAAGTTGAATTCTGATCTGCTAACATGTGCAGTCAGAGCCAGGGTCGCCAGCGCGCGGCCCGTCGGATCGAGGCTGAGCATGGCATGTGAGCACATGGGCGCGCCGGACGAGGCCGCCGCATTCGCGCTCCGGCAGATCGGCCGGGAGCTGCGAGACACGCGACTCGCCCGCGGCGAGGACCTGCGCCACGTCGCGGCCCTGCTGCGCATTCGTCCCGAGCATCTGGCGGCGCTGGAAAGCGGCGACATCGCCGCCACTCCCGGCAGGACCTATGCGCTCGGCTTCCTGCGCAGCTATGCCGGCCATCTCGCCCTCGACCGCGATCTCCTGGCCAGCCGGCTGAAGCCGGCCCTGCGGCCGGTTCTTCGGCCCGCGCGCTCCGCACCGCGGCCCACGGGCAGGTACGCCGTCATGCTGGCCGTTCTCCTGGTGGGGGCAGGGTCCGTCGCCGCCTACCGCTCGGTCGCTCCGGTCCAGCCATCGCGTCCCGGTCCGGCGACCGCTCCGGCGCGGGGGGCGGAGGAGCTTCCCGTCGTCGCGCCGCCCATGCCCCAGCCGGTCGACGTCGCCAGCGCGGCAGCCGCCGAGCCCGCGACGCTGACCGTCCTCGCCACACGCGACCGCGAGGATGCGGGGCTCGCGTCGACATCTTGGCCCGACGCCCGGATCACACTCCTGGCTCGCGCCGACGGCTGGATCCAGCTGCGGAGCAGCGATCGCAGGTTCGTTCGCTCGGGAATGCTGGCGGCGGGGCAGAGGATCGGTCTGCCGCCCCGGTCGGATCTGCTGCTGTCGGCTGGCGACGGCGGCAGCGTCGAAGTGCTGGTCGACGGCGGGAGCCTGGGCCCGGCGGGAGCCCCCGGCCTTGCCCTGCGCGACCTTCCGCTGCCGTCCGGCACGGCGCCGCCTTCCCGCTGAGACTTGCGGCCGACCGTCCGCTGGGCCATACCCCGGCCTGTCGCGCATGGAGGCGGATTCGAACGCGTCATGGTCGCACTGCAGGAACGCAAACGGCACCAGACCCACGCCGTGCACGTCGGCGGCGTCGCTGTCGGCGGCGGTGCGCCGGTGGTCGTGCAGTCGATGACCAACACCGACACCGCCGACGTCGCCGCCACCGTCGGACAGGTGATCGAACTCGCTCGCGCCGGCTCCGAGATCGTCCGCATCACGGTCAACAATGACGACGCGGCGCGTGCCGTGCCGGCCATCCGCGAGCGCCTGGACATCCTAGGCCAAGCCGTGCCGCTGGTCGGCGACTTCCACTATAACGGCCACCGCCTGCTCGCCGACTATCCGGAGATGGCGCGGGCACTGGCCAAGTTCCGCATCAATCCGGGCAATGTCGGCTTCGGCGAGAAGCGCGATCGGCAGTTCGAGATGATGATCGAGGCGGCCCAGCATTACGAGCGGCCGGTCCGCATCGGCGTCAACTGGGGCAGCTTGGACCAGGATCTGGCCACCCGGCTGATGGACCTGAACGCTCGGTCGAGCCAGCCGCAGTCGGCCGACTTCGTCCTGCGCGAGGCGCTGGTCCGCTCCGCACTGGACAGTGCCGCCTACGCCGAGCGCCTGGGGCTGGGCGCCGATCGCATCGTCATTTCGGCCAAGGTCAGCCGCGTCCAGGACGTGGTCGCGGTCTATCGCGAGCTTGCCCGGCGCTCCAGCTACGCGCTCCATGTCGGCCTGACCGAGGCGGGGATGGGCATCAAGGGCATCGCCGCCACGGCGGCGGGACTGGCGCTCCTCCTCCAGGACGGCATCGGCGACACGATCCGCGCCTCGCTCACGCCGCGCCCCGACGAGCCGCGCACCAACGAGGTCGTGGCCTGCCAGGAGGTGCTGCAGTCGCTGGGCCTGCGCTACTTCACGCCGCAGGTCGCCGCCTGCCCGGGTTGCGGCCGCACCACCAGCACCCTGTTTCAGGAGCTGGCGCTCGGTATCCAGACGTGGCTGCGCGAGCGGATGCCCGAATGGCAGCGACACTACCCGGGCGTGGAGAGCATGAACGTCGCGGTCATGGGCTGCATCGTCAACGGACCGGGCGAGAGCAAGCACGCCGACATCGGCATCAGCCTGCCCGGGACCGGCGAGAACCCCACCGCGCCGGTGTTCATCGACGGCAAGAAGGCGCATACGCTGCGCGGCGAGCGCATCGCCGAGGATTTCCAGGCGATCGTCGCGGACTATGTCGAGCGCCGCTACGGCAAGGTCGCCGTCGACGCCTGAAGCCTCGTCATCCGGCAGATCAGCATCATGAGCCAGCTGCGCCCGCCCCGCGGGACCCACGATATGATGGGCGACGACGCCCGCCGGCATCGCCGCGTGGCGGACACCGCGCGGGCCGTGGCCGAACTCTACGGCTACGGCGAGATCGCCACGCCGATCTTCGAGTTCACCGAAGTGTTCCAGCGGACCTTGGGCGAGACTTCGGACATCGTCACCAAGGAGATGTACACCTTCGAGGATCGGGGTGGCGACCGGATCACACTGCGGCCGGAGAACACCGCCGGTGTGGTGCGGGCCGTGATCACGGGTGGGCTGACCCAGGACCTGCCGCTGCGCTTCTTCTACGCCGGGCCGATGTTCCGCTACGAGCGGCCGCAAAAGGGGCGCCTGCGCCAGTTCCACCAGATTGGGGTCGAGCTGATCGGGGCACCAGAGCCTCTGGCCGACGTCGAGGTCATCGCGCTCGGTGCGTCCATCCTCGGCCGCCTGGGCGTGCTGACGCACACCGAGCTCGAGATCAACACGCTTGGCGACCGCGAGAGCCGGCTCGCTTATCGTGCCGTGCTCGTCGACTTCCTGGAAGGGCATCGGCAGCGACTGTCGCAGGACAGCCTCGCCCGCCTGGAGCGCAACCCCATGCGCATCCTGGACAGCAAGGACGAAGGCGACCGGGCGGTGGTGGCCGAGGCGCCCTTGCTCCACGAGCATCTGAACGAGGCGAGCCGCGACTTCTTCGCCCGCGTGGAGGATGGCTTGGGACGGCTCGGCATCGCCAGCCGGCACAGCCCGCGCTTGGTCCGGGGCCTGGATTACTACACGCACACCGCGTTTGAGTTCACCACGACCGCGCTGGGTGCCCAGGGCGCGGTGATGGCCGGCGGCCGCTATGACGGCCTGATGCGCGAGATGGGCGGCCCCGACGTGCCCGGCGTTGGCTGGGCCGCCGGGATCGAGCGGCTGTCCATGCTGTTGGCCGAGACGCCTGCGGCGGTGCGCCCAGTCGCCATCGTCCCGATCGGCCCCGAGGCCGAGGAGCGTGCTCAGCTGCTCGCGCACCGCCTCCGCCAGGGCGGCATCGCCGTCGACTTCGCGTTCAAGGGCAAGCCCGGCCAGCGCATGAAGCGGGCCGACCGGATCGGCGCGCGCTGGTCCGTGTCGCTCGGCAGCGACGAGCTCGCGCGCGGCGTCGTCCGCCTGCGTGATCTCGACAGCGGTACGGAGGAGGAGCTGCCCCAGGATCGCATCGCGGCGCGGCTCGGCGCCTGAGATGGCCGCCTTCGACGACCGGCTCGGCCAGATCCTGGCCCGGCGCGACGAGTTGCAGGCGCTGCTGGCCGAGGTCCAGCCCAGCGAGTACGCGCGGCTCGCCAAGGAATTCTCCGATCTCGGGCCAGTCGTGGCGACGATCGAGTCCTATCGGGAAGCCCAGCGCGAGCTCGCCGAACTCGACCAGCTGGCCCAGGACCCGGAGATGCGCGAGCTCGCCGAGCAGGAGCGGCGTGAGCTCGTGGGTCGGCTGCCGGAGCTGGAGCGGGAGGTGCGGCTCCTGCTGCTGCCTAAGGACGCCGACGACGAGAAGAGTGCCATCCTCGAGATCCGCGCCGGCACCGGCGGCGACGAGGCGGCGCTGTTCGCGGGCGACCTGTTTCGCATGTACCAGCGCTATGCCGACCTGAAGGGCTGGCGTTGCGAGGTACTGTCCTTGAGCGAGAGCGATCTCGGCGGGCTCAAGGAGGTCGTGGCCGACGTCTCGGGGCATGGGGTGTTCGCGCGCCTGAAGTACGAGGCCGGGGTGCATCGGGTCCAGCGCGTGCCGGTCACCGAGGGCAGCGGGCGCATCCACACCTCGGCCGCCACCGTGGCGGTCCTACCCGAGGCCGAGGACGTCGACGTCGCCATCGACGACAAGGACCTGCGGATCGACGTCTACCGCGCGAGTGGTGCGGGCGGACAGCACGTCAACCGGACCGAGAGTGCCGTGCGCATCACCCACATGCCCTCAGGACTGGTGGTCGCGATCCAGGACGAGAAATCGCAGCACAAGAACAAGGCGAAGGCGCTGAAGATCCTCAAGGCCCGGCTCTACGAGCAGGAGCGTGCCGCCAAGGCGTCCGAGCGTGCCGCCAGCCGCAAGGGCCAGGTGGGCTCGGGCGATCGGTCCGAGCGAATCCGGACCTACAACTATCCGCAGAACCGGCTGACCGACCACCGCATCAACCTGACCCTCTACAAGCTCGACCAGGTCGTCGCCGGCGAGGCGCTCGATGAGGTGATCGAGCCTCTCATCAACGAGGAGCAGGCAGCCCTTCTCGCCGAGGCGGGTTGACCAAGGTCGCGGACCTGCTGGCCGACGGTGCCGCGGCGCTGGCTGCGGCCGGAATCGAGCGGCCGCGGTCCGAGGCCGAGCCTGCTCCTCCAGCATGCGACCGGCCTCGGCCGCGCACGCCTGCTCGCCGATGATGCCGCCGAGGTGACCGCAGGTGATGCGGAGCGGTATCGGGAATGGCTCGGTCGCCGCGCTGCCCGCGAGCCGTTCGCCTATCTCGTCGGCCAGGTCGAGTTCTGGAGCCTGGACTTCGCGGTAGGGCCCGGCGTGCTCATCCCGCGGCCGGACAGCGAGACGCTCGTCGAGGCGGTCGCCCGCGCCTACCCCGATCGCGGCCAAGCCCTGCGCATGCTGGACATCGGCGTCGGCTCCGGCTGCCTGCTCCTGACCCTGCTGCACCAGTTCCCGGACGCCTCGGGCGTCGGCACCGACCTCAGCCCGGCCGCGCTGGACTTCGCACGCGTCAATGCCGAACGCCTCGGCCTCGACGCTCGTGCGGAGCTGCGGCTGACCGCATGGGCGGACGGCGTCCAAGGCAGCTTCGACCTCGTGGTCAGCAATCCGCCTTATGTGCGCCGTAGCGACATTCCGGGGCTGCAGCCCGAGGTCGCCCGGTTCGAGCCCCTGATCGCCCTTGACGGTGGATCCGACGGGCTCGACGCCTATCGCGCGATCCTGCAGGAGGTGCGGCGGCTGCTCGCGCACGAAGGCCGGCTGTTCCTCGAAGTCGGCGCCCGCCAGGAGGCCGACGTCGTCCGGCTCGCCACGCCCTGGCTAGGCGGCTGCCGCCTCCATCGCGATCTTGCCGGCATCGTCCGCTGCGTCGAGCTGTGGGGCGGGTAGCGCCGCTAAGCCGCTGGCGCCGTCGCCGCTCGCGCCTGCAGCATCGCCGCCGCCGGCGACGGCTCGCCCTCGGCCATCTGGAAGGTCGGGAAGGCGAACCTGATGCCGTTCTCGGCGAACGCCTTCTTGATCAAGGCGTAGGCGCGGCGCCGCACCACGAACTGCTCGCCCGGCTTGCACATCATCTTGAGGCTGACCTTGATCGCGTACTCGGCATACTCCGCCACACCCTGCATCTTCAGGGTCTGGATGATGTTCGGCGCCAGCTCCGGGTCCTCCACCAGTTCCTTGCCGACCTGCTTGATGATGCGCTTCACCTTGTCGAGGTCGGTGTCGTAGGTCAGGCTCAGGATCACTTTGTCGATCACCCAGTCGCGGCTCATGTTCTGCACGGCACCCAGGGAGCCGAACGGCACCGTGTAAAGGTAGCCGCGTTGGTGGCGCAGTTTGATCGAGCGCAGCGAGAAGCTTTCGACGGTACCCTTGTAGGTGCCGCTGATGATGTACTCCCCGACCCGGAACGCGTCGTCGAGCAGGTAAAAGATCCCCGAGATCACGTCCTTGACCAGCGTCTGCGCGCCGAAGCCCACCGCCACGCCGACCACGCCGGCGCCGGCGATCAGGGGTCCGATCTGCACCCCCATCGCCGAGAGCGCCATGAGCACGGCCATGACCACGAACACGATGAACAGAATGTTGCGCAGGATCGGCAGCAGCGTGCGCATCCGCGAGCGGCGGCTGGCCTCGGTCGGGTCGGCGTCGTGCTCGACAACCGCGCTGGCGTGGATGTGCTTGTCGATCAGGGTGCGGAGCACACGCCAGGCGAAGTCGGCGACCAGCAGGATGATGATCGCGTTCAGCACTCCCCGCAGCACTCGGATCGTCATGGTCTCGGCGCCCGTGAGTGTGTCGAGGTCGACGCCGAACACCCAGGCCAGCAGCCAGATCGCGCAGATGATCAGTAGTGCCCGCGCGCCGCGCTCGAGCGCGGCGGCGGTCACGCTTGGCGGGCCGCTCACCTCTTCCGTGCCCGGCGGGGTCAGGATGTGGTTCACCGACCGGTCGACAACGTTGATGGCAGTCGGCAGGCTGGTGGCGACCAGCAGCAGCCAGAAGGCCGTGGTCATGCCGAACACCCACAGCAGCCAGAAGGCCGCAAACAGCACCGACACGGCGATGGTGACATTGAATGCCCGCTCGCGCAGGCCGCGATCGGTGTGAAACAGCGCCGGCCGGTGCCAGAGGGCGGCCATCGCCAGGACGAAGAGGACCAAGCCCAACGCGTAGGCGACCGGCAGTCGCACCGGCCGGTCGACGTCGAAGTCCTGCAGGACCTGCATGGTCATGAAGCCGCCGAAGAACCAGGCCAGGATGATCACGCCCCAGCGGCTCCAATGGCGGGCCGAGGCATCGGGCGTTGGAAACACCCGCAAACTGGCATTGTTCGGCGACAGCACGAACCGTGCTAGCGCACCCCACAGCAGCGCCACGACGATGATCAGGAAGACCGAGCTCAGGACGGTCTTGAGGTAGGGCGGCCAGCTGAACAGGAGCAGGGCGCCCAGGCTGCCGATGGCGAAGCTCAGCAGCCACAGCAAGTTGTAGGCGAGTCGCTGTCCGACGACCTTGAGGCGGTTGCCGACCGTGTCCAGCGGAATCGCCAGCACGTGCTTGCGCCAAGCGCGCGTGCCGCTCCAGTAGGCCTGCTGGCAGCCATAGCCGAGGATCAGGAGCCCGACGGCGAAGAGGAGAATCTGCCAAATGCCCTTGGCCTGGATCTCGGTGGCGAGATGGTGGCCGATCACGCCCATGTCGTGCGGCAGCGCCGCCGCCCCGTCCCGGACGCCCGCAACGTGGTTGCGCGTCGCCGCCACCCAGCGACGGAGCTCACGCGCGACGTTCATCTCCTCGCCTCTGACCTCTTGGTCCAGGGTTTCCGGTGCCGCGGCTCCGGGCGGGACCGCGGCAGGCGCCCCTTTGGCCAGCCATTCCTGAACCGTGGGTTTCTGCAGCAGCTCGATGAGCTGATGGACCTCGGTCGGCGGCGAGGGTGGTGGGGCCGCGTCCTGCGCCGCTGCGCCGCCGATCGACCCGGCCAGCAGCATGACCAGGTACGCCGCCATCATCTGTCGCATCCAAATTCCCCCGTCCGCTCGGCCTGTCCCACCGTCGGACTTGCCGCCGGAGCCGTCGCTTCACCTGCTACGCAGTCGGATCTTGCAGATCAACCGCGCGGGCGCCTGTCCTGTCAGCTGGAAGGTGTCCCCTGGCCGAGTGCATCCACCATCACCTGCGCCGCCGCCGGGGCGACGTCGCCACCGGCGACCTGCACGGTCGGGAACGCGAACTTGATGCCGTTCTCGTCGAACGCCTTCTTGATCATCCCATAGGCGCGGCGCCGGATCACGAACTGCTCGCCCGGCTTGCAGGTGAGCTTGAGCCGGACCTTGATCGCGAAGTCGCCATATTCCTCAACTCCCTGCATCTTCAGGGTCTCGATGATGTGCTGGGCGAGGTCGGGATCGGCGAGCAGCTCCTTGCCGACCTGCTTGATGATCCGCTTCACCTTCTCCAGGTCGGTGTCGTAGGTCAGGCCGAGGGTCACCTTGTCGATGACCCAGTCGCGCGAATAGTTGGTGATCTTGTCGAGCGCGCCGAACGGCACGGTGTGCAGGTAGCCGCGATGGTGCCGCAGCTTGATCGACCGCAAGGAGAAGCCCTCGACGGTGCCACGGATGCTCCCGCTCTCGATGTACTCGCCTACCCGGAAGGCGTCGTCGAGCAGGAAGAAGATGCCCGAGATCACGTCCTTGACCAGGGTCTGCGAGCCGAAGCCGATCGCGACGCCGACCACGCCGGCGCCGGCGATCAGCGGCCCCACTTCCACGCCGAGGGCGGAGAGCGCCATCAGTGCCGCCATCACGCACAGCACGACGAACAGGACGTTCCGGGCGATCGGCAGTAGCGTGCGGACGCGGGCGCGCCGGTGCCGGGCCTCGGGCGGGTCGCTGGCACGTGCGGTATCGGTCTGGCTGAGGCTGCGGTCGATCCAGCTGCGCAGGGCGTGCCAGAGCAGCTCGACCACGAGCAGGATCACTACGGCGTGGAGGCCACCGCGCGCGAGGCGCGAGATTGTGGTGTCGCCGGCCATGGAGTTGAGATCGAGCTCCCACAGCCAGGCAAGCACAAGCGCGCCGCCGACCAGCCATGCGGTCCGCAGGCCCCGTTCCAGGATCACGGCCGCGAGCGGCGGCACCGCCTCCGCGCTTGCCGAGCCCGGCGGGCGGAGGATGTGTGCCACCGCGAGGCTGGTGATCCGCACCAGCGCCGCGAGCGAGATCAGCACCACGAGGCTGTAGAACAGGCGCTGCGCGCCGAGCGGCACCAGCAGCCAGAGCAGCACGAGGCCCGCCGAGATGGCGGCATCGCGTCCGCGCCGCGCACCTGCCCTCTCGGTTCCCGGCCGCAGCCAGATCGCGAGCAGCAGAATGCCGAGCCAAATCAGCGACAGGAAGTCGGCGAGCAGGCTCTGGACCGGGATGGACAGCCCGAGGTCGGCCAGGAACCAGACCGCCAGATGGCCGCTGGCGTACCAGCCGACGGCCAGCGTCAGCCAGACATGCCAGTGCCGCGCCGAAGCGGTGCTCATCGGCAGTATGCGGAACCGCTCGGCACCCGGCGCCAGGACGAAGCGCAGCAGGACCGAAGCGAGCCACACCAGGATGACTGCCAGCAGGACGCGCGAGATCAGGCCGTGGAGGAGCGGCGGCCACTCGAACAACAGGAACGCGCCCAGCGACCCGAAGGCGAACGAGGCGATCCAGCCCAGGCCGAACAGCAGCCGGCGGCCGACCGCGCCGAGCCGGGCCTCGACCGTGTCCAGCGGCATGGCGATCAGCCGTTGGCGATAGCCGGTGGTGGCTCGCCAGTAGAGACGCTCCGTCAACAGGCCGAGGCCGAGGAAGACGGCGACCAGCACCAGGGTCGAGCCAGGGCCCTGTCCGGCGATCTCGGCGCCGAGCAGGCGCAGCGCCCGTGTCAGTTCGCGCGGTGCCGTCGGCAGCGCGGCGAGCGAGGCCAGGATGTGCTGACGGACCGCCATGGCCGGCGCCGTCATGTCGGCGGACATCCCGCGCATGGTCGGCTGCGCCGGCGTGGCGGTCGCGGCCTCCCTTTCGCCGAGCCAGCGACGCACGTCGGGGTCGTCCATGAGCGTCAGAAGCTCGCGGACCTTGGCGGGCGGCACCGACTCGGCGGGGGCCGCCTGCTGGGCGAGCGCCGGCGGCCAAGTCAGCGCCAGCAGCGCCAACGGCAGCAGAGCCCGCACGACATTCGCCAACCGCATCGCCGACCGTCCCCCGCGACCGCCTGTCGCCGCACCGCCGTCCCATACCAGCGATTCCAGCATGGCGCACGCGACGCGCCGCAGGCGTCTCGGACCGCGGGGCACGGCGGGCAAAGCCTTGCCGCGCTGCGGCAAACCGTCCTGTGGAGCGTTCCGGCGGCTCTGCTTGTCGGGTATGGGGGGCTGTGTTAAGTGCCTCACGCCTTGCGGGCGAAGGACCGACCGTCGCCTCCCCCCGCACCAGAAAATGTTCCCGTTCGCGCATCAAGTCGGGGAAGCATCGAGTGCCTGCCAGCACCACGGCATCGGGGGTGGCTAGCCGCTACGCCAACGCCCTGTTCGATCTTGCGCAGGAGCGCGGCGGGCTCGAGCAGGCCGGCGCCGATCTTGCGTCGCTGCAGCAGGCGGTGGCGGAGAGCGACGATCTCGCCCGCCTGATCCGCAGCCCGGTCGTCAGCCGCGAGCAGCACGCGCGTGCCGCCGACGCCCTGGCCGAGCGCTTGGGGGTATCGGATACGGTGCGCAGCTTCCTGGGCGTCCTCGCGGCGCAGCGCCGCATGGCGGTCCTGCCCGGCGTGATCGCCGAGTTCGCGCGCCTCCTGGCCGCGCATCGCGGCGAGGAGACCGCCGAGGTGACCTCGGCCGTGCCGCTGGACGAGGGCCAGTTCGGCGAGGTCCGCGAGGCCGTGGCCGGCTATGTCGGCCGGCCGGTGCAGCTTACGGCGGCGGTCGACCCGTCGCTGCTCGGCGGCATGGTGGTGCGCATCGGATCGCGCATGGTGGACGCCTCGCTGAAGACGAAACTGCACAATCTCGAGCTCTCCATGAGGGGTATACGCTGATGGACATTCGCGCGGCCGAGATCTCCGCGGTCCTCAAGGAGCAGATCGCCAATTTCGGTGCCGAAGCCGAGATGGCCGAGGTCGGCCGGGTCCTGTCGGTCGGCGACGGCATCGCCCGCGTTTATGGGCTCGACGAGGTCGAGGCCGGCGAGATGGTGGAGTTCGAGGACGGCACCCGCGGCCTCGCCCTGAACCTCGAGAGCGACAATGTCGGCGTCGTGATCTTCGGCGACGACCGCCACATCAGCGAAGGCTCCACCGTCAAGCGGACCAAGGCCATCGTCGACGTCGCGGTCGGCACCGCTCTCCTCGGGCGCGTGGTCGACGGCCTGGGCGATCCCATCGACGGCAAAGGCTCGATCAAGACCACCGAGCGGCGCATGGTCGACGTCAAGGCCCCGGGCATCATCCCGCGCCAGTCGGTCAACGAGCCCATGCTCACCGGGCTCAAGGCCATCGATTCGCTGATCCCGATCGGCCGCGGCCAGCGCGAGCTGATCATCGGCGACCGCCAGACCGGCAAGACCGCGATCGCGATCGACTGCTTCATCAATCAAAAGCGGATCAATGACGCCGCCGGATCGGACGAGAGCAAGAAGCTCTACTGCATCTACGTCGCTGTCGGCCAGAAGCGCTCGTCGGTCGCGCGCCTCGTCAAGACCCTCCAGGACAACGGTGCGCTGGACTACACCATCATCGTTGCCGCCACCGCCTCCGATCCGGCGCCGATGCAGTACCTTGCCCCCTACACCGCCTGTGCGATGGGCGAATATTTCCGCGACAACGGCATGCACGCGGTGATCGTCTACGACGACCTGTCCAAGCAGGCCGTCGCCTACCGGCAGATGTCGCTCCTGCTGCGCCGCCCGCCGGGGCGCGAGGCCTATCCGGGCGACGTGTTCTACCTGCACAGCCGGCTGCTCGAGCGCGCGGCCAAGATGAACAAGGATCTGGGCGGCGGCTCGCTCACCGCTCTGCCGGTGGTCGAGACCCAGGCCAACGACGTCTCGGCCTACATCCCGACCAACGTGATCTCGATCACCGACGGCCAGATCTTCCTTGAGACCACGCTGTTCTACCAGGGCATCCGTCCGGCGGTGAATGTCGGCCTCTCGGTCAGCCGCGTGGGCTCCGCCGCCCAGACCAAGGCCATGAAGAAGGTGGCCGGTTCGATCAAGCTGGAGCTGGCGCAGTACCGCGAGATGGCGGCCTTCGCCCAGTTCGCCTCGGATCTGGATGCGTCCACGCAGCGCCTGCTCAATCGCGGCGCGCGCCTGACCGAACTGCTCAAGCAGCCCCAGTACCAGCCGATGCCGATGGCCGAGGAAGTGGCGGTGCTCTACGCCGGCGTGAACGGCTATCTCGACACCCTCAAGGTGTCGGATGTCGGCCGCTTCGAGCAGGGCATCCTCGGCGAGCTGCGGACCGGCAGCAAGGACATCCTGGACTCGATCCAGAGCAGCGGTGCGCTCGACGCCGAAACGGAGAAGAAGCTCAAGGGCGTGCTCGACAAGTTCCTCGAGCGCTTCGCCTAAGAGCCAGGCCCATGCCCAGCCTCAAGGACATGCGCGCACGGATGAACTCCGTGCGCCAGACCCGCAAGATCACCAGCGCCATGAAGCTGGTGGCCGCCTCCAAGCTGCGCCGGGCGCAGGAGCAGGCCGAGGCCTCGCGCCCCTTCGCCGCGCGCATGTCGGCGATGCTGCAGAACCTCGCCTCCGGCGTGGTCGGCATGCCCGATGCGCCGCCGCTGCTCGCCGGCACCGGCAAGGACGAGGTCCATCTGCTGATCGTCGCCACCGCCGATCGCGGGCTGTGCGGCGGCTTCAACAGCACGATCGTGCGCGGCGCACGGCGACGCATCCAGGAGCTGCTGGGCGCCGGCAAGCAGGTGAAGGTCATCGTGGTCGGCCGTAAGGGCCGCGACATGCTGCGCCGCGACCAGCGCGAGCGGATCGTGGAGTTCTTCGACGGTATCGTCGGCAAGCGCCGCATCGAGTACGCCGACGCGCAGCGGGTCACCGACCGCGTGCTCGAGCTCTATGCCGCCGGCGAGTTCGACGTCTGCACGCTGGTCTACAACCAATTCAAGTCGGCGGTGACACAGATCCTCACCTTCCAGCAGCTGGTGCCGGTGCAAACGCCTTCCCCAGCCGAGGGCGAGACCGCCGGCGATACCAGTGAGAGCGGCGCGCTCTACGAGTTCGAGCCCGACGAGGAGCGGATCCTCGGCGAGCTGCTGCCGCGCAACCTCGCGGTGCAGTTCTTCGGGGCACTGCTCGAGAACGCGGCCAGCGAGCAGGGTGCCCGCATGGCGGCCATGGACAGCGCCACCCGCAATGCGGGCGAGATGATCAACAAGCTGAACCTCAGCTACAACCGACAGCGGCAGGCGCAGATCACCAAGGAGCTGATGGAAATCATCTCCGGTGCCGAGGCCCTCTAGGTCGATACCAGCCCGCGTGGGAGCGAGACGATGGACGAGGCCAATGTGAAGCAGAACGTCGCGGCCGGGCGGGTCACCCAGATCTTGGGCTCGGTGGTGGACGTTCAGTTCCAGGATGAGAAGTCGCTGCCGCCGATCCTGAATGCGCTGACCACCGAGATTGGCGGCCGCAGGCTGGTGCTGGAGGTCGCGCAGCAGCTGGGCGAGTTCACCGTTCGCGCTGTCTCGATGGACTCGACCGACGGGCTGACCCGCGGCCGCGAAGTGCTGGATACCGGAGCACCCATCTCGATCCCGGTCGGCAAGGCCACCCTGGGGCGCATCCTCAACGTCATCGGCGAGCCGGTCGACGAGCGGGGCGGCGTCGACGCCAAGGTGACCGCACCGATCCACGCTCCGGCACCGGAGTTCGTCGACCAGTCGACCGAGGCCGAGGTGCTGGTCACCGGCATCAAGGTCGTCGACCTGCTGACCCCCTACCTGAAGGGCGGCAAGATCGGCCTGTTCGGTGGCGCGGGCGTCGGCAAGACCGTGCTGATCATGGAGCTGATCAACAACATCGCCAAGGCGCATGGCGGCGTGTCGGTGTTCGCCGGCGTCGGTGAGCGGACCCGCGAGGGCAACGACCTCTACCATGAGATGATCGAATCCGGGGTCATCAACCTCGAGGACCCGCTCAAGTCCAAGGTGGCCTTGGTCTATGGCCAGATGAACGAGCCGCCCGGCGCCCGCTCGCGCGTGGCGCTGACCGGCCTCACCGTCGCGGAATATTTCCGCGATCAGGAAGGCCAGGACGTGCTTTTCTTCGTCGACAACATCTTCCGCTTCACCCAGGCGGGTGCGGAGGTCTCGGCCCTGCTCGGCCGCATCCCGTCGGCCGTGGGCTACCAGCCCACGCTGGCCACCGACATGGGCACCCTGCAGGAGCGGATCACCTCGACCAACAAGGGCTCGATCACCTCGGTGCAGGCGGTCTACGTGCCCGCCGACGACCTGACCGATCCGGCCCCGGCCACCACCTTCGCCCATCTCGACGCCACCACCGTGCTGTCGCGCCAGATCGCCGAGCTCGGCATCTACCCGGCCGTGGATCCGCTCGACTCGACCTCGCGCATCCTCGACCCGGCCGTGGTCGGCAAGGAGCATTACGAGGTCGCCCGCTCGGTCCAGGAGACCCTGCAGCGCTACAAGGCGCTGCAGGACATCATCGCCATCCTGGGCATGGACGAGCTCTCCGAGGAGGACAAGCTGGTGGTGGCGCGCGCGCGCAAGATCCAGCGCTTCCTCAGCCAGCCCTTCCACGTCGCCGAGGTGTTCACCGGCTCGCCCGGCAAGCTCGTGGCGGTCGAGGACACGATCAAGGGCTTCAAGGGCATCGTCGCCGGCGAGTACGACCACCTCCCCGAGGCGGCGTTCTACATGGTCGGCGGCATCCAGGAGGCGGTCGACAAGGCCAAGAAGCTGGCGGCCGACTGAGGAGCTGGAAATGGCCGAGGGCAAGGTGGCGTTCGAGCTGGTGGCTCCCGAGCGGCTGCTCGCGAGCATCGACGCCGACATGGTGGTGATCCCCGGTGCCGAGGGCGACTTCGGCGTCCTGCCCAACCACGCGCCCTTGATGTCGCTCCTGCGTCCGGGCGTGATCTCGGTCTACCAGGGCGACAAGGTCGACCAGCGCCTGTTCGTCGGCGGCGGCTTCGCCGAGGTCAACGAGAAGGGCTGCACGGTCCTGGCCGAGCGCGCCGAGCCGGTGGACGAAATACCGCTCGAATCGGCGCGGCAGGACCTCCGCGACGCCGAGGAGGACGTCGGCGACGCCAAGTCCGACCTCGAGCGCGAGCGCCTTGAGCGGGCGGTCCTGGTCGCACGCGCTCGGGTTGAGGCGGCGGAGGCCGCTGAAGCCGGTTGCGTGGCTGGCTTCAGCGGCTTAAGCGGGATCGCTGTTGGTCAGTCGCCATAAGCGAGGGTGGCTGGATTGGTCCTGCCGAAGGACAGGTACCAGCCCTGGCCAAGTTGCCGGCCGGACCTTACGAAGTTGCTGAAGCATTTGTCACTCGCGGACGGCCTGCAGCCGGTACGGTAGCGGCGGATCGCACCGGTGTCCTTGCCGGGATCTGTGCCGGGCGGAAAGGCGTTGGTGATCGGCACGAACAGGTCGCCGTCCGGCCCGAACAGGAGGGCGACCGCGACCGAGCGGGGTTTGGGCACCTTGCCGATCGCGCTGGGCTCGTCCAGAGCGATCTTGCCCATGCACCGGCCGGGGTGCGCGCCTCCCGGCCCCTGGAAGATCAGGATCTTGTCGGTGTCCAGATCGTTCGCCCGCTTGCTCGCGACGTAGAGCCTGCCGTCCGGGCCGAACACCAAGCCTTCTGGGCCGGTGAGCGCGTCGGTGCAGCCGCCGTCGACCTTGCTGGGATCGTTGTCGACGAACGGCTTGATGAACCTGCCGGTGGTCGGATTGAACTGCAGCACCTGCCCGCCGCCGGCGCCGGTGAACAGGCCCGGCTGGCTGGACACGTAAAGCAGGCCGTCGGGTCCGATCACCACGCCGAACGGGTGGAACTCCGGCTGGTGCGCCGGCTGACCGAGCGCCTTCACGAACGCGCCGGCCGCGGTGTAGCTGCGCACCTCGCCGCCGCCGGGCTGGTCCGGCGGCGCGCACGGATTGCAGACATTGGCCACGAACAGCTTGTTGTGCCACAGGATCGCACCGCGCGGCGCGAACGGCGCGTCGGGGCTGGTGCCGGGCACGGCCGCGGCACGTAGCCCGCCGGTCACCGCGTTGAACTTGAGCACCTCGCCGTTGAAGGGCGTGTTCACGTTCTGGTTGACCAGGAACAGGCTGTTGGCGCGGAACAGGATCCCGCGCGGGCCCACCACCGGTGCCGTGCTCGTTGGCAGGGAGCGCAGGAATGCCCCGGTGCCCGCGTCGAACACCTCGACATTGTTGTCGGCGCCGTCGCCGACGAACAGGCGGTCGCTGCCAGCCTGGGCGCCGTGACTTGCGGCCATGGCGCAGCCGAAGCGCCAGGGTCGCCACGGCGAGCGCGGCGCGGGACGATTGTCCGAACTTGACCATCGGGTTTACTCCCTGTTCGCGGAGCCGGCGCCGATACGATGTGGCATTGCCCCGCTGTGCTATGAGCTCGAAACGGAGCCCCGGATCTCACGCCACCGCGCCAGCCACCGCGTCACCGGAATCACCAGCACGACCTTCCCCACGATCTCCGGGGCCGGTACGACACCGAAACTTCGGCTGTCCAGCGACGCTTCGACATTGTCGCCCAGGACGAAAGCGGCGCCCGGCGGGACGAGCTCGCAGGTCGCATCGCGGGGAACGGCCGGGGTCAGCAAACCAGCCGCCGCGTCGCGGCCATGCGGGGGCATGCATTCGCCCGGCAGGACGGCGGCGCGCTTGATCGCGAGATCCGGCGCACCGAAGGGGAACCGGAAGACGATCACGTCGCCGCGCGCGATGCGGTCGGTGTAGATCGCGACGCCATAGTCGCCGGCGCGGACATAGGGGGCCATCGAGTTGCTGGTGACGCGCAGCACGAAAGCGAGGTGCGCCCCGGCGAACGCGGCCAGGGCGACGCCCACCACGCACGCCGCGAGAATGCCCGCGGCGAGTGGTGCCGCAGAAAGAAGGTGCTGCTTCGACAGTTCGGGCGACATGCGACGCAAACCGCTCGGCGTCACATCATGGCTTCATGTCGCACGCGCACTTCCGGATCCCCGTATTGTTGACGTTCACCGTAAGAATGCCATGCACCTGTGAGCCGCTTGACAAGCTGGTGGTCGAGCAGGGCATCCCCGTCACCATGCTTGCCGTACAGCCGGTGGTCGTAGCGGATGCGGGAAATCTAGCCGCAGTCGTCGGCTGGCCGGTGCTGGGATACTTCGCCGTCGCGCTGGCTCCGGTGGTGCAGCACAACGAAGCCTGCAGCACGGGCAACTCAGGTGCCCGGGCGTCGTGCACCCCGGCCGTCCAACTCACCACCGCGGCCAGGACCATCGCCACGGGCGGCAGGCCGAACTTGAAGCTGTTGTTCATGGGATCTCTCCTGTGGGCGCCGAACCGGCGTTGCCTCAGCCGAGCGTTCGGCGTTGCGCTGCGGCTGGCATGGGGTGTCGCTACGACTTGATGCAGCGGCAGGTTCCCGCCGAGCGTTGCACCAGACCGTCGATCGTGCGGCCCGCCGGTGTCGCGGCGGTCGAGCACGGGCTGCCCGGCTGGGCGAGCGGCGTGAGGCACGCGGCGTAGGTCTTGGTGAAGTTGAACGCCATCGTGATCAGGCCGGTGCTGACGAACCTGGCCGGGGCCGCCGCTCCGGCAGCTGGACCCAGCGGCCCGATCAGGACCGCCGGATCCCCCGCCTGGGCCGCGCCGGCGCCGGCGATGAGGGTGGTGAGCATCGCCACGGTGCGGATCGTCTTGGTCAGGGTGGGCATCGGAATTCTCCCGGTGGGGTGTCGCGGTGACCGCGATCTCGTCTCGGCCGCCTCGCGCATGAGATGAGTTTCGTGCCGCCGCGGCCTGAAAGCCGGGTGAAAGTCCGGTGAAATTCTGGTTAAATCCCGCGCTCGCGTGGGCCGCGCCGGCCCGCAGCGGGGAGGAAACGGCTCGATGCACGCCGAACGGGAACAACGCCGACAGCCTGGCGCTTCGACCGCTTCACCCTCGACCTCGCGCGCGGCGTTCTGCTCGGCCTGGACGGCGCCGAGGTGCCCCTGCGGCCGAAGTCTCTGGCGCTGCTGCGGCTGCTGGTCGAGAACCCCGGCCGCGTCGTCGACCGCGACGCGATCATGGCCGCGGTGTGGCCCGGCGTGGTGGTGACCGACGAATCGATCACCCAGTGCGTGCGCGACATCAGGAAGGCCCTGGGCGACGAGGCGCAGCAGCTGCTCAAGACCGTGCCCAAGCGCGGCTACCTGCTCGCCGCCGACGGGACGCCGGCCGAGACCGCGGCACCTGCCCCCTCGAGCCGAGCGTCGCCTGTCGGCGATCCTCGCCGCCGACATCGTCGGCTACTCGCGCCTGATCGAACAGGACGAGGCCGCGACCCTGGCGGCGATCAAGGCCTTGCGCGAGCGGCGCGATCGACCCGCTGCTGGCCGAGCACAAGGGCCGTATCGTCAAGCTGATGGGCGACGGGGCGATCGTCGAGTTCGCCAGCGTCGTGGACGCGGTCGCCTGCGCCGTTGCGATCCAGAAGGCGGTGGCGGATCGCCAGGGCAACACGCTGCCCGACCGCCGGATCGTGTTCCGTATCGGCATCAACCTCGGCGACGTGGTGGTCGACGGCGACGACCTGCTGGGCGACGGGGTCAACGTGGCGGCGCGGCTGGAGCAGCTGTGCGAGCCGGGCGGGGTGCTGGTGTCCGGGCACGGCGTTCGACCACCTCCAGGGCCGGCTCGGGCTGCCGCTGGAGTTCACCGGCGAGCAGCAGGTCAAGAACATCGCGCGGCCGGTCCGGGCCTATCGGGTGCGCCTGGATGGGACTGCGGCGCGGTTGGCGCTTCGCCGCCCCGGTCGCTCTGCTGCCGTCATGGCCGCACTTTTCCTGGCCGCGGTTATCGCGGGCGGTGCCTGGTTGATGTTGAAGCCGCAGCCTGTCCGCGGGAATCCGTCGATCGCGGTGTTGCCGTTCGAGAACCTGAGCGGCGACGAGGAGACTGGCCGGCTGGGGGCCGCGATCGCCGACGACGTCGTCACCGACCTCTCCCGATTTCGCACCATCGACGTCATCGCCAGCAACTCGACCCGGTCCTATGCGGATCGACATGCAGGCCTCGCGGAGATCGGTCGCGAGCTCAAGGTGTCGCTGGTCCTCGATGGTTCGATGCAGCGTGTTGGCGACCATATCCGGATCAATGCCAATCTGGCCGACGCCGGCTCAGGCGCCAGCCTCTGGTCGGAGCGTTGGGATCGGGCAGCGGACGATCTGTTCGCGGTACAGACGGAGATCGCAGAGCGCGCCATCAACAGCATTGACCGCATCGTTGGTGCCAAGGCCGAGGCAGAGGCACGGCGCAAGCGCCCGACCGACCTGCAGGCCTACGACCTCGTGGCGCTCTCCTGGTCATTGCGTCTCGGGCCGAAGGAGGATGTCGACAAGGCGCTCGCCTACGCCGACGAGGCCATCAGCCGCGACCCTCCTTTGCGCGGGCCTATGTCGCCAAGGCCTGGGCCGTCTGGAACACGGGCCGGTTCGACGACAAGTTCACGGACAAGGCCGACCAGATGGTCGGGCTCGCCCGCACGGCAGTCCAACTCGACCCCTATGATGCCGTAGCCTACAGCACCTTGGCATTCGCTCTCAGCTTCAAGCCCTTGGGGCCGGAGGTCGAGGCCGCGGTCGAGCGAGCGCTGGAGCTCGGCCCCAGCTCGGCCGACGTGATGGCCCGAGCGTCCGACACGCTTGCCTTTTTGGGTCAGGCCGATCGCGGGGCGGCACTATGCGACCGGGCCGTGCGCCTGAACCCGAGCACCCCAGGCTTCTACTATCTGTTCTGTGCCTCGCCCTGGCTGATGAGCGGGCACTACGAGACCATGATCGACGGCCAGGATCGCTTCCAGGGCGAGCTCAATCAGTTCTATCTCGCGATGAGGGCGATCGCCTTCGCCGGACTGAACGAGCCTGACGAGGCAGCGGCGGTGATCGCGACGTTGGAACAGAAGCACCCGACCGCCTCATTCGAATACTTCGTCAATGCTGCCTGGATCTTCGCTCACCCCGAAGACGAAGCCAAACTCCTGGCGGGCGCACGCAAGGCCAAGTTCCGCATCTGCGCGACACAAGCCGAGCTGGCCGTGTTTGCGACTCCTAGGCGATTGCCCGAGTGCGAGCGGGCCAAGATGACCTCAGCCAAGCCTTGAGTGCCACGTGGTGGGGGACTGATCCATGACCGGCGAACGGGAACAACCCGCAGCTTGGCGCTTCGACCGGTTCACCCTCGACCTCGCCCGCGGCGTGCTCCTCGGCCCGGACGGCGCCGAGGTGCCCCTGCGGCCGAAGGCCCTGGCGCTGCTGCGGCTGTTGGTCGAGAACCCGGGTCGGGTCGTGGACCGCGACGCGATCATGGCCGCGGTCTGGCCGAACGTGGTGGTCGGCGACGAATCGATCACCCAGTGCGTGCGCGACATCAGGAAGGCCCTGGGCGACGAGGCGCAGCAGCTGCTCAAGACCGTGCCCAAGCGCGGCTATCTGCTCGCGGCCGAGGTGACGCCGGCGGAATCGATCCCACCGCCGCCCCCGCCCCGCACCGAGCGCCGATTGGCGGCGGTACTGGCGGCCGACATCGTCGGGTACTCGCGGCTGATCGAACAGGACGAGGCCGCCACGCTGGCCGCGATCAAGGCACTGCGCCAGCAGGCGATCGACCCGCTCCTGGCCGAGCACAAGGGCCGGATCGTCAAGCTGATGGGCGACGGCGCCATCGTCGAGTTCGCCTCGGTGGTGGACGCCGTCGCCTGTGCCGTGGCGATCCAGAAGGCGGTTGCCGACCTGCAGGGCAACACGCTGCCCGACCGCCGGATCGTATTCCGGATCGGGATCAATCTCGGCGACGTGGTGGTGGACGGCGACGACCTCATGGGCGATGGCGTCAACATCGCGGCGCGCCTCGAGCAGCTGTGCGAGCCTGGCGGGGTGCTGGTCTCCGGGACGGCGTTCGACCACCTCCAGGGCCGGCTGGGCATGCCCCTGGAGTTCACTGGCGAGCAGCAGGTCAAGAACATCACGCGGCCGGTGCGCGCCTATCGCGTGCGGCTCGATGGCACGGCAGGGCGATCGGTCTTGCGCCGCCCAGGACGCTACGCTGCCGTCTTGGCCGCCCTCGGCCTCGTGGCGAGCCTAGCGGGCGGTGCCTGGTTGTTGTTCAAGCCGCAACCTTTGCGCGGCAATCCGTCGATCGCCATCCTCCCGTTCAATGACCTGAGTGGTGACGAGACGACCGGCCGCTTAGGGGCCGCAATCGCAGATGACATCGTCACCGACCTGTCGCGCTTCCGCACCGTCGACGTGATCGCGATTAATTCAAGCAAGGCCTATGCGGATCGACACGCCGAGCCGACCCAGATCGGCCGCGAGCTGGATGTGGGTTTGGTCCTCGACGGTTCGATTCAGCGCGATCCCGACCACGTGCGCGTCAATGCAAAGCTCTACGACGCCCGCTCCGGGGCGAGCCTGTGGTCCGAGCGCTGGGACCGCCCGGCAGCGGACCTGTTCGCTGTGCAGACCGAGATCACGGAGCGGACCGTCAACGACATCAATCGTGTGGCCGGGCTCAAGCTTGAGGTTCAAGCACACCGCAAGCGCCCGTCGGACCTCGATGCGTATGAGCTTGTCGCATTGTCCTCGCAATCTCGGGCCGGCACCGAAAGCGAAGTCGGGCAGGCGCTGGCCTATGCAGAAGAGGCCATCGCCAAAGATCCCTCGTTCGCACGTGCCTACATCGCTAAGGCCTGGGCGCTGTGGCAGTCAGGCCGCTTCGGCGGCAAGTACGCTGATATCACCGCGAAAATGGAGGGACTCGCGCGTACCGCCACGGAGCTCGACCCATACGATGCGCTCGCCTTCACTACGCTAGGTTTTGCCATCAGCTATCGGCGGCCCGGCGCTGAGGCGCTACCATTCCTGGAGCGGTCGCTGGAGCTAGGTCCAAGCTATGCCGACGTGCTGGTACGTTCGGCTGAGACGCTTGCCTTCGAAGGCCAGCCCGACCGCTCCGCTGGTTTATGCGATCGTGCCATGAGGCTGAACCCGAGCCCACCCCAATTTTACCTACTTTTCTGTGCCACGCCTTGGTTCCTCGCTTCGCAGTACCAGCAGATGATCGACGGCTATGCACACTACACATCGACGCTCAGCCAATACCATCTTGCTTGGCGCACACTAGCTCTGGCCGAGATGGGCAAGGACAAGGAGACCGCGGCAGCATCCGAGACTTTACAGCAGCGCTTTCCCGAGGTTACGTACGAATACTTCCTCAACAACGGTTGGACTTTCGCTCGCGCCGAAGACCAGGCGAAAGTCCTCGGCGCCTACCGCAAGGCGGGCCTTCGCCTGTGCGCTACAGCGGCTGAGATGATCGCAACGCCTACGCCCCGCACGCTTCCAGAATGCGAAACCGAACGGGCCAACCGGCAGGCAGCAGCACCTTGAGCCCGGCTCTCCCCCGCGCCGCGCATCGCCTTTCGGCGATCCTGGCCGCCGACATTGTCGGCTACTCGCGCCTGATCGACCAGGGCGAGGCCGGAAGACTGGCGGCGATCAAGGACTTGCGCGGCTCCGCGATCGATCCGCTCCTGGTCGAGCACAAGGGCCGCATCGTCAAACTGATGGGTGACGGGGCGCTCGCAGCTTTGACATTCGCTCACCCTGAGGACGAGACAAAACTTCTGGCCGGCGCTCGCAAGGCCAAGATGCGCATCTGCGCCACGAACGCCGAATTGACAGAGTTTGCGTCGCCCAGACGTTTGCCGGAATGCATGCCCGCTCCGGATCAGTCTGCCGCGAAGTCCGGGTGAGTTCGGCAGGCGGAACGAGCTGATACCCACCTCGACGATAGCGCCGGGCCGATTGTCCGTCAGTGCCGTCAACTATAGACGATCTTAGGAAATCTTCTGGTCGTTCCGCCCTCCGCCGCGGCCAACTTGTCCCGCACCGTCATGGCCAGCTCGCGGTAGGCCTCGGCGACCGGATGGCTTGGCTGGCTAACCACGATCGGCCGGCCTGCGTCGCTGGTCTCGCGCACCTCGAGGTCCAGGGGGATCTCGGCCAGGAAGTCGACGCCGTACTGCGCCGCGCAGGCGCGCGCGCCGCCATGGGCGAAGATCTCGCTGCGGTGGCCGCAATTGGGGCAGCAGAAGTAGGACATGTTCTCGACGATGCCGAGGATCGGCACGTCGACCTTGCGGAACATGTTGATGGCCTTGCGCGCGTCGAGGAGTGCGATGTCCTGCGGCGTGCTCACGATCACGGCACCGGCGAGCGGCACGCGCTGCGCCATGGTGAGCTGGGCGTCGCCGGTGCCGGGCGGCATGTCGACCACCAGCACGTCGAGCTCGCCCCACAGCACGTCGCCCAGCATCTGCTGCAGGGCGCTCTGCACCATGGGCCCGCGCCAGATCATCGGCGCGTCCTCGTCGACCAGGAACCCCATCGACATCACCTTGACGCCGAAATTCTCCATCGGCCGCAGCTTCTTGCCGTCGGTGGCGCTGGGCCGGCCGCTGATGCCGGCCATCCGGGGCAGGGAGGGCCCGTAGATGTCCGCGTCGAGCAGGCCCACCCGCTGCCCGATCGCGGCCAGCCCCATGGCCAGATTGACCGCGGTCGTCGACTTGCCGACGCCGCCCTTGCCCGAGGCCACGGCGATGATCGCCTTCACCCCCGGCACCAGTGGCGCCTGGGCCGGCCGTGCCGGCTCGCCCAGCGTCGGCGGCGGCCCGGCGGCGGCGCGGCCGCCGGGCGCGCGCTCGGCGGTGAGCACCGCACTGCAGGACAGGACGCCCGGGATGGCGCGGACCGCCTGCTCGCAGGCCTTGCGCACCGACTCGAACTGCGATGCCTCGGCGGGGTGCACCTCGATCGCGAACCCGACATTGCCCTGCTTGACCACGACCCCGGAGATCATGCCCAGGCTGACCAGGTCGTCGTCCCGATGCGGATGGCGGACGCGGCGGAGCATCGCGAGCACCTGCTCGGTGGTAATCTCGTTCATGGTTGATCCCTCAACGCGTGCGACCGATATACACGGAAGTTCGAGCGGATCGAGTGCGGCAGCTCCCAACATGGCGCGGGCCTCCGTCGCGCCATCAGCATAGCCAAGGAATTTACGGATGCCCTGGAACAGTCAAGGTGGTGGGGGCTGGCAAGGCGGAGGCGGCCCCGGACCCTGGGGCGGCCGCCCCGGCGGCGGCCAGCAGCCTCCCGACCTTGAGGAGCTGCTGCGACGCAGCCAGGAGAAGGTCAAGAGCCTGTTCCCGGGCGGCGGGCCGTCGAGCATCGGCCGCAAGGGTCTGGTGCTGGTGGGCCTCGCCATCCTGGGCCTGTGGCTGGCGAGCGGCATCTACACCGTGCAGCCCGACGAGCAGGGCCTGGTGACCCGGTTCGGCCAGCTGAACCGGACCAGCACGCCCGGCCTGAAGTATCATCTCCCGACCCCGATCGAGGCGGTCGAGAAGGTGCCGGTCACCCGCGTCAACCGGATCGAGATCGGCTTCCGCTCGGCCGGCCAGCCGACCGGAACCCGGACTACCGGCTCTGCGCGGGACATTTCGGACGAGGCGCTGATGTTGACCGGCGACGAGAACATCATCGACGTCAACTTCGTCGTGCTGTGGAAGATCGGCAGCGCCGCCGATTTCCGGTTCAACGTCCGCGACCCGGAGAACACGGTCAAGGCCGCGGCCGAGAGCGTGATGCGCGAGATCATCGGCCAGACCCCCATCGTCGAGGCCACGACCGAAGGGCGGCGTGCCATCGAGCTCAAGGCCCGCGAGCAGCTGCAGGCGCTGATGGTCGAGTACGGCACCGGGATCCTGGTCGACGAGGTGCAGCTGCAGAAGGCCGACCCGCCGGCGGAGGTCATCGATTCGTTCCGCGATGTCCAGCGTGCCCAGGCCGACCGTGAACGAGCGCAGAACGAGGCCGAGACCTTCGCCAACGACATCATCCCGCGCGCCCGCGGCGAGGCCGAGCGCCTGCTGCAGGAGGCGCAGGCGTACCGGCAGGAGGCGACCGCCAGGGCCACCGGTGAATCCGACCGGTTCAAGTCGATCCTGGCAGAATATCTCAAGGCCGAGGACGTCACCTCGCGCCGCCTCTACCTGGAAACCATGGAGCAGGTGCTCAAAGGCGTGAACAAGGTCATCATCGACGGCAAGCAGGGTGGTAACGGCGTGGTGCCGTACCTGCCCCTGCCGGATCTCGAGCGGCGGTCGCGCGAGACACGACAGGATACGATCGCGCCGCAGGACGACAGCGTGCAGGGAGCCTCGCAATGATGACCTCGCGCATCGGAGTCGTGGCCATCGGCATCGTGCTGGCGGCCCTGTTCCTCCTGCTCAACTCGCTGTTCACCGTGCATCAGACCCAGCAGGCGCTGGTGCTGCAGTTCGGCAATCCGGTGCGGATCGTGCAGGAGCCCGGCCTGCACCTGAAGGTGCCGTTCGTGCAGCAGGTCGACTATTTCGAAAAGCGCGTGCTCGATTTCGACGCGCCCTCGGTCGAGTTGGTGCTGGGTGACCAGAAGCGGCTCGTCGTCGACGCGTTCGCCCGCTACCGCATCACCGACGCGCTGCGGTTCCGCCAGTCGGTGGGCACCGAGGCGGGCTTCCGCGGCCGCCTGGAGCCGATCGTGTTCTCGAGCCTGCGCAGCGTGCTGGGCGAGGCGCCGCTGTTCACGATCCTGTCGCAGGACCGCACGCTGCTGATGAACCGGATCAAGGGCGAGGCCAACAAGTCGCTGGTGGGCTTCGGCGTGGAGCTGGTCGACGTGCGCATCAAGCGGGCCGACCTGCCGCCCGAGAACAGCCAGGCCGTCTTCCGGCGGATGCAGACCGAGCGCGAGCGCGAGGCCAAGGAACTGCGGGCCCAGGGTGCCGAGGTCGGCCAGCGGATCCGCGCCCGCGCCGACCGCGAGCGCCGCGTGCTGATCGCCGAGGCCAAGCAGCAATCGGAGATCCTTCGCGGCCAGGGCGATGCCGAGGCGATCCGGATCTTCGCCGAGGGCTTCGGCCAGAATCCGGAGTTCTTCGACTTCTACCGCTCCTTGCAGGCCTATCGCGAGGCGCTGGGCGACGGTGCGACCAGCTTGGTGCTCTCGCCCGACAGCGAGTTCTTCCGGTTCTTCAACGGCCGGCCGGTGAACCTGCCTGCGCAGCCGGCGGGGCCTGGCGCCGATCTCGCCTCGGGCGCGCCGCCCAGTTCGGGGGCGCAGACACCCTGAGCCCGAGCGGATCCCCTTCCGCTCATGGCGGATCTGGGCACGGCGCTGGCGCTTGTCCTCGTCATCGAGGGCGTACTTTGGGCGCTGTTCCCCGAGCGGATGAAGGAGGCCGCGGCCCGGGTCCTGGCCATCGAGCCGGGCCATCTGCGGCTGGGTGCGCTCGCGTCGGTCGGGTTGGGGGTCCTTCTCGTCTGGCTGATCCGCAGCTGAGAGCCGGGATAGCGGCTTGCTTCGGCGCAAGCGCTCGGCGATGATCCCGAGACAGTTACGTGTTGCCGCCGACGTGCCGCGGAGCAGAGGACGATCCGTTCTGTTCCGCGCCCGGCGGCGCCGGGCGCGTCCCGGCCCCGAGATGCTAGGGAGATCGACCATGCTCAGTGCGCTCAGCCCGCGCGGGACGGTGCCCCGCCGCGCTGTTGCCGGCACGATCCGGCGTGTCGCCTGCGCGCTCCTGGTAGCGTTGCTGACCAGCGGGACGGGCGGCACCGCCTGGGCGCAGCGGGCGGCGCCGGTCGAGGGGTTCGGCGACATCGTCGAGAAGATCGCTCCGGCGGTGGTCAACATCTCCACGCGTAAGGATGTCTCCACGCCGAGCTCGTCCGATGCCCCGGCCATGCCCCAATTCCCGCCGGGCTCGCCGTTCGAGGAGTTCTTCAAGGACTTCTTCGAGCGCGATCGTTCGCAGCAGGAGCAGCAGCCGCGCCGCAGCTTCTCGCTCGGCTCCGGCTTTGTCGTCGACTCCACCGGTTTCGTGGTGACCAACAACCACGTTATCGCCGACGCGGACGAGATCACCGTGATCTTCAACGACGAGTCGGAATATCCGGCCAAGCTGATCGGCACCGACAGCAAGACGGACCTCGCACTGCTCAAGATCGATCGGGCGGAGCCGTTCCCGTTCGTGAACTGGGCCGACAGCGACGAGGTCCGGGTCGGCGACTGGATGATCGCCATCGGCAACCCGTTCGGACTGGGCTCGACCGTCACCGCCGGCATCGTCTCGGCGCGCGGCCGCGACATCCGCGCCGGACCCTATGACGACTTCTTTCAGATCGACGCGCCGATCAACCGCGGCAATTCCGGCGGGCCCAGCTTCACGCTCGACGGCACCGTGTTCGGCGTCAACACCGCCATCTTCTCGCCCTCGGGCGGCAGCGTCGGCATCGGCTTCGCGATCCCGGCCAACCTCGCCAAGCCGGTGATCGACAGCCTGATGCGCTCGGGCAAGGTGGCGCGCGGCTGGCTGGGCGTGCGCATCCAGAGCGTCAGCGACGAGATCGCCGAGAGCCTGGGTCTCGCGCAGGCCGATGGCGCCCTGGTCGCCAGCGTGACTCCGGGTGGACCTGCGGCCGACGCGCAGATCCTGCCCGGCGACGTGATTCTGGAGTTCGACGGCAAGAAGATCGACCGCATGCGCTCGCTGCCGCGGCTGGTGGCCGAGACCGCGATCGGCAAGGAGACCGCGGTCCGGCTGTGGCGCAAGGGCGAGGAGATGACCCTGGACGTCGTGCTGGGCGAGCTGCCCGAGGACGAGACCGTGGCCGAGCTCGGCACCGCGCCGCAGGATCCGTCGCCCACGGCCAACGCCAAGATCGAGACGCTTGGCCTCACCATCGCCAACCTGGAGCCCGAGCAGCGCTCCCAGTTCAGCCTGCCGGAGACGTCCAAGGGAGTCGTGATCACCGAGGTGGTCGACGGCTCGACCGCAGCCGAGGAGAGCCTCAAGCCCGGCGACCTGATCGTCGAGGTCGGTCAGGAGGAGGTCAGCTCGCCGCCCGAGGTCGCAGCAAAGGTCAGCCAGGCCCAGCAGGAGGGCAAGAAGTCGATCCTCCTGCTGATCGACCGGCAGGGCGACCTGCGCTTCGTGGCGCTCCGCTTCAAGTCCTAGGCCGGGCCCTCCACGAACTCGTCGCTCCGGTAGCCCTGCAGGAACAGCAGCGCAGTGAGGTCGCCATGCTCGATGCGGGCCGGTGCCGCGGCCCGAACGCTGGCATGGGCGCGGAATGCGACGCCCAGGCCCGCGTCGCGCAGCATCGGCAGGTCGTTGGCCCCGTCCCCGACCGCCAGGGTCTGGTCACGGGCGAGCCCGAGGCGCCGCTGCAGCCGGTGGAGCGCTTCTCGCTTCGCCTCCGCACCCCGCAGCTCCCCGACCAGCCTGCCGGTGAGGACGCCGTCGGCGATCTCGAGCTCGTTGGCCTCCTCGAGGTCGAAGCCGCATCGGGCCTGGACGTGGCGGGTGAACGCGGTGAAGCCGCCGGAAACCAGGGCCGCATAGGCGCCGTTCGCCCGCATGGTGGCGACCAGGGTAGCGGCTCCCGGCATCAGCTGCAGCCGCTCGGCGATCACGCGCGCGTTGGCGGATGCGGGCAGGCCGCGCAGGAGCGCCACGCGCTCGCGCAAGGCCGCGGCGAAATCGAGCTCGCCGTTCATGGCGCGGCGCGTCACCGCGGCGATCTGCGGCTTCAGGCCGGCGAAGTCGGCCAGCTCGTCGATGCATTCGATGGTAATGATCGTGCTGTCCATGTCGCACAGCAGCAGGCGCTTGCGACGGTGCGTCGGCGGCAGTACCGCTCGGTCCACCGGCGCGTCGCCGAGCAGTGCGTCGAGGCGCGCGCTGGCCGCCGACGGGTCCAAGGCGGTCGCGATCTCCGCCGCACGGGCCTTGCCAAGCCAGCGCACCTCGCCCGCGAGCGCGCGGGCCACTCCCGCCACCAGGGCGGGATCGAGGGGATGGCGCTCGGGGTCGGCGATCAGGCAGGCGATGGCCGGCATCGAAGCTCCGGGCGGAACGGTGAGGGAGAGGCGCCATCGAGGCGCTGGTCGTCATAGGTGGCAGCACCGCGAGCGGCAAGTCCGCCCTGGCGGTGGCGCTTGCCCGTCTGCTGGACGGCATCGTCGTCAACGCCGACAGCCAGCAGCTGTTCGCCGATCTGCCGATCCTCACCGCCCGGCCCGTGGCCGCGGACCTGGCCCGGGCCCCGCACCGCCTCTATGGCGTCCTCGCTGCCACCGAGCAGCCCTCGGTCGCCCGCTGGCTGGAGCTGATCGGCCCGATCCTCGAGGAGGTGCGGGCCGCCCAGCGGCCGGCCATCCTCGTCGGCGGCAGCGGGCTCTACCTTCACGCCCTGCTGCGCGGCCTGCCGGCAATGCCGGAGATCCCCGCGGCGCTGCGCGGGCAGCTGCGCGCGTGGGCCGGCGCGCGGCCGACGGCCGAGCTGCACGCGAGGCTGGCCGCACGCGACCCCGAAATGGCCGGGCGCCTGAGCCCGTCCGACCGCCAGCGCCTGTTGCGCGCGCTCGAGGTGGTCGAGGCGACCGGGCGCTCGCTGGGCGCCTGGCAGGCCGATCCGCCGGTCCGCCTGCCGCTGCCGCCCCTGCTGGCCGGGATGGCGCTGGTGCCGCCGGCCGCCACCGTCAATCCGCGGATCGAGGCCCGGCTGGAAGCGATGCTCGCAGCGGGTGCGCTGGGCGAGATCCGCGATCTGCTGGAGCGCGTGCCCGAGGCGACGGCCCTGCCGATCGCCAAGGTCCACGGGCTGCGCGAGTTCGCCGGCGTCCTGCGGGACGCGCTGCCGGCGGAAGCGGCCCGGGCGAGCGTCGCCACCCAGATCCGCCAGTATGCGAAGCGGCAGCGTACCTGGTTCCGCCACCGGCTGCCGGAGTTCGCGGCCATCCCGGCCGTCGGCGACAGCCCGCACGCGCTCGCGGCGGCCCGCAATCTGATCTTCCGGTAAATCGCCGGTAGGCTCCTTGAAATCGCGGCCGGATTTCACAGCTCTTCGTCGTCGAGGTTGACCGGGCCCCTCTCACAGCCTTTTGGGCTGCGATGTCGGCACCTTCGCGACGTGTCACACCATGAGCCGAGGGGCCCACATGGACGCTGCAAGACAGCTGTTCTTCGACGCCGTCGCGCGATCCCACGCGTTCGTCGATGCATCCGCCGCACCCGCCTGGGAGGCGGTGATCGCCATGTTTGCCACGCTGGCGGCCGGGCTCGACCCGATCCTCTACGGCGAGCTGTTCGGCCGCCCGGGCTGGATGTGGCTGGGCTTCATCGGGATCGTCGTGCTGCTGCTCGCCTTCGACCTCGGCGTGCTCCACCGCAACTCCCGCGAGATCGAGGTCGGCGAGAGCCTGGTGCTCAGCGCCGCCTATATCGGCGTCGCCCTCCTGTTCGGCTTCTGGGTCTGGCACCGCCTCGGCGACGAGGCCGGCATGGCCTATGTCACCGGGTTCCTGGTCGAGAAGAGCCTGGCCATGGACAACGTGTTCGTGATCGCCATGATCCTGGGCTACTTCGCGATCCCCAGGCAGTACCACCACTTCGTCCTGTTCTGGGGCATCCTCGGCGTCATCGTCCTGCGCGCGATCATGATCGGCCTGGGTGCGGCCCTGATCACCGAGTTCCAGTGGATCCTCTACCTGTTCGGCGCCTTCCTGGTCGCGACCGGCGTGAAGATGCTGCTGGTCGCGGACAAGGAGCACAGCCTCGACGACAACGCGCTTCTGGGCTTCCTGCGCCGCCGCCTGCGCGTGACCGAGCAGCTGCACGGCGAGCGCTTCTTCGTCCGCCTGCCCGATCCGGCCAGCGGCAAGCCGCTGCTCTGGATCACACCTCTGTTCTTGGCCCTGGTCCTGATCGAGTTCGCCGACCTCGTGTTCGCGGTCGATTCGGTGCCGGCGATCTTCGCCATCACCCAGGACCCGTTCATCGTCTACACCTCGAACATCTTCGCCGTGCTCGGCCTGCGCGCGCTCTATTTCGCGCTGGCCGCGATGATTCACCGCTTCCGCTACCTGAAATACGCCCTGGCGCTGGTGCTGGTGTTCATCGGCGGCAAGATCTTCCTGGTGAACATCATCGGCAAGATCCCGCCCGCCTTCTCGCTCTCGGTGACCCTCACCCTGCTCGTCGGCGGCGTCCTGTTCAGCCTGTGGCGCACCGGCAAGGACGGGGCGCAGCCTGCCCGGGCGGGCTGAACTTCAGCACTCTTCTGGCGTTGACCATGCCGGGGCGGCCGACTAGTGTCCGTCGCCCCGGCGTCCGACCCCTGCCGGGATTCGCCGTCAAGTCAACCCCAAGTAGAACGGGCTCAGGGCACCCGAGGAGCATCCGATGACCGTCGCCACGATCCAGACCGCCACGTCCACCGCCGCCCAGGAACTGACCGGCGCCCAGGTGGTCATTCAGGCGCTGGTGGATCAGGGCGTGGAGGTGATCTTCGGCTATCCTGGCGGTGCGGTGCTGCCGCTCTACGACGCCCTGTTCCAGCAGGACAAGATCCGCCACATTCTGGTCCGCCACGAGCAGGCCGCGGTCCACGCCGCCGAGGGCTATGCCCGCTCGACCGGCAAGGTCGGCGTGGTCCTGGTGACGTCCGGCCCCGGCGCCACCAACACCGTCACCGGGCTCACCGACGCGCTCATGGATTCGGTGCCGCTGGTCTGCCTGACCGGTCAGGTGCCGACCCACATGATCGGCAACGACGCGTTCCAGGAGGCGGACACGGTCGGCATCACCCGGCCCTGCACCAAGCACAACTATCTGGTGAAACGAGGCGAGGATCTCGCCCGCGTGATGCACGAGGCGTTCCACGTCGCGCGCTCGGGTCGCCCCGGGCCGGTGGTCGTCGACCTGCCCAAGAACATCCAGATGGCCAAGGCGCCCTACCACGGCAAGGATGCGGTCCAGCACCGCACCTACCACCCGCGCACCGAGCCCGACGCAGCGCGCATCGAGGAGGCCGCCGAGCTCCTGGCCCGTGCCGAGCGGCCGATCTTCTATGTCGGCGGCGGCGTCATCAACGCCGGTTCCAGGGCCTGCGCCGAGCTCACCGAGCTCGTCCGTGCGACCGGCTATCCGATCACCCTGACGCTGATGGGCCTGGGTGCCTTCCCGGCCTCCGATCCGCAGTTCGTCGGCATGCTCGGCATGCACGGCACCTACGAGGCCAACCTGGCCATGCACGACTGCGACGTCATGGTGTGCATCGGTGCGCGGTTCGACGACCGCGTGACCGGGCGGCTCGACGGCTTCTCGCCGGGCAGCAAGAAGATCCACATCGACATCGACCCGTCCTCGATCAACAAGAACGTCGGCGTGGACGTCTCCATCGTCGGCGACGCCGAGAAGAGCCTGGCGGCGCTGGCCGCCGCCTGGCGGCGGCGCTCGAACATGGTCGACCGGCAGAAGATCGAGCCCTGGTGGCATCAGATCCACGCTTGGCAGAAGAAGAATTCCTACCGCTTCCGCCAGAACGGCAAGGCGATCAAGCCGCAGACGGCCGTGCGCCGCCTCTACGAGGCGACCAGGCATCTCGACACCTACGTCACCACCGATGTCGGCCAGCACCAGATGTGGGCGGCCCAGCATTTCCCGTTCGACAAGCCTCTGCGCTGGATGACCTCGGGCGGGCTCGGCACCATGGGCTACGGTTTCCCGGCCGCCATCGGTGTCCAGGTGGCCCATCCCGACGCCACCGTGGTCTGCATCTCCGGCGACGCCTCCTGGGTGATGAACATGCAGGAGATGTCGACCGCGATGCAGTACCGGCTGCCGGTCAAAAGCTTCATCCTGAACAACAGCTACATGGGCATGGTCCGCCAGTGGCAGGACTTCTTCCACGGTCAGCGCCACTCCGAGAGCTACATGGACGCGCTGCCCGACTTCGTGAAGCTCGCCGAGGCGTTCGGCGGGGTGGGACTGCGCGCCGAGACCATCGACCAGCTCGACGGTGTGATCGAGGCGGCCCTGCGCTCGGACAAGCCGGTGATCGCCGACATCGTGGTCGAGCGCGCCGAGAACGTCTACCCGATGATCCCGGGCGGTGCCGCCCACAACGAGATCAAGCTCAGCCCCGAGGACGAGGGCCAGCACGAGGCGATCTCGGAAGAGGGCATGGTGCTGGTGTGAGCGGACGGCCCGACGCCGGGCCGGGGCCGAAACGCTCGGGCGTCACCCGCGACGGCCGAGAGCGGTTCGCCGCCCTCGGCGTCATGTCGATCGACACACAGCGCCTAGCAGGCGCTCAGTAGGCCTTCGCCGAGGGCCCGACCTGCCGTGCGATCACCTCGACCCGGCGGTTGACGCCGCTGGCCGGGTTGCGGGCGTCGGCGAGGCGCTCCTCGCCATAACCGACCGCCTGGAGCCGGTCCGGCGAGACCGAGCCCTCGGTGACCAGCCAGGTCACGACCGATTGGGCACGCCGCTGCGACAGTAGCTTGTTCAGCGCGTCGCTCCCGCGGGCATCGGTGTGCCCGGCGATGATCAGGTGCACGTCCTGCATCTGCGGGAACTCGAGCGCCGTCGCCAGCGCGTCGAGCCGTTGTGCGGCCTCGCGGCTGATCGCTGCCGAGTTGGTGGCGAAGTGGATCTTCAGGTCCGGGACGACGCCGCTGTTGGCGGCACCCGGAGGCGGGGCCGTGCCGGTTCCGGCGGCGAGGCTGCGGGTGCGGACAGTCGGGGCCGGCGCCAGGATCGCGGCCAGCGCTTCAGCGGTGAATCCCTCGCCGCCATCGTTCCCCAGCATCGCCGCCACCTGATCCTTGCTGAGAGCGGCCACCGGGTTTCCGGCCAGCGCAGGCGTCATCGGCGCGGTGCCGACCATGAGCGCGAGGAGCCAGATCTTTTGGTTCATGACACATTCCCGATCATAGCGAGTCCGTCCTCAACCGATTTAGCGCTTGGTCGTGACGGACGCGACCCGGCCAATCTAACCTTCCGGCGGGATCTCGCTGTGACGGAACGCACAAGGCGGTGCGCATGCCGAGCGCCGGGCATGCGCATGGGGGAAGGACGCGATCACGGTTGCGTGACCCAACCGCGGCGGGGAGGCGCCGTGCTCCGTCTTCGGGGACGGGGCGTGGGCGGGCGGGCAGCTTCAGGTCGCGGCGGCGCGGACTTCCTCGCCGCCGTCCGGGCGCAGGGCCTCTTGCGCCTGGGCGTTGCCGGCTGCGGCGGCCCGCTCCAGCCAGCGGCGGGCGCGCGAGGCGCTCCTGGGCACGCCCTGGCCCTCGGCATAGGCCAGCCCGATCTGCACCATCGCCCCGTCGTGGCCGGCCGCGGCCAGGGCTTCCAGCAGGCCAAGGCCGGTAGCGGCGTCGACCGGTACGTCGAGGCCGCGCAGATAGCGCCGGCCGAGTTCGAGTCTCGGCGCCGGCCGACCCGGAGTCGGCCGCCCGCCGCAGCCAGTCGATGCCGAGCGGCGGGTCGGCCCGGACGCCGTGGCCGTAGAGGAAGGCGCGCGCCAAGTGGAACATGGCGCCGGCGTCGCCCGCGGCTGCGGTCCCCTCCAGCAGCGCCCTGCCGCGCGCCGGATCTGCCGGCACGTCCAGGCCGCGCAGCAGCCGCCGCCCCAGCTCGGTCCTGGCCGGGCCATCGCCCGTCGCCGCCAGCTCCTCGAGCATGGCCAGGCCACGGGCAGGGTCGCGGGCGACGATGCCGCCGCGCAGCAGCGCCTGAGCGTAGGCGACGCGCAGCGCCGGCGGACCGCCGGCCTCGGCGGTGCGGGCGATGAGCTCCGCCGCCGCCGTGGCGTCGACGGGCTCGAACCTTCCGGCCAGGTAGCCGCGGCTCAGATTTACCGCTGCCTGCTGGCTGCCGGCGGCGACGGCTTCGCGCAGCAGTCGCTGGGCCGCCGCCAGATCGCCTTCGGCCCGGGCGCGGTCGGCAAGCTTGGTCAACGCCTTCCCGTCGCCGGCGCGGGCGGCCCGGGACAGCCACAAGAACGCCTCGTCCGGGTCGGCGGAGACCAGCTCGCCGGAGTCGTAGAGCCAGGACAGAGTCCGCGCATAGCGCGCGCCGCCGGCCTCGGCACCGGCCTGCAGTGCCCGCACCGCCGCGCCGATCCGGGCTTGGCGCAAGGCGGGATCGGCGGCCGGATCGGCGGCTGTCAGGCGCGCGAGCTCGAGCGCGCTGTAGGGATCGGCGGGCGCCCGACGCCTATAGGCGGCGACCAGCTCGGTACGGAAGTTGTCGGGATCCTGTTGCCAAGCCTTCAGCCGCGGCCGCTCGGTGCCCGGTTCCCCCAGCTCCTGGGCGCGGTCCAGCCATGCCAGCTGCGCCTGGGGCGTGCCGCCGGCCCGTCGCTCGACATCGGCCAGCATGAGCGCCGCCCGGCCACGGTAGCGTGAGCGCATGGCGAAGACGCGTTCCAGCACCGCTCGCGCCGCCACCAGATCCTGATCGCCGCCGTCCGGGTCGAGGAGGCAGCGGGCATGCTGGATCAGCAGCCCCGGATGCGTGTTTGCGCTCACTTCGGCGAGGATCGCGCAGGCACCGCCGAGATCGCCCGACGCCCTGACGGCGATCGCCCTGTCGAGCTGGCGCCGCTGCGGCGATGGCATGTCGCCATAGTAAGGCGAGCAGCCGACCAGCACCGCGACGAGGCCGAGCACAAGCTTGGAAGGGGCAGGGGAGCAGCGGGTCATCAGCGATGGTCTGCCGTGGTCCAACACGCATCGTTGCTGGGCCGCATCTTGATCCCCAGCCCTTACCAGCAGGTTAGCCCGGATGGATGCCGTTCCTGCGCGGGGGCCGGTGCTCGGGAGGGACAGCGGGCGCGCGCGCCACAAGCCGCTTGTCACATATCCGCCCTGGGCTTAAGTCGCCTGCGCGCATCACCGCAACGCCCTCGAGGTTCCATGGCAGCGAGCGAGGAAGAGCGGCGCCACACGATCGTGGCGCTCGTCGACAACGAGCCCGGCGTGCTCGCCCGGGTGATCGGCTTGTTCTCGGGCCGCGGCTACAACATCGAGAGCCTGACGGTAGCGCAGGTGGACAAGGCGCGTGCCCTGTCGCGCATCAACATCGTCACCACGGGCAGCGAGTTCGTCATCGAGCAGATCAAGTCGCTGCTTGCCAAGCTGGTGCCGGTGCGGCGGGTCCAGGACCTCACCGCCCAGGGACCGCACGTCGAGCGCGAGCTGGCCCTGGTCAAGGTGATCGGCGACCGCGAGCGGCTGATCGGGGCCTTGCGCCTCGCCGACTTCATGCATGCGCGGCTGGTGGACAGCATGCCGGGCTCGTTCGTGTTCGAGGTCACTGGCACCTCGGACGAGCTCGATGCCTTCATCGACCTCCTGGAGCCGGTCGAGGTCAGCCGCGCGGGTGTGGTCGCGATCGGTCGCGGCGAGGCCATCCTCGCCCCCGACCTGGCACGCGGCTGAGCAGACACAACAATCGAGGGAAACTGGGCACCATGCGCGTCTACTACGATGCCGACGCCGACCTGAACCTGATCAAGGGCAAGAAGGTCGCGGTAGTCGGCTACGGCAGCCAGGGTTTCGGCCACGCCAACAACCTCAAGGACAGCGGCGTGCCCGAGGTGGCCGTGGCCCTCAAGCCCGGCTCGGCGACCCGCCAGAAGGTCGAGGCGGCCGGGATCAAGTGCCTGACGCCGGCCGAGGCCGCGAAATGGGCCGACGTGGTCATGGTCCTGGTGCCCGACGAGCTCCAGGCGGATCTTTACCGCGACGAGCTCGGGCCGAACATGAAGGAGGGTGCGGCCCTCCTGTTCGCACACGGCTTCAACATCCACTTCAAGCTGATCGAGCCGCGCCCCGATCTCGACGTGCTCATGGTGGCCCCCAAGGGCCCCGGCCATCTGGTCCGCGCCGAGTACCTCAAGGGCGGCGGCGTGCCCTGCCTGGTCGCCATCCACCAGGACGCCTCGGGCGGTGCGCTCGACCTCGGCCTGTCCTACGCCAGCGCCATCGGCGGTGCGCGGGCCGGCGTGATCGAGACCACCTTCAAGGAAGAGTGCGAGACCGACCTGTTCGGTGAGCAGGTGGTGCTCTGCGGCGGGCTCAGCGCCCTGATCCAGGCGGGCTACGAGACCCTGGTCGACGCCGGCTACGCGCCGGAGATGGCCTATTTCGAGTGCCTGCACGAGGTGAAGCTGATCGTCGACCTCATCTACGAGGGCGGACTCGCCAACATGCGTTACTCGATCAGCAACACGGCCGAGTATGGCGACTACAAGACCGGCCCGCGCATCGTCACCGAGGAAACCAAGGCCGAGATGAAGCGCGTGCTCGCCGACATCCAGGAAGGTCGCTTCGCCCGTGACTGGGTGCTGGAGAACAAGGCCGGCCAGGTCAGCTTCAAGGCCATGCGCCGCCGCCAGGCCGAGCACGGCATCGAGGAGGTGGGCGAGCGCCTGCGCGGCATGATGCCCTGGATCGCCAAGGGCAAGCTGGTCGACAAGGCGAAGAACTGAACCGGCGCCACCTCAGCGGCTGGGCAGCCATATCTCGAGGGTGCCCGGCCGCGGCAGCGGCCGGAAGTCGGTGAAGCTGATGGCCGTGCTCGGCGCGCCGGCGCCATGCGCGCGCAGGAAGGGCGCGATGGCCCGGACCAGACGCTCGGCGCCGGGCCGGTCGCCGTTGAAGAAGTACCGGACGCTGGCGGTGGCGACATCGAAGCCCACCGCCCGAACCTCGGTCTCGCCATAGCCGGCCGCCCGCAGCTGGCCCGCGAGTTCGTCCGCGGCTGCCTGGCTGTCCGGCCCGGGCCCGTGATGGATGACGACGCGCGGCGCCGCAACCACCGCCGGCGTCGCTGGGGCGATGGTCTCAGGCGCGGCGCGCGGGACCGGTGCGGCGACCACCGGCAGATCGCGGGCCGCGATCGGCGGGCCGACCTGCTCCTGTCGGCTCGGTGCCGGCGCTTCGGGAGGCGGCGGCTCGGGCGGGGACGGCGCTGGAGCCGGCTGGACGTTGACAATCGGGGGGGGGCTCGGCGCCATGGCTGGCGGACGCTCCTGGGCGAACCAGCGCACCGCCACGATCGAGGTCGCCACTCCGGCCGCCCCGGCCGCCAGCAGCAGCATGATTACGCTCAGCCAACGCCAGATCCCCCGGCTGCGGCGCCGGACAGGTGGAAGCATGGCGCCTGTCCGGGAAGACCTGAGCGGCGCGCTCGGCGGCCGGAGACGCGGATTGGCGGTTCCGGTTTGCCGTCCGGGCGCGAATGGGCGCGGCGGATCCGAATGGACCGGTTCTTGCCAGCTGACCGGCGATGGCTCGGGCGGCGCCAATGGTGTGCGCTGCAGGTCCTCCCTGGGCACGGCGCGCAGTGGCGGCAGGCCGCCCGTCTCGCGCACGGCCCGCCGCATCCGCGCGAACAGCCAGTCCTGAGCTGCCGCCTCACCCGCGCCGCGAAATGCACCAGCGCCGCCCGACAGATCGGCGAGCAGACGGTCCAGGGCCACGCGCACCCGCTCGGGGTCGTCGAGCATGCGGGTGAGCATCAGCTGCAGCCGCCCACCTTCCCATTGCCGCAGTGCCGCCGTCGCTCCCGGCTCCGCCTCGGCGCAGCGCGAAAGGAGTGCGGCGAGGCCGCGCAGCCGCGGTTCCACCGCGTCCGGTCCTCTGGTCTGCTCCGCTCGGCTCAATCGACTTCCCCATCCCGACCGCCGAGGCGCGGCGGTCCGGCCGGCGAACTGCCGCTGCAACGATTCTGAGGCCAGCCCGTTCCGCTTGTCCAGGCGGCACAGCGCCCTGGGCCATTGCGCCCGCGTCGCGACATTGTCATCAATGTCTTGCACTGCTGCCCGCGTGCGGTAGTAGCGGGGCCTTGCATGTCCATGCGCATTCTGATCGCCAGCGACGCTTGGTACCCCCAGATCAACGGGGTGGTACGCACGATAGGCACCGTCGTGGACGAGCTCGCGGGGTTGGGTCACATCGTCGAGGTGCTGGGCCCAGACCGGTTTCCGACGGTGCCCATGCCCAGCTACCCCGAAGTGCGCATCGCCGTGGCGCCCGGGATCAAGCTGGCCCGGCTCATGGACGAGTTCCGGCCCGACGCCGTGCACATTCCCGTCGAGGGGCCGATCGGGCTGGCGGCGCGCCGCCACTGCCTGCGGCGGGGCTGGCCGTTCACGACCTCCTACCACACCCGCGCCGGCATCTATTTCGAGGAGAAGTTCGGCATCCCGAGCGATCTGGTGCTGGCCCTGCAGCGCTGGTTTCACAATGCCGGCAACGGCTTCATGGTCCAGACTGACAGCCTGGAACGCGAGTTGCACACCAAGGGCTTCGTCAACATCCGCCGCTGGTGCCGGGGAGTCGACACCGAGCTGTTCCGGCCGATTGAAGCTCCCGGGCTGCTCGATCTGCCGCGGCCCGTGTTCACCTATGTCGGCCGGGTGTCCGCCGAGAAGAACCTCGATGACTTCCTCGTCCTGGATCTGCCGGGGAGCAAACTGGTGGTCGGGGAGGGCCCGCAGCTCGCCAGCTACCGCGAGCGCTATCCGAAGGTGATGTTCACGGGCTGGAAGAAGGGCGAGGAGCTGAGCCGCTACTACTCGGCCAGCGACGTCTTCGTGCTGCCGAGCCGATTCGAGACCTTCGGCCTGGTCCTGCTGGAGGCGCTCGCCTGTGGCCTGCCGGTGGCGGCCTATCCGGTCCCGGGTCCGATAGACGTCATCGGCCGGGCCCCCGTGGGCGTCCTGGATCATGATCTGCGCCATGCCGCCCTGCGCGCCTTGTCGATTCCGCGCAACCTGTGTCGCGACTTCGCCATGCGCTTTTCCTGGCGCCGCAGCGCCGAGGAGTTCCTGGGCAACCTGATCCCGATCCGCCCCGCGCCGCGGCGCGCCGCCGGCTGAGTTGAGGAAGGGCTTTACAGCACCTGCGGTTCTCGCGGATAAGCGGGCAGTTGCCGTCGGCCGCTCCTGGCCGCGGCCGAGTCTATGGAGCGCGCGGCGGTGATCGCCCCCTGGGGGAAGATCAGGATCGGCACCAGGCTGGTTGCTTCGGCGGCCGGCTTCGTTGTGGATTCCGCCCGACTGCCGGTGCTCCGTTTGCCGGGTGACGGAGCCCGACTTAGCTGCCCCTGAGCCCGCGCCGATCGCGCACGCGTTCAGGGGTCCGCCTTGGTTCGATCTCCTTCATCAGCTGCACGAGTTGTTCCGATGACCAGTGTTGACACCGACCAGACCGTGCCCGTGGCACCGCCCGAGCGCGTGATCATCTTCGATACCACCTTGCGCGACGGCGAGCAGTCCCCTGGCTGCTCGATGACCACGCCCGAAAAGCTGCGCGTCGCCGAGGTCCTCGAGGCCATGGGCGTCGACGTGATCGAGGCCGGATTTCCGATCGCGTCGGATGGCGATTTCGAGGCCGTCCACGAGATCGCCAAGCTGCTCCGCAATTCCGTGGTCTGCGGCCTCGCCCGCGCCGCCGCCGGTGACATCGACCGCGCCGCGGAGGCGCTGCAGCCGGCCGAGCGACGTCGTATCCACACCTTCATCGGCACGTCGCCCCTGCACCGCAAGTACCAGCTGCAGCTGGAAGCCGACGAGGTGCACCAGCGGGTGATCGACAGCGTCACTCGCGCCCGCCGCTACACCGACGACGTCGAGTGGAGTGCGATGGACGCCTCGCGTACCGAGCCCGATTTCCTGTTCCGCTGCATCGAGAGCGCCATCGCCAGCGGCGCCAACACGATCAACATCCCCGACACGGTGGGCTACGCCTATCCCGAGGAGTTTGCCGACCTGATCCGCGAGATCAGGAACAGCGTGCCCAACATCGACCGGGCGGTGCTGTCGGTGCATTGCCACAACGATCTGGGCCTCGCGGTCGCCAACTCGCTGCTGGCCGTCGACGCGGGGGCAAGGCAGATCGAGTGCACGATCAACGGCATCGGGGAACGCGCCGGCAACTGCGCGCTCGAGGAGGTCGTGATGGCCATGCGGGTGCGCTCCGACCGCCTGCCCTACGAAAGCCGGATCGTGACCCAGGAGATCATGAAGGCCTCGCGCCTGATCTCGGCGATCACCGGCTTCCAGGTGCAGCCGAACAAGGCCATCGTGGGCATGAACGCGTTCGCCCACGAGAGCGGCATCCATCAGGACGGCGTGCTCAAGAACGCCCAGACCTACGAGATCATGCGGCCGGAGGATGTCGGCCTGTTCCGCTCCAACTTGGTCATGGGCAAGCATTCCGGCCGCCATGCCTTCAAGAAGAAGCTGGAGGAATTGGGCTACGAGCTGGGCGAGAATGCGCTCAACGATGCCTTCATCCGCTTCAAGGCCTTGGCCGACAAGAAGAAGGAGATCTTCGACGAGGATCTCGTGGCGCTCGTGGACGACGAGATCCACAATGCCGACCAGCATGTCCGCTTCGTCAGCCTCTACGTCCAGTGCGGCTCCAAGATTCGGCCGACCGCCGAACTGGAGCTCGAGGTCGACGGAACCCGCCGCTCGGCCGTGCAGACCGGCGACGGCCCGGTGGACGCGACCTTCAAGGCTATCCGCCAGATCTTTCCCCACGAGGCGGGCCTCGCACTGTTCCAGATCCACGCCGTCACCGAGGGCACCGACGCACAGGCGGAAGTGACGGTCCGGCTGGAAGAGGACGGCAAGCTCGTGACCGGGCAGGCGGCGGATACCGACACCCTGGTGGCGGCGGCGCAGGCCTATCTCGCGGCCTTGAACCGGCTCCTCACCAAGCGCGAGAAGACGGCTCCGGCGGCCATGTCCGCCTGAGCCGAGGCTCCGGCCGCGGCGCGCCGCCGCGGCCGGAGATCGAGTAGCGGCGCCAACAATTGATCCCGGCGGGGCGGTCGCGTACCGCTTCGCCAGCCTCGGTCGGTCCGGAGCGACGCAGCCACGGACTGGGACCAGATGTTAGCAAGGATCCTCGGCCTGTTTTCCGCCGACATGGCGATCGACCTCGGCACGGCCAACACGCTCGTCTACGTCAAGGGCCGAGGGATCGTCCTCAACGAGCCCTCGGTGGTGGCGATCGCCACCAGCCGCGGCAAGCGTCAGGTCCTCGCCGTCGGCGAGGAGGCCAAGCAGATGGTCGGGCGAACGCCCGGCAACATCGAGGCCATCCGGCCCTTGCGGGACGGCGTCATAGCCGACTTCGAGGTCTCCGAGGAGATGATCAAGCATTTCATCCGCAGGGTGCATCCGCGCCGCGGCTTCGCCAGCCCGCGCGTGGTGATCTGTGTGCCCTCCGGTTCGACCGCGGTCGAGCGGCGCGCCATCCAGGAGAGCGCCGAGAGCGCCGGGGCGCGGCGCGTGTTCCTGGTCGAAGAGCCGATGGCGGCGGCCCTCGGCGCCGGCCTGCCGGTCACCGAGCCCACGGGCTCGATGGTGGTCGACATCGGCGGCGGGACCACCGAGGTCGCGATCCTGTCCCTGGGTGGGATCGTCTACGCCAAGTCGATCCGCGTCGGCGGCAACAAGATGGACGAGGCGATCATCAGTTATGTCCGGCGCAACCACAGCCTCCTGATCGGCGAGGCCACCGCCGAGGCGGTCAAGATCCGGATCGGCTCGGCCTGCCTGCCTGAGGACGGCCAGGGCGAGGTCATCGAGATTCGCGGCCGCGACCTGATGAACGGGGTGCCCAAGGAGATCGTGATCAGCCAGCGCCAGATCGCCGAGGGGCTGGCCGAGCCGGTCAACTCGATCATCGAGGCGGTCAAGGTGGCGCTGGAGCATACCGCACCCGAGCTGTCCGCCGACATCGTCGACAAGGGGATCGTGCTGACCGGCGGCGGAGCGCTCCTGGGCAATCTCGACTTCGTGCTGCGCCACTCGACCGGGCTGCCGGTCAGCCTCGCCGACGAACCGCTGACCTGCGTGGCGCTCGGTACCGGCCGCTGTTTGGAGGAGATGGCCTTGCTGCGCGGGGTACTGCAAACGGCTTATTAATCTAGAGTAGAATTGCGCGTGGCATATTCATCTGCTAGCTCTTCGACGATGGCAATGCTCCCGCGCTCCCAGTCTTGGACCCCCTTGGTCGGGCAGTTGCGTGCGCTGTTCGGGCGCTCGACGCTGGGGCTGCTCGTCGGCCTGTCGCTGCTGCTTCTGGTGCTCGGCAAGGCGGACATGCGCCTGGCGAACTATGCCGGCGAGCGGCTCACCGACACGGTCGTCCCGGCGCTGGCCGCGCTGGACCGGCCAGTCGTCGCGGTCCGCCAGCTGTTCGACCGGGTCGGCGGGTTGCTGGCGGCCTACGAGGAGAACGCGCGCCTGCGCGAGGAGAACCGGCGGCTGCTGAGGTGGCAAACCGAGGCCGCGCGTCTGGCGGTCGAGAACCGCGCCCTGCAGCGGATGCTGGCCGTCCCGACGGTCGATCGTCCGCTGCGCTCGCTGACCGCCCGGGTCGTCGGCGATTCCGGCGGTGCCTTCGTGCGTGCGCTGCTCTTGGACGCCGGCAGCGAGCAGGGCGTCGTGCGCGGCATGGCCGCCGTTACGCCTGCGGGCCTGGTCGGCCGGGTCATCGACGTCGGCGAGCGCAGTGCCCGCGTCCTCCTGATCACCGACTTCAACTCGGAAATTCCGGTCGTGGTCGAGAACTCGGGCGATCACGCACTGCTGGAGGGGGACAACTCGCCCCTGCCGAGCTTGCGGTTCCTGCCGCTGGATCCGGGCTTCGCGGCCGGGGACCGCGTGTTGACCTCGGGACGTGGCGGCCTGCTGCCCGCCGGGCTCGCGGTGGGCAGCATCGAGGCCGGCGATGGCGCCCGCCTGCGCGTGCGGCCGTTCGTCGACTGGACCCGTCTGGACTATGTGGCGCTGCTCGGTGTGTCGGCCGTCCCGCCGCCCGGAGCACCGGCCTCGTGACCGGCGCGTTGCTGCCCGTCCTGACTATGGCGGGCGCGCTGCTGCTCGATCTGCTGCCCCTGCCGGAGGCACCCGCGCCCTGGCTCCTGCTCGCCATGTTTTACCGCTGGGCCGTCGCCGGGCCAGGGCGGCTGTCGCCGCTCGTCACCTTCGCATTCGGCTGCGCCGCCGATGCTCTAGCGGGGATACCATTGGGCGTGACCGCCGCGGCGCTGCTGGTGGCCCAGGCGCTGATCCGCCCGTGGCAGCGCTGGCTGCGGCGCCAACCCTGGCCGGTCGCGTGGCTGGTCTTCCCTATCGTCGCGGCTCTGGTGGCCGGCCTGCGCTGGATCATCCTGTCTCTGCTCATGGGACGGATGCTGCCCGCCGCACCGGTGGTGGCCGAAGCTGCGCTGTCGGTCGCCGTCTATCCCCTGGCCGCCGGTCTGGTGACGCTGCTGACGGGCAAGGATCCGGCCACCGCCCATGCAGCAGCCCGAGGCTGAGCGCACCCGCACCTTCGTGCGCCGCGCCGTGGCGCTGGGCGGCGCGCAGCTGGCGTTCTTCGGCGTGCTCGCCGCGCGGCTCCACTACCTCCAGGTCGAGCGCGGCGCCGACTACGCCCTGCTCGCCGAGGACAACCGCGCCAACCAGCGGCTGCTGATCCCGCCGCGCGGTTCGATCGTCGACCGCCTCGGCCGGCCGCTGGCGCGCAACCTCCCGACCTACCGCATCCAGGTAATTCCCGAGCGGGCACGCGACCTCGCCGACGTGCTGCGCCGGCTGGCGGCGCTGGTGGACCTGCCACAGGCGCGTATCGAGGCGGTGCTGGCGGAGGCGAGTATGCGACCGGCGTTCGTGCCCCTGCCGGTGCGCGACGACCTGGATTGGAACGAGGTCGCCCGCATCGCCGTGCGCACCCCCGAGCTGCCGGGCGTGGTGCTGGAATTCGGGGCTGTTGCGGACCTACCCGGCGGGAACGGCGCTGGCGCACGTGATCGGCTATGTCGGTGCCGTGAATCCCGCGGAACAGAAGCAGGACGACGACCCGCTCCTCCTCCTGCCGGAGTTCCGCATCGGCAAGAGCGGGATCGAGCACAGCTACGACCGGGTGCTGCGAGGCCGCGCCGGGTTCCGGCGGGTCGAGGTGAACGCCATCGGTCGCGAGATCCGCGAGCTCGACCGGCGCGAGGGCGTGGCCGGGTCGGAGGTCAGGCTGGCTCTCGACCTCGATCTCCAGCGATTCTGCGTGGCCCGGCTGTCTGCGGAGCTCTCGGCCAGTGCGGTGGTGATCGACGTCCGCACCGGCGGGGTGATGGCGCTGGCCTCGGTCCCGAGCTACGACCCGACGATCTTCACCGGCGGCCTGCGGGCGAGCACTTGGCGCGACCTGCGCGACAATCCGCGCACGCCCCTGGTCAACAAGTGCATCCGCGGCCAGTACCCGCCCGGCTCGACCTTCAAGATGGTCACCGCACTGGCGGCGCTCGAAGCCGGGATCACGCCGGCGCACCAGGTGTTCTGCCCCGGTCATCTGAGCCTAGGTCGCGCCGTGTTCCACTGCTGGCGCGAGCATGGTCACGGGCGTATCGCCATGGTCCAGGCCCTCGGCCAGTCCTGCGACGTCTTCTTCTACGATGTCGCCCGCCGGGTCGGGATCGACGCCATCGCCGCCATGGCCGGGCGCCTGGGCCTGGGCGCACCTTCGGGCATCGACCTGCCCGGCGAGCAGCCGGGCCTGATCCCGACCACCGCCTGGAAGCGGGCGACCCTAGGCCAGCCCTGGCAGAAGGGCGAGACGTTGGTCTGCGGCATCGGCCAGGGCTTCGTCTCGGCCACGCCGCTGCAGCTCGCGGTCATGGCCGCCCGCCTGGCCAATGGGGGCAAAGCCGTTGCTCCGTGGCTGGTCACGCCGCCGACGGCGCCGCCCGCGGCCATCGGCGTGCCGCAGAGTTCGCTCGATGTCGTGCTGAGCGGGATGCGCGAGGTCGTGCACGGGGCCAGAGGCACGGCGCGCGCCGCCGATCCCGGCCTGCCCGGCGTGGAGATGGGCGGCAAGACCGGCACCGCCCAGGTCCGCCGCATCTCGCGTGCCGCGCGCGCCTCGGGCAGCCACAAGCGCAAGGACATCCCCTGGGGCGAGCGCGATCACGCGCTCTTCGTCTGCTGCGCGCCGCTGGCTAGTCCACGCTACGCGGTGGCCGTCGTGGTCGAGCATGGCATGAGCGGGTCCAAGACCGCCTCGCCCATTGCGCGCGACATCATGCGCAAGGCCCTGGAGCTCGATCCGGCCGCCGGCCTGCACGGCGGGCCCGGCACGGCATGAGCGGCCCCGCGCTGCCGCGACTGCGGGCGGTCGAGCTCACCCCCGGGGAGAAGCTGCGGGCGCTCCATTGGCCGCTGGTCGGTCTGCTCCTGGCGATCGGCGCGGTCGGCTACGCCATGCTCTACTCGGCCGCGGGCGGCGCGCACGGACCCTGGGCGTGGCGCCACGGCGTGCGGCTGGCTGTCGGCTTCCCGGTCATGCTGGCCGTGGCCCTGATCGAGCCGCGCTGGTGGTTTCGGCTGGCCTATCCCTGCTACGGCGCGGTGCTGGCCATGCTCGTGGCCGTCGACGTGCTGGGCGAGATCAACAAGGGCGCCCAGCGCTGGCTCGACCTCGGCTTCATGCAGCTCCAGCCCTCGGAGCTGATGAAGGTGGCCCTGGTCCTGGCGCTGGCCCGCTACTTCCACGCCGCCTACCTCGACGATCTCAGGCGGCTGTGGCCGCTGCTGCCGGCCGTCCTGCTGATCCTGGCACCGGCGGGCCTGGTCCTGATCCAGCCCGATCTCGGCACCGCGGTGACGCTCCTGGTCAGCGGCACCGCGCTCCTGTTCATGGCCGGCGTGCCCTTGTGGCTGTTCGTGGCGGTGGGCCTGCTCGGCGCCGGCGCCGTCCCGGTGCTGTGGGCCAATCTCCACGACTACCAGCGCCAGCGCGTCTTCACCTTTCTCGACCCGGAGGCCGACCCCCTGGGCTCGGGCTACCACATCATCCAATCCAAGATCGCCCTCGGCTCCGGCGGGTTCTGGGGCCGGGGCTATCTGCAGGGCAGCCAGGCGCAGCTCAGCTTCCTGCCGGAAAAGCACACCGACTTCGCGTTCACCATGCTGGGCGAGGAGCTGGGCTTCGTCGGCGCGGTCGCGGTGCTGACCCTGTTCCTCCTCGTCGTCCTGCTGGGACTCGTCGCCGCCTTGCGCGCCCCCAGCCAGTTCGGCCGCCTGCTCGCGGTCGGCGTCGTGCTCAACCTGTTCGTCTACGTCGCCATCAACGTCTCGATGGTGACCGGCCTGATCCCGGTCGTCGGCGTCCCGCTGCCCCTGATCTCCTATGGCGGCACCGCCATGCTCACCCTGGTCTTCAGCCTGGGACTGCTCCTCTCGGTCGACCTGCACCGCCACGCCGCCATCCCCCGCTATCCGGTCGATCTCTGAGCGGCCGCGCGGGTTTACGTGCTGGTGCGTTCGGTCTAAGCGGCAGGCTCGATCGCGCAGCAGGAGAGGGCGGCATGGCGAGCGGACCACGCACCGGGGGCAGGATCCTCGTCGACCAGCTCCGCCTCCAGGGCGTCGAGACCGTCTTCGGCGTGCCTGGGGAGAGCTACCTCGAGGTCCTGGACGCGTTGCACGACACGCCCGAGATCCGCTTCGTCATCTGCCGCCAGGAGGGCGGAGCGGCGATGATGGCGACTGCGCATGGCGAGCTCACCGGGCGTCCCGGCATCGCCATGGTGACCCGCGGACCCGGTGCCACCAACGCCAGCGCCGGGGTCCACATCGCCCAGCAGGACAGCGTGCCGATGATCCTGTTCATCGGCCAGATCGACCGCGGCAGCCGCGAGCGGGACACCTTCCAGGAGGTGGACTACCGCCGCATGTTCGGCGGCATGGCCAAGTGGGTGGCGGAGATCGAGGATCCGGCGCGTATCCCGGAGTTCGTCCACCGCGCCTTCGCCACCGCCGTCTCCGGCCGCCCCGGGCCGGTGGTCCTGGCCCTGCCGGAGGACATGCTGGTCGAGGCCGCCAGCGTCCCCGACGGGCGGCCGGCGGCACCTGTCGAGCCCGCGCCCGCCGCCGCGGCCATGGCCGAGCTGCGGAGCCTGCTCGCCCGCGCCGAGCGGCCGTTCGTCATCCTGGGCGGCGGCGGCTGGAGCGACGCCGGCACCGAGGCGCTCGCCCGCTTCCTCGACGCCAACGACCTGCCGGCCGCCTGCGGCTTCCGCCGCCAGGACCTCCTGCGCAACGACCACCGCTGCTATGCGGGCCATATCGGACTGGGCCCGAACCCGAAGCTCGCCGAGCGGATCGAGGCGGCCGACCTCGTCCTCGCCGTCGGCGCGAGGCTCGGCGAAACCACCAGCCAGAGCTTCACGCTCCTGCAGGTGCCGCGCCCGGCGCAAACCTTCGTTCACGTGCACAACGATCCCCAGGAGCTGGGGCGGGTCTATCAGCCCGATCTTGCCATCGTCTCCGGGCTCAACCGCTTCGCCGAGTCTGCGGCCGACCTCGCAGCCGTGCCCCGGCGGCCCTGGGCCAATGCCACCAGCGACGCCCATGCCGCTGAGCTTGCATGGCGGACGCCGACGCGGATTGCCGGCGAACTTCAGCTGGGCGAGTTGGTGGCGTCACTCGCCGAGCGTCTGCCGCCCGGCACCATCGTCACCAACGGTGCCGGCAACTATGCCATCTGGGCGAACCGCCACTTTCCCTATCGTGGGCTCGGCACGCAGTTGGCCCCGACCTCGGGCTCGATGGGCTACGGCCTGCCCGCCGCGATCGCCGCCAAGCTCGCCCAACCTGAGCGCACCGTGGTCTGCTTTGCGGGCGACGGCTGCTTCCTGATGACCGGCCAGGAGCTGGCGACTGCCGTCCAGCACGACCTCGCCATCGTCGTGATCGTGGTCGACAATGGCATGTACGGCACCATCCGCATGCACCAGGAGCGCGAGCATCCCGGCCGGGTGTCCGGCACGGCACTCCGCAACCCCGACTTCGCCGCGCTTGCCCGCGCCTATGGCGCTTTCGGCGCCCGGGTCGAGACCACCGAGCAGTTCCTCCCCGCCTTCGACGAGGCGGTGGCCTCGGGCCGGCCGGCGTTGCTCCATCTCCTGCTCGATCCCGAAGCGATCACGCCCCGCGCAACCCTGGCCGGCCTGCGCGCGCAGGCGGTCGCGGCCGGCCGCTGACCACTCATTCCAGCTCCTGCGAGATCCAGCCGGTGACGGAGCGGTGCCGCGGCTTCCAGCCGAGGCGCTCCTTCGCGATTCGGCCGCGCACACGGCTGTTCGAGCCGAGCGAGAATACCGCCGTGCGCCGGCCCCAGACGGCGACCGCCTCGTCCGGCGGCATCGGCCGGGCGGGGCCGAGGCCGAGCTTGGCCGCGATCGCGCGCACCACCTCGCCCAGCGTCTCCTCGCCATTCTCGACATAGGCGAAGGTCCCGGGCTCGGCGTGGGCTAGCGCCAGTGCGTAGAGGTCCGCCATGTCCGCGACATGAACGTTCGACCACCGGTTCAGGCCGCGGCCGACGTAGCTCGCCACGCCCGACGCCTTGGCCTGGCGCACCAGCGCCGGGATCTGCACGCTCTGCGCCGGCGCCCCCATGCTGTGGCCGTAGATCATGCTGTTGCACAGGACGACCGAGCGGATGCCCGGGGCGTCGAGGACCAGCCGGTCGATCGCGACCCGCGCGACCTTGTCGGGCAGGGGCTCGAACTCGCTGTCCTCGCGGTAGATCCGGTCCGACGGCTCGCCCATGGCTTCGTCGCCGACGATGCTGCTGCCGCTGGTGTGCAGGAGCGGCTTGCCGGAGCCGGCGAGGCCGGTGATGAGCGCTTCGACCGCGACTCGGTGGTCGCTGCTCGCGGCGTTGACCACGCCGTCGGCCGCGCGAGCTTCGGCCTGGAGCAGTGTCACTTCGTCGAGCGAGCCCTGGACCACCTCGATGCCTTGTGCCGCCACCGCGTCGGCCTTCGCCTGGTCGCGGACCAGGCCACGGATCCGATGACCTTGCGCCATCAGGGTCGCAGCGACGGCCCCGCCGATGAAGCCGCCGGCGCCGGTGACGAAGATAAGCACGCTCGACCGCCTCCGTACGTCACACCGTGGTCAGGTACCACTCGTACTCCGTCGGCGTGATTCGCGCATGAAAACGATCACGCTCGCCCTGGCGCACGGCCGCGAACAATTTGCAGAACCGCTCGCCGAACCAGCGCGGCAGATGCTCCGCGCCACGGAACGCGGTCAGCGCCGCCTCCCAGGTGAGCGGCAGCATGACGGGTGACTGTGCGTAGGCATTGCCGACCACGGGCGGGCCGGGCTCCTGGCGCTGCTCCAGCCCGTGCAGCACGCCGGCCAGCATGGCCGCGAGCACCAGGTACGGATTGGCGTCCGAACCGGCGACCCGATGCTCGATCCGCCGTGCGGCGGGGCCGCCGGGCGGGATGCGCAGGGCCACGGTGCGGTTGTTCCAGCCCCAGGTCGGTGCCGTGGGCGCGTAGGTTAGGGGGCGTAGCCGGCGGTAGCTGTTGGCGTTGGGTGCGAACACCAGCATGGATTCCGCCATGAGATCCTGCAGCCCACGCACCGCATGGCCGAGAAGCCGCTCGCCGTCCGGCGCCTCGCCGAACAGATTGCGCCCAGCCGCGTCGACGAGGCTGAGATGGATGTGCAGTCCGCTGCCGCTTTGCTCGGCATAGGGCTTGGCCATGAAGGTGGCGCGCTGGCCGGTGGCGCGCGCCGCCGCCTTGATGCTGCGCTTGAGCAGCACGCCCTGATCGGCTGCCAGCACCATGTCGTCGACATGCCCGAGATTGATCTCGAACTGGCCCGGCGCGAACTCGCACAAGGCCCCCTTGATCGGCAACTCCTGCGCCTCGCAATAGCGGTCGACCAGGGTGAAGAAAGGCTCCTGCTCCTCCATGCGCTCGGGCGCGAAGACCTCGGTCTCGCTCGAGCGGCGGTCGAGCCGCTCCGAGCGTGGAACCAAAGGCGCGCCGAATTCGCCGCCGGTGCCGTCGATCAGGAAGAACTCGAACTCGAGCGCCGCTGCGGGCCTCAGGCCCTGCTCCGCGAATCGATCCGCCAGCCGGGCCACGATCTGCCGGCAATCGGCAAAGAAGGCGCCGCCGTCGTTCTCGGCCATGCCGCCCAGGATCTGGGCGCCACCCGGGCGCCAGGGCACGGGTCGGACCGTCTTTGGGTCGAGACGCAGCGGCCTGTCGGCGTCGCCCTCCTCCCAGACCAGGCCGCTCTCCGACACGTTGGCCCCCGGCGTGTCGATCGAGTAGACGGTGGTGGTGAAGAAGGCCTCCCCGTCCAGCGCGCTGCGCACGGCGGACGGGGGCAGGCGCTTGCCGCGCAGCACGCCCGCGAGATCGGGCAGCAGCACGTCGACGGAATCGGTGAGCGGATGCTCGGCGAGGAACGTGTCGAAGGCATCGGACATGCGGGTGGGCCGACGGCTCGGCCGGCGGCCCCGCGCTCGCTCAGATGCTTTCCTGCACCCACTCCATCAGCTTGCTCTTCGGCAGGGCACCCACCTTGGTGGCCGCGACCTCGCCGTTCTTGAACAGCATCAGGGTCGGGATGCCGCGCACCCCGTACTTGGTCGGCGTCAGCGGGTTCTCGTCGATGTTGACCTTGATGACCTGGACCTTGTCGCCGAGCTCGGCGGCGATCGCCTCCAGGTGCGGAGCGATCAGCTTGCAGGGGCCACACCACTCGGCCCAGAAGTCGACGAGCACGGGCGTGCCCGATTTGAGGACGTCCTGGTCGAAGGCGGTGTCGGAGGTCTGGTGCAGGGCCATGAACTGGTTCCGATTCTGTCGGGGACGTATGCCCCTATCTGGGGTGTGAGACTAGGTTTCGCTATCCTGGGGCGTCAAGCTGCCTCCGGTGCGTGGCGGTCCAGAAGGGAGCCCGGAATCTCGTCGAGCCGCGGCACCTCGGTCCAGAGCAATCCGGCGCGCACGCGCCGGCCCGGATAGAGCTCGGCCAGAAGCGCGCGGTAGGTGGCGAGCTGTGCCAGATAGCCGGCCGGCGTGGCGTCGACGTCGCCCGGAGCCAGACGATTGCTCTTGATGTCGACCACCAGCACCTCGTCCGGCGTGATCACCAGCCGGTCGATCTGGCCGACCGTCGGGCGCCCGCCCACGGTGCCGCAGATCGCCTGCTCCGCCCGGCTGCCGGGGGCGAACACAGGGGCGAATTCCGGCAGATCCAGCAACGCCAGAACCTGGAATGCGAGCTCGCCTTGCTGCTCGAGCGTCAGCTCGGGCGCCAGCGCGGCGAGCAGGCGCTCCGCGGCGGCCGGGCGCTCGCCGGATGCCAGCTCCGGCAGGTGCTGGAGAAGCGCGTGCACCAGCACTCCCCGGCGGAACCGCTGCCGGACCTCGGCCGCGGTCGCGGGACCCGCGGGCTCGGGGCCTGAAGTCCGCGACGGTGCCGTGGCGCGTGCCGGATCGGGCTCGCGCGGTGCCGAGCGCCCGGCCCAATGGGGCAGGGGCTGCGACGCTGGCGTTACCGCTTCCTCCGCCTCCAGCGGCCGCGTGCCGGCGCCGCGCGCGTACCGGTACGCCGTTCCCGGCAGACCAAGGCTCGGCTCCAGCTCGAAAGTCCCGGCGGCAGGCAGGACCGCCAGGACCCGCCGCACCAGTTCGTGCCAGCAGGGCTCGGCGTTCTCGCCCGGCGTCTTGCGCGGCTCCCAGCCAGTCACGTAGAGCCGGTCGCGCGCCCGGGTGAGGGCGACGTAGAGCAGGCGGCGGCGCTCCTCCAGCTCGGCCGCGGCCTCGCGCGCGTCGATGGCCGCGCACAGCTCCGGCCGCTCGTCCGACCGCGCCCGCCACAAGGGCAGGGCCGCCCCGTCTCCCGCGTCCGTCCACTGGATCCGGCCGCGGCGCGACGGGCCACGCGGGCCGGCATCGGCCAGGAACACGATCGGCGCCTCCAGCCCCTTGGCGCCGTGCACGGTCGCCACCCGCACCACGTCGCGCGCCTGGTCGGGATCGCGCTTGAGCTCGTCGCTGCCCAGCCCGAGCCAATGCAGGAAGCCTTCGAGAGTGGCCGGATGCCCCCGCTCGTAGACGAGCGTCTGGGCCAGGAAGGCCTCGATCGGCTCGGCCGCTTCCGCGCCGAGCCGACCCAGCAGCCGCCGCCTGCCGCCGTCCGCGCCCAGCACCCAGGTGTAGAATTCGAACGGCGGCATGAAGTCGGCCCGGTCCAGCCATCCCGCCAACCGCGCCTGGGCCGCCGCGAACGGCTCCCGGCCCTCCGCCGCCGCCGCGCGCAGGCGCTCGAACAGCGTGGCCTCGCCGCGATCCCAGGCGAGCGCGAACAGCTGGTCCTCGTCCAGGCCCAGGAGCGGGCTCTTGAGCAGGCAGGCGAGGTTGAGGTCGTCCTCGGGCAGGAGGGCCGCGCGCCCCAATGCTTCCAGGTCCTGCACCGCGATGTGCTCACGCAGGGCCAGCCGGTCGGCGCCGGCCGCAGGCACCCCCGCCTCGCGCAAGGCCCTGACCAGCCGCTCCTGCAGGATGCCGCGCCGGCCCAGCAGGATCATGACGTCGCCCGGACGGACGCGGCGGCCGGTGCTGGCCAGCACCTCGCCTCGCTGCAGCCAGTCGCGGATCGTGCGCGCGATCGCCCGCGCCACCCGCCGCTCCGGCTCGTCGCCGACGCGCGGGGCACCCGGCAGCGGCCAGGGCTCGGCCGCCGGTGCCGCCGGCGCCGGCGCCGCCAGCGGCCACAGCTCCACCAGCCCGGGATCGTTGGCGCGCTCGGTGTCGTGGTGCAGCACCTGGCCCGGATCGACCACCCCCGTCCGGGCTTCGGGCAGGGCGAACACGGCGTCCACCAGCGCCAGCACGGCCGGCACCGTCCGGAACGAGCGCTCGAGCAGCTCGCTGCGGATCGGCCGGCCCGCCGCCTCGGCCCGGGCCGCGAGGCGGGCGCGCACCGTGCGGAAATTGTCGAGGTCGGCTCCCTGGAAGCTGTAGATCGACTGCTTCTCGTCGCCCACCACGAACAGGGTCCGCGGCCGGTCGCGCGCCCCCGCACCGGCGAAGAACTCTTCGGTGAGCTTGAGCACGATCGCCCACTGGCGCGGGCTCGTGTCCTGCGCCTCGTCGACCAGCACATGGTCGATCCGGGCGTCCAACTTGTAGAGCACCCACTCGGTCTTGCCCGGCCGGTGCAGCAGGAGGTTGGTGCGCTCGATCAGATCGTCGTAGTCGAGCACGGCCTGGCGCGCCTTGAGCTTTTCATACTCGTCGATGGCGGCGAACGCCACGCGCAGCAGCGCCTCGCTGCGGCGGGCGACGTCCAGCGCTCGCATCCGGTCGCACAGCTGCGCCAGCCTGGCCTGCTCCGTGTCGTAGCAGCGCGCCAGCGCCGCCTGCTCGCGCCGGAACTTCTCGGTGCACACATCCTTGCGACCGGCCTTGGCCAGGGTGAGGAAGACCGCCTCGTGCCGGACGAACAGGTCGAAGCGGTCGGCCTCGGCGGCGTTCAGCCAGTGCAACAGGCTCGTGGCGGCTTCCTGCTGCTTCTTGCCGCCATTGCCGAACACCGCTGCCAGCCGCGCCAGCCCTTCGGCGTCGAAGATGCCGTCGCGGCAGGCGCGCCGCGTCAGTTCCGGCGGCTCCCAGGCCGGATCCACCCCGAGCCGGCCGTGGATCGCGGCGATCAGCGCCTCGACCGTGCCGCCGGCCGCGCCGCGGCTGGCGACGAGTGCAATCCGCTGCGCCATTGCCTCGGCCATGGTGTCGTTGAGGGTCCCGTCGGCGAGGGTGACGGCCAGCCGCTCCAGCGCCCGCCCCAAAGGGGTGTCGCGCTGCCGGGCCGCGTGCAGCACCCGCTCGCGCGCCTCGGCGATCAGTTCCTGCGAGGTGCGGTCGTCGATGGTTTCGAAATGCGGCGCGACCTCGGCCTCGATCGGAAAGCGCCGCAAGAGCGCGCCGCACAGCGCGTGGATGGTCACGATGGCCAGCCCGCGCGGCAGCTCGAGCACCCGGGCGAACAGCCGCCGCGCCAGGGAAATCCGCACGGAATCGGGTGCAGCGCCGGTCAGGCCCTCGATCTCGTCCGCCAGCGCCAGATCGTCGTCGGCGGTGGCCCAGTGGGCGAGACGCTCCTCGATCCGCAGCGTCATCTCGGCCGCGGCGGCCTTGGTGAAGGTCAGGCACAAGATCCCTTCGGGATCGCTGCCCTGCAGCAGCAGGCGCAGCACCCGGTCGGCGAGGACGCGGGTCTTGCCGGTGCCGGCGTTGGCGGTCACCCACACCGAGTGCGCCGGGTCGGCCGAACGCCGCTGCGCCGGGGTCGGCGGCCGGGGACCGCTCACGCCTCGGCCTCCGTCCCGATCCATTCGCCGATCCGCGCCAGATGCCAGTAGTCGCTGTAGGCCGGTGCGATCTCCGGCCGGGGGACGGGCAGGTAGGGCGTTTTTGGATCGTCGAAATGGGCGATCAGGCGCGCCAGCCCCGCGGCCGCCTCGGCGAGCACCTGCCGCAGCTCGCGACCGCGCGCGAGCGGGTTCTGCTCGGTGCCAGCCTCCGGCTCGCTGCCCTTCAGCTGGACGAACAGCAGCAGCGCCGCCTCGGCTTGGGCCACCCGATCGAACCCGCCGCACTCCGCGATCAGCGCCTCGATCGGCAGCTGCGGCGCGAGGCCGCTGCAGACGTCGCCGCTGCCCGGCACGGGCCCGGTTTTGTAGTCGAGCACCGAGAGCCGGCCGTCGCGTCCGACCTCGATCCGGTCGGCTCGTGCGCGCACGCGGAACGGCCCGCCCGGGGCGTCGAGCACGAGCATGCCCTCCACCTCGCCGGCGACTCGCACGATCTCGGCGCGCCGCTGCAGCTCCATTTGCGCGAACCAGGCGGCGATCCGCTCGAAGCGCGGCCACCAGACCGCCCAAACCTGCGGCCGAGCCGCCAGCCGGGTGAACCGCCGCAAGCCCAGCGCCAGGAGCTCGGCGCGCGGATCCTCCGGCAGCCGGTCGTGCCATTTGGCGACGAAGTCCCGCAGTACGGCATGGATGATCTGACCGCGCTCCGCGCCGCCGGCATCGGCATCGAGCGGCTCCAGCGCCTTCAGCCGCAGGATCCGCCGCGCGTAGATGTCGTAAGGATCGCGGATCAGCCGCTCGATGTCCGTCACCCACAGCTCGCGCGGCCGCGCGGCGGCGGGCGGGCACGGGCTCGGGCGCGCAATCGGCCGCGGCGCGCCTTGGGGCAGGTCGAGCAGGCGCGCCCAGACAGCGATCGCCGGATCGGCGCCCGCGACATCCCGCCGGCCGGCGGCCGCGAGCAGTGCGCGCAGGCGCACCAGCCAGCGCGAGGGCACGGTCGGCGCCCCATTCTGGTCCTTGGCGGCGCGGCTGAGCACGAGCTCGCTCGCACCGGCCACCGCCAGGAAGTCGTGGGCGGCGATGCCGATCGCCTGCTCGGCCGGCGGCATGCCCAAATGCTGGCGCATGGCGCGGTTGAGCCAGGGACCGGCATCGACCGGCGGCGGCCAGCTGCTTTCGTTCAGGTCGCCGACAACGATGAGGTCAGCCTCCACCAGACGCGCCTCGATCTGGCCCAGGATGGCCAGGCGTGGGTGGCCGGCAGCGTCCGGCCGCACCGTCTGCGCCGCCATCAGCATGGCGAGCATCGCGCCATAGGCTGCGGTCGGCACCGGCCCAGCCGCGTCCTCGCCGGCAGCCGCCTCGTCCAGGAAGGCCCGGGCACAGCGGCCGGCTTCGCGCGCCCACAGCTCCGACGCATCGCCTGCGGCGTCGGCGGCCAGCCACCCGGCCCAGGCCAGATGCGCGTCGAGCAGAGAGCCGAGGCGGCCGTCCCGATGCGCCAGCAGCGCCGCCAGCGGGCCCGCCGCCGAGACGACGCTGTCGAGCCAGGTGCGCAAGAATTGGGGGGCGTCGCCTTGGGCGAGCACCGCACTCAGGCCATCCAAGCCCCCGGCTGGCCGGATCCCCCGCAGCGCCAGGCGTTCGAGCAGCCGGACCCGCCGACGGAACTCGCCACGGTCCATGCCGCCACGTGCCAGCGGATGCTTGAGCGCGGCCAGGATCTCCACGGGCGAGGCATCGGGTGCTGCCAGACGCGCGGTCAGCAGCAGGAAACTGCCGGGAGGCGTCTGATCGAGCGGGACGCCGGCACTGTCGTCGACACGCACATCCCAACGCAGGAGCTCGGCGGCCACGCGGCGGCCAAGGCCGCGATTGGTGGTGACGAGCACGGCACGCTTGCCCGGGGTCTCCAGCGCCCGGCGCAGGCGCAACGCGATGCGCACGGCCTCGGCCGACGGATCGGGCGCCTCGTCCAGCTCGATGCCGGCAGCACCGGCGCCGATCTCGATCGGGGCTTGCCGCCACGCCTCGGTGGTATCCGCCGGCCGGAACGCCTCGGACCAGAGTGTGGCGCGCGGTGCCGTCGCCGCAGAAGTCGGCCAAGGCGACACCGCGGATCGCTCGACTCCGAGCAGCCCGAGCAATTGCTTGAAGCCGTGCTGCGGGTGACTGGGCCCGACCTGCGCCCAGGTCGCCTCGTCCAGGCCCAGGTCGAGCGCCTGAAGGACCACCCGGCCCGCGGGCAGGCGGGCGATCACGGCCAGGAGCCGGCCGACGGCAGGAATGGTTCCGGTCACGCCGGCCGCGACCACGGGCGTGCGCGGCGGCATCCGCCGCCATTTGGCGGCCAGCGCGTCCAGGAGGAGGCAGCGGCGCCGGGCGACGTCGAGCCGGTCTTCTTCGGCCAGGATGGCCGGCCAGCCCTCGCGCAGCAGGCGCAGGAAGACCAGCGATTCCTGCCAGTGCTCGGCCAGGTCCGCGGGCACCAGCCGGTCCAGCTGGGCAAGGTCGACCTCCTCATTGTGCAGTTCGTCCAGGAACCGTGCCAGCTCGGCGGCGAGGCGGATCGCCTGCTCGTGCGCCATCCCCGGCTCGCGGGCGCGGATCAGCCGGGTCAGCAGCAGACGACGGCGGATCGGGGCGATCGCCGGCGGCAAAGCGAGCTCGCTCTGCGGGTCGAGCGCCAGCTCGCCCTCGTCGGGCTCACCGATCGGCACCAGGCGCGGGAGCAGCAGGGGTCGGCCGCCGGCGGTCCGCGCGAACGCCTCGCGCGCCGCGAGGCAGGCGCGGCGGCTGGGCAGCAGGAGGAGCGTGTCGGCGAGCGGCAGTCGCTCCTCGGCGAGCAGGCCCGCGACCAGCGTGGGCAGGAACGGCCGGTCGGCGTCGACGGTGTGGACCCGGATCATCGCGAACAGCCTAGACGGCCTCCAGTCCAAGGGCGAGGGCGGGCAGCTGCACGGCCCAGGACCCGGTGCCGCGCAGCACCGCCCGCCGCGCCCCCTCCGCGCCGCCCGGCGCCGTCGCGAGCGCCAGCTCGAGGCGCTCGGCGGGCCAGAGCCACTCCGCGCGCTCGGGCCACTCGACCAGGAGGGCGCCGTGGCGCCAGCATTCCTCCAGGCCGATCTCGGTGATCTCGCCGGGATCCGCGATCCGGTAGAGGTCGGCGTGCGCCACCTCCAGCGTCGGCAGAGCGTAGGTCTGCAGCAGGGTGAAGGTGGGGCTGGGCACGGTGATCGGTGCGCCAGCCAAAGCGTGGATCACCGCGCGGGCGAAGGCGCTTTTGCCGGCGCCAAGGTCCCCTTCCAGCAGGACGACGCTGCCCGGCGCGAGCAATGAGGCGGCCCGCTCCGCCAGGATCCGGGTCGCGGCAAGGTCGGGCAGGAACAGGCTGGCCTCGGCCCGCTCCATGCCCCAGCCGTTCAGTAGCGGTAGTGCTCGGGCTTGAACGGGCCCTGCGCCGCGATGCCGATGTAGGAGGACTGCTTCTCGGACAGCTTGGTCAGCCGGACGCCGATCTTCTCCAGGTGCAGGGCCGCCACCTTCTCGTCGAGCTTCTTGGGCAAGGTGTAGACCCGGTTGGCGTAGCCCTCGGGGTTGGTCCAGAGCTCGATCTGCGCCAGGGTCTGGTTGGCGAAGGACGCCGACATGACGAAGCTCGGATGGCCGGTGGCGCAGCCCAGATTCACCAGCCGGCCCTCGGCCAGCAGCAGGACCCGCTTGCCGTCGGGGAACTCGATCTCGTCGACCTGCGGCTTGACGTTGTGCCAGCGGAAGTTCTTCAGCGCGGCGACCTGGATCTCGCTGTCGAAATGGCCGATGTTGCAGACGATGGCCCGGTCCTTCATCGCCCGCATGTGGTCCAGGGTGATGACGTCGACATTGCCGGTGGCGGTGACGAAGATGTCGGCCCTGGGCGCCATCTCGTCCATGGTGTTGACCTCGTAGCCCTCCATCGCCGCCTGCAGCGCGCAGATCGGGTCGATCTCGGTCACCACGACGCGCGCACCGGCGTTGCGCAGGGACGCGGCCGAGCCCTTGCCGACGTCGCCATAGCCCGCGACCACGGCCACCTTGCCCGCCATCATCACGTCGGTGGCGCGGCGGATGCCGTCGACCAGGCTCTCGCGGCAGCCATAGAGGTTGTCGAACTTCGACTTGGTCACGCTGTCGTTGACGTTGATCGCCGGGAACAGCAGTTCGCCGCGGCGCTCCATGTCGTAGAGCCGGTGCACGCCGGTGGTGGTCTCTTCGGTGACCCCGCGCACCAATTCGCCGAGGGCGGTGTACCAACCGGGCTTGGCCTCGAGCGTCCGCTTCATCGCGGCGAACAGGGCCTCCTCCTCCTCGTTCTTGGGATCGTCGAGCACCGAGGGGTCGCGCTCGGCCTTGCGGCCGAGGATGCACAGGAGCGTGGCGTCGCCGCCATCGTCCAGGATCATGTTGGGAAAGCCGCCATCGCCCCAGGCGCAGATGCGGTGGACATAGTCCCAATACTCGTCGAGCGTCTCGCCCTTGACCGCATAGACAGGGGTGCCACCCTCGGCGATCGCGGCCGCGGCATGGTCCTGGGTCGAGAAGATGTTGCACGAGGCCCAGCGCACGTCGGCACCCAGCGCCTTCAGGGTCTCGATCAACACCGCCGTCTGGATGGTCATGTGCAGGCAGCCGGCGATCCGTGCCCCCTTGAGCGGCTGGCGCGGACCGTATTCTGCGCGAATGGCCATCAGGCCGGGCATCTCGGTTTCCGCGATCGCGATCTCACGGCGACCCCACCCGGCCAAACCGATATCGGCGACCACATAGTCTGCAGCGGCGTTCATCACGGCTCCTCAAGATCCGGCATGCTGGAGATACGGCGCCGAAGGCGGGCCGGACCTGCTCGCGGTGCCGGCGCGTAAAGCACAGCTGCCGCATTGCAGCAAGGGCAGGCCCGTCGCGCGCCCCGGCTACTCGTCGAAACCGCGTTCGATCAACTCCCCGAGTGCCGCAAGGGCCTGCTCGGCTTCGGGGCCGGACGCGTCGAGGGTGAGCTCCGTGCCGGGGCCGGCGCCCAGCAGCATCAGCCCGAGGATGGACGTGCCGGCCACGCTCTGGTCGTCGCGGGTCACCCGCACCAGGGCGTCGAAGGCTTCCGCGGTCCGCACGAACTTGGCGGCGGCTCGCGCGTGCAGTCCGCGCTGGTTGACGATAGTGGCCGCTCGGCTGCTCAGGCCCGGTCTCCGTTGAGCAGCTGGCTGGCGACGTTGATGTATTTCCGGCCCGCTTCCTGCGCCGCCGTGACCGCGTCGCGCAAAGGCTCGTTCTGCCGCACGCTCGCGAGCTTGATCAGCATCGGCAGGTTGACCCCGGCGATCACCTCGATGCCCTTGCGATCCATGGTGGAGATGGCGAGGTTCGACGGCGTGCCGCCGAACATGTCGGTCAGCACCACGACCCCGCTGCCGTCGTCGACCGCCCGGATCGCCTCGACGATCTCGCTGCGACGCTGCTCGATGTCGTCCTCCGCACCGATGCACACGGCACGGACCATGACCTGGGGGCCTACCACATGCTCCATGGCCGCCAGGAACTCGGCGGCAAGGCGGCCATGGGTGACCAGGACCAGACCGATCATGGCTGCGGTCCGGCGGTCATTGCGGCCGCGCGATCCAGATCACGGTGCACGGTTGTCGCCTCCCAGCCCAATTCCTGCAGCCAGCGGGCCGTCAGCTCCGCCAGGAACACCGAGCGGTGTCGGCCGCCCGTGCAACCGAACGCGATCGTCAAGTAGCACTTTCCTTCGCTGCGGTACCGCGGCAGCAGCGGCAGCAGCAACGCGCGCAGGTCCGTCACGAACTGGCCGAACGCCGGATCGCCGCGGACGTAGTCCTGGACCCTGTGATCACGTCCGGTCGCCGCACGCAGCGCATCGACATAGTGGGGATTGTGCAGGAAGCGCACGTCGAACACCAGATCGGCCTCGCGGGGCAGCCCGTTGCGGTAGGCGAACGAGATCACGGTGATGGCGAGGCCCACGCTCTCGCCACCGAACCTCGCGGTGAGCAGGCGCCGCAGGTCGGGAATGGCAAGCTCGGAGGTATCGAGCACGAGGTCGGCGGCGAGCTTCACCGGACCCAGCAGTTCGCGCTCGGCCGCCAGGGCGTCGCCGACCCCGGGCAGGTCGGCTAGAGGGTGGCGGCGGCGCGTCTCGGTGAACCGGCGCCGAAGCACCTCGTCGTCGCACTCGAAGAACAGGAGGCAGGTGCGACCAGCGATGCGCGCCTGGCCCAGCGCCGCCAGCACCCGGTCGGGTGCGAAGCCGCGGGTGCGGCTGTCGATGCCGATGGCCAGCCGCTCGGGTCCGTCGTGATCCCCGCGGGTCACGCGGCCGAGGAGGTTGACCGGCAGGTTGTCGACTGCCTCGAAACCCAGGTCCTCGAGCAGCTTGAGACAAGTGCTGCGGCCCGCTCCCGACATGCCCGTGACCACGACGAACTTGTCCATCATCGATCAAGCGGCCCTGCGCGCCCACAGTGCCAGCAGCACCTGCCCGGCCGCGAGCCGATCGTGACGCTCCGCCTTCAGCACGGGGAGGTCGGCACCCGCCAGCCGCCGTACCGTCCGTTCGGGCAGTCGTTCCCGGCCGTGCGCTGCAGCCAGCTCGACGCAGAGGTCCACCGGCACCCCGTGGGTTGTTGCGATGCGGAAGATGCCGCCGCCACGCAGCTCAATCAAGCCCACAGGGCCGCTTGCGGACGCATGGAGCCGCCCGCCGTGGTTCACCAGCCGGACCAGATCGTCGGCGACCAGGTAGGCGCCCTGGGCCAGGAGCCTGCCCACCAGCGTCGACTTGCCGCTGCCGGAGTCGCCCAGGATCAGGATGCCCTTGCCGACCCAGGCCACCGCCGAGGCATGGACCGCGGCGGTGGCGTCGCCGAGGCTCAAGCCGCCTGGCCCGGCATCCGTCCGCGCAGCAGGTCGTAGATCTGTTCGGCCGACGGCTCGGTGCGCAGCCGGGCGCCCAGCTCAGGGTCGCGCAGCAGGCGGGCGATGCGCGCCAGCGCCTTGAGCTGCAGGGTGCTTGCGGCTTCGGGTGCGATCAGCAGGAAGACGAGGTCGACCGGCGCGTCGTCGAGGGCGTCGTACTCGATCGGGCTCGCCAAGCGGACGAAGAAGCCGGTGAGGCGATCGAGGCCGGCCAGCCGGGCATGGGGGATGGCGATGCCGTCGCCGATGCCCGTGGTGCCCAGCTTCTCGCGCTGCTCGATCGCGGCCACGATCCGCTCGCGATCCAGCCCCGTCGTCCGGCTCGCCAGATCCGCCAGATCCTGGAACAGCTGGGCCTTGTCGGTCCCCGGAAAACCCAGGATCAGCCGGTCGGGGCTCAAGAAGTCGTCGACATCCACCATCGCGGATCTCCTGGTGCGGGCGAGGCCGCGGGCGGCGCCTGGGTGCGCCGGCCGCCGTCGGCGCTGCGGCAACGGATCATCGGCCCAGTGCCTTGGCACGCCGCCGGTCGACCGAGGAGGCGATCCCCAGCGACTCGCGGTACTTGGCGACGGTGCGGCGGGCCAGCACCACATCGCGCTTCTTGAGCTCGGCCACGATCTGATCGTCCGACAGGACCTCGTCGGCGGGCTCGCGCTCGATCAGGCGCCGGATCAGCTGCCGGATGGCTTCGGCGCTGTGCGACTGCTCGCCGGACGAGGTCGGAATCGCGGTAGTGAAAAAGTACTTGATCGGGAACGTTCCATGCGGCGTCGCCACGTACTTGCCGGCGGTTGCGCGGCTGACCGTGCTCTCGTGCAGCCCGGTGGCGGTGGCGATGTCGCGCAGGACCAGGGGGCGCAACTGCTGGACGCCATGCTCGAGGAACGGCATCTGGCGGGCGAAGATCGCCTTGGCCACGCGCAGCACGGTCCTGGCTCGCTGGTCCAGGGCCTTGGCCAGCCAGTTGGCCGACTGGAAGCGCTCAGCCAGATATTCCTTGGCGCGCCGGTCGAGCGGCTGCGCGGTGATCTCGGCGTGGTAATCGGTGTCGACCAGCACCCGGGGCAGGGTGCCGCTGTTGAGCTCGACGCGCCAGCGGCCGGGCTCGAGCGCTTGGATGTAGAGGTCGGGGATCAGGGTCGGGGGCTCGTCGGCGGTGAAGCGCAGACCCGGCCTGGGATCCAGGCGCTTGATCTCGCCGATCATCTCCTGCAGGTCCTCGGCGTCCACCCCGCAGCGGCGCATCAGCTCGGCGAAATCGGCCCGGGCGAGCAGCGGCAGGTTGGCGACCAGGCTCGCCATCGCCGGATCGAGACGGTCCTTCTCCGCCAGCTGCAGCGCCAGGCACTCGCCCAGGTCGCGTGCGCCGACCCCCGTGGGCTCGCAGCACTGGATCGCCACGCGCACCGCCCGCACGATCTCAGCGTCGGTGCCGCAGCGCGCCGCCAGCGTGGCATCGTCCTCGCGCAGGTAGCCGTCGTCGTCGACGCTCTCGACCAGCTGGTGCGCGACCGCACGTTCCTGGCGGCCCTGGAGCATGGCCAGCACCTGCTCGCCCAGATGCTCGCGCAGCCCCTTGACCCGCGTCAGCCGTTCCTCGAAGGGCTGGCGGTCCTCGTCGAAGGCCTTGCCGGCCGGGCGCTTGAGCGACAGCGAGCAGTCGGCGGGCCGATTGGCGGACAGCGGGCCCGGGCTTGGCGGATGCGCCGCGCCGTTGACGGCCGTGGCGGCGGCGTGACCATTGGCCAATCCCGGGGCGGCCTCGCGGTCGCTGCGCTGCAGGAACGGGTTCTCGGCCACCTCGTGGTCGATGGCGCCGGCGAGCTCCAGATTGGACATCTGCAGCAAACGGATCGCCTGCTGCAGCTGCGGCGTGAGCACGAGGCTCTGTTGCTGTCGCAGCTCGAGGCGGATGCCGGGGGCGAAGCTCATGCCGGGCGCCTAGAGGCTGAACCGCTCTCCGAGATACACCCGCCGCACCGCCGAATCGGCGACGATCTCGGCTGGGGTGCCCTCGCGCAGCACGGCGCCGTCGTGCAGGATGTAGGCGCGGTCGATGATGTCCAGCGTGTCGCGGACATTGTGGTCGGTGATCAGCACGCCGAGCCCGCGGTCCTTGAGGTGGCCGACCAGGTCGCGGATCTCGCCGACATTGATCGGGTCGATGCCGGCCAGGGGCTCGTCGAGCAGGATGAAGCTCGGGCTCGCCGCCAGGGCACGGGCGATCTCGACCCGGCGACGCTCGCCGCCCGACAGCGCCAGCGCCGAGGAGCGCCGCAGATGGGCAAGGCCGAACTCGCGCAGGAGGCGCTCGAGCGTGCTGTCGCGCCGGTCGCGGTCGGGCACGGCGATCTCGAGCACGGCGCGGACATTGTCCTCGACGTTGAGGCCGCGGAAGATCGAGGCTTCCTGCGGCAGGTAGCCGATCCCCAGCCGCGCCCGGCGGTACATGGGCAGGGCGGTGATGTCCTGGTCGTCGAGCAGCACCTGGCCGCCGTCGGCGGCGATCAGCCCGGTGATGATGTAGAAGCAGGTGGTCTTGCCGGCGCCGTTGGGCCCGAGCAGCCCCACGGCCTCGCCGCGATGCAGGTTGAGCGAGACGTCGCGCAAGACGGTGCGTCCGCCATAATGCTTGGCGAGGTGGCGCGCGGCGAGGACGGCGCTGCCTTCGCCGGGCTGCGCCGGCGGCGTCGGGCTGGGTGCCGCCGGGAGGGGGCGCGCCAACAGGTCCGGGTCCGCCGCGGCGGTCATGGCTTCGGCTTCGGCGCCGGGGGCGCCTTGGGCTCGGGCACGAACAGCGCCCGGACGCGCTCGCGCGTGGCGCCGCCCTGCGGCTGGTTGACCGAGACCACCGAGACGCCGGTGTTCCGGTCGACGTCGAGCCGGTCGCCCTTGACCACGCTCTTGCCCTGGGTCAGCACCACATTGCCGATCAGCACCATCTTGCCGGCGGCCAGGTCGTAGACGCCGCTGTCGCCCTCGGCGGTCTCGCCCGGCTGGATGATGATCACGTTGCCCTCGGCCTCGAGCCGCTTGACGCTCTGATCGCTGCCGCTGGCACGGCGCTCCTCGTCGCTGGTGTAGAAGACCAGCAGCTTGTCGGTGCGCAGGGTGGTGTCGCCCTGGATCGCGTCGACATTGCCGGTGAAGGTGGCGAGCTGCCGGTTCTGCTCCAGCACCAGCCGGTCGGAGGAGATCTCGATCGGCTCGTCGCCGCCGCCATTGCCGGCCGGCGCCTGCGCCGGCTGGGCCGCCTCCACCTGCCCGGCGGTCTTGGCCGGCGGTGCCTGCTGGGCCGAGGCGGCCCAGGCCAGCGCCAGCAGCAGGGCCGTCGGGCCGATGGTGCGCCTCATGCGATGCCGGCCTTCAGGCAGTCGTGGAGATGCAGGGCCCCAACCGGGCGGTCGGCCTCGACCACGAACAGCACGGTCACCGGCCGCGGCGGGCCGTTCATCGCCGCCACTCCCTCGACCGCCAGGGCGCGCGGCCCGATCGTGCGCGGGTTGCGGGTCATGATCGCCCCCGCGGTGCGGGCCAGGATGTCGGGCGCCATGTGTCGGCGCAGGTCGCCGTCGGTGACGATCCCGACCAGCCGCCCGTCCTCGACCACGCCGACGCAACCCAGCCGCTTCCTGGTCATCTCGAGCACGGCGTCGGCGAGGCTTGCCTCGGGCCCGATCAGTGGCAGGTCGGCGCCGCGATGCATCAGCTGCTCGACCCGCAGCAGCTGGCTGCCGAGCTTGCCGCCCGGATGGAAGACCGCGAAATCGTGGGCGGAGAAGCCGCGCCGCTCGAGCAGGGCCACGGCCAGCGCGTCGCCGAGCGCCAACATGCAGGTGGTCGAGGTGGTCGGCGCCAGCCCCATCGGGCAGGCCTCGCCGACCTCCGGGATCAGGAGGACGAGGTCGGCCGCTTCGGCCAGCGTGCTCGGCGCCCGCCCGACCAGCGCCACGAGCGGGATCGAGAACCGGCGCGTGTAGAGGATGAGGTCGCGCAGCTCGACGGTTTCGCCCGAATTGGACAAGGCGATCACCGCGTCCTGCGGCGTGATCATGCCGAGGTCGCCGTGGCTCGCCTCGGCCGGATGGACGTAGAGCGCAGGCGTGCCGGTCGAGGCCAGCGTGGCCGCGATCTTGAAGGCGACGTGGCCGCTCTTGCCCATGCCGGTGACCACGACCCGGCCCCGGCCGGCGACCTCGGCCAGCCGCGCCACCACGGCGGCGAAGCTGCCGTCGATCGCCGCCGCCAGGATGCCAAGTCCCTCGGCCTCGGCCAGGATCACCCGCCGCCCACTGGCGATGGCCGTCTCGTCGCTGGCGGCCGCCACGGGATCGGGCGGGGTGCGGGCAAGGCTGACTGACACGTTTCCTCCGGCGCGACGCTCCGGCGGCTGGCGCAGGCCGAAGCGGCGCGAAGTATCCGGTGGCACCTCACGGTCGTCAACGCGTCCGGCGCGCGAGCCGCTCATGATCCTATTCCACTCAATGCGCGAACAGATCCTGGTCGGGCCACCCGGCCAGGTCGAGCGCCACCCGCGTCGGCAGAAAGGCCATGCAGGCCCGGGCCAGCTCGGTCCGCCCCTCCCGCTCGAGCATCAGGTCGAGCTTCGCGCGCAGCGCATGCAGGTGGAGCACGTCGCGCGCGGCATAACTCTTCTGCGTCTCGGTCAGGACCACCGCACCCCAGTCGGAACTCTGCTCGGCCTTGTCGAGCTCGACACCCAGGAGCTCGCGCACCAGGTCCTTGAGGCCGTGGCGGTCGGTGTAGGTCCGCACCAGCCGCGAGGCGATCTTGGTGCAGTAGACCGGGCCGCAGTCGACGCCGAGATAGCGCCTGAACACGCCTAGGTCGAAGCGGGCATAGTGCAGCAGCTTGACCCGGTCCCGATCCGCCAGCAGCCGGCGAAGGTTCGGTGCGGCATAGTCGCCGGGCGCCAGCTGCACCAGATGGGCATGGCCGTCGCCGGCCGAGAGCTGGACCAGGCACAACCGATCGCGGGCGCCCTGGAGCCCCATGGTCTCCGAATCGACGGCCACCGCCGGGCCGAGATCGAGGCCGGCCGGAAGATCGCCATGGTGAAGGGTGATGCTCATCTCGCGCCCACTGCTCACGACGCCAAGCCATAGCCATCCATGGTTAACGGAGTGCGAAGGCCGGTGCCTGCGGTGGTGCCCAGGAGAGGACTCGAACCTCCACGCCCTTGCGAGCGCTAGCACCTGAAGCTAGTGCGTCTACCAATTCCGCCACCTGGGCAGCGCGTGGGCGCTTCTGTATGAGCAAGCGCGGAGCGCGTCAACTCGAGAGTGCCGCGGCCGCGGGCGGCTTCGCCCGCGCTGCGAGCGTCAGGATTCAGGGGAACCGCAATGCACGGCAAGGTGGTGACGGTCTTCGGCGGTTCCGGCTTCATCGGTCGCTACGTCGTCCAGCGGCTGGCCGAACTGGGTGCCGTGATCCGGGTGCCGACCCGTCGGCCGGAGCGCGCCATCTTCCTCAAGCCACTGGGTGCGGTGGGCCAGATCAACATCGAGCCCTGGAACCCGAAGGCCGCGGGCGAGGTCGAGCGGCAGATCGTCGGCAGCGATGCCGCCATCGGCCTGATCGGCATCCTGTTCGAGCGCGGCAGCGGCGATTTCCAGCGCGTGCAGGCGCGCCTGCCCGGCGAGATCGGCGCCGCGGCGGCCAGCCACGGGCTGCAAACCGTGGTCCAGGTCTCGGCCATCGGCGCGGATCCCGCCTCGCCGGCCGAGTATGGGAGGACCAAGGCCGCCGGTGAGGCCGCGCTCAAGGCGAGCTTTCCGCGGGCCGTGATCCTGCGGCCCAGCATCGTGTTCGGACCCGAGGACGGCTTCTTCAACCGCTTCGCCCGGATGAGCCAGCTCTCGCCGGCCCTGCCGCTGATCGGCGGCGGCCGCACAAGGTTCCAGCCGGTCTACGTCGCGGACGTGGCCGAGGCCGTGGTCGCGGCACTCACCCGGCCGGACGCCGCCGGCCGCACCTACGAGCTCGGCGGCCCCGGCATCTACAGCTTCAAGGAGCTGCTGACCTACCTGCTCGAGGTCACCGGTCGCCGCCGCCTGCTGCTGGACCTGCCGTTCGGCGTCGCGGCGTTCCAGGCCCGGTTGCTCCGGTTCCTCCCGGAACCACCGCTGACGCCGGACCAGGTCGAACTGCTCAAGCGCGACAATGTCGTGGCCGAAGGTGCCGCGGGGCTCGCCGAACTCGGCATCGCGCCGACGCCCCTGGAGCTGATCGTCCCCACCTACCTCAAGGCCTACTCCCTTCCCGGAGCGGGTCTGCCGGTGGTCTAGGGGCTCGAAGGCGGCCGTTGATCTCCGCTTAAGCCCCTCGATGTCATCCTGGCCTCCACGCAGCGGCGGAGGCCCGATGGGCGACGCAAGCAAGGCCACGTTCACCACCCTCGGCGTCACCGCGACGCTGGCGCTGCTCTGGCTGCTGGCGGCGGCCAGCGGCGGGCCGCAGGCGCCGGCCGCGTTGGCGCTCGATCCCGGCCGCGCGGGTTCGATCGGCGCATGGTGGGGTGGGCTGCAGCTCGTGGCGGCGCTGGCCGCGGCTGGTGCCACGCCGGCATTGCGTCCGTTCACGATCGCACCCGCGGCCCTGCTCGCGGGCGAGGTTGGCGAGCTGCACATCCATGCGGCACATCTGCTCGCCGACATGGGAGGTGACGCGGCCTTGCTGTTGCCGCTGAAGGCCGCGGCCGCGCTTTGCCTGGGAGCCGTGGCCTTGGGCGCGGTTTGGAGATTGCGGCACGAAGCTTGCTCGGCTCGATGCATGGCGCTGATGATCGCCGCTGGTGCATGGGCCTTGGCCGTCGACTGTGCCCAGATGCTGGCGGGAAGCGGCGCTTGGCTCGAACCGATCGAGGAGTGGAGCGAACTGGTCGCCTGCTCTGCGCTGGCCGGGATCTATCTGCGAATGAGCAGATCGTACTGGTTTGGGACGACCGCGATCGCGCGCGGAACTGAGTTTCGTTGGGCAGCGCCATTCGAGGGCTGTTGAGCCGCCTGCGTCATAAAAGTCGTACCGAAACAGGACGGTAGTCGGCACCGGCGCTGGACGCGCCCCCGCGCGGACCATATGACATGGCCATTCCTTCAACTGGCGTCGAAGTGCGCGCATCGCGTCCGCTCGGCCGTCGCGGGGAATGGACCCACATGTCCGCCAAGATGATGCAGTTCGTCAGCGTTCCGCCCGCCATGCCCGACAAGCGCGCGGCCATGGAGCGGCGCGCCGATTTCGCCGAGATCTACGGCCGCTTCGCGCCCGACCGGGCCGCAGAGCAGGCTTCGCGCTGCGAGCAGTGCGGGGTGCCGTTCTGCCAGGTGCACTGTCCGCTGCACAACAATATCCCCGATTGGCTCAGGCTCGCGGTCGAGGGGCGGCTCGAGGAGGCCTACGAGCTCTCCTCCGCCACCAACAACATGCCGGAGATCTGCGGCCGCATCTGCCCGCAGGACCGGCTGTGCGAGGGCAACTGTGTCATCGAGCAGTCCGGCCATGGCAGCGTCACCATCGGCGCGGTCGAGAAATACATCACCGACACCGCGTTCGACCGCGGCTGGGTCCAACCGGTTCGCCCAGAACGCGAGCTGGCGCGGTCGGTCGCCGTCATCGGCGCCGGGCCGGCCGGCCTCGCCTGCGCCGAGGAGCTGCGCCGCCAGGGCTGGCAGGTCCATGTCTACGACCGCTACGATCGCGTCGGCGGCCTGCTGATCTACGGTATCCCGGGATTCAAGCTCGAGAAGTCCGTGGTGGAGCGCCGCGCCCGGCACCTGCGCGACAGCGGCATCCATTTCCACCTCGTGGGCGACGTCGGGGGCGACGGACCGTCCTTCGCCGAGCTGCGCCAGCGCCACGACGCGGTCTTCGTCGCCACCGGGGTCTACAAGGCGCGCGACCTCGCCGTGCCGGGCTGCGGCCTCGCCGGGATCGTGCCCGCCCTCGACTTCCTCACCGCCAGCAACCGCAAGGGCCTGGGCGACGAGGTCGCGGCATTCGACGACGGCACCTTGAATGCCACCGGCAAGCACGTGGTCGTCGTCGGCGGCGGCGACACCGCCATGGACTGCGTGCGCACTGCCGTGCGCCAGGGGGCGAAATCGGTGCGCTGCCTCTATCGCCGCGACCGGGCCAACATGCCGGGCTCGCTGCGCGAGGTCGGCAATGCCGAGGAGGAAGGCGTCGAGTTCGTGTGGCTGTCCGCACCTGAGGCGTTCCTCGGCGACACGAAGGTCCAGGCGGTGCGCGCCCACCGCATGCGGCTGGGCGCACCCGACGCGTCGGGCCGGCAGGCGCCCGAGATCGAGCCCGGATCGACCTTCCGCCTCGACGCCGACCTGGTCATCAAGGCGCTGGGCTTTGACCCGGAGGACGTGGTCGGCCTGTTCGGCGAGCCCGAGCTCAAGGTCAGCCGCTGGGGCACCATCGGCATCGACTGGAACACGATGATGACCAGCCTGCCCGGCGTGTTCGCCGGCGGCGACATCGTCCGCGGCGCATCGCTGGTGGTATGGGGCGTGCGCGACGGCCGTGACGCCGCGGCCGGGATCCACGCCTTCCTCGCCGCCGGTGCCGAGGCCGGCGATACCCTGGCCCTGGCCTCGTGAAGGAACGCTGCATGACCGAGCATGAGAGCGGGGCCGAATTCGTTGCGCGCTGGCACGACCAGGCACGCCGCCTGGCCGAGCTGGGCATGTACGACCCGGCCGACGAGCGCGACGCCTGCGGCGTGGGCTGCGTGGTCGCCATCGACGGCCAGCCGCGGCGCGACGTCGTGGTCAAGGGCATCGAGGCGCTGAAGGCGGTTTGGCACCGCGGTGCCGTCGACGCGGACGGCAAGACCGGCGACGGTGCCGGCATCCACGTCCAGATCCCGCAGGACTTCTTCCAGCGTAAGATCAAGGGTGCCGTCCGCACCGATCAGCGCATCGCGGTGGGCATGGTGTTCCTGCCGCGCGCGAGCTTCCAGCAGCAGGAGGCCTGCCGCACACTGGTCGAGAGTGCGGTGCTCGGCTTCGGCTACGCGATCCGCGGCTGGCGCCAGGTCCCGGTCGACACCTCGGTCCTGGGCGAGAAGGCGGCGGCCACCCGGCCCGAGATCGAGCAGATCATCATCGGCAATCCGAAGGGCAACGAAGAGGAACTGTTCGAGCGCGACCTCTATCTGATCCGGCGCCGGATCGAGAAGCAGGCGCTGGCCGAGAACATTACCGAATTCTACATCTGCTCGCTCAGCTGCCGCTCGGTGATCTACAAGGGCCTGTTCCTCGCCGAGTCGCTGGCGGCGTTCTATCCGGATCTGCAGGACGAGCGCTTCGTGTCGAGCTTCGCGCTGTTCCACCAGCGCTACTCGACCAACACCATGCCGTCCTGGAAGCTGGCGCAGCCGTTCCGCAGCCTCGCCCACAATGGCGAGATCAACACCATGCGCGGCAACGTCAACTGGATGAAGAGCCACGAGACGCGGATGGAGGCACCCGCGTTCGGCCAGCACAATGAGGAGGTCAAGCCGATCATCCAGCCGGGCAGCTCCGACAGTGCCGCCCTCGACGCGGTGTGCGAGGCCCTGGTCCGCGCCGGGCGCCAGCTGCCGCTGGTCAAGACCATGCTGATCCCGCCGGCCTGGTCGAATCGGATGGCGATCAAGCCCGAGCACCGCGACCTGTTCGGCTACTGCAACTGCGTCATGGAGCCCTGGGACGGGCCGGCGGCCATCGTCGCCACCAATTCGCGCTGGGTGGTGGCCGGGCTCGACCGCAGCGGCCTGCGGCCGATGCGCTACTCGCGCACCCGCGACGGCCTGCTCGTGGTCGGCTCGGAAACCGGCATGGTGCCGCTGGTCGACACCGAGGTGATCGAGAAGGGCAGGGTGGGACCCGGCGAGAACATCGCGGTCGATCTGGTCGAGGGGCGATTTTACCACGACCTCGAGCTCAAGGACCATCTGGCGGCGCTCAAGCCGTACAGCCGCTGGATGGAGAACATCACCCACCTCGACGAGCGTACCGGGGCGCGGCCCTTCGAGCCGGTGGCTTTCGAGCGCGCCGAACTGCGCCGCCGCCAGGCGCTCTACGGCCTCACCATCGAGGACATGGAGTTGATCCTCTCGCCCATGGTGCTCGACGCCAAGGAGGCGGTGGGCTCGATGGGCGACGACACGCCGCTGGCGGTGCTGTCGCGGCACTATCGCGGCCTGCACCACTTTTTCCGCCAGCAGTTCAGCCAGGTGACCAACCCGCCGATCGATCCGCTGCGCGAATGGCGGGTGATGAGCCTGAAGACCCGCTTCGGCAATCTCGGCAACGTCTACGACGAGGACCCGAGCCAGACCCGGATCCTGCAGCTCGAGAGCCCGGTGCTCACCGCGACCGAGCTCGCGGCCGCGCGCGACTATTTCGGTGCCAACCAGCGCGTGATCGACTGCACCTTCGAGGGCGGTCCGGACGGGCGCCTGCGGCCGGCGCTCGAGCGGATCCGCCAGGAGGCCGAGGAGGCCGTGCGCGGCGGCTGTGAGGCCCTGATCCTGAGCGACGAGGCGGTGGGACCGGGCAGGGCGCCGATCCCGATGATCCTGGCCACCGGTGCGGTCCACAGCCATCTCGTCCGCCAGGGGCTCCGCAGCTTCAGCTACCTGATCGTCAAGAGCGGCGAGTGCCTGGACCCGCACTACTTTGCCGTGCTGATCGGCGTCGGCGCCACCGCGGTCAACGCCTACCTGGCCGAGGCGGCGATCGCCGACCGCCACGCCCGCGGCCTGTTCCCCGGCTTCTCGCTCGAGACCTGCCTCGGCCGGTTCAAGGAGGCGATCAACCAGGGCCTCCTAAAGGTGATGTCCAAGATGGGCATCTCGATCATCAGCTCGTACCGCGGCGGCTACAATTTCGAGGCGGTGGGCCTTTCGCGCTCGCTGTGCCGCGAATATTTCCCCGGGCTCACCACCCGGATCTCCGGCATCGGCCTCAACGGCATCAAGAAGAAGGTGCGCGAGCTGCACGCCCGTGCTTTTGCCGCCGCCGAGCCGCCCTTGGCCATCGGCGGCTTCTACCGTTACCGACGCGGCGGCGAGACCCACACCCTGGAAGCCAAGGTCATTCACCAGCTCCAGCACGCGGTCGCGTCCGACAGCTACCACGCCTACAAGAGCTACGTGGACATGCTCCACAGCCAGGACCCGATTTCGATCCGCGACCTGCTCGACTTCAACCGCAAGCTGCCGGCGGTGCCGCTGGACGAGGTCGAGAGCATCACCGAGATCAGGAAGCGCTTCGTCACGCCGGGCATGTCCCTGGGCGCACTCTCGCCCGAGGCGCACGAGACCTTGACCATCGCCATGAACCGGATCGGTGCCCGGTCCGATTCCGGCGAGGGCGGCGAGGGAGCCGAGCGCTTCAGCCCGCGCGCCAACGGCGACAACGCCAACTCGCCGATCAAGCAGGTGGCTTCCGGCCGCTTCGGCGTCACGGCCGAATATCTCAACGCCGCCAAGGAGCTGGAGATCAAGGTCGCCCAGGGTGCCAAGCCCGGCGAGGGCGGCCAGCTGCCCGGCTTCAAGGTCACGCTGGAGATCGCCCGGCTGCGCCACGCCACCCCCGGCGTGACCCTGATCTCGCCGCCGCCGCACCACGACATCTATTCGATCGAGGACTTGGCCCAGCTCATCTACGACCTGAAGCAGATCAACCCCGACGCGCGGGTTGGCGTGAAGCTGGTCTCCGAGGCCGGCATCGGCACCATCGCCGCCGGCGTCGCCAAGGCCAAGGCCGACGTGATCCTGGTCTCGGGCCATGTCGGCGGGACCGGCGCCTCGCCGCAGACCTCGATCAAATATGCCGGCACGCCCTGGGAGATGGGCCTCAGCGAGGTCAACCAGATCCTCACCCTCAACCGGCTGCGCCACCGGGTGACCCTGCGCACCGACGGCGGGCTCAAGACCGGCCGCGACATCGTCATCGCCGCCCTGCTCGGTGCCGAGGAGTACGGCATCGGCACGCTGTCGCTCGTCGCCATGGGCTGCATCCTGGTCCGGCAGTGCCACTCCAACACCTGCCCGGTGGGCGTCTGCACCCAACGCCCCGACCTTCGCGAGCGCTTCACCGGCAACCCGGAGAAGGTCATCAACCTGATGAGCTTCATCGCAGAGGAGGTGCGCGAGATCCTGGCCTCGCTCGGCTTGCGCACGCTGCAGGAGGCCGTCGGCCGGGCGGACCTGCTCCGCCAGGTCCATCGCGGCGATCCCGACCTGGACGATCTCGACCTCAACCCACTGCTCGCCCAGATCGACCCCGGCCGGCAGGGCCGGACCAGCTCGATCGGCTGGCGCAACGAGGTTCCCGACACCCTCGACGCGCGCATGGTCGAGGACGCCCGCCCGCTGCTCGAGGAGGGCGAGAAGATGCAGCTGCAGTACAATGTGCGCAACGTGCACCGTGCCGTGGGCACCCGGATCTCGGCCGAGATCACCCGCCGCTACGGCATGGACCAGCTGGCGCCGGGCCACCTCACCGTCCGCCTGCGCGGCTCGACCGGTCAGTCTTTGGGCGCGTTCGCGGTCCAGGGCCTCAAGCTCGAGGTGTTCGGCGACGCCAACGACTATGTCGGCAAGGGCCTCTCCGGCGGCACCATCGTCGTCCGTCCGCTGCCCGCCTCGCCCATCGTCTGGTCGGAGAACTCGATCATCGGCAACACCTGCCTCTACGGTGCCACCGCCGGCCAGCTGTTCGCCGCCGGCCGCGCCGGCGAGCGCTTCGCCGTGCGCAATTCCGGTGCCGTCACGGTGGTCGAGGGCTGCGGCGACAATGGCTGCGAGTACATGACCGGCGGCACTGCGGTCATCCTGGGACCCGTGGGCGATAATTTCGCCGCCGGCATGAGCGGCGGCATGGCCTTCGTCTGGGACCCGAAGGGCCAGCTTGACGACCGCCTCAACGCCGACATGGTGATCCGCCAGCGCCTCGCGGTCCCCTACTGGATCGACCGGCTGCGCTCGCTCGTGGCCGAGCATCACGCCGCCACCCAGAGCCCGCTGGCCGAGCGCATCCTGCGCGAGTTCGACCGCGAGCTCGGCCACTTCTGGCAGGTCGTGCCCAAGGAGATGCTGGATCGGCTGGAGGTGCCGGTGCGCGCGGCACCGGAGGCGCTGCGGGCCTAGGGCTAAGCCGCGGGAGGGGATGCGCCCCGCCTGCCGCCCTCGCCAAAGTGCAGGCGTCCGGATGCGCGGTCGGAGAATCAAAATTGACCCGGGACCATGGCCGGTCCGGCCGCGGAGCTGGCGCATCCGTGGCTGGCGCCGGGTAGCCGGCCGGCCATGATCTGGGGTCACGACCGGCAGCCTGGGGTCGGCCGGGTGGAGGCATGACGCAAGTTGGCGGGCAGCGCGGCCCGGCGCCGGGGCGGCGCTTGCGGGTGGCGGTGGGCTGTGTTCTGTTCCCGTCATCGACGATGAGCAGGTGATGCACGACGGTACCCCGGCCCCCTACCTGATCGTCGCCCCGCATGGGCCGCGGCTGCCCGTGCTGCTGTCCTCGCCGCACAGCGGGCGGTGCTACCCGCGGGCAATGCTGCCGCAGATTCGGCTGGCGCCGGAGCTGTTGCGCGGGCTCGACGACGGCCCGGTCGACGAGTTGCTGGTGCGGGGCTGCGCGGTCGGCGCCACCCTGGTCGCCGCCACCTATCCCAGGGCGGTGGTCGACCTGAACCGCGGCGAGAGCGAGCAGGATCCGGCAACGCTTGCCGATCCGGCCGCGGTGGCGGGGCTGCGGGCCACGCTCAAGGCGCGGGCCGGGCTCGGCGTGGTGCCGACGCGGCTGATGGGCGAGCCGATCTATGCCGAGCGGCTCAGCGCCGCCGAGCTGCAACGGCGGATCGCCGCCGCCTACCGGCCGTACCACGCGCGGCTTGCCGACTCGGTGGCCGAGCTGCGCGGGCAGTTCGGGGCGGTGCTGGTCCTGGATTGCCATTCGATGCCGACGCTGCCGGCGCCTGCGCGCGGCGAGCGGCCGATCGACGTGTCGCTGGGCGACCGATTCGGCCGCAGCTGCCATCCGCGCCTGATCGAGACCGCCGAGCGCTCCCTCGCCGGGGCCGGCCTGCGCGTCGCCCGCAACCGGCCCTATGCCGGCGGCCACATCACCGAGCGCTACGGCGAGCCGGCCCGGGGCAGCCACGCCCTGCAGCTCGAGCTGCGCCGCAGCCTGTTCATGGACGAGCGCAGCCACGTTCGTCACGAGGGGTTCGCGGCCCTGCAGGCGCTGATGGGCGCGCTGGTCGAGGCGCTCGCCGGCACCGTCGAGGCGTTGCCGCTCGCGTGCCGCCCGGCGCCGGCCGCGCCCGAGCCGGCCCGCGCCTTAAGGTCGGCTTAACCGCGGGGCCCCAGGATCGCCCGGTCGCCATGCCGAGCCGGGAGTGCCAGTGCGCCGGTGCCGCCTCATCATCGTGCTTCTCGCCCAGCTGGCCTGGTGGCCGCCGGCGGCGGTCCTGGCCGCGCCGCGGTCGGTCGACGGCGAGCTGTGCGCCCGGGCGATCGCCCGCAGCGAGGGCACGGGCGCGCTGCCGCGCGGCCTGCTGACCGCGATCGCCGCTGCCGAGTCGGGCCGCTACGACCGGGGCCGGCGCGCCGTGGCCCCCTGGCCCTGGACCGTCAACAATGCCGGCGACGGCCGCTACTTCGCGAGCAAGGCCGAGGCCATCGCCCATGTCGAGCGGCTCAAGGCCGTCGGCGAGCGCAACATCGACGTCGGCTGCATGCAGATCAACCTGATGCACCATCCCGACGCCTTCGCCTCGCTCGACGAGGCCTTCGAGCCTCTGGGCAACGTCGCCTATGGCGCCCGCTATCTCAGCGCGCTGGCCCGCGAGACCTCGTCCTGGGACCGCGCCGTCGAGCGCTACCACACGGCCGACCCGGACCGCGGCCGCGCCTACCGCGAGCGGGTCTACCGGCGCTGGGCCGACGCGCCCGCCGAGGACCTGCCGGCCGGCGACGGGGGCGCTGCTGCGGGTGTCCTGCTGGCGAGCCTCGCTCCGCCCGAGATCGTGGCAGGCGAGCGCGCGGAACAGCGCCGGCTCAAGCCGCTGTCGGCGCGCGGCTTTATCAGCCTGGGCGGCGAGGCCGGGCGGGTGGCGGTGCTGCGGCCCTCGGCCGACCGCAAGCTCAAGCCGATCGTGCGGCCGCCCAAGCGCTCGGGCCTAGGGCTGGTCCGGCTGAGCTCCACGCGCCGGGCGGTGGCCCTGGCCAGGCCCTGAGCTGGCCGACGCGGCTCCGCCGCATTGTCAGGCACCGGGTGCGGGCCTATGAGGACGGCTGCGTCCGTGACCGGAGTTGCCGTCCCGTGTCGATCCTGTCCTCAAGTCTCGCCCGCATCAAACCCTCGCCCACCATCGCGGTGACCAACCTCGCGCGCGAGCTGCAGGCACAGGGCCGTGACGTGATCGGCCTCGGTGCCGGCGAGCCGGACTTCGACACGCCCGAGCACATCAAGGAGGCGGCGATCGCCGCCATCCACGCCGGCCAGACCAAGTACACGGCGGTCGACGGCACGCCGGCCCTGAAGCAGGCGATCGCCGCCAAGTTCCGGCGCGAGAACGGCATCGAGTACCGAACCGACGAGATCACGGTCGGTACCGGCGGCAAGCAGGTGCTCTACAATGCCCTGATGGCCACGCTGGAGCCCGGCGACGAGGTGGTGATCCCGGCACCCTACTGGGTGTCCTACCCCGACATGACGCTGCTGGCGGGCGGCACGCCCGTGTTCGTCTCCTGCCCCGAGCAGACCGGGTTCAAGCTGCGGCCGGAAGACCTGGACGAGGCGATCACGCCCAAGACGAAGTGGGTGATGCTGAACTCGCCCAACAACCCGACCGGGGCGGCCTACACCGAGGCCGAGATCAAGGCCTTGACCGAGGTCCTGCTGCGGCATCCGCATGTCTGGCTGATGACCGACGATATGTACGAGCATCTGGTCTACGACGATTTCCGTTTCGCGACCCCGGTCCAGGTCGAACCGGCGCTGCAGGACCGCACGCTCACCGTGAACGGCGTGTCCAAGGCCTACGCCATGACCGGGTGGCGCATCGGCTATGCCGGCGGGCCGAAGGAGCTGATCCGCGGCATGGCCATCATCCAGTCGCAGTCCACCTCCAATCCGTCCTCGGTCAGCCAGGCGGCGGCGGTGGCCGCACTCGGCGGCGATCTGAGCTTCCTGCCGGAGCGCAACGCCGTCTACCGGCAGCGCCGCGACCTCGTGGTCGAGCAGCTCAACCGCGCGTCCGGGCTGCGCTGCCACCGTCCGGAAGGTGCCTTCTACGTCTACCCCAGCTGCGCCGGCGTGATCGGCCGCCGGACCGCCAAGGGCGTGCGCCTGGAGACCAGTGCCGACTTCGCCGCGACCCTGCTCGCCGACGAGGGAGTTGCGGTCGTGCACGGCACCGCCTTCGGGCTGGACCCGTATTTCCGCATCTCCTACGCCACGGGCACCGATCTCCTGGAGGAGGCCTGCCGGCGGATCATCCGCTTCTGCGAGGGCTTGAGCGACTGAGCCGCCGTCACCGCGCTCAGCGCGTGGTGAGCTTGATCTCGATCCGGCGGTTGCGGTTCAGCGCTTCCGCGCTGTTGCCCGGATCGAGCGGCTGATACTCGGCAAAGCCGCGCGCCGCCACCCGCTCCGGCGGGATCCCCTGCGCCACCAGGAACTGCGCCACGGCGATCGCGCGCGCCGTCGACAGCTCCCAGTTGGAGGGGAAGCGCGGCGTGTTGATCGGGACCCGGTCGGTGTGCCCGTCGACCTGCAGCACCCAGGGCAGCTCCGGCGGGATCTTGCCGATGATCTCCTTCAGCGCGGTAGCCAGCTTGGCCAGCTGCTCGCGGCCACGTGGCTGGATCTCGTCCGAGCCACTGGGGAACAGTACCTCCGACTGGAACACGAACCGATCGCCGACGACCCGTACGTCCTCGCGGTCACCCAGCGCCTTGCGGAGCTCGCCGAAGAATTCCGAACGATACTGCGACAGCTCCTCGACCTTGCTGGCAAGGGCCAGGTTGAGCCGCTGGCCGAGACTGGCGATGGTCTCGCTTTGTGCATCGATCTCGGACTGCTTGAGGTCGAGCGCGTGGTCCAGTGCCGTCAGCTGCTGGCTCAAGACCGAGATCTGCTCGGTCAGCTTCTGGACCTGCTGGACGGCATCGTCGCGCGCGCCCGAGGTGCTGCCGAGCCTGCTCTCCAGTTCGCGCGAGCTGCGCAGCAGCTCGTCGATGCGCAACTCGCGCTCGGCCAGCTGACGCTGCGCAAGCACCGTCTTGTCCTCGGCATCGGCCAGCCGCGCCTCCAGAGCGCTGGCGCGGTCGCGGCTGGCGCCGAGTTCGGCCAGCACTCGGCGCCGCTCTTCGTCCGTCGAGGCCAGGCTGGTGCCGAGTTCGGCGACCTTGGCCTCCAGCTCGGCGCGAACCTTGCCCAGCGCCTCGACGTCGCGCCGTAGCTGGACGAGCTGGCCGAGCTGCAGCTCGATCTGTTCCTTGTCCGCCTGAACCGATTGCTGCGACAGCGCTAGCTCACGTTCGAGTTCGGACTTGCGCACTTCGCTCTGGCCGGCCTGAACCCGCATCTCCTCCAGGGTACGCTGCATCAGCGCCTGATCGCGCTCCAGCCCCGCCACCCGCTCGGCCACCTGTGCGCGAGCGCTCTGGCTCTCGCCGAGATCGGCCGCCAGCATGTCACGGTCGAGGAAAGCCTGCTGCAGATCCGCGTTGATCCGCGCCATCGTCCGCCGCAGTTCGTCCGCGGCATCCTGCTCCAGACCCAACTGCGAGGTCAGGTCCTGAACTTGGCTGCGCAGGCTCTGCACCGCCTCGTCGCGGCCCTGCAGCACCTGGCCGAGGAAGAACTGAGCCAGCACGAACACGACCAGCAGGAAGATGATCGAGAGGATCAGGGTCGAGAGGGCGTCGACGAAGCCGGGCCAGATGTCGACCTGATGTCGGGCGTCGCGCCGAGCGCGGGCCATGTGTCAGTCCCCGACCACCTGCGGCTCGCCGGCAACGATGGCGATGGTGCGGGCGACGAGCTTGATCTCGTTGCGGAGTTCCCGGCTCAGCTCGGAACGGCCGCGGCCGACCTCCTCGATCAGTCGGCCGAGCTGGACGTCGGTGTTGCGGATGTGGTCGCGTGTCACCTGATCGAGGCCGTCCTTGTCTGCCCGCTGTGCGAGATGCTGGACCAAAGCCTGCTGGCTGGCGACAACTCGCTCGAGCAGGTCCCGGTCGCGGCCGAGCCGGTCGCCGATGCTGGCGAGGCTCTGGTTGAGCTGGACGATGGTCCCCTGCAGCGCGCCGCGCTCGTGCTCGCCTCGGCCGACGATCTGCTGCAGCCGGTCGATATTGTCCGCCGTCTGTTGCAGCAGTGCGGACAGATAGGCCGGCAGGGGTTGGCCGCCGCCGAGCTCGGGAAGGCCGCTGTCGGGCATCGCCAGCCGCGTGATCCCCGACAGCCACTCTTCCAGCTCATTGTAGAAGTGCTGCTCGGCCTGCCCGGCCTGCAGATCGAGAAAGCCCAGGACCAGAGAGCCCGCGAGACCGAACAGGGACGCGGAGAAAGCGGTGCCCATGCCGGACAGCGGCTGGAGCAGACCGGCCTTGAACTCGTTGAACGCTTCGGCGAAGTCGCCCGAGCCGATGGTCAGGCTGGAGATGACCCCGCTGATCGACCCGATCGCCTGGATCAGGCCCCAGAAGGTCCCGAGCAGCCCGAGGAAGATCAGGAGATTGCGCATGTAGGCCGAGATGTCCCGGTTCTCGTCGAGCCTCGAGCTGATGCTGTCCAGGAGATGACGCAGGGACAGTGTCGAGAGCGCCGTACGGCCACGGCGCTGGCGCTCGCCCAGCACGGCCGCGATCGGCGCCAGGAGGCGCGGCGCGTCCTGCAGCGAGAAGCCGGGCGCGTTGGTGCGGAACGATTCGATCCAGCGCGCTTCGGGACGCAGCCGCAAGATCCGGCGAACATTGAGGAAGATCCCGAACAGCAGGATCGCAAGAATCACCCCGTTGAGCCAGGGATTGTGCTGGAACGCGGCCCAGATCACCTGATGCAGTGCCACGACCACCGCGGCCACGAACACCAGGAACAAGAGTGTGCGGTAGATGAAGCGCTGCGGGATCATCGACCTTTCCGTAGGAAAACCCTCGAGCATCTGGCGCTGGAGTCTAATGCGCGCACCGCGCGACGGCACGGGCTATTTCCTCGCACACTTGTCAAGACGTTCATTTGTGGCCCGCATGCCCCGGCCTTGTCGCAACCTTGGACGCGGCTAGTATGTTCTAGCCGGCGCCCCGACGGCCAGAGGAGCCGAGCATGCTGACGATCAATCCAGACAAGGTCTGCCACATCATCGTCAAGGCGCGGGCACTCGATGCCAAGGCCGAGGAGGGCTCCGACGACGCCGCGGGCAGCATGATCGACGACGGCATGCTTGAGGTGCTCGACGGCGGCACCGAGGATGCGAGCGAGGATGAGCTGCGCGCATTCATCGACGGGCTCAATGTCGACGACCAGCACGAGCTCGTCGCACTGTCGTGGGTCGGCCGCGGCAGCTTTGCCGCCGATGAGTGGCGGCAGGCCTTGAGCGAGGCGCGCCAGGCCCAGGGGCGAAGCGCCGCCGACTACCTTCCCGGCATGCCGCTGCTGGGCGATTACCTCGCCGACGGTCTGGCCGAGTTCGGCCATCGCTGCGACGAGTGATGCGCGGCGGCGCTGCCTTGGTGCTGGTGCTGCTGGTAGCGCTGGCGTCCACGGCTGCGGCTGGCGAGGTCCGGCGAGGACTAGCCGCGCCGAGCCCGGCACTGGGCCGCTCGATTCCCTACGCCCTCTATCTCCCGGATGGCTACGCAGCGTCGGGCGAGAGCTATCCGGTTCTCTACCTGTTGCACGGCCATGGCGGCACCGAGCTGGATTGGCTTGTCGGCGGAGGTCTGACCTCCACCATGGACCGGCTCGTCAACGAAGGCGCTGTACCGCCCATGCTCGTGGTGATGCCCGGCTTCGGCGATGGCTGGTACGTCGATAATTCCGACCCTGGTGGGCTAGGTGCCCTGGCGACGGCGTTCCTGGACGACCTCCTGCCCGAGATCGACCGCAGCTTGCGTACCGATGCGCGGCCCAGCCGCCGCGCTGTGGCGGGGCTGTCGATGGGTGGTTGGGGTGCCATACGGTTCGCCATGCTGCGCCCCGACCTGTTCGCCGCCGCCGCCAGCTTGAGCGGCGCGCTGGTCACAGAGGCGCAGGCGGTGACGCCGAGCTGGGCGGGCTGGTTCTCCGGAGCCTTCGGCCAGCCGTTCGACCTCGCCCGCTTCCGCGCTGCCGCACCCCAGGCCCTGCTGGCGGCATTCGCCGCGGCGCCGGTCCGTCCGGTCCTGTTTCTTGCCTGTGGCGACCAGGACGAGCTCGGCCTGACCGAGAGCAATCTCCTGTTCTTTCTCGAACTCGCACGGGTGGGCGTACCGGCCGAGCTGCGGATCGGCGACGGCGGCCACGACTGGAGCGTGTGGCGTCGCGACCTCGTGCCGGCGCTCCGCTTCGTCGCCGCCGGCATGGCGGTCGGTCCGGGACCCTAGGACCCCCGCCCGCCGCCGAGTGCGCCGCGACCCAGCTGATCGAGCGCCACCTGAGGATCCTCCTCCCCGGCGACCGACAGCTGCCCGAGCTCTTCCTCGGCCTGCAGGCGGAATTCGAGTTCGCGCCCGGGCGGCCGCCCGGCCGCCTCCCAGAGCGCCTTGGTTCGGCGCTCAACCCGGCGCCGCAGCTCGCCGTCCGGATCCCGTCCATCTGCCGCCATCGTCCTGCCTCCTGTCGCGCCTTGCCGGTATTCCATATAACAGGCCGCTGCCGCCGGCGTGCCGGGGAGCGCAGCCGCCGCACGGGAGCCGCCATGCTGTACCCGACTGCCCTCCTCGCCGACGCGCTGGCCGAACGGCTGGTGGTCGGCTATCGCGAGATGTTCGGTGCCCGCGAGCCCGAATGCGCCGACTTCGTCGCGGTGGCGACGCGGTTGACCCTGCAGGTGATCGGCGACAGCGACGCACTCTACCACGATGCCCAGCATACGGCGCTGGTCACGATGGTGGGCCAGGACATCCTGCGCGGCCGCCTGCTGGCCACCCGGCTGGAGCCCCGTGACTGGACGCACCTGACCTTGGCCATGCTGCTTCACGACATCGGCTATGTCCGCGGCGTCTGCCCGGGCGACGGACACGGGCGCTGCGTGATCGACGGTCGTGGCAGCACGGTGACCCTGCCGCGCGGCGCCAGCGACGCCTGGCTGGCGCCCTATCATGTCGAGCGCGGCAAGATCGCGGTGCGCGCCAGGTTCATCGATCACCCGGCGCTCGATGCCGAGCGCATCGCCCGCGCCATCGAGCGTACGCGCTTTCCCGTCCCGGACAGCGCCGATCACGCGGCGACGAACGACGAGGCCGGCCTGGTGCGCGCGGCCGACCTGATCGGCCAGCTCGCCGACCCGCTCTACCTGCGCCGCGCGGGTGCCCTGTTCCAGGAACTCGCCGAGACCGGCGTCGCGGCCAAGCTCGGCTACGACAACCCGGCCGACCTGGTAGAGAAATACCCCCGGTTCTACTGGGAGCGGATCGAGCCCTATATCGGCGACGCGCTCCGCTGCCTGCGCCGCACCATGGCCGGCAAGGACTGGATTGCCCACCTCTACGCCAATGTGTTCACGGTCGAGCACCAGCTGCGCGCGCTCGGGCCCGAGCCACGCCACGACGGCGACTCCGGGGTGTGTGGGTAGGAACGGGTGAACTCTCGTGTGCAGTTCGCCGGATCAGCCCAACACCCGCTCTACCCAGCGTCCGCCGCACACCTTAAAGCCCTTGCGACTACGCGCGAACTTGCCTAGAGAGCCTGCGAACGGGCGCGTAGCTCAGCGGGAGAGCACTACGTTGACATCGTAGGGGTCACAGGTTCAATCCCTGTCGCGCCCACCATGCCCGTCAAGGACTTAGCCGAACTCTCGGGCTCATCCTCTTCTGGGCTGGAGCGAAACCTCAGCGCCACTCAAGCGCGTTCGGCCGGGCCCAGTCGAGGCCAGCAAGCCGGTGCGTCAATGCGCAGCTGCCCCGCTTCTGGTGGTCGAGATGGAAATGCGCGTAGGTCCGCTCGACCATGCGAATGTCCTTGTGCCCGAGCCCTGGGAGATGTCCCAAAGCGGCACCCCGTCTTGGGCCATCCAGGTAGCGGCCCCAGGCCGGAGCACGTAAAGCGTGGCGTCGCCGTAGGACACCGCCCCGCTGTCGCGCCAATTCCCGTTCGAAACGCGTCCATCCCGAGGCCATGATACTCGATCACGTATCGGCCGCGGGCGTTCGCGCCTTGTCCAGGGCAGCCTGGAGTGGCGGGGGCATGGCCACCTTGGGTCGGTGCTCCGCGTTCTGCAGGCGCTCCGCTTGGTCGAGGTCGATGACGCCCCCGGCAAAATCGATCTGCTTCCATGGCAGGTCCAACAGCGCACCCGGCCCCGCCGGCGTCGCGGCGACCAACGCCAATTACACCACGCACAAGTACCTGATCGCAGAGCGCCCGATCGAAGGTGAAAGGCTGGCGCTGGTGCGGGCGTCCTGACGAAGCTTGCTGGTGTGGAGGACGCGACTGCCCGCTGACGCGTGGCTACCGATCCACCGCACCAACTGCCCCGGTGCCTCAGGTGGATGGGTGGTGCGGTGGGTCGGGTGGCCTAGATGCGTCGGGTGGAGGGGTGAGGCCCCGTGTCAGCGGGGGGCGGGGAAAGCAGTACGGAACATGCTTGCGCCAGAGCGGAGAACCTAATTACATCAGCCTGTTGAGCTTGGCGGATGGGGTGGGATTCGAACCCACGAGGGGTTGCCCCCTGGCGGTTTTCAAGACCGCTGCCATCGACCGCTCGGCCACCCATCCGGTCCGGCGGCCCTGAGATAGCATGGCTGACCCGGGCCGCAAGACCGTGGTCGAGGTGCGGCAGGCCGTGAAATCGCGCCGCCAAGGCAAGCGGCACGGCCGGCTAAGGGCGGAATCCCGACTGGGCGTGCAGCGGGCCGGTGTGCCGCCAGTCGCGGCGGGGTGGGATGGTGGCGCGCTGTCCGAGCCGCACCGGCTGGCTGAGGATGCAGCCGCTGACGGCGTCGAGGCCGTCGTCCCGGCCGCGGCCGCCCGGCAGCCATTCGCGCATCTCCCTGACGAACGGCGTCTCCCAGACCGAGGCGTGGGCGCGCAGCGCCCGCGCGGCCAGGATCGGGTCGAAGGCGTTCAGGATGCGCTGGTCCTTGGCCGTGGTGCTCACCTGCTCGGTGACCGTCACGGCGAGCTGCTGGTCGGCGAGCTCGCGGCGCAGCAGCGTGGGCAGGTAGCGACCGAGGCCGTTGGTCTCGATCGCGATCGCCGGCTGATGCTGCGCGCGCAGGAAGGCGATGACCTGCCGGCAGAGCTGGGCGGCCTCGTCCTCCACCTCGAGGCGGCCTTGGTCGACGCTCAGATACTGGATCCCGTGCAGCCAGTAGCCGCCACTGTCGTCGGTGAACACGGCCGCGACCACGCTGGCATCGCCCTTCTTCGGCCGCGCCAGCGCCGGATCCCACCAGCAGGCCGCACCCACCATCCTTCGGCCGTCGATGGTCAGGATCCGTTCGCCATTGACCTCGCACAGCTCCAGCCGGCCCTCGTAGCGGACCAGCCGATCGGGATCGAGGCGGATGTCGTGGGTGTGGCCGGGCATGAGCATCATCTGGCTGCGGAAGCGGCTGGGGCCGGTGTCGCGCTGGAGTTCGCCGATGGCCTCGCTCCCGAACCGGTCCGGCCAGACTCCTTCCAGGCCCCTGTCGACCAGGGGGACCTGCATCCGCGTGTAGCTGGCGAGGAACGGCACCGTCTCGTCGAACTCGGGCCGCGCCTGGTCGGCATAGATCGAGTAGTAGCTGTGCGGCGTGCCGATGTAGAGCTGGGTGCCGTCCGGGACCAGGACGAACGAGGCCTCGCGCAGCCGTTCGCGCAGCTCCAGGCGCTTGTGGTGCGTTCCGGCCGTGTTGGGCACCTCGACATCGTCGCAGATGATGATGTCGGCGCGGCAGCCCGTGATGTTGGCGCCGATGCCACGCGCCAGGAGCGAAGGGTCGCGGTGGACGGCGTCACGCTGGACCGTGAACTGTGCCGCGGCCCATTCGTCGCGTCGCTTCGGCAGCAGCCGGCGGAGCAGGGTGTTGCGCTCGAGCACGCGGCGAACATTGCGCGTCATGCGGGTGGCGAGCCCCGCCTCGGCGGACAGCACGAGCAGACGCAGATTGGGATCCTGGCCGAGCAGCCAGGCGCAGAACAGGCCGACCAGGGTCGACTTGCCGGCGTCGCGAAAGACCATGAGCAGCAGGCGGCGGTCGCCGGCGGCCCAGCGCTCGTCGAGCCAGCGGGCCATGCGCAGATGCACGTCCGGCGTCTCCCGGCCCTGTTCCAGGTTCCAGGCGATCACGAAGGCGGCGAAGGGCAGGCCGGCCAGCGGCCCGCCGCGGCGGGGGGCCGGGGCCGCGCCGGATGCGCGCGGGCCGGCCTCAAGACTGCCGTCGCCAGCGCTCAATCGAGCAGGCTCCGACCGGACCGTGACGATCCGGCGAAGCGGTTGCCGAGGGTCACCGAGCGGCCGGCGAAGTCGAGCAGGCTGCGCTTGCGCCGGTTGTCGTAGGTGCTGCGGATGTCGTCGATCCGCAGATCGGATTCGCGCCGGCGCGCCTGATCCTGCAGCCGGCTCTCCTGGACCAGCCCGGCCAGGATCGCGTCGGCCGAACCACCGCTCGACCCCACGCCGGCACCGCCCGCCCGGGCACGCTCCTCGGCCAAGCGCCGGCGCAGCGCCTGCTCCTGCTGACGCCCGTCCTCGGTGTCGCGCAGCTTGATCGCCTGGATCTGGCGGTCGCGCTCGCGCCGCAGGTCCTTGGCCTCATTGGCCTGCGCGCGCTGGTTCAAGGCGAGATTGAGGCCCAAGGTGGCCAGGCTGTTCAACGCACCCATCACATGTTCCCCATGATCTCGGAGGTGACCGAAAGGATGGTGCAGGCGGCGGGATCGTCCTGGACGACGCGCCAGGGCGGCTCGGTGCTGCCGCGGCGCCAGCCGGAGGCCCGCAGCTCCGTCTCGCCCGAATAGCCGCCGGTGGAGTTCGGCGGACCCAGCTCGAGGGAGCGCAGGCCGTTGCCCGCGTCGGCACGCAGGGCGCCGGTGGCGTGCAGCCGGAACACGATCCGGACCGGCCGGTAGGGTAGGTCGAGGCTCGCGCCCGCGCGACCGGGCACGGCCAGGCTCATCGGCTCGACCTCGTGCGCGAAGGGCATGCCCACGGTGACGCTCGCCGCCGGCGCCGACGCGGTCACCGCCGCGGCCGAGACCGAGGCCCGCTCCGGCGGGCCCGCTCCCTGGATCACGACCTCGCGTCCCTCCAGATGCTGCAGCCCGCCCCAGGCCGTGGTCGTCGGCGGCCCGCCCAGGGTCACGGCATGGTCGGTGGTCAGAGCGTCGTCGAACCGCTCGAGGAGAATCTGGCCGCCGAGCTCGGTCAGGAAGTGCGGCTCGCCGCCGTGGATCGCCAGCGAGCGGATCTGGCCCGCGGTCTCGAGCAGGCTCCAGGCGACGACGTTGCTGTTGCGGTCCAGGGCCACCGCCGCGAGCCTGCCGTCGCCCCGCACGATCAGCAGCCAGCGCCGGCGCCGGTCGAACCGCAGCGCCGTGGGGTCGACCATCAGGTGGCGCGACAGCAGCGCGATGTCGGCGGCCTGATAGGCCTGCTCGCTCTCGGCGTAGAGGAACTCGCGCAGCTCGCGCCCCGACGCGCCGACGAACAGGGCGGCGCCGTCGACCTCGACCGGATCGAGCCGGCGCGTCGGCCAGGAGCCGATCCGCGTCTGCAGCTCGACCGAGACGCTTCCGGCGGTGATCGGCGCGCCGCGCACCACCCACTCGCCGCTGGTGGTGAACACCTGCAACAGCCGGCCGGGCAGGAGCCCGCGGATGACATGCTGCTCGTCGCCGGCGAGGCGGAAGCTGATCGCCTCGTCGTCGAGCCCGGTGCCGGGGTCGAAGTTGAACGGATGCCCGGTCCTGGAGAACCAGAGCCGGTCGGGCACGTCGCGCGAGCCGCCGATCACCAGGCGCTCCTGGTGGACCGTGACGCAGGCGGGCCAACCGTGAGCCTCGCTGAAGGCCTGCTCCTGCCAGTCGCGGGTCGGCTTGCCATCCTTCAAGGACTGCAGGGCGACGCCGATAGCGCGCTGGCGATCGACCGGGTCGGGGTTGACGATGCGGATGTGCCGACCCTTGATCGCGACGACGGCGCCGATGTGGTCGGGGGTGAACACCGGCTCGCTGGTGAGCAGGGTCACCAGGCTGCCCGACGCAATCGGCTCCGCGCTCGCGTCGTTGACGTGGATGGCGATCTCCGGTCGGACGAAGCGCGCAAACGGAAACAGGTCTCGCGGCTCGCCGTCGTCCAGCCCCTTCTCATACTGCCAGTCTCGAAGCTGCCATCCCGACACGCCGTTGCGGATCAGTTCCTTGGGCGGCACCGCCGGGTGGCACAGCAGGAGGCGATCGCCCCAGCGCGCGATGCCCACATCCGGCAATTCGGCCGGACCCCACAGCGTGTCGGGGATGGAATGGACGATGCTCCCGCCGCGGAGGATGTCGAGGCGATACGGGCCGAAGGCCAGCAGCTCGCCGCCCGAAGGCCCGTCGAAGTTGGCCAGGCGCAGAGCACCCGGTACCTGCGCCACCAGGCGCAGCCCAGGGCGCCGGCTGACCCCGCCTGAAGGGTGGACGATCACGTTGCGCAGCTTGGCCGCTCCGTCCTCCTGGGCTTTGAGGTCCAGGCGCCCGCGAAGCAGCGGGTCGAGCTCGCCGGCGGTGAAGCTGGTCTGTGTGACGTAGGCGCGGCTCATGCGAGGCGGGCCTCGATCAGGGTAAAGTCCTCGAACGCCCGTGGCGGCGATTGCTGGCTGTCGATGAGGCGGGCGCTGCGCAGCTCGGCTTCGGCCAGACGGTACAGGTCCATGGCCCGGCTCGAGCCTTCGGTGAGCGGGATACAGAATTCGGCTGCCAGACGGGTCACCAGCAGCGGCACGAAGAAGGGCGGGAGCTCGGTCTCGGGCACGCGGCGCTGATAGTTCAGGACGATCTCTTGGGCGTCGCAGAGGACATGCCCGCCCTGCATCCGGTAGGTGATGCCGCGGCTGCGCCCGGCGCTGCCGACCGAGACGGTGCGGAGATGGTCCTCGGGCAGCGCGAAGCGATGGGCGAAATCCGCGACCGGCGCTGCCGCCTCCGGCGCCAGCGTGGCCTGGGTCAACGTGAACGACCAGGGATGCATGCCCAGGAGCGTGTCGCGCGTGATCGGATAGAGCCGGCGGGCGCAAGCCGCTTCCGCCGTGTCTTCCTCGAATGCGGCGAACGGGCGGGCGCCGATCTTCACCAGGGCCGCGGCGCAGAGCTCGACAGCAGACATCGGCATGGTCGTACTCCGGACGATGAGCGGGTCGGTTCAGGCGATCCGGCCGACATGCTGGCGCAGCGTGCGCCAGAGGTCGGTGCGGGGCGTCGGCAGGAGCGCCACCACGCAGCCGGCCTGGCCGAAGGCGATCAGGATCGGCCGCCCGGGAAGAACGAACAGCGCGACGCCGTCGGGCTTCGCCGGCAGAGCCTCGCCACCACGCTCGCCCCAAAGCGAGAGGAACGGCACGAGCTCGGCGGCGCCGTAGTCGAAGCGGTGCGTGCCGCGCAGCCGGGCCGCCAGGTCCGCGACGCTGAGGCTGGGACAGGCCGTGGCGGGTGTCGCGGTCAGGCTGGTGGCGACGAACAGGGCGCGCGTCAGGGCGCGGCGCCAGATGCGCATCCGGAACGGCATGGGATCGGCTCCAGGGAAGGCGTCGCTGCCGGGCCGAGGCCCGGCAGCGACGGGAGATCAGTCGGTGTTGACCGCGCCGTAGGTGGTGACGTTGGTCACGTCCACCGCGCCGCCCGCATTGGCGACCACCACCGCCACCCCATGGGTCGGCGTGGCCTCGATCCCGGCGTTGAGGAGAATGAAGTCGCCGACCCGGACCATGCGGCTGGCCGGGTTGAAGTACCCCGCATTGTCGACCTCGGCGGCGAGGTCGGCGGTGCGGTAGTGCCAGAGCGTGAAGCCGTTGGCATAGCCCAGGGCGCTGAGGTTCTTGGGATCATAGGCCATGATCAGGCCTCCTTGCAGGGCAGCTTGACGACACCGGCAGGGTCGATCAGGCCGGCACCCTGGGACATCGAGTTGGCGACGAAGTGCGCCGCGCGATCGCCGTGCCAGGTCACGTCGCTGGTGATCTCCTGGCCGATCGCGTGGCCCACGGCGCTGCGGTGGTACCAGAAGCAGGTCCGCACGCCGGCCGTGAGCGGCAAGCCGGAATGCGGCAGCCAGGTGGTGCCGAGCCAGCGCTTGGCCTGGATGCCGCGCCAAGGCAGCTGGTCGTCGCCGACGAATTCGGCACTGGCGAACTCCTGCAGGTCGAGCAGGTCCGACCACTGGCGCCAGCCGATGATGGCGAAGCGCTGGCCGTCGTCGGGCACCTCGGCGATGCCCAGCTCCTCGAACGCCTGCAGCACCTTGGACTTGGTCAGTCCGTTGGTGCCGTCGCCGATCGTCTGGCTGCCGCCCAGCAAGGCCTGCACGATCAGATCGTCGGTCTTGCGGCCTAGCGCGAAGGCGCCAGCGTGCGCCAGCACCTGCCGCTCGTCGATGTTGGTCTTGAGTTCGTCGAGCTTGTCGATCCACTCGCCGACGTAGAAGTCGACCAGTGGCACCTCGACCGCGCTGTGGTCGAGGCCGGTCACCGGCACCATGGCGTGCCTGCCCTTGGTCTGCGCCGCGGCGGTGCCGACGCGCTGGAACACGGTGGCGCCGCCCATCACGCCGCTCTTCACGCGGACGGTTCCGCGCAGCTTGGAGCCTTGGCGCTGGTAGGCCTCGTGGACCTCCCGCTCGAACTGCTTGACGAAAGCCTGGTCGATCGATGTGGACATCGAACGTACTTCCCTGGTTGGAGGTAGGGAACCGGGCGAGCGTGGTTGTCCTGGCGGGCCAGCTCTGGCGGTCGTGGGGCGGCGGGCCGCAGCCGGTGGGCAGCGGTTCTCCGCCGCGTCTCGACCCGCGTCAGTCGGCGTAGAGGCGCTTGAAGCCTGCCGTGACGCGGGCGATGAACTCGGGATCGCGTTGGCGCCAGTAGCGCGGGTCGCGCACCATCTCGACCAAGGCCGCCTCGCTGGGCTCGGCTGCGCCCTCGCCAGAGCCCGCAAGGAGCTCGGGTTCGCTGGCGCGCATCATCTGATGCAGCGCCAGCACGCCCTCGTAGCTGCCGGCCAGCGTGTCGTAGATCGCGGGATCGAGATGGGAGGCGCCCCAGCTCTTGAGCTGGCGCGCGGTATGGCTCCAGGTCTCGGCACCGCCGAAGTGACGCTGGAGGCGCTCGAGCTGCTGCTGGGCTTCGATCTCACCCAACGCATCCTGCAGCACCGGCAGCAGGCGCTGCGCGGCGAGGTCGTAGACCAGCTGGGCCTGGGTCTGGTTGAACCCGGCGGTGCGCAGCTGCTCGTTGAGCTCGCCGTCCGGCTCGATCAGGGGGTGAGGCGAGCTGATGGTCCATTCCTCCGGGGCCGGCGCCGGGCCGTCGGCCAACGCCGCCATCCCGGCCATGGGCTCGGCCTGCACGGCCTGGGGCTCCGGATCGCGTGGACCCCCGCCGAGCTTGCGTTCGAGCTCGAGATAGGACTTCACCAGGGCATCGACCCGGACAGCCCCGGCCCCGTTGTCCCAGAACTTCTCCGGCAGATCGGCCGGGCGGTCCGTCGTGACCGCTTCGACCGCGATCTCGATAGGGCCGGGTTCGGCGGTGGGAGCGTCATTCATCGGGGATCCCTCGTCTCGGGGGAGGTCGACAGCGGTTCAGGCGGGCCGCGACGGCCGCGGTCGGCGAGCAGCAGGAGATGCGCCACCGCCGTGCGCTGGCCTTCCAGATGGCGCAGTTCGGCATCGCTCGCGGTCGGCGGCAGCCGCCGATCGAGGAACAGCCGGCGAAGGTGCCGGGTCAGCAAGTGCCCGTCCGGACCGCCGAAGCACGCCGCCGCGGCGCGGCACAGGTCGGGCGGCGTCTCACCGCCCTCGTCCGTGGCAGCTTCCAGCCAGGCCCAGCCCGCCATCGGCTCAGCCTCCCACACGGCCGATCCCCGGTACGTTCAGGGCGGCGGCCAGGGAGGCCAGGGGCGACGGTTCGCTCACCAGTTCGTCCGGCACCCCCAGCATGGTCGCCAGCCAGCGCGCGGCCTCCCCCATGTTGAGGACGTTGGAGGCTTCGGGTCCGAGGCGGGTGATCGTGTCCAGCCACAAGAGGACGTTCTGCACGTCCTGGCGTGCCTGCAGCCGGGCCAGAGGTGCGCGCGACTGGAGTTCCACGGCGGACCCGTCAACCACGAAGCCGGGCAGCTCGCCACGGCGTCGCAGGATGCCCACGGCCCGGTGCACGAGCGGGCTCAGCAGCTCGGCCTGGAGGCGGCCGAACATCGCACCCAGCAGCCGGGTCATCTCACCCGAGCGTTCGAGCACCTCGGTCGCCGTCATCCTTCGGTCGGCCACAGCACCAAGCCGGTCGGTGAGCAGGGTGTGGCGGATTCGGGCGCGCAGGTCGTCGAGGACCAGCTGCGAGACGTCGAACCGTCCGGGTGCCTGCAGAGGCGTCAGCCCGGCCGAGCCGACGGCCTTCGGGATGATACTGCCCGGTACGAGCTTGACGTTGGCCGGATTGAGGACTCCGTCATCGTCCGCCAGCCAGATCCCGGTGACGGCGATCGAAGCGTTCTTGAGGATCAGCTCGACCACCTTGTTGGCAGTCTTGATGTCCGGGAGTGCGGTCATCACGGGCGAGCGGCCATAGAGCTCGCCGGCACCCTTGATCCAGCGGAAGGTGACGAACGGCGGCTGGTCGAAGCTACCCTCGGCCAGCGGCAGGTCGTCCGCAGGGCTGCCCGGCGGCCGGCGAAGCAACGCCAGGTAGGCGTAGGTCGAACCCTGCTGCACGACCGCTTCCAGGATCTCGAAGCGGCATTCCGGATCAGCCTCGCCCTGCCCGATCAGGTTCTCCGGCAAGCGGGCTTCCGGGTAGCGTCCGAGGATGCCGGCGAGGGTCAGGCTCGTCGCACGGTAATGCTGGCGAATCTGGCCGTTCTGGTCGCCGTCGATGAACATCTCGGCGGCCGGCACCGCGCAGAACCGGAACGCCGACGGTTCGCCTACGGGCGCTTCCTGGAAAAGAAGCGTGGCGGTACCGACCGTCACCAGGTCCAGGAAGCACTGATGGATCTCGACCGCGAAGGTGGAGCGCTCGAAATGCCCGCGGACACGGTCGGCGACGTCCTCGAGATAGGCGGCCAGCGCAGATCGGTCGTCGGCCGCGACGTCGTGGCCCGGGCGGAAGCCGAACCACTGCGACCAGGGTGGGGTCAGCTCGGCCAGGAGGCTGGCCGCCAGCTGCTCGACCGCGTCGGCGGCGGTGCCGTCGAACAGGCCGTCGCTGTACCGGCGCGCGGTTGCGAATTCGGCACCCAGCCCGGTACCGCGTTGCGGCAGGGCGTAGGCGTAGCACTCACGCCAGAGCGGCTCCCAGGACTGGCGCCGCTCGCGCGCCCGCTCAAAGCCCTTGCGAACTGCCGCGGGCGAAAGGCCGGTCATCGCGTTTTCCTTTTCTGGTCCGTGGCGGTCAGCATAGCTAGGAATATAAACCTATTTGACGACATGGTCAAGGCTAAAAGAGCGGTGGCGCTGGTGCGCCGTGAAGCCGTGCCCGACCCTGACCGGGTCGAGGAGGCGCCGGAACAGCTGATAGGGCGTCAGAGCCCCCGCAGCGTCGATGTTCAAGATCCGGATGACGATCTCGACACAGGTCACCGGCCGCAGGCGGAATGGCCGAGGGGTGCCAACAGTTCGGATTCGGCCGCACAACACGGCACGTCCGGGGCGGGCGAGCTGGTCGGCCAGCTCGTGCTGGCCTGCTCCAGCCAAGGCCGTCAATTCGATTCGCGTCTTCAGGGGATCACAGACGATCCAGTGCGGGCCGCTGCCAACGACGCAGAAACAATGCCTAAATCCGGGTCGTAACAGCCGCAACAGCTTGACGTCGCTTCGATCCTCGAAGACCACCACGACGGGAGCGCCCAGTCCGAGCTGGCTTGACCGAGACTCACGGTCGAGACGGCCTGACACGCGGTCCTGCTCCTGCCTTGCGCTGATAGGATAATCAGCCTACTGACAGTTCCCGGCTGAGTCAAGATACTGTTCCTATTGGATCCGGTACCACTGCGGGAAAGCTGCCGATCATGCTGACGCACAAGGCGATCTGGCGAGGCATCGATCTGCTGGCTGAGCGGAAAGGTCTGTCCGCATCCGGGCTGGCCAAGCGCGCGGGCCTCGATCCGACCACCTTCAACAAAAGCAAGCGGACCACCAAGCAGGGCAAGTCGCGGTGGCCGAGCACGGAAAGCGTTGCCAAGATCCTGGAGGCCACTCGGACATCCATGTCCGAGTTCGTGGGCCTCATCGACGAGAGCGGCGAGGGGGTGCCGCCGCCGGCCCGTCGGCTACGCTGTCTCAACCTCAGCCAGCTCGAGCGCGACCAGGCAGTCGATGCTTCCGGGTTTCCGCAGGCGGGGCCATGGGAGGATATCGAATTTCCCGGTATTGGGGACGAGACCGCCTACGCTGTCGAGCTCGACCGGGACCTGCTCCCGCCGCTGCTGCGCGCCGGCGACATGTTGATCGTCTCACCGCGCAGCAGCGTGCGCCGCCACGATCGGGTGGTGGTGCGGCACAAGAACGGCGAGCTTGAGATCGGCGTGCTGATGAGACGGACCGCCCAACGTATCACGCTCGGTCATTTCTGCCGGCCCGAGGAAGAGCGGGCGATCGATGCCTCCGAGCTGACCTGGATCGTCCGGATCATCTGGTTGAGCCAATAGAAGAGTGGCCGCCGGCGAACCGGCGGCCACAAGCACAGGGAGGCATCACAACGTCAGGGAGGATGAGCTCGCCCCGGGGAAGATGATCCGGCCTGTCGGCTGGACCATCGGGCACCGGTGCTCAAGCTCGACGTTGAAATTAACTGGCAGAGGTTAACAACGGGTGAACGAGGGAGCGAAGGCTACGAGTTGAAGGCGCAATTGGGTGCGATCGGCGATCCGCCGCCGGCGACCGCGCTGCCCATCGTGTTGTTCAGCACCAGGCGGACGTGCGGGTAGATTTTGCGGATGTCGTTCGTGAGCTGCTTCTTGATGCCCGCGCTGACCGTCTGATCGGCCTCCATCGCTCCGGCGCTGCAGCCACTGCCATCCGACGCATACATGCCGTAGTTCTGGATCGCCTGGGCGAGACGCCGGCCCGGTTCGCTGAGGCCGAGATTGTTGACGTTGACGGTGCGCGGCAGCGCCAGCAGGCCGCCATAAGGGATATGCCCGGTGTTGTAGCCCGAGCGGGAGCGGTTGCTGTCGCCGGAGGTCGCCGGAAGCACGAACTGCCGCGACAGCATGACCTTGCATCCGGGCTTGCGCGGTAGTCCGATGCGCAGCGCGTGCTCGATCTTGTGGCCTGGACTGTTGATCTCGAAGCCGCGCAGCACGCCGAACATGCCGGCCACGCCCGACGCACTGGTCCCCATGCGCTGACCGGACCGGCTGCCATGGCCGAGGCCCTTGATGTCCCAGGTCTTGTACTGACCGGCGGTCGGCCGGCCATTGTTCCAATTGTACTGCCGTAGCTGGTGCGGCTTGCCGGAAACGCGATCATAGACGACCACGACGCCGTCGGGGCATCCTGAGCCGTTATGTGCCACGTTGCTTTGATGGCCCGGCAGTCGGACCTTCAGCGGCAGCCCGACGACCCGGTCGCAATGCGCCTGCGCACCAACGACCCTGATCGGATCCGAGGGGCCGGCCTCCAGCATGTCGGTGCCCCAAGGGGTACCGGTATTGACGTTCAGATGACTGGCCTTCAGCCAGTCCTTGGTCGCGGCATCCGTGTTCGATGCGTACTTGGCACCCGTGCCGATGGGGCGGTGGTGCGCGCTCTGCTTGCTGTAGGGATTCAGAAACAGATTGCTCTTGGGCGTCGAGCACGCGGACTGGGCGAGCGCGCTCGCTGTCGGGCCGCCGGCCACGGCAACGGCAAGCGACGCACTCATGAGCATGCGTGCTGAGTAGCGGAAGAGCATGCGGTAAACTCCTGGTTTGGCGGCAATCCGGCTCGGCGCGGCAGAATCGACTGGCCGTCGACGATCGGGTCGCGCTCCTGGTTCGATGGCTCTGGCTAGCGATCCGCCGTGATCGGACCGGTCATGACCATGATGCTGGGTAGCGATGCTCGCCCCTGGCGGCGCGCATCGGGGCGTTGGAAACAAAACAGCGCTGCCTGGAGGCTGCTGGAGCAAATCTTCTCATTTGTCTGTCTGACATTCCCGCAGGACGAAGTGCTCGAAAATGTAAGCCCGCTCACCGTCCGGAAACCGACGAGATATCGCCGCCAGCAGCCGAATCCGCTTCGATCTTCACCTCCGCCCAGTCCTGAGCTGTTGCTGCCGTACCCCTACTGACGCGGACAATTCAGGTTTCTTCCCTTCTGGGTGGCAAAAATTTCGTCAACATCAACTTGGTGCGGAAGCCTATGACCAGTTCACCCTGCGCGTGCGCACGGCGGCACCTGGCCGACGGCGCTTGGCAGGTGCCACAACCTGCGCCATCGAGCTTCGGAGATCGCCGCGGGGTCCAGTACGGGTCGGTCTGCGTAGCCGAAGAGGTCGGACATGAGGCTGAGGGATTGCGGTTCGTGCCAAGCGGCGCGGCGCTGACGGAATGGGACAGCTCTACCGTGCCGTCTGGCGGGTCAGCGGTCGCGAGCAGATCGCGCTCATCCTGCTGTCGTTGCTGGTCGCCGCCCTGGCAGCCGTGCCCCTGAAGTTCCAGCAGCTCGCGATCAATAGCCTCGTCGGCCAGGGCGACGTCGCCCGGCTTGCTTGGTTCTGTGGCGGCTTCTTGGGCACCGTGCTGCTCAGCGCCGGGGCCAAATTCGTGCTCGGTCTGCGCCTCGCCCTGGTCGGCGAGCGGGTCGTGCTGCTGATCCGCGAGCGCCTCTACGCCAATCAGATGAGGCAGGAAGCGGCTGGCCCAGGCAACGGTTCGGATCGTGGCACGCTCGTCGCCATGCTGACCGCCGAGGCCGAACTGGTCGGGGCCTTCGCCGGCTCGGCGATCTCCACCCCGGTGGTCCAGATCGGGACGCTCTTGAGCGTGATCGGCTTCATCGCGGTCAGCCAGCCATGGCTCGGTGCGCTGGCGCTGGCGGTCGTGCTGCCTCAGGCCGTCATCGTGCTGGCGATCCAGGGGCGGATCAACCGGCGGGTGCGGGCTCGGGTCCAGGCGCTGCGCGACGCATCGGGCCGGATCGCCGCTGGCGGGCTGGCCGCCGTCGAACCCGCGGTTCTGGCCGACTTTCGCGCCGTCTACGAGACCCGGCGGCACATTTTCGCGCTGAAGCTGTCGTCGAAGTTCGTGCTCGGGGCGATCAGCGCGCTGGGCAAGGTCGGAATTCTCTTTCTCGGGGGCTGGCTGGTGCTCCAAGGCCGCAGCGACGTGGGGACGGTGGTAGCCAGTCTCACCGGTCTGGCGCGGATCGAGGGGCCATGGCGCGATCTGGTGAGTTTCTTTCGGTCCGCGAGCACGGTTCGGGTCAAGTACGCCATGCTGCTGCCCGCGATCGCCCCACGCTAGACCTTGATCCCCTCGCGTTGCCGCCATAAGTCCTCGCAGCCATTGTAGATCAACAATCACCTGCGAGGCCGCCATGCTCCATATCGACCTGCCGACCATGGAGCAGTACCGCGCCCTGACCCGGACGCGCGCCGATGCCTGCGTCTCGCTCTTTGTCGGGACGACGCCGCTGTCGCAGCACACCGACGTTGCACGCATCGAGTTGGGCAACCTGCTGAAGGAGGCCTGCCGCCAACTCGAGGAGGGCGGGCTCGAGCGGGCGCGGTTGGCGGCCATTCGCGAGCCGATCCTCGACCTGATCGACGACGACGAGTTCTGGCGCATGCAGGCCAACAGCCTGGCCGTGCTGGCGACGCCGGACCAGCAATGGACATTCCGGCTTGCCAACCAACTCGGCAGCCAGGTCGAGGTGTCCGACCGGTTTCACCTCAAGCCGCTGCTGCGCGCGATCACCTTTCCGCAGACCGCCTTCGTGCTGGCGCTCTCGGAGAACGCCGTGCGGTTGCTCGAAGTGCTGCCTAGCGGCCCGCCGGTGGAGGTCAAGGTATCGGGTTTGCCGCGGGATGCCGCGGCTGCGGCCGGGAAGTCGTCGATCAACGACCGCTCGCCCAGTGGCCGCATTCAGGGCTCAGAGGGTAAGAAGGTTCGCCTTAGCCAGTACGCCCGCAAGGTGGACGCGGCCCTGCGGCCGATCCTGGCCGGCCGGCACACGCCACTCGTGCTGGCCGCGACCGAGCCGCTGGCGTCGATCTACCGCCTGATCAACACCAGCGTCGATCTCGTCGCCGGGGGCATCGACGGCAATCCGGACCGGATCACGGACGCTGAACTGGCACAGGCGACGCGCGAGCGTCTGGATCGTCTCTATGCCGCCCAGATCGCGGACTTCGCCTCGCTGTTCGCCACGCGTTCCGCCGACCGCCGCACCACGTCGGACCTGTCGGACGCTGCACGCGCGGCGACCTTCGGCGCAATCGATACCCTGCTGGTCGACATAGACGAGGTCGTGATTGGTACGGTCGACGAGAATAGTGGTGCCGTCGCCATCGCAGATCACCCGGGCCGTGAGAGCTATGGGGTGGTGGATGAGATCGCCGGCCGTGCCCTCGCCACGGGTGCCACGGTCCTGGCGGTACGCAAGGCGGACATTCCCGGAGGCGCCCAACTCGCCGCGATCTTGCGCTATCCCGTCTGAGGCGGTCGCGTCAGACCCCTTCTAGAAGCTTGGTGAAGTCCAGGGTCGACCGTTTGCCGAGATCGTCGCTGTGCGCATCCAGGAATTCCTGGGCGGCGCCACGGCCACGGTCGCGCAGCATGGTCAGGAAATCCCATTCGGCGTTCAGCTTGGACGAGTAGCCGAGGTCGATCAGGCCGTCGTTGCGGACCCGGTGGATGCGCATGCTGGCCCAGACCGCACCTTCGCCGCTGCCCGGGTCGGCCGCCTGCTGCAGCAGGCCGATCATACGCAATTCCTTGATCGCCGCGGTGTTGAACGAGATCTCGTTCAGCCGGTTGAGGATGTCGCGGGCGGAGCGCGGCGTGCCCGGGCGTTCGATTGGATTGATCGGCACGATGATCGTGTCGCTGGCATCGCACTCGCGCACCAGCGGTGTCAGCGTCGGGTTGCCGGCGTAGCCGCCGTCCCAGTAGGCCTCTCCGTCGATCTCCACTGCCTGGAACATGGTCGGCAGGCAGGCCGAGGCCAGCATCACGTCCGGGTTGATCTCGGCATTGCGGAATACGCGCCCCCGGCCTGTGCGCACGTTGGTGGCGGTGATGAACAGCTTGATCGGTGCCCTGGCCAGCTGGGCGAAGTCGACGCTATCGGCCAGCACCTTGCGCAAGGGGTTTAGCCCGCCCGGGTTGAGGTCGTAGGGCGAGAACAGGCGTGAAGCCAGGTCCATGGCGATGAAGGTCGGCGAGTAGTCCAGCGTCCAGCGGCCGAGCAGCACGTCCAGGGGCCCGCGCTTGAAGGGGCTGTGCCGGGCCGAATCGGAAACCCGGCGCCAGAAGGCCGTCAGCGCCGCCCGAGCGGCGGAAGCCCCCCCGGCGGCATGGCTGGCCACCAGCACGGCGGCGTTCATGGCCCCCGCCGAGGTCCCCGAAATCCCCTCGATCCGCAGCCACGGCTCCTCGAGCAGCCGGTCCAGCACGCCCCAGGTGAAGGCGCCGTGGGCGCCGCCGCCCTGCAGGGCGAGGTCGACGCGCACCGGCGGCCGCTCGGTCGGTGCCCTTGCGCTCGCGCCTTGCTTGGCCATGCCGTTCCGCCCTAGCTTGAGTTCCGTTGGCGCGACCAGTATGCCTCGGTGCGAGGCGCCGCCAAGTGCGGCGGGATGCCCATGTCGGGGTCGTCACACAAATGTCACCAGTGAAACACCGCTCCGGAGCGCGCGGAAATCCTCATGTGGACGCCAACCTGACGTCCGTCGGAGAATTCACGCAATGTCGGATGCCAGTCCGTTCTTAAGCGGCTTTAAGTGATCGGCGAAGTCGCTAGCCGAATACTACTTCGACGGCATGATAAATCGGGGATGCAGATGGCAAAGTTGGCCGAGGACGAAACTACAGAGGTGGGTCCGGCGCCGGATCGCGGCATCCGTTTTCCGACCCCACTTACCATCCTGCTGCTGGTGGTTCTGCTGGTTTGGCTCGCGACGTTCCTGATCCCTTCTGGCCAGTATGAGCTCGATGCCTCGGGTAGCCCCATCGCGGGTTCGTTTCACACCATTACCTCGCCGCTCGATCTCGAGGGCCGCATCCGCGACCTTCTTTTGGCGCCGGTCAACGGCCTCTACGGCATCCAGGATCCGGTCACTGGGCTGGTGGGACCGTTCAACAGCGGCACGATGTTCGGATCGGTCCAGGTATTCCTGTTCATCCTGGCGATCGGCGGCTTCATGACCGTCGTGTTCGCCACCGGCGCGCTGGACCTCGGCATCCATCATCTGGCCTATGCCTTCCGGAGCCGCGGCCCCCTGCTGATCGTGGTCCTGAGCCTGCTGTTCGGAGTCCTCGGGTCCGTGATGGCCTGGAGCGACGAGACATTGGGTCTCTATGCTCTCATGGTCCCGCTGATGATCGCCCTCGGCTATGACCGGATGGTTGCGGTGGCGGTGGTATCGATCGCGCCCTTCGCCGGCCAGATCGGCTCGACCATCAATCCGTTCGTGATCGGCATCGGTTCCGCCAAGGCCGGAATCACCATCGGCGACGGCATCGAGTTGCGGCTGGTGCTGTTCGTGACCATGATGGCGGTAACCATCGCCTACACGCTATGGTACGCGAGGCGCGTCAAGTCCGACCCTGCTCAGTCGCTGTCGGGGATCGATAGCGAGGACGCGGCGCTGGCGGCGGCCGACGCCAAGGCTCCTGAGCCCCTGACCGGCCAACACAAGCTGATCATCACGCTGGTCGCCTTGACGTTCGCGCTGCTCACCTTCTCGATCATTCCCTGGGGTGCCATCCTCGGCAACTACGCCGTGGATCCCTACACCCACGAGACCATCAACAGCCCCTTTGCCTGGGAACTGGGCTGGTGGCTGCCCGAACTGTGCGCGCTGTTCTTCGTCATGGCGATCGTGATCGGCGTGGTCGGCGGACTGGGCGAGGCGGGTACGGCCAAGGCCTTCGTCCGGGGCGTCATGGACTTCACCGGCCCGGCGTTCCTGGTGGTCGTCGCCCGTGGGGTGTCGGTGATCATGACCAACACCAAGACGATCGACACCGTGCTTCACGCCATGGAAGGGGTGGTCACCGGCACCTCGAATGCCGTCTTCGTGGCGTTGACCTTCCTCGTGACCCTGCCGCTCTCGTTTCTGGTCGGCGGCGGCTCGGCCGGCACCGCGCTCACCATGCCCGTCCTGGCCCCCTTGGGCGACTTTGCCGGCGTGGACCGGTCACTGGTGATCACGACCTGGAACGCGGCCGCGGCGTGGCTGCGCCTGATCCTGCCGATCAACGCCATCCTGATCGCCGGCCTCGCTCTGGCCAAGGTGGGCTTCGATCAGTATGTCCGGTTCATCCTCCCGCTCATGGGCATGATGCTCGCGATCATCCTGGCCGTGCTGCTGCTCGCCGTGGCGCTATAGCTGTAGCTGCTTGCCGTGGTAATGCGCGCGGGGCGCCCCGGCCGGTCGCGCGAGCATGCGGGGGACCTGCACCTTGAATGACATCACGCTGACGTTCCTGATCGTCGCTGCGGTGGTCGTCCTGTTCGTCTGGGACCGGTTGCCGGTGATCGTGGTGGCGCTGGCCACCTCGCTGGCGCTGTGGGCCACCGGCGTGCTCGATCTCGGCCAGTCGCTGGCCGGCTTTGGCGATCCGGCCGTCCTCTTCATCGCGTCCCTGTTCGTGGTCAGCGCCGGCCTCGACGCCACCGGCGTCACCGCCTGGACCGGCCAGTTCCTGATCCGCCAGGCGGGCGAGAGCCAGACACGGCTGCTGGTCCTGATGATGCTGCTGATCGCGATCCTGACCGCGCTCATCAACCTCAACGGCTCGGTCGCGGCGCTGCTTCCGGTCGTGGTGGTGATGGCGGTCCGGCTCAACCGGCCGCCCTCGCAGCTCCTGATGCCGATGGTGTTCGCCGGCCATGCCGGCTCGCTGCTGGCGCTGACCGGCACCCCGGTCAACGTCCTGGTCTCGGATGCCGCCGTGAACGGCGGACTGCGCCCGTTCGGGTTCCTGGAGTATGGGCTCGCCGGCGTGCCGCTGCTGCTCGGCACCATGGCGATCATCCTCCTGGTTGCCCCCCGCGTCCTTCCCAACCGGAGCGGACGAGGCATTCCGGCGGACCTGAGCAAGCATGCGCGCACGCTGGTCGAACAATACCGGCTGGACGACGGCACCTTCCAGCTCCGGGTCCGGGACGGCTCGCCCCTGGCCGGCGCGCCCAAGGCCGGCGTGCAGCTGATGGACTATCCCGGGCTCGAGCTCGTCGCTCTGCAGGACGGCGCCGCCGGGGGACCTTTGCGCAGCGGCAATGTCGCGATCGGCGACCTGCTGATCGTCCGGGGCGACCGGGAGGCTGCGGCGAGCTTCGCCACCGACAAGGTTCTGGCGCTGCGCGACCCTGAGGCCGGGCTCGCCGACGCGCTCTTCAACAAGGCCTCCGGCCTCGCCGAAGTGGTGATTCCGCCGCGCTCCAAGCTGATCGGCGAGCAGGTCTTTTCCGGCATGGTGACCCCCAGCGGCAACCTCGTCGTCCTGGGGATCCAGCGCCGCGGCGAGGATGTCGGGCCGCAGCCCACGACGCTCGCGCCCGGGGACACGCTTCTGCTCCAAGGCACCTGGCAAGCGCTGGACGAGCATCTGGCCGATGCCGATGTCCTGCTGGTCGATTCGCCCGATCTGGTCCGGCGCCAAGCGGTCCCGATGGGACCGGGCGCCAAGCAGGCGCTGGCCGTCCTGGCGGCGATGGTGCTGCTGCTGGCGACCGGCCTGCTGCCGTCGGCTGTGGTCGGGCTGCTGGCTGCCGGGGCGATGATCCTCTTGAGGATCGTGTCGGTGGAGGGGTCCTATCGCGCCATCAATTGGACCACGATCATCCTCATCGGCGCCATGATGCCGCTGTCCACGGCCATGTACCAGAGCGGTGCCGCGACCATGCTGGGCGACAACCTGGTCCGGCTGGTGGGCGATGCGGGTCCGCGCGCGCTCCTCGCGGGCCTGTTCCTGCTGACCGCGATCCTGGGCCAGCTGATCAGCAACACCGCCACCGCGCTGATCCTGATCCCGATCTCGGTGGCCGCGGCGCAACAGATCGGCATCTCGCCGCAGCCGGTGCTCATGAGCGTGGCCATCGCGGCCGCCGCCTCGTTCCTCACGCCCGTGGCGACACCGGTGAACCTGATGGTCATGGGTCCCGGCGGCTACCGCTTCGGCGACTATTGGAAGCTGGGCCTGCCCTTGATGATCTGGTTCGGCATCGTCGCCGTGTTCCTCGTCCCGCTGATCTGGCCCTTCTGAGCGGCGGCCGGGCATGCCTGCGACCGCCCAAGCACCCTGATGGCGCAACCGATCGCGGTGAGCCTGGGGAGGCTGGCGCAGCTGTTCGATACCCTCGAACCGGCGCCCTTCGGCGGGCGGAGTCTGGACCAGCGGGTCGAGCAATATCTCCTGTCCGCGGCACGGCAGCTGCCCGCTCGCGAAGCGGTGGAGGTAATCGTCGAGCTGCCCGAATCCGTGCGGGAGGAGCCGCTCGCGGATGAGATCGTGCCGGCGATCCGGGATCATTTCGCCGGCCTGTACGCCGCCGAAACTTCCGCACTGCGCGAACTCACCCAAGACGGGCGCAGGGCCCTGATCATTGGTGTGACCATCCTCGCGACTTGCCTGTTCCTGATCTTCGTGGTCGAGACCTACCTGCCTTACCCGACGCTCGCGCGCCTGGCCGAGGACAGCCTGATCATCCTGGGATGGGTGGCCATGTGGGGGCCGTTCGACATCTTGCTGTTTGAGCGCAGGCCGCTGATCCGCCAGCGCCGGCTCTTCCGGCGGCTGGCCGACGCGGCGGTCGTGGTTCGCTCCTGCGACGGCACGGCCGCTCGCTCCCACCAAGGCCGCGGTGACCGCGCATGAATCTCGACCTCGCCATGGTTCTGGGCCTGCTGGCGGCCGCGGTCGCCATGTTCGCAGCCGGCAGGCCGCGCATGGATGCGGTGGCCCTGCTGATGCTGGCGGTGTTGCCGCTGACCGGCGTCATCACCATGACCGAAGCCCTGGCGGGCTTCAGCGATGCCAACGTCGTGCTGATCGCGCTCCTGTTCGTCATCGGCGAGGGACTCGTCCGCACCGGCGTCGCCCAGCGGCTGGGCGACTGGCTGGTGGCCCGGGCGGGTAGCAGCGAGACGCGGCTGATCGTCCTGCTGATGGCCGTGGTCGCGAGCCTGGGTGCCGTCATGAGCTCGACCGGGGTGGTCGCCATCTTCATCCCGATCGTGCTCCGGATCGCCAAGAGCACGGGCACCGCGCCCAGCCGGCTGATGATGCCGCTCAGCGTCGCCGCTCTGATCAGCGGCATGATGACCCTGGTCGCGACGGCCCCCAATCTGGTCGTCGACGCCGAGCTGCGCCGCAGCGGTGCCGCCGGCTTCGAGTTCTTCAGCTTCACGCCGTTCGGGCTGCCGGTCCTGGCGTTGGGCATTCTCTACATGCTGTTCGCCCGGCGCTGGCTGTCGGCCGAGGTCGCTACGGTCGGCGGCGGCACGAGCCGGCCGCAGCTGCGCGACTGGATCGAGGAATATGGACTGGCCGGGCGTGAACGGCGCGTTCGGGTCAAGAACCACTCGCCCCTCGCCGGAAGGACGCTCGAGGAGCTTCAGCTGCGCGACAAGTCGGGTGCCCACCTCCTCGCCATCGAGCGGGAGGGCCGGTTCGCACCTGAGATCATGCGCCCGGTGGCCACGTCGCGCCTGCGCGCCGGCGACATCCTGCTGATCGACCTGTTCGTCGCGGACGCCAATGCCGAAGAACTGTCGCGCGAACTTGGGCTGGAACTGCTGCCGTTGACCGGCGCCTACTTCGCGGACCGGGCGCAGGAAGTCGGCATGGTCGAGGTCATGTTGCCCGAGGGCTCGAGCGTGGTCGGCCGCACGCTGGTCCGCTCCGAGTTTCGCACCCGCTACGACGTCACCGCGGTCGGGTTGCGGCGCGGCAACCGGGCCCGGTGCGATGACATCACCAACCAGGAGCTGCGGGTCGGCGATACGCTGCTGGTGGCCGGCTTCTGGTCCGACATCCGCAAGCTGCAGACCTTCCGCCGCGACATGGTCGTGCTCGACCTGCCAGCCGAGCTGGACGAAGTGCTGCCGGCTTCCAGCCGGGCGCCGCACGCGCTGTTCTGTCTGCTCCTGGTGGTCGGGCTGATGGTCAGTGGCATCGTGCCCAACGTCCAGGCCGCGCTGATCGGCTGTCTGTTGATGGGCGTGCTAGGCTGCGTCGACTTCACCAGCGCCTACCGCTCGATCCACTGGGCCAGCCTGATCTTGATCGTCGGCATGCTGCCCTTCTCCCTGGCGCTGCAGCGGACCGGCGGCGTCGACCTCGCCGCCGACGCCCTGATTTCCGTCGTGGGCGGCGCCGGCCCGCGCGTGGTGCTTGCGAGCCTGTTCGCGATCACGGCCATGTTGGGCCTGTTCATCTCCAACACCGCAACGGCGGTGCTGATGGCGCCGGTGGCGCTGGCGCTGGCCAAGGATCTCGACGCCTCGCCCTATCCGTTCGCGATGATCGTGGCCCTGGCCGCGTCGGCGGCGTTCATGACGCCCGTCTCCTCGCCGGTGAACACGCTGGTGGTCGGGCCGGGCAACTACGCCTTCGCCGACTTCCTGCGCGTGGGTGTGCCGTTCACGCTGATCGTGATGGCGGTCAGCGTGCTTCTGGTGCCCCTCCTGCTGCCTCTATGAGCGCGAATGCTCTCACGGCCCGAACGGCACCGCCATCAGATACCAGCCGACGAACAGGGCGATCCAGACCACGAACAGGGCGCCGACATAGGGCAACATCATCGCGACCACGGTGCCGACGCCGGCGTTCTTGTCGTAACGCTGGCAGAACCCGACGACCATGCCGAAGTAGACGTTGAGCGGTGTGATCGCGTTGATCGGCGAATCGCCGATGCGGTAGGCGGCGAGCACCGCTTCCGGGACGACTCCCAGCTTCATCATCAACGGCACGAAGATCGGCGCGAAGATCGCCCATTTCGGGATGGCGCCGGTGATGATCAGGTCGAGGACGCCCACGACCACGATGAAGCCGACCAGGAGCACCAGCGTGTCGAGATTGGCCCCCTGGAGCAGGTTGGCCAGGTTGACCGCGGCGATGGTGGCGAGGTTGCTGTAGTTGAAGTAGGCGATGAACTGGCTGATGATCAGCAGGAGGAAGATCATCCCGGACAGGCCGGCGAAGGTCTTGACGATGGCGTTGATCGCGTCGGTGGCGTTCCTGATCGTCCCGGCGGCGATGCCGTAGCACAGCCCGATCACCAGGAAGATCAGCATGATGATCACGATCAGGCTGCTCATGAACGGCGAGTTTCCGCCGATGGCGCCGCTCGCGGGATCGCGCAAGGGTGCACCCTGCGGCACGGTGAGCAGGGCGATCACGGCGATGATCGCGAGAAATCCCCAGAGAGCCGCGCGCAGGCCCTTGGCTTCGGCGAAGCTGATGCCGCCCTCGGCTTGGTCCGGCCGCTCGCCCAGATAAGGCCCGAGCCGGGGCTCGACCACGCGCTCGGTCACCAGCACCACGACGACGGTGAGGATCAGGCTGCAGGCGATCGAGAAGTAGAGGTTCGCCGCCAGGTCGATCGAGATGTTCGGGTCGAGCAGGTGGATGGCGTCGTTGGTGATCTCGGTCAGGATGCCGTCGGTCGGCACGATGATCACGTTGACCAGGAACACGGCGGCGACGCCGGCGAAGGCGGCGGCGATGCCGGCGATCGGGTGCCGGCCGACGGTGAGGAAGGCTGCCGCACCCAACGGGATCAGCACCAGGTAGCCCGCATCGGCGGCGATGCTCGACAGCACGCCGACGCCGACGATGATGTAGGTCAGCGACCAGGAAGGCGCCACGCTGACGATCTTCTTGATCAGCGCCGTGACCAGACCGGCCTGCTCGGCGAGGCCGACGCCGATCATGGCCACCAGGATCACGCCAACTGGGCCGAAGCCCATGAAGTTGCGGATCATCGAGGTGAACAGGAAGCGGATGCCGTCCGCGGTCAGCAGGCTGTTCACCGCCACCGTGTGCGAAACCAGCAGGTCGGTCTCGAGATCGAAGGTCTGGTAGGTGACGCTGGTGCCCAGGAGGTAGAGCACGTGCGAGAGTGCGATCACCAGCGCCAGCAGAATCAAGAAGATCACTGCCGGATGCGGCACCTTGTTGCCGATGCGCTCGATGGCGTCCAGAAAGCCGCTCGACCCGGCAGCGGCCGATGCATCCGTCTTAGCCATCGCCTGCCGTTCCCCCGCCCAACCTCTTGGCATCTTGTATAGTTGGGCCGTACATCAAAGTGTTACGGTTCGGTTGCAGAAAACGCGGTTTGCCAACAAAAGTGCCCGTCATGCCGACTTGAAAAGCACGGTAACATCTTGCGGCAACGGGTCAATCCTTGTGTGCCCGCGGTGTCTGGCCTATGGCCGGACGCATGGGCATGGTACGATGCCGTCGACCAGCAAACGATTCCGGGGAGCGACGAAATGTCATCGTTGGAGCAGGTCCTGACCCACATCGACTCGCAGCTCGAGCCGGCGCTCGAGCGGCTGTTCGCGTTCTTGCGGATCAAGTCGATCTCGACGGAGCCCAGCCTACGCCGCCGACTGCCGTGCGGCCGCGGAGTGGCTCGCGGAAGATCTCGCAACCATCGGTTTCGACGCGACGGTGCGGCCGACGCCGGGCCATCCCATGGTGGTGGCGCACGACCGCTCCGCCATGGGCGCCTCGGCCCTGTTCTACGGCCACTATGATGTGCAGCCGGTGGACCCGCTGGAATTGTGGGATCATGACCCGTTCGCGCCGTTCATCGAGACTCGCTCCGACGGCACCAAGGCAATCCGCGCCCGCGGTGCTTCGGACGACAAGGGCCAGATCATGGTCTTCGTCGAGGCGTGCCGCGCCTGGAAGGCCGTGACCGGTGCCCTGCCGATCCCGCTGTCGCTGCTGATCGAGGGCGAGGAGGAGTCGGGCGGCGAGAATCTGCCGCCGTTCCTCCGCGCCCATGCCGACGAGCTGCGCGCCGACATCGGCCTGATCTGCGACACCAACATGTGGGACGCGCGCACGCCGGCGATCCAGACCATGCTGCGCGGGCTGTGCGGCGAGGAACTGGTCATCACGGCGGCCGACCGCGACCTGCATTCCGGCTTCTACGGCTCGGCTGCCGCCAATCCGAACCATGTCCTGGCCCGGATCCTGGCCGATCTGCGCGACGAACGGGGCCGCGTCACGATCCCGCATTTCTATGACGGCGTGCCCGAGCTTCCCGAGGCGCTGCGCGCCCAGTGGCAGTCGCTGGACTTCGACCCGGCGGCATTCCTGGGGGCGATCGGTCTCTCGGTTCCCGCGGGCGAACAGGGGCGATCGGTGCTGGAGATGACCTGGTCGCGGCCGACCTGCGAGGTCAACGGCATGGGAGGCGGATATCAGGGTGAGGGGTTCAAGACCGTGATCCCGTCCAAAGCCTCGGCCAAGATCTCGTTCCGACTCGTGTTCGATCAGGATCCGCACGCCATCCGCGAGCATTTTCGTGCGTTCGTCCGGGAACGGCTGCCGGCAGACTGCACGGTGGAGTTCACCGAGCATGGGGCCGGGCGCGCAATCCGCTTTCCCATCGACGCTCCGGCCTTCGCCAAGACGAGAAAGGCGCTGAGCGAAGAGTGGGGTCGCGAGGCGGTGTTCATCGGCGGCGGCGGTTCGATCCCCGTGACTCACGAGCTCAAGACGGCCCTCGGTATGGACGTGGTGCTGGCCGGCTTCGCGCTCGACGACGACCGGATCCACAGCCCGAACGAGAAATACGAGCTGGAGAGCTTCCGTCGGGGCATGCGGTCCTGGGCACGGGTGCTGGACGAGCTCGGCCGGTAAACGCTGTGGTGCTGCGGCAACGCGGCGCGGCAATCCTCCCACCGGTCGCGCCCCGCTCGGCGCAGGCGCCGGTGGCCCTGCGTTCTGTCATCTGCCCGTCGATATCCGGACCTAGCCCAGACTGATCTGGCGCCGGGCTGCGTCACCGATCCGGCTCGGATCATACCCCCTGCCACGGTGGTGGGTGCGGGTCGTTCCGGTGATGAGGAGAACGGGCATGAGCATTCGCAGCACGCTGCTGGCATCGTCGGCGATGATCGGCGTCGGCCTGGCCGGATTGTCCGGGCAAGCGGCGGCCGCCGAGGTGACGCCTGGCGGCGCGCTCGACGTCACGCTGACCGGATTTGCCCGCTTCGAGGCGTTCGGCGGCCAGCAGGACGACTTGCAGCTCGACGACTCGCTGTCCCGTAGCCTCGATTTCCGCAACGACACCGAGGTCCACGTCATCGCGCGCGGCGTGGACGAAGGGACGGGGCTGGAATATGGCGTCACAATCGAATTCGAGGCCGACACCAACAACACGACGAACACGGACGAGACCTGGCTGTTCCTGCGCGGCGGCTGGGGCGAGGTCCGTTTGGGCGACGAGGATGGCGTCGTCGACAACAGTGTGGTGGGCGGCCAGACGATCGCGGCCGGCACCGGTGGCATCGACGGCTCGGACGCGGTGATCACCGCGGCGCCCGTGGTATTCCTGATCAACACCAACGATGCGACCAAGGTCCGCTACTACACGCCTTCGTTCGGTGGCTTCAGCGTCGGCCTGTCCTACACGCCGACCCAGCAGGTGATCGACAGCGGTTCGCAGAACGGCCAGTTCTTCGCCCAGAAGGGCGGCGGCGGCGGTTCCGGGATGCAAGGCAAGAACGTCGTCGAGGGCGGCCTGATCTACGACGGCGATCTCGGCGGGATCGGTCTCGAAGCATCGGTGGTCGGCCTCTGGGGAGAGCTGAAGAACAGCGGCGAGGACGCTTTTGGCGGCGACGACTGGTGGGGCGTGCAGGGCGGCGCTGCCCTCGACCTGTTTGGCGTCAAGCTCGCCGGTAGCATCGCCACCGACAATGTCGGCGATTCCGAGCGCAATTTCTTTACCGCGGGCATCGGCTATGGTTACGGGCCACTCAACGCCTCCATCAGCTACGGCCAGATCTTCGATGCCAACGCCGATTTCGAGGAGGCCAGCGGCATTGGCGATTCGGCCTACAATCTGGTGTTCTCGGCCGACTATGCGCTGGCGCCCGGACTTGTGCTGGCTGGCGACGTCAGCGCCTTCGACAACGACCAGACCGACTCGGCGGCCACCGGCACGGGCGACAAGGGTTGGGTCGCGGTGGGCAGCTTCAGGCTCGCGTTCTGAGCCGCGGCGCTGACAGACGGGGTGCGGCCATGTCGCCGCGGCCCGCCGTCTTGGACTTGCCGCTTGGCTTCAGCTTGCGGCAGGGTCGCCCGACGTTGAGCGCGGCCGGACGCCGCTTGTCGCGACCCGCCTAGCTGCCGAGGTGTCGTTCTTGTGAGCACGCCTGCTCCGCCGCGCCCGCCCGCTCCAGTGGGCTGGCTGTTCGTCCTCGCCCGCTGGACGCTGTTCGTCGGCGTTCTCTCGCTGCTTGCCGGGTCCGCCACGCTGTTGGGCTTCGGCGCGGTCGAAACCTTCCGGCACATCGTGCGGATCGTGGGGCCGAGTGGCCCGGAGATCACCAACCGCGAGATGTTTCTGGCCAGCATCAAGCTGATCGACCTCGTCCTGCTCGCCACCGTGCTGCAGGTGGTCGCCATCGGCCTCTACTCGATGTTCATTGGCCGCGGCCTGCCCGTACCCGAATGGCTGCAGGCGAGCAGCATCGACGGTTTGAAGAACCTGTTGGCCAGCATCGTCATCGTGATGCTGGGCGTGCTGTTCTTGGAAAAGGTGATCATCTCCGGCGGCGGCACCGACCTGCTGCCGGTCGGTATCGGCATCGCTGCCGTCGTTCTGGCGCTGAGCTATTTCATCCGCTCCCATCCAAGCGACTGACCATGGCCGGGAAAAGCATCCCTACCGCGATGGCGCGGAACACGGCCGGGTCGGGGTGGTTAAGGTCGCATGAGAAGTGGTAGAACCTGCCGCAGACCCAATGCCCGTCCGGAATCTGAGCGAGCGCATCCGGATGGTCGTAGGGCAATATCTCGCGTGAGGTATGCGCGAACGCGTCCGCCGCGCTTTGGATCGCGTGGAACCTTGTCGAGGATCGATGCTGTGACGAGCGAATGGCAAATCGTAGCTCCGTCGCACCTTTGCGGGGGATCGCAAAGAAGGTAAAGATCATCGCTCAGCTCTTCGACGCAGCGCTTCGCCAAGTTCCGGTAATGCAGGATGAATTAAGAAGCAGGGCCCGGTATTGGATGGTTTGGGCATGATCGAATGATCCCAATTGGGCTTTTCGCTAGTGCCACTGACAATCGGTATGGGGAGAAAATGCATGGATAGCGCCGCGAATGGCCGCCTCAGCGACGCTACCGTCCTAGCGCTGGTCGAGGCGCGGCATGACGATCCGTTTGCGGTGCTCGGCCCGCACGAGGCAACCGGTGGGATCGTTGTTCGAGCACTGGTGCCCGGCGCCGAGCGACTCGAAGTGGTCGAGGACGCAACCGGTGCCGTGGTCGGGGAGCTGGGCCGGCGGCACGAAGCGGGTCTGTTCGAGGGCGTGCTCGCCAATCGCCCCGTCTGGTTCGGCTACACGCTGCGGGCGCACAATGCCGGCGGCTCGTGGGAGGTTCACGATCCCTACCGGTTTCCGCCTCTCTTGGGAGAGCTCGACGACTATCTGATCCGCGAGGGCACCCATGGCCGGCTGTGGGAACGCCTGGGCGCCCATGCGATCGAGCATGCCGGCGCCACGGGGGTGCACTTCGCCGTCTGGGCGCCGAATGCGGCGCGCGTCTCCGTGGTCGGGGATTTCAACGACTGGGACGGACGTCGCAACCCGATGCGGCGGCGCAGCGGAGTAGGGCTCTGGGAGATCTTCATTCCCGGACTGGGGGAGGGCGCGGTCTACAAGTACGAAATTCGTGCCGCCGACGGCTCGCTCCTGCCGCTCAAGGCGGATCCGCTGGGTACTGGCGCCGAGCTGCGGCCGCAGAACGCGTCGGTTGTCCGCCGGGTCGACGATTTCCAGTGGAGTGACGGCGCGTGGCTGGCGGCACGCGGCGCCGCGCAATCGGTGACGGCGCCGATCAGCATCATGGAGGTTCACCTCGGTTCCTGGGCCCGGGGTGAAGGCAACAGGTTCCTGACCTACGCCGAACTCGCCGACCGCCTCATCCCCTACGCCGCCGACCTGGGCTTCACCCATCTGGAGCTGCTGCCCGTCAACGAGCATCCGTTCGACGGCTCGTGGGGCTACCAGCCGGTGGGCCTGTTCGCGCCGACGAGCCGGCACGGCTCACCGCGGGAGTTCGCCCAGTTCGTGGACCGCTGCCACGCGGCCGGGCTCGGCATCCTGCTCGACTGGGTGCCCGGTCATTTCCCCACCGATGCGCACGGCCTCGGCCGCTTCGACGGCACGGCACTCTACGAGCATGCGGACCCGCGCCAGGGCTTCCACCAGGATTGGAGCACCTTCATCTACAATTTCGGCCGCACCGAGGTCGTCAACTACCTGCACGCCAACGCGCTGTTCTGGCTCGACCTCTACCACGTCGACGGGCTGCGCGTGGATGCGGTGGCCTCGATGCTCTACCTGGACTACTCGCGCAAGGAGGGCGAGTGGGTCCCGAACAAGTTCGGCGGCCGCGAGAACCTGGAGGCGGTGTCGTTCCTGCGGCGGATGAACGAACTCGCCTACGCCCAGGAAGACGGCATCACGACGGTGGCCGAGGAGTTCCACCGCCTGGCCGGCCGTGTCGCGGCCGACCTGGTCCGGAGGACTGGGTTTCGGCTACAAGTGGAACATGGGCTGGATGCACGACACCCTGGCCTATATGGGCAAGGATCCGATGCATCGCCGTTGGCATCATCACCAGATGACCTTCGGCCTGCTCTACGCCTTCTCCGAGAACTTCGTCCTGCCGCTCAGCCACGACGAGGTGGTGCACGGCAAGGGTTCGATCCTGGCCCGGATGCCCGGCGACACCTGGCAGAAGTTCGCCAACTTGCGTGCCTACTACGGTTTCATGTGGGGCCATCCCGGCAAGAAGCTGTTGTTCATGGGCCAGGAATTCGGGCAAGGAGCCGAGTGGAACTACCAGCAGAGCCTGGATTGGCATCTGCTCGACACCGACTGGCATCGTGGCGTGCAGCTGCTGATCAAGGACCTCAACCACGCCTATCGCGAGCTGCCCGCCTTGCATCAGCGCGACTGCGACGGCGGCGGTTTCAGCTGGGTCGACGCCAACAACGCCGAACAGTCCGTCTTCGTCTGGCTGCGGCACGGCGAGCCCGGCACGCCCTCGGTCCTGGTGGTGGTGAACTTCACGCCCGTCCCGCGCGAGAGCTACCGGGTCGGTCTGCCGACTAGCGGTCGCTGGATCGAGCGACTGAATACCGATGCCACGCTCTATGGCGGCTCCGGCATGGGCAATCTCGGCGCGATCGAGGCCGTGGCCGAACCCAGCCATGGCCAGCCCTACTCGGCCACGCTGACTCTGCCGCCGCTGGCGACCTTGTTTTTCGTCGCCGAAGGCTGAAGGCGCACGCAAGATCTCGGGGAGGAACGAAGAATGACCACGACCGTCAGTCGGCCTGGTGCTCTGCCACGCAACGCCATGGCCTATGTCCTGGCCGGCGGACGCGGCTCGCGCCTGCACGAGCTCACCGACCGCCGCGCCAAGCCCGCGGTCTATTTCGGCGGCAAGGCGCGGATCATCGACTTCGCGCTCTCCAACGCCATGAACTCCGGCATTCGCCGCATCGGCGTCGCGACCCAGTACAAGGCGCACAGCCTGATCCGCCATCTGCAGCGGGGCTGGAACTTCTTCCGCACCGAGCGCAATGAGAGCTTCGACATCCTGCCGGCGAGCCAGCGGGTCTCCGAAACCCAGTGGTACGAAGGTACTGCCGACGCGGTCTACCAGAACATCGACATCATCGAGTCCTACGGGCCCGAATTCATGGTCATCCTGGCGGGTGACCATGTCTACAAGATGGACTACGGCCTGATGCTGCAGCAGCACGTCGATTCCGGAGCCGACGTGACCGTCGGCTGCCTCGAGGTGCCGCGGATGGAGGCGGTGGCGTTCGGCGTCATGCATGTCGACGACAAGGATCGCATCGTCTCGTTCCTGGAAAAGCCCAAGGACCCGCCGGGCATTCCGGGCAACCCGGACATGGCGCTGGCCAGCATGGGCATCTACGTCTTCAGCACCGACCTGCTGTTCGACCAGCTCCGCCGCGACGCCGCCGACCCGAAATCCGGTCATGATTTCGGCCACAACATCATCCCCTACCTGGTCGAGAACGGTAACGCGGTCGCGCATCGATTCAGCCGGTCGTGCGTGAAGTCGGACGATGAGGCCGAGGCCTATTGGCGCGACGCCGGCACGGTCGATGCGTACTGGGAAGCCAACATCGACCTCACCAGCTTCGTACCGGCATTGGATCTGTACGATCACAGCTGGCCGATCTGGACCTATGGCGAAATCACGCCCCCGGCGAAGTTCGTCCACGACGAGGAGGGAAGGCGGGGCCAGGCCGTCAACTCGCTGGTGTCGGGCGGCTGCATCGTCTCCGGCGCGGGCTTGCGCGACTCGCTGCTGTTCACCGGCGTTAAGGTCCACTCCTACGCCAGCCTCGACGGGGCGGTGGTGCAGCCCTACGTCGAGATCGGGCGGCACGCGCAGCTCAAGCGGGTGGTGATCGATCGTGGGGTCAAGATCCCCGAGAAGCTTGTGGTCGGCGAGGACCCGGAACTCGACGCCAAGCGCTTCCGGCGCACCGACAAGGGCACCGTCCTGATCACCCAGCCGATGATCGACCGGCTCGCGGGTTGAACCCGTGCGGGTGCTGTCTGTCGCCTCGGAGCTGTTCCCGCTGATCAAGACCGGCGGACTCGCTGATGTGGTGGGTGCCCTACCCGGCGCTCTGGCCCCGCTCGGTGTCGAGGTGCGCACGCTGGTGCCCGGCTATCCGGCCGTGATCGCGGGGCTCGAGCATCAGGAGGAGGCCATCGGCCTGCCCGACGCCATGGGGGGGCCGGTCCGGCTGCTGCCGGCGCGGAGTGCCGGCATGGATCTGCTCGTGCTGGATGCGCCGCATCTCTACGGTCGCCCGGGCAATCCCTATCTGGGCCCCGACGGGCGCGACTGGCCGGACAATTTCCGCCGCTACGGCCTGCTCGCGCGGGTAGCGGCGGACATCGGCCTCGGCCGGGTCGGTGGCTGGCGCCCCGACCTCGTGCACGGCCACGACTGGCAGGCCGGCCTTGCCCCAGCCTACTTGGCCTTCGCCGGCGAGCCCGGTCCCGCCACGGTGCTGACCATCCACAATCTGGCCTTCCAGGGCCTGTTCGATCCCGACTGCATCGGCGAACTGGACCTGCCGCCGCAGGCCTTTAGCGTCGAAGGCTACGAGTTCCTGGGGGCGGGTCGGCTTCCTCAAGGCCGGCATTTTCTACGCGGACCGCCTCACCACGGTGAGCCCCACCTACGCTCAGGAGATCCAGACCGAAGCCGACGGCATGGGGCTGCACGGGCTCCTTCGCAGCCGGTCGGAGGTTCTGGTCGGCATCGCCAACGGCATCGACGACCGCGTCTGGGATCCGGCCGCCGATCCTAATCTGCGCTCGGGCTACGACGCCACCCGCCTCAAGGCTGCCGAGAACCGGAGCGCGCTGCAGGAGCGCTTCCACCTCGATCCCGACCCCGACGCCCTGCTCTGCATCGTGATCAGCCGGCTCACCGCGCAAAAGGGTCTGGACCTGCTCCTGCAAGCGCTGCCGACATTGCTCGCGCATGGTGGGCAGCTCGCGGTCCTTGGCTCAGGCGATTCCGCTATCGAGACCGGCTTCCGCGGGGCGGCTCTCGCCCATCCCGGCCGGGTCGGCTGCGTCTTCGGCTACGACGAGCCTCTCTCGCACCTCCTCCAGGGCGGTGGCGACGCCATCGTGATTCCCTCGCGCTTCGAGCCGTGCGGGCTCACCCAGCTCTATGGCCTGCGCTACGGCACGATCCCGATCGTCGCACGCGTCGGCGGGTTGGCCGACACGGTGATCGATGCCAACGAGGCGGCCCTGGACGACGGCGTCGCCACGGGCATCGTGTTCGGCCCCGTCACGGTCGAGGCGCTCGGCTTCGCGCTGGTACGCGCCGCCCTCCTGCGCGCCGATCCCGAGCGGTGGCGCCGCCTGCAGGAGCGGGCGATGACCCGCAGCGTGTCGTGGGACCGCCCCGCGCGCCACTACCATGAGCTCTACCGCACGCTCTTGGCCGCGCGCGGGCAGGGGCTTTCGAGGCCAGGGAGGGCCGCCATGTCGATCGTCACGGTCGCGACCGAGCCGTTCGCCGATCAGAAGCCCGGCACCTCGGGGCTGCGCAAGAAAGTCCCGGTGTTCCAGCAGACGCACTATGTCGAGAACTTCGTGCAGTCGATCTTCGACAGCCTGGAGGGCTTCGCCGGCCACACCCTCGTCGTCGGCGGCGACGGCCGCTACTACAATCGCGAGGTGGTCCAGAAGACCATCAGGATGGCCGCGGCCAACGGCTTCGGCCGTGTGCTGGTCGGCCGCGGCGGCCTTTTGTCCACCCCAGCCGCCTCGGCGTTGATCCGTGGTCGCGAGGCCTTTGGTGGGATCATCCTATCCGCCAGCCACAATCCCGGTGGGCCGGACGGCGACTTCGGCATCAAGTACAACATCGGCAATGGCGGCCCAGCGCCCGAGAAGATCACCGACGCAATCTTCGCCCGGACCAGGGACATCACCGAGTACCGGACGGTGGATGCCCCGGACGTCGATCTGGAGCGACTGGGTGCCACCCAGGTCGGCGGCATGACCGTCGAGGTTCTGGACCCGGTGGCGGACTACCAGGCGTTGATGGCCGCCCTGTTCGACTTCCCCGCCATCCGCGCCATGTTCGCGTCCGGCTTCTCCATGCGCTTCGACGCCATGCACGCGGTCACCGGCCCCTACGCCACCGCGATTCTCGAGGGCGAACTCGGCGCACCAGCGGGCACCGTCGTCAACGGCACGCCTCTGCCCGACTTCGGCGGCCACCACCCGGACCCCAATCTGGTCCACGCCAAGGAGCTGTATGACCTGATGATGTCGCAGGCGGCTCCCGATTTCGGTGCGGCCTCCGACGGCGACGGCGACCGCAACCTGATCATCGGGCGCGGTGTGTTCGTCACGCCGTCCGACAGCTTGGCCCTCCTCGCCGCCAACGCTCATCTTGCACCCGGCTACCGCGACGGCCTCAAGGGCATCGCGCGCTCGATGCCCACCAGCGGTGCCGCCGACCGGGTGGCCGAAAAGCTGATGATCCCGGCGTTCGAGACGCCCACCGGCTGGAAGTTCTTCGGCAACCTGCTCGATGCCGGCATGGCCACGATCTGCGGCGAGGAGAGCGCCGGCACGGGCTCCAACCACGTCCGCGAGAAGGACGGACTGTGGGCGGTGCTGCTCTGGCTCAATATCCTGGCCGTGCGCAGGCAGCCCGTGCTCGACATCGTCCGCGAGCACTGGGCCACCTATGGCCGCAACTACTATTCGCGCCACGACTACGAGGAGGTGGATGCCGCCGCCGCGAACGGGCTGATGGAGCATCTGCGTGGCCGGCTGGCCGGTCTGCCGGGAACCAAGCTGGGCAAGGGCACCGTGCAGGCCGCCGACGATTTCGCCTACACCGACCCGGTCGACGGTTCGGTCAGCGCCCATCAGGGCGTGCGGATCTTGTTCGCCGACGGCTCGCGGATCGTCTTTCGGCTGTCCGGCACGGGTACGGCCGGGGCCACCTTGCGCATCTATCTCGAACGGTTCGAGGCCGACCCGGAGCGCCATGACCAGGAGACGCAAACGGCTTTGGCCGATCTGATCAAGGCTGCCGACAAGGTGGCCGGCATCCGCGAGCGTACTGGCCGCAAGCAACCCAGCGTCATCACCTGACGCCGGGATACCGCTGGCTCAGGTTCCGTAGGGCCGCAGCGGTCCGGGGATCCGGAAGTCGCGGGGCACTTCGAAGTCCCGCGCCGCCCCGCGCATCTGCTGTGCCGGCTGTGCCATGCCGACGCGATCGCGATAGTCGCGCATGGGCGGCGGAGGCTGCATCTGCTCCTGCGTCAAGGCCCGGGCGCAGATCACGTCGAGCACCGTGACCCCGGCAACGGCCGCCATCGCCATCCCGACATTGCCACGCTGCGGGTTGCTGTCGTCGAGGCCTGGCGCCAGTGTGGCGAGGTCAAGGGCGTCGCCGCCTACTCGACCCCACATCCACGCCGTCGGGTTGTCCTGGGTGAGGATGCCGACGCCCGTGGCCAGCTCGCGTGCCCCGTAGAGGCGCAGGAGCTCGGCCCGCTCCTCCATGCCCATGGCACGGGCCAATGGCCGTGCCGCCAGGAGTTCCAGCGCACCCAGGCCGATGCTGAACCAGCCCAGACCGTCGGCGAGCTGACGGGTGCCGGGCGCGATGTCGGAGGCAGATCGCATGACTTGGCTCCTCAGGGCTTGAGCACGACCTTGATGCAGCCGTCCTGCTTGTCGCGGAACGTCTGGTACATTTCGGGACCGTCCTCGAGTCGAACCTTGTGCGTGATCACGAAGGACGGGTCGATCTGGCCCTCGTCGATCCGGCGCAGCAGGTCGTCGCTCCACCGGTTGACGTGGGTTTGGCCGGTGCGGATGGTCAGGGCCTTGTTCATGACCATGCCCATCGGCACCTTGTCGATCAGCCCGCCATAGACGCCGGGCACCGAGAGCACGCCAGCGGGCCGGCAGACATACATCATCTCGCGCAGCACGTGGGCGCGGTCGCTCTCCAGCATCACGGCCTGCTTGACCCGGTCGTACATCGAATCGAGCGTGGCGGTGGCGTGGGCCTCCATGCCGACGGCGTCGATGCACTTCTCCGGGCCTTTGCCGTCGGTCATGTCGTTCAGCCGCCCGACGACGCTGTCCTGCTGGAAGTCCAGCGTCTCGGCACCGCCAGCCTCGGCCATGGCCAGCCGCTCGGGCACGTTGTCGATGGCGATCACCCGCTTGGCGCCCAGCAGCACCGCGCTGCGGATTGCCATCTGGCCCACCGGGCCGCAGCCCCAGATCGCCACCGTGTCATCGGGCTGGATGTCGCATTGCACCGCGGCCTGCCAGCCGGTCGGAAAGATGTCGCTGAGGAAGAGCACCTGCTCGTCGGTCAGGTTGTCCGGGACCTTGATGTGCGTCTTGTCCGCGAAGGGCACGCGCAGATACTCGGCCTGACCGCCCGGGTAGCCCCCGGTCAGGTGGGTGTAGCCGAACAGGCCGGCCGTGGTGTGGCCGAACACCTTGTCGGCCACGGACTTGTTGCGGTTGCTGCGCTCGCACACCGAGAAATTGCCGCGGCGGCACTGGTCGCACTCGCCGCAGATGATGGTGAACGGGACCACGATCCGGTCCCCGACCCTCAATGCCCGGTTGTCGCGGCCGACCTCGACCACCTCGCCCATGGTCTCGTGGCCCATGACGTCGCCGGACTCCATGCCGGGCATGAAGCCGTCATAGAGGTGCAGGTCCGAGCCGCAGATCGCACAGCTCGTAACCCTGATGATCGCGTCGCGCGGATCCTCGATCTTCGGATCCGGCACCGTGTCGTAGCGAATGTCGTGTTTGCCGTGCCAGCACAGCGCGCGCATGTCCGTCCTCCTCGCCGCTTGCGAGGGCAACGGTGCTGGGTCCGGCGGGTTCCGAGGGTATCGGCAGCGACGACCATCCCGCCGCGAGGTCTATCGGCCCTGGCCCCGCTCCGGGCCTAGGCGCCCCCTGGCATGCTCCTCCACGAAGACGTGCGCGTAGAGCTGCGCCACCCACAGGCGCCCCTCGGCGGTCTTCTCCAGATAGGCCAGCGCCGGCCCGACATAGGGCTCGACCCGCTGCCAGAAGAAACGGGGATACTGCTCGGCAAGATCGGCCGGGTCCTGGCAGCCCATCTTGGTCGCGAGCCCGATCTCGTTGAGCTCGAACCACAAGGCGGCGAGCTTGCGCAGATAGGCGGGATCGGCCAGCTGCCCGATGAGATCGGCGGCACGCACCAGGGCGGCCTCGCTGTCGGTTTCGGCGTGATCGCCGTCCTCCGGCACAGGAAACCGGGTGAGCTCGATCGCCTGGCAGATCCGCTCCACATCGAGATGCGGCGTGGCGCCGCAGCGGTGGCGCACGAAGAGCTTGCCGCGCTCGACATGCCACGGGGCAAGGAAGGCATCGGTCGAGCCGCGGGGTGCCAGGACCGTGGCGCCGGCGGCGTCGACGACGTAGCGGCCGGTGGTGTCACCGGGGCAGACGCCGCGCAGATAGCCGATGTCGTGGAGCAGCGTGGCGGCGGTGAAGTGCAGCCAGTCGCGGGGACTGATCGCGTGCGCCATGACGCGGCCGCGCAGGATCGCCTGTCCCACATCGGTGACGAAGAGCGTGTGCATCACGTCGTGATAGACCGCGTCGCTGCCGGCGATGCGCTCCAGGGCGAGCCTGGCGGTGGCGCGAATGACCGGTGCATGGTCCGGATCGGTCTTGCCGTAGACCGCACGGTAGTTCCGCCCGAGCCGGTCGGCAAAAGCGTCGATCACGAGAAGGAACGGCTCGAACACGGCAGATCCCCACAGGGGGTACCCAGTTTTTAGGGTGCGCTCGCATGGGACAGCCGGTCAATCGCCGGAAGCCTCGAATCCCACGCCAGGCCCGTTGCGCCGACCGAGGTCGTGGATCAGGGTGCGTTGCCGAAGATCGGGTGCAGCACCGTGGCCCCGGGGGCGATGCCCAGGCGCTTGCTGACGCCGGCATTCAGCTCCAGCACCGCCTGAACGGGTTGCTCGGACGGTACCGGCGTCTCGGAAAAGGGCACGGTGTCGGTCGCGATCTGCAGCACGATGCCATCGCGAAGTCGATGAACAGCATGTCGAGGGGCAAGGGCGTGTTCTTCATCCAGAATGCCACCGGCTGCTCGACCTCGAAATCGAACAGCATGCCGTGGTCCGCCTGCATGCTGCGGCGGTACATGAGGCCGCGCGCTCGCTCGCCGGGGGTGTCGGCGAGCTCGATGGTGAACCGGTGCGCGCCGCTCGGGGTCTCGATCACCAGCTGGCCGGGATCGAGCGCCAGCGCCGCGCCGATGGGCAGGGCTGCCGCGAGCAGCAGCCCCAGCACGCTGCGCCGATGGACGGCTTGGCGGGCACCGCCGCCCGTGCGATCTGTTCCGGCACCGGCCGGGACGGGAGGTACATGCATGGATCTCAAGGCTCACATCCGCCAGATCCCGGATTTTCCCAAACCGGGAATCCTGTTCTACGACATCTCGACCCTGCTCGCGCATGGCGACGCTTGGCGCGAGACCGTCGACCGCGTTGCCGACGCCGTGCGAGCCTACCGGCCCGACGTCCTGGCGGCCATCGAATCGCGCGGCTTCATCTTCGCGGCCCCGGTCGCCTACAAGCTCGGGGTTGGCTTCACCATGGTACGCAAGGTCGGCAAGCTGCCGGGCACGGTGGTCAGCCATGCCTATGACCTGGAATATGGCAGCGATACGCTGCAGGTGGCCGAGGGCCTCGTTCCATCGGGCAGCCGAGTGGTGCTCATTGACGACCTGCTGGCCACCGGCGGCACGGCGCAGGCAGCGGTCGAGCTGATCCGCAAGCTCGACGCCGAGGTCGTGGGTGCCGTGTTCCTGATCGAGCTCATGGGTCTGAAGGGCCGCGCCCGTCTCGACGTGCCCATGACCACGCTCCTCGGCTACGAAGGCGGGTGAGCCACTCCGTCGTCACGCTACGGGCTGCCAGGGCGGAGGACCTGCCCTGGCTCGTGGTGCTGGAGCAGAGCCCGGGCAATGCCCCCTTCCTGTGCGCGTGGCCAGCGGAGCGGCACCGCTCCGCACTCGCCGACCCGGGCAAGAGCTACCTCGTGTGCGAAACCGCGTCAGGATTGCGGTGCGGCTTTGCCATCCTCGCCGGGCTGCGGTCCGCGACGAGGGCGATCGAGCTCGTCCGCGTCGCCGTCGATCCGCCAGGCCAGGGGCTCGGCCGCGCCGTGTTCGACAGCCTGATTCGCCACGTGTTCGCCGAACTCGCTGCCACGCGGCTGTTTCTCGACGTCTTCGACGACAATGCCCGCGCGCGGCGCGTCTATCGGCGCCATGGCTTCGAGGAGGAGGAGATCCTGCCCCATGCGGCGCGCCGCCAGGACGGGACCCGCGCCACGCTTGTCGTCATGGCCATGAGCGCTGCGACCGCCCGCGCCCTGCACCCCTGGTGAGCGGAAGAGCGCCAGACTATCGTCGGCGGCCGATGATGGCGAGATAGTCGCGGCTGACCCGCAGGCCTGCCTCCGTCATGTAGTGTGCATGATAGGTGTCGACCTCGTCCCGCAGGGCCTTGCGGCCTTGCGCGTCGAGCCCTTCTAAGACCTGCCGCATCGGACCGAAGCCTCGCGCATACCAACGCCAGATGGCGTCGACATCGTCATGATAGGCGTTGTTGACGCCCTTCTCGAACATCAGATCAAAGTCGGTGCCCAGCAGCTGCGCCGCCGTGCTCGGATCTCCCCAGGCCAGCGGCGATGCGGGCGGCGGCGGTGCACCCGCGTGCCGGCCGAGAATGCCGAAGAACTCGGCGACCGCGCCATCGGGCACCCAGGTGGTCAGTACCAAGCGGCCGCCGGGCCGGCACACCCGCCCCAGTTCGCTTGCCGCCAGCTCTTGATCTTGCGCGAACATCACCCCGAAGGTCGAGATGACGCCGTCGAAGCTGGCGTCGGTGAACGGCAGCGCCTCGGCATCGGCGAGACGAAAGTCGATCTGCGGCTCGATGTGGGCGGAAAGCTCTCGCGCGGCGGCGAGAAGGTCGGCCGAGATGTCGACAGCCGTCACGCGCGCACCCTGCCGTGCCGCATTGCGCGCCGACCAGCCGGTGCCGGTGGCGACGTCGAGGACCGCCTGACCGGGGGTCGCGGCGAGCCTTTGCGCCGCATGTGCCAGCGCGTCCGAAATGGCGAAGCTGACCTCGTCATAGGCATGGCCGCCTTTGCCCCACATCTCCGCTGCGTCGACGTGATGAGGGCGGATCGTGGCGCTTGCGCTCCGCATGATGAGCACTCCCGGATAGTTGGGACCATGCCTGAGCAATCACGGTGGGGGCACGGCGCATAGTCCAGGAAGTGTAGTGTCCTTGCGCCGCGCCATCGGGTAACTTTGCGGACGCGCGGTGGAGGGAAGCCATGAAGAGCTATGGCCAGTTCTGTCCTGTCGCGAAGGCCGCGGAACTGTTCTGCGAGCGCTGGACCGCACTGATCGTCCGGGATCTCGCCCTTGGCGCCGAGCGCTTCTCGGAGCTCCAGCGCGGCGTGCCGCTCGCCTCCCCGACCATCCTGTCGCGACGGCTGGAGGAGCTGCGCGCCGAAGGTGTCATCGAGCGCAGACCATCGGGCGGAACGCATCGCTGGACCTACCATCTGACCGAGGCCGGGAGGGACTTCGTGCCGGTGGTCATGGCGCTGGGAACCTGGGGGCAACGCTGGGGTCGGCGGGAGCTGGAGCAGCACGAGGTCGATCTGGGCCTTCTGCTCTGGGCCGTGGAGCGATCAGCCCGCGGCGACGCCTTCGGTCCGGGGCGCACGGTGGTGGAGCTGGTCTTTCCGGAGCAGCCGCCGGCGAAGCGGCGCTGGTGGTTCCTCAACGAGCATGGTCGCACCGAACTCTGCCTCGAGCCGCCGGGAGAGGACGCCATCCTCTATCTGCGCGTCTCCCTGCGGGATCTGATCCTGATCTGGCGCGGCGACCTCGCACTCGCTCCTGCCCTCGCCGACGGCCGACTCGACGCACACGGCAGCAGCATCGCCGTGCGCGCGCTGCCGCAATGGCTGGGCGTCAGTCCGCTCGCCGGGGTCGAGTCCCGCCGGCGCGCCGGGCCTACTCCTTCAGATCGGCGACCGAGGTATAAAAGCCCTGATCATGCGTGACCCCGTGCTTGCCGCTCTCCGTATCGAGAAAGGCGAGCGCCCGCGCCAAGCGGGTGCCGAGATCGGGAGAATCCTTCGCGCCGCCCGCGGCGGCGTGGTCCCGCCACTGCTGCAGGATCGAGCGCTTCTCCTCGTGCTGCAGATGGCTTGCAGTGACGACGTCCTCCGGCGTGGCGAAGTCCGTGTGGGATTGCCCCACTCGCAGCGTCTGCTCGGTCATGGCACCTGGCTCCCGATAGTGCGTACCCACCGCGCGGTCGAGAAAGCAACGGCCTGCGGCGGACGCGACATGTGACCATACCGTGACAACAGCCGGACGGGGCGCAGGATGTCGTCACATTGCCTCGATCCGCCTCACGGGATGAACTGCTCCTTGAGGATCCGTTCCTCGAGATTGTGCTCCGGGTCGAACAGGAGGTGGAACGACAGGCTGCGGTCCTGGCGGATCTCCACCCGGTTGACGGCACGGACCTCGGTGAAATCGGCGACCGCGCTCACCGGGCGCTTGGCGGGATCGAGGTTCTCGATCAGGAACCTGGTGGCGGCGGGCAGCAGCGCGCCACGCCAGCGCCGCGGGCGGAACGGGCTGATCGGCGTGAGCGCCAGCAGGGTCGCCGTGAGTGGGATGATCGGGCCGTGGGCCGAGAGATTGTAGGCGGTCGAGCCCGCAGGAGTCGCGACCAGGATGCCGTCGCACACCAGCTCGGGCAGGCGCACCACCTCGTCGATGGCGACACTGAGCTGGGCCGCCTGACGGCTTTCGCGGTAGATCGACACCTCGTTGATGCCGATGGCCTCGACCGTGGTGCCGTCGCGTAGGCAGGCGCGCATCCGCAGCGGATAGAGGACCACGCGCTGGGCGCGCGCAATCCGGGCCGGGACTTCGTCGAGATCGTAGCTGTTGAGCAGGAATCCCACCGTGCCGAGATTCATGCCGTAGATCGGCTTGGCCAGCGCCAGGTGGGCATGCAGGGTTTCCAGCATGAACCCGTCGCCGCCCAGAGGAACGATGACGTCGGCGTCTTCCGGCGCATGCAGGCCATAGCGCTCTTCAAGCGCCTGTCTGGCGCGCATGGCCTCAGCGGTCGGTGCGGCGCGGAACGCGAGCTTCATCGCCAGCCACTCCAGGAGGTCCTGCCTCGTGGCACCCCCACGTGGACATGGTTCACAACATGCCTACATGCGTCTAGGAGATCGCGTTTGCGGCGGCCCGGCGCAGCCCTTGGGCGACATAGACGGAGCGGAGGCGACTGTCGATGGTGATCGACCCGTTCGGACGGGCCATCAGCTACGTGCGGGTGTCGGTGACCGACCGCTGCGACTTCCGCTGCGTCTACTGCATGGCCGAGGACATGACGTTCCTGCCCAAGGCCGAGCTGCTCACGCTCGAGGAGCTGGACCGGCTCTGCTCCGCGTTCGTGGGCCTGGGCGTCCGCAAGCTGCGGCTGACCGGCGGCGAGCCGTTGGTGCGACGCAACGTGATATGGCTGATCCAGCAGCTCGGCCGCCATGTCCGCTCCGGCGCCTTGGACGAGCTGACCCTCACCACCAACGGCAGCCAGCTGGAGCGTCATGCCGTCGACCTCGTCCGAGCCGGCGTGCGGCGGATCAACATCTCGCTCGACACGCTGGACCGCGATCGCTTCGCCGCCATTACCCGCTGGGGCAGGCTGGAGAAGGTGATGGCGGGCATCGAGGCCGCCAAGTCCGCGGGGCTGCACGTCAAGATCAACGCGGTGGCCCTCAAGGGCGTCAACGAGGACGAACTCGACCGCATGATCTCCTGGTGTGGCGCGGAGGGCTTCGACCTCACCCTGATCGAGACCATGCCCCTGGGCGAGATCGACGGCGACCGGACCGACCAGTATCTGCCCCTTTCCCTGGTCCGCGCGCAACTCGCCGAGCGCTGGACGCTGACCGACATCCCGTATCGCACGGGCGGTCCCGCGCGCTATGTCGAGGTCGGCGAAACCGGCCGGCGGTTGGGTTTCATCACGCCGATGACCCATAATTTCTGCGAGTCGTGCAATCGGGTTCGGGTCACCTGCACGGGCACCATGTACATGTGCCTGGGTCAGGAGGATGCCGTGGATCTGCGTGGCCCGCTGCGAGCGTCGGAAGCCGACGAGCCGCTGGTCCAGGCGATCCGCGACGGAATCGCGCGCAAGCCCAAGGGCCACGACTTCATCATCGATCGTCGCCACAACCGTCCGGCGGTAGCACGGCACATGAGCGTCACCGGCGGCTGATCGCCGGCGGCGGCTCAGCCGTCGGGCAGCGATCCCCCCTTTTGGCCACCCTTGCGCCCGGCACGGGCGGCGCGCTCGCGATCGTTGGCGAAGTTGCCGCTGGAAGCCTGCCCGCCCTTGCGTCCGGCCTCGGCGGCAAGGCCGGGATCCTGCGAGAAACTGCGCTTCGCGTTCGGTACGTTGCCGCCACCTTTGCGGCCCGCTTCCGATGCCAGCTTGTGGTCCTGGGAGAAGCTGCGCTTCTCGCTTGGCACGCTCTCGCCGCCCTTGCGGGCAATCTCGCGCTGTTTTTGCTCGTCCATGGACGCGAAGCCGCGGTTCGACGTACCCTGACGCCGTACCATCGTCTGTCTCCTGAAAAGCCTTGCCCCATCGGCCAAAGAGCGGCCATCCCCCACGAAGCGGGCGGAGGGGCGTTCCGTTCCCTTCAGGAAATGCAGGCGCTTGGCGCGACGTCCCGCGGCCTTGGCCGCAGCGCCTCAGCCGGTGCCGAGCCGACGCGGCGCCACCGCGGGCGCGGGTTCGCCCAGATGCAGCTCTAGAAACTCCTGCACCGCGGCCAGTGCCTTCTGCAGACCGTCCAGCCGCTCTGAACACGGCTTGGCGTGCTCCGCCTCGGCTGCGAGCCGGGCCACCGCGGCCGCACCGATGTTGGCGCTGGCCCCCTTGAGCGCGTGGGCCGCCGGGCTCCAGCCGCGGCCACCGGCAAGTGCGGCGCGCATCTCGTCGAGGTAGACGCCGGCCGTCGCGACATAGAGGGAGGTCAGCTCCCGCTCGAGCTGCGGGTCGCCGTCGGTGAACGCGTTCAGCCGCTCGATCTCGAGCGGTGGCGTGGGTGCCATGGCTGGGGCGGCTCCAGGCCCGACCTGCGGGCGATGGGTATGATCGTGGATGGACGTAACGAGGCGCGCGATCGAGATCGGTTTGGGAAGATAGCCGGCAAGCCCGGCGTCACGGCAATTCTCCAGGATCCTCTCGGGATCCCAGGCGTCGCCGAACATGATGATCGGCATGCTCCCCGCGGGCGATGCGGCTTGGCGCAGCCGCCGCGCCAGGGTGAGGCCGGGAAGGTCGGGCAGATGGAGCGCGATCAGGGCCAGGGCGAAACTGCTGTGGGACAGGACCACAGCCGTCTCCCGAGCGGACGCGACGCAGGTGACGACATAGCCCAGGCGGCTCAGGACCATTTTCATCAGGCCACGGCTGAGTGCCGGATCGCCGACGATCAAGAGGCGTCGGGTGGCGATCGCGTGACTGCCCAGACTCATCCGCTCCCTGCTCACCTAATGCGTTAGTATCAGATTGATTTCTCCCGTAATGGTTTAGGCCGTCAAGAGAAAAGACGATCGTTCAGGCGACATGGAGCGCCCCGGCGAGCCGTGCGGCGAGTCGCGCATTGTCGAGAACCAATGCCTCGTTGAGCGTTACGGTGCGCCCTTCGCTCAGCCGTGCCAGTGCGGCGAGCATGAAGGGTGTGGTCTCCTTGCCAGCGATGCCCGAAGCAGCCGCCTCCGCTGCTGCCTCGGCGATCCACCGCTCCAGGGTCGCGATGGGCAGGGCCAGCGCCTCGGGCGGTGGATTGGCCACGACCATGCCACTGGGCCAGCCCATGGCGCCCTGGCAGCGGATTACCGCCGCGAGTTCATCGATGCAGTCGAGGCTTGGTACCGCGAGCCCGCTGTCGCGGGCGTAAAAGGCGGGAAAGCCGGTGCAGCGAAACCCGACCACGGGCACTGCCAGCGTCTCCAGGACTTCCAGCGTGCGTGGCAGGTCGAGGATGATCTTGGCGCCGCTGCACACCACGGCCACGCCACTACGGGCGAGCTCGTGAAGGTCGGCCGACACGTCGAGGCTCGCTTCGCCGCCGCGATGCACGCCGCCGATGCCGCCGGTCGCCATGACGCGGATGCCGGCGGCGGCGGCGATCCTGATCGTTCCGGCGACGGTCGTCGCGCCCATGGCGCCGGTGGCGCAGACCAGGGCCAGGTCGCGCGGCGAGCACTTGATCACGCCGTCGGAGCCGGCGAGCCGCTCAAGCGTGGTCGGGTCGAGACCGACGCGCATGATCCCGTCGACGATGGCGATGGTCGCCGGCTCCGCACCTTCGGCGCGCACTGCCGCCTCCGCGGCTCGCGCAAGTTCGAGATTGCGCGGGCGTGGCAGGCCGTGACAGATCAGCGTCGACTCGAGCGCGACGACCGGGCCGCCCGCGGCCAAGGCCGCCTCGATCCTGGGTTCAATCTGGAGTTTCATGCTTTCCCCGAATGCCGATCGAGCGGGCGACCCGGTCATGCCATCGGTCGCTCGCGCCGATGAGGCCACCCTCTAGTTCCACCGGATGGCTACATGTACAAGGAACTCGACCATCATTCGGCGCTGATCCACACCATGGTCCTGGTGTCGGCGTCGGAAGGCCGCATGTCCGATCACGAACTCAATGTCATGGGTCGGCTCGTGCGCGATCTACCGGTGTTTCGCAATTTCGATCCCGAGCGGATCATCGAGGTGGGCAATGCCTGCGCCGAACTGCTGACGCAGGAGGATGGCCTGGATGTCGCGCTGGACCGGATCGGCGCCGCGCTGCCGCCACCGCTGCGGGAAACCGCCTACCTCCTGGCCTGCGACGTGGCCGCTGCCGACGGCCGCCCGGCCGAGGCCGAGCTGCAGATGCTCGAGCTGATCCGGCATCGGCTCAATATCGATCGGCTGGCGGCCGCCGCGATCGAACGCGCCGCGCAGGCGCGTCATCGTACCAACTAGGCCCCGGGGAGCGGCGCATGTGCGCCGACGGCATCCTCCTGCCGCCCACCGCCATGGCCGAGGTGGATCGGGCCGCGATCGCGGCCGGGCTCGCCGGATCCTGGCTGATGGAAAACGCCGGCCGGGCGGTGGCCCGGGCGGTGATGGCCGATTTCGGCGCCCGGCCCACGCTGGTTCTTTGCGGCCCGGGCAACAATGGGGGCGATGGCTGGGTCGTGGCGCGACATCTTCACCGCGCCGGCTGGCCGGTCCGGGTGGCGACGCTGGTGCCGGTATCCTCGCTGCGGGGCGATGCCGCCTGGGCGGCGCGCCAATGGCATGGTCCCGTCGAGGAACTGTCCGTCTCCGCGCTGGATGAGGCGGAGCTGTTCGTGGACGCCCTGTTCGGAGCCGGCCTCGCGCGGCCGCTCGAGAGTACGGCGCTGGAGGTGGTCGAGGCTCTCGCCTGCGATCGACGGCCGCTCGTGGCGATCGACGTGCCATCCGGTCTGGACGGTGCCACTGGCTGCGTCCTGGGTGGGGCGCCCCGAGCAAGCGTGACTGTCACCTTCTGCAGGCTGAAGCCCGGACACCTGCTCCTGCCCGGACGCCTGCACTGCGGCGCCACCCGGCTGGCGGACATCGGCATCCCCGACGAGGTCGTACGCACTCATGACGTCGGGTTGCGCGCCAACCACCCCACGCAGTGGCGTTGGCTTCTGCCGCGGCGCGGCCCGGCCAGCCACAAATACCAGTTCGGGCACGCGGTGGTGGTCGGCGGCCCCGTCGCGACCACCGGTGCTGCCCGCCTGGCGGCGACGGCGGCACTGCGCATGGGTGCCGGTCTGGTCAGCATCGCCGCGGCGCCGGGAGCACTCACCACCTATGCGGCCCAGCTCACCGCCGTGATGACCAAGCCGGTCAAGGATCCGGCCGCGCTCGGCAACCTGCTGGCGGACGCGCGCTATCGCGCCTCGCTGATCGGTCCCGGTGCCGGGGTCGGTGCGGGGACCCGCGCGATGGTCACCGTTGCGCTCGCCACGGGACGCCCGACGGTGCTCGACGCCGACGCGCTGACCAGCTTTGCCGACGATCGCGATGGCCTGTTCCGCGCTCTGTCGTCGTCCTGCGTGTTGACCCCGCACGACGGCGAGTTCGCCCGGCTGTTTGCCGCCACCGGTGACCGGCTGTCTCGCGCCCAGCTCGCGAGCCGGGAGTGCGGAGCGGTGATTGTCCTCAAGGGGGGCGACACGGTGGTGGCCGCACCGGATGGCCGGTCCGCGATCCAGCCCGAAGCACCTGCTTGGCTGGCTACCGCCGGAACCGGTGACGTGCTGGCTGGCCTGATCCTCGGCCTGCTCGCCCAAGGCGTGCCGGCTTTCGAGGCGGCGGCCGCCGGCGTTTGGCTGCACGCCGCCGCCGCCCGCCGCGCCGGCTTCGGCATGATTGCCGAAGACCTCGCGCCATGGGTGGCGTCGGCGCTGGCAGATGCGCTGCGGTGTCCCTGACGCGCGAATTTGCCTGTGGCTACTCCGCGCTATAGACGAACCGGAATTGACCGCCGTCACGACCGAGAGTGACCCGGCCTGCTCCCAACGACGGATCGGTATTTGCCCGAGGATTCGGATCTGCGTCAGTTGCTCGACCTCGCCCCCACGGCGGTCATGCTCCTGCAGCGTTCCGACGGTTCGCGGCCCGGGCCGACGATCCGGATGGTCAACCGCGCCTTCTGCGAGCTCACCGGACTGGCCGCCGAGGGCCTGTCCGGGCGCAGCATGCGGGTCCTGGCCGCCCTGGTGGAGGATGACGGCTCGTTCGCCGCTCTGCTGACGGCGGCCCTGACCGGCGAGCCGTTCGCCGGCACGTTGCGGCTGCGGGACCAACGTGGCGAGACACTGACGGCATCGGTTGCGGGCCATGGCCTGGCGCACCGCGCCGACCACTATGCTCTGTGGCTCCAGACGCAGCCCGCGATTGCCCCGACGCTGCCACGCCAGGCCGAATCGCTGCGGCTCCTGTCGGGCGTGAGCGGCGAGTGTTTCTACGAACTCGCCGTCGACGTCGACTGCGGCCTCCGCCTCACCTGGGCGGACGCCCGGATCGCCGATCTCTTGGGCTATCCGGCCGATGAGCTCGTGGCCATGGGCGGCTTCTTCCAGCTCGCCGCCGCCGTCGACCTGCCCGAGTTGCAGCGCCGCAACCAGCGCCTGCTGGTCAACCAGCCAGGGCCGGTCCAGTACCGGCTCAGGCGCAAGAGCGGCGAGCTGCTGCTCGTGCGCGATCATGCGCGGGCCGAGCGCGTGCCCGGAGGCGATCTGGTCTCCCGGATCGTCGGCACACTGGCCGACATCACGCATGGTGGCTGGGCGGCGGTGCGACCGGAAGCGCTGGAACGCGAGGCCGCCTTGCTGGCGGAGACGCTCGGTGCCGGCCTGGTCGTGCTCGACCTGCAGGGCCGCATTTTTTGGGTGTCGGACCGTTCGCCGGTACCCATGACCAGCCTGCAGCGCGAGCAGATCGGCCAGAGCCTGGGCTCGATGCTGTCCGCTCCGCTCCTGGACCTCTGGCTCGACTGGCTGGGCGAGGCGGCAGCCGCCCGTCGGCCGCTGCGCTGCCGGCTGGGCTGGCCCGGGACGGGGGGCGAGATCTCGCTGCACGCGGTCCTCGCGTCGCTGGGTGAAAACCTGGTGCAGGTCGCGGTGTGGCCGGTCGAGGCCGCGGGCGCTGCGGGCGGGGAGAGCGTGCCCACCAGCCTGGCAGTGCTCGATGCGCTGCGGGAACCATTGCTCCTGGTGGCGGCGGACCGGCGGATCAGCGTCGTGAACAGCGCGTTCGAACGACTGGTCGGCCTTGTCGGCCGAGATCTGGTCGGGGCACCGGTCGCGGAACGCCTGGGCACTGCCGCGAGCCGGGCGCGATTGGACGCCGCCTTGGGCACACTCGCCGCGGGCGGCGAGCGCGAGACGCGCCTGACCGTGACCTGTCCCCTTCGCGATGGCGAACGCGATCTGCAGCTGCGGCTGCGCGCGCTTCCCTCCGGCGCCGGCGGCGCAGACGCGGTGCTGATCGAGGCGTACCGTCTGGACGATCGGGCGCTGGCTCCGGTCAGTAACGGCGAGGGTTGGTTGTCGGCGGTAATGAAGAACGTTGCCGACGGCATCGTCCTGCTCGACGCGGACGGCATGATAACCTGGCTGTCGCACGCTGCCGAGGCGATCTTCGACTATCCGCGCGACGCGGCGATCGGCGGGCCGATCGACATGCTGCTGCCGCCCGGCGACGAGTTCGGCGCCGGCCTCATCGAGCGCTTGCAGCTGGCGCCGGAGCGGCAGCCGTTGGAGCTGACGGTGCGCCGACGCTCCGGCGAGCTGACCCCGATCGAGGTCGAGGTGAGCTTCGCCGAGCAGCGCGACCGCCGCATGATCGTCCTGGTCGTGCGCGACGTGACCGGACGGCAGCAGACCGAAGAGACCCTGCGCAGCCTCGCCTACCATGATTCGCTCACCGGGCTGCCCAACCGGCTGCTGTTCGACGATCGCCTCGCCCAGGCCATCGAGCGGGCGCGCCGTGCCCGACAGCTGCTGACGGTCATGCTGATCGACCTCGACCGCTTCACGCTGATCAACGACTCGCTGGGCCTCGGCACCGGCGACCAGATCATCAAGGGCGTGGCCGAGCGACTGGTGGGTGCACTGCGGCGGAGCGATACCGTGGCGCGCTTGGGTGGGGACGAGTTCATGGTCCTGCTCCTGGGCACCAGCGGTGCGGAGGCCGCGGCGCGCGTGGCGCAGAAGCTGATCGAGGTGCTGCGCCCGCCGCTGCAGGTCGATGGACACGAGCTGACCACGAGTGCCAGCATCGGCATCGCGCTGTTCCCGCACGACGGCGACGACCCGGACACGCTGCTCAAGAACGCGGCCAACGCCCTGAGCCGCGCGAAGGAGCAGGGCCGCAACCACTACCAATTTTACACCGACGACATGAACGCCACCGCCTTCGAGCGGCTGATGCTGGAAAGCCGGCTCAGGAAGGCGCTGGAGCTGGGCGAGTTCGTCATCCACTACCAGCCGAAGGTGAGCCTCGCCGACGGCTCGATCCTGGGCGTCGAGGCGCTCTTGCGCTGGTACCATCCCGATCTCGGCATGGTTCCGCCCGCCGAGTTCATCCCACTGGCGGAGGAGACCGGGCTGATCGTGCCGATCGGCGCCTGGGTGCTGGGTGCCGCCTGTGCGCAGGTCGCCCGCTGGCATCGTATGGGCCACACCGGGCTCGACCTGGCCGTGAACATCTCCGCCCGGCAGTTCCAGGAGAAGAACCTGGTGGCGACGATCGCGGCGGCCGTCGCCGATTCGGGCCTGGCGGCGGCGCGGATCGAGCTCGAGCTCACCGAGAGCGTGATCATGCGCGACGCACCCGAGGCCGCGCGCCGGCTCAAGGAGCTGACCGCGCTCGGGATCCGGCTCGCGATCGACGATTTCGGGACCGGCTACTCGTCCTTGGGGTATCTGCGCACCTTCCCCCTCCATGCGCTCAAAATCGACCGCTCGTTCATCCGCGACATCGACCGCGACCCGAACAGCGCGGCGCTCGCCAAGGCGATCATCGCCATGGCGGCCGGGCTCAAGCTCAAGGTGGTGGCCGAGGGCGTGGAGACCCGCGAACAGCTGGCGCGCCTGCGCGAGTTCGGCTGCCAGGAGCTGCAGGGATACCTGTTCAGCAAGCCGCTGCCGGCCGACGAACTCGCGGCCCTGCTCGACGAGGGGCGCAAGCTCGCGCTGTGAGCGCAACCTCGCGCCGCCATCCTGGTTGCTCTTCCTACACGGGAACCGCTGCAGGAGGGCCGCGCCATGATGTCGAAGGTCTCCGACCTGAAGGGCGCCGCGATCCGGGCGCGCGACGGGGAGCTGGGCAGCGTCCGCGACGTCCTGTTCGACGATCGCCACTTCGTCGTCCGTTGGGTGGTCGTGGATACCGGCGGCTGGCTGACCGGGCGCAAGGTGGTGCTGCCGCCGTCCGCCTTCGGGTCGGCCACCCGCTCGCCCTTGGCCTTTCCCGTCGACCTCACCAAGCAGCAGGTCCAGGACAGCCCCAGCCTGTCCGAGCATGCCCCGGTCTCGCGGCAGATGGAGGCCGACGTCTACGGCTATTATGGCTGGGCGCCCTACTGGAGCGGTCCCGCCGCCTACGCGCCGGTCGGTTTCGGCGCCGGTTTCGCCGGCGGGCTGGCCCCGCCCTATCCCGTGGGCGAGCCGCCACTGGGGCAGCAGGGGCCGGGAGTCGAGCAGGAGCGAGGCGATCCCAACCTACGCAGCGCCAGGGAGGTGTCCGGCTACCGCATCAAGGCTCGTGACGGCGAGATCGGCCATGTCGAGGATCTGCTGCTCGACGATGAGAGCTGGCTGATCGGCTATCTGGTCGTCGACACACGCAACTGGTGGCCGGGCAAGCAGGTGCTAGTGTCGCCGCGCTGGGTGCGCGAGGTCAACTGGGCGGCCCAGCAGGTCGAGATCGACGTCGACCGCCAGCAGATCAAGGCGGCGCCGGAGTACGACGCCACCCGGCCCTTGGACCGGGCCGACGAGGAGCGGCTCTTCGCCCACTATGGGCACGAGCCCTACTGGACGTGAGCCTCCAGCAGACCGCGTAGTCTCAGCCCTGGACCTTCGCGCCGGCCGCCGCGCCCGAGGGGTGGCAGCGGCCGAGCGAGCCTTCTGCGCACACCGTCTTGCCGTCGATCCACCGCGCGCCGGAGAGGTTGGCGCGCAGCAGATCGACGCCGTCGAGCACCGCGTCGGTGAGGTCGGCCCCGCTCAGATTGGCGTCGTAGAGCCGCGCGGCGCGCAGGTTGGCGCCGACGAACACGGCGTCGGTCAGGTCCGCGCTCGTGAAGTCGGCCTGGACCAGGTCGGCCCCGGTGAAGTCGGTCTGGTGCAGCGAGCTCGAGACGAATTTCGCCCTGCGGCCCTGCATGCGGGTGAGATTGGCGCCATCGAAGCTCGATCGCTTGAACGAGCTGTCGCGCAGGTCGGCACCGGTGAGGTCGGCGCCGGTGAGGTCCGAACCGTCGAGAAAGCAGCGGCGCCACTCCACGCCCGGGGCCGCCGTGTCGCTGCAGGACGCCCGCGCGGCGGAAATCGAGGCCAACAGGGCCAGAGCGACGATCGGAAGGCGCATGGCCCGGGGCTGCATCAGCAATCAGTCCTTCTCGAACACGTCGCGGAACGTCGCGCGCATCGCGGCATCCAGTTCCGCCCGCCCGGCGCGGACGCCCAGCGCGGCGAGCGAGGTCACACCATAGTCGCTGATCCCGCAAGGCACGATGCCCTGAAAATGGCCGAGATCCGGGCACAGATTGAGCGCCAGCCCGTGATAGCTCACCCAGCGGCGGACCCGCACCCCGATCGCCCCGATCTTCGCCTCGCCGCCGTCGGCGAGTGCCACCCAGATGCCGATCCGCCCTTCGCGCCGTTCCCCGCGCACGCCGAAGGCGCCGAGGGTGCGGATCGCCAGCTCCTCGAGCTGGTGCACGTAGCGGCGGATGTCGCCGCCGCGCCGCTTCAGGTCCAGCATGACATAGGCCACGCGCTGGCCGGGGCCATGGTAGGTGTAGCGCCCGCCGCGGCCGGCGGCGTAGACGGGGAACCGCGCTGGTTCGAGCAGCTCGGCGGGATCGGCGCTGGTCCCGGCCGTGTAGAGCGGGGGATGCTCGAGCAGCCAGACCAGTTCCGCGGCACCCCGATCGCGGATCGCGGTCACGCGCTCCTCCATGGCGGCCAGAGCCTCGGGATAGGGAACCGGACCGGCGCTGATGCGCCACTCGACGGCGGGCGGCGACGCTTGCAAGGCCGATCCTTATTTGATACTCCGCGCGGGCTCGTGGCGAGGCCGCCTGCAGCGTCACATAATGCGGTCGTGGCGGAATTGGTAGACGCGCCAGGTTGAGGGCCTGGTGGCCGAAAGGCCGTGGAAGTTCGAGTCTTCTCGACCGCACCAAGACATCTGGCCCGGACCCGGTCGGCGGCGCGTGCAGGCGCGGCTTGACGGGCGGGGTCGCAGCCGACACATCTCCCGCTCGCAACGAGAACCGGGGGGAGGCGCTGGTGACGGCATTGACGCTGACGCTGATCGGGCGCGACCGCCCGGGTCTGGTGCGCTCCCTGTCCGAACGGATCGCCGCCGCCGGCGGCAACTGGCTGGAGAGCCGGATGGCGCGGCTGGCCGGGCAGTTCGCGGGCATCCTCCTGGTCGACCTGCCGGAGCCCGAGGTCGAGCGGCTGGTGGCGGACCTGCGGGCGCTGGAGGCCGAAGGCCTGCGGGCCACGGTCGAGCGCGGCCTGGGCGAGGAGGGGGCCGCACCCTGCCAGACGCTGACGCTGGAGCTGGTGGGCCAGGACCATCCAGGCATCGTGCGCGAGATCGCCCAGGCGCTGGCCAGCCGGCGGGTCAACATCGAGGAGCTGACGACGCGGGTGGTCAGCGCCTCGTTTTCGGGCGAGCGCATGTTCGAGGCCGAGGCGCGCCTGCGCGTGCCGGCCGACGTCTCCGCCATCGATCTGCGCGACACGCTGGAAGTGCTCGCCAACGAGCTGATGGTCGACCTCCGGCTCGACCCGGCGGCGACCTAGGCGCCTTGCCGGCGGTGTCCGGGCGTGTCGATCCCGGCGTCCTCGTAGCGCGGCAGGGCGTCGGCGGGGTCGAACCACGCGATCCGGCTCGCGGTCCAGATATGATATTGGGGCGGCACCAGCTCCGGCCGGTCGAGCGTGGCGAGGTTGACGTCGACCAAGCCGGGCTCGTCGGCGGTCCAGAACAGGAGATGGGTGCCGCAACCGGCGCAGAAGCGCCTCTGGCCGGCGGACGACGAGCGTAGCGTCGCCGGCTCGGCTGCCGTCCATGCGAACCGGCCGACGTTCCAGCTGCCCCAGGCCACCGCCGGCGCTCCCGCGGTCCGGCGGCAGACGCGGCAATGGCAGTAGGCGGCATCCACCGGCGCGCCCTCGACCCGATAGCGCGCGGCACCGCAGAAGCACCCCCCGGCCAGGACGTCGGTCATGTATCGCTCTCCTCGCGGCTGAAGCGGAGGATCGTCGGCGCGGTGCGGGGTGGCGACGGCGGCGCGCGAAAGGTTCAGGGCCCCTGCGCCCAGGCGCGCAGCAGTCCGCGGTCGGTGGCCACGGGCTGGGCGGTACCGCCGCGCAGCCGGCCGGCCAGGGCGGCGGACCGGGACGCCGGGGTGCCAGCGCCGGCGTCGCGGCGACGGTCGGGGACGGGTCCGCCGTCGCGGCGACGAGTGCGGTCTCGCGGAGCGTGGCGGTGCGCAGGCTGGCCGTGGCCCGGCGCAGGGCGGCGGCCACGGGATCGTAGGGGCGGGGCGGGCGTGCCGCTGCCGCCGCGGCGGGCTCGGGCGGGGGCGGCGGTGCTGCCGTGCGGGCCTGGGACCGGATCACGCCTTTTGCGAGCGTGCGGGCGGGATTGTGGCCGCGGCCGATCTGGTCGGCGACGAAGGCGGCGGCGCGCCAATCGCCATCGGCGAGCGCCATCTCCAGGATGTGCCAAGCGCAGCGCTCGAGCTCGCGCAGGCGCTCCTCCTCCGGCAGCGCCTCGAACTCGCGCAGGGCCTCGACCAGCTCCTGGAAGTCGGGCTCGGCGAGCAGGGCCGCGACCTCGCGCTCGGTCGCGGCTTCGGCGCGCGCCAGGGCCGCGGGCGAGAGGCCGGCGGCCACCCGCCAAGCGGCGCGCCACTGCCGCCGCGGGGCGGACAGAGGCAGGCGGCGCAGGGCGGCAGGTTGGACACGCATGCATGGAGTGTATAGGAATATGGTCACTAGTGCAAGGCCCGCCGCTCAGCGGGTCGCCTTTTGCGCCGCTGGTGCCAGGTACCGCTAACGCCCAGGTACCGCTAACGCCCGCTGATACCAGGTACCGCTAACGCAGAAGCATTCTGTAGCTCTTCGTTGGAGAAGAAACCGCCATAGCGAAAAACACCCGGCGCGCGGGTGTAGTCGCGAATTCCGTCTGAAAAGAGGGCAACGCTCTCATTGGCCAGCGCGGCACCTTCGAGAAACAACTGGGTTTGATGGACGGCCACATCGTCGATCGGCCGCGAGCTGGTCACCGGATCCGCAGCCTTGAGGATATCCGAGAGCAGGATGTAGGCAGCTAGGTAGTCGTTAACTTGGAGCAATGCGTCGAGCTGACTGCGCGCTCCAACACTGAACGTGTACGTCATTCCACCTCCTTCGGGCGCAGGAAGCCCTCGATCAGGGTCCGCATGGACTGGTCGATCTCGCGCCAATGTTCAAGGTTGATCATGAAGAAGCGGTAGTGAAGGCCAACTCTATCGTTAAGTGGATATTCAACAATACAGTTCCGCTCAACTTCGAATCGTGTCTTTGTATTCTCGGGATAGTCGAAGCATTTGAGCGCGACTGGACTGCCGTTTGGGCTTCGATGCTCTGGCTCGTCGCCCGCATAATACTCTACGAGGTGAGAGCGATAGCGTGTCAGCCCAAATTCGACCTGTTCGGGTTCAATCTTGCGTAGCTCGGCTAATCCTCGGAGTTCGCGGTACCCGTCGCGGGGCCGCCGCATCAGACCGAAGTGGATCTGCCGCTCGGGCTGCCGCCGCTCCCACAGAAGGGCGTTGTCCCGGCGCAGCGGCTCGAGCCCGGGCCACAGGGCCCGCATCACGACGCTGCCCGTCTCGCCGTCGAAGTCCGTGGACACGTGCACCAGGTAGTTGCGCGGGATGGCGTAGACGCTGGGGCCGATCAGCACCTCGACCGGCTCGGGCGAGAACGGGTCGCCGGGGAGGCCGCCGTCGGCGCGCACGCATAGCACCAGCAGCGCCGCCGCCACAACGACGCCCAAGCCGGATCGTCGCCTGCCGACGTTCGCGACAAAAGCTTGCCATCGTCGCATTCGGCCCAAAGCCCGCTGCCATCGCCGCGGAGCGCAGCGTAGATGCGTTAGTTTTGGGAGAGCAACAGCTATCTTTGGTTGAGGCAAGGACTCGATTGGATTGCGTACCGTGGGGCGCGTTAGCGGTACCTTGTACCCGAGTTGCCGGATTTCTAACCGTTTCCAAAAAATCGATCATCGCTTCCTTAATGGAGTTCTACGCGACAAAGCCATTTATTCCACCATAGTCCACCGTTAGAAACTTATCTATAGCATAGGCGAATATATTTATCGCGCCACCAATACGCCCGAGCTTACGTGAACTAGTATTTGTGGTTTGATAAACAGTGACGCTTCCGCTCAATTTAATTTTGCCGATCAGAGATCCGGTATTTTCTACACGCACAGCTGTGGTTGGGTTCGCAGTGTTGGCGTACTTCTGCTCAAGTTCGGGTATCGGCCCATGCTCCGCTTCAGCTGCTGCGCCAGCGGGTTGTCGCGGCAGGCGTCGAGGAGGACGATGCGGGTCGGGACCGTCACCTCCATGGTGGCGAGGACGGTCTGGAGGGGGAGCGTCTGTAGCCGGACCTGGGCCTCGCGCTGGAGGCGGGCGTCGATGGGGACGAGGTAGTTCTCGCCGCCGACCTGGAGACCGTGGCCAGCGTAGTAGAACAGGCCGGCCTCGGCACCCTCGAGCTTCGCCGAGAATTCGTCGACCTGGTCGAGCATGGCGGGCTGGTCGAGTTCGGTGGCCTCGATCACCTCGAAGCCGAGGCCGCGCAGGGCTTCGGCCACGGCCTTGGCGTCGTTGGGCGGGTTGGGCAGCGCGGGGGCGTTCTGGTAGGCGCCGTTGCCGACGACGAGCGCCACGCGGCGGCCGGGGTCGGCGAGGGCCTGGGTCGTCGCGCACCAGAAGAGGGCGAGCGCCGCGGCGATCCGGTATAGGAGTGGGACCGGGAACGATCGCGCCACGGCTTCCTTGCCCGTCGCTGGTTCGGTATGGCTGGGAGGATGGGGTGCGGACGCTCCCGGCGTCAAGCGACGTGCCGTTGACCTCGCGCCCCGGGGCGACGACGGTCGAGGTCGATGAGGGGGTAACCGACATGCGGATAGGCGCGGCCGGGCTCGCCGCCCTGCTGGTCCTGCTCGCGGCGTCCGCCCGCGCCGACGAGCCGCCGCCGGTGCTGGAGCTGTCGGACGTCGAGTTGGCGGCCCGGCTGGGGTTCCTCGAGGAGCGCCTGGACGCGGCCCGGCCGGCCGCGCTTGCCTGGCAGTGGGGCTGGACCGGGTTCTACGGGGCGAGCCTCGCCTTCAGTGTCGGCTATGCGGTCGCGGCCGAGGACGGCGACGGCCGGGTGCGGGCGATCGTGGACGCGGCGAAGTCCGGCGTGGCGACGGCGCAGACCCTGCGGCTGGTGCGCGATCCCCTGCCGGCGAATGTGGGCGCCGCGCCGATGCGCGCGGTTCCGGGCGACGACCACGCCGCGCGGCTGGAGCGGCTGACGGTGGGCGAGCGCCAGCTGCTGGCGAGTGCCGAGCGCGCCGAGACGCGCTACAGTCTTCGCCGCCATCTCCTGGTCGTCGGCGGCATCCACCGGCGCGCCCTCGACCCGATAGCGCGCGGCACCGCAGAAGCAGCCCCCGGCCAGGACGTCGGTCATGCGTCGCTCCCTCGTGGCTGGAGCGGACGATAGCCGGCGCTGTGCTTGGTGGCGATGCTCGAACGGGAAGAGGTTCAGGGCCCCTGCGCCCAGGCGCGCAGGAGGTCGCGCGGCTCGGTGTCGGCGGGTGCCGGCCGGCAGGTGCCGGCTCGGAGGCGGTCGGCCAGCGCGCTCGCCGCGGACAGCCGTGGCGAGGTCGTCGGCGGCATGGCGACGGTGGGAGCCGGGTCGGCCAGGCCGGCAACGGCGACCGTCTCGTGCAGGGTGGCGGAGCGCAGGCTGGCGGTGCCGCGACGCAGGGCTGCGGCCACCGGGTCGTGGGGACGGGGCGGGCGTGGCGGAGGGGGCTCGGCCGATTTGGACGGGGCCGGTCGCGCCGCGGCGCGGACCTGGGACTTGATCACGCCCTGAGCGAGGGTGCGGGCCGGATTGTGGCCGCGGGCGATCTGGTCGGCGACGAAGGCGGCCGCACGCCAGTCGCTGTCGGCCAGCGCCATTTCCAGCACGTGCCAGGCCTGGCGCTCCAGCCGGCGCAGGCGCTCCGCCTCGGGCAGCTCCTCGAATTCGCGCAGGGCGTCGACCAGCTCCTGGAAGTCCGGCTGGGCGAGCAGTGCTTCGATCTCGCCCTGGGTCGCTGCCTCGGCACGCGCGAGTGCGGCGGGCGAGAGGCCGCCCGCCACCCGATGCGCTGCGCGCCACTGCCGGCGCGGTGCGGACAGCGGTAGAGGGCGCCGGGAGAGGCGGGGGCTGAGCATGAAAGAATCATTAGGAATATGATCCGCCTAGCAATGCTTTTCGATCAGGTGCCGTTGGCGGTCCGAGCATGACGATCGCCCGGTCGGCCGAAACGGCTGCCGCTCTCGGGGGAAGTGGCGTCGCCGGGGGAGTCATCGACCAGCTCGTGCTCGAACGGGCGAAATATCCGCGAGGTCGCAGAATGAATCCTGTCCCCTTCAGCTACCCTATTTGCGGGGTACGCTGACCAATTGGTCAGCGAGTTGACCACGCGTTCCGGTGGGCAGCCAAGTCTGCAGGACACAAGTCTGACGGCTCCTCGGGTAACATACGCGTCCCTTCGGGCGAGAGGTCTCACTTATGAAAAGCACATCAAATGAACCCACTGTTTGATGATCGCTTGAAGACCTCTCTTCTTGCCATTGCGACGCTCGGGCTGGTTGCAGGCCTCGGGCTCATGGTGGCCGGCCTTCCGCAGCCGGCTGCCGTAGCCTGGTCGGCGGGCGTTGTGCCGGTCCTCGCCGCCCTGCTGGTCGAGATCGTGCGCAGTCTCGCGAAGGGCGAGGTCGGGCTCGACATCGTGGCGGCGCTGTCGATGTCGGCAGCACTTCTCTTTGGCGAGTCGCTTGCCGCGGCGGTAGTCGCGCTGATGTATTCGGGCGGCACTTTCCTCGAGAGTTTTGCCGAGGGCCGCGCCCGGCGCGAGATGAGCAACCTTCTATCCCGCGTGCCCCGGACTGCGACGCGGAACCGAGATGGCGCCCTGGACGAAGTGCCGCTGGACGGTATTGCACCGGACGACCTTCTGCTGATCCGGCAAGGCGATGTGGCGCCCGTCGATGGCACGGTCGCAAGCGACCGAGCGATGCTGGACCAGTCGGCTCTGACGGGCGAGTCCATGCCCGTGCGTCTGACCCGCGGCCAGGACGTGATGAGCGGCTGCACCAACGCGGGCGATGCCTTCGATCTGCGAGTCACGCGGGCTGCGGCCGACAGCACCTATGCCGGGATCGTCCGGCTGGTCGAGGCGGCGCAAGCCTCGAAAGCACCGATGGCCCGGCTGGCCGACCGCTGGTCGCTCTTGTTCCTCGTCGTCACCGTAGCCCTGGCGATAGCGGCATGGTGGTTCACCGGCGACCCGATCCGCGCGGTTGCGGTGCTGGTCGTGGCGACGCCTTGTCCCTTGATCCTCGCCGTGCCGGTGGCACTGGTGGCGGGACTGTCGAGGGCAGCGCATTTCGGCGTTCTGATCAAGGGCGCCAAACCGCTGGAGGCGCTGGCGCGGATCAAGACGCTGATCCTCGACAAGACCGGGACGCTGACCGACGGGCGGCCACAGATCGTGTCCATCGACACACATGGCGACATGTCCAAGGACGAAGTCCTCTATTTTGCCGCAGCCCTCGATCAGGCGTCGAAACACCCGATCGCACAGGCGATCGTGGCGGCGGCCCGAGAGCGCGGTGCTGCCTTGCCGGTTCCGGAAAACATGGTCGAGACGCCCGGAGAAGGCGTTGCGGGGACCATCGATGGCCGGAAGGTGGCGGTGGGTGGCGCAGGATTCGTCGCTTCAAAGGTCGGTGCGGCTGACATCGAGGGCGCCGTCGCAGAGGCGGGTTCGGTCGTCGTTGCACTTGGTGTCGACGGGAAACTCGCGGGCCATCTGGTGATGGCGGATGCGCTGCGGTCGGGCACGGCAGAGCTTCTCGCAGGGCTGCGGCGGCTGGGGGTCGGGCGCATCCTGCTGGCAACCGGCGACCGCCGCGCCGTGGCCGAAACGGTGACCGCGGGGTTGGGGCTCGACGCAGTCCGCGCCGAACTGACACCTGACCAGAAGGTGCTTCTGGTCCTGAGCGAACGCAAGAACGGCCCGGTCATGATGGTGGGCGACGGCGTCAACGATGCGCCCGCCCTTGCCGCCGCGGACATCGGCGTTGCCATGGGCGCGCGCGGGGCCGCGGCCTCGGCCGAGGCCGCCGATGTCGTGCTGCTGGTCGATCACCTCGACCGGCTGCTTGCGGGGCTCGAGGTGGCGCAACGGTCCCGCCGGATCGCGCTTGAAAGTGTCGCGGCCGGGATCGGCCTCTCCGTCGCCGGGATGATCGCCGCCGCGCTGGGTCACTTGACACCCGTGCAGGGCGCCTTGCTGCAGGAACTGATCGACGTGGCCGTCGTCCTGAATGCGCTTCGGGCACTGAGGATCGAACCAAGGCGGTCGGCTGTGTTTGCAAACCCGAAAGATGCGGACCGCAGACCGCCGGAATGGACGGAACACAGTGCTTGAGCCGCCTCACGCATTCCGAGATTCACATGGCGCATCCTCTTGGCTGGCTCCGCGCGGCGGCGCTGGGAGCGGCCGCCTGCGCATCGTCATCCAAGGCACCCGCCGCGAACGTTTCGACTCAAGTGCTGGGCGGTCAGGCCTGCTTTCCTGCGAGCGTCACGCCGGGCGTGTCGGGCGGTCCCGTTCCGCAGCCGCGCGACGACATTCGGCGGTAGGTCCGGCCGACGGGGCGATTGCTCGCCGTCGCTACAGCAGCGACTGCGCGTGCGACAGCACCAGGTCGCACACCTGGTCGGTCAGCTTCTGCTGGAGGCCCTCGCCGCCCAGGCCGAAGGTGTCGCCGCCGCCGGTCTGGAGCAGCCCGCTGCTGCCGGCCTGGAAGCCCTCGTCCTTGGCCGCCGCGTCGGAGCCGCCGAGCTTGCCCATGAGGGACTGCTCGACCGACTGCGCGTCGCCGCCGCCGAGAAACTGGTTCTTCAGGCAGTACTGCAGCACACCGGCGAGGTTGCTCGGGCTCGCCTGGTCGACCGAGGGCAGGCCGGCGCCGCCGAGGCTGCCGGCGCTCTTGCCCAGGGCGCCGGTGAGGTCGTTCAGGGTCTGCGCTCCCGCCGGCGGGCCGACCAGCGCCAGGCCGAGCGCTGCGCAGGCGAGTGCTGCCGCGGTGCCGCCGCGACCGGCGGTGGCTCGGATGTCGGTGCCGTCGATGGTCATGAGCGATCCCTCCCGGGTGCGTGCCGGCGCGACCGGGGTCGCGGCCTGGTGGCTTCGGTCATCGGAAGCCTACCACGCCTCGGCCGCGCCGGCATCAGCCGCCCGGGTCCGGGCGCGGCAGGCGCCGGACCAGCAGCATGGTGCGGTCGGCCGCGATCGCGGCGGCGCCGGTGAAGGCCGCCAGCTCGGGGTCGCTCGTGGCGGGGAGCCGGGCCGACGAACTGCCGGGATCGGCGGCGGCGAGCCGGCGCAGGCGCTCCATGCCGAAACGTGCGCGGTGCCGTTCCTCGCTCTGGAGCGGCCGCTGGGCCGACCTCGGACCGGGCCGGGGACGATCCGGCGATCACCCTTTCCTGGCCGCCGACCTTGGCGCATATCTTCCGCGCCGGCGCTCGCCGGCGTCGCCCGCGACAAGGAGAACGGCGGTGGCCAAGGGCCAGAAGCGCAGCAACAAGGAAGTCAAGAAGCCGAAGGCGGACAAGGGCAAGAAGCCCTCGGCGTCGCCCGCGGTGGCGGTCATGACCAAGAAGCCCGCTGGCTCCGCGCCGCCGAAATAGCCGTTCCGGACCGCCCGGGGCCGAAGTCGCCGCCGGCTGGTGCCGAGGCGTCGGGCGCGAGAATGGGTTCGGGGCTCGGTCGAGCGACGGTCAGATAGCGACCTGGTCCAGCCACCGGTCCGCCACCTGCCGGCCGAACGCCTCGGCGGCTTCGCCGTGCGTGGCGGCCTGGCGATGCAGGTCGGCGGCAAAGGCGTCATAGCCATGGATGTCGCGGCGGTAGCCGGCCCAGGCGACCATCGCCGCGCGGTCGGTTTCGAAGTGGCACTGGAAGGCCCAGGCGCAGCCGGCGACGCGGAAGGCCTGGTTGCGGCAGGCGATTCCGGTGAGCAGCGGGACCGCACCCGGCGGCAGGTCGAAGGTGTCGTCGTGCCATTGCATCGCCGGGACCATGGCCGGCAGGCCGGCGAGCAGGGGGTCGGCGGCGGCATCGGTCGTGGCCGTGAGCAGGGCGAGCCCGAACTCGGGTGCGGTGCCGACATGCACCCTGGCCCCCCAGGCGCGGGCGAGCAGCTGGCCGCCCAGGCAGACGCCGAGGACGGGCTTGCCGGCCGCGGCATAGGCGCGGGCGAGGCGGAGCAGGGCCGGGAAGTGGCGGCAGGCATCGTCGGCATAGGCGTTCATGGCCCCGCCCAGGACCAGGAGGCCGTCATGGTCGCCGGCATCCTGGGGCAGGTCGATGCCGGCCTGGGCGTGGAGGGTGGTGACACGACAGCCGCGTGCCTCCATCCGCTGGCCGATCAGGCCGGCCGGCGATTCCGGGTGGTGCTGGAAGACCAGGATTCTCGGCCCCATCCCGGGTGCGCTCCGTCGCGGTTGATCACAGGTCTGCGGCGACGCATATCACGGCCATGCCGGATCATCCCACCGTCGCCGACGCCGCCTGCGCCCTCGAGGAGGAATTCGCGCTGCTCGACGACTGGCGCGACAAGGTCGAGTACATCATCGAGCTCGGCAAGGACCTGCCACCCATGCCCGAGGCGCTCAAGAGCGAGGGCAGCAAGGTGCGGGGCTGCCAGAGCCAGGTCTGGCTGGTGGCCGAGCCCGAGGCCGGGCGTCTACATCTGCGCGCGGACAGCGACGCCGTGCTGGTCAAGGGGTTGATCTCGCTGCTGGTGACCCTCTACGACCGGCGCACACCGCAGGAGATCCTGGACAACCCGCCCGACGTCTTGGAGCGGGTGGGCCTGGCCAAGCTGCTGACGCCGGGTCGATCGAACGGGCTCTACGCCATGGTCGCGCGCATCCGGTCGATCGCCGAGGCGTTCGCCGCCGGCAATTCCGCCTGAACCCTAGTTCTCCGCCGGCTTGGCGAGGCTGCGCTTCTGCAGGATGGCGGCCACGATCACGCCCAGCGTCACGAACGCGATCAGCACCGTGCAGATGGCGTTGATCTCCGGGGTGACGCCCAGGCGCACCGAGCTGTAGATGCGCATCGGCAGGGTGGTGGCACCCGGGCCGGTGGTGAAGCTGGCGATGACCAGATCGTCGAGCGAAAGGGTGAAGGCCAGCAGCCAGCCGCCGACCAGGGCCGGGGCGATGATCGGCAGGGTGATGACGAAGAAGGTCTTGAGCGGCGTGGCGCCCAGGTCCTGGGCCGCCTCCTCGAGGCTGCGGTCGAAGGTGACCAGCCGCGACTGGACCACCACCGTGACGTAGCACATGGCGAAGGTGGTGTGGGCGATGACGATGGTCCAAAAGCCCCGCCCGACGTTCAGGCTGACGAACAGCAGGAGCAGCGACAGGCCGAGGATCACCTCGGGCATGACCAGCGGGGCCGAGATCATCCCGGCGAACAGGGTCCGGCCGGGAAAGCGCGCGATCCGGGTCAGCACCACGCCGGCCATGGTGCCGAGCACGAGCGCGATGGTCGAGGACAGCGCGGCCACGCGCAGGGTGACCCAGGCGGAATCGAGCAGGGCCTGGTTCTGCAGCACGGCCTGGTACCATTTGAGCGAGAACCCGCCCCAGACCGTGACCAGCTTCGATTCGTTGAAGGAGTAGATCACCAGGAGCACGATGGGCAAATAGAGGAAGGCGAAGCCCAGCGTGAGCGAGGTCGCGGTGAAGCGGGTGAAACCGCGGCCCATCAGCGGCGCTCCTCGATCTGTGCCGCCTGCTGGCGCTGGAACAGGGCGATCGGCACCACCAGGACCAGGAGCAGGATGACCGCCACGGCCGAGGCCAGGGGCCAGTCGCGGTTGTTGAAGAACTCGGTCCAGAGCGTCTTGCCGATCATCAGCGTGTCCGAGCCGCCGAGCAGGTCGGGGATGACGAACTCGCCCACGGCCGGGATGAACACCAAAAAGCAGCCGGCGACGATGCCGGGCACGGCCAAAGGCACGGTCACCTTCCAGAACGCCTTGGAAGGCGTGCAGCCCAGGTCGACCGCGGCCTCGATCAGGGTCGGGTCGTGCTTTTCCAGGTTGGCGTAGAGCGGGAGGATCATGAAGGGCAGGTAGGAGTAGACGATGCCGATATAGACCGCGGTGAGCGTCTGCAGGATGATGAACGGCTGGGAGATCAGCCCCGCCCACATCAGCAGGCTGTTGAGCAGGCCCTCGTTCTTGAGAATGCCGATCCAGGCATAGACGCGGATCAGGAACGAGGTCCAGAACGGCAGGATCACCAGCATCAGGAGCAAGGGCCGCCAGCGGTCGGGCGCCTTGGCCATCCCGTAGGCGATGGGAAAGCCGATGATCAGCGTGAGGATGGTGGAGATCGCGGCGATCTGGATCGAGGTGAAGTAGGCGCGGACATAGAGGCTGTCCTGCAGGATCAAGAGGAAGTTGCTCAAGTTGAGGCGGACCTGCAGGAACCAGTAGCCGGTCTCGTCGACCAGCTCGGTGAGCGGCAGGAAGGGTGGCTGGGCCAGCGCCGCCTCGGACAGGCTTAGCTTGAGGACGATGGCGAACGGGACCAGGAAGAAGACCAGCAGCCACAGATAGGGCAGCCCGATCAGGATCGCCCGGCCGAGGCCGGAGTCGCGCGCGGACCTCACCGCGCTCATGCCTTCAAGATCACGCTGGCGTCGGTACCCCAGCTCAGGAACACCCGGTCCTCCCAGGTGATCGGCCGCTCGATCAGGCGCGCCCGGTTGGCCTGGGTGCAGCGCACGATGGCACCGCTGGCCAGGCGGACATGGTAGATCGAGACGTCGCCGAGATAGCCGATGTCCCAGATCTCGCCCGCCATGCAGTTGGGCGAGCCGGGCGGCGGCGGCTCCTTGGAAAGGGTGAACTTCTCGGGCCGGACGGCGACCCAGACGGTCTCGCCGACGACGACGGCCGCACCCCGGTCGACCACCACGTCGCAGCCGGCCTGCGCCGAATGCACGCGCACCTGATCGCGCCCGGCCTCGACCACGCGCGCCTCCAGCACGTTCACGTCACCCAAAAAGTCGGCGACGAAGCGGCTGGCGGGATACTCGTACATCTCGCCGGGGGTGCCCAGCTGGCCGACCCGGCCCTCGGTCATGATCGCCATCCGGGTGGAGACGGTCATCGCCTCCTCCTGGTCGTGGGTGACGATGACGAAGGTCAGGCCCAGGCTCTCTTGGATGTTGACCAGCTCGAACTGCGTGGCCTCGCGCAGCTTCTTGTCCAGGGCCCCCAGGGGCTCGTCGAGCAGCAGCACCTTGGGCCGCTTGATGATGGCACGGGCCAGCGCCACGCGCTGCTTCTGGCCGCCCGAGAGCTGGTCAGGCCGGCGGTGCTCGCGGCCTTCGAGCTGCACCAGGCGCACGGCCTCGGCGACCCGGTCGCGGACCTCGCTCCTCGGCACGCCGTCCTGCTTGAGGCCGAAGGCGATGTTGTCGCCGACGGACATGTGCGGGAACAGGGCGTAGGACTGGAACATCATGTTGACCGGCCGCTTCCAGGGCGGCACGGCGGCCATGTCCTGGCCGTCGATCAGGATGCGCCCGGCGGTCGGCTGCTCGAAGCCGGCGAGCATGCGCAGGAGCGTGGTCTTGCCGCAGCCCGAGGGCCCGAGCAGGGCGAAGAACTCGCGCTGGTAGATGTCGAGGCTGACATTGTCGACGGCGTAGACGTCGCCGTACTGCTTGACCACGTTCTGGATCTGGATGAACGGCTTGGCGTTCGGATCCTGCCAGGGCTCGACCCGCGTCCGCTGGTCGGCCCTGGGCCGTGGCGGGGCGGGGGGTGAAACGATACCTTCGTCGCCTTGCATGTTCGTTACCCCCGCAGGTCCTTCGTCGTTCAGCTGCCGGTCACCAGCTTGGTCCAAAGTCGCGTCAAGCTCCGTTGCGCCCGCTGGTCGAAGGGCGTGATGGTGAACAGGTTCGCCCGCAACTCAGGCGTCGGGAACAGGCTGGGGTCCGCCTTCACCGCCTCGTCGATCATCGGATAGGAGGCCGGCACGGCGTTGGGGTAGGTGACGAAGTTCGAGATCTTGGCCATCACCTCGGGCTCGAGCAGGTAGTCGATGAAGGCGTAGGCATTCTCGGGGTTGGCCGCATCCGCCGGCATCGCCAGCATGTCGAACCACAACAGTGCGCCTTCCTTGGGCACCGTGTAGGCGATGTCGACGCCGTTGTTCGCTTCCTCCGCGCGGGTCTTGGCGATGCCGGCGTCGCCCGACCACATCAGCGCCACGCAGATGTCGCCATTGGCCAGCGCGTTGATGTCCTCCGAGCTGTGGAACTTCCGCACATAGGGGCGCACCTGCTCCAGCAGCGCCGCGGCCCGTTCCAGTTCCGCCGGATCCTTGCTGTCGGGATCCAGGCCCAGATAGCGCAGTGCCGACGAGAACACCTCGTTGGGCGCGTCCAGCATCATGATCCCGCAATCGGCCAGCTTCTCGGCGTTCTCGGGGTCGAACAGCAGCGCCCAGGAGTTGGTCGGCGCGTCGGGCAGGCGCTCCTTGACCTTGTCGACGTTGTAGCCGATCCCGGTGGTACCCCACATGTAGATCATGGCATGCTCGTTGCCGGGATCGTACTTGGACACCTTGCCCATCAGGTCCGGATCGAGGTTGCCCCAGTTGGGGATCTTCGCCTTGTCGAGTGGCTGGAAGATGCCGGCCTGGATCTGCCGGGCAAGGAAAAAGCTGGTGGGTACCACCAGATCGTAGCCGGTGCTGCCGGCCAGCAGCTTGGTCTCCAGCACTTCGTTGCTGTCGAAGATGTCGTAGACCACCTCGATCCCGGTCTTGGCGGTGAAGTCCTTGAGGACCTGCGGGTCGATATAGTCCGACCAGTTGTAGATCTTGACGACCTTGTCCTCGGCTTGCGCCCCGGTGAGGGCAAGCGCTAGCATGGCGGCCGCTGCGGCCAATATCCGTCGGGTCATGACTGGCTCCCCCAACCGGCCGTCAGCTGCCGGTCACCAGCTTGGTCCAGAGCCGGGTCACGGTCCGCTGGGTGCGCTGGTCGAACGGCGTCACGGTGAACAGCTTCTCCTTGACCTCGGGCGTCGGGAACAGGGCTGGATCGGATTTCACCTCATCGTCGATCAGGGCGAAGGAAGCCGGTACGGCGTTGGGGTAGGTGACGAAGTTCGAGATCTTGGCCATCACCTCGGGCTCGAGCAGGTAGTTGATCAAAGCGTAAGCGTTGTCGACGTTCTGCGCGTCGGCCGGCATGGCCATCATGTCGAACCAGAGCTGGGCACCTTCCTTGGGAATCACGTACTCGATGTTGACGCCGTTGTTGGCCTCCTCGGCACGGGTCTTGGCGATACCTGCGTCACCGGAGAACATCAAGGACAGGCAGATGTCGCCATTGGCCAGCGCGTTCAGGTTCTCCGAGCTGTGGAACTTGCGAATGTAGGGCCGCACCTTCTCCAGCAACGCCACGCCTTGCTCGAGCACCGCCGGGTCTTTGCTGTCCGGGTCCAGACCGAGATAGGCCAGCGCGCTGGGGATCACATCCGTGGGCGAATCCAGGACCATGATCCCACAGTCGGCCAGCTTTGCGGCATTGGCGGGATCGAACAGCAGCGCCCAGGAATCCAGGGGTGCGTCCGGCAGGCGCTCCTTCACCTTGTCGACATTGTAGCCCAGCCCCGTGGTGCCCCACATGTAGATGAAAGCATGCTCGTTGCCGGGATCGTACTTGGCCGCCTTGCCCATCAGGTCCGGATCAAGATTGCCCCAGTTGGGGATCTTGCCGTGGTCGAGCGGCTGAAAGATCCCGGCCTGGATCTGGCGGCTCAGGAAGTAGCTGCTCGGCACCACGAGGTCGTAGCCGGTGCTGCCGGCGAGCAGCTTGGTCTCCAGGACCTCGTTGCTGTCGAAGATGTCGTAGACCACCTCGATCCCGGTCTTGGCGGTGAAGTCCTTGAGGACTTCCGGGTCGATGTAGTCGGACCAGTTGTAGACCTTGACGACCTTGTCCTGCGCCTGGGCTGGGCCGAGGGCGAGCAGGGCAGCGGCCGCGACAGCGAGGGCGAGCTTGTTCACGGTTCCGTACTCCCGGCGACGGGCGACGCCCGATCGGCGCATCCCGCCCGAAGGCTGTTGACGGCAGCATTGCTGCGCTGCCGTATGCTGGAAGCGACGCTAGCGGACGGAACCGATGCTTTGAAGGGGCTTGGCGGTTTTTCGTGCGCGGGATCTGGAGCGGGTGAAGGGAATCGAACCCTCGACATACAGCTTGGGAAGCTGTCGTTCTACCTCTGAACTACACCCGCTTGCGATCCTGTCTAGACCGGTCGGCCGGGTCAGGCAAGACCGTCGCAGGGTGTCGCGCCGGACCTTGGCGGCAGGCCCGATGCTGCTAGCCTCAGGGGCATGATCAGATACCGACTAGCCGCACTCCTGGCGCTGCTCGCATGGCCGGTCCTGGCACCGGCCGCCGAGCCGCAGCCCAGCTTCGTCGGAGCCTCGGCCTGCGCCGGCTGCCACGCCGCCGAGACCGAGGCATGGCACGGCTCCCAGCACGACCGCGCCATGCAGGAAGCCACGCCCGCCACGGTGCTGGGCGACTTCGCCGATGCCAGCTTCACCAAGGACGGGGTGACCTCGCGCTTCTACCGCAGGGGCGACCGGTTCTTCGTCGAGACCGACGGGCCGGATGGTGCGCTGCGGGAATACCCGGTCGACTACACCTTCGGCGTCTACCCGCTGCAACAATATCTCGTGCCGCTGCCGGGCGGTCGCTGGCAGGCCCTGCCACTGGCCTGGGACACGCGGCCGGAGGACCAGGGCGGCCAGCGCTGGTTCCATCTCTACCCCGACGAGAAGATCCTGCACGGCGACGAGCTGCACTGGACCGGCATCAACCAGAACTGGAACTGGATGTGCGCCGACTGCCATTCGACCGATCTCCACCGCAACTATGACTTGGCCACCGACAGCTTCCGGACCAGCTTCGCGGCCCTGAACGTGTCCTGCGAGGCCTGCCACGGGCCGGGCTCGGCCCATGTCGCCTGGGCGGAGGGCGGCGCCGACCGCCGACGATGCCGCCAAGGGTCTCGCGGTCGCGCTGCACGACCGCGGCGCCGGGCCTGTGGCAGATGCCTGAAGGCGGCCGGATCGCGCGGCGCACGACGCCGTTGGCGACGCGGACCGAGACCGAGGTCTGCGCGCCTTGCCATGCCCGGCGCGCCCCGCTGGGCGACGGCCACACGGATCGGCGCGCCGCTGCTGGACGGCTACCGGCTGTCCCTGCTGGACCCGAGCCTCTACCACGCCGATGGCCAGATCGACGGCGAGGTGTTCATCCAGGGCTCGTTCCTGCAGAGCAAGATGTACGCCGCGGGCGTGACCTGCAGCGACTGCCACGAGCCGCACAGCCTGAAGCTGCGCGCCGAGGGCAATGCCGTGTGCAGCCAATGCCACCTGTCCACGGCCTTCGACGCGCCCGCGCATCACCACCACGCCGAGGGCGGGCCGGGCAGCCGCTGCGTCGACTGCCACATGCCGGCCACGACCTACATGGTGGTCGACCCGCGCCACGATCACGGCTTCAAGGTGCCGCGTCCCGACCTGTCGGCCCGCACCGGCTCGCCCGATGCCTGCACCGGCTGCCATGACGGCCGCGATCCGGCCTGGGCGGCGGCGCGGGTGGCGGAGTGGTTCGGACCCGACCGGCGCCGTGAGCCGGGCTTCGGCGAGGTGTTGGAGGCGGCCCGCACCGGCGCACCCGGTGCGGCCGTGCGGCTGGCCAGGCTCGCGGGCGACGCGGCGGCACCGGGCATCGCGCGCGCCACGGCGGTGGCCGGGCTCGAGCAACGGCTCGACCCGGCGACGTTCCCTGCCGTGCGGACGGCCCTGGGGGATCCTGATCCCCTGGTGCGCATGGCCGCGGTCGGTGCCCTAGACGGCAGCGACCCCCGCCTGCGCCCGGCCCTGCTGCTGCCGCTGCTGGACGATCCGGTGACCGCCGTGCGCCTCGAGGCGGCGCGGGTGCTGGCACCGGTCGACACGATGGCTCTGCCGGCGGCGGAGCGCGCCAAGGCGGATGCCGGCTTCGCGGCCTACGAGCAGACCCAGCGCCAGCTGGTGGAGCGACCCGAGGGCCTGCTCACCCTGGCCAACTTCTACCGCGAGCGCGGCCGGATGGCCGAGGCCGAAGGGCGGCTGCGGGATGCCGTCCGCCTGCATCCCGGCTTCACGCCGGCCTACGCCAACCTCGCCGACCTCCTGCGCCAGCAGGGGCGGGACGCGGAAGGCGAGCGGGTCCTGGCCCAGGGCCTCGCCGCGGCCCCGGACAGCGCTGAGCTGCACCATGCGCAGGGCCTGCTGCTGATCCGCCAGCAGAAATACGGCGACGCCGTGGCGGCTCTCGGCAGGGCCGCCGAGCTGGCGCCCGGCAATCCACGCTACGCCTACGTCTACGCGGTGGCCCTGCAGGAGACCGGGCGCGCCGGGGACGCGGTCGGCGTGCTCGAGGGCGCGGTCGCCCGCAGTCCGAACGACCCGGATCTGCTGTTCACGCTGGCGGCGACCCTGCTGCAGCAGGGCGATGTCGCCCGCGCGCGGCGTCATGCGCAGGCGCTGGTGCGCGTGGCGCCAGCCTACCCCAACGCCCAGGAATTGCTGCGCGCCGCCGGACCGGGGTAGGAAATCTCACGCGACGATCGGAGAACGAAGGATGGGGGGTAACCGCGAAGGCGCGCAACCTGCACCACCATCATTTCGACTCCACAATCCGGGACGAGTTCCGGTTCCGCGACGATGACCTCGTCATCGCCACCTGGGTCAAGTGCGGTACCACCTGGCTGCAGCAGATCGTGGGCAACATCCCCGCCGCTAGCCGCCGAACAGCTCCATCTGCCCATCCAGCCGGGGCGGGCGGAACAGGTCCGTGCGCTGCGGCAGCTGGCGGCGGTCGAATCCGTGGCGGCGGCTGGCCTTCTGGAAGCGCTGGCGGATCAGCTCGGCGAAGGGGCCGGCACCGCGCATCCGGCTGCCGAATTCGGGGTCGTTGAGGCGGCCGTCGCGGCATTGGCGGATCAGGGACAGGACGTGGGTGGCGCGACCCGGAAAGTGCGTCTCCAGCCAAGCCGTCATCAGCTCCTTCACCTCGTGCGGCAGCCGGACCAGGACGTAGCCGGCGCTCGCGGCGCCTGCGCTGGCGGCAGCCTCCAGGATCGGCTCGATCTCGTGGTCGGTGAGCGCGGGGATGATCGGCGCCACCATCACCCCGGTGGTGATCCCGGCCGCCGCCAATTGGCGGATCGCCGCGATCCGGCGCGTCGGCGCGGAGGCGCGGGGTTCCAGGGTGCGGGCGATTCGCGCGTCGAGGCTGGTGACCGAGACATAGACCCGGGCCAGGCCCTGGCGCGCCATCGGCGCCAAGAGGTCGATGTCGCGGGTGACCAGCGCCGACTTGGTGACGATGCCCACCGGATGCCGCGCCTCGGCCAGCACCTCCAGCACCTGGCGGGTGATGCGCAGGCGGCGCTCGAGCGGCTGGTAGGGATCGGTGTTCGCACCCAGCGAGATCGCCCTGCAGACATAGCCCGGGCGGGCCAGCTCCCGGCGCAGCAGGGCAGCGGCCTCGTGCTTGACGAAGATCCTGGTCTCGAAGTCGAGTCCGGAGGACAGGCCGAGATGGCCGTGGCTGGGCCGCGCATAGCAGTAGACGCAGCCATGCTCGCACCCGCGGTAGGGATTGATCGACCGGTCGAACGGCACGTCCGGGGAATCGTTGTGGGCGATGATCGTGCGGGCGCTGTCGGGCAGAGCCTGCGTAGCCGGCGCCGGATCCTCGGCCAGCGCTTCCAGGCTGCCCCAGCCGTCGTCGACCGCCTCGCGGCCATGCCGCTCGTAGCGGCCTTCCAGGTTGAGGGTGGCCCCGCGACCTTTGTGCGCGCGCGGCAGCATGCGGGGCTCCTTTGGAACAATAGGGGAACATTGTAGCCGAACCCTGGCCGGAGTCGAGCCTGCGGCTTAATTCGAGGGCGCAGACGGAGAAAACGCCCATGGCCACCACCCTTCCTTACGGCTCCTGGCCCTCGCCGATCACGGCGGAACTGATCACCGGCACGCAGATCGGCTTGGCCAGCCCCTGGCTGGACGGCCCCGATGCCTACTGGACCGAGAGCCGGCCGCTGGAGCAGGGCAGGGTCACCCTGATCAAGCGTGGCGCGGACGGTTCGACCGTCGAGCTGACGGCGCCGCCGTTCAATCTGCGCACCCGCGTGCACGAATATGGCGGCCGCCCGTTTACCGCGCGCGAGGGCGTCGTGGTGGGCGTCGGATTCGCCGACCAGCGCATCCATCGCCTGGCCTCCGGCGCCGCGCCGGTGCCGTTGACGCCGGAGAGCGGGGGTCTGGTGCGCTACGCCGATCTCGTGCTCGACCTGCGGCACCGCCGCGTGCTGGCGGTGCGCGAGGACCATCGTGGCCCCGGGGAGCCCGTGAACACCCTGGTGGCGGTGCCGCTCGACGGCGGCGCAAGCGAGGGGGAGATCCTGGCCGAAGGCCACGACTTCTTCGCCTACCCGCGACCGAGCCCGGACGGCGGGCACCTCGCCTGGCTGAGTTGGGACCATCCTGACATGCCCTGGGACCGCACCACCCTATGGGTCGCGGAGCTGGACGCGGCGGGCCGCCCCGGCTCGCCTGTGGCGGTCGACAGCGGGACCGCGGAAAGCCTGGTGCAGCCGGAATGGTCGCCCGACGGCCTGCTGTATGTCATGTCCGACCGCAGCGACTTCTGGAGCCTCTACCGGGTCGAGGGGGCGGGCCTGGTTCCCGCGGCCATGCTCGCGGCCGAACTGGCCGGACCGCTCTGGCAATTGGGCGCGCGCTGGTACGATTTCCGCGACGCGCGGACCGTGCTGGCGGCCGCCACCGCCCTCGGAAACTCGCAGCTGGTCGAGATCGACCTGGCGAGCGGTGCCGCCGAGCCGCTGGACCTGCCGCAGGTCGAGTTCGCCGGGCTCAGCTGCTCGGACGGTGCGGCCCTGCTCCAGGCGCTGCCCGCCGACGGGCCGGCTGCCATCCTGCGACTGGCCGGCCGCCGGGCAACCACGCTCGCCTCGGCCGGGCAGGCGTTGGGGCAGGAGCTGGTCGCGCGTGCGGAGCATGTGGCTTTCGCCAGCGCCGACGGCCGGCAGGCCTTCGCGCTCTACTATCCGCCGACCAATCCGGATTGCCGCGCGGCCGACGGGGAACTTCCACCGCTGCTCGTGCGCAGCCATGGCGGGCCCACGGGCCGGGCGTCGCCGGCGCTCAACCTGCAGATCCAGTTCTGGACCAGCCGCGGCTTCGCGGTGGTCGACGTCGACTATGCCGGCAGCACGGGCTATGGCCGCGCCTACCGGTCCCTGCTCGAGGGCAGGTGGGGTGTGGCCGACGTCGAGGACTGCATCGCCGCCGCGCGCCATCTCGCCGCCAGCGGCCGCGCCGACCCCGATCGGCTGGCGATCCGCGGCGGCAGCGCCGGCGGCTACACCACCTTGTGCGCGCTGGCCTTCCACGACGCGTTCAAGGCGGGTGCGTCCTGGTACGGCATCGGCGACCTCGAAGCGCTCCTGCACGATACCCACAAGTTCGAGAGCCGCTACCTCGACCGCCTGGTCGGGCCCTGGCCGGAGGCGGCAGCGACCTACCGCGCCCGCTCGCCGCTGCATCACGCGCAAGGTCTGTCCTGCCCGGTGATCTTCCTGCAGGGCCTGGAGGATCGCGTCGTGCCGCCCAATCAGGCCGAGACGATGGTGGCGGCCCTGCGCGCGAAGAGCGTTCCGGTGGCCTATCTTCCGTTCCCGGGCGAGGGGCACGGCTTTCGCGCCGCGGCCAGCATCGAGCGGGCGCTGCTCGCCGAGTACGGTTTCTTCTGCCGCGTGTTCGAGATCGCACCCGCCGACCCTCTGCCGCCCGAGATCGTGGCGATCCTGGACGAAGCAGGCCTGTGAGACTCGTCACATCCGGGTCGAGGCTGGTGGCGTAGCATGCCCGCATAAAGTTCGGGCAATGCAGGAGGCGGACATGTTCCGCATGGTTCCAGGCGTCACCGTGAACGGGCAAGGTCGGATGCGCCCGGGCTCGTACCTGACCGCCGTCGGCGGCCTGTCCGCCGTGCTCGCCGTGTCGTTCGTGGGGCTGCAGCTGACCCGGCCGTCGCCGCGCGAGGTGCAGCCGGGCGAGACCGAGATGGCGCAGCGCTCGGCGGCCCTCGTCGCCCGGACCTACCGCGCGGCTGTCGACATCGACCGGCGCGACCGCATGCTGCTGGTGTCCTACGAGGGTGCTGCGCCCATGACCGCGGACCGGTTCGCCTGGGCGGTGTGCGACACGATCCGCACCGTTCCCGATTCGGCGCCCTCGGCGAGGGTGCTGCGCGACTGGCAGGTGGTGGTGATGCCCGAGGTCGGCATGCCGGGATCGTGCCGGATCGGCGGCTAGCGACCGCGCTCAGCGGCTGGCGACGACGAACCGCGGCCCGGGACCCGCCGGCGGCACCCGATCGGCCAAAGTGTAGAACACGTGCCGGCCGATGCGGGCGATCCGCGCCACGCGCGGCCCGAAGCGGGGATTGCGGACCCAGCTGGCATGGTACCACATGGCGCCGCTGGTCGGGTCCAGCGCCGGCCGGTCCAGCAGCTCGGCGGCGAGTTCCAGCGCCTTGCGCCAGGCGCGCCCGTCGCGCGGCCGGTCGGAGCGTCCGTCGCAGACCCAGCTGAACTGGCATCCCTGATAGATCACTCCGGCTACGGTGTCCGGGTAGGCCTTGTCCGCCATGCGGTTGAGGACTACCCAGCCGACCGCGAGCATGCCGAGGCGGCCTTCGCCGCGCGCCTCGTGGTACATGTTGAGCGCCATGGCCCGCACGTCCTGGCCGGAGGCGGCACGGGCGGCGAGCGGGGCCACACCCAGCACGCAGACCAACAGAAATGCCGCCAGACGGCGCATGAACAGCCGTTCCCCGTAGCTTCCCCGACTCCCGACAGCTCGGCGCTAACGCAGAATTCGTTGATTGGCAATGCTTTATCAGGAACAGAACTTAGGCCTGCTGACCCGCGCGAGAACTATAACCAAACGCTAATATTGCTGCATCACGGTCACACCATGCGTGGCCGATCAATCACGGTACTGCCGATATGCGCCGCGCCCCGTGGCCGGAGCGCAAACGCATTACTGTGGCGCTGCCGCTGCGCTGCCGCGGCTCAGTCGGTGCTGAGCGCGAGGATCTGGCTGAGCTGACACAAAGGACGGCCAGTCTCGATCGCCCACTGGTTGAAGACCTGCTGCAGGACCGAGCGTGGCACCTTGCTGCGCTCCGCGGGATCGCCGGGGCCCCAGTGAGCGAACGCACGGAGGACCGAATCGGTCGGCACGAAGGTGTCCTTGCCGACCATCCGCAGAAACATGGGCGCCGAATTGCCGCCGAGCTGGCTGAAGCGGCGGCCGAGTTCGGCCCACAAGCCGGCAACGTCTTCGACCGGCCACTCGGCGAGCCACGCTCCGAACGAGCCATGCTCGGCCGACAGTGCCAGCATCGCCGCGGCATTGGTGCGCACCGCGCGCAGCTTGCCGAGATGGCGGATCAGCCGGCGGTCGGCGAGGATCGTCTCCAGCTCCTCGTCCCAGACCCGCGCGCAGCGGACCGGGTCGAATCCGTGCCAGACCTCTTCGAACGCCGGCCACTTGCGGTCGACCAGCTCGTGCTTGAGACCGGCGCGGAAGATGCGCAAGGACATCTGCGACAGGTAGCGATCGTCGGAAAGTTCGCGCAGCTCGGCCGTGGTGCGCGGCTCGTTCAGACGGGCCGCCACGCCCTCTTCGCCGTGGCGCGCCTCGGCGGCCGCCAGGATCGGGGCGAAGGGCGGTGCGTTGGGCAAGGTGCTATTCCGCCGCCCTGGCCAAACCTCCGGCCAGCACCTCGCCGATGGCCTGGTCGAGAATGGCGATGCCACGGTCGATTTCTTCGGTGGTCACGGTCAGCGGCGGGGCAATGCGCCAGATCGCGGCCATGGACCCGACCGAGACGATGTTCATCGACAGGCCCAAGCTCCATGCAGCGGGCGGTGATCGCACGCCCGGTGGCGGCGTCGGGTGCGCGGCTCTCGCGGTCCTTGACCAGTTCGACTCCCTGCAGGAGGCCGAAGCCGCGCACGTCGCCGATGACTTCGTGCCGCTCCTGGAGATGGCGCAGACCGGCCGCCAGATGCTCGCCCATCACCAGCGCGCGCTCGGCCAGCGACTCCTCCGCCAGGACGTCGAGGACGGCCAGCGCCACCTGGGCGGGCAGGGGGTCCGAGACGTGCGAGGTCGGGTGGATGAAGCCCTTGGCGTGGCAGTCGGCTTCCACCGCTTCCGAGATCACCGTCGCCGAGAGCGGCAGGCCGCCGCCCAGGGTCTTGGAGAGGCTCAGCATGTCGGGCTCGACGCCGAAATGCTGGAAGGCGAAGTCGCGGCCGAGGCGGCCGAACGCGGTCTGGGCCTCGTCGAAGATCAGGAGCATGCCGCGCTCGCTCGCAATGCTCCTTGACCCGCTGCCAGTAGCCGTCCGGCGGCACGATCACGCCGCCCGAGCTCTCGATCGGCTCGGCGATCACGGCCGCGAGCGAACCGGTCGACTGGGCGTCGACCAGATCGAAGCCGACCTCGAGGCAGGTGCCGTCGCAGCGGTCGCGGCAGTGCCGGATCGGGCAGCGATAGGCGTTCGGCGCCGGCAGGGCCAGGGCACCCGGAATGGTCGGACCGTAGCCCTGCCGGCCGGCGACATAGTTCACGGCCAAAGCGCCCGAGGTCATGCCGTGCCAGGCGCCGGTGAAGCCCACCACCTCGTACCTGCCGCTGTGCAGCTTCGCGAGCTTGAGTGCCGCTTCGTTGGCCTCGGCCCCGGTGCTGAGGAACAGTGCCTTCGACAGATGCGGTGGCAGCAGGGCGGTCAGTCGCTGGGAGAGGGCCACCACCGGCGGGCTGAGCATGCCCGAGTAGAGATGCAGCGCACCCTCGCACGCATCGTGGATCGCCTCGACGATGCGCGGGTGGTTGTGGCCCAGCGTCGCGCACATCTGGCCGGAGGTGAAGTCGAGGATCTCCCGGCCTTCGCTGTCCCAAATCAGGGTGCCGCGCGCCTTGGCGATCAGACGCGACGCGAACGGCATGCCATAGCGGATGAGATGCTCGTCCCAGGGTTCGTTGGACAGCTGCGGCGCGGGCATGGGCGGCTCCTTCATTGTCTCGGATCCGTGGCAACGGTATACCAGCGGGCGAGGATCGCGATTTCTTTGTTGAAGCCGAAACTTTCACCGACGCCCGGATTCTCGCGCGGTCGCAAAATTTCGGCACGCCGAAACAGGGGACTCGCTTTGCAGGATCGCAGCACGGCCGGTTCGACCCTGGACGTGATCGACCGCGACATCCTGCGGCTGCTGCAGCAGGACAGCCTGATCGCAAACCAGAAGCTGGCGGACGAGGTGGGCCTGTCGCCGCCGGCATGCCTCAAGCGGGTACGACGGCTCCGGACCGCCGGGGTGATCCAGCGCACCGTGGCGATCCTGGATCCCGCGCCGTTGGGCTACCCGGTCCTGGCGCTCGCGCGGATCAAGCTCGAGCGCCCGCGGGATAAGGCGATGCGCGACTTCGAGCGCCGGATGCGCGATCTGCCGCGTGTGCTTCAGTGCCTCACCGTCGCCGGCGACACCGACTACGTCATCCTCGTGCGCAGCCGCGACGTCGCGGACTACCAAGCCTTCGCCCGCCAAGTGCTGGCGACCGCGCCGGGTATTCGCTCCTATACGAGCGAAATCGTCCTCGAGGTTCCGAAATGGACCACGGAGATTCCGGTGGCGGAGGGCTGAGCCCTTCGCCTCCGGGTCCCTTGGTCAGATCTGGCTTTGGCCGAAATTCTGGAGCCCGATCTTGTCGATCAGGTCGAGCTCGGTCCGGTTGTGGTCCTGGTGCTCTTCCTCGTCCTCCAGGATCTCGGCGAGCAGGTCGCGGGTGACATAGTCCCTGGCCGCCTCGCAGATGCCGATCGCCTTGCGGTAGTGGGCGATGCCCTCGAGCTCGAGGCGGTAGTCGCACTCGATCACTTCCTTGAGGTTCTCGCCGATGTAGAGCTTGCCGAGATCCTGCAGGTTCGGCAGGCCACCGAGCAGCAGGATGCGCTTGATCAGCTTGTCGGCATGCTGCATCTCCTCGATGCTCTCGTCATACTCGGCCTTGCCGCGCTTGAAGAAGCCCCAATCCTCCAGCATCCGCGCGTGCAGGAAGTACTGGTTGATCGCGGTCAGCTCTCCCCTGAGGGCGATGTTGAGAGCTTCCAGGACCGCCGGATCCCCGGTCACACCCTTGGTCATGACGCATTTCCTCGAATCATTCTAAGCTACGCTCAGAGCTGTAGGTTCGTTGGTGTTTGTCAAGGGCGCCGCTGCCGGCCCTCTATTGCGGCTGAGTGCCCGTTTTTGAGGGGTCGTGGGGCGGGCAGCCGCCTGCGATCGGGATGGACCATGCGTGAAGCATCAAGGTTACCGCGGTCAGGGTGACCATCCTTCGGAGACCTCGGGTAGCGCCTCGCGCTACTTGGACGGCGGTGGCGGGCGATGATCAGCACTGGACGTGCCACGAAACAGGTGAGCAGGGCGACAGGCCGATTGTAGATGCTGTCCGCGAACAAGGCCAGGAGCCGAGCGCAGAGCGGCTTCACCTGCTACAACAGATCGCCCGGGCCGTCGGCGTCCGGGATGTTCGCCGGACGTGGCAAGACCGTTCCCGTCAGCCCTGTGCCAACGGGCTCTATGGTTCTTGCGAGCGCCTGAGCAAACGCAGTGCGATTGCACCAGCGAGTGTCGCTCCGGCCCTTTCGCCGCGAAGGAATGCGAACATGCCCGAAGACTTCAGGCAGGATCTCGACACGGACGGCGTCGCCCGGCGCAATTTCATGATCGCATCGGCCACGGCGGTCGGCACCTCCGCGGTCCTGGCCTTCGGCACCGGCCCCACCAGCGCGCAGGGTGGCGCAACGTCACCGGCGGCTTACCCCGTGCGGACCGCCTACACCGGCGACGTGATTGACGGGAAGCGCGTTGTCACTGGGCTGGACGTGAACGACCTGGAGCCTGGCCGGAAGCACCGCCTGTTTTTCCGCGGCGTGGCGTCGCCCACCGGGCAGCACTGGCATGTGTCCGTGACGGTCGCCCGCGGGGCGGGGCCGGGCAAGCGGGTCATTCTCGTGAGCGGCGTGCATGGCGATGAGATGAGTTCGATCCATGCCGTCCAGACCGTGATGAACCAGCTCGATGTGGCCGCAATGTCGGGCACGGTGATGGCGGTCACGGACGTGTCCCGCCCGGCGTTGGAGAGCATGCAGCGTCGTTGGCCCAGTTCGGGCCGAGGCATCGATCTGATCGACATGAACCGGGAATGGCCGGGCAACGAGAACGGCCTCACCGCGGCCAGCCGGCACGCGGACCTGGTGTTCAACCGCCTGCTGCGACCCAACGCCGACTACGCGATCGACTTCCACACCGGAACGACCGGCTTCGAGGTCACGGCGTTCAATATCGGGGACATGGGCGTGCCGGCCGTCCGGGCCATGCTGGAGCTGTATCCCGTCGGCCAGATCTATGACAATCCGGTCTATCCGGGTGTGCTGCACAACGCGTTCATGGCGGTGGGCATTCCGTCCTTCACGCCGGAGATCGGTGCTGCGCGCGTCCTCGATCCGGGGATGATCGCGCTGTTCGTGGAAGGCACGATGAACGTCCTCAAGCATCACGGCATTCTGGCCGGACCGATGGGACGCACGGCCCATGACGTGCGCGTCCACGTCGGCAACTCCGCCTTCCCGGTTCTGGCCACCGCGGGTGGGCTCGTGGAGTTGCTCGTCAAGCTCAATGACCGGGTCGAGGCAGGGCAGAAGGTTGCAATCCAGCGCAACAGCTTCGGCGAGGTGGTCGCGGAATATGCAAGTGGCGTGACCGGTGAGATCACGGGACTGCGTAGCGACGCCATGGCGGAGCCCGGCAACCCCCTGGCCTTCATCCTGTTCAATCGGCCGGAGCCGAGGGAGCCTGCGGCCTATCCCGAGTAATCCATCAGCGCAAAGACCATGCTGAGCATAGGAGAGGTGCCGGGGAGCCACCGCCGGGCAAGGTGATCGAGCGGATCGACGTGGTGGTGCGAATCCGCAGCACCGATCATCGCTGCGCGTGGCGCAGCCTTCAGGTCACAGGGCAGGGTTGGACGGGCCGCTTCTGCGGTGGCCCGGACCGACGCCGTTCAGCGGTCGGGGGCAGCCACGGCGAGGATCGCGCGCTCGGCGCCGATGCCGGCGCCCGGCGTCTCCTCCGGCGCGTGCGCGGCCAGGATCTCGGTCATCACGGGCAGGCACTTGCCGCAGCGGATGCGGTGACCGTGTAGCCGGTACATGCAGCCGACCGTGCGGCAGCGCCCGCTGGCCGCGGTGTCGCGGCAGGAGGATTCGCTCAGGCGGTTGCAGACACAGACGATCATGGCGCACCGGATCGTGGCGTAGTCGACGCTATCTAGGACGTCTGCCGCCCTTCGTCAAAGGGTCGGAAGCAACAATGGAAGTGCAAAAATTCCAGACTGAAGTAAACTGTTACATGCAAGGCGCCAGCGGCCACGCGGCCGGCATTGTTTCAAACTATTCCAATTCCAATAGCTTTCCGGCTGGCTGGGCCGCCGATCGGTTCTTGTGCAACCGACCCGGCCAGATCGCCCATGCCGCCTTCGGCCCGTGGGCTCGTGGTGTTGTCGCATGTTGGTGGCGTTTCTGGTGATGCTGCGTGAGGGGGTCGAGGCCGTCCTCATCGTCGGGATCATCGCCGGCTACCTGGTGCAGACCGGGCGCCGAAAAGAGCCTGATCCTGCGGCGGCCCTTCAACTATGCTTCCAGGCCGATCTGGAGCAGGGTTTCATCACCGTTCGACCACGATTGAATGGAGAGCCGATGGAGGAATATCTGAAGCCGGTGTCGGGTGCCGTGAACACGCTGGCGGAAGACCTCTCCCAGCTCGAGGGCGAGCTCGGCCTGGGCTGAGCCGGACCGGGATCACGGGCGGGAGACGGCCATGCGTAGGCATCGGTTGCCCCCGCGCCGGGTCCACGGCACGGTTGCCGCGCGATAGGATTCGGCATTCGGGAGGCTCATGCCATGGACTATGTGCGCTTCGGCTCCACCGGCCTGCACGTCTCGCGCTTGTGCCTGGGGTGCATGACTTACGGCGACCCCGGATGGCGTGAGTGGGTCCTGGACGAGGCGGCGGCGCGGCCGTTCATCCGCTCGGCCTGGGAAGCCGGCATCAACTTCTTCGACACCGCCGACATGTACAGCCTGGGTGCCAGCGAGGTCGTCCTGGGCAATGCGCTGAGGGAACTGGCGCGTCGCGACGAGGTCGTGGTCGCGACCAAGGTCTTCAATCCGATGGGCAAGGGCCCGAACCAGAAGGGCCTGTCGCGCAAGCACGTCATGGAGGGCATCGACGCCTCGCTCAAGCGGCTGGGCATGGACTATGTCGACCTGCTGATCATCCACCGCTTCGACCGCAACACAGCGATCGAGGAGACGCTCGAGGCGCTGTCGGACGTGGTCAAGGCCGGCAAGGCGCTCTATCTCGGCGCGTCCTCGATGTGGGCCTGGCAGTTCATGAAGCTGCTGGGCGTGCAGCGCGCCCGCGGCCTCGCCCAGTTCGTCTCGATGCAGAACTACCTGCATCTCGCCTACCGCGAGGAGGAGCGCGAGATGCTGCCCTTGTGCCGGCAGGAGGGCATCGCCGTCACTCCCTGGAGCCCCTTGGCACGCGGCTTCCTCGCCGGCACCAAGCCACCGGAGGGTGCGGCCACCGTCCGTGCCCGGACCGACACCTACCAGGACGATCTCGGCATCGGCACCGGCCAGGACCAAGCCGTCCGCGAGCGCGTGGTCGAGGTGGCGGGCCGGCTGGGGGTCAAGCCCGCCGCGGTGGCGCTGGCCTGGGTGCTCGGCACCCCGGGCGTGACGTCGCCGATCGTCGGCGCGTCGAAGCCGCATCATCTGCCGGACGCGCTGGCGGCGCTCGACGTCGCACTCGACGCCGAGACCCGCGCCTACCTCGAGGAACCCTACCGGCCGCGCGCGGTGGCTGGGCACGTCTGACCGGCGGGCTCAGCCCCAGCCGGCCAGCACGATCTTGCCCTTGGCGCGCCCGCTCTCGATCAAGGCGTGGGCGCGCCGCAGATTCTCCGCCGAGATCGTGCCGAAGCTCTCGGCGAAGGTGGTCTTGAGCGTGCCCGCATCGACCAGCCGCGCCACCTCGTCGAGGAGTTCGCCCTGCGCGGCGATGTCGGAGGTGGCGAACATCGAGCGGGTGAACATGAACTCCCAGTGGGTCGACACGCTCTTGCGCTTGAAGGGCGAGATATCGGCCGTGGCCGGGTCGTCGATCAGCGCGAAGCGGCCCTGCGGGGCGATCAGCGCCGCAATCTCGGCCAGATGCCGGTCGGTGTTGGTGGTCGAGAACACGAAGGCCGGGGCACCCAGCCCCAGGGCCGCCACCTCGGCGGCCAGCGGCTTGGCGTGGTCGACGACATGGTGTGCTCCCAGATCGCGGCACCAGGCCGCGGTCTCGGGCCGCGAGGCGGTCGCGATCACGGTGAGCCCGGTGAGCTGCCGGGCGAGCTGGATCGCGATCGAGCCGACCCCGCCGGCACCGCCGACGATCAGGACCGCGCCGGCCGCTCCCGGCACCGGCCGGCGCACGTCGAGCCGGTCGAACAGCGTCTCCCAGGCGGTGATCGCGGTCAGTGGCAGGGCCGCCGCCTCTGGAAACGGCAGGGAGGCGGGCATCTTGCCGACGATCCGCTCGTCGACCAGGTGGAACTCGGCGTTGCTGCCCTGGCGCCCGATGGCGCCGGCGTAGAACACGGGATCGCCCGGCTGGAACCGGCTCGCCTCGGGCCCGGCCGCCTCGACCGTGCCGGCGGCGTCCCAGCCCAGCACCTTCCATTGCCCGGGCTCGGGCTGCGCCCGCATCCTGACCTTGGTGTCGACCGGATTGACCGAGACGGCCTCGACCCGGACCAGCAGATCGCGGCCGGCGGCCTCCGGCTGCGGCAGCTCGATGTCCACGAGCGAGGCGGGATCGTCGATCGGGAGCGAGGTCTGGTAGCCGACGGCACGCATGGCGGTCCTCCTGTTGCCTGCCGCGCAGTTGAGCCCTGTCGATGCTTGCCGCAAGTACGCCGGTGAAGCTCCCCAGCGTCGCGAAGACCGATTGACGCTCAGCCCGAGGCCAGCAGCCCGAACGGCAGGCTCTCGGGCGTGGTGCCGGTGCGCGCCGCCAAGCTGTCCACATTTGACGCTACCTGGATGCCACGCCGAGGGCCGGAACGCCACGCGGCGGCCCACAGGGTCCGATGCGGGCGGCAAGCTCGTCAACGGCGGGGCCTGCGCGGCGACGGTGACGGTGATGCCCGCCGCGACCGCCATCCGGCAGGTCGAGCGTATGGACGGTCGTGACCGCCCCAATGTCGCTGTCTCATGATGTGCAGAGAGAGCGCGAGATATCGAAATGCAGGATATATCGAAGGCGGCGTAGACCCCGCTTCGTCTCTGCGGCCCATGCTTGACAGGTCCGGTGGCGGGGCGGACGGTGCCGGTCCAGGAATCCAAGGAGGGCACAACGGGATGCGCAGATTGTTCAGGCTCGGACTCGGGGCGGCGCTGGTAGCCCTCGCGGTCGGGACGTCGCAGGTGCGGGCGGAGACGCCCAAGGACGGCTTGGTGCTGGCCGACCAGATCGACGACATGATCAGCCTGGATCCCGCCGAGGTGTTCGAGTTCTCGGCGGCCGAGATCCAGGCCCAGATCTACGACCGGCTGGTGACCTATCCGGCCGACGACGTCAGCAAGCTCGAGGGCCTGGTCGCCGAGAGCTGGAGCGTGTCGGACGACGGTCTGCAGGTGACGTTCAAGATCCGCCCGGACATCGCGTTCCACTCCGGCAACCCGCTCACGGCGCAGGATGTCGCCTACTCGCTGCAGCGGGTGGTCAAGCTGAACCTCTCGCCGGGATTCATCCTGACCCAGTTCGGCTTCACCCCGGAGAACATGGCCGAGACCATCAAGGCCACCGACGATGCCACGCTGGTGCTGACCCTGGACCAGCCCTACGCGCCCACCTTCCTGCTCTACTGCCTGACCGCGGGCGTGGGCTCGGTGGTCGACAGCAAGCTCGTGATGGAGCACGAGAAGGACGGCGACATGGGCCACGAGTGGCTCAAGACCAACTCCGCGGGCTCGGGCCCGTTCAAGCTGCGCGCCTGGAAGCCCAACGAGAGCGTGGCGCTCGACGGCAACCCCGACTACTGGCGTGGTGCGCCCAAGTTCACCCGCGTCATCACCCGCCACATCCCCGAGCCCGCGACCCAGCGCCTGCTGCTGGAGAAGGGCGACATCGACATCGCCCGCAAGCTGTCGCCGGAGGATCTGGCGGCCGTCGGCTCCAACCCGGACATCAAGGTCACCAAGTCGCCCAAGGGTGCCATCTGGTACCTGGGCCTGAACCAGAAGAACCCGAACCTCGCCAAGCCCGAGGTCCGCGAGGCGATGAAGTACCTCGTCGACTATGACGGCATCGTCAACGTGATCCTCAAGGGCAGCGCCCAGACCCACCAGTCCTTCCTGCCCGAGGGCTTCCTTGGTGCGATTGCCGACGCGCCCTACCGGCTCGACGTCGCCAAGGCCAAGGAGCTCCTGGCCGCGGCCGGGCTGCCCGAGGGCTTCAAGGTGACCATGGACACCCGCAACAACTCGCCGACCAAGGACATCGCCCAGGCAATCCAGGCGACCATGGGTCAGGCCGGCATCGAGATCGAGATCATCCCGGCCGACAACAAGCAGACTTTGACCAAGTACCGCGCGCGCGAGCACGACATCTATATCGGCCAGTGGGGGCCGGACTATCAGGACCCGCACACCAATGCCGAGACCTTCGCGATGAACGTCGACAATGGCGACGACGCGAAGAGCAAGACGCTGGCCTGGCGCAATGCCTGGGACATTCCCGAGATGACCGCCGAGACCCAGGCCGCCGTGCTCGAGCGCGACGCCGCCAAGCGGGCCGCGATCTACGAGGCGATCCAGCGCCAGCACCAAGAGGTCTCGCCGTTCGTCATCTTCGGCCAGCAGATCGAGAACATCGCCGCGCGTTCCGACGTGCAGGGGATGATCTGGGGCCCCAGCTTCGACGACAACAAATATTGGCAGGGCTTCAAGGAGTAGGCGGCAGCGGGGGCGTGCCCGGTCCAGGCGCGCCCCGACGCTCACAGCAGGAGCTTCATCCCCTCGTGCGTCGCCAGGAAGCCGAGCCGGCGGTAGAAGCGGTGGGCGTCGTCGCGGCGCTTGTCGGTGGTGAGCTGGACCATGCCGCAGCCGCGCTTGCGGGCCTCGTCGATCGCCCAGCGCATCATCGCCGCGCCGACGCCGGCGTTGCGGCGCTCCTGCGCCACCCGCACAGCTTCGATCTGCGCCCGCCAGCTGCCCCGGCGGCCGAGGCCGGGAATGAGGTTGAGCTGGAAGCAGCCCACGATCACGCCGTCCATGACCGCCACCAACTCGCGGCAGTTGGGCTCGGCCTGGATGGCGCGGAAGGCCGCCATGTAGGCCGGATCGACCGTGCCCGTTTCGCGCGCGGCGCCCAGCATGTCGTCGGCGAGCAGTGCGACGATCGCCGGCAGGTCGGCCTCGCCGGCGTCGCGGATCTCGAGGGGCGGGGCTGAGGCCATGATCGGTCACCCGTTCTGGGGCTACGCCTCCATCCTGTTCGATGTCCTGATCGTCTTCATCATCCCGCTCGCCTTCGCGGTGCGCGAACTGGTCCTCCTTCGCCGTCACGACCGGGAGGAGGGGCCGGGAGGGCTCCGGCTAGACCGGCTCCAGCTCGCGCCGGCGCGGCGCACCGGTGCCGCGGGCGCGGCGGGTATGGGCGGCGGCTTCGGCGGGGCGTCGCGCCGGTCGAGTTCCGCCCGGTCCTGGTCGCGGTAGCGGCGCAGGCGGTGCAGCTCCCAGAAGCCCAGGGCGATCGGCAGGGCGAAGCCCAGGACCCCCTTCCAGAGCACGAACAGCATGCCGGCCGACATGGCATCCTCCTCCAGCGTGTCTCCCTCTACGCAGCCGGCCGGGGTTCCGATCAGTGCGGACGCTTGACGCGGGCCGTGCGGGTGTGGACCGTGCCGGGGCCATGCCGCGATCCGCTCCGCCATGCTGAGACTCCTGGCCGCCGCCGGCAGGCTGGCGCTGACCCTGGCGGTGACCTTCCTGGGGCTGTTGCTGGTGACCTTCCTGATCGGCCGGGTGGTCCCGATCGACCCCGTCCTGGCCGTGGTCGGCGACCGCGCCTCGGCCGAGGTCTACGACAAGGCGCGCATCGCCATGGGCCTCGACCAGCCCCTGTGGCGCCAGTTCCTGGATTATCTGGCCGCGGTGCTGCGCGGCGATTTCGGCACCAGCGTGCTCACCTCGCGGCCGGTGATCGAGGACATCGCCCGGGTGTTCCCGGCCACGCTGGAGCTCGCCACCGTCGCCACCATCCTGGGCGTGCTCCTGGGCGTGCCCATGGGGATCGCCGGTGCGGTCTGGCAGGGAAGGTGGCCCGACCACCTGGTCCGGGTGCTGGGGCTGGTCGGCTACTCCGTGCCGGTGTTCTGGCTCGGGCTCATGGGCCTGCTCCTGTTCTACGCCAAGCTCGGCTGGGTCGAGGGGCCCGGGCGGCTGGACGTGTTCTACGAGGATCTGGTGAGCCCGGTCACCGGCGTGATCCTGATCGACGCCGCCATCGCCGGCGACTGGGACGTGTTCCGCAACGCACTCTCCCATGTCGTCCTGCCGGCCTCGATCCTGGGCTACTTCTCGCTGGCCTACATCGCGCGGATGACCCGCTCCTTGATGCTCGAGCAGCTGGGCCAGGAATACATCGTGGCGGCGCGCGCCAAGGGCGTGCCGGGCTGGCGGATCGTCTGGAGCCACGCCCTGCGCAACATGGCGGTGCCGCTGATCACGGTCGTGGCGCTCAGCTATGGCGGGCTGCTCGAAGGCTCGGTCATCACCGAGACCGTGTTCGCCTGGCCCGGGCTCGGCGCCTATCTCACCGGCTCGCTGCTCAACGCCGACATGAATGCCGTCCTGGGTGCGACGGTGGTGGTGGGCGCCGTGTTCATCGGGCTCAACCTGCTCTCCGACCTGCTCTACCGGCTGTTCGACCCGCGGGCGCGGGCATGAGTGCGGTGCTGCCCGCGCGCGGCGGCTGGCGCGCATGGCTGCTCGCGGACACGCCGGGCTCGGCCACGCAGGCGCGGCTGGGGCGCGCCTATGGCTCCTGGCTGAACTTCCGCGCCAACCCGATGGCGCTGGTCGGGCTCGGCATCGTGCTGCTGCTGGTGCTGGTGGCGACCCTGGCCCCCTGGCTGGCGCCGCAGTCCCCCACCGCGCAGGACCTGGCGCAGCGCCTGCGCCCGCCCTCGGCCGCGCACTGGCTGGGCACGGACGAACTCGGCCGGGACATCTATGCGCGCATCGTCTGGGGCTCGCGGATCACGCTGACCATCGTCGCCCTGGTGGCGGTCATCATCGGCCCGGTCGGCCTCCTGGTCGGCACGGTGGCGGGCTATGCCGGCGGCTGGCTCGACACCGTGCTGATGCGCGTCACCGACGTGTTCCTGGCCTTCCCGCGGCTGATCCTGGCGCTGGCCTTCGTGGCCGCACTGGGGCCGGGGATCGAGAACGCGATCATCGCCATCGCGATCACGGCCTGGCCGCCCTATGCCCGCCTCGCCCGCGCCGAGACGCTGACCGTGCGCCACGCCGACTTCATCGCCGCCGCCCGGATGCAGGGCGCATCGGCCTTGCGCATCCTCCTGTTCCACATCGCCCCGCTGTGCGCCTCGTCGCTGGTGGTGCGCCTGAGCCTGGACATGGCCGGCATCATCCTGACCGCGGCCGGCCTGGGCTTCCTCGGCCTGGGCGCCCAGCCGCCGGCGCCCGAATGGGGGGCGATGATCTCGACCGGGCGCCAATATGTGCTGGACTATTGGTGGGTCGCGACCATGCCGGGCATCGCCATCGTCCTGGTCAGCCTGGGCTTCAACCTGCTGGGCGACGGGCTGCGCGACGTGCTGGACCCGAAGCAGCGCTGAGAGCACCCTGAGGCGGGCGAGGTTCTCCGGCTCCGCGGCCTGATCCCTGCCCCGGCCTGATTTCGCGCTCGGGGGGTGGCCCGGCCCCGCCCGCGGGGGAGCATGGGATGTCCGACAGACGCCTTGTCATTCTGGGGCTGGCCGCCATGGCGGCGACGAGCACGGCCCGCGCAGCGGCCGCACCGGTCGGGGAGCAGCAGGCGCTGGCGGCCCTGCTGCCCTGGATCGAGGCCGTGGCCAGCGGCGACCGCGCCGCCGTCGAGCCGCTGCTGGCGCCCGAGTTCCAGATCCTGCGCTCCGACGGCACAGGCTACGACAAGGCAGCCTACCTGATGGCCTTGCCCGAGCATCGGCGGGTGCCCGAGGTTCGCGACGCGATGGCCTCGGGCGAAGGTGGCTCCCTGGTGATCCGCTACGCCATCACCGTCGACGGGACCGTGCGCGGCCAGACCATGCGCGGCACGGCTCCGCGCCTGTCGGCCATGCGCAAGGACGGCGGCAACTGGCTGATGGTCGCCCACGCCAATTTCGCGCCCCTCGGCTGACCGTCACGCGAGCGGGCGGGGTGGCAGCCGCGGAATATGTTCAGAGACGCAAGACCGGCGGCAAGACATCGCCGACCGCGGGCCAGGACCGGCCGGATGGGCGGTCGGTGCCATCCTTGTGGCGGGCAGGGGCGGTGCTAGGGTCGGGGCAACGGGGGAGCCGGGAAGGACCGGTGCGACGAGGGGGATGGGGTGCCATGAAGGTCGAATTCGGTGCGGCTGCAATCCTGGTCGCGGTCCTGGGTCTCACCGGGCCGTCCGCCGCGGCGCACCAGTTTCCCGACCTCGCCGGCGAGTATCGGGGCACCGAACTGTGCGACGAGCTGGACGACGGCACGCCCGGCGTGTTCGCGGAGACCTCGCCGATCTTCATCGCCCAGGGCAAGGGCGGGCGGTTCCGGATGCTGTTCCGGCTCGCCGACGGCACGGCCGACGTGCTCTACGAGGGCATCCTCAAGCGGGTGGCCGGCAGCGACCAGGTCGAGGGCGTGGCGATCGCCTGCGGCGGGGCGTTCGCCAGCAGCGAGGTGATCCGCCTGCGGCCGATCGGCAGCAGCGGCGGCCAGCCCTTCTTCAACGGCGAATCGCAGTTCTTCACCAACGACTTTCCCGGTGCCGGCGGTGCCGTGAACTTCGGCACCTGCAAGTATGTCTACCAGCGCGTCGCCGCGACCAAGCCGACGGTGCCGAAATGCGCGGTGTCGCCGTTCGGGGCGGAGTGAGGCGGGGCGCCGAGCCGATGACACGTGTGATGATCGGTTCGCGGGCCGAGTCCGACGCCGGCTATTGGTACCCGGTACGGTCAACCAAGCTACGAGATCAGTCGCAGGCTTGAGGCCGTCGAAAGGCGCTGGTCGGCGAAAAGAAAGTCGCATGAAGAAGTTCCTGATTGAGCTTGGTGTCCCTTCAATTCCAAGTGTTGCCGGCGAATGACTCCCCGGCATGTCGCGGCGGGGTGACCCCGAATCAAACGCAGTTCTCCCGCTGAGTGGCCTCAGCGATAACCTCTGGCTACAATAGCTTGGCGCGGTCACCGGCGGTTACCTCGTAGCTATGGTTTAGCGGCCACCGCTCACACTGGCAATTCCAAGCGAATCGTTCGATCCCACCTTCACCTCGCTCCTTGTTGCTCGCATGTCACATTTTGGCATTTCAACCAGAAATTCCGGTACTCAGCTATCCTTGGCCCTTGCCGAGAGAAGTGCGACGTGATCAGTTCAATGGAACAAGAAGTGTCAACGCGCGCCTCAGCGGAGATCAGCCATTAAGTAGAACACGCAAGCACGCAAAGTCTGTATAGATATTCCTCGGTGCAAGGCAAAAAAATGTAGTAATTGTTGAGCCCGTACAATTTTACTTGCTAACCTTAATCAGTAACATTATGCTCTAACGTCATAGATATACATCGAGTTATTCAATGAGATATGCAGGACAGTCCCGTGATCGGTAGATTAGCAGTAACAGCTCTTCTGTCCTCCTTGGCCAGCGGATGTGCTATCCCTACAGCAGTTCAGCGCATCGGCGTTGACTACAATACGGCCGCTGCGGGAAATGGCGGACGAGCTCACGTTATTAAATATTGTTCGCGCGAAGGAAGGGTTGCCCCTACACTACACAACTATTGGTAGGCTAACTGGTAGCCTTACGCTTCGGGCAAGTACAGGGCTCAATGTCCAATTTAGGGAGTTTGCAACTACAAGGACTAATACGACCACGACTGCGGCAGCCATCTCTGAGGTAGTCACGAAATCCGTTTTGAGTGGTGGAGACGTAGTAACGCCAAGTGTAGCTGCTGAAGTAAAATACAGGACCAAGTTTTGATATCAGCGTGCTTGATTGACAAGAATTCTATCAAGGAATACTAGGTGCAGTTCCATTTTCAACGGTCGTAAATTTTCTGTATCAGGGTTATGACAGCGTTACTCTCATGGCATTGTTGGCAGATCGAATAGAATTTAGACTGAAAAATGAAACTGTCGGCATTCCAGAGAGCGCCGGGGACATCATTCTTGCTTTGACAAATCGTGGAGACGAGAAGGATAGTTCGGATTTTGCACGAGTTATATCCTGCTTCGTGCTAAGCAGTGACAGTACAAAATCTCCCGGAGTACCGTTAGTACCACTCTCGCGACTTACAGGTGAAGGTCGTCTATCTCGAAGCCTGACCATGGCTGAGATTGCGTTCCTTGACGGAAAAAATCTTGACCTGAGTGACAGCGTGCCAATTGATCCAGCATCAGATTCAAAAATCAATGTAGTACGTCCTAGCGCGGCTAAGCAGGTGGGAAGACTTACAAAGTCAGCGGACTGCGAAGAGAAAAGTAAGCCGGTGGATGGACGCCCGGTGACCCTGCCGGCAATACCGCCCGCTGAACGAACTTACGCTGGTGCAGGTCAAGTCCTGGTGCTTGCGCCTGATGGCAGAAGCGGGCAGATCGTTGACGCAGACATATCTGTGATATTTCGGTCCCGGAGGCATTGATTTAGTTCTTGGGTCGATGCCTTAGGACGTTAGGAGAGGATGTATCAGCTATGTGCAAGGTTGGATCGGCTAACCTGTTTTCCCTTCGGCAGGGTGTTGACCAGGATGCGATTGTATCAACACGCCTTTTTGGCAAAAGCTACTATGTTCCAAATGATGAGAATGGAAGAAAATCCATGGCGTCAATCGCACTGGTAGAACGCTTGATTAACTTACAGAAAAAAGCGGTAGAGAGGCCAGTAACGGTGCCGGTGCAAATCGTTCCTTAGTATATAGGAAGCATGAATTTAAATGAACGACACGGGAGTGAGAGAATGTCAAGGAAGCAAAGACATATTGTTGCTCAGCGAAAGGTACTTGACTTTGAGAACCCAAATGATCTCAAGAAGCCGTTGACAAAAAGTCAACTTAGGGAGATGGGATTGACTTGCAAGTTTCTCGGTAAGATTTTCTACGAAGGAGACGCAATTTGCTACGATGGAGGTGAATGGATATGTGTTGGCGGTCAATGGAATCAATCGGGTAATCCGTGCGAGTAAGGTAAGCGATTGCGTACGCCAAGGATTGGGGATCATTTTGATAAATGACCTTAGGCCATTGGGGCATGGCATCAGTACCAGGGTCCCCGTTCCGAATACCATAGGTGCTACGATTGGCTTCTCCTGAGAGGTTGTTGATCTGTCTCCAGTGCCTGGTGCCACTAGCAGGCACAAACCACTGGCAGGGCAGCGATCTACTCATTGTCCCCATGGATCAATGATCGCCACGCCGCAGCCAGCGAAGCCGCCGACGTCGCGTGTGACGACGGTCGTCGCGTGGGTGCTGGCGATGGCCGCAATCATGCCGTCCTCGACGGCGAGCGGATGGCCCAGCCGGGCGCGTACGAGGCGTAGGTCGGCGTAGACATCGGCGGCTGCGGCATCGAAGGGCAGGACGCGGCCCGCGAACTCCTGGGCGAACATCGTCATCGCGGCTCGCTCGAGACACCGCCGCCGGACGCCGTCCGGCAGGCGCCGGATGCCGTAGACGATCTCACCGCGCGAGATGGCGGTGGTGAACATCGCCTCGGCGGGGCAGGAGCGCAGCCACCCCGCGACGGCCGGATCGGGGCTCCGCCTTCATCACCTCCGAGATGACGTTGGTGTCGAGGACGTAGTTCACGCGAAGGGCGGCGGCTCGCGGCCGGGAAGGCGAGGCGGCAGCTCCAGGTCGACGCCACCCGTGTCGGCGAAGTACCGCCGCAGGCGATCGAAGGCGTTGGTGGGTTCCGGCTCGAGCGTCTCGCTCAGGATGCGCCGAACCTCCTCCTCCATCGAGCGGCCGTGCCGGGCGGCGCGGATTCCAGCCGCTCTTTCACCGCCGGGTCGAGCTTGCGGATGGTCAGGTTCGCCGTGGGCGCCGCGGGGTCGGAAGTTTTGCGCATGCAATGAAGGTAGCAGATGCCTGCATTGAGTGCAAGCAGGGGCCGGGGGTGCGGGCAGATGAGCGAATGGCGATCGCCCACGCCAGGAGCACCAGTACTGCTGCGAGCCCACCGTAGCGCCACTGC
>CAVRGN010000006.1:0-65516 GCA_963720725.1 uncultured Alphaproteobacteria bacterium
AACACTCGGCTGCGTCTGATGCGCCAACAATTCTAGGTAGCGCCAATAATGGCGCCATGTGTACGATTGAGAAATGCCACAATCCTTTGTACAAATTCTCTTGCCGCGTGCAACTCAGGATCTTGCACAAGATCACGCTTTATCACCTCCTCAACCCATCGTGGTCCGTGCCCTCCGATGGAACGGCAAATCCCTCCATTTCACCTGTGGGCACAACAAATATTCCAATCTCGCCAAGCAATTGAAGTAATGTCTGTGCGTCGGTTGTAGGCTGACCGGCAGGAATAACGCTGCGAGTCCACTGTCTTTCGCTCTATCCCAAGGGGAAGCATTTTTCGCTAATCTTCTTACGCGATCAAGTATCTCCTTGGGTACGGAGGCAGTAGGATCACACATCTTAGACTATGAAGTTCGTAGCTCTTCGATAAAATCTTTTCCGCCAACAAACGATGACTTTACCTTCTACCGCGGCTTTAGTCAAACTCCACAAATTCTGATAATCTGTCCAGCTGCCGCCATGGGTCTCAATGATCCGTCGAAGTGGTTGTTCGCTTCTCAATGCATCAAAATCCAGTATAGTAGCTACTGGCACCTTAAGCCCAGTCAATGCTGCAACCAATACGGGAACTCGATCTTTGCCACCGGAGTATGTAAACTGGGTGTCAATACGACTGTCTGGCGTGACCGAGGCTGTAATCAGTGCTTCGTAGAACCGGCAGTCCGCATCGGCCTCCGTAATAACAACGGCTTCATGGAAAAGACCCGCAAGGACATTGCTATATCGCAAATCGGATTGTCCCAGAGCCTCGCAACGGTTTCACTAGATATAAAATTTGCCGAGATTCGTTGCTTGCTCTACTAAGTCGAATCACGGAGACTCTTGAAGAGTGGGATTGCAATAGGCCCTGCAATACATCAGTGCTGTGTGTAGCTATAAATACTTGTCCACGACTTTCTGTTGCAATGATTTGAGATATGAGCCTCGCCTGTGGCGGATGTAGAAAAGCTTCGGGTTCATCAATAAGTTGAACAGGGCGGTTCTCTGTTTGAACTCTACCGACGAGCGAAACAAATGCTTTCATTCCATCCCCCTGCAACTCAAGTCGCTGAAGACGCTCCAATCGATCCAAATAGGTTCGAGAAATTCTGTCCTCACCAGGTGCAAGAGGGGGGCGCGTGCCAACATACGCTGGGATCTTGTCCCCGGCTGTGCGGTGAATAATAAGGTCCAGTTTAAATGCACGGCGGAACTGCTCGGAGATCGTCTTCTCCAGATGATCATCTTGATACATGTAATGAAATGGATGCTGAGCAGCAAAAATTGTAGCGCTGAAACTACTTGCAGGATCGGCATCTGAGAGTCGAAGCCGGGTCGTGAGTTCAGACACAATATATTTCGATAGAAGAGGGCCAATAGTGTATTCTTCAGATTGCCACCACGTTAGAAGATTTCCCTCGTAGAAATGGAATTGCGGAAGAATATGGTCCATTGCCCATTCGAGCTTTAGCAAAGAGAGCTTTTACTTGCTCCAGGGTGGATGTGCGAGCCAATGTCAGATGTTGTACGACTGTCATAATGAATTTCACCAGAAAGCATCCCGACAATATCCGAAAGGGTCGTGCTCTTTCCAGAGTTATTTGGTCCTACTATGACTAGTATACTGTCTGAGAGAAGCGAAAGGGTTGCCCCATTGGAGAATGTTATTGAGCTGATGTGCGCTGAGAGCCCAGAGGTCATGCATGGATCCGTGCTGATTATCTGTGGATACTCGGTCGATTATCTGTGTCCCGCAGCATCTATCTTTATGCCAGCTCCAGCCTCAACTTTCGCCCCACGGCCGCGGCCGCGCGCTGCAAGGTGTCCAGCGTCACCGAGGGATTGGCGGGGTCGAGCAGCCGGTCGAGTTGCGGGCGGCTGGTGCGCATGGCCTTGGCCATGGCAGACTTGGTCAGGCCGCGCTCCTGCATGGCGTGCTCGATCTGCCGCGCGAGCACCCGCTTGCTGGCGGTCGCGGTGCACGCCTCCAGGATTCCTTCCTCGTCGAGGAAGCTCTCGAAGGAGGAGCCGATATGTGGATTGGCTTGGGTCATGTCCGAAGGTTTGTAGCGGTCGTGGGCAGCCGGTGCCAGCTTCACCCGTGCCGTCGCGCGTAGGCGTCGACGAGCGCCCGGATCATGCGCTGGTAGGGAACGCCGTGACGCGTGGCCTCGCCGCGGAAGAAGTCGACGCTGGCCCGGCTCAGCGCCAGGGTGACCTTCACCGTGTCCTCGCGGCGGACGAGTCGGTCCGGCGGCGGCAGGAAGTCGGGAAGGGGCCGTTCGGCGATCCCGTCCATCTCGCCCAGATCGTCCCGGTAGTCAGCCTCGGTGTCGGTCATAGATCTTCCTGCCCATTCGCCAGTAGCCCGCGCCGAACACGCGGACACGCCCTTCGCGCCATGTGAACCGGACGGTCAGCACCCGACCACCGACCATGCCGAGGCAGAAGTAGCGCTGCTCGATCCCGCCATGGGCAAGGTCGGCGAAGATCAGGCGGTGCGGGTCGAAGAACGCATCCTGCGCCTCGGCGAAGCCGACGCCGTGCTTCGCCTGGTTGGCGACATCCTTGGCCAAGTCCCATTCGAAGCTGGCCGTCACGGAACTCCATCCATATAAACCACCATATGACTGTATGGAAGCCTACTGTTGCTGCGGAAGGCGATGGGTGGTCAATCTTTGCGCAGCGCGATTGTCCAAGCGAGGGTTATCAACCATAGAGTGATAAAACCATAGGCCCACTGCGCGCGCACCCCGCGCGGCACCCGCTCGTACCAGCGCGCCAGCACCCACCCGACCGCGAGCCCCACCGCGAACCCCGCCACGTGGGCGCCGACGTCGGTGCGCTCGCCGCCGAAGCCGAGATAGGCGAGCAGCAGGACGCCGGCCCCGAGCGGCGCCAGCCGGCGCAGGCGCAGGTCGCGTTGCAGCCAGCGGCGCTGGCGGGTGAAGGCGGAGACGATGCCCAGGGCGGCGAAGACGGCGGTCGAGGCGCCGATGGCGGTGTGGTCGGGGGCGCGCAAGAGCGCGGCGAGGAGGTTGCCGAGGGTGCCGGCCAGCAGGATGGCGAGCCAGGCGAGGCCGGGGCCGAGGAGCTGGGCGGCGAGCGTGCCGATGGCCATGCCGGCCAGGAGGTTGCCGATCAGGTGGCCGTGGTCGAGGTGGAGGGTCAGGGCGGTGACGGCACGCCACCACTCGCCGGCGCGCATCAGGCCGGCCTGGACCGCACCGGCCTCGAGCCAGTCGATGCCCCACAGGTCGCGGCGGGCGGCACCGTAGAAGAACAGGAGGAGGAGCGCGTAGGCCAGCGCCGCGGGCCAGCCCTGGTGGATGGCGGCGGCCGGGCGCACGGCGCGGCGGCGGGGGGCGTTCTCGTGCTCGTAGGCGGCGAGCTCGTGGCGCGCGTCGGCGGCGTCCGCGGCGGCGACGAACAGGCCGACGCCCAGCGGCATGGGCACCTGGCGGCTGGCGATGCCCATGGCGGCCAGGACCAGGGCCAGCTGGTCGGCCTCGCGCCGGCCGGCGCAGCGGCGGATCTCGACATAGTCCAGCATGGCCGCGGCGCCGGCCGCCGGTGGCTCAGACGTCGAGGTTGACGACCTTCAGGGCATTGTCCTGGATGAACTCGCGGCGCGGGTCGACCACGTCGCCCATCAGCGTCTCGAACAGCTCGTTGGCCTGGTCGGCCTGGCTGACCTTGACCTGGAGCAGGGTGCGCTTGTCGGGATCCAGCGTGGTCTCCCAGAGCTGCTCGGGGTTCATCTCGCCCAGGCCCTTGTAGCGCTGGATCGCCAGGCCCTTGCGGCCGGCGAGGAACAGCGCCTCGACCAGGCCCACCGGGCCGGTGACCGGGACGGTGAGCTCCTTGCGGACCAGGCTGGCCTCGCCGGCAAAGACGCCGCCGATCTCGGCCAGCAGTGCTGCGGCACGGCGCGCGTCGGCGCTGCGGGCCAGGGCCGGGTCGAGGCGGAAGCGCTCGCGGCGCTCGCCCTTGAGCTGGTGGAAGACGAGCTCGCCCGTGTCGCTGCGGTGCGCCTGCCAGCTGCCGAGCCCGCCGCCGGTGAGCATGCGGGCGACCCGCTGCGCCAGCTCCAGGGCGTGGCCGGGATCGTCGAGCGGCTGCTCGGCGAAGCCGCCGGCCAGCGCCGTGGCCTCGATCAGCTCGACCGGCACCCGCCGCGCCAGATGGGTGAACAGCGAGCGCAGGATGCGGGCCTGCTCGACCAGGGCGGCCAGCGCCTCGCCCGCGATCTCGCCGCCGTCGGCACGCACCAGCCGGGCCTCGTCCAGGCTCTCGGCGATCAGGAACGCCTCGAGCGCGGCGTCGTCCTTGAGGTAGCGCTCCTTCTGGCCGCGCTTGACCCGGTAGAGGGGCGGCTGGGCGATGTAGAGGTGGCCCCGCTCGATGATCTCGGCCAGGTGGCGGTAGAAGAAGGTCAGCAGCAGCGTGCGGATGTGCGAGCCGTCGACGTCGGCGTCGGTCATGATGACGATCTTGTGGTAGCGCAGCTTGGCGACGTCGAAATCGTCGCGGATGCCGGTGCCCAGGGCGGTGATCAGGGTGCCGATCTCCTGGCTGCCCAGGACCTTGTCGAGCCGGGCGCGCTCGACGTTGAGGATCTTGCCGCGCAAGGGCAGGATCGCCTGGACGCTGCGGTCGCGGCCCTGCTTGGCCGAGCCGCCGGCACTGTCGCCCTCGACGATGAACAGCTCGGACTTGGCCGGGTCGCGCTCCTGGCAGTCGGCGAGCTTGCCCGGCAGGTTGGCGATGTCGAGCGCCCCCTTGCGGCGGGTGAGCTCGCGCGCCTTCCTCGCCGCCTCGCGGGCGGTGGCGGCCTCGACCACCTTGCCCATGATCAGCTTGCTCTCGACGGGATGCGTCTCCAGCCACAGCGCCAGGCCCTCGGCGATGACGTTGGAGACGACCGGGGTCACCTCCGAGCTCACCAGCTTGTCCTTGGTCTGCGAGGAGAATTTGGGGTCGGGCATCTTGACCGAGAGCACGCAGGTCAGGCCCTCGCGCATGTCCTCGCCGGTGAGCGAGACCTTGTCGCGCTTGAGCGTGCCGCTCTCCTCGGCGAACTTGTTGAGTGCGCGGGTCAGCGCGGCACGGAAGCCCATGAGGTGGGTGCCGCCGTCGCGCTGCGGGATGTTGTTGGTGAAGCTGAGCATGGTCTCGTGGTAGCCGTCGTTCCATTGCAGGGCGACGTCCACGGTGATCCGGTCGCGCTCGGTCGCCACCACGATCGGCGGGTGCAGCGGCTGCTTGGTCCGGTCCAGGTAGCGCACGAAGGCCTCGACCCCGCCCTCGTAGAACAGCTCCTCGTCCTTGGGCGGGTCCAGGCGCAGGTCCCTGAGGCGGATGCGCACGCCGGAATTGAGGAAGGCCAGCTCGCGCAGGCGATGCTCGAGCAGCTCGTAGGAGAACTCGGTCTGCGAGAACACCTTGATCGAGGGCATGAAGGTGATCTCGGTGCCACGCCGCCCGTCCTGCGGCCCGACCGCGGCCAAAGGGGCCACGGGCTCGCCGCCCTCGACGAAGCGCATCCGGTGCTCGTTGCCGTCGCGCCAGATGCGCAGGTCGAGCCAGTCGGACAGGCCGTTGACCACCGAGATGCCGACGCCGTGCAGGCCGCCGGAAACCTTGTAGCTGTTCTGGTTGAACTTCCCGCCGGCGTGCAGGACGGTCATGATCACCTGGGCCGCCGAGACGCCCTCGCCCTCGTGGATGTCGACCGGGATGCCGCGGCCATTGTCGGCGACGGTGACCGAGCCGTCGGCGTTGATGGCGACCTCGACCCGGTCGGCGTAGCCGGCCAGGGCCTCGTCGATGGCGTTGTCGACCACCTCGAACACCATGTGGTGCAGGCCGGAGCCGTCGTCGGTGTCGCCGATATACATCCCCGGCCGCATCCGCACCGCCTCGAGACCCTCGAGCACCTGGATCGAGCGGGAATCGTAGACGCCGTCGGTGGGAGCCGTGGATTCACTCATGGGGCGTCAGCGCTCCGTTGACGACGTGGAAGACCTGGCCCATCCGCAGGATGGGGTCGAACAGCCGGGCCTCGGTGCCGGTGAGCCAGCTCTGCGCGCCCAGATCGGCCAGGGCGTGGAGCAGCTCGACCCGGCGTCGGGGATCGAGATGGGCGGTGACCTCGTCGAGCAGCAGGATCGGCAGATCGCCGTGGCGGCGCCGGCGCAGCTGCGCCTGGGCCAGGATCACGCTGATCAGGTAGGCCTTCTGCCGGCCGGTGGAGCAGCGCGCCGCCGCCTCGCCGCGCAGGGAATCGGTGGCGGAAAGATCGCTGCGGTGCGGGCCGACGGCGGTGCTGCCGGTCTGGGCGTCGTGCTCGCGGCTCGCCGCCAGCGCTTCGGCCAGCCGCTGCTCGGCGGCCAGCGCCGGTGCTGCCGCGAGCCAGTCCTCGAGCTCGCCGATCAGGACCAGGCGCGGCCGCGGGAAATGGTGCTGGGCCTGCATCAGCTCGCGGTCAAGGTCGGCTACCAGCTCGCGCCGCGCGGCGGTGACCGCCACCGCCGCCTCCGCCATGCGCTGCTCGATCGCGCCCAGCCAGGCGGCGTCCCGGCGCTCCGTGCGCAACAGGTGCGCGCGCTCGCGCGCCGCCCGCTCATAGCCCGCGACCCGTGCCGCATGGGCGGAATCGACCGCCAGCACCAGGCGGTCGAGGAAACGCCGGCGGCCCGAGGCGCTCTCGGCGAACAGCCGATCCATGGCCGGGGTGAGCCAGAGCATGCTGACATGCGTGCCCAGGGCGTTCTGATTGCGCAGGCTCTGCCCGTCGGCGAGGGCGGTGCGCCGCTCGGCCGCGCGGTCGTGGCCGCTTTCCAGCTCGATGAAGCCCAGATGGCCGTCCATCTCCGCCCGGACCCGGAAGGCGCCGCCGTCGCTGCGGTCGATCTCGGTCAGGCGCGCGCCGCGCAGGCCTCGCCCCGGGGACAGCAGCGAGGCCGCCTCGAGCAGGTTCGTCTTGCCGGCGCCATTGTCGCCGTGCAGCACGATCGGCCCGGAGCGGAGCTCGATCGCCAGGCGGGCATAGTTGCGGAAGTCGCGCAGCTCCAGCCTTCGCACCGCCTGGGCCCGGCCGGCCACACCCTCGGTGCCCGGCTCCGGGGCCAGGGGCTCGAAGTTCATACCCGCATGGGCATGAGCACGTAGAGCGTGCTCGCGTCGCCCGGGTCGCGTACCACGGTCGGTGCCGCCGCGCTCGCCATCTCGAAGCGGACCGTGTCGCCGTCGATACCTTGCAGCATGTCGATGATATAGCGAGCGTTGAAGCCGATTTCGAGGGAATCGCCGCCGTAATCGGCCTCGACCTCCTCGACCGCGCGTCCGGTCTCCGCACTCACCGCGCTGATCGTCAGCGTGCCCTCGCCGAAGCTCAGCTTCACGGCCTTGGCCTTCTCGGTCGAGATCGTGGCGACGCGGTCGACGGCGTCGCCGAACTCCTTGCGCGCCAGCACCGCCAGCTTGTCGTTGCCGGAGGGGATCACCCGCTCATAGTCCGGGAAAGTGCCGTCGATCAGGCGCGAAACCAGGACCGCGCGCTCGAGCGCGAACTGGATCCGGGTCGGCGAGACGCCGACCTGGACCTCGGCGCCGACCCCTTCGATCAGGCGGCGCACCTCGGCCACGGTCTTGCGTGGAACGATGATGGGCGGGATCTCGGCGGCACCCTCCGGCAGCGGCACCTCGACCCGGGCCAGCCGGTGGCCGTCGGTGGCGACGCCGCGCAGCATGGCGGTGGCGCCGCTCTTGGTGGCGTGGATGTGGATGCCGTTGAGATAGTAGCGCGTCTCCTCGGTGGAGATCGCGAAGCGGGTCTTGTCGATCAGCCGCGTGAGGTCGGCGGCGGAGATGGTGAAGCGGACGCCGAGCTGCTCCTCGCCGATGGCCGGGAACTCGTCGGCGGGCAGGGTGGGGAGGCTGAACACCGAGCGGGCCGCGCGCACGGTGACCTCGCCGCCGCCCTCGGCCTGCTCGATCCCGACCTCGCTGCCGTCGGGCAGCTTGCGGACGATGTCGAACAGCGTGTGGGCCGCCAGGGTGGTGGTGCCCCGGCGTTGGACCTGCGCCGGCTCGTGGGCCACCAGCGACAGGTCCATGTCGGTGGCGGTCAGGCCCAGCCGGTCGGCCTCGGCGACGAGCTTGACGTTGGACAGGATCGGGATCGTGGTCCGCCGCTCGACCACGTTCTGGACATGGGCCAGCGACCGCAACAAGGCCGCGCGCTCGATGCTTAGCTTCATGGGCGGGTTCGATCCGTGAACGAAATCCGACGCATTCTCATCCCCGGCCAAGCGGGGACGCGCACGCTAGCAAAATTGCGCCTGAGGCGACAGTTTTCGTACGGTCCCGCGGCCTATGCCTGCAGCTTGCGGCGCAGGGAGCCGAGATCGTCGGCGATGGCACGGTCCTCGGCGCTCAGCTTCTCGATCTGGCGCACCGCGTGCATGACCGTGGTATGATCGCGGCCGCCGAACTTCTTGCCGATCTCCGGCAGCGAGCGCGGCGTCAGCTGCTTGGCGAGGTACATCGCCATCTGCCGCGGCCGCGCCACCGCCCGGCTGCGGCGGGCCGAGGTCATGTCCGCCATGCGGATGCCGTAATGCTCGACCACGGCCTTTTGGATCTCCTCGATCGTCACCCGCCGATCGTTGGCGCGCAACAGGTCGCGCAGCACGTCCTGCGCCATGTCGATGGTGATCGTCTTCTGGATCAGGCTGGCCTGGTGGACGATGCGGTTCATGGCACCCTCCAGCTCGCGCACATTGCTGGTGATGCGGCTGGCCAGGAACTCGGTCACGCGCTCGGGGATGTCGACCTTCAGCTGCTCGGCCTTGGCCTGCAGGATGCCCAGGCGCAGCTCGTAGGTGGTGGGATGGATGTCGGCGACCAGACCCCAGCCCAGGCGCGAGCGGATCCGCTCCTCCAGCCCCGACAGGTCCGAGGGGCTGCGGTCGGCCGAGATCACGATCTGCCGGCCGCGGTCCACCAGCGTGTTGAAGGTGTGGAAGAACTCTTCCTGGGTGCTGTCCTTGCCGCTGATGAACTGCACGTCGTCGACCATGAGCAGGTCGACCGAGCGGAACAGCTCCTTGAAGGTCATGGTGTCCTTCGAGCGCAAGGCGCGCACGAACTGGTACATGAACTTCTCGGCGGAGAGGTAGACCACCCGCCGGTTGGGATCGAGCTGCTTCACCCGGTGCGCGATGGCGTGCATCAGGTGGGTCTTGCCGAGACCGACGCCGCCATAGAGGAACAGCGGGTTGAACGGTGGCTTGGGCGACGACGCCACGCGCTCGGCCGCAGCGACCGCGAACTCGTTGGGCTTGCCGACGACGAAGGTGTCGAAGGTGAAACGCGGGTCCAGCCGGGCGCCGAGATCCTCGAGTGCCGCCACCTCGTTGGTGGGTATCACCTGTTCCGCGTCCAGCGGCCGAGCGCTCGTTGCCGGCGCGGACTGTCGGTCGGCAGTGGAAGTCAGTGCGGCACTCGCCGGCCGCACATTGAGGGCAATCGTGCGGATGCTGGGATTGATCGACGTCCAGAGGCCCCGGATGCGATCCGCGTAGTGCGCGACCACCCAGTCGCGCATGAACTGGGTCGGCACGGCGATCACGACCCTGTCGCCGTCGACCTGGGCCAGATCGAGGGGCTTCAGCCAAGTGGAATAGGCGGTGTCGCCAACCTCGGCCCGCAACAGACCTCGCACTTGGGTCCATTGATGCTCGATATCGGACGCTTGCGGAAGGACCATACGCACCTAAGACCCTGCCTTCCAGCTGTGAGTGGCTCGTGGAGCGCTCGCATGGACGCGGCGCGAAACCCTTAATCCTACGCCGGACGGCGGAGTTCCGGGCTACCTTGCACGACCACTTCTCCGTGTTCCCCTCGCACCGTTGTGCGCTCCTTTTTCAACTCAAAGACGACCGGCTGGCGCTATCGTCGAACTTGTCAAAGCGTGAGGTTTTACTCGCGCTTGACTTTTGCACTTCAATTGCCGGTCGATCGAGAACTGACCGGCGAGAGTGCCGGTGTGTCGTTGGAGACTAGATGGCACCCCGGAGGCTGGCAAGAGGATCGAAGGGTGAACGACGAATTTTGCGCAATGGTTGAGAACAATGCGCCGTCCCAGCCACGCTCGGCGGGACCCAGACACCAAAAGCGCCGGCCGCGATTGCGACCGACGCGATAAACAGCAAACCGTAATTTAGGTTCCCGACCCGGACGGGTCAGGCGGACGCGGCCGTCGGGGCCATCGCCTTCACCCGCCGCGACAGGCGCGAAATCTTGCGCGAGGCGGTATTGATGTGCAGGACGCCCTTGGAGATGCCGCGGCGCAGTTCCGGTTCGGCCTCGCGGAAGGCCGCCTGCGCCAGCGACGGATCGCCCTTGGCCAATGCGTCCTCGACCTTGCGGACGAACGTCTTGATCCGGCTCATCCGGCTGCGGTTCACCGCCGTACGCTTCTCCGTCTGGCGAATCCGCTTTTTCGCGGAACGATGATGCGCCACTACGACCTCTCATGGAATGTGCGAGCGCGCCCTATAGCGGCGCGGACCGGCTTCGTCAACGCGAACCGGCTCAACGGTGGGTGAAGTGCGGCTCGCGCTTCTCGACGAAGGCACTCATGCCCTCGCGACGGTCGTCGGTGGCGAAGGTGGCGTAGAACAATCGCCGCTCGGCCTTGATGCCCTCGGCCAGCGTGGTCTCGTAGGCCACGTTCACGGCGTCCTTGGCCATGGCCACGACCACCCGGGACTTGGCGGCGATCGCCTCGCCGGTCTTCAGCGCCTCGGCCAGCAGATCGGCCACGGGCACAATCCTGGCCACCAGTCCGGAACGCTCGGCCTCGCCGGCATCCATCATGCGCCCGGTCAGCACCAGGTCCATGGCCTTGGCCTTGCCGATCGCCCTGGTCAACCGCTGCGTGCCACCGGCGCCGGGAATGGTGCCAAGGTTGATCTCGGGCTGGCCGAACTTCGCATTGTCCGCGGCGAGGATCAGGTCGCACATCATGGCGAGCTCGCACCCGCCGCCGAGGGCGTAGCCCGCGACGGCTGCGATCACCGGCTTGCGATGGGCGGCGATGCGCTGCCACGGCGCGATGAAGTCCGAGCCGTTGGCGGACGCGAAGTCGCGGTCCAACATCTGCTTGATGTCGGCCCCGGCGGCGAACGCCTTCTCCGAGCCGGTGATCACGACCGCCCCCACCGCATCGTCCCGGTCGAACGCGTCCAGGGCCGCGTCGACCTCGGCGATCAGCTGGTCGTTCAACGCATTCAGCGCCTTGGGGCGGTTGAGGGTGATCAGGCCGACCTTGCCGCGCCGCTCCACCAGAACCGTCTCGTAAGCCATGGCCATCGTTCTCCATCCCAGCCTCGGCGCGGGTTAGACACCGGACCTTGCCCGGTCGTCCAGCGGCCAATCGCCGCCGCTCAGCGCTGGCAGATCGCGCAGAAGAAGGTGGCTCGGGCGCCGTGCACGGCGCGGCCGATCGGACCGCCACAGTTCAAGCAGGGCTCGCCGGCGCGGTCGTAGACCCGGAAATTGCGTTGGAAGTTGCCGAGCTCGCCGTTGGACTGGACATAGTCGCGCAAGGAGGAGCCGCCGGCCAGGATCGCCTCGCGCAGAACCCGGCGGATGCTGTGCGCGAGCCGCTGCGCTTCCGCCGGCGCGAGGCCTCCGGCCGCTCGCGAGGGGCCGAGGCGGGCCCGAAACAGGCTCTCGCTGGCGTAGATGTTGCCGACGCCCACCACCAGGCGCTGGTCCATCAGTGCGACCTTGAGGGCGGTGCGGCGGCCGGCCAGCGCCGCGCCGAGGCTGCGGCCGCCGAAGCCGGGATCGAGCGGCTCGAGGCCCAGATGGGCGAGCCAGCGATGCTCGTCCAGCCGCTCGGCCGGCCACAGGTCCACCATGCCGAAGCGGCGCGGATCGACGAAGCGGAGCAGGGTGCCGTCGTCGAAGGTGAAGGTCAGATGCTCGTGCGGGCCGCAGGGCTCGCCGTCGAACAGCAGCCGGCCGGACATGCCCAGATGCAGGAGCAGCACGGCACCGTCGTCCAGGAAGCACTCGATATACTTGGCCCGGCGCGCGAAGCGCACCAGCGTCCGGCCCACGAGGCGCTGGCCCAGCCGCTCGGGCAGGGGGAACCGGATGTCGGCACGCCGCTGCACCAGCCCCGCCACGCTGCGGCCGGCCAGCCGCGCCGCCAGGGCGCGCATGGTGGTCTCGACCTCGGGCAGCTCCGGCATCTTGACGCTTCCCGCCGACCGCGCGGTTGCCGGGCTTCGCCCGGCGGCCTAGAAGGCCTGACCCGCAGCCCAGATGAGCGCCGCTTTCTGCATGAGCGATGAACGTCCCGCAAGCCCGCTCGATCCCGGTGAGGCCGCCGACCGCCTCGCCCGTTCGTTCGGTTTCGCCGAGGTGACCCCGGACGAGAAGGCCGATCGGGTCCGCGACGTGTTCCGACGGGTGGCTCAGCGCTACGACCTGATGAACGATCTGATGAGCGGCGGCATCCATCGGCTGTGGAAGGAGGCGCTGCTGGATTGGCTGGCGCCGCGCCCGGGCATGCATCTGCTCGACCTCGCCGGCGGCACCGGCGACGTCGCCATGCGCTTTCTGGAACGGATCGACGGACGGGCGCGGGTGACGCTCGCCGACATCAACGACGCGATGCTGGGCGTCGGCCGCGACCGGGCGCTCGACGCGGGCTGGCTGGTCGAGATCGACTGGCTCGCCGCCGACGCCATGGCGCTGCCGTTTCCCGACCGCAGCTTCGACGCGGTCACCATCGCCTTCGGCATCCGCAACGTGACCCGGATCGAGCTGGCGCTGGCCGAGGCGCGGCGCGTGTTGCGGCCGGGCGGGCGGTTCCTGTGCCTGGAATTCTCCAAGGTCGTGCTGCCGAGCTTGGGGCAGCTCTACGACGCCTATTCCTTCAACGTGGTCCCCTTGCTCGGGCGCTTCGTGGCCAAGGACGAGGCGAGCTACCGCTATCTGGTCGAGAGCATCCGCAAGTTCCCCGATCAGCCGGCGTTCGCCAGCCTGATGAAGGCGGCCGGGCTCGAGCAGGTGCGCTATCGCAACCTGTCGGGCGGCATCGCGGCGATCCACTCCGGCTGGCGGCTGTGAGCCTCATCGGCCGCAAGCCGCGCTGATGCTGCGCGATCTGCGCAACGGGGCGCGGGTGATCGCGACCGCCCGGTGCCTCGCGCGGCACAACGCCCTGTTCCCGATGGACCTGCTGCCGGTGCCCGCCGCCCTGCGCTGGCTGGCCGAGCGGATGGCGAACCGGCACGCGCAAGGCCGGCCGGGCGAGCGGCTGGCCAAGGCGCTGCAGGAACTCGGTCCCGCCTTCATCAAGCTGGGCCAGTCGCTTTCGGTCCGCGCGGACCTCCTGGGCGAGGCGATCGCCCACGACCTGTCGGACCTCCAGGACCGGTTGCCTTCGTTCCCCTCCGCCGAGGCCAGGGCGACGGTCGAGGCCGAGCTCGAGCGTCCCGTCACCGCCTTGTTCGCCGTCTTCGAGGACCGGCCGGTGGCCGCGGCCTCGATCTCGCAGGTCCACTTCGCGGTCACCCCCGAGGGCGAGGAGGTCGCGGTCAAGATCCTCCGGCCCGGGATCGAGGCCGCGATCGAGCGCGACCTGGACTTCATGCTCTGGCTCGCGGAATGGGCCGAACGGGTGCGTCCCGCATTGCGGCGCTACCGGCCCGTGGATTCGGTGAAGATGCTCGCCTCCACCACCCGGCGCGAGATGGATTTGCGGCTGGAGGCCGCGGCGGCGGCCGAGTTCCGCCAGAACTGCGCCGAGGACGAGGGCTTCAAGGTGCCCCGCGTCGACTGGGTGCGCACCGGCCGGCGGGTGGCGACCTTCGAGCGCGTGTCCGGCCTGCCGGCCGACGAGCGCGAGCGGCTGATCGCGCACGGCCACGATCCCGACGCGATCCTGGCCCAGTCGGCCGTCGTCTTCTTCAACCAGGTGTTCCGCGACGGCTTCTTCCACGCCGACATGCACCCCGGCAACATGCTGATCGACGAGGAGGGCCGGATCGTGGCCCTGGATTTCGGCATCATGGGCCGGATCGACCTCGCCACGCGCCGGCATCTGGCCGAGATCCTGGTGGGGTTCCTCAGCCGGGACTACCGCCGGGTCGCCGCCGTGTTCTTCTCGGCCGGCTTCGTCCCCGCCCACCAGGACCAGGCGTCCTTCCAGCAGGCCTGCCGTGCCATCGGCGAGCCGATCCTCGACCTGCCGCTGAACGAGATCTCCATCGGGCGACTGCTCGGCCAGCTGCTGACGGTGGCCGAACAGTTCGAGATGGAGCAGCAGCCGCAGCTGGTGCTGCTGCAGAAGACCATGGCGGTCTCCGAGGGGGTCGGCCGGGCCCTGAATCCCAAGGTGAACATCTGGCAGGTGGCGCAGCCCTTGGTGGAGGCATGGATCCGCGAGAACCTGGGGCCCGAGGCGCAGGTCCGGCAACTCGTCGGCGAGGGCGTGACGCTGCTGCGGGCCCTGCCCGGACTGGTCGCCCGGCTCGAACGAGCCGGCGTCGAGGCAGATCGCCAGGGCATCCGAATCGTACGCGACAGGGACCGGGGCTGGCGCTGGCTGGCCCCCCTCCTGGCCTTGCTGACGGGTCTGGTGGCGGGCAGCCTGCTCTAGTCCGCAAAGCGACGATCCACAGGATATCCCCGCCCCGTCCACAGCCTTTACCCAAGTTGTCCGCAAGTCAATCGAAGCAGAAGCGGAACGAAGGCAAGCTGGACCGGATTGCGTATCGAATGCCCTCCCTTCCGGAGGACAATGGATCGGGTGTGCCATGCCACGTCCCTATTGGAAGGGTCACGTACGGCTCTCGCTGGTGACCTTCCCCGTCCAACTGCACACCGCGACCGCGAGCCAGGCGCGGGTGCAGTTCCATCAGCTCGACCGCAAGTCCGGACAGCGGATCCGTTACCAGAAGGTCGTCGCTGACCGGGGCCCGATAGCGAACGAGGACATCGTCAAGGGCTACGAGATCGAGCCCGAGCATTACGTGGTGGTGGAGCAGGACGAACTCGCCGCCCTGAGGCTGGAGTCCAAGCACACCATCGATCTGGTCCAGTTCGTCGACACTTGCGAGATCGATCCGCTCTACTACGAGAAGCCCTATTATGTGGTTCCCGACGGGGACATGGCACAGGAGGCGTACCGCGTAGTGCAGCAGGCTTTACGCGACAGCGGCAAGGTAGCACTGGGCGAGGTGGTGCTGAGCGGTCGCGAAAGCCTGGTGGCGATCCAGCCCTCGGGCGCGGGGCTGCTGTTGGAAACCCTGCGTGCGTCCGACGAGGTGAAGAAGGCGGGCAGCTTCTTCGCCGACATCGAGGCAGGCGAGATCGACGACGACCAGCTCCAGCTCGCCACGGAGCTGATCAAGCGCAAGTCGGCGCCCTTCGATCCCCGGCGGTTCAAGGACGATTACGAGGCAGCACTGCGCGAGCTGATCGAGGCCAAGGTTAAGCACCACAAGGTGCGCGCGCCGGATGCGGTGCAGCCGGCCGGCAAGGTGGTCGACCTGATGGAGGCGCTGAAGCGGAGCCTGGGTGCGGAGCAGGCCGGCCGGCGCAAGCCCGCCGCCGAAAGCGGCAAGTCGGCCGAGGTCCGCAAGCTGCCGAGCAAGACGACGAAGGCCAAGCCCAAGGGGGCGGCGGGTGCCAAGCCGGCCGCGCGCCAGCGCAAGGCGGGCTGAGCCTCCCGCCGCTGGCGCGCTCGAACGTTATCGCGCCAAGCGGAACTTCGCGCGCACGTCGGAGCCGCCCGGTGCTGACGCGCTGGAGGCGGGCCGCCGCTTCGTGGTGCACAAACACGCCGCCCGGCGCCTGCACTACGATCTGCGCCTGGAGCTGGGCGGGGCCTACAAGAGCTGGGCGGTCACGCGCGGCCCGAGCTTCGATCCCGGGGACAAGAGGTTGGCGGTCCACGTCGAGGACCACCCGCTCGATTACGGCACGTTCGAGGGTACCATCCCCGAGGGCGAGTATGGCGGCGGGACCGTCATGCTCTGGGACAGCGGCGTCTGGGAGCCCGAGGGCGACGCGGACGAGAACTATGCCGCGGGCCGGCTGAAGTTCCGGCTGCACGGCCAGAAGCTGGGCGGTGCTTGGATGCTGGTGCGGATCAAGGGCAGGCAGGAGCGGCAGGACCCGTGGCTCCTGATCAAGGAGCGGGACGAGGCCGCGCGGCCCGGCGACCCGTCCTTGCCCGACGACGACCTCAGCGTGCTGTCGGGACGATCGATGGCCGGAATCGCCGCCGGTGACGCGCCCGAAGCCGGCGTGGCCGGCGGAGATGCGATGCCGCGCTTCGTGAAGCCGCAGCTCGCCACGCCGGCCGCCGCCCCACCCGCGGGCGACGACTGGCTGTTCGAGATCAAGCATGACGGCTACCGCTGCCAGATCCGGCTCTCGGAGGGCGACGCCACCGTGAGCACGCGAGGCGCCCACGATTGGAGTGCGCGCTTCCCCGGCATCGTCGCCGCGGCCGGTAAGCTGCCTGCGCGCTCGGCCCTGCTCGACGGTGAAGCGGTGGTGCTGGGGAAAGGTGGGAGCAGCGATTTTGCGGCGCTGCGCAAGGCTCTGGAGGGTGGTGGCGACGGGATCGTCTGCTATGCCTTCGATCTTCTCTTTCACGATGGCGCCGACCTGCGCGCCCGACCCCTGAGCGAGCGCAAGCGCGAGCTCGCCCGGCTGCTGCGGGGCTCCGACGTCATCCGCTACAGCGACCATGTGCTGGGTGCCGGCGAGGCCTTGCTCCGCCACGCCTGCGTCCTGGGTGCGGAGGGGCTGATCGCCAAGCGGGCCGACCGGCCCTACCGCTCCGGTCGCGGCACGGACTGGCTCAAGCTGAAGTGCGTCGCCCGCGAAGAGGTCGTGATCGGCGGCTTCACCGGCATGCGCGGCGGCAAGCATGGCCTGGGGGCGCTCGCCGTCGGACATTATGAGGGGAAACGCCTGGTCTATGCCGGGCGGGTGGGCACGGGCTGGAACGCCGCGGACGAGGAGCGGCTGCTCGCGGCGTTGCGGCCACTGTTGCGCGCGACGATGCCGTTCGAGCGCATGCCGTCCGCCATGCGACGCGGCGTGAGATGGGTGGAGCCGAAGCTGGTGGCGGAGGTCAGCTACCTGGAACGGACACCCGATGGGATGCTGCGGCATGCGAGCTGGTTGGGGATGCGCGAGGACAAGGACGTGGCCTCGGTGCGGCAGGAGGTGACCGGCGTGCCGAACGCACCGGAGCGTGTGGGCCGGGTGCGGCTCAGCCATCCCGAGCGCATCGTCCTCGCCGAGCCGCCCACGACCAAAGGCGAGGTCTGGGCCTACTACCACGCGATGGCGGAACGGGTCCTGGCCGGGATCGCCAACCGGCCGCTGAGCGTCTTGCGCTGCCCATCGGGTGCGGCGGGCACCTGCTTCTTCCAACGCCACCTGATGCGGGGCATGCCGAAATCCGTCCGCCCGGTGGCGGCACCGGGCAAGGCGGAAGCCGAGGCGTACTTCGCCATCGACGACCGGGAAGGGCTGCTCGCGCTGGTCCAGTTCGGCGCCATCGAGCTGCATCCCTGGGGCGTGCGCATCGATCGCCTCGACCGGCCCGACCGTCTGGTCTTCGATCTCGATCCGGCCGAGGGCCTGGCTTGGCCGCAGGTGGTCGCGGCCGCGGGCGAGTTGCGCGAACGCTTGACGGCGTTGGGGCTGGAGAGCTTCGCACGCACCACCGGCGGTAAGGGATTGCATCTGGTGGTGCCGATCGAGCGGCGCCACGGTTGGCCGGCGGCGAAGCGGTTCGCAGCCTCGCTGGCGCGGAGCATGGCCGCCGACAGCCCGCAGCGCTACACGGCTAAGCTCGCCAAGGTGGCGCGCCGGGGGCGGATCTTCATCGACTATCTGCGCAACGAGGATGGTGCCACCGCGGTGGCGTCCTACTCTCTCCGCGCAAGGACCGGTGCGACGGTGGCCATGCCGGTGGCATGGGACGAGGTCGACGCCGCGCTGGATCCGCTGGCGTTCACGATCGCCACGGTGCCAGCACTGGAAGCGGCGCGGCCGGACCCCTGGGCGGGCATCGACGAGGTGCGTCAGCGCCTACCGGCCCAAAAGCCCAACAACTAAGCCGCAGATCCTTGCCTTTGCGGACAGGGGGGTCTTGCCTCGACGCAAGCGTACTCCACCTTGTTCCCGTAGATTGCATATGCGGCGGTGTGGTCAGTGTTGAATGAGCGGCGTGTCCTTCTGATCATCGGTGGCGGGATCGCCGCGTACAAATGCCTGGAGCTGATCCGCCGCGGCCGCGAGCGGGGTCTGGCGTTCCGCTGCGTGCTCACGGCCGCCGCGAGCCAGTTCGTCACTCCCCTTTCGGTGGCCAGCCTCGCCGGCGAGAAGGTGTACGACCAGCTGTTCTCGCTCACCGATGAGGCCGAGATGGGCCACATCCGCCTGTCGCGCGAGGCCGACCTCATCGTCGTCGCCCCTGCCACCGCCGATCTCATGGCCAAGCTGGCGGCCGGACTGGCCGGCGACCTGGCTTCGACCCTGTTGCTCGCTTCCGACAAGCCGGTGCTGATGGCACCGGCCATGAACCCGCAGATGTGGGCCCATCCCGCGACCCGCCGCAACCTTCTGCGCCTGGTCGAGGACGGAGTGCGGGTCGTGGGCCCCAATCCCGGCGACATGGCGTGCGGCGAGATCGGCTCCGGGCGCATGGCCGAGCCCATGGAGATCCTGACGGCGATCGAGGCCATGCTCGATCCCCGTACCCGACCTCTGGCCGGCCTGCGGGCGCTGGTCACCAGCGGGCCGACGCGCGAGCCGCTCGACCCGGTGCGCTATCTCTCCAATCATTCGTCGGGCCGACAGGGGCACGCCATAGCCAGGGCCCTGGCCGAGGCCGGAGCCACGGTCAGGCTGGTCTCGGGGCCGGTGCAGGAGCCCGATCCGGCGGGCGTCGCGGTGACCAAGGTCGAGACGGCCGCCGAGATGCTGGCGGCAGCGCAGGCCGCACTTCCGGTCGACATCGCGGTCTTCGCCGCCGCGGTCGCGGATTGGCGTCCGGCCTCGGTGCGCCAAGCGAAGATCAAGAAGCGCGAGGGCGCCGCCCCGCCGGTGATCGAGCTGGTCGAGAACCCGGATGTCCTCCGCACCATCTCGCATGGCGAGCCGCGGCCCCGGCTGGTGATCGGCTTTGCCGCCGAGACCGGCGATCTGGAGGCCAAGGCGCGTGCCAAGCGTGCCCGCAAGGGCTGCGACTGGATCCTCGCCAACGACGTTTCGCCCGGCTCGGGCGTGTTCGGCGGGACCATGAACCGGGTGCTGTTGCTGGCGGACGAAGGTCCGGGCGAGGCATGGCCGGATCTCGACAAGCTGGAGCTGGCGCGGCGGCTGGCCGAGCGCATCGCGCGTCACTTCACAGCGGCGACGGCATGACCGGAGTCCGGGTGGCCATCGAGCGCCTGCCGCATGGGCGCGATCTGCCCCTCCCGGCCTATGCGACGGAGGGTGCGGCCGGGATGGACTTGCTGGCGGCGGTGGCGGAGCCGGTGACCCTGGCGCCGCTGGCGCGGGTGCTCGTGCCCGCGGGCATCCGTCTGGCGCTGCCCCCCGGCTTCGAGGCGCAGGTGCGGCCGCGCTCCGGCCTCGCCCTGCGGCACGGCGTGACCGTGCTGAACGCGCCCGGCACGATCGACGCGGATTATCGCGGTGAAATCGGGGTGATCCTGATCAATCTCGGCACCGTATCGTTCACGGTGGTCCGGGCGGCCGCGATCGCCCAGCTGATCGTTGCCGCCATCGCTGCCGCGACCTGGGTCGAGCGCTCGATCGATCCGGAGGAGACCGCGCGGAATGTCGGGGGCTTCGGTTCGACCGACCGTGGGGAGCAACGTCGGGGCGGTCCGCCGCGCTAGGGAAGGAGGTGCAGGTGATGTTGAGGCCGTCGAAGAAGTTGGCGCTGGCGCTGGAGGCCGTCGTCGACGTCGCCTATCACGGCGGCTCGGAGCCGGTGCAGAGCCAGGACATCGCGCGACGGCTCGGATTGCCGCGCCGCTATCTCGAGCAGGTTCTCCAGCAGCTCGTGCGCGCGAGCATCCTCAAGGGCGTGCGCGGGCCGCGCGGCGGCTATCGCCTCGCGCGCGAACGGCGCCGGGTGAGCGTGGCCGAGGTCGTGCGCGTGGTCCAGGGCCTCGAGGAGCCCGTGGGCGAGGACGGACCGGTTTCGGAGTCGGCGCTTGGCAAGCGGGTGATCGCGCCCTTTTGGGACGAGCTCGAAGTCGACCTCATGTCACGGCTCGAGGGAGTTTCGGTGGAAGACCTCTGCCGCGAGGCCGAGCGCCAGACGATCGAGAGCGAGGGCCGACGGAGCTTCGACTTCGTGATCTGATCGCCGTCCTGGACGCATGCGGCGCGATGGATAAGGTGGCCCGCCTCACTTGTCGGGGGAACCGGGCCATGGACTCGCCTGCTGGATCGAACGATCCAGGGACGCCCGAGCGCGGGCGCATCTTGGGATCGATCTGCGAAACAATCGGCAACACGCCACTGGTGCGTTTGAACCGCTTGCCCCTGGCCGAGGGCTGCCTGGCGGAAGTGCTGGTCAAGCTCGAGTTCTTCAATCCGCTGTCGTCGGTCAAGGACCGCATAGCTCTGGCGATGGTCGAGGCGGCCGAGCGTGCCGGCAAGCTCTCCGCCGACAGCGTCATCGTCGAGCCGACCTCGGGCAACACCGGCATCGCCCTGGCATTCGTCTGCGCCGCCAAGGGCTACCGCCTGATCCTGACCATGCCCGAGAGCATGTCGCTCGAACGGCGCAAGATGCTCAAGCTGCTCGGCGCCGAGCTGGAGCTGACCCCGGCGGCGGAGGGCATGCGCGGTGCGCTCCAGGCCGCCGAGCGGCTCCTCGCCGAGCAGCCCAACGCCATCATTCTCCAGCAGTTCGAGAATCCGGCCAATCCGGCGGTCCACCGCCGCACCACGGCCGAGGAGATCTGGCGTGACACCGGCGGGCGACTGGACGCGATCGTGGCGGGTGTCGGCACCGGCGGCACCATCACCGGTTGCGCCCAGGCACTGCGCGGCCGCGGCTCGGAGATCCGCTTCATCGCGGTCGAGCCCGAGGACAGTGCGGTCCTCTCCGGTGGCAAGCCCGGGCCACACAAGATCCAGGGCATCGGCGCGGGATTCGTCCCGGCCAATCTCGACCGCAGCCTGGTCGACGAGGTGATCCGCATCGGCAACGAGACCGCCTTCGCCACCGCCCGGCGCGCGGCGGCGCTCGAGGGCCTGCCGGTCGGGATCTCCTCCGGTGCGACCATCGCGGCGGCGATCGAGATCGGCGCGCGGCCGACCATGGCCGGCAAGCGGATCGTCGCCATCGTGGCGTCCAACGCCGAGCGCTACCTCTCGACCGAGCTGTTCGCCGAGGTCTGATTCCGGCGGCTGTGGCATACCTGCATGCCAGTGATGTGCGAATAGCACAGCTATCCTTGTTGCAGCGCAATATATTGAAGGTGCTGGCGAGCGGCCAGCGGCCCTTGCCTGCGAGCCTCACAATGTCGACCCTCGAGACGGCGATCACCCGCGGCGGCGTGTCCGTGCGGGGCATCGGCTTCGCCGTGCTGAGCTATGCGAGCTTTTCCACCGCCGACGCGATGATCAAGCTGGCGAGCCAGCGCTTCTCCGTGTTCCAGATCGCGTTCTCGGTCGCGCTGTTCGCGCTGCTCCCGGTGGCGGTGCTGACGCGCGGCCAGGGCGGGTGGCGGGCCCTGGTGCCGCAGCGCTGGCAGCTCGTGGCGCTGCGCGGCGGCCTCACCGCGATCTGCGGTCTGCTCGCCTGGCGCGGCTTCGGCCTGCTGCCTTTGTCCGAGGTCTACGCGATCCTGTTCGCGGCACCCATCCTGGTGACGGCGCTGTCCGCGCTGATCCTGGGCGAGGAGGTCGGCTGGCGGCGCTGGTCGGCCCAGATCGTGGGCTTCTCGGGCGTGCTGATCATGATCCGCCCGGATTTCGCGACCCTCAACCTGGGCCACCTGCTGACGCTCCTGGCCGCGGTCGCCGGAGCGCTCAGCCTGATCACGCTCAAGCGGATCGGCGGCCGCGAGACCAGCGCCTCCATCCTGTTCGCCGTGTTCCTGGCGATCATGCTGGCGAGCGCGCCGATGGTGCCGTCGACCTTCGTCATGCCGACCTGGGCCGAGGTGGGGCTCCTGGCGCTGGCGGGACTGCTCATGGGCTGCGCGCATGCCGGCCTCGTCCTCGCGACCCGTGAGGCGCCGGCGGTGGTCGTGGCACCGTTCCAATATTCGCAGATGATCTGGGGCGTGCTGTTCGGCGTGCTGCTGTTCGGCGACCACGCGGCGCCGATCCTGTTTGTGGGCATGGCGCTGGTGGTGGGCAGCGGTCTCTACACCGTCTGGCGCGAGACCGCGCGCGCCCGCCCGGTCACGGTCGGCGGCGGTCGCGGAGAGGTTCCGGCCCGCGCCGCCCGCTGAGCCCCTGGCACCCGGCCCGCCGATCGGCTAGCTGCTGGCCGTGACGGCGCGGGACAGCGGAGATGGCGGGCCGATGCAGGAGAAGTCGCTGGCACTCGAAGGCCCGTTCGCGGGCCTGGATCTCGGCTATCTCGAATGGGGCCCGCCGGATGCCGCCCGCACCGTGGTGTGCGTCCACGGCCTGACCCGCAACGCGCACGATTTCGACACCCTCGCCGCCGCCTTGGCCGGGCGCGGCTGCCGCGTCCTCGCGGTCGACGTCGTGGGGCGCGGCCGCAGCAGCTGGCTGAGCGACCCGCACCAGTACACGCTCGAGGTCTATGCCGCCCAGTTCGGCCAGTTCTTCGACCGGCTGGACCTTGCCGGCGTGGACTGGATCGGCACCTCGATGGGCGGGCTGATCGGCATGGTCCTGGCGGCCGGCCCGCGGCCGCCGATGGCGCGGCTGGTGGTCAACGATATCGGGCCCTACGTCGCCACGGCGACGCTGGGCCAGATCCGCAGCTATCTGGGGCTCGACCTGGCGTTCAAGGACATGGGCGAGCTCGAGGCGCATCTGCGGCTGATCCACGCCAGCTTCGGCCCGCTCAGCGATGCGCAGTGGCGCGCCCTGGCCGAGCACAGCGCGCGGCGCACCGCTGAGGGCCTCCGCCTGCACTACGACCCGGCGATCCGCGAGCCGTTCATGGCCGCCGCCGCGGACGACACCGATCTCTGGGCGGCTTGGGAGGGCATCCGCTGCCCGATCCTGGTGCTGCACGGTGCCGACAGCGCGCTGCTCACGGCCGACATCCTGGAGCAGATGCGGGGGCGCGGGCCGGCGTTCGAACTCGTGAGCTTTCCGGGCATCGGTCACGCCCCGGCCCTGCTGGCGGACGACCAGATCGCGACCGTAGAAAACTGGCTCGGCCTGTAGCCGGCCACGCCCGCCGCGGCTACGGTCGCGCGCTCGGCGAACGAGAAGGATCCATGCCTGGTGACCGGTGATCGAGTCCGCGGCGCCGCAGCGCTCGTCTTCTGCCTTGTCGTTGCCGGATGCCAGCAGCCGCGCGCACCGCTGGTGGAGGCGGACATCCCGGCGGGCCGCACCCTGGTCACCGACGGCGTGGCCGAGCGCGGCCAGCGGATCGTGGCGGTGGCGGCGGAGGGTGCCGATTGCCACATGCCCGAGGCCTGGAGCCGTGCCGGCGACGCCTGGCAGGAGCTCGCGGTCGGCCCGCCGCTGGCGGCGCGGCCATGCCCGGCCGTGACCGCACGGCTGGCCGCGGACGGGCGCACGCTCGCGGTCTACGATTTCGGCGCCGGCCGGGCCGAGGTCTTCGGCCTCGACGGGGCCGCGTTCCAGCCACTGGGCAGCGCCGCGATCACGGCCGAGATCGGCTCGCGCTTCCCGCCGCCCGGCCCGAACGTGGCCTTGTCTGCGGACGGCAGCCGCCTGCTGCTGGGCTCGATCAACCGCAACTGCCGCACACCGTCCGCGGCCGAGCGCTATTGCGGCGTCGCCGAGCTGTTCGAACGCCGCGGCGAGCGCTGGGAGCGGGTGGCAACCTTGTTGCCTCCACCGGACCAGGACGGCTTCACCCGCTTCGGCCAGTCGGTGGCGCTGTCCCCCGACGGCATGCTGGCGCTGGCCGGCGGCACCGGCGAGCCGGGCTTTGCGGGCAAGCTCTGGGTCTATCCCGTGTCCGGCGCGGAGCCGCCCCCCGGCCAGGAGCTGGCCGCACCCGAGATGCAGACCGGCTTCGCCAACGCGGTCAGCTGGTCGGGCGACGGGACGGCGCTGGCCGTGGGCGGCGACCAGGCCGTGCACCTGTTCCAGCGCCGCGGCGACCGGTTCGAGCTGGAGAGGACGCTGCCACCGCCCGACGGCTCGGCCGGCTATTTCGGCGAGACCGTGGCCCTGTCCGGCAATGGGCGGCGCCTGCTGGTCGGAGCGCCGCGCACCGACTGCGCCCAAGGCGACCGCTGCGGTGTCGCCTACCTGTTCGAGCGCGGCCAGTCCTGGGCTCTGGCGCGGACCATCCGTCCGGCCACCAACGCCGGCGACGCCAATTTCGGCCACCACCTGGCCATCAGCCCCGATGGCCGCCACCTCGCGGTCCAGGGTGCGATCATCCACGTGTTCACGATCGATGGCGGGTCGTGACGCGGGAGCAGGTCAGTCGCGGGCGCGCAGGCGCTCCGCGGTGGCCATTGCGGCGTAGGTGAGGATCGCGTCGGCACCGGCGCGCTTGAAGGCGAGCAGGCACTCCAGCATCGCGGCCTCGCCGTCGAGCCAGCCATTGGCGGCCGCGGCCTTGATCATCGCGTACTCGCCGGACACGTGGTAGGCGAGGGTGGGGAGCTGGAAGGCGTCCTTCACCCGGCGGATCACGTCGAGATAGGGCAGGCCCGGCTTGATCATCACCATGTCGGCGGCCTCGGCGATGTCCAGCGCCACCTCGCGCAGGGCCTCGCAGCCATTGGCCGGGTCCATCTGGTAGGTCTTCTTGTCGGCCTTGCCCAAGGCACCGGCCGAGCCCACCGCCTCGCGGAACGGCCCGTAGAAGGCCGAGGCGTATTTGGCGGCATAGGAGAGGATCATGGTCCGCTCCATGCCCGCCTCGTCCAGACCGCGGCGGATCTCGCCGATCCTGCCGTCCATCATGTCCGACGGGGCCACGATGTCGCACCCCGCACCGGCGAGGCAGACCGCCTGCCGGACCAGCGCCTCGATCGTCTCGTCGTTGAGGATCGCACCGTCGCGCAGCAGGCCGTCCTGGCCGTGGCTGGTGTAGGGGTCGAGCGCCACGTCGGCGACGATGCCGAGATCGGGGCAGTGGCGCTTGATCGCCCGGATGGCGCGGCACATCAGGTTGTCGTCGTTCCAGGCCTCGCACGCGTCCTCGCTCTTGCGCTCGACCGGGGTGACCGGGAACAGGGCGACCGCCGGCAGGCCCAGCTCCATCGCCCGCTCGGCCGCCGAAACCATCAGGTCGACGGACAGGCGCTCCATTCCGGGCATGGCGTCAATGGCTTGGCGTTGATCTTTGCCCTCGAGGATGAACATCGGCTGAATCAGGTCGGCGGGCACCAGCCGATGCTCGGCCACCAAGCGCCGGCTCCAGCCATGCTGGCGCAGCCGGCGCATGCGGTTGGCGGGGTAGGGTGCCGGTGGCACCAGATAGGTGGGTTGGCTCACGGCCGACCTCCCGGTCGTCTTCTTGGTGTGGCGGTCATCCCGCCGTATCTATCCACAGGCCGCGCCTTCCGCAACCGAGCCCTGCCGCGCTCCATTGCCCCGCCCGGTTTGCGCCGACCCGGCGCTGGGTCAAGCCGTAGCCCAGAGCTCGCGCAGGGCGGACGCGACCTCCTCGTGCATCCGCCACTGCCAGTGCCCGAGCGCGCCGCGGGCGGCCACGTCTTCGGCGAGGGCGCGCGTCCACACCGGCACTGCCCGCTTCGCGTAGTGCGGCGGGTCGATCTCCAGATACTCGGCGAACTTGTGGCCCAGGAGACCGTAATGGAGGTTGGCCACCTTGAAGTTCGCGTAGTCGGCGGAAGCGGCCAGCTGGGCCGCCGTCAGTGTGCGGTCGGGCGCGTTTGCATGCGCACGCAGCATCTTCTGATCGCGCCCGGCGATGGTCAGCGACTGGAAGGCGCGACGGTACTCGGTCGCGGTGCCTATGTGGGGCTCCCGGCGGCGCGAGCGCTCCTCGGCCAGGAGTCCGTCGATCCACCGCTTGGCCTCGAGGACGGCCGCCTCTAGGCCGACGCCCTCGCACCGGAACCACCGCTCGCGGCCCGAGAAGGCCGCGGCCGTCGGCACGCTCGCCTGGACCGCCGCGATGATCCGAAACGTCCGATAGGAGAGATCCAGGCGCTGGGACATCCGATGACGCTCCCCATGGGCCGCGGCGGGCCGCCGCGGCTCCTAGGGCGATTGTCACGCTGGTTCCTCTAGGATCGATGAACGAGGGCCGGATCGCTCGCGCGGCAAGCTCGCCGCCGTGGCGCCTGGATTGACCGGGTCCGGGCCACCCGCTACCAGCACCCTGCAGGAGAGTCGGGAGCAGCAGGGTGCAGTTCGAGCTGACGCCGGACCAGACAGCCGTGCGCGACATGGCCAGGGCCTTCGCGCAGGATGCCCTGGCCCCGCACGCGGCCGAATGGGACGAGGCCTCCCACTTCCCGGTGGAGACGCTGCGCGAGGCTGCCGGGCTCGGCCTCGCCTCGATCTACGTTCGCGAGGACGTCGGCGGCTCCGGCATGACCAGGCTCGACGCCGCGATCGTGTTCGAGGAACTTTCGGCCGGCTGCACCTCGACCGCCGCCTACCTCTCCATCCACAACATGGTGTCGTGGATGGTCGACACCTTCGGCGACGCGGCGCAGCGCGAGCGCTGGCTGCCGGACCTGTGCGCCATGCGCATCCTGGCGAGCTATTGCCTGACCGAGCCCGGCTCCGGCTCGGACGCGGCCTCGCTACGGACCAGCGCCCGGGCGGAGGGCAACAGCACCTATGTCCTGAACGGCGGCAAGGCCTTCATTTCGGGTGCCGGCGCCAGCGACGTCTATCTCGTGATGTGCCGCACCGGCGGCGAGGGGCCCGCGGGCGTGAGCTCGGTCCTGGTCGAGAAGGGCTCGCCCGGCCTCGCCTTCGGCAAGCCCGAGAAAAAGCTGGGCTGGCGCTCGCAGCCGACGGCACTGGTCACGTTCGACGACTGCCGCGTGCCGGTGGCCAACCGCATCGGCGCGGAGGGCGACGGGTTCAAGATCGCCATGCGCGGTCTGGACGGCGGTCGGGTCAACATCGCCGCCTGCTCCCTGGGTGCGGCACGCGCCTGCCTGGAGCGCGCCACCGCCTACCTGAAGGAACGGCGCCAGTTCGGCCGCCGGCTCGCCGATTTCCAGGCGCTGCAGTTCCGCCTTGCCGACATGGCGACCGAGCTCGATGCGGCGCGGCTGATGGTGCACCGCGCGGCCGCCAGCCTCGACGCCGGCGCGCCCGACGCGACGCTGCACTGCGCCATGGCCAAGCGCTTCGCCACCGACATCGGCTTCAAGGTGGTCAACGAGGCGCTGCAGCTGCATGGCGGCTACGGCTACATCCAGGACTACCAGGTCGAGCGCTTCCTGCGCGACTGCCGGGTGCACCAGATCCTGGAGGGTACGAACGAGATCATGCGGGTGATCATCGCCCGGCGGTTGCTCGCGGAATGACCGAGGAGATCCGGTTCGAGCGCCGGGGCCGGCTGGGCGTGGCCGTCCTCGACCGGCAGCAGTCCCTGAACGCACTCACCCACGGCATGGTCCGCGCCCTGGGCCGGCAGCTCGCCCGCTGGCGCGAGGACGACGCGATTGGTGCCGTCCTGGTCAAGGCGGCACCCGGTCGGGCGTTCTGCGCCGGCGGCGACATCGTGGCGGTGGCCGAGCTCGTGCGCACGGGCGGGGTCGCGGCGGCGGCGCCGTTCTTCCGCGACGAGTACCGCCTCAACTGGCGGGTCCACACCTTTCCCAAGCCCTACATCGCCTTCATCGACGGCATCACCATGGGGGGTGGGGTCGGGATCTCGGTGCATGGCGACTTCCGGGTGGCGACCGAGCGCACCCTGTTCGCCATGCCCGAGACCGGCATCGGCTTCTTCCCCGACGTCGGCGGAACCTGGTTCCTGCCGCGCTGCCCGGGCGAGGTCGGGATGTGGCTCGGGCTCACCGGCGCGCGGTTGCGCGGCGTCGACTGTGTCGACGCGGGCGTCGCGACGCATGCGGCACCCTCGGCGGAGCTGGACGGGCTGGAAGGCCGGCTGGTCGAGGCGGCGGCGGCGTCCGACCCGCACGCAGCCATCGCCGAATGCCTGGCGGGCCTGGAGCTGGACCGCCGGGGAGCGGTCCTGCACGCCCAGCGGCCGCAGATCGACCGCTGCTTCGCCTCCGCTACCCTGGCCGACGTGCTGCGGCTCCTGGCGGACGAGCCCGGCAGCTTCGGCGCCGAGCAGCTGGCCGAACTCGGCCGCAAATCCCCCTTTTCCCTCGCGCTCGCCTTCGCTCAGTTGCGGCGCGGTCGCGGGCTCGGCATCGAAGAGGCATTGCGCCTGGAGTACCGGATGGTCCACGGTGTACTCGCGGGCCATGATTTCGTCGAAGGGGTTCGTGCGCTCCTCGTCGCGAAGGACCGGCAGCCGCGCTGGCGGCCAGCGAATCTCGCCGAAGTGGCCGAGGCCGCACTCGACCGCTGCATGGTGCAGCCGCCGACGGGCGACCTGGGGTTCGATTGGGACGAGGTCTGAGCCGCTCGGCTCAGGAGGATGATATGGCGACGGTCGGATTTGTCGGGCTCGGCCATATGGGCTTGCCCATGGCGCGCAACCTGGTCAAGGCCGGCCATGTCGTCCAGGGCTATGACGTCAGCACGGCGGCGGTGAACCGGCTGGCGGACGCCGGCGGCATCGGCGCGGTGAGCATCCAAAAGGCGGTGGCCGACGCCGACCACGTGGTGACCATGCTGCCCGAGGGCCGTCACGTGCGCTCGGTGTACATGGACCAGGGCGGCGTGTTCACCGCGGCCGCGTCGAGCGCGCTCCTGATCGACTGTTCGACCATCGACGTCGAGACCGCCCGCACGGTGGCGGCGGCCGCCGCCGCGCGCGGCTTCGCCATGGTCGATGCGCCGGTCTCCGGCGGGGTTTCCGGTGCGGAGGCCGCGACGCTCACCTTCATGGTCGGCGGAGCCGAAGCCGCGTTCGCGCGCGCCGAGGAGGTGCTCGCGAGAATGGGCAAGGCGGTGATCCACGCCGGCGGCGCCGGCAACGGGCAGGCGGCCAAGATCTGCAACAACATGATGTTGGGCATCCAGATGATCTCGGTCTGCGAGGCGATGTCGCTGGCGCGGCGTCTTGGCCTTGCGACCGACCGGCTGTTCGAGATCGGCCGGGTGTCCTCCGGACAGTGCTGGTCGCTGACCAGCTATTGCCCGGTGCCCGGCCCCGTGCCGACTTCGCCGGCCAACCGCGACTACCGGCCGGGCTTCACCACTGCGATGATGCTGAAGGACCTGCGGCTGGCCCAGGCGGCGGCGCAGGCCTCGGGCGCCAGCACACCATTGGGCGCAGAAGCATACCAGCTCTTCAGCCTGTTCGCGGCTGGCGGCAATGAAGGGCTGGATTTTTCCGCCATTATCAAGATGATCGAAGGCGAACCCGCTTAGGGTCGTTCCGGCATAAGTCCGCCGGCGGCTTGAGGCGAAAAATCGAGAACCGAGGCGGACGTGAAGGAACAATACCTTATCAGCATTCGTCTCATCGAGCGCCTTCACCGGCGGTTCCTCGACGTGATCAAGGCAGAACTGGATCGACTGGGTATCGAGGACATCAACAATGTTCAGACGTTGATCCTGTTCAACATCAACGAGGAACAGCTTACCGTCGGCGAGCTCACGGTTCGTGGCTACTACCTGGGGTCGAACGTATCGTACAATGTTAAAAAGTTGGTTGAGAACGACTATCTGATACAGGAGCGGTCCTCGCATGATCGACGCATGACGCGCGTGCGCCTGTCGGCCAAGGGCCTCGACCTGACCGCGCGGATCAGCGAGCTCTACCAGCGCAACAGCGAGGAGTTGGCCGGGAGGTTCGTGGGCGAGGAGCAACTGCGCCAGACCAATCAGGCGCTGATGAGCCTGGAGCGTTACTGGAGCAGCCAGATCAGCTACGGCCCGGCTTTTGGGATGATCGAGCCGGAAGAGTAGGCCCGGAGCGGCTCGCGCCCTATTCGGACGTCTCGCGCGGCTTGTGCATGGTGTCGAGCTGCCGCTGGAGGGACTCCATGCGGCCGCGCAGCTCGCGCATCTCCTGGTCCAGGCCGGCCGGCTTGTCGACAGCGGCCGGCTCCCGGACCACCTGCCAGGGCTCGTCGGTCGCCGCTGCCTGATGCTCGCTTTCGCCGCCGCCCGCGCCGGGGCGGAACATGCTGGCCGCGCGCTGGAACAGCGCCATGTTCTGGCGGGTCATGTCCTCGAGCTGGTTCAGCGGAAAGAACCGGCCGAACGTCTGCTCGACATAGGACCGCATCTGGTCCTGATGCTTGGCGAAGTTCTCCATGCTCATCTCGAGATAGCGCGGCAGGAAGGACTGCAGGCTGTCGTCGTAATAGCCGATGACGTGCCGCAGGAACCCGATCGGCAGCAGGTTGCGGCCCTTGCTGTCCTCTTCCAGGATGATCTGGGTCAGGACGGAGCGGGTGATGTCCTCGCCGGTCTTGGCGTCGAACACCACGAACTCCTCGCCCTTGCGCACCATCTGGCTGAGCTCGTCGAGAGTGACGTAGCTGCTGGTGGCGGTGTTGTAGAGGCGGCGGTTGGCGTACTTCTTGACCACCGCCGGCTTGCTCGCCACCGTGGCCGCCTCCGACTCGACCTTGCCCAGGCTCATTCCCGTCCCAGTCGCACCGGCGCGCGCATGAACGCCGCGCCCACACCCGACGCTATCGCCCGCTCCGCGGCGGGACAAGCAGCAAATGCTGCGCTGCCGAAGGCCTGCCGCGAAGGCGGCATGGTCAGATCAGCGCCGCCAGCTCCTCCTCGAGGGTGAGCTCGCGCTCCTCCTCCTCGGCGGGCTCTTCGGGCGCTGCCTTGCCGGCCTGGAGATCGGCCTCGGCCTGCGAGCGGGCGATGTTGACCTTGACCGTCACCTCGACCTCGGGGTGCAGTGCCACCGCGACGTCGTGCAGGCCCAGGGTCTTGAGCGGCTGGTCGAGGCGGACCTGCTGCCGCTCCAGGCTGATGCCGGCCTCGGTGAAGGCCACGGCGACGTCGCGCGCATTGACCGAGCCGTAGAGCTGGCTGGTTTCGCTCGCCTGCCGGAGCAGGGTGACCATCTGGCCCTCGACCTTGCCGGCCATGGCCTGGGCGTCCTGCTTGCGCTCGAGATTGCGCGCCTCGAGCTGGGCCCGGCGCTTCTCGAAATCGCCGATCGAAGCCTTGGTCGCGCGCAGCGCCTTGCCGTGCGGGATCAGGAAGTTGCGGGCGTAGCCCGGCTTGACGTTGACCACCTCGCCCATCTGGCCGAGCTTGGGCACGCGCTCGAGAAGGATGATCTGCATCGCTCGCCTCCCGCTCAGCCGGTCACGTAGGGCAGGAGGGCCAGCTCGCGGGCGCGCTTGACCGCCTGGGCCAGCTGCCGCTGCTCGCCGGCGGTGACCGCCGTGATGCGCCGCGGCACGATCTTGCCGCGCTCGGACACGAAGCGCTGCAGCAGCTTGATGTCCTTGTAGTCGATCTTCGGCGCGTCGGCGTGCGCGAACGGGCTCGACTTGCGGCGCCGGAAGAACGGCCGGCGGATGGTGATGTTCGGCGGCTCGCCGCCACGGCTGCGGCCCTGGTAGCCGCCATCCTCGGACCGAGCCGGGGTCTCGTCGTCTCTAGCCATCGCTCAGCGCTCTCAGAAACGGGGTTCGCGGTCGGGGCGGTCGCCGCGGTCGCGGTCGCGGCCGCCGCCACGCGGGCCGTCGAAGTCGCGGCGCGGGCCACGCTCGTCGCGGCTGGTCTTGGCCACCATCACCTGCGAGGGGCCCTCCTCGAACTTCTCGACCCGGACCGTGAGGTAGCGCAGCACGTCCTCGTGGATGCGCTGCGTGCGCTCCAATTCGGTGATCGCCGCCGCCGGGGCGTCGATGTTCAGGTGCAGGTAATGGCCCTTGCGGTGCTTCTTGACCCGGTAGGCCAGGTTGCGCAGGCCCCAATACTCGGTCTTGCCGAGGGTGCCGCCCTGGGCGGTGATCACCTCGCCGAAGGCGGTGGAGAGGTCCTGGGCCTGCTGGTTGGACAGGTCCGGCCGGGCGATGACGGTGTGCTCGTAAAGAGGCATCGGTAGCGACGATCCTTTCCGTTGGACAACAGGACGGGGCCCGCCAGCCATTCCGGCGTTCCAGGCGTCCGGTCTTCCATTGGGGCGGCGCGAAAGGGCGCGACGATGCACCCGCCCGCGCGGCGAAGGGCAGGCTTATACACGCTCCGGTGCGGCAGGCAAGGCCGGCTTTCCGTGCTAGACGGGACGGACCAGCGGCTGGGCGAGGGGCGGGAACATGGCGGCACGGCGCATGGCTTTGGTGTTCGATCTCGACGGTACGCTGGTCGACAGCGTCTACCAGCATGTGGTGGCATGGCACCATGCGCTGCTCGCCAACGGGATCGAGCTGTCGATCTGGAAGATCCACCGCCGCATCGGCATGAGCGGCGGGCTGTTCACCCGCGCGCTCCTGCGCGAGACGGGCCGGGAGTACGATCCAGAGCTGCTGGAGCGGCTGCGCCAGGCGCATGCGGACGCCTACAAGCGGACGTCGGGCGACGTGCGGCCGCTGCCGGGGGCGGTCGAGCTCCTGGCCCGGCTCACCGCCATCGGCTGTCCCTGGGGCATCGCCACCAGCGGCCGGATCGAGACTGCGGGGCCGGTGATCGCCAAGCTGGGCGTGCCCGAGGGCGTGCCGATCATCACCCGCGACATGGTGGCCCACGCCAAGCCCGACCCCGACCTGTTCCTGGCGGCGGTGGACCGGCTGGGCGTCGATCCTTCGGGCGTCTACGTCATCGGCGACAGCGTCTGGGACCTGCTGGCGGCGCGGCGGGCGGGGACCCTGGGGATCGGCCTGCTGTCGGGCGGCTACGGCACCGAGGAACTCGAGCGCGCCGGCGCGTACCGCGTGTACGACGACCCGGCCATGCTCCTGACCCGCCTCGACGAGTTGGGCGTGCGCGAGGCGTAGGCTTCTCCGCCCGCCCTCCGCTCAGGTTGCCCGCTTGCGCTGCATCGCGGCCAAGGCGCGGCGCCGGCAAAGCGCAAGGTCAAAGGAGAGGGTCCGTTTCATGACATGGCGGTCGCGTGTCTTGCCCTTGAAACCGTCTCGGCTTCGCTCGCGCCCGCCCGGCCCGGGCCGCCGGCGCCTTGCTCCGATTCAAGGAGCTCTATGGCAACGTCAGCGTGCTGGGGCTGACCTTTTCCGACAAGGTGAAGGCGCTGGCCGGCTGCGAGGTCAGCATGCGCGGCTTCATGGCGCCGCCGCCAGCTTCGCCTGGTCGATGCACGGTTCTGGACGGTGTAGATCATCTCAGCCGGCGATCTCCCGCCAGGAAGTCCAGGAAGGTTCTGACCTTGGCGGAAAGCCATTTCCGGCTCGGACAGAACGCTCGCGGCCGGGCGTTCACCGTCGCCGCCTTCGCGACCACCAGCTCGCAGGCGCCCCTCGGCGAGGTTGCGCCGATGCGGCCGCACGTCGTCAATGAGGCCTCACAGACTCCTGGCGCAGACATTGTGCCACGTCTTCAGTCCTAGGGCGGCCGGCGGCGGCGGGATGAGACAGACGATGGCGATCGCCATGAGCAGCGTGACGCCGATCGCGATCAGGACGTCGGCGTAGGCCATGGTCGTCGCCTGTGCCCGGAGCTGGCCGGCGACCGTCGCGAGCGCCGCCGCATCGCCGAGGAACGGGCGCAGCGCGCCGAGGCGATCCGGCAGGCCGCTCGAGAGGGCCGTCACCGTCTCCGTCAGCCGGGCCGAGTGGAACTGCTCGCGTTTGGTGAACAGGGTTGCGATGAGGCCAGCGCCGATGGTCGTCGACAGGGCGCGAATGGTGTTGAAGAGCGCATTGGCCGATGGCGCCTCCCGGGGGCCGATGCGCGAGGTCGCGATCACCATGATCGGAACCTGGACGAAGGGTTGGGCCATGCCTTGCACGATCTGGCTCAACAGGAACTGCGTCTCCTGGTATTGACTGGTCACGCCGGCATTCATCAGCACGCCGGTTGCGAACAGCAGCAGGCCGAAGATCATGATCGGCCGCTCGTCGATCTGCCGGGCCAACGCCAGCACGAGTGGCGCCAGCAGCAGCTGCGGCAGCCCTACCCACAGAAGCGCGGTGCCGACCTCGAGCGGCCGATGGTTGTGGATGGTGACCAGAAAGGCCGGGATGATCATCGCGGCGGCGAGGAGGCCGACACGGAAGAGCGAGTTGCAGAGCACGGCCAGACCGAAATCGGGCCAGCGAAGGAGCCCAAGGTCGACGAGCGGAGCCTCGGTGCGCAGCTCGTGCCAGACGAAGAGGGTGACGAAGACGAGGGCCAGGGCCGACAGGTTCGCGATCAGCGGGCTGGCGAACCAGTCGAGCCGGTTGCCCTGGTCGAAGACGCATGCGGTACAGGCAAGGCCGAGCGCGATGAGGATCGCACCCTTCCAGTCGATCCGGCGCAATCTGGCGAGGTCGAGCGGGTCGCGCGGCAGGCCAACCCAGGCGCAGATCATGCAGATCAATCCCGGCACCAGGTTCTGGTGGAAGATCCCCCTCCAGCCAACCGCATCGGTGATCCAGCCATCGGTGGTGGCGGCGATCGTCGGCGTGAAGGTCAAGGTGACCGCGAAGAGTGCGATCCCCAGTGGCTTGTGCGGACCGGTGAAGGTCCGGAGCGTGATCTGGAATGCCAGCGGAATCATCGCACCGCCGGTCAATCCTTGCAGGAAACGGAGAGCCAGGAGCTGCTCGAGCGTGGTGGCAGCAGCGCAGGCAACGCAGATCGCAAGGAACAGCAGGACGTTCACGCACAGCCAGAGCCGGGTCGAGAAGACCGCCGCCAGGGCCGCGGTGACGGGTATGATGGCGAACTCACCGATCGAGTAGGCCGTGGGGATCCATGCGCCTTCGTCGAAGGCGGCACCGATGCCGCCCCGAATGTCGGCGATGGCGAATGCGGTGGTCTGCGTGTTCAAGAGCGCCATCACCGATCCGGTCAGACCGGCCGCCATGGCGAACCAGGCACGCGGCGTCAGTGACTCCGCGCCCGTGTCCGACGGGCGCTGGAGCTCTGCCGTCATCGCTGCCGGGGATCGGCGTGCGCCTGCCGATCGCCAAGCCCCAGCAGGGCGAGCAGGCGCTCGATCAGCGGCAGCGGCTCCGCGTCCGGAGCGGTGTCGACCGCGACCACGGCCGACATGCCGGGAAGAAGTCGCCCCACGAGCTCCTGCTTCGGCTCGATCACGACCTTGAGCGGAATCCGCTGCACGATCTTGGTGAAGTTGCCGGTCGCGTTGTCGGGTGGAAGCAGGGCCGTTGCGGCGCCGCTGGCGGATGCCAGGGCCGCCACGTGGCCGCGCACCTTCGCTCCAGGAAAGCTGTCGACCGTGATCGTGACCGGCTGGCCGGGGCGTACCCGGCCCAGCTGCGTCTCCTTGAAATTCGCATTGATCCAGACGGAATCGAGTGGGACCAGAGTGATGATCCCGGCTCCGACTCCCACATACTGGCCTTCGAACACCGCCCGTTTGCCGAGCTGGCCGCGCACTGGCGCCCGGATGACGGTGTGCCCGAGATCGATCCGAGCGAGCTCGGTGGCTGCCCTGGCTTGGTCCAGCTCGGCCTCCGCCTGCCGCTGCTGCGCGGCAAGCACCGGGAGATGACCCTCGGCTTCCTGGATCGAGGCCGCGCTGCTCTTGAGCGCGGCGCGGTGCGCGAGATGGGCCGCCCTGGCCTCGTCCAGGGCTTCCTGCGTGCCGAAGGTCGTCTTGCGCAGGGAGCGGGCACGCTCCAGCTGCACCGACGCGAGGTCAAGATTGGCCTGCGTTGCTTCGTGCTGCGCGCGTGCCTGGGCGATCACGTCCTGCTGCTGGCGCAGCTGCGCGCCGATATGGTCGACCGCCGCCTGCCTTGCCTGCACGACGGCTTCGGCCTGGGCCACCTTTGCATGGTAGTCGTTGTCCTCGATCCGCAAGAGGGGCTGGCCCGCGTCCACCATCTGGAAGTCCTGCACCAGAACGGCGGCGACGTAGCCCGGCACCTTCGCCGCAAGCATCCGCAAGTCACCTTGGACGGAGGCGTCATCCGTCGTCTGGACACGGCGATCGACGCGCCACCAGTCCCAGCCCAAGGGCACGCCGACCGTCGCCAGGAGGGCAAGGACGGCAGCAACCAGCAAAAACTCGATGACCCGCATGCTCATCAGCGATGCCCCCGCTCGCGGAGCGCGTCGGTTGAGCCAGATCCCGACGCCGGGTCGGTCCACCCCGCTACCAACGTGAGGCCGAACATTGAGCCTATTCGCGTCCGTCGCTCTCCACCGATGGGAAGAGCACGCTGGCTCATCGACCGGTCGTCGTCAGACGAATGTCGATCTCGCGATCCATGAACGACCACTCCCTGGTCGCCCGCAGCTGATCGAGCATCTCCTCGAACGCGATTTCACTCCCGGGCGCGAAATCGAGGAATCCGATGAAGTCGAAGGGCGCTTCGTGATCCAGATCCCTGCAGTGAAGCAGGCGTCGGGCGACGGCCGGCAGATAGCGCATGCCGATGGCGATGTGGTGCGAGTCCTCTTCGAGGATCGTGCGCCGTTCATCCTGCGTGAGCGCCCACCACTCGGCCCGCTTGCGCAGCAGGATCAGCGCCGCATGGGTCGCCTCGGGACGTCCGATCGTGGCTTGCTTGCTGGTCAGCTCGGTCTTTTCCGATCGTGTCGTGTACCGGTCGTTGGACGCGACGCCGTGGAAAGCCCAGACCGCATCGGCGGGCAGATCCGCCGCGACGCCGGAGATCATGTCGATGGCGGTGACACGCGCGATCGGCTGTCCGGAGATCGTGGTGTGGGAAACGACCTGCATGCTCCCCGTCTTGCCCCCGATGAAAGTGGTCGCTCTCGAATTCGAGGGCATCCGCCCATCTACTGTCATGCTCGAGCCCTCCGATTGCTTGCGGCATATCTTCCGGCGATGCCCGACCTGCACCTGTCAACTGCCCGCGGCGCCGGCCGGGATGTCGTCCAGCCGCTTGAGTCGATAGACGCTGACCGACACGGCCCACGCGACGATGAACACGCCGATGATGGCGAAGCCGAGCGCGTTGAAGTTGTCGTTGAGCGCGCCAACGAGCCGCCAGAGATCACCTTCGAGCCCGTACCGATCGCCGACCAGGCCCAGCACCTCTATGCTGCCGATCAGCACGGCGACCAGCACCGAAACCAAGGTGATCGTCAGGTTGTAGTAGAGCTTGCGGATCGGTGCCCTGAACGCCCAGTCGTAGGCGCCCAGCATCACGAGGCCGTCGGTCGTGTCGACGAGAGACATCCCGGCAGCGAAAAGAGCGGGGAACACCATAATGGACCAGAGGGACTCGCCTTGCGCGACATGTGTCGCGGAAATGCCAAGCAATGCCACCTCAGTCGCGGTTTCGAAGCCGATGCCGAAGAGGAAGCCGAGCGGGAACATATGCCAGCTCTTCGTCACCAGCCGAAACAGCGGCCGGAAAATCCGGGCGAGGAAGCCGCGGTTGTCGAGCAGGATGTCGAAATCCTCGTCCGCATAGACACCCCCCCGACGAACATGGCGGAACGCACGCCAGACCCCGCGCAGGATGATGATGTTTGCTGCCGCGACGGTGAACAGGAAGAATGCCGAGACCAGCGTGCCGACAAGCCCACCCACCGACTTGAGCGTGTCGGCGGGACCGAGCACTGCCGTAGCTGTGCCCGCAACCGCAACGGCAAGGACGACCACGGTCGAGTGTCCGAGCGCGAAGAAGAAACCGACCCCGACTGGCCGCTCTCCGGTCTGCATCAGCTTGCGAATGACGTTGTCGATCGCGGCGATGTGGTCGGCATCCACCGCATGGCGCAGCCCAAAGCCGTAAGCCAGCAGAGCCGTCCCAAGCAGCACCGGCTGGTCGTGAAACAGCAGTAGAGCACAGGTCCAAGCAGCGAGATTGGCGACAATCAACAGGGCATAGATGCCGATGACGCGTGGATGTAGCTCCGAAGGCTCGGAGAAGATGCGGCTGATCCGGGTCATCTTGGCTGGATCCGATGGGCTGTCTTCGGATTCACGTCAGACTTGCGCCGATCCGCCGTCGACGAACAGTTCGCTTCCACTCATGAAGCTGCTGTCGTCCGAGGCGAGGAAGAGGGCGGCGCGCGCGATCTCATCGGGCTCGCCCATCCGTCCGAGCGGAATGGACGCGACCGCGGCTTCGATCATGGCCTCGTGCACGTCCTCGCTTGGTGCGAGGCCATGCCAGCCGGGCGTGGAGGTGGCGCCCGGTACCAGCACATTGACCCGTATCTTCCGCGGTGCGAGATCCAGCGTCCAGGTGCGGGCGAAGTTGCGCACCGCTGCCTTGCTGGCGCTGTAGACGCTGAAGGCAGGCGTTCCGGTCGTGCCCGTGGTGGACCCGGTCAGGATGATGGAGCCACCCTCCTTCATCAGCGGCAGCGCCTTTTGCACGGTGAACAGCGTACCCTTGACGTTGGTCGCGAAGATCGTGTCGAACTGCTCCTCCGTGATCGAACCGAGCGGCGCGAACGTCCCGCCGCCTGCGTTGGCGAAGAGCACGTCAACGGTTCCAGCCGCATCCCGGACGGTTGCGAACAGACGGTCGAGGTCCGCAAGGTTCGAAACGTCGCTTCGCACGCCGTGCGCACCTCGACCGATCGCCTGTACGGCGGCGTCGAGTTCCCGCTGGCGTCGTGCCGTCATGAAGACGGTGGCACCCTCCTCGACAAACAGCCGCGCCGAAGCCAAGCCGATGCCGCTGTTGGCACCGGTGATGACGGCGACCTTGCCTTGAAGTCTTCCCATGCGACCTGCACTCCCTTGGCTCACGCAAACGTCTCGGCGGGCGTCGAGCACGACAGCCGGAAATGTCCGTCAGGTTGAACTCTCGGCCGTTCCGGCGGCCTCGTGCGCGATCTCGGCCAAGGCCTCTTGCATGCCTTGGACGGCGGGGATCCTGTCGGTCGGGAGACCGTGCCGGCACCCGATCCAGGCGGGTTCGTTGAAGCCGAGCCACGCCACTCCGTCTCCGTCCTGCCAGACGAGGACCTTGAGCGGGAGGTCGATGCCGGCAGTCTGCGCCGCCTGCATCAGCGGCGTACCGCCGCGTGCGCTTCCGAAGACCAGAAGTTCGGTCGGGCGAAGCGACAGCCCCGCCTCTGCCGCTCCGGCCCCATGGTCAATTCGGGCGAAGATGGTCATTCCCCGGCCCGTGACGCTGGCAACCAGGCGATCCATGGTCTCCAGCGGTCCGTGGCTGCTCCTGAGGCACGTCAGTCCGGCCGGGGGGTCCATCGGTTCGCTCACGTCGCGACAAGCTCAGCCGGAGGCAGCTCGGCAGACCAGCGCGCCTCGATCTCGTTCATCTTCTCGGCAAGGCCGGTCGGCGTCAGGACACCCTTCTGGAACAATAGGACGGCGAAGGCGGTGGCCCACCGTTCATAGTAGCCCAACCGATCGATCGTCGCTGCCCCGAGCGCCTCGACGCCACGGCGCTTCTCCTCGGTGCTGATGAGCTTGTGATAGTCCAAGACATCGGCCAGGGCGTGGCAGCGCCTCTCCCAGGCGGCGAGTTCGCGTTCTACTCGCGCGAAGGCAGGCGAGGGCTGACCGCCCACGTCGTTGGGCAGCCGGCGCATGAAGTCTTCCAAGCCCGTCATGCCGCGGCCCTCTGTTCATCGACCTTGACAGGGACGACGCCGATCATCGCGTCGCGCGTGACCAGGGTCGCTAGCTGCTCCTCGGTGTAGCCGTCGGTGCCCTCGGGTCGGACCGGCAGCACGAGAAAGCGCAATGCGGAAGTCGAGTTGGCGACCCGGATCTCCACCTCCTGCGGGATGATGGTGCCGAACTCGGCCAGCAGCGCGCGCGGCTCAGCTACGGCGCGGGCGCGGTAGGGTTTCAACTTGTACCACTCGGGTGGCAAACCAAGGAGCGGGCGGGGATAGCAGGAGCACAGTGTGCAGACGACCAGGTTGTGAACCTGCTCGGTGTTCTCGAGAACGATGAGGCCCGTGTCGTCGTAGAAGGTGACGCCGAGCTCCTCGCAAGTCCCCCGGCCGTCGGCGAGCAGGCGAGCGCGGAAAGCGGGGTCCGTCCAGGCGCGGGCGACGACCTTGGCGCCCAGGGCGGGTGTGCGGGAGTCCAGAACGTCGATCTGGCGCTCGATCTCGCCGGTCTGCAGGATCTTGCGCTCGATCAGCATCTCCTCGAGCGCCGCTTGCAGGATGTCGAAATAACCGGGCCGCTCCGGCGCCCCGATCTCCTCATGGGCATGGTCCCGATCGTGGTCATGCATTGCGGGCGGCCTCCAGCCAGGTTTCGAAGACTTCGATGTACAGGCGGTCGCGGTGACTCCCGGCGTAGTCGGTCCAGATGTCGGACATGGGGACGGCGATCCGGTAGTAATGTCGCTTCACGCCGGCGTTCAGGCCGAAGCCCTCCTCCTCATTGTCGACGGCCGGTTGGACGAGCCTCTCAACTATGCCCGTCCGGCCGCGAAGATATAGAGGCACGCGGTAATGCCCGAGCGGGAACCGCTCCACGACCCGGACCCGCTCGCCCGGTCGGAAGACTGGTGTCTCGCCAAGTGCCGGCACCACTTTGGCAAGTCGTGGATCATCGACCGGTGGCTGTGATTCCATTCCGAAATTCCTTCGATCAGTCCCTCGCCCGACTTCGGACCTGGACGTCGGCGTGAGTCATCGCTTCCCTGTGCCGCTCGGCCCTCAGCTCTCGATGAAGGCAAGAAGATCGGCATTGATGGTGTCGGCCTGAGTAGTCGGCATGCCGTGCGGGAAGCCCTCATAAGTCTTGAGCGTTCCCTTCTTCAGCAGCTTGGCCGATAGTGGCCCGGAATCGGCGTATGGGACGATCTGATCGTCCTTGCTGTGCATCACCAGCACGGGCACGTCGATCTCCTCGAGATCGGCCGTGAAGTCCGTCTGCGAGTAGGCGACGATGCCGTCATAGTGGGCCTTGGCGCCGCCCATCATTCCCTGGCGCCACCAGTTCTGGATGATCGCCTCCGAGGGTTTCGCACCAGGCCGGTCGTAGTTGTAGAACGGACCAGCGGCGATAGCGCGATAGAATTCCGATCGGTTCGCGGCGAGCTGCGCCTGGAGGCCGTCGAACACGTCCTTCGGCACCCCCCCTGGATTGGCGGCGGTCTTCACCATCAGCGGCGGCACCGCACTGATGATGGCGGCCTTGGTCGCCCGGCCCTTGCCATGCCGTGCGAGGTAGTGGACCACTTCGCCGCCGCCGGTCGAATGGCCGATGTGAATTGCGTTGGTCAAATCGAGATGCGCCGTCAGTGCGGCGAGATCGTCGGCGTAGTGATCCATGTCATGACCGTCATCGACCTGCGTCGAACGGCCATGCCCGCGCCGATCGTGGGCGATGACGCGATAACCCTTGCCGAGAAAGAACAACATCTGGGTGTCCCAATCATCGGCCGACAGGGGCCAGCCGTGACTGAAAACAATGGGTCGGCCCTTGCCCCAATCCTTGTAGTAGATTTCGATGCCGTCGCGAGTGGTTACTGTGTTCATACCGTCCTCCGGACGTTGGGATGACTAGCGGAGCTGGCCGGCAGGGTCACTTGAGGCCCTGTGCAAAGGCGAGAAGGTCGCCGTTGAACTCGTCCTTGTGGGTGACGGTCAGCCCATGCGGCGCGCCCGGATAAACCTTCAGCGTTGCGTTCTTGATCAGCTTCGCCGAGATCCTCGCGGTGGTCGCGATCGGGACGTTCTGGTCGTCCTCGCCGTGAATGATCAGCGTCGGGACATCGAATCTCCGTAGATCCGGTGTGAAGTCGGTTTCGGAAAAGGCCTTGATCCCTTCGTAGGATGCTCGCAGCCCGACCTGCATGCACCAAAGCCAGAAGGCGTCCCTGATGCCTTGCGACACGTTCGAGCCCGGGCGATTGGCGCCGAAGAACGGCCCGTCGCCGAGATCACGGTAGAATTGTGCGCGGTCGCCGGCGACGCCGGCACGGATGCCGTCGAACACCTCGATCGGCACGCCATCGGGATTTGCCGGTGTCTTGAGCAGCAGCGGCGGGATGGCAGAGACAAGGACCGCACCGGAAAGTCTGTCCGTCCCGTACCTGCCGATGTAGCGGGCGACGTCTCCGGCCCCGGCTGAATGACCCACCAAAGTTGCGGTCTCGAGGTCCAGCGCGCGGATCAGTTCTGAGAGGTCCTCGGCGAAGGTGTCATAATCGTTCCCTTGCCAGGGCTGGCTCGACCGGCCATGCCCGCGACGATCGAAAGCAACGCAGCGGAAGCCGTGCGATGCCATGAACATCATCTGATCGTCCCAGATGTCGGCGTTCAAAGGCCAGCCATGGCTGAAGACCACCGGCACTCCTTCGCCCCAGTCCTTGTAGTATATGTCGGTGCCGTCCTTCGTCCTGATGAAGCTCGACCTCTGTCCTGCAGCACTCGGCCGTTCGCCCGACCCGCCCGTCTCTTGCGCGTGCGCGGCGATGGTGATGTTCGGGACTGGCGCCAAACTCGACGCCGCCGCAAGGCCGCCGAGCAGCACATTGCGGCGAGCCGCGGCTCCGTGGGTGAGCGGAAATCGGTCCGGACGTGTCATGCTGGTCCCTCGATCGAAGCCGCCATGGCGATGGCGCGGATTATTCACTGCGGAGCGGTTGAGCGGTCGAGAAAGTCACGGATCATCGGCGCCATGACGTCGAGCTTGTCTTCGAGAGCGAAGTGCCCGGTGTCCAGCAGATGCAGTTCAGCCTTGGGAAGGTCGCGAAGATAGGGGCTCGCCCCGGCAGCCGGAAAAATCTGATCGTTCTTGCCCCATACAATCAACGTAGGCGGTTGGTATTTGCGAAAGAAGGACTGAAATTCGGGATACAGCGGCACATTGGTGCCATAGTCATGGAATAGGTCGAGCTGAATGTCTCTGTTGCCGGGCCTGTCAAGAAGCGCTTGGTCGTGAACCCAATTGTCCGGACTGATGCGCGACACGTCGCTGACGCCGTCGACGTATTGGAATCTCGTGATCGCGGGGGTCACGAGAAAGTCCAGCGCCCGTCGATGCGCTTCTGATCCGTTCGCCCAATACGCCTTGATCGGATCCCAGAACGCTCCGAGACCTTCCGCGTAGGCGTTGCCATTCTGCACCACGAGCGCAGTAACCCGCTCGGGATGCAGCAGTGCCAAGCGGTAGCCAACGGGTGCGCCATAATCCATGACGTACATCGCGTAGCGCGTGGCCCCGAGTTGCTGCAGCAGGGCGTCCACCAAGCTGGCGTAATGTGCAAAGGTGTAGCTGAATTCCGAATGGTCGGGCGCGGCGCTCTGGCCGAAGCCAGGATAGTCCGGTGCAATCACGCGATAGTGGTCGGCCAGCGTCGGGATGAGGTTTCGGAACATGTGCGACGAGGTCGGAAACCCGTGCAGTAGAACCACGACCGGGCCGTCCGGTGGGCCGGCCTCCCGGTAGAACAAGCTGATCCCGTCGACGGTCGCGGTTCGGTAGTGCGTAGCGTTCCCTGCGGCCTGCAGCGCCGTCTGCGCGTCCGCGGCCGAGAACCCCGCCTCGGCGACGCAGGTCAGGAGCGTGATGGCCGCCGCGACGGCCAGCCTGTTCCGCTTCACTGCCGGGTCCCCTTTCGTAGCGGTCAGGTGCGAACCCAGCGCGACACGCAGTGCGCTCACCATCGACGCGTCGACTGCCATGTTGAAACCCTGCGCTGCCGTGATCTCGTGGTGCGACAGGACAGTGCCCGAGATCGGCGGAACGCGGGTGTTAGGTGTTGCTAAAAGCTGCTCAGCGGCCTGTGCCGAGGATGCTTTGGAGCGCGCACCATGCTTGGCGGCGGATGGGTCACCGGTTCCGCTGGCCGGAGCATGCCCCGCTCGCTCCGGGCTGGCCATCGCAGCGGCGGAAGTGGCTCCGCGCCGGCGCGGGACGAGGTGTTTTCTCCCGGCGGGCAACCGCGTCTTCGCCGGTGCCGCCGCGATGCTGGGGGCAACGAAGCAGTAACCCCTGCCGGGGACGTTGGTGATGTATCGGGGCCGATCCGGCCGGCACCCCAGGGCCTTTCTCAAGGACGCCAGATGCACCCGCGGAGTGCCTGGACTGACCCGGACATCGGCCCATACGTGAGCGATGAGTTCCTCGTGCTTCACGACCTGACCTGCGCGTTGCACGAGAACAGTGAGGATGTCGAAGGCCCGGCTGCCGAGCGGGACAGGAAGACCGTCCCGCCGCAACGATCGCTCGGCGAGGTCCAGTTGGAACGGGCCGAACACGAACGATTGCACGCCCGCGAAACCGGCCAGCGCGGCGTCTGGCCAATGGTTGGCTTGCCCCACGGTCCACCTCCGTCCCGCTGGCCGACGGCCTTGATCGGCCTCGATCCACGCGGTGAATGCAGTCACTGTCAACTACGAGATACAGTCGGTCAAGGGAATTGATGGCAGTGCCAGTTGGAGCGGATATGAGCATCCTCCGCTGCTACGTCGGAGCCGTGCCGCGCGGGCAAGGTGCGAGACCAGCGTAGGCACTGGAATGACGTTGCTCGGTCTGATAGATGCTCCTGTGCCTGGGCGGTGCAGGCAGGCTTTGCACCGCAGCGACTGGCGTGTTATGCATGGATGTGCCGGATACAATGCGCGGCGGGTGACTGGAATCAGACATGAGCGAATGGGTGCCAAGCTTGGGCAACGGCACGAAACCGCGCTACATAGCGATTGCAGAAGCGATCGAGGTCGACCTGGTTCAAGGGCGGCTTGCTCCTGCCCAGCGACTGCCCGCACAGCGGCAACTGGCCCGATTGCTCGGTCTGGATTTCACGACGGTGGCGCGGGGCTATGGCGAGGCTCAGCGACGCGGTCTGATCGAGTCGCGCGTCGGGGAAGGCACCTTCGTTACGGCTGCGCCGACGGCTGGCGGCAGACCGGCCGGACGCGTGGAGGCCGCCGACTTCTCGATGAACATGCCGCCCGAGTTCGACGACGTGGCGCTCTGGACGAGGCTCAACGCGAGTTTCGAGACGATCACCCACGATCTTGCCCGTGTGCTGCGATACCAACGCTTTGGCGGAACCGAGGCCGACAAGCAGGCGGCGGTCGGCTGGCTTGGCCGCCGCGGCGTAGTGGCGGGACCGGACAGGTTGTTCGTGGTTCCGGGTGCTCATTCGGCACTGCTGGCTGCAATGATGATCCTGTCGGAGAAAGGGCGCGGGATTGTCCTGACGGAGACGCTCACCTACCCCGGGGTGAAGGCGATTGCCGAACAGCTTGGGCTCCAGCTGCTTGGGGTCCCGGTCGACCAGCATGGATTGTCCCCCACTGCGCTCGCAGAGGCTTGCAAGCACCACCTGCCCAAAGCACTTTATCTGAACCCGACGCTGTCCAACCCGACCACGCGGACGATGCCGATCCAGCGCCGGCACGAGATTGCCGCGATTGCCCGGGAGCACGGCGTCGCGATCATCGAAGATGATCCGTACAGCCCTCTTCCAGATGATGCTCCGCCGGCTTTCGCGACGGTCGCACCTGAAATCACCTGGCATGTCGCGACGCTGTCCAAATGCCTTGGCGCGGGGCTGCGCGTCGCCTACGTCGTGGTTCCCGACGTGCGTTCAGGCTGGAAATTCGCGTCCGCGGTGCGGTCCGCGAACGTGATGGTCTCGCCCGTCACGGCGACGCTGGCGACACGGTGGATCATGGACGGCACGGCGGACGCGGTGTTGAGGGCGATCCGAGCGGAGACCCGTGAGCGGCAGGCTCTCGTCGCATCGATCCTGCCGACCGAACTGGTGGCGACGGACCCGGCTGGATTTCATGCCTGGCTCTCTCTGCCTCCCCGCTGGAGCCGCTCCGCGTTCGTTGGCCACATGGCTTCCTGCGGGCTTGGCGTCGTCCCGAGCGACGTGTTCGGGACACAGGAGCCTGCCCCGGAGGCGGTTCGCATCTGTCTCGGTGGACCAGCGCCGCGCCCGGTCGTACGGACCGCGCTGGAGTTTGCTGCGCACGCTCTGTCCGAATCGCCGGCCGGGGCTTCCAGCTTCCTGTGACCTTCGGTGCGTGGCGCCGCTGTCCGGTTGAATGCAGCGGCACAGGCTCTCTCCCGAGCGCCGGGAGAGAGCCACGGCCAAGCGGTACGACGAGGGCCGAGCCCGATGCGGTTTCGGCAGTCGTCGAGCCGCACCTGCCGCCGGCCAAGCCGGGGTGGTCGGACGCGCCCGAGCGTCAGTTCACGGGTCGCAGCAGACCGCCGAGCAGGTTGCGGGCGAACAGATCGCCGGTGTTGGGATCGCACCAGGCTTTCTTGACGCCTGCGGCGCCGACCGCGATCAGCTTCAGCTTGCGGTCGCGCAACCGCGTCTTCAGGGGCAAGGTCTCGAAGTGACCGTCGGTGATCTTGAGCTCCGGATGGTCGAACGGCGCCCGGTGGCAGGCGACGCGCGGATCGGTCAGTGCTTTGAGGAACTCGACCAGGTTGGTGATCTCGCTCTCGCTGAGATCGAGCTGCTCGATGTCCGGGTCGAGATTGCTGCCGCCCATGCCGGACTTGACCGGCCGGCCCTCGCCATTGTCACCGGTGCCGGTGGTGTCGTCGCCGTTGGGGCCGCGCCGGTCGCCGCCGCGATTGTAGAACTCGACCACCTGGCGCAGCGTCGCCTGGCCCCCATTGTGGAAGTAGGGCGCGGTCAAGGCCACGTTGCGCAAGGTCGGAACCTTGAATGCGCCGTCCACGGCCACTCGCTGATGTTGGCTGAAGCTCGAGCGGTCGAAGCTGTCGCCGTTGGTGGTGCCGCGCTTGAACTGCCGAGTGAAGGAGAGCGGGATGCCGTACGGGTCCTCCCCACCGAGACCGATGTCTTCGAAGGTCGGCCGCACGCCGATATTGTAGAAGCCGCCGTCATAATTGGCCTGGGCGCCGTCCCCCATGACCATCAGCTCGATCAGCTCGTCCTGCTGGCGCGGCGGCACCGCGGCGCCGCTGAACACCGGGCCGGTGTGACAGTTGACGCACTTGCCCTTGACGTTGAAGACCGCCAGGCCCGCGATCTGCTGGGCGGTCATGGCACGGCGTTTTCCGCGCATGTAGGCGTCGAACGGCGTCTGATCGGAGATCAGCGTCCGTTCATAGGCGTCGATGGCCAGACCCCAGAACAGCGAGAAATTGTTCTCGATCTGGCGGAAGCCGCCGCTCGGCGCCGGCACGATCTGGCCGCCGCTGATGTTGAACTGGCCGGTGCCGTCCCAGAGATCGCGAGCGAACGCTTGCTGGATCATCTGCTCGTAGGTCGCGCTCAGCCCCCTCAGCGGGCCGACCAGCCCCATCGGGCCGAAGACGCTGTCCTGCGGGTGGACCTTCTGTGTCGCCAGCGCTTGCCGTCCCAGCAGCTTCTTGCCGATATAGGCGAAGGACCGGTTGGCGCAGGCCATCTCGAACGAGCTGTTGGGTGGGCCGACCGCCTGCGAGGCGAGGCTCATGTTCTCCAGCAGCAGCGTGTCGAGCACGAAACTGCCGCCCTGGTTGCGCACGATTCGCGCGTTCGGGTTGTTCTCGACGTCGCGGCGGCCGAACACGTCCTTGCCGTTGAAGACGTTGTTGGCGCGGCCGTCCCAGAAATTGCGATAGAAGTAGGCCGCGTTGATCACGGTCGGCGTGTTGCGCGGCTCGACCTTGCGCGTTCGGCGCGGGCCGTTGACGTCGAGCTTGAAGATCGTCGTCGCGTCGAGAATCGGGCTGCACAGGTCGCGCTTGCCGTTGCGGGTCGAGAGCACCTCGTCGACGCCGATCAGGAGACCGTCGAACACGCCCTGCGACGAGGCGACATCGTTGCTGTCGTAGAGGATGTCCGCATTGCGGTCGGTGATGTCGGCCAGCTGGTGGAAGGGGAAATCACGCCCCTCCAGCTTGGTGTTCGGCCGCGCGAGGTTGCCCGAGGACTCCAGGAACCCGCCGCGGGTGAGCCCGGCTGCCCCGGCCGGTGCGATGCCGCCGAACGCGATGTCGGCCAGAGGCTCGACCTTGAGGCCGGGCGAAAGCTGGTTCGTGATTCTTGGATCGGCGCCGGCATGGAAATGGCAGCTGGCGCAGGCCTGGCCGTCGCTGCCGACGGCGCCGTCCCAGAACAGCGCCTTGCCCAGCGCCACCAGCATCTTCCGATCGGTCACCAGCGCATCATACTGACTGGCGGGCGGAGCCGGCGGTGCCACGTCCAGCGCTCCGACCGTGGGTGGCGCCTCGGGCACCTGCGCCCAGCCGGCTGATGGCGCCGCCGCGAGCATCAACGCCGTGCTCACGAACAGCACGCCCGTCGTCCGAATCATGGAGTTCTCCCGCCCTAGCTTCATGCGAGTGAGGTGGCTCTTGCGGCTCTTCACTCGGCCATTCTGGCGCCATATCGTCGCCGCGCGATTTGTTGCTGAACCGCCATTTGCCAGCAATATGCTTTTTGTTGTCCACTCTGCAGTGCGCGTTGAATAGAGTAGAAAGCCGTACAATAGGGCAACTCAGTTATGCTTTTGCGCTTCTCTAAGTTCATGTTATTCTATCATCGGTACGCATAGGCGCAGAAGCTCGTTGCGCTCGGGATTTGAGGAGTGTTTGGCTGTTTCTCCAGACGATACGGCGTTGCCGGCTTCTTGTATCGCTGCCGCAGAGACTCCCAACTGTTGGATCTTGGTCACGAAGCGGCCGCGATGGGCTGCGACGTGCGCCGCCCCCTCCACGACCCGCACATGGCGGCCGAGATCGTAGCATGGGTCTCGTCGGCATCAACGCTCGCCAGAAGGCGCAGCGGTCGCGCCGCGGCGCGCCTTACGTCCACTACCCGCAGCGCCCGTGCACCTTGCCGTTGAGTGTCTGGGTCTTGAAGATCAGTGGCGCGCCGATCCCCGCGGCGAGTTTGCAGTAAGTCGCCATCCGGTCGGGCCGGTTCGTATAGGCGACGAGTTGGACCGGCTTGCCGGCCTTGAGGAACGGCTGGACCTTGGCGCAGTCACCGAGAGTGACGCAATTGTCGGCGACGAGAAAGTCGAAGTCCCGCGCGAGGCCGGCAGCCTGGGCGAGATCGTCGACCAGGCCGACGGACAGGCCGCGCGCATGGGCGGCCATGGCGAGCCTGCGATTGAATGTCAGTTGGTCCTCGGCCGAGATGGTGAACCCCGTATTTCTGGCGTAGCCGTCGACGTCGCCCAGCAACACGCCGACGAACCCTCGATCTCGACACAGATCCAGCCGGAGCTCGAGTACCGCCGTGACGGACGGGTCACGGACATCCAGCCAACGCTCGCCGCGCCAAGCCGACGGGCTGCGTCCCAGCGCAGTCACCGCAACGTTCGCGGCGTCGGGGCGCCAGTTCTGCCACCGTCCAGCGGAGAGGTAACACAGGGCGGCGACATTGCGCGCGCGCAGTCCTGCCAAGCGCTCGCGCGAGGTGCCGAACGGCTCCAGCACGATTGCGTCGGCAATGCGGCCGAGGTCGTAGGGTGCGGTGAGCTGGAGGTCGAAGAGCAGCCCCGGCTGGGGCCGCCAGTCTGCGCTCGCAGCGCTCAACGGCGCCAGGGCCAAGAACGCGATCGCGAGGAGCCGAGCGTACATGTTCGATCGCTCACGAGTGGACGACGATGCCAATGAAGGATACGGCGCTGCCGGGCACCGATCCAAGACCGACCCGAATATGGTAGAATCCGCCGTCGACCAAGCCGCCGGCGCAGACCACACGTGCCGTCGTGCCCACCAGTGTCCCGCCCGCTGCACTGCTCCAGCCGCACACCGGGAATTCTGCGAAGCCGTCGGGGTCAGCGGCGAGCTCGGTGCGGACCAGTTCGACCGTGACCAGCGCCGCGCCGGAGCCGTCGCCGTCCAGGTACGAGATATCGAGCGTGATCGCGTCGTCGCGGTCGACGGAATGGTCGAGTTCGTCGGATGGCAACGCGCAGATCAGGCTCGCGCTCGCGCCATCGCGGACCGTGAACGCGCCACCGGAACGCGCCGACGCTACATCACTGGCCGAGGCGATCTCGGTGCAGGCAGCCGCTGGAATCGTCAGAGGGTGCCCAGCAACGCCATTGTCGCGGCCCTCTTTGGCATGGACGAGAAGGGGAGTAGCGCAAGCGAGCGAAGCCAAGAGGATGATGTACTGCGAGGGATGGCGAGTATTGGACATGGACGTTCCTCCGTGGCGGCCTCGCGGCCGGAGAGTGGCACTGCGACAAGCAGGGTGGAGCGGCCCAGGCCACGTCCACCCTGCCGGCCCGCGCCTGGGTCCGAGGCGGATCTCCGCGCCGGGGGCGAAGCGGGTGGCTTGTCCCGACAAGCCCGCGGTGCGGCTTTCGAACGGTGGATGGTTACGGAAGAGGAACCGGCTCCTGGTAGTACCAATTGGCCAGGCCGACCGCGGCGCCACCCGACGGGTCTGCGGCAAAGTAGAGCCTGGGACCGTTGGACACTGTCGCCGGGGCCGCCGCGAAACCGGACACGCCGGCAAAGAAGCCTGGCACGAGGGCGAATCCGCCGTTCACCGGGTCGGGATTGTAGATGTTCACCGTGTCCAATGATTGGAGATCGCTGATGAACAGGTTGGTCCCGTCCGAACCGACGGCCAGCGGCAGGAAGCCCAGACCGACGTCGCTAGCAAGGCAGGAATTATTCGGGGTGCAAAGGCCCTCGCCGTCGATGTTGGCGGGAACGCGGTTCGACGGGTCCTGGATCATCGTGACGCCCGTGGCCTCGGCGATGTAGAGATCGCTGCCTACGAAGGCCAGGCTCTGCGCGCCGCCGCCGTCGGAGGTCGAGGCGACCAGTTGGACACCAGACGGATTGTTCGTGAGGGCGTTCCTGATCCGATAGATATCGCCCCCCGCCCGCTGAGTGATGATGTAGAGATCACCGCCCGGGTCCAAGGCCGCCGCGATCGGACGACAACCGGCGAGATTGCCGCTCTTGCAGCGACGGTTGGCGACGTTGCCGTTGAGCGTCCTGCGACTGCCGGTGAACAGCTTGGTGTTGGTCCGATACTGCACCCGAATGATCCCGACCGACTTCGAGGAATCGTCGGGCAGGAACGCCGTCAGTGTGGCAGGGTCCATGGCCGGCTGGCCGCCGGCGAGGATGCAGCCCGTCGGCGCCAGCGGGCTTCCGATGAATGCAGCGCTGGAGTTCGTCGCGGTGGTGGGCTGCACCGGACAGAAGCCGAAGGTGTGATCGGCGACCCAGAGCCGGCCGCCGGTGGGCAGCGCGCCATCCGGGACCCAGAGGCCGCCGGTCGGTGCCGTGGCGCCCGAAAGATAGACATTTGCCGCATCGGCCGGATCGGCCAAGGCGAGACTGGCTACCAAGCCAAGCGCTGCGGTCGCCAGAGCAAGATTTCGAGACATCATTTTCACTCCGCTAGGACAGCCGGCACCTGCCGACTCTCACGGTCTGACGAATTTGTTCGGTGTATTTGGCGTGGTGCGTTACTTACTTCGGTGGTCGGATACTCCACGTGGTCATCATCGCATTGTCCTCGTGCACCACGTTGTGGCAGTGCATCACGTAGCGGCCGTGATCCGCCTTGGTCTCACGGACCTGGCCGCCGGACGGGCTGTAGCCATCCATCGGGAAATCGCGGAAGCGCAGGACCAGCTCGTGCACGCTCTGGCGCAGCCGGTAGATGTCGGCGCGGTAGCGCTTGCCCGCCGGCACGGCTACTCCGTTGGTGCGGATGATCTGGCCTTCCTCGAAGTGGATGTGCAGCGGGTGGTCCCAGCCGCCCTGGGAGCTGTCCAGCACCCAGAGTTCGGCCGTGTCGCGCGTCACCTCGTTGGGAGAGATGTTGAGCGCGGCATTGTCATGGTCGATGTCCGGGTCCCAGAACTTGTCGTTGATCGCCCACATCCCGTTCTTGCGCCCGAACTTGAACACCTTGCGCGGCAGGGTGCTGGGGTCGGGCAAGGGCGGCAGCGGCCGGAACGATTTGGGCAGCTTGAGCTTCGGGTAGGTGGCCTGCTTGCGACGGACGATGAACTTGACCAGCTGGTTCGCCGGGTCGTCCGGATTCAGTTTCTTGCCGACCTCCTCGCCGCGCCCGTCGTCGCGCATCTTGAGCGTGTTGCTCATGATGATCTCGGTGCCGTCGGGATAGGCGCTGAAGTCGACCCAGATGTCGTTGCGCTCGGCGACCCAGAAGTCGGTGCTGGTCTGGTTCAGTCTCGGCTTCGGCAGGAAGTTGCCGCTGAGCGCCATGATCGCGAACGGCACGTCCTGGCCGGCCTTGCGGAACACGCAGCGATAGAACCGTGACGGCCCGCCGTTCAGCAGACGGAACCGGTACGCGCGCGGCTCGACCTCGAAGTAGGGCTTGTAGGCGCCGTTGACCGTCAGATAGGGGCCGATGAAGCCATCGGTGGCGAACTGGTTGAAGGTCATCTCGCCGGTGTCGCCGACGATCTCCTTGTCCTGGAACAGCAGCGGCACGTCGTAGTCGCCGCTTGGCAGCTTCCAGCCGGTCTGCTCGTTACCAGTATCCTGGTTGTCGAACATGCGGACCATCATGAACAAGCCCTTGTAGAGGTTGGGCGCTGTGAAGTCCGGCATGTGATCATGGATGAACAGCGTGGTCAGTGTCTCGCGCAGATCGCCGCCGCCGTCGGGCGCCCACCAGCTACCGCCAGGCGCCAGCGGGTCGGCGTAGGTCGCCGGCGTGTGCGTGAAGCCGGCACGCGCCATGCAGTAGTGCTGGATCCGCGACTCGCCAGGATTGAGCCAGTTCCATGGGCCGCCGTCGCTTTCGGTGGCGGTGTGCATGTTGTGCAGATGAGAGGTGGTGCGCGGGTCGCCATAGCCCCGATGGTTGGGGTCGAGTTCGTTCTTCAGCTTGAAGCAGAACGCATCGCCCCACTTGGCGTCGAGGACCGGCCCGCCGAAGACGCCGTTGAAGCTCCACACCCTGCTCGGCGGCAACTCGCTGTGGAACTGGTGATCATGCTCCCGCTGCTTGAGTTCGTAGCAGCGGCTGTTGGGCGCATCGTACCGTTCGGAATATTGGTGGTCATCGTGGCCGTAGGTGAAGTCCGCCCCGCCTTTCAGGGTCGACGGCACCGGCATCGGGTCCTTCCATGGCGTCAGCGGCCGGACCGGGACCTCCTGGCGATGGCCTCGCGCAGCGAGGCCCCCTTGGCATAGGCGGCCCCTCCGGCGATCAGTCCCAGCTTCGACAGTTCGCGACGGTTGAGTTTGGCGGCGTCCAACTCCGCCCGAAGCTGCAGCGCGCGCTTCGTCGCTCGATTCAATCCGAACATGCTCTGCCCTCACTCACGATTTTTGTTGTCTCGAGGCCCTGTGGCGGCGCGGCCGCCACTGCCTCAGCCCATATCGGCCAGCATCGTCACCGCCTTGGCGATCCAGGCCGGGCGCTGGACACCGGGTGCGCAGCCCCAACGGTCGAGTCGGTCATTGCCGTAGCGCACCATCCCGGTGTGGCTGTCGCGCTCGCCGGCGAAGTCCGGTTCGCTGTCCTGAAAGCCGGTCGCGCGCCGCAGCTCCGCGATCCGGTCCGGCCGGCCGGTGACGAAGCTCCAGCCGGGCCTTGCGTCCCACAGCTTCGCATAGTCGCGCAGGATCGGCGGCGTCTCGAGTTCCGGCTGCAGCGTGACCGAGACCATGAAGATGTCCCGTCCCATCCGGTCACGGAGGATGTCCTGCACCTCGCGCAGGTTCTCGGTGACCAGCGGGCAGGTATCGCCACACGCGGTGTAGAAGAAGTTCAACAGCACCGCCCGGTCGCGGATCAGATCGTCGTAGAAGGCGAGCTCGCGGCCGGTGTGGTCCACCACAGGCGTGTTGGGTATGGTCGTGCCGGCGGATGCCGGGCGTGCTTCGCCTGTAAGTAGTGAACCTGCAATGCCACCTGCGAGGGCGACAGCGCCCACGCGCAGAAAATCAACTCTACGCATTGTTTCCGCCTCGTCTTGGCCTGGATAACTACCAGGTTGGTTTCGACGCAGGTCTTCTGTATCTATGGGAGCAATGATTGCTCTCGTAGCCCGTCGGAAGACTACTGCATCTACAGAGAGCGGCTATGCACAAGCCGTGCCAACTGTCCGATCGACCGAACCGATCCATTTTGCGCCGTGCGATGCAGCGGTTTGATCGCCGAGCCGGGGTTTTTCACCCGCTTCTTTGGAATAGCTCGCGGTCGGGCTTGTAAGTATCGCGTCTATTCGCATTATGCGCGAGACAACTGGAGCCAGAATAGAACTTGAACGATATTTCTTGTGAAGGTCCGTATCTATCTTCGGTTTGGACCGGTGTCTGGCGGTTCGCTCGCCTCACTCTGCGCGCAATTGGAACTTCTCGACCCGATAGCGCATGGCGTCCCGAGACATCCCGAGCAGCCGGCCCGCATGGGTCATGTTCCACGCCGTGCGCTCGAGCGCCTGAAGGGTGAGGTCGCGCTCGAGCTGCTCGAGGTCGATGCCCCCTGCGGGCAGCACGAAGCCGGCCCCGCCCCCCTGGGGGGGTGACGGGATCAGCATTGGGAACGCGCCCGCGTCAAGATCGCCGCCGCCGCTGGCGAAGACCACGACCTGTTCCAGCATGTTACGGAGTTCGCGGACGTTGCCGGGCCAGTCATGGGCCAGCAGCGCGGCACACGCATCCTCGGTCAATCTGGATACCGCATGGCCGTAGGATCGAGCATGAAGCTCCAGGAAATGGCCGGCGAGCATGAGCACGTCGTCGCCACGTTCGCGCAGGGGCGGTGAGTGGAGCCCGATGATCGACAACCGGAAGAACAGATCGGCGCGGAACCGGCCTGCGTCGACCAGTTCGCGCAGCGGACGGTTGGTCGCCGCCACGACCCGTACATCGATCGGACGCTCCCGTACCGCGCCCAGGCGGCGCACGGTGCGGCTCTCCAGAACCCGCAGCAATTTGGCCTGCAGCCCCAGGTCGAGTTCGCCGACCTCGTCGAGGAACAGCGTTCCACCGCTCGCGGCCTCGATCAAGCCGATCCGCTTTTCCCTGGCATCCGTGAACGCGCCGCGCTCGTGCCCGAAGAGCTCGCCCTCGACGATCGACGGCGGCAGCGCCGCGCAGTTCAGTTCGATGAATGGGCCGGCTGCGCGCGGACCGTCGAAATGGAGCGCCCGGGCGATCAGCTCCTTGCCCGATCCGGTTTCCCCGCCGATCAGCACCGAGGGTGGCGGTCCCTGCATCGCCGCCTCGGCGTCGAGGAGCTGTCGGATTCGCCTCCGCAACGCCTGAATGGCGGCACTCTCTCCGAGAATGGCGCCGAGATCTCCCGAGCTTCGGCGCCGATAATAGGCCAGGGCACCCCCGGCCCGGTCGTCCTGCAAGGCGCGGTCGATGACCCGGCGCAGCTCGCTCAGCACGACCGGTTTGGTCAGATATTCGTAGGCGCCGGCCCTCATGGCCTCCACGGCGGTCTGAACGCTGCCGTGCGCGGTGAGCATGATCGCGTGGATCGAAGGGTCACGTTGGCGCAGCTCCCGCAGCAGCGTCAGCCCGTCCATGCCCGGCAGCCGCAGGTCGAGCACCACCACGTCGGGGTGGAAATTCTCGAGTGCCAGCAGGGCCGCCTCACCGTCGGCGCAGACTCGCGCGTCGAAGCCCTCGACGACCAGGTATTCCTTGAGGTTGCGGGCGAGGGACGCCTCGTCTTCGACGATCAGTGCGCCGTAGGCCATGCCTTGCCAGCTGCCTCCCGCGCCTGCGCGACAACACGTCCGAGCTCGCTGAGCGCCAATGGCTTGGGCAGGAAATCGTAAGCACCCGCGGCGAGCACGGCCGCCCCGGTGTCTGCGCTGCCATGCGCGGTTACCACGATCACCTTAACGGCCGGCTCCAATACCTGCAATCGTGCGAGGACGGCGAGACCGTCGATGCCCGGCAAGCGCATGTCCAACACCACTACCGGGTGGGCGCGCGCCGCGAACAGCTCCAATCCCAACTCGCCGTCCGGGCACACATCGGCTTCCAGGCCATCGACCTCGAGATATTCCTTGATGTTGCGGGCCAGAGAAAGCTCGTCGTCGATCACCAGGACATCGTAGGGCATGATCGCGTCCGTCATGGCGCAATAGGTAGGGTGAGCGACACGGTGGTACCGTGCCCGAGCTTGCTTTCGATGGCAATCCGCCCGGCATGGCGGGCCAGAATCCGTCGGGTCAAGGCCAAGCCGAGGCCGAGGCCGGACTGTTTGGACGTGACGAACGGTTCGAACGCGCGCCGCAGCTGGCTCTCGTCCATGCCGCGCCCATTGTCGGCGACGCTCAGCGTCACGCTTCCACCTCCCGCCGACCCGGCGATCCGGATAACGCCGCCTTCCGGCATGGCCTGCATGGCGTTGGTGGCGATGCCGTTCAGGACCTGCTCGAGCAGGGCGCCGCCGATGGCGACGGGCGGCAGCGCCGACGGAAGCTGATTGTTCCAGGCGATCCCCTGCCGCTCGAGCTGATCCGCAAGATTGGCCCGGACGGCCTCGACCACGGCCCCGACCTGCTCGCAGCGGTCTGCCGAGTTCGGCTCGGCAGCGGTCAGGTATTGTCGCACCCAGTGCTCGAGCCGGTCCGCCTGCAGCACGATGTCCTCGAGCAATGGGACGGTCCGCTCGGCCGACCGCAAGCGCAGCGCGAGCTCGGCCGAAGAGCGGATGACCGCCAGCGGATTGCGCAAGCCGTGCGCTACCGCCGCCGCCATCTCGCCGGCCGTGGCCAATCGTTCGCCATCGGCTATGGCCTGAGCCTGGCGCCGGATCATGCGATCGGCATAGGCGACCAGCGAGCCGAGGGCGGCGATGATCAGCAGGGCACCCGCCGCGGCGCCGAGATAGACCAGCCGCTGCCCGGTACTGATCCGATCGAAGAGATCCTTGGGCGTGCGGTAGACCTCGGCGACCGCGACGACGGGCTGGCGCAAGTCGCCGTCGCGATACATCGGCATGTAGTTCTCGACGAACTGCGTGCCGGGCGAGGCGAGTCCGACATGCTCGTCCTTGTCGTCGTCGGTGATCCGCGCGACTTCCGCCTGCGGTTCCCCTTCAACGGCCTCCGCCAGCTCGTCATTGCCCGTGAACTGGCGTCCGACGATCGACGGTTCGGTCGACCAGTAGACCGTCCCGTCGAGCAGATAGATGTTGGCCCGGAGGATATCGGGCATCTGGCCGACCTGAGCGAAGAACTTCGCCAATGCAGGTGGGACCGGCCGCTCGGGGGATGCCGTGAACGCCGTGTCGGCACCCTCGAAAGCGAACAGATGGTTGATGAATTCCGTGGTCAGTCGGCCATCGAGGTTCAGCAAGCTCTCGGTCACGTAGCGCGACAGCAGCGCCGCCGACGCCAGGCTCACGGCCGTCACCGAGAGCAGGCTCAGCAGGAGGAACCAAATCAGCAGGCGAAATCGCCCCGCCGTCGATCTGCTCCGGCTCCGCTCGGCGGCATGGTGTGTCGCTGTGGTGTGTTCCTCCTTGAGCGGCGCCTCCTTGCGAGCGATGCCCTCGAGGGCTGGCTGGGATCCGTTGGTCATTGTTATTGTCCGGGTCCGACGTGGAAGAGCAACCGGCGCGTGGCACGTGCCCGCGTCTGGGGGCGGATAGATGAAAGCCGCAGATGGCCGGAGATCGGCCCGCAAGAGAGTGCGTCACCGGTGGCGCCAACATGCTTGCGGCCGTCCGGGCCGGCTTGGCCACACCATGCACGTCACGTGCCACGGCCACCTTCGCGGTCCCGGCCGGCATCGGCGCGCCTTCTGTCTCGCGACCTGCGTTCGGGATGCGAACTCGTCCGCGGAGACCGCGCGGATTTCCCCGCAAGCACGGCATGGTCTGCGCTGCGGCCCGGGCTTCAGAGGGGGACGGCGGGAGAGCGCCACTGACCTTCCGTGCTACGGCAGGCTGTCGCCTGGGATACCGATCCGCTCCCGTCCACATGGCGTGTCGTGACCTGGTAGTCCCTGCAGAAGAGCGCGGCGTTCTTGAAGGTGCGGAGCGGCGTGATCGTGCCAGACAGGCCGCCTGCCGCATCGTTCCAGGCGACGAGTTCCCCGCTCGGGGTGGTGGTGAGCGTGTATTGAACCACCACGTCCGGGACGGCGGTCCCGGACGTGGTCACGTCGCCGCCTCGGGTGGCGCAGGCGGTCAGCATGACGATCCAACCGACGGCCACGATCGCCCTGGGGCTCATTGCCAGCCACCTCGGATCAACGCGGCTTCCTGTTCCGGCGACAGGTCCCCGCTCACCTGATGCGGCGCGCGGGCAGTGGCCGGGTTGGCGCCGCCGTGAGGTTTGGTGACGGTGACGCCATGCTCCACCTCGACCTCGAGCCGACCTTGACGATCGACGGTCACCTGCCGTGCCGGCTGGCCCGCGACCTCCACGGCTCGAACACCCGTGACGGCACCTGGCTGCCGGACCGCATCCTCGCCGTGGGGCTTGACCGTCACGGTGCGTACGCCGTGCTCGATTTCCACCTCGACCTCGAGCACGCGGCCGAGGTCGTCCACCAGAACGCGGTCGCCGCTCAAGACACCATCGATGTCGCGATCGCGGAGCTCGACTTCTGCGCGACCTTGACGGCGACCGGAATCGTCGGTGCCGCTGCGACCGGTGCCGGACCTTTCGCCATCGTCGCTGCGATCGCCCGATCCGGAGCTGCCACCATCATCGCTGCCGCTGCGGCCCGATCCGGAGCTGCCGCCATCATCGCTGCCGCTGCGGCCCGAGCCGGAGCTGCCGCCGTCATCGCTGCCACCGCCCGAACCGGACCCGCCACCATCGTCGCTGCCGCCGCCGGAGCCGGAACTGCCGCCGTCGTCACTGCCGCCGCCAGAGTCGAGAGCCGCCGCCATCGTCGCTGCCGCCGCCGGAGTGAGAGCCGCCGCCGTCACCTCCGCGACCCGAGCCGCCGCCGTCGCCGCCACGACCCGACCCGCCGCCCTTGCCGCTGTCCGCCAGCGCGGTGGACCAAGCCATGGCAAGGCCATTCTTGTCGGTTGGCACGAACTTGACGGGCACTGTGACGGCACTGGCAGCCAGCAATGCCATGATTCCAACCTGTGCCATCAGGGCGCTGCGCATCTTCATGATAACTCTCCGCTCGGCCTGTCGCGGCAGCGTGAGCGCCGCCATGCCGAGACAACCCTTGGCGGCCGAATTTCCTTCCGCGCCCGTCGTAGAAGAATTTTTAAAAGATGCCGGACGAAAGTCTGTCGAGAGGTGTTTTCGAGCAGAGCGATTACATGAGCGCTGCGGCAGACCATGATATGGCCAGAACGGCAGATGACGAGGTTCGCGAGCAGATGGTGGCGTTGATGCCGCGGCTGAGGCGCTTCGCGCTGCTGCTCACGGCGTCCCGCGCCGACGCGGACGACCTCGTCCAGGCGGCCCTGGAGCGCGCCATCCAGCGGCTCGATCTGTGGCAGCGGGGCACGGCGCTCGACCGCTGGCTGTTCAAGGTCGCGCACAATCTGCATCGCAACCAGCGTCGCGACTTTGCGACCCGTCTGCGGCTGGTCCAGCGGCACGGGGAGACCATGGACTTCGCGGAGGACGGCGCAAGACGGGCGGAAGCTGCGACGGAGTTGGCCGAGGTGCGCCAGCGCATGCTCGCGCTGCCAGAGGAACAACGGTCCGTGCTGACGCTGATCGCCATCGAGGGCTTCTCCTACCAGGAGGCAGCTGATTTGCTGGAACTGCCGATCGGCACCGTCACGAGCCGTCTAGGTCGCGCCCGCGATGCTCTGCGGGCCGCCCTGGCGGGCCACGACAAGCAGTTGGAGTCGGCATGATGGATGACGAGCGCAAGGTCGTGCTCATGTGCATGGTGGATGGCGAAGTCGATCGATCCGACGCCGCTGCGCTGGCCCGAGGCAGGCAGCTGTCGACGGAAGATTGCGAATATGTCGCAATGCTGGTGGCCGAGCGGGCGCTGCTCAAGGCGGCGTTTCCGGTCGAGCGATCGGCCAGTGCCGCGGACCAGCGCATGCTCGACCGAGCGGTCGCGAGAAGGCCCCGGACCCGAATTTCCTGGCGCATCGCCGCCCCTCTCGCCGCCTCGATCCTGGCCATCGCGGTGATGGCAGGTGGAACGGTGCTGCTGGCCGAGCACCGCGCGGAGCAGACCGCTGCCCGGCTGTTCGCCTCGTTCGCCGACGACCAGAAGCTGCGGCTCGCAGCGTTCGCCGAGGCACTCGATCGGACCATCTCCGGGCAGAGCGTTGCCTGGCGCAACTCCGAAAGCGGCAGCCGTGGCACGGTCACGCCGCTGCGGACCTTCCAGGCGGCCGATGGCCGCTGGTGCCGGGAGTATCGCCAGCAATTGCAGGTTCCAGGCGGGGACGAGCAAATGACCGGCATTGCCTGCCGCGAGGACGGTGGCTGGCTGCCGATGGGTCCGCAAGAGTCTTAGCCAGCGCAGGCGGCGAACATCGCCTAACAGCACACGGTTCGCCGCCGAGCGCGCTATCGGGCCGCCTCAATCGCGCCTGATGGCCGCTGGTCGAGATCGCATGCGCACTCGGCACATGAGCCGGATCGGGTGCTCGAAACGGTGGTCCTCGATGAACCGGAACCTCTCTGCTCGCCGCTTCCGAGTAGGTGGCAAAGTCCTTCCTCTAACGTCACGTACCTTACGCGCCCGGTCGAGTTCGCGCGCCAGGCGCCCGATCTCAGCCGATGTCGGCATGAGGAGGTGGACCAGGTCCGCGCTGGCGGCGCCTATTCCGCCCGCGACGGCCGTAGCCGGATTCGCTGCCGCAGCGGTCCCGCTGCGATTCGCCGAGCGGACCGGAGCCAATGGCGCACCTCACCGGCCAAGGGATGCTCCAGCGTCAGGATCGCGCCGAGCCAGCCCGCGACGGCCGCAAGGCCAGCCAGCGCCGCGATGGGCAGGCTCGCCTGCAGGACGGACCCGGCTGCCGCGAGGACCGTGGCGGCCGGGGCGGCGGCGCAGGCGGTGGCGATGGCGCCCGGCCGGATCGCGGCCAGCAGCTGGCGCCAGGTGAAGCCGGTGGCGCGGCGCACGAAGCGCAGCGCCACCGCCATCTGCAGAGCGGCGCAGGTGGAGATCGCCGCGGCCGTGGCGTCGACGCCCCACATCGCGGCGACCCCGACGATGAGGAGCGAGGGTGGCAGGGAAATCAGGCTGGCGGTGAGGGTGTCGCGCACCCGGCCCACCGCGACCAGGGTCGGGAAGGTGAGGAACCCGGCGAACAGGAACAGATAGCCGACGGTCAGGATGCGGATGACCCGCGCCGCCTCGGTCCATTGCGCGCCGAGCACCACGTCGACGATGGGCTCGGCGAGCAGGAAGACGCCGACCAGGAACGGCCATTGGACCGTGACCCCGAGGTCGACCCCGCGCAGATAGACGGAACGCACTTCGCCGTCGCCGCGCGCGCGGCGGGCCAGCGCCGGCAGCAGCACGGGGCTCAGCACGCTGACGACGAGCCGATCCTGCAGCTGGCACAAGGTGGCGGCCCGGTTGAACAGACCTGTCGCGTCCAACCCCACGAACCGGCCGAGGGCGAGCTGCGGCAGCATGGTGTAGAGCATGTTCAGCAGGTTGGTGGCGCTGGCCGTGCCGCCGAACGCCACCACCTCGCGCCAGCCCGCCAGATTGGGTCGGAAGATCCAGGCGCCCGGCCCCAGCATCGTGACCGCGACGGCGCTGCCCAGCTGGTAGGCGACCATCGCCAGGACGAGACTGAGATAGCCCTGGCCGAGCAGACCCAGGGCGAGCGCGGTGGTCAGTTGCGCCAGCGACCCGGTCAGGTTGACCAGCGCCACCCGTCCGAACTGCATCTCGCGGCGGAGCAGGCCGAGGCCGGGGCCGCTGAACGGCACCAGGACGAAGCCGATGCTGGTCAGGGACAATGCGGTGAACAGCCGGTGGTCGCCGTAAAATCTCGCCACCGCCGGCGCGAGCGCCATGACCGCCGCGGCCATGGCCAGGGACAGGAGCAAGCCCACGGTGAAGGCGGTGCGGATCCGCCCGGCATCCAGCGTCCGCGCCTGGACGAGAAACGCTCCGACACCGAACTCCCGCAGCAATTCGGCCAGCGCCACCAACGCCACCGTCACCCCGAAGATACCGAACTCCTCCGGCGTGACGAGCCGTGCCAGCACCGCGGTGATGACCAGGTTGACGAGAATCGCGGCGTAGCGGTCGCACAGCGAGAACAGCACCGAACGGCGAAAGCTTGGCATCGGGCTGTCCCCTGCGGTGCCTTGACCAGGCGCGGCCGCGCTCGGCGGAAGCCAAGGCGGCGGGCACCACCGGCAACCTAGGACCCGGCCTCATCTGGCGCGATTACTACTAACGGCGCGCAAGCCTGCCCCAGGGCGCCCGGAACCTGCCTATCACGGGAACGATGGCCAAGCGGACGGCCCGCACGGCGATCGAGGGCCCATCATGGTAAGTGGCTGTACCCATTGGGTGTCGCGGAATATCCGAAAGGCGTACGGCGTCAGCCTTACGGCCATAGCGGCCCGGCCTCCCTGAAACGCAACGCCGAACGTGGCTCCGCCGTAGAAGGACAATCCCCGCAGGCGATATATTCCACATAATTTCGCCTTGAACGTGTGCAGCATGGATTGTAGGTTTTCCATTAGGCCTGCACAGTAACAGGGCCCAGCGCATTGCGGTCATTCAGCAACCGCAGGTAATGCCGTGCGCCTGTCACCCCGCCATGCTGCCGCGTGGTGACGCGTTCCTCTGCTCTCGGCGGAGCTCGTTTCCTTCAGCGGGGAACAGTTGATGATGGAAACCTACCAATCCGACCGCGCGTCGGATCGGATGCGGTCACGCGCGCCGGGCCCGGGCCCATTCGGCGCCGCGTGCAGACGGAGCCAGTGGCGGACTGCCACCGGCGTCGCCGCCCGGTTGGCAGCGCTGCTGCTGATCGGCGGCCCGGCCCTGGCCGTGGCACCCGTCGAGGCGGCCCAATCGCTCTGGTCCAATTCCGACGTACCGGCCACGCTGGCCGACAGCGACACGGCGGCGGTGGAATTGGGCGTCAAGTTCAGCAGTTCGGTCGCCGGCTCGGTCACTGGCGTCAGATTCTACAAGGGGCCTAGCAATCGCGGCACCCACACGGGTAGCTTGTGGACCGCAAGTGGCACGAGACTTGCGCGAGGAACTTTCGTGAACGAGACTGCCTCTGGATGGCAGACCCTGATGTTCGCGGCCCCGGTGGTGATCGCCGCGAACACGACCTACGTCGCCTCGTACTACGCGCCGCAGGGGCGCTACGCCTTCACCAACGGCTACTTCGCGAGCGCGCGCACCAATGGCGTGCTGACCGCCCCGGCCAATGGCGGCGCTGGCAACGGGGTCTATCGCTACGGCAGGTCCGGCTTTCCCAGGCAGAGCTATCAGGCCTCGAATTACTGGATCGATGTCCTGGTCGAGGCCGGCTCGACGGCTCCACCTCCGCCACCGCCGCCAGCACCAGCACCAGTCGCTACCGGCGGCCCTCCCGCGGGCTACACGCTGGCGTGGAGCGACGAGTTCAACAGTCTGAGCCTCGGCGGTCCCGCGAGCGGCAAGAACTGGGCGCCGTACTTCACGGGATGGAACGTTCGTTACCTTGCGGGCAACAGCGATGACGCGGTGAAGGCCGGCGACTACGAGCAGTTGGTGAACGGCCGCAGCACGGCCGGCGACGCGCTGAGCCAGACCGGTCTCTGGGGATCGCGATCGGGCTACCTGCACGAGATCATGGGCGGGCAGCTCGCTCTGCGCGGCTACCCGGTGCCGAGCGGGCAGCAGTCGGCCTTCTGGGGCAAACCCTATGTCGCCAGCATGATCAGCGGCCAACCGAGCTTCTCACAGCGCTACGGTTATTGGGAGGTGCGACTGCGCCTGACCAACGTCAGCCAGGGACATCACTTCGCCGTCTGGCTCATGCCTACCGACAATTCCTGGCCGCCGGAGATCGACATGCTCGAGGTGGTCGGCTTGGATCCGAGCAAGTACCACATGACCTCGCACGGCTCCTCGAATGACCAGCTCGTCTGGTTTCACCCGAGCGATCCGACCGGCTGGCATACGCTCGGCTTTCTTTGGACGCCGGACAGGATGACCTGGTATCTCGACGGAGAGGCGAAAAAGAGCATCGCCAACTACGTGACCAACAAGAACTTCTACTTTATGATGTCCTGGGAGATGGCCAGCAACTGGCCGGGTAACCCGGATGGGACCACCCGGTGGCCCGCGGAAGTCGCCGTGGACTACGTTCGAATCTACAAACCCGCAAGCTGACTGACTAGCGGGTCGCGCGCATCACATGGCTGCCTTGCGGCGTCATACCGGTGCGCGCGGCCACGTTGCGAGATTGAACTGCACGCATGCGGAAATTACCAAGGATCATAAATCAAATTCCAGTCTGCGATCGAATTGAAATCATCAAGGGCGCCACCCCCGGGAACTGCCGCTCCAGCATCCTGACCATGGATCTTATGAACCTCCAGATGGCCGGAGTTTTTCGCATCAACTGCAGCGTACGCCATTGCCGGCTGCGAAGCACGGTCGCGTCTATTTGGAGGACCAGCCGCATCAACTCGTCGCAATCCGCCAACCGGAGTTGGGCCAATGCGGACTTCGCCGCCAGGACATGCTCCTGGGCCAAGGCCGCATAGCAGAGCTGTCGCAGTTCCTTGGAACGCGCAAAGCGCTCAGCGCGCTCCGCAAAGAAGGTGTCCAAAGCGGCCTTCCTTTGTTCGAGGTCCCGTAATATCGATCGGCCGTAAGCATACGACATGTTATCCGAATGGAACCGTCTGAACGCTTGCAGTGCGTGTATCCTGCCCACACTGCCCTCGGACGCGAACCGAAGCCAAAGCTCCATGTCGCCCGAATGCGGTAGTTCGCGACGATATCCTCCTATCTTCTTTTGCACTTCCGTTCGAACGATTGCGGTTGGAGTGGGTACAATATTTCGGGCGCCACTGATCACAACGAAATCCATGCCGGACATGATTGTCCACGATAACTGTTGCTTCTCTACGACCGTGTCAAAGGTATAATCACTACCTAATATATCAATGCATTTACCGTAGCTCATGACCACCTCGGGATGCTTGTCGAACAACATGGCCGCGCGCGAGAAGGCGTCCGTCGCCAGCATGTCATCGGCGGAAAGCAGGAGGAAGTATTTACCCGAAG
>CAVRGN010000007.1:0-24407 GCA_963720725.1 uncultured Alphaproteobacteria bacterium
ACCGCGCCGGGTTTGCCGGAGGCTCCAGCCCTTGAGAGGATGGAGCGATGACGAGGCAGACCAGGTACTCACCGGACGTGCGGGCGCGGGCCGTGCGGATGGTGTTCGAGCATCGAGGCGAGCATGCCTCGGAGTGGGCGGCGATCAGCTCGATCGCGGCGAAGATCGGGTGCACGGCGGAAACGCTGCGGGGCTGGGTTCGCCAGGCCGAGCGTGACCAGGGGCAGCGCGCCGGGCCCACGACCGAGGAGCGTGAGCGCATCAAGGCCTTGGAGCGGGAGGTTCGCGAGCTGCGGCAAGCGAACGAGATTCTGAGGAAGGCCTCGGCGTATTTCGCGATGGCGGAGCTCGACCGCCGGTCGAAGCCATCGACGGCAGCGCCGTCGATCCGGTTCCGCCAGGAAGCCGGTGCCCCGGGCACCGGCAGGGATCGCGTTCGTCGACGATCACCACGGCGTCCACGGGGTCGAGCCGATCTGCCGGCTGCTGCCGATCGCCCCGTCGACGTACTTCGAGCACGTTGCGCGCCGGCGCAATTCCGCGAAGCTGCCGGCGCGAGCCAAGCGGGACGCCGAGCTGCAGCCGCACATCCAGCGAGTTCTGGCAGGAGAACTTCCAAGTCTACGGTGTGCGCAAGGTCTGGCGGCAGCTGCGGCGCGAGGGGATCGCGGTCGCCCGCTGCACCGTCGGCCGGCTGATGCGGGCGATGGGGCTTCGCGGTGTCGTTCGTGGCAAGGCGGTCCGCACGACGGTGAGCGACAAGGCGGCCCGAGTTCACTCGACCGGGTGAACCGGGACTTCAAGGCGCCTAGGCCGAACGTCCTTTGGGTCGCCGACTTCACCTACGTCGCGACCTGCTCGGGCTTCGTCCACGTTGCCTTCGTCGTCGACGCCTTCGCGCGGCGGATCGTCGGCTGGCGGGTATCGCGAATGGCCACGGCCGGCTTCGTCCTCGACGCCCTCGAGCAGGCGCTGCACACCCGCCGGCCGGTGGAAGGCGGGTTGATCCACCACAGCGACCGCGGCGTCCAGTACGTCTCGATCACCTACACCGAGCGCCTCGCCGAGGCCGGCATAGCACCGTCGGTCGGCAGCGTCGGCGACAGCTACGACAACGCCCTGGCCGAGACCGTCATCGGTCTCTTCAAGACCGAGGTCATCCGAAGGCTCGGGCCCTGGCGCTCGCTCGAAGCGGTCGAACTCGCCACCCTGACGTGGATCGACTGGTTCAACCACCGGCGCCTGCTCGAGCCCATCGGATTCGTCCCACCGGCTGAGGCCGAAGCCGCGTTCTACAACCAGCTGGCAGGCACCAGCATGGCCGCGTAGGACTCAAACCAACCAGCCTCCGGCAAACCCGGCGCGGTTCAACACCTTCGCGCCGCCATGACGAACCGCAAGGAGAAGCAGTCGCGGCTGGTGCCGATCGACCGGCTGTACCGGCTTGGCTTCGAGCTAATGGCGGAGGCACCAAGTATCCGGGGTAAACGTCGCGCCGCGGGGCGTTTCCGCGACAGATTGCTGGTCGCGATGCTGGCGGCCAATCCGGTGCGCCGAGCCAACATGGCCGGCTTGCGCCTCGGCGTCAGCATCGTTGAGCGCGGCGACAACTGGTGGCTCAATATCGGCGAGGACGAGACCAAGAATGGGCAGTCGATCGACCCACCGCTGCCCGACGAGCTGACGGAGCCGCTGCGGCGCTACCTCGACCAGTACCGGCCGATGCTCCTGGGGCCGGCTGCCAGTGATCGGCTCTGGGTCACCCAGGACGGGAGCTGGATGCGTCCCCACGCGATCCGCAACCAGATCAATCGCTTGACCCAGGCGAGGCTGGGAGTGGCGGTCAACCCGCATCTGTTCCGGCACTGCGCGGCGACCAGCATTGCCACGGAGGACCCGAAGCACGTCATGATCATCAAGAGCGTGCTCGCCCATGGCAGCCTTGCCACCGGGGAGGCGTACTACAATCTGGCCGGCAGCATCGACGCCAATCGCCGGCACCAGGGCGTGATGCGCCGGGCCGGCGACCGGCCCGAGCCACGGCGGCGGAGAAGGGGGATGGGATGATGCGCGCGGTGGTCTATGCCCGCTACAGCTCGGACCAGCAGAGTGCGGCCTCGATCGAGGACCAGCTGGAGGTCTGTCGGCGCTACATCGACGGGCAGCGCTGGACGCTGGTGCGGACCTACGAGGACCGGGCGCTCTCCGGCGGCAGCGCCGCGCGGCCCGGCTTCCAGGCATTGCTGGCGGACGCGGAGCGCGGTCATTTCGACGTAGTGGTCTGCGAGGCGGTGGACCGGTTGGGCAGGAAGCTCGCCGACGTCGCCGCCCTGCACGACCGGCTGGAGTTCCGCCGCATCGCCGTGCACGCGGTGAACATGGGCGTGGTCACCACCATGCATGTCGGCCTGCTCGGCACCATGGCCCAGCTCTATCTCGCGGACCTGAAGGAGAAGACCCGGCGCGGACTGCTGGGCCGGGTGCTGCAAGGCAAGGCCGCCGGCGGGCGGGCCTATGGCTACCGCGCGATCGCGGGCGACACCGGCGCGCGGCGGATCGACGAGGTCGAAGCCGAGTTGGTGCAGCGGATCTTCAAGCTCTATGCCGCCGGCACCAGCCCGAATGCGAATCGCGCGGCGGCTCAACGGCGAGGGCGTGCCGGGGCCGGACGGGCGGGAATGGCGCGACAGCACGCTTGCCGGGCAGCGCGACCGCGGCACCGGGCTGCTCAACAACGAGCTCTACATCGGCCAGCTGGTCTGGAACCGGTGCAGCTACGTCAAGGACCCGCGCAGCGGCAAGCGGCTGGCCCGCCCCAACCCGCCGGAGACGTGGGAGCGGGTGGCGGTGCCGGAGCTGCGGATCGTCGACGATGCCCTCTGGGCGGCGGTGAAGGTGCGGCAGGATGCGCTCACCCACGTCGTCCAACCCGAGACGTCGGGCAACCCGCTGAACGGCGCCCATCGCCGGCGCTTCCTGCTCTCGGGCCTGCTGGTCTGCGGCGTTTGCGGCGGCGGCTACACCATCATCGGCAAGGACCGCTACGGCTGCGCCGCCCGCCGCGACAAGGGCACCTGCGCCAACGCCCGGACCATCGGCCGCGCTGCAATCTAGGGCCGGGTGCTGGACGGCCTCAAGCACCGGCTGCTGGCGCCCGAGCTGTTCGAGACCTTCGCGCGCGCCTACCAGGACGAATGCATGACCCTGGCACGTGCGGCGGCGGCGGATCGGGCCGGGCTCCACGGCAGGCTGGCCGCAGTCGAGCGCAAGCTCGCCGCCATGATCCGGGCGATCGAGGACGGGCTCTACCAGCCCTCGATGAAGGACCGCATGACGGCCCTGGAAGCGGAGAAGGCGCAGCTCCGGGCGGAGCTGGCTGCCAGACCCGACACGGCGCCCGTGGCGCTGCACCCGAACCTGCCGGCCTTGTACCGGCGCAAGGTCGAGGAGCTGGAGCTGCTGCTGGCCGACGCCGAGCTGGGGGTAGAGGCCATGGAGGCGATCCGCTCCACCATCAGCCGGATCGTGCTCACGCCGCGGCCGGCGGGCGGGATGGACGCCATGCCGGAGGGCGACCTCGCCCGGATCCTGGCCATCTGCGCTGGGGCTGAACGCGAGAACGCCCGCCGGGTGAGCGGCGGGCGTTCTGGTGACGTTCCGGGACGTCAACTGTCGCTGGTTGCGGGGGTACGCAACACGCTTCGCTTGCTACGGTGGACGTACTGTGGACTTCCCTCTCTCCAGAAGGGCGGCGGTGTCGCGCTCGTACAACCGCAAGATTTGGCTCCGCCTTAGCGCCCCACCTATTGTTGTCGGCAAGCACCCTCTCGTCGGAATCGCTTGTATCTTTTGTACCCGTGCCGATAGAGGAGCGTGTGAGCATGTGAATACTCCAAGGCAGCCTTGATCTGATGCTACCTGTACGCAGTAAGGGCTCACGGCTCGAACGCGAACAGCCGCCTCCAGTCGTTCCTCATGCTGATCACCACCCAGCCGCGCTTGGCTGCCTCATCGAACAACTCCTGGGTGAAGGTGCCGACCTTGGTGTCGGGCAGGCCGGCCGCGGGCCCGTAGGCGTACTCGCGCTCCTTGTCGTCGTGCAGGACCAGCATGCCCAGTCGCTTGCCGGTGCCGGCCGTGGTCCATTCCAGCATCTGCCGGTCGCCGGTCGAGTTGCCGAACGCGGCCTGCGGCCGCTGGCCGGTGAACAGGTAGATGTCCTCGGCCTTGCCGGAATTGTTGTTGTTCAGGTCCAGCTTGGGCTCGCGGATCAACTCGCCCTCGCCTGCCGCGTCGTACTTGTAGCCGGTCTCCAAACTCGAGCCGATCACCTGGGCCGGGCCGACGCCGTAGACGCGGTCGGCGTAGGAGCGGACGAAGGCCTGGCCGCCGCCGGTGACGATGTAGGTGCGGTAATCGTTGGCCCGCAGCAGCGCCAGCACCTCCAGCATCGGCTGGTAGACCAGCTCGGTGTAGGGTCGATCCCAGCGGTGATTCTTCGCCTTGGCGGCCCATTCGGTGGCGATGGTGTTGAACGCCTCGACCGTCATCCCGGCATGGGTCGCGAACACGATCTCCTCGAGATCGCGCAAGGACAGCTTGGCGATGGCCTCGCGGTCGCCCGAGAGCACGGTCTTGAACGGCTCCTTCTCGTTCCACTCTGGGTGCTCGGGCGCCAGCTCGGCCACCCGGTCGAGCGCGAACACGACTTGCGTGTAGATCGGGTGCTCGACCCAGAGCGTGCCGTCCTGGTCGAAGGTGGCGAGGCGTTCCTCGGACGGCACGAATTCCGAGCTGCCCGGCTCGGTGGTGGCGCGGACGAGGTCGAGGATCGCCTGCTTGGCCGGGCCGTCGTTCCAGGACGGCAGGGGGTCGCCCGACTGCGCCATGACCGGCGCGCCGGACAAGGCGAACGCAAGCGCCAGCGCGAGGCGGGCGCGATGGGCGAACTTGAGCATGGCAGCTGTCCTTTCTCCCTGGATCATTGGATCTGCTTGCCGGGAAACTGGTCCCGGCCCCGGCTTGCGCCCGCGAAGGCCCAGGCACCGATGCCGAGCGACGGGTCGAGAATCGCGAACGTGCCGAGCAGGTGCGGGAACACGCCGGCAATCGCCAGCGGCCCGAGGACCCCCGGCACGAGCACCAGGCGGTCGATCACGGAAGCGGCGACGATCTGGCGTGCGCCCGAGCGGCCGCCGAACAGGTAGAGCCAGCCGATGACCGCGACCGCCATGCCCACCACGCGGATGAGCGGGGCCTCGTCGCCGACGAACGCCCGATCCCCGAACACCGTCTGCGTCGCGCCCGGCCATAGGATCAGCAACGCACCGGCGCCGAGATAGACGACGCCGTTCATCACCGTGTATCGGGACGGGCGCGACAAGACGGCAGGTCGCGCCATCAGATCGGTCAGGAGCTGCACCGGGATCTCCCTACCAAGCGTGGTCGAGGCGGCGGATGATCGCCGGTCATTGGCCGGCCGACGATTCGTCGAGGCCCAGAACCACGATCTTGCCGGTGACGACCTCGGTCGGCCAGGCGATCGACGCGAGGCCGGCCGCCACCGCCACCTTCTGCGCCCCGGCGGCGAGGTAGGTGATCACCCCGCCGCCGATCGCACCACCGATCTTCTGGCCCCACAGCTTGCGGCCGTTGGCGGCGTCGAGGGCATAGAAGTTGCCGCCGACATCGCCGAAGAGCACGATGCCGCCAGCCGTCACGGTCATGCCGCTGACGATCGGGTAGTTGGACTTCACCCGCCACTTCCAGACGCCGGTATCGGCATCGACGGCATGGACCCAACCGGCCCAGTGCCCGTCCGAACGGGCTGCACGGCCGAAGACGAAGAACGGGTCGAACATCGCATTGCCGGTCCATGGCTGGCCCAGCGGCATCGTGCGCAGCTTGTGGTCGTCCTCCAGCGTCACCGTGTAGCACCAGTCGACCTCGCCGATCAGGATCAGGTTGGTGCGCGGATCGTAGGCCGGGCCGTTCCATTCGGCGCCGCCGCCCGAGCCGGGGCAGAATCGGACGGACTCGCCCAGCGCGAACGGCACGTCGGCGTTCTCGACCGTGGTCATCGGCACGCGGTAGAGCTGGCTGTCGTTGGCGAGATCGAAGCCGTAGAGGTGGCCGTCCTTCGGGGTTACCGCCATGAGCTGCCGGCCGCCCGCCGTGCGGATCAGGGCCGGCGCGTTGGACACGTCCCAGTCGTGCCAGTCCTTGGGCACGATCTTGAAGTGCTTGCGGTAGTCCCCGGTCCTGGCGTCGAGCACGACCACCGACCCGGAATAGAGGTTCTCGCCCTCGCGCGCGCCGATGGCGAAGTCCGGCGCCGGATTGCCGCCGGGGACGTAGAGCAGCCCCGTTTCGGTGTCGAGCGTGGTGGACGTCCAGGTCCCGCCGCCGCTGATGGGGATGCCCTGGGCGTTGTTCCACGTGGCCCCGTCGAGTGGCGAGGCGCCGACTGGGCCGCGAGCCGCCTCGCCCTCGGCCCTGGGCACCAGGAAGAATTCCCAGACGATAGTGCCGGTCTTGGCGTCCAGCGCGTACATGCGCCCCTTGCCGCCCTTGTAGTCGCCGCCGGCATTGCCGACGTAGACCCGTCCCTCCCAGGCGATCGGGGCGGCCGGCACCGATTCGCCCAGCGTCACGTCGGCGATGGTGGTCGCCCACAGCCGCTTGCCGGTGGCGAAGTCGTAGGCCAGCACCCGTCCGTCCTCGGTGCCGCGGAACAGCCTGCCGTCCAGGTAGGCGGCACCCCGGTTGGCGCCCAACAGGTTGGCGGGATAGTCCTCGTGGGTGCGCCAGTTCTCCGCACAGGTGGCGGGGTCAAGGGAAAAGATATCGAACTGGGTCGTGGCGATAAGCGCGCCGTTGACCACGATCGGGCCGGACTCGAAGGCGGAGTACTGCTTGGTGTCGTAAGTGCACAGGATCTTCAGCTTGCCGACGTTGGTCGTGTTGATCTTGCTGAGTTCCGAGAAGCGGTGGGAGGTCAGCGTTTTGTTGTAGCTCGGCCAATCCGCGCCGGTTGCTTCCGGCACCGGTGTCTCGGCGGCGGGCGGTGGGGCCGCAGCCAAGGTGCCCTGGCTGGCGGGATTCGCTTCCGTGCTCAGCGTGCCCGCGGGCGCGGAAAAAGACAGGACATAGTTGCGCACCAGCCCCGCGAACACGGACACCCGGACCGGGTAGAGGTAATACAGCGCGCCGACCGCCGCACCACCTGCCACGACGAGCGCACCTGCGAGGATCAGTAGTTTCTTCAGCATCTCATGTCCTTTCCTTGATCAGCCTCGGTGCGCATTGCCCTCGAGGTTCGCGCAGGCGGGCCCGCGGCCGCCTCAAGGCGATCAGCCGCTGGGACGCTGCGGCCCGCTCATCTTGACCAGGCTGAGCCGACCGCCGGCACCCTTGTCGAAGGTGAAGAAGCGGGTGTTGAAGCCCTGGCAGTAGTCGGCGCCCTGCCCCTCCTGCAGGGCCGTGGATCGGAAATAGTAGGCGATCGCCATCCGGACTTGGCTCGTGGTCTGGGCGACCACCTGGGACCTGTCGATGGACTGCATCTGGGGGCTGTCGCAGGCCCAGTCGTCCTCGATGGCATTCGTGTCGTAGAAGTTCTCGATCTGGTTCTGGATACCGGGATACTCGCTCAGGGGCTTGTTCTCGGCTTGGTAGGCGGCGCAGCCGCCGAGGGCCGTCAGGCCGACGAGGGCCGCGACCCCAACCCTGTTCACGGTGTGGCGGTACGCGAGCGCGAGGACCAATTGTCTCTTGAACATCGTTCATCCTTTGCTGCGGCTGCGCGTCCGGTGCCCGCTCAGCCATCGTCGTAGCCTTGGTGCACCTTGCCCTTGAAGATCGCGTAGACCGCGATGGTGTAGGCGAGCACGACCGGGAAGACGAACAGGCCGGCGCCGTAGAACAGGAAGGTCAGGGAAGCGAGCGGGGCGGCAGCCAACTCGATGGTCAGGGAATAGGGAATCATGTAGGGCCAGAAGCTGCCGGCGAGGCAGAGGAAGGCCACGACGAACAGGGCGACGGTGGCGCGGAAGGGCAGCTCGTCACGACGCAGCCACACCCCGGCCAGGAGTCCGCCGACCGCCAGTACTCCCATTACCGGGAAGATCAGCAGCCACTGGCGCGCGGCCCAGGTGTCGAAGACGCGCAGGCGGCGGTCCAGGGTGAGCAGGAACGCGGCCACCAGGACGGCGAGGGTGGCCAGGAGCAGCCAGCCGATCCGGCGATAGGCCCAGTCGCGCAAGGTGCCCTCGGCCTTGTGGACGATCCAGCCGGCGCCGAGGAGGGCATAGCCGAGGACCAGGCCGACGCCGCACAGCAGCGCGAACGGCGACAGCCAGTACAGCGGCCCGCCGGCGAACTGGCCGTCGACGACCGGGATCTCCTTGATCATCGCACCGATGGCCGCCCCCTGGACGAAGGCCACCACGGTCGAGCCCAGGGCGAACCCCCGGTCCCACAGCGGCCGCATGCGCTCGGTGCGGTAGCGGAACTCGAACGCCACGCCGCGGAAGATCAGGCCCAGCAGCAGGAGCAGCACCGGCAGGTAGAAGGCCGGCAGGAAGATCGCGTAGACCGAAGGGAAGGCGCCGAACAGGGTGGCACCGATCAGCACCAGCCAGGTCTCGTTGCCGTCCCAGAACGGGGCGATCACGTTCATCATCTGGCGGCGATGGCCCTCGTCCCCGGTCCAGCCGAACAGGATGCCGACGCCGAGGTCGAAGCCGTCCAGGACGACGTAGATCAGGATCGAGCCGGCGATCACGGCGGCCCAGAAGTAAGCGAGCGAGACCTGGTCCATCGGCTCAGCGCCCCAGGCTCTGGCCGGTAGCGTCCTCGCCCGCGAACGCCATGGGGCGCTTGGCGGTGGCGGCGGCCGGCTGGGACGCCGGGCTCGGGCCGTCGCGGAGCAGGCCGAACAGGTAGAAGATGCCGAAGCCGTAGATCACCGCATAGACCAGCATGTAGCCGGCGAGGCTGATCGCGACGTCGGTGGTGGTCAGGCTCGGCGTCACCGCGTGCTCGGTGCGCAGGAGGCCGTAGATCACCCAGGGCTGGCGGCCGATCTCGGCCGTGTACCAGCCGGCGACCACGGCCACGAAGCCGCTCGGGAAGGCCAGGAACGCCGGCCACAGGAACCAGCGCGCATCCTCCAGCCGGCCGAGCAGGCGCAGCAGGTTGCCGAGCCAGGAGACCGCCAGCATCACCAGGCCCATGCCGACCATGATCCGGAAGGTGAAGAACGGGATCGCCACCGGCGGCCAGTCCTCCGGCGGGTAGGCCTCCAGGCCGATCTCCTTGGCCGTCCAGTCGCCCGAGGCGATGAAGCTGCCGAGCCTGGGGATCTCGATCGCCCAGCGGTTGGTGCGCGCGGCTTCGTCCGGCCAGGCGATCACGGTCTCGGCGGCCGGCTGCTGCGTCCGCCAGCGGGCCTCGATCGCGGCGAACTTCACCGGCTGGTGCTCGAGCACGTAGAGGCCGGTGAGGTGGCCGACGAACAGCTGCGCCGGGATCAGCACCGCGACCAGGCCCAGGCCCCAATGCAGCATCACCCGCGCCTCGGCGAGGTGGACCCGCTCCAGCAGGTACCAGGCGCCGGTGGCGATCACGCACATGCCGGTGGTGAGGAACGCCGCCAGCAGCATGTGCGGCCAGCGGACCAGCTGGACCGGGCCCAACAGGATCGCCCGCCAATCCGTCGGCACGATCAGCCCGTCGACGATCGCGTGCCCGAGCGGCGCCTGCATCCAGCTGTTGTTGGCCAGGATCCAGAACGAGGAGGCCATGGTGCCGAGCGAGACCATCCAGCAGGAAAAGGCGTAGAAACCGGGGCTGACCCGGCGGCGGCCGAGCAGCATCACGCCGAAGAAGCTGGCCTCGAGCAGGAAGGCGGTGAACGCCTCGTAGCCCAGGAGCGGGCCCTGAATCGGCCCCGAGCGCTCCGCCAGCACGCTCCAGTTGGTGCCGAACTGGAACGCCATCACGATGCCCGAGACCACCCCCATCCCGAACGAGACCGCGAACACCTTGAGCCAGAAGTCGAACACGCGGCGGTAGATCGGGTTGCCGGTAGCCAGCCGCATGCTCTCGATCGTCGCCAGCCAGGCGGCGAGCCCGATGGTGAAGGCGGGGAAGATGATGTGGAAGGTGATGACGAACGCGAACTGGATGCGCGAGAGGATGACCGGGTCTAGTTCCATGTGTCCTCTCCCACCGCTACTTCGGAAACAGGAACTGCACCTGCAGCCGGAGGGTCCAGTCGGCGCCGTCCTCCGGTATCTCGATGTTGTCGAAGGCCTGGATCGAGGTGTTGATCGGCAGCTTGCCGAGCTTGAACAGACGGACGCCGCCGATCGGCCCCGTGGAACACCCGAAGAAGAACTTCAACGGACCCTCGCCGTCGTCGCCTCCGGGCCATGGCAAGGTAGATCGCATCGTCGTGTCCCGTTGATGGCTGATTGGTTTGTTCACTGTTCACCTCACCTTATTGACGATCGGTGGCGTCCACGTGCCGTCGCGCTCAGCCGGTCGGGATGGTCAGTACCGGGAGCTGGAGGGGCTTGCCGCTCTGCGCCAGCGAGTAGAGCAGCATGCAGAGCGTGAAGAGCTGCCTCGAGCGCAGGTCGTCGTTGGCGATGTAGTACCAATCTCCTTGGTAGCGCACCGCGACGAAGGCGGCGCCGGGTGGCTCGGGCGAGGTGCGGACCTTGACCTCGGGCGCGAACAATCGGACCGCGCCACCTCGCTGCTCGACACCGGCCGCATCGGGCACGTCGACCGCGCCGGCGAGGTCGCCCAGAATCTCGATCAGCGAGCGCGTGCGGAAGGTGATCGTCTCTGGGTCCTTGGACGGGCCTAGCCCCAAGATGAGCTCGAACTCGTTCCGCTTGGGATCAAGCCGGAGCAGTTCGCGCACTCTCGCCATCTTCGCCTGCAGCCCGGGCTCGGGCCGCCCGGCCCGGAACAGGAGGTAGGTCGGCCTTTTGCCGTCCCTGGCCTTCTCGTCGAGCCTGTCCTTGGCCTCGCGGTCCGCGGGCGCCGTGTTCGTCAACGCGATCCACCCCCCTCTCGTGAGCTCGTCAATGAGCCCCACCAGCTCGATGAACTGCGGATCGGCCTGGGCGTTGGGCAGCGTCCCCCAGACCTCGTTGTGGTAATCGCCCAGCGAATGAAGGCCGACGCCGAGCGCGATCCGGGTCGGAACTCCGGCGAGCACGAGGCCCACAATGTCCGCCGCACCCAGCGGGGCCAGAAGCGTGTCAGCGAAATCCACACCCGCCAGCGGCGTGTAGGTGACGGTCGGATTGTCGCTGAACGTGCCACCCAATGTGACCGCCGCCTGGTTGCCCGCCAACTCGCTGAGGTTCCCGAGATTGGAGATCTGGGCCGCAAGGCTCGCATTGCCGCTCAGATGGTAGCCAGCCACCAGCTGGCTCACCGAGACGAATGACGGCAGATCGCTGAAGCGCAGTTTCACCACGTTGAGGAGGACCTGCTGCTTCGAGGCCTCGCCGATCGCGTTCGAGTAGTCGATCTGGTCTGCCGCAATCGTTCGCGGCCCGAGCCCGCCGCACGCGGCCAGTTGGAACGCAATTGCCACGGTGGCCACTCGGACCGGTCCTCCAGGCCCTCGTATTGAGAGATGTCCCATTGATGGCTGATTGGCCTGTTGCTGCTCGGTGCTATCTGTCTGTCGCGAGCTCAATTCCACTCGGTAGCTAGGTCTTGGTGTCACCACTGCTGCGCGATCCGGAACATCAATCCTCGTCTCCCTCCAGGGACGGCTCGCGGCTACTTCGGAAACAGGAACTGCACCTGCAGCCGCAGCGTCCAGTCGGCGCCGAACTCGGGCGTCTCGACGTTGTCGTAGGCTTGCACCGTCGTGTTGATCGGCAGCTTGCCCACCTTGAACAGGCGGCCGACGCCGGCGCCCACCGGCACGGTCCAGGTGTCCTTGCTCTCGCGCGCGTTCCAGTCGGCGGTGATGATCGGCGAGCTGACCAGGTACCAGCCGTCGGCGATGTTGTAGTTGACGAAGGGCTGGATCAGCATCGCGTTGACCGACCGCTCGCTGCTCTCGCCGGCGAACGACCACTGGTTGTTGATCAGGCCGCCGACCACCCACTTGCCCGGCGTCCAGACCGCCACGGCAGCCGGGCCGGCGCTCCATTTGCGGGCACCCAGCAAGTCCTGGCTCGAGGTCGGCAGGGTGAAGGTCGGACCGAAGCCGACCAGCACGTCCTTGGCGACCGAGGTGGCGAAGAACAGGGTCGGGTTGATGTCGCCCAGGCCGTTGTCGGATGCTATCGCCCTTGGCCAGGGACGGCTGGTGGACGAAGGGGATGATCGTGCGGGTGATCAGGTTCCAGTCCTTGCTCAGCTTGAACGGGATCACCGGTTGCAGGTTGAGGATGTTCTGGGTCCGCTCGCGCGGGCCGTAGTTGAAGTTGGTGTTGTTCTGGAACGGCACGCTGATCAGGTCGGCGATCGGGTTCTGCGCCTGCTTGGCGAGGTCCTCGGCGCTCGGCGCGACCGGCCCCGAGCTTTCCTGGGCGGCGGCGGCGCCGGTCAGGGCGATGAAAGCGGCGGTGGCAAGGCTTCGGAGTGGCGCGATCATGGACGATCCCAACGACAATCATGCTCAGAACGTGATCTTGAGCCCTACGATCGGGCCATGAATGGTCATGTCCCAGTCGAACTCGCTGCGGCCGTTGCCGTCCTCGTATTTCTGCTTCAGCACCCGATAGCCGGCGAGGAAGTTGGCGTTGTCCTCGCCGAACAGCCCGAACCGGTAGCCGACCAGGCCCCAGGCTTCGGCGCTGTACTGGTCGCTGGTGCTGACGCCGCCGACATCGCCCGCGAGCACGAAATTCCAGTGTTCACCGAGGGTCCAGGCGGTGCGCACGCCGACGATCGGATCGACCCAGTGCTCGTCGCCCTGGGCCGTGCGATGCGCGTCGATGCCGAGATCGGGGAGGTCGAGCTTCCCCTTCAGCTCGGTGTCGAGATAGGTGTAGCGCAGGCCGGCATAGGGATCGACGGTCACCGCCAGCGGCCCGGCGGCACCGAAGTCGGCGAGCTGCCAGGTGCCGACCCGATAGGTCCCGGCCAGGGACTGGATCAGCATGTTGGCGGTGGCGTCGATCTTGAGGCGGCCCTCGCCGGCCGCTTCATTATCCTCGAGGTTGGCATAGACGGTGTCGGACAGGAGACCGAAACGGCCCTTGCGCAGCTCGAGGCTGAGCATCAGGGCAAAGTTGAGATTGTCGAGAATGTCGCTGAAGCTGGCGTCGACATTGGCGTCGACCCGGCCGATGCCGGCGTCGCCCTTCAGCGCGGTGGCCCACAAGTAGGGCGTCACGCTGAGCTCCCAGGGGGGCGAAGCGGCCGCCGGCTCCTCCGCTGCGGCCGGCGCACCGACAGCGAAAGCTATTGCCAGCAGCGCGGCGGAAGCCGCCTGCCCCAGTGCGGCGAGCCTCATTGCTCGAGGCGGATGTCGATGGCGTCGGCCCCGACGCTGAGCATCAGCCCCTCGCGCTTGGCCTTGAGGTGCAGCACGACGTCGTGCTCGTTCTTGAGCCAGATGTCGCCGACGCTGGCGTCGCCGAGCACGACCCCGTACTGCCCGGCGACGTAGGCGCCGGAGAACTCGGCCAGGTCGTCAAGCCGGTAGACCTCGCCCTCGGCATCGACGGTCGAGACGCCGATCCCGCCGACGCCAAGGCCGCCGATGTCGAACGGGTAGGTCTGACCATCATAGGTCAGCTTGCCGCTGCCGCCGCCGGCATTGCCGATATAGGCGACCTGCACCTCGTGCATCTCGACGAAGCCGCTGGGCTTCTGGCCGTCCAGGGTCGGCGCCGGGCCGGCCTGCTGCGGCGGCGCGGAGCTGCCGCCCGCGCATGCGCCCAGCGCCGCCAGCAGGAACGCTGCCACCAGCGCCTTGCCGCCGCGCAGCCGCCGAACCTGGCCCGAAGTTCTCGTCGTCATCCTCGCTGTCCTCATGCTGTTGCTTGTGACCATGGTGCGCTCAGCCACCGACCGGCCCGCCGCCCTCGGCGGCAAAGCAGCCGCCGCCGCCCTGCGGGCAGATCACCACGTAGGTGGCGCGCTGGCCGCAGCCGCTGACGCCGACCGTGTACTCGCTGCGATTGATCGGGATGGTGCGCCAGCCGACCACGGGTGGCTGCACCAGCTCCTGCGACAGCACGGTCGCGGTCGCCTCGGGGCAGTTCAGCTCGAACCGGCCGCGCTCCAGGGCGGTCGCCGTCGCCTCGTTCTGGCCCTGTTCGAGATATTGCTGGTCGCTGGCACAACCGGCCGCGAGCACAGCGATCAGGAGCGCGCCGGCCCGGAATCCTCGTGCCATCAGTTGCTCCCCTGGCCTTCAGTGATCTTGCGCATCACCTCGTCGATGCCGAAGCTCGCCGCCTTCATCCGTGGCGGGAACTGGGCGAAGCTCTGCAGCCACCTGGAGACATAGACCTGGGCCGGCACCAGCATGAAGGCGCGGTCGATCCGCCAGCGCGGGTAGCCCATGCCCTCGTGGTCGGCGCGCTCGAACGGGTCGCCGCGCAGGGTGAACAGCTTGGGCAGGCGCAGCTCGACGAACGGCTCTTCCCAGACGTCGAAGCCATGCGCCCGCTGCTCGAGGAAGTTGAGCTTCCACTGGTCGTAGCGCAGGGCGGCGAGCTGGCCGCCGTCGGTCCAGTAGAGGAACTCCTTGCGCGGCGCCTCGGCGGTCTCGCCCTTGAGGAACGGCAAGAGATCGTAGCCGTCGAGATGAACCTTGTAGGTCGCGTCGCCGATCTGCTTGCCGGCCGCGAGCTCGGCCACGACATCGGGCTGGCCGACCGCGGCCAGCAACGTCGGCAGCATGTCCTCGTGGGCGAACACCTCGTTGTGGAGCGTGCCCGGCTGGATCACGCCCGGCCAGCGGATCAGCGACGGCACCCGGTAGCCGCCTTCCCAGTTGGTGTTCTTCTCGCCGCGGAACGGCGTGGTGCCGCCGTCCGGCCAGCTCATCACCTCGGCCCCGTTGTCGGTCGAGTACATGACGATGGTGTCGTCGGCGATGCCCAGCTGGTCGAGCTTGGCCAGGAGCTCGCCGACCATCGCGTCATGCTCGACCATGCCGTCGGGATAGACGCCGATCCCGGTCTTCCCCTCGGCCTCCGGCGCCAGATGGGTCCAGATGTGCATCCGGGTCGAGTTGTACCAGACGAAGAAGGGCTGGTCGGCCTCGTGCGCCTTGTCGATGAAGCCTTCCGCCGCGGTCAGGAACTCCCGGTCGACGGTCTCCATGCGCTTGGCCGTGAGCGGGCCTGTGTCCTCGCACTTCTGCTTGCCCCAGGCGCCGAAGCGCGGATCCTCGCCGGCCTCCTCCAGTGCCGTGGCGTAGCAGTGCAGCACGCCGCGCGGGCCGAAATTGTCCTTGAACCGCGGGTTCTTCGGGTAGTCGACGTTCTCCGGTTCCTCCTCGGCATTGAGGTGGTAGAGATTGCCGAAGAACTCGTCGAAGCCGTGCACCGTCGGCAGGTGCTCGTTGCGGTCGCCGAGATGGTTCTTGCCGAACTGGCCGGTGGCGTAGCCCAGCGGCTTGAGCAGGTCGGCGATGGTCGGGTCGGCCTTGGTCAGCCCCTCGGGTGCCCCGGGCAGGCCGACCTTGGTCAGGCCGGTGCGGACCGGCGACTGCCCGGTGAGGAAGGCGGCCCGGCCGGCGGTGCAGCTCTGCTGCCCGTACCAGTCGGTGAACAGCGCACCTTCCCGGGCGATCCGGTCGATGTTGGGCGTCTGGTAGCCCATCACGCCCAGATTGTAGGCGCTGATGTTGTACCAGCCGATATCGTCGCCCCAGATCACCAGGATGTTGGGCTTCTTCGCCTCCTGGGCCTGGGCCGGGCCGCTCCCGAGCCAGCAGGCGAGAGCCGTCGCAGCGACGACCAGCGCTCCTAGTATTTGTCGATGCTTGTTGCTCATCGCCGCCAACCCCCGAAACGACCGCCGCCGAACCCGCCGCCGCCGAAGCGGCCGAAACCCCCGCCATCGCCCCAGCGACCGCCACCGAAGCGGCCGCCAGAGCCACCGCCGAAACGATCCCAGCCGCCGCCCGAGAAGCCGCCGAAGCGGTCGGCCCCCTGGCTGCGCGCCTGCTGCTCGCGGTCGGCCCAGCTCGTGTCGCCCGAGGCCGCCTGCCACCCGTTCGAGCTGTGCTGTTGCCAGCCGCCGCCGCTGCTGCGGTAGACATTGCCGTCGCTGCCGGCGTAGCGCTGGCCGTCGTCCTCGCCACGATCGTAGCTGTTGGTCTTGCCGGTGCGCGCATTGTAGGTCGTCGTCTCCCGGCTGGCCTGCGACTGGCCGCCGCCGGCCTCGCCCGTGGCCTGCCGGCTCACCGTGCTGCCGCCGGCGCCGGCGGCCGTGCGCGAGGCGTCGTAGTGCGATTGGCCGGTCTGCGCATCGTAGCTCGTGCTGCGGTCGGCGCTCGCGGTGCCGCCGTAGCGGTTCGCGGCCGACGCCGAGCCGCTCGTCGTGGTCTTGCCGTTCTGTGGATCGTAGCTGGCGCTGCGCTGCACGTTGCCCGTGGTGCCCTCGGGCGTGGCGAAGCTGCGGTTGGCCTGGTCCGTGGTCTCGCCATTGTGCTCGTCGTAGTTCTGGCTGGCCGAGACGTTGCCGGTGCTGCCGGTGCGATAGTCGGTGTAGCTGCCCGAGTAGCTGCGGCCGACATTGCCGTTCGAGTTCGAATACCACTTCTCGTTGCCTGACGAGTAGGTATCGCCGTACTGGCCGTAGACGTGGGCCGAGGTCGAGCCACAGCAGGGGTAGCCGTGATAGTAGGGCGCATAGTAGTCGTTGTGGTTGTTGTTGTTGTCCCAGGAATCCACCAGCGCCGCCGTGGTCAGGCCGAGCGCGGCACCGTAGGCCCAGCCCACGGCCGGATTGTAGACCGGCTCCGCCGCCAGCCCGTAGGTCACGGGCGGCGGGTACCATTCGCTGCCGACCCACGGCTGGTAGTCGTAGCCGGTGCCGTAGACCACCACCCCGTCCGGCGCCACCACGCTGCCCAGATAGCCCGGCGTGTAGCCGACATAGACGTCCTCGGGCGTGGCGCCGTAGACGTCGACATAGGTGACGTAGTGCAGCGGCGACGCCGCCGGAATGCCGTAGACCGCGTCGGGCACCGAGGTCGCCACCGCCCATGGGCCGTCGAGCGACGGGGCGACGAACCAGATCCCGGACTGCAGCGCATAGAATTGCCCGGGTGCGGTCTCGATGATCGGCGCCGGCGAGTTGACGACGTAGCGTAAGGCGGTGCCTTCGATCGGCCGCAGCTGCGGCGGCCCGTCGATGGTCGGCGTGAATTTCGGCCCGTCGTGCAGCGGCACGGTGGCGGTGCGCGGGACCGAGGCCTCGATCACCGCCTCCTTGGCCTGCGGCGTGCCGGCCACCGTCGCCAGCACCACCCCGGCCGGCGAGCCGGTCGGGATCTCGCGGAAGTAGGCCGGCAGGTCGGTGCTGGCGACGAAGCGCCATGGCCCGGTGACCAAGGTCGAACGGTACCAGCGGCCGGCGGCCAGGACGTAGAACGCGTTGTCGCCACTGTCGAACAGCACGTCGGACCTGGTGTTGGCGGCCCAGAGCAGGCCCGTGGTGCCGACCGGCTGGAAGTCGGGCTGGCCGTCGAACACGACCAGCTCGGCCGGGGTGTCGCGGACATAGATGGTGGGCAGGGCACCCCTGCCGTTCAGCAGGTCGACCGCGACCCGCTTGGCCACCTGCTCGGTGATGCCGTCGAGCTCGGGCATCGGCTGGCCCACCCGCCGCCAGGCGCCGTCCAGCGCCTCGGCCTCGAGCCAGCCGTCGTAGGCGTGGAGGTAGAACGGCCCGCCGCCCTGGGCGCGCAGGATCACCGCCAGCGTGTTGATCACCCGCTCAAAGGAGGTGCCCGCCACGGGCCGGAGCGCCGGCTGGCCGTCGATCGGGACCAGGAGCGCGGGCTCGTAGCTGACGATGATCTCCGGCGGCCGGTTGACGACCGCGACGGGTACCGCGGTGGCGGCACCCGAGGCCGCGAGCGAGGCCTCCATCCGGTCCAGCGAGATCGTGCGCTGCGCCGACGGCAGCGCATGGCGCAGCTCGCCCACGTAGGCCGCACCCTGGTCGGGCAGGGTCGGGAAGTCGCCGCGGGTGATCTCGACGTCCTGAAGCGTCACCGCGCGCCGGATCGGGTCGACCTCGGTGCGCGCCGTGGCCCAGACCACGCCATAGGCCGGCTCGCCGCCGCCCGATACACTGGCGCCCACGGCGGCGCGGAAGGTCGCCCGGTTGCCCTGCCAGCTCTCGAGTTGCGGCTGGTAGATCAGGAGGCTCGCGTCAGGCAGCCTGATCTGGCGCGGCCACGGGTCCGGCGAGACCGGGGCCCGCTGGGCGAGGGCCGGGCTGGACAGCGATAGTGCCAGGGCGATCCACGCCGCGAGCACGCTGCCTGCCAACGAGAAGCCGGCCGGAACCGCCATCACCGATCGCACCGCTGGCCCTCCCTTCCCGCAATGGATGTCCGCCCCCGGTCGGATAGCGGGCGCCCGGCCCATGGTCCGAGACGAACTGGCCCGAGATGACCAGTCCGGTAGTCGCGCCCGGCGGCAGCCCGGCACCGCGCTCGGCTGGCAGGCCGAGATCACGGATCTCGACCACCAGCTCGTCGGCCAGCGCATTGGCGACCTGGCGGCCGATCTGCTCTTCCTCGGCCGTGCGTGGCGGCAGCTGGTTGGCACCCAGCGTCTCGTCGATCGTGCCACTAGGCCCGGATCGAGCTGCACCTCTCCGGGCCAGACGGAGAAATTCTGCACCACCACCACCTGTGGCCGCGGCAGCATCGCTGCGGTCTCGACCTGGCTCGAGCTCTGCGTGCACCCGGTGAGCAGCGCAGCGCACCGAACGCCACGGCGCCCGCGCCAATCCAGATCTGCGCCTCATCCGCTTCCTTCCCATTGCGCCCCAGCCCCCGACACTAGGCTGAGCTGGCCGCCGAGACCCTTCTCGAAGATGAAGGACCGCGTGTTGATGCCTGACACTGGCTGCTGGCAACCATCGGCGCCGGTCGGCGAAACGTGGGCGCCCGCCTGGGTGCCGCTCAGACGTGGACCCTACTCGCCGGCGTGGCTGGCGGTGTGCATCTTCTTCACCTGCTCGATGACCTGGGTCAGATTGTAGGTGGCGGGGTCCTGCATCGGCGGGAACTCGTTGTAGGTCTCGAGCTCCTTCAGCCACAGGGCCTGGCCGAGCGGCAGCAGGTTCCAGTCATAGACGTAGGCGGTGACCGGCCCGGCCAGGGCGCCACCCATGCCGGTCAGGGTCTTGATCTGCTGACCGATCGACGTCTCGAACGGGTCACGCTTGATGTTGACGACCTGGGCCCAGTGGTAGGGCAGGGCGCCAGAAATGAAACCGGCCGGGTCGTCGCTGACCATCTGGAAGTAAAGCTTCCAGTTCTTGTAACGGACGGCCGAGGGATCGGCGCCCGAGTAGTAGAAGAAGGTCTCGCGAGCGGATTTGTCCGACTTGCCGGTCAGGTAGTCGATCTGATTGACGCCATCCAGCATCGTCTTGACGATTCCTGGGTATTTGCCCTCCTCGATTTCTGCCCTGAGCTCGTTGCCCTTGGGGCCGCCGGCGATCTCGACAAAGGTGGGCAGCCAGTCGAGCGATGCGAAAATGTCGTTCTTGATCGTGCCCGGCTGGATGTGGCCCGGCCAGCGGACGACGGCCGGCGCGCGCATGCCACCCTCCCAGGTGCTGAGCTTGCCGCCCTTGAACGGCGTGGTGCCGCCGTCGGGGAAGGTGATCGTCTCGGCACCGTTGTCGGTGGTGAACACGACAATGGTGTTGTCGAGCTGACCGATATCCTCCAGCTTCTGCAGCACGAGGCCGATATTGTCGTCCATCTGCTTCATGCCGGCTTCGTTGACGCCCCAGTCCTTGCCGCCGCGCTCACCTACCATGTCGTGGTACTTGGGCGGCAGCACGGTGGTGATGTGCATGCGCGCCGGGTTGTACCAGACGAAGAACGGCTTGTTGGTCTTGGCCGGGTCGTTGCGGTCGAGGAAGTCGATCACCTTGGCCGAGATCTCCTCGTCCACCGTCTCCGACCGCTCCAGCGTCAGCGGGCCCTGGTCCTGGCAGGTCTGGTTGGCCTCCGTGCCGTCCGACGAGTGGCACCAGATGACCGGGCGTGGCGGCGTCAGGCAGGTCGTGGTCTTGGGATCGACCGCGCCCGGCACCTCGGGCAGACCGGGGATGGGCGTGTTCTTGCAGGGTGCGATGACCGTCTGCTCGGTCGGGCTCTTGTTGATGTCGGGGAAGCTCACCCCCTGCATCGCGTCCAGATGGTAGAGATAGCCCCAGAACTCCTGGAAGCCGTGCGCCGTCGGCAGGGCGGCGGTGTGGTCGCCCAGATGGTTCTTGCCGAACTCGCCCGTCGTGTAGTTCAGGTCATGGAGGAACTTCGCCAGTGCGGGCGTGCCGGGCCGCAGATAGGAAGGGCTGCCGGGCAGCTGCGGCGGAATCATCCCGGTGCGCAGGGGATGCATGCCGGTGAAGAAGGCGTTGCGCCCGGCGGTGCAGCTCTGCTCGGCATAGTAGTCGGTGAACATCGCCCCTTCGTGGCCGATCCGGTCGATGTTGGGCGTCTCGCCGACCATCAGGCCGCGATGATAGATCGAGGGCTGCATCCAGCCGATGTCGTCACCCATGATGAACAGGATGTTGGGCTTCTTGGCCTCCTGGGCGCCGGCGGGGCCAGCGTGCAGGAGTGGGGTGGCGGCCGCCAATGTCAGCGCCCCCAGGATCATCAATCGCTTCATGGATCGATCCTCTCTGTTGCAGATTTCGTGGTTCCAAAGGAACAGTGCTGGTGCCGGCTCACCGGCCGCCGCGACCGCCGCCGCCCCAGTTGCCGCCGGCGGCCTGGAACTCGCCCTGGCTGAGCTGGCCGTCGCCGTTGGCGTCCGCCGCCCTGAAGGCGTCGTTCCACTCGCCCGGCGAGATGTTGCCGTCGCCGTCATCGTCCACGTCGGCCCCGCACAGGAAGCCGTGATCGCAGGTGGCGCTGTCGGCCGTGTCCGGATTGCCCCCGGGACCGGCGCAGGCGGCCAGGGCCGAGCAACAGGCCCACTCCCAGAACGAGACACCTGCCGTGCTGACGTTTCACGCTGCCCGTCCTCTCGGTCATGTCTGGCCTTCCCTCAGCATGATGCCGGCCTCGGCGAGCAGCTCTGCGGCGAGCTGGCGGTACTCCTCGATCCGCCCGGCATCGGCGCCAGAGTCCGTCTCCAGCCTGGCCAACGCCTCGGACGCGGCGCGGTAGTCCTCGCACACGGTGCGGAACTCCGCGTCGCGCCAGAACCGCCGGCGGATGCGTTCGGCGTCCGCCGGCAGGTCGCGCGCCAGCGCCTCCATCGCGTCCAACGCATCGCACCTCCGCCATGCCACGCGGGCGAACGCCATGCTCGCCCGCGCCCGCTGCCGGCGCAGTGGTGACCTCACCTCATTCGGGAGATGACGCCGCCGATCCGCGGATCTGCGGCGACCTCGCTTGGCTAGGGTGTCTCGCCGGTCATGCCGCTGACGGTCCAGCCCGAGCCGCCCTTGGCGAGGGTGAACTCGCGCGAGGCGTCGCCGCTGCACTCGGTGCCCCCGGCGCCGGGCGTGGCGCTGAAGCTGTAGTCGACCTTGACCACCGCCTCCTCGCCGCTCTCGCTGACCACGGCTAGCGTCGCCGATGTCGGCCATGTGGCCGGCGCCGCAGTTCGGCTCGCGGCCGTTCTCGGCGTAGTAGCTCATGATCGCTTCCTTGGCGCCGGAGAACTTTTCCAGCGCCGACGCATCGGCCAGGGCCGCCGTTGCGCCGAGCCCGGCGCACAGGATGGACGCGGCCACGGCAAGTCTTGCATGAGACATTTTGCTCTCCCCATTGGCGCCGGCCGACGGCCGCCCTCGGCCCCCGCCCGGCATCGTCCCGATCGCTGCGGTGGCGCTACTTGGCGGGGATGATCTCGGAGACGTCGTTGGTGTTGACGTCGTACTCGATCGTCACCTTCTCGCCGACCTTGATCTCGTCGAACTTGATGCCCGCCGCCTGGCCCTCGACGATGTAGGGCTGGCCGTCGATGACCACCGTCCGCGTGGTCGGGTCGACGCTTTCGACCGTGCCGGTCGACGAGTTCCGCCATGGCGGCGCCGGCTCCCAGCAGCAGGGGCAGGGCGAGAGCAGCGGCATGGAGCTTGTTCATTTCGATCCTCCTGGCGGAACGTCGTCCGCAGCTATTTCGATCGGCGGCCGCCGGCTGCGACTGTCGGGCGGACCGGCCAGCCGCCACGATCCCTCGGATGTGGCGCTAACCCGCGAAGGCTACGATCCACAAGCTCCAGGACGGCAGTATGTTACGGTAACAATCTGCTCCGGATTCCGCGGCTGGCAGGTGCGGTCGGAAGTGCTATGGTCGTGGTCGAGGCAGGGGAATAGAGGCGCTATCATGCCGACGACCATACAGGCGTCGCTGACGCCAGAAGGTGGCCCATCGGCGCCAGATATACGCGCCTGTCTTCGCCGGCTGCTCGGCGATGCCGCATTTCGGGCCACCGCGCGCCGCCGCAGGCTGCTGGAATATGTGGTCGAGCAGATGCTGGCCGGGCAGGCGGAACGGCTCAAGGCCTATGACCTCGCCTTGTCCGTGCTCGGGCGCGACGAGCGCTTCGACCCGCAGTACGACCCGATCGTACGGATCGAGGTCGGCCGCCTGCGGCGCGACCTGGAGCACTGGTACCTCACCGACGGTCGTGACGACCCGATCCGGATCACCATACCGAAAGGGCACTATGTGCCCGCATTTGAACGGCATCCGGACCAGGCGCCGCCGGCACCCATGCGGAATCCGCCTGCGCCTCGGTTGAACCCATCGGGTCGTCCGCTCGGTTGGCGCTGGTCCGCGGCCGGCGGACTATGCGTGCTCGTATTGATCGGTGTCGCAATCTGGTCGACATGGTGGAACGGGCGGCAGGCGCAGGCGCCGGGACCGGTATTGGTCGTCGTGCCGTTCAAGGGGCTGAGCGGTGGTGAAGGCGGGCGCCTGCTCGCGGACGGCCTAACCAGTGGGCTGATCGTCGACCTGATGCGCTACGAGCCCGTGCAGGTGTTCATGGCCCCGCCGGGCGGGGACACCAGCGCACCATTGCCCGGGATGGCAGCCGACGCGCCCGCCTACGTGGTCACCGGCAGCGTGGAACGGGAGCCGGGTCAGCTTCGGGTCACGGCCAAGTTGACCGATCGGGTGTCCGGTCAGGTGCTGTGGAGCCAAAGATACGATCAGGCACTGACCGCCGCCACGGTGCGCGATGTCCAGGACGACATCTCCACCGGGATCGCGAGCCGTCTGGCCCAGGACTATGGCGTGGTCCAACTGGCCGCCGCCCGACAGCTGGCCGGGACCGTGCCGAAGACCATGCTGACCTACGATTGTATCCAGCGAGCGCGCGCTTACCGGCTGCACTTCGACCCGAACGACTACCCACCGGTTCGCGCCTGCCTCGAGGAGGCGGTGCGCCGCGAGCCCGGCGACGCCGGTGCCTGGGCCATGCTGGCCTTCGCCCACATGGACGCAGCCCGCTACTGGCTGGTGGAGCCGTCGCTACGAGCCGGCGAGCTGGACGCGGGGCTGGCGGCAGCGCGGCGCGCCGTCGGGCTCGCACCCGAGAGCGTGCGCAGCCTGCAGTCGCTGGCGGCACTGCTCTACGCGCGGGGCGAGTTCGCCGACGCCGAGCGCGTGCAGCGGCAGGCGATCGCGCTGAACCCCCATGACCCGGAGAGCCTGGCCCAGCTCGGCTGGCGGCTGGTGGTCCGCGGCCGCTGGGACGAGGGTGGCCAGCTCCTCCAGACGGCCATCGACCGCAGCCTCGTCACGCCGACCTGGTATCACCTGGACCTCGCCTTCGCCCTTTATCTCGGGGGCGACTTCGAACGCGCCCACGACGCGGCGAAGCGCGCCAGAGGAAGTTGCTGCGGCTACGATCATGTTGCGCTGGCCCTGACGGAACAGGCGCTCGGTCGTACCGCATCGGCGCGCCAGGCCCTGGAGGAGGCCATCCGGACAGCGCCGTTGCTCGAGCAGGACCCGGTAGCCTTCTGGAGCAGGTTTCAGGTCGCGCCGGAGGTCATCGAGCGGCTCAACGCCGGTCTGGTGCAGGCGGGGCTGGAACTTCCGGTTCCTACAACACCAATCCACCCTCATGAACTCGTAGAAGACAGCGCATCCGGTGGTAGCCCGTAACACAGGGTTGAGCGCGGCCGTCTCACGGTGAGCGCGGGGCGATCGGGGGCACTCTGTGGCATGATG
>CAVRGN010000008.1:0-555870 GCA_963720725.1 uncultured Alphaproteobacteria bacterium
CGGTGCTTCGGGATCGGTGCGGAAATGGTCGTAGAACCGCCAGGAGCGGACCTGGTCGCGCACCGCCAGCATCTCGGGCGCAGTGCGGGGGTCGGCGAACGCGGTCAGCATGCTCTCGAAGCTCGGCACCGCACCGGGGATCTCCTGCCACGTCCCGTGCTCGTCGATCGTGCGCAGGCTGGGCCCGCGCCGGTCCACCAGCAGCGCCGGCTGCCGGAACAGGGGCCCCGCCCAGATGCATTCGCGCTTGATCTCCGGATCGAGCGCGAACGCCGACCGCCCCGGCTTGGGCAGGCCGAGATCGATGGCGTAGCCGAAATCGGCCGCGGCGAAGCCGAGCTGCAGCTGGACCGCGTCGCGCCGCACGGTGCCCTGCACGGGCTCGCGGCCGGCGAGCATGGCGCGGCTGAAGCGCTCCGGCCCCGCCCAGAGCGTCGACGGCAGCCCGCCCTCGCGTGCCAGCGAGGCCACCAGCCCGCCCTGAGCTGCATCGGCCAGGAGCCGCAGCGCCCGGTAGAGGCTCGACTTGCCGCTGCCGTTGGCGCCGGTCACCAGGTTGAGCCGCGCCAGCGGCAGGATCAGCGAGCGCAGCGAACGATAGTTGGCGATGGCCAGCGTCTGGATCATGCGTGCGCGCAGACTAGCCCCGCGCGGCGGGACCCGCCAGCTTGCCGCCCGCCCACCGCTGGCCTAGTTGGGGCGGATGACGGCGGATGGGCGGCCACGGAAGACACGCGGCGGGAGCATCCTCGCTCCGTTGCGCCTGCCCATGTTCCGGGCGGTCTGGGGTGCGAACCTGATCGGCTCCACCGGCTGGCTGGTCCAGGGCGTGGGTGCGGCGTGGCTGATGACCACGCTGGCGGGCACGCCCGACATGGTGGCGCTGGTGCAGAGCGCCACCCTGGCGCCGATCCTCCTGTTCGCGCTGCTCGCCGGTGCGCTCGCCGATCTCTGGGACCGGCGCTGGGTCCTGCTCCTGGCCCAGCTCTGGGTGGCGCTGGCCGCGTTCGGCCTCGCCCTGGTCAGTGCGCTGGGCCTGCTCACGCCCGTGGCCCTGCTTCTGTTCACCTTTCTCATCGGGACCGGTGCGGCGCTCAACGGCCCGGCCTGGCAGGCCGTGGTGCGCGAGCTGGTGCCGGGCGAGCAGCTGGCCGCGGCGGTGACGCTCAACGCCATCGGCTTCAACCTCGCCCGGGCGCTCGGGCCGGCGGTGGGCGGCGCGGTGGTCGCCGGCTTCGGCACCGAGGCCGCCTTCCTGCTCAACGGTGTCGCCGCCCTGGCGCTGGTGGCGGTGCTGCTGTTCTGGCGCCGCGAGCTGCCGCCGGACGACCTGCCGCGCGAGCGGCTGGGCAGCGCGGTCCTGACCGGCCTGCGCTACGTCGCCGAGACGGCGGCCCTGCGCGGCGTCCTGACCCGGGCCGCGGTGTTCGGGATCGCAGCCTCCGCGGCCCTGGCGCTGCTGCCGCTGATCGCCCGCGACCGCCTGGGCGGCGGTCCGATCGTCTACGGTCTGCTGCTCGGCGCCTTCGGCGTCGGGGCACTCCTCGGCGCCTTCCTGATCCACCCGCTGCGTCAGCGGCGCGGGGCCGAGTTCGTGATCACCGTGCTCTCGGCCGCGGGCGGCGTCGCCTTCGTCCTGATCGGGCTCCTGCCCGACCGGTTCGCGGCCGTGGTGCCCGCACTCGCGGTCGCGGGCACGGCCTGGCTGGGTGCCTTCTCCACCTTCAACATCACGGTCCAGATGCGCACCGCCTTCTGGGTCCAGGCGCGGGTCCTGTCGCTCTACCAGACCGTGGTGTTCGGCGGCATGGCGGTGGGTGCCTGGGCCTGGGGCGAGCTCGCCGCCCGCACCGGGCTGGAGACCGCCTACCTGGTAGCCGGCGGTCTGCTGCTGGCCAGCCTCGCTTTGCACTGGCGCATGCCGCTGACCGCGGGCGAGGCGCCCGACCTGAAGCCGGCCGAGCGCGTGGAGCCCCTGCCGCCGATGCAGGCCGCGGCGGAAGAGGGCCCGGTCATGGTGCAGATCGACTACGAGGTCGGCCCGGCCCACGCGCCGGCCTTCGTGGCCGCGATGGACGAGGTCGGCCATCTGCGCCGCCGCAACGGCGCGATCCGTTGGCGCCTGTTCCAGGACATGGCCGATGGCGGGCGCTGGACGGAGGTCTACGTGCTGGGGGACTGGGTCGAGCATCTGCGCCTGCGCCGCCGCATGACCCGCGCCGACGCGGCGCTCGAGGCGCGGGCGGTGGCGTTCCACCGTGGCCGCGAGGCGCCCGTCCGCCGCTACATGGTGGCCCGGCGCCACGACAGCCGCTTCCTGCTCGACGAGGCCGAGCAGGCCGAGGTCGCCGCCACCCGGGTCGTGGACGCCGTCGCGGGACCGCTCTGAGCGCCGCGGGCGGTGCAACCGGCAGCCCTGTTCGCACGTACTGAGGTTCCCCGGCCACGGCGCGACGGAGCTTGGATGCGAAGCCAGCGGGACGAGGATTTGGACGACAGCAGCGTGGCACTCTGGCTCGCCGCGGTGGCCGCCGGCGACCGCGACGCCCTGGCGGTGCTCTACGGCCAGACGAGCAGCCGGCTCATGGGCCTGCTGCTGCGCATGCTGCGGCGGCGCGAGCTGGCGGAGGAGGTGCTGCACGACGTCTATCTGCGGGTGTGGCAGCGGGCGAGGTACTTCGATGCCGCCAAGGGCTCGGCCATGGGCTGGCTGGCGGTGATCGCCCGCAACGCGGCGCTGGACCATCTGCGCCGGCATCGCCGCGAGGTGGTGGGCATCGAGGACGCCGGCATCGTGCCCGAGGAGGACGCAGCACCCGACCTCGCCTCGGCCTCGGCCACGCGGCGGCTGCTGCAGGCCTGCCTGGACCTGCTCGAGCCGGAGCCGCGCCGCTGCGTCCTGCTCGCCTATCAGGGCGGGCTCAGCTACGACCAGCTGGCGGCACGGACCGGGCGGCCGGTGGGCACGGTCAAGAGCTGGGTGAGGCGCAGCCTGATGCGGCTGCGCCAATGCCTGGAGCAGCCCTGATGGCGGCCGAGGACGATCTCGACCTGCTGGCCGCCGAATATGTGCTCGGCCTGCTGTCGGCCGACGAGTGCACGGTGCTCGAGCGGCGGCTGGCGCAGGACCCGAAGTTGGCGGCGCGGGTCGAGGGCTGGCAGGCGCGCTTCGCCCCGCTCGGCGAGGACGCGACCCCGGTCACGCCGCGGCCGCAGGTGTGGCAGCGGATCCGTCGCTCGATCGGACCTGGCCGCAGCCGGCGCGCTTCGCGGTCGTGGAGCCGGCCCTGGTTCTGGCGCGGCTGGGCCGCCCTGGCGACAGCCGCGGTCCTGGCACTGGCCGTCTTCACGTTCCAGCCGGCGCCCGCCCCGCAGCTGGTGGCGGTGCTCACCAATGCCGACGGCGATCCGATCTGGGTGGTGGGCGCGGCGCCGGAGGGGCTGATCCGCGCCCGTCCGCTGGCGTCCGGACCGGAGGCCGCCCGCGTGCCGGAGCTGTGGCTGTTGCCGGTGGGCGCGCAGCGGCCGGTGTCGCTCGGCGTGCTCGATCCCGCCGGCGACAACCGCCGCACCCTGCAAGCCTTGGCGCCCGACGCGCTGCAGGCCGGTGGCCTGCTGGAGGTCAGCCTCGAGCCGCCGGGCGGCTCGCCCACGGGCCTGCCGACCGGCCCGGTGATCTCCAAGGGCTTCCTGGTGGCGCCGCCGCGCTAGCCGCCGCTGCCGATCACGGACCGGTGAGCAAGCCACTGCCTGCATCTCGGCGCCGTGCCGGGCCGTAGGGCCGATGGGAGGCGGCCCCGCTTGGGTCCGGCCCGACAGCAACCTCAGCGGCAGGGACGAGACGAGATGACCATCGAGCAGGCACTCCGGGCGCGCCGGACCTTCGGGCGGCGGGCGATGCTGGCGACCACGGGCGTGGCGGCGATCGGCGCCCTCGGCAGCGGCATGGCCCACGCGAACGGAACCGCGGCCGAAGCCGTCACCGACGCGGACATCCTCAACTTCGCGCTCAACCTCGAATATCTCGAGGCCGAATTCTATCTGCGGGCCGCTTTCGGCCGGGGCCTGGTGGCGGGCGATACCACCGGCACCGGGGTCATGGGTGTGGTGCGCGGCGGCCGCAAGGTGGGCTTCCGCACCCGGGCGATCCGGGAATATGCGCGTGAGATCGCCGCCGACGAGGAGAACCACGTGCGCTTCCTGCGCGGCGCCCTCGGCGCCGGCGCCGTGGCCCGCCCGGCCATCGACCTCGCCCCCGCCTTCACCGCGGCCGCGCGCGCCGCCGGGCTGGTCGGCCCGGGCGAGCGCTTCGACGCCTTCGCCAACGAGCGCAACTTCCTGCTCGCCGCCTTCCTGTTCGAGGATGTCGGGGTCACCGCCTACAAGGGAGCGGCACCCCTGATCAGCGACCGGGGCGTGCTGGAGGCGGCCGCCGGCCTGCTCGCGGTCGAAGCCTACCATGCCGGCGAGATCCGCACCGTGCTCAATGCCCTGGGCTTGGCCCCGGCGGCGCGCGCCATCTCCGACGCCCGTGACGCGCTCGACGGCCCGGGCGACAAGGACCAGGGGATCCGGGTGAATGGCGTGGCCAACATCGTGCCGACCGACATGAATGGTCTCGCCTACTCGCGCAGCACGACCGAGGTCTTGAACATCGTCTATCTCGGCGGCACCGGCTCGGGCGGGTTCTTCCCCAACGGCTTCAACGGCCTGATCGCCTGAGGTCCGGAGCCCGCCGGCGCGTCGTGGCCGGCGGGCTCACGGGCGCTGCGGCTGCCCGGCCGCGGAGGTGCGGCAGGCCTGGGCCAGCTCGTGGCTGCCCAGCCAGTTGAGCGTGGCGCTGTCGAGGCGGACGCCGACCAGCACCCGACGCAGCAGCGACAGGTCGAGCGGGCCGCGATAGGCCGGCCATTTCGGCCATTTGAGGGCGCAGATCGCCTCGGCGAGGTCGAGTTCATCGCCCAGCCGCGGCCGGGCGCGGTCGAGCAGGCGCGCAACCCGTGCCTGCAGTTCGGCCAGGCTGTCCGCTGCAGGTGCCTCGGCCGGGACCGCGTCCAGGATCGGCGGGTGCCGGTCGTTGGCGGCCTCGGGGCGGAACAGCTCGGCCGGGACCGGGGGGCGGTAATAGCCGAGATATGGCCCCCTGATCCAGGGCGGGTTGTGACGGGTGACGTGCTCGACGACGGCCGCGTACTCCTCCGGCAGGCCGGGGGCGGACGACCGCGGCGGCTTGGGCTGGCGGGCGAACCACGCCTCGTAGACGGTGGGGTCGGGATCGCTCGCGGCCAGCAGCTGCTCGGTCTGGCGCAGGCTGGCCTCGCCGATCACGCGGCGCAGGACCTTGGGCCGGACCGACAGCAGCGCCTCGCGCCGCGCCGCCTCCTGCGCCGGGTCGGGCTCGACCACCGGCAGCCGGGCGAGCCAGTCCTCGTCGTCCAGCTCCTCGGCGTCGCGCTCGTCGTCCTCGAGTTCCGCATCGGCGACATCGCGCAAGGCGTCGGAAGCGGCCTTGCGCCCGGCGGCACTGCCGGCGAGTGCGGGAAGGGCCATGCCCAGGCGCAGGAACTGGGCCACGATGCTGACCCGCCCGTCCGCCAGCGCCCGTTCGATCGCCTGGCGATTGTCCAGCGCCAGCTCGCGCTGCCACTCCTCCGGCGCCAGTGCCAGCTGCTCCCGTTCGGCCTCGATCAGCTCGCGGAAATCCTCGTCCGTCGCCAGCCATTGGCGCAGCTGTGCCGCCGGCAGCGACGCAAACGCGGCTGCCTGCACCAGGCGGTGCCCGCGCGCCAGCCGTTGCGCCGCCATCCAGCGCTGGCGTTCGGTGGGGGGCTTGTCGGCGGCGGCGGAACGGAGCATGGCGAAAGGATATAGGAATAAAGACCCTAATTCAACCCCGAATATTCGCTGCGAGAAGCGGGGGCGAAATCGGCGTGGCCATTGACAATAGCTGCCGGGGTGCCGCCTTAGCTGCCCCCACCTTGCCCGCCGCCACCACCGCCCTGGCCGCCACCACCGCTACCGCCCTGACCCGCGCCGCCTTGCTGCTGTTGTCGCACCTGTACACGTTGACGGTACTCGGCGCGGATCTGGTCGCGCTCGGCGTCGGTGTGCGCATTCCGCATTCGCGCCTGAAACTGCAGGCGTTCTTGCTCGTTCAATCCTGGCATGTCCTCGACGGTTTGAGCCCACACCGGCGGCGCTAAGCTAGCGCAGGTCAACATGATCAGGCCGACGAACTTACGTCTTGGCAGCATTCTGGCGATCTCCACATCGCACTTCGGTGCATGCGCTGCGCGCGGTCCTGCGCGGACGTACAAATCACCATACCCCGATCGTCGGTACGGCACTTGATCTAGATCAATGCGGCTACCCCTTGGCCATATTAGGAATGCCTAACGTCCGCCGGCGCAACCTCCAGATGAGCCGTCGACGCGTGAGGTTGAACACGAACATCCGTATACTGAAGGGCCGGAGCGCATCTGATGCACAAGCGAAAACTACTGGCGTTTACCGCCGCCATCATGGCCGCGCCGCTGATCGCGGCACCGGCGATGTCCGCGCCTTACGTCTTCCAGACTGTCGCCAACAGCGGCGACACGATGCCGCCGACTGACAAGACCTTCAACAGCTTCAATCAGCCGTCGATCAACGCCGGGTGCCTGGTCGTGTTCCGCGCCCGGAGCAAGGGCAAGTCGCAGCCGGTGCGTGGTATCTACAAGCGCGAGGTCTGTTCGTCGCCAGGCCCGATCAGGAAGATCGTGGCCGTGGGCGAGCAGGTGCCGCAGCCCAACAACACGAGTGCGCCGTTCAACGAGTTTCCAGCCTTTCCGCGGATGCAGATCAGCGGCGAGTGGGTGGCGACGCGCGGACAGTCGCGGCCGGTCTGGGAATATACCCTGCCCGACGGCAGCGACACCCGGGTCGGCACAGCCGGGATCTATGTCGAGAAGTCCGGCGGTGCGCTCAAGACCGCCGAGAGCCTCCTCGGCGCCGTGCCGGCGTTCAGCCAGTTCGCGGTACCTGGGGCGCCTCCCGGAACCAGGTTCGACCAGTTCCCGGGCGCTCCGTCCCCGGCGAATGGGAAATTCGTCGTGTTCAAGGGCAACTACACCGATGGCGGCATCGGCAAGACGGGCGTGTTCTATCGCAACGTCCTGGACAGTGCTGGCGCGCTGCCGACGCAGTTGATCGCCAGCAGCAACACGCTGATCCCGGGCACCACGACGACCTTCGGCAGCACGGCGCCGCCCTCGGCCTCCGGCAACAAGATGGTGTTCTTGGGGCTCGACAACGAGGAGAGCCCCACGCTCGGCGCAATCTACCTCGCCCCCCTGGCGCCAACTCCGGTTCTCAAGGCGCTGGTCAAGATCGGCGGCGCCGTACCCGGCGTCTCTGGCCAGAAGTTCAATCGGCTGGGCGAGGGCCTGAGCTTCGACGGCCGCTTCGTCGGCTTCTGGGGCGCCTGGGGCTCGGCCACCCGCACGGTCGAGCTGAAGTGCGCCACCGACGGCAACCCGGACCTGATCGCGTCGTGCAAGGATCAGACGGTGCAGGTGCCGGTCAACCAGGGCATCTTCGTGTACGATAACCGGACCGGGGTCACCAAGCAGATCGCGCGCACCGGCGGGACCAAGCTCGACTTCCTGTTCTGGGTGTTCTCCGGCCGCCCGCCTGGCGTCGGCGACGAAGCGGACGCCGAGGAGCCGGCCCGCTGGCGGTCATCGGCATTCGTCTCGTTGACGGCCCAGAACGGCAAACCCGTGACCGCCTTCAAGGCGCTGCTCACCAGCGGCGTGCAGGGCATCTACCTGCGCCCGACCCCGACGGCGGCGATCCGCACCGTGCTCGAGACGGGCGCGGACGCGCGCAAGGTGGACCCGGAAGCGCCCGTGGGCGCCCTCATCACCGCGCTTGGCGTCGAGCGCGACGCGTTCCGCGGCTGCCGGCTGGCGCTGAACGCCAGCGCGCTCAACGCCGCCACCAGCGAGAGCTGGGCCGGGATCTATATCGTGCGGTCCGGCGCCTGCACGAGCTGAACCCGAGAGCGGACGGGAGGGCCGTCGCCGGTTGGCGGTGACCCTCCCGTCCGTGCCTTGAATCTGGCAGTCGAGCCGCCGGCTGCCAGCCGCGGCAGCACCAGCCGGGCGATCAGCTCGCGCTTGTTGGAGGCGTGCTGGATGTCGTAGCCGACCGGTGTGCCGTCGTCGCCGAGGTCGAGCTTGACGTCCTCCTCGACCTCGATCGTTCGCGCCGCGGGCAGCGGGCGCAGTTCGAGATACAGGCTGCCGGTCGCCCGGTCGGAACTCGTCTTCGTGGGCTGAAGTCCTCGTCCATGAAGGCCTATGCACGGTTTCATCATCCGGCAGCAGCAAACGAAGCCGTGGAGTTGGGTTCGGCCATCCCTTTGCACCGACCTCCGTTCGGCTGCGCGACGATTCGACGGATCTCGATCGGGTCGAGATGGGGACGGCGGGCGAGAACGTCGAAAGCAAAGTAGCGCGTGGGCCGGAACGGCGGCGGCGGTAGGCGGCTGGGCTCCACCTGCACCGCGCTCAATCCACGAACGGGTCCCGGACCAAGATCGTGTCGTCGCGGTCGGGGCTGGTCGAGAGCAGCGCCACCGGGCACTCGACCAGCTCCTCCAGGCGCTTGACGTACTTGACCGCGTTGGCGGGGAGCTGGGCGAAGCTGCGCGCACCGCGGGTGGTCTCCGACCAGCCCTCCAGCTCCTCGTAGACCGGCTTGGCCGCGGCCTGGGCACCCATGCCGGCGGGGAGGTGGTGGAGGAGCTGGCCGCCCAGGGTGTAGGCGGTGCAGACCTTGAGCGTGGCCATGCCGTCCAGCACGTCGAGCTTGGTCAGCGCCAGGCCCTTGATGCCGCCCAGCTTGACCGCCTGGCGGACCAGCACCGCGTCGAACCAGCCGCAGCGGCGCGGGCGGCCGGTGACCGTGCCGAACTCGTGGCCGCGCTCGCCCAGGCCGCAGCCGACCTCGTCGAACAGCTCGGTGGGGAAGGGGCCCGAGCCGACCCGCGTCGTGTAGGCCTTGCAGATGCCGAGCACGAAGCCGACGCTGTCCGGCCCGGTGCCCGAGCCCGAGGCCGCCGCCGCCGCCACCGTGTTGGACGAGGTGACGAAGGGGTAGGTGCCGTGGTCGACGTCGAGCATGGTGCCTTGCGCACCCTCGAACAGGATGCGGCGGCCGGCCCGCTTGAGCTCGGCCAGGCGCAGCCAGACCGGCTCGGCGAAGGGCAGGAGCTTGGGGGTGAGGGCGGTGAGCTGGGCCAGGAGCGCCTCGCCGTCGACCTCCGCGACGCCGAAGCCGCGGCGCAGGGCGTTGTGGTGGATCAGGAGCTCGTGGATCTTGGCCGGCAACGCGTCGGGGTCGGCGAGGTCGCAGATCCGGATGGCGCGGCGCGCGGCCTTGTCCTCGTAGGCCGGGCCGATGCCGCGGCCGGTGGTGCCGATCTTGCCGGTGCCCTGGTTGCTGCCTTCGCGTGCCAGCTCGCGCGCCCGGTCGAGCTCGCCGTGCAGCGGCAGGATCAGGGCTGCGTTCTCGGCGATGCGCAGGGTCTCGGTGCCGATGGCGACCCCTTGCGCGCGCAGGCGCTCGATCTCCTCGAGCAGCGCCCAGGGATCGACGACGACGCCGTTGCCGATCAGCGAGAGCTTGCCATGGCGCACCACGCCCGAGGGCAGGAGCGACAGCTTGTAGGTGACGCCGTCGATGACCAGGGTGTGGCCGGCATTGTGGCCGCCCTGGAAGCGCACCACCACGTCGGCGCGCTCGCTGAGCCAGTCGACGATCTTGCCCTTGCCCTCGTCGCCCCACTGGGCGCCGACGACCGCGACGTTACTCATGACACTGGGCTCGACAAGGACCCTCTCCCCGGCGCGTTGGCGCGGTGGGTCCTACACCGGGCACCGCCTCCAGGCCAGTGCCACGATGGCGGGCCGGTGCGAGGCCGCTCCGGGGGCGACGCAACGATCGCCGGCCTTCGCCGTTCATTCCCGGTCCGGTCGCCGACGCGCGACCTCATCACCGACAAGGAGAGAACCGATGGGCCTGTTCACCAAGGACATCGAGAGCCTCGACGACCTCTTCGTCCACACCCTGCAGGACATCTACTACGCCGAGAACCAGATCACCAAGGCGCTGCCGAAGATGATCGAGAAGGCCAGCAACCCGCAGCTCAAGCAGGGTTTCGAGAGCCATCTCGGCGAGACGCGCAACCAGATCAAGCGCCTGGAGAAGGTGTTCCAGATGCACGGCCACGAGCCCAAGGCCGTGAACTGCCCGGCGATCGACGGCATCATCACCGAGGCCAACGACGTGGCCGGCGACGTGGCCGACAAGGAGGTGCTGGACGCTGCCCTGCTCGCTTCCGCGCAGGCGGTCGAGCATTACGAGATCACGCGCTACGGCACGCTGATCGCCTGGGCCAAGCAGCTCGGCCGCAAGGACTGCGCCAGCGTGCTCGAGGAGAATCTCAAGGAGGAGAAGGCGACCGACCAGAAGCTCACCGCGATGGCGGAGAGCAAGGTCAACCAGATGGCGGCGTAGGACCGCCACCGGCAGGGGTCGGGCGGTGCGCCGCCCGGCCCCTGGGCCAGGCGCCGCTCAGGCCTGGATCGCCGGCGCGAAACCGATGTCGGCGAAGATGAAATCGGCGGCCTGGAGGTTGATGTGCCCGTGGAGCACCACGACCATCTCGGCACCCTCCTTCACCGCGGTGTTGCCTTCGACGATCGTGTCGCCGTTCTCGTGGTGCCAGCGCAGCTGCCCGACGTCGGTGAACTCGGCCGTGCCGATGAACTTGAACGCCTGGAAGCCGGGAACATCGTCCTTGCCGTCGCCGGCGACCAGCTTGTCGCGCTGGGCGTGACTGAAATCCAGGACCTGGTCGGGTGCGTTGGCGGAGCTGCCGTAGGACCCGTCGAGGTAGAACCGGTCGCTGCCACGGCCGCCGGCCAGAATGTCCCCACCTTCCTCGCCGCGCAGCAGGTTGTTGGCGCCATTGCCGGTGATCCGATCGGCAAACGGAGAGCCTTGCACCGCCTCGACGCTGGTGAAGCGGTCGCCCTCGGCATCGCCGCCGAACCCCCGGCCGGTCTGGAGATTCACCGTCACGGCCTGATCCGAGGCGTAGTACAGCGCAAAGTCGGTGCCGCCGTCGCCGCGCAGGTCATCCGCACCCTCCTCGCCGATCAGGATATCGTTGCCGGCGCCGCCCGACAGCTGATCGTTGCCGGCCCGGCCCAAGAGCAGATCCGATCCGCCCTCGCCGCGCAGGATGTTCCGCACCTCGTCGCCGTAGAGATAGTCGGTCCGTCTGGAGCCGATCAGGCCCTCGATGCTGTAGAGCGTGTCGCCCTCGGCCTCGCCGCCTTCGGCGTAGAAGGCGTCCAGGCGGATGGCCACGCCCTGATTGGAGGCGCGATAGCTGGCAAAATCGAAGCCCGAGCTGCCGAACAGCTCGTCGGCGCCAGCACCGCCTTCGAGCACGTCGTCGCCGCCGAATCCGATCAGGGTATCGTCGCCGGCGAGGCCGAAGATCTGGTCGGCGCGGCCGGTGCCTTCGAGTTCATTGGGATTTCGGTCGTCGCCGCTGGTACCGGTGATGGTGGCCATGCTTGAGCTCCTGCAATTTTGATCTATCGGGAATGTGCCGTGCGAGTGATGATCATCGTGGCGGGATATTGTTTCAGTCCAATGTCAGCGATGTGGTGCAGGTTGTAATAACGTGTCGCCGCAACATCGCCGTCTATTCAAAAGAAATATCTGGGCGATCCCAGTCTCTTCATTGGCGTCAGCCTGCCACAGGTACGCTGTCGCGGATCGCCGCGGTGTCGACACAACGGTTGCCCGCGCCGGAACAATGCGGGTCGGTGCGGGTTGGGCGGGTCGTTGACGCGTTGAGGGAGATCCGCATGAGCAGCGACCGGAGCACCATGATGGCCGGCCCCACCGGTGCCGGGACGGCGGCGGAAGGTGGGCGGTCGCGTCCGGCGGCGGCCTCGATGGCCGATCCGGCCAAGAAGTATCCGGCCCCGCCGTTTCCGTCGCAGTCGCAGCCATGGCCAGGCTTGGCCCGGGGCATGGAGCCGCGGCCCGACCATGGCGAGGAGAGCTACCAGGGCTCGGGCCGGCTTCAGGGACGCAAGGCCCTGGTCACCGGCGGCGATTCCGGCATGGGCCGCGCCGCCGCGATCGCGTTCGCCCGCGAGGGTGCGGACGTCGCCATCAACTACCTGCCGGACGAGGAGCCCGACGCGCGCGAGGTGCTGGCGCTGATCGAGGACGCGGGCCGCAAGGGCATCGGCATCCCGGGCGACCTGCGCGAGGAGGCGTTCTGCCAGGAGCTGGTGGCCCGAGCGGTCGAGGCCCTGGGCGGCCTCGACATCCTGGTCAGCAACGCGGCGCGGCAGCAGACCAGGGAATCGATTCTCGACGTCAGCAGCGAGGATTTCGACGCGACGATGAAGACCAACGTCTACGCGCCGTTCTGGCTGATCAAGGCCGCACTGCCGCACCTGCCGCCGGGCTCGGCGATCATCGGCACCACCTCCGAGCAGGCGACCGATCCCTCGGCGGACCTCTACGACTACGCCCAGACCAAGGCCGCGACCACGAACTATGTCCGCTCGCTGGCCAAGCAGCTGGCGCCCAAGGGCATCCGGGTCAACGGCGTGGCGCCGGGACCGATCTGGACGCCCTTGCAGGTCTCGGGCGGGGCGACGCAGGAAAAGCTGCAGCAGTTCGGCTCCCAGACGCCGCTTGGCCGCCCGGGTCAGCCCGTGGAGCTCGCCTCGATCTACGTCCAGCTCGCGGCAGCCGACGCCAGCTACGCCACCGGGCAGGTCTACGGTGCCGCCGGGGGCAGCGGCCGGCCCTAGGTCCGGGTCTGGCGCCCCGGTGCGCTGCCGCCCATCTAACGGCGCGGCAGACGAGGTGCGCGACGCATGTACGACGATGACGGTCTGGTGTTTCTCGACGGCGCCGAGATGGAGGTGGATCTCGGCACGGCTGCGGCCGGCGAGCGGCCGTTGCTCGACGCCTACTCGGCCGCGGTCACCATGGCCGTCGCCCGGGCGACGGCGGCGGTGGCCCATCTCGCGGTCGAGCGCAACGGCCAGCCGGTGGGGTCCGGCTCCGGGTTCGTGGTCACTTCCGACGGCTATCTCCTCACCAACAGCCACGTCGTCCACGGCGGCGATCTGGTACGCGCCACCTTCCCCGACGGCGCCAGCACCCGTGCCTATCTGGTCGGCGACGATCCCGACACCGACCTCGCCTTGCTCCAGGTCCACAACCGCCCGGCGGGACAGCTCGAGCTCGCCGCTTCCGATACGCTGCAGGTCGGCCAGATCGCCATCGCGGTCGGCAACCCCTTGGGCTTCGGCTCGACCGTGACCGCGGGCGTGGTCAGCGCCCTCGGCCGGGCGCTGCGCGGCCGCTCGGGGCGGCTGATCGACGACGTGCTGCAGACCGACGCGGCGCTCAATCCCGGCAATTCGGGCGGTCCGCTGCTCGACAGCCGCGGCCGGGCGATCGGCGTCAACACGGCGACGATCATGGGCGCGCAGGGCCTGTGTTTCGCGGTGGCCAGCAACACCGCGCGCTTTGTCATGGGCGAGATCCTGCGCCACGGCCGGGTGCGCCGGGCCTTCCTGGGCCTCGCCGGCCAGACCGTTCCCTTGGGCCTGGGGCTGGCGCGCCGGCTGGAGCGCACGGCGCTCGCGGCCGTGCGGGTGACCGAGGTCAGTGCGGGGGGACCCGCCGAGCGCGCCGGGGTGCGCGCGGGCGATCTGCTGCTCGCGGCGGACGGCGAAGAGTTGGCCGGCGTCGACGGACTGCACCGGCTGTTGACGGCCGAGCGCATCGGCGGGAGCGTGGCGCTGCGCCTGCTGCGCGGGCGCGAGGTGATGACCCTGCCGGTGGTGCCGGCGGCCAGGGCCTGACCCGGCCAGGGAGGAAGCGAACGATGATCGTGCGGATCTGGCGCGGCTGGACCAGCCGCGCCAATGCGGCGGCCTACGAGGCGCTCCTGCGAGACGAGGTGTTCCCGGGCATCGTCGCCCGGGGGATCAAGGGCTATCGCGGCATCCACCTGCTGCGCCGCGACGAGGGCGGCGAGACCGAGTTCGTGACCGTGATGCGCTTCGACGGCCTGAAGGACGTCCGCGACTTCGCCGGCCAGAACTACGAGTTGGCGGTGATCCCGCCTCGCGCCCGGGCGCTGCTGACGCGCTGCGACGAGCGGGCGGCGCACTATACGGAGGCGGTGACCCTGCAGGTGTGAGGCAGCGCTCGTCCAGGGCGCACCGGTCGGCGCTCACGCCTCGGCCGGGAGGATCACGCAGCGGATCAGCGGTGTCGCTTCGCCCAGCGAGTGGTACCAGAAGGCATGGGACTGGCCATCGGGGGCAGGGAAGGACAGCACCCGGTTCCGCGGGACCTCGACGCACCGACGCTCGATCACCACGCCGAGCGCATCGGACCGGGTCCGGCACAGCTCGACCGGCTGGCAGTCGCGCTGCTCGCAGCACTTCCGGCCATAGGGGTCGACCAGACCCTCGTACCAGGCATGGGCCAGCGTCGCGCAAGGTGCCAATCCCAGCGTCACCGACAGCCACAGCCACAGCCACCGCATTTGCCGCATCCGCGCCGAAACATGGGGCGAGCTTGCAGCCTAGCGCGAAGCAGCCGCCGATCCAGCGCCTGTTTGCGGCAGAATCAACCCGGCGAGCTAGCCTTGAAGGCGGCCAAGGTAGCCGACGGTTGAATGGCCGCGCGTTCCAACCAGCAGCTCCGCTCGATGCTTGCCGCCGCGTCCCGTGTCGTCCGGTCGGTCGCGCGCGCCCTTGCCGGCAGCCGTCAGGGATGCAAGTGGTGGAAGGAACCGTCAGCCACGATCGGTGCACCGATGAGCACATTCGACGCCGCACAGGCCACCCGACTGCTCGCCCGCGCGATCGACTTCGCTGCCAGGCAGCATGCGGACCAGCGTCGCAAGGGCGACGCCGCCGAGCCTTACGTCAATCACCTGGCCGAGGTGGCCGGCCTGGTCGCGGAGGCGACCGGCGGGTCGGACTGCAATCTGGTCGCGGCGGCCTTTCTGCACGACGTGGTCGAGGATACCGGCGTTACGCTCGCACAGGTGACGGAGATGTTCGGCGAGGACGTGGCGGCGCTGGTGGGCGAGGCGACCGACGACATGTCGTTGCCCAAGGCCGAGCGCAAGCGGCTGCAGATCGTGCACGCGCCCACGCTCAGCCCGCGGGCCAAGCGCCTGAAGTTGGCCGACAAGATCAGCAATCTGCGCGATCTCGCGGCGAGCCCGCCCAAGGATTGGGACGATGAGCGGCGACGCGCCTATGTGGACTGGGCTCGCGAGGTGGCAGCGGGCCTGCGCGGCGTCGACCCTTGGCTCGAGGCCAGATTCGACGAGGCGGCAGCCACCGCCGCACTGGCCGCCGCCCGCTGACCAGGTGCCGGTGCCGCGACCAGCATGATCGTCCGGCAGGAGAGCTCATATCGCCATCAAGCGCCGCCGCCGGCAATTTGCCGCCCTGCCGGTAACGACCGACCCGGACGGGGCGGTCCGGGTGCTGCTCATCACCTCGCGCACGACGCGGCGCTGGATCGTGCCCAAGGGCTGGGCCGAGCGGCGCGTGACGCCGCGCGAGCAGGCGGCGCGCGAGGCGTTCGAGGAGGCTGGCCTGGAGGGCGAGATCGGCGCCAAGCGGCTGGGCAGCTACCGCTACCTCAAGCAGCGGCGCAACGGACCGCCGATCCAGGTCAAGGTCGACGTGTTCCTGCTCGAGGTCGTCCGGCAGCACGAGGAATGGCCCGAGAAAGGCCAGCGCCAGGTGATGTGGATCGGCCTGGCGGAGGCGGCTGGCCTGGTGGACGACCCTGGGCTGGCCGAAATCCTGCGCGGCCTCGCCGAGCGGTTGCCGCGGGCGGCGCCCGAGGAGGAAGAGCCGGCGGTCAGGCCGACAACTTGACCGGCGGCGCCGGTTCCGTCGCGGACGCCGGCGTCGACATCGCGCGCGGCGACTCTTCCGGCAGGCGCTCGATCGAGCCCGCGAGGCGTCCGCCGCGCTCGATCTCGAGCTCGCCATAGCGGACATTGCCCGAGACCTTGCCGGTGGCACGGATCAGCAACCGCCTGCGCACGGTGAGCGCGCCCTCGTAGACGCCCGCGATCTCGGCCTCGTCGACCTCGGCCTTGCCGTTGGTGAACCGCCCGGTCTCGGCGATCTCGATCGCCCGGGTGCGATTGAGGGTGACCTGCACGCTGCCCTCGACCACCAGCCGGTCGCAGGCGGTGATCTCGCCCGAGAGGTTGATGTCGGGGCCGACGGTCAGGAGCTTGGCCGGCGGCTCGGCGGTCGGCCGCGGCGGCGATTGGACGGGCGCGATCATTGCCGACGGCGACGGCGGCGTGGGCAGCGGCGCCAGACGCGGTGCTGCCGGCTCGGGTTGTGCGGCCATCCCATCTCTCCATTGCAGACGCATCTCGCTGCCCCCTAAGGTCCGGCGACGGTCAGGCCGCCGTCGTCCAGCATGTCTTTTGGGCCGGTTGGGGTCAAGAAAAAATCTACTAAAAGTTGAAAATCCGCTTCGGAGAGCACAGGTACCTTGAGTGGTCCATGGCGGCTTCCCGCCAACGCCAAGCTCGCGATCCGTACCACGGTCGCCGCTCTGGTCAGCTACGCCATCGCCGCCGCGCTGGCCCTGCCGCAGGTCGTCTGGGCGGTGGTGACGGCGCTGGTGGTGCTGCAGGTGAGCGTCGGCGCCACGATCGGCGCCAGTGTCGACCGGATGGCCGGCACGCTGGGGGGTGCGGTGGTGGGCGCGGTGGTCGCGGTGGTCCAGCCGCGGCTGGGGCTGCCGGACTGGGCAGCGCTGGCCATCGCCGTGGCGCCTTTGGCCCTGCTGGCGGCGGTCAGCCCGCGCCTGCGCATCGCGCCGCTGACCGCGGCGATCATCCTGCTCGCGGTGCCGCCCGGCATCTCGGCCCCACTGGCAGCACTCGAGCGCATCCTGGAGATCGGCCTGGGCACGGTCGTCGGCCTCGCCGCGGCCCTGTTGATCTTTCCCGCACGTGCGGAAGGCTTTCTGCGCCGGCACGCGGCGGACATGCTGCGCCATCTGGGCTGGCTGGTCGCCGCCCATCTGGCCGGCGCCACCGCGGCGGCGGACGAGCCCGGCGTCCTCGAACGGCAGGCGCGGGTGCGACGGTCCCTGGCCGCGGCCGAGAGCAGCGGCGCCGAGCTTGCCCGCGAGCGTGCCGCCCATGTCAGCGACGCCGCCGACCGCTCGCCCGTGCTGCGCTCGCTGCGGCGGCTGCGCAGTGACGTCGCCCTGCTCAGCCGGACCCTGCACGAGCCGCTGCCCCAGCCGCTGGCCCTAAGGCTGGGCCCCGCCATCGAGACGCTCGCGGCCGCCTTCCGCCTCGCCTTCAAGCGGTTGGCCTCGCTGCTTGCCGAGGGTGGCACGGCCCCGGCGCTGGCCGAGCTGGACGCCGCCATCGCCGGCTTCTCCCAGGAGTGGCGCGCCGCCGAGCCGGCCATCGACGCCCTCCTGCGCAGCGGCGAGGGTCCGAAGGCCGCCATGTCGCTGCCGTTCGCGATCGAGACCCTGCGCCGCGACCTGGGCGATTTCGCCACCGTCCTGACCGTGACCGGTGCCGGGGAGCGCCCCGCCTCGTGAACGCCCCGCCTCGTGAACGGACGGTAACCCGCGCGCATGTTGTCCCGCCGGCAGGCGCCCCCATCTGCTGATGGTGAGGAGAGCAAGGATGGATCAGGATTTTCGGCGCTTGGGCTTCGACGTGCGGACGGTGCGGCTGCAGCCCTGGAAGGTGTGGCTGCTCGCGGCCGTAGGGGGTGCGCTGGCACTGACCTTGGCGATCGCCGTGGCCGGCCTGTTCCTGATCCTGGTGCCGTTGTTCGTGATCGGCGGCCTCGTGGCGCGGCTGCTGCTTCGCGGCGGCACGCCGCCGGCCGCACGCCGGCCCCATGCCGGGCCCGAGGTGATCGAGGGCCGCTACGAGGTGGTCGACCTGCGCGACGGCGAAGGCCACCGGCGGCGCGGATAGCCGCTGGCCGCGCGGCGGCCGATCCCGCCGGACTTACGACCAGCGGATCAGCACGACCCCGGCCACGAGGCACAGCACGCCCAGCAGCCTCGGCAGATCCACGGGATGCATGGGCACTCCCAGCAAGCCGAAATGGTCGAGCACCAGCGAGCAGGCGAGCTGCCCGGCGATGAACAGCATGACGGTGGTGGCGGCGCCCAGGCGCGGGGTGGCGATCAGGGCGACGAGCACGACCAGGGCGCCGATCAGGCCGCCGGTGAGGGCCCAGGGCGGCTGGCCGGCCACCGCTCGTGCGTCGGGCAGGGGGAGCCGCAGCAGCAGCGCCATGGTCAGGAGTGCCGCCGAGCTGACCAGGACCGAGAACAGCGCGCCATAGACCGAATGGCCGGCGGCACCGGCGACGCGCGCGTTGAGCAGTGGCTGCATCGCCAGCAGCGCACCTACCGCCGAGACCGCCGCACCGATCAGCCAGAGCATGCCAACTCCCAGGTGAAGGCCGTGGATTCGGCGGCCGGCGGATCCTTACCACCCGCGGCCGCCGGTCGGCGAGACTTGACCCGCGCCCCGTTCCGGGTTCCATCGGCCCGCGAGCGTGGCAGGGCGGGACGGGGAGGAACGGATGAGCGGCGATGGCGCCGTGCCGGCGGAGATCGGCGCAGCGGAGCGGGGCGGCGTCGACCCGTTCGGCCTGCTCGCCCGCTTCGCGCCGGTGATCTTCCTCCTCCTGCTGATGGCGGTGTTCGCCCTGGTCGAGCCGCGCTTCCTCAAGCCGCTCAACCTGTTCAACGTGATGCGCCAGGTCTCGATCTACGGCCTGCTCGCCATCGGCATGACCCTGGTCATCCTCACCCGCGGCATCGACCTTTCGGTGGGCTCGGTCCTGGCGCTGGCCGGACTCGGGGCGGCCATCGTCGCCAAGGGCGGGCTGGAGAGCCGCTTCGCCATCGGGACCGAGACCGAGGCGCAAGGCTATGGCTGGCCGCTGGCGCTGCTCGCCGCCTGCGCCATCGGCACCGCCTGCGGCTGGCTGCAGGGCCTCGCCATCACCAAGCTCAAGGTGCCGCCCTTCGTGGTCACGCTGGGCGGCATGTCGGCCTTTCGCGGCCTTGCCCTCTACATGGCGGGCGGCGGCCCGATCAGCGGCTTCGACGAGGCCTATCGCTGGTGGGGGCAGGGCTATGTCGGCCCGGTGCCGGTGCCGGTCATCATCTTCCTGGCGCTGGCCGTCGTCGCCCACATCGTGCTGACCTCGACCCGCTACGGCCGCAGCGTCTACGCGGTGGGCGGCAATCCCGAAGCCGCGCGTCTCTCCGGCCTCGACGTCGACCGGATCACCACCTCGGTCTACATCATCGTCGGCTTCATGGCCGGGCTCGGTGGCTTCGTCCTCTCGGCCCGGCTCAACTCGGCCGAAGCGGTGGCCGGCCTCACCTACGAGCTCACCGTGATCGCCTCGGTGGTGATCGGCGGCACCAGCCTGTTCGGCGGCATCGGCACCATCTTCGGCACCGTGGTCGGCACGCTGCTGATCGGCGTGCTGCTCAACGGTCTCGTGCTGAACAACGTGTCGAGCTACGTCCAGCAGGTGATCATCGGGATCATCATCGTGCTGGCCGTGGCGTTCGACACCTTCGCGAAGTCGCGGCGGCGGCGGGCGTGACCCGCCGGGAGAGGGCATGATGCGGGTCATCGTCTGCGGCGCCGGGCAGGTGGGCTCCACGATCGCGCGCCACCTGGCCAGCGAGGACAACGACGTCACCGTGATCGACAGCTCGCCCGAGCAGGCGCGGCGCGTCGACGAGAGCTACGACGTGCGCGGGATCGCCGGCCATGCCTCGCACCCCGGGGTGCTGGAGCGGGCGGGTGCCCGCGACGCCGACATGCTGATCGCGGTCACCCGGTCGGACGAGGTCAACATGGTGGCCTGCCAGGTCGCCCACTCCCTGTTCGGGGTCAAGCGGCGGATCGCCAGGCTGCGCCACCATGGCTATCTGGAGCCGATGTCGCGCGCGCTCTACGGCGCCGAGCAGCTGCCGATCGACGTCATCATCTCGCCCGAGATCGAGGTCGCCCGGGGCATCGTCCGCCGGTTGCGCACGCCCGGGGCCTTCGACATGGTCAACCTGGTCGACGGCAAGGTGAAGCTCCTGGGCATCCACTGCCATCCGCCTTCCTGTCCGATCGTCGGCACGCCGCTGGCCAAGCTCGCCGAGGCGCTGCCCGACGCGCGGCTCAACGTGCTGGCCGTGGTGCGCGACGGGCGGCCGTTCGTGCCGGGCGGCCAGGACCGCCTGCAGATCGGCGACGACGCCTACGTGGTCACCAACCCGGACAAGGTCGACGCGGTCATGGCGGCGTTCGGCCACCGCGAGAAGGTGGCGCAGCGGGTGATCATCGTCGGCGGCGGCAATGTCGGCCTGCACCTCGCCAAGGCGCTGGAGCGCGAGGCGCCGCTGGTGTCGCTCAAGCTGATCGAGCACGACAAGGAGCGCGCCGAGCACATCTCGAGCGAGCTCGGCAACGGTGTCGTGGTGCTCCACGGCGACGCGCTCGACAAGGAGGTGCTGGAGGAGGCCAATGTCCGTTCCGCCGAAACCGTGGTCGCGGTGACCAACGACGACGAGACCAACATCTTCGTCTCGGTCCTGGCCAAGCGCGAGGGCTGCGCGCGGGCGATCACCCTGGTCAACAAGACCTCCTACGAGCCGCTCCTGCCGGCGCTCGGCATCGACGCCGTGGTCAGCCCGAACACCGTCACCATCTCGACCATCCTGCGCCATGTCCGGCACGGCGCGATCTCGGCCCTGCACACCCTGCGCGAGGGGTTCGGCGAGGTGATCGAGGCCGAGGCGCTGGGCGGCTCGCGCCTGGTCAGCGGCGCGCTCCAGGACGTGGTCATGCCCGACGGCATGCGCATCGGCGCCGTGGTCGGGGCCGACGGGTCGGTGACCATCCCCACCGGCACGTTCAAGGTGCGGGCGGGCGACCGGGTGGTCGCGATCGTGACCTACCGCGCGCTGCGCAAGGCCGAGGCCATGCTCACCGGCGGCGAGGCCTGAGCGCCCGGCCATGGCCGGCGTCGGCGGCGTCGCGAGCTGGTCACCGCCACGATTGCGGCCGGTGTTCTTCCTGCTCGGCGGCATCCTGACCGGCCTGGCGGCGACGATGCTGGTGCCGGCCGCCGCCGACCTCTATGCCGGCAACCGGGACTGGCGCGCCTTCAGCCTGTCGAGCCTGATCACGTTCGCCTGCGGTGCCGGGCTGTTGTCGCTCTGCCGCTGCCGGCTGCAGGGCGGCCTGACCCTGCGCCAGGCCTTCGTCATGACGCCCTTGAGCTGGACCGTGGTCGCGTTCTTCGGCGCGGTGCCGATGGCGCTGTCGGGCTACGGGCCGCTGGCGGGCAGCTTCACCAACGCCTTCTTCGAGAGCATGTCCGGGCTGACCACGACCGGCTCCACCATCCTGGTCGGCCTCGACGACGCCCCGCCCGGCCTGCTGCTGTGGCGGGCCCTGCTGCAATGGCTGGGCGGCATCGGCATCATCGCCGCGGCGATCGCGATCCTGCCGGCATTGGGCATCGGCGGGATGCAGCTGTTCCGCACCGAATCCTCCGACCGCTCGGAGAAGGTGATGCCGCGCGCGCGGCAGATCGCGGCGGCGATCGCCGCGGCCTATCTCGGCCTGACCTTCGCCTGCGGCCTGCTCTACTGGCTGGCGGGCATGACCGCGTTCGAGGCCACCGCGCACGCGCTGACCACGCTCTCGACCGGCGGCTACTCGACCTCGGATGCGTCGCTGGGCCACTGGGACTCGCCGGCGATCGACGCCGTCGCCACCGTGTTCATGCTGGCCGGCGCGGTGCCGTTCGTCCTCTACCTCAAGCTGATCCGCCGCGAGCGTGACGTCCTGCGCGATCACCAACTCCGCACGCTGCTCGTGATGTTCGCCGGCGTCATCACGGTCCTCGCCTGCGGCCTGGTGGCGACCGGCACCTATCCGCCGCTCGACGCCCTGCGCTACGCCGCGTTCAACACCGTGTCGGTGGTCACCACCACCGGCTACGCCAACACCGACTACACGCTGTGGGGCAACGCCGCGATCGGCCTGTTCTTCGCCCTGACCTTCGTCGGCGGCTGCACCGGCTCCACCGCCGGCGGGATCAAGATCTTCCGCTTCGAAGTGATGGCCGCCGTGCTGCGCGCCCACTTCTTCCACCTGCTGCACCCCAAGGGCGTGTTCCCGCGCCTCTATGCCGGCCGCACCCTGCCCGGCGACGTGGTCGATTCGGTGGTGGTGTTCTTCTCGCTCTACCTCATCGTCTACAGCCTGCTCACCGTGGCCCTGATGGGCCTCGACCTCGACTTCGTCACCAGCATCAGCGCCGCGGTCACCGCCCTCTCCAACGTCGGCCCGGGCCTCGGTCCCACCATCGGCCCCGCCGGCAACTTCCTGCCGCTGCCGGACGCCGCCAAGTGGCTGCTCAGCTTCGGCATGCTGCTCGGCCGGCTCGAGCTGTTCACCGTCCTGGTCCTGTTCATGCCGCGCTTCTGGCGCGGGTAGCATATTGCGGTTGACGGCCATCACTTCGCGCGAAACTCTCCCGGATATAGTTCCAGGAGATGTATCATGCGGTCCATTGCCATTGTCGCCGGCACCTTGGCCGGCATCGCCTTCCTTGCCGGCTGTACCGAGTCGCCGGGCCTGCCCGGCGGCACCTACGCGCACTTCCAGCAGTTCAAGAAGGTGCCGTTCCACCGCGCCTACGCCATCGCCCGCAACGTCAACGGCTCCTACTCGGCGGTCTTCGTCGGCGGCGAGAAGTCCAAGGAAGACGCCGAGGCGGCGGCCCTGGCACGCTGCCGCGACTATGCCGGCCAGCATCTCTACGCCGATCCGGGCAGTTGCCGGATCTACGCCGTCGACGACACGATCCTCGCCACCGGCACCAAGATCGCACCGGCCGCTTCGGGCGGGTGACGGCGCGAGGCCCCCTGACCGAGCTGGCTATCCCGCGCCGAGCCCGGGAAACAGCTGTGCGAGGACGCGCCACCCGGCCGTGGCGAGCTGGGTGCCGTAGGCGTAGCCGAGCGCGAGGAGAGCGAACGCGGCCAGCCAGACCATTATGGAACGGCGGCTACCGAGCGCGCGCTGCCGCCGCATGCGGCGGTCGGGCCGGCTCTGCCAAGGATCGAAGCGCGTGGCCCCGACCGCGTCCCGATCCACCTTGTCTTTCGACCTGGACGGTGTCCATCCCATGACGAGCAGGCACTCCAAACGCGCAGTACACGCCAGCCTATTTGCCAGAGGAGGCAAGCCGAAGGAACGGCAACAGGAAGACTCGGCTTGAAACGGCCACTCCCGCTGCATGTGCCATCATCCGCCGCTCGTGTTCAACCGGTGCGGCGACCTTGAGCGCCGCGCCCTGCGCCCGGGCAACGTGCATAGCGCCGACGAGTGGCGCTCGGTGCTGGCGCCGGTGATCGCCCGCTACCGCGAGCGCGGATGCGCCCTAGCCTGCGCAGAAAAGTTGATCAGGCGAATCAATGCAGGATAACTGCGCCGAAAGGCGTTGCGACGGGATGCCAACGGAGGCGTTCGCCGCCGACGCGACATCAGAGACAGGAGCACCATGTTCAGCCGAGCACTACTCACCGTCGTCACGGCCTGCGCCTTACTCTCACCGCCCCAAGCGCGAGCGGATACGGCGATCCCACCGTCCACCGTCACGCCTGATCTGGTGACGACATCGCGCGGTACGTTCGAATTCAAGGATGGCGCGCCGACCGATGCAACCGCGCGTGCGCTCTACGACCAACTCGACTTCTCCTACGCCTACCGAGCGTTCACCGACACCATGCGCGGGGTCAGCATCCGCGCCCTCCGCCGCGGCATGGAGGACATGGGTGTCAAGCAGAACGAGGTGATGGTTTTTTCGGAGCTGATGGACGCGAGTTCGTTGTTCCTGACCCCGAACGCGGACACGATCTACGTGATGGGCTGGGTCGACCTCAGCGACGGCCCGGTGGTGATCGAGGCGCCACCCGACTTTCTCGGCATTGTGCAGGATGCCTGGTTCCATTGGGTGACCGACATGGGCGCCCCGGGGCCCGACCGCGGCCTCGGCGGGAAGTACCTCATCGTTCCGCCGGGATACACCGGCGAGTTGCCCGACGGCGGCTACTTCGTCGCCCACGCGAACACGACCGGCATCCTCTGGTTCGGCCGCTCCTTCCTGAAAGACGGCAGGGACCCGAAGCCCTCCGTGGACGTCATCAAGGCGCACACGAAGGTCTATCGCTTCGAACCGGGCGGCGTCGGCTTCTCGATCGCTGCCTTCCTCGCCGGCGATTCGCGTCTCGGGAAGATCACCGAGCCACCTGCGACCGTTTTCCATGAAGGCAGCGGCAAGGTAATGAACACGCTTCCACCGAACGACTGGAGCTATTTTGAGCTCCTGAACGAGGTGGTGCAGGATGAACCGGCAACATCGCTCGACGTCGAGCTGATGGGTCCGATCGCCGCTCTCGGCATCGTGAAGGGCCAGCCGTTCGCACCGGACGAGCACCTGAAGGGGATCATGACGGATGCCGTCGCGGTTGCGAACGCCGCGTCGCGCAACCTGTTCATGAACCCGCGTGATGCGGACTGGTTCTATTACCCGAACTCGTCATGGTTCAACATGCTGTTCGAGAGCGGCTACGAATTCGAGACGCCAATTCCCGAGATCACGCCCGAAGGGGCGAAGCCGTTCCCGCCAACCGGCTACCGGCAGATGGACGCACGGACGTCGTTCTTCTACGGCGTCACCGGCATCACTCCGGCGATGGCGATGCGCCTCACGGAGGTTGGCTCACAGTATCTGCTGGCGACGAAAGACGCCGACAAAGACTACTTTGACGGATCGAAAACCTACAAGGTGACCCTGCCGAAGGGTATCCCGGAGGCGAACTTCTGGTCACTGACGGTCTACGACAACATGACCCGCTCGATGCTCGACACGCCGCAGCGCTACCCGCGGGCCGGCAGCCAGAGCTACCCTTCGCCCGCGGCCGAGGCCGACGCCGACGGCAACACAACCATCTACTTCTCGCCGACCCAGCCGGACGGCGTCGGCCGGGGCAACTGGATCCAGACGATGCCGGGCAAGGGCTGGTTCGTGGCCCTGCGGCTCTACGGCCCGCTCGAGCCGTTCTTCGACAAGAGCTGGCGGATCAGCGAGATCGAACTCGCCGAATAATGCCGGTAATCTGCCTTGTGTTCGTCGGGCGGAGGTCATGTTAGGCGATCTCAGACTGCAGCAGTGCAGTGCCGGGACCAAGTTCGCGGGGCTTGGCCGGCGGCAGGGTCTCTCGGCGGCGAACGTCTCTACTGGAAGACTCCAATGCTTGAGAGCGCCGGGTGCCTGAGCACAACCCTCGTATCAGGCACGTACTGAAGGATATGAGTTCAGAGGAGCTGAGCACCGGCGTCGTAGTTGACGCCGGTGCTGCAAAGGGCATCGCGAAGCAGCTTTGCGTCCTGTTCGCGTTAAGATCGTCACGGACCCGTCAACACCGCCCTGGCCGTTCCGGGCCGCTCGCACACCCCACGAGACGAGACTGGCTCGATGGCCGAAGTGCGGCTAGTCCAACCTAGGGTGCGAAACCAACGGGGGGCTTCCATGCGCTACCGCCAGCTCGGCCGTTCCGGCCTGCGTGTCTCCGTGCTCACGCTCGGCACCATGACCTTCGGCGGCAAGGGCGTGTTCGCCAAGACCGGTGAGACCGACCTTGCCGGCGCGCGGCGCCTCGTCGACCGCTGCATCGAGGGCGGGATCAACCTGTTCGACACCGCCGACGTCTATTCCTGGGGCGTGTCGGAGGAGATGCTGGGTGCCGCGCTCGAGGGCCGGCGCAGCTCGGTGCTGATCACCACCAAGGCGCGGATGAAGATGGGCGACGGGCCGAACGATGCCGGGCTGTCGCGCCAGCATCTGATCGAGGCCTGCGAGGCCAGCCTGAAGCGCCTGGGGACCGACTGGATCGACCTCTACCAGCTGCACGAGTGGGACGGGCAGACGCCGCTCGAGGAGACCCTGCGCGCGCTGGACGACCTCGTGCGCTCGGGCAAGGTCCGCTATGTCGGCTGCTCCAACTATGCCGGCTGGCAGCTGATGAAGGCGTTGGGGATCGCCGAGCGCCGGGGGCTGGAGCGGTTCGTCAGCCAGCAGATCCACTACACGCTGGAGGCGCGCGAGGCCGAGTACGAGCTGGTGCCGATCGCCGTGGACCAGGGGGTCGGGATCATGGTCTGGAGCCCGCTCGCCGGCGGCCTGCTCAGCGGCAAGTACCGCCGCGGCCGGCCGCACCCGCCGGGCTCGCGCCACCTCACCGACTGGGGCGAGCCGCCGATCCGCGACGAGGGCCGGCTCTACGACATCGTCGAGGCGCTGGTGGCCATCGCCCAGGAGCGCGACACGACCCCGGCTGCCGTGGCGCTGGCATGGCTGCTCGGCCGCCCCGCCGTCGCGACGCTGGTGATCGGCGCCCGCAGCGAGGAGCAGCTCGCCGCCAACCTCGCCGCGGCCGACCTGCAACTCGGTGCCGAGGACTGCGCGCGCCTGGAGCAGGTCAGCGCCCCGCCTTTGCTCTATCCCTACTGGCACCAGGCCAAGACCGCCGCCGACCGCCTGGGTCCGGCCGACCTCGCGCTGCTCGGCCCGCGCCTGTAGCCCGCCGGCGGCCAAGCCCCCGGAGCTGACCGAGGAGACGATGATGTCCGACGACGCCCTGTACGAGCTGGGACTGCCGATCCGCCGCGAGGTGCTGGGGCCGGACTATGTCGACGATGCGCTGGCCAAGGCGGACGACTTCATGATGGCCTTCCAGCGGGCGGCGACGAGCTGGGCGTGGGGCTGGGCCTGGGGCGATCCGAGCCTCGACCGCAGGACGCGCAGCCTGCTCAACCTGGTCATGCTCACCGCCTTGAACCGCCCCGCCGAGCTCAAGCTTCACGTCAAGGGTGCGTTGCGGAACGGGGTCACGGTGGCCGAGATCAAGGCGGCGTTGCTGCACGCGACCGCCTATTGCGGCATCCCGGCGGGCCTGGAGGCATTCAAGGCCGCGCATGAGGTCCTGCGCGCGGAGGGCGCGTTGCCGCCGGGCGGAGAGCCAGGATCGGGGTCGTCTTCGAAATAGGGGCGGCCGGCCCGGCCTATTTGGCGACGGTCATCATGGCGAGGGGAATGACGGCGGGCTCCGGCTGTGCCGCCAGCCTGCGGGCCATGCCGGCCTCCATCCGCGCCACGAAGCCGTCGCGGCGCGCCGGATCGCCGGCGAGGTCGCGGGCGAGGGTCGGCAGCACGGACGCGCGCGAGAACGCCGCCCAGCGTGCGCCATAGGCGGCGGCATCGCGATCGCGCTCGAAGTCCCGCCAGATCGGATCCTCGCCGAGGAACAGCTCGACCCGTTCCATGGCGAGCCCCGCGCACCCGCCCCCGGCGGCGAACGGCGCCAGCAGCTCCGCGCGGCCGCGGCCGACGGTCGGGATGGCCATGCGCGCCGCCTCGTCGGCGCGGACGTAGCCGGTCTCGACCAGCTCGCGCAGGCTCGCATCCATGGCCGCGAGCACCGCGCGGTAGCCGAAGTCGCCGTGCTCGGTGAGCGCCATGGTCAGGACCACGAGCCGTCCGCCCGGAGACAGCTCGCTGGCACGATGGGTCAAGAAGTTGCGCCAATCCTCCGCCGCCTGCCGGGCGAAGGCCGCGCGCGCCGTCGCGTCGCGGCTGTAGGCCACCTGGACGTGATCGGGGATGGCGCAGGGTGTGCGGCTCAGCCACTGCACCGCCCAGGAGCTCCAGCCGAGGGTCACGCTGCCGGCGGGGAGAATCTGCTGGTAGAACGAGCGGCCCACCGCGAAGGCGAAGGTGGCTGCATCCTCGCGCAGATAGCTGGAGGGATCGGTCTCCAAGGCCTGAAACAGTCCGGCGAAGTCGTTGCCCGGCAGGTCGGTGTGGACGACGGAGATCGGCCGTTCGGAGCCCGCCCGGTCGCGCAGGGCGCGGATGGCCGCTCCGATCGGCGCCAGCGAGTTCCGCCCCTCCGATGCACCGTAGTCGGCGATGACGACCGGCTGGGGCGCCGGGGCCAGCGGCACCCGCCGCGCGGCCTCCGCCAACAGCGGTAGTGCCGGCGAAAATCCGGCCGCCTGGACGCAGGAGCTGCGATTGTAGACGCCGTGCCCTTCCATGGGCGCCGGAGTGGCCGGCAAGAGCGGGTCGGTCATGGTCGCGTCGGCTCCTCGCAGCCCGTGTCCCGACCATAGCACGGACCCGCCAGACGGAAGCGCCGGTCCTCAGGCGTCGCCGCCGGAGAAGATGTCCTTCCGGATGATCGCGTGGACGCCGAAATTGCCGTCGACCACCTGGGTGACGCCGAAATCGACCCCGATCGACATCAGCGAGATCGCCTCGTCCTCGCTCAGTCCCTTCGCGTGCATCAGGAACTGGCGCATCTTGCGGAAGGCGTCGCGCATGGCGCCGTCGACCGAGGACTTGCCGTAGATCGCCGACTGCGCGTCGGGGCCGAGCTCGGCCAGGTAGTTGGCGTAGGTGAAGCCGTGGACGACGAAATCGTCCTTGGTCTCGAGCATCGGGAAGTCGAGGCCCTCGAGCGCGGTGCCGGCCAGTGCCGCCTTCTTGTGCAGGACGAGCTGGAAGGTGCCGGTGAGCGAGCACTCGATCGCCGTGCCGCACAGCTCGGAATCGCCCTGCGAGGCGTGGCTGTCGCCGACCGACAGCAGGCCCCCCTCGACCGCGACCGGGTAGTACATGGTGGCACCCTTGCCGATGCGCCAATTGTCCATGTTGCCGCCGAAATAGCCGGGCGGGATCGAATCGACCATGTCGGCCTCGCGCGGCGCCAGGGCCACCACGCCGAAATGCGGCCGGATCGGCACCCGCACGTTCTTCAGGATGCCGAAGTTCTTGGTGATCGTGGCGTGATCGACCGGGACACCGGGATAGTCGATGATCTTGTGGACGACGCCGAACGGATCGGTCTGGGGCGTCCACTGGTAATTGTAGACCGCCCTGGCCCAGTTGCGCTCGCCCGTCGCGTCGACCTCGTAGATGGTGATCACCTCGCGCGGCTTTGGCTCGGTGAGCAGATCATTGTAGTGGTAGCCCCACCAGGCCGCGGCGTTGCTGCCGAAGGCCTTGCCCGCATGTTCGGGGTTGGCGCTGGGCCGGACCACCGTGTCCAGGATGCGGACCTCCAGCACGTCGCCCGGCTCGGCGCCGCGCACGTAGACCGGACCGGTGCAGATGTGCACGCCGAAGCCCTCGCCGGCGCCGCGGCCGTGGATCGAGGCGTCCATGGGCCCGGCACCACGGCGGTTCACGTTCTTCTGGTCCTTGGTCCAGTGGAACACGCTCTCGGCACCAGGATCGCCCTTGATCATCCGCTCGGCGTCGTCGTTGGCGTGGTGGGTCAGGACCTCGATGGTGACCAGGTCGCCCGAGTCGACCTCGAGCCGCGGCTCGAGCAGCTTGCTGAAATAGCCCCAGTGCACGGTATCGGCGGTGGCGGGCAGGTAGTGGTAGCCGCGCCTGGCCGGCTGCGCCTGCTCGGCGGCCCGCGCCATCGCCGGCGTGACCAGGGACAGCCCGCCGGCGGCGGCGGAAATCCCGCCCACCGCGGCGGCCGCACTCTTCAGGAAGGCGCGGCGCTCGTGGCCGAGCTCGTCGAGCAGCTGGCGGCGATGGAGCTCGAATTCGGGACAGCCTCGGTCGTCGCCCTGGCACATGGGATGCGCTCCTCGCTCCTGGTGGTCCTGATGACTCCCCAAGCAAGCATCACGCCGATCCGGGCGCGAAAGGCGGCGCGGCCGGGGCGCCGGCGTGCTAGACGGCAGCGAGCCTCACGCTCCGGGAGCGAACCCACTTGACCCTCTCCATGTACCAGGCCTCGGTGCCGGTGTTCCGCCAGGGGCTGGCGGCCCTCGCCGGCATCCTCGACAAGACCGCTGGCCAGTGCGCCGAGCGCAAGCTCGATCCCTCGGTGCTGGTCGGCGACCGGCTGGCGCCCGACATGTTCCCGTTCGGCCGGCAGGTGCAGCTCACCTGCGACTTCGCCAAGAACGGCACCGCCCGGCTCGCCGGCCGCGAGGCGCCGCGGTTCGAGGATGTCGAGACCACGCTGCCCGAGCTGCAGGACCGGATCGCCCGGACCCAGGCCTTTCTCGACACGGTCGCGGCAGGCGAGGTCGACGGGTCGGAGGAGCGCGCGGTCACGCTGTCCATCGGCGGCCAGAGCGTGACCTTCCAGGGCCAGCCCTATCTGATGCACTTCGTGCTGCCCAATTTCTTCTTCCACCAGACCGCCGCCTACCTGATCCTGCGCCACAACGGCATCCAGATCGGCAAGCGGGACTTCATGGGCGCCGTTCCCGGCATGTAGTCCCGTCTCCAGCATTGTGGGGTTTGGCACAGACGGCGCGCCCCGCCGCGCCGACAGTCGGGCTGCGCGCCGTGTCGCTGGTGCCGGCCCCGGGCTGTGCCGCCGGCTCGCCCATTGCTCGCGATCCCATAGTGCTGGAGTGATTGAATCATGGCCGTGGCGAATGTGAACGATGTCATCGGCGGGGCTCCCGCCTCCGGTCCGATGACCGCGACCTCGATGCCGAAGACCAAGGTGGTGGCCGCGACCGGCGGTGCCGCCGTCGGTTCGGCCCTCTCCGTGGTGGTGCTCTGGATCCTGCAGTCGGCGCTGGCCCAGCTGCACATCGAGGTGCCCCCTTCGGTGCTCGACGCCATCACGGCGATCTTCACCGCAGGATCGACCTTCGCCGCGGGCTACTACGTCCCGCCCGGCGCCGACGAGGGCACGGTGATCGCCGACGGCAAGGCGAAGTCGGCGGTGCGCGCGGGCGGCTGAGCGGTCAGGACGCCGCGACCGTCACCACCTCCATCGGCCCGGCGATGCCGCGGAACTCGGCGGTGCCGGGCCGGGTACGGTGAGCGGCGAGCAGCTGCTGGACGCCCGGATAGGTCCAGACCTCCTGGGTGATGCAGATCTCCTGCGCGTCGGCCGTCCCCTGCGCCCGGGCGGCGATGTTCACCGTCTGCCCGAAATAGTCGAGCTCGTCGTTGAGGGTGACGGCGATCGCGGCGCCATGGTGGATGCCGATCTTGAGCGCCACCGGGCGCTCGGGCCGGGCCGCGTTGAAGCTGTCGGCGGCGGTGCGCATCTCCAGCGCGGCGGCGACGGCGTGGGCGGCGTCGGGGTAGGACGCCATCACCGCGTCGCCGATGGTCTTGACCACCGCGCCGCCGTTGCGGACGGTGGCGTCGCGCAGCCAGTCGAAATGCTGCTGGACGAGCTGGAAGGCGTTCAGGTCGCCGATGCGCTGGTAGAGTGCGGTCGAGCCCTTGATGTCGGTGAACAGGATCGCGATGTCGCGGATGGCCAGGCCCTGCGCCCCGCCGACGACCTCGGAGCGGAACAGGCTCTTGAAGGTCTGGCTGGTGAGCAGATGTTTGCCGGTGAGGTAGGGGTCGAAGGTCAGGAAACCGTCGTCCTCGTTGCCCGCGAACTGCAGCACCGCCACGACGATCCGGGTGTCGGTGGCGTTGCGGACCTCGAGCTCGACCGGCCCGGGCGCCAGCGACAGTTCGCCCGGCTCGTAGGCGGTGCCGTGGTAGGTGAAGACCGCCTTCTGCGGCTCGGCCCTGGCCGCGCCGGCGACCGGCAGCAGGAAGCCGGCCTCGGTGTCGGCGCTGATGCCGGCGAGCAGCCCCGGTGCTGCTTGGAAGGCATACCGCACCGTTTCGCCCGGCGGTACGAAGCCGATTCCCCGCAAGGCGTCGCGCGAGGAGTCGATGTAGGGGGCGCCGTCGGGCCGGTGTCCTTCGCGGACGCCGCGAAAGTGGAACATGTAGTCGAACGGCTCCAGGGTCTCCGGCCGATGGTAGCGGATGGCGGCGATCTGGGGTGACAGGTTGAAGTAGATCGCGATGAAGTCGTCCATCGCCGCTTCATAGTCGTTGTTGCATTGCGGGCAGCGATATTGCCGCAGCACCGCGCGCAGCTTGGTGAAGCTCTCGACCGCACAGGCGCAGCGCGGGCAGATCAGCAGCCAGTCCATGTCGAACAGGCCCAGGGCCGTCGCATGGAGAAAGAGGTCGGTCACCTCGACCGGGTCGAGATCGCGCTGCCGCGCGAAGGCGAACGGATTGACCCGGAACAGTGCTTCGTCCTCGCCGTCGCGGATCAGCGCCTCCAGCCGCGAGACGATGCGCGGGCTCCAGGCGCGCGCCGCCTCCAGCCGCGCCAGCCGCTCGTCGAACGCCCGCTCGTCGATCACCGTCGCCATGGCCTGCCCTCCATGCGGTAGCCTGCGGAGGCCCATGATAGGATGAGCGTCAAGACCGCCCAAGGCCGATGACGCGTCGGGGAGCAGCGGCGGCGGCGACGAGCGGCAGCGAAACTCGGAACCGGGGCCCCTCGGGCGGTTTGTTCTCGGATGGACGGACCAAGCTTGCGGAGGTTGCGATGCTGAAGCTCGCCGCCCTTGCCTATGGGCCGATCGCGGCGGTCTTGTTCGGGCTCATCGTGATCGTCGTGGTCGCGGTGCCCGGGACGTTCCGCGACTTCGAAACCGCGGCCGGCCTCTACTACGGCGCCGCAGCGCTCAGCCTGCTGCTGGCGGTTCCCGCCGCCTGGCTGGTCGCCCGGCGCATGCTGACGCGGCGCGAAAAGCGCCTGCTGGACGCCCATGCCGGCGTCGGGCGCTGACCGGCGGCGTCAGCTCATCCAGTTGCCGCCGTCGACATTGAGGGTCTGGGCGACGATATAGTCCGCGTCGTCCGAAGCGAGGAACACGGCGGCACCCACCATGTCTTCCGGGGTGCCCATCCGGCCATAAGGCACGGCCAGGCCGACCTGACGCTTCTTCTCGCCCAGCGGCAGATTCTCGTATTTGGCGAACTGGGCGTCGACATGGTCCCACATCGGCGTGTCGATCACGCCCGGTGCGATGCCGTTGACGTTGATGCGGTACTTGATCAGGTCGAGGCCCGCACTCTGGGTGAGGCTGATCACGGCGGCCTTCGACGCACAGTAGACGGCGACCAGGCCCTCGCCGCGCCGGCCGGCCTGGCTCGCGAAGTTGACGATCTTGCCGCCGCGGCCCTGGTCGACCATGACCCTCGCACAGGCCTGGAGCATGAACAGCAGACCCTTGGTGTTGACCGCGAACTGCTTGTCCCAGCTGGCCTCGGTGATCTCCAGGATCGGCGCCATCTCGAAGATCCCGGCATTGTTGACCAGGATGTCGATGCCGCCGGCCTGAGCGACCGTCTCCGCGACGGCCGCGTCGATCGAGCTCTGCCTGGTGACGTCGAGCTCGACCGCCAACGCGCGGCGCCCGATTTCCGCCGCCAGTTGCCGGGCCTCGTCCAGCAGCAGGTCGGCCACCACCACCCGCGCGCCCTCGTCGGTGTAGCGGCGGCAGATGGCAGCGCCGATACCGCGCGCCCCGCCGGTGACGATGGCGACCTTGTCCTTGAGCTTCATGTGCTTCTCACCAGCAGGTGTAGCCGCCATCCGCCAGCACGATGCTGCCGGTGAGCAGGCTCGCGGCGTCGGAGGCGAGGAACAGGACGGTGGACGCGATCTCCTCGGGCTGGCCGACCCGGCCCATGGGAGTCATTTCGAGCCAGGTCCGGTACATCTCCGGACTTTCCTCGATCCCGAACTTGGTCAGCGGCGTCTCGATATAGGTGGGCGCCACCGCATTGACCCGGACGCCGCGCGCGGCCCATTCGCAGGCGAGGCTGCGGGTGAGGTGGTGCACGGCGGCCTTGCTGGCATTGTAGAAGGCCTGCGGCTGCGGCTTGTTGACGATCTCGCCCGACATCGAGCCGACATTGACGATCGAGCCGCGGCCGGCTGCCAGCATCTGGCGGCCGAAGGCGCGGCAGCACCAGAACAGGCCGTCGAGATTGACGTCCATGTGGAAGCGCCAGTGCGCGTCCGAGGTGTCCTCGGCGCGGACGTCGCTCTTCGCCACCCCGGCATTGTTGACCAGGATGTGGGCCGGGCCGAGCTCCCGCTCGACACGGGCCGCGATCTCGTCGACCTGGGCGGACTCGGTGACGTCCAGAGGCATGCCGACGGCGGAGATGCCGAGTGCCTTGAGCTGTGCCACCGCCTGATCGACCCGCTCCGGCATGAGCTCGGCCACGGCGACCGTGGCGCCGGCCTCGCCCAGCGCCTGGGCACAGCAGAAGCCGATGCCCTGGCCGGCGCCGGTGACCACCGCGACCCGGCCCTTGAGGTCGTACTTGTCGAGATACATGGCTCAGCTCCCTTCCGCCTGCATCGCCGCCAGGGTCGCGAGGGTGCCTTGCGCGGCGATGCCGCGGCGATAGCGGCGCACGCTCTCCTGCAGCGCTTCCGCGCCTTCCAGCCCCAGCCCCTTGAAGTTGCCGATGCGGAGCATGGCGGCAGGATCGGGCTCCAGCGCCAGCGCCTGGTCGGCGGACGAGAGATGCGGCTCCAGCGGCGCGAATGTCGTCCCCCGGTCGGTGCGGCCGGTCAGATACTGGCCGTAGGCGGCGAACAGGAAGGCGAGGCGGCGGGTGTCGCGTCCGTCGCGCAGGCACGCGCGCAGCGTGTCGCCGAGGAAGATCGGGATCTTCGCGGCCCCGTCCGAGGCGATCCGGCCGAGCTGGTCGCGGATCGCCGGGTTGCCGAACCGGCGCAGGACGGTGTCGCGATAGTCCGCGAGGCTCATCCCACCCGGCGGCCGCAGCAGGGGGATCACGTCGCGGTCGAGGAAGGCGTGCAGGTGGGCATGGATCGTCTGGTCGGCCAGGGCCTCGTAGACGAACTCGTAGCCGGCGAGCAGGGCAGGGTAGGACAGCATGCTGTGGGTGGCATTGAGCATGCGCAGCTTGATCTGCTCGAAGGCCGCCACCTCGCCGCTGAACTGGACGCCCACCCGCTCCAGGGCGGGCCGGCCGGCGCAGAACCGGTCCTCCACCACCCACTGGATGAAGTCCTCGGCGAACACCGGCGCCAGATCGTCGACGCCGCTGAGGGCGTCGAGCCGCGCCGCATCCTCGGCGGTCACGCCCGGGGTGATGCGGTCGACCATGCAGCTGGGAAAGGCGACCTCGGCCTCGATCCAGTCTGCGAGGCCCTGGTCCTGCGCCCGCGCGAACGCCAGCACGCAGCCCCGGATCACCTCGCCATTGTGCTGGAGATTGTCGCAGGAGAGCACGGTGAAGGGCGCGCCGCCACCGGCGCGCCGGCGGGCGAGTGCGGCCACGATGAATCCGAACACGGTGCGCGGCGCTTCGGGATGGGCGAGATCGTGGACGATGTCCGGCGCGTCCAGGCGGAACCGGCCCGTCGCTTCGTCGAGATTGTAGCCGCCCTCGGTGACGGTCAGCGTGACGATGCGGATCGCCGGGTCGTCCAGGCGCGCCAGCACCACGGCCGGATCGGCAGGTGCGAACAGGTACTCGACGATCGCCCCCACGACGCTGGTCGCGGGCGGACCGTCCGGGGGATACAGGGTCAGGGTGTAGAGCCCGTCCTGCACCGCCAGCGCGTCGGCCTTGGCGCGCTCGGCAGGACTGTCGATCAGACCGACGCCGCAGATGCCCCAGCCGGCCTGGCCCGGCAGCGCCAGGCAGCGGTCGAGATAGACCGCCTGGTGGGCGCGGTGGAAGTTGCCGACGCTGAAATGGACGATCCCGGCCCGCACTGAATTGCGGTCGTAGCTTGGCCGCTGCACTCGCCCAGGGAGATCGGGCAAGCCCATCGTACGCAACGCAATCATGGCTACCATCCCGGCTGGAGGCGTGGGCGGTGCCCGATCAGCTCGCCTTACGGCTGGCATTGCGGTGGATGTCGGCCAGCGGATGGCGCTCGGCACGATCGACCGCGAGGCCCGCCGAATCGAAAAGGTGGCAAGTCACCGGGTCGAGCTTGACCCTGATCTTGTCGTGCACCCGAGTCGGGACCTCGCCGTCGGCCTGGATGACCAGCATGTCCTCGGCGCCGATCTGGGTGTAGATGAAGGTCTCGCCGCCAAGCCGCTCGACCACCATGGCCTCGCCGGCGATCTCGCCGGTCTCAGCCGGCCGCAGATGCTCGGGCCGGACGCCCAGCGTAACGCTGTCGCCCGCCTTGAGCTTGCCGGGCTGGCACGGGACGGTGATGCTCGAGCCGCCCCCGAGTGCCACGGTCGCTCCGGATCCGTCGACGGCCGTCACCTTGGCCGACAGGAAGTTCATCTTCGGGCTGCCGATGAAGCCGGCGACGAACTTGTTGCGTGGATGGTGATACAGCTCGAGCGGCGAGCCTGCCTGCTCGACGATGCCCGCCTGCAGCACGACGATCTTGTCGGCCATGGTCATGGCCTCGACCTGGTCGTGGGTGACGTAGATCATGGTGGCCTTGAGCTCGTCATGCAGACGGGCGAGCTCGATCCGCATCTGGACGCGCAAGGCGGCATCCAGATTCGAGAGCGGCTCGTCGAACAGGAACACCCTCGGCTTGCGCACGATCGCGCGGCCGATGGCGACGCGCTGCCGCTGCCCGCCCGAGAGCTCCTTGGGCTTTCGATCCAGCAGCTTGTCGAGGTGCAGCACGCGCGCCGCATCACCGACCTTGGCCCGACGCTCCTCCTTGGGCACGCCGGCCAGGCGGAGCGAGAACCCCATATTGTCCTCGACCGACATGTGGGGATAGAGCGCGTAGGACTGGAAGACCATGGCCAATCCGCGATCCGAGGGCGGCACGTCGTTGACGCGCTGGCCGTCGATCGACAGGTCGCCGGCGGTGATCTCCTCCAGTCCGGCGATCATCCGCAGCAGGGTCGACTTGCCGCAGCCGGACGGCCCGACGAAGACGCAGAATTCGCGGTCCTCGACCTGCAGGTCGACGCCCTTGATGATCTGCACGTCGCCGTAGCTTTTCTGGATACCCTTGAGCGTGACGGTCGACATGTTCGGTCCTCCCGATTACTTGACGGCGCCGAAGGTGAGACCGCGCACGAGCTGGCGCTGGCTCATCCAGCCGAAGACGAGGATGGGGGCGATCGCGATCGTCGATGCCGCCGACAGCTTGGCCCAGAACAGGCCCTCCGGGGCGGAGAACGATGCGATGAACGCGGTGAGCGGCGCTGCGTTCGAGACCGTGAGGTTGAGGCTCCAGAACGCTTCGTTCCAGCACAGGATGATCGACAGCAGGGCGGTGGAGGCGATGCCCGGCAGCGACAGCGGCAGGAGCAGCATCCAGACCTCCTGCTTGGGCTTGGCGCCGTCCATGCGGCCGGCCTCGAGGATGTCCTTCGGCACCTCCTTGAAGAAGGTGTAGAGCATCCAGATCACGATCGGCAGGTTCATCAGCGTGTAGACGATGGTCAGGCCCCAGCGCGTGTCGATCGCACCGATGTCCCGGAACAGCAGGTAGATCGGGATCAGCACGCCGACCGCCGGCATCATCTTGGTCGACAGCATCCAGAGCAGCAGATCCTTGGTCCGCTTGCCTGGGAAGAAGGCCATGGCGTAGGCCCCGGGCACGGCGATCAGCGTCGCGAGCAGGGTGGCCCCGACCGAGATGATCACGCTGTTGAGCGCGAAATGGAAGTAATCGGCGCGTTCCCGGACCACCGTGTAGTTCTCGAGCGTCGGCTCGAAAAACAGCGACGGCGGCGTCCGGACGGCCTCCACCTCGGTCTTGAAACTGGTGAGGAACATCCAGAAGATCGGAAAGAAGATCAGGGCCGCCACGGACCAGCCGACGGCGGTCAGGATGAGCTTCTCGCGGGTCTTGGGGTGCATGGCTGTTTCCTCAGTCCGCGATGTTCTTGGCGATCGAGCGCACCAGGAAGATGGCCACGATGTTGGCGAGGATCACGGCGATCACGCCGCCGGCCGAGGCACCGCCGATGTCGTACTCGCGCAGCGCACGCAGGTAGATGAGGAAGGCGAGGTTGGTGGAGGCGAGCCCCGGGCCGCCCGAGGTCGTGACGTAGATCTCGGCGAAGACCGACAGCAGGAAGATGGTCTCGATCATGATCACCACGCTGATGGCGCGGCCGAGATGGGGCAGGATGATGAAGAAGAACATCGAGAACGGCCCGGCACCGTCCATGCGCGCCGCCTCCTTCTGCTCGCCGTCGAGCGACTGGATGGCGGTGAGGAGGATGAGCAGCGCGAACGGCAGCCACTGCCAGGCGACGATGACGATCACCGAGGTGAGCGGGAAGGTGCCGAAGAAGTCGATCGGCTCGAGCCCCAGCAACCGCGCGAAATAGGCGAACAGGCCGTTCACCGGGTGCATCAGCATGTTCTTCCAGATCAGCGCGCTCACCGTCGGCATGACGAAGAACGGCGCGATCGCGAACAGGCGCGCGACGCCACGGCCATAGAACTCCTGATCGAACAGTACTGCCAGGAGGGTGCCGAAGCCTACGGTGATCGCGAGCACCCAGAAGACAAGATAGAGCGTGTTGGCCATCGCCGTCCACAAAGACGGGTCGGTCAAAAGATAGCTATAGTTGCTGAAGCCCGCGAAGCCGGCCGTCGATGGATCAAGCAGATTATAGTACTGGAACGAGAACCACAAGGTCATCGCCAGCGGCACGATCATCCAAAGGAACAGGACGACCACCGAGGGTGCCACCAGCGGCAACGTGTTGACGTTCCGGGTGGTCTTAGCCCGATCGGGTACGGCATGGGCGTTGACGGTCGTCGTGCTCGCCATGTGGGTCGCTCGCGGCTGTCGTGGATGAGGGGGCGGCGGGTCCGCAGGCCCGCCGCCCGAGGAAACTCGGCTCAGCTCACTTGGGGTAGCCGGCCTGCTTCATGGTCCGCTCGGCGGAGCGCTGAGCGGTCTCCAACGCCTGCTCGACCGTGACCTGACCCGCCAGGGCCGCGGCGATCTGCTGCCCGACCGTCGTCCCGATGCCTTGAAATTCCGGGATCGCCACGTACTGGATGCCGATGTAAGGCACCGGATCCTTGGTCGGATTGGCAATATCGGCGTTCGCGACCGCGTCGTAGACTACTGACGCGAACGGCGCGGCCTCCTGATACTTCGGATTGTCGTAGGTGGACTTGCGCGTGCCGGGAGGTGCTGCCACCCAGCCGATCTCGTCGCCGACCAGAGCGATGTATTCCTTCGACGTCGCCCACTTCACGAAGGACTTGGCGGCGTCGACCTTCGTCGACGAACTCGGGATGCCGAGCGCCCAGGCCCAGAACCAGCCCGAACCGTTGCTGGTGACCTCGATCGGCGCCGGCGCGAACCAGGTCTTGTCGGCGACCTGGCTCTCCTTGGGATTGAAGATGTAGCCGGCGGCCGAGGTCGCATCGACCCACATGGCGCAATGACCGGTGGCGAACAGCGCCCGATTCTCGTTGTGCCCGTTGCTGGTGGCGCCAGGCGGGCCGTACTTGTTCATGTTCTCGACATAGTAGGTGACGGCGTTCTTCCACGGCTCGGTGGTGAGCTGCGGCTGCCACTCCATGTCGAACCAGCGACCGCCGAACGCGTTCACCATCGGCCCGACGAAGGCCATGTTCTCGCCCCAGCCCGGCTTGCCGCGCTGGCAGAAGCCGTACTGCTCCTTCGACTTGTCGGTGAGCTTCTCGGAGAACTCGGCGATCTGGTCGTAGGTCGGCTTGTCGGGCATGGTCAGCCCGGCTTCCTCGAACAGGTCCTTGCGGTAGAAGGTGAACGAGCTCTCGGCATAGAACGGCACGGCATAAAGCTTGCCGTCGTAGGACAGGCCGTTCATCACCGTGGGAATGACGTCCGCGTAGTCGTAGTCGTCGCCGAGATCGTCCAGCGGCACCAGCCAGCCCTGCTTGCCCCAGATCGGGGTCTCGTAGGAGCCGATGGTGATGATGTCGAACTGGCCACCATTGGTGGCGATGTCGGTGGTGACGCGCTGACGGAGCACGTTCTCCTCGAGCACCACCCAGTTGATCTTGTTGCCGGTGGCCTCCTCCCACTTCGGCGACAGCTTCTGCATGTTGATCATGTCGGCGTTGTTGACCGTGGCGATGGTCACCTCTTCCGCCTGGACGAGGGCGCTCGCCCCCAACAATGCACCGGCGAACGCCGCCGTGAATCCGGCCTTGCGCATCGTCATTCTGCCTCCCCTTGCTCTTGTCTGAGCGTATGCCCGTTTGATGAGCGAAAGTCTCATCGCTATGCGGCGCTGTCAAGACTGGAGCGCGCGCGCAGCAGCGCCATGGCGGTGGCCTCGTCGGTGATCAGGCCACCGAGCAGCCCGCCGCGCAGGGCGGCACCGATCGCGATGACCCGGTCTGGGCTGCCGCTGACGCCGATCATCCGCGTATCCCCGAGTTCGCTCAGAGGCAAGGCCGCATTGCGGTCGTTCACCGAACCGTCGACGACACGGCCGGCGCTGTCGTAGGCCCAGCCGGCGATCTCGCCCACCGCACCCCTCTCGATCAGCTCGGTGATCTCCTCGTCGGTGACGAAGTGGTCGCGGTGCATGGGCGACTGCCAGCCGATGCTGCCCACGCCGACGAAGGCCACGACCGCGCGGGAGGCGAGCTCGCGGACCACGGCGAAGGAGCGCTGGGTCTGGAGCAGCCGGCGCTCCTCGACGCTGCTCGCGACCACCGGAGTCGGGATCGGGAAGCATTGGGCGCCCGTCCGCTCGGCGAAGCGGCGCACGACCTCGTAGGAACTCGCCTGACCGTCGCGCGAGATCGTGCCGACGAGCGAGACCAGCTTGTGCTGCGGGCAGTCCATGACCGGCATCTCGTCGGCCATGGCGCGCAGCATGCGCCCGGTCGAGAAGGCGACGATCGAAGGCTCGCGCTCGCCGAGATAGGTGGTCAGATGCTCGGCCGCCGCCATGGCGATCCCGGGACTCGGCTGGGCGCCGCCGCCGTCGGTCGGCTGGACCGAGCAGTAGGCGAGGCCGAAGCGGGCCTTGAGCTGCTCGGCCAGGGCCATGCACTCGGCGATCGGGTGGTCGAGGCGGAACTTGATCAGCTTCTCGGCGACCGCGAGCGACACCAGGCGCTGCACGGCCTGCCGCGAGACGTTGAGCTGCTCGGCGATCTCCTCCTGACGCTTGCCGGCCACGTAGTAGAGCCAGGCGGCGCGCGCGGCGAGATCGAGCTTGCGGTCGTGCTTGCGCAACCGCGCGGCCTCCCCGACCTTGGACTTGACCGCCATGCTAGGTCTGGGTTTCCGCTCGGGCAACAGACAAATGCCCGGAGCGTCCGGGCGATGCCGCCTTGCCGCGGCGAGGCCCCAACGCGCAGGTTGTCCACATGAATATTTGTTGAGACTTGCACGCTGCACTTGTGGCGGCTTCAATTCCTCGCGATGTTACGGCCATGAGCCAGCTCAACCAGACCGCGTTCGTCGATCAAGAGACTCCCAGCGTCCCGATCCGGATTCGCCCGGCGCGGATGATCGAGGTCGACCGCCTCGCGGCGATCGGGCTGGCCGCCTGGGAGCGTGGCATCGCTCCGCTGGTGCCGGCGCAGGTCTGGGACCGGGTCCGGCTCATCAACCCATTCCGCGCCTTCCTGCGCGAACGCGGGCCGTCGATCGTGGTCGCCGATCTCGGCGGGGAGCCCGCCGGCATCGCCGCGCGCGATCAGGGCGGCGACTACATCAGCGATCTCTGGGTGGCACCCGGCCGCGAGGGCAGGGGTGTCGGCTCGGCCCTGCTCGCTTCCTTGGAGGCGGCGATCGCGCATGCCGGCCATCGCACCGCCCGCCTCGAGGTTCTGACCGCCAACGCGCGGGCATTGGCGCTCTATCGCCGCCGCGGCTACCGTCCGGTCTGGGAAGCGTTCAAGCGCGACGTCACGCTCGGGATCGAACTCCACAAGACCGGGCTGGCCAAGGCACTACCGCCCGTCTGATCAGGCCGCCCGGTCCTCGCCGCCGCGGATGATCAGCTCCAGGACCTCCTTCTCCGTCGTCTGCTTGATCGGGCGCTCGCCGGCGTTGCGGCCGCGCTTGAGGACCATCACCCGGTCGCCGACGGCGAAGATGTCGTTGAGGCGGTGGCTGATGATGATCTGGGCCACGCCCTGACGCTTGAGCTCGGCCATGGTCTCGAGCAGGCGCTCGGTCGCCATCACCGAGAGGTTGGCCGTGGGCTCGTCCAGGATCAGGACCTTGGGCGCGAAGCTGATGGCGCGTGCGATCGCCACCGACTGCTGGCGCCCGCCCGAGAGGCTCTCGACGCGCTGGCGGACATGGTTCACGTCGACCTTGAGCCGGCGCAGGACGCCCCAGGCCTCCTCCTCCATGGCCTTGCGGTCGACGAACCAGCCCTTGGTCGGCCAGCGGCCGAGGAAGATGTTGGCCGCGACGTCCAGGTTTCCGCACAAGGCGAAGTCCTGGTAGATCATCTCGATCCCGACCTCGCGGCTCTCGTGCGGGCTCTTGAAGTGGGTGGGCTGGCCGTCGACCAGGACCTCGCCCTCGTCGCGCTGGTAGGCGCCGGTCATGATCTTCATCAACGTCGACTTGCCGGCGGAGTTGTCGCCGACCAGGCCCAGGATCTCGCCCTGCTCCAGGCGCAGGTCCACGTCGGCCAGTGCCCGGACCGCGCCGAAGCTCTTCTGGATGCCGCGCATGTCGATCAGCGGCGTGGTCATGCGTGGCTCTCCCGGCGCCCGGCGAGGCGGTGGCGGATGCGGCCGATCAGCCCCTCCTGGCGCAGCCAGATGTCGCCGAGCACGGCCACGATCAGGATCAGGCCGATGAACACGTTGACCCAGTGCTGCGGCATGATCAGCGAGCTGCCGTCGGGCAGGATGATCTGCAGCGAGAGGAGCGCCCGCAGGAGCGTGATCACCGCGGCTCCGGCCAGCGCGCCGACGATCGAGCCGTAGCCGCCGAAGATCGAGGCCCCGCCGATGATCACGGCCGCGATCACGTCGAGCTCGCGCAGCTGCCCGGCCGACGGGTTGAACGAGCGGAAATAGGCGATGTAGATCAGGCCGGCGAGCGACGCGCAGGCCGAGCTGAACACCAGGCTCCAGAAGCGCACCCGGTTGGTGTCGATGCCGGCATACTCGGCGGCACGGCGGTTGCCGCCGGTCGCGAACACCATGTAGCCGATCGGCGTCTTGGCCAGGACGATGCCGGCCACCACCGCCAGGATCACGAGCAGGATGCTCTGCGTGGAGAGCGCGCTGGCGACGTCGAACCACAAGGAGCCGGGCGTGGGCTCGACGCCCGTGACCTTGAGGATCTCGATCAGCTTCCTGCCGATCAGATTGTAGCTCTCCGGGAACTGGCTGAGCTGCCGGCCGGCGACCAGCCAGGCGGCGATGCCGCGCGCCACGTAGAACATGCCCAGCGTGGCGACGAAGGCCGGCAGCAGGAGCCGGGTGGCGAGCAGACCGTTGACGCAGCCGGCGAGCAGCCCCGCGGCGAAGCCGCCGAGCCCGGCGGGGAGGGGATCCCAGCCCATGAACTTCATCAAAAAGGCCGCGGTCGAGCCCGACAGCGCCAGGACCGCACCGACCGACAGGTCGACGTCGCCGTTGGCCAGGACGTAGCTCATGCCCACGGCCATGAGGCCGATCTCGGTGAAGGCGAGCAGCAGGTTGAAGCTGTTGTCGAGCCCGCCCCAGAAGTCGGGCCGCAGCCAGTAGCCCAGGAGCCACAAGGCCGACCATGAAGATCACGGCCGCCGCCTCGCGCTGGGTCAGCCACCAGCGCAGGCCGCGCGCGCTGAACTCGGTCGCGGCGAGACTGCTGCCGTGCGTGCGCGGCGCCTCGATCGCGATGGTGCCGACATCGACCGGCGGCGGCTCCGTCCCGCGGATCCGGGCCAGCAGGCGCGGGATCAGCTTGCGCCGGATGATCCAGGGCTCGATCAGCACGGCCACGAGCAGGATCAGGCCGAGGAAGGCCGGCACGGCACCCGGGGGCAGGGAGGCCATGGCCTGGACCTGCATCTCCTGGTCGCCGATCTTGAGCGTGCGGGTGATCGGCACGCCCTCGCGCAGGACCTTGTCGATCAGCACCACCAGGACGGCCCCCAGGCAGGAGCCGAGCACGCGGCCGCGCCCGCCCAGGATCGAGGCTCCGCCGACGATCACGGCGGCGATGACGACGAGCTCCGCCCCTTGGCCGTACTGCGAGGTGACGCCCTTGTCCTGGGCAACGTTCATCAGTCCGGCGAGCGTGGCGCAGAGCGCGGCGAGCACGAAGCCGCGGATGCGCACGAGGCGGGTGTCGATGCCGGCATACTCGGCGGCCAGCGCGTTGCCGCCGACGGCGTAGGTCTCGTAGCCCCAGCGGGTGCGGGCGAGCACGATGCCGCCCAGGACCGCCACCGCCACGAAGACCAGGATCTGGTTGTTGAAGCCGAAGGCGTTGGTCTCGCCCAGGGCGAAGAAGGCGAACTCCCTCGCCTTGATCTCGTAGGCGATGGTCTTGCCGCCGGTCAGCCCCAGGACCAGCCCGCGGCCGACGAACAGCATGGTCAGCGTGGCGATGAAGGCCGGCACCTTGAGCCAGGTGACCAGCACGCCGTTGATCAGGCCGACCGCGAGGCCGACGCCGAGACAGACCAGCACCGCGGCCCAGGCCGGCAGGTCGAAATGGGTCGGCGCGAAGGCGATCGAGAACACGACCGCGACCAGGCCCAGCGTCGAGCCCACCGAGAGATCGAGGTCGCGGTTGGCGATGACGAAGGTCATGCCGACCGCCATCACGCCGTAGCGCGCGGCGTCGCGCAGAACCGACTGCAACGCGGTCAGGTCGCCGAAGAAGCGCGGATTGATCGTGGTCCCGACGAGATAGAGGCCGGCCATGACGATCAGCAGGCCGACCTCCCAGCCGAAGGCGAAGCCGCCGAAGCGGCCGGGGGGCAAGGCCCCCGGCGCGGCTCCGACGGCACCCGAGGGTGCCGCCACCGGGTCAGTTCTCGTAGCGCTTGCCGACCTGGTCGACATTGTCCTTGGTCACGAGCTGCGCGCGCGTGTCCAGGTTGGCGGCCGCGATGCCGCGGTCGATCTCGAGATAGAGCTGCATCACCGGCCAGAAGCCCTGCAGGAACGGCTGCTGTCCCAGCGCCCCGTCGAGGGCGCCGGTCTTGAGCTGCTCCTGCTGCTTGGGCCCGAGGTCGAAGCCGTAGGAGCAGACCTTGTCGCCGACATTGAGCTGGGCCACGGCGTCGCCGATCGCGGGCGTGACGAAGCCGTTGGCACCCATGACGCCGACCACGTCGCCGCGGCTCTCGATCAGGCTGACGATCGAGCCCACCGGATTGTTGGCGTCGACGTCGATGCCGATGTTCTCCGGGCCTGCGTCGACCTTGAAGTTGCCGAGCTTGCCGGCCACGGCGAGGGTCGCCACGGCCGCGGTGAAGGCCGCGGTGATCCGGTTGTTGACCTCGACATTGCCCAGCGTGGTGGTGTTGGGGAAGATGATCGAGCCACCTTCCACGCCGCTGTCGAGCACGCACTTCGCCAGCGCCTCGCCGCCGATCGCCGCGGCGGTCGCGTCCTGGCCGGTGTGGCTGATGGAGGAGCGGTTGTAGAGCGAGCCGTCGAAGCTGTTGGTGGTGGCGACCGGGATGCCCTTGTCGAGCAGGCCCTTGACGATGTCGTCGTAGGCGCCGGCCTGCGGGGTGGTGAGGATGAAGCCGTCGATGGTCGGGTCCTGCACCGCCTGGTTGATGATCTCGAGCTGGCGCGGGATGTCGTCGACCGGCGCCTCGGAGCCCAGCATCAGGAGATTGACGCCCACCAGGTCGGCGGCCAGCTTGGCGCCGACATAGGTCGGGTCGAAGAAGCCGTTGCCGGCGGTGTGGGTGATGATGGCGAAGGTCAGCTTGCCGTCGGCGCTGTTGAAGTCCTTGGTGCCGGGCGCTTCCTTGACCGCGTCCTCGAAGCTGTAGCCGCCCACGGCCTTGGACAAGGCGCCCGACTGCGCCCAGGCGGCGCCGGTCGAACCGAAGGCGAGGGCGAGCGCACTCGCCCCGAGCAGAAGCTTACGCATGTTCCCAACTCCCTGATGCCGGTTGCGGCCGGCTTGTCGCGGCCAACGCCTAGCACCCGGACCGGACGATGGCTATCGGCCGCTGATCGTCTCGGCCGGCCGGTGCCCCGAGACGCAGGAAGGCCCGAAACGAGCGCTCGATGGCCGCACGGTCGAGGCCCGCGCCGATGATCACCAGGCGTGTGCCGGGCACGCCCTCCGGCCAGGCGTCGAGGTGCAGCGGCTGGTGGACCAGGTGCTGCACGCCCTGGATCACCACGGGCCGGTCGATCCCACGCACCTCCAGGAGGCCCTTGACCCGCAGGATCGAGGCGCCGTGGCGGTGCAGCAGCAGCGACAGCCACAGGCCGAACGCCGCCCAGTCGAGCGGCGCCGGGGCGGTGAGCACGAAGGTGGCGGCGCCGGCCGGATGACGGTGATGATCGGCCGGCTCGGCGCTGGCCCAGCGCGCCAGCTCGGCCGCGCGCATCGCGGCGTCGTGGACGTCCTCGAGCAGCAGTGCCGGCGGGGCCGGGGCCGCTTCGGTCGAGAGGTGCACCGTGGCCCCGGGGTTGAGCGCCCGCAATCGGCCCAGGAGCGGTGCGGGGTCGGCAAGGTCGGTCTTGCTCACGACCAGCCGGTCGGCCAGGGCCACCTGCTTCAGCGCCTCGGGAAACCGCTCCAGGTTGGCGGGGCCGGCGACGGCGTCGACCACGGTGACGACGTTGCCCAGGCGGAAGTGCCAGCGCAGCGCCGGGTCGGCGGTGAAGCCGGCCACGATCGGCACCGGATCGGCAAGCCCGGTGGTCTCGATCACCACGCGGGTGAAGGGCGGCACCTGCCCGCTCTCCATCCGCCCGTGCAGCCGCTCCAGGCCGTCGCGCAGGTCGCCGCGGATCGAGCAGCAGACGCAGCCGCTCTTCAGCAGCACCACCTGCTCGTCGACCTCCTCGACCAGGAGATGGTCGAGCCCGACCTCGCCGAACTCGTTGATCAGCACGGCGGTGCCGGCAAGGTCGGGCAGGGCCAGGAGCCGCTTGAGCAGCGAGGTCTTGCCGCTGCCGAGGAAGCCCGTGAGCAGGTGGGCGGTGACCGTGCGCCACTCGCGGATCATCCGGCGAAGCGCTCCACCCGCGCGATCACCTCCGGATCGAGCGGGTCGATCGGCCGCCCGGCCAGCTTCTCGGCCGCCGGCCACAAGGCGCCCAGATGGTCGACCACCATGCTGCGGCCGGTCCGGCCCGAGACGGTGAACCGTCCCTGCCACTCGGCGCAGCGCACACCGAACGGCTCGAGGACGAGGTTCGCGACCTCGACCCGGTGCCGCCGCTCCGCCGCCAGCTCCTGCCCGGCCGACCCCGACCGGTCGGTCCAGTGGTCGGCCCCGCCGAACATCCCGCACAGACCGCACATGCGCCCGATCACCTCTTGGCTGATGCGACTGGTCCATCGTAGCGAAGCCATCGGCCAACGCCAGGAATGGGGTATGAACGCGGACATGGACCGTCCTCCACCCGATCCGGAGCTGACGGCCGCGCTCGTCGCGGCGGCGATCGGGGGCGGGACGCCCAGCTCGATCCTCGACGCGCTCTGCCGCGCCATGGTCGCGGCCGGGCTGCCGGTCTGCCGCGCCACGGTCGGCGCCCTCCTCGTGCATCCGCTGCTCGACGCGACGCTGGTGATCTGGCGGCCGGATCATGGTGCCCATATCGACGATACGCCGCGGCCGACGGTGCGGGGCAACGAGGCGTGGCGGGGCAGCCCGTTCCACGAGCTCGAGCAAGCCGGGGCCCATGTCCGGCGCTTGCGCCTGTCGCAGGGGGAGGGCGTCGCCGAATACCCGGTCTTGCGCGACCTCGCGGCCGACGGTGCCACGGACTATCTGGTCCTGCGCACGCGCCTCGCCCCGGGCGTGACCTTGGGCCAGGGGACCAGCGTGTTCTCCTCCTGGAGCACCGATCGCGCCGAGGGCTTCGCCGCCCCCGAGCTCGACCGCATCCAGGGCATCGCACCCCTCCTGGCGGTGGTCACCGCAGCGGCCCTGGGTACGGCCACCGCCGGCACCCTGCTCGCCACCTATCTCGGCGCCGACGCCGCCCGGCGCGTCCTCGGCGGCGAGGTCGAGCGCGGCAAGGCGGAGATGATCCATGCCGTGATCTGGTACAGCGACCTTGCCGGCTTCACCCGCCTCGCCGACCGTCTGGCCGGCGCCGGCATGCTGCAGCTGTTCGCCGGCCATGCCGAGATCCTGGGCCTGCTCAACGACCATGCCGAGATCCAGGTCGATGCGATCGAGCGCGAGGGCGGGCAGGTGCTCAAGTTCATGGGCGACGGCATCCTGGCCATCTTCCGCGGCGCCAGCGAGGCCGAGGCATGCGAGGCGGCGCTGGCGGCCTGGATCGACGCCGAGGCGCGCTGCGCCCGGCTGCCCCGCCGCCGCATCGGCGAGACCCATCCCTATCTGGCACTGCATGCCGGCGAGGTGCTCTACGGCAATATCGGCGGCCGGGCGCGGCTCGACTTCACCGTGCTCGGGCCGGCGGTCAACGAGGCCAGCCGCATCGCCGCGCTGTGCCGCCAGCTGGATCGTCGCGTACTGATATCCGCGAGCTTCGCAGCACTGTGCCCTCCGGCCATCCAGTCACAGATCGAAAGCCTCGGCATGTTCGCGCTGCGCGGCGTGAGCATGCCGCAGCAATTGTTCACCACCAAGATGGCGGCGTCGTAACGAGCCTACGGGCAAATGCTGGGCTTCGTCAGACTTTGATACTCCAGGCGGACGATACCGCCATCAGGACCGTAAATCCGGTGGCGAAGTTGGGTGGCACAGGTTATCCCTGGTATCGGTCCGCGGACGCGAACGGCTGTCTTGTATGCGTCTGGGTAGACAATTGAGGTCAAAGCGGGTGGTCTACGTCTGACAGGATTTCAACTCACAGTGCTGCAGTTTCAAAGAGTGATGCGGAGACGGCAAAAGTAATGCAAAATGCCCGAATTATTGTTCTGATCAAACTTCGGCTGCAAAATGCCCATTTTCAAGGTTCGGCTCAAAAAACAGGAGGATATGTTGCCCAGAGTTCGACTAATATTGATTATTGTATCACTTAGTCTATGCCAAGTGCTGTCGCAATCTGCCCTTGCGGGTCTAAGTGCTGGTAAAGTTGATCTACCAAGAGTTGCTCTAGTCATCGGTAACAATTCATATCCAGAAGTGCACCTAAAAAACGCACTAAATGATGCGAAACTTACATCCAAACTGCTATCGGGTCTTGGATTTATTGTTTACGAGGGTTACGATCTCAATCGAACTCAGACCGCAATTTTGTTTGAGTTTTTCCTTGCGGCACTTTCGGACAGTGGAGTGGGCCTTATCTACTTTGCTGGCATCGGAAAGGAGGTGGATGGACGCAATTACCTGCTCCCGATCGACGCTCGCTTCACTCCTGAAGGCGTGCGCGCAGACGGACTGCCCCTTGAGCAGATACAGCTTCGGCTCGGTGAACTCACTCGCGTGAAACTGATCTTTATCGACGCATGCCGCGACGATCCGTGGGGGGCATGACTAATCTTCGAGCGCCGCGCGTTTCCCGTCCTCGTCCCGAAACCTTCATTGGGTTCGCGACCGAACCCAATCAGGTCGCATTGGACGGCACCGATGGGCACAGTCCTTTCGCCTCGGCTTTCGCGCGCCACCTTTTGCAGCCGGGGCTAGAAATTGGGCCAATGTTCGCACGGATTCGACGGGACGTGGGTTTCGCGACGAATGCGAGCCAGCAGCCAGCATCCTTTTCGTCGCTGACCGATCCATTCTATTTCATTCCAGATCCGGCGACACCGACCAACGACATCGGCGAGTTCTCACCGCCATCCGCAATTCCCGCCGTTCCCATCATCGAAGCTTCGGATCGCGCGGTATATGACCCGATACAGCGAGGGGTGCCTATTGCTGGACGTGTGGTCGGCGAGGGTCCGGTCACGATCACAATTGATGGCGACAAGGCAGTCGTTGGAGCAAATGGCGAGTTCAGCTACCTGATGACCGGATTGGCTCGAGGAGAGGAGCGCCCGGTCACTGTCAAAGCCGTCGACCAAGCGGGCTACGAAGTCAAGAAGACGATGGTCCTCAGTCGGACGATCGATCGGCCGCCACCGGCGGAGCCGCCTTTGGATCCTCGGAATCTGCGAGGCCGGGTCCAGCTGGACGCCGTAGCGTTGGTGATTGGCGTTGAGACGTACAGAAATACCAGTCTGCCTGTTGCCCGCTTTGCCGCCGCGGATGCGCAGCGGTTTGCCGACTACGCCGAGTGGGGACTCGGGGTTCCTGCTGACAGAATTGCGCTGCTGACGGACAATCGTGCGACTTCCGGGGCTGTTCTCGCCGAAATCCGCGGAACATTGATGCGAGCACAGCAGGAAGGACCGATCGGCGCCGTCTACGTTTTTTTCTCAGGCCACGGGCTGGATATTGATGGAGAGCCTCACTTGTTGGCTTATGACTACGATCAGTTCGCGGCCGAACTTACCACCATTTCGACCAGTGAACTGGTCGACTGGGTAGAGGCAAACGATCCCAAGTCGATTACCCTTTTTGTGGACGCATGTTTCTCTGGCTCGGCCCGGGACGGCGGAACCGTCCTCGCTGATGCCAAGGGTTTGCGCGCGGGCACGGGCTTCACAAATCCCCTGGATGACCGGGTGGCAGTGCTCACCGGTGCGAGTAACGCGGGTTTGTCCATGTCGCTGCCAGGGATAGGTCAGGGGGCGTTCAGCTACGTCCTGATGCGTGGCCTGGAGGGCGAAGCTGACGCAAACGGGGATCGGGCGATCACCCTGGCAGAGTTGGAGGAGTGGACCGCGCGGGAATTGCCGAAGCTGTCCAGGACGCCCAGTGGACAGCAGCGGCCATCATACAACGGAGTCGATCGCACAAGGGTGCTGGAATACCTCAATTGAGAACTGTGGTTCGCACCGATTGCGGTCTCTATGTGTTCATGGCTACCCGGCCGGTGCTTGCGCGCCGATCATTCCCACGCGCGATCCGCGGTGTGCCTCCCCTCCAAATGGTCTCGCTCAGCCGGGCGGTGGGTCCGTGCCGCCCGGCTGAGCGGGCGACTCAGGCGTAAGCGGGCCTGCCCGTCGCCGCCTTGACAGCCGGTCAGGCGCTCAGCGCGGGCCGGGCGCCGGGCACCTTCATCACCTGGACCAGATTGTCCGAATAGGTGCCGGCCTTGCCCAGGCCGCAATGGGCGTCGGAGCTGATCGCGTTGACCGAGGTGCCGGAGACGGTGGAGCCCGGCCAGTGCCCGACATTGGCCATGACCAGGCCCGGCATCAGGTCCTCGCTGAGCTCGGCCGGGCCCTCGAAGTAGCCGCGCTCGTTGAACACCCGCACCACCGTCCCGGCTTCGATCTCCCGGGCGGCGGCGTCCTGCGGGTGCAGGAAGACGATCTGCGCACCCTGGCGCAGCTTCTTCTGCGCCTCGTTGCCGTACTGCGTGTTCAAGAACGCATGCGGCTTGGGCGAGACGATGCTGAGCGGATAGGTCAGCGCCAGGGTCGGGTTCGAGGCCGGCGATTCGTAGGGCGGGATGTAGGCGGGCAGGGGATCCACCGGCTCGCCCGACTGCAGGCCCTCGTACATCGAGCGCCAGACCGGCACCACGAAGTCGCCGCCCTCGGCCAGGCTCGACTTGAACTCGCACTTGCCGGACGGCGTCTTGAAGCCGCCTTGCGCGTGCGGCGCGCGCTCGGCCGGCGACCCGACATTGAGCCGCATCCAGCCCTTCTCCTTGAGAAGGCCGAGGGTGATCCCCTCGAGCTGCGGCGCGCTCCAGTCGTAGAACTCGAGCAGCATCTCGTCGTCGCTCATCTTCCAGTAATCGTCGTCGAAGCCCATGGTCGCAGCCAGGCGCCGGAACAGCTCGACATTGGGGATGCATTCGCCGGGAGCCGGGATCGCCGGCTGGTTGAGCATCATGTAGAGATGGCCCCAGGTGACCATCAGGTCGTACTGCTCGCCCTGCATCGTGGCCGGGAGGATCAGGTCGGCGAACCGGGCGGTGTCGGTGACGAACAGCTCGCTCACCACGGTGAACAGGTCCGTGCGCCGCAGGCCCTCGATGATCTTGGCCTGCGAGGGCGCCTGCGAGACCGGGTTCGAATTGTAGACGAACAGCGACATCACCGGCGGGTCGAGCGCCAGCTCGCCGGTGAGTGCCGCCCCCAGGTCGAGCTCGTTGATCACGCGGGTGCCGGGCTTGATCCAGTCGGGCCGGCAGATGCGGTCGAAGCGGGTCGGGAACTCCCAGATCGGCATCTCGACCGTACCGCCGCCGACATGGCGCCAGGCCCCGACCAGTGCCGGCAGGCAGGTGATCGCCCGGATCGCCTGGCCGCCGCCGCGGCTGCGCTCGAGCGCCACGCCCTGGCGGATCGCCGATGGCTGAGTGGTGGCGTACTCGCGGGCGAGCTTGCGCACGTCCTCGGCCGGGACGCCGGTGATCGTCTCGACCCGCTCGGGCGGAAACTCGGACGCACGCGCCTGCAGCTCGGCGAAGCCCAGCGTGTACTGCTCGACATAGTCCCGGTCGTACAGGCCCTCGGCGATGATGACGTTCATCATGCCGAGCGCCAGGGCAGCGTCGGTGCCGGGCTTGATCGCGATGTGCCAGTCGGCGGCCTTGGCGGTGCGCGTGCGCACCGGGTCGATGACCACGACCTTGGCACCCTTCTCCTGCGCCTCGAGGATGAACGGCCAGGCGTGCAGGTTGGTGCTGATCATGTTCATGCCCCACACGACGATGTACTTCGCGTGAGTCAGGCTCTCGACGTCCAGGCCGCCGGTGGGGCCGACGGTCATCACCCAGGCCGTGGACGAGCCGGATTCGCAATAGGTCTTCTCGGCGACGCTGGAGCCCAGCCGGTTGAAGAAGGCGTCACCGGCGGTCAGGCCGTTCAGCGTGCCCTGATGGCCGAGATAGGCGTGGGGCATGATCGCCTCCGCGCCGTGGGTGGCGATGATCCCGTCCCAGCGGCGCTTGATCTCGGCCAGCGCCTCGTCCCAGGAGATCCGCTCGAACTCGCCGGCACCCTTGGGGCCGACCCGCTTCATCGGGTACAGCACCCGCTCCGGGTTGTAGTGGTGCTGCGCGAAATCCTTGAGCTTCACGCACAGCCCGCCGCGGGTCATCGGATGCGCCGGGTCGCCGGTGACCTCGACCAGCTTGTCGCCGTCGACATGGTAGAGGAAGGCGCAAGTGTCGGGGCAGTCGTGCGGGCAGGCGCCGCGAACGACCTTGAGTTCGCCGGAGACGTTCATCGAACTTTCCCCTCGGGTGACGGTGCGGGAGGCACGGCCGAGCGCACGGATAGGCCGCGATGGCGCTGGCTAACATCGATACGAAGCCCGGCCGCAATATGCAATAGGTCAGTCGTCCAATTTTACGAATAACTACCCGCACAGATCTGAAGCTGAATAGAAATCATGCACGCTGCCCAGGTTCTGACCTTCACCTGCCATATTCCTGGGCGGCCGCGCCATTCCGCCGCCCGGAGGAGGCGGTTGCGGCGGCGACGGCTTTGCACACCCTCGCCGATGGGCTATGGCGCTGGCTCCGGCGACGTGACCCAAGGGCCCGCCATGGCGACCACCCGGCTGCGCGCGATCCCGTTGACCAGCAAGGGCAGCGAACGCGCGGTGGCGATCCTCGAAGCCGCCAAGAACGTGCTGGTCGAGGAGGGCTTCGCCGCGATGTCCTTGCGCGAGGTCGCCAAGCGCGCCGACATGACCGTCGGCAATGTCGGCTACTACTTTCCCACCAAGGACAGTCTCCTGGCCGCCCTGGCCGAGCACATCTTCGATCGCTGGAATGCCCGGTTCCGGCGCCACCTGCCGCCCGATCTCGCCGACGGCCAGGCGGTCTTCGTCTATTCGATCCGCTTCATGATCGAGGAGAACAAGCGGCCCAAGACCAAGTCGCTGCTGCTCGAGATGTGGGCGATGGCCAACCGCAGCCGCGCCATCCGGCGCATGATGGACACCTTCTACGGCCGCATGCGCGGCTGGATCGAGGCGATGCTGATGGACATCGATCCGGCCATGAGCCGCCATAGCTGCCGCCTGCGCGCGGCCCTGATCACCGCGCAGATCGAGGGCCTGATGCTGCTGATCGGCCCCAACAGCCCGGCCGAGACCGAGCTGATCGGGATCGAGGACGAGGCGATCCGCCAGATCCAGCGGCAGGCGCTGGCGCCTTAGCCGACCGGGGCACCGCACCGTCCGACACGGATCGGGCTTGGGAATTGCATGGCGGGTCCGGGACCGCATCGGTGACCTTCGGCCGGCTCGACCTTCTGGACTCCTCGGCGTTTCGGCCTCAGCCTGAGCGGCGTCGAGGACCTGCCGTCCGAGCGGGCGCGACGGCCGGCTCCCCCAGGAGGAACAGATGAACAAGCTCAGCGCAGGCGTTGTTGCCCTCACCATGTCGCTCGCCCTGGCGTCCGGCCCGGCGCTGGCCGAGGACGCGCTGGCGGCGGTGCAGAGCGCCGGTGTCTTGAAGGTCGGCACGGAGACCGAGTTCGCGCCCTTCGACTTCATCGACGCGGGCAAGCATGTCGGCCTCAACGTCGATCTGTTCGACGAGATCGGCAAGGAACTCGGCGTCAAGATCGAATGGGTGGCACTGCCCTGGGACGGCGTGCTGCCCGGCCTCGACAGCGGCAAGTTCGACATCGTGGCGGGGCCCGCCACCATCACCAAGAAGCGGATGGAGCGCTACCGGTTCTCGCCGCCGATCGCCGAAGCCACCGTGGCGATCCTGAAGAAGGCGGGCGACGAGAGCATCCAGAAGCCCGAGGACATCGCCGGCAAGCCCACCGGCAGCGGCAAGGCCACCGCCCAGCTCGCCCAGCTGCAGGCGTTCGTGAAGACCCTGCCCGAGGCCGGCGAGGTCAAGGAATATGTCGGCTTCAACGAGGCTTATGCCGATCTCGCCGCGGGCCGCATCGTGGCCGTCGCCAATTCGCTGCCCAACATCGCGTTCGTGGCGGCACAGAAGCCGGACGTGTTCGAGGTCGTGCTGCCGACCTTCGGCGAGAAATCCTACTTCGGCTTTCCCGAGAACAAGGGTGCCGACCATGCGGCCCTGAACGACGCCGTGGCCGAGGCGCTGGGCAAGATCAAGGCCGACGGGCGCATGGCGGCACTCCAGCAGAAATGGTTCGGGGTCACCTTCGACACGCCGGCCGAGGTCACCGACCCGGCGTTCTGAGCCGGGGCGGAGCGGAAGGGCGGCGCCGGATGACGCTCGAGCTGTTCGGCCTGCTGCTGCAGGCCTCCCTCAACACGGTCTTCCTCAGCGCCGTCTCGATCCTGCTCGGCTTCGCCATCGCCGCGCTGCTGTGCGCCGGCATGCTGTCGCGCAGCCGGCCAGCGGCCTATGCCGGCCGGCTGTTCGTCAGCTTCTTCCGCGGCACGCCGCTGCTGGTGCAGCTCTTGCTGATCTTCCATCTCCTGCCGCAGATCGGCGTCAACGTGTCGAGCGAGGTGGCGGCGATCGTCGGCATGTCCTTGTGCACGGCCGCCTACCAGGCAGAGATCCTGCGTGGCGGCCTGCAGTCGGTCCCGCGCGGGCTGGTCGAGGCGGCCGACATGTGCGGCCTGGATGCCGTCGCCACCTTCCGGCGGATCCGCCTGCCCATCGCCGTGCGGCTGACGCTGCCGGCGCTGACCAGCGAGGCGATCATGATCCTCAAGGCCTCCTCGCTGGTGTCCGTGGTGGGCGTGATCGAGCTCACCCAGATGGCCAAGGACCTGGCCTCCTCGACCTTCGAGTTCCTGCCGATCTACGCCTCGGCCGGGCTGATCTACCTGATCATCAATGCGGGCCTCGCCGTGTTCGGGCGCGGCCTGGAACGCTCGGCGCGGCGGGGGCGCGCGTGAGCGTCGATCTGGCGCTGATCTCGCAGAACTCGGCCGCGATCGCGGCCGCGATCGGCATGACCATCCTCCTGTGGGTCGCCGGCACGGCCCTGGGTGCGGCATTGGGATTTCTGGTCGCGATCGGCCGGCGCCACGGACCCGCACCGCTGCGATGGCTGCTGCTCGGCTATGTCGAGCTGATCCGCGGCACGCCGTTCCTGATCCAGATCTACCTGCTCTATTATGGCGGGCCCTCGATCGGCATCTGGCTCGACAATGTTCCGGCCGGGCTGCTCGGGCTGACCATCTATGGCGGCGCCTACTATGCCGAGCTGTTCCGCACCGGCTTCGAGGCCGTCCCGCGCGGCCACATCGAGGCGGCCGAGGCGGTCGGGCTGACCCGGTCACAGACCATGCGGCGCATCATCCTGCCGGAGATGACCATGCTGGTGCTGCCGGCGATGGTGAACATGACCATCCTGCTCTTGAAGGAGACGGCGGTGCTGTCCGTGATCTCCGTGAAGGAGCTGACCAACGTGGCGGGCGTCATCGGCTCGGCCAACTATGCCTACGTCACCTGCTTTGCCGTCCTGGCCCTGGTCTACTGGGCCCTGGTCGAGATCTGCGGCGCCGCCGGGCGCGCGGCGGAATCGCGTCTCGCCCGCTTCCGGTTCGCCACCGCATGAGCCGGGCGCCGGCGATCCGCGTGACCGGACTGGTCAAGCGCTTCGGCGACACGCCGGTGCTGAACGGCATCGACCTGGAGGCGCTGAGCGGGGAGGTCACCTGCGTGATCGGTCCCTCGGGCTCCGGGAAGAGCACGCTCCTGCGCTGCATCGGCTGTCTGGAGGAGCCCAGCGACGGCCTCATCGAGATCGACGGCGAGCCGCTGGGCAGCGTGGCGGGGCCGACGGGCGCGCGGGTCCGCCTGCCGCCGGCCGAGATCCGCCGGGTCCGGGCGCACATCGGCATGGTGTTCCAGCAGTTCAATCTCTGGCCGCACATGACGGCACTCGGCAACGTCGCGGAGGCGCTGCGGACGGTGCGCCGCCTGCCGCGCAAGGAGGCCGAGGCGCGCGCGATGGCCCAATTGGAGCTGGTCGGGCTGGCGATGCGCGCGTCCCACTACCCCAGCGAGCTGTCGGGTGGGCAGCAGCAGCGCGTGGCGATCGCCCGGGCGCTGGCGCTCGATCCCGACATCATGCTGTTCGACGAGCCGACCTCCTCGCTCGATCCGGAGCTGACCGGCGAGGTGCTGAGCGTCATGCGCGGGCTGGCGGAACAGGGGATGACCATGCTGGTGGTGACCCACGAGGTCGGCTTCGCGGCCACGGTCGGCGCCAAGATCCTGTTCCTCGACCATGGCAGGCTGCTGGTGGAAGGCCCGCCGGCCGCCGTCTTCGGCAAGCCGCGCCATCCGAGGATCGAGCAGTTCCTCGACACCTATCTGGATCGGGGCGCCGCGACGCTGCTGTAATCCGCGCGCAGAGGGCCTGGCACGGAATTGGCTCGTGCATCGGCGCGGCGCGCTCGCGAGCACGGGGACCGGACGATGGCACGAAACTCCGCACGGGTCGGCCCGAGATTTCCGCAAGTGGTGGTCCTGTTCGGTGCCACCGGCGATCTCGCGCGCCGCAAGCTGCTGCCCGGCCTGTTCCACCTCGCCACCGCCGGGTTCATGCCGGGCAGCCGGATCATCGGCGTGTCGCTGGACGCCATGGACGCGGACGGCTTTCGCGCGGTCGCGCGCGAGGCCCTCGACCAGTTCGGCTCGCGCAAGGTGGCCGACGGCGACTGGAGCAGCTTTGCCGACATGCTCGACTATGTGCCGCTGGCGGCGGGCGCCGACGCCCTGCGGGGGACGGTGACCCGGGCGCGCGATGCCCTGGGCGGGGACAGCCGTCTCGTCCACTATCTGAGCGTGCCGCCGAACGCGGCCCTGGCCGCCGTGCGCCTGCTGGCCGAGGCCGAGCTGACCCGCAACTGCCGCATCATCATGGAAAAGCCGTTCGGCACCGACCTCGATTCCGCGGTTTCGCTCAACGAGCAGCTGCACAAGGTCTTCGCCGAGGACCAGATCTTCCGCATCGACCACTTCCTGGGCAAGGAAGCGGCGCAGAACATCCTGGCCTTCCGCTTCGCCAACGGCCTGTTCGAGCCGATCTGGAACCGCAACTTCATCGACCATGTCCAGATCGACGTGCCCGAGACCCTGGGCCTCGGCAAGCGGGCGGGGTTCTACGAGCAGACCGGCGCCTTCCGCGACATGGTGGTGACCCACCTGTTCCAGATCCTGGCCTTCATGGCCATGGAGCCGCCGACCGCCCTGGAGCCGGCACCGATCAGCGAGGAGAAGAACAAGGTCTTCCGCAGCATGCTGCCGCTCGACCCCAAGGACGTGGTGCGGGGGCAATATGTCGGCTACCGCGGCGAGGAGGGCGTCGATCGGGAATCCGACACCGAGACCTTCATCGCGCTCCGATGCGGGATCGACAATTGGCGCTGGGCCGGGGTGCCGTTCTTCCTGCGCACCGGCAAGCGCATGGCCGAGGGCCAGCGGATCATCTCGATCGCCTTCCGCGAGCCGCCCAAGAGCATGTTCCCGACCGGCTCGGGCGTCGGTGCCCAGGGGCCCGACCATCTGACCTTCGACCTCGCCGATTCCTCCAAGATGTCGCTGTCCTTCTACGGCAAGCGCCCCGGCCCGGGGATGCGGCTGGACAAGGTCAGCATGCAGTTCGCCATGCACGAGACCGGCTGGATCGGCGACGTGCTCGAGGCCTATGAGCGGCTGATCCTGGACGCCATGCGCGGCGACCGCACCCTGTTCACCACCTCGGAAGGCATCGAGCGGCTGTGGAGGGTCTCGATGCCCCTGCTCGACGCGCCACCGCCGGTGCGGCTCTACGAGCCGGGCTCGTGGGGCCCCAAGACCATCCACCAGCTGGTCGCGCCCCACGCCTGGCGGCTCCCGTTCGAGCGCGCATGGCGCGACCCGGACAAGACGGGCAGCTGAAGTTGCGAGTACGATCGGCAGCAGACAGCGCGACAGGGACGCCCAGCCATGCGCATGGAGCCCGCTCACGCGAACAGGAAGTCTTCGGCGTCCAGGAATCCCACGTCGCCGGAGAACTGGACTAGGACGGTATTGGCGGTCTCCTGCGTACCGCCGACGCGGCCCAGACTAAGGAGGTTGCCATCGAGATGACCGTCAAGATCGGCAAAACCGGTGATCTCCGACCAGCCGGTAAGGTCGATCAGATCCTGCGGTCCGCCGACGGCATCATCGAAATCGCCAATGACGTCGTGGCCGGAGCCGGGCGCGAAACAGAAGATGTCGCTGCCACCCCGGGCCAGCGGATGGCGTTCGGCCGCATCGCCGAACAGCACGTCGGAGCCTTGTCCGCCGTCGAGCACGTCGTCACCGCCGCGCGCGCCCGCCTCGAGCAAAAAACCATCGCCGAACAGCGCGTCGTCGCCGCCGCCGCCGATGAGCATGTCCCTGCCGCCGCTGGCCTGCCCATGTAGAGCGAAACCGTCGCCGAACAGCGTGTCTTCGCCGCGGCTGCCGAGAAGCAGGTCGTCGCCACCCACCGTCCGATCGAAGAGCTCGAACGAATCACCGAACTCCTGGTCCGACCCGGCACCGCCCTGCAGCGAATCATCACCACCGTGGCCCCGGCCGTGCAGTTCGAACGCATCCCCGAACAGCGCATCGTTGCCGAGACGGCCGGCCAGGAAATCGTCGCCACCCCGCGCCCGCTGTTCGAGATAGAGTGCGTCGCCGAACAGGGCATCGCGATGCCGGTCGCCAACCAGCACGTCGGCGCCACCCCGACCTCGACCCTGCAGGAAGGCTGCATCGCCGAACAGCCGGTCCATGCCCGAGCCGCCCGCCAGCCAATCGTCGCCGCCGCGGCCCTGGCCCGCTATTCGCCAGGCGTCGCCAAACAGCTGGTCACCGCCGCCGCGGCCGAACAGCCAGTCGTCACCGCCCCGGCCCGCAACTAGTACAACGCCGGTATCGGTAGCCCCGAGCTCGTTGCCGGCCGTGAATGGGTCACCGAAGCCGATATCGGCCGCGCGAGTGCCGACAATGAAGTTGTCGTTGCCGGGATCGAGCCCGATGCCACCGATGAACTCCATGTCGCTTGCTCCGGTCGAACCACCGATCGTCAGGATGCATGTGGATCGGCTTTGTGCCAATCCGCTGCTTCGCACGAACCGGCCGGCAACACCAGATCCAGGCGCAGGGAGGCGCCGGTTGCGTTGGCGATCTTGACCAGAGTCATGGTGGTGGGCAACACGCGGCCGCTCTCGAAGTCTCGCGACGAACGACTGGGCGGTCGCCATCCTGGCAGCGAGCTCGGACTGCGACAGCCCGGCCGCAATGCGGGCGCGAGCGATCACCCGCGCGATCTGCCGCGCTAGGGCCCGCTCGTCGACGATGTCGTCAATTGCCAGCGCATACCGGGTTCCGGCGGCTGGCCCTGCAAATCTGTGCATGGGGACGCCTCAAGGCAGTTTGGCATGGCACGAGTATCGGCTCACAACCGGAACGGATTGCCCTCAATGACCGTGAACGGTAGATCGCCCAACGCGTATGCATCACCGCTCCGATTGACTTGGTTGCATAGTTCCTGCCCGGATCGGGCGCGCTGCCACCGCAGGCACAGGTCACCATCGGGCTGCAGCCGCCAGGAACCTTGGTCGGGGCCGAACACGGGATCGGCGGTTCGCAGGCTGGCGCTGCCGCCTGGTGCCAGGAAAATGAAGGCGGCCCCGTTGAACGCGAGCGTGTGGCCGATGATCCCGTTCTGGACCGCACTGCCGTTCAGCTTGGCTCCGGTTCCGGCCGTGGTGACGGGCGCGGCGCTGGTCACGGCGCCGCAGGCATCGGCGTAGCGGCTGTCGAGCGAGGTTGCGGTCGGGTCCAGGATGTAGACGCATTGGGCACGCGCAAGCGTTGTGGCGTCCATTCCCGCTACGACGAGATCGCCGATCGCGTAGAGTTCGCAGGGCGGCTGGGTCGCTACCTGGCGTCGCGCCTGACACTCGTGCACGGCCACCCCGATCGCGCCGTCAATCGAGTTGGCCGCCGAACTCCAGCCCGAGGCGTAGGAGGAGGTGCTTACCGTGCCCCCCGTCACCGCCAAGGCGCGGTAGTTCGGTAGGGACCGATACTGGGCGAAGTCGCCTTCGGCCGAACTTGGCCCGTCGCCGCTGGTGCAGGCGGCGAGGGCTGTGGCAAGCACGAGGGCGCCGTGGCGTGGCGAAAAATCCATCGCAAGTATTCCTGGCTTGCGAGAACTACATGCTGATTCCGCCTCGGCCGCCGCCGAAGCCGCCCATGCCGCCGCCGAAACCGCCCCGGCCATTGCCGTTTCCATTGCCATTGCCGTTGCCGACGTTGCCATTGCCATTGCCGTTTCCATTGCCGCCCGCGCTTGCAGTCGTGCGGCCGCCCGACCTACGGCTACCGTTGCCATTGCCGTTGCTTAGGTTGCCATTGCCGCGGTTGCTCGCAACATTGTCGTTGCCATTGTTGTTTCCCTGATTGTTGTTGCCGTTGTTGTTCCCGATATTGTTGTTGCCGTTGTTGTTGCCGTGACCCGAACTCGTGACACCATTGCCACTGGAGCCCTGATCGTCACGGCGGCCGCCGATGCTGCCGTCGCCGACTGCGTCGCCGCCGACATTCGCGGTACCTTTGGTGTTGCTGCCGACGTTCCCTCCGCCCGGGTTGCCGCTGCCGACGTTCCCACTGCCGACATTGCCGTTGCCGACATTGCCGTTGCCGACATTGCTGTTGCCGACATTACCGTTGCCGACATTGCCCTTGCCAACGTTGCCGCTGCCGACGTTGCCGGAGCTTCCGCTCCCGAGACTGCCGGTTCGGGTTTCGTGGCTCGCGGGCGCATCATGCGACCCGGCGCGGCCGCCCTGGCCACGGTCCGCCCCGCGGCCACTATTGCCGCCGACCCTATCTTCACCTCGGCCATCGTCCTGGTAGTCGGGATAGAACCGACGCATGAATTCGGCGAAACTCGGCACCGATTGCGCGGCAAGTTCGGTGTTGGCTCCCGGCTCGACGGAGGGCAGCTGCGACAGGTTGCTCGGTCCTAGGAGCCCGGATTTGGCTGAAACCGTCAGACCGGTGGCGACAAGCGCTCCGGTCGAAAGGAGCAAGGTCCTCATGGAAGTGCACTCCTTGGGCTGGCAGCCATCGGCTGGCCAGCCGTTAGGGTCATATATTTCTGATCAGTCGTTGCCGTTGAAATTGCCGTTGAAGTTGCCGAGATTGCCATTGCCATTGCGGCTGCCTCCGTTGAAGCTGCCGTTGAAGCTGCCTATATTGCGGTTACCGTTGCGGTCACCTGTGTTGAATGCGCCGTTGACCGATCCGATATTGTGGTTGCCATTGTTATGGCCGGTGCTGCCGTAGCCGTTCATGCTGCCCACATTGGCGTTGCCGCCATTGTCGCTGCCCACATTGCCGTTCCCGCTATTGCCGTTCCCGACATTGTTGCGGCCGGTGTTGTTCAGGCCGACATTGCCGTTGGCGAACCCGGCGAACGCCTCGCGATAGGTTCCGCCTCCGGCGGCTTTCCCCCCAGCGTTGGCGATCGCGCTGTTGGCGAGCATCGCGATTGCTGCAATTGCCAATAGCCTCATGGACCTGATCCCCTATTGGTCGGATGCGCGCGGCATAGTCCCCCGCGGCAGCGCCGCGAGGGACCTGCTGACGAATGGCTCAGTTGTTGCGGTTGCCGTTCTTGTTGCCGTTGTGGCTGCCAAAATTGGCGTTGCCGTTCAGGTTGCCATTGAAGTCGCCAATGTTCTTGTTGCCGTTGACATTGCCGTTGTACGAGCCGGCATTGAGGTTACCGTTCGCGTTGCCGTTCAGGCTGCCATAGTTGTGATTGCCGTTCTTGTTGCCGTTGGCGGAGCCATAGTTGGCATTGCCGTTATCGTTGCCATTGCCCGAACCCCAGTTGTGGTTCCCGTTGTCGTTCCCGTTGAACGAGCCGGAATTGAGGTTGCCGTTCCCGTTGCCGTTGAAGCTCCCGAGATTGCCGTTGCCGTTCCCGTTGCCGTTAAAGCTGCCGGCGTTGGCGCCGGCAGCAACCAGCATAACCGCGGCGGTGGCGAAAAGCAGGGTGCGCAAAGTCTTCATGGCGATATCCCCATAGTGCTCGATCACGGCGACGGGTCCTATCGGCGCGCCGTAGGAGCGGAGTGATTGCCGCCAAATGCTATGTATGGTCGAGTGGACCCGATACGACACCAGAAAATGATTTTTATTCCCTGTTGTAAATAAAAAAATCGTTTCACCGATATTTGAAACTTAAAAGCGAAGTAATAGATATTTTCTGTTCAATTAGTCCATAATAAATTAGATATATCAGAGCGCTCTGTATTCGTACTAAATTGCTGTAATGCAACATAATAGTTGGCATCTGTGCTGAATTATTCGGATCAATTCAGCGTGAGCCGGGTGATTACAATACCCGCTCTTTCAGCTCCAATATTGTCATTCCCTTCATCTCATCCATAGGATGTATTGGTAAAAATGTCGCAAAGCGTGTCTTTTTTGGCGGCCTTATCGTAGTGGTAGAAATATAACATACGGCTTCCGTTCATACAAGTGGGGGTTGTCCGCGACCTTCCCCATGTTCCTCAACCGCGCACCCCGGGCACCCGGCCTGAATGTACGAACAGACTTTTCAGGATGAGCGCGGTCTGCCCGTGGCTCGTGATCGGGAACATGAGCTGAGGCGTCCGCTGCGGGCGTGGACTCCCCAAGACCATCGATCAGCTGGTGCACCCCACGCTCTGGCGGCTCCCGTTCGAGCGCGCATGGCGCGACCCGGACAAGACGGGCAGCTGATCGCCGTTCCTCGGCCCGTGGTCGTGCCTGCTGCCCTTCTTCGGCAGGAGCTCGTCGGTCGTTGGCGCCGAACTTCCTCCAGGTGCGACGCCGAACGACACGGAAGCCCTCCTTGGCCATGCCGGTCGCTCCTTGCTCCGCCGAGGCAGCAGCGCAGCATGGCCAAGGCCCGACCCACCGACCCACCTTGACGCGCGCCGCCAACCCCCCTACATCCCGCGCCCGGTGGGGCGCATAGCTCAGTTGGTAGAGCAGCTGACTCTTAATCAGCGGGTCGTAGGTTCGAGCCCTACTGCGCCCACCAAATCCATCATCACAGCAGTCTGGTCGCACCGCGGAGTGGGTCGAGTTCGGTTTCTCGTCCAAACGCGGGGTGCGCGCGTGCCGTCGCGCGATGGGGCAGGCGCCAGCTCTTTCCGCCGCCCATACTCCGGGCGCGCCTTTGGCGAGCAGGGTCCTCGGCGACGCCAGTCCGCGCCGGTGCAGCGCACCGCGGAGTGACCATGCCGCCGGGTCCTTTACACCTTCTTTATGCGAACCCGCCGCCGTCCGCATGGCGCCCTTAGGCGCGAACGGCGCACAACCGCGACCTTAGGCGCCTCCTCCGGGGAGGCGTGTCATCGCGGGAGCGTCTCGTGCTCGACCTTGTCATGCTGCTGCTGGCGTGGGCCAGCTTCGCCCTCTTCGGCCGCTATCTGCTCGCCTGCGAGCGGGCGTGAGCCATGACGCTGGACCTCGCTCTGTTCGCGCTCACCATGGCCGGTCTCGCGGCCTACCTGCTCGTCGCGCTGCTGCGGCCCGAGCGGTTCTGATCCGGATCTCGCCATGACCTTGCTCGGCTGGGCGCAGATCGTGCTCTACTGCCTCGTGATCGTCGCGCTGGCTCGCCCGCTGGGCGGCTACATGACCCGCCTGTTCGCGGGCGAGCGCATGTTCCTCTCGCCGGTCCTCGGCCCCGTCGAGCGCGGGTTCTACCGCGCCTCCGGCGTCGACGGCCGCGCCGAGCAGCATTGGGTGACCTACGGGCTGGCCATGCTCGCCTTCAACGCGGCCGGGTTCCTGCTGCTGTACGGCCTGCTGCGGCTGCAGCCGTTCCTGCCGCTCAACCCGCAGAGCATGGCGGCTCCCAGCGCGCCGCTCTCGTTCAACACCGCCGTCAGCTTCGTCACCAACACCAACTGGCAGAACTATGGCGGCGAGAGCACGCTCGGCTACCTCGTCCAGATGGCGGGGCTGACGGTGCAGAACTTCGTCTCGGCGGCGACCGGGATCGCGCTCGCCGTGGCCCTCGTCCGCGGCTTCACGCGCAAGGGCTCGAGCACGATCGGCAACTTCTGGGCCGATCTGATCCGCTGCACGCTCTACCTGCTCCTGCCGCTGTGCCTGGTGCTCGCGCTGTTCTACGTCTGGCAGGGCGTGCCGCAGAACCTCGACCCCTATGTGTCCGCGACCACGCTCGAGGGTGGCCGGCAGACGATCGCGCAGGGGCCGGTGGCCTCGCAGCTCGCCATCAAGATGCTGGGCACCAACGGCGGCGGCTTCTTCAACGCCAACTCGTCCCACCCTTACGAGAACCCGACGCCGCTGGGCAACTTCGTCCAGATCGTCACCATCTTCGCGCTCGGGGCCGGGCTCACCAACCTGTTCGGCCGCATGGCCGGCGACGAGCGCCAGGGCTGGGCGATCCTGGCCGCCATGGTGGTCCTGTTCCTCATGGGCGTGGCCGTCGCCTACTGGGCCGAGGCGCAGGCCAACCCGGCGCTCACCGCCCTCGGCGTCGACGGGACGATGGGCAACATGGAAGGCAAGGAGGTCCGCTTCGGCATCGCGGCCTCGGCGCTGTTCGCGGTGATCACCACGGCCGCGTCCTGCGGTGCGGTGAACGCCATGCATGCGAGCTTCATGCCGCTCGGCGGCATGATCCCGCTGATCAACATGGAACTGGGCGAGATCATCGTCGGCGGCGTCGGCGCCGGGCTCTACGGCATGCTGCTGTTCGTCATCGTCGCCATGTTCGTCGCCGGCCTGATGGTCGGCCGCACGCCCGAATATGCCGGCAAGAAGCTGGAGGCGAAGGAGGTCAAGATGACCATGCTCGCCATCCTGATCCTGCCGTTGGCGATGCTGGGCTTCACCGCGCTCGCGGTGGTGACCGAGCCGGGACTGGCGGGGCCGCTCAACCAGGGGCCGCACGGCTTCGCGGAGGTGCTCTACGCCTACACCTCCGCCGCCGCCAACAATGGCAGCGCCTTCGCCGGCCTGGGTGGCAACTCGCTGTTCTACAACACGACCCTGGGCCTCGCGATGCTGCTCGGGCGCTTCGGCATGATCGTGCCGATGCTGGCGGTCGCCGGCTCGCTCGCGGCCAAGACACGGCTGGCACCCTCGGCCGGCACGCTCCCCACCGACGGCGGCCTGTTCGTCGGCCTGCTGGTCGGCGTCGTCCTGATCGTCGGCGGCCTCACCTTCTTCCCCGCGCTCGCCCTCGGCCCGATCGCCGAGCACCTGGCGATGCTGAGCGGCACCCTGTTCTGACACGGGACACGTCCATGACGACCCAGACGACCCCGCTCCAGGCCCACCGCGAGCGCAAGCGCATGCCGGTGGCGTTCATGCTGGACCCGGCGATCCTCTCGCCGGCGGTGCCCCAGGCCCTGCGCAAGCTCGACCCGCGGCTGATGGTGAGGAACCCGGTCATGTTCGTGGTCGAGGTGGTGACGGTGCTGACCACCTTGCTCCTGATCCGCGACCTCGTCGCCGGCAGCCCGGATACCGGCTTCTCGTTCCAGATCGTGCTCTGGCTCTGGTTCACGCTCCTGTTCGCGAACTTCGCCGAGGCCGTCGCCGAGAGCAGGGGCAAGGCGCAGGCCGCCAGCCTGCGCCGGACCCGGACCGAGTCCAGGGCCAAGCTGATCTCCGCCGCCGGCGACCGCGACTGGCGCGAGATCTCCGCCCTCGACCTGAAGCCGGGCGATCTCGTGCTGGTCGAGGCCGGCGACCTGATCCCTTCGGACGGCGAGATCGTCGAGGGGGTGGCCTCGGTCGACGAGTCCGCGATCACCGGCGAGTCGGCCCCGGTCATCCGCGAGAGCGGCGGCGACCGCTCGGCGGTCACCGGCGGCACGCGTGTGCTGTCGGACCGGATCCTGGTCCGGATCACCGCCAGCCAGGGTGCGACCTTCATCGACCGCATGATCGCGCTGGTCGAGGGTGCGGTCCGCCAGAAGACGCCCAACGAGATCGCGCTCAACATCCTGCTCGCCGGCATGACCCTGATCTTCGTCTTCGCCGTGGCCAGCATCCCGAGCTTCGCGGCCTATGCCGGCGGCTCGATCCCGGTGATCGCGCTGGTGGCGCTGTTCGTCACCCTGATCCCGACCACGATCGGCGCCCTGCTCTCGGCGATCGGCATCGCCGGCATGGACCGCCTGGTGCGGTTCAACGTGCTGGCGATGTCGGGCCGGGCGGTCGAGGCCGCCGGCGACGTCGACACGCTGCTGCTCGACAAGACCGGCACCATCACGCTGGGCAACCGTCAGGCGACCGAGCTGATCGCGATGCCGGGCGTCACCGAACGCGAGCTGGCGGACGCGGCGCAGCTCGCGAGCCTGCCCGACGAGACGCCGGAGGGCCGCTCGATCGTCGTGCTGGTCAAGGACCGCTACGGCCTGCGGGGCCGCGAGATGGCGCCGATGCACGCCCGGTTCGTGCCCTTCACCGCCCAGACCCGCATGAGCGGCGTCGATTTCGAGGAACGTCCGATCCGCAAGGGTGCGGTGGATGCCGTCGTCGACTGGGTCGTGAGCCAGGGCGGCCCGGTGCCGCCGGAGCTCCGGCGCGGCGCCGAGGCGATCGCCAAGGGCGGCGGCACCCCGCTGGCGGTGGCGGATCGCGGCCGCTTGCTCGGGCTCGTCCACCTCAAGGACATCGTCAAGGGCGGCATCCGCGAGCGCTTCGCCGAGCTGCGCCGGATGGGCATCAGGACCGTGATGATCACCGGCGACAACGCGCTCACCGCGGCCGCGATCGCCGCCGAGGCCGGGGTCGACGATTTCCTGGCCCAGGCGACGCCCGAGGCCAAGCTCAGGCTGATCCGCGAGGAGCAGGCCAAGGGCAAGCTGGTCGCGATGTGCGGCGACGGCACCAACGACGCCCCCGCCCTCGCGCAGGCGGACGTCGGGGTCGCGATGAACACCGGCACCATGGCGGCGCGCGAGGCCGGCAACATGGTCGACCTGGACAGCGATCCCACCAAACTCATCGAGGTGGTGGCGATCGGCAAGCAGCTGCTGATGACGCGCGGCGCGCTGACGACGTTCTCGATCGCCAACGACGTGGCCAAGTACTTCGCGATCATCCCGGCGATGTTCGTCGTGATGTATCCACAGCTCGAAGTGCTGAACGTGATGGGCCTTGCCACACCCCAGAGTGCCATCCTGTCCGCGATCATCTTCAACGCGCTGATCATCATCGCGCTCATCCCGCTGGCCCTGCGCGGCGTCGGCTACCGGCCGCTCAGCGCGGCCGGCCTCCTGCGCCGCAACCTGCTGGTCTACGGCCTGGGCGGGATCCTCGTGCCGTTCGTCGCCATCAAGCTGATCGACCTTGCCGTCACCGCCACCGGCCTCGTCTGAGGAAGACCGCGATGCTGACCCACCTCCGTCCTGCCCTGGTCATGATCCTGGGCCTCACCGTGCTCACCGGCCTCGTCTACCCGCTGGCGATCACCGGGCTCGCCGGCATCCTCTTTCCCTACCAGGCCGGCGGCAGCCTCCTGGTCCGCGACGGCATGGTCGTCGGCTCCTCCCTGATCGGACAGGGCTTCTCGTCCGAGCGCTATTTCCATCCGCGACCCTCGGCGGCCGGTGCCGAGGGCTACGACGCCGCGGCGTCGGGTGGCTCCAATCTCGGCCCGACCAGTTCCGTGCTGGTCGATCGGGTGAGGTCCAGCGTGGACGCCCTGGGCGGCCGGGGGCCCGTGCCGGTGGACCTCGTCACGGCGTCGGGCAGCGGCCTCGACCCGCACCTCAGCCCCGCCGCCGCCGAGTTCCAGATCGCGCGCGTCGCGGCGGCGCGCGGCCTGCCGGTGGAGAAGGTCCGCGCGCTGGTCGCCGCCCACACCGAGGAGCGCTGGCTGGGCGTGCTGGGCGAACCGCGCGTGAACGTCCTCCAGCTCAACCTGGCACTCGACGCTTTGCCAGCCCAGTGAACCACGGGAGCGGCGCGGTCGCGCCGGTGTCGACGATCATGCCTGTTCGACCCATCGCTACCGCCACCGACTGGCGCTTCGTGCGCCAGGTCGCCAGGCTGGCGCTGCAGGGCCTGGACCCGCGCTCCTCGGTGCGGCGGCCCGTGCTCCTGGCGCTCGAGCTCGCGGCGGGTGCCGCCACGATCCTGTGCGCCGTGAAGCTCTGGCACGGTGCCTCGGCGCAGGCCCTGTACATGGGGCAGGTAGCCTTGTGGCTCTGGCTGACGCTGCTCGCCATCTCGGCGGGCGTGGCAACGGCCGAAGCCGGCACGCTGGCACGCTCGCGCCGCCTGCGCGCGCTGCAGAGCGATCTCCCGGCCAAGGTCCTGATCATGCCCCACGACCACCGCGAGGACTGGCTCTACGAAACCGTGCCCAGCGAGACGCTGGACGCAGGGGACGTGGTCCTGGTCCAGGCCGGGGACGTCATTCCGGCCGACGGCGAGGTGATCGCCGGCGTGGCCAAGGTCGACGAATCAGCGATCACCGGCGAGTCCGCGCCGGTCCTCCGCGAAAGCGGCGGCGATCGCTCGGCCGTCATCGGCGGGACGCGCGTATTGTCCGACTGGCTCAAGGTCAAGGTCACCGCAGATTTCGGCCACGGCATGTTCGCCCAGGTCAGCGCGCTGACATCGGGCGCGCGGTCCGGGCCCTCGGCTTGGCCTGATGGTCAGCGGCGCGGGATCCTTGCCTGACACCGACCGCGGTTCGGGGTAGGCTGGCGGCATGGCCGAGGAGACCCGCAACGGAGCCGAAAAGCGCCCGTCGCCCGAAGCGCTGCTCGCCGAGGCCGGGCAGGAGGGCCGCGGCCGCCTGAAGATCTTCCTGGGAGCCGCACCCGGGGTCGGCAAGACCTACGAGATGCTGGCCTCGGCGCGGCGCCGCAAGCGCGACGGCGTTGACGTGGTGGTGGGCGTGGTCGAGACCCACGGCCGGCGCGAGACCGCGGCGCTGCTCGCCGGGCTCGAAGTCCTGCCCCGCCGCAGCGTACCCTATCGCGGTCGCGAGCTCGACGAGATGGACCTCGACGCGCTCCTGAAGCGCCGGCCGGCGCTGGCGCTGGTCGACGAGCTCGCGCACGAGAACGCGCCCGGCAGCCGCCACCCCAAGCGCTGGATGGACGTCGAGGAGCTGCTGGTGTCCGGCATCGATGTCTGGACCACCATGAACGTCCAGCATGTCGAGAGCCTGAACGACGTGGTGGCGCAGATCACCCGCGTGCGGGTGCGCGAGACGGTCCCAGATTCCGTGCTGGGCCAGGCCGAGATCGAGCTGATCGACCTCACCCCGGACGAGCTCCGCCAGCGGCTGCACGAGGGCAAGGTCTACGTGCCGGAGGCCGCGAGCCGGGCCCTCGAGCATTATTTCAGCCACGGCAACCTCACCGCCCTGCGCGAGCTGGCCTTGCGCCGCACGGCCGAGCGTGTCGACGACCAGATGGTCCAGTACATGCGCGCGCACGGTTTCGCCGGCCCATGGGCGGCCGGCGAGCGGCTGCTCGCCTGTGTCCATGGCGGCGAGGGCGCGGCCGAGCTGGTCCGCCACGCCAAGCGGCTCGCCGACCGGCTCAAGGCGCCCTGGACCGCCATCCACATCCAGACCGCCGCCGACCGTCGCGCCAGCGAGGCCGCCAGCGACCGGGTCGCGGACACGCTGCGGCTGGCCGAGCGGCTCGGCGGCGAGGTCCTGGTCGTTCCCGGCGAGCGGGTCGCCGACGAATTGCTGGCCTGGGCACGCGCGAACAACGTCACCCAGATCGTGATCGGCAGCGTCCGGCGATCCGGCTGGCGCGAGTGGCTCGAGGGCTCGCTGCCGCGCGACCTGATCCGCGGTGCTGCCGACATCGTCGTCGTGGTCCTGCCCGAGGGCGGCGAGACGGCTCCGCCCAAACGGGTGCGCGCCCGTGCGGCCGAGCCTCGGCCGACGCCGCTGCCCTATCTGGGTGCCGCGGCTCTGGTGGCGCTCGTGGCCGGCGTCGGCTGGCTCCTGCAGCAACTGTTCGAGCCCTCCAACGTGGCGCTGGTGTTCGTGACTCCGGTGCTCGTGGCCGCACTGGCCTGGGGCCTCGGGCCGGCGCTGGCCGCGGCCGCGCTCTCGGTCCTCGCCTACAATTTCTTCTTCACCGACCCGCTCTACACGTTCCGGATCAGCGACCCGGAGAACGTGGCGGGGCTGGTCCTGTTCTCGATCGTGGCGGTGCTCGCCAGCGGGCTCGCCGCCCGCACCCGGGCGCAGACCCTGACCGCCCGCCAGGAGGCGACCCGCACCGCGGCGCTCTACGCGTTCGCGAAGAAGCTCGCCGGGATCGCCGCCATCGACGACCTGCTCTGGGCCGCCGCCCATCAGGTCGCGGTGATGCTCAAGGTCGAGGTGGTGTTCCTGCTGCCCGAGGATGGCCGGCTCGGCGTTCAGGCGGCCTACCCGCCGGAGGACCGGCTGGACGAGAACGACCTCGCCGCCGCCGAATGGTGCTGGCGCAACGACACGCCGGCCGGCCGCGGCTCCGACAACCTGCCCGGAGCGCCGCGCCTGTTCCTGCCCCTGCGCACCGGGCGCGGCAAGCTGGGCGTGGTGGGCATCCACAAGGGCATCGCCGGGCCGCTGCTCACGCCCGGCGAGCGCCGCCTGCTCGACGCGCTGCTCGACCTGACCGCGCTCGCGGTCGACCGGGTCCAGCTCGCCGGCGACGTCGACGCCGCCAGGCTGCTCGCCGAGACCGAGCGCCTGCGGACGGCATTGCTGAACTCGCTCGGCCACGACCTGAAGACGCCCCTGGCATCGATCCTGGGTGCGGTCACGGCGCTTCGCGGCTCCGGCGGGCTGTATGGCGAAACGGCGCGCGACGAGATGCTCGCGAACGCGCAGGAGGAGGCCGAGCGGCTGGCGCGGTTCGTCGACAATCTGCTGGACATGACCCGCCTGGAGGCCGGGGCGGTGGGCCCCAGGCGGGAGCCGGTGGACGTGTGCGATGCCGTGGGTGCCGCGTTGCGCCGCACCGGCAGGCTCCTGGCGGAGCACGAGGTGGTGACCGACATGGCCGCGGACCTGCCCCTGGTACGGCTCGACTTCGTCCTGCTGGAGCAGGTCCTGGTCAATCTTCTGGAGAACGCCGCCCGTTACGCGCCGAAGCACAGTGCCGTCGAGGTGGCCGCGCGCATCGAGGGCGACGCGCTCGTGCTCGAGGTCCGCGACCGCGGTCCCGGCATCGCCCCCAGCGAGGCGGAGCGCGTGTTCGACCGGTTCTACCGCTCGCCCGACGCACCGCCGGGCAAGGGGGTCGGGTTGGGCCTCGCGGTGGCTCGGGGCTTCGTCGAAGCGATGGACGGGTCCGTCGTCGCGGTCGCGCGCCCGGGCGGCGGCACCGTGTTCCGCATGCGCTTCGGCGGCAGCCTGATCGCCGCGCCGGCCGCCGAGGAGCCGGCCCTTGCCCCATAGCCCGGCGACGGTCCTGATCGTCGACGACGAACCGGCGATCCGCCGCTTCCTGAGGACCACACTGGAGGTCCAGGGCTGGGCCACGGTCGAGGTCGAGGACGGAGCCGCGGCCGTCCGGGCGGTCCGCCACCACCGGCCCGAGCTGATCCTGCTCGACCTGGGCCTGCCCGACCGTGACGGCGTCGAACTGCTGCCCGAGCTGAAGTCCCGGTGCGACGCCGCGGTTCTCGTGCTCACCAGCCGCGGCGACGAGCGCAGCAAGGTGGCGGCGCTCGATGCCGGTGCGGACGACTACGTCACCAAACCGTTCAGCGTCCCCGAGCTCCTCGCCCGGATGCGGACCGCGCTGCGCCACCGGGTGCAGGAACAGGGCGGCCGGCCGGTGGTCCGCGCGGGCGAGCTCGCCATCGACCTGGTCCTCCGCCGCGTGGCCCGCGGCGACGACGAGATCAAGCTGTCGCCGAAGGAGTGGGCGATCCTGGAACAGCTCGCGCTCCACGCCGGCCGCGTCGTCACCCACGGCCAGATCCTGGCCAAGGTCTGGGGCCGCGCCACCGAGACCGAGCAGCAATATCTGCGCGTCTACCTGCGCCAGCTCCGCCAGAAGCTCGAGCCCGAGCCCGACCGGCCCCGCTGGCTGGTCACCGAGCCCGGCGTCGGCTACCGCCTGCTGGGGGATTCGTGACCTCGCACCTCGATCAGAGTGCGGGACGATCCCTGACGGCTTCCTCCAGCGTGGCTTCAGCTGCAGGAAGCGTTCGTCGACGGCGGCCGGATTCTCGCGGTTGAGGGCGATCATCTGCCCACGCGCTATGGATGCCTTCGGCTTTCAGCTCCCGCCGCAGCGCCTCGCCGGTACCTTGCCGTTGCGGTTGATGGCGCGGAAGGCGGGAAGGTGCTGCTCGCCCCTGCCGGCGTCGACCGGAGTGGCCTCGTAGGGGAGGTCCGCTTCCTCGAGGATGAGTGCGATCCTCGCGGGGTCGGGAGTTGGGTGGAACCAGAAGCGGATCAACGGGGCGTCCTTCAGCTCTGGGGCGGCGCGGCCGGCGTCGGCCTTGCGGCCAGCAGCACGCCGACGGCGATGGCGGCGATGGCGAGGGCCTCGACGGGCGACGGGACCTCGCCCAGGATCGGGATGGCCAGGAGCGCGGCGACGGCGGGCAGGAGGGCGCTGATGGCGCTCGCGGCGGCCGCACCCGGGAGCGATACCGCCCGATCGAAGGTGAGGGCAGGGCCGATCATGGACCAGTATGGATTTCTCCGCGCCGCGGCCGAGAGCGCCATCCGCTACCGGACCGCGATCGGCTCGGCCCCGCAGCGACCGGCGCGCGACGCGCGCGGCATGCTGGAGCTCTTCCGCGAACCGTTGCCGCAGGCGGGTGGCGCGCCCGACGCGGTGATCGAGCAGCTGGTGCGCCTGGCCGAGCCCGGGCTGCACGCCATGACCGGCCCGCGCTTCTTCGGCTGGGTGATCGGCGGCTCCCATCCGGTGGGGGTCGCCGCCGACTGGCTGACCAGCGCCTGGGGCCAGAACGCCGGCAATCATCAGGCGGCGCCGGCGGCGGCCGCGGCCGAGTTGGTGGCCGGCGGCTGGCTCTTGGAGCTGCTCGACCTGCCGCGCGAGAGCTCGGTCGGCTTCGTCACCGGTGCCACCGTCGCCAACCTGGTGTGCCTGGCCGCGGCGCGCGGGGAGGTCCTGCGCCGGGTCGGCTGGGACGTCGAATCGGGCGGGCTGTTCGGTGCTCCGCCGATCACGGTGCTGATCGGCGACGATGCCCACACCACCGTGTTCTCGGCCCTGCAGGTGCTCGGGCTCGGCCATGACCGCGTGGTGCGGATCGCCGCCGACGGGCAGGGCCGCGTGGATCCGGCCGATTTCTCGCGCCGGGCGGCGGCGGTCGCCGGCCCTGCGATCGCCGTGCTGCAGGCGGGCCAGCTCAACACCGGCGGCTTCGATCCGTTCGCGCGCATCGTGCCGGCGGCCCGCGCCATCGGTGCCTGGATCCACGTCGACGGCGCCTTCGGCCTGTGGGCGCGCGCCTGTCCCGGCCGCTTCCATCTCGCCCGCGGCGTGGAGCTCGCCGATTCCTGGGCAACCGACGGCCACAAATGGCTGCAGACGCCCTACGATTGCGGCTACGCCATCGTCCGCGACGCGACCGCGCACGCACGTGCGATGACGATCGCCGCCAGCTACCTGCCCGTGGCGGGCGAGGGCGAGCGCGACCCGAGCCACTTCGTGCCCGAGCTGTCGCGCCGGGCGCGGGGCTTCGCGACCTGGGCGATGATCAAGCATCTGGGCGCCGAGGGCATCGCCCGGCTGGTGGAGCGGAACTGCCGGGCCGCGCGCGCACTCGCGGACCGGGTCGCCGCCGAGGAGGGGGTGCGGCTCGTCAACGAGGTCGAGCTCAACCAGGTGCTGATCCGCTTCGGTCCCGACGCGGATCCCGAGGCCGGGGACCGGCTGACCGCGGCGACGATCGCCAGGATCCAGGCGGACGGAATTTGCTTTGCCGGCGGAGCGGTCTGGCGCGGGCGCCGGGTCTTGCGGGTGTCGGTCAGTTCGTGGGCCACCGACGAGGCCCAGGCGCTGGTCGCTGCCGACGCGATCCTGCAGGCGTGGCGCGAGGCGCGAGGCGCGGCGAGCGCCTGACGCATTCGGGGCACGCCGCTGCGTGCAGCCCGGTGGCGGACGAGGTCGGGCGGCGGTAGAGAACGCGCATGTGCAACGCCTACAATCTCCGGCACCGAAGCGAGGCGATCCTCGACATTGCCCGCGCCATGCAGCTGGCGGTGGCCGATCTGCCCGACTTTCCGGCCCGGCACCGCATCGGCATCAAGCAGACCGGCCTCATCCTGCGGCCGAACGGCGACGGGCCGCTGGCCTGGTCGTGGGCACGCTGGAGCCTGGTGCCGCCGGGTGCTCGGGAGCTGCCGCCCTACCCGCTCAACAATGCCCGCGCCGACAAGCTCGGCACCTGGCCATGGCGGGCGGTGCAGCGGCAGCGCTGCCTGATCCCGGCCAGCGGGTTTTGGGAGCCGGAGAAGCCCGCCAGGGCCAAGGGCATCGCTCCCTGGTCCTACTACAGCATGACCGACGGCCGGCCCTTCTTCATGGCGGGCCTATGGTCCGAGGTGCACGACGCGGCCACGGGCGAGGTCGCCGACACCTACACGCTGATCATCACCGACGCGAACGCCGCCATGCGCGTGCACGACCGCATGCCGGCGATCCTGGCGACCGACGCCGCGCGCCGCTGGCTCGCACCGGGTCCGTTGCCGCTCGAGTTGCTGGCGCCCTGTCCGGCGGAGGGGATGAGTGCCTGGCGTGTGGCCGACGACGCCAAGAACAGCCGGATCGAGCCTCATCCCGATATGGCGGCGCCGGTGACGGCGTGAGCGGGCTGGACCTGGCGCGACACCCACCGCCGCGCCGGGCGGCGATGGGTGCGCGTGGCTGGCCTGCTCTGGAGAGACGGCCGGCGCTCAGTCGCGACGATACTGGACGGTGCCCCCGGCCGTCTTGCCGGCACCCAGGGTGCCGAGGTTGAACTGGATGGTGGCACCGTAGTCGCCCTTGACCGGACCCGCCGCGGTGAGGTTGCCCGGATTGCAGGTCGTGTCGAGGATGTTGGACGTCGTCTTCGCCAGCGAGACGGCGCTGGCCGGGCTCTTGCCGCGTTGCGAGAGCGTGACCGCGTGCTCCTCGTTGACCGAGGCGTTCGGCGCGTTCCAGACATAGACCGAATTGCGCTCGCTGCTCGCGAAGTTGTTGACGAACCCGGCCGTGCCGAGCGCGCCGCCGGTGTCGACGTCGAGGTCGGACTGCCGCCGCAGCACGAGGCCTGCGATGCCGGAGCCGGTCAGGTTCTTCACGGTCATGACGATGCTGAACGCCCGATCGGCGGGCTTCTTGATCACCTGCTTCAACTGCAGGCGTCCGTCGCTGGTGTTGCGGGTGATCGTGCAGCCACCCGCCGCCGTGCAGTTGATGGTCGACGCGCCGAAGCCCGATTCCGATTCGCCGACATCGTAGGCGATGCTGCTCGAGGTGCACAGCACATAGCCCTCGCTCAGCGAGCCGACGCCGAGATGCTCGTAGCCGGCCGGCGCCTCGAACTTGACGATGTTGCCATGGTTGGAGACCGAGACCCTGGGCGAGCCGTTGAAGGTGAAGAAGGCGCCGGTGCTCTCGGGCGCCGCTTCGGTCTTCGACTGCTTGGCCAGCAGTTCCGACGGAGCAGCGCCGACCATCATGGTCGCCAGCGCGGTCGCAACGAGATATGGTGATGGACGCATGTCGAATTCCCCTTGTTGTACCGGGTCAACTCGATGTTGATGACCGGCAAGTAATCGCTTGAATTCACTGAAGTACGGAGCAATGATTGGCATTTATTGGCAGCGGCGCAGTTATCAGTCGTCACTGCAGATGCCAAGCTCAAGCCCGCGGTGAATCCGTGCGCAATTTCATGAAAGCGCAAGTCTCACCATGATGTCTGGCTCGGCACGACTGTTAGCAAAGAGACGCAGGTCAGATCTTTCTAAACCGCCAACCGCTTCGATGAACTCATCCGACTTTGTTGGCTGACGCAAATTTCACTTCTGGGCGAGATTTTGTATGTGACATTTCGCACGGAGTGTCCGCTAGGTCCGACGCGGGAAAATCGTCGATCCGGCATGCGGAGCCGGAACTCCGACGCGTGCCGGCCGTTGGTTGGTCAAGCGACTGCCGCTTGGCAAAGGTCGCGTACGGCATCTCACGGAGACGGCAATGATACCGCTCGGCACAACCCTGGCAGTTCTGGGGGCGGCGGTGGTTTCCCTGGTCCTGGCCGAACTCGCGTTCGCGCGCTGGGCCGAGACGACCGCCCACAACGTCCACACCCTCGACCCTCTGCTCGATCAGGACGACTAGCTGGTCCGCGCGATCGCGGAAGACGGCGCGAGCTTCACCGAGACCATGTGGTCCGGGATCGCGCCGGTCTTCGCAGCCATCCTGGAGCTCCCGTTCAACCGCGAGCTAGCCGCCGGCACGCTGTCGCGCGAGCGGTTCACCTACTACATGATCCAGGACGCGCACTATCTGGCCGCCTTCGCGCGGGCCCTGGCGATTGCCGCATCCAAGGCCACGACGGTGGAAGCGCAGATCAAGCTCGCCGGCAGCGCCAAGGACGCGCTGCTGGTGGAGCGGAGCCTGCACGAGGGCTTCTTGCGCGAGTTCGGGGTCGGCCCCGACCAATTCGCGGGCACGCCGCCCTCGCCGACCTGCGGGGGCTACAGCGACTTCCTGATCGCCACCGCCTACGCGCAGCCTTTCGCGGTCGCCGTGGCGGCGCTGCTGCCCTGCTTCCAGATCTACCACGAGGTCGGCAAGCGGCTGCACGCCCTGTCGGCTCCGGCCAATCCCTACCGACGCTGGATCGACACCTACAACGACGAGGCGTTCGGCCACTCCGTGCGCGAGGTGCTGGCCCTCACGGACGCGGCCCATCGCGACGCCGGCGCGGCCGACCGGGAGCTGATGGGTCACGCCTACCTCAAGGCCGTGCGCTACGAATGGATGTTCTGGGACAGCGCCTATCGGCTGGAGCAGTGGCCGGTTTGAATCAAGCAGCTGGAGGTTGGGCGGCCGCCGGGGCAAGCTGGCTGGCCATCGGCCATCGCAGGTGGGCAGGCATTCAAGGCACGAGCAAATGCAAGAACGGTCGCCGCGTCCATCGGAAGCCGAGATTTCCGCCCACATGATCCGCTTGTTGAAGGGCGCGACAAGTCGAAGCAAGAAGAAAAATCGCGAATGCGATTTGTGTGCCGCCTACCTGAGGTATCTATGGGACCGGAATGATGGATGCTGCGAGGTCAGCGGACTTGCTTTCACCGATGAGCAGTTTCCTCTGGCTCTTGTGCAACGCCCGTTCGCCCCCAGCTTGGATCAGATCATTGCTGGAGCAGGTTATACCAGGGACAACGTACGGTTAGTGTGCGTTTGTGCCAATTTCTCCATGAACGAATGGGGTCTGGACGTCCTTGTTCGGCTCGCCGATGCAGTCACGGATCGTGCACGGCAGACGGTCATAGGGGATCGCCTCATTCCGATTTGGCGAGCTAGACAGGAAGGACGCATATCCGAGGCACAGGTGGCGGCCTTGCGGATGAGCGCGGACGAAGCCAAGACGTACCGCCGCCGCATCGCTGCACTGCGCCGAAATCTGGCGCTAGGGCCAGACGGATTGCGCGCGGCCGCCGCGAAAGCCAGGGCAACTCTGGCCTTGGGCCTCGCCTAGCTCACGCCGCGATTTTGCCGCCCAGCTCGTCCTCGATGTGCTGGCGGACGATCTCGTCCAGGCTCGCATCGGCCCTGAAGCCCAGGCCATCGGCGCGGGGGGTGGCGAAGCGCTGCGGCCAGCCGGCGACGATTTTCTGGATGGTGGCGTCGGGCTCCCAGCGGATGCGGGCGGTGACGGTCTTGCCGGCGACGCGCTCCAGCGCCTCCACCATCTCCGCCACGGTGTAGGTGGTGCCGGGCAGGTTGATATGCCGGGTGGTGCCCAGGGCCTCGCTCGGCAGCTCCATGGCGTGGACCAGGGCGTCGATCACCCGGCGCGGCGACAACAGGTACATGGCCGCGTCGCGGGTCACCGGGCACACCGCCTCCTGGCCGGCCAGCGGTTCGCGGAAGATCGAGCTGGCCCAGGTCGAGGCCGCCTTGTTGGGCTTGCCGGGCCGGATGCAGATCGTGGGCAGGCGCAGGGAGCGGCCGTCGAGGAGGCCCTTGCGGTGGAAGTCGGCGACCAGCAGCTCGCCCATGGCCTTTTGCGCGCCGTAGGACGTCTGCGGGGTGAGGGGGGTGTCGTCGCCCAGCACCTCGGGCATCGCACCGCCGAACACGGCGCAGGAACTCGCGAACACCAGCCGCGGCTCGCGGGCGAAGGCGCGGATCGCGTCCAGCAGGTGACGCGTGCCGTCGAGATTGACCGCATAGCCCAGGTCGATGTCGGCCTCGGCGGCACCGCTGACCACGGCGGCCAGATGGTAGACCGCGTCGTAGCCGGGGCGCAGCAGGTCGAACAGGACACCCGGGCGGGTAATGTCGCCCGCCACCAGCTCGAGCCGCCGGTCGTGCGGCAGGCCCTCGGCCGGCACGACGTCGAACAGGGTGACATGCTCGACCTTGGCGCCCTGGAGCTCGCCGCGCTCGAGCAGCCGTGCGGCCAGCTTCTTGCCGATGAATCCGCCACCGCCGGTGATCAGCACGCGCATGGCCGCAACCTCCCTGTTGTCTTCGGCGCCGAGGCTTTATCAGATGACGCGGGGGGCGGTCAGCGGGAAATGGGAGCCATGGCCATCGAGCGGCGAACCTGGATCAATGCGCGGCTCGCGACGATGGACCCCGTCCGCGGCACGCCCTACGGTGCGCTGGACGACCATGCTCTCAGCACCGCGGCGGGGCGGATCGCCGCCATCGTGCCGATGAGCGGGTGGCACGCGGGCGACGGCGAGACCGTCGTCGACGTGGCCGGACGCTGGATCACGCCGGGGCTGGTCGACTGCCATACCCACCTGGTCTGGGGCGGCAGCCGGGCCGACGAGTTCGAGCGGCGGCTCGCGGGGGCCAGCTACGCCGAGATCGCGGCCGCGGGCGGCGGGATCCTGGCGACGGTGCGGGCGACCCGGGCGGCCTCGGCGGAGGAGCTGGCGGAGGCCGGCGCCGCGCGTCTGGCGCCGCTGCTCGCCGAGGGGCTGACGACGGTGGAGATCAAGTCGGGCTACGGCCTGACCCTTACGGACGAGCTCAAGCAGCTGCGCGCGGCACGCCGGGTGGCGGACCTGCTGCCGGTCAACGTCACCACCACGCTGCTCGCCGCCCATGCGGTGCCGCCGGAATATGCCGGCCGCGGCGACGACTATGTCACCCATGTCTGCGAGGCGATCCTGCCGGGTGCGGTCGCCGAGGGTCTCGCGGACGCGGTCGACGTGTTCTGCGAGCACCTGGCCTTCTCGCCGGACCAATGCGAGCGTGTGTTCGTGCGCGCGGGCGAGCTCGGGCTGCCGGTCAAGGGCCACATGGAGCAGCTCTCCAACCTGGGCGGCAGCCGCCTCGCCGCCGCGCACGGCGCGCTGTCGGTCGACCATGTCGAATATCTCGACCAGGCGGGCGTCACCGCCGTCGCCGCCGCCGGCACCGCGGCCGTGCTGCTGCCGGGCGCGTTCTACTTCCTGCGCGAGCGCCAGGTGCCGCCGGTGGCCGCCCTGCGGCGTGCGGGCGTGCCCATGGCGGTCGCCTCCGACCTCAATCCCGGCACCTCGCCGTTCGCCTCGCTGCGGCTGATGGCCAACATGGCCTGCATCCTGTTCGGACTCACCGTCGAGGAGGCCGTGGCCGGAATCACCCGCGAGGCGGCGCGGGCGCTGGGGCAGGGCGACCGCCGCGGCATGCTGAGGCCGGGCATGGCGGCCGACCTCGCGGTCTGGTCGGTGGATCACCCCAACGCGCTGGTCTACGAGCCGGCGGCACGGCACCTGTGGCAGCGGGTGCTGGCCGGCCGGATCGTGTCCTGAGCGCGCGTCCCGACGTGGAGAGAGCCATGGACCAGGTCGTGCTGCAGCCCGGGAGCGTGGCGCTGGGGGAGTGGGCGCGTATTTATCGCGGCGCGCCGGCCGTGCTCGCTGCATCCTGCCGGCCGGCGGTGGAGCGGGGTGCGGCGGCGGTGGCGACCATCCTCGCCCGCGGCGAGCCGGTCTACGGGATCAACACCGGCTTCGGCAAGCTGGCGACGGTGCGCATCGCCGACGCCGATCTCGCCACCTTGCAGCGCAACATCGTCCTGTCGCATGCCGCCGGGACCGGCGAGGCGATGCCGGCCCCGGTGGTCCGGCTGATGATGGCGCTCAAGCTCGCGAGCCTGGCGCAAGGCCACTCCGGGATCGGGACCACGACCCTGGACTTGCTTGGCGCCATGCTGACGCGCGACGTGATCCCGGCCATCCCCTGCCAGGGCTCCGTGGGCGCCTCGGGCGATCTCGCCCCGTTGGCGCATCTGGCCGCGGCAATGCTGGGTGTGGGCGCCATGCTCGCTCCGGGCGGCACCGTGCCGGCGGCCGAAGCACTGGCCGAGGCCGGGTTGGCGCCGGCGCGGCTGGGGGCGAAGGAGGGGCTGGCACTGCTCAACGGCACCCAGTTCTCGACCGCCTACGCCCTGGCCGGCCTGTTCGAGGCCGAGCGGCTGCTGCAGTCGGCCCTCGTGACCGGCGCGCTCGCGACCGATGCGGCGCGCGGCTCGGACGGGCCGTTCGATCCCCTGATCCACCGCTTGCGGCGGCATCGGGGCCAGGCCGAGGTCGCCGACGCCCTGCGCGCGCTGATGGCGGGCAGTGCCATCCGCGCCTCGCATCTGGTGGGCGATCCGCGGGTGCAGGACCCCTACTGCCTGCGCTGCCAGCCGCAGGTGATGGGTGCGGCACTCGACGTGCTGCGCCAGGCCGCGACCACCCTCGCCACCGAAGCCAACGGCGTCTCCGACAATCCCTTGATCTTCCCGGACGAGGGCAGGGCGATCTCGGGCGGCAATTTCCACGCCGAGCCCGTGGCCTTCGCCGCCGACATGATCGCCATGGCGGTGTGCGAGATCGGCTCGATCGCCGAGCGCCGCGTCGCCATGCTGGTCGACCCGGCGCTGTCGGGCCTGCCGGCTTTCCTCACCCCCAAGCCGGGGCTGAACTCTGGCTTCATGATCCCGCAGGTGACCGCGGCGGCACTGGTGGCCGAGAACAAGACCATGGCGTTCCCGGCCAGCGTCGATTCGATCCCGACCTCGGCCAACCAGGAGGACCATGTCTCGATGGCGGCCCACGGCGCCCGGCGCCTGCTGCCGATGGTCCGCAACGCCTCGGCGGTGATCGGCATCGAGCTGCTGGCAGCGGCGCAGGGCTGCGACTTCCACCGCCCGCTGTCTTCCAGCGAGCCGTTGGAGGCGGCGCGTGCGCTGTTGCGCGGCGAGGTCGCGACGCTCGCCGACGACCGTCACTTCCACCCCGACATGGAGCGGGCCACCGCCATGGTGCGCGACGGCCGGCTCGCCGCCGCCACGGCTGCAGTGGCGCTGCCCGAGATCGCCGTCGACGGCCTCTAGACCCGGACCCGAGGAGACCAGAACGTGATCGGCAACCGACTGTCCAACCGCGTCGTCCGCGCCCCGCGCGGTCCGGTCCGCACCTGCAAGAGCTGGCTCAGCGAGGCCGCCTACCGGATGGCGCAGAACAATCTCGACCCCGAGGTGGCCGAGCATCCCGAAGCGCTCGTGGTCTATGGCGGCATCGGCCGGGCGGCCCGCGACTGGGACTGCTTCGACCGCATCCTCGAGGTGCTGCAGCGGCTCGAGGACGACGAGACGCTCCTGGTCCAGTCGGGCAAGCCCGTGGGCGTGTTCAAGACCCATCCCGACGCGCCGCGGGTGCTGCTCGCCAACTCCAACCTCGTCCCGCACTGGGCGACCTGGGAGCATTTCCACGAGCTCGATCGCCAGGGCCTGATGATGTACGGCCAGATGACCGCCGGGTCCTGGATCTACATCGGCAGCCAGGGCATCGTGCAGGGCACCTACGAGACCTTCGTCGCCATGGCCGACCAGCATTTCGCCGGCCGGCCGCAGGGCCGCTGGATCCTCACCGGCGGCCTGGGCGGGATGGGCGGCGCCCAGCCGCTGGCGGCGACCATGGCGGGATTCTCGATGCTGGCGGTGGAGTGCGACGAGAGCCGGATCGATTTCCGGATCGCCACCCGCTACTGCGACCTCAAGGCGACCTCGCTCGACGAGGCGCTGGCGATGATCGAGGAGTCGCGGTAAGGCCAACCGCCCGCGCTCGATCGGGCTCCTGGGCAACGCCGCCGAGATCTTCCCCGAGCTGATCGGGCGCGGGATCGTCCCGGACTGCGTCACCGACCAGACCTCGGCCCACGACCCGCTCAACGGCTATCTGCCCGCCGGCTGGACCATGGACGAGTGGCAGGCACGGCGCGAGAGCGACCCCGCGGCCGTCACCGAGGCCGCCAAGCGCTCGATGGCCCTGCAGGTCGAGGCCATGCTGGAGTTCCAAAAACGCGGTGCGGCCGTCGTCGACTACGGCAACAACATCCGCCAGATGGCCAAGGAGATGGGCGTCACCCACGCCTTCGACTTTCCGGGCTTCGTGCCGGCCTACATCCGGCCCCTGTTCTGCAAGGGGATCGGGCCGTTCCGCTGGTGCGCGCTCTCCGGCGAGCCCGAGGACATCTACCGGACCGACGCCAAGGTGAAGGAGCTGATCCCGGACGATCCCCACCTCCACAACTGGCTCGACATGGCCAGGGAGCGGATCGCCTTCCAGGGGCTGCCGGCGCGCATCTGCTGGGTCGGGCTCAAGGACCGTGCGCGGCTGGGCCTGGCCTTCAACGAGATGGTGGAAAACGGGGAACTCGAAGCACCGATCGTGATCGGCCGCGATCATCTCGATTCCGGCTCGGTCGCGTCCCCCAACCGCGAGACCGAGGCCATGCGCGACGGCTCTGACGCGGTGTCGGACTGGCCCTTGCTCAACGCCCTGCTCAACACCGCCGGCGGTGCGACCTGGGTCTCGCTGCACCATGGCGGCGGCGTCGGCATGGGCTTCAGCCAGCATGCGGGGATGGTGATTGTCGCGGACGGCACGCCCGAGGCCGGGCGCCGCCTGGCCCGGGTCCTGCGCAACGATCCAGGCACGGGCGTGATGCGCCACGCCGACGCCGGCTACCAGATCGCCATCGACTGCGCCCGGGAGGAGAAGCTCGACCTGCCGATGCTGTGAGCGCGACACTTGTGGTGACGATCTCCGGGACCATGGATGGTGCCCGTCTGATCGGCCGTGGCTGGCCCGCCATGCTGGTCTGGAACCGCGCGATTCCCACGGCCAGTCCTGCCCCCGGGTGAGGTGCCGGTCGCGGGCTGTCCGCCGGGACGAACCAACCGCGCAGGCAACGACCCGGGCGCTAATTGGCCAGGAACACGTCTTGCTTGCCGTTGCTGTCGCCGATCGCGAGGTTGGGGGAGGCGGTGCTGAATACGACCGAGGCGCCGTCCTGCGCGATGTGCTGCTGGAACCCGCGCTGGAAGCCCTGCTGACCCCCGCTGCCGACGCTTACGCGCCGGATCTCCCCGGTCGCCAGGCTTACGGTGAACACGTCGGCGACGCCGTTGGTGTCCCCGGCGACGAGATTGCTGGCGTCGGAGCCAAAGACGACCACTTGGCCATTGCCCGAGATCTCCGGCGAGATCGTGTTGCCATTGATCTGGGTATTGGCGACGCCCCGGGTCAGGTGCCTCGTCGTACGATCGTAGCGATCGTGGACGAACAGGTCGTTGAAGTTGTTGGTGTCGCCGCTGGCGAGATTGCGGGCCTTCGAGATGAAGATGACCTGACGTCCGTCGTCGGAGAGGTCGGGATAGGTGCTGTTCGCGCTGCCCTGGACGCCGAAGCTGGACAGGCTGGCACGTTCGGTCAGGCCCGTGGCCATGTCGCGGACGAAGATGTCGATGCGGCCGTTGGTGTCCCCGGCGACCAGGTTGCTGGCGGCCGACTGGAAGGCGACGAACCGCCCGTCGCCGGAGATGGCAGGGTATAGGCTGTTGCCGTTCGCCGGCTCGCCGTTCAGCCCGATGCTGACATGCTCGGTCGTGCCGGTCAGCAGGTCGTGGCGGAAGATATCGGACAGGGCGTTGGGGTCCGAGGCCGCGAGGTTGCTCGCCACCGAGGCGAACACGACGTAGCTGCCGCTGGGGCTGATCTGAGGATAGGTGCTGGCGCCACTACCCTGCACCCCGCTCGACGACACGCTCACCCGGCGCGTCGTCCCGGCGACGCGGTCGCGGACGAACACGTCGAGGCTGCCATTCGTGTCATTGGCCACGAGGTCGCTGGCGAGGGACTGGTAGGTGACGACGGCACCATCCACCGAGGGGACCGGCTTCAGGCTCTTGGCATTGCCGGCTCCGCCCGCCGTGCTGACGCTGAGCAGCTCGAGCGCACCGGTCGCGAGGTCGCGGTAGAAGCAGTCCTCGCTGCGGTTGGTGTCGCCGGTGACCAGATTGTTCGCGGTCGACGAGAATGTCAGGAACGCGGCAGTGGCGCCAAGCGCCGGGTGGCCACTGATCCCGGCTCCGAGATTGTTCGCCGAGCCCAGGCTCACCAGTTGGGTCTCGGCGGAGGCCTGACCGAGACAGACGATGCCGGACAGCACGCCCATGGTAAATGCCGTCATTGCCGGACGCATATTCTTGTTCCCGCCCCAAAAGAGATCTCGAGATGATGGGTGTGCGTGGGGAGGGTCGGGATTTGGCCGAGCCCGGCGATGGCGCCGACCACCGGGAAATGCGCGACCCTCCGCAGGCACTAGTTGCTGAGGAAGACGTCCTGCGCGCCGTTGCTGTCGCCGCTGGCCAGGGTGCCGGAACTGGTGCTGTAGACGACGTGGCTGCCGTCCTGCGAAATGTGCTGCTGGAAGCTGCGCTGGGTTCCCTGCTGCCCGCCGCTGCCCACGCTCATGCGCCGGGTGACGCCGGACCGCACGTCGACCCGGAAGACATCGGACACGCGGTTGGTGTCGCCGCCCACCAGGTTGCTGGCGTCGGATCCGAACACGACGAAATTGCCGTTGCCCGACATTTCCGGCGAGATCGTGTTGCCGTTGATCTGCGCGCCGCCCAGCCCCTTGGTCAGTTTGGTCGTGTTGCCGGTCGTGCGGTCGTGCATGAACAGGTCGTCGAAGCTGTTGCTCTTGCCGCTGGCGAGGTTGCGGGCCTTGGAGATGAAGATCACGTAGCGGCCGTCGTCGGACAGGTCCGGGTAGCCGCTGCGCCCGCTCGCCTGGGCGCCGCTGGAGGACACGCTGACGCGCTCCGTGCGCCCGCTCTGCATGTCGCGCACGAAGATGTCGGTCTGACGGTTGCTGTCGCCGGCGACGAGGTTGCTCGCGGCCGACTGGAAGGCGACATAGCGGCCGTCGCCCGAGATCGCCGGGTAGAGGCTGGCGCCGTTCGACTGCGCACCGCCGGCACCGACGCTCACCTGCACGGTCTGGCCGGTCTGCAGGTCGTGACGAAAGATGTCGGAATTGCCGTTGCGATCGGAAGAGGAGAGGTTGCTCGCCACGGACGCGAACACGACGTAGCGCCCGTTCGGGCTCATCTGCGGGTAGGTGCTGTCGCCGTTGCCCTGGCCCCCGCCCGACGACACGCTGACCCGCCGGGTCGTATCGTTGTTGCGATTGCGGACGAAGACGTCGAGCTTGCGGTTGCTGTCGCCGGCGACGAGGTTGCTCGCGGCCGACTGGAACGTGACGACCGAGCCGTCGACCGAAGGGACGGGCTTCAGGCTCTTGGCGTTACCCTGCGCGCCGGACGAGCTCACGCTCAGCCGCTCGAGCGCCCCCGTCGACAGGTTGCGGAAGTAGCAGTCCTCGACGCCGTTGGTGTCGCCCGGCACCAGGTTTCGCGCGGTCGACGAGAACGCGACGAACGCGCGGCCCGCGCCGAGCGCGGGATGCCCGCTGACGCCGTTGCCGAGATTGTTGGACGTACCCAGGCTCACGAGTTGCGTGGCCGCGAGCGCTGGCCAGCCGGCGCCGACCGCGCCGCAGACCATGCCCGTCATCAACAAGTCACGAATGGATAATTTCATCTTGGCGAACCCCCAGCTCAACCGGAGCTACTCCCTATAGGAACAGCCGGCTAATGCAATTGGGTTCTGTGAACTAAAAAGGATATTTTTTCGTAAACGAACGCTTAACTGATGGCCAATAGAATTGCCTCCCCAGAAACGAGGATTTTGCGCCGTAGGCAATTTTGCACGGCTGATCCAGATTTAACCGCAGTGTCGTTCAGCGACGGAGACGACCACCCCTCAAGGGCCGCGCGCCTGGGGATGCCGGTCCGGCCCATCGGGGGGCCTTCCCAAACACCACGCAACCCTAAATGTCGCCAGTCCGATACCACCTTAGACGGTCGAACGAGAAATTCATTCCATCGGCGAATAGCGTCAGGAGGTATTCTCGCCTGCCGTGGCTAGCCAGGGCGTGAGGCGGCACGGGCGACGAACCAGCCGCACCCGAACAAAGCAAGGATCGTGCCGAGCATCGGGAAGGCGGTGCCGTCGTAGAACTGCGCCACGACACCGCCGATGACGGCCGGGATCACGGTCTGCGCAAAGCCCAGTGCCGCCGTCGCGGCACCGGCACCCGTGGTGTGCGGCTGGAGCGCCAGCGTGGTCGCGTTCGCCGTCACCAGGCCGAAGGCGACGAAGAACAGTCCCATCGCCGCCACCAGCGACCACACGCCGCCCATCCGCGCGGCGGCCACGGCCAGCGCCAACGCGGCACCGAGAGCGGCGGCGGCCTGCGCGCGCTCGATCAGGATCGGCAGAGGCAGGCGCCTGACCAGCCTCGCATTCAGGAGGTTGCCGGCCGAGAAGCACACCGCGATCATGGCGAACGCCACGCCGAACGCGCTCGGGCCCAGGCCATAGGCCTGCATCAGGACCGCCGGCGCGTTGGTGAGATAGACGTTGAGCGTGCCGAAGCACAGCACGACCACCGCAGCCCAGTTCCGGCTGCGCCGGTCCTGGAACATCGCGGCGAAGCCGCGCAGCAGTCCGGCTGGTCCGGGGCCGCCCGTGGGCCGCTCCTTGAGGCTCTCCTCGAGCAGGAGGGCCGCCAGGACCAGGATGACCAGCCCGTAGAGGGCGAGGAAGCCATAGATCCAGCGCCAGGAGGCGAACCCGAGGATCACCGCCCCGATGCTCGGCGCCACGATGGGTGCGGTGATGAACGCGGCCATCGCCAGCGAAAGGATGCGGGCCATCTCGACCCCGTCGAACAGGTCGCGGATGATCACCCGCGCCAGGACCGAGCCGGCGCCGGCGCCGAAGCCCTCGATCGTCCGCAGCGCCAGCAGGCTCTCGATGTCGGGCGCCAGGGCGCAGCCGATGGTGGCCAAGAGGAAGATGCCGGTGCCGATCAGGACGCCGGGGCGCCGGCCGATCCGGTCGGACAGGGGCCCCCAGACGAGCTGGCCCAGGGCGAACCCGGCGAAGAAGATGGTGACCGTCAGCTGGCCGGTCGCCACCGACGTGCCCAGCTCGGCGGCCATGGTCGGGATCGCGGGCAGGTTGATGTCGATGGTCATGGCCGTCATGGTCATCATGGCGGCGATCAGGGCGATGAACGCCCGCGAGCCGGGGGCGATCCGGCGGGGGAGGGTGGTCTGCATCCGGCGGCGGATGCTGCACCAACCGGCCCGCCACGTCGATGGGCCGAGGTTGTGGCCGGTAGTGGCGGGGCCGGCGCGACCGGCCTATATCAGCGCCAGCGCGACTGACCCCTCGAGGTGAAGCGATGATCGACGACCCGCGCCCGGCGATGGTCGAAGCCCTGACGTTCGACGACGTCCTGCTGGAACCCGGCTATTCCGAGGTGCTCCCGGCGGAGGTGGAGGTGCGGACCCGGCTCACGCGCGAGATCGAGCTCGGCATTCCTCTGGTTTCGGCCGCCATGGACACCGTGACCGAGGCGCCGATGGCGATCGCCATGGCGCAGCATGGCGGTATCGGCATCCTCCACAAGAATCTCGGCATCGACGAGCAGGCCAGCCACGTCCAGCAGGTCAAGAAGTTCGAGGCCGGCATGGTGGTCAATCCGCTGAGCGTCCGCCCGGAGACACCGCTGTCGAGCGCGCTCGACCTGATGCAGCGCCACAACATCTCGGGGCTGCCGGTGGTCGAGGGCCCGAGCGGTCGGCTGGTCGGCATCCTGACCCACCGCGACGTCCGCTTCGTCGCGCGCAGCGAACGTCCCGTGCGCGAGCTGATGACCGCCGAGCGGCTGATCACGGTGCGCGAGGGCGTCGGCCGCACCGAGGCCATGGAGCTGCTGCACGAGCATCGCATCGAGAAGCTGCTCGTGGTCGACGAGGGCTACCGGCTGGTCGGTCTGATCACGGTCAAGGACATCGAGAAGGCGCAGCGCTTTCCCCTTGCGTGCAAGGACACGCAAGGCCGCCTGCGGGTCGGTGCGGCGACCGGGACCGGCCGGGCCGGGATCGAGCGTGCCGAGGCGCTGATCGCCGCCGGTGCCGACGTGATCGTGGTCGACACCGCCCACGGCCACTCGCGCGGCGTGCTCGCCAGCGTCGCAGCGGTGCGGCGGCTGTCGAACGGCACCCAGATCGTCGCCGGCAACGTCGCCACCGCCGACGCGGCAGCGGCACTGGCCGAGGCCGGCGCCGACGGCGTCAAGGTCGGCATCGGGCCGGGCTCGATCTGCACCACCCGGATCGTCGCCGGCGTCGGGGTGCCCCAGCTCACCGCGATCATGGAGGCCAGCGCGCGTTGCCGGCCGCTGGGCGTGCCGGTGATCGCCGACGGCGGCATCCGCTTCTCGGGCGATCTCGCCAAGGCGGTCGCGGCCGGGGCGGACTGCGTGATGCTGGGCTCGATGTTCGCAGGGTGCGAGGAGGCGCCGGGCGAGGTGTTTCTCTATCAGGGCCGATCCTACAAGTCCTACCGCGGCATGGGCTCGCTGGGCGCGATGGCGCGCGGCTCGGCCGACCGCTATTTCCAGCAGGAGGTGCGCGACACGCTCAAGCTGGTGCCGGAGGGGATCGAAGGCCGGGTGCCCTATCGCGGTCCGGTCGCCAACATCATCCACCAGCTGGTCGGTGGCCTGCGCGCGGCGATGGGCTACACCGGCAAGGCCGACCTGCGCGCGATGCAGACCGGCTGCCGCTTCCTGCGCGTCTCCCACGCCGGCTGGCGCGAGAGCCACGTCCACGACGTCGCCATCACCCGCGAAGCCCCCAACTACCGCAACGAGACGCCCGGCAACTGAGCCTGCGCCTCAGGCGGGGCGCTTGAGCAGGGCCTCGACATTGGCCCTGGTGGAGGGCTCCAGCGGCACGCCCCGGTCGTTGGCCGCCTGCACCGCCTCGGCCACCAATTCGTCGAACCGGTCCAAGGCGGACGTCAGGACCAGCCGATCGCCGCCGCCTCGCAACTCGAGCTCGAGCCAGCCACGACTGCGGTTGCGCGAGCCGAACCAGCGCAGCCTGAGGCCGTCCAGGTCGCACCAGGCGAGCCGGCGCTGATCGCCGCCGATGACGGAGACGCCGTCGGACGCCAGCAGCACCCGCGAATGCTGGCGGCGCCAAGTCTGGAACAGGAATACCAGGAACAGGCCCATCAGCGCCACCAGGCCCAGGGTGACCGGCCACGCGGGCGTCATCGTGACCAGCGGCAACGCGGCGAGGCCCAGCCCGGCCCAGCCGCGGAAATAATCGGCGAGCATCGGCAGCCGTCGATAGGCCAGCTCGACTTGCGGCCGTGCTGCAGCGGGGTGTGTTCCGGCCCGCAAGTCGGAAGCGTAGCCGTCCGACATTAACTCCCAGCCAATCTTCGGCGCGCCAGTTGGTCGTTCATAGGTTCCGATGTCTTTGGGACACGCGGGTCCTGTATGCAACCCCTGGGTTAGCTGCGTGCGCCGATCGCGGCGCAGGTGGGCGAACGAAGGATGCGACCTTGCCACAGTTCGGCGAACCATGGCCACCGTTCCGCCGCCGAGGCGGGTCATGACCGCGGTCCGCGCCGGCGAGGCTACCACGCTCGGCGCCGAGGAGCTGGCGCGGCTGCTGGCACACGATCTGCGCACTCCGCTCAACGCGATGCGCGGCTTCGCCGACCTGCTGCTCGCGGGCGCGGCCGGGCCGCTGGCCACCGCCCAGATCGAGCTCATGGTCGAGGTGGTCCGCGCCGGCCGCGCTCTGGAGACCGCGGTCGCCGCTGCGCAGGAACTCGGCGAGCCGTTGCCACCGCCGCGATCCGACAGGGCGCTCGAGCCCGTCCTGCTCCAAATCCTGCTGCTGGAGGGTGGCTTCGCCCTGCGGCGCGTCGCCGGCCAGGACCCGCTGTCGTGCTTCGCCGTCGCCGATGCCGGCTTGTGGCGGCGCCTGCTCGCCGCCTGCTGCGCCCATCTTCGCGTCGAAGGCGTGGCACCGGTCGAGGCTTGGCTGGCGCGCGGTCCGGGCGGCCGGCTTGAACTGACGATGGAACGTACCGACATCTCGGAACGTTGGCAGATGAGTTCGATGCGCGAGCGGCAGATTTTGCGGTTGGCGGTCGCCGCCGGAGCCGCGATCCTCTCCGAGGCACCGCATATGCCACTGGTGTTGCGGGTCGACGGGAGTGCGGCGACAGCAATGGGTCGATCTGAGTTGCGGCAGGCGCAATCAGCCGGAAGTTGACGTGGCCCGGGCGTTCACGGCGGCTTTTTCGCTTGATTTTCGGAGTGCCGTCACTACTCCTGCTAGAAACCGAAATCGGAATTCGTTGGTCAAACTGTCGCCCTGAGCCGGCTGCTGCTGGACCCGAGCGGCTTCGGACGGCTGGGATGTTCGAAGCGTCAGACCATCGCGAGGCTGCCCCTCCGCTCGTCCTCGACGGCGCGGCGGCGCTCCTCACACCGCCCGCGGCAAGCCGGCACCGGGGCCGCGGGCGTCGCCTGCAGGTGCATTGGGACAATCCATGGACGAAGTGTCGGTAGATGTTTCCTTTTCGGCGTAACGGCCCGAAGAAGCGCGGCAAGGGCGGCGGTGGCGGCAGTGGCGGTGGTGCCGGCGGCGGCCGTCGCCACCACGACAACGGCCAGGGCGGGCGTCGTGTCCCAGGCTCGGCGGCCGAACTCCTGTCGCTGATGCAGTCGAGCACCAAGGCGCTGGCCCAGATGCTGGCCGGCAACACCAGGATGTCGGGCCAGCTCGCGCATGCACGGGGAGTGCTGGCGCAGGCCAACCGCATGGTCGACGAGCGCATGCCCGACCGCCTGCCCCCGGCGGCGCGCGAGCAGTTCTTCGAGCAGCTGGCGTTTCTCAAGCTGACCATCACCGACGCCGAGGATGCGGCACTCGCGGCCGAGGAGTCGCCCGAGCCCACGTCCAAGCCGGCCGTGCCGCTCGATGCCGACCGGCTCCGCGACGTCGCACGACGGCTGGCCACCGCCGATCCGGTCCCCACTCCGCCGCCGGCCCCGGCCCGCGAGGAGGACGATCTCGACCTGGCCGGTCACGCCAGCGTCACCAGCGGCTACGCGCTGCCGCACCGCGATGCCGAGGACGAGGCCGCGGCTGGCGAGCCCACCGGCACCGGTCCGCGCCGGGAGCGGCTGCGGCTGAAGCCGGTGCAGCGCGCGGTTCCGGGCTCCGACCACTGAGCGCAGCTCGTCCGGACCCCGGGACCGGGGTGCCGAGGAAAAACCGGCCGGCCACACCGGTACCGTTGCCGTGCCTACCGGCAAAATGGCGTTTGTCGGGCAGGGTGATTGCACTATGTTCCTGGACGTCAGCCTGCCGCTGGAATCAGGCCAATTGGGATGAGTGACAAGCCGACCGTGAGGATCGACACGCCCAAAGGCGAAGTCGTCACCAAGCCGCGGACCAAGACGCAGCGTCCTTCGCTGTACAAGGTCCTGCTGTTGAATGACGACTACACTCCGATGGAGTTCGTCATCCTCGTGCTCGAACGGTTCTTCGCCAAGAGCCGTGAAGACGCGACACGCATCATGCTTCACGTGCACCACAACGGTGTCGGGATTTGCGGCGTGTTCACCTTCGAGGTCGCCGAGACCAAGGTGGCCCAGGTGGTCGAGTTCGCCCGCCAGAACCAGCACCCGCTGCAGTGCACGATGGAGAAGGAATGACGCGGGCCGCGCGGCTGGCTAGAATGCCGAGTTGAACCTCTCGAGGACGACAGGTGATGCCCATGCTATCCCGGACACTCGAGAAGACGCTTCGGCGGGCCCTGGCTCTCGCCAATGCCAGGCAGCATGAATACGCCACCCTCGAGCACCTGCTGATGGCGCTGACCGAGGACCAGGACGCGCTGGCCGTCCTCAAGGCCTGCACGGTCGAGGCCGAGCGGCTCCGCGCCAGCCTCATGGACTTCCTCGACCACGAGCTTTCGGGCCTCGCGGTCGAGGGCACGGTCGATGCCAAGCCCACTGCCGGCTTCCAGCGGGTGATCCAGCGCGCCGCGATCCACGTCCAGTCCTCCGGTCGCCAGGAGGTGACCGGCGCCAACGTGCTGGTGGCGCTGTTCTCCGAGCGCGAGTCGCACGCCGTGTTCTTCCTGCAGGAACAGAACATGACGCGGCTCGACGCGGTGAACTACATCGCGCATGGTATCGCGAAGAAGCCCGGATTGAGCGAGGAGCGTCGGGTGCGTGGCGCGGACGAGACCGAGGGTCAGGAGAAGCGCGAGGCCACCGAGGCGCTGACGGCCTACTGCGCCAACTTGAATCTCAAGGCGAGCGAGGGCCGGATCGACGTCCTGGTGGGGCGCGAGCACGAGATCGAGCGCACCATCCAGATCCTGTGCCGGCGCTCGAAGAACAATCCCCTGTTCGTGGGCGATCCCGGGGTGGGCAAGACGGCGATCGCCGAGGGCCTGGCCTTGCGCATCGTCGAGGGCGAGGTACCCGAGGTCCTCAAGAACGCCGTGATCTACGCCCTGGATCTCGGCGCGCTCCTGGCCGGCACGCGCTATCGCGGCGACTTCGAGGAGCGGCTCAAGGCCGTGCTCACCGAGCTCGAGGCCAGCAAGCACGCGATCCTGTTCATCGACGAGATCCACACCGTGATCGGGGCCGGGGCCACCAGCGGCGGCTCGCTCGACGCCTCGAACATCCTCAAGCCGGCCCTGGCCAGCGGCGAGCTGCGCTGCATCGGCTCGACCACCTACAAGGAATTCCGCAACTATTTCGAGAAGGACCGGGCCCTGGTCCGCCGGTTCCAGAAGATCGACGTGCCCGAGCCCACCGAGGACGAGGCGGTCAAGATCCTGGAAGGCTTGCGTCCGAGCTACGAGGCGCACCACCAGGTGCGCTACACCGCCGGCGCGCTCGACGCGGCGGTCAAGCTGTCGACCCGCTACATGCACGACCGCAAGCTGCCGGACAAGGCGATCGACGTGATCGACGAGGTGGGTGCCGCGCAGATGCTGCGGCCGGTCCATCTGCGCAAGAAGACCATCAAGGCCAAGGACATCGAGGAGATCGTCTCCAAGATGGTCCGGGTGCCGATCAAGACCGTCACCGCCCGCGACCGCGAGTCCCTGCGCACGCTCGACGAGGACATCAAGGCCGCGGTGTTCGGCCAGGACGCCGCCATCGAGTCGCTGGCCGCCGCGATCAAGCTGAGCCGGGCGGGCTTGCGCGACCCGTCCAAGCCGATCGGCAGCTACCTGTTCTCGGGCCCGACCGGCGTCGGCAAGACCGAGGTCGCCAAGCAGCTGGCCAAGGTGATGGGCGTCGAGCTGATCCGCTTCGACATGTCGGAATATATGGAGCGGCATGCGGTTTCGCGCCTGATCGGCGCCCCGCCCGGCTATGTCGGCTTCGACCAGGGCGGCCTGCTGACCGATGCGGTGGACCAGCATCGCCACGCCGTGCTGCTGCTCGACGAGATCGAGAAGGCCCACCCGGATGTGTTCAACATCCTCCTGCAGGTGATGGACTACGGCAAGCTCACCGACAACAACGGCAAGACCGTCGACTTCCGCAACATCATCCTGATCATGACCACCAACGCCGGCGCCTCGGACATGAGCAAGCCGGTCATGGGCTTCGGCCAGAGCCTCGAGCGCGAGGGCGAGGACACCGAGGCGATCAAGCGGCTGTTCACGCCCGAGTTCCGGAACCGGCTGGACGCGGTGATCACCTTCCGCGGCCTGACGCCGACGATCATCCGCACCGTGGTCGACAAGTTCGTCAAGGAGCTGGGCGCGCAGCTCGCCGACAAGCGGGTCGCGATCGAGCTCGACGAGGCGGCGAGCCTGTGGCTGGCCGAGCAGGGCTACGACCGGCTCTACGGCGCCCGGCCGCTGGCCCGGGTGATCCAGGACAAGATCAAGCGGCCGCTCGCCGACGAGCTGCTGTTCGGGCGGCTGGCCAAGGGCGGCAAGGTGTTCGTGACCGTGGAGGCCGGTGCGCTGGCCTTCCACATCGCACCTGCCGGCGAGACCGCGCTGCTGCCGGCGCCCGACGACAGCAGCGACGAGGACACCGGCGAGGATCAGGTGCTCGAGCCGGTGGTCTAGGACGGCCATGGCGGTGGCACCCGAGGTCACCGGCTTCTTCGATCAGGCCACCAACACGGTGAGCCATGTCTGCGTCGATCCGGCGACGCGCCGCTGCGCCCTGATCAACTCGGTCCTCGACTACGACCCCGCCTCGGGCCGCACCGACCGCCATTCCGCGGACCAGCTCATCGCCTTCGTCCGCGGGCACGGGCTCGCGGTCGAGTGGATCCTGGAGACCCACGTCCACGCCGACCACCTCTCGGCCGCCCCCTACCTGAAGCAGCAGGTCGGCGGCCGGCTTGGCATCGGCCGCAACATCACCGTGGTCCAGGACGTATTCGGCAAGATCTTCAACGCCGGCACGGAGTTCCAGCGCGACGGCAGCCAGTTCGACCGCCTGTTCGACGATGGCGAGGAGTTCGCCCTGGGCGCGATCCCGGCCCGTGCCATCCACACGCCCGGCCACACCCCGGCCTGCATGACCTACCTGATCGGCGACGCCGCCTTCGTCGGCGACACCCTGTTCATGCCCGACTACGGCACCGCCCGCTGCGACTTCCCGGGCGGCGACGCGCGGACCCTCTACCGCTCGATCCGCAAGCTCTTCGCACTCCCCGACGCCACCCGCCTGTTCCTGTGCCACGACTACAAGGCGCCCGGCCGCGACGAGTATCGCTGGGAGACCACGGTGGCCGAGGAGAAGGCCCGCAACGTCCATGTCCACGAGGGCATCTCCGAGGACGCGTTCGTGGCCATGCGCACCGCGCGGGACGGCACCTTGGACATGCCCAAGCTGATCCTGCCCTCGGTCCAGGTCAACATGCGCGCCGGCGAGCTGCCGCCGGCCGAGGACAATGGCCAGCGCTACCTGAAGACGCCGGTCGACCTGTTCTGAGCGCGACGGGCGCGGCAGGGTCTCCGGCTGACATGCCGTTGCAGGCAATCTAGCGTCCGGTCAGTTTGGGGTGGTGGGAGGACAACATGGCAGCGATCCGGACCAGACCGATGTCGCGTCGCGGCGTGCTCGCGACGAGTGCCGTGGGCGGTGCCGCGATGGCGGCGACGGCCGCCGGGGCCGCGACCTTCGGCAATCCGGACCAGCCGCCCCAGGGTACCGTCAACGTCACGAACCCGAGCACGCTCGAGATCCCCGGCCCGCACGACGACGCGCTCGCCGGGGCCATGCCCAGCTTCCTCGAGCCGCCGCCCACCGACGTCGGCAGCTCGCCCCAGTTCTGGGCCTCGTTCAACCTGGCGCCGCGCCGGATCCAGGACGGCGGCTGGGGCCGGCAGGTGACGCAGAGCGACTTTGCGATCTCGACCGAGATCTCGGGCGTCAACATGCGCCTCTCGGCCGGCGGCATCCGCGAGCTGCACTGGCACCAGCAGGCCGAGTGGGCGATCATGACCTACGGCCATTGCCGGGTCACGGTGCTGGACGCACAAGGCCGGCCCTCGGTGCAGGACGTCAAGGCAGGCGACCTGTGGTACTTCCCGCCGGGCCTGCCGCACTCGCTGCAGGGGCTTGCGCCCGATGGCGCGGAGTTCGTCCTGGCCTTCGACAATGGCGCCTCGTCCGAGTTCAACACGCTGCCGGCCACCGATTGGCTGGCCCACACGCCGCCCGACATCCTGGCCGCAAATTTCGGCGTCCCGGCCAAGTCCTTCGCCAACATCCCGCTGCAGAACCGCTGGATCTTCCAGGGCCAGGTCCCGGGCCCGCTGGCCGAGGCGCAGGCGGCGGCCGCCGCCGGTGCCGGCGCCCCGGACCTGCCTTACGTGTTCTCCCTGTCCGACGCCCCCGCGGTGGCAGCCAACCGCAGCGGCCAGGTGCAGATCGCCGACAGCACGAACTTCCGCGTCGCCAAGACCGTCGCCGCCGGCCTGGTCACGGTGCGGCCCGGCGGGCTGCGGACCATGCACTGGCATCCCAACGCCGACGAGTGGCAGTACTACATCTCCGGCACCGGCCGGATGACCGTGTTCAATGCCGGGCCGTCCGCGGTCACGGCCGATTTCCATCCCGGCGACATCGGCTACGTGAAGAAGGGCCTGGGCCACTACGTCCAGAACACCGGCACCGGCGATCTGGTGTTCGTGGCCGTGTTCCGCTCCGACCGCTACGAGGAGGTGGCGCTCGCCGACTGGCTGGCGCACACGCCGCCGGAACTGGTGGCGGCCACGTTCAACCTCGACCCGGCGGTGGTGGCCCGGTTCCCGCGGCAGCGGACGGCGTTCATGCCGGCCTGAGGCGGCAGTTCAGGCGGACGCGCAATCCGGCACGTGATCGACCGCGAAATTGCCCGAACTCAGAGCAGGAAGTCGCTCATGGCGGGACGTCGACGTCGGGAGCGTAGGCCAGGGCGAACCCGGACGAGGCGGGCTCGTCGGTCCGGCCCTCGCCGAAGCCGTGGGTGATGTAGTGCCGCGTGGCCGCATAGGCGCTGGCCCCGAAGGCGCCGAGACATCGGAGAGCAGGGCCGGATAGATTGCGAGTTCGAGCGACGAGTGGCTGCCACTGTTGCCGACCGCTGCGACCGTGATAATGCCACGGCTGGCGAGAAGGTGGATCTCGTCCGCAAATCTCATTGGGCGCCGCCAAACGACACGTTGATCGCGACCATATCGTAGTAATCTGCACCTACAGCTACGTCGTCGAGTGTCTGTAATCGTACTCGGCGACAGTGTGCTGCCAATCGCGGCTTGCAGAGCGTTCGTAATGCCCGAAGATCGGTGTAGCCTGCGAACGGCTGGTGCTTACGGGCTTGCACGCTGCTGCTGTACGTGGGTGTAGGTCTGTGCCTCCTGGTGCTCATGCCGATGTGCGCGGCGGTGGACCGCTCGCCCAAGCTCACGATGCCGCTCGGTGCAGTCGCGAACTCCGGCGCGTGCTCGACCGCGAAATTGACCGAGTTGGCGATGAAGCAGCGCGCATGGGCCGCCTCGTGCAGCCGGCCGGCGCGCTCCCGGTCGGCACCTGGCGCCAGGGTCACGCACGGCTTGAGGATCACCCGCTCGAACCTGGCCACCCCGGCGCTCGGCTCGACCATGATGCCCTCGGCCCGGTCGACATAGCCGGTGACCACCACGCCGGCGTCGGCGCAGAGATGCAGGTACCAGAGCATGTGGCAGGCCGAGAGCGAGGCCAGCAGCAGCTCCTCCGGGTTCCAGCGCGCGGGATCGCCGCGGAAGGCCGGGTCCGAGGAGCCGGGGAGTGCCGGCTTGCCCGCCGCCCGGATCTCGTGCTCGCGGCCATAGGCGGTGTAGCCGGAGGTGCCGGTGCCGCGGTCGCCCGTCCAGGCGACCTCGAGCCGGTAGACATGCTCCTTGGCCATGGTTCCGGACCCGTCCCTTGCGGTCCCCCCGACGCGCTAGACCAGGAAGTCGCCGGCGGCGGCGTCGCTGCGGCCCTCGAAGTAGCCGTCGGTGATGAAGTGCTGCGTCGCCGCCTCCTCGTCCGTGCCGAACGCGGCTCGGAGGTCGGCATAGTTGGCGAGATATTGTGCGGCGTCGAACTGGTCGGGCGGGCGGCCCTCGCGGCTCCCGGCGACGATGAAGTGGGTGGCGCCGGCATCCTCGTCGGCGCCGAATGCCAGGATCAGGTCCGGATAGGAGGCGATGTAGTCGAGCCCATCGAAGCGGACCGAGCGGCCCTCGCCGAAGCCGTGCTCGAGATAATGCCTGGCGCCGTTGGGCTCGCTGGGCCCGAAGGCCGTGATCAGGTCGCCGTAGGAGGCGATGTAGTCCAGGCCGTCGAAGGTCACGGTGCGGCCCTCGCGGCTGCCGGCCACGATGTAGTGGCCGGCACCCTGAATGGTGTCGGAACCGAAGGCGCGGATCAGGTCAGGGTAGCTGGCGAGATAGTCGAGCGCCTCGAAGCTGATGGTGCGTTCCTCGATCGCTCCTGCGCGCTCGAAGTGCAGCTGGCCGCTGCGGGCGTCGGCGCCGATCGCCGCGATCAGGTCGGGATAGCTCGCCACATACTCCAGGGCCAGCGTCGGCGTTCCGCCGAAGTGGCTCCAGGCATAGTCCAGCGAGCCGTCATGGTCGTGCAGGAAGTAGCGGCTGTGCCCGTCGGCGGGATCGGGCCGGGAGCGCGGGCCGGCGCCGCCCTGCTGCAGCACGTCGACCATCTGCGCCACGCCGATCGGCGCGCCGGTGAGCCCCACCGCGATCGCTTCCGCGTGGGTGACGGTGGCCGCGACCTGCGGTGCCGCGAAGCTGGTGCCGGACGCGTCCCGGAAGGGGAAATTCTCGCCGTCGGCCAGGACGGCGACCCTGGGTCCGTTGTTGCTGAAGCCGGTCGGCCGGCCCGAGCCGTCATGCGAGCCGACGGCGATGACGTCGGGCAGGGCCGCCGGAAAGAGCGGCCGCTCGATCGCGTCGTTCGAGCCGTCATTGCCCGCGGCAGCGACGCACAGGATTCCCCGGGCGGCGAGACTGCGGATCTCGTCGGCGTAGATGGTGGGATAGAAGTCGCCGCCGAACGACATGTTGATGGCGCCGACGCGGCTGTCGGGATCGGCCAGCACATCCTGCAGGGCGGCCTCGATCGCCTGCAATTCGTAGGACGGACTGAACCGCGGCGTCGCCACCTTGAGGTCCACGACGTCGTAGGCACGCGAGACCAGGAGTGCGGATTGGAAGACGAGGTTGGCGTGGGTGCGGCTCACCCCGTCGTCGGTGTCGGGATAGCCGTAGAAGAAGTCGTATTCGCGGGTGACCGTCTTGCCGACCCGGGCCTGGAACGCGTTGGTGATGCCGTCGTCCATGATCACCAGCGACCAGGTCAACGCGCAATCCCCCCGCGAAGGAGGCTATGGCCGATCAAACGGGCCATCATCCGAACAATCCCGTCCCCGCCGACACCAGGAGCGCCACCGGCCTTGTTCAACCTATCGGATAGAGGTGATGCCACAATCGCGCTTCACGTGCAAGATCGCCGCCGGCGGTCAGGGCTCGTTGCGGTAGGGCAGGGCGGCCCCCAGCTCGGCCATCTCCGCTTCCTGCGCGCGGTCCTCGGTGGCCAGGAACCGCGCCACCGCGCTCTTGAAACCGGGATCGGCGATGAGGTGGGCGCTGTGGGTCCAGACCGGCGCATAGCCGCGATGCAGCTTGTGCACGCCCTGGGCGCCGGCTTCGACCCGCTTCAGGCCGTGGGTGATGGCGAAGTCGATCGCCTGATAGTAGCAGGCCTCGAAATGCAGGAACCGGAACTCCTCCAGGCAACCCCACTGGCGGCCGTAGAGCGTCTCCGCGCCGCGCAGGTTCAAGGCGGCGCCGACCATGCGGCCATCGTGCCGGGCCACCATCAGCACCACCCGGTCGCGCAGCTCCGGGCCACCCAGGCGGCGGAAGAAATCGCGGCTGAGATAGGCGTTGCCCCAGCGCTTGTCGACGGTGGCGAGGTAGAAGGGGAAGAACTCGTCCAGCACGCGCTCGGTGACCGCGGCCCCGTGCACCGTCTCGATGCTCACCCCGGCGGCGCGCACCTGCTCGCGCTCCTTGCGCACCATCTTGCGCTTCGAGCTCTTCAGGCTGTCGAGCCAGGCATCGAAGCTGGCGAAGCCGGCATTGTGCCAGTGGAACTGGATCCCGCGGCGCAGCAGGAAGCCGGCGGCGCCCAGGGTCTGCGCCTCGTCGGCGGTGCAGAAATTGACGTGCAGGGACGACAGCTTGAGCTGGCGCAGCACCGCCTTCAGGCTCTCCACCAGCGCCTGACGGCCCTCGGCGTTGGCGGCCAGCAGGCGCGGGCCCGGGACCGGCGTGAACGGCACCGCCGCCAGCAGCTTGGGATAGTAGCTGCCGCCGGCGCGGCGATAGCCCTCGGCCCAGCCATGGTCGAAGACATATTCGCCGTAGGAGTGGCTCTTGACGTAGAGGGGAGCCGCCGCGAGCAGGTGCCGGCCGTCCTCGACCACGAGGTGGAAGGGCTGCCAGCCGCTGCCGTCGCTGGCGGAACCGCTCGCTTCCAGGGCGGTCAGGAAGGCGTGGCGCAGGAACGGATTGTCGGCCGGGACGAGCGCGTCCCAGCCCTCGGCGTCGACCTCGGCGATCGTGGTGACCGTCCGGGCCTGGAGCGTGGCGGTGGCGGCCGGCGGCATGTGCTCAGCGCAGCTCGAACATGCCCTCGACCTCGACCGCCGCGTCGAACGGCAGGGAGGCCACGCCCACCGCCGCGCGCGCGTGCCGCCCGGCCTCGCCAAGCACCGCCACCATCAGGTCCGAGGCGCCGTTGATCACCTTGGGGTGGTCGGCGAAATCGGGCGTGCAGGCGACGAAGCCGCCCAGGCGCAGGCAGGCGACGATGCGCTCGAGATCGCCGCAGACCGCCTTGACCTGGGCCAGGATGTTGACCGCGCACAGGCGCGCGGCCGCCTGGCCGTCCTCGATGCCGACGCCGCCGCCAAGCTTGCCGCGGAACTGCACCGTACCACCGGCCATGGGCAGCTGGCCGGAGACGATGAGCAGGTCGCCGCTGCGGCGGACGGGGACGTAGTTGGCGGCCGCCGCGGCCGGAGCGGGCAGCTCGATGCCCAGGGCCCGGAGGCGGTCGGCGATGCTGTCGGCCATGTCGGTCTCCCCGCGGCCCGCTCGGCCACGCCAGCAAGATAGGGCACGCACCCGGTCAGGACCAGCGGCTCGGCGCCACGGATCGAGGTTCCGATATTGCCTCGCCGGCCGGTTTCGCGCAGGCTCGGTCCGTTTCCGTGCCGGCGCCAATGGGTGGGAGAATCGTGAGCACGCCGCGAGAGGACGGGTACGCCATGGTGCCGGACTGGGCACCGCATGCGCGTTGCTGGATGGCCTGGCCGTGCCGCGAGGCGCCCTGGGGGGGCGGCCTCGACGAGGCGCGCCGCGCCGTGGCCGAGATCGCGCAGGCGATCGCGCGGTTCGAGCCGGTCACCGTGATCGCGCGGCCCGAGCTGGTCGCCATGGCCTCGCTCTATTGCGGCGCCGGCGTCACCGCGGTCGGGCTGCCGCACGACGACGGCTGGGTGCGCGACGTCGGACCGTGCTTCCTCGCCGGGCCGGACGGGCTGGCCGGCGTGACCTTCGCCTTCAACGGCTGGGGCGAGCTGCACGGCGACTACGCCCAGGACGCCGACCTCGGCCGTCGCCTCCTGGAGCATGCCGGCATCCGCCGCTACGCCTGCGCCATGGTGCTCGAGCCGGGCAACGTCCAGGTCGACGGTGAGGGGACCTGCATCGCCGGCACCGGCCCGCTGCTCGACCCCAAGCGCAATCCGGGCCTGTCCCTGGCCGAGGCCGAGGCCGAGCTCCGGCGCCAGCTCGGCGTCGAGACGGTGATCTGGCTCGCGTCCGGCCTGATCGACGACGAGACCGGCGGCAATGTCGAGAACGTCGCCGTGTTCGCCCGACCCGGCCAGGTCCTGGCGCTGGCGACGGAGGACCGGTCCGATCCGGCCCATGCGGGCCTCGCCGACAATGTCGAGCGGCTGCGCGCCGCGGTCGACGCGCGCGGCCGCACGCTCGAGGTGGTGACGGTGCCGCAGCCCAAGGCGCGGCCGCGTCACGACGGCAGCCGGTTGCCGCTGACCCACCTCAACTGCTACCTCGCCAACGGCGCGGTGATCATGCCCAGCTTCGGCGGCGCCACCGACAAGGTGGCGGCCAAGACGTTCGCCGCCGCCTGGCCCGGCCGCGAGATCGTCGCGATCGACGCGCTGGACCTGGTCCAGGGCGGCGGCGGCGTCCACGGGATCACCCTGGGCCAGCCCGCGGCATGAACGACGACGGACTGGTCCTCGAACTCTCCGACCAGCCAAGCGAGACCGAAGCCGTCATCCTGCGCGACGCCCTGATCGCGGAGAACAGCGCTTACCTCGGCGAGAGAGACCACTGTCCGCTGGCGCTGTTCCTGCGGGCACGGGGCAGGCTCGTGGGCGGCCTGCTCGGCGAGACCGCGCGCGGCGTGCTCAACATCAATCTGTTCTGGCTCGCCGCCGGCCAGCGCCGCCGTGGCTTGGGGTCGCGGCTGCTGCAGGCGGCGGAGACGGAGGCGAGCCGGCGGGGCTGCCGCATGGTCTGGCTCGAAACTTACGATTTCCAGGCCCGCCCGTTCTACGAGCGCCACGGCTACGAGCTGTTCGGCGAACTGGATGGCCTGCCGAACGGCCACCGTTCCTACTTCCTGCGCAAGGCGCTCGGCGGCTCGGCCGGCGAAACGACCGCGTGACCGTGGCAGACATCTCGATCGAGGTCACGGCCTCCCCGGCCGCCGTCGACCGCGACCAGGTCCTGGCGGGCCTCGTCGCCCATAACCGGACATTCCTTGGCAGGAATGATTCGCTGCCGCTCGCCGTCCTCGCCCGCTACCGAGGTCAGCCGGCCGGCGGGTTGCTGGGCGAAACCACGCGCGGTTTCTTCTTCATCGAGTTGTTCTGGCTGACACCAGAGTTGCGCCGGCAAGGGCTGGGCAGGCTTGTGCTGGCATCTGGCGAAGCCGAAGCGCATCGGCGCCGCTGTCACACGGCTTGGCTGGACACCTTCGACTTTCAGGCGCCTTCCTTCTACGCTCGGCAAGGTTATCGAATTTTCGGCGAGCTCGCGGGCTATCCCAATGGCCACCGCCGCTACTTCCTCAGCAAACCGCTGAGTGCCTCATCCGGCGGCCCGTAGTGCCCGGGTCAGCTCGGCCAGCACTGCGATCGCGATCTCGGCCGGGCTCACCGCCCCGATATCCAGCCCTGCCGGGCCGTGGATGCGGGCCAGTGCTGCGGCATCGTGGCCGAGCTCCTGCAGCCGCTCGAGCCTGCCGGCATGGGTCCGCCGGCTGCCCAGGGCGGCGATGTAGAAGGCCTCGCTGCGCAAGGCGACGTCGAGGCCTGGATCGTCGAGCTTGGGGTCGTGAGTCAACGCCACCACGGCCGTCCGTCGGTCAGGCGCCAGTGCCTGCATCGCCTCGTCCGGCCAGTCCTGGGTCATCGCCATGTCGGGAAAGCGGTTGTCGGTGGCAAAGGCCCGGCGCGGGTCGACCACCGTGACCTGGTAGCCGGCGAGTGCCGCCATCGGTGCCAGCGCCTGCGCGATGTGGACCGCACCGATGACGATCAGCCGCAACGGGGGATTGAACACCTGCAGGAAGGCCCGGCCGCGGCTGGTGTCGGCCGCCAGCGACTGGTCGCGCCGCAGCGCGGTCGCCACCGTCTCCGCCACGTCGGCCGGTACCTCGCCGAGCATGGTGGTACCGTCGACCACCAGCGCCTCGTCACCGCTCGCCAGATAGCGCACGAGGCAGACCCGACGTTTGCCTGAGCGCGCCTGGTTGAGCGCGGCCAGCGTTTCCGCTTTCAATTCACCGCCTCGACATAGACCTGCACCCGGCCGCCGCAGGCGAGTCCCACGTCCCAGGCCTGCTCGTTGGAGACCCCGAACTCGAGCAGCTTGGGCGGTGCGCCGGCCATGCAGGCCTGGGCCTCGCGAATCACGGCCCCCTCGATACAGCCGCCCGAAACCGAGCCCTGCATCTCGCCTGCCTCGTCCACGATCAGCATGCTGCCGGCGGGGCGCGGCGAGGAGCCCCAGGTCGAGACCACGGTGGCCACCGCGGTCTTGCGGCCGGCTGCGCGCCAGGCCGCCAGTTGCTCGAGCAGACGCTCGTCGCTGTGAATCATGCTCATGCTCCTTCGCGCGAAGCCGCAACCCACTCGCTCAGGCCCTCCGCGCGCCGTGTACCCTCGCGGCTCAGCACCGCGGTGAGCTCGCGCAGGCTGCCCAGGCTGTGGGCGGGGCGGAAATCGTCGACATGCCGGATCATCGCCTTGGCACCCGTCGAGATGGGCGCGTAGCCGTCGAACCGCAACAGGGGGTTGAGCCAGATCAACCGGCGGCAGCTCTTGTGCAGCCGCTCCATCTCGACCGCCAAGCCCTCGCCGGCGTCGCGGTCCAGCCCGTCGCTGATCAGCAGCACCAAGGCCCCCTGGCCCAGCACCCGGCGCGACCAGATCCGGTTGAACTCGTTCAGGCAGGCGCCGATCCGCGTCCCGCCCGCCCAGTCCTGGACCAGCGTGCCGACCCGCTGGAGTGCCAGGTCGATGTCGCGGTTGCGCAATTGCCGGGTGATGTTGGTGAGCCTGGTTCCGAACAGGAAGCTGTGGACCCGGTCGCGGTCGCTGGTGATCGCGTGCATGAACAGCAGCAGCATGCGCGAATAGCGGCTCATCGAGCCCGAGATGTCGCACAGGATCACCAAAGGCGGGTGGCGCTTGCGCCGCTCCTTGCGGGCGAGGTCGATGGCGGCCCCGCCACCGCGCAGCGACTGGCGCAAGGTCCGCCGCAGGTCGATCCGCCGCCCCTGCGCCACCGGCTGGAAGCGCCGCGTGGTCACCTGCATGATCGGCAGTCGGAGCCGGCCGATCTCGCGCCGCGCGGCGGCCAGTTCCTCGGCCGTCATCTGCTCGAAATCCTTCTCCTGCAGCAGCTCGCGGTGCGACCAGGTCAGCACCGCGTCCAGCTCCAGCTCCTCCGGCTCCTCCTCCTGGCCGCCCTCGCCGGACCCGGGCTCCCTGGCGTTCAGCGCCTCGGCCACCCGCCGGTTGACCTCCTCCTGCCCCTCGGGCGGCTTCGCGCCCTCCAGGGTCGGCAGCAGCAGGTGCATCATCCGCTCGAGCAGCTGCGGGTCGCGCCAGAAGATGTGGAAGCACTGGTCGAACAGCTCGCGCTGGTCGCGCCGGTTCACGAACACCGAATGCAGGGTCCAGTAGAGATCCTGCCGGCTCTCGAACCCCACCGCCTCCACCGCCCGCAGCGCCTCGAGCACCCGCCCAGGCCCCACCGGCAGCCCCGCCGCGCGTAAGGCGCGCGCGAAGTGCATGACGTTGCGGGCGAAGCGGCCGGCACCGGCGGAAACGATCTCCATGACGTGACGCTCTCCGGGACGCTCGACAAGGCGGAGATGGGGTGCGGCGCGCTTGTCGCCAACCGCGCCGATCCGTCCGCGGTCCTTCGGACGTCCGGCGACCGTGGCGAGAGGGCCGGTTGAGCCTAGCCGCCGGCCGCCGCCAGCCGCATGTTGACCTCGGCCAGGAGCTTCGCAGCCTCCGTGCCCTGCATCTTGATGATGTCGTCCTGGTACTTGAGCAGGGTGCCCAGCGTGTCGTTGATGATGGCGGGCGACAGCTCGAGCGTGTCGAGCGTGGTGAGCGCCCGGGTCCAGTCCAGGGTCTCGGCCACGCCCGGCAGCTTGAACAGGTCGCGCCGGCGCAGCTCCTGGACGAAGGCCACGATCTGGCGCGACAGCCGATCCTCCACGCCGGGCAGGCGGACCTGGATGATCTTGAGCTCGCGCTCGGCGGTGGGGTAGTCGACCCAGTGGTAGAAGCAGCGCCGCTTGAGCGCGTCGTGGATCTCGCGCGTGCGGTTGCTGGTGACGATCACGATCGGCGGCTGCTCGGCCTTGATCGTGCCCAACTCGGGGATGGTGATCTGGAAGTCGGACAGAACCTCGAGCAGGTAGGCCTCGAACGGCTCGTCGGTGCGGTCGAGCTCGTCGATCAGCAGCACGGGCGGGCCGGCGAGGTCGGCCTCCAGTGCCTGCAGCAGCGGCCGGCGGATCAGGAAGCGCTCGGAGAAGATGTCGTCGGCCAGGCTTTCCCGCTCGGCGGCGCCGGCGGCCTCGGCCAGCCGGATCTCCAGCATCTGGCGCTGGTAATTCCACTCGTAGACGGCCGAGGCGACGTCCAGGCCCTCGTAGCATTGCAGCCGCACCAGCTTGCGACCGAGCGCGGTCGCCAGCACCTTGGCGATTTCGGTCTTGCCGACCCCGGCCTCGCCTTCGAGAAAGAGCGGGCGGCCGAGGCTCAGCGCGAGATAGAGTGCGGTCGCCAGCGGGCGATCGGCGACATAGTCGCCAGCCGCCAGCAGCTTGCTCGTGGCGTCGATCGAAGCGGGCAGGGAATGGGTCATGGCATACCGGCTGCTGGCAGTGCTGTTCGGAAGCGGGCCGTAGGCGCGGCCCCCGCGAGAGAGGTGGCGACAACCCGATGACCGCGCAAGCGAGATGGCGCGCCGCCCTGCCGGCCTGTGACACCGCGACCCTGGCCTGGCTGGCGGCGGCGGCGCTGCTGGCAGCGCTGACGCTGGCGGCCTTCACCCACCTGCGCCAGTTCGACATCGTGGGCTCGCCCTGGCCGTTCGACCCGGGCTTCGCCGGCCTCGCCGACGGCAGTGCGCCGGCGCGCGCCGACGGCGCCGAGCCTCGCGGCTGGCAGATCGAGGGCGACCCGGCCGGCATCGCGGTCGCGGCTGGCGTGCTGCGGCTGCGCAACGACGATCCTGAGGGCGGGATCGGCGTCCGGCAGCTCTGGCGTCTGGAGCCGGGCGGGCCGCATACCTTCAAGCTCTCGGCCGATGTCGGCAGCACCGGCATCGCTGGCACGCGCAAGGGGTTCCGGGTCGGCGAAGTCACGCTCGTCGCCGACCGGGACATCGAGCGCCCGTTCTTCTTGAACATGCACCGGCTGGCGCGGCGGGACGCCACCCGGCCCATGGACCGCTTCGTCGCCACCTTCCATTTCGGCCACGAGGCCGAGCTGGTGGAGCTGGCGATCCGGCTGCGCCACGCCACCGGCGAGCTCGCGGTCGCCAACCTCAAGGTGGTGGCCATGGCCGAACGGCCGCTGTTCCGCCAGGTGCGGCTCGGGCTGGCGCTGTGCTGGGCGGTCATGATGGCGATCGGCCTCTACCTGTTCGGCCGCGGCATCGACCATCGCCGCAGCGCCGCGGTCCTGGGCGTGGCCGGTGCGGCCGGGGCAGCACTGCTGCTGATGCCGGAGAATCTGCGCACCCGGACCCTGGATTCGCTGGCCGGAATCCTGCCCCATCACTTGGTGTCCTCCGAGCTGCTGGCGGCGGCCGGGCACTTCTCGATCTTCGCCGCCACCGGGCTGCTGATCCGCCTCAGCCGCCGCGGCGATCCGTGGCCGGGCCAGATCGCCTTGCTGGTCGGGCTCGCCGGGCTGCTCGAGCTGTTGCAGTATTTCGCCGAGCTGCGCACGCCCACTCTGGACGACTGGGTCACCAACGCGCTGGGCGGGATTCTCGGCTGGAGCCTGGGGATGGCTTGGCTGCGGTGGCGTCAGGACGGGCAGTTCGCGACGCAGCGCCGGTCCTCGACCACCGTGCCGCCGCAGCCGGCGAAGCAGCGCCTATAGTCGGCTTCGCACAGGTTCAGGGCCTCGGGCGCGCAGCGCGGCCGCGGGCAGGCGGCGTGGAAGCAGGTCTGGCCCTCCGGCCCGTAGGCGCTCTGGCAGATCTGGTAGTCGATCTGGGCGTTGGCGCGGCACTGGTTCTGCACCAGGAGCGCGTGCTCGGAGCACTGGGCGAACGCTTCGCGCGCCGGCACGAAGCAGGCTTGCTTGGCGGCCTCGCAGTCCGCCAGGCATTGCTGCGCCGCGGCGTCCAGCGGATCGGGCATCTGGAGGCGGAAGGAGGGCTCGTAGACCGGGTTACAGGCCCCGGCCAGGAACAGCATGCCCAGCAGGGCGATGCGGAGGCCGGCGCGGCCGACCCCCGCCTGCCGGCTCAAGCCGCGGCCGCGACCGCGCGCTTGGCCATGACCTTGATCAGGTGCGCGCGGTATTCCGCACTGGCGTGGATGTCGGCATTGAGCCCGCCGGCCTCGACCGTCAGCCCGTCGATGGCAGCGGCCGCGAAGCCCCCTGCCAGAGCGTTCTCGGCGTCGGTCCAGCGGAACGCGGTCGGCCCGGCGCCGGTCACCGCCACCCGGATGCCACCGCCGGTCCGCGCCACGAACACGCCGACCATGGAGTAGCGGCTGGCAGGGTTCGGGAACTTGACGTAGGCGCCCGCCTCCGGCTTCGGGAAATGCACCGCGGTCACGATCTCGTCGCGCGCCAGTGCGGTCTCGAACATGCCGGTGATGAAGGCGTCGGCGCCGATCTCGCGCTTGTTGGTGCGCACCGTGGCACCCAGCGCCAGCAGCGCCCCCGGATAGTCGGCCGCCGGGTCGTTGTTGCTGATCGAGCCGCCGATGGTGCCGCGGTTGCGGACCTGCGGGTCGCCGATCAGCTCGGCCAGTGCGGCCAGCGAGGGGATCAAGCGCTTGACGATCGCGGAGTTGGCGACGTCGGCATGGCGGGTCATGGCGCCGATCGTGACGCCGCCGGCCTCCTCCTTGATGCCCTTGAGCTCGGCGATGCCGCCGAGATCGATCACGTCGCTGGGCTGTGCCAGACGCTGCTTGAGGGTGGGCAGGTAGGTCTGCCCGCCCGCCATCAGCTTGGCGTCCTCGTGCGAGGACAGCAGTGCTACGGCGTCGGCGACGCTGCCCGGCCGGTGATAGTTGAATTCGTACATGGTCTGTTCCCGTCCCTGACTATTCGGCCGCCTGAGCGAGCTTGGTGCCCTGGATGGCGCGCCAGACCTTCTCCGGCGTGGCCGGCATCTCGACCCGCACCCCGATGGCGTTGGTGATGGCGTTGATGACCGCGGGCGGCGAGCCGATCGCACCCGCCTCGCCGCAGCCCTTCACGCCCAGCGAGTTGGAGGTGCACACGGTGCCGGCCGAGGTCACCACCTCGAAGCTCGGCACGTTCGAGGCCCGCGGCATGGTGTAGTCCATGTAGGAGCCGGTCAGCAGCTGGCCGCCCTCGTCGTAGACCACGCCTTCGAGCAGCGCCTGGCCGATCCCCTGGACCAGCCCGCCATGGACCTGGCCCTCGACGATCATCGGGTTGACCACGTTGCCGAAATCGTCGACCGCCACGAACTTGAGGATCTCGACCACGCCGGTGGCCGGATCGACCTCGAGCTCGCAGATGTAGGTGCCGGAGGGATAGGTGAAGTTCGGCGGATCGAAGAACGCCAACTCCTCGAGCCCGGGCTCGACGCCTTGCGGATAGTTGAACGGCACATAGGCCGTGAACGCGATTTCGCCGATGCCCTTGGACTTGTCGGTGCCGGCGACCGTGAACTTGCCGTCCTTGAACTGGACGTCGGCCTCGGCGGCTTCCATCAAGTGGGCGGCGATCTTCTTGCCCTTCTCGACAATCTTGTTGCAGGCGTTGACCACCGCCTCGCCACCGACCGCCAGCGAGCGCGAGCCGTAGGTGCCCATGCCGATCGGCGTCTTGTCGGTGTCGCCGTGGATGACGTCGACGTCCTCGTACGGCACGCCCAGCTTCTCGGCCACCACCTGCGCCAGGGTGGTCTCGTGACCCTGGCCGTGGCTGTGGGTGCCGGTCATCACCTGCACCTTGCCGGTGTGGGTGAAGCGGACCTTGGCACTCTCCCACAGGCCGACGCCGGCACCGAGCGAGCCCACCACCGCCGAGGGGGCGATGCCGCAGGCCTCGATGTAGCAGGAGAGCCCGATGCCGCGCAGCTTGCCGCGGCGCTCGGACTCCGCCTTGCGCGCGGCGAATCCGGCATAGTCGGCGAGCTTGAGCGCCTCGTCGAGCGTCGCCTCGTAATTGCCGACATCGTACATCAGCGCCACCGGCGTCTGGTACGGGAAGGCGTCCTTGGGGATGAAGTTCTGGCGGCGGAACTCGGCCGGGTCCTTGCCCAGCTCGTGCGCCGCCTGGTCCATCAGCGTCTCGAGCAGGAACGACGCCTCGGGCCGGCCGGCGCCGCGATAGGCGTCCACCGGCACGGTGTTGGTATAGTAGGCCTGGACGTCGGCGTAGATCGCCGGGGTCTTGTACTGGCCGGCGAGCAGCGTGGCGTAGAGATAGGTCGGGATCGAGGAGGAGAACGTCGACATGTAGGCGCCGATGTTCGCCTTGGTGTTCACGCGCAGGCCCAGGATGTTGCCCTGCGCGTCGGTGGCGAGTTCGGCATGGCTGACATGGTCGCGGCCATGGGCGTCGGTGAGGAAGGCCTCGGAGCGGTCCGAGGTCCACTTCACCGGCCGGCCGCCGACCTTCTTGGACGCCCAGGTGACGACGCATTCCTCGTTGTAGATGAAGATCTTGGAGCCGAAGCCGCCGCCGACGTCGGGCGCCACCACACGCAGCTTGTGCTCCGGTGCCACACCGATGAACGCCGACATCACCAGGCGGTGGACGTGCGGGTTCTGGCTGGTGACGTAGCAGGTGAAGCTGTCGTCGCCGGTGCTGTAGTGGCCGACCGAGGCGCGCGGCTCCATGGCGTTGGGCGCCAGCCGGTTGTTGACCAGGTCGATCCTGGTGACGTGGGCGGCCTTGGCGAACGCCGCGTCGGTCGCGGCCTTGTCGCCGAGTTCCCAGTCGTAGATCAGGTTGTTGGCGACTTCCTCATGCACCAGGGTACCGGCGTCGTGGGCGTCGCCCACGTTCACGACCGCATCGATCTCCTCAAAGTCGACGTCGAGTGCCTCGCCGGCGTCCTTGGCCTGCTGGTAGGTCTCGGCGACCACGACCGCGACCGGATCGCCGGCATAGCGGACCTTCTCCACGGCCAGCAGCGGATGCGGGCCGGCCTTCATCGGCGAGCCGTCCTTGGACTTGACCATCCAGCCGCAGATCAGCCCGCCCAGCCCGTCGGCCTTGACGTCCTCGCCGGTGAGCACCGCCAGCACGCCCGGCATGGCCTCGGCCGCAGCCTTGTCGATCCCCCTGATCCGGGCATGGGCGTGCGGGCTGCGCACGAAGTAGGCGTAAGCCTGACCGTGCTGGTTGATGTCGTCCGTGTAGCGGCCCTTGCCGGTGATGAAGCGATGGTCCTCTTTGCGACGGACCGCGACGCCGATGCCCTTTTCCGCCATCGTCAGTCCCTCACTCCGCCGCCTGCTGGTGGCCCTGCATGGTGTCGGCGGCGGCCAGGATCGCCTTGACGATGTTGTGGTAGCCCGTGCAGCGGCAGATGTTCCCCTCCAGCCACTCGCGCACCTCGTGCTCGCTCGGGCTGGGGTGCTTCTGCAGCAGGTCGGCGGCGCTCATGATCATGCCGGGGGTGCAGAAGCCGCACTGCAGCCCATGGTGCTCCCGGAAAGCCTCCTGCAGCGGGTGCAGGGTGGCGCCCTTGGCGAGGCCCTCGATGGTCGTGACCGTCGCGCCCTCGGCCTGGACCGCCAGCATCGTGCAGGACTTCACCGAATCACCGTCCACATGAACCACGCAGGCGCCGCACTGGCTGGTGTCGCAGCCGACATGCGTGCCGGTGAGGCCGAGATTGGAGCGGAGAAAGTCGACCAGCAGCGTACGCGGCTCGACCTCGCCGCTCGCACGCTTGCCGTTGACCGTCATGGCGACCGAAACCATCAACCCGACCTCCCAATTTACCTCTGGTGACCCGCGCCCGTTGGGCGGGTCCGATGCCCTGGCGTCATGGCGTGACGACGCCGTTTTCCTTGGTGCGTGAAGCTAGTGGCCGCACCTGCCGCCGTCAATCGAGCCCCGCCCGCAGCGCGTCAGCGGAACAGCCAGAAGAACAGGATGACCAGGATGATCGCGCCGATCAGCCAGACGTACCAGGGCTGCCCGGCCTTGGCGGTGGGTGCCGGCACCTTCGGCGTGGTGGCCGCGGGCGGGCGCTCGGGCTGGAAGGCGACCTGCCGAGGAGCCGCCGGCGGTGCCGCCGGCGGCGGCGTGAGCACGCCCGTGGCGGCGGCCTCCATGCCGGCGGCGGCCGGTGCCGTTTCCGACGGGGGCAGGGGTGGCGGCGCGGCCGGGGCCTCCGCGGCATAGCTCTCGCCGACGATGGCCGAGAACTTGCCGAAGAAATCGTCGGCCATCTTCTTCGCGGTGCCCTGGATCAGCCGCGAGCCGATCTGCGCCAGCTTGCCGCCGACATCCGCCTTGGCGGAGTAGCGCAGGAGAGTGCCGGCGCCGTCCTCGGCGAGGTGCACCTCGGCGCCTCCCTTGGCGTAGCCGGCGGCACCGCCCTTGCCCTCGCCGGCGATGCGGTAGCTTTCGGGCGGGTTGAGGTCGTTGAGGGTGACCTTGCCGTTGAAGGTGGCGCTGACCGGGCCGACCTTGGCCTTGACCCGAGCCTCGAGCTCGTTGTCGGAGACCTTGTTCAGCTCCTCGCAGCCCGGGATCGCCGCCTTGAGGACGGCCGGGTCGTTCAACGCTTCCCACACGCGCTGGCGCGGCGCCGGAATCCGATACTCGCCGGTCATGTCCATGCGCTCGACCTCTCTCCCGGGTTTTCTCTTCTGCCTGCGGCCGGCAGCCCGGCCGAGGCTCGGGCTCGATTACACCGGCGTTCCGGGCGCGGCAAGCTGGGCGCCATGAGCGGCTTGCGGCAGGCGCCGGCCGTGAGCATGAGTGAGCCCGCGGCGGCCGCCGCCGGTCAGGCGAGGACAAGATGCTGGGTCACCTTGCGGAGATGCTGCAGAGCGACGCCTACATGCCCCACGGCATGTGCTTCCTCTGGCAACCCGGCCTCCTGTGGCTGCATGCCGCCTCGGACGCCCTGATCGCCCTGTCCTACTACTCCATCCCCGTGGCGCTGCTGATCTTCGTGATGCGGCGGCAGGATCTGGTCTATCCCGCCGTCTTCGTCCTGTTCAGCTGCTTCATCCTCGCCTGCGGCACCACGCACCTCATGGCGATCTGGACGTTGTGGCACCCCGACTACTGGCTCGACGGCGGCATCAAGCTGTTCACCGCGGCGGTATCGGTGGTCAGTGCGGTGTTCCTGTGGCGGATCCTGACGCCGGCGCTGGCCCTGCCCAGCCGCGGCGAGCTCGAGGTCGCCAACCGTGTGCTCGCGGGCCAAGTCAGCGAACGCGCCCGCAACGAGGCGGAGATCCTTCGCCTCAACGTCGAGCTGGAGCGTCGGGTGGCCGACCGCACCGCCGAGCTCGAAGCGATCAACCGCGACCTGCGCGCCGCGCTGCGGGACAAGGACGTGCTGCTCGACGAGGTCCAGCATCGGGTGAAGAACAACCTGCAGATCGTGACCGGCCTGCTCTCGCTGCAGGCGCGCAACGCGCCGCCGGCGCTGCAGTTCCAGCTCAACGAGACCCAGGAGCGGGTCAGGGCGATGGGGCGGGCGCACGACCAGCTCTACCGTTCGGTCGAGGCGGGCAGCTTCGCGGTCGAGCGGCTGGTGCGCGACGTTTGCGACGATCTGGGCCACCTCTACGCCGCGCAGGGCGAGCACGTCGCCTGCACCGTCGCGGTCGAAGAGCGGCTCGACCTGCCCGTCGAGATCGCCGCCCCGCTGGCGCTGATCGTCAACGAGACGGTGGCCAACGCCTACAAGCACGCCTTTCCCGGCGGCCGGCCGGGCCGGATCGAGGTCACGCTGGGCCGCGGCGTCGACGGCGCTCGGATCGAGGTCCGGGACGACGGCGTCGGCGTGGCCGGGGACTCCTCGGCCGGCTCGCGTCGCCTGGTGGGCATGCGCCTGGTCGAGCTGCTCGCGACCCAGATGAAGGCGCGGGCGAGCTGGCACTCGCACGGCGGCACCACCTTCACGCTGGAGGTGCCGGATCCGCCGGCCGCTACCGCCTGAGCAGGGCCGCCGCGCAAGCGTCGAGGACGGCGCCGGCGTCCAGGCCGTGCACGCGATAGAGATCGATCAGGTCGGCCGACTGGCCGAAGCGGTCGACGCCCAGCGCCTTCACCCGATGGCCGCGTACGGCACCGAGCCAGGACAGGGTGGCCGGATGGCCGTCCAGCACCGTCACCAGCACCGCGTCCGGCGCCAGGGGCGCGAGCAGGCGGGCGGCCGCACAGTCGCTGCCGCGGTGTCGCCAATCGGCGTCGAGGAGATCGGCCGAGGTCACGTGCAGCAGGCCGGCCCCGGGGATGTCCTCGCGGACCAGGGCCAGGGCCTTCAGCGCCTCGGGTGCGACCACGCCGGCGCAGACGATGGCCAGTTCGGCCCCGGGCTCGGGCGGCAGCAGCCAGTAGCCGCCGGCCAGGACGCCGGCCGCCAGCTCCGGCGTCATCTCGCGCTGCGGCTGCTCGATCTGGCGCGTGCTGAGGCGGAGATAGACCGAGCCGCCGGCCGGCTCCTGCAGGTGCTGGAAGGCCCAGCGCAGCACCACCGCCACCTCGTCGGCGAAGGCGGGCTCGAACGAGGTCAGGCCGGGCTGGCTGATGCCGATCAGCGGGCTGCCGATCGACTGGTGGGCACCGCCCTCCGGCGCCAGCGTGATGCCCGAGGGCGTGGCCACCAGCAGGAATCGCGCGTCCTGGTAGCAGGCATAGTTCAGGGCATCGAGGCCGCGGGCGATGAACGGGTCGTAGAGGGTGCCGACCGGCAGCAGCCGGGCCCCGAACAGCTCGTGCGCCAGGCCGAGGCTGGCCAGGTTGAGGAACAGGTTGTTCTCGGCGATGCCGAGCTCGAGATGCTGGCCGGTCCGGCTCTCCCGCCACGGCGTGGGCGAGAGCACCTGCTCGGTGCGGAACACGTCCTCATGCTCGTGCCGCCCGAACACCTCGCGCCGCCCGACCCAGCCACCCAGGCTGGTCGAGACCGTGACGTCGGGCGAGGTCGTGACGATCCGCGCCGCCAGCGGCAGGTCGCTGCGTGCGAGTTCGCCCATGATCCGCCCGAACGCCTCCTGGGTCGAGGCGACGGGGGTCCGGCGACCCTGCGGCAGGGCCGCGGGCACCGGCACCGGCGCCACCTCGTAGCGCTCGACCCGCTGCCGGAACGGCACCGCGGCCAGGAATGCGTCGAGGCGCTCCGGGTCGAGGTCGAGGCCGGCGCGGCTCGACCACTCCTCGCCGGCCGGGACCTTGTGCGCCTGCTGCAGCGTGGCGACCTGCTCGGCGGTCATCAGGCCGGCATGGTTGTCCTTGTGGCCGGCGAAGGGGAGGCCCCAGCCCTTGACGGTGTAGGCGATGAAGCAGTGCGGGCGATCGTCGACCGCGCCGTGGAACGCCTCCAGCAAGGCTTCGAGATCGTGTCCGCCGAGATTGGTCATCAACGCCGCGAGCGCGACGTCGTCATGGCCGTCCAGCAGCGAACGGACGCCCGCATTGCGGCCGAGATCGCTCTCCAGGTGCGCCCGCCACGCGGCCCCGCCCTTGAAGCACAAGGCGGCGTAGAGATCGTTGGGGCAGGCGTCGATCCAGGTCCGCAGGGCTTCGCCGCCGGGCCGCGCGAAGGCCTCCTGCAGCTTCTTGCCGTACTTGATCGTGACCACCCGCCAGCCGACGGTGGCGAAGAACTGCTCGATCTTGGCGAACAGCAGCTCCGGCACGACCCGGTCCAGGCTCTGGCGGTTGTAGTCGATCACCCACCAGAGATTGCGGACGTCGTGCTTCCAGCCCTCGAGCAGCGCCTCGTAGATGTTGCCCTCGTCGAGCTCGGCGTCGCCCACGATGGCGATCATGCGCCCCGGCGGGCTGTCGCCCGGGGCCATCCCGTGCAGCCGGACATAGTCCTGGGTCAGCGAGGCGAAGAGGGTCATCGCCGCACCCAGGCCCACAGACCCGGTCGAGAAGTCGACCGCGGCCTTGTCCTTGGTCCGCGACGGATAGGACTGGGCGCCGCCCAGCGCCCGGAACCGCTGCAGCTGCTCGATCGGCTCGCGGCCGAGCAGGTGCATGGCCGCATGGTAGATCGGGCTGGCGTGCGGCTTGACCGCGACCCGGTCGCCCGGGCGCAGCACGTCGAAATAGAGTGCCGTGATGATGCTGGCGACCGAGGCGCAGGAAGCCTGGTGGCCGCCGACCTTCAGCTTGTCGCGGCTGGGGCGGAGGTGATTGGCGTGGTGGATGGTCCAGCTCGACAGCCACAGCAGCTTCTTCTCGATCTGGCGGAGCACCGCCAGGCGATCCTCGCCCATGGCCTCGATCCCGGCAGGGGCGTTCGCCAGCCCGGTCATCCTCTGCCTCCGCATGCGCCGCCTGGAGTGTGGTCGATGGCGATGCTAAAGCACCGAGGTTGCCAGCGGGAGGCGTGAAATGACGGTGGGCCAGTGCGTCGAGACCGGTTCGGGCGTGGCGGTGGCCGCGGACGCCGCGGTGGCGGCGGCCGAGCTCGCGCGCGCCGTGCGCGAGGCCACGGGCGACCTGCCGTTCGACGTCGAGCCGGCCTCCTTCCTGGTCGCCCTCGACGCCCTGGCCGACACGGGCGACGGCGAGTGAGCGCGACGGAGCTCCTGTCCTGGAGCCTGACCGAGCTGGCCGGCCGGTTGCGCTCAGGAGCGGTGAGCAGCCGCGAGGCGACCCAGGCCGTGCTTGCCGCCCTGGACGGCCCCGGCCGGACCCTGGGTGCGGTGGCGCGGCTGACGCCGGAGGCCGCACTGGCCGCCGCCGATGCCGCCGACGGCGCCCGGTCCCGGGGCGAGCTGCTCGGACCGCTGCACGGCGTGCCCCTGGCGCACAAGGACATGTTCTACCGCGAGGGCGAACTCGCCGAGTGCGGGGCGGCGCAGATGCGGGGTCATCGCCCGGCGGTCACCGCGACCGTGCTCGCCCGGCTCGACGCGGCGGGTGCGATCGACGTCGGAAGGCTCAACATGGTCGAGTTCGCGCTCGGCATCACCGGCCACAATGCGCATACCGGCCACCCCCGCAATCCCTGGGACACCGAGCGGATCACCGGCGGGTCGACCAGCGGCGGTGCCGCCGTGGTGGCGGCCCGGCTGCTGCCGGCGACGCTGGGCTCCGACACCGGCGGCTCGATCCGCTACCCGGCCGCCTGCTGCGGCCTGGTCGGACTCAAGCCCACCTACGGCCGCGTCAGTCGCTTCGGCTGCATGCCCTTGTCCTACTCGCTCGACCATGTCGGGCCGCTGGCACGATCGGCCGAGGACGTGGCCCTGGTGATGCGGGCGATCGCCGGCGCCGATCCCGCCGACCCCACCACCAGCGCCCGGCCGGTGCCCGACTACGCCGCGAGCAGCCGGGGATCGGGAAGGCGGCTGCGGGTGGCGGTGGCCGAACACGGCCTCGACGCCGAGTTGGAGCCGGAGGTGGCGGCGGCGTTCGCGCGAGCCTTGGCTCTGCTGTCCGAGGCCGAGATGGACCTGGTCGAGGTTTCGCTGCCGCCTTTCTCGCTGCTCAACGCCTTGCGCCGCCTGGTCATGCTGGTCGAGCTCGCAGCACTGCACCGGGAACGCGTCGAGACCCGCTACGACGCGTTCAACCCGCAGACGGTGTCGCGGATGGAGCCGGGGTTCGCCATATCCGGCGTCGACTATGCGCGCGCGCTGAACGCCCGCGCCCCGACCCTTCGCCGCTTCTGCGCCCAGGTCTTCGCCGCCGCCGACCTGCTGGCGCTGCCGACCTGTGCTGCGACCACGCCCGGCATCGCGGAGACCGACACCGGCGGCGACCCGCACTTCTTGGCGGTGGCCAATCGGCTGGGCTCGCTGGTCGGGCCGTTCAACTATCTCGGCCTGCCGGCGGTCAGCGTGCCGATGGGCCTCGATTCGCGCGGCATGCCGATGGGCCTCCAGCTGGTGGGCCGGCCGTTCTCCGAGGCCATGCTGCTGCGGGCGGCGCGCCGGTTCGAAGCGGCGGCCGGCCCGCTGCCGGCGCCGCCGCCGATCGGCCGGACCGGCGGATGAACGCCGGGACGGCGGCCGGCCGCGTGGGTACGGGCGAGTTCCGCGGCATCGTGCTGGCCCTCGGGGCGATGCTGATGTTCGGCCTGATGGACGCCGCCAGCAAATATCTGAGCGCCCGCTACCCGACGCCGCAGATCATCTGGCTGCGCTACGTGTTCACCATCCCCATGGTGCTCCTGGTCCTGGCGCCCGGGGGGATCGGGCGTTCGCTGCGCTCCGCCCGCCCGGGCCTGCAGATCCTGCGCTCCTGCCTCCTGGTGCTGGAGATCGGACTGGTGGTGTGGTGCTTCGGGCGCATGCCGCTGGCCGACGTCCACTCCCTCCTGGCGCTGACGCCGCTGGCGGTGACCGCGCTCGCCGTTCCGATCCTGGGCGAACGGGTGGGGATTCGGCGCTGGGCGGCGGTGGGCGTGGGCTTCCTGGGCGTCATGATCATCCTGCGGCCGGGTGTGGGCGTGGTGCAGCCCGCCGCCCTCCTGGTGCTGGTCTCGGTGTTGCTCTACGGCCTCTATCAGGTCCTGACGCGCATGGTCGGCCGCTCCGACAGCGCCCAGACCAGCCTGCTGTGGCAACTCGTCGTGGGTTCGGCGCTGGCGAGCTTCGTCGTGCCGTTCTGGTGGCGCACGCCCGATCCGCAGCACTGGCCCTTGTTCGTCTTGGTCGCTGCCTTGGGCGGTACTGCTCACTACTGCATGATCCGCGCCCTGCAACTGGCGCCCGCCGCCGTGATCCAGCCCTTTTCGTACACACTGCTGCTGTGGGCGGTGATCATCGGCTATGTCGGCTTCGGCGACCTTCCCGACTTCTGGACCCTGGTCGGCGCCACCGCCATCGTCGGCGCCGGGGTCTACACCGCGTTCCGGGAGCACCGCTTGCACCAGCCGGCGCGTTTGGCTTAGGTCCATTCGCGCAATGGTGCGCGGGTCCGCGCGGGATGCCCACATGTCGCCAACACGGACCAGCCGCGAGCCGGTGACGATCATCGCCGAACTGCGGTTCGATCCCACCCATCGCGAAGCGCTGCTCGAGCTCGCGCGCCAGCATGTCCGCAACACCCTGGCCGCCGAGCGCGACTGCCTGCGCTTCGAGCTCGTGGCGCCCAAGGACGACCCGGGCGCGCTCGTGTTCTGCGAGATGTTCGCGAGCGACGCCGCCTTCGCGGCCCACCGGGAATCCGCCCACGCGGCCTGGTTCCGCGACGCGCGCGCGCCCTACGGCATCCAGGCCACGGTGCGCGAGCTGCGTTCGGTGTCGCCGGCATGGCCGGGGGCGGTCCTGTGCACCACGCCCGTGCTCTCGGTTCATCGCGAGCATCTGTCCGCCCTGACGGCGGCGGGGATCGAGGTCCGCTGGAACGATCGCGGGCGTGTGCTCACCGAGTCCGAGCTGATCGAGCGGCTGGACGGTGTCGTCGCCACGGTGGCCGGGCTCGAGCGCTACACCGAGCGCGTGTTCGCGGCCGCCCCGGGCCTGAAGGTCGTGGCGCGGGTGGGCGTGGGCCACGAGCATGTCGACGTCGCCGCGGCGACCCGGCACGGCGTCGCCGTGGCCATGGCGTTCGGGACCAACCACGACGCGGTGGCCGACCACGCCCTGGCGCTGATGGCCGCCGCTGCCCATCGGGTCGCCGAGTACGACCGGCGGGTGCGGGACGGCAGCTGGGGCACCTTGCTGCACGGTCGGCTGCACGAGGCCAAGGTCGGCGTGGTCGGCTTCGGCCGCATCGGCCGCGCCGTGGCCAAACGCTGCCTCGGCTTCAGCATGGACGTGCTGGTGACCGACCCGGTGGCCGACGCCGACACCGTGGCCCGCCTCGGCTACCGCCTGGTCGATCTCGACGAGCTGCTGCGCCAGTCCGACTTCGTCACCCTGCACACCCCGCTGACGTCCGACACCCACCACCTGATCGACGCCCGCCGGCTGGCGCTGATGCGGCCGGGAGCGATCCTGGTCAACACCGCCCGCGGCGGCCTGGTCGACGAGGCGGCGCTGGTCGAGGCGCTGCGCACCGGCCAGCTCGGTGGCGCCGGCCTGGACGTGTTCGAAACCGAACCCTTGCCCGACGGCCCCTTGCGGCGCCTGGAACAGGTCGTGCTCACCCCGCATGTGGGCGGGCTCAGCGCCGCATCGCTGCGGGCCATGGCCGCCCGCTCCGCGGAGAACGTCATCGCGATCCTGCGCGGCCGCGATCCCGGTCCCGGCCTCGTCCTCAACCCGGAAGTGCTGGCCGCTCCGTCCTGACCGTCCCGGCGAGGACGGTTTGACAGGGCGCCGCCTGTGGTGCTACCCGGCCCGCTTCGAACGTGCCGGCAAGTTGCGGCGCAGCACTCCCCAGATCGAGCGCGACCGACGTGCAGCTGATCCTCGACAAGGAAGGCACGAAGAAGCCGGTGCCGCTGCACGGCCCCGATGCCTTCGCGGCGATGCGGCGCGCCGGCCGGCTGGCCGCCGAGACCCTGGACTTCGTCACCCCGTTCGTGGTCCAGGGCGTCTCGACCGGCGAGCTCGACCGCCGGATCGACGCCTTCATGCGCGACCATGGCGCGGTGCCGGCGACCCTGGGCTATCGCGGCTACCCCAAGAGCTGCTGCATCTCGGTCAACCATGTCGTCAATCACGGGATACCCAGCGACGACAAGCGGCTTCGCGACGGCGACATCGCGAATATCGACGTCACCTGCGTGCTGGAGGGCTGGTACGGCGACACCAGCCGCATGTACGTCATCGGCGAACGGGCACCGGTCAAGGCCGCGAAGCTGGTGGAGATCACCTTCGAGGCGATGTGGGCCGGCATCCGCACGGTCCGGCCGGGCGCCACGCTGGGCGATGTCGGCCATGCCATCCAGACCGTCGCCGAGGCCAACCGCTGCTCGGTGGTGCGCGACTTCGTCGGCCACGGGCTCGGGCGGGTGTTCCACGATTCGCCGGAGGTCAAGCACTACGGCAACCCCGGCGAAGGCTTGACGCTGCGCGAGGGCATGCTGTTCACGATCGAGCCGATGATCAACGCCGGCCGGCCCGAGGTGAAGATCCTGGGCGACGGCTGGACCACGGTCACCCGCGACCGGTCGCTGTCGGCGCAGTTCGAGCACACGGTGGGCGTGACCGCCGAGGGGGTCGAGGTGTTCACCCTCTCGCCCAAGGGCTACGACAAGCCACCTTACGCGATCTAGCCGGCCCCCATCGCGGCACCGGTTCATCCGCTTGCTGAGAGGCACACCGAGCATGAGGCGAGTTCTCTTCCTGGGCACAGCGCTGGTGCTGTTCGGCGCGACCGTGGCGCAGGCCGCCGATTCCAAGGAGCGCTTTCAGGCCTACGGCCTGGGCCGGCTCACCTGCAAGCGCTTCGTCGAGGCCTGCACCACCAAGAAGGACGACTGCCAGGTGGTGGCCCCGACCTGGTTCGAGGGCTACCTTACCGGCTTCAACGCCCTGTTCGCCGACACCTACGACATCCTGCCCTGGCAGCCGCCGGGGATCCTGGCCGAGTTCACCTTGAACGTCTGCCGCCAGAATCCCGACGCGCTGGTGCTGCAGGTGGCCAACGACCTGATCCGGCAGATCCTGATTCCCGACCGGATCAAGGCCGCGTCGGACCGGGTGAAGATCGGCGACGGCAAGGATGCGGTGGCGCTCTACCGCGAGACCGTGCGCGCGATGCAGCAGCGCCTGGTCGAACTCGGCTTCCTCAAGGGCGGCGTCGACGGCTCGTTCGGGCCCGGCACCAAGGGCGGGATCGAGGCCTTCCAGAAGGCCAACGGGCTGACCACGACCGGTATCCCCGACATGCGCACCATGCTGGCGATCTTCTACGGTCGTCCGCAGGATGAACCCGGGGGCCAGCCGCAGGCGCGGAGCCAGCCCGCGGCGCCGGCTCCGGCCCAGGCTCCCGCCGGTCAGGCGCCGGCCGGACAGCCGCCGGCCAAGCTCGACCTCAACCTGGGCGGCCCGACCCTGCAGTAGCGGTCACATGCCGCCGATGTAGTTCGGCCCGCCGCCGCCCTCGGGCGTGACCCAGTCGATGTTCTGGGTCGGGTCCTTGATGTCGCAGGTCTTGCAGTGGACGCAGTTCTGGGCGTTGATCTGCAGCCGCCTGCCGCCGTCCGCCGCGTCGACATATTCGTAGACGCCGGCCGGGCAGTAATATTGCTCCGGGCCGCCATAGACCCGCAGATTGACCCGCTCGGCCACGCCGGGATCGCGCAGCTTGAGGTGCGGCGGCTGGTCCTCCTCGTGGTTGGTGTTGGACAGGAACACCGAGGACAGGCGGTCGAAGGTGAGCTTGCCGTCGGGCTTGGGATACCTGATCGGGTGATAGTGGGCGGCCGGCTCCAGCGCGGCATGGTCGGCGCGGTGGCGCAAGGTCCAGGGCGCACGGCCGCGCAGCAGGTAGGTGTCCACGGCACCGTAGGCCATGGCCGGCCACAGGCCCCAGTGGAACGCGGGCCGGATGTTGCGGACCTGGTAGAGCTCGTCCCAGAGCCAGGACTCGCGCAAGCGCTTGGGGTAGGCGCCGAGCTCCGGCTGGCCGGCGCTGGCCTGGAGTGCTGCGAAAGCGGCCTCGGCTGCGACCATCCCGGACTTCATCGCGGTGTGCGTGCCCTTGATCTTGGGCACGTTGAGGAAGCCCGCCGAGTCCCCGATCAAGGCGCCGCCCGGGAACACCAGCTTCGGGATCGACTGGAACCCGCCCTCCGACAGCGCACGGGCGCCGTAGGCCACGCGCCGGCCCCCTTCGAGGAAGCGCCGGATATGCGGATGGGTCTTGTAGCGCTGCATCTCCTCGAACGGCGACACATACGGGTTCTCGTAGTCGAGACCGACCACGAACCCGATCGAGACCAGGTTCTCGCCGAACATGTAGAGCCAGGAGCCGCCATAGGTGCGGCCCGTCATCGGCCAGCCCACGGTGTGGATCACCTGGCCCTTGATGTGCCGCTTGGGATCGACCTCCCACAGCTCCTTCACGCCGAGCCCGTAGGTCTGCGGTTGCACGCCCTCGCGTAGCTTGAACTTCTCCATCGCGACTTTGGCCAGCGAGCCGCGGCAGCCCTCGGCCAGGAGCGTCAACTTGGCGTGCAGCTCCATTCCGGGCTGGAAGTTCGGGACCTTCCTCGCCCTCCCTGGTGACGCCCATGTTGCCGGTGGCGACGCCGCGCACCCGGCCGGCCTCGTCCTGCAGCAGCTCCGCGGCCGCGAAGCCGGGGTAGATCTCCACGCCCGCGGCCTCGGCCTGCTCGCCCAGCCAACGCACGACGTTGCCGAGGCTGACGATGTAGTTGCCGGCATTGTGCATCTGGGGCGGCGTCGGCAGGCGGAACGACATGGTCTCGGTGAGGTAGAGGAACTCGTCCCCGGTCACGGCCGTGTCGATCGGCGCACCGCGCTCCTTCCAGTCCGGCAGGAGCTCGTCGAGCGCCCGCGGCTCCAGGCAGGCGCCGGAGAGGATGTGGGCACCCACCTCCGAGCCCTTCTCGATCACGCAGACCGAGACCTCCGCACCGTTCTCGGCCGCGAGCTGCTTGAGCCGGATCGCGGCGGCCAGGCCGGCGGGGCCGGCGCCCACGATGACGACGTCGTAGTCCATCGATTCGCGTTCCAAGGAGCTTCTCCGGGCCAGCCTGTCAGCGGGAAGGCAGCGCCCTAGCACTTCGGCGCCGCATGGTGAAGGTGGGCCGGCGGGACAGGTCTGGCCATGCCTTCCCGCCGGGACTAGGGAATGCGGCGTGACCAGGTTCCACCCCGCACCGCTCGACGCGCCACGGCTCGAGCAGATGCTCGACGCGCTCGCCGCGCGGGACGACGACCTGCGCGCCGCCATCGCCCGCATCGGCTACCCGGCGCCGCGGCAGCGCGATCCCGGCTTCGCGACCCTGTTGCGGATCATCATGGCGCAGCAGGTCTCGACCGCGTCGGCGGCGGCCATGTGGCGCAAGCTCGAGACGGCCCTGGGTGGCGAGGTCACGCCCGACCGGTTCCTCGGCCTGGACGACGCCGCGCTGCGTGCCGCCGGGTTCAGCGGGCGCAAGGCCGACTATGCGCGCGGCCTGTGCCGGGCGATCTCGGCCGGAGACCTCGACGTCGAGGCGCTCGCCCAGCTCGAGGAGGAGGCCGCGATCGAGCTGCTGGTGCGGCTGCGCGGCTTCGGCCGCTGGAGTGCGGAGATCTACCTCCTGTTCGCCCTCGGCCGCGCGGACGTCTTCCCGGCCGACGACCTGGCGGTGCAGATCGCCTATCAGCGCCTGAAGCGCCTCAATGCCCGCCCCGCCGCCAAGGCCCTGCGCGTCCTGACGGAAACCTGGCGGCCCCATCGCGGCGCCGCCGCAGTGTTCCTGTGGCATTACTATGGTGCCGCCACCCTCGAAGAGGCGAAGGCCGTCCGGGCTGATCAGCGCATCAGGCCTTCTTGAGTTTCGCGCCAGGTGCAGCGCTCGGCCACGACCGGCGCGACGTGCGGATTGCCGGCGCCGCGGGCGATCAGGGCGCCGACGTGCTTGTCGGGCCCGTAGCCCTGGTGAGCCGAGAGCGGGTCGGCGACATCGCCCGGCCCAAGCAGGGAGTTCACCGAGGCGACGTTGATCATGACGTTGGTCACGCTGGGGCACAGCCGCGAGTTGATGTGCCCGTCTGTGAACTTGTCGAGGATGGGATAGCTCATCAGGTCGTTCGGGTCCGAGAACGCCACAATCTGGGTTTCGGCGAAGAACCGCCCGGGCTTGGTCTCGGCTGGGCCGCAATAGGTCGCCGACTGCCCCACGATCTGCTGGCCCTCGCGGCCGGCTTCGAGCAGCGGGAGCTAGTTGGACAGCGGATGGACGACGATTTCCGCGTCCGCGAGGTCCCGGCTTTCATGCGGGTGTTCTCGGTGGGCTCCGGAAGCCCACTCCAGCTGCGCGAGGTCACCCAGCAGATCGACTGCGGCTCGCGCTTCTAGCCGGCATAGGCCAGGGGGTCGGGGGCGATGTCGTTGACGAAGCTCCGCGCTGCTTGGTTCGCGGACGCGCGGCGCAGCACGTATTCCTGCTCCTTTTCGAAGGCGAGCAGGTCCTTGTCGGGCTGGGTGATCGGCGACCACGTCAGCTCGGAGAACAGGAGATCGCCGCGGGCCAGCCAGCTCTGGCCGTCGACAACATCGTGCTCCGCGGCTACTTTCTGAGCGCCGACCCGGGGGACGCGACCCCCGGGCGTCATCATCGGCTTCGGTGCGGGTGCTGCCGAGCCGACGACGGCCATCGAGGGCTATCAGATGACGGCGGCGGGGCTGCGTCTCCGGGGCAGCGGCGAGGTCGCCTCGGGCGGGTGCAAGGTGCCGGGCGTGCTGGTGCCGCAAGCCCACGGCCAACAGGATCATGGAGCAGATGCAGCCGACCATCGAACGCCAGGGCTGGGTTTAGGTCGCCTGAGCCTCGGCCGGCGGCCACGACCCTGCGCATCATGACCGATCGGTAGCGCACGCTGGTGGCGGCAGCCGCGACATGGCAGGATGCGATCATGCAGGAACCGCCCGCTCTCTTGCGCGTGCATGGCGACCCCACGGTCGCCATCGATCCCTTGGCGGTCGGCCGAATCGTGGAAGAGATCTTCCCCGAGGCCCTGGGGGTGTGGATATACGGCAGCTTTGCCCACGGCCGCGCCCGCCGTGATAGCGACCTCGACATCGCCATTCTCCCGGACCGACCGCTCGATTCCTGGGAACGCATCGAGCGGGCGCTCGACGTGGGTTCGCGGCTCCGCCGCGATGTCGATCTCGTGGATCTGCGCAAAGTGTCGCCGGTCCTTCGGTTCGAGGTGGTGACGCGCGGCATTCGGGTGGCGGCGCGCGATCCGTATACCGCCGACGTCATGGCGACCGCGGCGATCTCGATGTTCCAGCGCCTCAATGAAAGTCAGTGCCAGCACTTGGCCCGCGTCGAGGCGCGGGCGCTCGCGCCGTGATCGATCGAATCATCCATAGCAAGTCGCGCTCGATCGATCGCTGCATCGAGCGGGTCCGTGAGGAGTATGTCGGGCACGAAGCCGAGTTCGAGACGGACTTTAGCCGACAGGATGCGGCGATCCTGAACCTGATCCGCGCCTGCGAACAGTCGATCGACATGGCAAACCGGATGACACTGCTGCGGGATCTGCCGATCGCGGACAGCGCCGGCGACACATTTCTGGCATTGGGGAAGGCCCAGCTGATCTCCAAGGATCTGGCCTTGTCGATGAAAAGCATGGTGGGCTTTCGTAACATTGCCGTCCACGAGTATCAGGAACTCGACCTCGCCAAGGTCCGGGCGATCATCGAGTATCGCCTGGATGATATTCGCGCCTTCGCCAAGGCCATGCTGGCCGCGAGTACGGGTGCCTGAACTGGCCCGGAAACTTGTGTTCCCCGAGCGCCTCTGCTAGCTTCCGCACTGAACAAGAGCCTGCGGGCATCCACCGCTAACTCCTTCATGTAACGAGATTTTCCCTCGTGGCCAGCAACCTTCCGCCGCGCGCCTTCGAGATCGTCCCGATCGAGGAGGAGATGAAGCGCAGCTACCTCGATTACGCCATGAGCGTGATCGTCAGCCGTGCTTTGCCCGACGTGCGCGACGGGCTGAAGCCGGTGCAGCGGCGCATCCTCTACGCCATGCGCGATGCCGGCTACGATTTCGGCCGCCCGCACCGCAAATCGGCCCTGATCGTGGGCGACGTCATGGGCAAGTACCATCCGCACGGCGATTCCGCGATCTACGACGCGCTGGTCCGCATGGCCCAGGACTTCTCCATGCGCCTGCCGCTGATCGACGGGCAGGGCAATTTCGGCTCCATGGACGGCGATCCGCCGGCGGCGATGCGCTACACCGAGAGCAGGCTGGCCAGGGTCGCCGACGCGCTGCTCGCCGACATCGACAAGGACACCGTCGACTTCCGGCCCAACTACGACGAGAGCCGCAACGAGCCCACCGTCCTCCCGGCCCAGTACCCGAACCTGCTGGTCAACGGTGCCGGCGGCATCGCCGTCGGCATGGCCACCAACATCCCGCCGCACAATCTGGGCGAGATCATCGACGCCACCGTGGCCCTGATCGACGACCCGGAGCTGGACCTGGCCGCACTCGCCGCCATCGTCCAGGGCCCGGACTTCCCGACCGGTGCGATGATCCTCGGCCGCAACGGGATCCTGCAGGCCTATCGCGACGGTCGCGGCAGCATCATCATCCGCTCGAAGACCCATTTCGAGGAGGTGAGGGGCCGCACGGCGATCATCGTCACCGAGGTGCCCTACCAGGTCAACAAGGCCCGGATGGTCGAGCGGATCGCCGAAGTCTATCGCGAGAAGAAGGTCGAGGGGATCGCCGACCTGCGCGACGAGAGCGACCGGCACGGCGTGCGGGTGGTGATCGAGGTCAAGCGCGACGCCGATCCCGACATCGTCCTCAACCAGCTGTTCAAGTTCACCCCGCTCCAGACCAGCTTCGGCATCAACATCGTGGCGCTGCGCGGCGGCCGGCCGGAGCAGCTGGGCCTGAAGGAGATGCTGGAGGCCTTCATCGGCTTCCGCGAGGAGGTCATCCTCCGCCGCACCGCCTACGACCTGGCCGAGGCGCGCCGCCGCGCCCACATCGTGGTCGGCCTCGTGGTCGCCGTCGCCAACATCGACGAGGTCATCGCGCTGATCCGCGCCGCGGCGGATCCGCAGGAAGCCAAGGCCGGCCTGATGGCCCGGCCCTGGCCGCTCGCGGACGTCCTGCCGCTGATCCGTCTGGTCGAGGTCGAGGACGAGGACGGTGCCATCGCCGCCGACGGCCAGATCACGCCCGACGGCTACCGGCTGTCCGAGGAGCAGGCCAAGGCGATCCTCGACATCCGCCTGCAGCGGCTGACCGCACTCGAGCGGGACAAGCTCACCGGCGAATTGCGCGAGATCGCGGCGAAGATCGCCGAGCTGCTCCTCATCCTGCGCTCGCGCGAGCGCCTGCTCGAGGTGATGAAGGCCGAGATCCTGCGCATCAAGGAGCTGTTCGACACTCCGCGCCGCACCTTCATCGACCTCGACGCCGAGCCCGACATCGACATCGAGGAGCTGATCCAGCGCGAGGACATGGTGGTCACGGTCACCCACAAGGGGTGGATCAAGCGCGTGCCCCTGGCCTCGTTCCGCTCGCAGCGGCGCGGCGGCAAGGGCAAGGCGGGCATGCGCACGCAGGACGACGATTTCGTCGCGCGCATGTTCGTGGCCAGCACCCACACGCCGGTGCTGTTCTTCTCCAGCCTGGGGCGGGTCTACAAGCTCAAGGTCTATCGCCTGCCGCTGGGCACGCCGCAGGCACGCGGCCGGGCGATGATCAACATGTTCCCGGCCCTGTCCGACGGCGAGAGCATCAGTGCCGTGATGCCGCTGCCCGAGGACGAGTCCTTGTGGGAGACCATGAGCGTCTTCTTCGCCACCGGACGCGGCAAGGTCCGCCGCAACGCGCTGGCCGACTTCATCTTCGTGCCGTCGAACGGCAAGATCGCCATGGGCCTGGACGAGGGCGACCGGCTCGTGGGTGCCGAGGTCTGCGACGACGGCCGCGACATCATCCTGGCCGCCGCCGGCGGCCGCGCCATCCGCTTCCCGGTCGCTGCGGTGCGGGTCTTCAAGTCGCGCAGCTCGGAGGGCGTGAACGGCATGGACCTGGAGGCCGGCGACGAGGTGATCTCGATGTCGGTGATCGACCATGTCGAGGTGGCCATCGAGGAGCGCGACGAATATCTCCGGGTGAGCGGCGCCCGCCGGCGCCAAGGCGAGGAGACGGAAGGCGAGGCGATCGAGAACGGCGAGCTGGCCCTGCTCTCGCCCGAGCGCTTCGCCGAGCTGGAGGGCCGCGAGCAGCTCCTGCTGACCATCACCGTCAACGGCTTCGGCAAGCGCACCAGCGCCTTCGAGTACCGGGTCACCAACCGGGGCGGGCAGGGGATCATCAACATCGAGACCTCGCCACGCAATGGCCGCGTGGCCGCGACCTTCCCGGTGGGCGAGGGCGACCAGATCATGCTGGTCACCGACAAGGGCCAGACCATCCGCATCCCGGTGCACGACATCCGCGTCGCCAGCCGGAACACGCAAGGCGTGAAACTGTTCACGACCGAGCCCGACGAGCACATCGTGTCGACCGCGCGGCTGGCGGACGTCGAGACCGACGTCGAGGTAGACGATGGAGAGCCGGGCGAAGAGTAGCGCAGCGGCCACATGACATCTGGGCCGGCTCGCGGCGGCGGCCTAGAACCGGCCCTGCGGCCGGCGTTCCGGCGACACAGGCGCGAGGACCGGGGCATGAGCCGGACACGCATCGGAATCTACCCGGGAACGTTCGACCCGATCCATCTCGGGCATCTCGACGTGATCCGGCGTGCAACCACGCTGGTCGACCGGCTGATCATCGGCGTGGCCATCAATGCCGGCAAGGAGCCGCTGTTCACGCTCGAGGAGCGTGCGCGGATGGTCGAGACCGACATCAACGCGCTGATGGCCGCCAACGCGCTCAATGGTGCGGTGATCGAGGTCAAGCCGTTCCAGTCGCTGCTCATGCATTTCGCGCACGAGAACGGTGCGGAGACGGTGATCCGCGGCCTGCGGGCGGTTTCGGACTTCGAGTACGAGTTCCAGATGGCCGCCAACAACAAGCGGATTTATCCCCGGATCGAGACCGTGTTCCTGATGGCGTCGGAGACCAGCCAGTTCATCTCCTCGCGCTTCGTCAAGGAGATCCACCATCTCGGCGGCGACGTCTCGAGCTTCGTGACCAGGGCGGTGATGGTCGTCCTCGACGGCAAGCGCGGGCGGGCCGCGGCCGATGCCGCCTGAGCCCTGCTAGGAAGGATCCCATGCTGACCACCCTGCTCGAGCCGCGCCTGCGCCTCACCATCTGTGGCATCGATGAACTCGACACCCACGGCGAGGCCGAGGTCACTCACGTCCTGTCGATCCTCGACCCCGACTATCCCGAGCCGCGCGCGTTCGCCGCCTACGATCCGCACCACCGGCTGACCATGCGCTTCCACGACATCATCGGCCCCTGGCCCGGCTGGCAGGCGCCGGAGCGTTCCGACATCGAGGCCCTGGTGGAGTTCGGCCGCGAGCTCGACGAGGCGGGCGAGAATCTGCGGCACCTGCTGGTCCACTGCCACGCCGGCATCTCGCGCTCGACCGCGGCCATGGCGACCCTGCTGGCACGGCACACCCCGGTCGGCGAGGAGGAAGGCATCTTCGCCCGCATCCGCGAGATCCGCCCGATCGCCTGGCCCAACTCGCGCATGATCGCCTTCGCCGACGACATCCTCGGCCGCGGCGGCCGGCTCGACGCAGCACTGCGCGAGCATTATCGCTGGCAGGCGCCCCGGCGGCCGGAGTTCATGGAGGAGCTCAAGCGCAACGGCCGCGGGGCGGAAGTTCCCGATTCCGGATCGTCATCCGCTCACGGGTGATCTCCGCGCCTGCCCCCGGGCGATTCAGGGAGCCTTGAGCCTGGAGAGGACCATGCAGGTGCGGTTCTGGGGCACGCGGGGTTCGATCGCCACGCCTGGCGAGACCACCTTGCGCCACGGCGGCAACACCGCCTGCGTCGAAGTGCGGTCGGAATCCGGCACGCTGCTGGTGATCGACTGCGGGACCGGTGCCCGTGCTCTCGGCCAGGATCTGCTGGCGCGGAAACACGGGCGCCTGCGCGGCCACATCCTGATCAGCCACACCCACTGGGACCATATCCAGGGCTTGCCGTTTTTCGCGCCGCTGTTCGTGCCGGGCAGCGAGTGGGACATCTACGCGCCCCGTGGCCTCGCGCAATCCTTGCGCGACACGCTCGCCGGCCAGATGCAGTACACCTACTTCCCGGTCACGCTGGAGGATCTCGGTGCCGAGATCCGCTACCACGAGCTGGTCGAGGGGGTGTTCGACGCGGGCGACGTCAGCGTGCGGACGCAGTACCTGAACCATCCGGCACTGACCCTCGGCTACCGGCTCGAGGGCGACGGTTCCTGCCTGGTCTACGCTTCCGATCACGAGCTGCACGCGCGCCGCCTCGCTGGGGGCGAAGGCCGGATCGACGGGCCCGATCTGCACCACGCCAGCTTCCTGGCCGACGCCGATCTGGTCATCCACGACGCGCAGTACACGGCCGCAGAATACGGGTCCAAGGTCGGCTGGGGCCACAGCACCGTCGAATATGCCGCGGCCGTCAGCGACGCGGCGGGCGCCAGGCGGCTGGCGGTGTTCCACCACGATCCGCGCCGGGACGACGAGGCCTTGGACGGACTCGTCGCCGATCTGCGCGCGACGCTGGCAGACCGGGCCTGCGCGCTCGATGTGTTCGCCGCGGCCGAAGGCGCCGAGATCGAGCTGCGCCCCGTGGGCCGGGCGGATCGGAGGCCGACCACTACGGGCTTTTCGGCTGCCACGCCGCTGCCGGCGGCGCTCAGCGGCCGCACGGTGTTGCTGGCCCTGAACGACAACGCCATGAGCAGCTCGGTAGCGGAGGCGTTGCAGCGGGACCGGGTGCGGACGGTGATCGCGTCCGATGTTCGGAATGTCCTGCAACTCGTGCAGGCCGAGCGGCCGGCCCTCGTGCTCATGGCCAAGGACGTTCCGGGCAGCGGCGGTCTCGCTGCATGCCGGGAGATCCGCCGGCTGCCCGATCCGGCGCTCGCCCAGCTGCCGGTCGTCATCGTCGCGGCCGACGAGGACGCCGCCGCCGGCGAGGCCGCCGGCGTCAGCGACTGGCTGCTCAAGCCCTGCTCGAGCATCTATGCCCGGACGCGCGTCCGGGCCTGGCTGTTGCGCAGTCATTGCCGCTGGCTGCGGGCGCCGGCGCCCGAGAACGAGGAGCAGCGGCTGGCCGCCCTGCGGCAGCTGGGAATTCTCGACACGCAGCCCGAGGAGCGGTTCGACCGGCTGACGCGCATCGCCGCGGCACTGTTCGACGTGCCGATCGCCCTGGTCAGCTTGGTCGACCGCGAGCGCCAGTTCCTGAAGTCGACCTGTGGGCTGAACGTGCGGGAGACCCCCCGCGAGGTATCGTTCTGCGCCCACGCGATCCTCAGCCAGGAAGTGATGGTGGTTCCCGACGCGCTGCTCGACGACCGCTTCGCCGACAATCCCCTGGTCACCGGCGAACCGCGCATCCGCTTCTACGCCGGCTGCCCGCTGGCGCTGCCCTGCGGCAACTTCGCGGGCACCCTCTGCATCCTGGACACGCGTCCGCACCGGCTGGACGTGGCCGATCTGCGCCACCTGCAGGACCTTGCCCGGCTGGTGGAGCGCGAACTCTCGCCGGAACGGCACACCACCGTCGTCGCCTGACGGCTCGTCCCATCAGGAGCCGCATGCGCGTCGACCTGTTCGACTTCGACCTGCCGCCCGAGCTGATCGCGCAAGCGCCGATCCGCCCGCGCGATGCCGCGCGCCTGCTTCTGGTGGACGACGGGCCGCTGCGCGAGACGGTCGTACGCGACCTGCCGACGCTTTTGCGCCCTGGGGATCTTTTGGTCCTCAACGACACCCGCGTCCTGCCGACTCGCTTCTTCGGCCATCGCGGCGAGGTTGCGGTCGAGGTCACGCTGGTCGAGCGGATCGGCGATGCCGCCTGGTGGGCGCTGGCGAAGCCGGGCAAGCGCCTGCGCAGCGGTGACACGGTGCAGCTCGCGCCCGGCCTTGCCGCTACCGTCGCCGGCAAGGACCAGGAGGGCAGGGTGCGTCTCCACTTCGCGCTCGCCGGCGAGGCCCTGCTCGACGCGATCCGCGCCGCCGGCGCCATGCCCTTGCCGCCCTACATCCGCCGACCGACAGGTGGCGACGCCCATGACACCGCCGACTACCAGACCGTGTTCGCTCGTCGCGACGGCGCGGTCGCCGCACCCACCGCCTCGCTGCACCTGACCGAGGAATTGCTCGCCCGCCTGGATGCGGCCGGGATCGGACGCTGCTTCGTGACCCTGCATGTCGGCGCCGGCACCTTCGCCCCGGTCAAGGCCGAGGACACCTCGGGCCACCTCATGCACGCCGAATGGTGCGAGGTGCCGCCAGAGGCGGCGGCTGCGATTGCGGCCGCACGTGGCCGCGGCGGCCGGGTGGTCGCCGTCGGTACCACGGTCCTGCGCACCCTGGAATCGCACGCGGCCGGGGACGGGACCGTCCTCTCGGGTGCGGGCGACACCAGCCTGTTCGTCACGCCGGGCTACCGATTCCGGGTCGCCGACCTCCTGCTCACCAATTTCCACCTGCCGCGCAGCACGCTGGTCATGCTGGTGGCCGCCTTCTCCGGCCTCGAACGCATCCGGGCCGCCTACGCCCACGCCGTCGCCGAGCGCTTCCGCTTCTTCAGCTACGGCGACGCCTGCCTGCTCACCCGGATGGCGCCATGATCGGCTTCGACCTGCTCGCCCGCGACGGCACCGCCCGTCGCGGGCGGCTCGCCACCGCCTGCGGCACGGTCGAGACGCCGACCTTCATGCCGGTCGGCACGGCCGCGACGGTGAAGGCCGTCACCTTCGACATGGTCAAGGCGACCGGTGCCGAGATCGTGCTGGCCAACACCTACCACCTGATGCTCCGCCCCGGTGCCGAGCGCGTCGCCCGCCTCGGCGGCCTGCACCGCTTCATGGGTTGGGACGGCCCGATCCTGACCGATTCCGGCGGCTACCAGGTCATGTCGCTGGCCGAGCGCCGCAAGCTCGACGAGCACGGCGTCGTGTTCGCCTCGCACCATGACGGCAGCCGCCACGAGCTCACGCCCGAGCGCTCGGTCGAGATCCAGCACCTGCTGGACGCCACCATCACCATGCAGCTGGACGAATGCCTGAAGCTGCCGGCACCCGAGGCCGAGGTAGCCCGCGCCATGGAGCTCTCCCTGCGCTGGGCCGAGCGCTGCAAGGCCGCCTTCGTCCGCCGCGACGGCTACGGCCTGTTCGGCATCGTCCAGGGCGGCACCGACCCCGCCTTGCGCGTCCGCTCGGCCGAGGGGCTGGTCGGGATAGGCTTCGACGGCTATGCCGTGGGCGGCCTCGCGGTCGGCGAGCCGCAGGAGCTGATGTTCGCAACTCTGGACGTCACCTGTCCGGCGCTGCCCCAGGACCGCCCGCGCTACCTGATGGGCGTCGGCAAGCCCGCCGACATCGTGGGTGCGGTGCAGCGCGGCATCGACATGTTCGACTGCGTCCTGCCGACGCGCTCAGGCCGCACCGCCCAGGCCTTCACCCGCCGCGGTACGGTCAACCTCAAGAACGCCCGCCACGCCGACGACCCGCGCCCGCTCGACGAGGAATCCGCCTGCCCGGCCGCGCGCGACTACTCCCGCGCCTACCTCCACCACCTGATCCGGTCCGGCGAGATCCTGGGTGCCATGCTGCTGACCTGGAACAATCTCTGGTACTACCAGGACCTGATGCGGTCCTTGCGCACGGCGATCGCGGGCGGCCGCCTCGCCGCCTTCGCCGCCGCGTTCCACGAGGAGCAGGCCAGGGGCGACCTGCCACCCCCGGCCTGACCCGCTCAGGCCGCCATCGGCGCGGAGCCCCGCTCCGCGTAGCAGGCGCTCTCGAACTCCATGTAGCCGCCGAACGACGCGGGATCGCCGAAGGGCAGGATCTGCGTGGCCCAGTAGCCGCCCAGCCCGTTCCGGCGGTCGATCCAGAAGAACAGGTTGGCGAGCCCGGCCCAGCCCAATGCCCCGGCGGGACGGCCGGTGGGTGCCGTCTCGTCGTTGACCATGAAGGTCAGGCTCCAGGACTTGGACAGGCCCGGGAAGAATTCGGCATCGTTCGACAAAGACGGGATCACGCCCGGCAGCACCGTCACCTTCTTGTCACCGAGATGGTTCCGCTCGGCCATCTTCACCGTCTCGGGCTTGAGCACCTGGCCGTGCCCGCCGCGCCCGTCGTTGAGCCACATCCGGATGAACTTCATGTAGTCGCCGACCGTGCCGTAGAGGCCGTGCCCGCCCATGTCGACGCCGGGCGGGGAGGGCAGCTCGAAGTCCATCGGCGTCAGCGAGCCGTCGGCGTTGCGGGCGTGCATGCCCGCCAGCCGCGAGCGCAGCCGGTCGTTCAGCGCGAAGGTCGTGTCGCTCATGCCCAGCGGCTCGAACACGCGCGCCTGCAGCACCTCGCCCAGCCGCCTGCCGGTGATCCCCTCGACCACCTGGCCGCACCAGTCGAGGTTCGAGCCGTACTCCCACTTCTCGCCCGGATCGAACAGGAGCGGCGTCATCAGGGCGGCCTTGCTCGCCGTGATCACGCTGGGCTGGCCCTTCTCCTGCGCCAGCCGGTTGTAGGTCGTGTTGAAGAAATCGTAGCCGAGGCCGGCCGTGTGCAGCATCAGCATCCGGGTCGTCACCGGGCGCTTCGGTGGGCGCAGCTTCGGCTCCCCCGCCGCGTCGAAGCCCTCGATCACCTGCAGCTTGCCGATCTCGGGCGCATAGCGCTCGGCCGGCGCGTCGAGGTCGAGCTTGCCCTCCTCGACCAGCTGCAGCACCGCCGTCCCGGTGATCGCCTTGGTGGTCGAGAAGATCGCGAACACGCTGTCGGTGGTCATCTTCGCGTCGCCGCCGAGCACCCGCTCGCCGGCCGCACCTTCGTAGACGTTGCGCTCCCGGTCGGTGACCATCGCCACCACCCCCGGCACGCGCGGCGATCCCGTTGCCACGCCCTGCAGGACCGCATCCAGCCTGCGCGTCAGATCCGTACCCATGGTCTGCCTCCCTGTTGTTCTCGTTCAGCGCATCGCGAAGCCCGGATAGCCGGCCTGGGCGACCTCGGCGCATTTGCGCCGATAGGTGCCCACGCCCCCCGTGTAGGACAGGACCCGCCTCGGCTTGCCCGGGATGTTGGAGCCAAGATACCACGAGTTGGTGCGCGCGATCAGGGTGGCGCCGGCGGTCGCCTCATGGTGATCGACCCAGGCCTGCTCGGCTTCTTCCGTCGGCTCCACCACGGCGACGCCGCGCTCGCGCATATGGGCGATGCAGTCGCTGATCCACTCGGTCTGCTGCTGCAGGCAGGTGGTCATGTTGCACAAGGCCGCCGAGGGGGCGAGCGGCACGGCGGTGGTGAACAGGTTGGGATAGCCGTGGACGCCCAGCCCCATCGTGGTGCGGATGTCGCGGCCCCAGTCCTCCTTGAGCGACCGCCCGTCCCGGCCGCGGATGTCGATCCGGGTCAAGGCACCCGTGCCGGCGTCGAAGCCGGTCGCGAGCACGATCACGTCCAGCTCGTGCACCGTCCCGTCCGAGGTCTCGATGCCCTCGGGCCGGATCCGCACGATGGGATTGTCCGCGACCGGCACCGCCTCGACATTGGGGCGCAGATAGACCTCGAGATAGTTGGTCTCGAGCGGCACGCGATGGGTGCCGAAGCCGTAGTCCTTGGGGATCAGCAGGTCGCACAGCCGCTCGTCCTTGAGCCGCTCGCGCATCTTCGCGCGCACGAAGTCCGACACCTCCTGGCTCACCTGCTCGTCGAAGAACATCTCGGCGAACGAAGCGAGCCAAAGCTTCAGCGAGCCGTCGGCGTGGATCTCCTCGAGCCGCGCCTTGCGCTGCTCCGGCGTCAGCTCGGCCCAGCTCGGCCCGAAATCGTACTCGAAGCCGGTGAAGGTGTGGGGGATCGTGGCCTTCAGCTCGTCGAAGCGGCTCTTGTAGCCCCCCTGCGCCGCGGCATCGTAGGTGGGGTTCTTCATCGGCAGGACATATTGCGGCGTGCGGACGAACACCTTCAGCTGTGCGACCTGGTCGGCGATGGTCTGGATCACCTGGATTCCGGTGGCGCCGATGCCGACCACGCCCACCCGCTTGCCGGCGAGCTCGACCGGCTCCCTGGGCCAGCGGGCGGTGTGGAAGATCGGGCCGTTGAAGCTCTCCTGACCGGGGAACATCTCGCTCAGCGGAGCCGAAAGCATCCCGCAGCAGGTCACCAGGAACTGGGTGTCGATGGTTTCGCCGCGGTCGGTGGTGACCGTCCACCGGCCGGTGGCCTCGTTCCAGGTCGCGGCCGTGATCGTGGTGTCGAACTGGATGTCGCGCCGCAGGTCGAGCCGGTCGGCGATGTAGTTGAGCCAGCGCTCGATCTCGGGCTGCCCGGGAAAGCGCTCGCTCCAGCTCCAGCCTTTGTAGAGCTCCTCCGAGAACAGGTACTGGTAGATGTAGCACTCGGAATCGAAGCGGGCGCCCGGGTAGCGGTTCCAGAACCAGGTCCCGCCCACGCCCGAGGCGTTGTCGTAGGCGCGGACCTTCAGGCCCAGGCCGCGCAGCTGGTGCAGCTGGTAGAGCCCGGCCACCCCGGCGCCGATGATCAGGGCGTCGAGCCTGGTCACGGTGCCGGTGCCGCTACGGCCCGGTTCGACGGCGATCTCGTCCATGCTCTGGTTGCCTCCCCTGGTCGCCGGGTCCGCCACTTGCGAGCGAGGATCTTCCCGGCATGCTCGCGCGACATTACCTTCAATCGTTGTCGGCAGTCTTGAACGTCCCGGACGATCCTTTGAACGATCCGGGCGGAGACGGTCAGGGAGAACGAACGTGGTCGAGCCGATTGCGGCCGAGGACCTGCCGAAATGGGTCCCGGGCACGCTGCTCCGCCGCAGCGACGATCTCGGCTGGCAGGGCGTGCAGCTCCGCTCCTGGGCCTATCGCGGCCAGGACGTCGAGATCCCGCCCATGCGCGACTTCCTGCTGGTGGCCTACCAGGTCGGCACCACGCCGATGCAACGCCGCTTCGACGGCCGCTGGAGCCGGACCACCTGCGGACCTGGCGCGGTCTCGCTGCTGACGCGGTCGCAGAAGTCGCACTGGCACTGGACCGAGAACGTCGACGTCACCCACCTCTATCTGTCGCAGGACTTCGTCTCCCAGGTCGCGGTCGAGGTCTCCGGCCGCTGCGTGGCCGACGTCGCCCTTGCCGACGTCCTGCGCGCCGACGACCCGCAGATGGCGCAGGCGATCGCGGCCATCGCCGCGGAGGTGGACCAGGCCGGGTTGGGTGGCCCGCTCTATGTCGATGCGGTGGCCCGGCAGCTCGTCATCCTGCTGCTGCGCCGCTACGCCGCCCTGACCTTCCGGCCGCGCGAGCAGGAGGGCATGCTGACCGCAGCCCAGCGGCGGACGGCGCTCGAGTTCATCGACGCCCACCTCCACGACACGCTGCGTCTCGACGCGATGGCGGCCGCGGTCGGCCTGGGCGCCTGCACCTTCGCCCGCCGGTTCCGGCGGACCCTGGGCGTGGCGCCCCATGCCCATGTGATCGAGCGCCGGCTCGACCGGGCGCGCCGCCTGCTGGCCGAGACCGCCCTCCTGACCAAGGAGGTCGCGGCCATGTGCGGCTTTGCCGACCAGGCGCACCTCACCCGCCTGTTCGCCCGCCGCTACGGCACTGCCCCGGCCGCCTTCCGCAGGAGCCGGCGGCCGGGCGGAGGCGGGGCTACGCCGGCCTGAGCCGGCGCCGCCCGCGCCCTTGGCCTCAGCGCAGCTCGATGTTGGTGAGCGAGGTGCCGGAGGCGTTGCGCATCTCGAACACGCCGCGCGCGGTGCCCTTGCCCGGGCTCACCCCGACCTTGCAGTTGCAGGCCTGGTTGTTCGCAACGTTGGCGGCGATCCCACAGGAGCGCCCGGCTGGCAGCGTGGCCCCGCATTCGTTCACCACCAGGGCCAGCGGGGTGCCGCCGGGAGTCGTGATCCGGGGTCCCGTCAGGCCCAGATTGGTGGTTCCCGAGTTGAAGAAGTAGCAGACTGCCCGGAACTGTGCAGATCCGGCAAACAGCGAGCCGGCCGAGAGGATTTGCTGCGCGTGTGCGCTTGAACCAAGCGCCAGCATCATGGCAGTAGCGGTCAAGATGGTACGCATCGCGCGTCTCCATGGACGCGGATGATGTGAGCTGCCCGGCCGAGCGATGGCGTCCGAAGCGGCCGCAGGTCCGTGGCCGCACAATGCCTTACTTCATCATCATCTCGCTTCACCGCTGCGGGCGCTGTGCGCTTTCGCCCAGCTCGCGCGTCTCACCCCGCTGGACGCTGTCGTCGCGCTGCCGCATCCTCGCCGCCGTCCTTCCCCGCCCGGAGCGCCGATGCGCCTGTTGCCCGACCGGATCGGCCTGCGCACCGCTCTCGTCGCCCTCGTCGTCGGCGGGATCGTGCTCTCGGCGACCGCCCTGCACCTCGCCTGGTGGCGCACCGCGACCGCGCTGAGCCGCGATCTGGTCGACGTGCTCGAGACGCAGATCAGCACCGCTGTCCGGCGCGAATGGTGGGCCGTGGTCGGCGAGGTCGAGCGGTTGTCGCAAGGCATGCGCGACCTGCTGGACGAGAGCGGCAGCGGGTTGCCGCCCGAGCGGATCATGCTCGCGGCCAGCCGCCCTTCCACCACCCTGTCCTGGCTCCTTCTGGTCCCGCCGCAGGGCGAGGTGAACGCGATCGAGAGCCTGGGCGACGCGGCGCTGCGCCTGCTGCGCGCAGCGAGCGACGGGACCGCGCGCGACCTCGGCACCGTCGCGCGCCCGCACGGCCGGCCGCTGCCGGCGCCGCCCGCGCCGGCACCCGAGCGGCTGCTCGTCCGCGGCGAGCCCTGGCTGGCCGTCGCCGAGGCCTCGGACAACCCCCTCTGGCTCGATGTCCCGCGCACGCCCGACGGCCGCCGCAGCGCCGTGGCTTTCGTCGGCAGGACCGAGGCCGGCCTGCTGGTGGCGATGATGGACTATGGCCGCTTCGCCCGGCTGCTCGGCGCCATCCCGGTCGGGCGCACCGGCGGCTCGTTCGTGGTCGGTCCCGAGGGCGGCGTGGTGATCTCGCCGACGGTGGAAGGAGCCAGCGTGCGGCCGGAACTCGCCGCCGTGGCACGCGCCGCCGGTGCGCGGGTAGCCGCCCGCCCCGAAGATCGGCGGAACATCGAGGAGAAGGTGCGGCTGACCGTGGACGGTGCCAGCTACGCCGTGGCGCTGTCACCCTTGTGGTTCAAGGGCTGGCAGCTCGCGATCATCGTGCCCGAGGCCGAATTCCTGGCGGGCATCGACCGCACCATCCGCATGCTCGCCCTGGGCCTCGGCCTGTTCGTGCTGCTGGCCGGCTGGCTGGCCGCGCGCGGTGCCCGCCGATTCCTGGCCGACCCGGTGGCGCGCGTGGCCGAGGACGTGCGGGCGATCGAGCGTTTCGCGCTCGAGGGCATCGCCCACCGTCCCTCGCGCCTGGTCGAGATCGACCGCCTGTCGGCGGCGATCGCCCGCATGGCCGCGGGCCTCGCCGACTTCGCCAAGTTCATCCCGACCGAACTGGTCCGCGGCCTGCTCGAGAGCGGCGTGCGGGCCGAGCCGGGCGGCGAGCGCCGGCAGCTCACCGTCCTGTTCGCCGACCTCGCCGGCTTCACCGGTCTGAGCGAGCGCCTGGGCGACGGGGTGGTCCCGATCGTCGGCCAGTTCCTGGAGCTGGCCTCGCGCGCGGTCGAAGCCGAGGGCGGCACGGTCGACAAGTTCATCGGCGACGCGGTGATGGCTTTTTGGGGGGCACCCTCGACCGACCCCGACCAGGCGCTCCATGCCTGCCGTGCCGCCCTTGCCATCCGAGCCGGGATGGCCGAGGCTCGCGCCCGCGGCGAGCAGTTGGGGACCTTGCAGGTCCGCATCGGCCTCAACACCGGTCCCGCCATCGTCGGCAATGTCGGCTCCCGGCAGCGCCTCAACTATACCGCACTCGGCGACACGGTGAACCTGGCCTCGCGCCTGGAGGGCGTGAACAAGGTCTACGGCACCACGATCCTCCTGAGCGGCGCCACCGCCGCGGCCGCCGGCTCCGCCGTTGCCACCCGCGAGATCGACGTCGTCGCGGTCTACGGCCGCAGCGAAGGCGTGCGCCTGTTCGAGCTCACCGGGCTGGCCGGCGAGCCCGGGCCGCCGGGGGGAGATGCCTACGCCCACGCCCTCGACCTCTACCGGGCCGGGCGCTTCGCGGACGCCGTTCGCGGGCTGCGCGATGCTCCGGCCGAGGATGGCCCCGCCCAATGGCTCACGGCCCGCAGCGCAGCACTGGTCGCGACCCCGCCGGGCCGGGGCTGGGAGCCCGTCACCCATCTCGACATGAAGTGAGCGTCGCCATCCACAGGTGACGAAACCTTCATCGGGTGCAACCGGAACTGCGAGGCTCGGCTTTCGTTGATCTGCCGCTACGCATCGTAGCAGGAGAGAATTCGATGAGCAGTGGAACCATGGACAAGGTCACCGGCAAGGTCAAGGAAACTGCCGGCAAGGTGACCGGCGACAAGCGGATGGAGACCGAGGGCCAGACCGACCAGGTCAAGGGCTCGGTCAAGAACGCGACCGACAATGTCACCGAGCGCGCCAAGGGCGCTTCGGACAGCGCCAACAAGGGCTAACAACATTCCCGGGGTGCGGCGATGGACGTACTGGATCGGCGACCGCGCTCGGCCGACCGGTGCTCACGCCCGAATTCGGGCCGGCCACGCCGTCGCGTCGCTTCATACCGCACCCCGGGGTTTAGCCGGAGTGGCTCACGCGGCCACTTCGTACCACAGAACATAGTGGAAGCCCGACGACGACGCCGTCAACGCGGTCTCGCTCTGTAGGTCGTCGCGGATGGTCCACGATTTCAGCGGTTTGAACTTCTTCCCGTCCTTCTCCTTCAACTCGACGACCACACTGTGGTCGAAACTGCGGAAGACATTGGGATAGGCGGTGTCGCCCTTGCCGAGCTTGCCTTCCCAGACTTGTTCGCCGGCAATGTCGATGATCGGCTCGTCTTTGCCGGTGATGTCCTGCTTACGCTCACACTTGAGCTTCGTCACCGTGATCTTGGGCATGCCTGGACTTCCCTACTAGGTTGATCGCCCGTGCGGGCGACGGCGGGCCGTTACCGAACGGTTCGCCGATGGTAGGGTGACAGAGCGCGGAGCCCGGGTCTGTGGCGATTCCCACGCCGGTCCGCCGGCTCTCCACAGCGCGCCCTTGACGGCCGCGATCCCGCGACGGATATGCGGCGGGCCGGGCGCTTAGCTCAATCGGCAGAGCAGCTGACTTTTAATCAGCGGGTTCCGGGTTCGAGTCCCGGAGCGCCCACCATACAGTCAGTGACTGAACGCCAGGATGCTCATGCTCCGTCGTGCGGTGGACCTCTGGACGCGACGGGGCTGGATCGCAGCAGCGTCCGAGCACATCCAGCAGCGCGGCGCCGCGCTGCACTGATCATGGTACTCCTGGCTGCCCGGCCGCCGCGGCTGGCCAACCTCACTTGCCTACGGATCTTGTCACGACCTGCTGCGCGGGCCGATGGTTTCGCCTGCGCATCGACGGCAGCGAGACCATCGAACCTGGCGACCCAATCGCTGGGTGCGGCTCGACGCCACGTCGAGATCCTGCCCCGGAATCGATGTCGGTCAGAAGGCGGCGACCCGGCACTGCCGCCAGGTGGCATGGAGCTTGGCGACGGCGGCCTTGAGGCGCGTTGTGGGCGTCGGAGACGACCAGCTTGACGCCGCGCGGGCCGTGCTGTCGGGGCTTGCGCAAAGAAGCCGTCTTGAAGATCTCAGCTTCCGAGGCGCCGAGGTCCATCGGGCTCTTCCCGCTCCCCCGGAGATGGGGACCCAAGCGCATTGGAGCCAGAACGCAAACATTCCGCGAGGAGCTGCCACGTCAGATTGGAACCGTCATCGCATAGCCAGCTCCGCCTTTTTCGTCACCCTGCTAATTCAGGTTAGCGCGTCACTGGACCAGAACCGCCAGTGTCGTGTTGTGGCCCGACAGGTCAACCACGACGCGGCACTTCCATGGATTTCGACCTCGGCGGAGCCCTGCACGCATTCACGATATCCGCGCGCCCTAGCCGACCCGATAGGCGACAGCCGCGAATGCTCAAATAGCTCAAATATGCCGAGCCTCGAGCAGCTCCAATCCACGTCCGCTAGTCTGAAGGTAAGTCGCTACCACCTGTCTGGCACGCCCCGGTGAGTACTATGATTTAGGATCATGACAAATGTCTCTTGATGCCACTCGGCGGACGGTTCTGCGCGGCGGTCTTGCCGGTGTAGCAAGCATCGCTGGCACGCTCCTGCCGGCTGGACTCGGCGGTGGCGCACCTCTCGGGCTCAGGCGTGACATCAACACCTTGGCCCCGAACGATCCGATCATCCTGACCTACGCAGCCGCTGTCCGATTTCTCCGGTCACTACCGCACAGCGACCGGCGCAGCTGGAACAATCTCACTGCTATCCACATGAACTGGTGCACGCATCAGAATTGGTATTTGCTGCCGTGGCACCGCGAGTACTTGTTGGCCCTTGAGCGCATCATTCAGGCCCTACCGCTCACGGCGGTACCACGGGCGAACGAATTTTCAATGCCCTATTGGGATTGGACACGCAATCCTCGTCTCCCGGCAGCTTTCACACGTCGAACGTTAAATGACGGATCCGCCAATCCTCTGCTCGATCGATCCCGTAGAGTGGGCACAAAAGCCGTCATCCCCGCAGAACTCATCGGGACGGCCGCGATGCGCAGCGTATACAGCGCTCCTACGTTCGAAACCTTCGCCAGTTCGCGCCCAAAAGGTCAGAACAATACCAATAGCTCTTGGCAGCGAGTAACTAGTACGCAAGGTTTCCTTGAGGCGGCCCCACATAACGGGGTGCACAACTGGATCGGCGGAAACATGCTTACCATGGCATCGCCACGTGATCCGATCTTTTTCTTGCACCACGCCAACATCGATCGCATCTGGGCATCTTGGAACGCCCACGGCAACCTGAACACCAGCGCGACGGCCTGGTTAAATTTTATATTCACGCAAAACTTCGTCCAGTCCAACGGGCTCCGCTACAACAAACGCGTGCGTGATATCGATATGTCGACCTATACGTATGACCGACTTGATCCTCGGGTCAGCGCAGCTTCGCAGTCGCGAGCGCCAGCTAGAACATCATTGACCCTATCCGCGACCGACGGCATTTCGAAGTTGGGCTCCACCATCATAACCCGACAGGTCCGGGTACCCAAGCGGCGCATAGGTCAGACAACAGCAGTACTCAGAATTGTGGACTTCACGATCCCCACGCAGCGGATGATGGATATCGTGAGGGTATTCGTGAACCATCCTGGGTTAAATGAAGCGACGGCCCCAGACGGACCGTTTTTCCTCGGCAGCTTGACGTTCTTCGCTGGCTCCGGAAGGAGAGCTGGAGATGCGTCGTTGGCGAACTCCGACATTTGCAGAACGTCCGGAAACTGCTTCTCATTCGAGCTGCCGCTGACGGAGATGATCAACCGGTGGCACGCCGAGGGCCGGCTACTTGGAGAATCGCTCACCGTTCAGCTTGTGACGGTCGGACCGACGAGAAAGCGGTTGGAGCCGTCGCCGAGCCCTGCTTCGATCGATGTGGAATTCTTGTGATGCGACCGGCAGAGTTCATGATCCGACGTATCAAGCTATCGGCCATCTGCAGTATCGGCAGTCAGGTTTCCATCTGGTCGCTGCTGACGGTCGCGGCAGGTCATGCCGCGGTGTCGGTTACGGCCACGACGAACCGCCCGGGCACGGTCACGGTGTCACGAGCCCTTGAGGTTGCCGACGCGGACGGGCATGGCTGCGACGAGGCTGCGAGGGCGGTCCTGAGGGTGCGACTACGACAGCTGACCGGCGGGGCTGGTCTGCTCATCCGAGTTTTCCTGGATCAGGACGGCGCTGTTCCTGCCGGTCCGACCGCGGGCTTTGCCTATATCGGAACGGTGGCGCTGGCGCCATCCGATACGGCGGCAGCACAGGAATTCTTCCTACCTGTGCCCCTCGCCATTCAGTCTCCTTGGCGTGGGCGAGCGACGATCGCACCGATGCTCATCGATGGTGCAGGAGAGCCTACTGCTAGTGTTTCCATCGAGGATGTCTCATTGGTCAGAACTGCTTGCTGAAAGCCCGGCTCGACAACCCAACGGTTGATTGACTCCTGGCCAGCCGGCCGCGGAAGAATCGCTGTCCTGGGCAATCCAGCCGTCGCTCGATCGCCGGCGGATGGGTTGTCCGAGGTCGGCAACGGGGCCGCCAATCTCACAGCCGGGGACGATCCTCTGAGGACCTGCTCGAGGAAGGCGGGGGTGTTGGCGGCGGTGCGGCGCGGGTGGAGGCCCTGGACCTGGAAGCGGGAGCAGTCGTCGCCGGCGGTGTACTGGTAGAGACCGGGGCCGGTCTTGCCCCCGTCGAGGTGGATCCGGTCGCCCGGGATGGCCCTGCCGTAGCGCCTGGTAGCCTCGCGCCGGAGCGGCCTGCGCCTGAGATAGCGCTGATCGTGCCGCACCAGGAGCTTGTGGACGGTGTCGAGTGCCAGCTTGAGGCCGTGCTCGCGGATCAGCTCGATGCGCAGCCTGACCCCGGGCCGGCGCTCGCGGCGCAGACCGAGGATCCGTTCCGTCTCGCGTGCGAACAGCTTGCGGTTCGGCGAATGGTGTGTTCGCCGGCTGCGGTCCTGCAGGCCGGCCACAGCGACAAGCCGTGCGTGATCGGCTCAGGCTGTCGCGGGCGGAGGAGGTGCAACCATCTCTACAAACCCCACAGCTCAAAGGCCCCGCCTGTCGCAAGAGTTCGTACAGCCGCGAGGCAGCTCGCGCCCCACCGGCGGCCTGTCCTCGCCGTGCGATTCCCGGGCTGGCATGACCCGGCGGGTTCTCTTAGGTTGGGCACCGGGACGAGGTGGACGTCGCCGCCGCAAGTGCGACCGGTTACTCGAAGCCTCTGAATTTCGTAACGATTTTGACGCGGACCGTCCGCGGCGAAAATAGTTGCGGCGAGCTAATCTCGATTAGTGCAGGACGGAAAAGGCGGGGTAGGTTCACTCACGGTTGTGAGCTACCTCAGGCCGGCGTGCCAAGGGGGCACGTATCTTTCCCTATATCAGGATGTGGCGCACTGCGAGGCGAAGTGAAATCATGCTGCTTGTCAGCATGGCAAGAAAGGTCGCAAGAACAGCCGTCGTGGCCAAATAGACAATAGATCTCGTCGTAGCAAAACTACACTATGGGCGGATTCACCTATGAAAGGTCCTTTCGAGATGAGCGGCAGCTTTTTTCGGGTGTCGGGTATCGATCCCAACCATGGCGCCAAGATGGCTTTTGTCTGGTGCCGGGCGGAGAACTCGGACAGCTTTATTCTGGTTGCCTCAGCTTACATTGTCGGGGCCGATACCGTTCGACCTCCAGGAATCCGTCCAGGGCAGTTCAGTGTCGCCTTCCTGCTTCCCTCCAATTGCTTGGCTGATACGATCATTGCAACTGATGACATAGACGAACAGAGGTCATTGCCCAATGTCGTCGTAGAGAAATGTCCGACTCCGCAGGGCTTCCACTCACATCGAACGGCGGCTTTGCACGGCGTCCGGCCGCCCTATCCAGAAGTTGGGCAAATATTGAGTGGAGCCATGCTCGTCCGTGCTGACTCGGCCATGGACACACGGTCATGAGCGAACTTGTGCTGGTCAAAGGCAGAGACGTTGCCGGTACGACCATGTTCATCTACGTCAACAATGGCGGAACATTCACGCTTTTGGGCAGTGCCTCCAATACGACAGCGGCCAACGATGCTCAAGATGGGGCAAGTGTCGGCCTCGCGTCGTACTCCGAACTCATACTGCTGCCAGATGGATTCAATCTAGCCGACATCGTCGTCTACAATCAAGCCGGAACAATTCAGACTCGTGGCTCTGAGCAGGTGAACGGGGAGTTCAGCCTTCAGAACTTCGGTATTGGTGCAACGGGCGCCACAGGTGCGACCGGTGCAACAGGCGCCACAGGTGCCACTGGCACGGGTGCGACGGGCGCTACAGGTGCCACCGGCGGAACGGGTGCGACCGGCGCCACCGGTGCCACGGGTGCCACGGGCGGAACGGGTGCAACGGGTGCCACCGGCGGAACGGGTGCAACGGGTGCCACCGGCGGAACCGGTGCAACGGGCGCCACTGGCGCCACTGGCACAGGTGCGACGGGCGCTACAGGTGCCACTGGCGGAACGGGTGCAACGGGTGCCACCGGCGGAACCGGTGCAACGGGCGCCACTGGCGCCACTGGCACAGGTGCGACGGGCGCTACAGGTGCCACTGGCGGAACTGGTGCGACCGGGGCAACGGGTGCCACTGGCGGAACGGGTGCCACCGGCGGAACGGGTGCAACGGGTGCCACCGGCGGAACCGGTGCAACGGGCGCCACTGGCGCCACTGGCACAGGTGCGACGGGCTGCCACTGGCGGAACTGGTGCGACCGGGGCAACGGGTGCCACTGGCGGAACCGGTGCGACGGGCGCCACGGGTGCCACTGGCGGAACTGGTGCGACCGGGGCAACGGGTGCCACTGGCGGAACCGGTGCGACGGGCGCTACAGGTGCCACTGGCGGAACGGGCGCCACGGGTGCCACCGGCGGAACGGGTGCGACCGGGGCGACAGGGGCCACGGGTGCCACCGGCGGAACGGGTAAGACCGGAGCGACGGGTGCCACGGCGGAACGGGCGCGACGGGTGCCACCGGCGGAACGGGCAAGACCGGGCCTACGGGTGCGACGGGCGGAACCGGAGCGACTGGGGCAACCGGCGCGACGGGCGGAACCGGAGCGACTGGGCCAACCGGCGCTACTGGTCCGACCGGTCCAAGAGGTCCAACCGGAAATACCGGGAATACTGGAAACACCGGACATACAGGATACCCGGGGCCAACTGGCCACACTGGCAAGCCTGGCTACACTGGTAAACCCGGCTACACCGGCAAACCTGGCTATACCGGCAAGCCCGGCTACACCGGTCCCACCGGCTACACCGGCAAGCCCGGCAACACGGGCAGTACCGGTCCCACCGGCTACACCGGCAAGCCCGGCAACACCGGCAGTACCGGTCCCACCGGCTACACCGGCAAGCCCGGCAACACGGGCAGTACCGGTCCCACCGGTTACACCGGCAAGCCCGGCAACACCGGCAACACGGGTCCCACCGGCTACACCGGCAAGCCCGGCAACACCGGCAGTACCGGTCCCACCGGCTACACCGGCGGTGCAGGACCCAAGAGCCTGACCTTCATCTCGGCGGAGACCAAGGGAGGCAAGAAGGCCGAAGCCGCAGCTGAGGCCGGTGCCGGCGAAAAGTCGCTGCGAACCGCTGCACAGGGATCAGGCAAGAACCTGACCTCGCTGGATATCGCAGCGCACGGCTCCTCGCCGACCATAGCCAGCAAGACTGGTCGCGGCGGAGTAGCGGTGGACCTGCCGCCCAAGCCGGGCGCCAATACCGGTGGTGGGACATTGGGTACCGATGATGACGCTCATCCCTTGATCCTGCCCCACTAGGCGCGATCCAGGGCGGGAGATCGGCCACCCGGCCGGTCTCCCCGTCATTTTTGTCGACATCCGACCAAGCTTCGCCTTCCGGCCATCGGCAACGTCGAGTGAAATGAGATGATCCAGCGGCGAGCCTCCGCAATCGACCCATTGCTTGCTGTCGCTGCTCGCGTGGCCACGACCCGGTTGACCATCCGCTCAGGCACGGATCGAGGCGAGGCGGGTCCGAACGATCAGTCGAAGCAGACACCGTGAATCACTCTACCCTCGACGACACCAAGGACCTCTCCTGCGTTCGCCTGGCCGGGGCCGTGAGCATCGCCCGCTACCACGGCATCGAGTTGGATGCCCGCGAGCTCGGTCGAAGTCCTGCCGAGGCACCCGCATCTTCACCCGAGTTGGTGGAATTGTTTCGCCGGTCGGGGCTCTGGGCACGTAGCGTCCAACTCTCCTTCCGGCAGCTGATGAGCATCGACAGCCCGGCGCCGATCCTGCTGTTGCTGGCCGACGGCCAAGCGGCCGTCGTCGTCGGCCGCATCCGCGAGCGTGGCTTGCTGTTGGTGCGTGATCCGGGTGCATTCGCCTCCGAACCGCCGATGCAGGTGAGCGAACTCCGCTTGAAGCAGGTCTGGCACGGCACAACCGTGCTCGTGCGGGCTTCGCGTGCCGACCAAGCGGACGAAAAGCCCTTCGATCTCGCCCTGCTCACCCGGCTGGTCTGGGGGGAGAAGACGATCCTGCGCGACGTGGCCATCGGCTCGGTGACCATAACGCTGCTCAGCGTGCTGCCCGTGCTCATGGTCATGACCACATTGAACACGGTCGTCACCTACCGCAGCATGAATACACTCACCCTGATTGTCACCGTGCTGGTCATCGCCGTTGTGCTGGAAATGTTGATAGCATGGTGCCGGCGGCTCCTTCTGGTCATACTTGCCTGCCGTCTCGACACGAGACTGAATCTCGCCATCTTCGACAGGCTGATGACCTTGCCGGTCGAATTCTTCGAGCAGAACCAGGCTGGCGAGCTCTCCTACAAGGTGGGTCAGCTGTACCGCGTGCGCGACTTTCTTACTGGTCGCCTGATGACCACATTCATCGACGTGTCGATGGTCGTCCTGCTGCTGCCGGTCCTGTTTTACATGCAGGCGACGCTCGCCTGGACTGTCCTTGTCGCAGCAGGCTTCATCGTCGTCGTCATCGCCGCGTTCCTCAGACCGCTCGCCCGCATGACCGCAAAGCTGGTCCAGGCCGAATCGGACAAGGGCTCGCTTCTGGTCGAGAGCATCTACGGCATCCACACGGTCAAGTCACTCTGTCTGGAATCCGCGCGCAGTGCGGAATGGGATCAGCGTATCGCCCATCTCGGTGAGCTCAACCTGGCCATGGGCAAGCTGAGCAACTGGCCCATGGTCCTGGTGATGCCGTTCGAACGGTACACGCAAGGCGGTGTCCTCGCTCTCGGTGCCTACATCGCGCTCACGTCGAACAATCCGTTGTCTCTGGGTGGCCTCATCGGCTTCATGATGCTCGGCGCGCGCGTAGCCAGCCCACTGGTGAACCTCGCGCGTCTCCTGCAGGACGTCCAGGAGGCGCGCGAGGCGCTGGCGCAGGTCGGATGGGTGTTGAACCGCCCGACGGAAAAGCGTGCCATGACGCAAGGTCTTCGCCCCAAGTTCGAGGGGGCGATCAGCTTCACCGACGTCGTGTTCACCTACGAAGGAACGAAGACGCCGGCGCTCGACAAGGTGAACTTTGCCATCGAGCCCGGCTCGATGCTGGGTGTCGTCGGAAGATCCGGATCGGGTAAATCCACCATCGCCCGCTTGCTCATGGGTATCCATCGCGAGTATTCCGGCTCGGTGAAGATCGACGACACGGATCTGCGCGAAATCAACTTGCGCCATCTCCGGAAGAGTTTCGGCGTCGTGCTCCAGGAGAATTTTCTCTTTCGCGGTACCGTCAAGGACAACATCATCGCCGGGCGCCCGGGGCTCAGCTTCGAAGAAGCGGTGCGGGCGGCCAGGCTCGCCGGCGCCGAAGAGTTCATCGAGCGTCTGCCGCAGGGCTACGAAACCTGGATCCAGGAGGGCTCCCCGAACCTGTCGGGTGGTCAGCGTCAGCGCCTCGCCATCGCTCGGGCCCTGATCGTGGATCCCAAGCTCATGATCCTGGACGAGGCGACGTCGGCTCTCGATCCGGAAAGCGAGGCGCTGATCAGCGCCAATCTGGAGCGGATGGCACATGGCCGGACCATGCTGATCGTGTCGCACCGCCTGTCGTCGCTGGTCAACTGCGATCAGATCCTGGTGCTCGAGCGTGGCAAGGTCGTCGACCTTGCGCCCCATCGGATCTTGCTGGAGCGCTGCCAGATCTACCGCCATCTCTGGCTGCAGCAGTCCCGCCATCTGGACAAGCATGAGAAAGGCTTCGTGGCCCCGGTCCGCGCGATCACCCAAGGGCGCCGGGCATGAGAGGCGCGGCCACGAACGCCAGTCCACCGGCTCTGCTCGAGTTCGAGAGCCCCTCCGCGGCGATCATTGCGACCCGGCCTCCGCCGCTCGCCCGGATGACCAATCTGCTGGTGTTCGTGCTCGTGGTCTCCCTCCTCGTGGCGGGCGGGGTGATCCAGGTCGACCGGATCGTGTCGGCCCGCGGCAAGCTCACGGCCGACAGTCCCAACATCCAGCTGCAGCCTTTCGACGATGCCATCATCGCGAGCATCCATGCGAAAAGGGGTGACATCGTCCGCAAGGGCCAAGTGCTGGCTCGCCTGAATCCGACCTTCAGCACGGCGAACGTCACGGCCATGAGGGACCAGGTCGAGCTTCTCAGCGCTGTGGCCGACCGGCTCCAGGCCGAGAGCGTAGGCGGCCAGTTCGCACCTGAACCGGTCAATCCGCATACGGAGCTGCAAGAGGAAATCTTCCTGCGCAGGCTCAAAGAATATGATGCTTCCATGCAAGGTTTCGACCAGCGGATCAGCCAGACGGCATCGCAGGTCGCGGGCGCCAAGTCGCAGGCCAATTTCTACCAGCAACGCCTGGGCCTCGCCGCCAAGGTGCAGGAATTGCGGCAGACGCTGCAAGATCGCCAGTATGGCAGTCTGCTCAACACGCTGCTGGCCACCGATGTCAGCCTGAGCATGGCCAGTGCGCTCGCGCATGCGGAGACCGATGGCATCCAGGCGGGGCGCCAATTGGCCGCCCAACAGGCCGAGCGCGAAGCGTTCGTCCAGCGCTGGAACGGTCAGGTCGCCCAGGACCTGGCGGATACCCGCCGCAATCTGGTGCAGGCGCAGCAGGATTTCGCCAAGGCCGATCTGCACCATGAGCTCGTCGTCCTGCGCGCTCCGCGTGACGCGATCGTTCTGTCGGTCGCCAAGGTTTCCGTGGGTTCCGTGGTCACCAGCGCCGAGCCATTGATCCAGTTGGTGCCGCTCGACGTGCCTCTTTCCGTCGAAGCGGACATCTCCGGAATCGACAGCGGCTACGTTCGTCCTGGCGACGAGGTCACCATCAAGTTCGATACGCTGCCCTATCTCCAGTATGGCAGCGGTCGCGGAGCGGTGCGCTCGATCAGTGCCGACAGCTTCAGCCCCGAAGTCTCCGTTTCGGGACATGAAGAAATGTTGCCAAATCGACCGCAGACTCTTTTCTACAAGGGCGATATCGCGCTGCAAGAGCTCACCTTGCACAATACTCCGGAAGGATTCCGCCTCGTGCCGGGCATGCCCGTGACGGCGGACGTCAAGGTCGGAGAGCGCTCGGTGCTGGCCTACTTCATCACGAAGATCCTGCCGGTCGCCTATGACAGCATGCATGAGCCGTGAGGCAAAGCTACCATGACCAGAACCAGCTTTATCGGCAACCTCCTCGATCGTGTCGCATCACGCTCGCCGAGTTGGGCCGTGACGCGGGCCCGGCGTCTGCTGGAGGAAGCACCGGAACGCGGATTGGCGTTGTTCGCCGCGGCGGCCGACGCGGGCAACGCGGAGGCCGCCTTCATGGTCGGCGAGCATTCGCTCGATGGCATCGGCACCGTTTGCGATCCGCTGGAGGCGGCGCGCTGGTACAGCCGGGCGGCGGAGGCCGGGCACATCGGCGCGCAGAGTCGCCTGAGCCGGCTCTATCTCTTCGGCATTCCCGAGGCGTCCGTGAAACGAAGCGCGGGCCTGTTCGAGTCGGTGTCGACCGGTGAGCCCGATTTCCATGCGGCGTTGCCCTGGGCACGACTGGCCGCGGACGCCGGTTCGCCGGACGCTCAGGCAATTCTCGGCTACATTCTTTCCTATGGGCCGGAAGACCTCCGCGATCCCGATGCTGCCTTCGGCTGGTATCGCGCATCCGCCGCGCAGGATTGCCCTCAAGGCCGTCTCGGCTATGCGATCGCACTGTTGGCCGGCGGCGGCAATCCCGAGAACATCCTTGTCGCGCAAGACGAGCTGCATCGTGCCGCGGAATGCGGCTTGCCCACCGCCCACTATCTGCTCGGCATCAGCGCCGAGGAGGCGATCGGCGCGTCACGCGACGACGCCATGGCCCGCTACCACCACGAGCGGGCGGCGGAGGCTGGACTGGTCGCCGCGCAAGGACGACTCGGGCTGCTGCTGATCGCAGGACGAGGCGGGCCCGTCGATCTGGTGAACGGGGAAAGCTGGCTTCGTCGCGCCGCTCTCGGCGGCAATGCCGAGGCCGCGGCATGGCTCGGCGACCTCTATGCCCGCGGCGGCGCCTTGCCCCCGAACTACACCGAGGCGGCGAACTGGCTGCGCTGTGCCGCCGAGCAGGGGCACAGCACGTCCGCACGGTCGCTGGGCACGTTGTATCTCACGGGCGCCGGCGTCGTGCAGGATCCGGACGAGGCGGCATCATGGTTCAAGCAGGCGGCCGAAGCGGGCGATGCGAACGCACAGGCCGACCTCGCCATGCTGCTGCAGACCGGCAGAGCGGCAAGCCTGGCCAGTGAGCCGCCGGCGCTGCACGAGTGGTTCGAGCAGGCGGCCGAGGACGGCGACCCCGTGGGCGCCTTCAACTATGCGGTGTGTCTGGCGGAAGGCGTCGGCGTGCCGCGTGACGACGAGCGGGCCGCATTCTGGCTGAAGCGCGCGGCGAGCAGCCTGGTGGACGCCCAGTACTGGTATGGCCGCATGCTGTCCGAGGGCAGAGGTGTGGCCAGGAACGATGCCGAGGCCGCCGTCTGGCTCGGCCGGGCCGCAGCGGCGGACATGGCCGAAGCGCAGGTGGCGCTGGCCGACCTCCACCTGAAGGGTCGTGGCGTGGCGCACGATCATCAGCTGGCCAAGTCCTGGTTCCTCCGTGCCGTTCAAGCCGGGCATACCGGCGCCATGTTCGCGCTCGGTGCGCTGCACAGCGGCGGACATGACATCAAGGTGGACTTCACCAAGGCCCGCCGCTGGTTCGCCCGTGCGGCCGAGAACGGCCACCCGATCGCGACCCTGATGCTCGCGCGCTTCTCGGCGCGTGGGGTGGGTGGACCTCGGGACGTCGCGGCAGCGCGTCGCTGCTACCAGATTGCCATTTCTCTTCGGGTTCCTGAGGCCACCCACGAGCTCGCTGCCTTCGATCGCAACGTAGCCTGGAAGCCGGCGGCTGCGACACCAAACGATGCTTCGTCCGACACCTCGTATCCGGAGCTTGAGCCGCAATTTTTGGCCGGCAGGTAGCATGATCGTGGGGCCGTCATGCCGCCCGTCGATGAAAGCTCTCCTCGGTGGCAACTCGAGGATCGGATCAATAGCCGGCGAGTTGCCTGATGCGGAGCGGCAGTCGGCCTGGCGCATCCAGCTCGGCGCAACTCGCCTGCCAGTAGTCCAGATAGTCCGCGAGCGGCACCCCGGTCCGGCCCGGCCAGCGGTTCAAGGCGCCGATGTCGGCGCAAATGGCGGGCTCGGCCTCCATCAGGTCGAGCATCGTGGTGACTGCGCCGGCAGCGACGTCGATGCCGCCCTCTCTCTCGAACAGGCTTTTGCGCTCCTCGAACCACGCCGCGAACCCAGTCTCCATCCCCTGGTCCGACGCCTTGGCGCGATAGTCTCGACGGATGGACTCGCCATAGCTCCAGATCGACCGGGCATACCCATGATCGCCCGGAAAGGGCGGCGCGTCGCTCCACCTCTCCGCCATGCGGTCCAGCCCGCGGAGAGCGAACGCCTCGACCAGAGCCTCCTCGACCCACTGGCAGGGAGTGCGCGGCATCGCGTCCTGCGCCCAGCTGTTGCCGAGCACGTGACCCAGTTCATGCCCGAACTGATAGGCCAGGTTGCACCACTGGCGCGGACCGACGACCAGCGTGACCCAAGCGGTCGCGGGGAAGTCGGGATGCAGCCAGACAGCGGGGTAGCGGTCCGGTCGATCCTCGACCCAGAGTTCTTCCGGCTGTCGATCCGACAGAAGCGCCACATCGCCCAGGCAAGCCGCTCGCATGCAGTCGATGACGGCCGACACATCTGCGGATGCCGAACCGCGCCAGTCGCCCAGAAGGCGCAATTCAGCCGTCAGCAGCGTCGTGCCGGCCGGCTCGGTCCCCGTCCCGTTCCCACCATAGGGCAGCAGGACACCGGCACCGAGCAGAGAAAAGAAGGATCGCCGTTTCATGGGGCGCCAATCGAAGTAAGCATGAGACAACCGATCCAAAATCCGCGCAGTGCCGCTGTGCGCCGGTCAACGATGGAGCCGCCAGATGGATATTGAGCGAAAGCTAGTTTGTCTCAATATGATCGTCAAGAACGAAGCCGCCGTAATCCGTCGCTGTCTTGACAGTCTCCGCGATGTGATTGACTACTGGGTCATTGTCGACACCGGATCGACCGACGGCACCCAAGACATCATTCGCGGGCACATGCACGACGTTCCCGGCGAATTGCACGAGCGTCCATGGCAGGATTTCGCCCACAACCGCTCGGAAGCACTGATGCTCGCGCGCGGAAAATGCGACTATACGCTCATCATCGACGCCGATGACTCGCTGGAGGTCGCGAACCGCACCGCGTTCTCGGACCTTGTCGCCGACCAGTACATGCTCAGGATCAATGATACCGGAATTGTCTACAGTCGACCGCAGCTGGTGCGCAGTGCTCTTCCTTGGCGGTATGAAGGCGTTCTGCACGAGTACCTCACTTGCGACTTGGCTGAGCCGGCGATAGACCTACCGGGAGTTGAGATCCGACTCAATCAGGATGGCGCGCGTCGAAGGAATCCATCGACCTATCACAATGACGCCGCTGTCTTGGAAGCAGCGATCGCGGTCGAGACCAGTCCTTTTCTACTCACACGATATCAGTTCTATCTGGCGCAAAGCTATCGTGATTCAGGCCGGCAGGCGCTGGCACTGCAACATTACGCCAAGCGGGCGGAAATGGGGCTCTGGATCGAGGAAGTATTCATGAGCCTTTACTGCGTAGCGCAATTGAAGGAACAGCTGCACTTCGCGGATGATGAGATTGTCGACGCCTATCTGCGGGCCGCTGAAGTTCTCCCGACACGGGTGGAGGCACTGCATCGGGCCAGCCACTTCTGCCGCCAGAAAGGTCGCTTTGACGAAGGCTACCGCATCGCCAAGCGTGGGCTGGGCGTGCCGATGCCCATCGACGCATTGTTTGTCGAGCCAACGGTCTACGAGCACGGCCTGTTGGATGAGTTTTCGCTGAATGCCTATTGGTCGGGCCGCACTCAGGAATGTCTCGATGCGTGCTTGAAGATCCTCGCCGTTGCGACACTGGCCCCAGACGAGGTTCGGCGCGTCGTTGCCAATGCCCAGTTCGCCAGTGCGAGGCTCGTCGATGGCCAGAACGTTGCCGCGCCCGATCACGATGACTTCGTCTCGCAGCACGGTCTGATGCCGTCCCAGCCGACGGTTCCTCCCATGTCTCATCCTCCGGAGATCCTGATCGCAGTGCATGTCCATGAGATGACGGCGTCTCTTCCGATCTATCTGGAGTGCCTCGCCGCCCTGGATTATCCCAAGACCGCGGTTCATCTGCTTGTCTGCGACGGGACCCGCCAAGGCAGCGCCGAGAGACTGCTTCGCGAGTGGGCGGCCCGTTTGGCGGGCAATTATGGCGGCATCGAGTTTGCAAGCGACGTGCGGAATGATGAAACCGCAGCCAGTGGGCTCGTCGCGGCAGAACCTTTACCACGACATGGACTGGCGCGAAGCTGGGAGTTCGTTCACGACCATGCCGTCCGACCGAGGCTGCAAGTTCATCTTGGTCGCGGAGTCGGACTGCTTTATCCACGGCACCGCCCTCCGTCAGCTGGTGTCCCTGAATCTCCCCATCGTCGCACCGTTTCTGCGTTCGTTGGACGAGAACGATCTTTACTCCAACTATCATGCCGAAATCGACTCGAATGGTTACTTCCAGAATTCCCGACAATATGAGTGGATAGCTCGGCGTCTGGTCCGCGGGGTCATCCAGGTCCCTGTGGTAAAGGGTGCGTACCTTGTGCGGACCGATGGGTCTCGGGGACTCAGCTATGTCGATCATACCGATCGTCATGACTACGTCGTCTTTGCTGATCACGCTCGCAGCGGCCATGTCGACCAGTATATCGATAATCGAGAAGTATATGGCTATACGGCTCGATCGGTCGATTCCAGCGCCGGTGGTTCCCCTGATGTTGCTGCCATCTTGCGAAGGCTATTGGCACCTACTGCTGATGGACGATGGTTCCGCGACAAGGTGGACGCCAAGCCCGGGCGCGAATCACCCGTGATGCGGCACGGCGAATCCGAAAGGGCTCTCGCTGGTTAGGCAGGGCGTCTTGGTCGTGCTCTTTGTCTCTCGCCTGAGACGCCTGTGTTCCGACGCGATGGTCGACGTCAAGCAATGACCTTGGAGAAGAACGACATGCCGCCATACGCCCCTCATATCGATGCGGCGATATGTTCGTCCGACGATGTACATGCCGGTCGGCATCCGCAGGCGGCATTGTGGCGGTGTGATGGATCGGCGCCCGCCGCATTGGCCTCATGGGTGACGAGGATCGTCCGCTTGTCCAAAGCCGGGAGGTCCTAGGGAATGCGCGCGGATTTGTTCTTGGAGGCCGCCGAGCATCTTCCCCTGGTGGACTTCGAGGCGCTGGGGGAATCGGGTGGGCTGGTGATCGTGGCGCCGCACCCGGACGATGAAAGCCTGGGGTGTGCAGGCCTGATCGCGGCCGCGCGGGCTCGCGACAGGGACGTGCGTATCGTGATCGTCAGCGACGGGGTCGGTTCGCATCCCAACTCCCTGGAGTATCCGCCCGCTCGCCTGCGCTGCCTGAGGCGGGACGAGGCGCGGGCGGCAGCGGCCGTGCTCGGGGTCCGCGACCACGAGGTCATCTTCCTCGACCTGCCGGACTGCTACGTCGAGAGCACGGGGCCTGCCGCGGCTGCAGCGATCGCTCTGATCGTCGCTGTCGCACGATCGATCGCCGCGGAGGCGCTGTTCGTGACCTGGGAACACGATCCGCACGACGATCATCGCGCCGTGCATGCCCTTGTCCACGCCGCCGCGCTCGAGCTGGCCAGTGTTCGTCTGTACGCATACCCGATCTGGGGCTGGATGCTGCCCGGGGATACGGAGGTGGGTGACGCGCCACGCGGGGTACGCCTTGACATCACCAAACACATGCAGGCCAAAGCTGACGCGATCCATTCGCACCGCTCGCAGGTCACAAGGCTCATAGCGGACGACCCTGACGGTTGCCAGCTTCCGGACGGCATGCTGGCCCGCTTTGGCCTTCCCTATGAGATTTTCCTCGAGCAATCAAATACCGCACACCGAGACCAGACCTTTCCGGTCGAGTACTTCGATCAATTGTATGCGGCAGATGACGATCCGTGGAGCTTCGCCACGAGCGAGTATGAGAGCGCCAAATATCTGGTGACCTTGGCGGCACTGTCCAAGCAACATTATCGGGCAGCGCTGGAGGTCGGGTGCTCGATCGGCGTGTTCACGCTGCAGCTCGCGGATCGCTGTCACCATCTCCTCGCCGTGGACGCCGCCGCCGCACCGCTGGCGCAGGCTCGCCTTCGGTGCGCGGGCTTGCCTGGCGTGGAGATCAATCAGGCCTTCATTCCGAGCCAATGGCCCGATGCGGAGTTTGATCTCATCTTGCTGTCTGAAGTCATCTACTATTTGTCATCAGATGATATTGTTCGCTTGAGCGAGCATATCGAACGTACCCTGCTCTCAGCGGGTGAAATCGTTTTGGTGAACTGGACCGGAGAAACGGGTACGGGTCTGTCCGGTGACGATGCGGTAGAACTGCTGATCCAAAACACATCGGCCTTCGCTGATGTTGTTACGCAAGAGCGAGGAAAGTCGTTCCGGCTCGACGTGCTGCGACGGTCCTAGAGCATGCTCCGACCTGACTGAATTGGCAGAGATCATAGGGGCTTAGGGATGTGATCCCTATGTCGAGCAGGTGCCGGCACCCGGGCTGCAGCCAGGCGGCAAGGTGATCCAGGACAGTCGCGGCAGCCACAAGGCGAGATCAGGACGCTCGACCATCGAAGGTGAATCGTCAGCTCGGATCATCACGCTGTTGCGTCGCGGCGCGCGAGTGGCCGGCGAGAAGGCGCAGTCGGGACAGGTCGTGGAAGGTCACTTGGCCATCGCGAAACGTGACCAGCCCGTGCTCGCGCAGATGGCGCAGGATCCGGTTGACGTGGATTGCGGTCAGCCCGACCGCATCGGCCAGAAGATATTGGTTCAAGGGGCAGGCAAACTGCGCCTCGGAACCCAGCCCGGCAAGCTGGAGGCGCAGCCCAAGTTCGACCAGGAAGTGGGCGATGCGGACCATGGCGCTTCGCCTCCCGCAATTCACCAGATGCTCGACCACCATGGCCTCGTCGCGCGAGACCGCCCACAGCAAGGCCACACCCAGTCGCGGCTGCTGCTCGAATGCCGCCACCAGTTGCCGAGCCGATATCTCCGCCACCGTCACGTCGGTGATCGTGGCGAAACTGTGGTCGGACGCATGAAGCAATACGCTGCGGAGGCCGATGATGTCGCCCGGAATTGGGAAATCGATCACCTGCCGGCCGCCGTCGGGCAGCAGCTTGTATGAGCAGGCCCAGCCAGTCTCGAGGATGAAGGCGTGGTGACCGATCTGGTGCTCGTGCACGAGTTCGGTGTCGGCGGCCACGCAGCGACGACGAGCCTCCAAACCCCTGAGAAGCTCGATCTCCTCGCCACCCAATGGCAGATAGTGCGTTAGCTTTCGGGTAAGTGCACTGCAAAATACCGCCATGTTATCAAAGCTCTTCAGCAAATCAGCAACTTGGTTGAAGCTGAGTTGATCAGACGGACAACAAAATGACCGTAGCATGCTGCCTTAGATTAGTCTGCCTGTTTATCAAGGCTGCTACATCAGCCGCTAGAAAAATTCGCCTGCTGCCGCATGAGCATCGAAAATGCTTAAAGGGATGAGGCCATGGACCCGAAGACCGATGCCGCGGGGCTCGCGGCGCTCGCCATCTGTGAGTCGCTCCTTCTATCGCTCACGGAGAGCAAGGCCCTCGCTGCGGGGGAGGCTCGATCGATCCTCGAGGACGCCGCTGCCACACACCGCAATGCGATCCCATTGAGCGCGGACGGGGCCCGCCACGATGCAGCCGCCGCCGTCATCGAACTCATTTTGGCGGGGGGCAACTCTGTACGTTTCATGTGAGCGCGGACAGGCGCGGGCAAGCACCTGGTGCCACGTCCGGAATAGCGCCCTCGGGGGTGGTTCATTTTCGCGACGAGAGGCGGCGCGCCGGCGAGACGCGGGCCACAGGTCACGACCCGGCGGAGCTGGGTCCGGTCCAGGTCGGTCGTACGGCGCGACGTTTCGAGGCGCGTCCGAAGCTGCTCGATGCTCTTGGCCAGCGCGCTCACGCCGCCACCCCCGGCCCACTTGACCGGCCCGCCGGACTCGTGGGTCGGGCCCGGGAGGATAGCTGGCCGCCATTGGTGCGCAGCTCGAGCAGCAAGAAGCGGTCGGCCGAAACCATGAACGCGACCCGCTTCGGCAGAGCCCAAGCTGCGCCGCACCCTCTGCGGCAACCGCAAGATCAATTCGCGGTCCGTGTTTGCGCGCCGATCATGACCGACCGGACGCACAGGTTTTGCAACCTCGGCCGTCTCTCCGCGTTTGACGGCGGGTTCGGGGGAAATATCGGTGGTCCTGATCGTCGAGGACGAGGTGCTGATCGGGCTGGGTCTGCACATGATGCTGACCCTTGCCGGCCATCATGTGCGCGGGCCCGCGATGTCCAGGGCCAGTGCCCTGGCGATCGCCCGGGAGGAACTCCCCGACATAGCGCTGGTCGACGTCAACCTCGCCGGGGGCGCCGAAGGCCTGGAACTCGCGCGCGAGCTCCACGACCGGCATGGCACCACGATCGTCTTCCTCACCGCACAGCCGGAGCAGGCGCGCGCGGCGCGTGATATCGCACTGGGCGTGATCACCAAGCCCTATGATCTGCACACGCCGGTGCGGGCCGTGGAGATCGCGACCGACGCAAGAGCAGGCCGCCTGCTCACCCGAGTGCCGGCGGAGCTGGAGCTGTTCGCTTGAGCTGCAGGAGGTGGCTGCTCGAGGTCGACCGGTCCCCGGTGGGCACTCTTGCCCCCGGGATGGAGGGCGGGGAATGGGCGATGACGTGCTCAGGCCCATAGGGTCTGCCGTGACGGACGCCATGATCGCTCGGGCGGAAGCATCGTGCGAGCGCACCCGGGTGGAATTGACGAAGCTGGAAGGGACCAAGCATCGCGTCTTGGGCACGCGCAGGACGCAGCTGCGGATCATGGAGAAGACGCTGTCCAGGCTGAAGGCCGATCAGGACGGCGACGGCAGTCCCCGGCAGCAGGACCCGGCTGGGTAGCGTCCATCCGGATCCGCCAGCCTGCGCCGGGCCATCGGAAGGGCAGGGCCGCTCCTGGTGGAAACAACCGGCGCCCGTCGCGGGGCAGGGTCGCCCGTGTCCATGCTCCCCAGCCTTGCCGACTTTCGACCGGCCAGGCCGGTCGACCGGGCTTCTCGGGCTGGCGGAGGAGAGTTCCGCCGGCTGCGTGTCGTGGCCGACGCCGTCCATTCGTCGTGGTCCATGTCCGCCGGTTCGGGCCCTGCCGGCGGACGCCTTCCTGCACTGCTAGATCCGCGAGCCGACCCAGGCTCTCTCACCGGCATCCATGCCGTCTTTGCCCGCCGGGCTCGGGGCGACCTGCGGGTCGAGGATCTCGGATCGGCCCTGCGCTCGCAGCAACACCGCGGGCAGCCGATCGCTAAGGAACCGATCTGCGCCGGCCGGCTTACTTCCGCGCGATCAGGAGACTGCCAGTGGCGCGCGATGCGCTGCACTTACCAACGAGGTGTCCCATATGCATAAGCTACTTGCTGCGACGTTCCTGGCCTTGGGCCTGAGCGTCGCCGGCGCGGGGTCGGTATTCGCCCAGGATGCGGGGGGCGGTACCGGCGCTTCGGACGGCGGCAGCGACAAGGGCGGTACCACCGGCGCCATGACGACGACGCCGGAGGCCAAGACCGACGACACGGCGGGCACCCGCGGCGGCTCGACGCCGACGGTGGCGACGCCCGGGGGGCTCGAGACCGGTGCGCCGCACGGCTGCACGGCCACGCAGATGTGGGATCCCGCGAAGATGGAGTGCGTGGAGCCCTAGCGGCACCGGAGGATCGGGCCAGCTTCCACGGTCGGCCGTTCCTCGGCTAGGTGAAGAGCTGCGGCCAGCCTGGTCGCTACTGGAAAAGGCGACCAGGCTCGGTCGTGCCCCAAGGGACCGCCACATTCGCAATGGCAATGACGAGGAGTAGCGCCGGATGGACAAGCGCAACATCACCATCGCCGTGGTCGTCATCGTTGTGCTTGTCGTCCTGGGCTATGCGTTCGGCTGGTTCGGCGGCGGCGCTCCCCAGCCGACGGCGACGGCTCCCGGGCCTGCGGTGACCACGCCGGCAACGCCACCACCCGCCACGAACAGCCAGTAGCTTGCCTTAAAGAGAATGGCGGCGAGCCAGCGTCGGGTCTGCCGTCCGGCAACGGGGACCTGACCAGCGCTCGCCGGTTGGTGCCGCGCGTCCTGCCGCCGCCGAGGACCACACCTCATGTCCCGGACTGAACCTGAACCGGAGCCTTCCGTCGATGAGAAGCTGTTGGCCCACGAGGCCCAGCGCGGTCGAAGGACCCGCAAACTTTGGTGGCTTCCCATGTGGGTGCCGGTAGCCGCGATCGGCGGGACGCTGGTCATCGCTGCAGCGGTGTATGCGCTGGTCCATGCGGATCTCGGCATGTGAGGAATCGGCCGACTGCGGCCAGGCGGGTGACCCTGATGCGACGAGGAAACCGAGATGGCCTTCCAAGAGGATCGAACCGGCGGAACCGGACCCGGAGCGGACGCCGAGGGAGTGGGTGACGCGAATCCGAATCGGGCGATGGACCAGGACCGTGCGGGCGATGTCCGGCCCGGCGACGGCCGTCCGGCCGCCGGTGGTGGATTCGGGCCGCAGGTGCCGGTCCCGCAGGCGGACGAGGGGGAGCGCGGGCCCGAGCGCTGATCCTAGCACAAGGTCGCTTCGCGCCTCGGCAAGCGCCACCGCCGGCAGGACGACGCCAGCCCCGACCATGATCACTGCCGCGAAGCGGCAGGTCCGATCGGCGCGCAGGAACCGCCATCCTCGCGCCGCCGTTCACGAGCGGCGAAGGGCGCTTCCCATGCAGCCGCCCTCGCCAGGGAGGGCTGATCGATGAGGACCTTGATCTGGGTGGCCGTTTGTGGCCCCGCCCTGGTCGTCGCAGCTGGCGCGGGCGCACAGCAGGCGACGATCCCGGACGCGTGTCCCCAGGGTGAACTGCGCGGTGCGGATGGCCGCTGCATCCCGAACACCGGCGCCGGCGAGAGCGGCAATCCGGGCGGCGGCACCGCCGCCGTGGAGGCGGCGAAAGGGGGCGCCGCGGCGGAGCCGAACGAGGATCTCGCGCCGGCCGACAAGTCGCAGCTCGGGCCCGGCGCCGTGGGACCGTCCACCGGAGAGCCGGCGATAGGCGGCGACGGCATGCCCAACGCCGCGGGCGCGGGGTCGGATGCGACGGGAGCCAGCGCGAACGAGAGCCAGTAGGCGCCAAGCGGCCGGGGCAGGCACGCGCGGGCGTGTCAGCCCGGCGCGGGGCGGCGTTTGCGGGCAGGGGAGCGGGCGCGTTCGCCATCGGCAAGCTCGATCCAGGCGGGAGCGTGATCGCTCGCCTTCTCCCAGCCGCGAACCTCTCGGTCCACGCCGGCCGCGACGAGCCGGTGCGCGGCCGCGGGGTTGAGCAACAAATGGTCGAGGCGCAGGCCGGCGTCGCGCGCCCAGGCGTTCCGGAAATAGTCCCAGAAGGTGTAGATGCGCTCGCCCGGATGGAGAGCGCGCAGAGCGTCGGTCCAGCCTTGGGCCAGGAGATCGTGGAACGCGGCCCGCACCTCCGGACGGAAGAGGGCATCGTCCAGCCAGCGCTCTGGCTTGTAGACGTCGAGTTCGGTCGGCATGACGTTGTAGTCGCCGGCGAGCACCACCGGCGCGCCCGTCGGCAGCAGCCCGGCCGCATGGCCAGCCAGCCGTTCGAACCAGCGCAGCTTGTAGGCGAATTTCGGTCCCGGCGCCGGATTGCCGTTGGGCAGGTAGAGGCAGCCGACCAGCACGCCGTTCACCGCCGCCTCCAGATAGCGGCTCTGCACGTCGCCGGGATCGCCCGGCAGGGCATGGCGGGTCTCGATCGGCTCGGCCCCCAGGGCCAGGATGGCCACGCCGTTCCAGCTCTTCTGGCCCCGCCAGACCGCCCCGTAGCCGGCGTCGCGGATTGCGGCTTGCGGAAACTTGCCGTCCGCCGCCTTGAGCTCCTGCAGGCAGACGATGTCGGGGCGGGCCTCGGCGAGCCAGCGCAGCAGCACGGGCAGACGCCCGTTGACGCCATTGACGTTGAACGTGGCAATCCTCACGCCGGCCCCGCGGCCCGTGGCGTAGAAGGACCAAGCGAGCGTCCGGCAGGCTCGGGCCGGCGGCCGCTAACGAGCATCGGGAAGGTCCATGCTGGCATCAGGACGAGGAAGCGGCATCTGCCTGCTCCTTGCACTCTTGACCATGGGGGCCGCAGCCGCCGCGGCTCGGCCCGCGGCATGGCTCGACGGCGACCCTGCGGCCATCTGGCGGCGCTCCCCGGGCTTCTACCAGGAGAATGGCTACTGGTACGCCATTCTCCATGCCCGGCCGGACGTGACCCGAGTGCGGCTGGCCGGCGACTTCACCGCCGATGCCGACGGAGCGTTGGACCTCACCCGCACACCCGACGGCAAGTTCTGGTGGCTGAAGGTGCAGCCCGAGATGTTCGTCCGCCCGCCCTCGGCCGGCGACCGCTACGGCTTCCTCCTCGGCCGCGCCGACGGCAGCGAAGCGCGGGTCCAGGATCCGGCAGCCCGGCGGGTCGAGAGCTCGGACCTCAATGCCCGCTCGCTGGTCACGGTCGGTTCGGACCATGCATGGCAGGATCGGAGCTGGCAGCGGCCGGGCTGGGAGAACTACCAGATCTACCAGCTGCACCCGCTGCGCTTCTCCGACCGCAACACCGCGCTGAGCCCGCTGGAGCGGATCACCGAGGAGCTCGACGGCGACGGCGGCGACGACTACCTGAAGCGCCTCGGCGTCACCGCCGTGCAGTTGCTGCCGGTCAACGAATTCGCCGGCGACGTCGGCTGGGGCTACAATCCCTCCTTCTTCTATGCGGTGGAGTCCGCCTACGGCACGCCGGACCAGCTCAAGCGGCTGGTCGACACGGCGCACCGGAATGGCATCGCGGTCGTGCTCGACCTGGTCTTCAACCATGGCGGCAGCAGCGACAACATTCTGTGGCAGATCGCCCAGGACGACATCGCCCACGGCACCTACTATGACGGCGACACCGTCTGGGGGCCGATGGTCAATTTCGACAATGACGTGGCCCGGCATTTCTTCGTCCAGAACATCGTCTATCTGGCGCGCGAGTTCCACATCGACGGCTTCCGCTTCGACTTCACCCGACCGATCCACAATGCGGACGACGGCAACATCCGCTTGCGCGGCAGCGGCGGCGGCTGGCGGTTCCTGCGCGAGGTCCGCGAGAAGGTGAAGGCGGTCGATCCGAAGATCCTGCTGATCGCGGAGGAGCTGCCCAACACCTGGCAGGTGACCGCCGAGGATGTCGGTCAGGCCTGGGCCGGGGACCGGCACGGGCCGTTCGACGCGCAGTGGGCCGACGGCTTCCACGATGGCTTCAAGCGCGCGCTGACCGGCGGCAGCCTCGATGGGCTGCGTGCGGCGTTCGCCAGCTTCGGCGACAGCTGGCACGATGCGGTCGTCTACGCCGAGTCGCACGACGAGGTCGGCAACACCGACGACCGGATCGCCAGGCGCGGGCGTGACGGTAAAGGCTGGGAGATGGCGCAGCTGGCCGCCGCCGGCACCGTGCTCGCCCGCGGCATCCCGATGCTGTTCATGGGCCAGGAGGCCGGCGAAAGCCTGCAGTTCGGGCAGGACGACGGCCGTGTCCTCGCCGAGACCGCTCCCACCTGGTGGGACGACCGGCTGCCGCTGGGCAGCTACGAAACCGACCCTGGCCGAGCCAAGGTGCTCGGCTGGTACCGACGCCTGCTGGCGATCCGGCGGGGCGATCCCGGCCGGCTGGCTGCCGGCGACATCACCGTCACGCACCTGAACGATGCCAACGGCATCGCGGCCTTCACCCGCGATGGCGGCAAATATGCGGTGGTGCTGAACTTCCGCGGCCGTTCCTGGCAGCACTATGACGCCGGGATCCGAGGCCGGTACCAGGAGCTCGCCAACACCAGTTGGCCGGCGTTCAACCTGGGCGCCTATCCCGAGGAGACCCGCGGCGGAGGAGCCGCGCACGACATCACGGACCTGGCGATCCCCGCCTACGGCGCCGTGGTGCTGGTCCGCTGGGAGTGACCGGAACGGTCGCCGTGGCCGCGCGCTAGCCGGGCGGCGGCGCCGCGTTCTTCACGTTCACGTCGTAGGCCGGGTTCGGCTGCGGAAAGCCGCAGCGGGTGATCGTGTCGTCGATCGCGGCCAAGTAGGCGGAGCGGGTGCGGTAGGGCTCCATCAGCCGTTCGTTGCGGACCCAGACCACCAGCTGATAGTCGAGCGTGACCTCGCCCAGGTCCTTGAGCGCCACCTCGATCGGATGGGCTGCATCCTCGAGCGTGGCCGGGAGCGCGCGGGCAGCCGCGGCGATCGCGTCGACCACCGCCTGCTTGCTGGTGCCGTAGCCGACGCTGAAGTCGAAGCGCTGTCGGTGTGCGCTGTCCAGCGCACTGAGATTGCGCACGGCACCCTCGACCAAGGCGGAGTTGGGCATCAGGACCAGCGTCCCGTCCGGGGTGCGGATGCGCGTGCTGCGCATGCTCATGTCCTCGACCATGCCCTCCTCGCCGGAGGACAGGGCGATGAAGTCGCCGACCCGGATGCTGCGCTCGCCCAGCAGGATCAGGCCCGAGACCAGGTTGTTGACCATGGTCTGCAGGCCGAAGCCGATCCCGACGGAAAGGGCGCTGAAGATGATCGCGAGATGGGTGAGCGGCACGCCGACCAGGCCCAGGCCGACCATCACGCCCACGGCCAGGATCACCCAGCGCAACAGCCGGGCCAAGGTCTGGATGGAGCCGTGATCGAACGAGCCGTGCCGGGTGGAGAGCCGCAGCAGCAGGCGCTGGAGCAGCCCGCCGAGCCAGACGGCCAGGGCCAGCACCAGCACGAGCTCGCCCAGCGCCCAGACGGAAACCGGCTGTCCCGCCACCGAGAACAGCGTGCCGCGAACGGCGTCGCCAGCTGTCCGGATCAGTTGGTCCGGATCGAATTCGCCGTTCATCGGCCGTGACGGTGGCGGTCAAGCATGTCCAGGCAGTAGCGGCCGGTCGGCACGGCGTCCATGCCGCCCGCGGCACGAACTCTGCGGCGCCGACGGGGCTACGACGCGCCCGGTTGATCGGGTTGGGCTTTTCGCGCACACTTGTGATGGAAAGACACGTCGGGCGGAGCCCACGCATCTGCGTGACGCGGCGCCGCAAAGCCTAAAGGGGAGACGGCATGAGCCGATACAGCCGCCTCCAGGGAACTTGGCCCGGGCTTCTGTTCGCGGCCCTGGCGGCCGTCCTCGCCGGCTGCGGCGGCGAGCCGACGCCGCCGCGTCTGATCCATTTCAGCCCGGTCGTGCTCCTGGTTCCGGCCGACGAGACCATGACCGTTCGGGTCGTCTACGAGGCCAATGGCAACGAGTTCAACCGCTTTGCCTGGACGGCCGAGGCCGGCGAACGTCAAGGGCGATGGCGGGGCCGAGATCACCTACGTCGCACCGAGTGAGCCCGGCGACTACCGGATCGGCGTCACCGCCGCGTACGGCGAGGGTGCCGGCGCGGGTGAAGTGTCGCTGACCGGCTCGATCAAGGTCATCCCTGGCGCCGCGCACCTGACCGCCGCGCCGGCGGACGCGTCCGGGGACAAGGCCGGGACGGCGGCATCCGGAGCGCCAGCCGGGGCAGGGCCGGCTGGGGCCGAGGTGGCAGGGGAAGCGACCTCCCAGGAAGCCGCGACCGCCCCGGCGGAACCGCAGACCGCCGCGACGGCGCCGGAGCTGGGCTCGCGGCTCGATCGCATCCTGGCCGACAAGCGGCTGACCGCCGTGGTTCAGAATGCCTTCCGGCCGTTTTCGTTCGAGGACGACCAGGGCGATCGGGTCGGCTTCGAGATCGATCTGGTGCGCGAGTTCGCCAGGCGGTGGCTGGACGATCCCGACGCGGTCACGCTGGTGCCGGTTCCGACCAACGAGCGCATCGCCAAGCTGCTGGCCGGCGGTGCGGACATCGTGGTCGCGGCGCTGACCAAGACCGCGGAGCGCGCCCGGCAGGTCGACTTCAGCCTGACCTACTTCAAGGACGGCGAACGTCTCCTGGTGGCCGAGGGCTCGCCGATCGCCGGCGTGTGCGATCTGGCCGGAAAGCAGGCGGCCGCGATCGAGGGATCGACCAGCCTCGACACGCTCAGGCAGGAGATGCGCGCCTGCGGCTTCGAGCCGGACGAGGCGATCGTCGTGTTCGCGCGCCACCCCGACGCGGTGCAGGCGCTCCTCGACGGCCGGGTGGCGGCTTTCGCCAGCGACGGCGTGGCGCTGGAAAACGCCGCCGCCGGCTTGGCTCTGGAGGTGGTCGGCAACCATTTCAGCGAGGAGCCCTACGGCATCGCCGTGCCCAAGGGCGATCGCAAGCTGCTCGACCTGGTCGACGCCACGCTGACCGCGATGGCCGACGACGGGACCTTGGCCGCGATCTACGCCAAGTGGTTCGGCGACACGGTCGCACCCTATCCGCTGGAACATGCCGACCTCGCGACCGATCCGGCCGAACTGGCGCCCCTGGTCACCAGCGACGCGCCGCCGCTGCTCACGCCGGAGAAGCGCCCGAGCCAGCCCGTCGACGAGTATGTCGTGCAGAGGGGCGATACGCTGAGCAAGATCGCCGGCAAGGTCTACGGCGACGTCTCGCCGAGCTCGTGGCGCCGGATCTACGACGCCAACCGCGAGCGGATCGGCGACGATCCGAGCCGGATCGCGGTCGGCATGAGCCTCGTGATCCCCCGATGAGCGGGAGCGCCGGAGAGCCGCAAGCTCCTGGAGCCGCCGCCTCCTCGCCAGCACCCCGCCGCCGGGGACGGGGCTGGCTCATCGGCGGCGGCTTGGCGCTGGCGCTGCTTCTCGTCCTGACGGTGCTGGTGCCCCGGTTCGCCGCCGGCTGGCTCGCGGCGCAGCAGCTGGAGCGGATGGGGATCGCCAATCGCGGCGTCACTTCCCTCGACATCGACCTCCTGCACAGCCGGATCAATCTCGGCGCGGTCGAGTTCTGGGCGGCCGACGCCGTGCCGGGCCAAGTCGCCGACGTGTCGCTGACCTATGGCTTGAGCAATCTGTTCGCGGGTCGCGCCCTGATCGATCAGCTTCGCATCAGCGGCATCGATCTCCGGGTGACCCGTGACGAGGATGGCAGCATCACCGTCAACGGCATCGAGCTCGCCGACCTGCTCGGCCCGCCCGAGGAGCCGGACACTCGAGACCAGGCGACGGAGGACGATCGGAGTGCGGCATTCGGCATCGGGCTCGACGGCTTCCTGCTGGAAGACAGCCGCGTGCTGCTCGAGACCGCGACGGGCGGCACGCTGCTGGTCGAGGTCGACCGCATGGTGGTCGAGGACATGCGCTCCTGGGATCCCGATCATCCGGCGGTGATCGGCCTCACCGCACGGGTGAACGACATCGGTCTCAAAGCGGAGGCGCAGGCCAACCTGTTCAGCGACACGATCATGGTGGACGGCCATGTCCGGCTGGACTCGGTCGATCTCGACAAGGTCACGCGCTACACCGGCCCGCTGGGTTTCGAGCGCCGCGACGGCGAGGTCGGCGCCGACCTCGCCCTCAGCGTCCAGATCGAGCCCAATGGCCGCATGGTGATGGCCGCCTACGGCGACGTCACCCACGACGGTGCCGAGCTGGTCCGCCCCGAGCTGTCCTATCGGGTGGCTCATCAAAAAGTCGATCTCGACGGCGTGCTGATCGCGGAGCCGGTGGCCGCGGCGGCCGGCGGAGACGCCGCCATCGTCCTGAGGGCCGCGGGCGACGCCAGGATGGAGGCGAGCCAGGTCCAGGTGAACGCGCCCGGGGCACCCGAGCTGACCTTCGACCAGGCGAACATCGATCTCGCCCATCTCGTGGCCATGCGCGATCCTCAAGGCCGCATCACGCTCCAGGTCGAGCCTTCGCTCGAGGTCAAAGCACCCGCGGCCTCGGGACCGGTCGGGGTCAAGACCGACCGGGTCGCACTCGCCATGCCGACGCTCGCCGTCACCGTGGACGGCGAGGCGATCGCGGTCCGCGCGGCCGGTTCGGGCGACGTCGACAAGCTCAGCCTGGCGCTGGCGGACCCCGCGGGCGGACCGGGTTCCGTGGCCAGCGCCGGCTCGCTGCGGGCGACGTTCGACGACCTTGCCCTCTCGCTGGCGCCTGGCCGGTCCGGGATCACCGGTCGGGTGGGGCTGGACGTGGACGCTTTGGCCGCCAAGCTCGGTGGCGCCGCGGGTGGTCCGGCGACGAGCGTCGAGCTCTCGAGTGCCCGGGCCGAGATCGCGGACCTCGACGCCGGGTTGGCCGGCAGCGGCCGGACGGAGGTGTCGGGGCGGGCGACGTTCGGCTTCAAGAAGCTCACCGCCGAAGCTTCGGTCGCCGAGGGCACGGCCGCGATCAGCGCCGGGGCGCTCGATGTCGCACTTTCCGCGCTCGACCTGGTGGTCGCCGAGGGCCGCTCGCAGCTCGGGGTCACCGGGACGAGCGAGCTGTCGGGCGTGCAGGTGCAACTTGCCGACGGATCGAACCTGGAATTGGGACGGCTGGGGGGAAAGCTCGACGCCCTCGGCGTGACGCTCGATCCTTCCGGGCGCATCGCGGCGTCCGGAGGAGTGGCCCTCACCCTTGCCGAAGCCGCCGCCGGCTTGCCCTTCGGGGATGGAACCGCCCAGGGAACGCTCGATGAGCTCGGGCTCACCCTGACCGGTCTCGACCTCGCCATGTCCCAGGACGGTGGCGCCACGCTGACGACCGCCGGATCGACTGAACTCAAGACGCTCCAGGCCACGGCACCGGCCGCGGCAGGCCGGCCGCCGGCCACGATCTCACTGGCCGGTCTCGGCGTCACGCTGGACCGGCTGGCGGCCGATATGGGAGGCGCCTCGCCCACCTGGAACGCCGCGCTGTCCGTCGCGGCAGAGTCGTTGGATGCCGCGATTACGGGAGACGGGGCCGGCTCGGTCCGCCTCGGCTCCCTGGCCCTGGAGGGACTGCAGGTCGACCAGGCCCCGGCGGTTGATGCCCGCAGCGTCACGCTGGCCGGTCTCGAGGTCGAGCTCTCCGACCGTACCGTCAAGGCGCTGGCCGCCGGCTCCAAGTCGGCGCCGGCCACGCCCGAGGCTCCGGCCGATGGCGGCGGGGCCGCGGTGCGCCTGGACCAAGTCAGCATCGAGCGACCGGCGGTGATCCGCTACACCGACACGGCGGTCGAGCCGGCATTCGAGGTGGAGGCGGAGCTGGGCGCGGAGGTGGCTCACCTGGACACCACCGACCCGAGCCAACGGACCGACCTCCGCGTCGCCGGGGCGATCAACCAGAAGGCCGAGCTGACGCTGTCCGGGTGGGCGACCTCGGCCACGCCGCCCGACTTCGATCTCGATCTCGACCTGCGCCGGCTGCAGCTGCCGCCACTCTCGCCCTACGCCGCCAACGCCGTCGGCATGGACATCGAGAGCGGCGTGTTCGGCACGGCGACCAAGGCCGCGGCCTCGGACGGCGCTCTCAAGGGCAAGATCGACCTCGAGGTGGACGACCTCATCCTGGTCCCGGTCAGCGAGGCCGCGGCCGAGAAGGCCTCGGCCGCGGTGGGCGTGCCGGTGAGTGCGGTGGTCGGCCTGCTCGAGGATTCGGAAGGGAAGATCAAGCTGGGACTGCCGATCGGGGGCACGGTCGACGCACCCGAGATCGATCCTTCCGAGGCCATCAGCAAGGTCATCGCCGGCACGCTGACCAGCGTGTTCCCGCCGACCGCGATCGCCGGGATGCTGATGTCGGAGGGCGGCAGCGTGGAGTTCCAGCCGATCACCTTCCAGGCGGGCTCGGCCGTACTCGACGACGAGGGCCGCAAGGTGGTCGACGGTTTCGTGGCGCTGCTGAACGCCAAGCCCCGGCTCGACGTCCTGCCATGCGGTCGCGCCACGGCCGCGGACACCGCCGGGCCGGCTCCGCCACCGCCTGCGCCCGCCGTATCGGCCGCGAACCCGGCGTCCTCTCCCGCAGCACCTGCTGCGCCCGCCACGCCTGCCGCGGTGGCCGACACCTCGCCCGAGGCCATGCTGGAACTCGCCAAGGCACGCGCCGCCGCGGTCGAGACCTATCTCGTCGAGGAACGGAAGATCGCGCCCGAGCGGGTGCGCGAGTGCCGGCCCCGGTTCGACCCGGACGGCTCAGGCCCCCCGCGGGTGGACCTGACCCTCACTTGAGGCCTCGGGGCTCCCAGCTCCCGTTCACTCAGGACGATAAGCCGGCTTGCTCGGAGCCCATGGTCGGCATTAGCTTCGCGCCCATGGAACATAATGGCAACATCGGGCCTCGCTACGCGATCCGGCTGCGGGATCTTCGCGCGTGGCACCGGATCGTGGCGCGCTGCTTCGCCTGCAGCCATGCGGCCGAGTTCAAGAGCGACTTCCTGGCCTGGGAGCGGCCGCCGCACAGCTTCCTGACGGAGTTGGAGCCGAAGCTGCGCTGCACCCGCTGCGGCAACCGCAAGGGCAACACGCTGACGGTACGCGCGATGGAGCGGAACTGATCCGGCCGGGAGGAGCGGGCCCGGGCGAGCCCGCCCCGGCCCGTCGTCAGCGGCTGCTGCGCTCGCTGATCTTCTGGCCGGCGATGTTGACGCCGCCGAACAGGCCCTGCTGGCCGTAGACGAACACCACGACCGGCTTCTGCAGGGTCGAGGTGCTGATCGCACCGGAAGCACCCACGTCCGCGACCGCGAAGTCGACCCCGGCGCCCAGCTCCAGGCCGCGGGTGCGGCGGAAGGTGGCCAGGGCCTCGGGCGTGGTGAAGAAATAGGCCTGCGAGAAGTTCTGCGCCCCGGCCTGCAGGCCCCACGAGCCGCCGGTGATGTTGTAGAAGCCGGCGGGCTTGCCGCCCTCGAACAGCACGCCGTTGCCGAACTGCCCGCCGAAGATGAAGGCACCCTGGGTCACGCTCGGGAAGATCAGGTAGCCGGCCGAATCGGCGGCCAGAGCGCGCGCGGCCGGCACCTGGCGGAACAGGTCCTCGCGCGCCGCCTCGGCCCGGGCGACCAGGTTGTCGCGCTCGGGCTCGGTCGTGGCGCAGGCGGCCAGCAGGCCGAAGGCGAGGCCGGCGAGCATGGTCCGGCGGGCGGCGGTGACGGGCGACGGCATGGGTGGTTCCCCGCAATGCTTGTTGGGTCGGGCAAGGTCGCGGGCAGATAGTCCGGCGCGGCGCGCGCGGTCAACTGGCGCGTCTGTGGACCGCTAGGTCAGTGGGGCGTCTCGTCGGTGGCCGTCACGCCGGCCTCGCGGCGCCGGATGGTGGCGAAGGCCGGTCCGGCGGCGAACAGGATGCCGGCGATCACGGGCGCCGCCCATTGCCAGAACTGCGGGTCGGAGAGATCGACCCAGCCCTGGAGCTGGCAACCGATCAGGATCGCCGCCAGCGCCAGGGCCGCGATCGCGGTGGCACCCATGAACTCCCGGGCCAGGCTCAGCATGTAGAGGAGGACCAGGGCGACCACGGCCAGCACGATCAGCACGACGCCCGGCTGCCCGCGCCAGGCGGCCAGCATCCACATGCTCACCGACGCCACCGGGTTGAACAGCAGCAGCATCACCGCGACGCGCCAGAGAACGCTGATCAGGAGACTGTGGTCGCGCTGCATGCTCACCCCGCTCGGCCGTGGCGCGCAGTTGCCGCAGCCGCACCCGCCGCGTCAAGGCCGAGGCGCGGCGGGAACCCGGCCCACGCGCGATCGTTCCGGCCGACATGCATGCGCTTCCGGTCCACGATCCCGACGCCCGGTGGCGTGACGCGCCATGACTGTCGTGGACGCGCCGCTGCCGCAACCCTCGCTGGCCGAGATCGAGGCCGCGGCGGTGGAGTTCGCGCAAGCCGCCGGGGCCGAAATCATGGCAGCCCTCGGGCGTAACCTGGAGATCCGCTACAAGGGCCGCTCGGATTCGCTCGCGGACCCGGTCTCGGAGGTGGACCGGGAGGTCGAGCGGTTGATCCGGCTGCGGCTGGCGGCCGTGTTCCCCGAGCACGACATCGTCGGCGAGGAGGTCGAGGAGCGGACCGGCCGCGTCCACGACGTGGTCTGGGTGATCGACCCGGTCGACGGGACCGCCAACTTCGTCAACGGGTTTCCGCTGTTCGCGGCCTCGATCGGCGTGCTCCACCGGGGCCGGCCGGTGGCGGGTGCGATCTGGTGCTCGACCGGCCATCTGCTGCGGCCCGCGGTCTATCATGCGGGCGCCGGCCAGGGCCTGCGGTGCGACGGCGAGCCGGTGACGCCGCGCCGCAACAGCGCCGTCCGGCGCCGCCTTGCCGGCGAGCCGGTGCCGTCGGGCTGGGAGCACTGGGACGTGCGCCAGACCGGATCGGCCGCGATCGAGTGCGCGTTCGTGGCGCAGGGCCTGCTCGAGGTCGCCCGCTTCGGCCAGCCCAACGTCTGGGACGTCGGGGCCGGCCTCGCCCTGGTCCGGGCCGCCGGCCTGGACGCCTTCACCCGCGGCGAAGCGGGCTGGGCGCCGCTGGAGCGAATCGAGGCACCCGCGGCGGACGAGGAGGCCGGATCGCCGGACCTGCGCCGATGGCGCCAGCCGCTCGTCGTCGGCGAACGGTTGGCGGCCGAGCGGATGTGCCGTCAGGCCGGCTGACCGTTACCCGCTCGATCGGCGCCCGCCCAGGCTTGGCCGTGCGTCAAGGTCCCCCTGCGGGTGGTCAGGCCGACGAGGTGGCGCGGGCGCGCAGGATGCCATCCACCGTGTAGATCACCAGCGCCGTCCAGATCAGGACGAACGCTGCCAGCCGCCAGGGATTCAGCGGCTCGCCGAACCACACCACGCCTTCCACGAACAGCATGGTGGGGGCGATGTATTGCAGGATGCCGACGGTCGAGAGCCGCAGCCGCTTGGCGCCCATGCCGAACAGCAGCAGCGGCCCCACGGTGACGATGCCCGACAGCGCGAGCAGGACCAGGGTCCAGGGATCGCCCTCGACCGTCCGCGACGTTCCGGCGAACCCGAGCCAGAAGCCGACGGCCAAGCCCGCCGGCACCAAGAGCGCGCATTCCAGGAACAGGGCGCTCAGCGGATCCACGGGCAGGCGCTTGCGGGCAAGGCCGTAGAGCCCGAACGAGATGGCGAGGAACAGCGCCAGCCGCGGTACGACGCCCAGGGCGACGATCAGCATGCACACCGCTGCCGCCGCCAGCCCGACGGCCACGATCTGGGCCGCGGTCAGGCGCTCCTTCAGCACGGCCACGCCCAGGGCCACGTTGACCAGCGGGCAGAGGAAGTAGCCCAGGCTGGCGTCGAGCACCTGGTCGCCGGTGACGGCCAGGACGTAGGCGAACCAATTGCTGGCGATCAGCAGCGTAGTGGCGGTGAGCCCCCAGCGCAGCCGAGGGTCGCCCAGGGCGGCGAACACGGCCGGCCATGCGGCCCGCAGCTGGATCAGAGGCATAAGGGTCAGGGTCGACCAGAAGATGCGGTGGGCCACGATCTCGATCGGCGGCACGTGGCCCAGTGCCTTGAAGTAGAACGGATAGATGCCCCAGAGCACGAAGGCGCCGGCACCCATGGCCAGCCCGGCGCGGGATTCGCTCATGGTGCGGCCGCGAGCAGGCGCTCTGCCTCGGCCAGGTCGTCGGGCCTGTTGGCGTTGAAGAAGGGATCGACGGCACCCATCGGGAAGTCGACCGTGACCAGGCGATAGCGGGCGGTCCATGCGTCGATCTTCCGCAGGCCTTCCTCGACGAGGGCCGAGCGCAGCGCGCCCGCCAGCGTCACGGACCACAGGCCGAAGACCGGATGGGCCTGCCCGCCGCTCGCGGCACAGGCGAGCAGGGCACCCTCGGCCAGGGCCGCGGCCTGGAGCCGGGCAACGAGGTCGTGTGGGAAAAACGGCGTGTCGGTGGCGATGCTCACCAGCCAGGGGCAGTCGGGGCGGTGGCTGGCGGTCCATTCCAGGCCGGCCAGGATGCCGGCCAGCGGCCCGGCGAAGCCCGGCACCGTGTCCGCGGCCACCGGCAGCCCGAACGAAGCGAACCGGGCCGGATCGCCGTTCGCGTTGAGCAACAGCGCGTCCACCTGGGCTCGGGCGCGGTCGATCACGTGCGCCAGCATCGGCCGCCCGCCCAGGGACCGCAGGCACTTGTCGCCGCCGCCCATGCGGCGGGCCTGGCCACCCGCCAGGAGGAGGCCGGTCGGGCGTGCGCTCAGTCGGGCTCTCCGCCGCCCTTGCGGGCGAAGCGGCGCTCCTCCTCCGGGACATGGTGCGGGTCGGCGTCGAAGACGATCCGCTCCGCACCCGACAGGGCCAGGAAGCGCCGGCCGCGGGCGCGGCCGATCAGGGTCAGGTTGGCCTTGCGGGCGAGCTCCACCCCCCAGGCGGTGAAGCCCGAGCGCGACACCAGCACCGGAATGCCCATCTGCACGGTCTTGATCACCATCTCCGAGGTCAGCCGGCCGGTGGTGTAGAAGATCGCACCATCGGTCGCGAGGCCGTGGCGGTGCATGTAGCCCGCGATCTTGTCCACCGCGTTGTGGCGGCCGACGTCCTCGAGATAGACCAGCACCCGGTCCTCCTCGCACAAGGCGCAGCCATGGATGGCCCCGGCCTTGAGGTAGAGCGAGGGCAGGGTGTTGATCTGCCGCATCAGGCTGTAGAGCCAGGAGGTTCGGATCGTTGCGCTTTCCGGCAGCCTGACCTGGTCGAACTTCTCCATCAGGTCGCCGAACGCAGTGCCCTGGGCGCAGCCCGAGGTGCGCACCTTCTTCTGCAGCTTGGCCTCGAAGTCCGTCGCCCGCTCGGTCCTCACCACCACCAGCTCGAGCTCCTCGTCATGCTCGACAGCCGTGATCACGTCGTCCGTGCGCAGCATGTTCTGGTTGAGCAGGTAGCCCACCGCCAGATAGTCGGGATGGTCGCCGATCGTCATCATGGTGACGATCTCCTGCCCGTTGAGGAACAGGGTCAGCGGACGCTCGTGGACGATCGCGGCCTCGACGCTCCGGCCTTCCTGGTCGATCCCGACCACGGGCTGGGTGAGGCGGGGGTCCTCGGGGTCGGGCAGGAGCAGGGACTGGCGCAAGGCCTGGACTCGCCCATTTCTTTGCGATGTGTCGTGGGCCTCAGTTAAGCTCATGGCAACCGTGCGCAAGGTGCCACGGCCGTTGCAGGAACGGACCCACTTGCCCGCCAAGGTCCGCCGCCCGATCCCGCCGCCGCCCCGCCGCGGCCTGTTCCGCCGCCTGGTCGGCTGGCTGCCCGGGCTGCTGCTAGCCGTCCTGGCCGCCTGGGTCGTCCTGTTCGTGGCGATGGCGCCGCGGATGCCCGACACCGCCGAGCTGTTCGCCGACAGCAGGCAGGCCAAGATCACCGTGCTGGCGTCCGACGGCGCGCCGATCGCGGTCCGGGGCGACAACGGCCCGCGCTTCGTGCCGCTGGGCGAGATCTCGCCCTGGCTGGTCGAGGCGGTGGTGGCCACCGAGGACCGGCGCTTCCGCCATCATTTCGGCATCGATCCGATCGGGCTGCTGCGGGCGGCGGTCGACAATCTGCGTGCCGGCGGCGTGGTCGCCGGCGGCAGCACCATCACCCAGCAGCTCGCCAAGAACCTCTATCTGACGCCCGAGCGCTCGCTCAGCCGCAAGCTGCAGGAACTGACGCTGGCGATCTGGCTCGAGACCAGGCTCGACAAGGACCAGATCCTGGCCCTCTACCTCAACCGGGTCTATCTCGGCGCCGGCGCCTACGGGGTCGAGGCGGCGTCCCGGCGCTATTTCGGCAAGGGTGCCCACGACGTGACCCTGCCCGAGGCGGCGATGCTGGCCGGGCTGCTCAAGGCACCCTCGGCCCTGGCCCCCACCAACGATCTCGACCGTGCCCGCGAGCCGCGCTGCGGTGGTGCTCGGTCGCATGGAGGCCGAGGGCTACATCTCGGCAGCCCAGGCGACCGCCGCGCGCGCCAAGCCGGCCAAGCTGGCGCCCGAGACCGAGCAACTGGGTGCCTGGTTCGTCGACTGGGTCCTGGACGGGCTCACCGGGCATCTGGGCAAGCCGGAAGGCGATCTGGTCGTGCGCACCACGCTCGACCGGCGGGTGCAGCGGGCGACCGAGCAGGCGGTCCGGCGCACGCTGGACAAGGCTGCCGCGCGCAACCGGGTCGACGAGGCGGCGGCGGTGGTGCTGGACACCAGCGGTGCGGTGCGCGCCATGGTCGGCGGCCGCGACCATCGGACGGTCCGTTCAACCGTGCCGTCGCCGCGCGGCGGCAGCCTGGCTCGGCCTTCAAGCCCTTCGTCTACCTCACGGCACTGGAGTCGGGCTGGCGGCCGGCCAACCTGATCGACGACCGGCCGGTGACGATCAAGGGCTGGCAGCCCGCCAATTTCGACGGCCGGTTCCGCGGCCGGGTCACGCTCGCCGACGCCTTCGCCCACTCGGTCAACACCGCGGCCGTCCGCCTGGCGCAGACCGTCGGGCCGGACCGCGTGGCGGCGACCGCGCGGCAGCTCGGCGTGGTCTCGGCGCTGCAGCCCGTGCCTTCGCTGGCGCTCGGCACCTCGGAGGTCAGCCTGATCGAGCTCACCGGCGCCTACCTGCCCTTCGCCTCGGGCGGCGTGCGGCGGCCGCTCTACGGCGTGACCAGGGTCGAGGACGCCGCCGGCAAGGTGCTCTACCACCATGTGCCGACCGAGGTGCGGGTGATGGCACCCGAGGCCGCGGCGGGCATGCACGAGCTGTTCGTGGCCGCCGTCGCCGAGGGTACGGGCCATGCCGCCCAGCTGCCCGACCGGGTCGCCGCCGGCAAGACCGGCACCACCCAGAACGGCCGCGACGCCTGGTTCGTCGGCTATGCCGGCGACTGGATCGCCGGGGTCTGGCTCGGCAACGACGACAACCGGCCGATGAAGGGCGTCTCGGGCAGCAACCTGCCGGCGCAGATCTGGCGCGAGGCGATGCTGGCCACCCCCAAACCCCGCCGCGACGGCCCCCCGCCCACGCCCGCCACGCGGCCACGGCAGGAGAACGGCCTGGAGTGGCTGATCGATCTGGTCATGGGCCGCGGCGCGGCGGCGACCGATTGAGTGCCGGATGCCGCCCTGAGCTACGACCTAGAGCAGGAAGTCGGTCGCGGCGGCGGCGCCGGGAGGGTCGTCGTTCCGGTGCTCGGCAAAACCGTTGGTGATGTAGTGTTTGGTGGCGGCTTCCGTGTCGCTGCCGAAAGCGGCCTGGAGGTCGCTGTAGTTGGCGAGGTATTGCACGGCGTCGAATCCGTCGGTGGTGCGGCCCTCGGCGGCGCCGGCGACGATGTAGTGCGTGGCGCCGGCGGCAGCATCGGCGCCGAAGGCCAGGATCAGGTCGCCGTTGGAAGCGATGTACTCGAGCCCGTCGAAGGTCGTGACGCGACCCTCATAGGCGCCGGCATAGAGATAGTGGTCGAAGCCCGCCTCGGCATTGGGCCCGAAGGCCGCGGCAAGGTCCGGATGGGAGGCAATGTAGTCCAGGGGCGAGAAATTGTCGGCCGGGGTCGGGATGATGTCGCCCGTGCTGACGAAGCCCACGACCTCGATCCCGAAGGCCTTGTCGATGCCGTCCGCCGCCAGGATCTCCGGCCTGATCGGCAGGGCGCCGAAGCGGCCGTTCCAGACGATCGGGTCGTAGTCGGCAGGCGATCCCAGCAGGATCAGGCCGTCCAAGCCCGCGCCGCCGTCGATCACGTCGTTGCCGGCGCCGCCGAACGCATTGTCGTTGCCGTCGCCCAAGGCGATGACGTCGTTGCCGCCGTACCCTTGCGCAAAATCGTCGAACGGCGAGCCGATGATCGTGTCGTCCCCGGCCAGGAGCGTGGCCCGCGCGACCTCGTCGTTCCCGGACCTGGCAAGGTCGATCAACTGCGTCGCCGGTATCGCCAAGCCGTCGATGCGCCCGGTGAGCCCGCCCCCGTCCGACAGCACGATCGACGAGACCACGCCGCCATTGGGCAGCCCGGCGGCGTCGAATGTGAAGCCGCTGCCCAAGAACACGTTGCCGACTTCGGGCTCGCCGGTCAGCCGGTAGTCTCCGGCGATGCGGGTGGCGCTGCGCGCCGTGACGGTGAGGTCGAGAATGTCGGAGAGGTTCAACTGGAAGAAGTCGAGCGGAGTTATGTTACCCCAGGTTATCTGCGCCATCTGGATTATCCTTCGTCAAATCAGCAGGAAGCTATACTAAGAACGTACCGTGCAGCTGTCAAAGCCGGGCGCCATTGTGCCGGCGCCAGCACACAGACGCGAAAGCCCCGTCGGCATGGCGCGCGACGGGGCCGTTCGCGGCGCTCGCAGCGCCGATGGGATCAAGTCCCTTTCAAGGATCGACCAAGTCGATCCATTGCTACATGCAAATTGTCGGATGGATGACCCTGCACGAGCATCGCGCTCGCCGCAGTCTCTGGCCACGATCCCGAAGGATCTGGCTACTGACCGGGTGGCTCCATGTCGTCGTCGACCTCCCTGTCGGAGTGGACCGGAGTTCTCTGCGGGCACCCTCTGCTGGCGGCAAGGCGCCGCCATTTCCATCAGGACTGAGGGATGCTCGACAATCACATGGTGCGGCCGCACGAGGTGCTTGTCAACGGCAGATTCGCCGGCGACGCGACCTCGGTCAGACCGGCAGCTCCTCCTGCTCCATGGCGCGGCGCACGGCGGGCCGCGCCTTCATCCGCGCGAAATGCGCGGCGCAGTTGGGCGGCAGGTCGAGACCGGCCCGACCGGCCCAGAACTCGACATAGAACAGGGCGGCGTCGGCGATCGAGAAGTCGCCGAGGAGATATTCCTTGCCGGCGAGCTGCTCGTCGATCAGCCGCAATCCGTCGGTGAAGATCTGGCGGCCCTGCGCCTTGACCTCCGCCTCGTCGGCCTCGCGCGGCGTGAACTTGCCCGGCCGGAACATGCGCCCGAAGCCCTGGCCGTGCATGGTGCCGACGATGTAGTCGAGCGCCTCCAGCGCCCGCGCCTGGCCCTCCGCGTCACCGGGCACCAGGCCCGCGCCGGGATGGGCCGCGGCCAGCCACCAGGCGATGGCCGGGAACTCGGTGAGCACCGTGCCGTCGTCGCGGAGCAGGGTCGGCACCTTGCCCTTGCGGCTGACCGCGGCGAATTCGGGCTTGTGCTGGTCGCCTTCGGCCAGGTTGAGCCGCGCCAGCTCGTAGGGCTGGCCGGTCTCCTCGAGCAGGAGGTGGATGCCCAGCGAGCAGGCGCCGGGAGCGTAGTAGAGCTTCATGACATGGTCCTTTCGGCCTCAGACGGGCACCACGACGTTGCGCGGGCTACCGGCCCAGAACGCCTCGACATTGTCGATCAGCTGATCGGCCAGGCCCTGGATCGCCTCCTGGCTGGCCCAGGCCACGTGCGGGGTGAGGATGAAGTTGGGCAGCTCGAGCAGCTCCACCAGCGGATGGTCGTCGGGCGGCGGCTCGGTGGTCACCACGTCGAAGCCGGCGCCGGCGATCTGGCCGCTCTTCAGCGCCGTCACCAGCGCCGCCTCGTCGACCAGCCCGCCGCGCGCGGTGTTGATCAGGAGCGGCTTTTTCTCCATGGCGGCGAACTCGGCGGCACCGATCAGGTTCCGCGTCGAGGGCATCAGGGGCGTGTGCAGCGTGAGCACGTCCGACAGACGCAAGACGTCCCAGAACGGGGTGTAGAGCGGCCCCATGCCGGTGGTGCCCTTGTAGTCGGAAAACAGCACCTTCATGCCGAACGCCTCGCCGAGCCTGGCCACCGACTTGCCGAGCGCGCCGTCGCCGATCACGCCCAGGGTGGAGCCCGCGAGGTCGCGGATCGGATAGTCGAAATAGCAGAACTGCGCCGCCTCGCGCCACCGGCCGCGCGCGACCGACTGCCGGTAGGGCAGGATGCTGCGGCGCAGCGCCAGCAGCAGGGCGAAGGTGTGCTCGGGCACGGTGTTGACGGCATAGTTGCGGATGTTGCTGACCGTCACCCCACGGGCGTTGGCCGCCTTCACGTCGACCACGTCCGTGCCGGTCGCCGCCACCGCGATCAGCTTCAGGCGCCGGGCACCCTCGAGCGCCGCCTCGCGCACCGGCGCCTTGTTGGTGATGACGATGTCGGCCTCGGCGATCCGACCGGCGACCTCGTCCGCCGTGGTGCGGTCGAACACCTCGAGCTCGTGCGGGAAGCTGAGGGGGCGCAGCACGGTCTCGGGCGAGATCGTGTCGCGGTCGAGGAAGACGATACGGGCACGCGATGCGGTCGCGGTCATGGGCGGCAGCCTCCCGGAGGATCACGCCACGCCGGGCAGCGGCTCCGGGGGCTGAGCGCGAGGTATCATCGCGGCGGGAGGCGGTAAAGTCGCAGCGCGCGGCCGGCGCGCGGAGCTAGCCGCTGGTGCCGCCTTCATCCCCTTCGCCGCCCTCTTTGCCTTCTCCGTCTTCGCTGTCCTCTCCGCCTTCGCCGCCCTCGCCGCCTTCACCACCTGCAGCGCTACATTCGGGCTTCCCGACATTCTCGGGCTTGGCGCAGAATGCGACGTCGGCCGCCATCGCGGTGCCGACCAGGGACAGACCGGACACGGCAAGGCCACCAAGCGGGGCGACCTGGCTGCCACCGGCCAACACGCAGACGCCAACGCCGAGCCAGAGCTTGGTCGAACCGTGCATAGTGCCTCCCCGCCGCAAGAATGTGATTGCCAGAGCTGAATATCTCCGCGAATCTGACTTGGCAACATCAATTGCCGTGTCGGACTCGTCCACTGGTATTGGAACAGTTCGAACGAATGTCTGCCCTACTCTTTAACTGGACTGATTCCAAATCTCACGGGAGCCACGATGATCCTCTGTCTGGGCGGGGTGTTGGATGAACCGCAGATCGCCGGACTGCGACAGCGCCTCGCGGCGCACGCGTTCGTCGACGGCGCCGCCACTGCCGGCTGGCACGCCAAGCTGGTCAAGCGCAACCGCCAGGCCGTAGCCGGACCGGAAACACGGGCGCTGCAGGGCGAGCTCGCCGAGGCGCTGGGGCGGCACGAGCTGTTCCAGCTCGCCTGCCGCCCGCGCCGGATCCGGCCGGCTCTGTTCAGCCGCTACGAGCCGGGCATGGAGTATGGCAGCCACGTCGACGATGCGGTGATGGGCGGCACCGATCCCATCCGCTCCGACATCTCCTTCACCCTGTTCCTCACCCCGCCCGACGCATACGACGGCGGCGAACTGGTGATCGAGACCACGGCCGGTGAGCAGGCATTCAAGCTGCCGGCGGGCGGGCTCGTGCTCTATCCGTCCTCGACCCTGCACCGGGTGGCGCCGGTGACGCGCGGCGAGCGGCTGGCGGCAGTGTCCTGGGTGCAGAGCCAGGTCCGCGATCCCGGCTGCCGCGAGGTCCTGTTCGACCTCGACACCGCCCGGCGCCTGCTGTTCCAGCGCGAAGGCAAGTCGCGCGAGTTCGACCTGCTGTCGAAGAGCGTCGCCAACCTGCTGCGGCTGTGGGCCGAGATCTAGCCTCGGTCGCCCTCGGCCGCGTGCTCCGGCTTGCCCTTGCGCTTGGTCGACGCCATGCGCTCGAGCTCCTCCTCGCTCATCGATTCCTCCATCGAGCGGGAAGCACCCTTGAGCTCCTTCTTGGGCGTCTCGCCGCGTTTGGCGGACAGCGCGGCCCCGGCGGCCTTCTGCTGGGCGGCGGATTTGGCGGGCATGGTCGTGTCTCCGACGGTTGCCGCCATGCAATCCGTGCCCGCGCCCACGGTTCCGCGCCGACCCGACCGCACATCGGCGAAGCCGTCGCCTACGCGCCGACAGCGGCGGCGCGTCCGTCCGTTCGCCTCTGGCGGATCCTCGCCGCCGGATCTAAACCTCCTGCCGCGCGTTGAGAGCGCCATGGCCACCCGAACTCCGGTGGCCCGGCAGCGGCGGGGAGCAGCCTTGAGCATCGGTCTGATCGCGCTGATCGACGACGTGGTGGGACTGGCCAAGCTCGCCGCGGCCTCGCTCGACGACGCCACCGCGCAGGCCGCGCGCGCCGGGGTCAAGGCGGCGGGCCTGCTGGTCGACGATGCGGCGGTGACCCCGCGCTACGTCGTGGGCTTCGCCGCGTCGCGCGAGCTGCCGATCATCGGCAAGATCACCCTGGGCTCGCTCAAGAACAAGCTGCTCATCCTGCTGCCGGCGGCCCTGGCCCTGAGCCTGTTCGCCCCCTGGGCGATCACCCCGATCCTGATGCTGGGCGGCGCCTATCTGTGCTTCGAGGGCGCCGAGAAGGTGCTGGGAGCCCTGCGCCGCCAGCCCGAGGACAGCGACGACCCGCCGGCGGCGCTCCTGAGCCCGGCCGAGGAACGCAAGCGGGTCAACGGCGCCATCCGCACCGACCTCATCCTCTCCGCCGAGATCATGGCGGTGACCCTGGCCTCGGTCGCCGGCAGCCCGTTCTGGACCCGCGTCTTCGTCCTGGCCGCGGTCGGGGTCGGCATCACGCTCCTGGTCTACGGGGCCGTGGCGCTGATCGTGAAGGCCGACGATGTCGGCGCGGCCCTGGCCCAGAGCGAGCGCCGCCCGCTCGCGGCCCTCGGCCGCTTCATCGTCCGCGCCATGCCGCCCTTCCTGAGCGGGCTGTCGATCCTGGGCACCGCCGCCATGCTCTGGGTCGGCGGCGGGATCATCCTGCACGGGCTCGAACATTATGGCTGGACGGCACTCGCGCATCAGATCGCCGCCGCCGCGCAGGCGGTGGAGGCGGCCGGTGGCATGCTGGGGCCCACCGCCAGCTGGCTGGTGGGCGCCGCCGGATCGGGCGTGCTCGGGCTGCTGTTGGGCGTCATGATCGTACCGGCAGCCAAGGCGGTGATGCCCGCGGCGGCACACTGAGGCTGCCGCCGCGGCTTCAAGCGAACCGCGCTCCGTGCGTTCAGGGGGAGGAGTTCATGCAGCTGTACTCGGCACCGCTCAGCCTGTTCGCCCGCAAGGTCGAGATCGCCCTGCGCGAGAAGGGGCTGGCGTTCGAACGGGTCATGGTGCCGTTCAGCCAGGCGCGGGGCTATGCGCCCAAGGATCCCGCCGTGCTGGCGGCCAATCCCAAGGGCCAGGTGCCGGTCCTGGTCGATGGCGGGCTCGAGCTGTTCGATTCCACGCTGATCTTCGAATATCTGGAGGACGCCTATCCCGATCCGCCGTTGTTGCCGGCCGGTGCCGCGGGCCGGGCCCGCTGCCGCATGCTCGAACTGTTCGCCGACGAGGTCCTGCTGCCCGATGTGCGGCGCCTGATGTACCGCAGCGAGCCGCCGGCGGCCGAGCCGGAGCGCCGCGTTCGCCTGGCGGAGGAAGGCCGTGCGGGCGAGGCGGCCCTGCTGCGGCGCTGGGCCGAACTGGAGACGCGGCTGGCCGGCGGCCCATGGTTCGCGGAACGGTTCTCCGTCGCCGACATCGCCCTGTTCATGCAGCTGCTGTTCGCGCGCCGCCTGCACGGGCCCGGCCTCGAGCGCCACCCGGCATTGGCCGCCTGGTTCGCCCGGACCGCGGCGCGGCCCGGCGTGGCGCCGGTCGTCGCCGAGATCGCGGCGGCCGATCGCGCTTTGTCACCCGACCTGGCGGCGTGGCGCCCCGGCTAGGGCGGCGAATCCGACTGCCGCGGCGGCGTCCGCCACCCTGGCGCCGTCTCAGGGCGGCGGGAGGCTGCGGATCGTCATCGAGTAGCTGCCGCGACCGATCGAGCTGCCCGTGACGACCGACCGCCCCTCGGATGGCTCGACCCGCCGTTTGCTGCTATCAACAAAGGCCGTAGGCGCTAGGCCGACTTCTCGCGGATCAGCGATATTGGGCCGGCATTGCGGTTGCCCGGCCGATCCTGGTTGATGTCGCGCAAGAAGGGCAGGGAGTCGCCATGGACGGACTTGGATCGCGAACGCTGCGCATCGACATCGTCTCCGACGTGGTCTGTCCCTGGTGCGTGATCGGGTGGCGCCAGCTGGAGCGAGCTCTCGCGGCGACCAACGTCCCGGCCGAGATCCATTGGCACCCGTTCGAGCTCAACCCGCAGCTCGGGCCCGAGGGCGAGGAGCTCTTCCCCTATCTCGCCCGCAAGTACGGGACCACGCCCGAGCGCAGCCGCGCCGACCGGGCCCGCATCACCGGCCTGGGTGCCGAGCTCGGCTTCACCTTTGCCTTCGACGACCACAGCCGGATCCGCAACACCTTCCGTGCCCACCAGCTGATCCACTGGGCGGGGCTGCACGGCAGGGCGCATGCCGCCAAGCAGGCCCTGTTCGCCGCCCATTTCACCCGCGGCGAGGACATCCACGACCTCGCGGTGCTGGCGGCGGTCGCGCGAGGAGATCGGCCTCGACGCGGCCGAGGCGCGCGCGGTGATCGAGGACGGGCCGCTACGCCGACGCCGTTCGCGACGGAGGAGGCGCAGTGGACCGGGCCGCGGGATCCAAGCCGTGCCGGCCATGGTCTTCGCGGGCAAGTATCTGGTCAGCGGCGCGCAGGGGGTCGAGAACTACGCCTCGATCCTGCGGCAGCTGGTGCCGGTGGTCGCGACCGCTTAAGACCGAGTAATCGCTGTGGACGGTGAGCAGGGCAATGAATGAGGTAGCCACAGCATCGGGTAGCGACGAGGAGGAGGGTGTGATCCGCGCCGTCGCACGCTCCTATCTCGACGGCATGATCTACGCCGACGCGGCCTTGCTGCGGACCGTGCTTCACGCGCAGAGGTCGGTCGTGTTCCATAATCGGAGTCACGGCCGTCCTACGCTCCAGCGGCCTGCCATCCCGCACGCCGCCTTTCGCCGAGATCACCGCTATCAACGTGACCGGCGACATCGCCACCTTGAAACGGGCCAACGACTATCTCGGAATCCGGTTCACGGACGACCTGTCCATGCTCAAGCACGATGGCCAGTGGATTAATCCACTGGCCGAAGATCAGTGGCGATCCACGCCAATCCGGGCATGGGGCCCGTTGCGGAAACTCAAGACTGCCGCTGGCGACGCCAGCTGAGCATCCCGAGGCCGATCAGGCCCGAGCCGAGCAACGCGAGGACGCCCGGTTCCGGCGCCGGATACACTGTCCGCAGGATCGAAGGTGCGCCATTGGATTTAACGTAGGTTATAGTAATTTTTTGGTTGCCAGCTGGAAGAATATAGTTATCGATATCCAAAGGAGTCTCGCCTGGGCTCACAAGCACCGGAATGTTGCTATCGCCCACATAGATGCTGACCCCATCATCGTGATCTACAACTCCATTGAATATAGTGGAGGAATTGTATGTATCTTCAATGAGAAAGTAAGTTGCATAATCGTTTCCAGCGATGCTTAAGCTGGCATTTCCGAAGGCTGTTACATCAACATAGGTCGAGTTCGGGCTAGAAAAATTTGAGATAAATAGTGTGTTCAAAAAATTCTTTACCAGATTGCCAGTCGGCACGGTATTCTGAGGTTCGTTATTCTCCCAATTCAGCGGTCCGTTGTAAAAGAACGACGCGTCTGCGGTGCCAGTGGGCTTGCCGCCGAGACTCGCCGTGATGCTGCCATTGACGCCGTCCACTGGGCCGGTCCAGACCTGGATAAACGGGACTGCCTTTGCCTCTCCGGCGAGGATTCCGCTCACCAACATGGCTGAGAAGATCATGCGTTTGATCGACATCGCTTGTTCCTCCGGACTGCTACTGACCTTCACTTAGCAAACCTTGTGCCAAAAGTCCGTGCGTCGGGTTTTCCCAATGAAAACAATCGGTTGACCTATCCGTCCAACGCAAGAAGTCTCCGACTACTGTAAAGCTGCCGATACGCACCGTAAAGCAGGCCTGTCGGCGTCATGGCTTGCCGTCGGCCCCGTCATGAGATGCCGTCACGCCCCTGACTGTCATTGATGGGGATCAATGCTCGGATCGGCGATGGGTGCGCCGAGGCGGTAGCAAGTGTCGCCAACCGCGATGGCAGGTGGGTGATCATGCACGTACGTCTCCAAGCTGCGGCGGCTCGCCCCGGCCGGGTCGACGACGCCAACCTTTGGTGCGCGCAACCTCCGGCTGCGGTTGTTCCAGATCAATCCGCTGCCGGTGAGTTCCGTCGGGAGTACCCAGCGCGTCGAGGTGATCCCGACAGACAGCGCCGGGGACGTTCTGGGCGACGGCCGGCCCGGCGGAACGCCCGGGGTGGCAGCGGATCGTGCGCACGCCGGTATCGACGGGTGGTGCCGTCGGCGCCCTTTGCTCGACCGGTGTCGGCGAAGCTTGGACCGGCAGCAGGAGGTACGCCGCCACGACCGCCCATCGTGCCAGCCGCAACGCTTGCCCCCAGCCATTGACCCACGGACGATAGGATTGTTCGCGGACATCGGCAATCGGGGCGGGGTCCCCGGCGCCGAAGCTGATCACGCCAGGAACTCCACCTTGCCCGTCGCGAGATCGTACACCCCCGCCACGATCCGCAGCTTGGCCGACGCCGTCGAGCTGCGGCCAGGAGCTGGCTCGCGGTCAGGAGCCGGGTCACGGTGCGCCTGGCGCTGGCGGCCACGGTGTTGGCGACGAGGTCGCCGGGCTGGTCCCTGACCGCGATGGCGGCCGGCACGATCGGCTCGATCATCGGCCCGATCGCACCGGGGAAGGTGGCGTGCTCGGTGAGCACGTCGCAGGCGGCGGCGACCGCGCCGCAATTGCTGTGGCCCAGGACCAGGATCAGCGGCGAGCCCAGCACGGCGGCACCGTACTCGACCGTGCCGATCGTGGCCTGGTCGGCGAGGTTGCCGGCGTTGCGGGCGACGAACAGCTCGCCCAGGCCGACGCCGCCGAACAGCAGCTCCGGCGGCACGCGGCTGTCGGCGCAGGCGATGATCGTGGCCCACGGCGCCTGGGCGGCGGCGACGGCGGCGCGGCGGCCGGCGAGGTCGGCGAGGCAGACCTCCGGATCGGCGGCGAAGCGCTTGTTGCCCGCGCGCAGCTTCTCCAGCGCCTCGTCGGGCGTGAGCGTGGATTTGGGATAGTCGTGGCCCGCCGCCGCGACCGCGCGCGGCAGACCCGCCAGCGCGAGGGCGGCGCCGACGCCCGCCACGCCGATGACCCCGCGCCGTGAACGCGTCACGGGCAACTCGATGCGTCGCGTCATTCCGACCTCCCTGCCACGCCGCTACGCTACGGCAGCCGGGCAAGGAAAGGGAAGCACGGATGACGGCGGCGCGGTCGGCTCAGCCCGCGACCAGCCAGCCGGGATCGAACCAGCGGTCGGCCGGACCGTCATAGGGCAGGCGGGTCACGTCCCAGTGCCCGATCCGCGGCGCCCAGGCCGCCCAGACCGCCGGGCCGCCACCGATGAACACCGTGCGGCCGCGATGGCGCGCGAGCACCTCCTCCGGCCCGTCGCCCGAGCGCAGCTCCTCGATGGTGCGCTCCTCGCGGGCGAAGTCGGGGATCGAGCGGAAGGTGGCGGGACCCGCCAGCAGGACGTGGCCGCGGGTCGCCGCCCAGAACCGCGCGACGTCGGCCCGGAATTCCGGCTCGCTCCGGCCTTCCCAGGGCAGCCGGCCGTCCAGGCCCAGCTGGCCCCGGCGGCCGATGGCACACATCGCGCGCACGTCCATGGCAAGAGCTCCCGTCGCCACCCGTTCCCGCAACGGCCCGGGCGCCCGGATGTTGCAGCGCCCTGGCCATGCCGCGCTGCGACACCGCGCCGTCGATTGGCGCACGACACAAAGGGCCGCCCCGTGTTAGGCGGCTGCCAGCAGCCCTCCTGCCGCGGCTGCCGGGAGCGACGCCATGTCCGAGCAGCGGCCGGCCCTGCGCAAGAGCCATCACTGCGAGCGACGCCCGCCGTTCGAGCACATCGCACTGCTGCTGCAGGGCGGCGGCGCCCTGGGCTCGTACCAGGCCGGGGTCTACCAGGCGCTGCACGAGGCCGGGCTCGAGCCCGACTGGGTCGCCGGCATCTCGATCGGCGCCATCAACTGCGCGCTGATCGCCGGCAACCCGCCCGGCAAGCGGCTCGAGCGGCTGCGCGCGTTCTGGGAAGGCATCTCCGCGCCGCGCCTGGGCCCTGCCGGCGGCCTCGCGATCGACTTCGGCGGCGACCTCGGCCGCAGCTACGTCAACCAGCTCCAGGCCCTGGGCGTGCTCCTGCGCGGCGCCCCCGCCTTCTTCGCCCCCCGTCAGGTGCCGCCCTTCTGGCGCCCGCGCGGCAGCCCCGACGCGCTCAGCTTCTACGACACCGCGCCGTTGCGGGAGACCCTGGAGCGGCTGGTCGACTTCGACCTGATCGGGCGCGGCCCGACCCGGCTCAGCGTCGGTGCGGTCAACGTGCGCACCGGCAACTTCGTCTACTTCGATTCCGCCACCCACCGCATCGCGCCCGAGCACGTCATCGCCAGCGGCTCGCTGCCGCCGGGCTTCCCGTCGACCGAGATCGAGGGCGAGCACTACTGGGACGGCGGCCTGGTCTCCAACACGCCGCTGCAATGGGTCCTGGACGGCCGCCCGCGCTGCGACACGCTGGCGTTCCAGGTCGATCTGTGGAACGCGCGGGGCGAGCTGCCGCGCGACCTGGTCGAATCCGAGCTGCGCCAGAAGGAGATCCGCTACTCCAGCCGCACCCGTGCGGCCACCGACCAGTTCAAGCGCGCCCAGCAGCTCCGCCGCGCCCTGGTGCGGCTCTACAAGGACCTGCCCGACGAGCTGCGCACGCTGCCCGAGGCGGCGCTGCTCGCGACCGAGGCCGACGACAAGGTCTACAACATCATCCAGCTGATCTACCGCTCGCAGAAATACGAGGGCGTGGCCAAGGACTTCGAGTTCTCGCGCCGGACCATGGAGGAGCACTGGCAGGCGGGCTATCACGACGCCGTCCGCACCTTGCGCCATCCCGAGGTCCTGGAGCGCCCGTCCAGCCCGGACGGCGTGTTCACCTTCGATCTTGCCGTGCAGGGCCGCGAGTAGCCCCGAGCCATGGAGCCGCCAGCTTGAACGAGAACGAGGTCCGCAGCCGCGCCTTCGCGATGCCGCTCACCAGCCCGGCCTTCCCGATGGGCCCCTACCGGTTCGTGAACCGCGAATATCTGATCATCACCTACCGCACCGATCCGGCCAAGCTGCGCGAGCTGGTGCCCGAGCCGCTCGAGATCGCCGAGCCCCTGGTCAAGTTCGAGTTCATCCGCATGCCGGATTCGACCGGCTTCGGCGACTACACCGAGTGCGGCCAGGTCATCCCGGTGAGCTTCGAGGGCCGGCATGGCGGCTACACCCACTGCATGTTCCTGGACGACCATCCGCCGATCGCCGGCGGCCGCGAGCTGTGGGGCTTTCCCAAGAAGCTGGCCAAGCCCAGCCTCCATGCGGAGATCGACACGCTGGTGGGGACGCTGGACTACGGGCCGGTCCGCATCGCCACCGGCACCATGGGCTACAAGCACCGGGCGGCCGACCCGGCCGCCGTCGCTGCCGGCATGGCGACGCCGACCTGGCTGCTCAAGATCATCCCGCATGTCGACGGCACCGCGCGGATCTGCGAGCTGGTCGAGTACTATCTCGAGGACGTGACCGTGAAGGGTGCGTGGACCGGTCCCGCGGCCCTGACCCTGGCCGCGCACGCGCTGGCGCCGGTGGCGGAGCTGCCGGTGCTGGAGGTCGTCTCCGCCACCCACATCCTGGCCGACCTGACCCTGGGCCTGGGCAAGGTCGTCCACGACTATCTGAGCTGAACCAACCAAGGAGCACGCCCATGCAGCTGCAGGGCAAGATCGCACTGGTCACCGGCGCCGCCAGCGGCATCGGCAAGGAGATCGCCATCGTCTACGCCCAGGCGGGCGCCAAGGTGGTGATCGCCGACCTCAACCAGGAGGGTGCCGACGCCACCGCCGCCGAGCTGAAGGCGAGCGGCGGCGAGGCCATGGGCGTGGCCATGGACGTCACCGACGAGGGCCAGGTCGACGCCGGCTTCGCAGAAGGTCGCGCGACAAATGGGGCGGGGTCGACGTCCTGGTCAGCAATGCCGGCATCCAGATCGTCGACCCGATCGAGAAGTTCGAGTTCGCCAAGTGGAAGAAGATGCTGGCGATCCACCTCGACGGCGCCTTCCTCACCACCCGCGCCGCCCTGCGCCAGATGTACGCCCACGGCCGCGGCGGCAGCGTCATCTACATGGGCTCGGTCCACTCCAAGGAGGCCTCGGTCCTCAAGGCCCCCTACGTCACCGCCAAGCACGGGCTGATCGGGCTCGCCAAGGTGGTGGCCAAGGAGGGTGCCAAGCACAAGGTCCGCGCCAACGTGATCTGCCCGGGCTTCGTCCGCACGCCGCTGGTCGACAAGCAGATCCCCGAGCAGGCCAAGGAGCTGGGCATCTCCGAGGAGGAGGTGATCAAGAACGTGATGCTCAAGGAGACCGTCGACGGCGAGTTCACCACCGTCGACGACGTCGCCCAGACCGCCCTGTTCCTGGCGGCCTTCCCGACCAACGCGCTGACCGGCCAGTCGGTCGTGGTCAGCCACGGCTGGTTCATGCAGTAGCGTCCGGCCCCGGGGACCGGCCGCCGGGCCGGTCCCCGCGCTCAACCCTGCCGGACCATCCCGCGCGCGGCGAAGTCCTCGCGCTGGGGCCGGATCACGCAGAAACGCTGCCCGGTGGGTGCCTCCATCACCCACCAGCTCTTGACCTGCTCGACCCGCCTGGCCCCCAGCGCCTCCAGCCGCTTCACCTCGGCCTCGACGTCGTCGGTCTCGATGTCGAGATGCACCCGGCTCTCGTGCCCGACCTGCTGCAGCACCACCGCCGGCTGGCCCTCCGGCACCTCCAGCTGGAGGTAGCGCGGATCGTCGGTCGCCTGCACCGGATGGCCCAGTGCAGCACCCCAGAACGCCGCGGCACCCGCCAGGTCCTCGGTCCGGCAGTCGATCACCACCGCCCCCAGGCAGCTCTTGTGCATGGCACTCGTCCCATTCCCACCGACCGTCGTCGGATCGCTGCAGCAACGCCGGCCGGCGCATGGCGGTTGCCCCGGCCCCCATCCGCCCATCGGCGGCGAAATCCCCGGCGGACGGCCTCGACCCATGGTATGCTCCGGGCCGCGGCCGCGCACGCTCGCGCCGGCTCCAGGGAGACGCAACCATGAATCGGATGCAAGGTCCGGTCCTGCTCGCGGCGATGCTCGTTCTGGTGACGGGCGGAGGCGCCCGTGCCGGGCAGGCCGCCGACGAGCAGGCGGTCAGGGCCGCCAACGACGCCTTCTACGCCGCGATCACGGCCCATGACCCGGCGCGCCTGGCGGCGGTGTGGGCGCATGCGGACTATGTGCGCGCGATCCATCCCCCCGACCGGCAGCCGGATGCGGGCTGGGAGGCGGTGCAGGCGAGCTTCGATCGTCTGTTCGCGAGCTGGAGCGACATCGTTGCCGGCATGCCCGAGCCGAGCCTGCGGGTCGGCACCGACATGGCCTGGGTCACCGGGGAGGAGCTGTTCCAGGCCCGTCGGCCGTCGGGCGAGGACGTCTCCACGATGCTGCTCGGCACCAGCGTGTTCGAGAAGGTCGACGGCACCTGGCTGATGGTCCACCACCACGTCTCGGTGCCGCCGCGACCGCCGCGATGATCGCCCTGGCCCGGGCGGCTCCACCCTTGCGTTGAGGAGAATATTCCTCTATACCCCACGCCATGACGCTCCCTTTCGCCCGCGGCCTGTCCCCCGAGACGCCGTTCCTCATGGCGGCACTCCTGCGCGACCGGCGCGCGCGGCGGCCCCGCGGCCGGAGCTGGCTGCGCATCGCCCACCGCCTCGCCGCCGGCCTGCCGCCCGCCGCCGCGGCCCTGCCCGAGGGTGCCAACGAGCAGCTGGTCCTGCGCCTGCTCCGGCACGAGGAGTTCTCGGGCTTCGTCGAGGCCGCCCGCGAGGAGCTGGCCCTCCCGGCCGAGGAGCAGCGCCGCCAGCTGGTCATCTCCGCCCGCCAGACCATGGAGCGCCTCCTCGCCTGGGACGACGGCCCGACCGCGATCTTCATCCTCGACCAGGAATGCCGCAACCTCGACCCCGCCGAGACCCTGGTCGACGGCATCCTGAAAGCCCGCGCCCGCACCAAGCCGCGCGGCTCTGGCCGCAAGCCGAATCCCCGCCCCAATCGCCCGCGCGACCCGCTCGCCACCCTGATGCACCACGGCACCGCCCGCCTGCGCCAGGAGATCGAGACCGAAACCGCGCTCCGCCACGCCGCCCTCGCCGCCGCCCCGCCACCCGCCCGCACCACGGCGGAAGCGGCCCGGCACGCGCTGGCGTTGAAGCGGGCGGCGGGTGGGCGTCCCGCCCCGGCCGGCCGCGGCCCGGCCCCTGCACGACGCGGACCCCGGTCGACGGCGACGGCCGACCCGCCGCCCGCAGGACCGCCTCGCCCATGCCGCGCCTGGGCGCAAGGCCCCTGATCCGGGCCGGTCGCTTCCGCTCGCCGTCCCGCTCAACGCCCACACTCGGCACCGCTGGATTTCATGCCCGGGGCACATCGGTGCTATCGTCCCGTCATTGCCTATGCAGGCGACGCGCGGAGAGCAGCGCCGGTGCATGAGATTTTCATCAGCTATTCTTCCAGGCATCGCGCCGCTGACGGCGGGAGTTGGCGGCCGTGCTGGAAGCGCAGTACGGTGCAGGCTCGGTCTGGTGGGACCAGGACCTTGGAAGCCGCGCGCTCTTACGGCGTGCAGATCCGACAAGGCCCTCGCCGAAGCGCGCGTCGTCGTCGTGGTCTGGACCGCCGGCGCCATGGTCTCGCGACTATGTCCAGGCCGAGGCTCAGAGGGCGCTCGATGCGCGGCAAACTGGTCAACGTCCGGCCGTGCGGACACTGCGCTTCCGGGACATCCCGACGCCCTTCAACATCCACCATATCGATGACGCCGAGGACCACGAGCGCATCCTGCGCCACGGTCGCCCAGGTCTGGCACGGCGCGCCGATCTCGCACCCGTACCGCAGCACGAGATCTACTTCCGCCAGCACGGCCACCGCCTGGTCGACCCCAAGCAGAAGCGGCTGCCGCGCGACCTGCGCGAGATCGGCCCGTCCGAGCTGCTGCAGGCCAAGTACGCCGTGGTCCCCTACGCCGACGTCACCGGCATGGCCGCCGAGCTGCTGGACTGGTGCACCGCCAACCCGCGCCCCACAGCCGGCCGCCTGGTCCATGGCCCCGGCGGGATGGGCAAGACCCGGCTGCTGATCCACGTCGCGGCTCAGCTCCGTGAGCAGCGGTTGGACCGCCGGCTTCCTCGACCGCCCGCACGAGGAGGTCGAGGCCACGCTCAAGCAGCGCTGGCAGGCGCTGGACGCAGCTCCTCGACCATGGCGACGACCAGGGCCTGCTCCTCGTCCTGGACTACGCCGAGGCGCGCCAGGAGGAACTGCTCCGGCTCGCCCGCCGCCTTGCCGCGCGGCCCGAGGGTGTTACCCGCAGGGTCCGCATCGTCCTCCTCGCCCGCGGTGCCGGCGAATGGTGGCAGCGGCTGGTCGAGGAGCAACCCGACCTGGAGCGGCTCGTGCGGGGTGTAAACGGGCAACTCACGCCGTGGAGCTGCCCGATCTAGCGGAGCAGCGCATGCCTGTAACGGCGCTCGTGGTATTGCCTGGTCTGGATGCGAGGGCACGCCTCGCGCGGGCAACCGTGGCGAACTCCTCAGCGCCTCGCTACGAACGACGACTACGAGCGTGCTTGCCGTGATGATGGAGGCATGCTCTGGCTGGCTTCTGCTGCACAAGTGCCCGCCGATAGGCTTCGCGGCGCTGTTCGATCGCGACCTGGCTTCGAGGGCATTGGTGTAAGCGCCTGCCCACGGACGACGGCGGCTGCGTGATAAGTGTATTGTGCTGGTTAACTCGTACAGGGCTTGCCAACGGCGATGCCGCCGAGCGTGTGCTGATGGCCGAGCTTGATGACGAGCGCAAATCCGGAAGAGCGTGGCTGAGTCTCGAAGACTCCGCCATTTAGGCGGCGAGGCCGAATTGATCAGTCGAGCCGTCGTTCACCGTCTCGAGGTAGGACGGCGATGTTGAGCTTGTCGACAGTTGCCTCAGCTGGATTACGACGGGATCGAGCGAGTATTCGTCGTAGCTTGGTGGGCGATCTGCTGACCATGCTGCAACGCGCAACTCAGCCCGAGCATGGCACCGTTTCACAGCGCCGCGTAAATCGTTCTCAACCCATAGCCTAAGCGCATCGGCACAAGCAGAAAAGTAATAGCGATAACAATCGGAAGCCGTGGCTCCCTAGCTAGTCGATTAGCAAAATGCCTCTTTGTCCTGGATGACGATGCGCTTGATTCGCTCAACAAGGCTTTACCCCGTCAACGTCTCGAGGCGATCAGATCCGCGGCGCTCAGATTTCGAAATGATGCCGACCCAGCGGAAGTACTGGCGGCAGCATTGAACAAACCAATCGACAGAAGTACGCCATTCAGAGCTGACTACGATCGTAATTCATCGAACCAGCTAAAGAGAATTCAGTCAATATCATTCGATAGGGCAAAGTCATGGTGGAAACGGCAATGTAACATGGCACCGCGACGGGCAAGACAATTAATTGATATCGTGGAATGTCTTTCTATTCTGAGTTCTAGCTTGTGGTTTGTTCATAGAGATGAGGAGGCAACTGCTCTCGATCGAGCGATCGCGGAGGCTTGGTGTCGAATCTGATCGGAATGCAAGCGGATGCTAGCTGCCTGGGAGAAGCCATCGCGTCAGCGTGCGAGAACCTGGAGCGCTCAGGAGAATGGGGGGAGGCCGCTTCTTTGCGTCATGTGCAGTCCGAGGCTTGGCGTAGTGCTGCATTCGTGCGCGACGGTCGCATACAAATAAAAATGGCGCACAGTTTGCATCAACTGAGTACTGACTTAGCATATGCGGGAGAGAAGGAGAGAGCGCTGCCGCCAGTTCGTAGGCCATCAAAATTCTTCGCGGGCTTCGCTCTAAGTGCCATGATGATGGCGCTGACACCCTTGCGAATTGCTTGGCGACTATGGGCTGTCGTTTGGCAGACCTCGGACAACAAGACAGCGCGCTTGCTGCCTGTCACGAAGCGGTTGAACTCCATCGACAGCTGCTGCCGCGGGGTAAGTGGACAGCATTGTTCTTGTTAATATAGTTCGGTCCCTCGCAATTCTTGGGAATGTGATGGCTCATTTTGAGAAATATGGTGAGAAAAAAAAGGCCGTCGTCATTGCCGTCCGAGGCATCGACGAGTTGCAGGTCGGCGCGCGCTCGCCCGAGCTGGCGGAGACACCACCGTGATTGCTGCAGAGCATCCTCGTCTGTAGTTTCTTCCTGCATGCGCGCCGCTGCTGGTGAGGGCGCGCCTGCGCCCGATCAGAGGTGAGGCTGGATAAGATGACCAACCGACGGAACATGCTGGCCGGGACGGCCGCGGCGGCGACGGGTGCGATCGCGGCGGCGTCGAGCTTTCCCAAGCCGGCGATCGCACAGGCCATGCCGGAGCTCAAGTGGCGGCTGACCTCCAGCTTCCCCAAGAGCCTGGACACGATCTACGGTGCTGCCGAGGTGTTCGCGCAGGCCGTGGCCGAGATGACCGACAACAGGTGGCAGATCCAGGTCTTCGCCAGCGGCGAGATCGTGCCGGGGCTGCAGGCGGCGGACGCGGTGACCAACGGCACGGTCGAGATGTGCCACACCGCCTCCTACTACTATGTCGGCAAGGACCCGACCTTCGCCTTCGGCACCGCGATCCCGTTCGGGCTCAACAGCCGGATGATGGACGCCTGGCTGTTCGAGGGCGGCGGGCAGGACCTGCTCAACGCGTTCTACGCCAAGTACAACATCCATTGGCTGCCCTGCGGCAACACCGGCTGCCAGATGGGCGGCTGGTTCCGCAAGGAAATCAAGACGGTCGGCGATCTCAACGGGCTGAAGATGCGGATCGGCGGCTTCGGCGGCAAGGTCCTGAGCAAGCTGGGCGTGGTGCCGCAGCAGATCGCCGGCGGCGACATCTACCCGGCACTGGAGAAGGGGACCATCGACGCCGCGGAGTGGGTCGGCCCCTATGACGACGAGAAGCTCGGCTTCTACAAGGTGGCCCCCTACTACTACTATCCCGGCTTCTGGGAGGGCGGGCCGACGCTGCACGCGTTCATCAACACGGCGAAATGGAACGAGCTGCCCAAGAACTACCAGGCGATCGCGGTCAACGCCGCGCACCAGGGCAACACCATCATGCAGGCCGCTACGACGCGCAGAATCCGGAGGCAATCAAGAAGCTCGCCGCCGCCGGCGCCCAGCTCCGGCCCTACTCGGCCGAGATCCTGGAGGCGGCCTACAAGGGCCGCTCGAGGTCTATGCCGAGACCTCGGCCGAGAACGCGGACTTCAAGAAGCTCTACGAGGCGCAGTCCGCCTTCCGCAGCGACGGCTTCCTGTGGTGGCAGGTGGCCGAGTACAGCTTCGACAGCTTCTCGATCCGCAGCCGCGACAAGAGCTGAGCGTTCCGAGTCGCGCGGCCCGTCCGGTGGGGCCGCGCGACGTCGACGCCTCGGCGGGCGTGGCGCAGCCCGCACCAGAAGGTCGCGCCGCCGCGCGATCGTCTAGCCGTGGACGGGGTCCAAGAACGGGGTGTCCGTGTCACTCACGTAGAAGATGACGACCTTCAGCTGCTCGCTCGTGGCGCGGTTGTAGCCGGTCATCTTCACGTTTGGCGGCTCGACCATCGCCTCGCCGGCCTTGACCGTCACCGGCTCGTGCCCCTCCATCTCGACGTGAAGGCACCGGCCACGACGTAAACGGTGACCGGCCAGCGAAGTGTGTGGAACGGGGTCCGGTCACCCGGCTGAAACGTCGCCGTCGTCACGCGCACCTGCTGCTCGTCGCCGACGGGCATGCCCGAGACGAGCTGCGTCAGCACCAGATCGGGCTTCACCATCCCCAGATCCTGCGCCGAGACGGCCAAGGTCAGGAGCGCGGCCGTGACCGCAGTCATGCAGGCCGTTCCGATCAACATCCGCATCGACTTTCCTCCTACCCTTGGACTGGATCGAGCTTCTACCCGAGGTTCCGAAGCCAGGCAAAGTATTGGCTGCGATCCGTGCCGCAGGGGACTTCCAGCCCGCTGCCCAGGCCCGAATGGGCCCGGGCAGCAGGCTGGTCAGTTGGCGGGCGGCTGTCCCGTCGCCGGCGGCTCCAGCCCCGGCAGTGGCGCCGGCGGCTCAAGCCCGGGCAGGGGTGCCGGCTGGTCCGGCGGCTCCAGGCCCGGCAGCGCCGGGGGCGGCTCCAGTCCGGGCAGGGCGCCGCCTGCGGGTGGCTCCAGCCCGGGTAGGCCGCCGCCGCCGCCGATGCCGAGATCGAGCGGCGCCAAGTCCAGCGGGGGCAGGTCGAGCTGCTGGATGGTGTCCGGGCTGACGCCGGTGCCGGCGCCTTTGTAGTGCATGACCATGACGGGAAGAGGATCACCAGGCCGACCATGACCAGCTGGATGCACACGAACGGCACGGCACCCCAATAGATCTGGCCGGTGGTCACCGGCTCCATCCGCGGCCGCTGAGCCGGTCGAGGTAGCGACTTGGCCGCCACCGAGCGCAGATAGAACAGCGCGAAGCCGAACGGCGGGTGCATGAACGAGGTCTGCATGTTCACGCCCATGATCACGCCGAACCAGATCAGGTCGATGCCCAGATGCTCGGCCGCCGGCCCGAGCAGCGGGATGACGATGAAGGCGAGCTCGAAGAAGTCGAGGAAGAAGGCGAGCACGAACACGATCGCATTGACGACGATGAGGAAGCCGATCGCGCCGCCCGGCAGCGAGATCAGCAGGTCCTCGACCCATTTGTGGCCGTTGACGCCGTAGAAGGTGAGCGAGAACACCCGGGCGCCGATCAGGATGAAGATGGACGAAGGACGACAGCTTGGCGGTCGCGTCCATCGCCTGCCTCAGCAGGTCGAAGGTGAGGCGGCGCTTCATCAGCGCCAGCACCAGGGCACCGGAGGCCCCCATGGCGCCGCCCTCGGTGGGCGTCGCGATGCCGAGGAAGATCGTGCCCAGCACCAGGAAGATCAGCGCCAATGGCGGGACCAGGACGAAGATGACCCGCTCGGCCAGCTGCGAGATGATGCGCAGCTTGAGATAGTGGCTGGCCACGGCCACAGGAAGGCGAACAGGCCGGCGCAGGAGACGGCCGGCACCAGCTCGCCGCCGAGCAACCGGCTGGTGGCGAAGCTGACCGCGATCGAGAGGGCAACACGAGCCAGCAGCGAGGTCAGGCCGGAGCCGCCGTCGTCCTCGCGGATGGTGCGCGCCTCCAGCGGCAGGGCGGGTGCCGCCTTGGGATTGAACAGGGTCACCAGCACGACGTAGCCGACATAGAGGCCGGTCAGCACGAGGCCCGGGATGATCGCGCCCTCGTACATGTCGCCGACCGAGCGGCCGAGCTGGTCGGCCATGACGATCAGCACCAGGGACGGCGGGATGATCTGGGCCAGGGTGCCGGAGGCGGCGATGACGCCGGTGGCGAGCCGGCGGTCGTAGCCGTAGCGCAGCATGATCGGCAGCGAGATCAGGCCCATCGAGATCACCGAGGCGGCGACCACGCCGGTGGTGGCGGCGAGCAGGGCGCCGACGAAGATCACCGCGTAGGCGAGGCCGCCGCGGACCGGGCCGAACAGCTGGCCGATGGTGTCGAGCAGGTCCTCGGCCATGCCGGATCGTTCGAGAACCAGCCCCATGAAGGTGAAGAACGGGATCGCCAGCAGCGTGTCGTTGTTCATGACGCCGTAGACGCGCTCGGGCATGGCCTGCAGGAAATTGGGCGGGAACAGGCCGAGCTCGATGCCGATGAAGGCGAAGGCCAGGCCGTTGGCGGCCAGCGCGAACGCCACCGGGTAGCCGAGCAGCAGCAGGATGACGAGGCCGCCGAACATGATCGGCGCCATGTTGTGGATCAGGAACGCCTCCATCTCAGGCTCCCCGGTCCGACGGCATGCCGCCCATCTCGCGCGCCATCACCTCCTCGGTGTGCACCGGCTCCTCGCCGTGCGGGTCGGGGATCAGGCCGCGCATCACCGCGATGCGCTTGATGATCTCCGAGATGCCCTGCAGGAACAGCAGGAAGAAGCCCAGGGGGATCAGGATCTTGGCCGGCCATTGCGGCAGCCCGCCGGCATTGCCCGACTGCTCGTTCTGCAGATAGGAGGTGATCGCGAACGGAATGCCGTCGAACAGCATCAACAGCACGAACGGCATCAGGAACAGGAAGTGGCCGAAGAGGTCGATCCAGTCGCGCACGCGCTTGGGCAGGCGGCTGTTGACGATGTCGATCCGGATATGCTCGTTCTTGAGCAGGGTGTAGGCCGCGCACAGCATGAACACGGCGCCGAACAGCTGCCACTGCAGCTCGAGCCAGGCGTTGGAGCTGACGTCGAACGCCTTCCTGACGATGGCGTTGACCGCCGAGACCAGGACGGCCACCAGGATCAGCCAGTAGGCCGACCGGCCGATCGCCGTGTTGAGCCGGTCGATCCCGGCGCTCAAGCGCAGTGCCGCATCCAATGGGCCGTCCCCCCTGCCAGGTCCACGATGCCCGCGTGCCGGGCTTTGTTCGGCTTCAGCAGGAAAAGCATAGCAGCCATGCGCGAGCCCGCCCAATAGCCTAGGAGTCCCTGGCCGACGATATGCCGCGTGCCGTGGTCGGGCGTGGCGCGAAGGGGACAAGGCCGTAGCCGTCCTGTAGGCATGAGCTGCTACAGTGCGCAGCATTGCGGGGGCGGATCGTGGCGTCGGCCGCGGTCCGCGGGGGAAAGTGGGCACGTGCTCGGAAGATTCTGCCTCGCTCTGTCGGCAGCGGTCTGGCTGGTCGCCGCGCCGGTTGCGGCCAGCGCCGCTCCCAGCGGGCCGCGCAGCGTCCTGCTCATCATCGCCGACGATTTCGGGCTCGACGTCGCCGGCTTCTACCCGCTCACCGTCCGGCAGACGACCAGCCCGCCGGCACCGCCGACGCCCAATCTGGGCCGGCTCGCCCGACAAGGCGTGCGCTTCGACAATGCGTGGGCGAACCCCAATTGCTCGCCGACACGTGCCACCATCCTGACCGGGCGCTACGGCTTTCGTACCGGCATCGGCCAGACCGTGAACCTGGAGCCGCCATGGCCGGTGCTCTCGACCGCCGAGACCACGCTGCCCGAAGCCTTCGCGCGGGCGAAGCTCGGGCATGAGCTCACGCATGTCGGCAAGTGGCACCTCGGGCATGGCCTGGAAACGCCCCGCCTGCATGGCTGGCAGCATTTTTCCGGACCGGACCCGAAGCTGCCCCGCCTCGAGGATCCCTATGTCTGGCCCAAGGTCGTCGACGGCGTGGCATCGACCTCGACCACCTACGTCACCACCGACCAGGTCGACGACGCGCTCGGGGCGATCGACCATGCTCGGGCGGCGGCCAAGCCCTACCTGATCTGGCTGGCGCTGAGCGTTCCGCACGAGCCGTTCCACAAGCCGCCGAACAAGCTGCACCACCGCCACTCGTTGCCGGTGGTGGCCACGCCCGACGCTGCCCTGTCACGGGCCTATTACGAAGCCATGATCGAGGCCATGGACGCCGAGATCGGCCGCCTGCTGCGCGGGGTCGACCTCGCCACCACCACCGTGATCTTCATCGGCGACAATGGCACGCCGGGCGAGGTCATGGCGCCGCCCTACGATCCCGAGCACGGCAAGCTCGGAGTCTACGAGCAGGGGGTGCGGGTGCCGCTGATCATGGCCGGCGCCGGGGTGGCGGCACGGGGCACCGCGACCAAGGCCCTGGTCAACGCCGTGGATCTCTTTCCGACGGTATTGGGCCTCGCCGGAATCGATGCCTCCAAGGCGCTGCCGTCCGCACTCCGCCTCGACGGCGTGAGCCTGATGCCGCTGCTGGCCAAGCCCGGCGGGCCCGGGGTGCGCTCCTGGTCCTACACCGAGCGGTTCGGCCTGACCCTCACCCGGAACTGGCAGCGTGCGATCCGCGACGGGCGCTTCAAGCTCATCGAGCGCAAGGCCGGGCTGGACGCGCCGGAACGGGAGTTCTTCGATCTCCAAGCCGATCCCTATGAACGGCAAAATCTTCTGCCCGGCGCCATGACCAAGGTCCAGCGCACCCGAATGCTGCGGCTGGATGAGCAGATGCACCGATTGCTCAGCGAACCATGATCGAGAGACATTGAGGGGCGCGGTTGCGCCTCGAGCGAGCGATAACGCCCGAATGGCGACGGAGGAAACATGAGCTTCACCACCGAAGGCGGCCGCACGGGCAGATGGCCCTGGCTGTTGCTGGCCGCAACGGCCGTGATCCTCGGCTGCCTCGCCGCGTGGCCGATCCGGGCCGAGGTGCCGGTCCGGGTGGTCCGCTTCGGCGACATCCAGCCGCGCGGAGCCGGGATCGACAACACCTTCGAGTCGATCGGCTTCGATCCTGCCCAACGGGTCTACATCGCCTTGTGCAACCCGAAGGAGAAGCCCGGCGTCGGTAACTGCTACATGTTCAGCTGGGACCCGAAAACCGGCACGCGCCGCTACTACGACAATTACCTGGATGCGGCTCGCCGCGCCGACAATCTGGGCCCGAACAAGTACTGGGACAAACCCGAGACCCTGGTGAAGGGCCACACCCACCTCTGGTACATGAAGGGCCAGATGTGGATGGGCACCATGAACGTTCATGGCTACGACGACCGGACCTACATCCGCGGCGTCCACCTCATGGCGCTCAACCTGACGACCGGCGAGCTCACCGACCACGCTCAATGGCAACCCATGGGCGTGTTCCACCCGTTGGGCGGAACCTACACGCTGGAAGTGCTGCCGTCGCGCAATCTGGTCGTCAGCATCGGGGTGCCGAACTGCACGATCATCACCTACAACCCGACCACCCGCGTCACCAAGCGGACGCCCGGCGTGGTGCGGGAGGACAATCCGCAGCTCTCGGGCCGCGACATGACATTGCTGGCGGGTGGGAACCTGCTCTACCAATGCGGCTCCGGCACCACGCCGTTCGGTCTCTACAACGTGGTCACCGGGAAGAACGAGAAGCTCGACTTCCACGTCGGGAAACCGCTCTCGCTCGGCTACGCCCGTACCGCCGACCGCAAATCGGCCTATATCAACGACAATGCCAGCATCTACCGCTTCAGCCTCGCGACCAAGAGCGGGACCCGCCTCGGTTCGCTGGTCGCCGGCGGCGGCGGCAACCAGGTCTCCCCGGTCAACCTCTCACTGGACCAGCGCAAGCTGTACTACGTGATCAACCAGGCCGGCGGCGACAACGGACCCTATGTCGACGATCTCTACGAGTACAATCTCGACACCGGCGTGCGCACCCTGCTCATGAACCTGAAGGCCGCCGTCGGCGGCGGGGTCAAGTTCTCCGGCTCCCACATGATGGGCTCGAACGGCAAGCTCTACCTCGCGTTCCAGGGCGCGGTGAAGCCGGGCATCATCGAGATCGATCTGTCGGGGCCCGCACGGGCGCCGGCTCCGCGTAGTGCTCATGGCGTTGCCCGCGGTGGCATTGCAGCATGCGACCGCAACACGAGACCAAGAGCTTGGCCAATTGAAGATCAAGGCTGATCAGCTTGGACCGCTCAAGTGACGTCAGCGTCAGCGTTTTGGCCCGCGCCAGGGGTACACAAGAGCGCGGACGGTACACGAGTGAACGGCACGTCCCGATTCGCCTGGGCCACCAACCTCGGAGTTGGTGGTGGTGGCATTATGTCGGAAACGGACGGCCTTCGGTCGGAAAGGTTCAGCTGGCTCCAGCCGATGCAATCATATCACATGACGGCAGGACCCTGCAGGAGACACAAGCACAGGCCCGACATCGCTACACTCATTGGTGTAAGTTAGCTCGCCAATTGACAAGTGCCGTCTTCATCGTCGCCACTAAGGTAGAATTTTTCGCGGCCAGATTTTGTTTCTCTCCCTGGTCACGCGCCAGGTCGAACAACTGCGTTGTTGTGCCCTTGACGTAGAGCTTCCAAGGGCCTTGGCGCATGCCATGTTGATCGCCGGCTTTGAGGTCGGGTCCGTTCCACCAGAACAGGGTTCGCGTAGGAAGCGATCCGCCAGCCAATGCCGCACGCACGTCCGTGCCATCGAAGCCGCGGTTTGGCCATGGTGCCCCCACGGCGTGGAGCAACGTCGGCATGACATCCACTATCGACATGGTCTGATAGCTGACTGTGTTGGCCTTGGTCACTCCGGGCCAGCGGACGATCGCGGGCACTCTGTGCCCCCCCTCATAGACAGAAAACTTCCAATCCCGAAGCGGACCATTGCTCCCAAGACGAGTGGCGCCGTTGTCCGACATGAAAATCACGATCGTATTGGGGGCCAAGTTCAGGGTATCCAGCCGAGCCAGTATTTGCCCCGTCCCATCGTCCATCGCCTGGATCATCTGCGGTCGATGAGCGTTGTCGTAGTGCCCGGGAGGATCGTTCGGTCCCTGAATAGGGCCGTGTGGGGCTTGCCAGGATACCTGCAGGAACCACGAGTGGGTGGCATTCTTTGAGATGAAATTAAGAGCCTCGCGTGTGAAAGCATAAGTCGAGTATTCATTGCCCGTTACAACATCGCGATTGCGTCTCCACCCACAACTAGCCGGCTTGCCCACATAATCACAGCCACCAACAAGAAAGCCATAAAAATATTGGAAGCCGTAGTCCAGGGGATTGGTTCCGCCGATATGGCTCTTGCCGATCAGGGCGGTGGCATAACCAAACTTCGTCAGCGATTTTGCGATAGTCTCTTCGGATCTGGGCAGTTGAATGTTGTGATCATGCGTTACATTGAAGCCAGGGATTCGCTGCGGGTATCGTCCCGTGGCAAGGCCAAGACGACTTGGCGTGCAAACCGGACTGCTTTGGAAGTCCCGAAGAATAACTCCACTTCGAGCAAGTTTGTCCAACGCTTTTGTCTGCATAGTGCCACCATTAAAGCTTACATCACCATACCCCAAATCATCGGCAACGAAGATCAAGATATTAGGCTTTGCTTCTGCGATTGCTGCATACAAGCTCAGCAAAATGAGTATTGCAAAGGTCTTCATTTCGCAGCTCCCCTTGGTAACATGGCCCACTGGCACTTGGTGCGCAGCAGGTAGAAGATCTGATTCAGCACTGTCCGCGGATCCGTGCGTGCAGCCGGCCGAGCGGGTAGGGCGGCGGCAGACGCAGCGCTACCCGCGCGAACTTAGCATCGGGCAGGTCGCTGGCGTAGGCTTGGCAGGGCGCCCATATCTCGCTTGGGCGGAATCAGTTCGCCTAGCGGCGTCTCCTCCTTGGCACTCAAGATAGACATCGCAAATGTCTGATTTCGCTCTACGCCTGTTTCGGACTGACTTTACTTTCCGCTGAATACAATCAGCTGATAGGGACCCGGTCCAAGTTCCCACTTCGCATTGCTGACAAGAAAGGCGGCCCGATTTGTGTTATTCCAGTCAGGTATTGTAGTGACCACGTCACTTTCCCCGAGATAAATCTGTGGAAGATTTGTTGTATGATAGCTGACACCGTTGCCGTTATTGATTAGCATATAGTCGCGGAGGCGGGCATTCGAGCCCTGGGCGATATAAATATCAGGCCGGCCATCAAGATTGACATCACCGGCAGCAATGTCGCGGCCTTGATTGATTCGGAAGCTGTAGCTCATCTGCGGATGCTTTCCGCCTTGGTTCAGCCAGATGGACAGACGCGTCGCCTCCAGGATGAGGAGATCGTTTCTGTGATCGCCGTTGACGTCGACGACATCGATCTCCTTGCTCTGCAGGCCCCTGTAGGCGGTCGAGTTGGTAATATCGACGAACGTGCCCTTGACGTTCTTTAATGTTCTCGTGGCGGTCGCCGTCGACATGCGCGAACAAACGAGGAGATCGGTCCAGCCGTCGCCGTCGATATCTGCCGCTTTGCCGCATTCGCCCCGGATTTCGGTGTTGACCGGCCCACCCTTCACTTCTGCGAAGCGGCCGCGAGTATTGCGATAGAGATGGCTGAGCAAGGCGGAAATGCCGCGAAGGACCGGCATCAACACGACAAGATCGAGCAAGCCGCACGGTGAAGTCGAGGAGCAGCGGGACGCGGCCGCGGCCATGGACGTCGGCGACACCCCATGCCAGAGCCACGACGATGAAGGTAGCGTTGGAGTCAGCAGGCACAGGGCGTTGTGGATACTCGCGCGTGCAGTTCCCCGACAAGCACCCGTCACGCAGAATAGGTCGGGCGGACCATCCGGCAGGCCCGCGCCGGTGGTACTGCCCAGGTCGGCGGCGGCGCAGCCGGTCGACATTCCAGGAAGCGCAGGCAGGGGGAAACCGCCCGTCGACATTGCGCATCAACGGCCAATTGCCACGTTGTGGGTCGACAGCAGGATGTCGAGCTGGTCGCCGTCGTAGTCAAAGATCGGCGCTCACCCTCCGTGTGGCTGAAGGTACGGAAATTCAAGCCCACCGCGGTGGCCACTCGCGCGCGAACGGGACGGCCGAGTGCGCGGGAAATGCGCCAAGCTCCGCCGCGCCAAGCAGGACGGCTGTCAGCGCAAAGCGAGTTGAGGAGCATCGCCGCATGAATGAGCTTAGCGATTGCCTAGGGGCCGGAGTAATTCCCGGCGATAGTGCCTGTAGGACAACCTTAGACATCTCCGTCCGATCCATTGAAATGCTTCCAGTATAGACGACGCAGACGGCTACTAGAGGCCGCCCACGTCGACGTTATAGAGGTTTTTTTTGTAGCATGGACCGCGGGGGGCTCGCAATGATCTCAATCAACTGCATTGAAAAAAAGTGTTGGTCAGCGGTTAGTGACACCGGTCAGGCGTTGTGCTGCTCCAGCAGCCGGTTCCGACGGCCGCGGAGCGTGCGGATGGCCCTGGGGAACGCAGACTGCGGCGAGGTATCGGTCTGAAAAAGGCAAACTCCGAATGCGCGCCGCGGTGGCCGCGCCTTCCCCTCCGGTCCGGCATTAACTGGCTGCTTACAAACTGATCGGATCGAGGGCGTGGCTGTCACTGGCTGACGACAGCGGATCCACACGGCCGGATCAGCTTCGTGTCCCGCTTCACCCCACGCCAGCAGCGAACGCCGTGGTCGAGCGACTGGTCAATGCGCGCACCTATAGCGCCGCACCGGTACCAGAGCCCATATCCAGACGGCAAAACGCCAAGCGAACAAAGGTTCGGGAATATAACCACTGCGTTGGCGTCTACCACGAGATCGCATGCAGCGGTTGTACAGTGGTGGGTCAGATGAATCAGAATGACGCGAACGACCGCGCGGAGAATGAAGTCAAACTTCACAACCTGGCGCCGGCCGACGCAGCCACCAGCCGGCGCGAATTGTTGATGGCCTCAGCGCGAGCCTCGCTGTTGTTGGTCGGGTCCGCGGGCGGTTTGGCGTTCCCGTCGCCGGCCTCGGCCGGTCCGGCGGAGCTTTTCCTCAACCCCTTCAACAAGCTGTCGGCACATCATCGGCCAGTGGGCATGGGTGCCAGGGGACGGGACGCGATCAACCGTCCGGACCTCTACATGGCATCCCGGGCACCACGGGACCCGCGACGCGAGGGCGAATGGCAAACGTCACCTCGGTTAACCTGCAAGGCGCAGTCGGCATCAAGTTCACGCACCAGGTTTCCGCGAGGGATCCGTTTCGCCTGATCGGCCGCGCATCCAACTCGTTACCGGGCTCTGCTTTGCCCTTCTCTTGCCGGATGCCCGCTGGCGTCGTTTATCCGCCCGAACTGCCCGAGCCCAAAGACTGCAACGTCTACTTCTATCCACGGGACGGCCTCCGGCAGGACATGGGTGATCTGTTCAATCAGTTCCGATATCGTGACAGTCGGGCCCAGCATCACCGGGCGTACGGCCTGGGCGGTCTCGACCATGGCGGTGCCACGGACGGCGGTGACGCTGGGACCAGCGCCAGCAAGTTGCGGTGGCCGAGCTCGATGCTGCGCTATCACGAGCTCGCGGGCGCCAATCCGGCGCCGATCACTCACTGCCTGAACGTACTGGCGACGCGAAAGAATGCTCCGGCGGCCGCGCACATTCTCGCAAAGAGAAGGGTTTGGCCAGCCTACAGTATTGACAGCAGCGCGAGGCAGCCCGGGGAGAACCTCGGCGACATTCCCTACGGCACCCGGTTCGTCATCCGCTGGCAGGACCGGGGCCTGCGCAACAACTCGGCGCTGAACCTGACCGCGCGGGGCAGGGCGCTGTTCGACTGCCTTCTCTACTACGGCTTCTACGTGGTCGACGGTGCCAATGGGCAGGCGTCAATGGTGGCGGCCTCATCGGCTTTCGCCACGACCAGGCCCCGACGCCGACGGGCGAATGGCCTAAGCCATTGAAGGACGAGGTGGTGGGCGCACTCCGGAGGCTCGTGCCGCTCTGCTGGCCGGTGAGATATGTCCGCTCGGAAGCCTTCGAGAGCGAGATGCACAATAACGGTCTACCGTATGCCAGCGGCGGTGGGCCGATCGGGCCAGGGGCGCGCAACAGCGCCTGGGACGCCTAACTCGACCTCCGTCAGGCCGGTCCGACGACGGAGCGACGAAGGGCAGAGAAGCACTTCGCGGGCCGCCCGGCGCCTGATAGGCATCTTCCAGGTAGGCTGGCGCGGGATGTGACATCGATCACGCCGAAACGACACGCAGGCGCTATGGTGGCGCAGGCACTCGGGTGGATTTGGATAATGGGCCGGCGACGGTTCGGGATTTCCCTGCTCCTGGCAGCGGCGTTGCTCGCTTCGCCGCAGGCGGTCGCGGGCAGGCGGGTCCTGGACGGCCTCGCCACCGTCCAGGGCGACGGCTCGCTGCGCGTCGGCGGCGAGACCGTCTACCTCTACGGCGTCTACCTTCCCCAGCTCGAGCGCACCTGCCGGACGTTCGTACGGCCGCCTCGATGCGGCGCGCCGTCGGTTCTGGTGCTGGACGATCTCGTCGACGGCTTCGTTCGCTGCCAAGTCGTGCGCCAGGGCCGGGATGCCGTCCAGGGCATCTGCACCCAGGCCGGGCGCGACCTGTTCGGCCCGCGCGAGGACATTGCCGCCACGCTGGTGAGCCGGGGCTGGGCCCTGGCCGCCGACAATGCTCCCGCGCAATATCGGGCGCTCGAGCAGCTCGCCAAGTCGCGCGAGGTCGGCCTCTGGGGCCCGAAGATCCTCAATCTGCGCTGACCCGCCAAGCGCTGCCGGCCTAGAACAGCCCCTCGATCTGACCGCTCGCGTCGAGGCGGATGCGCTCCGCCGCCGGCACCCTGGGCAAGCCGGGCATCCGCATGATCTCGCCGCAGACCACCACCAGGAACTCGGCCCCGCCGGCGAGCGCCAGCTCGCGGATCGGCACGACATGCCCCGAAGGTGCGCCCTTGCAGGTTGGGATCGGTCGAGAAGCTGTACTGGGTCTTGGCGACGCAGATCGGGAAGTGGCCGTAGCCGGCGGCCTGGAACTCCTTGAACTGGTCGCGCACGCGCTGGTCGGCGATGACGTCCTCGGCGTCGTAGATCTCGCGCGCGATCGTGCGCACCTTGTCCCAGAGCGGCATCTCGTCGGGGTAGAGGTGCCTGAAGCCGCGGCCGTCCCTGGGATGCGGCGCCTCGCACAGCTCGACCACGTGGCGGGCGAGCTCCTCGGTGCCGGCCGAGCCCCTGGCCCAGTGCTCGCAGACGAAGGCCTCGACCCCGAGATCGTCGCGGCAGTGGTTGCGGATCAGCTCGTGCTCGGCCTCGGTGTCGGTGCCGAAGCGGTTGATCGCGACCACCGCGGGCACGCCGAACTTGCGCACGTTGCGCACGTGGCGGTCGAGGTTGGCCAGACCCTTCTTGAGTGCCGCCAGATCCTCCTTGCCCAGCGCATCCTTGGTGACGCCGCCATGCATCTTGAGCGCACGGACGGTGGCGACGATGACCGCCGCCTCGGGCGTCAGGCCGGCCTTGCGGCACTTGATGTCGAAGAACTTCTCGGCCCCGAGATCGGCGCCGAAGCCGGCCTCGGTGACCACGTAGTCGCCGAGCTTGAGGGCGGTGCGCGTCGCCATGGCGGAGTTGCAGCCATGGGCGATGTTGGCGAAGGGACCGCCATGGACGAAGGCGGGGTTGCCTTCCAGCGTCTGGACGAGGTTCGGGGCGAGGGCGTCCTTGAGCAGGACGGTCATCGCGCCGGCTGCCTGCAGATCGGCGCAATGCACCGGCTTGCGATCGCGGGTGTAGCCCGCGATCATCTTGCCCAGCCGCTGCTCGAGATCCTCGAGGCCCGTGGCGAGGCAGAAGACGGCCATGACCTCGGAGGCCACGGTGATGTCGAAGCCGTCCTCGCGCGGGAAGCCGTTGGCGACCCCGCCCAGCGAGGAGACGATCTGGCGCAGCGAGCGGTCGTTCATGTCGATCGCCCGGCGCCAGGCGATCCGGCGCTCGTCCAGGGCCAGGGAGTTGCCCCAGTAGATGTGGTTGTCGAGCATCGCCGACAGCAGGTTGTGGGCGCTGCCGATGGCGTGGAAGTCGCCGGTGAAGTGCAGGTTGATCTGCTCCATCGGCACCACCTGCGCGTAGCCGCCGCCGGCGGCCCCGCCCTTCATGCCGAAGCAGGGGCCGAGCGATGGCTCGCGCAGAGCGATCACCGCCTTCTTGCCGATCCGGTTCAGCCCGTCGCCCAGGCCGACCGTGGTCGTGGTCTTGCCCTCGCCGGCCGGGGTCGGGTTGATCGCGGTGACCAGGACCAGATGGCCGTCCGGCCGGTCCTGCTGCTGCCCGATCCAGCCGAGATCCAGCTTGGCGATATGGCGGCCGTAATGGACCAGCGCCTCGTCGGGGATGCCCACCCGCTCGGCCACGGCCTCGATCGGCTTCAGCTCGGCCGCGCGCGCGATCTCGATGTCCGACGGAACGCTCATCCCTGCTCCCTCACATTCTGGCGGCGGTCAGAGCGCCACGAGCGCGTCCGAACCGGCCTGCCTCCCGCCGAACTCCTGCATCGCGTCGACCAGGCAAGTCCAGACATAATCCGCGCTGGCGCTGTCGGCGAGCAGGTGCCACGCGGGCAGGGGCGTGTCGTCGCGGATCACGATCACCGACAGGCGCACGGCCTGCGTCTGCGCCACCGCGAACGGCGCGAAGCGGTCGATACGGAAGTCGATGCCGCACAGCTTGGCGAACATCGCCGGGACGTGGCGGCCGGTGAGCAGGAACCAGCAATGGCTCTCGGCGCGCGGGACCGGATAGCCGCGCGGGGCCGCCGGATCGCGGCCCTCGGGCCAAGCCAGGTCGAGCCGGTCGATCAGCCCGCCGCCACCCGACCAGGGCGCCAGCAGCAGAACCTCGCGGGGGGCGAGACGGGCGAGGAGCGTGCCGTCGTCCTGACGGCGCGCCCGATTGGTGTCGGGCAGGAGGACGCCCTGGGCTTCCAGCCATTCGGGCGTGCCGCGACCCTTGAAGCCCGAGCGCGGCACGAGGCACAGGTCGACCAGGGCAAGCTCGGCGAGCGCGGCCCTGTCGGCGCCGTCCGGGGCGGGCGCGTGGACGAAGCTGCGGCGCGGGGCGGTCACGGGGCTCACAGCCCCTGCCTCGCATTGGCGGGGTCGTAGAAGGGCAAGGGTGCCACGGTCGGCGTGACCGTCCTGCCGTCCTCGAGCTTCACCGTGAAGCTGCGGCCGGGCTCGGCGTCCCCGGGGTGGACGTAGGCGAGGCCGACGATCCCGCCTACCGCCGCCGACCGGGCGGCCGAGGTGACCCGGCCGACGATGGCACCGTCGCGGATGACCAGGCAGCATTCCTCGGGCAGCGGAGCGTCCGGCGGCAGGGTGAAGCCGACCAGCTTCCTGGCCAGCGGGCGGGCGGCCTGGACCGCGATCGCGCGCTGGCCGACGAAGAACGGCTTCTTCCTGGCGATCGCCCACTCCATCCCGGCCTCCTGCGGAAAGGTCAGGCCGTCCGTGTCCTGGCCGACGATGACGTGGCCCTTCTCCAGCCGCAGCACGCGCTGCGCCTCGACCCCGAAGGGGCGGATGCCCAGAGGCTTGCCGGCCTCGGCCAGGAGTTCCCACAAGGTGGCGCCGTAGGAGGCCGGACAGTGGATCTCGTAGCCGAGCTCGCCCACGAAGCCGACGCGCAGCATGCGCACCGGGATGCCGGCCAGCGTTCCGGTGCGGCAGGCGAGGTAGGGAAATGCCGCGGCCGAGAGGTCGATGTCGCCCTCCAGGCGTTCCAGGACCCGACGGGCGAGGGGGCCCGCCACGTTGATGCCGGCATAGGCGGCGGTAACGCCGGCCACGTCGACGTCGAGCCGCCACTCGGCGTTCCAGCGCAGCATCGAGCGGTAGAGGACGTCCACGCCCGAGGTGGTGGCGGTGACATAGAACCAGTCGTCGGCGAAGCGGCAGGCGACCCCGTCGTCCATGATCGCCCCGGTGATGTCGCAGGCGAGCAGGTAGCGGGTGCGGCCGATCGGCTGCTTGGCATAGGCGAAGGTGTAGATCCGCTCGAGCAGCTCGGCGGCATCGGGGCCGCGGACCTCGAGTCCGCCCAGCGTGCTGACGTCGATCATGCCCACACCCTCGCGCACGGCGCGGACCTCGGCGGCGATCGCGGCCTCGCGGGTCGCGGGTGGACCGTAGTAGGCGGGGCGGTACCACAATCCCGCCGGCATCATGCGCGCACCCAGCGCCAGGTGCTGGTGGTGCATGGCGGTGAGGCGGGCGGGCTCGAAGCCGCGGCCGGCGAGGTGCCCGAAGCTCTCGGGCAGGAAGGGCGGACGCTGGGTGGTGGTGACGCCGACCGCATCGGCGCCGAGCGGGCTGGCGTGACGGACGATCCGCAGCGCGTTGAGCGCCGAATGGCGGCCCTGGCTCGGGCCCATGGCGGTCGTGGTGTAGCGCTTGGCGAGCTCGGGATCGTCGAAGCCGTCGGCGACGGCGTTGAGCAGGTCGGCGACGCACTGGTCCTCGTCGAAATCGACGAAGTCCTTGCCAGAGCCGTGCGGGAAGATCGGCCAGGGATGGCTACGGCATTCGGGCTCGCCGGCGACGGCCGCGCCGTCGGCCAACACCGCTTCGAGGTCGTGGCGCTGGTTGACCGAGCCGGCGAGCCGCACGCCTTCGGGCAGACTTTCGACCCGGAACGTCGCGACCGCCTCGTTATAGGCGAAGCGCGCGCCGACGCCGCAGGCGAGCTGCCCCAGGGGTGCCACGCCGACGGAGGTCACCAGCAGGTCGCAGGCGATCGCGGCACCAGCGCCGGCCGTGCGGCCTTGGCCCTCGATCCGGTCGATCAGGGCACCTTCCAGCCGCGCGCCGGCCCGGCCGGGCAGCGCCTCAACCACGGTCCAGCCGTCGCGGATCCGCACGCCCCGTGCCACCAGCTCGTCGCGGCCGCGGCAGGGCGCCGGCTCGGCGCGCAGGTCGAGCACGGCCTCGAGTGCCACCCCGGCATCCAGAAGGTCGAGGGCCGCGGCATAGCCCTCGGGATTGGCGGTGGCCACGACGGCCTGCCGGCCGGGGCGCACTCCCCACAGCCGCATCAGACGCTGGACCGCCGAGGCCAGCATCACCCCTGGAAGATCGTTGTTGCGGAACACCATGGGCTGCTCGACGCAGCCGGTCGCCAGCACCACCGCCCCGGCCCGCAGCTTGGTGAGCCGGTTGCCGTGGATCACCGCCAGCCACTGGTCGGCGAACAGGCCGGTGCAGGTGGCGCTCGTCATCACGGACAGGCGCGGCATGGCCGGCAGCTCGCGGCGCAGCGCGTCGGCCCGGTCGAACGCCGGCTGCTCACCGGGGAAGCGGCCCCAGCGCAAGGCACCGCCCAGCTCCGGCTCGTCCTCGATCAGGACGGTCTCGGCACCGGCGAGCACCGCGGCCTCGGCCGCGGCGAGCCCGGCGGGGCCGCCGCCGATCACCGCCACGTCGCAGAAGCGGTAGTCCTTGTCGAAATAGCCGTGGGCGGTGTCGCGCGAGAGCCGGCCGATCCCGGCCTTGGCCCGGATGTACCGCTCCCAATATCGCCAGCTGCCCTGCGGCCGGAAGAAGGTCTTGTAGTAGAAGCCCACCGGCAGGAAGCGGGCGACGCGGCCGATCCAGGCGTCGCGGTCGTCGGCGAGGCTGCCGCGATAGTTCTGCCCGGTGGCGGCCATGCCCTCGGCCAGCGCCAGGCGGTCGGCCGGCACGTTGGGCTCGTCGCCGAGCTGCACGTAGCAGTTCGGGTCGAGCCCGCGCATGGTCAGCGGCCCACGCGGACGGTGATATTTGAACGAGCGCGACAGGACGTCGACGCCGTTGGCGAGCAGGGCCGAGGCCAGGGTGTCGCCCTCGAGGCCCTCATAGGCGCGGCCCTCGAAGTGGAAAGCGAGGGGGCGGCCGCGCCGCAGCCTGGAGCCCCATGGCTCCGGCAGACGGTTCCCGGTCATCGGAAGGACTGCCGCGCGGAGAACAGTTCCGACGCGTCGAAGGTGCGCAGCATGCTGTCGGTCGCGGTGTCCCGCTCGCCGATGAACCAGTAGTTGGTGGGCGCGTGGCACCACCATTCGCGCACCACGCCCTTCCGGTTCTCCTCCAGATAGACGTATGCCGCCCAGTCGGCATCGCTGCCGGAAGCCGGGTCGGGCATCGCCTTGAGTTCGGGCCCCTGGACGAACTCCTGCGCGTTGCGCGGGCCGTTGAGCGGGCAGTGGATAATCTTCATCGCGTCAATGCCCCACCGACGCCGCACCCTTCTCGCCGACCTGCTGGAAGCGGTCGAAGCGGTCGAGCGCGAAGGGGGCGATCAGGTCGGGGGCGGTGCCGGTGGCCAGGCATTCCGCCATGCGCTTGCCGCAGACCGGCGTCGCCTTGAAGCCCCAGGTCCCCCAGCCGGCGTCGATGAAGTAGTCGCGCACCGGCGTCGGGCCCATGACCGGACTGAAGTCGGGGGTCATGTCGGCCATGCCCGCCCACTGCCGCAGCACCTTGGCCTTGGCCAGGAACGGGAACAGCTCCAGCATGTGGGCCATCAGGCCCTCCTTGAAGTCGAGCGTGCTGCGCGTGTGGTAGAGCGTGTAGGGGTCGGTCGAGCCGCCCATGACGAACTCGCCGCGCGCCGATTGCGAGATGTACACGTGGAGCGAGCCCGAGACGATGATCGGGTCCAGGATCGGCTTGTAGGGCTCGCTGACGCAGGCCTGCAGCGGGATGGTCCGGATCGGCAGGCGCAGGCCCGCCATGCGCGCGACCTCGGAGCTGTTGCCGGCGACCGCCTGCAGGATCCGGCCGGCCTTGACGAAGCCGCGGCTGGTCTCGACGCCGACCGCGCGGCCGCCCTCGATCCGGATGCCGGTGACCTCGGTCTGGGTGTGGATCTCGACGCCGCGCCGGGCGGCGCCGCGGGCATAGCCCCAGGCCACCGCGTCGTGCCGGGCGATCGAGCCGGGCGGGTGGTAGAGGGCGGCCAGGATCGGGTAGCGCACCTCGTCCGACAGGTCGAGCTCGGGGCATAGGCGCCGGATGTCGTCGGGCCAGACCAGGCTCGAGGCCACGCCCAGATGCTTGTTGACCTCCGCACGCCAGCGGGCTGTGCGCACGGCGGCGTCGGTGTGGGCGAGCGTGAGGTGGCCACGGGTGGAGTAGAGGATGTTGAGGTCGAAGTCGGCCGAGAGGTCCTGAAACAGGCGGACCGATTCGTCGTAGAAGCGCACGCCCTCCGGGGTGAGATAGTTCGAGCGGATGATGGCGGTGTTGCGGGCGGTGTTGCCGCCGGCGAGCCAGCCGCGCTCGAGGACGGCCACGCTCTTGGCACCGTGGTCCTTGGCCAGGTAGTAGGCGGTCGCGAGGCCGTGCCCGCCGCCGCCGATGATCACCACGTCGTAGGCGGAACGGAGCTCGCTGCGGGCGGGAAAGAAACGCTGCGCTGGATAGTTACGGGCGAGGCCGTAGCGGAGCAGTTCGAAAGGCATCGCGGCAGGCTACTCCGAGCGGCCGGGGAAGGAAATCGGCCGGCACGAGGGGTCCTCCCGCGCCGGCCGGCGCCTCAGAGCTGGAAGAACCAGTTGCTCAGGATCACCACCAGCACGCCCGCGGCAAGGGTGAGATAGGGCAGATTGCCCGCGCGGCGATTGTCCAGGTCGCGCTCGTCGACATGGAGGTCCTCGAGCATGGTGGCCGGGAAGCGCCCCTTGTCGACGATGTAGTGGCGCCAGACGAAGAACGGCACCACGCAGGCCATAGCGACCAGACCCGAGACCAGCGTCCCCGGCCCCCAGACCTTCGCGCCGGCGCCGAGGAAGACCATGTTGACGAACGACAGCACCACGCCGGCGCCGAGCATGAAGCTGGGGGCGCGCCAGGGCCGGTGGGCCTTGGCGTTGTCGATGCGGTGGATCCAGCCGGCGTTGAGGTTGAGGAAGTTGAAGACCAGGTAGCAGACGTTGGACACGGCGAGCACGAACACGTAGTCCGACATCATCAGCAGGATCAGGTTGAAGCCGAGGTCGGTCCACATCGCCCGCGTGGGCGCGCCATGCTCGTTGACGCCGCCGAGATATTTCGGAAGCCAGCCGTCCACCGAACCCTGGTACAGGGTGCGCGACGAACCGGCCATGGTGGTCATGATCGAGAGCATCAGGGCGAGGATCAGCATCAGCACGAGCAGGGCCTGGATGAAGGCGCCGCCGCCGACCATCTCGCCCATGGCGGCAGCCACGCCCGAGCCGTCATAGATGCCGGGCTCGAGGAGCCGGGCGAGGCCGAGCGTGCCCTGGAAGCTCAAGGGCACGATGGTGAAGATCAGGATGCACAGCAGGCCGGCGTAGATGATGCCCTTGGCGGTATCGGTCTGGGGGTTCTTGAGCTCGCTGGTGTAGCAGACCGCGGTCTCGAACCCGTAGGTGCTCCAGGCGGCGATGAACATGCCCCCGAGGAACAGCGTCCAGCCGGCATTGGTCCATTCGCCAGCGATCGGCAGGCCCCCGGCGTCCTGCGCCAGAGGGCCCGAGCGGGAACAGGTTGCTCACCACCACATCGCCGGTCAGCAACGGCACCAGACCGACGATGATCAAGGGAATGATCACCGCCACGCCGACGATGGTCTGCACCTTGGCCGTACGCAGGATTCCCTGATGCTGGATCGCGAACACCACCAGCAGGAGCACGGTGCCCAGGATCGACGTGGCGTTGATGCGCAGCGCCAGGCCATCCTTCAGGAAGCTCAGGTCGGCAAGCGGTATGCTCCAGGCGAGAATCGCCGAATCGGCCGCGAAGAACGAGGTGAAGATGTAGCCGGCGGCGATGCCGCTGCCGATGGCGAGGACGGGCGACCAGGCGATCCAGTTGCACCACACCGATAGCGGCGCGATCAGGCGGCCGTAGCGGACCCAGGCCGCTGCGCCGTAGATCGAGGCGCCACCCGATTTGCTCGGGAACAGGCCGGCGATCTCGGCATAGGTATGGGCCTGGACGTAGCCCATCAGGACGGAAACGATCCAGACCACCCAGGACGGGTTGCCGATGGTGGCCGCGATCCCGCCGATGGAGAAGAGAACCAGGGGCGGCACGCCGCTGGCGACCCAGAACACGTCGCGCCAGGTCAGATCCCGTCGCAGGCCACCACTAGCGGTGGCGACGAGACCCGGATCCAGCGCCCGATCGGCCGTTGCCATGGCCAGTCTCCCCCGCTCGGGCCAGGTGGTTCGGTTGTGGTCCGCCGCTGAGCGCAGCGTCCTTCGGCCCGAGTATCTGGGCGGTCACGCTAACCAGTTTTGTACCGATTGCAAACCCATTTGGACCAACTCTGCCGAACCCGATCAGCGGCTCTGGGCGCCTTGAAGGTCGGCGCGGGCCTTGGCCATCTGCTCGACCATGGCGGCGGCGGCGGCGTCGGAATCGCGCCGGCGCACCGCCTCGACCACGGCTGCGTGCTGGCGGTCGTACAGGCGCATGTTGTCGGCGGTCAGCACCTTGCCGCGCATGGCAGCCCACTGGGCATGCAGCCGGACCTCGTTGATCTGCCGGTAGAGCCAGATCATCAGCGGATTGCCGGTGCAGGCGGCGAGCGCCAGGTGGAACTGCTCGTCGGCCTCGGAGTAGCCGGAGGGGTTCGCGTGGCTCGCGCTCAACGCGCTCAGGGCCGCGGTCAGGCGCTCGAGGTCGCGGTTGCTGGCGTGCAGGACGGCGAGCCGCGCGATCTGGGGCTCGATCGCCATGCGCACCTCAATCAGCTGCAGCGGGCTGGTCTCCTCCGCGATCTCGTGTTCCTCGATCGCCTGCTGGTAGGTGACGAAGGTGCCGCTGCCGATGCGCCGTTCCACCAGCTGCTCGTCGGTCAGCTGTCGCAACGCCTCGCGGATCGTCGCGCGCGAGGCGTTGAAGTGACTGGCGAGACGACGTTCCGGCGGCAGTCGTTGGCCCACGGCGTAGCGGCCGCCCACGATCGCGTCGCGCAGTTCCAGCGCGATCGACACGGCGCTGCTGCTGGACGCCAGACCCGCGTCGCCTTCCTGTCGCTCCGCCAACATTCAGCCTCCGCTAGGCCCGTTCCGATCGAGCTCGCTTGAACCAATTTACACCAATTTTTCCGTTTGGAACATAATTGGTTTTGTAATAGCACTGCGATCAGCCGACCGCGCCGGCTTGGCGAGAGGTGCCACGCCGCCGCGGCGACAGCGGGACCGGATCGTCATGGCTCTACCGCACAGCGTCAAGTATCTGGTGATCGGCGCCGGCATCCACGGGCTCAGCACGGCCTATCATCTCGCCAAGCAGCTCAGCGCGCGCGGTCTCGGCAGCGGATCCGACATCCTGGTGGTCGACAAGACCGCGATCGCCGCCGGGGCGTCGGGAATTGCCTGCGGCGTGGTCCGCAACAACTACTACCAGCCGGCCATGCGCGAACTGATGGCGCACTGCGTCGACGTCTGGGAGCAGCATGCGCAAGCGCTGAGCTACCACGGCGTCGGCTACATGCAGATCAGCCCCGAATGCATGCACGATCAGGTCGGCACCATCTACGAGCAGCAGCAGGCGATCGGCTACGGTTCGGTGTTCATCGAGGGTGCCGGCGACTGCGACCGCTACATGCAGGCGATGTTCTCCGACTGGCAGGCCAAGGGCATCACTTCGGTCCTGCACGAGAAGAAGGGCGGCTACGCCAACAATACGAAAAGCATCTACGGTCTCGCCGGCCTGGCCGAGGCCGAGGGCGTGCGCATCGTCACCGGCCTGAAGGTGATCGGGTTCGAGCGGGCGAACGGCGCCTCGAGCGCGGTGCGCGCGGTGGTGACCGACCGCGGCCGGATCGGCTGCGACCAGGTGGTCGTCGGGGTCGGCCCGTGGGTCAAGCAGATCTGGGACATGCTGGACCTGCCCGAGACCGTTGCCATCAAGGGCCGGGACGGCCAGATGCACGATGGCCTGCCGATGTGGACCTACTGGTCGCTGCAGGAGGGCACGCTGGGCGTCGATCCCGACCTGCAGAAGACCAATGACGGCCGGATGCCGCCGGTGATCCACGTCGATACCGACGCGCCGCTCCATTCGGACGTGGACGGCTCGCTGATCACCGACCAGCTCTGGGGGATCTACTACAAGCCGGACTTCCATTTCGGCGGCGTCCAGGGCGGTGCCATGCCCTACAAGGTGATGACGCCGCCCGATCAGGTGGCGGTCGATCCCTATGGCCCGGACAGCCCCGACTTCATCGTCGGCGACGACTTCGCCCACATGTGGTGCTCGGCCCTGGCCCACTGCCAGAAGCGGTTCATGGGCCAGATCGGCCGCTACAAGAAGGAGCCGTCGGGCGGCATCGGCTGCTTCACGCCCGACAATTTCCCGGTGTTCGACCGGTTCTGCGAGAACGTCTACGTGATCGCCGACAGCAACCACGGCTACAAGATGGTGGGCGTAGGGGACTTGGTCGCCCGGGAACTGGTCGGCGAGACCAGCCGCCTGCTCGAGCCGTTCCGCTTCTCGCGCTATGCCGAGGGCAGGCTGCACCCGACCTCCAACAGCCCGTTCCCTTGGAGCTGAGGCGCGCCGCGGGCAAAAGATAATCCAGCGAGGGGAAGAAGCATGGCCACGATGCCGGTCGACGAGTACGTGAACGCGCCTGGGCGCGGCAGGCTGGTCAAGGAAGTCCGCAAGAAGATCGACGCGCTCGGCATCACCTACATCTACTATCAGTTCATCTCGGTCACCGGTCGCATCGTCGGCAAGGGCATCCCGGCCGACCACTGGGAGCGCACGGCCGAGAAGGGCTTTCAGCTGGTCTACGGCTCGACCGCCAACCTGTTCATCGACCGGCACGGCCAGTATATCGGCTACGGCCCCGAGGCCTCCGAGCTGATCGGCATTCCCGATCCCGAGACCTTCTGCCAGCTGCCCTGGGACAAGCGGGTGGCGCGGGTGTTCTGCGTCTGCTTCCGCAACCGCGAGGAGGACGAGAACCCCGGCGGCTTCCTGAGCTCCGACTGCCGCGGCAACCTCAAGCGGCACCACGCCGAGTTCCAGGGCAAGCACAAGATGCAGCTGCGCATGGGCTGCGAGCCCGAGATGATGTGGCTGAAGAAGGACGAGGACGGCAAGCCCGCCGGTGGCGCCTCCAAGCCCTACTGCTACCACATCGACCAGTTCGAGAGCCTGCGGCCGGTCTCGATGCGGGTGATCGAGTATTGCCGCCAGATGGGCCTGGACATGATCCAGGGCGACCACGAGGACGCGCCGGGCCAGCTCGAGCTCAACTTCACCTACGACGACGCACTGCGCACCGCCGACCGGCTGTCGACCTATCGCCAGATCTGCGCGCAGGTGGCGCGCGAGTTCGGCCTGATCGCCTGCTTCATGTCCAAGCCGTTCATGGGCGTGTCGGCGAACGGCTGCCACACCAACATCTCGCTCTGGTCGGGCGGCGAGGACCAGGTGCTGAAGCTCGGCAACAAGGACCTGCCGGGCCTCGAAGGCTCGTTCACCTACGTGGCGGGCGGCGACAATCATTTCATGCCCGACAGCGCGCACCACCCGAAGAAGCCGGGGCCGGTGGGCTTGCACTGCGTCGGCGGCGTGATCGAGCACCTGCCGGCCTTGACCGCGATCGGCTGCTCGACCGTCAACTCCTACCGCCGCCTCTGGGACCAGGGTTTCTGGGCGCCGGTCTATGCCGACTGGGGCTACCAGAACCGCACCTGCGGCCTGCGCATCTCCGCTCCGGGCCGGTTCGAGTACCGGGCGGTCGACAGCATGGTGAACCCCTACCTCCTGGCGTCGGCGCTGCTGATGGCCTTCGACGACGGCCTCACCCGCAAGCTCGACCCGGGCGAGCCCGAGAGCCGCAACATCTACGAGGCGATGAAGGAAGGTAAGGACGTCAAGAAGCTGCCGCTGACCCTCGGCGAGGCCCTGGACCGCCTGGCCGACGACGTGGTCATCCGCCGTGCGATGCCGGACGAGATGTACCGCGTCTACTCGCACTACAAGGGCGACGAGTGGGCCCGATTCAACGCCACCGTCACGGAATGGGACGTCGAGCGCTACCTCGACTGCCTGCCCTAGGAGGACCGATCGAATGTGCGGCATCGCAGGGCTGATCCACCGCGGCAAGAGCGGGGCGATCGGCAGGCAAATGACCGACATGCTCCAGTCCCTGAAGCATCGCGGCCCGGACTCGACCGGCTACGCGCTCTACGGCCAGCCGGACGGCGACCCGCAGAGCTTCGTGATCCGGTTCAAGGCGGCCGAGCAGGAGGAGATGCGGCACGGCTTCAAGATCCACGACCAGGTGCGCGAGCGCCGGGCCGAGGTGAACCGGCGCATGGCCGAGATGGGGGCGCAGGTCAGCCGCGAGGACGACGCAACCGAGTACGCGTTCCGCTACCACTTCACCTATGGCGGCGATCTCAGGAAGCTCGTCACCTACATCGAGGACGTCGAGGGCTGCGAGATCCTCTCGGTCGGGCATGGGCTGGAGCTGATCAAGGACCTGGGCGACGCCGCCACCGTGGCCGGCCAGTACGACCTCCTGGGCTTCCAGGGTACCCACGGCATCGGCCATACCCGCATGGCGACCGAATCCGACGTCGACATCCGCTCGGCCCATCCCTACTGGGCCTACCCGTTCAGCGACGTCTCGGTCGTGCACAACGGCCAGCTGACCAACTACTGGAACGGCAGGCGGGCCCTGGAGCGGCGCGGCCACCGCTTCATGTCCAACTGCGATTCCGAGCTGATCGCGGTCTATCTCGCCGACCGGATGGACCAGGGCGACCCGCTGGAGGAGTCGATGCGCCGTTCGATCGACGAGCTCGACGGCGTGTTCACCTACCTCGTCGCCACGGCGGACGCGCTGGGCATGGCCAAGGACACGATGGCCGCCAAGCCCATGGTCCTCTACGAGAGCGACGACTTCATCGCCCTGGCATCGGAGGAGGTCGCGATCCGCTCCGTGTTCCCGCACGAGATCGACACCTTCGATCCCTATGAAGGGGAGGTCCGGGTATGGCGGAGCTGAGGACCGCGCATGCGTCCCACGAGATGGGGATGCACACCGAGCAGCTGGCGGGCCGCACCCAGGCGCGCTTCTTCCAGGTCGAGCAGGGGGCGGACCGGTTCACCTACCCGCTGGCCCCCGACGTCGACTTCAACAAGCGCGCCGAGTTCGACGCCGCAGAACTGGACACGCGCGGGATCAACCTGCGCATCCGCGAGCTGATGGACGAGGGCCACGGCACCATCGTGGTCCACAATCCCGGGTGCGAAGCACAGCCTCGGCGTCGGCATCCTCAACCGGCTCAACCTCTACTTCGAGGGCAGCCTGGGCTATTTCGGTGTCGGCCTGATCGACGGGCCCAACGTGCGGATCAAGGGCCGGGTCGGCTGGTCGTGCGGCGAGAACATGCTGGCCGGGACCGTCCTGATCGAGAAGAACGCCGGCTCCTGCTTCGGGGCCGCCATCCGCGGCGGCGACCTGGTCTGCAAGGGCGACGTGGGTGCCCGCACCGGCATCGACCAGAAGGGCGGCTCGATCATCATCGGCGGCCGGACCGGCGCCTTCTCGGGCTTCATGATGCAGCGCGGCCGCATGGTCGTCCTGGGCGATGCCGGCGCGAACCTCGGCGATTCGATGTACGACGGCACCATCTATGTCGGCGGCAGGATCGCGAGCCTGGGCGTGGACGCGGTGGAGGCGGAGATGACCGACCTCGACTGCGCCTGGCTGACGCGCAAGCTGCACATGTACGGGCTCGCCGCACCCAAGCCCGTGAGCCAGATGACCAAGATCGTCGCCGGCAAGCAGCTCTGGAACTACGACAACCTGGAACCGGCCGAGAAGAAGCTGGTGCTCTGATGAGGAGGACCTGACCCATGGCCAGCAAGCCGCTGCCCCGCCCCGAGACCGAGCCGGCACCCAAGGCCAAGCGCAACCGCAACCTGCTCGGCCAGAGCCGGATCTTCACGCCGGAAGTCATCGACGACATCCACATCAAGGCCGAGCTCGGCCGCTACCGGATGCGCGGCTTCTCGCTGTTCAAGAAGATCCCGCACTGGGACGACCTGACCTTCCTGCCCGGGCACCCTGACGCGCTTCGTGATCGAGGGCTACCGCGAGAAGTGCATCACCAAGACGGTGCTGGGGCCGCGCGCGAAGCGGCCGATGGTGCTGGACATCCCGGTCTACATCACCGGCATGAGCTTCGGCGCGCTCGTCCTACGAGGCCAAGATCGCACTCGCGCGCGGTGCCACCATGGCCGGCTCGGCCACCTGCTCGGGCGAGGGGGGCATGATCCCCGACGAGCGGCGCTACTCGGTCAAGTGGTACTATCAGTGCATCCAGAGCCGCTACGGCTTCAACCCGCACCATCTGCGGCTGGCCGATGCGGTCGAGTTCTTCATCGGCCAGGGCTGCAAGGTCGGGCTCGGCGGCCATCTGATGGGCCAGAAGGTCACCGACATGGTGGCCGAGATGCGCTCCTTGCCGGCCGGCATCGACCAGCGCTCGCCCGCACGCCACCCCGACTGGCTGGGGCCGGACGATCTGGCGCTCAAGATCCAGGAGATCCGCGAGGCCACCAACCACGAGATCCCGATCCAGCTCAAGCTGGGTGCGGCGCGCGTCTATGACGACGTGCGCATGGCCGCCAAGTGCGACCCCGACGTCATCTACATCGACGGCATGGAGGGCGGCACCGGTGCGGGGCCGCACATCGCCACCGAGGACACCGGCGTGCCCGGCATCGCGGCGATCCGCCAGGCCAGGAAGGCGCTGGACGATGTCGGCAAGACCGGCGAGATCAGCCTGGTCTATGCCGGCGGCATCCGGAACGGCGGCGACGTCGCCAAGGCCCTGGCCCTGGGTGCCGACGCCATCGCCATCGGCCACTCGGCGCTGATGGCGCTCAACTGCAACAAGGACATCCCCGAGGCCGACTATGAGGAGGAGGTCGGCGTCGAGGCCGGGCACTGCTACCACTGCCACACCGGCCGCTGCCCCGTCGGCGTCGCCACCCAGGACCCGCTGCTGCGCCAGCGGCTCGACCCCGACGAGGCGGCCGAGCGCGTCTACAACTTCCTCCACACGCTGACCATGGAATGCCAGATGATGGCCCGCGCCTGCGGCAAGACCAACATCCACAGCCTCGAGCCCGAGGATCTGGCGGCGCTGACCATGGAGGCCTCGGCCCTGGCCATGGTCCCGCTGGCCGGCACCCAGTACACGGTCGGCCGCCCCGACATGACCCGCTACTGAGGAGCCAGCCCATGGCCGAGATCAAGCCGGGAGCACCGCGCAAGGAAGCGGGCTCGGTCTCCAGCGACGTCGATCATTTCCTCAAAAGCGACGGGGTCGAGACCGCGCGCGAGAAGGAGATCGGCCAGCACATCGGCTACCGCTACGACGTCAACCTGCTGCCCGACTACGACCGCCTGACGCCGTTCCTGCGCGACTACATGGAGGTGATGGGCTGGGACGACCTCAACTGGCTCGAGGACGTCCATCTCGGCTACGAGGAGGGCCGCCCCGCCATGTTCGACCGCAACGTCAACGGCTGGGTCCAGGTCCCGCCCGAGATCGCCCTGCCCGGCAACCAGCAGGACCGCGACATGCTGGCCCGCGAGCTGCTGATCCGGTTCCAGATGAGCGAGAACCACCCACTGGTGGATCTGAAGCGGGCCTACGCGAAGTTCTGACGGGCCTTGGAGGGCGCTGCGCCAGCGTTCCGGAACGGCGCCATCGGCGCCGTTCCGCTTTGGGTAACAGAAATTGCGCCATATATGCTATCGGGCAGCACTGCCTACGCGAAGGAGTCTGTCATGAATGTGTCCATCGGCGAACGGTGGGAAGGCTTCGTCGACAGCATCGTGCGCAGCGGCCGCTACGGCTCGGCCAGCGAGGTGGTCCGGGAGGGCCTACGGCTGGTGGAGGAACGGGAAGCGAAGTTGCAGGCGCTGCGCGCCACGCTTGCGGCGTCGATCGCCGCCGGCGGCGAGGTCGGCGACGCCGAGCTGGATCAGGCCCTTGACGCGTGCGATGCCGAGCTGGCGCGCGAGGGCGTCGGTGCGTGAGGAGGGCGACCTTCCTCGCCTCGGTTCGCGTCGATCTCGTCTCCATCCAGACCTACATCGCCCGTGAGAGCGGCAGCCGCTCCGTCGCCCGAAGCGTCACGGCACGACTGCGCCAGCGCTGCCACGACCTTGCTGCTCTCCCGGGCGAGATCGGTCGCGCGCGGCCCGAACTGGGCCCGGACGTCCGCAGCTCGGCCTTCAAGTGCTACGTCGTCTTCTTCCGCTACCGGGATGGGCGGTTCGAGGTCGTCAACATTCTCGAAGGGCACCGCGACATCGACGGCCACTTCGAGGCGACCCCGCGGACGTGACGGCAGAATGGCCAGCCACGACAGGGAGAACGCGGGCATGGCACTGTTCAGTGTCCGGCTGATGCCTGACGGGCGCCTCGTGCGCGAGCGCGACGGTGTGGTCGAGACGCTGGTGCCGCGGGTCGACCTCGCGCGCGTCGAGCGCGACCAGCGAGGCCGAAATCGCGGCCCACGAGGCCGAGGACGAGGCGGAGGCAAAGGCTGCGGCCGCGGCCTACGCCCGCCGCGTGCGCCGGCGGACCGGCCTCACCCAGGCCGCCTTCGCCGCCCGGATCGGCGTGCCGCTCGACACCGTCCGCAACTGGGAGCAGGGCAAGCGCGCCCCGCCGGCCCGGCCCGCGCGCTGCTGCGGGTCCTGGACCGCGCGCCGGAGGCGGCGCTGGCGGCGCTGGAGTGACTAGGCGGCGTGCGGAGGTTGGTTGATTTCGTATGCTGTCGCCTTTCTTCGTGTCCCCTTTCTTCGAGCGCTGCTGCGGGGCCTGGATCGGGTACCGGAGGCGGCGCTGGCAGCGTTGGAATGACAGTCTGTGAGGACGCACTTGATAGATTTGTTTAAGTATTACGGCTGTTTGAGCAAGAGAGTCAGGCCATGAGTTTGGACATTGACAAGACCTATGGCGCGATCCTTGCTGCTGCGCGTCAGGGGCGCTTTATCACCTACGGTGACTTGGCGGCGGCAAGCGGCGTCGAATGGAAGAAGGCACGCCGCCCGTTGCCACAGCAACTTGGACGTCTGGTCGAGATTGCCCACGCGCGGGGATGGCCGCTGCTATCCGCGATTGTCATGAACAAGGACCAGGTTGAAACAGGGACCCTCGAAGGCGACGCACTGAACGGTTTCCTCGCGGCAGCCACCATGGTCGGGCTCAAGGTGGACGACGCTCAGGCATTCCTGCGGTCGCAGCAGGAAGCGGTCTTTAAGTGGGCCAAGACGGCCCCAGACGAATTGGGGCTGGAGGAGGAGGTTGCGTCATCCTCAGGCGGGCCGCGCTTCGTCCAGTACTTCATGCCGGTGCTTGATGCTCTGCGCGCCAACGGCGGTGAGGCCAAACCCGAGACGGTCTTCTCCTGGATCAAGGAACACCTCGACATCCCCACGCAAGAGATCGAGGCTGTCAACAAGGGCGGACAATTAAAGTTTGAGAATAAGGTCGCCTGGGCGCGCTTCTACCTCGCCAAGGCAGGGCTGATTGACGGCAGCAAGCGCGGAATCTGGGTGCTGACTCCGGAGGGCGAGCAGGCCGAGCTAGATCATGTCGCAGCCCTAGAGATGTTTCGCGACGTCCAGGCGCGTTTCAAGACTACCGACAACGAGGACGAAGCCGCGCCAGAGACGGTGTCGGGCCACGAGCTTTTTGCCGATTTTGCGTGTCGATTCTGGTTCGTCGGCGCGGTCTGGGGCGGCACGGACGACCAGATGGAGCGATTCCTAGCGAAGGCATCTGGCAGAACGGCTATGACGACAAGTTTGCCGAGCACGTCACGCGCATGCGGCCAGGCGACCGGATCGCGATCAAGGCGACATTCGTGCAGAAGTACAAGCTGCCCTTCGACAATTTGGGCAAGCCGGTCTCCTGTATGCGGATCAAGGCCATCGGCACGGTCACCGCGAATGTCGGCGACGGGAAGACGGTCAAAGTGGACTGGGAACGGTATGACCCGCCGCGTGACTGGTTCTTCTACACCTACCGGGTGACAGTCGTTGAAGCAGACCCGAGCGAGGCGCTCGCTCGCCGTCTCATCCTCTTCGCCTTCGCGGGCGCGAAGCAGGATTATTCCTACTGGATCAACGAAGTCCCCTACTTCGCCAAGAAATACGGCGCTGTCGCCAAGCCCGCGAGCAACGAGGACCTACTCGAGACGGACGCGCTTGAAACAGAAGAAGAGGCGGCCGCGCCGGCTTACACGGTGGCCGATATCGCCGAAGAAGGTTGCTTTGTCGCGCCTGAGACGTTGGCGGGCATTCTCGCGCGAGTGGAATTGAAGAAGAACCTCGTGCTGCAAGGGCCGCCGGGGACAGGCAAGACCTGGCTCGCCAAGCGGCTCGCCTACGCCCTGATCGGCTCCCGCGACCCCAAGGTCACGCGCGATCGCCTGCGCGTCGTCCAGTTTCACCCATCCTTGTCCTACGAGGATTTCGTGCGCGGTTGGCGGCCGTCGGCGGCCGGCAAACTTGAGCTGGTGGACGGCGTCTTCCTGGAGATCGTCGAGGCGGCGAAGGCCGAGCCGGACCGGCCGTTCGTGCTGGTGATTGAAGAGATCAACCGGGGTAATCCGGCGCAAATCTTCGGCGAAATCCTCACTCTCTTGGAGGACACCAAGCGATCCCGCGAGGAGGCGATGGAACTCGCCTACCGGCGCGAAGTCGGGGAGCGCGTCTATGTCCCCCGCAATCTCTTCGTCATTGGCACGATGAACATCGCCGACCGATCACTGGCCCTCGTGGACTTTGCCCTGCGGCGGCGCTTCGCCTTCTTCAATCTCGAGCCGCAGCTAAACGGTCTGTGGCGCGACTGGTGCGCCGCGCGCTGCCTTCTGCCCGCCGAGACCATCGCGCTAATTGAGCAACGTATGAATGCCCTGAATGACGAGATCGCGCAGGACCGGTCGCTCGGGCCTCAATACCGTATCGGCCACAGCTATGTCACGCCTGGCGCAGGCAGCGTGATCGCCGACTCGCAGCGCTGGTTCGGCGACGTGGTGCGCACGGAGATCATTCCGCTTCTAGAGGAATACTGGTTCGACACGCCGGACAAGGTGAAGGCAGCCGCCCAAAGGCTGCTCGAAGGTCTGTAGATGCAGACGCCGGAGGCGATCCAGCCGTCCAACTCCGATCCGCGCCTGATCGGCCGCATTCCCGTCCGCAATATCTGGCTGTTGTTTCTCTACGCTGCCAATCTGGCGCGCTTTCACGGTCAGCACGCGGCGGCCGTGGAGGAGTTGCCGGACTTTCCCACGCTGATCGCGCGGTTGCTCTGCTACGCGGTGGATCGGCGCCTGCGGCGCAACTTGAGCCGCGGCTATCAGGAGCGCCGCGCCATCCTTTCGCGGGTCCGAGGCCGCATCGACATCCTCGAAACCTTCGCGGGCGACCTATTGGGCCGCGGGACAGTGGCCTGCCGGTTCGAGGAGTTCATCCTTGACACACCGCGCAATCGCCTGGTGCGGGCGGCGCTCAATGCTGTCGCCGGGCGGATCGGCGATCGGCTTGTCGCACATGAATGCCGTCGCCTTGCCAGTGATCTCGGGCGGCAGGGGGTGGGTGGGCACAGGCCGAGCCGCGCGACGCTGAGTTCCGAGCGGATCGGGCGGTATGACGCCGAGGACCTCTTGATGGTGACGCTGGCACGGCTGGTTTTCGACCTCATGCTGCCGACCGAGGATGTCGGGGGCCACGCCCTCACGCGGGTCGAAAAAGACGAAATTCTCGTCCGGCACTTGTTCGAGAAGGCGATCGGCAACTTCTACGCGACGGAGCTGTCCGCCGCCGGGTGGACGGTCCATCAGGGCCGGCGGCTAAATTGGCAGATAGAAGGCTGCACATCCGGGATCCCGTCCATGCTGCCGGGCATGACCTCCGACATCATTCTGGAGCGACAGGCTACCGGCCGCCGGATGATCATCGATACCAAATTCACCAACATTTTCAGCAGCTCTCAGCACCGGGAGGCGATGCTCAAGAGCGGCTACATCTACCAGCTCTACACCTACCTGCGGAGCCAGGAGCGGGCGGGTGACCCGATTTCTTACAGCGCGGCCGGGACCCTGCTTCACCCCACCGTCGGGGGCGACGTGGATGAGACCGTGTGCATCCAGGGTCATGATCTCCGCTTCGCAACGGTGGACCTAACTGCGCCAACAACTCACGTAATCGCGCGACTTCGCGCTATCCCGCGCCCCTGACACGAACCCCTGAGGGCTAAAGGGGTCAAGGGCTAAAGGGGTCAGGACTCTTTTAAGCCCCCTTACCCGATCGCCCGCCGCACCGCCTCCGGGTCGCGCTCGATCACCCGCAGCAGCACGCGCGCCGGCCCCTCGGGCACGCGCCGGCCCTGCTCCCAGTTGCGCAGGGTGCCGGGCGAGATCCCGAACCAGGCGGCGAACTCGGTCTGGCTGAGGCCGAGCCGGCGCCGGGTCGCGGCGATGTCGGTCGGCCAGACCACCCGCATCCCGGCCAGCTGCTCGTCGGTGAGGAGCGGCGCCGCGTCCGGGTCCTCGGCGACGGCCCGGGCGATGTCCTCGTCGGTCATCGCGTCGACCCGCGCCCGGTCGGTCAGGCTCTCGATCGGCACCTCGCGGCCGTTGGGCATGATCTGCACCACGACCCCGTCGTCACGAAGGCGCGCCCGTGCCATTACCATAGCGTCTCCTCCTGGCCGAGGCATGGACCAACCCAAAGTCAACGGGTCCGCCGCGGCGGCCGCCACCGACATCCGGCCAGCGCCCGCCGCACCGCCTCCGGCTCGCGCTCGATGACCCGCACCCGGCCGCTGTGCCCGTCACAGCTTCCCTTGCGCCAGGGCGTCGCGCAGCACGCGCTCGACGCGGGCGTTGTAGCCCTTGCCGGTCGCCCTGATGCCCTCGACCACGTCGGCGGCGAGGCGGAATCCGATATGCTTCTTGGGCCGTTCCAGCTTCGGCCGCCCGCCCATGGCCCGCAGCTTCCCGGCCTGCTCGGGGAAGACCTCGGCGAACGGACGGGCGCGCGCGAAATCGGCCTCGGTCCATTCGGGGTTGTCGTCGTCATGGTCGGTCACGTTGCGCATGCCGTCTCCTCTCGCGGTCGTTGGCCTTGCGCAGCGAGATCGCCCGCACGATGTCGCCGCGCATGGTGAACACCAGCATGTGCAGACGTCCGCCGATCCAGCCCGTGGCGCGAAAGCGGGCCTCGCCATAGTCGCGCCGGTCGTCCGGGATGATCTGCGCGGTGAGGAAGTTCATCGCCGCCGCCGCTGCCAGGGAAATCCCATGCTTCCGCCGGTTGGCCCGGTCCTTGTCGCTGTCGAACTCAACCCGCATGCCCTTTGTGTGTAGCAACAAAAATTGTCGACATCAAGGTTTTTGTTACCACAAATACCGATCACCCCCTGATCCTCGCACCGGCGATTTGCATTGCAGCGCGGGCTGCTACAGGCTGCGAACCGGGAGGGACGGCATGACGCCCCAGCAAATCGCCCGCTTCCGCGACGACGGTTTCCTCATCCTGGACCGCTTCCTCGCCGAGGAACTGGTCGAAGCCGCCCGTGCCCGCTTCGAGCCTCTGTTCCGTGGCGAGTTCGAGACCGGGCTCTACCCCGACGAATGGAACTGGCGCGAGGGGCGCGATGCGGCCGACCTGACCCGCCAGATCTGCAACGGCTGGCGCTCGGACCGGACCATCGCGCGGATCGTCCAGGCCGAGGCCGTGGGCCGCGCCTGCGCCGTGCTCATGGGCTGGAGCGGGGCGCGGCTGGCCCAGGACAATGTGATCTGGAAGCCGCCGGGTGCGAAGCCCCTGGGCTTCCACCAGGACGACAGCTACTGCCACTGGGTGGTGCCCGCAGGCTTCTGCACCTGCTGGCTGGCGCTGGACGCGACCAGTGCCGCCGGCGGGACCATCGAGTATGCCCGGGGCTCGCACCGCTGGGAGGTCGCACCGCCGATCCGCCGCTTCCATGCCCCCGACGACTACCGCGAGGACTTCCGCGAGGCCGCGGTGCAGGCGGGCTACGTGCCCGAGATCGTGCCGGTCGAGGTGCCGGCGGGTGGGGTTGCGTTTCATCACGGGCGAACTTGGCACGGCTCGGACCGAAATCGCGGGGAGCAACCCCGACGCTCCCTGGTCAGCCACTGCATCGCCGCCGAGGCCCGGTTCCACCCGACCGAGATCAGCTACATCTACAGCCGCTACAAGCGGGTCGGCGACGAGGCCATGGACGAGAGCTTCTTTCCGGTGCTGTGGACCGAAGACGGGCGCCGCACGGCATGGTTGGCCGCTTGAGCTAGACGGGCATCTCATCTGGACTGAAGCGGGGTCGGGTGCGCGCCCCGACTCCCCGTCCATGTTCCGGCAAACTTAATTCAATCTGAACGGATGAAATCCGCCCGAACAGGCGTCCTTGGGTTGGTGCAACCATGGCGCGATCCATGCGTTCTACCAACCTGCAGCGTAGCTGCAGCCGAAAGGACTGGATGAACCTCCAGTTGCAGGCTGCGTACAACCAATATACGGGACGCCCTCATGCCGACATGGTCCATTCCTGGAGCGCGCGCGCCATCAAACGCCGTCCGAGATCTGGCAATCGTGGCCCTTGGAGGTTTTCTGCTTGCCGCCGGCAGCGCCTGGGCGCCGGCACGTGCGGTGACCTTCGATCTGACCACCATCGACGCCCGGGGGCCATCGCAGGTCTGGGGCAAAGCCGTGGGCGACCTCAACCGGGATGGACGCACCGACATCGTGATCGGGAGCCGCAATGGCGGCCTCTACTGGTACCAGAGTCCGCGCTGGACCAAGCACAAGATCAGCGGCGCACAGATCCAGGAGGACATGGAAGTCGTCGATCTCGACCGCAACGGGCGCCGGGACATCGTCGCCGTCGTCACCGGTGGAATCACGATGTTCGCCAACAATGGAGGGACGTGGGGGTCGCGGCCGCTGGTGCGGGGCCGCGAATTGCACGACGTCGAAGTCAGCGATCTCGACCGCGACGGAAAGCTCGACCTCGTCGCGCGCAACCAGGGTCGCTCGGGCAATGTGCTCTATTTCTGGCGCCAGGCTTCCCTGACGTCCTGGCAGGCGAGTTCGATCAAGCTTCCGGAAGGCGGGGAGGGGTTGCGCGCAGTGGACGTCGACCGGGACGGCAAGCCGGATCTTGTCATCGGCAAGTATTGGTTCAAGAACGTCAGCCGTCCCGGTCGGCTGGCGTTCACGCGCTACCTGTACCATGGCGGAGCGGCCGCCAATGGCTATATCGCCGTCGGCGACATCAACCACGACGGTCGCGTGGACATCGTGGTATCCCCGGCCGAGCCAGCCGGTCGCAAGCACAACGTGTCGTGGTTCGAGGCGCCCGCGCAGAGGACGGGCCGCTGGATCGAGCATGTCCTGGAGCGCAACGTCGAGAGCGTGGTGCATTTCTGCGGGATCGCCGATTTCGACCGCAACGGCCAGTCCGACATCGTCACGGCGATGACCCAGAAGGGCAGGAATCCCAAGATCAAGGTCTACATGAACATCACCAACCGCAATTCCGCCGGCTCGACGGCCACGGTCGCGGACACCAGCTCGCACAGCATGAAGCTCCTCGTCGTCGAAGGCAGGCCCAGCCTGGTCGGTGCCGACTATGCCAATCCCGGCGCCACGCCGATCAAGCTGTGGAGTGCGCACCGCTAGCCACGGCGGAATGGCCCACGGGCATGGCTCGACGGCTGCTGTCCGGGAGCCGGGCGGATTGGCAGGCGTCGAGACGCGATCAGGGAGGGCAGCGCATGTCCCGCTCCGGCACGGAAGGCGGTTGCCTGTGTGGCGCCGTGCGCTACCGCGTGCACGCGCCACTTCGCCGGATCGTCGCCTGCCATTGCCGCCAGTGCCGCCGCTGGCACGGCCATGTCGGCGCCTACACCGCCGTGGCCCGCGAGGCACTGGAGCTGACGGCGGACAGTGGGCTCGCCTGGTACCGCTCCTCGGCCATCGCCATGCGCGGCTTCTGTCGGGTTTGTGGCGCTAGCCTGTTCTGGCAGGGCGAGGGGCGCGGGCATGTCTCGATCGCCGCCGGCTCGCTGGACGACAGCTCGGGCCTGCGCCTGACCGAGCACATCTTCGTCGCCGACAAGGCGGCCTATTACGATCTCGCCGACGGGCTGCCTCAGCATCGCCTCGGCCTGGGCTGACCGGCACGACGCGAATGGCCAGCACCCGCCGGCAACCCATATGGTTGGGCGGACCGCCGATCTCCCGGAGCATGGCCATGGCAGGCACGGCTGACGATCTCGCCGACTGGATCACCCAGTCCGGATTGACCGGCATGGCCGAGACCGACCTCCTGCACGGCTTCTGCGAACGCGCGGTCGCGGCGGGCATCCCGGTCATCCGCGCGGTGATCATCGTCGACACCCTGCATCCCGTCTATGAGGGCCGGGTCTTCCGCTGGTTCCGGGATCCCAGCGAGCTCAGTGCCATGCACGAATATGCGCGCATCGAGGCTGACGAGACGGTCGCCGAGAAGTGGCGGCAGAGCCCGTTCCACCATATGGTCGAGACGGGTGCGACCTACATCCGCCGGCACCTCGCCGTCGGCGAGCCGGCCCTGTTTCCGTCGGTCGAGGAGCTGCGTCAGGCCGGCCACACCGACTATGTGGCTCTGGTCCAGCGCTTTCCCGGCGAGGGGGTGATCGGCGAGATGGACTGCATCTCGTCTTCCTGGTCCACCGACGCGCCCGGTGGATTCGACCGCACGCAACTGCACGGCCTCAAGCGGCTGGTGCCGATCCTGGCGCTGGCGATCAAGAGCGCCTCGCTGGCCCGGATCGCCGCGACGCTGGTCGAGACCTATCTCGGCCGCGACGCGGGTCGCCGTGTCCTGGCCGGCCGGATCGGCCGCGGCGTGGCCGACAAGATCAACACGGTGTTGTGGTTCTCCGACCTGCGCGGCTACACGCGGATCACCGACACCGCGGCACCCGAGCAGATCATCCCGCTGCTCAACGACTACGCCGAGGCCATCATCACCGCGATCCACGATGCGGGCGGCGACGTGCTCAAGCTGATCGGCGATGGGACGCTCGCCATCTTCGAGGCCAGCGATGCCGCCCAGGCCTGCCATTGCGCGCTCGAGGCGGCACGGTCGGCCGGAGATCGCATCGTCGCGGTCAACGAGCGGCGGTCCGCCCTCGGCCTGCCGGTGACCCAAGCCTATCTCGCGCTCCATGTCGGCGAAGTGCTCTACGGCAACATCGGCAGTTCCGAGCGGCTCGACTTCACCGTCGTCGGTCCCGCGGTCAACGAAGTTGCGCGCGTCGCCGCCATGTGCCGCTCGGTCGAGCGCGACGTCCTGCTGTCGGCGGCCTTCGCCGCCGTCGCCGCGCCCGAGGATCGGGCCTGCATGGTCTCGGTGGGCCGCTACGCCCTGCGCGGCGTGGGCCGGCCGCAGGAGCTGTTCACGCTGGTCTGAGCGACCGCCGCGGGTGCAGGGCGGCGTTCAGCCGCTGCCCTCCCGCCAATCGCGCAGCCGCCACCACCAGGATGCGGCCGGCAGCAGCCCGGTCTGGGCGCGATGGAGCGGGTAGGGCCGGGCGGGAAGGCCGTCGAGGCCGGTCCGGCCTTCCGGACCGCCCAGGATCTTGTTGGCGGCACGCCAGCCCAGATAGGGCATCATGGCGATCCCCGAGCCGCCGCAGCCGAGCGCGTGCCAGACCCCGCCCACGCCGCCCAGCATGGGATGGCCGGATCGGGTCATGGCGATGTTGCCGCTCCAGGCGTGGGTGACGGTCACGTCTCTCAGCTCTGCGAACAAGCCGACCAGCAGCTGTCGCAGGCGCGCGGCCGCGCGGGCCAGGGGGACCGGGTGCAGGGCCGCCCGGCCGCCGAGGACGATACGCTGGCCGTCCGGCGAGGCACGGTAGTAGCAGTGGGCCGAGCGGGTCTCGACGATCATGCGCCCGCCCGGGATCAAGCGGCGCACCCGCTCGGCGCCGAGCGGCTCGGTGGCGATCAGGAAGCTGGGCACCGGCAGCACGGCCTGCCGCAGCTGCCCGGCCGCCGCTGGCGTGTAGCCGTTGGTGGCGATCAGCACGTCGCGGGCGACGATGCGGCCCTGGGGCGTCATGGCGTTGGTCCCGTCCAGCGCCGTGACCGGCGTGCCGCCGCGGATCATGGCACCGGCGCCCCGCGCGAGCGCCAGCAGCCCGGCATGCAGCATGGCCGGCTGGACGGCACCGTGGCGGAGGAAGACGGCACCGCCATGGTAGCGGTCGGTCGCGACCTCGCGCCCGGTCTCGGCAGGGGGGACCAGCTCCACCTCGAGGCCGAGCAGGCGGCGCTGCTCGTCGAGCTCGGCTGCCATCGCCGCGAAATGGGCGGGCGTCCAGGCGCCGCGGAACCGTCCGGTCGTCGCGAACCGGCAGGCGATCCCCTCGCGCTCGATCAGCCCGGTCGTGAAGGCCAGGGCCTCGTGGCCCTCGCTCAGGACGGCAAGGGCGGTGGTCTCGCCGTAGCGGCGCCGCAACGCAGCGAGGCCGACGCGATGACCGCTGCCGATCATGCCGCCATTGCGCGTGCTGGCGCCGAAGCCCGGGCAGTCGGCATCGAGCACGAGGACCGATCGGCCGGCCCGCGCGAGGGTGAGCGCAGCCGTGAGCCCGGCATAGCCGGCACCGACCACCAGGGCGTCGACGCGGGACGGCAATGAATCGGTCGTGACCGACCGGTCGGGCTGCGCCTCGTCCCACCAGAAGGGCTCGGTCCTCACGGCGGTCAGACCGGTGACGGAGCCGCGGTGGCGGCACCCCAGTCCGGCTTGAAGGCCAGGATCGCGGGCTCTGGTGGCAAGCGCGGGTTGAACAGCGCGTTGTGCCACCAGGTGGCGGCACGGAGCGGGTCCTCGGCGGCCAGGCGGCGCACGGCGCAGGGCAGCTCGTAGGCTTGGCTGAACTGCGTAAAGCGCAGCCGGCACATACCGGCCTCGACCAGCGCCGCCGCCAGGGCGGAGTCGCCGGCGAACAGGGCGGTGAGCTCGTCGGAGAACTGGCGCGGCTGCTGGAAGTAGGCACCCTGAAACAGGCGCATCGCCGCTTCCCAGCGCTCGAGCGGCTCCGGCGTGCGCTGGACGATGAAGCGCAGTTCGGCGAGCTGGGCATGCTCCGGCAGGCGGTTGAGCACGACCGTCACGCGCCCGGCGTCGCGGCCCCGCAGCTCGACCGCCGGTCGCATGCCCTCGGTCGGGCGGCCGTCGCCCTCGCGCACCGCGAGCTGGCGCAATCGGCATTGCCAGCCGATGAAATGTTGCATCAGGACGAGCCGGGCGGCCTCGAGCCGCACGAGTTTGCCGCCGTCAGCCTGCATGCGTCCTCCTCGACGTTCCAATCTGGACCATTTGGAACCATTGGGTCGATCCCGGCCGCGAATGGTTCGCGGTGGTGGCGGAATTGGTTGCGCTCACGCGTCCGGGTTGGCAAGCTCGCATGGAGCGGAGGCATCGCAGGGGGAGTGGCACATGTTCGGCGAGAAGATGTGGGGCGGCGAGCCATTCTGGGGCCTCGGCGCGGAATGGGACCCGCAGTGGCTCCTGACCGACCAGCAGAAGCAGCTGCAGTCCGACCTGATCGAGCTGTGCCGGACGACGCTGCGCGAAAACGCCGTCGAGAGCGACAAGAAGCTGCTCTTTCCCCGCAAGAACTTCCAGGCGCTGGCCAAGCTCGGCCTGCTCGGACTGATCGCGCCCAAGGAATTGGGCGGGATGGGCGAGAACCATGTCTGTGCGGCCATGGTGGTCGAAACCATTGCCCGCTACGGCTGCGCCTCCACCGCCATGTGCTACACCATGCATCTGGGAGCGGTTGCCGCCGCGGCGCTGCGCTACCACGACAGCGAGCCGCTGCGCGACATCCTCTCGCGCCTGGACCAGGATTGCCTGGTCGGCACGCTGTCCTATTCCGACCCCGAGACCGGCGGCCATTTCTGGTACCCGATGTCCTCGGGCGCCGAGCGCACGCCCGACGGCTGGAAGGTCAAGAAGAAGGCGTCGTGGACCACCTCGGGCGGCTTTGCCGACTGGTACATCGTCCAGACCACCAGCCCCGACTTCGACGGCAACTACTCGAACCTCTCCTGCTTTTTGATCATGGGCGACGAGGTCAGCGCCGATCCGGCCAATTGGGACGGGCTGGGCCTGCGTGGCAACCAGTCGGGGCCGATGGAGGTCAAGGACAAGGTGGTGCCGCTCGACCGCCTGGTCGGCCCGGTCGGCGACGGCGCCTCCTCGAACGACGAGTGCGTCGATCCCTTCTTCCTGATGTGCTCGTCCTCGTGCTGGAACGGGATCAGCCTCGGCCTGATCGACATCGCCAAGGCGCACACCACCCGCAAGACCCACAAGGACGTCGGTCTGCGGGTCTGCGACTACCCGACGATCCAGGACTATGTCGGCGAGTCGATCATCGACACCAATGCCAGCCGGGCGCTCGTCTTCCAGATGGCCCAGTGCATGGACCAGCTGACCAACGGCTGCGACTGGTCGATCCACCAGGACGTCGCGGTGCTGCCGCGGGCCCAGGTGCTGCACTGGATGTGGCAGGTGAAGTTCACCGCCGCCAAGAACGTGGCCCATGTCGCCGACAAGATGCTGCACGCCTGCGGCGGCACCGCCTACAAGCCGCAGCTCGGCATCGAGCGCTACCTGCGCGACGGCAAGGCGGGCTGGGTGATGGGCCCGTCCAACGAGATCCTGCGCCAGTTCGTCGGCAAGGCCTCGCTGCTGGGCTTCCCCAGCCTCGACTACTGGAACCAGGCGATCAACGAGCGGGCGATCGCCAACGAGGTGAAGAAAATGGATGCCGAGCAGAAGCGTGCCCTCGCGGAGCGGCTGCTCGCCGAGGCCGGGGGCGTGCCTCAGGCTGCGGAGTGACGTCGCCGGCTCGATCCGGCCGGCCAACGAAGAAGATCGGGCACGCTTGTTTTCGACGAGGCACCGGGAGTGGCTCCCGGCAGCGAACATGGGAGTAGGCGAGCATGCGGGCGAGAACCTACCGATCGATGGCGGCCAGTGCGGCGGTGATCGCGCTGATGTGCGCTGGTGCGGCCCAGGCGGCAGCACCGGAGAGCACCGATCCGATCCGGATCGTGGTCAACAACTGGACCAGCCAGAACGTGCTGGCCGAGGTGGCCGGCAAGCTGCTGCAGAAGATGGGCTACAACGTCGAGTACAAGCCCTCCGACACCCAGCTGCAATACACCGCCATGGCCAATGGCGACATGGACTTCCAGGTCGAGGTCTGGGAGGGCAGCCAGAAGACGGCGTTCGAGAGCGGGGTCGCGGCCGGCGGCCTGGTCGACGCCGGTACCCACGAGGCGGTCACCCGCGAGGAGTGGTGGGTGCCCGACTATGTCAAGGAAGCCTGCCCCGAGTTGCCGGACTGGAAGGCGCTGGACGCTTGTGCTGACAAGTTCGCGACCGTCGAGACCTCGCCCAAGGGCCGCTTCGTCGGCCCGCCCGCCGACTGGGGCAAGCACTATAGCGAGCGCATCCAGGCCCTGGGCATGAACTACGAGGAGGTCCCGGTCGGCCAGGCCGCGACTTTGTGGGCCGAGCTCGACGCGGCCGTGGCCAGGAAGGAGCCGATCGTCCTCTTCAACTGGACGCCCAACTTCATCGAGGCCAAGTACCCGGGCTTCTTCATCGAGTTTCCCGAGTTCGCCGCCGAGTGCCTGAGCGACCCGGCATGGGGCAGCAACCCGGACGCGGTCTACGATTGCGGGGCACCCCGCAACGGCTACCTCAAGAAGGCGGCCTGGAAGGGCATGGCGGAAAAGTGGCCGGCCGCGTTCCAGTTCCTGCAGAACATGAACTTCACCAACGCCCAGATCGCCCAGGCGGCGATGATGGTCGACGTCGAGGGGATGACGCCGACCCAGGCCGCCGATGCCTGGATCGAGCAGAACCAGGCGGTGTGGGAAGCCTGGATGCCGAAGTCCTGACGGCGCACCCCGTCTGAGGCACGGCCGGGACCGTCGGTCCCGGCCGTTCGTGCGCAATCTCGTCCGGCGGAGGCCCCATGGACCCTTCGGCCCAGATCGCCTGCACCGGCCTCTGGAAGCTCTACGGTGCGGATCCCGCGGGATTCCTGAGCCGGCACGGCGGCGCGCCTTCGCTCGAGGCCTGCCGGACCGAAGGCTATGTCGCGGCGGTGCGCGACGTCGGCTTCGCGGTGACGCGTGGCGAGATCCTGGTCGTCATGGGCCTGTCCGGCTCCGGCAAATCGACCCTGATCCGCTGCCTGTCGCGGCTGGTCGAGCCGACCGCCGGCCGGGTGCTGTTCGAGGGCACCGACCTGCTCGCGGTGGACGAGCCCGGCCTGATCGACCTGCGCCGGCACAAGATGGGCATGGTGTTCCAGCATTTCGGGCTGCTGCCGCATCGGACGGTCCTGGACAATGTCGCGTTCCCGCTCGAGGTGCAGGGCTTCGACGCCAAGCGCCGCGAGGCGCGCGCACGGGAGATGGTTCGCCTGGTGGGACTGGAGGGCAGGGAAGGGTACTTCCCCCGTCAGCTCTCGGGCGGCCAGCAGCAGCGGGTCGGCATCGCCCGCTCGCTGGCGGTCGAGCCGGACGTCTGGTTCCTCGACGAGCCCTTCTCGGCCCTCGATCCTCTCATTCGGCGCGAGATGCAGGACGAGTTCCTTCGCCTGCAGCGCTCCCTGCGCAAGACCATCGTGTTCATCACCCACGACTTCGCCGAGGCCGTGCGCGTGGCCGACCGGATCGGGATCATGAAGGACGGGGCGCTGATCCAGCTCGGCACCGCCGAGGAGCTGGTGATGGCGCCGGCGGACGGCTACGTCGCCGATTTCGTCAAGGACGCGCCCCGCGGACGGCTGGTCAGCGTCGGACGCGTGATGCTGCCCTGGCCCGGCGGTGCGGCGCCGGCGCGTACCGTTCCGGCCGATGCCAAGCTCGAGTCCGTGGCTCCGGAGGTGCTGGGCGCCGACGGGCCGGTGGCGGTGGTCGACGATTCCGGCCGTCCGGTCGGGCTGGTCACGCGCGAGCAGCTGATCGAGTTCCTGTTCGAGCCGTCGCGCGCCGCATGAGCGCCAGCATCGAGCGCCTCAGGCTCGGCCCGCGCGCCCGGTGGAACTGGCGGACGCCGGCGCTGGCGCTGCTGGTGGTCCTGGGCACGGCCGGGCTGGCCCATATGCTGCCCTGGACCTGGCGTCCGCCGCGCGAGGCACTGCCGCCTCTGCGGCAGTGGGTGACCGAGCTGTTCGCCTGGCTGAGCAAGGACGCCACCTTCGGCCTGTTCACCTTCCGCGACCTGACCCGCGGCATTTCCTGGCTGCTGAGCTTGCCGCTCGCCTGGTCCGAGGGCCTGCTCGCCGACGGCTTCATCACCCGAGGCATTCCCGCCCTGCCGTGGCTCGCCGTCGCCGTGGCGGCGACGTTCGTCGCGCACCATGCCGGCGGGCGCCGGCTGGCGCTGCTCACGGCCGCCGGCTGCGCCTACCTTGCTCTGTTCGGCGTCTGGGTACCCTCGATGCAGACGCTGTCCCTGGTGGTGGTCGCCGCGCCGCTGGCCGGTTTGGTGGGACTGCTCGCCGGGATCGCCGCCACCCGCAGCCGCCGGGCCGAGGCGGGCCTGACGATGATCTTCGACCTGCTGCAGAGCATTCCGCACCTCGCCTACCTCGCACCCGTGATCGTGCTGTTCGGTTTCGGCCAGGTGCCGGCCCTCCTGGCCACGGCGCTGTTCGCCATGCCGCCGATGGCCCGCTGCACGATCCTGGGGATCCGCGGCGTGCCGACCGAGATCCTCGAGGCCGGGGTCATGTCCGGCTGCACCTCGCGCCAGCTGCTCTTGAAGGTAGCACTGCCCGCCGCGCGACCGACACTGCTGCTCGGGCTCAACCAGGTGATCATGCAGTCCCTGGCGATGGTGGTGATCACCTCCCTGATCGGCGCGGTCGGCCTCGGCCAGAGGCTGATGTTCTCGCTGCAGCAGCTGCGGGTGGGCGAAGCGGTCGAGCAGGGCGTGGCGGTGGTCGTCCTGGCGGTGGTTCTGGACCGGATCAGTCAGGCCTACGCGCACCGCCAGCCCGACGGCGCCAGGGGCTGGAGACGCCATCGTCACATGCTCTTGGCCCTGGCCGCGATCGCCGCATGCATCGCCGTGGCACCGGTCGTTCCGGCCGTACGCGCCCTCCCGGAGCAGCTCACTCTGTCGACGGCGGCCTTCTGGGATGCGCTGGTGCGCTGGATGGCCGTGAACCTCCACTGGATCCTCGGGCCGATGCGCGACGGGCTCACGGCCTACGTCCTGCTGCCGCTGCGCAACGCCATCCTGATGACGCCCTGGACCATGGCCGTCGGGCTCGTCGCCCTGGCCGGCTGGCGGCTCGGCGGCACGGGCCTCGCCGTCCGCGTGGCGCTGCTCGCCGGCTTCATCGTCCTGTGCGGCCTGTGGGTGCAGGCGCTGATGACCCTCTACGCCGTCACCGCCGCGGTGATCCTGTGCGTGCTGATCGGCGTGCCCGTCGGCATCTGGGCGGCGGAACGGCCGCGGGTCGGGCGGATCGTCGACGCGGTCTGCGACACGCTGCAGACCTTCCCGTCCTTCATCTACCTGATCCCGGTGATCATGCTGTTCCGGGTCGGGGACCTCGCCAACATCATCGCCATCGTCGGGGCGGCCAGCGTGCCGACGATCCGGTTCACCAAGCTCGGTCTGAGCCTGGTGTCGCCCACCGTGATCGAGGCGGCCACGGCTTCGGGCGCCACGCCGCGCCAGCTGTTGTTCAAGGTCAAGCTGCCGCTGGCCTTCCCCGAGATCATGCTGGGGCTCAACCAGACCATCATGATGGCGCTGGCGATGACCGCGATCACCGCCCTGATCGGTTCGCGCGACCTGGGGCAGGAGATCTTGAAGGCATTGCCCGAGCAGGACACCGGGCGCGGCGTGCTGGCCGGCCTGTCCATCGCCTGCCTTGGGATCACGGCGGACCGGTTGATCCGCGCCTGGACCGATCGGCGGCGACGGGCGCTCGGGCTCGTCTGATGGCAGCGGGTCGGCCGCTCATGGCCTCGGCCCTGCTCATGCTGGCGTTCGGCTCCGTCCATGCCTTCAGCCTCTTCCTGGCACCGCTGGAGCAGGCGACCGGCGCCTCGCGGGCGAGCGTCAGCCTCGTCTACGGCCTCGCACTTGGGGCGCTGACTCTGGCGGTGCTGGGCGCGCGACCGCTGTTGGCCCGATACGGAGCGGCGCGTCTGGCCGTCGCCGCCTGCCTGATCGCCGCGCTCGGGCTCGGCGTCGCATCCAAGGCGCCGCCGCTCCTGCTCACGCAGGTCGGCTACGGTGTGCTGTTCGGCGGCGCCAACGGCATCGCATATGCGTCCTGCCTCGTCATCGCGGGCGGTGTCGCGCGGGCCGGCTCGGGCTTCTGGCTCGGCGCGGTGACCGCGACCTATGCCCTGGGCGCGGCACTCGCCGCCGTCCTCCTGGGTCTGGCCCTGCCGGTCGTTGGCTGGCAGGGCAGCCTGATCGCACTTGCCGGTCTCTTCATGGTCCTCGGCGCCGGTGCCGGCCTGTTGCTGCATGGCCTGATGATGGGCGTCCAGGTCGTACCCGGTGCGGCTGCCCAGCGAACCGGGCTGTGGCGCCATTGGCTGGCCTATGGTGCGAGTGTCGCCGCCGGCCTGATGGTGCTCGGCCATGCCGCGGCCATGGTCGATGCCGCCGCTGGCACGCCTGGTCTCGGAGCCGCCGCCACGGTGCTGGCAGGGCTTGCCAATGCGCTCGGAGGGCTCGCCGCCGCCGTCGCCGTCGACCGGACGACGGCGGCACGCCTGCTCGGCGCCACCTCCGGCCTTTCGATAGCCGGACTGGCGCTGCTGCTCGGCGGCGGCACGGTGGCGAGCGTCGCCGGGATCGGGCTCGTCGCCCTGGCCTATGGCGCGCACATCGCGGCATTTCCGGTGGCGATCCGCAGCACCTTCGGCGCCGAGTGCTTCGCCTGGGCCTATGGGCGGGTGTTCACGGCCTGGGGCGTTGCCGGCATCGCAACACCATGGCTCGCAGGCGCCCTGTACGCTCCGGAACCAGGCTATCGCTGGGCCCTGACCGCCGCACTGGTGGCGGCGGTCTTCGGGCTTGCGTTCAACCTCACCTTGGCCCCCGATATCCACGGGCCGACCACTGGAGTGAGCCATGAGTGAGCCGTTGACCGTCGCCTGCGTCCAGATCTGCGCCGATGCCGATACCGCGCGCAATCTCGAGCTGCTCGGCACCGGCATTGCCGACGCGGTGGAGCGAGGCGCCCGGCTGGTGGCACTGCCTGAATATTGCGGCACCTATGGCGAGGGCCCGTCGGGACTCGCGGTGGGAGCGGAGCCAGAGGTGACGCACAGGGCGCTGGCCGAGCTGCGGTCGTTCGCGCGCGCCCAGGGCTGCTGGCTCGCGGTGGGCTCGCTCGGCGTTCGGGCCGACGACGGACGGACCTGGAACCGCTCCTACCTGCTCGACCCCGACGGCGAGATCCGGGCGCGCTACGACAAGATCCATCTGTTCGACGTCGACCTCGCCGGCGGCGAGAGCTATCGCGAGAGTGCCACCATCGCTCCGGGCCAGCAGGCGGTGACGGTCGAGACGCCGTTCGGCGGCGTCGGCTTGAGCATCTGCTACGACCTGCGGTTCGCGCAGCTCTACCGCGCACTGGCGCAGGGCGGCGCACGAATCCTGCTCGTGCCGGCGGCGTTCACGCGGACGACGGGGCGTGCGCACTGGCACGTGCTGCTCCGGGCGCGGGCGATCGAGACCGGCTGCTTCGTGGTCGCGGCCTCGCAGTGCGGCGAAGGACCCGACGGCCGGTTGGCGCGCTACGGCCACTCGCTGATCGTGAGCCCATGGGGCGAGGTGCTGGCGGACGCGGGCGAGGCGGCGGGAATCGTCACGGCCTCGCTCGACCTCGGACAGGTCGAGACCGCTCGGCAGGCAATTCCGGCCTTGCGCCACGACCGGCCGTTCGCACCGCCGCGACTGGCCTAGCCCCAGATGGCGGAAGCCATGCCCGTGCTGAAGGAAGTGCGGCCCTGGCAGCCGGGGGACCGCGCCGCGCTGTTGGCGCTGAACGCGGAATTGCAGGACCATGAGCGCAAGGACCGCCCGAGCCGCCGCCCGGGCGCGGAGATGACCGAGGAGTATGTGACGGCGCTGGAGACCGAACTCGCCCGCAAGGGCGAGGACGCGGCCCTATTCGTGGCCGAATCGCGCGACGGTGCGGTGCTCGGGTTCGTGACCTGCTTTGTCGTCGAGGACGAGCTGGAGCGGGAGCCGCGGCAGGTGCGGATCGAGGACATCGTCGTGGCTGCGGCGGTGCGGCGCCGCGGCATCGGCCGAGCCCTGGTGGCGGCGGCCGTCCGTTTCGCGAACGAGCGGCGGGTCCGGCGGATCGTCCTGTCCGTGCTGACCGTCAACGCGGGAGCGGCCGCCACCTACGAAGCCTTGGGCTTCAAGCCGGTCCGGCTCACGCTCGAGCGCTGGCTGCCCATGGCGGAGCCGGGCGAACATTGAGCGTGGCGTCGACCACGGCGGCGGTGTTTCGCGCCGAACGCTGGCGCATCGCGCTGACCTATGGCGTGACCCTGGTCGAGAACCTGTTCTACCTGCTCTATCCTTGGACCATCGGCCTCGCCATCGACGGCCTGCTGGCGCGGCACGGACTCCAGGCGCTGCTGCCGCTGGTGGCGATCTGGGGCCTGCACATCATCGTCGGCGCCGCCCGGCAGGTCTATGACACCTGGGTGTTCGCGCGCATTCATGCGGAGATCGCCGCGGCCACCATCGAGCGGCAAAGCCTGGCCGGTGATCGACACCACGGAGATCGCGGCGCGCAGCGCCATGAGCCGCGAGCTCGTGGATTTCTTCGAGCGCGAGGTGCCGACGTTGATGACCGCGGCCTTGGGGCTGGTCGGCGGGATCGGCATGCTGTTCTGGTACGACCGGCCGGTCGGGCTGATCGTGACGGCATGGATGGCGCCGGTCCTCGTTGTCTACACGCTCATGGGCCGCCGCGCGCACCGACTGAACAGGGATCTCAACGACGAGACCGAGCGCGAGGTGGACCTGATCCACCGCAGCCGCTTCGCTCCCTTGGCCTCGCATTTCCGTCGCCGCGGCCGGTTGCGGGTCAGGCTGTCGAACGCGGAAGCGCGCAGCTGGGCGCTGGTCGAGCTGTTCTCGATCACCGCCGTGGTCCTGGTGATCCTGCGCATGACCGCACTGCCGGGCATCCAGGCGGGCGAGCTCTACGCCATGCTGGCCTATGTCTGGCGCGTGCTGGAGTGCCTCGACCAGGCGCCGATGCTGGTCCAGCGCTTCGCCCGGCTGCTCGATATTCGCCGCCGGCTCGAGCTCGGCGCCGATCCGCTGGCCGCAGGCTGATTGCTCAGGGCAGGAAGCTCTCTCGCCGGTACCATGGCACCGCGCTGACATTGACCAGCTCTTGGCTCCCGTCGAGCAGCCGGCCGAGCAGTGGCCCGCCCGCCGTCAGCTCCAGGCGTGTGGCGCGATCCACGCCGGCAACGGTACTATGGACGGGATCCACGCCCCAGTCGCCGCGATAGATGCGATAGAACGATGGGTCGGCGCCCGAATAGGTCCGCTGGTCGAAGGTCAGGTAGGCCGGAACACCCTGGAGATAGCTCAGCCCAAGGGCGAGGCGATCCCCGTCCGGCGCTTCGGCCTCCCAGTCCTCGTCGATGACGCGGTCGCGGCTGTGGCGCACCAACCCGACCTTGCCCGCGGCATAGGTCCGATAGGCGCCCGGCGCCCCGGCCGGATCGGCCGAGATGCCGCCGATCACCACCGGACCCTCGGCACCGTCAGCGTCGCGGCCGGGCACGACCACCACGAGCAATCGGTTGGAGACAGGCTCGAGCGGTCGATTCTCGCCGTCGGTGGCGAGGAGACGATCGACGAGCACCAGGATCAGGTTCGCACCCTTGGCGGGTCCCTGCGGCACGGAGGTCGGCTGCCATCCGGCGGGAAGCACCGACCGCGCCAGGGAATCGGCGATCGTGAAATAGAGGTAGGTGCGCCTCTCATAGACCTTCTCGACCAGGGTCTCCGCCAGTGCCGGCCGGAACAGTCCGAACAGCAGCGCCAGCAGCAGCGCGGTCCGGCGGGTCATCGCCTGTCACCCGCGGCCGCTTGATGATGGAGCCGGTGATAGGTGCCGCGGTAGTAGAGCAGCGGCAGGCGGTCCTGGTCGGATGCCATGCGCTCGACGTGACCCACGAAGATGACATGGTCGCCGCCGGCATAGGTGTAGGCGATGCTGCACTCGAAATTGGCATGGCAGTGGGACAGGATCGGACAGCCATGGTCCCAGGTCTGCCACTCCACGCCCGACCATTTGTCGCTCATCGACCGGGCGAAGCGGGTGGACAGCTCGTGCTGGTCGTCGGCCAGCACGTTGACGGCGAAGTGCCCGGTCGAGAGAAAATCCCAAAGCGAATAGGCACGGCGATCCAGCGAAAACAGGACCAGTGGCGGGTCGAGAGAGACCGAGTTGAAGGAGTTCGCGGTAACCCCCAGCATCTGGCCACGGCCGCCCAGCGCGGTGATGATCGTGACCCCGGTCGGGAAGCACCCCAGATGGCCGCGAAATTCGCCCGGATCCAGCTTGGGTGGCGGCTTCGCCGCTGCGGGCGGGTCCATGTCCGGTTCTTGCGGGATCATGTCGCTCCTGCCATCATTGGTACGCAACCCATAGCAGATTGGTCGGATTTGGTCCGAAGCTGGTTCAGCAGTCAGGTGAGCGCATGATCGCCCCGTCGACGATCGTCGCACCCTGGCGCCCTCGCATGCTGACCCCAGGCATGGTCTCGCTCGATCCCGGTGTCGAGCGTTACGTCGTGCGCGGTGGCGGCATTCTGGGCATCGAGCTCGCTCCCGGCGATCGGCTCGAACTCGCCGATCCCGACGGCGGGCAACCGGCAGAGCTGGTTCTGTTCTCGCGGAGCGGACGCGACCTGGCGGGTGCGCTCGGCGGCGGCCCGACCGCGGAGCCCGCCGGAATCGCCCGAATGCTCGCTTCCGGCGGCGGGGATGCCGCGCATGTCGGCCGAGCGCTGCGGCGACGCGGCCTCGAGATCGGGACCGTCCGGGCGCTGCAGCTGTTCGGGCCCGACTCGCCGGCCGGCGCCGAGGTGGCGTTCACCGCCGGCGAGGGCGGCTACCTGTTGTTGGCCGCACCGGGCGGGCCGATGAGTCCATGGGATCAGGCGCCCCCCACCGATCTGCTGCTGTTCGTGCGCCGCGCCGCGCCGGCCGCCGCAGCCGAGGAAAGGCTGCCCGAACCCTTGGCCGACCCGCGCCTCGAACTGCGCGTCCAGCCGGCCACGGTCGAGCCCTATCTCGTCCGCGCCGGTGAGTTCATCCAGATCATCGACGTGCGCGGGCGCCAGTGCTCCGATTTCGTCGCCTACGATCGGGCGCCGCTCGACCGCGGGCTGGTGCGCGGCCTCGACAACGTGACCACGCGCACCCTGACCGGCAGCGCCTACCCCAAGCCCGGCCTGTTCTCCAAGTTCTTCGACGCGGACATGAACCCGCTGGTCGAGGTGGTGCAGGACACGGTCGGGCGCCATGACAGCTTCAATCTCGCCTGCACCGCCCGGTACTACGAGGACCAGGGCTATTTCGGCCATGTGAACTGTTCGGACAATTTCACCGGACGTCTGACCGCCCACGGCCTGCCACCGCAGAAGGGCTGGCCGGCGATCAACCTCTTCTTCAACACCGTGGTCGACGCGCAGAACGCGATTCACTTCGACGAGCCCTGGTCCCGTCCCGGCGACTACGTCCTGCTACGGGCCATGACCGACCTGGTCTGCGCCTCCTCGGCCTGCCCGTGCGACATCGACGCCGCCAATGGCTGGGTCCTGACCGACATCCATGTCCGGGTCTATCCCGAGAGCAACCTGTTCAAGCGCGCGGTGGGCTATCGCATGACGCCGGACGCACCCCTGCAGCTCACCAAGGAGACCGGCTTCCACGACCGCGTCGCCGGCCTGACCCGCGACCTGGTGGAGTATCGCGGCTACTGGCTCCCCAACAGCTTCGCCAAGGACGGGCCGATCGAGGAATACTGGGCCTGCCGCGAGCGTTGCGTCGCCATCGACCTCTCGCCCTTGCGCAAGTTCGAGGTGCTGGGTCCCGACGCCGAGACGTTGCTCCAGCGCACGCTCACCCGCAACGTGCGCAAGCTGGCGGTAGGGCAGGTGGTCTATTCCGCCATGTGCTTCGAGCATGGCGGCATGATCGACGACGGCACCCTGTTCCGCCATGGCCCTGACCAGTTCCGCTGGGTCGGGGGCGATGACTATGGCGGGATCTGGCTGAAGGAGCAGGCACAGGCCCTTGGGCTCGATGTGCGCATCAAGCCCGCCACCGACCAGATCCACAACCTTTCGGTCCAGGGCCCGCGCTCGCGCGAGATCCTGCGCACGATCGTCTGGACGCCACCGGGCCGCCCGACGATCGACGAGCTCGGCTGGTTCCGGTTCACGGTCGGCCGGATCGGCGGCTTGCACGGAATGCCGATCCTGCTCTCCCGCACCGGCTACACCGGTGAACTCGGCTACGAGCTTTTCTGCCACCCCAAGGATGCGCCCGACCTCTGGGATGCCGTGATGCAGGCCGGCGTGCCGATGGGCGTGACGCCCATGGGCCTGGCAGCACTCGACATGGTGCGGATCGAGGCCGGGCTGGTGTTCGCCGGCTACGAATTCGACAGCACGACGGATCCGTTCGAGGCCGGGATCGGCTTCGTCGTCGCGCACAAGGACGAGGACTGGATCGGCCGGGAGGCGCTGGCTCGGCGCAAGGCGCACCCGCGAGCGCGCCTGGTGGGCCTCGAGCTCGCCGGCAACGAGCCTGCGGGCAAGGGTGACCCGGTCTTCGTCGGACGGGCGCGGATCGGCGAAGTCACCAGCGCCACCCGCTCACCGGTGCTGCGCAAGAACCTGGCCCTGGCGCGCCTGGACGTCGCCCATGGCGATGCGGGCACCACCGTCGAGATCGGCAAGCTCGACGGCCTGCAGAAGCGGCTGCCGGCGACCGTCGTGCCGCTTCCCTTCTATGATCCGGCCAAGAGTCGCGTCAGAGCCTAGCTCCAGCCGGAGGCACCGCGTCGCCATCGGTGGTGGCATGCGCTACGATCATGGCCGGCTTGGTCCCCGGTTCCCGGGCCAGCCGACAAGGAACGATCGAGAGGGGGCGACATGCGGCTCATCCAGTATCGCGACGCCCAGGGCGGGCGTGGCGTCGCCGCCGACACCGGCGACGGTCATCGCCGCGTGGCCGGCACGGAGTCGGTCTATGCCCTGGCCTGGCAGGCCATCATCGGCGAGCGCAGCATGAGCGAACTGGTGGCGGAGCGGCTCACGGTCGATCCGGTCGACACCGCCGCCCTCGAGCATGCCGGGCGCCTGCTGCCGCCGCTGGACCATCCCGGCGATCCCGCGCACATGCTGGTGACCGGCACCGGCCTGTCGCATCTCGGCTCGGCCGAGGGACGGGACAAGATGCACCAGGACCTCGCCGAGGCCAGCGCACTCACCGACAGCATGCGCATGTTCAAGCTCGGCCTGGAAGGAGGCAAGCCGCCCGCCGGTCGGGAAGGTGTCCAGCCGGAGTGGTTCTACAAGGGCGACGGCGCCACGGTGGCAGCACCCGGCCAGGCGCTGGAGAGCCCGTCCTTCGCTCTCGATGGCGGCGAAGAGCCCGAGATCGTCGGCCTTTACCTGATCGGCCCCGACACCCAGCCCTGGCGGCTCGGCTTCGCGCTCGGCAACGAGTTCTCCGACCATGTCACCGAGAAGGAGAACTACCTCTATCTCGCCCATTCCAAGCTGCGCATGTGCAGCATCGGTCCCGAACTGCTGGTGGGCGATCTACCCGAGGACGTCCGCGGCACCTCGCGCATCCGGCGAGCCGGTGCCGTGGTCTGGGAGCGGCCCTTCCTGTCGGGCGAGGGCAACATGTGCCACTCGATCGAGAACCTGGAGCGGCATCACTTCAAGTACCCGGCCTTCCGGCGCCCGGGCGACGTGCACGCGCATTTCTTCGGCACCTCGACCTTGAGCTTTTCCGACGGGTTCCGGACCCAGCCCGGCGATCAATTCGAGATTGAGGTTTCAGCCTTTGGGCAGGCGCTGCGCAATAGCCTGACGGTGGTGGAGCTGCGGCCGGTGATTCCGCGCCAGCTCTCCTGAGGGCGGCCTCAGCTGCCCGCGCTGGCCAGCATGAAGAACTCGCCGGCCTCGTGCCCCGCATATTTGATCGGGGCGTATTGGGGCAGCTGCTCGAACTGGACCGCCTTCGCCGCGTACGAGACGCGCACCGTCACCTCGCGATAGATCTCGTCGCCGTCGAGCAGCCCGCGATTGTCGCGCAGCACGTCGAGCAGGGCCTTGGCGAAGATCGAGTGCTCGCCGCCGCCGGCATCGAGCACGGGAGCTAGACCGCCGGAGGTCAGCGCCATGCGGGCGCGCTTCTGCGAGATGGTCTCGACCCAGCTTCGCCGGGCCGCCGCGGTCATTCCGGCGGCGAGGCGAGCCTGCGAAGAGCGGGTCAGCGTGCCCGAGTAGCAGCTGTCGGCGATCACCAGCACCCGCTTGGCGTTCATCGCGTTCAGGATGTCGGTGAGGTCGACATTCGAGATCCAGTTGGCGTTGTTGTCGAGCTCCGCGTCGACGGGCAGCCAGTAGCCACGCTGGTTCTTCTCCTCGAGCGTGCCGTGGCCGGCATAGTAGATCAGCAGATTGTCGTTCTCGGTCAGCGTGCTGCGCAGGTCATTCAGGGCCGAAAGGATCGCGTAGCGGTCGGCATCGAGCAGCAGCTTGACGCGGAAGCCATATTTGCGCTGCAGCGTCGCCGCCACCTCCTGGGCGTCGTTCCGCGCCGTGTCGAGCTTGCTCAACGAACGGTAGTCGTTGTTGCCGATCACCAGCGCATGGTACTGCCCGAAATCGATGCCGCGGGCATCCACCGCCGGGAGTGCGGGACCGGCGGCGCCGGCCTGCTCCGCCGTGGCCACGGCGGATCCGGGCGGGGGTGACGAGGGCCGCAGCAGGAACCTCACCTGGGTGCGACGCGCCGCGGCATCGACGGCGACGATGTCCACCTCCGTCGCATCGGCGGACAAGAGCGGCACCTCGGCCGAGAAGACACCGTCCTCGTCGGGTTGCTGCCGGGCATCGTTGACCGTCAGGGCAACGACCCGACTGGAGGCCTCGACCTTACCGACCACGGTCCTGGTCACCAGATTGCCGCGAACCGTCACCTCCGGGATGCCGGAGCGCGTGGCGCCGCTCAAGGTCGGATCGAGCACGGTGATGATCGGCGCCTGACCGCGACTCTCCGCGGCGGCGGGGACCGCATCGGTTTCACCCACCAGTCCGACGAGCGCGGCGACCTGGGTCTTGGCCGCCTGGCTTACCTCCTGGATGCGCGCGTCGAGTGCCGTGAGTTCGGCCTCGCGCTCGCTCAGGCTCTGCTCCTTGGCCTGCAGCTCCTGCTCGCGCGCGGCGATCGACTGGTTCTTCGCCTCGAGGCTGGCCGCGGCGGCGGCGAGCTGCTGCCGTTGCTGCGCCAGCTGGGCCTGGCCTTCGTCCAGCTGCGACTTGACCTGCGCCAGGGCCTGGATGACCCGGGCGCTTTCGGCGGCGGCCTGCTCGGTGAGGCCCGCTTGCTCCGCCTGGAGCTGTGCCTCGCGCGCGGACACCTCGGCCTGCCGTGCGGCCAACAGGGCGGCGAGCCGGTCGAGCTCGGCCTGCCGGGAGGCAGCGAGCTGTTCGCGTTGTGCGGCGTCCTCGCCGACCTGCACTACCGCCGCCTGCTCACGCGAGAGCGACGCGCGCCGCGCCGCCAGGGCCGTCTCGGTCTCCGCGAGCTGTTGCCGCGCAGCCGCAAGCTCGGTGCGCATCCTCTCCTGGTCGCCTTCGCGCGCGGCGACGCCCTGCTCGCGCTGCTCGACCTCCGCCTGCCAGGTGCTCAGCTTGGTCTCGAGCGCCTTCAGATCGGCCTCGCGCGCGCTCAACCGCGCCTGATCGGCTGCACTGCTCGGTGCCGCGGGAGTCGCTTGGCTGCCGGCAAGGGCCAGCTCCCGCCGCTCCTGCTCGAGCCGGGCCCGTTCCGCGGCGAGTTCGCGGCGCTCCCGGTCGGCGCTCGCCACCTCCTGCGTGCGCTGCGCCTGCGCCCGATCGGCACGGCGCTTCTCCTCGGACACGCGAGTGCTGAGCGCGGCGTTGGCGGCCTCCCGCTCCGACACCTGCGACCGCAGGCTGGTGATCTCGGCCGCGGTGTCGGCGGACGCGACGAAGGTCACCCCCAGGCCAGACGCCTTGCGGTACCAGTTGAGTGCGGTGGCCTCATCCTTGGCCACCCCGCGCCCCTGCTCGTAGAGCTGGCCGAGGTTGATCTGGGCCGGCGTGTAGTTCTGCTCGGCCGCGCGCCGGTACCAGAGGGCGGCACTCTCATAGTCCGGTGGCTGGCCGCCGAGCCCGCGCTCGTAGATCTCGCCCAGATAGGTCTGCGCCTTCGGATCACCCCCGGCGGCCTGCGGCTGCCAGAACGAGATCGCGGTCGCCAGGTCGGCGCGATCGTAGGCGATATATTCCCCGCCCCGGATCTCGCATTCCCCCGCCGACGTCTTGATCACGCGCTGGGCGGTGAGGAAGGTCGCGCGCTGCCCCAACTGCCGGACCTGTGGCGGCAGCTTGCAGTCGACGACGCGAAACGAGTCGGCGTCCTGCTTGGCGGCGGTGATCAGGCTGCTCGTCGCCGGGTCCACCTTGCCGGTATCGCAAGCAGCCAGACCGGCGACGACCAGGACGGCAGCGCCAAGTCCGCTGAGGCCATTCACGCCGAACCTTGGACCCATTGACCGCCTTTCCCGAAGCCGATGTCTCAGAATGACTTGCGCAGGCCCGCAACGACCCGGTTCACCGTGTAGTCGCTCAAGCCGACCACCGTATTGTACTCCGCGAACAGACTGAACGAGCGCGGCAGGACCATCGACACGCCGGCGGCGAGAAGGCCGTAATTGTCGTCGGTCGATGCCGTGTCCGCCTCGAACTGCGACAGGCCGGTCGGATCGGCCGAGTAGGCCACGGACAGCCCGTCATCGTCATTCACGAATGCGTGCACGAGGTCGGCGCGCGCATATGGCTGGAGCACGCCGAACTGCAGGCTGACCGGGTAGCTGACCTGCACGCCGACGCGGCCGGTGAAGCTGTGCACGTCCATCGAACCATATTCCAGGTTCAATCCCGCGGCACCGCTCTCCTGATAGGAATCGAAGCTGCCACCCTGATAGTCCAGCCCGACACTCGGCGTCAGGCTCAGCCCGTTGCCGAAGGCGTAGTCGTATCCGGTGTTGATCGTAGCACCCCAGACGGTGCCGTCGAAGTGGCTCTTGGCGCGCCGGTCTTCGCTGGGGGCGCCTGGATTGTTGCTCGGGATGACGATGTGGCGTCGCCCCTCGTAGCGGCCCGCACCCACCGAGGCCAGGGCGTCGACATAGATCTCGTCGGTAGGATAATAGGTGCCGTAGAGCGAGAAGGTGTAGGTATCGCTCTCGAATTTCTGCCCGGACGGCGAGTTGGCATTGTCGTCGAAGTCGGCCTCGAACCGGGCATAGCCGAAGGCCGCGCCCAAGACGATCTGGTCGGTCACCCGATAGTCGGCGCCGAAGCTGATCGCCGGGCCCTCGAAGTCGAAGCCGGCGATCTGCGAGCTGCTGTCACGATCGCCCCAGCCGAAATTGCCGGTCACGAAGACCCCGAACCGATCGCCGGCCAAAAGCGACGAACCGGGCAGCTCCTCGTCCTCGTTGCTGGCGACGTCATACTCTCCGAACTGGTCGAAACCGACCACGCTGATCGGCCCGACCGCGCCGGTACGCAAGGCCGCAAGACGCGCGCCGACGATGTTCGCCTGCCCGGTCATGGCCTGCTGCGTCTGCAGCTTGGGAAGCTGCATCTCCTCCCCATTGATCGCCTGCAGAGCGTTGTTGGTCTGGCCGTCGGTGATGGCGTACCCGGCCTGCGTGTTGCCGCTGGCGGTCGCCACCATCCGCTGGCAGACCACCCGGAGATCCTGCTGCGAACCCACCAGCGCACCCTGGTTCCGGACCAATGTCGGGCAAACCGCGTCGATGCTCCGGGCCATGGTGGACTGGGCACCGTTCTGGCCACCGAGTGACTGCAGTGCGGTCGTACCTGGTACCGGCTGAATTTCCTGCGCATGAGCGGAAGCCGCCAGCGCGCCCGCCGACAGAACTGGCAACACACCGTAACGGATCAGGGGTTGCATTCTTACTTGGCTCCCCGTGTTGTGTTTGCGCGGCTGGGCATGAGCAGCGCATGAGCTGAACGCTGGTTGCGACAGTTGATGTCGCGAAGACAAGGTCTCAGATACCACCTTGCTTGGCTGTGACACTAATGCGCATGCCTATGATCGCAAAGCAAATTCGGCCGCATCCTTCCCCCAATTCGCCCCGTCTGTGTGCTGCACGCACTATGCGTCGGCCACTCGTCGACTAGATGGCGACCGCTGTCTGGAGATCGGCGGCCGTAGCTCGTGGGGGCTGGGCGGGATATTCGTCCGGATTGTGGCGGCGGTTGACCCAAACCGAATCGATGCCGTGCGCGGCGGCCCCGGCCACGTCCCAGCGGTTCGACGAATAGAAGGTGAGGCGGTGGCCCGTGCGCAGCCAGGGCGACAGGAGCTGGTAGGCGGCAGGCAGGGGCTTGTAGCATCGGACGGTGTCGACCGACAGCAAGACGTCGATGAGACCATCGAGGCCGCTCGCGGCCACCGCCCGCGCGAGCATGCCCGGCGTCGCGTTGGAGAACAGGATCGTGGTGTCGCCCGCGGCCTTCAACGCCTCCATGGCCGGGCGGACATCCGGGAAGGCGTCGAGGTCGGCATAGGCGTCGAGCAGGCTGGCACGAAGGCCCGGCGGCACCCCGCCGGTCAGCGCGATCGCCGTATCGAGCGCGCGCTCGGTCAGGGTCCAGAAATCCTCGTAAGCGCCGATGCCGTTGGAAACCCAGGTATATTCGAGTTGCCGCGTGCGCCACAGCTCCGAGAGCCGCGTGGCTTCGGGTCCGATCGAGGTCGCGTGACGCGCGACCGCGGAGTGGACGTCGAACAGGGTGCCGTAGGCGTCGAAGGCGCGGGCCCGCATGATCAGTTCGATCCCACGGCTAGGCCACCTCGTAGACGTGGATCCTGGAGGTCACATGGGCTTCGCCGTAGGGCATCGCCATGAAGCTGGGGGTGGAGAACAGGTGACGCCAGCGTCCGGCGGCCTCCAGCCGCTCGCAGGCCGGGACGTAGGTCGGACCCTGTCCAGGGTCGCTGCGCAGGCTGAAGACGATGCGCGCGCCGGGGCGGCAGACCCGGACCAGCTCGTCGAGGCTCTCCGCCGGAGCGTGGCCGGGAGTGAGCGTACCCATCGAGAGCGCGGCCGCGAACCTGCCGTCGGCAAATTCGAGCTGCACACCGAGCGGCATGCGATGCAATTCGGCATAGATGCCTTTGCTGCCGGCCACCGCCAGCATGCCCGGCGACAGGTCGATGCCGACGATCGGCCCGTAGCCCAACGCCGCCAACGGCTCGGCCTGCAGGCCGGTACCGCAGCCGGCGTCGAGGATGGGCGCGGCATCGCCCGGCACGAACCGGGCGAACACCGCCGCCGCCACCGCCGGCAGACGGTAGCCCAGGGCGCACAGGTCGCGTTCGTACCGCTCCGACCAGCCGTCGTAGGCGGCCTCCTGCTCCTCGGGCGAGGTCGCGCGATAGACCCGATCGACCATCGAGCCGGACATGACGATCTCCTCATCCGAATGCGTTCGACTGTGCCAAGCCGGGCACGTCCCGGCAATTGCCGATGGCGGCCGCCACGGTCCTCTTTCCGGGTACCGTCGACCGTGGCATGTAGCCGGCGCGCGCCGATGATGCCGGCAGACGAGCCGGCGCATCTTCGGTTGCTGGGAGCAAATGGATGAACTCGAAGAAATATGTCGCCGAGGCGATCGGCACCTTCTGGCTGGTGCTCGGCGGCTGCGGCAGTGCCGTTCTGGCCGCTGCGTTTCCGGAGGTCGGCATCGGCCTGCTCGGGGTCTCGCTCGCGTTCGGTCTGACCGTGCTGACCATGGCCTACGCGATCGGCCATGTCTCCGGCTGCCACCTCAATCCCGCCGTCACCGTCGGCCTCACCGCCGGCGGCCGCTTTCCGGCCTCCGACGTGGTCCCCTATATCGTCGCCCAGGTGGTCGGCGGCCTGGTCGGCGCCGCCGTGCTCTACGTCATCGCCAGCGGTGCTCCCGGCTTCGAGGTCGCCAAGGGCTTCGCGTCCAACGGCTACGGCGATCTCTCGCCGGGCAAGTACAGCCTGCTCGCGGCGCTGGTCACCGAGGTGGTGATGACCGCGATGTTCCTGTTCATCATCCTGGGTTCGACCCATGGCCGGGCGCCGGCCGGCTTCGCGCCGATCGCCATCGGGCTGGGCTTGACGCTCATCCACCTGATCTCGATCCCGGTCACCAACACGTCGGTGAACCCGGCGCGCAGCACGGCCGTGGCCGTGTTCGCTGGCGGCGGCTATCTCGGCCAGCTCTGGCTGTTCTGGGTGGCGCCGCTGCTCGGCGGCGCCATCGGCGGCGCGCTCTACAGCTGGCTCTCCCCCAACGAGGAGCCGCCGGTCACGGGCAATCGCCCGCGAGGCTGATCCGCCGGCGACCCATTCCAGCAATCGAGCCCGGTTCCGGCCCCGCGATGGATGTCGCGGGGCCGTTTCCGTTGCGGGTCGCCGCACCAAGTTGACAAGAACAAACATAGAACATACTTTCTGCATGCTCGTGGAGGGGATCGCCATGTCCATGCAACACAGCTTGACCCTGGAGCCCGGGGGCTCACCGGTGGCACAGCGGCCCGCGCCGGGGCGCTGCTTTGGCCACGGCGCGGTGTTCCTGGTCACGGGCGGGCCGATGAGTGAGGCCTGCGCCAAGCTGCTCGACCGGGCGATGACGGATGCCGGCTTGGCGGGGCACGAGCCGTTCGAGCTCGCCCGCGCCTCCGCTTCGCTCCCGGCGCCCAGGCTGCGCCGGCATGGTCAGGCGAGGCTGGTCGTGGCGTTCGGCAGCGAGGCTGCGTCCGCCTTCCTCAGGCGGCCGGTGAGCCTGAACCTGGAGCGCGGCAGGGTGCGGCCACTGCCGGAAGGGGACAGGGTGCTGATCACCGAGCATCCCCGGGCCATCCTGGCCCAAGCCGACCCGGTCGCGCGGGGTCGCGAGTATCGGCGGTTGGTCAACGATCTCCTGCTCGCCGTGCCCCATCGCCGACTGGCGTCCTGACCGGATGCCAAGGAGAACCGCATGCAGGGCCTCGGGAAGATCGCTCGAGTAAAAGCCGCGCAGGCAGTCAGTCTTCCGCGGCCCGCAGCCGTTCCGTCTGCTCCAGCGCCTTCTCGAGTGGCGAGGGGCGGCATGCCGTCTGGGGTCCGGGCATGAGCAGCAGCGCAGCCTCTCCCGGCAGCACCCAGCTCCGGTCGGCGCGTGGCTGGGGCGAACCGCTGCCGCCATAGACCGGATCCTCACTCGACCAGGCGACCGCCCAGTCGCAGCCGGTCGGCGGCGCCAGCAGCGGCTCGGGCATCACCGCCAGTTCGAGATCGTGCCCGAGCACGACCAGTAGCAGCCGGTCGTCGCCGTCGGTCCCGAAGAAACGCAGGCAAAACGCCGTGTCGGACAGCACCGCGCCGTCGAGTCTCCCTTCGGCGCGAGCCCGCACCAGGACCGGATCGGTGCGACGGAGCCGCAGCAGGTCGCCGTGCAGCCGCAAGGCGGCGTCGTTCACGTCGCGCTCGGCCCAGTTGAGCTTGCAGCGTTCAAACGTCGTGAGGTCGTCGGGTCTCGGAATCTCGGCCTGCATCGCCGGAGTGGCCAGGCTCGGGAACTGGCTGACCTCCGCCTTCCTGCCATCGGCGACTTCTTCTGCGACCTCGCCCTCAAAGTCGGCGAAATAGAGGAACGGCGCCGAGGCCCCGAACTCCTGGCCCTGGAACAGCATGGGCGTGCCCGGGCCCAGCAGCAGGAGTGCCGTCAGTGCGCGGAAGCGCCCGGGCGATGCCAGGCGGTGCAGCCGCGTGCCGAGGCCGGAATTCGCGAGCTGGTCGTGATTCTGCAGGAAGGTGACGAACCGCGCTGCATCGAGACCGTTCGTGGCGGAGCCGCGGGGCTGGCCCTGCCAACGGTAGCGCTGGCCCTGGTAGAGAAACCCGCGCTTGGCGAGCGAAACGAACTCCTGCGCTCCGCCGCGATAGTCGGTGAAATAGGCTTCCTTGCGGCCGGTCAGCGCCACCCGGGCGCAATGGTGGAAGTCGTCGTTCCACAGCGCGTCGAGACCAAGGCCGCCTTCCGCCGCCGGCCGCACCAGCCTGCAGTCTTGCGGCTCGTTCTCGCCCACGATGAAGAGTTCGCGGCCGCCGGCGGCCCCACGTGCCGCGCGTGCGAACGCCGCCAGCACATGCTCGTGGCGCTCGTCGAAATCATAGATGTTCTGCGTCGCATCGATCCGGAAACCGTCGAGATGGAACTCCTCGACCCAGTAGCAGCCGTTGCTGACCACCCATTCCCGCACGGGAGCCGAACCGTCCCCGTCGAAGTTCAGCGCCTTGCCCCAGTCGGTAAGGTAGCGCTGCGAGTAGTAGGTGGCGGAGAACCGCTCCAGAAACTCGCCCCCTCGGCCGAGATGGTTGTAGACGACGTCCAGGATCACCCCGAGACCAAGGCCGTGCGCGGCATCGACGAAGGCCCGCAGATCGTCGGGCGAGCCGTAGTGATGGTAGGGGGCGTAGAGGCCGACGCCGTCATAGCCCCAGCCGAACGCGCCCGGAAACTCGTTCACCGGCATCAGCTCGATGGTCGTGATGCCGAGCTCGGCCAGCTTGGGCAGCCTAGCCGTCGCCGCGGTCCAAGTGCCCTCGGGGGTGAACGAGCCGATATGCACCTCGCTGATCACATGCGCGGCCCGGGGCAGCCCGCGCCAAGCCGAATCGGTCCAGCTGAAGCTGTCGGCGTCGACGAGCATCGACGGCCCCATCGGGCCGTCGGGTTGGTAGCGGGAGGCCGGATCGGGGAGAGGGTCGCCCGCGCCGGGCCGCAGCCAGTAGCGCTCGCCGTGGCACCGCTCGGAGAGGGTCAGCGAGAAGTAGCCTTGACCCTCGCGCTCGAGCGCGAACGTACCGCCGTCCACCCATATCAGGGACAGCTCGTCCACCGCCGGCGCCCAGACTCGGAAGCTGGCCCGATGTCCGTGCAACTCCGCGCCGACCGGCAGGCGGCGGACGGTGCTCATCTGGCCGAGCCGCCGCGGGGCGCCAGGGGCACCGACCGGTTGCCGTCCGGCTGAGCGCCGACCATTGCGGGATGCGGCTCAGGCCCGGGTGCGCTCTCGGGAACGCGGCTTCGCCAAAGGCTCGTCGGGAACCGCCGGCGCGCTCATATCGTCCCCCGGCCGGTTGGCCGCCGCAGGCTCGCGCGATGCGAACTCGGCTTCGGCCTTCAGCCAGTAGTCGAACTCGCGACCCTCGGGCCGTCCATCCTGCTCCCAAAGCTCGTAGGCACGTTGGCGAATCGCACCGGCGTCGACGGCGCTCTCGACGGACATGTGGGCAGGCTCCTCGGTCGCGGCTCGGCGAAGAGACGTTCGAGAGCGCCCATGGTTCCGTGCGGCAGGCTCAGGAGCGGGCTTCCAGGAGATCCATGAGCGCCAGCGCCACGACCTCGGTCGCCCGGTACAGGTCCGCCAGGGGCAGCCGCTCGTCGGCGCGATGGGCGTTGGCTTCCTGGATGGTGTGCGGCCCGGCGCCGTAGAGGACGATCGGGATGCCCTTCTCGGCATAGTGGCGGGCATCGGTGTAGAGAGGAACACCCTTGGCGGCGACCGGCTCGCCCATGATCTCGCTGGCGCGGCGGCAGAGGATCTCGGTCAGTTGCCGCCCGGCCGCCAGCGGCACGAGCGGTCGGGCCAGCAGGATGCGGCGCACGCTGACCCGGGCCTCGGGGAAAGCCGCGGCAGCTTCGGCGATCACCTGGCCGAGTTCCGCTTCCACCGCCTCCGCCATTTCCTCGGGCACCATGCGCCGGTCGAGCCGGAAGGTGACCCGGTCCGGCACCACGTTGGTGTTGATGCCGCCCTTGATCAGCCCGACGGTGAGCTGCGGACTGCCGATGCCCGCGATGTCGGAGCGCCGCTCGGCCAGCGTCTTCCGCCATGCGTAGAGGGACGACAGGATGTGGGTGGCGGCCTCCAGGGCATCGACCCCGGTCCAGGGCATCGCCGCATGTGCCGAGCGGCCGTCGACCTGGACCTCCAGATGCAGGCAACCATTGTGCGCGTTGACCACGGCATAGGAAAAGCCGGCACCCAGGGCGAGATCGGGTCTGGTGATGCCCTGTTCGATCAGCCAGAGCGGGCCGATCTCACCACCGACCTCCTCGTCGTAGGTGAGATGCAGCTCGACCGTTCCGTCGAGCCGCGCGCCGGCTTCGGCGGCAGCCTGCAGCGCCAGCAGCGCGAAGGCGTAAGTGGCGAAATCCGACTTGGAGACCGCGACGCCGCGGCCATACATCCAGCCGTCGACGATCTCGGCGCCGTAGGGTTCCCTGGTCCAGCCTTCGCCGGGCGGAACCACGTCGCCATGGGCGTTCAACGCCACGACCGGTCCGTCGCCGAAGCGGCGGCGCACGACGAGGTTCGTGCACGAGATCATGCCGTTGGCCCGGACGACCGCGTCGGGCACCGGGTGGCGCTCGACCGAGAAACCCAAGCCCTCCAGCAGCCGGGCCGTGGCCTCGGCATGCGGGGCGCAGTCCCCGGGAGGATTGTCGGAAGGCACCTCGACCAGCCCGGCCAGGAAGCGGGTCTCGGCGTCGCGGTGCTGGCCGAGCCAGCGGCGGATGAATTGCGTGGAGTCGGCCATTCGGGTGTCCAGGGATCAGGGCTGCAGCAGGCTCGCCGCGGCGTGGCTGTGGGCGTGGATCAGGGCGGGCAGGTCCAGTCCGGGCACGGCGCCGTCCTCGACCACCCAGCGGCCCGCGACCATGACCCGGTCGGCGCGGGTGGCGCCGCACAGCACCAGTGCCGCCAGTGGATCGCCGGCGCCGGAGTAGCGCAGCTCGTCCAGGCGATAGAGCGCGAGGTCGGCCTGCATGCCCGGGGCGATGGCGCCGATGTCGCCGCGGCCCAGGCAGGCGGCCGAGCCGCGCGTCGCCCAGCGCAGCGCGTCGCGATGCGAGACCTGATCGGCGCCGCGCATCAGGCGCTGCAGCAGGAAGGCGTGGCGGACGGTCTCGATCAGGTTGGAGCTGTCGTTGCTGGCAGAGCCGTCCACACCCAGGCCGACCGGCGCTCCCGCGGCCTCCAGCCGGCCGACCGGGCAGCAGCCCGAGGCCAGGATCATGTTCGAGGTCGGGCAGTGGCTGACCGCGACCCGGGCACGGCCGAGCCGCCCGATCTCGCCCTCGTCGAACCAGATGCCGTGGGCCAGCCAGACCCGGTCGTCGAGCCAGCCGACGCGCTCGAGATAATCGAGCGGACGGCAGCCGAAGCGCGCCCGGCACCAGGCCTCCTCGTCCTCGGTCTCGGCCAGATGCGTGTGCAGGCGCACACCATGGCGCGCCGCCATCTCGCCGCTGTCGCGCATCAGGCCTTCGGTGACCGAAAAGGGCGAGCAGGGTGCCAGGGCCACCTGGGTCATGGCACCGTCGCCGCGCTGGTGATAGCGCGCGATCAACCGCTCGCTGTCGGCCAGGATCGCGTCCTCGCGCTGGACCACGCTGCGCGGCGGCAGCCCGCCCTCGTCCTCGCCCAGGCTCATGCTGCCGCGGGTGGCGACCAGCCGCATCCCGAGCGCTCGCGCCTCCTCGACCTCGATGTCGATGGCGTCGGCGAGCCCGGCGTTGAACAGGTAGTGATGGTCGCTGGTGGTGGTGGTGCCGGACAACAGGAGCTCGGCCAGGGCGACGCGGACGGCCAGCCGCAAATGCTCCGGCGTGAGCCGCGCCCAGATCGGGTAGAGGGCCACCAGCCAGGGGAACAGGGCCTTGTCGAGCGCGGGCGGGCAGGCCCGGGTCAGCGTCTGGTAGAAATGATGGTGGGTGTTGATCAGGCCCGGCAGCACCACGTGTCCGGACGCGTCGAAGCGCTCGGGGTCGCTGGTCGCGGGCCGGCGACCGGCCGGCACCAGCTCGGCGATCCGTCCGCCGGCCACCACGATGCCGCCCGCGGCGTCGCCTTCGGCCAGGATGCCCAGCGGGTCACGCAGCCAGAGCGGCCGTGGTGCGGTCATGACCGGCTCCGGGGAAGTGGCGGAGGAAGTCGAGCAGGACCCGGGTGGCGATATCGGCGTCCCTGGTCGTGATCAACTCGGCGGGGTTGTGGCTGATGCCGCCCTTGCAGCGAACGAACAGCATCGCGATCGGGCACAAGGCGGCGATGGCGAGGCCGTCATGGCCGGCGCCGCTGGCCAGTCGATGCGGGCGCACGTCGACGCGGGCCACCGCTGCCGCCAACGCCTCGACCAGCGCCGGGTCGCAGGTGACCGCGGGCTCGTCGTAGAACTTCTCGACCTTGACGCGGACATGGCGGCGTGCGGCCAGCGTCGCGAAGGCCGCCACCAGGTCCTCGATCGCCTGCAGCCGGTCGCCGTCGACCGGCGCGCGGATGTCCAACGAGAAGCTGGCGCGGCCGGCAATCACGTTGGGCGCACCCGGCGATGCCTCGACGGCGCCGACGGTGGCCACCAGTCCGGGCTCGCTGGCACCGTGCGCCCGGCGCTCGACCGCCAGGATCATCTCGGCTGCCGCCGCGAGCGCGTCCTTGCGCAGCTCCATCGGCACGGTGCCGGCGTGGCCGGCCTCGCCCACGACCTCGATGCGGAAACGGCTGGCACCGGCGATCGCGGTGACGATGCCGACCGGCAGCTTGAGCTGCTCGAGCAAAGGGCCCTGCTCGATATGGACCTCGACATAGCCGAGCACCCGATCGCGGCTGCGGGCCACGGCCGGGATCGCGGCGGGATCGCAGCCGAAAGCGCGCAGCGCCGCCTCGAGATGCACGCCCTCGCGGTCGGTGATGTCCAGCGACTGGGCCTCGAAGGTGCCGGCGACGGCCCGCGACCCCGTCAGCTTGCTCGGAAAGCGCACGCCTTCCTCGTCGCCGAACGCGATGACCTCGATGGCGAAGGGCAGGCGCTCGCCGGCCGCGTGCAGTGCCGCCACCGCCTCGATCGCCGCGATCACGCCGAGATTGCCGTCATAGTGGCCGGCGTCGCGCACCGTGTCGATGTGCGAGCCGAGCAGGAGCGCCGGCGCCTCGGGCCGCTGGCCGGGATAGCGGCCGACCAGGTTGGCGGCGGCGTCCAGCTCGGTCGTCATGCCGGCCTCTTCCATCCAGCCGCGGACCATGCGGATCGCGGCCTGATGCGCGGGCGTGAGATAGAGACGGGTGAGCTTGCCGGGCTCGCTGGTGCAGCGGGCGAGCTCGTGCAGATGCGCCATCACGGTGGCACCGAGCGGACGGCTCACGGCAGCAGCTCCTCGAGGCGGAGGAAGGCTATGCGCTCGACCTGGGCCAACGCGGTCGCGAGCTCGGTGTCGCGATCGTGGTTCAGGCGCCGCTCGAACGCGGCCAGAATCTCGGCCTTGCTCAAGCCCTTGACCGCGATGATGAAGGGAAAGCCGAAGCGCGCCCGGTAGGCGTCGTTGAGGTCGCCGAAGATCGCGCGCTCGGTGTCGGTCAGTTGGTCGAGCCCGGCCGAGGCCTGCTCGCTGGTCAATTCCGCGGTCAGCCGGCCGGCCTGGGCGAGCTTGCCGGCGAGATCGGGGTGGGCCTGGATCAGCGCCAGCTTGCGCCCGGCCGGCGCCGGGGCCAGGGCGGCGCACATGGCGCGGTGCAGCCCCTCGGCCGTGTCGGCGTCGGCGGGCAGGCCGGCGTCCCAGGCGGCTTGCGCGATCCAGGGCGAATGCTCGAACACGTGGCCATAGGCGGCGACGAACGCCGCCCGGTCGAGGGAATGGGGCAGGGGTCGGGTCACGGCGCGTGCTGCTCGTGCCAATGGCGGGCGATGTCGATGCGGCGGCAGACCCAGACCTTCTCGTGCGCCGCGACATGGTCGAGGAAACGCGCCAGGGCCGCAGCGCGCCCTGGCCGCCCGACCAGTCTGCAATGGAGCCCGATCGACAGCATCTTGGCCGTTCCCTTGAGGCCCTCGTCATAGAGCAGGTCGAAGCTGTCCTTGAGGTAGGCGTAGAACTGGTCGCCCGAATTGAAGCCCTGACTGGTCGCGAAGCGCATGTCGTTGGCGTCGAGCGTGTAGGGCACGATCAGTTGGCGTCGCCCGTCGACGCTCGCCCAATAGGGCAGGTCGTCCGCGTAACTGTCCGCACAGTAGAGGAAACCGCCTTCCTCGGCGACGAGCTGCAGCGTGTTCGGGCTGACCCGGCCCGTGTACCAGCCCAGCGGCCGCTCGCCCGTGACCTCGCGGTGGATGCGGATCGCCTCCTGCATCTGCCGGCGCTCGGCCGCCACGCCCATATATTGGTAGTCGATCCAGCGCAGGCCGTGGCTCGCGATCTCCCAGTCGGCCTCCAGCATCGCCGCCGCGGCCTCGCGGTTGCGCTCGAGCGCCATGGCGACGGCGTAGACGGTCACCGGCATCCGCCGCTCGCCGAACAGCCGCCACAGCCGCCAGAACCCGGCCCGGCTGCCATACTCGTAGATCAACTCCATGTTCATGTTGCGCACGCCCGCGAGCGGTGCGGCGCCGACGATCTCGGACAGGAAGGCCTCCGAGGCCGCGTCGCCGTGCAGGACGCAGTTCTCGCCGCCCTCCTCGTAATTGATCACGAACTGGACGGCGATCCTGGCACCGCCGGGCCAGCGCGGATCCGGCGGGTTGCGGCCATAGCCCACCAGGTCGCGCGGGTAGTTCTGCTCCGTCACCGTCCCCTCCTGTGCCGACGCGTGCGATCCTAGCAGGACGGCGCGTGCTGCGCCTGCGCACCGCGTTTGAAGCTGCTTCCGCTCACGGCGCGAAGCGGGCCATCTCGCCCGCATAGCGCTTGGCCAGCGGTGCCGCGTAGCCATTGGCCTTGCTGGTGCCGAGGCCGAGGCCGACCACCGCCTCGACCAGCTTCACCGCCGCCGCCACGCCGTCGATCACCGGCAGCCCGAACTCGGCCGCGAGCCGGGCGTTGAGGTCGGCCATGCCGGCGCAGCCCAGCACGATCGCCTCGCAGCGGTCCTCGGCCACGGCACGGCCGATCTCCGCCCGCAGCAGATCGACGGCACCCGAGCCCGGCTCCTCCAGCGCCAGCACCGGCACCTCGGCCGTGCGCACCTTCCGGCAGCGCCGCTCGAAGCCGTATCTGTGGACCAGATGCTCCAGCGCCGGCGCCGACCGGCCCAGCGTCGAGACGATCGTGAAGCTGCCGGCGATCATGCTCGCCACGTGCATGGCGGCCTCGGCGATCCCGAGCACCGGCCCGGTCGCGACGCAACGGGCGGCGTCCACCCCGGTATCGTCGAAGCAGGCGACGACGTAGCCGGCGAAGCCCAGGGCCTCGCCCTTGCGCACCTCCTCGATCAGCCCCGGCACGGCGAAGGCCTCGTCGTAGTAGCCCTCGATGCTGGCCGGGCCGATCGCCGGCGAGACGGCCACGATCGCGGTGCCGGGTGCGGCCACCGCGCGCGCCGCCGCGCCGATCTTGCCGGTCATCGAGACCGTGGTGTTCGGGTTGACCACGAGGATGCGCATGCTTAGGCGGTCCGGTGCTGGCGGCGACGCGGCATCGTCGGGACCGGCGATCGGGCCGTCAACCCGGATCGCTCCAGTGGTGGACCTGCCATGAACTTCGACTTCACCGCGATCGACGCGGCGCTGCGCTACAAGCTCCTGTGCAGCTTCGTCGGCCCGCGCCCGATCGCCCTGGTCACCACGCTGGGCCTGGACGGCGTGCCCAACGCCGCACCCATGAGCTTCTTCAACGTCTTCGCCCAGACCCCGCCGCTCCTCATCCTGGGCCTGCAGGACCGCGCCCACGGCCCCAAGGACACCACCCGCAACGTCCGCGCCACCGGCGAGCTGGTGGTCAACCTGGTCGACGCGCCGCTGGCCCGTCAGATGGTCGCCTGCTCGGTCGACCACCCGCCCGAGATTGACGAGACGGAAGTTGTCGGGCTGACGCTGCTGCCCTCGACGGCTGTCCGCCCCGGCCGCATCGCCGAGGCGCCGGTCGCGTTCGAATGCCGCCTGGAACGGACGGTCGACTATCCCGGCCGCTGCATCCTGTTCGCCGAAGTCGTCCACATGCACGTCCGCGACGCCTGCATCGACCGTGCGACCCTGCGGGTCCGCCCGGAGAGCTACCGCCCGGTCGCCCGCATGCACGGCGACTGGTACGTCACGGCCGAGGACTGGTACGAGCTGCCGAAGCCGGCAGGGACGTAGCGGCGCCTTCGGGCGGCCGGCGATGCGCCATCATCAGCCGCACCAGATCCGCCTGGCGGTGCGTGTCGGTCTTGTCGAACGCGCGTTGCAAGAGTGTGCGGACCGTGGCGAGGGACACGCCCAGGGTCGCCGCCAGGTCGGCGAGACGCTCGTGGTCGAGCAGTGCTTCGGCAACGCGGGCCTCACCGGCGGTGAGGCCATAGATCCGCTGCAGTATTGCCGCCGGACTGGCCGATTTGGCCTCCGGGTCGGCGACCAGCACAATCGCCGTCGGCCGCCGTCCGAGGTCGAGTTGGGGCTGCTCGCCGCGCAACGGCGCGACCAGCACCGAAAGGGGGCGCCGGCCTGACCGCCGCCGCACCGCCAGGGTACCGCCCGTCGCCGCCGGTGACGCCGACACCGCGCCCACGAGCCGCCGCAGCGTGGCCGTGTCGTCGGGCCGGTCGCAGGCCAGAGCCGAGTGCCGCGCCCCGACCCCGTCGCCCGCCCCGAGCGCGGCCTCGGCCACGCGGTTGGCATGCACCACGCCCGCCGACGCGTCGACCAGCAGCACGCCCTGGTCGACCAGATCCAGTGCTGCCAGCGCGTCCCGAGCCAGGGATGCGGCACCGTTCAGCCGCAGTCGGACCTGCAGCGCGCGAAGCAGGTTCGGTTGGAGTAACTCCATGGCGGAGTGGTCGTCTGCAGTTGAAGGGCTTGGCGGCTCCCTGCCTGCACACGGCAAGCATTGCGATGGTCACCGCATTCGGTCTCATGTGGGCGCGCAGAGACTGGCCCATGTCCTGAGGCGCGAGCCACGCCTCGAACGGGGTTGTATTCGGCCGAGCGGGGATCGGCATGGACGTCGGCTTCTACCGAGCCACGGTTCGCCGCGTCGATCCGCGCGACCCAGAGTGGGCGCATGTCGGGCAATGCAGCGCAAATAGTTGTACTCGTGCTGAAAGGTCGGGCCGATCTCGACGAGGCACGATTTGCGGCCGGTTGAGCGTAGTGTGGTCCAACGACATAGACCGCCCCGCTCGCCACCGAAAGTCCGGCAGACTCCCGCGACCGCGGCCTGCCAGGCATCCGCGTCGAGTATGCCGGCATAGATGGCTTCCATGAGCAACAATAGTTCATCGGCGGTGAACATGCGTCTTCCCGGTAGCTTGCAGGTAGATCGCTGAGGGCCGAGGCGATGGGTTGGATTCTTCTTAATGTTCACTGATATCGCAATCCGCCGGGCCTGTCCCGCCTCGCGTCAGCCGAACGGATGACGCGCGCGCCGCGGCGCGTGCCCATGCTGGGCGGGCAACCAGGGGGAAGCCCGATGACCCGATCCGCCCGCCCGTCCGGTCGCGCCGCCCCGCTCGTGGCTGGGGCAGCCGCCCTGACGACCCTCGGCGCCCCGGCCGCGCCGGCGGCGGCCGCCACCGTCGAGTTCCTGGCGGGGCCGCTGAGCCTGCTCGCGGGCCAGGTGGACGAAGTCGCGATTCACGACCCGAACATCTTTCCCTGCCCGGCCGTGGGCGTGCAGATCCTGGCCGGCACGTCCACCGGGCGCGCCGCCTTCGCCCTGGCGCCGGGGGTCGACACCATCGGCAGCCCCGCCTCCGTCCCGGCCAGGCGCGGGCAGGTCGTCGGGTTCCAAAACCCGGATCTCCTGTCGGGAGAGCGCCGGGTGGTGCAGGCGCGGGTCCGGTGCAGCTGCAACGCCGACGCCGCCACCCTGCGCACCGGCCTTTCCGTCACCTTCGTCGTCCGCGACCGGGCGAGCGGGCGGACCGAGGCAGTGGTGCCGGGGGTGGCGCGGTAGGGTGCGCAGGACTGTGCCGGGACGGCTCGCCCGATCTCCCCGCCAAGCCCCGAAACACGCCTGGCGCCGGCGCTACGCCGCGACCGAGACGGCCTGCCCCGGCGCAAGTCTCCGGCGATCGAAAAAACTGCCAGTGTCATACGAACGGCTGACGCGGCTGCTCTGCCGCTAGGCTAGCCTCATCGTCTCAGGCGGGTCCCGGTACAGTACCGGGCGCCGCTAATCGACAGCAACTAGGAGCAATTATTCATGCCAGAGGATACCGGTACAGCTCGCATATTTCAGATTACCAGGCGAGGCGACCCAGATCTCCTCAGGATTGCCGAACACGTTGCCGCTACAGTTCGGCTTGCTGCCGAGAAGGCGGTCGCTCACCAAGCAGATAGGGAAGCCGCCCCGATGCCACTCGCACCGGACACACTTGAGGGATTGTTCCTGCGGCGTTTGCAGGAACAAGTGCCTGAGCGCCGTCAAAAAACACTCGACCGTGTGCTTCCGCTCGTGCGGGCTTCTCGGGAGCAGCGTGTGGATATTCATGGCGAGCTAGCTGCAATTAGCCTGGACGATGTACGTCCAGTTGCCGAGCAGTCAGACGAGATTTACTCTCGGAATCCCGTTCGCCTGGAGCCTTCTGAACTCATAGCCGCTACTCACGCTATGGGCGCGTCTTTCCAAGACGAGACCGACGTCGCAGTACCAGAGCACTAGGAAATTAAAATGGAAAAGATACGTCTTCGTGTTCGCAATGTCCAGTGTGTTGACACCACAAGCGGTCCGGGCTCAGATCAGATAGACCTCGCCGGCGTATCGATCGATGCCACTGGCGACACACGGAAAATACCGATTCGGACTGTAAGCAATTATTTCGACCCGGGCGACGTGGTAAATTACTCGCCTCCGCAGGTATTCGCTACCTTCGACATTGCTTCGGATGACCTTGTCAATGGAAAGCCGATTGGCTGGGCGCGCACTTACCATGTCACCTTCTTTATGTGTGAGAGAGACAATGGCGGCTTCCCAGGGTGGCTTCAGGATCTGTTCCTGAAGGTTAAAGAATATGTCTCAGCAAAAGTCGCTGCTGCGGTTGGCGCAGCAATTTTTGCTGGTGTAGGTAGCTTAGCTGGACCACTTGGCGCAGCCATAGGCGCTGCGATCGGATTCGTCCTCGGTGCGGCGTTTGATATTATCTTTGGGTGGATCAAGGTCCTCTGGGAGGACGATCCATTTCCTCCGGTGACGGTTGGGATAACGCTGCCGTGGGGATTTTCTTTCGGTGAGGTTGAACAGAGCGGCGAGAAAACTGTTTGGTGGAAGGCACAGGGCGGGCATTATCGCCTGCACTTTGACTGGCAACTTGGAGGACCTACGATCGTGGCCGGAGTGTTCCGCGCGGGAAGCGCTCCACACGCTCTCTGGACAGCCGACAGGCCTGGTTTCACGCAGAAGTTTCTGGACAACCACGCGGCCGGTATGCGCATTGTCGGTTTGTCGACTTATCTCGATGGCGATCGACCGATGATAAGTGGGGCATTTCTGGCTGGATCGGGTAAGAGTTATCTTTGGTTCGCGGAATGGGCGGAATTTGTTGCCAAATGGAAGCAGCTTGGAGAACAGGAGTATCGCCTGGTAGACATTGACTCATATTTGGAGGCCGGTACTCGAAGGTTCGTTGGTGCGTTCGCTGGCGGTGCCGATCCTTACCAGCTCTGGAGATTGAAGTGGTCGGACTTTACAGCCAAGACCAATGAACTATTTGCGTCTGGCTTTAGGCTCGTTGCGATCAACTCATTTGTGGACAATGGAACGCCAACTTTTGTGGGCGCTTGGCGCCAGGGTACCGGCGGGCAGTGGCTTTGGAGTAGCAAGTGGTCTGAATTCGAGCCCAAATGGCAGGAACTCAGCAGCCAGGGCGCCAGATTGGAAAGACTATCGTCCCATATGGCGGGCGGTACTCGAATTTACACAGGCCTTTTCCGTGAGGGAGTCGGACCACACGCATTGTGGATTTCTGATCGGTGGAGTGATTTTTCAACTAAGTGGCAGCAACTAAGCAACTTAGGCTATCAACTCGTTGACGTAGAGATGTGATGCGTCAGCATCCATCCTAGTAATCAGCATCTTGCTTTGTCCAGCTTCGCTGGCCGGCCTGTCAACGAAAGACGCCGGCCAGCAAGTGCTGACTTCAAGTCCGCCCTATGGCCATTTGTCCAGAGGCGGCAAGCTATGGGTGTGTGCCTCTAAGGCTTGAGCGCCCCGTTCGCATGCGTCAGCACCGCATACAAGCCGGCAGTGCCCCATAAATACAGCCGGTTCTTTTCCAGCCCGCCAAAGCAGACGTTGCTCACCACCTCGAGTTTTTGGGGTCAGGGGTTTTTGGGGTCAGACCCCTTTCCAACCGGACCCCCTTTCTAACCGCGTCCTATCACTCACCACGGAAAGGATCAGTTGATGACCAGCAAGCTCGACGGTGGCTGCCTGTGCGGCGGCATCCGCTATGCCTGTAAGGCCGAGCCCGTGCTGACAGCACTCTGCCACTGCCGGCACTGTCAGAAGCAGACCAGCGCGCCGTTCTCGATCGTGGTGGCGGTGCCCAGGGGCAGCCTCGTCATCGAGCGTGGCGCGCTCAAGACCTTCGCCGACACCGGCGACAGCGGCCAGCCGGTCGAGCGCAGCTTCTGCCCCGACTGCGGCTCGCCGATCCGCTCCTTCGTCACGGCCATGCCCGACCTCGAGTTCATCAAGGCGGGCACGCTCGACGACACCTCGTGGCTGGCGCCTACCATGGAGTTGTGGTGCGACCGGGCCCAGCCCTGGGTCACGAGCGACCCGTCGCGGCAGCTGGTCGCGCGCAATCCGCCCCTCGGCGCCTGACGCAGCCCCTACGGCCGCTGCGCCCCGTTCACATGCGTCAGCACCGCATAGAGGCTCGTCGTGCCGCAGATGTAGAGCCGGTTCTTCTTCAGCCCGCCGAAGCAGACGTTGCTCACCACCTCGGGCACCAGGATCTTGCCCAGCAGCGTCCCGTCGGGAGCGTAGCAATGCACCCCGTCGCCGGCCGAGGACCAGACCCGGCCCGCGGTGTCGAGGCGGAAGCCGTCGAACAGGCCGGAATCGCAGCTGGCGAACACGCGGCTCTTCTTGAGCTTGCCCTTGTCGGTGACGTCGAAGGCGCGGATGTGGCGCGGGCCGTCCGGGTCGTGGGAGGCGCCGGTGTCGGCGACGTAGAGGATCTTCTCGTCGGGCGAGAAGGCGATGCCGTTGGGCTTGACGAAGTCGTCGGCCGCGACCGCGAGTTCGCCGCTGGCGGGGTCGAAGCGGAAGACGTGGCAGGCGCCATATTCCAGCTCGCCACGGCCGCCCTCGAGATCGGTGAGGATGCCGTAGGGGGGGTCGGTGAACCAGACCGTACCGTCGGACTTGACCACCACGTCGTTGGGCGAGTTCAGGCGCTTGCCGTTCCAGCGATCGACCAGCGTGACCACGCTGCCGTCGAGTTCGGTGCGCGAGACGCGCCTGCCGCCATGCTCGCAGGAGACCAGACGGCCTTCGCGGTCGCGGGTGTGGCCGTTGGTGTTGTTGCAGGGCTGCCGATAGACGCTGACTGTACCCTCGAGCCCGGTATGGTCGGGCACGAAGCGCATGATCCGGTTGTTGGGGATGTCGCTGAACAGGAGGAAGTCGCCGTCGCGGAACCAGACCGGCCCCTCGGCCCAGGCTGAGCCGGTCCACAGCTTCCGCAGGCGCATGTTGCCGCCGATCAGGTTGGCGAACGGGCGCTCGACGATCAGATACTCGCCCATGGCTTCGCTCATGGCTCCGCCTCCCTTCGATTGGTTTTCTGGCTACGGGTCCAAAGGCTCGACCTGCGGTGCCGTGTCGCCGGGGAAGCGGACCCGGTAGCGCCCGTCGCTGCAGGTGAGGATCCAGACCGCCTCGTCCGGGGCGCTGGCCTTCGCGTCCGGCTCGGCGGAGATCGCCCGCGTGCACGGGTGGCCGCGATCGCGGACGGCGTCGGCCACGGTCTCGGTCGCGTCCTGCGCCGCCAGCGGCGCCACCAGGGCGGCCAGCGCCAGCGTCAGGATCGCCGGCCCAAGGAGTTGCGCCCCGCTCGCCATGACTGCCCCCGCCCGTTGGACTGCGGCTTCCCTAGGCCGCGCCGCGGGCGAGCGCAAGGCGCCTGCAGCGCAGCCTGGGGCCTTGCTCGGACCGGCCGCGGCGCTATGGTCCGCCGCCTGAGCGCACATCCAAAGGAGGCCGACCGGTGCTGCACCGCAACCTCGTCGACGGCGGCTGGATCGAGGGTGTCTCCGTCACCCGCAATATCAACCCTTCCAATACCGACGAGCTGGTGGGGGAGTACGCCCAGGCCGACGCCGGCCAGGCGCAGGCGGCCGTGGCCGCGGCCAAGGCGGCCTTCCCGGGCTGGCGGGCGGCGACCCCGCAGCTGCGGGCGGACGCGCTCGACCGCGTCGGCAGCGAGATCCTGGCGCGCAAGGACGAACTGGGCCGTCTGCTCGCGCGCGAAGAGGGCAAGACGCTGCCCGAGGGCGTGGGCGAGGTCGCCAGGGCCGGGCAGATCTTCAAGTTCTTCGCCGGTCAGGCGCTGGCCGTCACGGGAGAGATCGGGCCGTCGGTTCGGCCCAACGTCACGGTCGAGGTCACCCGTGAGCCCATGGGCGTGGTCGGGTTGATCACGCCCTGGAACTTCCCGATCGCCATCCCGGCCTGGAAGATCGCCCCGGCGCTCGCCTTCGGCAACTGCGTCGTGTTCAAGCCGGCCGATCTGACGCCGGGCTCGGCCTGGGCGCTGGCGGAGATCATCAGCCGGGCGGGGTTGCCGCAGGGCGTGTTCAACCTGGTGATGGGCCGCGGCTCGGTGGTGGGCGAGGCGCTGCTGTCGTCCCCCGACGTGGCAGCGATCAGCTTCACGGGCTCGGTCGAGACCGGCCGGGCGATCGCCGCCAAATGCGCGGCGGGAATGAAGAAATTCCAGCTCGAGATGGGCGGCAAGAATCCGCTCGTGGTGCTGGACGACGCCGATCTGAGGACCGCCGTCGGCTGTGCGGTGCAGGGTGCCTTCTACTCGACCGGCCAGCGCTGCACGGCAAGCTCGCGGCTGATCGTCAGCGAGGGCATCCACGACCGCTTCGTGGCCGCCGTCACCGAGGAGCTCAAGGCCCTGGCGGTGGACGACGCGGTGAAGCCGGGCACGCAGATCGGACCCGTGGTCGACCAGAGCCAGCTCGACCAGGACCTGCACTACATCGACATCGGCCGGCGGGAACAGGCGCGGCTGGCCTGGGGCGGCGAGCGGCTGAATCGCGAGACTCCGGGCTTCTACCTGCAGCCCGCGCTGTTCACCGAGACCACGAACGGCATGCGGATCAATCGCGAGGAGATCTTCGGCCCGGTCGCCACGGTGATCCGGGTCGCCGGCTATGACGAGGCGCTGGCGGTCGCCAACGACACCCCGTTCGGCCTCTCCGCCGGCATCTGCACCGGCTCGCTCAAGCATGCCCAGCACTTCAAGCAGCATAGCGAGGCCGGCATGGTGATGGTCAACCTGCCGACCGCCGGCGTCGACTACCATGTGCCGTTCGGCGGCCGGAAGGGCAGCTCCTACGGCGCACGCGAACAGGGCCCCCACGCGGTCGAGTTCTATACCGCCGTCAAGACCAGCTACACGCTGCCGGTGTGAGCAGGATCGCCGCGGTGCCGCCGCTGGCGCGGCGAGCCTTGCTGTCCGGGCTGGGGGCATTGGCGGTGGCTCCGGCCGCAGCGCAGCTGCCGATCCTGCCCGAGCCTGCGGCACTGGCGCCGGGCCGGTTCGCGTGGCAGCCCGAAACCTCGCCGCGCGGGCCGGTGCTGGTGCTGGTCAGTCTCACCGAACAGGCCGCCCGCATCTACCGGAACGGCATCGAGATCGGCATCACCACGGTGAGCTCCGGCCGGCCCGGCCACGCCACGCCGACGGGCGTGTTCACCATCCTGCAGAAGGCCAGGGTCCACCATTCGAGCACCTACGACGAAGCCTCGATGCCTTTCACGGAGCGCCTCACCTGGGACGGCGTGGCGCTGCACGCCGGCGGCGTGCCCGGCTACCCGAGCAGCCATGGCTGCGTCCACCTGCCGCTCGCCTTCGCCCAGCTGCTGTTCGGCGTCACCATGGTGGGCACCACGGTGGTCATCGCCGACGCCCATCAATCACCTCGCGACCTGGCGGATCCGGGCCTGGTAGCACCGACCACCGAGCTGCCGGCGGTTGCGGGGGACTTCCTCTGGGAGCCCGAGCGCTCTCCCGCCGGACCGCTCAGCCTCCTGGTGAGCGTCGCCGACCGTCGGTGCCATGCCTACCGCAACGGGATCGAGATCGGCCAGGCAGCCGTCACGTTCACCCGGCCCGAAGCGCCGCTGCTGCCGGCGGTCTACATCGTGACGGAGCGCAGGACGGGCTCCGGGCAACCGGTCTGGAGCGAGGTCGGGCTGTTCGGCGACGCCGCCCCGGCCCAGCGCTCGGACGCGCTCGACCGTCTGACCCTGCCGCCGACATTCGCGGCCGCGGTCGAAGCGGCCCTGGTACCCGGCACGTCGCTCTATTGCGCCCTGGGTCCGGCCTCTGCGGACAGCCGTACCGGACCGGGCTTCACCATCGTTTCGGCCCGTCCCGTCTGATGGCCACCGCAGCGGAGATACGGATCCGGCGCGCCGGTCCTGCCGACGCCTGCCTGGTTGCCACCATGATCGAGGAACTGAACGCGCACCAACGCGAGCCCACCGGCCACGTCACGGCGGAGTCCGTGCGCCGCGACGGGTTCGGCACCATGCCCGAATTCACGGTCCTGCTCGCCGAAGTCGACGGCGCTGTCGGCGGCTATGTCCTCTATCACCCCAGCTGGTCGACCGAGGTCGGCGAGCGCGGCCTCTACATCTACGACCTCTACGTCCGCCCGGATGCACGCGGCCACGGCCTGGGCCGGGCGCTGATGCGGGCGGTGGCGGCGGTGGCCAAGGCGGAGGGCCGTTCCTTCCTGTGGTGGTGCTCGAAGGCGTGGAACCGGGAGGCGCAAGCCTTCTATGCCGGCCTCGGTGCGATCGAGGAGACCATCAAGGCGCACGCTGTTCTCGGCGAAGCGTTCGACCGCCTCGCCGCCGGAGCCACGGCGCCACCCGAGAACGCGAAGGACTAGGCGGCCCCACGCGCGGGTCGTGGACGGGCAGGCGCCGGGAGGTGCGAGCGCGTCGGCCTTCTCGCCGCCGCGGACCAGCCACCCAGCATCGCCACGACCTCGCTGGCAGAGACGGGCTGGGCGAACAGAAATCCTTGCGCCTCCTCGCATCCTTCCGCCCGCAGTTCGTGGAGTTGCGCCGAGGTCTCGACGCCCTCGGCGCAGATCGGCACCGCCAGGCTCTGCCCGAGCTGCACGATCGCCCGCACGATGGCCCGGGTGTTGGGCCGCCCGTCCAGCTGGCGCACGAACGAGCGGTCGATCTTGATCTTGTCGAACGGGAAGCGCTGCAGATGGGCCAGGCTCGAGTAGCCGGTGCCGAAATCGTCCATGGTGATCCGCACGCCCAGGGCCTTGATTTCGGCCAGCATGGCCAGGGCCTCGCCATTGTCATGGACCAGCAGGCCCTCGGTCACCTCCAGCTCGAGCCGGTCGGCGGAGAGGCCGGTTTCCTGCAGGGCGGCAGCCACCGTAGCGGCGAGGTCGCGCTGCCTGAACTGGGTCGTGGAGACGTTGACCGCCACGCTCAACCCCTGCCACTGCGCCGCGTCCCGACATGCGGTGACCAGCACATGCTGGCCCAACGCGTTGATCAGGCCGGTTTCTTCGGCCAGGGGCAGGAAATCGGCCGGCAACAGCGTGCCACGCTCCGGATGCTGCCAGCGGACCAGCGCCTCGACACCGACCAGGGAACCCGTGGCGCAGGCCACCTGCGGCTGATAGCGCACGTGGAACTCGTTCTCGGCCAGCGCCCGGCGCAGATCCGCCTCCGCCTGCCGGCGTAGCCGCAGCTGCCGGTCCATGCCGGGCTCGAAAAAGCAGTAGCGGTTGCGCCCGCCGTTCTTGGCCCGGTACAGGGCCATGTCGGCGCGCTGCAGCAGCTTGACGGAATCGTGGCCGTCCTGCGGCACCAGCGCCACGCCGATGCTGACGCTCACTTGCGCCTTGCGCCCCTCGAGGTCGAACGGCTCGGCCAGTACGGCGACGATGCGGTGGCACAGCCCTTCGACGTCGCCGGCGGCCTCGACATCGTCCTGCAGGATGGTGAACTCGTCACCGCCCTGGCGAGCCACGCTGTCGCTCCCGCGAAGGCAGGCGCGCAGCCGCTCCGCACAGCGCACCAGCAGCAGATCCCCCATGGCGTGGCCGAGGGTGTCGTTCACCTCCTTGAAACCGTCGAGATCCAGGCAGAGGACGGCGGCGCCACTGCCGTGGCGCCGGCATCTCGCCAGCACCCCGGCCAGACGTTCGGTCATGAGAGTGCGGTTGGGCAGACCGGTCAGGGCATCGTGCTGGGCGAGAAAGCGGGCCTGATCGAGCGCGGCGATCTCGGCCGTGATGTCGGTCGCGATGCCGCGATAGCCCAGCACCCGCTCGTCCGGCGCGACGACCTTGCCGGCGACGCGCAGCACGCGCACGCTGCCGTCAGCGGCCTGGCAGCGAAAGACCGCACCGTGGAATGGCCCGGCCGCCGCCAGGATCCTGATGTCGGCGTGCTGGTCGGGCACCCCGTCCAGCGGCCGCAGCAGGTCGGCGATGGAGCGGCCGATCAGGTTGGCGGAGGTGAGGCCAAGCGAGCGGTGGCAGGACTCCGAGACGAAGGTCAGGCGCAAGTCGGCATCGGTCTCCCAGATCCAGTCCGACGCGGCCTGCGAGATGTCGCGAAAACGGGCTTCGCTCTCATGGATGGTGCGGTCCACCTGATCGCGCGCCGCGATCAGCAATGCGGCGAAGGGGCAGAACAGGAGCGCGCCGGCAAGCGCGGGCAGCAGAAGCAGGGACTGGCCGCGCCCCGGCTGGGTCGGCGACCAGACGATCTGCGCCGGCACCGTACCGTCCAGTCCAGGAAGGGGCAGTGCGGCCTGGCCTTGCGCCGGGACAGCGGCAAATGCCGGCGCGCGAACGCCCAGGTCGCGCTCGAGCCCGAGTAGGAAGGTGTCGTCGAGGCGCTTGGCGAAAATCAGCACGGCAGCCCCACCGAGCGCCGCCCCGTCCATCGCTGCGGCTGCGGGGAGGATCGGGCTTGCGGCGGCGATATGGAGGCCGTCAGGTCCCGAGAGGACCGCCTCCACCGACCGCGGGCGTCCATCCGCGCCGGGTCGTGCCGCCAGCTCGGCGAGGCGGGCCAGATCCGGCCCGAGCCGCTGCACGGCACCGGCGAGGTCGCGCCGACCCTCCACGTGCCCGTAGATTGGTCGTCCGTCGCCGGCGAGCACGACCGAAACCCCGTAGCCGAAACTGGCAAAGACATACGGGCCGACATTCCGGTCGGCCCATTCTGGATCGAGAGACGCCGCCAAGTGGCGCACCGCATCGTCCCACCACGCATAGTCGCGCACTTCGGCCGCCAATGCCCGGCATACCTGTGCCAGACCGTAGCCAATGGCCCTGGTCTCACCCTCGAGCTGCAGCCGGTCCTGGCGATCGCTGGCCTCCTGCACCGCAGCCGCGCTCAGCAGCAGCGCCACGCCCACCAGCGCCGCCAGCGGCACGATGAACCGCGCGGAGGCAAAACGCGCCAGGGGCGCGCTCAGATCGGTGAAGCGGATCGAACTGCCAAGCATACCGTCGACACGAGCCAGGGTTTCAGCCCGCATCCTGACGCCGCGAGGTTAATCGGTCGTTGCAGCCCGCAGCAGTGCCGCCTCGACCTCCGCATACGGCCGCCAGCCGATGGTGATCACCTGCGGCCGCCCCGGGCGCAAGGCCAGCAGGGTGGGATAGCCGGTCACCCCGAGCGCGGCGGTCTGCGCGAATTCGACTGCCACGGCGCGCCGCGTCCCGGGTTCCTGCAGCGTCTGCGCGAACGCCGTCTCCTCGAGCCCCATCGCCGCCGCGATGCGGCGCAGCTCGTCACTCCGGGTGACGTCGCGGTTCTCGCCATAGAACGCGCGCTGGACGGCGGCCAGGAAGGGCAGGGCCAGGCGCCCGTCGAGCGACCTCGCCACCGCGACGGCGCGGCAGGCCGGCTCGGTGTCGTAGATGAAGGCGGGACGGTCGAAGAAGGCGAAGTCGAACGGCTGGCCGCTCGCCGCCCGGACATGCTCCCAATGTCCGCGCACCTGGGCGCGGTCGGAGCCGCGCATCGGCTGGTCGCCGCGACCCAGGGCGCCCAGAGCCAGGGTCACGCGCAGATCGTCGCCGTGCTCGGCCACCAGCCGATCGAGCACCGGGGAAAAGCCCCAGCACCAGGAACACATCGGGTTGGCGAAGTAGATAAGTTCCAAGGGTCGATGCCCCGGGCAGGCGCCGCGAAACCGTCGGTGAAGATGGTCGGAGTGGCAGGATTCGAACCTGCGACCCCAGCGTCCCGAACGCTGTGCTCTACCAGGCTGAGCTACACTCCGATCGCGGAGCCGCTGCTATAGTGGCCCAATGGCCGCCGTGCAAGCCCGCCTGGGCGTCAGTAGGCCCGGCCGGTGCAGAAATCGAGCAGATCCAGCATGGCCTGCTTCGCCCGCGAGTAGGGGAAGACGGCGAGGCTCTGGCTCGCCCGCTGCGCATAGGCCTCGGCCCTGGCCACCGTGGCCTCGATCGCGCCATGCCGCGCCATCAGTTCCTGGGCGTGGGCGAGGTCGCCTTCGCTCTGCTCGACATCCTCGAGCACCCGCCGCCAGAACGCCTGCTCGGCCTCGCTGCCGCGAGCGAAGGCGAGCAGCACCGGCAGCGTGATCTTGCCCTCGCGGAAATCGTCGCCGACGCTCTTGCCGAGGCTCGCTTGGCGCGCGCTGTAGTCGAGCGCGTCGTCGATCAGCTGGAAGGCGATGCCGAGATGGTCGCCATAGGCGGCGAGCGCCGCCTCCTCGGCCTCCGGCCGTTCGCCGACGACGGCGCCGATCTGGCAGGCGGCGCGGAACAGGGCGCCGGTCTTGGCCGCGATCACGTCGAGATAGGCCTGCTCGGTGGTGGCCGTGTCGTTGGAGGTGATCAGCTGCATCACCTCGCCCTCGGCGATGATCGCCGATGCGGAGGAGAGGATCTCGAGCACGCGCAGGCTGCCGTCGGTCACCATGAGCTGGAACGCCCGGCTGAACAGGAAATCGCCGACCAGCACCGGCGCCTTGTTGCCCCAGACCGCGTTCGCGGTGGCCGAGCCGCGCCGCAGGCCGCTGTCGTCGACCACGTCGTCGTGCAGCAGGGTGGCGGTGTGGATGAATTCGACGCATGCGGCGAGGGCCAGATGCCGCGTGCCGCGATAGCCGCAGAGCCGCGCGGCGAGGAGGGTGAGCACGGGCCGCACGCGCTTGCCGCCGGCGGCGATGATGTGCCGGGCCAGCTCGGGAATGAGGCTGACCTCGCTCTGCATCCGCTCGAGAATGATCTCGTTGACCGCGGCGAGCTCATGATCGACGAGCAGGCGGATGCCGTCGAGCTTTGCTGCGGAGTCTTCGTCCGACAGAGATGCTGCGGGCAGCGCGGTCAAGCTGCGTTCTCCCTGGCACAAACGACACCGCGCGAAGGCGTTGAGGCGCTCGGCGGTTGCTATCACGCACCCGGGGCGATAGCAAATCGACGCCGTCGCCGCTCACCTCGGGTGCACACGCTTGGTCGAACTAGTGCGCAGCAACGATCTCGTCCACCTGTCCTGGGCCCAGGCGATGCTGGCGGCCGCCGGCATCGACTGCCTGGAGGCCGACGCCTTCATGAGCGGCGTGGAGGGCAATATCGGCGCATTCCCGCGCCGCCTGCTGGTGGCCGAGGAGGATCTGGGCCGGGCGCGCGAGCTGCTGGCGGAGGCCGCCGGTGCAGCCGTCGATGGCGAACCCGGCTGAGCCCGAGCTCAGCGACGACCGGCTGCTGGGCGGCAGGCTGCGCTTCCTGCAGCCGCGGCGCGGCTACCGGGTGGCGATCGACCCGATCCTGCTGGCGGCCGCCGTGCCGGCCGCAGCCGGCGACCGGGTGCTCGACGCCGGCGCCGGGACCGGCGCGGCCGCCCTTTGTCTCGCGGCGCGCGTGCAGGGCGCGCGGGTGATCGGCGTGGAGCGGGACCCCGAGCTGCTGGCGATCGGGCAGCGCAACGCCGCCGCGAACCTTGGCCTGGCGCCGGTGGAACTGGTCGGCGGCGATCTCCTCGACGGCACCCTGGTGCTTCCCTGCCGGCCGTTCGACCATGTGATGACCAATCCGCCCTACCATCGTCGCGGTGCGGCGACGTCGCCGCGCACGGCAACGGGGGCGGCGGCCCACCTCGCCGACACCGACCTGTGCTCCTGGGTGCGGGCGTGCCTGGACCTGCTGCGGCCACGTGGCCGGCTGACCCTGATCCACTCCGCCGATGCGGTGGCCGACCTGCTCGGCGCGCTCGCCGGCAGAGCCGGCGACATCGTCATCTACCCGCTCTGGCCCAGCTCTGAAGCGAGCCATGCCAAGCGCGTCATCGTCGCTGCCCGCAATGGCGGCCGCGGACCGACCCGCCTCGCCAGGGGGCTGGTCCTGCACCGCCCGGACGGGCGATTCGCCGATGCTGCCGAGGCGGTCCTGCGCGACGCAGCGGCGCTGCCGCTGTAGCCAAGACCACATCTGGAACAGACCTGCCCATGCTCTCCCTCTCCTCCATTCTCCGACCATGGCGCCGCGGCCGGCCCTCGGTGCCGGCGATACGCCTGGCCGGCGTGATCGGCAGTGCCGGCCTGGCGGGGCGTGGTCTGACGCTGGCCGGGTTGGAACGGACGCTGCATGCGGCGTTCGCCCATCGGCATGCCCCGGCGGTGGCGCTGCTGATCAACAGCCCTGGCGGCTCACCCGTGCAGTCCTCTCTCATCGCCCAGCGGATCCGCGACCTCGCCGAAGAGAAGAACAAGCTGGTGCTCGCCTTCGTCGAGGACGTCGCGGCCTCCGGCGGCTACTGGCTGGCCTGCGCCGCCGACGAGATCTTCGCCGACCCTTCGTCGATCGTGGGCTCGATCGGAGTGATCAGCGCCGGCTTCGGGTTCGAGCAGGCGATCGCCCGGCTCGGAATCGAGCGTCGCGTCCACGCCACCGGCGAGCGGAAGGCACTGCTCGACCCGTTCACCGCGGAGCGGCCGGGCGACCTGGAGGTGCTCAAGGAAATCCAAGGCGACATCCTGGAGCGGTTCGTGGCGCATGTCCGCGACCGGCGCGGCGAGCGCCTCAAGGGCAACGACCAGGAACTGTTCGACGGCCGGGTCTGGGCCGGCGACCGCGCACTGGCCCACGGCCTGATCGACGGTCTCGGCGAGGCCAGCGCCACGATCCGCGCGAGGTTCGGCAAGGATGCGCGTCTGATGGTCGCCAATCCGCGGCGTGGCCTGCTCCGCCGGTTGCGTTTGCGGGCAGGGACGGGGCATAGTCTCGACGGTGTCCTTGCCGTCCTGGAGGAACGGGCCTACTGGCGGCGGTTCGGGTTGTAGCCGCGAGCGCGGTGGAGCAGACGTTGGGCTTGAGTTTCGGCAAGATCCTGGTGACCATTCTGGTCATCGTCGCCGCTTGGCGCGGCTATCGGCTGTACCAGCAGATGCAGGCCCGGATCGCGGCCGCCAACGAACGTGCCGCGCGCCCGGCACCGCAGCCCAAGGCCACCGACCTGGTCGAGTGCGTGCGTTGCGGCATGTTCGTGCCGAACGGCACCATCTGCCGCAGCGTCGAGGAATGCCGGTTTCGTCGCGCCTGAGCGGCGCCTGCTCGCCTTGACCCACCATCGGGCGCTGTCTACAGGTTGCGACGCAACATAACCGGGTCGAGCAAAGAGAACTCGTGGCCGCAGAACGTCCGCCCAGCTTCCAGGACCTGATCCTGCGCCTGCAGCGCTATTGGGCGGACCGAGGCTGCGTGATCCTGCAGCCCTACGACGTCGAGGTCGGCGCCGGCACCTTTCATCCCGCCACCACGCTGCGGGCCCTCGGTCCCGAGTTCTTGGAACGCGGCCTATGTCCAGCCGTCGCGGCGGCCGACCGACGGGCGTTACGGCGAGAACCCCAACCGCCTGCAGCACTACTACCAATTCCAGGTCATCATGAAGCCGTCGCCGCCGGACTTCCAGGACCTGTACCTGAACAGCCTCTTCGAGCTGGGCATCGATCCCGGCCTGCACGACCTGCGCTTCGTGGAGGACGACTGGGAGAGCCCGACCCTGGGTGCATGGGGCCTGGGCTGGGAGGTCTGGTGCGACGGCATGGAGGTGTCGCAGTTCACCTACTTCCAGCAGGTCGGCGGCTTCGACTGCCGACCGGTATCGGGTGAGCTGACCTATGGGCTCGAGCGCCTGGCCATGTACGTCCAGGGCATCGAGAACGTCTACGATCTCGACTTCAACGGCCAGGGCGTCCGCTACGGCGACGTGTTCCTGCAGGCCGAGCGCGAATATTCGACGTTCAACTTCGAGGTGGCAGACACCGAGCTGCTGTTCCGCCATTTCGCCGATGCCGAGCATCACTGCCAGGTCATCCTCGAACGGGCGCTGCCATTGCCCGCCTACGACCAGTGCCTCAAGGCCAGCCACCTGTTCAACCTGCTGGACGCGCGCGGCGTGATCAGCGTGACCGAGCGGGCCGCCTACATCGGACGCGTGCGTGCCCTGGCCAAGGCCTGCGCCGAGGCCTGGCTGCGTGCTCGCGGTCATCTCGGCCATGGCTGAGCTGCTCCTGGAGCTGGTCTCGGAAGAAATCCCGGCCCGGATGCAGGACCGGGCGCGCGAGGATCTGGCGCGCGGCGTGGCCGAAGCGCTGACAGCGGCCGATCTCGCTTTCGACCAGCCGATCCGGTCGTTCGCGACCCCCCGCCGGCTCTCCATCGTGGTGTCCGGACTGCCGCTGCAGCAGGCCGACCGCGTCGTCGAGCGCAAAGGTCCGCGCGCCGATGCCCCCGAGCAGGCGCGCGCGGGCTTCCTGCGTGGGCTCAGCGGGCTCGACTACACGCTCGAGGAACGGGCGGACAAGAAAGCCAGGACCCTGTTCGCGCTGGTGCGCGAGCAGGGCAGGGCGGTGAGTGCCCTGCTCGGCGAGCTGCTGCCGACGGTGATCGGCCGGCTGCCCTGGCCCAAGTCGATGCGCTGGGGCGATGGCGATTTTCGCTGGGTCAGGCCGCTGCACTCGATCCTGTGCCTGCTGGACGGTCGGGTCGTGGAGTTCACGGTCGGCGGCATCGCCACCTCGGACCGCACCCGCGGCCACCGCTTCATGGCGCCCGGATCGTTCGCGGTCCACGACTTCGCCGACTATGTGGTCAAGCTGCGCGCGGCCAAGGTGATTCTCGACGGCGCGGAGCGCCGTGCCATCATCGCGCGCGGTGCTCAGGAGCTGGCCGCGGCTCAGGACCTCGAATTCGCCGACGATCCGGCCCTGCTCGACGAGATCAAGGGTCTGGTCGAGTGGCCCGTGCCGCTCATGGCCGCCATCGACGAGGCATTCATGACGGTGCCGGCCGAGGCGCTGATGACCACCATGCGCGCGAACCAGAAATACCTGGCGCTGCATACGTCGGACGGCGCGCTGGCGCGGCAGTTCGTCCTGGTGGCCAACCTGCAAGCGAGCGACGGCGGGGCGGCGATCGTCGCCGGCAACGAGCGCGTCCTGCGCGCGCGCCTCTGGGACGCCAAGTTCTTCTGGGACCAGGACCGCAAGCGCTCCCTGGAAAGCAGGCTGACGGGTCTTGCACGCATGGTGTTCCACGCCGAGCTCGGCTCGCAGGGCGAGCGGGTCGAGCGGCTGGTGGCGCTGACCGGCGCGCTCGTGCCCCATGTTCCCGGCGCGGACCGCATGCTGGCCGAACGGGCCGCACTGCTGGCCAAGGCCGATCTCGTCTCCGGCATGGTGGGCGAGTTCCCGGAGCTGCAGGGCGTCATGGGCGGGCATTACGCGGCAGTACAGGGCGAGCCGGCAGCGGTGGCCCTGGCCATCCGCGAGCACTACGCACCCAAAGGTCCGGACGACCATTGCCCCAACGGCCCCGGAAAGCGTGGCGCTGGCCTTGGCGGACAAGCTGGATTCACTGGTCGGGTTCTTCGCCGCCGGCATCAGGCCCACCGGCACCAAGGACCCGTTCGCGCTGCGCCGCGCCGGGCTCGGGATCATCCGCCTGATCTTCGACAACCGCCTCCGCCTGCCGCTGCGCGCCGCGGCGATGGCGGCCGCCAGTGGCTACGGCGACCGGTTCGAGCGTTTCGACGCCGGCGAGGTCATAGCGTTCCTGGTCGAGCGGCTGAAGGTTCATCTGCGCGAGCGTGGCATCCGCCACGACCTGATCGCGGCCGCGGTCGCGGTCGGCGCCGAGGACGATCTCGTGCGCCTGGCCGCCCGCGCCGAGGCGCTGCAGGCCTTCATCGACAGCGAGGACGGCCGCAACCTGCTCACCGCCTTCCGCCGCGCGGCCAACATCGTCGCCATCGAGGAGAAGAAGGATGGTCGCCGCATCGACGGCCATCCGGTAGTTGGTGCGCTGGTCGACCCTGCCGAGGAGCTGCTGTTCGAGGCTCTGGAAGAAGCGGGCCGGCGCATCTCGGCGGCGCTGGCGGCCGAGGACTATGCAGCTGCGATGAGCGCGTTGGCAGCGTTGCGCCGGCCGGTCGACGGCTTCTTCGAGGCGGTGATGGTCAACGTGCCGGAACCGGACCTTCGTCTTAACCGTTTGCTGCTCCTCGGCCGGATACGTTCCAGCCTGGAGCAGGTGGCGGATTTCTCGCTGATCGAAGAGAGCGGCCGGTCGCCGGCCTGACGCGCCCGGCGCGCTCGGTCCGGAGACCATGTTGGGACAGTTTCGGGGTATCGACCGATGACGCAGTGGGTGTACCGGTTCGGCGGCGGTCGCGCCGAAGGCAAGGCGGCGATGAAGGCGCTGCTCGGCGGCAAGGGTGCCAACCTCGCCGAGATGAGCAATCTCGGCCTGCCGGTGCCGCCGGGATTCACGATCTCCACCGAGCTCTGCACCTGGTTCTATGCCAACGGCCGGACCTATCCCGCCGATCTCGAGGCCGAGGTCGACGCGGCACTCCAGGCGGTGGAGCAGGAGCTCGGCATGCGCTTCGGCGACGTCGAGCGGCCGCTCCTGGTCTCGGTGCGTTCGGGCGCGCCCGTCTCGATGCCGGGCATGATGGACACGGTGCTCAATCTCGGCCTCAACGACGGCACGGTCGAGGGTCTGGCGGCGGCCAGCGGCGACGCGCGCTTCGCCTACGACAGCTATCGCCGCTTCATCCAGATGTACGCCGACGTGGTCCTCGGGGTGGACCACTACCTGTTCGAGGAGGCGCTCGAGGACGCCAAGCAGGCGCGGGGGTGCCGCTACGACACCGAACTCGACGCGGCGGCACTCGCCGAGCTGGTCACGAGCTTCAAGGGCATCGTCGACAAGGCCACCGGCAAGCCGTTCCCGCAGGATCCCAAACAGCAGCTCTGGGGGGCGATCGGCGCGGTCTTCGGCTCGTGGGACACGCCGCGCGCGGTCACCTACCGCCGGCTGCACAATATCGCCAGCGACATGGGCACGGCCGTCAACGTGCAGGCCATGGTGTTCGGCAATATGGGCGACGATTGCGCCACCGGCGTGGCGTTCACCCGCAACCCGTCGACGGGCGAGCGCGCCTATTACGGCGAGTTCCTGGTGAACGCCCAGGGCGAGGACGTGGTCGCCGGCATCCGCACGCCGCAGCCGCTGACCCGCCGCATGGCGGCCGGAAGCGGGTCCGATGGCAAGCCGATGGAGGAGGTGCTGCCCGAGGCGTTCGCCGAACTGGCGGCGGTGTTCGACCGGCTCGAGGCCCACTATCGCGAGATGCAGGACATCGAGTTCACGACCCAGCGCGGCAAGCTCTACATCCTCCAGACCCGGACCGGCAAACGGACGGCAGCGGCAGCGCTCAAGATCGCCGTCGACATGGCGGCCGAGGGTCTGATCGACCGCGAGGAAGCGGTACTGCGCGTCGATCCGAGTTCGCTCGACCAGCTCCTCCATCCCACGCTCGACCCCAAGGCCGAGCGCAAGATCATCGCCAAGGGCCTGCCGGCCTCGCCGGGTGCGGTATCCGGCAAGGTGGTGTTCAGCGCCGATCATGCCGAAAAGATGGCGGCCGCCGGCGAATCCGTGATTCTGGTGCGCGTCGAGACCTCGCCCGACGACATCCACGGCATGCACGCGGCCAAGGGTATCCTGACCTCGCGCGGCGGGATGACCAGCCATGCCGCGGTCGTGGCACGCGGCATGGGCAAGGCCTGCGTCTGCGGTGCGGGCGACCTCGTCATCTCCTACGCCGAGAAGACGGTGACGGCGCGCGGCGTGCGCGTCGGCGAGGGTGACCTGATCACGCTCGACGGCGCGGAAGGCACGGTGATGCTGGGTGCCGTGCCCACGGTCGACCCGCAGCTGTCGGGCGACTTCGCGACGCTCATGGAATGGGCCGACGCCAACCGCCGGCTCAAGGTTCGTACCAACGCCGAGACCCCGCTCGACGCCAGGACGGCGATCAAGTTCGGCGCCGAGGGCATCGGCCTGTGCCGCACCGAGCACATGTTCTTCCAGCCCGACCGCATCGTCGCCATGCAGGAGATGATCCTGGCCGATGATGCAGAGGGGCGGCGACGGGCGCTGGCCAAGATCCTGCCGATGCAGCGTGCCGACTTTGTCGATCTGTTCGAGATCATGGCCGGCCTGCCGGTCACCATCCGCCTGCTCGACCCGCCCCTGCACGAGTTTTTGCCGCATGAGGAGGAGGAGCTCGCCTCCGTGGCGCGGTCGGCTGGAGTCGAGGTCAAGGCCGTGCGGCGTCGGCTCGCCGACCTCAAGGAATCCAACCCCATGCTCGGCCTGCGCGGCTGCCGGCTGGGCATCCTGTTCCCCGAGATCTACGAGATGCAGGCGCGGGCCATCTTCGAAGCGGCCTTCGACGTCGAGGCTGCGACCGGCCGCACCGTGGTGCCGGAGGTGATGATCCCGCTGGTCCTGGCGGCGCGCGAGCTGCAGCTGATCAAGCAGCGCATCGACGCGATCGCGGCCCAGGTCGGCAAGGAGCGTGGCGGCTCGCTGCACTATCAGGTCGGCACCATGATCGAGCTGCCCCGGGCGGCACTGCGGGCCGGGGAGATCGCCGCGCATGCCGAATTCTTCAGCTTCGGCACCAACGATCTCACCCAGATGACGCTCGGCCTGTCGCGCGACGACAGCGGCAAGTTCCTCGAGCCCTATATCCGCGCCGAGATCTTCCACGGCGACCCGTTCCAGACGCTCGACGTGAGCGGCGTCGGCGAACTGGTCGAGCTCGCCGCCGAGCGTGGGCGCGCGGCCCGGCCCGAGCTGAAGCTGGGCATCTGCGGCGAGCATGGCGGCGATGCCGCATCGATCGCCTTCTGCGAACGCATCGGCCTGGACTACGTCTCCTGCTCGCCCTACCGCGTGCCGATCGCGCGGCTGGCCGCGGCCCAGGCGGCGCTGCGGACCAAGCAGGTCCATTGAGCGGGCCACTCGACGAGCTGCGGCGCGGCGGGAAGGCCGCGCTGGCCCGGGCACTGGCGCAGGCCGAGTCGGCCCCTGCGGCGGACGCGACCCTGGCCCTCCTGGATGCCGCCTGGACGGCACCCATGGCCGGGGTGGTCGGGCTCACCGGGCCGCCCGGGGTCGGCAAGTCGACGCTTGCTTCGGCCTTGGTCCGCTCCTGGCGTGAGCGCGGCCGCACCGTCGGTGTGATCGCGGTCGATCCCTCTTCGAGGCGCACCCGGGGTGCCCTGCTCGGCGATCGCACCCGCATCGACGTCGACCCCGACGATCCGGGCGTGTTCGTGCGGTCGATGGCGGCGCGTGAGCGCCTGGGTGGTCTGGCCGATCTGTGCGCCGCGGCGATGGTGTTGATGCGTGCCCTCTACGACGTCGTGTTGATCGAAACCGTGGGCGTGGGCCAGTCGGAAACCGAGATCGCCGAGCTGGCCGACACGGTGGTGTTCGCGGTCCAGCCCGGGTCCGGCGACAGTCTCCAGTTCATGAAGGCGGGCATCGTCGAGATCCCCGACCTGGCCCTGGTCACCAAGGCGGATCTGGGTGCGATCGCCGAACGCGCCAAGCGCGACCTGGAAGGAGCGCTGGGCTTGGCGCCGGGGGCAGGGGAGTGGGAGCCGCCCGTGCTCCTGGTCGCCGCCACGACCGGGCAGGGCATCGACGCCACCCTGGCCGCGATCGGCCGCCATGCCGCGTTCATCGCGCCGGACCTTCCGGCACGGCGGGCGGCGCAGGCGCGGGCGTGGCTGGATCGCTGGATCCATGACGAATGCGGCCGAAGGGGCGCCGCGCGCGCCAGCTCGATCCTGCCAACCATCATCGCCGATGGGCGGGTATCGCCGTTCCGGTGGCTTGCGCGCGCCGTCGCCGCATTGGACTAGCCTCGGGCCAGGACCGAGAGCGGCAGCCAGCGCGGGGGCGCGGGGGCGAGCAGGGCACCGTCGGCTATGAGTGGATCGTCGGTGGCGGCCAGCTGATCGAGGCGAAGCAGGGCGAGCGCGAGATTGCCCAGGCCGGAGCGCACCTCGCCGGCATCACGGCCGCCGCGGGTGACCGGGGTGCCGGGCGCTGGCAATGGGCCGTCCACCCGCACCGGCAGCAGCCGCTTCTTCACCAGGCCGCGATGCTTGGTCCGGGCGGTGAGCTCCTGGCCGACGAAGCAGCCCTTGGTGAAGCTGACCCCGTGCAGTTCCTCGAAGCCGCTCTCCAACAGCAGCGACCGGTCGACCACCAGATCGCGACTGCCGTCGGGCACGCCGAGCGTCAGCCGCAACCGGTCATACTCACCGGGAGCGGCCTGCTGCAGGCCGTGCTCGGCGATGAACGAGTGAAGCCGCTCGGGCGGCAGGATCGCCCTCAGTCCCAATTCCGGCAGTCGAGGGTCGACGGCGGCCGCTTGATCGGCGATGCTGGCTGACGGGATCGCCGAGCGGTCGAATACCGCCAGGACGGCGCTGCTCTCGCTGGCATCCTCCAGTTCCACCGCGGCCCGAAGACGGTAGAGGGTCAGGCGCTGCATCAGGGCGGGCAGCCGAGCGCGCTCGCAGTCGACGAGGATCGCGTCGCCGCGGTCGTGGAGGATGAAGTCGAAGAGGTACTTGCCCTGGGGTGTCAGCAGCGCCGCGTAGAGCGGCCGGTCCGGCCCGAGCGCGGCGACGTCGTTGCTGATCAGCCCCTGGAGGAAATCCCGGGCATCGTCGCCACGCACGCGAACAATCCCCCGGTCGTCGAGGAGCGTGCAGCGGTGCGTCGTCATTGTCCTGGCATCACCGGTTGGTTTGATCGCCGCTCACGGATGTAAGGAGACCGCTCCCATGGGCAAGACACATTCCGCCCATCCGCCGCCGGCGCTGATCCTCGACCGCTGCGCGCTGTTCCTGGACTATGACGGCACCCTGGTCGGCTTGGCGCCGACTCCCGGCGAGGCGGTGGCCGACGGGGAGCTGCGGGACCTGCTGGCTTCCCTGCAGACGCGGCTCGCCGGAGCGCTGGCCATCGTCACCGGCAGACCGGTGAGCGACATCGACGGGTTTCTCGCCCCTCTGCGCCTTTCGGTCGCCGGACTGCACGGCCTCGTGCACAGGCTCCACGATGGTACGGTGATAGAAGCCGAACTGCCGCCCGGGCTGCTGACGCCGGCGCGTGAAGGGTTCGCGAACTTCGCGGTGGACCATGCCGGAACTCTGGTCGAGGACAAGCGTTTGAGCTTGGCTCTGCACTACCGTCAGGCGCCGCAGGCGGAAAGGGCGGCGATCGATCTGGCCGAAGGGATCGTCGCGGCGAGCGGGGGCAAGCTGCGGCTGCAGCGGGGAAAGATGGTGGTCGAAATTCTGCCGCAGGGCAGCGACAAGGGCGGTGCGATCCGCGCATTGCTGCGGGAGTCCGGCTTCGCGACGCGGACGCCGGTTTTCGTCGGCGACGACGTGACCGACGAGGCGGGGTTCCGGAGCGTGAACGATCTGGGCGGGCTCAGCGTCCGCGTGGGCGACGGGCCGACCGAGGCCCTCTACCGCCTTGCCGATGTGGATGCGCTCCGGGGCTGGCTGAGCCGGGCTTCGAGGGCGTGATGGCGGGGCGATTGTTCGTCGTGTCGAACCGGGTGACGCCGCCGACCGGCCGGCAGGCTGCCGGGGGACTCGCGATCGGCGTGCTGGCCGCATTGCGCGAGAAGGGCGGCGTGTGGTTCGGCTGGAGCGGCGATCTCGTGGCCAGCGACGAGGAGCGCAAGTTCGAGCAGATCGAGCGCGGCAAGACGACCTATGCTCTGCTCGACCTGACCGAAGACGAATATGCCGGCTACTATGCCGGCATGGCGAACCGCACGCTGTGGCCGTTGTTTCACTACCGGATCGACCTGACTTCGTTCGAGCACAACTGGTACCAGAGCTATCGCGAGGTGGCGCAGCTGTTCGCCAAGCGCCTGATCGGGCTGCTCCAGCCGGATGATCTCGTCTGGGTCCAGGACTTCCACCTGATCCCGCTCGGCACCGAACTGCGCCGGCTGGGCTTCGCCGGACGGCTGGGCTTCTTCCTGCACATCCCGTTCCCGCCCACCCAGCTCTATGCCACCTTGCCTTGGCACCGCGAGCTGGCGACCGACCTCTGCGCCCATGATGCGATCGCCTTCCAGACCCCGACCGACCGCGAGCATTTCGCCGACTACAGCTGCCGCGAACTGGGGGCGGTGCCGCTCGAGGAAGAGTGGCTCCGCGTCGGCGAGCGCACCATCGAGGCTCATGCCTGCCCCATCGGAATTGACGTCAAGGAGGTGCAGCGGCTGACCGAATTGGCCGAGGCACGCCGCCAGCTGGACACGATGCGCCGCCACTTGAACGGCCGCGCCTTGATCATGGGTGTCGACCGGCTGGACTACAGCAAAGGCATACCCGAGCGGCTCCGGGCCTTTCAGGCCCTGCTCGAGCGCTTTCCCGAACATATCCGCCAGACCGTGCTGATGCAGATCTCGGCGCCCAGCCGCGAGGATCTGCCGGAATACCGGGACCTGCGGCGGACCACCGAGCGCCTGACCGGGCACATCAACGGCCGCTTCGGCGAGCCGGACTGGATGCCCGTGCGCTACATCAACCGCACCCAGTCGCGCCGGGCCCTTGCCGGCTTCTACCAGGCGGCGCGCGCGGGTCTGGTGACGCCCTTGCGGGACGGCCTCAATCTCGTGGCCGAGGAATTCGTGGCGGCACAGGATCCGGAGGATCCGGGCGTCCTGGTCCTGTCGCGCTTTGCGGGCGCGGCTTTCCTGCTCGACGCGGCGCTGATCGTGAATCCCTACGACGTCTACGAGGTCGGGGCAGCACTGCACCGCGGATTGGCCATGCCGCTGCACGAGCGTCAGGATCGGCACCAGCGGCAGCTGGAAGCGATCAAGCGCAACGATATCCAGGCTTGGCGCCGCCGCTGCCTCGCCGCACTGGAGGCCGAGCCCCATCCTTGAGCAAGAGAAGGGGACGCCGCGTTCTTGGTACGGCACGTGGACGCGACAAGCGTCTGCCGAGCGACACAGGCGCAATGGAACATCGGATAAGATACGTTATGACAAATAGCTGCCGGGGCCGAGGGTGCCTCGACCGATCCTCGACCTCGCCGAACCACGCTGCCGCACCTGGCGGCAACGTGGTCCGGCCGGCGAACGCGAACGGTTCGCCGCGGTCGCTCCAGTCGTGTCACCCACCCTGCATCCTGGCCTGACTGAGTTCGCGCTCCCAGTAGCGCAGCTTCTGGCAAGCGGCGAGGAACGCTTCCACGTCGCCCGGTGACTCGAGGCGCAGGAAACCGGCGTCGCGCTCCGCAGCGATCCCGGCCTTTTCCAGCAACGGCCCGGCGGCGTCGCTGTGGCCGACGAACTTGAAATGCGCGAAGGCGTCGGCCACGAAATCACGCGCCGAGGCGTGCTTGACCAGCTCCGCGCAGCCTGCCGCCGACGGCAGGATCGCCACGGCGTCGAACAGCACCGACGGTCCGCCGTCGAGCTTCTCGTCGGCCTCGATCCAGCTGCCGTCGCTGGTCTCGATGCCGCCGACCTGCGGCGCCACGAGCTTCAACATGGCGCCCTGCGCCTCGACCGCCTTCCGCAGCGCCTTGAGCAGCGGCCCGTCGCTGCCGTCCGTGACCAGCGCACCCAGCTTGCGGCCGGCGAGCGACTTGGGCCCGTGCAGGATGATGCTGAGGGCCGGCGACGCCGCAAGGTCCTGCCGGGTCGGCCGCGCGGCACTCGCCGGTTCGGTCTCGCCGGTCAGCCGCAGGCCCCGCGCCACGTTGCGCGCGAGCGGCAGGTCGATGTTCATGAGGTGCGACACCATCCGGGCCCGGATCGCCGGCGTCTCCACCTTGCTGAGCTCGAAGATCAGCGCCGAGGTCAGATGGATCTGCTCCGGCTCGGTCTGGCTGATGTAGAACTGGCGCGCTTGGCTGTAATGGTCCGCGAAGCTCTCGGGCCGCAACCGCCGCTTGGCGCCGGCGACCTCCTCCGGAAAGCTCTGGTAGCCCTTGGCCGGCGATTCGCGCGGGCCCTCGCCCCAGGAGTTGGGCTGGTAGTTGGCCCTGCCCTTGTCGACGGTCATGCGCATGTGGCCGTCGCGCTGGAAGTTCGCGAACGGGCAGCCGCGCGGCCGATTGACCGGGATCTCGGTGAAGTTGGGGCTGCCCAGGCGCTTGAGCTGCGTGTCGAGGTAGGAGAAGTTGCGGCCCTGCAGCAGCGGGTCGTTGGTGAAGTCGATGCCGGGCACGACGTTCTGGGTGCAGAACGCCACCTGCTCGGTCTCGGCGAAGAAGTTGTCGACCACGCGGTCGAGGACCATCCGCCCGACCCGCCGCACCGGCAGGATCTCCTCGGGGATGATCTTGGTGGGATCGAGCACGTCGAAGTCGAACCGGTCGGCGAACGCGTCGTCGAACAGCTGCAGGCCCAGCTCCCATTCCGGGTGATCGCCCTGCCGGATCGCGTCCCACAGATCTCGGCGGTGAAAATCCGGATCGGCGCCGTTCAGCTTCAGCGCCTCGTTCCAGACCACCGACTGCAGGCCCTGCTTGGGCTTCCAGTGGAACTTGACGTAGGTCGAGCGGCCCTCGGCATTGACCAGGCGGAAGGTGTGGACGCCGAAGCCCTCCATGAACCGGAACGAGCGCGGGATCGTCCGGTCCGACATGATCCACATGATCATGTTCATGCTCTCGGGCGTCAGCGAGACGAAGTCCCAGAAATTGTCGTGCGCCGTCTGCGCCTGCGGGAAGCCGCGGTCGGGCGCCGGCTTGGCCGCATGGATGAGATCGGGGAACTTGATCGCGTCCTGGATGAAGAACACCGGGATGTTGTTGCCGACGAGGTCCCAGTTGCCTTCCTTGGTGTAGAACTTCACCGCGAAGCCGCGCACGTCGCGCGCCACGTCCGGCGAGCCCTTGCTGCCGGCGACGGTCGAGAAGCGCACGAACACCTCGGTCTTCTCGCCCTTGCGCTGGAACAGGTCGGCGCGGGTGACGTCGCTCAGCGACTCGTAGGTCTCGAAGAAGCCGTGGGCGCCGAAGCCGCGGGCATGGACCACGCGCTCGGGAATCCGCTCGTGGTCGAAGTGGAAGATCTTCTCGCGGAAGTGGAAGTCCTCCAGCAGGGTCGGGCCGCGTGCGCCCGCCTTGAGCGAGTTCTGGTCGTCGCTCACCGGAACGCCCTGGGCGGTGGTCAGGACCTCGCCGCCCTTGGCCGCGACCTGGTGCAGCTCACCGCCCTGCCCGCGGACCAGCGTCTCCTCGCCGACGCGCACCTGCTCGCGCGGTCCCAGCACCGGATCCGTCGCCATCCTGTCCTCTCCCGTCCTGTCCGGCGCCCACGCGCCAATTCAGGGGAGGTAAAGGCCGATGGGCGCGCGAGTTCCCAAGCGACATCCAGGCGCTCGATGCCGCCGCACGTCGGGCTCCGGCGCGTCCGTGCCGGCCCTTCACGCTGATCCAGAACCTCGCACCGGGCAGCCCGAGCAACGACGGCAGCGGCACCATCGCCGCGCTGGTGGGCCGGGATCAGGCCGCTAGTCCGAAAAGCGACTTTCGCTTTCCAGGTAAAGCCGGCGGAACTGCTCGGCGATGCGTCTTGCGCCAGGCAGCATGGCGCGCAACACCGCCACGCTGGCCGCGCCGGCATCCACCATCAGCGCCTTGCAGGCCTCCCGCCGTTGCCGCAGGACCGTGATCTGCCTGCCCATCACCCGCTGCCGTTCCGGGCCGGCCGTCATCGCCCGCGCCTGGAGCGCCGCGATCTGGCGCTGCCAGACCTCGAGCGTGACGGCCATGGCTCCAAGTTCACGACTGCGCGTTGTCGCCACGGCGCGTCTCCTCTCGAGTTCGAGCACCTCGTGTCGACAGGGTTAGAGCTCGATCAGCTTGTCCGCGCACAGGCGCGTGGCGGAACTTGTCGGCCTCACCTCGTCGGGCATGATCGCCCAGCCGCCCTTTTCGATGAACGTTCCACGGCTGTAGCGCTGCAGCAGCTTGAGCTCGGCCAACCGCGCCTGAGCACCGTCGTCCGCCTGGAATCGCTCGGCGCAGACGGCGGCGACCAGCAGGTCGCGGGACACGGCGGCTGCCGTGACCGCCATCCGCTGCGCGCTGCCGCCGGTGACCCAGCCGCCGCAGGCGAAGCCGACGACGATCACCGCGGCCGCCCCGGCGGTGAACGCCCAGACCAGGGCGCCCTTGGTTGGCCGGTAGGCCGCCCACCGCTGGCCCAGACCCGGTGCCGCGTCCATGCGTTTGATTTCTTGCTATGGTCGGCCAGGATGCCGGCGCGAAGGTGGTGGGGCCTTGCCGCCGGCTGACGGAGCGACGTCTATTCGAGCCTGAGTTTCGGTTCCATGAACTTGTGTATACGCGCAGAGCGCGCTTGCCACTATATCAATCGCCGCTCTATAAACATAGGCGTTTCCTTTGCTATCAATTGATCAAACGACGACATCGATTTGGGCGAATATTTCCCTTGCGCCTCCGTCCAATGTATGATGTTCTACGTCATCCGATCGTAAGCTGATCGCTCCGTGATGTGATGGATGCGCGATCCCCGTCACCTCGCGCGGAATTCTGGGCGGCGGACGCCCTTGGATGATCGTTTCGCAGGCGTGCCCACCGCAATGGAGCCATATCGATGATCAGATGCACAGGGATGGACGTCACGTTCCGGCAGACCGTCGTTCTCCAGGGCTTGGACGACCCCCTTCCGCCGGGCACCTACCGCGTCGACGTCGAGGAGGAGCCGATCGACGGCCTCTCCTTCCTCGCCTACCGGCGGCTGGCCACCTTCATCCGGGTTCCCCTGCCCGGCCATGGCGGCACCATCGAGAACCTGCTGATCGACCCGAAGGAGCTGGACCGGGCGCTGGAACGCGACGCACGGGCCCAGGCGGCGACGGTCTGAACCGTCGCACCGGCCGTCGACTGGGAACTGGGAGATGAGCATGAACGAAACTGCGGGCGTCGGTCGGTCGACCACACGGCTCTATCGGCTGACCCCCATCAATCCGCGTGATCCCAACTGGCGCGGCAGCGTGCATCGCGACACCACGGTCGTGCGGGCCGCGTCGGAGGAGCTGGCACGCGCCCTGGCCGCCGGGGCCTTCAACTCCACGCTGCTGCCGTCCGCACCCGGCCGGGTCATTCCGTCCGCCCTCTGGCAGCGGACCGACACCGTGCGCGCCGAGATCATCGAGGACCGCCGCTACCGGGCCGATGGCACCGTCGGCATTCTCGAACCGTGGGGCTTCAGCTGACCGCTCCGGCGCACCCTCGCCGACCGGGCGATGACGGCGGCCACATTCAGGTCGGCCCGTCGTCCAGCCGTTCGAAGCCCTCGCAGACCAGCGTGAGGCGCTCGCATGCGGCCGCCTCGCCACCGTCGAGGATCTCGTAGGACACCGGCCAGGCCGCGACGAGACGGAACGCGACCACGGTGCCGGGACCGGCGCCGTAGGTCAGGGTCACGGTCTTGCGGAATGCAGGCGGGTCGGGCGGCGGGCCACCGGGGAACGGTGCGACCAGCGCTGCCCAGGCATCGAACGCGCGGTCGGCGCAGAGCGAGCGTTCCAGCGTCAACGGCGCGAACGAGCTCAGCTGCGGAGCCTTCTGCGCCAGCCACGGCGAAACCAAGCCGTCGCGAACCTCCAGGACCGAGGTCTCGCGCCGCAACGGCCCGGCAAAGCACGGGCCAGCAATCTCCAGGCCGTCCCAGAAGACCCTGACCGTCACCGCTTCAATGCTGCAGGATCTGGCTCAGGAACAGCTTGGTCCGGTCGGACTTGGGATGGCTGAAGAACTCCTCGGGGCTGTCCATCTCGACCACCTCGCCCTTGTCCATGAACACGACGAAGTCGGCCACCGACTTGGCGAAGCCCATCTCGTGGGTGACGCAGATCATGGTCATGCCCTCCTGTGCCAAGCTGATCATGGTGTCGAGCACCTCCTTGACCATCTCCGGGTCCAAGGCCGAGGTCGGCTCGTCGAACAGCATGATCTTGGGCTTCATGCACAAGGCGCGGGCGATGGCGACGCGCTGCTGCTGGCCGCCCGAGAGCTGGCCCGGAAATTTGTGCGCCTGCTCGGGAATCCGCACCCGATTCAAATAGAACATCGCCGTTTCCTCGGCCTCCTTCTTGGGGATGCCGCGGACCCAGATCGGGGCGAGGGTGAGATTGTCCAGGATGGTCAAATGCGGGAACAGATTGAAGTGCTGGAACACCATCCCGACCTCGCGCCGGATCGCCTCCACGTTCTTGACGTCGTTGGTGAGCTCGATCCCGTCGACGACGATGTGGCCCTTCTGGTGCTCCTCGAGCCGGTTGATGCAGCGGATCATGGTCGACTTGCCGGAGCCCGACGGGCCGCAGACCACGACCTTCTGCCCCTTCTCGACCTGCAGGTTGACGTTCTTGAGGACGTGGAACTCGCCGTACCACTTGTTGACGTCGCGCAGGACGATGCTCGGAGCGCCGTTCGTGGCCATGGTGCGGCCCTTTCCTGTCAGTGCTTGTGGCCGGTCTGGAGCTTGCGCTCGAGCCGCTGGCTGTAGCGGGACATGGCGAAGCAGAAGATCCAGAACCCGAACCCGGCGAAGATGTAGCTCTCGACGTCGTGGCCCAGCCATTGCTGGCCGCTGACGACCAGCCGCGAGATGTTGAGCAGGTCGTAGAGGCCCATGATGAACACCAGCGAGGTGTCCTTGAACAGCGAGATGAACGAGTTGACGATGCCGGGGATCACCAGCCGCAGGGCCTGCGGCAGGATCACCAGCCGCATCTTCTGCCAGTAGCCGAGGCCCATGGCGTCGGCGGCCTCGAACTGCCCCTTGGGGATCGCCTGCAGCCCGCCCCGGATCACCTCGGCCATGTAGGCGCCCGAGAACAGCGCCACGCCGATCAGCGCCCGGCTGACCTTGTCGATGGTCCAGCCCGGCGGGAAGAACAAGGGCAGCATCACCGAGGCCATGAACAGCACGGTGACCAGCGGCACCCCGCGGATCAGCTCGATGAACGAGACGCACAGCGCCTTGACCACCGGCATCTGCGAGCGTCGGCCGAGCGCCAGCACGATGCCGATCGGGAACGAGGCCACGATGCCGACGATCGAGATGATCAGGGTGAGGAACAGGCCGCCCCACAGGTTGCTGTCGACCGTGGGCTGCAGCGGCCCGCCGCCCGCGAACAGCCAGCCGGCGACGAACGGGTAGATGAGCGCGAAGCAGATGCCGTACAGCGCCTTGCGCGGCATCGCCGGCACCAGCAGCGGGATGCATCCCACGACGAGCAGCACGGCACCGGTGATCACCCGCCAATACTCTTCGACCGGATAGAGCCCGAACGCGTACTGGTGGATCCGGCTGGGAATCAGCGCCCAGCAGGCACCGTCGGCCGGGCACTGCTCGCGGTCGACCGCGGTCCAGCTCGCGTTCAGCACCGCCCAGCGGAACAAAGGCGGGACGATCAGCGCCAGGACGAGGATGACCAGGAGCGTGAGGGCGATGTCGAACGGCGTCGCGAACAGGTTGCGGCGCATCCAGCCGATCGGCCCGGACCGCTCGGTGGCCGGGGGCGCCATGGGGAGGGATTCGGTCGCCATGGCTAGCGCTCCACCAACGCCATGCGCGCGTTGTACCAGTTCATGAAGTAGGAGGTGATCAGGCTCAGCGTCAGATAGACGGCCATGGTGATGGCCACCACCTCGACCGCCTGGCCGGTCTGGTTGTTGATGGTGCCGGCGATGTTGAAGAAGTCGGGATAACCGATCGCCACCGCCAGCGAGCTGTTCTTGGTCAGGTTCAGGTACTGGTTGGTCTGCGGCGGGATGATCACCCGCAGGGCCTGCGGCACCACGATGAAGCGCAGCGTCTGGCCGCGCGACAGCCCCAGCGATTCCGCCGCTTCCCATTGGCCCTTGCTGACGGCGAGGATGCCGGAGCGGACGATCTCGGCGATGAACGAGCCGGTGTAGATCGCCAGCCCGAGCACGAGCGCGACGAACTCGGGATTGACCTGCGTGCCGCCGCTGGGCCGGAACTTGCCCATGACCGGCAGATCCCAGCTCAGCGGCATGCCGGTGACCAGATAGGAAACCGGGATCAGGGCCAGAAGACCGAGGACGAACGGCAGGGTGTGGACCGGTTGCCCGGTGAGCTCGCGCTTCTTCGCGGCCCGGCGCAGCACCACCGGGATCGCTGCGAGAGCCAGCAGGCTCACCACCGCGAAGATCCCGAATCCGGCTTGCGGTATCGCCCTCGGCACGAACAGGCCGCCGGTGTTCAGCAGCACCGCGTCGAACAGGGTAGCGCTCTCGCGCGCCTGCGGCAGCGAATGGACGAGAACGGCGTAGATCAGCAGCAGCTGGAGCAGCAACGGGATGTTGCGGACCACCTCGACATAGACCGAGGCCAAGGTGGCCACCAGCCAGTTGTGGGACAGGCGGGCGATGCCCATGGTGAAGCCGACGATCGTCGCCAGGACGATGCCGACGACGGCCACGAGGATCGTGTTGAGAAAGCCGACGAGAAAGGCCCGGCCGAACGTGCTGGCAGCGGTGTAGTCGATCAGCGTCTGGCCGATGTCGAAGCCCGACGGCTGCTCGAGGAACCCGAACCCGCTGGCCACCCCGAGGCGCGCCAGGTTGGTCATGGTATTGCTGACCAGGATCCAGCCGCCGAACAGCACCAGTGCCACCACGAGGACCTGGTAGACCAAGGCCCGTACCCGCGGATCCCGATAGAGAGGAACGCGCGGCACGTCGCTGGAGCTTAGGCTGGTGCTCATTGGCGCATCGCCCCCTTTCGCCGTGTTGCAGCTGCTCGGGCGCCCGGGCGGAGGCGGGCGTCACGCGACAGGCGCGTCGCCCGCCTACCGGTCAACGGAACGGCGGATTGTACATCAAGCCGCCATCGGTCCACAGCGCATTGAGACCGCGTTCGATCTTCAGCGCCGTACCGGGGCCGAGATTGCGGTCGAAGCTCTCGCCGTAATTGCCGACCTGCGCGATGATCTGCACCGCGAAGTCGTTGGGCAGGCCGAGCTCGCTGCCCTTGTCCTCGATCACGCCGAGGAAGCGCTGCACGTCGGGGTTCTGGGTCTCGCCCTTGATCTTCTCCAAATTTTCGCTGGTGATGCCGAACTCCTCGGCCTGGATCATCGCGAACAGCGTCCACTTGACGACGTCGAACCACTCGTCGTCGCCCTGGCGGACCGCCGGACCCAGCGGCTCCTTGGAGATCACCTCCGGCAGGATCATGTGCTCGTCGGGATTGGCGAGCTTGACCCGCGTCGCGTAGAGACCGGACTGGTCGGTAGTGAGCACGTCGCAGCGGCCGGCCTCGTAGGCCTTGTTCACCTCGTCATTGTTCTCGAACACCACCGGATTGTAGCTCATGCCGTTGGCGCGGAAGTAGTCGGCCAGGTTGAGCTCGGTCGTGGTGCCGGCCTGGACGCAGACCGAGGCGCCGTCGAGCTCCTTGGCACTGGCGACGCCCAGCTCCTTCTTGGCCATGAAGCCCTGGCCGTCGTAATAGTTGACGCCGGCGAAGTTGAGGCCGAGGGCGCTGTCGCGGGAACTGGTCCAGGTCGTGTTGCGCGAGAGCACGTCGATCTCGCCCGACTGCAGAGCGGTGAAGCGCTCCTTGGCGTTGAGCGGGGTGTACTTGACCTTGGTGGCGTCGCCGAACAGCGCCGCCGCGACGGCCTTGCACAGGTCGACATCCATGCCCGACCAGTTGTTGCTGGCGTCGACCTCGGCAAAGCCCGGCAGGCCCGAGACGTTGACCCCACACTGGACGAAGCCCTTGGTCTTCACATTGTCGAGCGTGGCGCCCGCATGGGCCTCGCCAGCCACGACCAGGGTCGTGGCCGCCACGCCCGCAAGGAGCAGTGCCGTAACGCGCATGTGCCAGTCCTCCATTCATTTTGTGCTCGGCAGGCGTGCCAGCCCCACCGGCAAGGCGCACCCTCGGGGCGCCCCCACCTAGTTCGGCGGGACTGTGACACGCTGGCCAGCGACTGCCAATCGCCAAAACCGCGTGCAGGATGCTAAGGCCCTGTCCGACGACGACAATGGAGCCCGATCGCATGGACGACGCCACCCTGGTCACGGTCGCGGGCCGCGATCCCGAGCGCCAGCACGGGGTGGTCAATCCACCCGTCTACCACGCCTCGACCATCCTGTTCCCGAGCGTGGCCGCCATGGAGGCCGCCAAGCCGCGCCAGGGCACCTATTACGGGCGCTACGGCACGCCCACCACGACCAACCTCGAGGAGGCCCTGGCCAAGCTCGAGGGCGGCCACCGCTCGATCGTCGTCGGCTCGGGCAAGACCGCCATCAACGCGATGATGCTGGCATTGCTGCGCACGGGCGACCATCTGCTGGTCACCGACACGGTCTATGCGCCGACCCGCCACTTCTGCACCGGAACCCTCGCCCGCTTCGGCGTCGAGACGACCTTCTTCGATCCGGCGATAGGCGCCGACATCGCCCGGCTGATCCGCCCCGAGACCCGGCTGGTGTTCACCGAAAGCCCAGGCTCGCTCACCTTCGAGATGCAGGACACGCCGGCGATCGCGGCGGCCGCGCATGAGCGGGGATTGCCTGGTGGCGATGGACAATACCTGGGCTTCGCCCTTGTATTGCAAGCCCTTCGGACTGGGTGTCGATATCTCGGTTCAGGCCGCGACCAAGTATATCGGCGGTCATTCCGACCTGATGATGGGCGTGGTCACCGCCACCGAGGCCGCCTACGACCGGCTGTGGCGCGGCATGCTCGAGGTGGCGACCGCATCCGCCCCCGACGATTGCTACCTCGCCCTGCGCGGCCTGCGCACGCTCGCCGCCCGTCTGGAACGCCATCAGCGCAGCGCCCTCGTCGTGGCGGAGTGGCTGGCCGCGCGGCTCGAGGTGCGCCGGGTGCTCTACCCTGCCCTGCCCGACGACCCCGGGCACGCGATCTGGAAGCGCGATTTCCTCGGTGCATCAGGGCTTTTCGGGCTGATCCTCGAACCACACCCCAAGCGGGCGGTGACCGCGATGCTCGACGGCATGGAGCTGTTCGGCATGGGCTACAGCTGGGGCGGGTACGAGAGCCTGCTGATCCCGACCCGGCCCGAAACCTGCCGGACGGCGAAGCCCTGGTCGGAAGACGGGGTCGCGATGCGCATTCATGTCGGCCTGGAGGAGCCTGCCGACCTGATCCGCGACCTCGAGGCAGGATTCGCCCGGCTCAAGGCTGCCGCGTAGCCACGATCAGGAATTCGCGGTTGCCGGCGGGCCCGAGGAGCGGGCTGGGAAGGACGCCGAGCACCCGCCAGCCCGGCAGGTTCCCGAGCCATGCGGCGATGCCGTCGCAGACCTCCTCGTGCAGGGCGGCATCGCGCACGACGCCGCCCTTCCCCACCCGGCCCTTGCCGACCTCGAACTGCGGCTTGATCAGCGCCACCAGCGTTGCCGGCTGCGCGGTCAGCGCGAGCGGCGCCGGCAGCACGGTGCGCAGGGAGATGAAGCTCGCGTCGCAGACGACGAGGTCGACCGGTTCCGGTACGCGTTCCGTCGTCAGGTGCCGCGCATTCGTTCGCTCCAGCACCACCACACGCGCATCCGCGCGGAGCCGCGCATCGAGTTGCCCGTACCCGACATCGACCGCGTAGACGCGGCGCGCCCCTCGTCGCAGCAACACGTCGGTGAAGCCGCCGGTCGACGCGCCGACATCGAGGCAGACCAGCCCCGAAGGATCGATCCCGAACGCGTCCAGGCCGGCGATCAGCTTGTGCGCGCCCCGGCTGGCATGGTCGTCGGGGTGGCGGACCTCGATCCTCGCCGTCGGCGCCAGCTGCAGTCCCGCCTTGTCGAGCCGCTCGGCCCCGCGAAACACGCGGCCGGCCAGGATCAGCGACTGGGCCCTGGCCCGGCTGTCGGCCAGGCCCCGCTCGACCAAGATCTGGTCGAGGCGGAGCTTGCCCGATCCTGCCGCTCCGCCCTTGGCCGCCATCTATCCTCCAGCACGAGCGCGCTACGCAATGGAGGACCGGATGGCCGAGAAGAGCGGGAAACGCAACCGCTGCCGCTGAGGGCTCAGCGGCCCTGCCCGTAGGCGTTTCGGGCCCAGACCGCCAGGAGGACCGCGGCGGTAACGCCCGCGGCGGCGGCGAGGACGCCGCCCCTGCCCGCCGGACGGTCGCGATGCAACGGACCGTGCAGGCTGGCCGGCTGCTCCGGCGGGCGCAGCAGGTTGCCGGTCGTGGGCTCGGCCGGCGGCGCCTTGCGCAACCCGGCCTGCGCCCAGGCCGCGGCCCGGCGCAAGGCGGCGTCCGGCGTCAGCGCCGCGATCAGCCGCGGCAGGGGCGGGCCGCCGATGAACAGCGCCCGGCGGGGCTTAAGGGCGAGCTCGACGATGCGTGCGGCCACGTCCTCGGGTTCGAGCTCGGGATGGAGCCGGTCGAGAGCATGGCCGGAATAGTTGCCGGCGTAGCCCATCGCGGGCGTGTCGACGAAAGACGGGTAGACCCCGCACACCTCGATCCGCGACCGTGCCGCGAGCTCGGCCCGCAGCGCGTCGGTGAAACCGGCGATCGCGAACTTGCTGGCGGCGTAGCTGGCCGCGAAGGGTGCCGGGATCACGCCGCCCAGGGACGCCATGTTGATCAGCACGCCCTTGCCGTCCTGGGCCATGAACTGCCGCACGGCCGCGTGCGAGCCGTGGACGGCGCCGAGCAGGTTGGTGCGGATCACCCGGTCGTGGGCTTCGAGAGGCACCACCTCGAACGGACCGACCACGCCGACGCCGGCATTGTTGAACCAGATGTCGACGCCCCCGAACTGCCGCACCGCCTCGTCGGTCAGGCGCTGGACCTGATGTTCGTCGCCGACGTCGAGGGCGAAGGGCACGGCCCGTCCGCCCAGCTCGCGACAGGCGCTGGCGACCCGGGCCAGCTCGTCGCCGCGCCTGGCGCCGAGCACCAGGTTGGCGCCCTCCCGGGCGAAGGCGAGTGCCGTGGCGAGCCCGATCCCGCTGGAGGCGCCGGCGATGACGACGGTGGCACGGTCGAAGCGGTTCATGGTCGGCGGGTCCCAGATGGTGGCGAGGTCGCCCGACCAACGACCGCCGGCCCGCCGCCGTTCCGCTCCCGTTCGTGGCCTTGCAGCAATACCGAACGTCAGCACACGACCCGGCATCGATTCGACGGAGCCCATTCACCCCGCGCCGCGTTGCGGCAGTGACCCGGCCCTTCCTATGGGAGACGGTGCTTGTTGTTGTTCGAATGGGTGGTGGCGATCCTCTTCGGCGCCGTGATCCTGACCGGCGTGGCCCGCAGCATCGGTGTCCCCTATCCGTCGTCCCTCGCTCTGGGCGGGGCCGCTCTCGCCCTGGTCCCGGGCGCACCCCACCTGGTCCTGGAGCCTGACCTCGCGCTCGTCCTGTTCGTGGCGCCCGTCCTGGTGGATGCCGCCTACGACACGTCGTTGCGCGATCTCCGCGCCAACTGGCTGCCCGTCGCGGGCCTGGTTCTCGGGGCCGTCGGCCTCAACACGGCCGTCGTAGCCATCGTCGCGCACTTCCTGGTGCCGGGCATTCCGTGGGCCGCCGCCATCGCCCTGGGAGCCGTGGTCGCCCCGCCGGACATTACGGCCGCGTCGCCCGTGCTTCGCCAGCTCAAGGTGCCGCATCGCCTTCTGACAATTCTGGAGGGCGAGGGCTTGTTCAACGACGCGATGGCGCTGCTGATTTTGCGCCTCGCGACGAGCGCGGCTCTGGCCGGTACCTTCTCCCCGCTGGAGATCGTCCCGACCTTCCTCCTCGGCGTGGCGGGCAGCCTGGTCGCGGGTCCCGTGCTCGGATGGCTGTTCGTGCGCTACGGCCAGCGGGTGAACGACGTCGCAAGCGCGATCGTGCTGCAGTTCGTGGGTGCCTTCGGAGTTTGGCTGCTGGCGGAGCGGCTGGGTCTTTCGGGCGTGCTCACCGTAGTCGGCTTTGGCCTGACGATCGGTCGCTTGGCGCCCGGCCGCACGCCGGCGCGCCAGCGGCTCCCCACATACGCGGTTTGGGGCACCGCGGTGTTCGTCCTCAACGTGGTCGCGTTCGTCCTGATCGGGCTGCAGATCGGGCCGCTTGTCACGGACCTCGCACCCGACCAGCTTGGCCGGTTCGCCACGGTCGCAGGCGCCGTCGTCGCGACCGTGTTCCTGGTCCGGTTCGGCTGGGTCATGGGCTACGTCGTGATCGCACGCCTCCTGCGTCGCGACGGCGCACCCGAGACCAGCTTCCGGCCGGGACTCCTGGTCTCCTGGTGCGGCATGCGCGGCGTGGTCACGCTCGCCGCCGCGTTCTCGCTGCCCGGCGAATTCCCGCACCGGGACCTCGTGCTCGTCGCTGCCTTCAGCGTCGTCCTGGGTACCCTCGCGATCCAGGGGCTGAGCCTGCGCTGGCTGCTCGGATGGCTCCACCTGGAGGACGACGACCCGGTGGCGCACGAAGTGGGCCGCGCGCGAAGGCTGGTTCTCGAGGCGGCGCTGCAGGGTCTCGGAGACGCACGCTCAGCGGCCGCGGGCGCGTTGCGTCAGGAATACGAGGCGCTCCTCGACCAGGCAAAGGATGCGCCGGAGGGTGAGGTGACGGCTGGATCGGAGCACGACCGGCTGCGGCGGCAAGCGGTAGGCTCGGCGCGGGAGTGCCTGTTCCGGCTGCGACGAGGCGGGGAGATCGGCGACGACGCGTTCCACGTTGTCGAGGCGGAGCTTGACCGGATCGAGATGAGCGTGCGTTGAGCGGGCGTGGCCGCGTCGTCGTCCGGCAGCCAGGCGCGAGCCAGTCCTGCGCCATGTCCACCGGAACCTCGCCCGAAGGCCTGGGTTCGTCCAGTTGGTTGCCGATGGCTGGTGACCGAGCGCAGGGCAGGTTCATGGTCCGGACTCATCTAGCGTCGACCGCTCGAATCGTCGGTCACCCGATCCATCCCATGCTGGTGCCGTTTCCGATCGTGTGCTTCACGGGCGCCCTGCTGACCGACGTTACCTACGCGCTCACGGCCGACATCATTTGGGCGAACTTCTCCGCTTGGCTGCTCGCGATAGGGATCGCCATGGGCGGTCTCGCGGCGGTGGCCGGACTGATCGATTTCAGCGCCAATCCCCGCATCCGCGCGCAGAAGCCGGCTTGGCCGCACACGCTGGGCAACGTGGTGGTGCTCGGCCTCGCATTGCTCAACAACTTCGTTCATTCGCGCGACGGCTGGACCTCCGTCGTGCCCACCGGCCTCGTCCTGTCGGGGTTGACGGTGGCTCTCATGCTGGTCACGGCGTGGCTCGGCTCGTCGCTCGTCTACCGGCACCGCGTGGGAGTGGTCGAATGAAGGCCGGCCGTCTCGCGGTAGCCTCCGCCATTGTTGTTGCCCTGGCCGGGTGCGACGACGAGCCGTTCGACCGCAGTACCCAGATCGGACCGGAGCCGAAACTGCCGGAGGCACAGCAGTACCTGGTGCCGCCAATGCATCTGGCGCCCGTGGTCGGCTGGGAGGAGGGCGACACTCCGACCGTGGCCCAGGATCTGCGGATTCAGGCGTTCGCCACCGGCCTCGCTCATCCGCGCACCGTCTACACGCTGCCCAATGGCGACGTCCTCGCCGTCGAATCGCGCGGCCCCGGGACCGAGCCGATCGAGCGACCGAAGGACCTGGTGATGGGTTGGGTGGAATCCTTCGTCACCGGGGGCGGCGGCGACACCGGGAGCAGCAACCGGATCACGCTCCTGCGCGATGCCGACGGCGACGGCACGGCCGAGTTCCGGACCCTGTTCATCGACCACCTGCACTCGCCTTTTGGCATCGCGTTGGTAGGCGACGAACTCTATGTCGCCGCGACCGATGCGATCCTGCGCTTTCCCTATCGCGCGGGCGACACCAGCATCACGGCTGCGCCGCAAACGCTCACCGAGTTGCCGGCCGGCCCGATCAACCACCACTGGACCAAGAGCCTGGTGGCCAGCCCGGACGGTACGAAGCTCTATGTCGGCGTCGGGTCGAACAGCAATGTCGGCGAGAACGGGCTCGACGTCGAGCGCGGGCGTGCCGCCATCTGGGAGGTCGACCGGCAGACGGGCGCGCACCACATCTTCGCGTCCGGTCTGCGCAATCCGAACGGCCTGACCTTCCAGCCGCAGACCGGAGTTCTCTGGGCCGTGGTCAACGAGCGCGACGAACTCGGCCCGAATTTGGTCCCGGACTACCTGACCTCGGTTCAGGAGGGCGCCTTCTATGGCTGGCCCTACAGCTACTGGGGCTCGCACGTCGATCCGCGGGTCAAGCCCGAGCGCGCTGATCTGGTCGGCCAAGCGATTTTGCCCGACTATTCGTTGAGCTCGCACGTCGCACCGCTCGGGCTGGTCTTCGCGACCGGCCGCGGCCTTCCCGACCGCTTCGCCACGGGCGCCTTCGTCGGGGAGCACGGGAGCTGGAATCGGCCCGACTTCAACGGCTACAAGGTCGTCTTCGTCCCGTTCACCAACGGCCGGCCCGACGGCAGGACGCAGGACGTGGCGACGGGCTTTCTCACCGATGAGGGCGAGGCGCGCGGGCGTCCGGTCGGGCTGGCCCTCGATGGCCGCGGCGCGCTGCTGATTGCGGACGACGTCGGCAATACAGTCTGGCGGGTGAGCGCCTCCGGGGCACCGGGCGCCGCCGCCCAGCGGTAAGCCGCTCCGCCCCGCTACCCGGCGTCTGGCGTTTGCCGCTCCGCAGGTGTCCTATACCGGAGCTTGGCCGCATCATCGCCCGCCACCTGCATTCCGGGCTTGTCCAGGCGCTCCTCGCCATGGAACACGCGACCGGACAGGATCAGCGCCTGCGCCATCGGTGCCGCTCGCGCTGTGGCTGCTGGCTCAACTGGTCACGTCACAGCGGCGCCAGATCTGGGGCGGCGGACCCTCCAACACCCTGACCGTGTCCTCGTCCACCAGGATCAGGCGTATCTCGGCACCCGCCCCGCTGTCGGAAGCCGGGACGGTGTAGGCGAAGGCGTGGCGGCTGTAGTCGCCGGTTGCCGGTGTCCCGCCCGGTGTGACGATCCGCGACCCCTCGATGGTCATCACCTTGCCGTCCCCGGCGCACCAGTTGCCGTCGATCGCATCCGCGTGCGCGTCGGCACCCACCGCAATCAGGACGGCACCGAAGATCGCACCGACCACGACTTTCTGCATGACCCCTGCCCCGGCAATCGACCCATGCCCAGCCTAGCGGATCCCCCGGCGACGGGAAACCGCCAGCGGCCCCCGTGCCGTCGCGGCACGGTGACTGGGCTCGCTCGGCTCAGCCGCGCCGCTGTGCCCCGGTCATCCCGACCACGCTGACTGTGCCGTCGGCGTTCCGCGCGAGCGTGAAGGTGCGCTCCTCCCAGCCGTTGCAGAAGCCCCGGTTGGGCGAGCTGCCGCCCCCGCCCGGATTGACAACGCCGCGACCCTGCGAGTTGTTCGGGTACCAATGGTAGCGCACAAGGACCTCGACCTGCCGGCCGTCGTCCGAGAGCACGGTCGACCGCACCGGTGTCATCGCCGGCTGGGTGCAGCTCATGCTCTTCTCGACGGCGTTGTTCGCATAGTAGCTGGTCACCTGGTACTGCGCACCCGGCAGCCCTACGAGGGACGGTCCCTGCCATGAGCATCCAGCCAAGCCTATAGCCACCGCCGCTGCATAGATGATGTTTCGCATTGGCCGTACTGCCTCCGTTGCAGCCGCTCTTCACCTAGGTCACGACTGGCCGTCGACCAGGGAGGGCGACGTGCGCTCCATCGCAGCGGCACCTGGCCGACGCCAACGGTGATCGTGGCATCTGTGCGTTGACCCTGGGGACCAAGGGTAGCACCTTGCCACCGGCATTGCGAAATCAGGCAGGAGAGAGTTGTGCAGGTCCATCTGGAGGATGTGAAATAGGACGCGAAAGGCCCGGTGGACGAGGCTGCGCTGGAGGGACTGCTCAAGACCTACCGCTTGGTGCTCAGCCGGACCGACACCCGCTACGTCGCCTGCTCCGATCCCGCGGAGCGCGAGCGGGTGCGCACGAATTCCTCGAAAGGAAGCTGGGTCCGAGCGATGCCGGTTTGGACGAAGCGATCGAGTCGATCTGCGCCGCCATGCAGGCAGTTCGCACCAAGTTCCGCCTGACGTTCTATCACCTGCTGGCGGAGCGGTTCGGGAAGCTCGACCAGTTCGTCTGACGGGTGTTTGTTTCCATCGCGTCGCTGCCTCTGCCAACTTGGCGACATCGGACTGAAACCGTCGCACTCGATGGTGCCGCCATCAGGACTCGACCTGCCGGAGAGCGTCCCATGGTGCCCCGCGCCGTAGGAGCTGAGCCGCCAGGAAGGACATCGAGACAGCAGCGGCGGCCGGCAGGCTCGAGCTGCCGCGCAACGAGGACCCCGGACGGCATGGTGCCGCCCGGCAAGCGACTTCTCAGGGGTGGACAGGATGACCGACAAGCATACCGGAACCTGCTTCTGTGGCCAGGTGGCGGTCGAAGTGACCGGCGCACCCGAGGCCATGGGCTATTGTCATTGCAGCTCCTGCCGCTCCTGGTCGGCGGGACCCGTCAACGCCTTTACGCTGTGGAAGCCCGAGAACGTCAAGGTCACGGGAGGTGCGGAGCACGTCGCGCGCTTCATGAAGACCGAGACCAGCGGGCGCCAGTACTGCACCAAGTGCGGCGGGCACATCATGACGGACCATCCGCCGTTCGGGCTGATCGACGTCTATGCCGCCACGATCCCGAGCCTGGACTTCAGCCCCGCGCTGCATGTCAACTATGCCGAGACGGTGCTGCCGATGAAGGATGGCCTCCCCAAGTTCAAGGACTTTCCCGAGCCGTTCGGCGGCACGGGCGAGATGATCGCGGAGTAGCGCTGCCCGCAGCCCGTCTTGCGCATTTGCGTCGGGCGGGCTGCGGGGCTAAAGAGCCGGGCGCCGCTGATCCAACGCCCCGGAGACCTCCCATGCCCGAGCTCGGCCGCATCCTCTTCCTGCCCGGCGACGGGATCGGCGCCGAGGTGATGGTCGAGGTCCGCCGCGTCATCGGCTGGCTCGCGCGCCGCGACATCGGGTTCGCGGTCGAGGAGGACCTGGTCGGCGGTGCCGCCTACGACGTGCATGGTACGCCGCTGGCCCCGGCCACCCTGGAGAAGGCGAAGTCGATCGGCACGGTCATGTTCGGCGCGGTCGGCGGCCCCAAATGGGACGATCTGCCGTTCGCGGCCAAGCCTGAGCGCGGCCTTCTGGCGCTCCGCAAGGAGCTCGACCTGTTCGCCAACCTGCGCCCGGCGATCGTCTTCCCCGCCTTGGCCGACGCCTCCTCGCTCAAGCGCGAGCTGGTCGAGGGCCTGGACATCATGATCCTGCGCGAGCTCACCGGCGGGGTCTATTTCGGCGAGCCAAGGGGCATCGAGGACCTGCCCGGCGGCGGCAAGCGCGCCGTGGACACGCAGGTCTACACCACCTCGGAGATCGAGCGGATCGCCCGGGTCGGCTTCGAACTCGCGGCCAAGCGCCGGAACAAGGTGACCTCGGTCGAGAAGGCGAACGTCATGCACACCGGCGTCTTGTGGCGCCAGACCGTGCAGGCGCTGCACGACCGGGATTATGCCGGCATCGAGCTCGACCACCTCTACGCCGACAACTGCGCCATGCAGCTGGTGCGCCGGCCCAAGCAGTTCGACGTCATCGTCACCGACAACCTGTTCGGCGACCTGCTGTCGGACTGTGCCGCGATGCTCACCGGCTCGCTGGGGATGCTGCCCTCGGCCTCCCTGGGTGCCGCCGACGGCCGTGGCCGCCGCAAGGCCATGTACGAGCCGGTCCACGGCTCCGCCCCCGATATCGCCGGCCAGGGGATCGCCAACCCGATCGCCTGCCTGATGAGCTTCGCCATGCTGCTGCGCTACTCGTTCGACCTGGGCGAGCAGGCGGACCGCCTGGAGCGGGCGATCGCCAAGGTGCTCGACGAGGGCTACCGCACCGGCGACATCGCCCAGCCCGGCGACGTCAAGGTCACCACCTCGGGCATGGGCGACGCGATCCTGCAGGAGCTCGACCGCTCGCTCGCCTGAGGCCTCCGCCGCCCCGCCGGCCCCGGCAGCAGGTGGCGATGTCGCCCGAGACGTCGATCACGTTGCGGAAGCCCGGCTCCTTGGCCGCCGCGGCAAGGCCGCCGTGCTGCGGCGCCGGACATCGCCGGCCAGGGGATCGCCAACTCCATCGGTGAGCCGGTCCGCCGAACTTCAGTCGGCGGACCACCGCCGCCAAATGCAGAACCAGACTGACCTGCCGTTGCACCCCCATGTTCAGCAGGTGAATATGGGAGTATATTGGCCGGATATTCATGGTCCGGCCGCAAGCCGCAATCGGCTGCCCGTCGGCGTCGGCGCGATCGAAATCAAATGGCGGGGAAAAGCATGTCCAGATTGTTCCGTGGCCTCGTCCTGGCGTCACTGCTCGCCACGGCGGGTGCTTCGGGGGCGAATGCGGGGCCGCGCACGTTCGCCGAGCGGGCCGCGGCGGCCGCCACGGTCATGAAGTCCACGCTCTATACCTCGGGAGCCTGGTACGCCTGCACGCCCAAGAGCGCTTGCGGGACGCGGTACAAGGACTGGGGCGCCGACGCGATGACCGCCGCGCTTTACCTGCGCGGCCGTACCTCCGGCGATCCCGACGTGGCGCCCATGATGCGGGCGCTCAACGCCACGGGTCCCACCTACGGGACCTGCACCGCATCGAAGTGCCCGAGCTGGAGCGACACCCCGCTATGGGATGCGATCGCCGCGCTGCGGGAGCACCAGGTTACCGGTGAAGCGAGCGCGCTCGCGCGCGCCAGGCAAGGTTTCGACTTCGTCGACCTCGGGACCGCGTTCGCGCAGGGCGCCTGCCCGACCGTCAATTACCAAAAACCCCGCGGCGGCGCCGGCTATTACCTGAAAACACTGGAAACCGACTCGAACTACATCAAGGCGGCGCTGCTCCTTTATGAGATCACCGGCGACGGGGAGTATCTGACGAAGGCCCGGACCAAATACGCTGCGGTCCGCCGTTACTTCCTGGACCCCGAGGTTCCGCTCTACACCGTCTATGTGTTCGACCAGGGTGGCGCCTGCACGCAGGTTCCGCGACGGTTCTACGCCAGCGTCAACGGCAACATGATCTGGAGCGGGCTACACCTGTCGCGTGCGCTCTCCGACACCTCTTACCGCGCCGATGCGCTGGCCACCGCGCGGGCCGTGGCCAACCGCCTGGCCGATGCCGCGGGCGTGTTCGCCGACCTGCAGGCGGAGAACGACGTCGTCGAGCCGCTGGTCGAGGCGATGTACGAGCTGGCCCTCGACGGCCGGGGTTTCGCGCGCGACTGGATCCTCACCAATGCCGCCGCCTCCGCTTCCGCGGTCAGCGCCGCGGGCACCTACGGCCGTTTCTTCAACGGTCCGCCGCCGACGGTCACCACCATCTGGCAGTCGAACGGCGGCTTCGCCCTGGCGTTCGCCGCGGCCGGGCTGGATCCGGACGGCGAGCCCGCGCCGGCCAACGACTGGTCCTCGGCAAGCTTCGCCGCGCTCGACATCAGCACCCTGCCGGCGACCTTGACCTTCACCGGGCGGGCCATCGCGCTCATCGGCACGCTCGGCGACATCTGCTGCGAGGCCGGCCATGCCCGCCTGTTCATCGACGGGGTCGAGACGTTCGACCGACGCGGCATCTGGCAGAACAAGTCGAGCTCGCGCAAGCGCCTGCCCGGATCGATCCTGTTCGCCTGGCGCTGGCCCACCGCGGGCACGCACACCCTGACGTTCCGACCCGCCGCCACGAACGCGAAGGAAGGTGGCCCGTACCTGCATCTGACGGGCCGATACGTCGTGCCGTGAGGGCGCTTCACTAGGTCGATTGGCCCGCCGGTCGACGGCGCGTCAAGCTGTTCGACGAAGCCGACCTCGGCGCTCGACCGGCCTCGTCGACCCGCTCACCCGACACTCGCCCTTCCCTCGCCGCGGCGCATGCCCTAAATGAGCGCTTCGGCAGCGCAGCGCAGGTGCAACATGGGTTATCGGGTCGCGGTGGTCGGCGCCACCGGCAATGTCGGCAACGAGATGCTGCAGATCCTCGACGAGCGGAAGTTTCCGGTCGACGAGGTGGTGGCCCTGGCGTCCGAGCGCTCGATGGGCAAGCGGGTCTCGTTCGGCGACGAGCGCACGCTGGAGGTGCAGGACCTCGCCACCTTCGACTTCCGCGGCATCGACATCGGCCTGTTCTCGCCCGGTGCCAAGGTCTCGGCCGAATACGCGCCCAAGGCCGCCAAGGCCGGCTGCATCGTGATCGACAACACCTCGCAGTTCCGGATGGACCCGGACGTGCCGCTGGTGGTGCCCGAGGTCAACCGCCAGGCGCTCAAGGGCTTCCACAAGAAGAACATCGTCGCCAATCCGAACTGCTCGACCATTCAGCTGGTGGTGGCGCTCAAGCCCTTGCACGACATCGCGCGCATCAAGCGGGTGGTGGTCGCGACCTACCAGTCGGTCAGCGGTGCCGGCAAGGAGGCCATGGACGAGCTGTTCGAGCACACCAAGGCCATCTACATGAACGACCGCAAGGAGCCGGTCGTGTTTCCCAAGGCCATCCCCTTCAACGTCATTCCCCAGATCGACGTCTTCCTCGAGGACGGCGCGACCAAGGAGGAATGGAAGATGGTGGTCGAGACCAGGAAGATCCTGGACCCCAAGATCGACCTGATCGCGACCTGCGTGCGGGTGCCGGTGTTCGTCGGCCATGCCGAGGCGGTCAATGTCGAGTTCGAGAGCGCCATCAGCGCCGACGAGGCGCGCGAGGCCCTGCGCGAGGCCGAGGGCGTGGTGCTGGTCGACGGCCGCGGCGAGTACGTCACCCCGGCGGAGTGCGTCGGCGAGTATGGCGTGTTCGTCTCGCGCGTGCGCAAGGACCCGACGGTCCGGCACGGCTTGAACCTGTGGGTGGTCTCGGACAATCTGCGCAAAGGCGCGGCGCTGAACACGATCCAGATCGCCGAGGCCATGGTCGAGGACGCCCTGATCTAGCACCGCTCGGGGCCGGTGGGAGTGGCGGGCATGGTACGGATACGGGCCGGTCGCACCGCTCTGCTCTTGGGGCTGCTGGCCGGCTGCGCCGGTCCGCAGGCGCCTGGGCAGGCGCCACCGACCGCAGCCGAGTTCGAGCAGATGCGCGACGTCTTGGCCACCAATCCGCGGGCGCGGTCGACGATCGAGGCCCAGTGCCGCAACGACGTCGACCGCAAGCCCGAAGCCGAGCGCGAAATGCTCGGCGCCCTGCTCGACCTCGATCCGGAGGTGGTGGCATCGGCGTTCTGCGAGCGCGCCGTGGCCGGCATCACGCGCGGCGACGTCAACTACGCCGACTTCATCGCGATGACCGAGGGCAGCGAGGACCCGCAGATCCTGCGCCGGTTCATCCGGGCGCTCCGGCTCGATCCGAGCGCCGTCGCGATCTGAGCTCGGCCGGCACCGCACGCAGCAGTGCCCACGAGCCGGGCCGGCGAGCGATTCGTCCGCCGAGACCGGGTGCCCGAGGCAGCGCCATGTGGTAGGGGCAGCAGGCCCGCGAGACGCCGTCCGCATTGCCCCGAAGGCCGCCGATGTCGCCCATCATCTCGATCGCCGATCTGAGCAAGACCTACGCCTCGGGACTGCAGGCGCTGAAGCGCGTCGACCTCGAGATCGAGCGCGGCGAGATCTTCGGGCTCCTGGGGCCGAACGGCGCCGGCAAGACCACCCTGATCGGCATTGTCTGCGGGATCGTGACCGCCACCACCGGTACCGTCCTGATCGACGGGCACGACATCCGTCGCGATTTTCGCGCCGCGCGCAGCCGGATCGGTCTCGTGCCGCAGGAGCTGACCGCGGGAGCGTTCGAGACCGTCTGGGACACGGTCTCGTTCACCCGCGGCCTGTTCGGCAAGCCGCGCTCGCCGGAGGTGATCGAGCGGGTGCTGCGTGAGCTCTCCCTCTATGAGAAGCGCCGCGACAAGATCGTCACCCTGTCGGGCGGCATGAAGCGCCGGGTGCTGATCGCCAAGGCGCTGGCGCACGAACCGGACATCCTGTTTCTCGACGAGCCCACCGCCGGCGTCGACGTGGAGTTGCGGCGCGATATGTGGGCCCTGGTCCGCCGGCTGCGCGAGGGCGGCGTGACCGTCATCCTGACCACCCACTATCTGGAGGAAGCGGAGGAGATGGCCGACCGGATCGGCGTCATCCTCAGGGGTGAACTGATCCTGGTCGAGGAAAAGGCCAAGCTGATGCGCAAGCTGGGGAAGAAACGGCTGACCTTGAGCCTCACCGAGCCGTTGACGACGATCCCCGAGGGCCTCGGCGACTGGCAGCTCGAGCTCAAGAACGGGGGCACGGAAATCCAATACACGTTCGACGTCAACGCCGCGCGCACCGGCGTGGCCTCGCTCCTGCGCCGCGTCACCGATCTGGGCTTGCGCTTCTCCGACCTCAACACGCGCGAGAGCTCGCTCGAGGACATCTTCGTCAGCCTGGTGAGGGACCGGGCATGACCATCAACTGGTACGCCATCGCCGCGATCTACCGCTTCGAGATGCAGCGTGCGGTGCGCACCCTGTGGCAGAGCGTCGTCGCACCCGTGCTCACCACCTCCCTCTACTTCATCGTGTTCGGCGCCGCGATCGGCAGCAAGATGAGCGTGGTCGGCGGGGTTCCGTACGGCGCCTTCATCGTGCCCGGGCTGATCATGCTGTCGCTGTTCACCCAGAGCATCTCCAACGCCTCGTTCGGAATCTACTTCCCCAAATTCACCGGCACCATCTACGAGATCCTCTCCGCCCCGATCTCCGCGCTCGAGATCGTCACCGCCTATGTCGGTGCCGCCGCGACCAAGTCGATCCTGCTGGGGCTGATCATCCTGGGCACCGCAGCCCTGTTCGTGGACGTGCAGATCCTGCACCCGTTCTGGATGATCGCCTTCCTCCTGCTGACCGCGGCGACCTTCTCCCTGTTCGGCTTCATCATCGGGATCTGGGCGCAGGGTTTCGAGCAGCTGCAGTTCATCCCGCTGCTGATCGTCACCCCCCTCACCTTCCTGGGCGGGACGTTCTACTCGATCGACATGCTGCCGCCGTTCTGGCGCACGGTGACGCTGTTCAATCCCCTGGTCTACCTGATCAACGGCTTCCGCTGGAGCTTCTACGGCACCGCCGACGTGGCGGTGCAGGTCAGTCTCGGCATGACGCTCCTGTTCTTCGCGGTCTGCATGGCCACCGTGATCTGGATGTTCCGGACCGGCTACCGGCTCAAGACCTGAGCCGAAGTCGGCCGCCTAGACATCCGCGGCGCGCCTTCCCGACCTTTCCCTGGCTGCCCTTTCGGGACGTGCCACCTTCGGGTCGTGCGGCACGCCCGGTCGCGACCTCCTCGACATGCTCGGTCACCGGATTTTCATTGGTGGCATCCGGCAGTCGCTCCGACGGCGGTACGGCTTCCTCGACCGCCTGTTGCAGCGTGTCTCGCATCCGCGCCTGCTCGGCGGGCGAACTGCCCTCCGTCGCCCCGGCGAACTCGTGCAGCGTGACGAACGGATCGCCTGGCTCCACCGTGTCGATGACGCCCAGCTCGCGCTCGGCACGCAACCAGTACAAGAGCGCGCTCCCCTCGGGCCTGCCCGCCTCCTCCCACATGGTGTAGGCCCGGTCTTCGACTTTCCGGCGGGTGGTGTCGTCCATGGGCCGCTCCCCTCGCGATTGCCGCTGTCGGCGATCAACCGTCCCACCCTGTGATCGTTCCGGTCCGTCGGGAGCTTTGGGCCCTGCAGCCGGACGGACATGGCGGATCGATGTGGAACTTTCCCAGTCGGATGGCGTTGATCGAGGGCTGAGGTCCCACAAGGGCGAGCCGGTTCAACAAGCGGGGAGAGAGGTTGGTGGCACCCGAGGCGCAGAGAGCCGTGCGCCCGACCGACGGGTCGACCACGATCTTGCTGGTGGAAGACGAGGTGCTGGTCCGCTTGGTCACGGCCGACCACCTCCGAAGTCTCGGTCATCGGGTGCTCGAAGCGGCCGACGGCAGCGAAGCCGTCCGACTACTCGCCGCCGACGAGGCCATCGACCTGTTGCTGACCGATGTCGGCCTACCGGGCGCCATGAACGGGTTCGCCATCGCCCGCCACGCTCGGGAACGGCGGCCGGATCTCGTGGTCGTCGTCACCTCCGGCAGCGAACTCGCGAGCCACCCCGCGACGGATCTCGCCGCCGGATATCCCTATATCCGCAAGCCGTACGACCTCGGCGCGCTCGCCCGCGAGCTGAGACGCCTGGCGGGGTGGGCCGGCGGTAGCCGCGTCCGGAGACTAGGGAACGGCGCAGGGGCGGTCGTACCTGTCACGGCTCACGGCCCGGTCCACTCGACGCAGTAGATCGCATTGTTGGCGTCTTCGGACACGTAGAGCGAGCCGTCCTTGCCCACGGTCACGCCCACCGGCCTGCCGAGCACATCGTGGTTCGAGACCGTGAACCCGGTCATGAAGTCCTCGTAGTAGGGTTGCGCCTTGCCGTCGACATATGGGATGCGCACCAGTTTGGAGCCGGTCGGATTGGCCCGGTTCCATGAGCCATGCATGGCCACGAAGATGCTGCGCCGGTACTGCGCCGGAAACTGGTCGCCATCGTAGAACGTGATGCCCAGTGCCGCCGAGTGGGCTTGTACCAGGATCGCCGGTGTCGCCACCACCGGGAGATCTGCCGGCGGCGGAGCGATCGGGCGGGTGTCCCGATTGCTACCGATGAAATACCAGGGCCAGCCATAGAAGCGCCCGTCGGCAACCCAGGTCACGAAATCGGGCACGAGATCGTCGCCGAGGCGGTCGCGCTCATTGTTGGTCGTCCAAAGCCCGCCGGTGGCCGGATCGACCGCCAGCGACACCGGGTTGCGCAAGCCGGTGGCGAACTCCTGCCGACCGGTGCCCGTGGGCGTGTAGGACACGATCATCGCCCGACCGGTCTCGTCGATCCCGCGGCGTTCGGCGACGTTGGAGAACGAGCCGATCGAGACGAACATCCGCTGGCCGTTGCGCGAGAATTGAACGTCGCGCGTCCAGTGTCCTTGCCCGGGCAGGTCGTCGGCGCCGCGCGGCAGGTCAGCAACGATCACCTCGGGAGGACCGGCGGCGGTCAGGTCGCCGGACGTATAGGCGAACCTCAGCACCCGACCCTCCTCGGCCACGTAGACCCACTTCGGGTTGTTCCCCGGTGGGTGGAAGGCGATCCCGAACGGCCGGTCGAGGCCCGTGGCGAACAAGGAATCGGCGCCGACGCTGCACATGCCGTCCGGCCGCAGGATCCGCACTCGGCCGGCGAGGCTCTCGGCGACGAAGATGTCACCGTTGGGTGCCGTGCGGAGGAGGCGTGGTTTCTCCGCTCCGCGATAGACCTGCCGAACGCGGAAGCCTTGGGGCACATCCGGCAGAACTCCGTCCGGTATCGGCCGGATACGCGAAAGGCTCGAGTTGCTCGCGCCCGGAGCCGCCAGGTCGCGCGGCCGGATCAGCCGGCACAGGCCGGGTCGATCGTCCGACCAGTCGCTCATCACGGCGGCGCTGCCCTTGAGCGTCCCGGCATAGCAAAGGTCTGCGGCCTGCACCGCCCCGGCGCCCCATGCCAGCACCATCAGCGGCGCCAGACCGCCTGCGACCCATCGCTTCATGTTTCCGCCCCACGATTCTGAAGTTGTCTAATCCTACGCAACGATAACGCCTTATGAGATAAAAAGTTTCATCTGGAGTTGATATTTGCTCTGCTTCATATGATCGAATCAGACAAGGCGCTGCCGTGCCGGCTGAGCGGCGTTAGGCTGCCGGCTCATCTGACCTGCTGCACATTCGGCTGATATGTCGCTGCCTGCCGGCAACCGAAGCCCGTTCCCTCGGTTACGGCCATGAGAGCATGAAGCCCTTCCGCCGGCGCATCTCTCCGAACCGACGAGCTGACGAGCCATTTCTGGGATCCGCGCGGTGGATGAACCCCAAGCCGAAGCCCCGCACACCATCCTCGTGGTCGAGGACGAGGTTCTGGTCCGCATGGTACTGGCGGAGCATCTGCGGGAGTGCGGCTATCGGGTGATCGAGGCGTCGAGCGCGGAGGAGGCCGTCCAGATCATCGAAACGGACCAGGCCGTGGCGATCCTGTTCACCGACGTTCATCTTTCCGGCGCCATGAACGGCTTTGCCCTGTCGCGATGGGCCAAGCAGGCTCGCCCGGGGATCAAGGTCATCGTGACCTCGGGCACCGAGCGGGCCGCACAGGAAGCCAGCGACCTGTGCGACGACGAGCCCTACCTGCTCAAGCCCTACGATCCCGCCGCCTTGCTACGGGAGATCAGGCGACGCCTGGGCGCAGGCGGCTCCTAGCCGTCCGAGGGACTTCCCGGCGCTGGCGGCGGTCCGCCGCGAGCTGGATCGGCATGGGACACTGCTGACCAGAACGCCTCGGCGCTGTGCGAGCGACGCCGCAGCGGGCGAAACAGCCGGATCTCCACGCCGATGGCGAACGGCTCGCCGGCATGGACCAGACGGCCGGACGCCAGATCCTCCGCGGCCATGGTCCGTGGCAGCCACGCCATGCCCTGGCCTTGGCGAGCCATGGTCTGCAGCGCCGCGGCGAGCGGCGAGGTGAACACGGACTCGAGCGACAGCACCACGCCGCTGGCATGCCGCGTGGCCTCGAGAATGCGCCCCAGTCCCGACGCCGCGCTGTAGGAGAGCAGGCGCACCGGCGCCGCCGGCGAGCCCGGCAAGCGCCAGCGCGCTCCGCCGCCGGCGTCGGGAGCGGAGACCGGCACGAGCAGGTCGGTGCCGATGGTGAGACTGGTGAAGGCTGCGGGTGCGAGTCCGGTCGGCACGCCGGGCCGGAAGTGGCAGAGGAGGAAGTCGGCGTCGCCCGCGAGCAGGATCCGCTCGCACGCCGCCATGGTGTCGGAGATCAGGTGCAGCGTGCCCAGCGTCTCCAGCGGAGCGAAGGCGCGGATCCAGCCGGGGAAGAAGGTGAAGGACAGGGCGTGGGTCGCGGCGATCGACAGGGCCGTGCCCTCGCGCCCCGCCGCCTTCAGGGCACCGCGGCGCATCTGGTGCAGGTCGCGGGCCAGCGCCGCCGCCTGCTCGCGCAGATAGGCACCGGCGGCATTCAGCACCATTCCCTGCGCCGAGCGCACGACCAGCGGCGTGCCGATCCAGCTCTCGAGCGCCCTGATGCGGCGGCTGAACGCCGGCTGGGTGACATGGCGCGCCTCCGCCGCGCGGGAGAAGTTGCGGTGTTCGGCCAAGGCCAGGAAGTCCTCGAGCCATTTCAGTTCCATGACCGATGCCGAACGTGCATGACGAACACGGCTCTTGGCATTGGATCACCGCTCCCTCGCGCTCGTATCTACGCGCATCGCCGCCCGAAAGCGGCCCCGTCCCACAGCTTGGAAGCATGCCCGATGCGCATTGTCGACGTCCGCGAGGTGACCCGCCCGATCGCTTCCCCGATCCGCAACGCCTATATCGATTTCAGCAAGATGACGACGAGCCTCGTCGCCGTGGTCACCGACGTGGTGCGCGACGGCCGGCCGGTCGTCGGCTACGGCTTCAATTCCAACGGGCGCTATGGCCAGGGCGGGCTGATCCGCGAGCGCTTCCGCGACCGCATCCTGACCGCGGACCCGGACAGCCTCCTCGACACCGCCCGCGACAACATCGACCCTGCCAAGGTCTGGGCGGCGATGATGATCAACGAGAAGCCGGGCGGGCATGGCGAGCGCTCGGTCGCCGTCGGCACGGTCGACATGGCGGTCTGGGACGCGGTGGCGAAGATCGAGGAGAAGCCGCTGTTCCGCCTGCTGGCCGAACGCCACGGTCGCGAGGCGGACCCACGCGTCTTCGTCTATGCCGCGGGCGGCTACTACCATCCGGGCAAGGGCGACGCCGCCCTTCGCGCCGAGATGCGCGGCTATCTCGACCGGGGCTACAACGTGGTCAAGATGAAGATCGGCGGTGCGTCGCTCGACGAGGACCGCGCGCGGATCGAGGCGGTGCTGGCGGAGATCGGCTCACAGGCGCAGCTGGCGGTCGACGCCAACGGCCGCTTCGACCTCGAGACCGGCATCGCCTACGCCAAGATGCTGCGCGACTATCCCCTGTTCTGGTACGAGGAGGCAGGCGACCCCCTGGACTATGCGCTGCAGGCGGCGCTGTCGGAGTTCTATCCCGGCCCGATGGCCACCGGCGAGAACCTGTTCTCGCACCAGGACGCGCGCAACCTGCTGCGCTATGGCGGCATGCGGCCCGATCGCGACTGGCTGCAGTTCGATTGCGCGCTTTCCTACGGCCTGGTCGAGTATCTGCGCACCTTGGAGGTGCTGCACCAGTTCGGCTGGTCGCCCTCCCGCTGCATCCCGCATGGCGGCCACCAGATGTCGCTGATGATCGCCGCCGGGCTCGGCCTCGGCGGCAATGAGAGCTATCCCGACCTGTTCCAGCCCTATGGCGGCTTTCCGGACGGCGTGCGCGTCGTGGACGGGCACGTGACCATGCCCGAGCTGCCGGGCATCGGGTTCGAGGGCAAGTCCGATCTGATCACGGCGATGCGCGAGCTGGCGCCCTAGCCGTCGACGCCGAAGCCGCCCGCGGCACCACCGCGGCTCTGCCACCAAGTCTTTGATTTCGTGGCGCGCCCGGAAGGACTCGAACCTCCAACCTTCTGATCCGTAGTCAGATGCTCTATCCATTGAGCTACGGGCGCATGCCGGGACCGGCGAAGGTCGGGAGCGTTTAGCCCGCGCTTCGCCGGCTGGCAAGAGGGACTGCAGCGGCGGTTCAGCCGGCGCCGATGGCCTGCTCGATCCGCTGCGCGATCTCCTCGGGCGGGGTGGCGTGGCCGAAATGGGCCAAGTACCGGCCGTCGCGGTCCATCAGGTAGGTGAAGGTGGAATGGTCCACCAGGTAGTCGCCGTCGCCCGTGTCGGCGCTCGACCGGCTGGCATAGACCCGATAGGCGCGGACCGCGGCGTCGATCTGCTCCTGGCTGCCGGTCAGCCCCACCAGCTGCGGCGAGAACTGGCCGACATAGTCCTTCATCACCGACGGCGTGTCGCGCCCGGGATCGACGGTGATGAACACCGGCACCACCTGGTCGCGGTCCTCGGCCGGGAGCTCGTCCATGGCGGTGGCGATGGCGGTCAGGCCCAGAGGGCACACGTCGGGGCAGTAGGTGTAGCCGAAATAGACCAGCATGAGCCGGCCGCGGAATTCCTCGTCGGTGACCGCGCGGCCGTTCTGGTCGACCAGGGTGAACGGACCGCCGATCTGCACCTCCGCCGGTGCCTGCGCCTGCTCGGGCGCCGGCGTCAGCCAGCGCGCGGCCCCGAGGGTGGCCGCCGCCAGGGCGAGCACGGCGAGGCTCGCCATCAGCATCATGCGCATCGCGAACTCCTGCTTGGGGGCTAGCGGCCGCCGGGCCGCAGCGCCTGCCAGTCGGCCTCGTCCAGCATCTCCATGAGGAAGCTGAACTGGCCGGCACCTTTCAGCCATTCGCCGCCGTCGATGGCGACGACCTCGCCGTTGATATAGGCGCTTCCGTCGGCGAGCAGATAGGTGGCGAGGTCGGCCAGCTCGCGATGCTCGCCGGCGCGGCCCAGCGGATTGCGGGTCTCGAAGGCGTGGGCGAGCTCCGGACGCGGCACCAGGCGCTCCCACGCACCCTCGGTCGGGAACGGACCGGGCGCGATCGCGTTCAGGCGGACGCCGCGTCCGCCCCACTCCACCGCCAGCGACCGGGTCATCGCCAGGACACCCGCCTTGGCGACCGCCGAGGGCAGCACATAGGCCGAGCCGGTCCAGGCGTAGCTGGTCACGATGCTGAGAACCGTGCCGCGGCGGCCCGCGGCGAGCCAGCGCCGGCCCAGCGCCAGCGTCAGGTTGAGGGAGCCCTTGAGCACGATCCCGACCACCGCGTCGACCGCCCGCGGCGACAGCTCCTCGCTCCGGGCCAGGAAGTTGCCGGCGGCGTTGTTGACCAGTGCGGTGACCGGGCCCGTCGCCTCGGCCGCTTCCACCATCTCCGCCACGGCGTCGGCGTCGCGGACGTCGCAGCGGAACACCGCGACCTCGCCGCCGGTGGCGGCCCGGTGCTCGGCGGCCGTGGCCTCGAGCACGTCCAGGCGCCGGCCGCAGATGGTCAGCCGCGCGCCCAGCTCCATGAACCGCCGGCCCATGCTGCGGCCGAGCCCGGTGCCACCGCCGGTGATCAGGATGTGGCTGCCCGTCAGCAGACCGTCCTTGAACATCAGCCCCTCTCCGCCGCCGCACCCCGGCAGGCGGCCCAGTCGCCGCCCTCGGCAAAGCGCGTGGCGAGGAAATCGACGAAGGCCCGCAGCTTGGCCGAGGGATGGCGCTGCGCAGGGAACACGGCGTGGATCGGCAAGGTCGGCGTCTCCCATTCCGGCAGCAGGCGGACCAGCGCGCCTGCCGCGATCTCGGCCGCGGCGATGAAGTCGGGCAGCCAGACGATCCCCAGCCCGGCGCAGGCCGCCGCCAGCAAGGCGTCGCCATTGTTGGCCTCCAGACTGCCCGCGATCCGGACCGTGACCGTCTCGCCGCCACGCACGAAGCTCCAGCCTTCGGGCTGCGGCCGCAAGGTGTAGCGCAGGCAGTTGTGGCGGGCGAGGTCGGCGGGCGCCGCCGGCCGCCCGGCGCGCGCCAGATAGCCGGGTGCCGCGGCGCAGACGAAGCCCGTGGTCGCGAGGCGGCGCGCGATCAGGCTGCTGTCGGCCAGGCGCCCGATGCGCACGGCGAGGTCGAAGCCCTCCTCGATCAGGTCGACGACGCGGTCGTTGAGGCTGAGCTCGACCTGGATCGCCGGATGGGCGGTGAGGAACGCCGGCAGGAGCGGCGCCAGTTGCAGGAAGCCGAAGGTCATCGGCGCGTTGACCCTGAGCCGCCCGCGCGGGGTCGAGCTGTGGCGGCTGGCCGCGAGATCGGCCTCGTCCGCCTCCACGACCACCCGGACGCAATGGTCGCGATAGACCGCACCCACCTCGGTCAGCGCCAGCCGGCGGGTGGTCCGGTTGAGCAGCCGCACGCCCAGCCGTTCTTCCAGTGCGGCGACCTGCTTGCTCGCCGCCGACTTGGACATGCCGAGCTGGCGTGCGGCCTGGGAGAAGCTGCCCAGTTCGGCCACGCGCACGAACAGCGCCATGCTCTGCAGTCGGTCCAAGCCTCGCTCTCCCGCACCACCGCCGATTGCCGCACCGGCAAAAACACTTAGATTGGCGGCGCCGGGCCGGGTCAACGCCCGGGCCCCGCGCATCTGGCCGGAGTTCCGCCGCTGAGCCCGCTCCTCTCGATCGCCATGGCCCAGGCCAACCCGACCGTGGGCGACGTCGCCGGCAACCTGGCGCTGGCGCGCCGGCTGCGCGCGCAGGCCGCCGCAGCCGCGGCCGACCTGGTCGTCCTGCCCGAGCTGTTCCTCGTGGGCTACCCGCCCGAGGACCTCGTCCTCAAGCCCGCCGTCTGCGAGCACGCCCAGCTGGCGCTCGAGGAGCTCACCCGCGACACGGGCGACGGCGGGCCGGCGCTGATCGTGGGTGCGCCCTGGCGCGACGGCGGGCGGCTCTACAACGCCGCCTTCGTCCTCGGCGACGGTGCCGTCGTCGGCCGGGTCTACAAGCACGCGCTGCCCAATTACGGCGTGTTCGACGAGAAGCGCGTCTTCCAGCCCGGCCCGATGCCGGGTCCGGTGCGCCTGCCGCTGCGGGGCGGCGGTTCGGTGCGGCTGGGCCTGATGGTCTGCGAGGACATGTGGGTCGAGGACGTGGCCGAGGCCCTGGGCGAGAGCGGTGCCGAGATCCTGGTGGTCCCCAACGGCTCGCCCTACGAGCGCGGCAAGCAGGATCTGCGCCTCCAGCTCGCCGTCGCCCGCGCGACCGAGACCGGATTGCCTTTGGTCTACGTCAACCAGGTCGGCGGCCAGGACGAGCTGGTGTTCGACGGCGGCTCGTTCGCGCTCGACGCGGAGCGCCGGCTGGTGGCGCAGTCGCCCAGCTTCGTCGAGGCCCTGACCCTCGTCCGCTGGCGGCGCGGCGCCGACGACCGGCTGGAGCCGCTCGAGCGCGGGCCGGTGGCGCGGCCCCTGCCCGAGCTGGAATCGATCTACCGCGCCATGGTCCTGGGCCTGCGCGACTATGTCGACAAGAACCGCTTTCCCGGGGTCGTGCTCGGCATGTCCGGCGGCATCGATTCGGCCCTCTCGGCGGCGGTCGCCGTCGACGCCCTGGGGCCCGACCGCGTCCACGCCGTGATGATGCCCTCGCGCTACACCTCGCGCGACAGCCTGGAGGACGCGGCCGCCTGCGCGCAAAGGCTCGGCATCCGCCTGGACGAGGTGGCGATCGAGGCCGCGGTCGACGCCTTCCACCACATGCTGGCCCCGATCTTCGCCGACCGCGCAGCCGACACCACCGAGGAGAACATCCAGTCGCGCATCCGCGGCGTGACCCTGATGGCGATCTCCAACAAGCTGGGTGCCATGGTGCTGACCACCGGCAACAAGTCGGAGATGTCGGTCGGCTACGCCACGCTCTACGGCGACATGTGCGGCGGCTACTCGGTCCTCAAGGACGTCTACAAGACCACCGTCTTCGCGCTCTCCCGCTGGCGCAACCAGACCCACCCGCGCGGCATGGCCGGCCCGCCCGGCGAGGTCATCCCCGACCGGATCGTCACCAAGCCGCCCACGGCCGAGCTGCGCGCCGACCAGAAGGACGAGGACTCGCTCCCGCCCTACGACATCCTCGACCGGATCCTCACCGGCCTGGTCGAGGAGGACCGCTCACCGCGCGAGCTGGTGGCCCAGGGCTTCGAAGCGGACACGGTCCGCCGCGTCTCCAACCTCCTCGACCTCGCCGAATACAAGCGCCGCCAGGCCCCGCCGGGCGTCAAGATCACCGCCAAGGCCTTCGGCCGCGACCGCCGCTACCCGATCACCAATGCGTTCAGGAGAGCGGGGATCGCGGAGCTGGATGGGTTGGGGCCGATGCCGCCGTCGCGATAGGTGCCCGACGCCTGCCGGCTTCGGAGCCCAAGCCAGCGTCATCAGATCTGGCTGGATTGCTCGAGCGCGGCGGTAGCGACAGCGCTCGATCTGCGCCCCGTCGACCGGCGCGGCTGCGGCGTTCGCGGTGGAGACGGCCTCGAAGATCTGGTCACCGACAGGCACCAGTCCGATTCCCCTAACGGCACCGGAACCACTGGACCCGCCTAAATTGAGCGTTGTGCATCAACTAGGGCGCTCGACATCGCGTGAATTGCGACCACACCCGCAAGCGCCGACACCCGTCTACCAATTCATGGGGCCTGCGATGTAGGCACAGAAGCGACGACACCCCACTTTTCCTATAATCTTGACTGCCGCGCTCCCTGCCGTACGGCCCACTTTACGGTAACCGTAGGAATTTCACAGGTCGTCCATAGGCAATGAGGGCAGCCAAACCCCCCTCGCAATCATGGGGTTAAGAAGGGCCGTTTTATCAAGAGTTTACCGACCCGCATGACATACGCCTGTCGGGGATAGCCAGATCGGCAGAAAACTGCTGATTTGCCTTCGTCCCAACTGGCAACGGCATGCGCAGGCAAGCAATCTGATCGGCAGGCGATCGGATTCTGACGGCAGGGGTTGAGCTTCGAGCCGAGCCAATTCTCCAGTGCTGGCATTCAGATACACTTCTGGAACCCAATAGGGCTATGTGGCTCAGCAAGTGGACTGTTCACACTAGCAGATGCAGCGGAAGACGGAAATGTCCGCATACTCCGGTTTGGCGGATTTGAAGCGAGCAAACTCGGCGTATACGATCCTACAACGTTCCGAGCGCTGCCCCCAACCTATTGCGCTTTTACCGGGGCAATGGGCATTCTTTAGCTTCGGGTTCGATGCGTCAGCCGCAAATAGGGGGTGTTGCCGCAGGAAGTGCTTCGCCACCACAACCTTCGCTTTTACCTGACGAGCCCTGAAGGTACTTTTTCTCGGAAGCCGCTTGAGAACATGACGGTTTGATCACTTGGGGCTGTTCTACGGCGCCGGGCGCTAGCGAGCTTAAGCCGATAGTTCATCAAAGCCTGCGGACGTCGATATAACCTGTGGGTTGGCGATATAGCGCTGTGGCGACGATAAGAATTCGACACGTCAACGGTGTTGCACCCGAATGGCGGCGATGCTGAGCCCTTTCACCTGGCGTCTTCTCGGTCGCGGCGCCGCTGGCTTGGGACCATCGACGGCGGCCGGCGCCTCGGGGAACCAGTTGAAATCCGGGGCGCCGCCGTATTGCGGGGAAATCCGCGGGAAATCCGGGGACACCCTACGTAATTGACGGCGGGGAAATCCGGGGACACCCTACGTAATCTGACGGATCTGACCCGGGGAAATCCGGGGACACCCTACGTAATTGACGGTTGCCCTGACCCGATCTAGCCTACGTCCATGGCGCGTCTGGCGAGGGCAGTGGCGGCCGGAGCGCCGCATCATGTGACGCAGCGGGGCAACCGGCGGCAGCCGGTCTTCTTCGGTGATGCCGACTACGCGGCCTACCGGGAGCTGCTGGCCGCGGCGTGCCGACGGCACGGCGTGGCGGTCTGGGCCTACTGCCTGATGCCGAACCACGTGCATCTGATCCTTACCCCGGACGACGCGCCGGCCTTGCGCCTGGCCCTCGGCGAGACCCATCAGCGCTACACCGGCCTGGTCAACCGACGCCAAGGATGGGTGGGCCATCTCTGGCAGGGCCGCTTCGCCTCCTGCGCGCTCGACGGCCCGCATCTGATCGGCGCGGCTCGCTATGTCGAGTTGAACCCGGTCCGCGCCCGATTGGCCGACCGGGCGGAGGCCTGGCCGTGGAGCAGTGCTCGGGCGCATCTGGCGGGCTGCGACGACGGGCTGGTCAGGGTGGCGCCGTTGCTGGAGGCCGTCGACGACTGGGCGGCGTTCCTGGCCGTGGCGCCGCGTGCGGACGAGATGGATGCCCTGCGGCGGCATGAGCGGACCGGGCGACCGCTCGGCGACAGCGGATTCCTCGCCACGCTCGAGGCGGGCCTCGGCCGCCGCCTGCGCCCCGGCAGGCCCGGTCGGCGACGCAGCCGTGCCGCGGAGCCGGCAAATACGTAGGGTGTCCCCGAATTCTCAAATACGTAGGGTGTCCCCGAATTCTCAATGCACGCTGGCGTTCGTGAGCCCGCCCGGAGCGGACACGACGGGCAACGGCGGGGGCTTCGGCTTCTTCCTAGGTGGGTTCATCACGGCAGGAAACCTCACCTGGACCAACGTGCCGCAGGAGATCCTCCTCGCGGACGGCTCGACGATTACCGTCGACTTCCAGGGCGGCACCGGCATTCTGCTCGGCCACTCCGTCACCACCAGTGCCAGCGTCACCGGCACCAACATCGTCCCCGAGCCCGCCGGCTTCGCCCTGCTCGGCTCCGGCCTTCTAGCCCTGGGCGTCAGCCTGCGGCAGCGCCGCCGGCGGTGACGTCCCCGCGCAACTGGCCATCCGCGGCGGCAGGGCACCCCACCCGGAACCTTCGTTGTACCCCCGCCCGCGCTGGGCTATATCTCCCCGGCATGCAGTGAGTTTCGGGCGCCGGCGCCAGGTGACGCCGGCGCCTTGCGCGTCAGGTCGGGAAGATGACATGAGCCGGCGACGGCAGGTCTACGAAGGCAAGGCCAAGGTCCTCTACGAGGGCCCCGAGCCGGGCACGCTCATCCAGTATTTCAAGGACGACGCCACCGCCTTCAACAACCAGAAACACGGCATCATCACCGGCAAGGGCGTCCTCAACAACCGGATCTCCGAATATCTGATGCTGCGCCTGGCCGAGATCGGGGTGCCGACGCACTTCATCCGGCGCGTGAACATGCGCGAGCAACTGATCAAGGAGGTGGAGATCATCCCGGTCGAGGTGGTGGTCAGGAACGTCGCCGCGGGCTCGATCGCCACCCGGTTCAAGATGGAGGAGGGCACGCCGCTGCCCCGCTCGATCGTCGAGTACTACTACAAGTCCGACGAGCTGGCCGACCCCATGGTCACCGAGGAGCACATCACCGCCTTCGGCTGGGCGTCCTACCAGGAGCTCGACGAGATCCTGAACCTCGCCCTGCGCATCAACGACTTCCTCACCGGCATCTTCATCGGCATCGGCCTCAAGCTGATCGACTTCAAGATCGAGTTCGGCCGGCTGTGGGAGGAGGAGGACATGCGCATCGTTCTGGCCGACGAGATCAGCCCCGACAATTGCCGCCTGTGGGACTCCCGCACCAACGAGAAGCTCGACAAGGACCGCTTCCGCCGCGACCTGGGCAACGTCCAGGAGGCCTATGCCGAGATCGCGCGCCGCCTGGGCATCCTGCCCGAGGCGGGACCGCGCGACCTCAAGGGGCCGGAGATGGTGCAGTAGACAAGGGCGTCGCGCCTGCGCCATACCGGCGCCAGCCCAAGGACCGCGGAGTTGCCCCGAGTGAAGGCCAGGGTCGAGGTTTCCTTCCGTCCCAGGGGTCCTGGACCCCGAGGCCCAGGCCATCCAGCGCGCGCTGGGCGGGCATGGGCTTCGAAGGCGTGCGCGAGGTGCGGCGGACCAAGGTGATCGAGCTCGAGCTCGCCGCCTTCGGACCGCGCTTCGGCCGAAGCCCAGCTCCAGGCCATGTGCGAGCGGCTCCTGGCCAACCCCGTGATCGAGACCTACCGGATCAGCGTCCTCGAACGAGCGGACGGACATTGAGCACGCTCCACGAGACCGATTTCTACAGCTGGACCCAGGAGCAGTCCGACATCCTGCGTCAAGCCGCAGCCGCCCGCCCGAACGATCCACTCGGGCTGGATTGGGCGAACCTCGCTCAGGAAGTGTGGGAGCTCGGCTTGTCGTTCGAGATGGAGCTCTACCATCGCTACGTGGTGCTGATCGCCCATCTGCTGAAATGGGGCTGGCAGCCCAAGCTGCGCAGCGCCAGCTGGCGCGGCACGATTGACGAGCAACGTTTCCGCATCGCACGCCTGCTGCGCAAGAATCCAGGCTTGAAGCCGAAGCGGGTCGCCGAGTTCGCCGACGCGTTCGAGGAAGCCCGGGCCAGAGCACTTCAGGAGACGGGCCTGCCCGAGCAAACGCTCCCGGCAGCGTGTCCTTTTGCCCTGGAGCAGGTCGAGGACTTGAACTTCTGGCCACAAGGCGAGGTCCAGGGCGGCTGATGCGCGCCGCGGTCATCACCTTTCCCGGCTCCAACTGCGACCGCGACCTCGCCGTCGCGATGGAGGCCGTCTTTGGGCGACCCACCTTGCGCGTCTGGCACCAGGAGACCGAGCTGCCGCCGCTCGACCTGATCGGGGTGCCCGGCGGCTTCGCCTATGGCGACTATCTGCGCTGCGGTGCCATGGCCGCGCGCAGCCCGGTGATGCGCGAGGTGGTGCGGCGCGCGGAGGCCGGCACGGCCGTTCTCGGCGTGTGCAACGGCTTCCAGATCCTGGCCGAGGCCGGCCTGCTGCCGGGTGCCCTGATCCGCAATGCCGGGCTGCGCTTCGTCTGCCGCTTCGTGGAGCTGGAAGCGGCAACCCGGTCGAGCCCGTTCACTGCCGGCTACGGCGCCGACCCGATCCACCTGCCCGTGGCCCATCACGACGGCAACTACGTCATCGACCCGGACGGCCTGCGGCGGCTCGAGGACGAGGACCGCGTCGCCTTCCGTTACCTCGACAACCCCAACGGCTCGACGGCGGACATCGCCGGCGTCCTCGGCCCACGCCGCAACGTGCTCGGCCTGATGCCGCATCCCGAGCGCGCCATCGCGCCGGAACTGGGCGGCAGCGACGGCCTGCCGCTGTTCCGCTCGCTGCTCGAGGCGCTGGCATGAGCGACGCGATCACACCCGACATCGTGGCCGCGCATGGCCTCAGGTCCCAGGAGTACGAGCGGATCCTGGCGATCCTGGGCCGGGCACCCAACCTGATCGAGCTCGGCATCTTCTCGGTGATGTGGAGCGAGCACTGCTCCTACAAATCCTCGAAGCTGCATCTCGCCAAGTTCCCGACCGAGGCACCCTGGGTGGTGTGCGGCCCGGGCGAGAACGCGGGCGTGGTCGACATCGGCGACGGCTTGGTCGCGGTGTTCAAGATGGAGAGCCACAACCACCCCTCCTTCATCGAGCCCTACCAGGGGGCCGCCACCGGCGTCGGCGGCATCCTGCGCGACGTGTTCACCATGGGTGCGCGGCCCGTGGCGCTCCTGGACGCGCTGCGCTTCGGTGATCCCGCGCACCCCAGAACCCGCCATCTCCTGGCCGGCGTCGTCTCGGGCATCGGCGGCTACGGCAATTGCGTGGGCGTGCCCACGGTCGGCGGCGAGTGCACGTTCCACCGCGCCTACAACGGCAACATCCTGGTCAACGCCATGTGCGTCGGCATCGCCCGCGCCGACCGGATCTTCTACGCCAAGGCCAGCGGCGTCGGCAATCCGGTGGTCTATGTCGGCGCCAAGACCGGGCGCGACGGCATCCACGGTGCCACCATGGCCTCGGCCGAGTTCTCCGAGGAGACCGAGGCCAAGCGGCCGACGGTGCAGGTGGGCGATCCCTTCACCGAGAAGCTGCTGATCGAGGCCTGCCTCGAGCTCATGGACCGCGACTGCATCGTGGCGATCCAGGACATGGGGGCGGCGGGGCTGACCTCGTCCTCGTTCGAGATGGCCGACCGCGGCGATGCCGGCATCGACCTCGACCTCGACCGCGTGCCGCTGCGCGAGACCGGCATGACGCCCTACGAGATCATGCTCTCGGAGAGCCAGGAGCGCATGCTCATGGTCCTCCAGGACGGCCGCGAGGCCGAGGCCCTGGCGATCTTCGCCAAATGGGGCCTGGACTGCGCCGTGATCGGCCGCGTCACCGCCACCGGCCGGATGGTCCTGCGCTGGCAGGGTTCCGTGGTGGCGGACGTGCCGGTGGCCCCGGTGAGCGGAGCGTCGCCGGTCTACGATCGCCCGGCCGAGCCGACCCCGCAGCGGGTGCCGCTGGCCGCCAGCGACCGCGAGGCGCTGCTGCCGCACGCCGAGGCGCTCCTGCGGCTCCTGGGCTCGCCCGACCTCGCCAGCAAGCGCTGGATCTGGGAGCAGTACGACCACATGGTCATGGGCGACACGGTGCAGCGGCCGGGCGGCGACGCCGCCGTGGTCCGGGTCCATGGCACCGGCCGCGCGCTCGCGCTCACCACCGACTGCACGCCGCGCTACTGCCTCGCCGACCCGGTCATGGGCGGCCGGCAGGCGGTGGCCGAGGCCTGGCGCAACCTGGTGGCGGTCGGCGCCCGCCCGCTCGCGATCACCAACTGCCTGAACTTCGGCAATCCCGAGCGGCCGCGCGTGATGGGCCAGCTCGTCGGCTGCATCGAGGGCATGGCCGCGGCCTGCGCCGCCCTGGACTTCCCGGTCGTGTCCGGCAACGTGTCACTCTACAACGAGACCGACGGCAACGCGGTCCTGCCCACGCCGAATGTCGGCGGCCTTGGCGTCATCGAGCACCTGGACGCCATGACCGGCATCGCCTGGCCGGAGCCGGGCCTCACCCTCATCCTGCTCGGTGAGTGCATCGGCTGGCTCGGGGCGTCGCTCTACTGGAGCCAGCTCGTGCACCGGGACGACGGCGCGCCGCCGCCGGTCGACTTCGCGGCCGAGCGGCGCACCGGCGAGTTCCTGCGCGACGTCATCGCCAGTGGCCGGGTCCGCGCCTGTCATGATCTTTCCGATGGCGGGCTTGCCGTCGCGGCCGCCGAGATGTGCCTCGCCAGCCGGATGGGCGCCCTGATCGAGCTGCCCGAGGGTGCGGCCAGCAGCTGCGGCTGGTGGTTCGGCGAGGACCAGGGGCGCTACCTCCTGGCCGCACGAAGCGGCGACGGCGAGGCGATCCTGGCCGAGGCGGGAAAGGCGGGGGTGATCGCCCGGACCGTGGGGCGGACCGGCGGCGATGCGTTGATCCTCGGCACGGAAAGTCCCATATCGATGGAACGCTTGCGCACGGCGCACGAAGGCTGGCTGCCGGACTACATGGCGGCGGACGTCGCCACCTCCTGACGGGAGATTCTCGCCCATGCCGATGAGTGCCGCCGAGATCGAGAGTGCGATCCGCGACGGTCTGCCCGACGCGCAGGTGACCATCGAGGACCTCGCCGGCGACGGGGATCACTATCGCGCCCACATCGTCTCCGAGCAGTTCCGGGGCAAGTCGCGGCTGCAGCAGCACCAGCTCGTCTATCAGACGCTGGGCGCCCGCATGGGCGGGGAGCTGCACGCCCTGGCCTTGACCACGTCGCCGCCCGCCTAGCCCGCCAACCGAGGGAACCCTTCCATGACCGCCATCGACGACCGCATCCGCGAGCAGATCCAGGGCGACGACGTCGTGCTGTACATGAAGGGCACGCCGGTGTTCCCGATGTGCGGCTTCTCCTCGCAGGTGGTGCAGGTGCTGTCCCACGTCGGCGTGCCGTTCCAGTCCTACAACATCCTGGACGACATGGACCTGCGCGACGGCCTGAAGAAATTTTCCAACTGGCCGACCTTTCCCCAGCTCTACGTCAAGGGCGAGCTGGTCGGCGGCTGCGACATCGTGCGCGAGATGTACCAGACCGGCGAGCTGCAGCAGCTGATGGCGGAAAAGGGCGTTCCGGTGAAGGCGGCGGCGACCGCGACCGCCTAGTCGGGGCAGCCGCCCGGGGCCGCGCAGTCGCCGGCCAGCACCGCCGACACCGGCAGCCCGTCGAGCGAGCCGTCGACACGGAGCGGCACGAAGCGGCCGTCGGCGCTGACGGCGAGTTCGAGCTCGCGGACGCGCCCATTGCGCTCGGGCTCGAGCACGCCCTCGTCCTCGTCGAGCGCTTCGACCATCTCGTAGCGCACCGCCACCCGGTGTGCGGGGGCGGTGCCGCTGGCGCCGGTGAGCTGGGTCAGGCCCAGATAGCGCATGGTCGTGTCGTAGCGCTTGCGGCCGTCGAACACCGACAGCACCAACTCCGCACCTTCCGGCGACTGGCCGAGCCAAGCCCGGGCGCGCAGGAATGCCGTCAGCGGATCGATCGAATCGGCGGCCAGGCCCTTGGGCACCTCGGCGATCCGGACCTGGCCGCGCTTGGTGAGCTGGAAGCCCTCGATCCGGCCTTGCGGACCGTAGGCGATGGCGACCTTGCGGGTGCGGTCCTCCTTCTCGTAGACGCCTTCGAACCGCCGCGGGCTCACCTTGCCGCGGGTCGAAGCGCTCTCGTTGGCCATGCGTGTGTCGGACGCTTCGACGAAGCCCAGGAGCGCGTCGGTCTGGAAGCGGAACTTGGTCGTCAGCCCGGCATCGTCCGGGTCGAGCTTGAGTTCCGCGCGCCCCAGGTCGACGCCCATGGTCTGGACGGCGTAGCGCGCGTCGACCGCCGGGTCGGCCGCCGCCACCGAGGTACCGAGACAGGTCGCGGCCAGGACGGCTAGACTGCTTCGCATCACAACCTCGCACGGGATTTGTAGCCATCGGCCACGTCGCACTGGCATGCGCAACGACAGCTGCGGGCAGGAGCCACAGGCCGCCCCTGCCGACCACCATGCTGGCCCTGCTGGTGGCGTTTGTCACCTCCTGCAATGACCCGGCTGGCCGGGCACAGGTTCCGGCAACGGCAGCAGTAACGGAGCCCGGAACGGTCCTGTTCCCCGTTGGCGAACGATCGGAGATTCTGAAGCGGCTCGCGGCGGCACGGCGCGCCGACTGGTGCCCACCCTATGCCGGATCAGCACCTCCGGTCGTGAGCGGTCTGCGCTCGCAGGATGGCGATGCAGACACGGCCAGCGAGCCCTTCGCGCTGGCGGTGATGACCGACGCCGGGGCCAGCGTCGCGGGCGATTCCGCCGCCACGGAACGCCTGGTCCAGATCCTCGACCGTTGGGCGCGCGACAAGGCGCTGTGGCGCGGCGACCGGCGCGCCCTCAATCGCAACTACGCCCTGGACCGGACCTTGCTGCCGACGATCGTCGCCTTCGCCGCCATCCGCGATCGGCCGGAGCTGACGGCGAACGCTCGCGAGCGGATCGAAACCTGGCTCGGCCGCCTGGTGGGTTCGCGGCTGGAGCCACCGGCCAATTCGGTCACCCGTCGCAACAACCACCACTATCTGCGCGGCAGCGTCGACATGGCCTGGGGTGCCCTGACCGGCGATGACCGCCTGTTCCGGTCCGGGATCGACGCCTACCGGGACGCCCTGGCGGAGATCCGCGCCGACGGCAGCCTTCCGCTCGAGACCGCGCGCGGCGCGCGGGGCTTGTGGTATCAGCGCCATGCCATCGCTTCGCTGGTCGTGATCGCCGAGATCGCCGCCAACCAGGGCGTCGATCTCTATGCGGCCGAGCATGACGGACGCAGCATCCGCGACGCGCTCGGATTTCTGATCGCCGGCGTCGAGCGGCCCGAGCTGGTGGCACCCTATGCCGCTGCCAACGACAATCCCGGCATCCGGCGCGACCCTCTGGACCAGGATCTCAGCTTCCTCGAGCAGCGTGGCCACGACCGGCACTATATGGCCTGGGTCGAGATCTATGCCGCACGCTTCCCCGATCGCCCCGAAAGCCGGCGTCTGCTGGCGCTGCTGGCGGAGCACGACCCCGAGTTCCGGCCCATGATCGACGACTATAGCGGCGGCGCCACCACCTGCTTCTTCGCCCGGCCCTGAGCCACGAAACACGAACGGCCCCTTGCGGGGCCGTTGCGGCACTGCACGGTCGATCCGGTCAGCGCGAGTAGTATTCGATCACCAGGTTCGGCTCCATCTGCACCGGGAAGGGCACATCCTGGAGCTTGGGCACGCGCACGAACTGCGCCTTCAGCGCCTTGTTGTCGAAGCTGATGTACTCGGGCACGTCGCGCTCGGGGTGCTGCACGCTCTCGAGCATGTGCGGATGGTTCCTCGAGCGCTCGGCGATCTCGACCGTGTCCCCCTCGCGCACCTGGTAGCTCGGGATGTTGACCCGCCGGCCGTTCACCAGCACGTGGCCATGGTTCACGAGCTGCCGGGCGGCGAACGGGGTCGGCGCCAGGCACACGCGGTACACCACGGTATCCAGCCGTCGCTCGAGCAGGCCAATCAGGTTCTCGGCCGTGTCGCCCCGCTGCTTGGACGCCGTCTCGTAGGCGCGGCGGAACTGTCGCTCGGTCATGTTGGCGTAGTAGCGCTTCAGCTTCTGCTTCGCCGCGAGCTGCTGGGCGTAGTCGGAGAGCTTACGACGCTTCTGGCCGTGCTCGCCGGGAGCATAGTCGCGGCGCGCCAGCGGGTTCTTGGGGCGGCCCCACAGATTGACGCCCAGACGGCGGCAGATCTTCGTCTTGGCGGAAATGCGCTTGGTCATCGAGCCTCAGCGGCAAACGGGACGAAAAAAACGGCCCGGGGCTCGCGCCCGGCCGCATGGGTTCGGGTCTTATAGTGACCGGCTCGAGATTGTAAAGCCTTTGCCGCGCCCGGCGCGGACGGGCAACATGCCGCGCCGGTGAATGGGAGGCCAGGGGTGAGCGGTGAGCATGCGGCGCTGATCGCCCTGGATTGGGGCACCACGAGCTTTCGCGCCTACCTGATCGACCGGGCAGGCCGGGTGCTGGATCGGCGCATGCGCGACGCGGGCATCCTCAAGATCACCGACCAGGATTTCGCCGGGGCACTGGCCACGGCCATCGGCGACTGGCTCGGTGCCCGGCCCCCGCTGCCCGTGCTCGCTGCCGGGATGATCGGCAGCCGCCAGGGATGGCGCGAGGTGCCCTACGTCCCCTGCCCCGCCGGCCTGGACGCCCTCGCCGCGGGGCTCGTGAGCGTGACCATGCCGGGAGACCGCGTCGTCCGCATCGTTCCCGGGATGCTTCGTCCACAGGACGGAGGATCGTTCCCCGACGTGATGCGCGGGGAGGAGACCCAGATCATGGGCGACTTGGCAGCGAACGGCGGCAGCGGCCGCCGCTGCTACGTGCTGCCCGGCACCCACAGCAAGTGGGCCTGGTGCGAAGAGGGCAGGATCGAGCACTTCGCCACCTACATGACCGGCGAAGTGTTCGATGTCCTGGTCCACCACAGCATCCTGGGCCGGCTCGTCGTGGAGGCCCCGCCCGAGCCGGCGGCGTTCGACGCCGGCCTCGCTCGAGCGGCGCGCTCGGCCGGCGCAGCACCGGGGCATCTCCTCCACGACCTGTTCAGCGCTCGCACGCTCGGCCTTGTCGGCGAGCTGCCGGGCACCGCCGTCGCCAGCTATCTGAGCGGCCTCGTGATCGGCGCCGAGGTGACCGCGGCGGCGGGCGACGCGGCGGGCGAGATCACCATCCTCGGCAGCAGCACGCTGACGCCGCTCTACCAGCGCGCGGCCGCGACCGCCGGCCTCGAGGTGAGGATCGGTGCGGTGGATGCGGCCGCCCGCGGTCTCCACGCCATCGCCCGGTCGGCCCGTCTGCTTGGGGACTCTTCCGATGCATGACCAACTCGGCGCCGCCATGCGCGAACTGCCACTCGTGGCTATCCTGCGCGGCCTCCGGCCCGCCGAGGCCGAAGCCGTCGGCATGGAGCTGGTGGCGGCGGGCTTCCGAATGATCGAGGTGCCCCTCAACTCTCCCGAGCCGCTCTCGAGCATCCGCTTGCTCGCCGCTGCCTTCGGTGCACGCGTGCTCGTCGGCGCCGGCACCGTGCTCGACCCCGCAGACGTCGCGGCCGTGCACCAAGCCGGCGGGCGCCTGATCGTGATGCCGCATTCCGACGTCCAGGTGATCACGGCGGCGAAGACCGCGGGCATGGCCTGCCTGCCGGGCGTGGCAACCCCGAGCGAGGCCTTCGCGGCCCGGCGCGCCGGGGCCGACGCGCTCAAGCTGTTTCCGGCCGATACCCTGGGCCCGGGCACGTTGCGCGCCTGGAAGGCCGTCCTTCCCGCCGATCTGGCCGTGATGCCGGTCGGCGGCGTCACGCCGGACAACCTCGCCGAATGGCGCGCGTCCGGCGCCGCAGGGTTCGGGCTCGGCTCGGCACTCTACCGCCCGGGTGCCACGCCGGCGCAGGTCCGCGCCGCGGCCGATCGCTTCGTCGCCGCGTGGCGGGTCAGGACGGACGCTTGAGCGGGCTCGCGGCGAGTTCCAGGCGCGAGATGGCGGCGGCAAGCTCGCCGGCACTGGGAACCGGGCCGGTCGGCACGCCTGGTTCGCCCCAGGGCGTGGCGAGCCCGTCCATCTCCGCCAGCACCGCCGTCAATGCCTGCTGGTCCTTCGCCCGCAGCAGCGGCTCCGCCGCCTGGAGGCGCTGGCGGGCCGCGAGATAGAGGCCCCGGCTACCGACATATTCCGCCTTGGCGGTCACCGCCGTCTCCGGCACCGCCTCCCCATACTCTTCGAGCGCCTGGCGCAGCAGGCCCACCACGAGCTCGACCTCGAGGGCTGCGTCCTCTGCCAGCCCGGGTGCCACCTTCCGCTCGGCATCGGCCAGTGCGGCGTTCAGGGCCGCGTCCGCGCCCGCCGATCCGTCACGCGCCCGGTCGAGCGCGGTCTCGATCACGGCCTCGTTGTCCTCACCGATCGCCTCCTCGACATCCGCGAGCGTCGCCGCGGCATGGTCGAACTGCACCTCCGCGCCGTCGCGGTCGCCCGCTGCGGCCAGCTCTTTTGCCGCCCGCGCGAAGCCGTCGATGGCGGCGAGATCGGCCAGCGTCGCGCCGATCCCGGCCTCGCCGCTCTCGCCGCCTTCGCCACCCTCGCCGCCTTCACCGCCGGCGGCGAAGGCCGGATGGGCCAGCCAGCCGGCGACGGGCTGGTCGAGACCGGCCGTGCCCCCGGTGCCGAGGGCGACGCAGGCGCCCACGCCGATCCAGAGCTTGACGTTGCTGCGCATGATGCCGGGAGCCCTCGTGGTTGCGGTGACGCTGGGATTTGAGCCTGGCGCCTCAGATCTCGGCGTAGACGTGGGTTTCCGCCGCGCCGCCCGGATGGGTGACGGCACCCTTTTCCGCGGGGCCTACCGTCTGCGCATACTTCCACAAGGTTCCCGAATTGTAGTTCGAGGCCCTGGCCTGCCAGCCGCCACGGCGCGCCGCCAGGTCGGCTTCGCCCAGCTCGACGTCGAGGCGCCCGGCCTCGGCGTCGATGTCGATGACGTCGCCGTCCTTGAGCAGGCCGATCGGCCCGCCCACCGCCGCCTCCGGCCCGACATGGCCGATGCAGAAGCCGCGCGTGGCGCCCGAGAAGCGGCCGTCGGTGATCAGCGCCACCTTGTCGCCCATGCCCTGGCCGTAGATCGCCGAGGTCACCCCCAGCATCTCGCGCATGCCGGGCCCACCCTTCGGGCCCTCGTAGCGGATCACCAGGACCTCGCCTTCGCGATAGTTGCGCGCCTGGACGGCCGCCATCGCGTCCTCCTCGCACTCGAAGACGCGCGCCGGGCCCCGAAACTTGAGGCTCTTGAGGCCCGCCACCTTCACGATGGCTCCTTCCGGTGCCAGGGTTCCCTTGAGCCCGACGACCCCGCCCATGCTGGTGATCGGCTTGCTCGTCGGCCTGACGACGTCCTGCCGTTCATCGAAGCTCACCTCTGCCAGGTTCTCGGCAATGGTCCGGCCCGTGACGGTCACGCAGTCGCCGTGCAGGTAGCCGCCGTCGAGCAGTGCCTTCATCAGCAGCGGCACGCCCCCGACCTCCGCCAGATCCTTCATGACATAGCGGCCGGCCGGCTTGAGGTCGGCGATGTAGGGCGTGTCGCGGAAGATCGCGGCGACGTCGTGCAGGTCGAAATCGATCCCGCATTCGTGCGCGATCGCCGGCAGGTGCAGGGCGCCGTTGGTCGAGCCGCCCGATGCGGCCACGACCCGGGCCGCATTCTCCAGACTCCTGCGGTTGACGATGTCGCGCGGGCGGACCCCGGTGGCCAGCAGGCTCATCACCGCCTCCCCCAATTCCTCGGCCCACTTGTCGCGTGCCTCGTAGGGTGCCGGTGTCCCGGCCGAGCCCGGCAGCGCCAAGCCGATCGCCTCGGACACGCAGGCCATGGTGTTGGCGGTGAACTGGCCGCCGCAGGAGCCGGCCGACGGGCAGGCATGGCGCTCGAGATCGTCTAGCTCCGCATCGCTCATGTCGCCCACGGCGTGCCGGCCGACGGCCTCGAACACGTCCTGGATCGTCACGTCGCGGCCCTGCCATTTGCCCGGCAGGATCGAACCGCCATACATGAACACGGACGGCACGTTCAGCCGCACCATGGCCATCATCAGCCCCGGCAGCGACTTGTCGCATCCCGCGAGCCCGACCAGCGCGTCATAGGCATGCCCGCGCACGGTGATCTCCACCGAATTGGCGATCACCTCGCGGCTGACCAGGGACGACTTCATCCCCTGGTGGCCCATCGCGATGCCGTCGGTGACCGTGATCGTGGTGAACTCGCGCGGCGTGCCGCCCGCCTTGGCCACCCCGCGCTTGACCGCCTGCGCCTGTCGGCCCAGCGCGATGTTGCAGGGTGCGGCCTCGTTCCAGGTCGTGACCACGCCCACGAAGGGGCGGTCGATGTCGTCGCGCGAAAGTCCCATGGCATAGTAGTAGGAGCGGTGCGGTGCCCGCTCCGGACCGACCGAGCTGTACCGGCTGGGCAGCTTGGACTTGTCGAACACCGTGACCCTGGCCATGGCCGGCTCCCTCCCGCGACGAACGAGGCCGGGACCATAGCCACCAAGTCGGGCCCCCGCCAGCCCGGCGCCGCACCACACACTCTTCGAGGAGAGCTTCATGGCCGCCACTGCCGTCCTGCTGCGTGAGGAAACTCCTGAGGATGACGCCGCGATCGCGCAGGTCGTCACCGCCGCGTTCGCATCCACGGCCGAGGCGGGTCTGGTCGCAACGCTGCGCGGGGCCGGGGCGCTGACCCTTTCCCTGGTTGCGCTCGACGCAGGCGAGGCTGTCGGCCACGTCGCCTTGAGTCCGGTCACGATCGACGGTGAAACGGGTGCCGGCCGGTGGCTGGGCCTCGGCCCGCTCGCGGTGCTGCCGGGACACCAGCGTCGGGGCATAGGCGGCCGGCTCGTCCGGCGGGCGCTCGAGCTGGCCGGGCAACGCGGCGCCGGCGCAGTGTTCGTCCTGGGCAGGTCGCGCTACTATGGCCCTCTGGGGTTCGACACCGCGGCCCCGCTGGGCTGGCGCTGCACCTACGACGCGCCGGCCGCGGCTTTTCGCGTCTGCCGGTTCGACGGCGCGGCGCTGCCGCCTTCCGGAACCGTCCACTATCACCCGGCCTTCGATTCACTCTGAGCGGGAGTGTGGCTGCTCTCGGCTTGGCAGACGGGAAAACGGCCCTATAGCTGCCGCCGCGCTGGGGAGATCTCGGTCGAGTGGGAATGCACGTGAGGGGGCGTGATCGCCATCGCAGGGCGGAAGGTATCTTTCGGCTGACACGGCGGATTCTCTGGCAGGCCTACTACAACTTCGACAAGGACAATGGCTGGATGATGGCCGGCCATATCGCCTACATGGGCCTGTTCGCGCTGTTCCCGTTCCTGATCTTCCTCGTCGCACTGGCGGGATTTCTGGGCCAGGGCGAGGCTGCCACGACTTCGGTCGAGTTGGGGCTGGAGCTCCTCCCCGACGACGTCGCGTCGGCCCTGCAGCCGGCGATCGACCAGGTGCGCAGCGCACCCCATGCCGGGCTGATCACCTTCGGCATCCTGGCCACGCTGTGGGCTTCCTCCTCTGGCCTGGAGGCGCTGCGCCACGCGCTCAACCTCGCCTACGCGGTCGCCGATCAGCCGGCATTCTGGCGCACCCGGCTGGAAAGCCTGCTGCTGACCATCCTCGCGGCAATCGTGGTCATCGTGGTCATGGTCCTGCTGGTCGTGATCCCGCTCGTGCTCGACACCATCCAGGTGGTGTTCCACAAGCAAGCCGGTACCGTTCCGGACGCAGGCTATCTTGCCGGCTACCGCGACGTCCTGGGCTTCCTGCTGCTCCTGGGCCTGTTGATGCTGCTGTACCGGGTCCTGCCCAACGTCAAGCTGCGTGCCACGGAGATCGTGCCGGGAGCACTGCTCGCCTGGCTGCTGTGGATCGTCGCTGTCTATGGCTACTCGATCTACCTGCGCAGCGTGCCCAGCTTCAGCATCACCTATGGCAGCCTGGGCGGCATCGTGGTCACCCTGTTCTTCTTCTACATCTCCGCGCTGCTGTTCGTGTTCGGCGCCGAGTTCAACAGCGTGCTCCGCCGGCGCCACCAGCATCGCGAGCAGGCACGCGGCGGAGCCACACCCCTATCGAGGCCACATCGCCGCTATTAGGATGCGCCGCCGTTCAGGCGCCCGTTTGCCGGAGCCAGCACGATGACCGAACCGAAGCCGCTGATGCAGGGCAAGCGAGGCCTGATCATGGGCATCGCCAACGACCGCTCGCTCGCCTGGGGCATCGCCAAGGCCGTGCACGCCCAAGGTGCCGAGGTGGCGGTCACCTACCAGGGCGAGGCGCTGCTCAAGCGGGTGCGGCCCTTGGCCGAACAACTCGGCTCCGAACTCGTGCTGCCCGCCGACGTCACCGATCCCGCGAGCATGGACGCCATGTTCGACCGGCTGGGCGCCACCTGGGAGCATCTGGACTTCCTGGTCCATGCGGTCGCCTATTCGGACAAGGAGGAGCTCAAGGGGCGCTACCTCAATACCAGCCTCGGGAACTTTCAGCGCACGATGCTGGTCTCCTGCTACTCGTTCACCGATCTGGCGCGGCGCGCGGAGCCGATGATGCGCCGAGGCGGCAGCCTGCTCACCCTGTCCTACATCGGAGCGGAGAAGGTGACCCCGCACTACAACGTCATGGGCGTGGCCAAGGCCGCGCTGGAGGCCTCGGTGCGCTACCTCGCGGTGGACCTGGGCGGTGCGGGGATCCGCGTCAACGCGGTCTCGGCCGGGCCGGTGCGCACGCTCGCCGCCTCCGGGATCGGCGACTTCCGCTACATCCTGAAGTGGAACGAGTACAATGCGCCGCTCAAGCGCAACACGACCATCGAGGATGTCGGAGGTGCCGGCCTCTACCTGCTGTCCGATCTGGGCTCGGGCACCACGGGCGAGGTGCTCCACGTCGATTCCGGCTATCACGTCGTCGGCATGAAGGCGGTCGATGCGCCGGACATCAGTACGGTCTGACCAGTGGCTCCGCGCATCCGTGAGGAGCGGCCCGACCAGCCGGACGTCGTGCGCCTGCTCCGGGACCGCGACACCTATCTCGCCGCCCTCTATCCTCCCGAGAGCAACCATGCCCTGGACCTGGACGGCCTGCGCGCCGCCACCGTCACCTTCCTCGTGGCCCGCCGCAACGGCATTGCGGTCGGTTGCGCGGCCGTGGTGCGCGACGCGGCCGGGACCGGCGAAGTGAAGTCGATGTGGGTCGACCCTTGCCATCGCGGCGGCGGCGTCGGCCGCCTGCTGCTGGAAGCCGGCGAGTCGGCTGCCCGCGTGCAAGGCGTCGCGACGCTGCGGCTCGAGACCGGCACGCTCCAGCCGGAGGCGATTGCCCTGTACCGCACCGCCGGTTACCGGGAGGTCGCGCCGTTCGGCTCCTACCGGCCGGACCCGCTGTCGGTGTTCATGGAAAAATCGCTCCAGCCGGAACGGCGCTGAGATGGCCGGCTCCTCGTTCGGCGAATTGTTCCGCTTCACCACCTGGGGCGAGAGCCATGGGCCGGCGATCGGCGTCGTCGTCGACGGCGTGCCGTCGCGCATGGTGCTGACGCCCGCCGAGATTCAGCACTGGCTGGACCGCCGCAAGCCCGGCCAGTCCAAGTTCACCACCCAGCGCCGCGAGCCGGACCAGGTGGAGATCCTGTCGGGCGTCTTCGAGGGGATGACCACGGGCACGCCGGTTTCGCTGATGATCCGCAACCAGGATCAGCGCTCGAAGGACTATGGCGAGATCAAGGACCTGTACCGTCCCGGCCATGCCGACTTCACCTACGATGCGAAGTACGGCATCCGCGATTATCGCGGTGGCGGCCGCTCGAGCGCGCGCGAAACCGCCTCGCGCGTCGCCGCCGGGGCCATTGCCCGCAAGATCCTCGGACCCGAGATCAAGATCGTGGGCTATCTCGTTCAGGTGGGCCCTGATTTCGTCGATCGCGACCGCATCGACATGGCCGAGGTCGAGCGCAACCCGTTCTGGTGCCCGGACCCGGTCGCCGCCGAACGCTGGGAGGCGCAGCTCACCGCGGTGCGCAAGGCCGGCTCGTCGGTGGGGGCCGTGATCGAGGTCGTGGCCAGCGGCGTCCCTGCCGGGCTGGGCGAGCCGATCTACGACAAGCTCGACGCCGACCTCGCCAAGGCGATGATGTCGATCAACGCGGTCAAGGGTGTCGAGATCGGCGACGGCTTCGCCACCGCGGCCCTGCGCGGCGAGGACAATGCCGACGAGATCCGCAAGGGCAACGACGGCCCGCGCTTCCTCTCCAACCATGCCGGCGGCATCCTGGGCGGCATCAGCTCGGGCCAGGACATCGTTCTCCGGTTCGTGGTCAAGCCCACCTCCTCGATCCTCACTCCCCGCCGCACCGTCGACCGCCACGGCAACGAGGCCGAGATCGTCACCAAGGGCCGCCACGACCCCTGCGTCGGCATCCGCGCGGTCCCGGTCGGCGAGGCCATGATGGCCTGCGTTCTCGCCGACCATCTTCTGCGCCAGCGCGGCATCTTCGGCGGCTGAGCGACCGAATGGACAAGGACGGACGCCGATGAAGCTCTACCGCGACTTCACCTCGCAGGAGGAGATCGACGCGCACTACAGCGTGCTCTCCAACGTCCCCGACGCCGACGACCGCATCCGGGGCTGGGCCGAGCGCAGCGCGGAGGCGGCCAGGCGTCTGGAGTGCCGTCTGGACGTCCGCTACGGCCCGACCGTGGCCGAATATTGCGATATCTATCCGGCCGGTGCCGGTGCCCCGGTCCACGTCTTCCTGCATGGCGGCTACTGGCGGCGCTTCTCCGCCCGCGACCATGCCTTCGTCGTGCCGCAGCTCGTGGCGGCCGGCGTCAGCGTGGTGATGGTGAACTACGCCTTGTGCCCCGCCGTCAGCCTCGACGAGATCGTGCGCCAGGTCCGCGCCGCCGTCGCCTGGACCTACGGCCACGCCGCCGAGTTCGGCGCCGATCCGACGCGGCTCACGCTCTCCGGCCATTCCGCCGGCGGCCATCTCACCGCCATGGCCCTGCTTACCGATTGGGTCGGCGACTACGCCCTTCCCGCGGACATCATCAAGGGGGCGGTGGCGATCAGCGGCCTCTACGATCTGGGCTTCCTGCCCTACTGCTACGTCCAGCCCAAGGTGCAGGCGACCTGGGACCAGGTGGCACGGCTCAGCCCGCTTTTTCACCTGCCGGAGGCGGCCCCGCCCCTCCTGGTCGCGGTCGGCGGCGACGAGCCCGACGAGTTCCGCCGCCAATCACGCGACTTTCACGCGGCTTGGCACGCGGCGCACCTGCCCGGCGACTTCCTCGAGGTGCCGGGCAAGCATCACCTGTCGGTGCTGGAGGAGCTGGAAAGCGCCGATCGCGAGCTCACCCGCCGCTTGGTCGAGGTCGCGACCCGCTGACGCTCAGGCCCAGGCGCGCGGTTTGCCGGGTTCGCCCAGCGCGCATTCCAGAGCGGGGCGGTCCCATTTTCCGGTGACCGCGGCCGCCTCGTAGGTCGACTGCAGGAAGGCGAGCAGCGCCTCGTCCGGCGCGGATGCGCTGCGGACCGCCTCGTACGGCAGCACGAACTCGCCGAGCTTGGGATCGAACGCGGCCGCGGACGGCCGCACCGGCTGGTCGCGGAACCCCGGCGGCTCGGGATAGGCGTAGGCGTAGAACGCGGCCTGCGGAAAGGCGTCGCCGCCTGGCCAGAAGCCGGCGCTGCTCACCTCGTGGGAGTAGGCCTCACGCGCGACCGCGTCGGGCAGCCGTGGCACGCCGCCAGGATGCGGCGGCGCGCGCCGGCCCGAAAACCTGGTGACCGCGAGATCGAAGCTGCCCCAGAAGAAGTGCACCGGGCTCGCCTTGCCGACAAAGCCCGTGCGGAAGCTCTTGAACACCCGGTCGACCTGGATCAGCGCGCGCCAGAACCGGCGCGCCGCCTCGGCGTCGTAGCTGGTGTGGACCTCGTCGGCCGAAAACGGAATCCCGTCGGCGATCTCGCTGGGCAGGTCATGGATCGCGATCGGTACGCCCAGCTCACCCAACGCGGTCATGACCTGCCGGTAGAACGCGGCCACCGACTGCGGCACGAGGTCGACCGAGCGCCTTCCTCCGGCGCTCGTGCGGATCACCAGCCGGTCGGCCAGGAAGTCGAACTCGAGCTCGACGGCCAAGTCGCCGACATAGATCGGCGACGTCCCGAGCCCGACCGCGGTGACGTGAAGGACGACGTGCCACGAGTGATTGAGCCACGGTGTTGGCGTCAGCCGGACCTTGCCGACGATCTGCGTCCAGAGCTGCAGCGTCGTGGCGGTGTCGCGCCAGCTCGCATAGTCGAGTTCGGGCCAAGCGGCGCCGGAGTTCGTGCTCGCTCTCACCTCCTGGCACCTCCGCTCAGTGAATTTCGTCGGCCTCGGCCATGGCCGCCCTGAGCTCGGCGATCGTGAAGTCGGCGTGACGCGCCGCTGCCAGGATCGGCGCCTCCCGCCGGGTGCACAGGTCCACCGCCAGCAGAAGTTCGGCCAGGATGTCGGCAGGCAGCACCACCGCACCGTGACGGTCGGCATGGATCAGGTCGCCAGGGCGCACGGTCATCCCGTGCACCGTCACCTCGAGGTCGATGGCCTCGACATGCACCCAGGCATGGCTCGGTCCGACGCTGCCGGCCAGGAGCTGGAAATCGGTGGCGATCATGTCGAGATCGCGGATCGAGCCGTTGGTGATGCAGCCCCGCACCCCGAGCCCCTGGTGGATGGCGGTGTTGACCTCGCCCCAGAACGCGCCGAAGCCCGGCTCCGGATCGAGATCCTCGATGACCGTGATCACTGGTCCGGGCGGGGCCGCCACATAATCGTAGTAGGCCAGCCGCATGGCGCGCAGTTCCGCCGGCGTGGAGGCGGGCCGCTCCCGCGCCCGGATGGTCGCGGTGCGGGCATGGCCGATGATCGGGGTCAGGGACGGATAGGCGCAGACGAAGGGACGCGTGGTGAACCCGACGGCGCGGCGGTCGGGTGCCACCAGCTCCAAGGCGTTGCACACGGTGGGGGTGTCGAACGCCCGCAGGCTCTCCATCAGGTCGATGCTCACTCCGACACCCCGCGGCTTGCCTGTGCAGGACGCAACGGAGCGATACCGCGGCTCCGGAGTCAAGACGGCCCGTGTGGCACGTTATCAACCATTAAGCGTTATATTTTGACCCATCCACTCAACGTTTGCGCGAAGTTTCGTTCCGAGCTATTCAAAATCAAACCTTTCGGACATCGGCATGACGCTGCAACTGCCCACCCTTCCCCGCCCGCACCTGGGCGGCACGTCGGCATTTGCGCCGGGCAAGGAGTTCGGCGTGCTCGCCGTCGGCGGTGAGCATGCGCTCGCCCGCCAGGTCACCCAGCTGCTGGAGGATGCCGCACTTTCCGCTGCCGGGCTGGTGCAGGTGCCCTCGCTCGACCGGGCGCTCGCGGCTTTGGCCGTGGAACGTCCCGCCATCATCTTCCTGGGCGTCGGGTCGCTCGATCTCGGCAGCCTCAGCGCATTGGTCCGGCTGCAGGCGGCGGCACCCGGTGTCGCGGTGGTCCCGCTGCCGATCATGCCCGCCGATGCCGCCAACCGCGGCGGCTGGTGGCCGATGCGGGCGCGGCGCGCGATCGACCGGAGCGAGGTGGTCGGGTTGCTGCAGCAGCTGGCTCTCATGGACCAGGGCGCGCGGCAATTGTTCTATCTGGCGACCCATGACCGCCTGACCGGTCTCGCCAACCGCTGGCTGCTGGAGGAGCGGCTGGCCCATGCGGTCGCCCGCAGCCGGCGCGGCCACGGACGTGGCGCTCTCCTGTTCATCGACCTCGACGACTTCAAGGCGGTGAACGACCGCCACGGCCACGAGGTCGGCGACAAGATGCTGGTGGCGGCCGCCGAGCGGCTGCAGCGGGTCGTGCGCGCGTCGGACACGGTCGCCCGCTGGGGCGGCGACGAGTTCGCCGTGCTGCTCGAGGGCGTCGACTGCCACGACGTCGCCCACGGCAAGGGGCGCGAGCTCGTGCAGCAGCTGGCCCAGCCCTGCGACGCCGTGCCGGCGGCGGCGCCGCTGCGCGCCAGCGTCGGCGTCGCATTGTTCCCCGGCGACGGCGAGGACGCCGCCACGCTCATGGCCAAGGCGGACCGGCGGATGTACCGAGCCAAGGGCCGCCGGGTGCTCTGGTCGGTGTTCCGCCGCAGCTGAGCGCCCTAGCGAGCGCGGTAGAGCAACGCGCCGTCGCCGTCCTCCCAGCGCTCGATCCGGGCAAGGCGCAGCAGCCGGTTGAGGTGCGCCAGGGTTTCCGCCAGCGCGAAGCCGGTCTGGTGGGCGTCGAGCGGGCGGTTGAACAGGCTGCGCAGCACGTCGGCGGCGGTGGCGGGCTCGCGGCACGCTGCCAGCGTGCGCTCCAGCCGCTGTTCGTGGTGGAGCGCCAGCTGGGCCAGTCGCTCGTGCAGCCCCTCGTAGGGCAGACCATGCGCCGGCATGACCCGGCAGTCCGCCGGCAGCTCCCAATATTGCCGCAGGCTGCGCAGGAAGTCGCCCAAGGGGTCGGCGTCCGGCTCGGCCGCCCAGACGCCGATGACCGGCGAGATCCGTGGCAGGATCTGGTCGGCCGCCAGCAAGAGATTGCGCTCGGCGCAGAAGAGCGTGACCTGCTCCGGCGCGTGGCCCTCGCCGATCATCACCTGCCAGCTGCTGCCGGCGAGCGCGATCCGGTCACCGGCCACGATGCGGGTGTAGTGGGCCGGCGGCTCGGTCACGCCCTTGCGGTAGGGGTTGCGCCGCTGCAGCTGGCGCTGGATCACCTCCTCGTCGAGGCGTGCGCGACGGTAGTTGCGCTCGCTGGCCGCCACGAAGCCCTGGGTGTCGTCCAGGGCCAGCGCCCGGCAGGTCAGCCATTCGGTGCGGCTCATCAGCAGCTCGGCACCCGTCCTGGCGCACAGCAGGCCCGCGAGGCCGACATGGTCGGGATGGAAATGCGTCCCGATCACCCGTCGGATCGGCCGTCCGGCGAGCAGCCCGGCGAGGAGCCCGTCCCAAACCGAGCGCGTCGGCGCGTCGCCGAAGCCGGTGTCCAGCAGCGTCCAGCCATCTCCATCGTCGCATAGCAGCAGATTGACGTGGTCCAGCGCGAAGGGCAGCCGGACGCGCAGCCAGAGCAGGCCATCGTCGAGCGGGACCGGCCGGTCGAACTCGGGTGCCACAAGCGGCAGATTCACTCCTTGACACCTCCAACTTGCGCCGCGACGAGGTTGCGGCCGGACTGTGACAAAACGCGACACGGCAAGGCCGGGCGCCTGCTATAGGTTTTGCTGAACAAGGCATACGCAAACGCATGCCCGCCGATTAGAGTGTTGACCAACATCCGGTCGCTGGACAGCCTGCCCGACCATGGCAACCGACGCGCGTGAAATCGGGACCGTCATCCGCAAGCTGATGCGTCGCTGCCTGCGGGTCGGTTTGGGGACCCTCGAACCCGACGGGTCGCCCTACGTGTCGCTCGCCATGTGCGCCCTGGACCACGACGCCTCGCCATTGCTCTACCTGTCCGACCTTGCCGACCACACCAAGAATCTCAAGGTCGACGCCCGCGTCTCGCTGTTGTTCGATGGCACCCTCGACAGCGCGGTGCCGCTGGCCGGCGAGCGCGCCAGCGTCCAGGGCCGCATCGAGGCCACGCGCGACGAGCGATTGCTGGCACGCTACGTCGCCCGGCACCCGGACGCCGCCGCCTATGCCGGCTTTCGCGACTTCAATCTCTACCGCGTGGCCGTAGCACGCGCTCATCTGGTGGCGGGCTTCGGCCGAATCCACTGGGTCGACGGCGCCGATGTGGTCTTGGACCCCGCGGCCACGAACGATCTCGCCGAGCGCGAGGCCAACATCGTGGCGCACATGAACGACGACCATGGCGACGCCGTGCAGCTCTACGCCCGGGTCCTGCTGGGACGCCAGGGCGGCGACTGGCGAATGACCGGACTGGACCCGGATGGCTGCGACCTGCGGCAGGGCACCGAATCGGCGCGGCTCGGTTTTGAGACGGTCATCGGCGACGCGGAGGGAGCCCGGGCCGAACTGGTGCGCTTGGTCAAGCGCGCCCGCGCGGAGGCAGCCGCGGCATGAGTTGGAGCCAAGGATCAGGGCCGATCGCGGATTGACGCTGGCCAGGACACTTCGTTGTTGAGTGGGGGGAATACCACGTGAACGCTTTCGGTCGATCCGCGCCCGGGCTCGGGGACGGAGCGCTGGCTGGCCTGCGGCCAAGCCAGGTCCACTGGAATCTCGGCGTGCCGGCGCTGGTGACGGCGGCCCTGCACCGGGACGAGGCGCGGCTCAGCGCCGACGGCGCCCTGGTCGCCACCACGGGACGGTTCACCGGGCGGTCGCCCAAGGACAAGTTCTTCGTCGCCCACCCCGAGATCAGCCGCGAGGTCGACTGGGGTGCGACCAACCAGCAGATGTCCTCACGCCATTTCGCCGGGCTGCTACGGCGCGCTGTCTCCCATGCCGAGGGCCACGAGCTGTTCGTCCAGGACCTGTTCGCCGGCGCCGATCCCGACCACCGCATCGGGGTCCGGGTCATCACCGAGCAGGCGTGGCACAGCCTGTTCGCGCGCAACATGTTCATCCGCCCGTCCCGGGAGGAGCTCACGCGGTTCGCGCCGGACTGGACGGTCCTGCAGCTGCCCAGCCTGGAGGCGGACCCCGAGATCGACGGGACCAACTCGAGCACGGTGATCGCCGTCGACATCGTCCAGCGCCTCGTGCTGATCGCGGGCACGGCCTATGCGGGCGAGATCAAGAAGGCGATCTTCACCGTCCTGAACTTCCTGCTCCCGGCCGCCGGCGTGATGCCGATGCACTGCTCGGCCAATGTCGGGCCGTCGGGGCGGACGGCCGTGTTTTTCGGCCTCTCGGGCACGGGCAAGACGACCCTCTCCGCCGACGCCGAGCGGACGCTCGTCGGCGACGACGAGCATGGCTGGGGCCCGGAGGGCGTGTTCAACTTCGAGGGCGGCTGCTACGCCAAGGTGATCCGCCTCGATCCAGGCGCCGAGCCGGAAATCCATGCCGCTTCCACCCGCTTCGGCACCGTGCTCGAGAACGTGACCCTCGACGAGTGGGGCAGTCCCTGCTTCGACGACGACAGCCTGACCGAGAACACCCGCAGCTGCTACCCCTTGGACTTCATCCCGAACGCCAGCGCCACGGGCCGCGCCGGCCATCCTGCCGACATCGTCATGCTGACCGCGGACGCCTTCGGCGTGCTGCCGCCGATCAGCCGGCTGACGGCCGAGCAGGCGATGTATCACTTCCTCTCGGGCTACACCGCGCGGCTCGCCGGCACCGAACGCGGCGTCAGCGAGCCGCAGGCGACTTTCTCGACCTGCTTCGGCGCTCCGTTCATGCCACGCCATCCCAGCGTCTACGCCGAGATGCTGGGTCGACTGATCAAGCGCCACGGTGCCCGCTGCTGGCTGCTCAACACCGGCTGGACCGGCGGCGCCTACGGTGCCGGCAAGCGCATGCCGATCAAGGCGACCCGCGCGCTCCTGCGCGCGGCCCTGGAGGGCCGGCTCGACGATGCGCCGATGGCCGTGCACCCCGTGTTCGGGCTGCGGGTGCCGAAAGTGTGCGCGGACGTCGACGAGGCCCTGCTCGACCCCCGTTCGACCTGGGCGGATCCTGCCGCCTACGACGCCGCGGTGCACCGGCTGGCGATGCAGTTCGAGGAGAACTTCGCCAGGTTCGCGCCGTTCGTCGGGCCGGGGGTGCAGGCGGCGGGGATTCGCGCCGCAGCCTGATCCCGCGCACGGCCCCCGGGGCTTTCGTTCCGCGTCACGTCACGACGTGGAATACCTCGAGTCCGCCCTCCCAGATCATCTTGACCGCGACCACGAGCACGATGACCAGGCCGACATAGGCGATCCAGCGGTGGCGGTCGATCAGCCGGGCGATGAGCTGGGCCGCCACCGCCATCAGCGCGATCGACAGCAGGAGCCCGAAGATCATGATGTAGGGGTGCTCGCGCGCCGCACCTGCCACCGCCAGCACATTGTCCAGCGACATGGAGATGTCGGCAACCGCCACCTGCATGATCGCCGAGCGCATGGACTTGGCGGCGACGGGCTTGGCGTCCCCGGCTTCGCCCGCGTGGCCCCCGGTGTGCAGTTCCCGCCAGATCTTCCAGGCGACCCAAAGCAGGAGGATGCCGCCGGCGAGCACCAGGCCGATGATGGCCAGCAGCTGCACCGCCACCAGCGCGAAGCCGATCCTTGCCACCAGCGCCAAGCCGGCGCCCAGCATGATCACCTTGCGCTGCTGCGCCGGCGGCAACCCTGCCGCGGCGGTGCCCACGACCACCGCATTGTCGCCCGCCAGCACGATGTCGATCAGCACGACGCTGATCAGCGCCGTGAGCTGGGAGAGCAGTTCCGGTCCGAACATGGGCACCCGATCGGCAGAGGTCGCGGCGAGGCTGGCACGCGCCTCTTAGGCAACGACGCCCGGCCGAACAATGCCCTATAAGCCTCACATCGGGCTGCGGTTTCGGCGTTGGACGCACAATCCGGGGAGCGAGGGCCTGTTGCCAGCACTGCCAGCCACTACGCTGATCCTGGGCGGCGCCCGCTCCGGCAAGAGCGCCCATGCGGAGAGCCTCGTCCGCGCATCCGGGCTGCAGGCCGTCTACCTCGCGACCGCCCAGGCGCTCGACGGCGAGATGGAAGTACGTATCCGCCAGCACCGGTCCCGGCGCGGCGCCGACTGGCTGACGGTGGAGGAGCCGCTCGACCTGCCGGAAATCCTGGCCGGCCTCGCCCGGCCGGACCGCGCGGTGCTGGTCGACTGTCTCACCTTGTGGGTCACCAACCTGCTGCTGGCGGAGCGTTCGGTGGCGGAGGCGGGCGACCGGCTCCTGGCAGTGCTCGACCGGCGGCTCGGCCCGGTCGTCCTGGTCTCGAACGAGGTCGGCCAGGGCGTGGTGCCGATGGGTGAGCTCAGCCGCGCCTTCGTCGACGAGGCCGGTCGCCTGCATCAGGGCATCGCGGCTCGCGCGGATCGGGTCAGGCTGATGGTGGCGGGGCTGCCGCTCGACCTGAAAATGCCGGCGACCGAACCGTGAGCCGGCAAGCCGCATGCACCTTCTGAGCACCCTTCCCGCCGACGGTAGCGACGTCGAGGGCGCCGTCGACCTCGGCCAGACTCCGGGCGACCTGGTCTTTCTCTCAGCCGCGGATTCCGACCTCGCCTGCCTTGCTGCTGCGCAGTCCCGGCTCGGGCGCGAGGCGCCGAGCCTGCGGCTCGCCAACCTGCTTCAGCTCGGCCATCCCCTGTCGGTCGATCTCTATGTCGACCGGGTCGTGTCGCGGGCGCGGCTGGTGCTGCTCCGCGTCCTGGGCGGGCGCGGCTACTGGCCGTATGGCCTGGAACAGATCGCCGCCTGCTGCGCCGCGGGCGGCATCGCCCTGGCTTGCCTGCCCGGCGACGAGCGTGCGGATGCCGAATTGGCGGCACTGTCGACCGTCCCGCCTGATGCCTATGCCCGACTTGGCCGCTGCCTGCAGCATGGTGGCGTCGACAATGCCGAGCAGGCGCTGCGCTACGCCGCGACTCTGATCGGTCGCCCATGTCGCTGGTCCGAGCCGGAGCCCCTGCCCCGCGCCGGACTCTATCGTGCCGCGCCGGACGGGTCCGGCCGCCCGGCCGCCCTGGTGGTGTTCTACCGCGCTCTGGTGCAGAGCGGCGATCTGGCGCCGATCGACGCCCTGCTCGACGCATTGGCGGACTCGGGCCTCGCCGCCACCGGGCTTTATCTGTCCAGCCTGAAGGACCCGGCCGGTGCCACCCTACTCGACGAGGCCATCGCCCGGCTGCGGCCCGACATTCTGCTCAACGCCACCGCCTTCGCCGTGGGTGGTGTCGATGGGCCGGCCGGCGTCGATCCTCTGGCCGGCGCCGATGCGCCCGTCCTCCAGGCCATCCTCGCCGGCACAGCCGAGACTGCATGGCGTGCCGGAGCGCGCGGGCTGGGGCCGCGCGACCTCGCCATGCATGTAGCACTGCCCGAGGTCGACGGCCGCATCGGCGCGGTCACGGTGTCGTTCAAGCATCATGGCGAGCGCGACCAGCTCACCGAAGCCGTGCTCGCGCGCCACCGTCCCGTCCCCGACCGCGTCGCCCATCTCGCGGCGCTGGCGGCAGCCTGGGTGCGCCTGCGCCGGACGCCGGCGGCCGACCGCAAGGTCGCCATCGTTCTCGCCAACTACCCGACGCGCGACGGGCGGCTCGCCAACGGCGTCGGGCTCGACGTCCCGGAGAGCTGCGTCGAGGTGCTGTCGGCGTTGCGCGGCGCCGGCTACGGGGTCGCCGGCGCACCGGTCGCCGGCGCGTCGCTCATCGCCCAACTGTCCGCCGGTCCCACCAACGAGCTGGCGGGCCGCGCCGCGCGCACCGTCGCGGCCACCCTCGACCTTGCCGTCTACCGCCGAACTGTTCGCCACGCTGCACCCGGAGGTCCAGGACCGGATCGTCGACCGCTGGGGCCCGCCCGAGGGCGACCCGCACCTGATCGGCGGCCGCTTTGCCCTTTCCGTCCTGCTGTTCGGGCAGGTCGTCGTCGGCCTGCAGCCGGCGCGCGGCTACCATGTCGACCCGGATGCCACCTACCACGCGCCCGACCTCGCCCCGCCGCACGGCTATCTCGCCTTCTACCTGTGGCTGCGCCACGTCTTCGGTGCCCACGCCGTCGTCCACCTCGGCAAGCACGGCAACCTGGAGTGGCTGCCGGGCAAGGCCACCGCCCTTTCCGCCGCCTGCCTGCCCGAAGCCGTCCTCGGGCCGGTGCCCCAGCTCTACCCGTTCATCGTCAACGATCCCGGCGAGGGTACCCAGGCCAAGCGCCGGACGGCCGCGGTCATCGTCGACCACCTCACGCCGCCGATGACGCGTGCGGAAAGTTGGGGCGAACTGGCCGCACTCGAGGCCCTGGTCGACGAGTATCACGAGGCCGCCGCCCTCGATCCCCGGCGGCTGCCCCACCTGCGGGACCGCATCCTCGAGCGCAGCCAGTCGCTCGGCATCGCCCGCGACCTGGGCCTCGCGCGCGACGACCCGGCCGAGCACCAGCTGTCCCGGCTCGACAACCATCTGTGCGAGATCAAGGAGCTGCAGATCCGCGACGGTTTGCACGTGTTCGGCCGTGCGCCGGGCGGCGACCAGCTGACCGACCTCCTGGTGGCACTGGCGCGACCGTCGCGCGGCCGCGGCACCGGCGGCGATGCCTCGCTGCTCCGGGCGCTCGCCGTGGATCTCGGGCTGCAATGGGACCCCCTCGGCGCCGAGCTCGGGGACCCCTGGCGCGGACCGCGCCCGTCCGTGCTCGTCGGCCCCGGTCCCTGGCGGACCCAGGGCGACACGGTCGAACGCCTGGAACTGCTGGCTCGCCGGCTGGTGACCGGCGAGGCGGCGGCGGCACCGGAGTGGCACGCTACCCGAGCGGTGCTGGAGAATGTCGACCACCGCCTGCGCCCGGCGATCCTGGGCTGCGGCACAGCCGAGATCGCGGGACTGCTGACCGGGCTGGACGGGCGCCGGGTCGCACCTGGACCGAGCGGGGCGCCAACCCGCGGCCGGCCCGAGGTCCTGCCCACGGGCCGCAATTTCTTCTCGGTCGACTGCCGCGCCGTGCCGACGCCGGCCGCCTGGCAGCTCGGCTGGCGCTCGGCGGGCCTCGTGGTCGAGGAGTATCTGCAGCGCCACGGGACCTGGCCGCGCCAGGTGGCGCTTTCCGCCTGGGGTACCGCCAACATGCGCACAGGCGGCGACGACATCGCCCAGGCGCTGGCCCTGCTCGGCTGCCGCCCGGTCTGGGATGCCGACAGCCGCCGGGTGACCGGCATCGAAATCCTGCCGCTGGCCGTGCTCGACCGTCCGCGCGTGGACGTGACGTTGCGCGTCTCGGGTTTCTTTCGCGACGCGTTCCCCGCCCAGATCGAGCTCCTCGACGACGCCTGTCGGGCCGTGGCCGCCCTGGACGAGCCGGAGGAACAGAACCCGCTCGCGGCCGCGGTCCGCGCCGACACGGCACGCTTGGCAGCTGCCGGCATGGCGGCGGAGGCGGCGCGCCGACAGGCCACGACCCGCATCTTCGGCGCCAGGCCCGGCGCCTACGGTGCCGGCCTGCAGGCCCTGATCGACGAGCGCGGCTGGCGGGACGAGGGCGAACTCGCCGGAGCCTGGCTCGCCTGGGGCGGCCACGCCTACGGCCGGGGCATGGACGGCCGCAGCGCGCAGCCGGACCTCGCGCGCCGCCTCGCCGGCGTCGAGCTGGTCCTGCACAACCAGGACAATCGCGAGCACGACCTGCTCGACAGCGACGACTACTACCAGTTCGAGGGCGGGCTCGCCGCCACCGTGCGCCACCTCTCCGGGCGCCAGCCCGAGATCTTCCACAACGACCATGCCCGGCCCGAGCATCCGCGCGTCCGCACCCTCAAGGAGGAGCTGGGCCGCGTCGTGCGCGGCCGGGCCACCAACCCGAAATGGCTGCGCGGCGTCATGCGCCACGGCTACAAGGGGGCGTTCGAGATCGCCGCCACGGTCGACTATCTGTTCGCCTTCGCCGCCACCTCGGGCGAGGTCGAGGACCACCATTTCGACGCCCTGTTCGACGCCTATCTCGGCGACGAGACCGTGCGCGGCTTCCTGGCCGAGGCCAATCCCGCCGCCTTGCGCGAGATCGCCCAGCGCTTCCAGGAGTCGATCGATCGCGGGCTCTGGCGGCCGCGGCGCAACAGCGCCGGCACGATGCTGGACGAACTCGGAGGCGGAGCATGACCGAACGCAGTGCCGAGGAACACCGCGCCAAGATGGCCCGGATCAAGGCGGCCAAGGACCGGCTCTACGCCGGCAAGACCGGCGAGAAGGGCCTGCTCATGGTCCATACCGGCACCGGCAAGGGCAAGAGCACGGCCGCCTGGGGCCTCGCCATGCGCTGCCTCGGCCACGGCCTCAAGCTCGGCGTGGTCCAGTTCGTCAAGGGCCGCAGCGTGCCGGGCGAGCGGCTGTTCCTCGAGCGCTTCCCGGAGCTGGTCACCATCAAGGTCATGGGCCACGGCTTCACCTGGGAGACCCAGGACCGCGCGCAGGACATCGCCGCCGCGCGCGCCGCCTTCGCCGAGGCCAGTACCATGCTCCAGGACCCCGAGCTGCACCTGGTCATCCTGGACGAGCTCAACATCGTCCTGCGTTACGACACGCTGCCGGTGACCGAGGTTCTGGAAGCACTGGCGGCACGGCGCGAGGGGCTGCACGTCGTGGTCACCGGCCGCAACGCCAAGCCCGAGCTGATCGAGGCCGCCGACCTCGTCACCGAGATGAAGCTGGTCAAGCATCCGTTCCGCCAGGGTATCAAGGGCCAGCTCGGCATCGAATTCTGAGCGCCCCAGTTTGGGAGGACAGTCGATGTTGCGCACCCATTGGGTCAGGCGCCTGCTGCTGGCTGCCCTGACTGGCTTCGCGTCCATGGGCACAGCGGCCGCCGCCACGCCGAACGTGGTCGTGTTCCTGGCCGACGACATGGGCTGGGGCGACCTGCACGCCAACAACCCCACCTCGCGCATCCCGACGCCGAATCTCGATCGGCTCGCGCGCGAGGGCATGCGCTTCACCAACGCGCATACCTCGGCCGCCAAGTGCGCGCCCAGCCGCTACAGCATCCTCACCGGCAACTACCAGTGGCGTGGCCGCTGGAAGTGGGGCGCCTGGCAGTATTACTGGCAGTCGCAGATCCGCCCGGGGCAGATGACCGTCGGCGACATCCTGCACCGCGCCGGCTATCGTTCCGCGTTCGTCGGCAAGCTGCACATGGGCGGCGACTTCTTCGCCGTCGGTTCGAACACGATCACGCGCAGCTCCGCCAATACCGATTTCGGCCGCGGCTTCGGCAACGGCCCGCGCGCTCATGGCTTCGACTACAGCTTCAGCCTGCTGGAAGGCATGCAGGACGAGCCTTACGCCTATTTCGAGAACGACCGCCTGGTCGGCAACGTGGCGGATTTGCGTGTCTGGACCGCCGGCGCACACGGCAATTCGGTGATTCCGATCACGGGCCGCGGCATGCCCTATTGGGACAGCAGCGAGATCGGCCCCGACTTGATGCGCCAGGCGATCGGCTTCATCGACGCGCATCTGGCGGGTCCGGACCAGGACCGGCCCTTCCTGCTCTACTATTCCGCCCAGTCGGCGCACGAGCCGTTCACCCCGCCGCTCGCCTTCGACGGCACGCCGATCCGAGGTGCCACCGGCATGTGCGCCCGCCAGGACATGATCTACGAGATCGACGTCGCGCTCGGCCGTCTGCACGAGGCGCTGCGCACGCGCGGCCTGCTGAAGAACACGCTGATCTACTTCACCAGCGACAATGGCGGCCTCGACTATTGCGGCCACGATTCCTCGGGGCCGAACATGAGCGGCTACAAGGGGCAGATCCTGGAAGGCGGCCACCGGGTACCGTTGATCGTGAAGTGGGGCGATGCCGGGAGCTTCACCATTCCACCGGGCACGGTCCGCGACCAGCTGGTGGGTGCCCAGGATCTCGCCGCGAGCTTGGCCGGTGTCACCGGCGTGAAGCTCGACTCCAGCCAAGCACGTGACAGCTTCGATCTTTCCAAGGTCTGGCTCGGGCAGCGAGGCGACAAGCCGCCGGTACGCGGCTCTTTGATCGCCGAATCGCGCGACCTCGATGTGGGCATCCGGATCCCCTCGACCTTCGCCTCGATCGAGGGCCCGTGGAAGCTGGTCGCCCAGGTGGCCGGCTCCGGCCACGCCGTGCAGGCCCTATACAACCTCAAGAGCGACCCGCGCGAGCTGACCAACCTCAAGGACGACCCCGCCCAGGCCAGCCGTGTCCGCAACATGCTCAAGCGCTTCCAGCAGCGCTATGCCTCGGCGAGGACCGCACCCTAAATCGGTGGTCCGGCGGCCTTGGCCCGCACCGCCTCACACTGCGCCAGCGGCTCGACGTCAAGCTGCCTCACCTGCTCCGCAGTGGCACAGAAGGGCACCCCGGCCTTGGCATGACTTTGCTTCCACAAGTCGCGCTCGACCGTCGCCGGGGCGGAGAAATCGCCGACCTGCGAAACCGCGAGCTCCCAGGAATATTCCGGCCAGCTCTGGGCCAACCGCGTACGCCAGCGCGCCGTGGCCTCTTCATCGCCGAGCTGTGCCTGAGCCAGTGCCGCGAACAGGTGCTCCCACCGGGAGGTGGTGGTCATGCCCCCGATGACGTCGACCGAACCGCGAAAATCACCGTCGAAGAAGTCGATGATGTAGTAGCGCCAGTTGTAGCGCAGATCGGGCTCGAGCCGCCCCGCACGATCGAGCAGCTGGCGCGCGCGCTGCGTCTGGCCCTGCCAGGGCAACAGCTCCGCCACCTCGGCCAGGAGCGCCGGATTGTTGGGCGCCAGTTCGAGCGCCCGATCCAGCTCCGCCAGCACGTCCTCGTGCCTTCGGTTGCTGTGGGCCAGCCAGGAAGCCAGGAACAGGCGCCCCCAGGCGTAGTTCGGGTCCTGGGCCGCCAGGGCATGGACCGCCTCGCCCCAGAGCCGCAGAACTTCGGCCGGCGGCCCATAACCCTCCTCGATCTGCTGCTGGAGGAGCCAGGCCCGGTACACGAGCGCCGCGCTCGAGCGCGGATCACGCTCGAGCGCCAGGTCGGTCAGCTCTAGCCCTCTGGCGTTTGCTTCTTTCGAGTACTTCTCGAGCTGATCGCCCGCCAGCAGGGCCAGCTCGTAGGCCTCGAGCTCATCGACCGGGCGCCGCAGCGCACGCTCGCGAATGGCCGGTCGGATGGCGCTGCCGTTGACCGCATTGCCGATCCTGGCACCCAGCTCGTCCTTGACCGCATCCCAGTTGCCCACCGGCCGGTCGAACCGCTCGGACCAGAGCTGCTCGCCGGTCGCGGCGTCGACCAGCTGCACCGACGCCCGCAGGGAGTGACCACTTTGCTGCAGTAAGCCCTCGACGACGAACGCCGCACCCTGCTCATCGCCCAGCGCCCGCGTCCCATTCGGCCGGTCGCGATATGCGAAGCTCGCGCTGCGCCCCATCACCGTATAGACTCGCGAGATCGACAGCTCGTCCATGATCCCGGTGGCAAGAACGTCGCCGAGCTCCGAGAGGCGCGGGTCCGAGCCGGCCGGGACGGCAAAGGGCAGCACGGCGACCACGGGACGGCTCGACGCCTTGGGCGAGACCGGCCACAGCCACCAGCCGGCAAGGCTGGCCACGAGCAGGGCGAGTATCGCCAGGGTCCCCGCGGCGCGTCGAGTCATCGGCACGAGCGCCCGTCGCGCGGGGCTGCCGTCGAGCCGCACTCGATAAGCCCGTACCGGCCGCGCGATGTTCTTGACCCGCTGCTCGCCCGTGAACTCCAGCGGCAGCCCGAGTTTGCCTTGGAGTTGGTCGTAGGCGGTGCCGGAGACCAGCACGCCGCCGGGCTCGCACAGCTGCTCCAGCCGGGCGGCGACGTTCACCCCATCCCCGAGCAGATCCTCGCCCTCGACCACCACGTCGCCGAGATTGATCCCGATCCGGAACACGATCCGCCGCTCGGGCGGCGTGTGGTCCTGGCGCTCGGCGACCGCCTGCTGGATCGCCACCGCGCAGGCAACCGCGTCGACCACCGAGCCGAACTCGACAATGGCGCCGTCGCCCATCAGCTTGACAATGCGGCCATGGTGCTCGGTGAGGATCGGATCGATGGCGGTGGCGCGCAGTTCCTTGATCGCCGCGAGCGTGCCCGCCTCGTCCTGCTCGATCAGCCGCGAGTAGCCGACGATGTCCGCCGCCAGGATCGCAGCGAGGCGGCGTTCGACCCGAGGCGTGGCCATAGCCGGTTCCAAAGCGGTCCCGCGTCGTCCCGCGGCGGAGTATCCGCTCATGTCTACCACGGTTCGCCACAGGTCACACGCGCCGGCACCGGTTCGGTTGGCTAAGGCACCAGCACCGCGGCACCTTGCAGCCGCCCTTCGCGCAGGTCGGCCAGGGCCTCGTTCGCCCGGTCGAGGGGGTAGGGCGTCACCTCGGTGCGGATCGGGACGCGGCCGGCGAGCGCCAGGAAGTCGACGGCGTCCTGCCTTGTGAGGTTCGCGACCGACCTCACCACCCGTTCCTCCCAGAGCAGCCGGTAGGGGAAGCTTGGGATGTCGCTCATGTGGATGCCGCCGTAGACGACGGTGCCGCCCTTGCACACGGCGGCGAGTGCGCTGGGCACGAACTCGCCGACGTCGAGCCCCACCGGTGGGTGTGCGTCCGCGTCGCCGGCCGGGTGAAGCCGTGGAGCTCGCGCCCCTCTTGCCGCGCCACCGGGGCCACGATGTGGGCGGCGGCGCCGAACCCCCAGATCCCGATCCTGCGGGCGCTCCCGGCGATGCGCAGGGTGCGGAAGCCGATCAGTCCGGCGCAGAGCAGCGGTGCCGCCTCGAGGTCGCCGTAGCGGTCGGGCAAGGGGAAGCAATAGGCGGCATCGGCGACCGCGCCAGCGGCCCGGCGCAGGCGCCCAGGTTAGCGGCATGCTCGGCCGCTTGCCCGCCAGGCCGCCTCTGGGACCGCACCCTAGCCCGGCGGACCGGCAGCCTTGGCCCGCTGAGACTCGCACTCCGCCAGCGGCCTGAGGCCCAGCCGCGCCACCTGTTCCGGCGTAGCGCATAGGGGCAGGCTCGCCTTGGTGTGACTGTCCCACCATAAGGCGCGCTCGGCGGCAGCTGCGCGGGAGAAGTCTCCGGTTTCGGACGCGAAGTGCTCCCACGAGTAATCGGGCCAAATCTCCAGGAACCGAGTGCGCCATCGTGCCATGTCCGCCATGTCGCCGAGTTCAGCGTGGCTGAGTGTGGCGAACAGGTAATCCCGGCGGCTGAACTCAGAAAAGCTCCCGATCAGATCGGCGGCTTGCCGGAAGCGGCGGAGAAAGAAGCCGACCTGATATTGGCGCCAGTTGCCGCTCACCGCAGGATCCAGGCGCACGACGTGGTCGAGCAACTCGGCGGCACGCTTCGGCTGACCCAGCCAGGGCAGCCTTTCAGCCACCTGCTCCAGCACCCTCGGATTGTCGGGGGCCAGATCGGCGGCCCGATCAAGCTCCGCCAGGACCATGCCGTCCGGCCCGTTGGTGGCATCGTACCAGTTCCCGAGCTCCATATGTCCCCAGGCAAAGTTCGGGTCGAGCTCAACCAGGGTACGCACCGCCTCGCCCCAGCGCGCCGTGGCCTCGGCGGCGGGCGCGAAGTCTTCATCGACCTGCTGGCGGTAGAGCCGGCTGCGGATGTAAAGTGCGGCACTGGAGCGGGAATCACGGGCTAACGCCAAGTCGGTGAGCGCCAGACCCTCGGCGTTCGCTGCGACGGTCGCTTTGGTGAGCTGCTCGCGGGCAAGGTCCGCCAGCTCGTAGGCCTTGAGATCGCTGCGCGGCCGCCTGGAGGCGCGACTCGAGGATTACCGGGTGAATGGCGTCCTGGTAGATCGCGTTCCCGATGAGCGCGCCCAATTGGTCCTGCACGGATTCCCAATCGCCATCGGGCCAGTCGAATCGCTCGGACCAGAGCTGCTCGCCGGTACTCGCATCGATCAGCTCCGCGGAGGCGCGGAGCCCCTGCGCCAATTCCTGCAACCTGCCTTCGACGACAAACGTGGCACCCGTCTCCTGCCCGAGTGCGCGCCCCGCGTTCGGCCGGTCGCGGTAGGCGAAGCTCGCACTTCTGCCTAGCACGGTCCAGAACCTGGAGATCGACAGCTGGTCTATGATTTGCGAAGCGACGACGTCGACCAGCCGGGCGAGACGCGGGTCCGCATTCGTCTGGTATCGAGAAGGGGAGCACAGCGACCAGCGGTCGGCGTTGAAGCCTCGGGCGACCTGCGCGCGCCACCACCATCCACCGGCGGCGATCAGGCATAGGGCAAGCGCGGCCACAAGGGTGCGCCGGCGGAGCCGAGGCCAACGCAAGCGCGCTAGCCTACCGTCGCGCCGCATCCGGTAGGCCCGCACCGGCCGTGCCATGTTTCTTGACGTGCTGCTCTCCGATGAACTCGAGCTGGCACGTCGAGCTTGCCCTGGAGCTGGTCGTAGGCGGTACCCGAGACCAGCACCCCACCTGGTTCGCACAGTTGCTCCAAGCCGCGCGGCGATGTTGACTCCGTCGCCGAGCAGGTCGTCGCCCGCGACGACGACGTCGCCCAGGTTGACGCCGATGCGGAACATGACCTGCCGGTCCGCGGGCAGCGTCCCGCCTGATGCTCGGCCACCGCCTGCTGCACACCCACCGCGCAGGCTACGGCGTCGACCACCGATCCAAACACGACGATCGCGCCGTCGCCCATCAGTTTGACGATGCGGCCCTGGTACTCGGCCAGCAACGGGTCGATCGCCCGTTGCGCGCAGCGCTCTTGATCGCGGCCAGCGTGCCGGCCTCGTCATTCTCGACAAGCCGTGAGTAGCTAACGATGTCCGCCGCCAAGATGGCAGCGAGGCGCCGTTCGGTCCGCTGCGAGACCACGAACTCGCCCTCCAACGGTCCGGAAGCCCGGAGTATATCCACCAATCGCCCGCCGAGACCCTCGGCCACATGCACCGCTTGGGCGTGGTGGACCGTCTATGGGACCAGCACCGCCGCCCCCTGCAACTGCCCCTCGCGCAGGTCGGCCAGGGCTTCGTTCGCCCGGTCGAGCGGGTAGGGCGTCACCTCGGTCCGGATCGGAATACGCCCGGCGAGGTCCAAAAAATCGACGGCGTCCCGGCGGGTGAGGTTGGCGACCGAGCGGACCACCCGCTCCTCCCACAGGAGCCGGTAGGGGAAGCCCGGGATGTCGCTCATGTGGATGCCGCCGCAGACGACCACCCCGCCCTTGCGCACGGCGGCGAGCGCCAGCGGCACGAGGCCTCCGACCGGGGCGAAGATGAGCGCGGCGTCGAGCTCGACGGGCGGATGCGCGTCCGCGTCGCCGGCCCAGGCCGCCCCCATGGCACGGGCGAACTCCTGGGCCGCCGCGTCGCCCGGCCGGGTGAAGGCGAAGAGCTCGCGCCCCTCGTGCCGCGCCACCTGGGCCACGATGTGGGCGGCGGCGCCGAAGCCCCAGATCCCGATCCGGCGGGCGCTCCCCGCCATCCGCAGCGTCCGGAAGCCGATCAGTCCGGCGCAGAGCAGCGGTGCCGCCTCGAGATCGCCATAGCGGTCGGGCAAGGGGAAGCAGTAGGCGGCATCGGCGACCGCGAGCTGGGCATAGCCGCCGTCCAGCGTGTAGCCGGTGAAGCCCGGCGCATCGCACAGATTTTCCCGTCCGTCCCGGCAGTAGGAGCAGACGCCGCAGGTATGGCCGAGCCAGGGGATGCCGACACGCGTCCCCGGCGCAAAGGGGGCAGGTCCCTCGCCGCAGGCCACGACCTCGCCCACGATCTCGTGGCCGGGGATCAGCGGCAGCTTGGGGTGCGGCAGCTCGCCGTCGACCACGTGCAGGTCGGTGCGGCAGACGGCGCAGGCGCGAACGCGGACCAGGACCTGGCCGGGACCGGCAACCGGATCCGTTAGGTTCAGCGGGCGCAAGCGCCGGCCGGGCGCGTCGAGAACCATCGCGAGCATGCGTGGAGTATACCCCGATCGCGCGCCCTGTCCTTGATCTGGCGCAAGCGGACGGCCATGAGTCCCGGCATGGCCAGAGCGCTGATGATCCAGGGCACCTGCTCGAACGCCGGCAAGTCGCTCCTGGTGGCCGGCCTGTGCCGGGCCTATGCGCGGCGCGGTTTGCGGGTGCGCCCGTTCAAGCCGCAGAACATGAGCAACAACGCGGCCGTGACCGTCGACGGCGGCGAGATCGGCCGCGCCCAGGCGCTGCAGGCCCGGGCGTGCGGGGTGCCGCCCCTGACCGACATGAATCCGGTGCTGCTGAAGCCGCAGAGCGACACCGGGGCGCAGGTGGTGGTGCAGGGCCGGGTGCTCACGAGCTGCAGCGCCCGGGACTACCACGCGCTCAAGCCGCGGCTCCTGCCGCTTGTCCTGGAGAGCTTCGCGCGCCTGGGTGCCGACGCCGACCTCGTGCTGGTCGAGGGTGCCGGCAGCCCGGCCGAAGTCAATCTGCGCGCCGGCGACATCGCCAACATGGGCTTCGCCCGCGCCGCCCGGGTTCCCGTCGTCCTGGCGGGCGACATCGAGCGCGGCGGGGTGATCGCCCAGCTGGTCGGCACCGTGCTGCTGCTCGAGCCCGAGGAGCGCGCGCTTCTGGTCGGCTACCTGGTCAACAAGTTCCGGGGCGATCCCAGTCTGTTCGACGAGGCGCACCCGATCATCGCCGCGCGGACCGGGCTGCCGTCCCTGGGCATGGTCACCTGGCTCGAGCGTGCCCGGGACCTGCCCAAGGAGGACATGCTGGGCCTGGCCGAGCTGGCGGCCGCGGGACGGAACCGCGGCGATCGCCCGATCCTGGTGGCCGTACCTCGCCTGCCACGCATCGCCAATTTCGACGATCTCGACCCGCTGGCGGCCGAGCCCGACGTCGACCTGCGGATCCTGGAGCCCGGGCAGCCCGTGCCCGGCGATGCCGATCTCGTCGTGCTGCCCGGCAGCAAGGGCACGCTGGGCGACCTTGCGGCGCTGCGGTCGCAGGGGTGGGACATCGACATCCTGGCCCATGTCCGGCGCGGCGGCCACGTCCTCGGCCTGTGCGCCGGCTACCAGATGCTCGGGCGGCGGATCGCCGACCCCGCGGGGCTCGAGGGCGCCCCGGGCTCGGCCGCCGGGTTGGCGCTGCTCGAGGTGGACACCGTCCTGGAACCGGCCAAGGTCCTGGCCTTGCGCGCGTGGCGCGAGACGATCTCGGGCGAGATCGTGCAGGGCTACGAGATCCACATGGGACGGACCGACGGCCCGGGCTGCGGGCAACCGCTGCTGGCCGGCGACGACGCACGGGATGGCGCGGTCAGCGCCGACGGCCGGGTCATGGGCTGCTACCTGCACGGCATCCTGGCCGGCGACCGGTTCCGGGCCGCCCTGCTCGGTCGGATCCGGGCGCGCTCGGGTGCCCTGATCGCCTACGAAGCCGGGGTCGAGGCGGCGCTGGACGAGTTGGCCGCCCATCTGGCCGCCTGCCTCGATCTGGACCGGCTCCTGCGCCTCGCGGCCTAGCTCCGCGAGCCCGCCAGCGCCATCACGACCAGGGCCAGCATCAGCCACCACAAGCGCCAGGCCAGGGCCACCGCCCGGTCGATGTCGTCGGGCGTCACCTCGGCGCGGCCGTCCCCCATCCACCCGTCCTCGACCACGGCTCCGCCATAGGAGCGCGGTCCGGCCAGGCGCAGTTCCAGGCTCGCCGCCATCGCCGCCTCCGGCCAGCCGGCGTTGGGCGACCGGTGCCCAGGCGCGTCGCGCCGTATGGCCGCGGCGGCACGTCGGGGGCGGCCGCCGACCAGGCACAGGCCGAAGCCGGTCAAGCGCGCCGGCGGCAGGTTGACGAGGTCGTCCAGGCGCGCGCTGGCCCAGCCGAACTCCAGGTAGCGCTCGCTGCGGTGGCCGACCATGCTGTCCAGCGTGTTGATGGTCTTGTAGGCGAGCATGCCCGGCAGGCCGCCGGCCAGGCCCCAGAACAGCGGCGCCACCACGCCGTCCGACAGGTTCTCGGCCAGCAATTCGACCGCGGCACGCCCGACCCCGGCGGCGTCCAGCCGCTCGGGATCGCGCCCGACGATGAGCGCCACCGCTGCCCGCCCCTGCTCGAGCCCGGCCCTCAGGCCGGTCGCCACCGCGGCGACGTGCTGCACGAGGCTGCGCTGCGCCAGCAGCGTGCTCATGGCGAGCCCCTCGAGCACCCACCCGCCCGGCAGCGCGCGCAGCGCCAGGGCGAGCCCGCCACCGACGACGACGGCGGCCGCGACCGTCAGCAGGACCAGCAGGATCCCCGCACGCCGCTTGGCCGATGGCCGCGCCGTCGCGCGCAGCAGGCGGCCTTCCAGGCCGGAAACGAGCGTTCCGATGACCTGCACCGGATGGGGCACGCGCCGGTACAGCCGGACCGGCTCGCCGAGCAGCGCGTCGGCGATCAGCGCCACGAGCAGGGCGGCCAGGAGGGTCGTCGGGTGTTCGAGAAGCATCCGGCCGTTAACCCGCCGTTAACAGTTGGGCCCCATCCTCGGACCGGAGCCGGCCCAGGTGGGCGGCACGAGGACCGTGCGGGAGCGACGACCATGGCCGGGCCGGCATGGCTGCGCCAGATGCTTCGCCGTCTTGGGCGCGACGAGCGCGGCAACGCCGCGATGATCTTCGGTCTGTGCGCCCTGCCCCTGGTGGCCGGTGCGGGCCTCGCCATCGACACGCTCCTGGCCTACTCGGTCGAGGACCAGCTGCAGAAGTCCCTGGACGCCGCCGGGCTCGCCGCGGGCCGCACCGCTTTGCCCGAGAATGTCGAGGCCGACGCCCGCAGCTATTTCAACACCAACTTCCGGGCCGGGCCGAACCTCGCCAGCCTCGACGAGGACGATCTGCAGATCGAAGTCAATGCGGTCGGCGACGAGCTGGTGCTGTCGGCTACCGCCGTGATGCCGACCCGGTTCATGCGGCTGTTCGGCCAGGACACCGTGACCGTGGCGGCGACCACGGTGATCAATCGTGAGATCCGCCAGATGGAGCTGGCGCTCGTGCTCGACAATACGGGCTCCATGCTGGGTGCGAAGTTCGACACCATGAAGGCCGCGGCCCTCGACCTCGTGGACATCGTCTACGGCGACGTCGAGACCAACCCCAACCTGTTCGTCGCCGTGGTTCCCTACACCGCGGTGGTCAATATGGGCAGCACGCGCTCGACTTGGCTGGCCGCGACGGATCCGGTCCGCGTCGGGCCCAATCCCTTCGCCCCGACCACCTGGAAGGGCTGCGTGTTGGCACGCACGGGCGGTTTCGACCAGACCGACGATCCTCCGGCCACGGCACCGTTCCGCAGCTATCTCTACCCGGACGACAGCGACAACAACTGGAACCGGGTTCCCAACACCTACGGCTCGCTGGTCAACCCCGCGATCAAGGACTGGCTGACGGCCTACAATGACGGCTATGGCCCGAACCTGGGCTGTGGCCCCGTCCTTACGCCGCTGATCCAGCGCAAGACCGACGTGGTGGCTGCCCTCAACAACATGGGACCGTGGCACCGTGGCGGTACGGCGGGCAATCTGGGGATGGTCTGGGGCTGGCGCGTGCTGTCACCCCGGTGGCGGGGACTGTGGGGCGGCGACACGCCGAATACGCGCCCGTTGGACTATGATTCGTCCGACACGGACAAGGTCGTCGTCATGCTCACCGACGGCGACAACAATGTGTACGACCACAATGGTGGCGGCCCGCGCGGATCGGACTTCACCGCCTATGGCCGACTGCACGATGCGAGCTTCATGGGTCCCGGCACCACCGCGACCGTCGCCGATGGCCGGGCGCATCTGGATGCGCGGATGACCACGGTCTGCAATCGGATGAAAGCCGAGGGCATTCTGATCTACACGATCACCTTCGGCACCCAGCCTACGGTATCGACGCAAAATCTCTACCGGTCCTGCGCGACCCGGCCCGAATATTACTACCACTCACCCGACAACTCGACGCTGCGCACGGTGTTTCGCAGCATCGGCGTTCAGCTCAGCAATCTGCGGATCGCGCAATGACCTGGCTGCGTGCCGGCACGCTGCGGCGGTTCCATGGCGATGCGCGTGGGGCGGCGGCGGTGCAGTTCGCGGTGCTGGCACCGGCGCTGCTCCTGCTGGTGATCGGCAGCTTCGAGGTGTCCATGAGCCTGTTCGTGAGCGGCACCATGGAGTCGGCGGTGCTCGCCGCGTCGCGCGCCGGCGTGACCGGGTTCACCGAGGACGGCGTCAGCCGCGAGCAGCGGATCCGCGACATCATCATGGACCGCACGCTGGGCTTCGTCGACATGGACCGGGCGGTGATCCGCACGCTGGTCTATTCCAGCTTCGACCAGATCGGCCAGCCCGAGCCGTTCACCGACGACAACGCCAACGGGGTGCACGACGCCGGGGAGCCGTTCAACGACGTCAACGGCAACGGCCAGTGGGACGACGACATGGGCACCGCCGGCCTGGGCGGTCCGGGGGACATCGTGCTCTACGACATCGAATACGAGACCGGCGCCATCACCAACCTCTTCCGGCACATCTTCGGACGGGTCGTCCACCGCGCCGCGGTCGCCGTGCGCAACGAGCCCTTCTAGCATGGCCGCCGAGCGCTCCCGACGTCCGCAGCGCTTCTGGCGCGATCGCCGTGGCATCGCCGCGGTCGAGTTCGCACTGATCCTGCCGATCATGATCCTGTTCTCGCTCGGCGTGGCCGAGGTCGGCCGCTTCGCCCTGCTCACCTTGAAGCTGCAGCACGCCGCGAACACCATGGCCGACCTCGCCTCGCGCGACGAGGAACTGAGCCTGACCGCCGTGCAGAGCATGTTCAGCGCCATGCAGCACATCGTGCAGCCCTTCGACATCTCCGGCGCCGGCGTGGTGATCGTCTCCGGCGTCGGCATCGATCCCGGGAACCCCCCGACCGTGTACTGGCAGGAAGAGGGTGCCGGTACCCTCGCCGAGGGCAGCGAGGTCGGCACCGAGGGCGGCGACGCCACCCTGCCCGCCGATCTCATCCTGCGCGACGGCGAGACGGTGATCGTGGCCGAGGCGGTGTTCCGCTACACGCCCTGGCTCCTGTCGCTGATCCCCGAGACGCTGCTGCGGCGAACGGCCTATTACCGTCCGCGCCTCGGCACGCTGCGCGCCCTGACCTGACCGCGGCGCCGGCCGGGGCTCAGAACCCGGCGGGTGCTGCGATCCCGATCCGGCCGAGCTGGCGCCGCACCACGTCCTTGAGCCGCTCCAGAGCCTCGGGGCTGTGCGCCTCCGCACGGACCACCAGCACGGCCTGGGTGTTCGAGGCGCGCGCCAGCCACCAGCCCTCCGCGGTGGTCACCCGCACGCCGTCGATGTCGTCGACCTTGGCCCCCTCGCGGGCGAGGTTGGCCTTGACCTCGGCGATCGCCGCGAACTTCCGCTCCTCGGGGCAGTCGAACCGGATCTCGGGCGTGTTGAAGGCCTCCGGCATGGCGTCCTTGAGCTCGGCCATGGTCTTCGTGCCCCGAGCCAGGATGTCGAGCAGGCGCACGGCGACGTAGAGCGCGTCGTCGTGGCCGTAGAAGCCGTCCTTGAAGAAGATGTGGCCGGACATCTCTCCCGACAGCGGGGCGTCGACCTCGGTCATCTTGGCCTTGATCAGCGAGTGCCCGGTCTTGAACATCAGCGGCTTGCCGCCCAGCCGCGCCACCTCGTCGAAGAAGGTCTGGCTGGTCTTGACGTCGGCGATGATGGTCGCACCCGGATGGCGCGTCAGCACGTCCGCCGCCAGGATCTGCAGGATCTGGTCGCCGAACACGATCCGCCCCTCGCCGTCGACCACGCCGATCCGGTCGCCGTCGCCGTCGAAGCCGATGCCGAGCTCGTAGCCACCCGCGGTGACCTCGTGGATCAGGGCTTCCAGATTGTGCGGCTCGGTCGGGTCGGGATGGTGGTTGGGGAACCGTCCGTCGACCTCGGCGAACAGGCACTTGTGCCGGCCGGGCAGCCGTGCGGTGAGCGCCGCCATGGCCGGGCCGGCGGCACCGTTGCCCGCGTCCCAGACCACCGCGAGCGGGCGGGTGCCGTGATAGTCCGCGGCCAGCCGGTCGAGATAGGCCGGGAACACGTCGACCCGCGTCTCGCCGCCGGCACCGGCGGCGTAGGCGCCGGTGGCCGCGATCTTGCCGATCTGCTGGATCTGCCCGCCGAAGAAGGGCTTGGTCCCCAGCATCATCTTGAAGCCGTTATAGTCCGGCGGGTTGTGCGAGCCGGTGATCTGCAGGCCGCCGTCGGCCCCCAGATGGTGCACGGCGAAATACATCATCGGCGTCGGGCCGAGGCCGATCTGCAGCACCTCCAGGCCGGCGGCCATGAAGCCGGCGCAGGTCGCGGCCGCGAGCTCCGGCGAGCTCAGCCGGCCGTCATAGCCCAGCACCACCCGGGTGCCCCCGGTCGCCACCACCATGGTCCCGAAGGCCCTGCCGATCGCCTCCGCGTCGGCCACGGAAAGGGTGGAGCCGACGATGCCCCGGATGTCGTACTCGCGCAGCAGCGTCGGATCGAAGACGTGGCCCGGCATCGAGGCTACTCCCCGCCGGCCAGGGCGACCGGCCGGCCGACGCTGGTGTAGCTGAAGCCCGCGGCGGCGACCTGGGCCGGATCGAACACGTTGCGCAGGTCGATCAGCAGCGGCCGGCGCATGACCTCGCGCGCCCGGTCGAGGTCGAGACCGCGAAACTCGTTCCACTCGGTCAGGATGACCGCGGCGTCCACGCCCTCCAGGCAATGATACGCATCCTGGCACCAGTCGACGTCGGGCAGGAGTTTGCGCGCCTCGGTCATGCCCTCGGGATCGAACGCCCGCACCGTCGCACCCTCGCCCTGCAGCGCCGGCACGATCACCAGGGACGGACTCTCGCGCATGTCGTCCGTGCCCGGCTTGAAGGTCACGCCGAGCACGGCGATGGACTTGCCGGCCACGGTGCCGCCCATGGCGTCGGTGATCTTGCGCACCATGCGCCGCTTGCGGCCCTCATTGACCCCCACCACGGCCTCGACGATGCGCAGATGCGTGTTGTGCTGCTCACCGGTGCGCAGCAGCGCCAGCGTGTCCTTGGGAAAGCAGGATCCGCCATAGCCCGGGCCGGCATGCAGGAACTTCTTGCCGATGCGGCCGTCGAGACCCATGCCCTTGGCGACCTGCTGCACGTCGGCGCCCACCCGCTCGCACAGATCGGCCACCTCGTTGATGAAGGTGATCTTGGTCGCGAGGAAGGCGTTGGTCGCGTACTTGGTCAGCTCGGCGGTTTCGAGCGTGGTGAACAGGATCGGGGTCTCGATCAGGTTCAGCGGCCGGTAGCAGCGGCCCAGGACCTCGCGCGCGCGCTCGCTCTCGACCCCGCAGACCACGCGGTCGGGACGCAGGAAGTCCTCGATCGCCGAGCCCTCGCGCAGGAATTCCGGGTTCGACGCGATGTCGATCTGCAGATCGGGGCGCTGGGTGGCGAAGATCTTCTGCAGCTTGCGGCCGGTGCCGACCGGCACGGTCGACTTGGTGACCACCAGCGTCGGGTGCTTCAGGGAGGCCGCGATCTCCTCCGCCGCGGCGAAGACGTAGGTCAGGTCGGCATGGCCGTCGCCGCGCCGCGAAGGCGTGCCGACGCCGATGAACACGGCCTCCGCCCCGTCGATCGCGGCGGCGAGGTCGGTGGTGAAGGACAGCCGGCCGGCCGAGTGGTGGCGGTCCACCAGGACATCGAGGCCGGGCTCGTAGATGGGAATGCGGCCCTCCTCGAGCATGGCGATCTTGCGCTCGTCCTTGTCGACGCAGACCACCTCGAGCCCGAACTCGGCAAAGCAGGCACCGGAAACGAGCCCGACATAGCCGGTGCCGATCATCGCGATCTTCATCCGCAGGTCCCCTTGTCGCCCGCTGCACTAGGCGTAGCGGGCGAGCATCTCTCGAAAGCCGGGCTGCAGATCGGCGCGCCGGCTCGCCATCGCCACCACCGCTTCCAGATAGCCCAGTTTGTCGCCACAGTCGAAGCGGCGACCTTCGAAGCGGTACCCGTGGAAGGGTTGTCGCCCGATCAGTGCCGCCATCGCGTCGGTGAGCTGGATCTCGCCCCCTGCCCCGGGCTTCTGCGCGTCGAGGATGGCGAAGATCTCGGGCAGCAGCACGTAGCGGCCGATCACCGCCAGCCGCGAGGGCGCCACCTCCGGCTCGGGCTTCTCCACCATCCCGCGGACCTCGGTCAGCCGCCCCTCGACCGCACCGGGATCGACCACGCCGTAACGCGAGGTGTGCTCGCGCGGCACCTCCATGACCGCGATCAGGTTGCCCTCGGTCCGGGCCTGCGCCTCGACCATCTGCGCGAGGCACGGGGTCTCGGCATCGATCAGGTCGTCGACCAGGACCACCGCGAACGGCTCGTCGCCGACCAGATGGCGCGCGCACCAGACCGCGTGGCCCAATCCCTTGGGCTCCTGCTGGCGGGTGTAGACCACCTCGCCGGCCTTGGGCACCGCGCGCTCGAGCCGCTCCAGCTCCTCGGCCTTGGACTTGCGCTCGAGCGTCTCGAACAGCTCGAACGCCCGGTCGAAATGATCCTCCAGCATGGCCTTGCCGCGGCCGGTGACGAAAATGAACTCCTCCGCACCCGCGGCCGCCGCCTCCTCCAGCGCGTACTGGATGATCGGGCGGTCGACCACCGGCAGCATCTCCTTGGGCATGACCTTGGTCGCCGGCAGCATGCGGGTGCCCAGCCCCGCCACGGGAAACACCACCTTGCGAACTCTGCGCATGCCTTGAACCTCGTCGGATCGGGGGCGCCGGACGCCACCATCGTCGCCCAGCGTTCTAGCCGTCGCCGCGGCGACACTTCAACCGCGCCGGGAAGGTGGCGCAGGACTGGCGCAACGCGCGCCAGCACCCCGGGGTTCCGGCGCCGGCCGTGATGCGCGGCGGCCGCACCATCCCGGAAAAGCGCCCCGGAGCTGGCGGCCACATCGCCGACCCGACTGGCGCAGGCGGCGCGCCGCCCTAGGGTGCAGCAGCGCATGCTAGAGCAAGCGGGGTTCGGTTTGAAGGTGGACGGCGTGCTGTGGACCGCGCTGGCGGCGGCCCTTCTGGCCGGCTGCACGCTGGTCGGCCCGGATTTCGCCACCCCGGACAGCAAGCTCAACCCGGCCTGGATGGACTCCGGCGAGTCGCGGATCGTCGCCGCGCCCGGCGAGAACGTCGAGTGGTGGCGCACCTTCGCCGATCCTGCGCTCGACCGGCTGATCGCCGTCGGCTACGCCCAGAACCTCCCGCTGCAGGCCGCAGGTGCCCGGGTGCTGCAGGCCCGCGCCCAGCTCGCGGTGGCGATCGGCCAGGAATATCCCCAGCAGCAGCAGGCGGTGGGCTCGCTCTTGCGCGAGCGCGAGAGCGCCCGGGCCGCCGGCGCCCCGCGCGGCGACGCCTCGGCGCTCGAATACAGCAGCAACAGCCTGGGCGTGCAGGCCGCCTGGGAAATCGACCTCTGGGGCAAGTTCCGCCGCTTCACCGAATCGGCGGACGCGCAGCTCGCCGCCAGCGTCGCCAACTATGACGACGTGCTGGTGAGCCTGACCGCCGACCTCGCCACCGCCTACCTGCAGCTGCGCACCCAGCAGCAGCAGCTGGCCGTGGCGGTGGCGAACGTGAAGATCCAGGAGCAGGGGCTGCAGATCGCCACCGCGCGCTTTCGCGGCGGCACCACCGACCAGCGCGACGTCGAGCAGGCCAAGACGATCCTCGCCTCGACCAAGGCCACGATCCCGCAGCTCGAGCAGCAGATCGAGCAGACCAGGAACGCCATCGCCACCCTGATCGGCGAGCCGCCCGGTCCGCTCGAGGCGCTGCTCACCGCGAGCCAGGGGATTCCGCTGGCTCCGTCCCAGGTGGCGATCGGCATCCCGGCCGACCTCCTGCGCCGCCGTCCCGACATCCGCCAGGCCGAGGCGCAGGCGGCAGCACAGAGTGCCCTGGTCGGCTTCCAGGAGGCCGATCTCTATCCCGCTTTCTCGCTCACCGGCACCTTCGGCTTCGCCGCCAGCAGCTGGGGGCCGTTCGACCTCGCCGACATCTTGCAGTCCCGCAGCCGCACCTACGCCTTCGGGCCGTCCGTCGTCTGGGACTTCCTCAACTATGGCCGGATCGAGAACACCGTGCGCGCCCAGGACGCGGCGCTGCAGCAAGCTTTGACCCTCTACCAGAACGCCGTGCTCGTGGCGCAGCAGGAGGTCGAGAACGGGCTGGTGGGCTTCCGCAAGCAGCAGGAGCGCGCGCGCTATCTCAGCGAGGCGGTGCGGGCGGCGAGCCGGTCGGTCGAGCTCGCCTTCCTGCAGTACCAGAACGGCGTGACCGACTTCACCACCGTGCTCACGGCCGAGCAGCAGCTGCTCTCGCAGCAGGATGCCCTGGCCGTGACCGCGGGCGCCATTCCGACCAATCTCGTGGCCACCTACCGCGCGCTCGGCGGCGGCTGGCAGATCCGCGAGGACAAGCCGTTCCTGCCGCCGCAGACCATCGACGCCATGGCCCGGCGCACGGACTGGGGCAAGCTGCTGGCCTACCGGGTGCTGGTGCCGCCGATCCCGGTCAGTCGCCCGACCCAGTTCCGCCTGCCCGAGCCATGACCGAGCGGCAGCTCCAAACCCGAGATCGCCGATGCAGCGCCGCCACCGCCTGATCCCTTCCGCCGTCCTGGCTCTGCTCCTGTGCGCGGCCTGCGACGATGGCGACCGCAACGCGTACCGGCCGCCGCCGCCGCCGCCGGTCACGGTGGCACCGCCGCAGGTCCGCGATGTCACCGACTATGTCGAGCTCACCGGCACCACCGCTGCCGTGAACACGGTCCAGCTGGTCGCACGGGTCGAGGGCTACCTGACCGAGATCCACTTCCAGGACGGCCAGCGCGTGAAGCAGGGCGACCTCCTGTTCACGATCGAGCAGGACCAGTACCGCGCCCAGCTGCAGCAGGCCCAGGCCGCTGTCGGCGCGGTGCAGGCGCGGCTGGAGCAGGCGCAGACCGAATTCAACCGCTATTCCAACCTGTTCAAGCAGAAGGCCGCCTCGGCGGTCGACGTCGACACCTGGCGCGCCAACCTCGATTCGGCCCAGGCCGACCTTCTCGGCGCGCAGGCCAAAGTCGACCTGGCCAAGCTCAATCTCGGCTACACCACGGTGACCGCACCCTTCGACGGCCGCATGGGCCGGCGGCTGATCGATGTCGGCAACCTGGTCGGCATCGGCGGGTCGGCCACGGTGCTGGCCGAGATCAACCGGATCGATCCGATCTACGCCTACTTCACCCTGGATGAGCGCCAGTTGCTGCAGATCCGCGCGCAGCGGCAGGATGGCGGCGCGCAGCCCGAGGACCAGGTGCTGGAACTCGGCACCGTCGCCGACCAGGGCTTCCCGGTGCAGGGCAAGCTCGACTTCGCCGCGATCACGCTGACGCCCGGCACCGGCACCCTGCAGCTGCGCGGCGTCTTCCCAAACCCCGGCTACCGGCTCCTGCCCGGCCTGTTCGTGCGGATCCGGGCTCCTCTGGGCCAGACGCCGAAGGCGCTGCTGGTGCCCGAGACCGTGGTCGGCCGCGACCAGGCCGGCACCTACGTCCTGACGCTCGGTGCCGAGGACACGGTCGTGCGCACCGGCGTCGAGCTCGGCCAGCTCGTCGGCGTCGACCGGGTGGTGATCAAGGGCCTGGAGCGTTCCTCGCGCGTGATCGTCGACGGACTCCAGCGCGCGGTGCCCGGGCGCAAGGTGGCACCCCAGCCGCCGCCGGTCGCCCAGGCGGCCGGGTAGCGGGCGATGTTCTCGAAATTCTTCATCGAGCGGCCGATCTTCGCCGCCGTGGTGGCGATCGTCACCGTTCTCCTGGGCGTGGTGGCGATGCTCCGGCTGCCGATCGCCCAGTATCCCGACATCACTCCGCCCACGATCTACGTCACCACCAGCTATCCCGGGGCCAGCGCCGCCACCGTCGCCAACACGGTGGGCATCCCGATCGAGCAGCAGGTCAACGGCGTGCCCGGCATGCTCTACATGCAATCCTACAGCGCGTCGGACGGCACCTACACGCTGATCGTGACCTTCCAGGTCGGCACCGACATGGATACCGCGCAGACCCTGGTCTACCAGCGGGTCGCCATCGCCCAGGCCGAGCTGCCGCCGCAGGTCGCGGCCCAGGGCGTCACGGTCAAGCAGCAGTCGACCAACGTGTTGCTGTTCGCCAACCTGATCTCGCCCACCGGCGCCTACGACAACCTGTTCCTGACCAACTACGCCTCGATCAACCTGCAGAGCGAACTCGCCCGCGTGCCCGGCGTCGCCGAGGTCAACGTGCTCGGCGCCGGCACCTACGCGATGCGAATCTGGCTGGATCCGCAGCGGCTGCAGAGCTTCGGGCTGATCCCCGACGACGTGATCCAGGCGCTGGACCAGCAGAACGCGCAAGTGGCCGCCGGCCAGACCGGCACCCCGCCGCAGCCGGCCGACCAGCCGTTCCAATACACCATCAACGTGCTGGGCCGCCTCGACCAGCTGGCGCAGTTCGAGGACATCGTGGTCAAGGCGGCGGCTGAGGGCGGCGGACAGCTGGTCCGGGTCCGCGACGTCGCCCGGGTCGAGCTCGGCGCCCAGACCTACAGCACCTTCGCCAACCTGACCGGTGCCGCGACCGCCGGTATCGCCATCTACCAGCTGCCGGCCGCCAACGCGCTCGACGTGGCGCAGGCGGTCAAGGCCAAGATGACCGAGCTCAAGGGCGCGTTCCCGCAAGGCCTCGACTACACCATCCTGTTCGACACCACGATCTTCGTCGGCGACGCGATCGACGGCGTGATCACGACCCTGCTCGAGGCCGGCCTGCTGGTCTTCCTCACCATCTTCATCTTCCTCCAGGACTGGCGCGGCACGCTCATCCCGACCATCACCATCCCGGTCTCGCTGATCGGCACCTTCGCGCTGATGTCGGCCTTCGGCATCTCCATCAACCTGATCTCGCTGTTCGGCCTGGTGCTCGCCATCGCCATCGTCGTCGACGACGCCATCGTCGTGGTCGAGAATGTGTGGCGGATCATGGAGCAGGAGAATGTCGGCCCGAAGGAGGCAGCGATCCGGGCCATGGACGAACTGGGCGGCGCCATCGCCGGCGTCACGCTCACGCTGATGTCGGTGTTCGTGCCGGCCTCGTTCCTGCCCGGCATCACCGGCCAGATGTACCAGCAGTTCGCGCTGGTGCTGGCCTCGGCCACGGCGCTGAGCGCCGTCAACGCGCTGACCCTCACGCCGGCCTTGTGCGCCATCCTGCTGCGCAAGCCGCAACCGCCGAAATTCTTCCTGTTCTCCTGGTTCAACCGTGGCTTCGGCGCGGTCACCAAGGGCCAGACCGCGACCGTGGGGTTCATGGTCCGCCACCGCGCCGTGACGCTGGTCCTGTTCCTGGGCGTGCTGGCGCTCGGCGGCTGGGGCTTCACGCGCCTGCCCACCGGCTTCCTGCCCGACGAGGACCAGGGCTTCGCCATCGTCGGCGTACAGCTGCCCAGCGCCGCCTCGCTGGCCCGCACCGAGGCCACCATCAAGGAAGTGGAGGCGGCGCTGAAGGGCACGCCGGGCATCGCCGGCTGGGTCACGGTCGGCGGCGTCTCGCTGCTCGACAACAGCACGACGCTCGCCAACGCCGCTGCCATGTACCTCGTCTATAAGGGCTTTGCCGAACGCGAGGCCGCCGGCCTGAGCCAGGAGGTGATCCTGGCCGACGTCCGCCGCCGGCTGGCGCCGATCCAGAGCGGCTACCCGTTCGTCATCGTGCCGCCGGCGATCCCGGGTCTCGGGGTCTCGGGCGGCTTCCAGATGCAGCTGCAGCTCGAGGGCGGCAGCACCGACATCGTCCAGCTGGCGCGGGCCGCCGAGGCACTGATCCAGGCCGCGCGCAGCCAGAGCGGGATCGCCGGGGTCAACACCTCGTTCCGCGCCGACGTGCCCCAGATCTTCGTCGACGTCGACCGCGTCCAGGCCCAGAGCCTGGGCGTGCCGATCGGCAACGTGTTCTCGACCCTGCAGTCCTACACCGGGTCGACTTACGTCAACCAGTTCAACCTGTTCAACCAGAGCTACCAAGTCTACGTCCAGGCCGACAGCCCGTTCCGGCTGCGGCCCGAGGATCTCGAACAACTCCACACCCGCGGCAACGATGGCCAGATGGTGCCTCTGGGCGCCCTGGCCAGCATCCGGCCCACCGCCGGTGCCGCCACCCTCTCGCGCTACAATCTCTACCCCACCGTCGGCCTCAACGGCGGCGCCGCCCCCGGCTTCAGCTCCGGCCAGGCCCTCTCGCTGATGGAGCAGGCGGCCAAGGCCGAGCTGCCGGCCAATATCGGCTTCAGCTGGACCGGCATGTCCTACCAGGAGCAGATCGTCGGCAACCAGGCGATCTGGATCTTCGCGCTCTCGATCCTCCTGGTCTACCTGGTGCTGGCCGCACTCTACGAGAGCTGGACCAACCCGATGGCGGTGATCCTGGCCGTGCCGCTGGCGCTGCTCGGCGTCGTCGGCGCGATGATGGCGCGCCACTTCGACAACGACATGTACTGCCAGATCGGCATCGTGCTGATGATCGCCATGGCCGCCAAGAACGCGATCCTGGTGGTCGAGTTCGCCCGTGGCGAGCGCGCCAAGGGCGTTCCCCTGGCCGAGGCCGCGATCAACGCCGCCCACGAGCGGTTCCGGCCGATCATGATGACCTCGCTCGCCTTCATCCTGGGCATGGCCCCGCTCGCCACCGCGGCCGGTGCCGGTGCGGCCGGCCAGCAGGTCCTGGGCACGGCCGTGCTGGGGGGCATGGTGTCCGCGACCCTGTTCAACAACCTGTTCGTGCCGCCCTTCTACGTCATGCTGCAGGGACTGAGCGACTGGCTGGGCAGGAAGAAGGCGGCGCCCGCCCCCGCCTAGCGGGGCCCTGGTCGCACCGTCAGCCCTTCCGCCCCAGCAGGTGGTCGCGTGCCTGGTTGAGCTGTGCGGCGAGATACGAGCTGCCGCCATGGTCCGGGTGCAGGCGGGCCATCAACTGCCGGTGCGCAGCCTTGATCTCGGCCGCGGAGGCACCGGCGGCGAGGCCGAGGATGTCCAGGGCGGTCCGCTCGTCCATGGCCGCCGTGCCGGTGGCATGCGCCGCCTCGGCTTCGCCCTGGTGGAAGCGCCAGTCCGGGAACCGGCGGTCCAGATAGGCTTCGAGCAGCGGCACCGACGGCGGATCGTCGCGGCGCGCATCCTCCAGGAGGTCGGTCAGTGCGGTCTGGCCCAGCGAACTCAGCTCCCGGCCCGCGGCGCGCCCACGCTTGACGCGGCCGTCGACCTCGCCGGTGGCGTGATCGAGCCGCATGGCCAGGAGATCGGTCTCGACGCTGGAGCCCCCTTTGCCGGACATGCGGTCGGCGCCCAGCGGGCCACGCCACAGCGCGCGCGCGGCCATCGCCGTGGCCCCGAGGGTCACGATCGCCAGACCGAAGCGACCCGTGAACAGGAGGCCGGTGCCGGCCAGGGCGGCGAAGGCGGTGCCGAAGGTCTTGAAGGCGTGAGCGACGTCGCGCGCGGGCATGGCGACGAAGGCGCGGGCCAACAGATAGAGCAGCGCGCAGGCGAGCAGGCCGAAGGCGGCGTAGGCCATGGATTCCTCAGCCCAGCCGATGCTCCAGCAGCTTCACCACGCCGCCGGAGCGCTTGGCCAGCGCCGACAGGGCCGCTTGGCCACCCGCGGCATAGGCGGCAACACCGCCCAGCAGCGCCCGCAGGTCGGCGGCCGAGCCGCTGGAGAAGGGAAAGCAGGCGCCGCGGGTGAGATGTGCGATCTGCTGGAAGGCCTGCTCAGCCCGCACGTCCCTGCCCTCGTGGAAGAGGAACGCCCGCGTGCCGAGAAGCCCCAGCTCGCCGGCCAGGCGGCCGAGCTCGTCGACGTCCTCCTCCATGCAGTCGCCGACGAACACCAGCGCCTGCACCGGCTTGCGCCGCGCCTCGGTGGCGGCGTGGCGCAGGACGCGGGCGATCTGGGTCTTGCCCGCGACGCAGCGCACGGCACGCATCAACCGGACCAGCTCGGCGGCGTCGCGCACCCAGGCGCTCGACCGGCACTCGCCGAAGCCGCGATAGAACACGAGCTGGACCTCGAGCCCGCCGACCCGCCCGGCCTCCAGGAACATTTCGCTCTGCACGTGGCTGGCGAGGTCCCAGGTCGCCTGGCGCGACGCCGTGGCGTCGAGCGCGAAGATCAGGCGCCCCGTCGCGCCGGCGCGGGTCTCGGCCGGCAGCCGGCGCAGCTGCTCCACGAAGGCGGCGACCTCGCCGGTGGGGCCCGCGGTGATGTCCTTGCGGCTCATGTCCCTAATGTTGTGCGCGCCCTCCCGCTGTCGAGGGCCGCTGGGCTCATGGTGCCTGAACCTCGCGTTCAGGCTCGGCCTCGTGCTTCTTCCGGCGCCGCGGCTTGCGCGCGTCGGGAGCGCCGTCGCCGTCGGGGCCGTGATAGTCGGTGACGCCGACGCTCAAGGCATAGCAGGCAAGCCGGACATGCTTGGGGATCTTGACCTTCTCGCCGTCGCGCTCGCCCTTCTCGTAATATTGGACGATACGGTTCTTCAGGCCGAGCGCATCGGCAGCCTTCTTCTGCGAAAGTCCCAGCGCCTTGCGCCAAGCTTTGAAGTGATTCGGGTTCATGCGCCGCGTGCCAGCCTCTGCCTCAGCCTGCAATCACTTAGCTGGCGTCACTGCCATCGACGAGGTCAAGCTAGGTGCCCGGGGTGACAATTCGATGCGTGCAACCCTCGATCTGGCGCGTTTGCCACACTGGCGGCTTGTGAATGGCCATGCTGCCGTGGTGGATGGCGCCTGACATGGTCGAGACCGCGCTCGTCGCCTTCACCACCTTCTTCGCCACGATCGGTCCGCTCGATACCGCGGCCCTGTTTCCGGCGCTTACCCCGCAGAACACCGCGGGCGAGCGGCGCGCCATGGCGCGCAAGGGCTGCCTGATCGGCGCCGCGATCCTGCTGTTCTTCGCACTGCTCGGCGAAGGCGTGCTGCGGGCGTTCGGCATCACCCTGCCGGCGCTGCGCACGGCCGGTGGCGTGCTCCTGCTCCTGATCGCCATCGACATGGTGTTCGCCCGCGCCTCGGGCGGAACCACCGCCACCGCCGACGAGCGCGCCGAGGCGGCGACGAAACCCGACGTGTCGGTCTTTCCGCTGGCCACCCCGCTGATCGCCGGGCCCGGTGCCATCGGCGCCGCCATTCTGCTGGTGGCCGAAGCCCATGGCGATCCGCTGCGGATCGCCGTGGTGATCGGGGCGCTGCTGGCGGTGCTGCTGCTGACGTTCCTGCTCCTGCTCGCCGCGACCCAGGTGCAGAAGCTCCTGGGGGTGACCGGTCTGCATGTGGTCACCCGGGTGATGGGCGTCCTGCTGGCCGCGCTCGCGGTCCAGTTCCTGTTCGACGGCATCGCCGCCAGCGGGCTGCTCGGTGCCGGACGCGGCCCTCAGTAGGTGGCGCGGCCGCCGCTGAGGTCGAACACGGCACCGGTGGTGAAGGAGTTCTCGGCCGATACCAGCCAAGCCACCATGCTCGCGACCTCCTCGACCCGCACGAAGCGGGCGCGCGGGATCTTGGCCAGCATGTAGTCGATATGCTCCTGGCTGATCTGCTCGAAGATCCGGGTCCGGGCGGCGGCCGGCGTGATGCAGTTGACCGCGATGTCGTGGCCGGCGAGCTCCTTGCCCAAGGATTTCGTCAGCGCGATCACGCCCGCCTTCGCGGCACTGTAGGCGCTGGCGTTGGGATTGCCCTCCTTGCCGGCGATCGATGCCGTCGAGCAGATCCGGCCGTAGTTCTGGGCGATCATGCCGGGCACCACCGCGCGCATGCAGTAGAAGACGCCGGAAAGATCGAGGTCGATCACACGCTGCCACTCGGCCGGCGGGTACTCCCACAGCTTGAGCGACGGTCCGGCGATGCCCGCGTTGCACACCAGGATGTCGATCCCGCCGAGTGCCGTCGCCGTGGCCGCGGTCGCCGCTTCCACGTCGCCCAGCTTGGTCACGTCGACCTGCACCGGCTCGACCTGGCCGAGTTCCGCCATCGCCCCGCGCGCGGTGGCCAGCTCGTCGGCATCCCGATCCCAGAGGGCGACGCTGGCCCCGGAACGGAGCAGACGTTCGGCGACGGCCAGCCCGATGCCCTGGGCACCGCCAGTGACGACCGCACGGCGGCCTGCGAGATCGATCTGGTTCACGTTTGGCTTCCCCCAAAGGCCGGCCGGCGCCGACCGTTGAGAAGGACTCTAGCGCTGCAGTTCGCCCCAAGGCAACCGCGAGCATTGAAATTCACCTAGGAGTTGATATTGCATGGCAACCCTCAGCGGCGGAACGATTGTGGTGCCCATGGCACAGGGCTCCGTTTATCGATTTTCAGTTGAATAGATTGCCCGCGGAAACGTCGCGACGGCTTGCATACAGCGTGTTTTTCGCGCACAAGATGCGTACCTCGACAGCATGTGCCCTCATCTTGGATCGGCAGTTGGGGCGTCCGAAACGAGGCGCCCGAATTCAGGGACAGCCCGTGACCGGAAGCAGCATGGCGCGCCTGCAGGCAGGAGCGGAGGCAGCAGAAGCAAGAGCCTCGGCGACGGGTCGGTCCGATCACTGGCCGGGACACGAACACAGGCCGACCGTCGCCGCCATCCTGCTGATCGGTCCGGTGGCCGGCATGCTGCTCGCCGGCGGCCATGCGCTCATGCTCCACCGCGGCTTCCTCACCGCCGGCTCCGCCGCAGCCAACTCGCTGCTCATTCTCGTCTCGTTGCTGGTCGCGGCCGCCAGCCTCGCCCTTTCCGCCTGGCAGCATCGCACGATCGTCCGCCCCCTGCGGCGCCTGCTTGGCGCCCCTCAGGGCGGCGTCGCCTGCGGTCCGGCCGCCCTGGAGATTGCCCAGCTCAGCCGCCGCCTCGAGCCACCGCCGCTTCGGATCGAGCGGGACGTGCTGACCGGCCTGCTCTCCGCCGGCGGCATGCACGCGGCCGGTTCCAGTCTGCTGGAAGGCGTGCCCGAGCAGGGCGGCCAGCTTCTTCTGCTCGTGCTCGATATCGTCCGGCTGCGCGACATCAACGGCGTGCACGGCTTCGGGTTCGGCGACGATCTGCTGCGGCAGTTCGGCCGCCGGTTGAGTTCCGTCGCCGGAGCCCCGGCGTCGGCAGCCCGGATGGGTGGCGACCGCTTCGCCCTCCTGGTCGCCCACACCGGGGGTGCCGGGACAGCCGGCGTCATCGCGGTGGCGGTCACCGAGGCGCTGGCTCGGCCGTTCCTGGTCATGGGCTGCGAGGTCACCATCCGGACCCATGCCGGTGCCGCCCTCTACCCCGACCATGCCGGCAGCTTCGACCGGCTGCTCCGCGCAGCCGAGCTGGCGCTGGAAGGTGCGCGCCGCGCCGACAGCAGCTGGCGCCTGTTCGATCCCCAGCTCAACCGCGCCGCGATCGCGCGCAAGACCATGGAGAGGGAGCTCAAGCGCGCGCTCGAGGACGGCCAGCTTCGGCTCCACTACCAGCCGCAGGTCGACCTGGCCGCCGGGCGGATCCTGGCGGTCGAGGCACTCTTGCGCTGGCAGCACCCGGAACGCGGCCTCGTGGCGCCACAGACCTTCATTCCGGTCGCCGAGGCCAGCGGCCTGATCCGCCCCATCGGCGCGTGGGTGCTGGCGGAGGCGTGCCGGGCGACCCGACGCTGGCACGACCAGGGCATGCCGATCGGGATCTCGGTCAACGTCTCCGTGGCCCAGCTCAAGCACCAGGATCTCGCGGCCATCGTCGGCCAGGCGCTCGACGCGACCGGCCTGCCCGCCGACATGCTCGAGCTCGAGCTGACCGAGAGCATGTTCGTGGATCCGGCCGAGCTCGTGGTGCATCGCGCCGTCCAGGCGATCGCCGGCATGGGCGTGCACCTGGCGATCGACGATTTCGGCACCGGCTACTCGTCGCTCGGCTACCTGAAGCGGCTGCCGGTCCACAAGATCAAGATCGACAAGTCGTTCGTCCGCGAGCTCGGGCGCGACGACGCCGACGCCGCCATCGTCCGCTCGATCATCAGCCTCGCCCAGACCTTCGGCAAGCGCGTGCTGGCCGAAGGCATCGAGGAGGCCAGCCAGTACCGCTACCTGCTCGCCGAGGGCTGTCACGAGGGCCAGGGCTACTACTTCGCCCGCCCCATGCCCGAGGCCGCCTGCACCGAGTTCCTGGCGGAGCATGCCAGGCCGGCATCCGAGCCGGTGGTCGCACCGCATCTCGTCGCCTGCTGACCGCACCCGCGCCGCGGCGCCGCAACCCCGTGGCACCGCCTTCGGGGCGATGCTAAGGCCTGTCGCGTTGGCGCTGCAGGAGCGCGACGAGGGTCGAGAACCGTCTGCATGTTCAAGAAGCTGCTGATCGCCAATCGCGGCGAGATCGCCTGCCGGATCATCCGCACCTGCCGCAAGCTCGGCATCGCCACCGTCGCCGTCTACTCCGAGGCGGATGCCGACGCGCTCCACGTGCTGCAGGCCGACGAGAAGGTCCTGCTCGGCCCGCCGCAGGCGGCACAGAGCTATCTCCTCGCCGACCGCATCGTCGAGGCCTGTCGCCGGACCGGCGCCGAGGCCGTCCACCCGGGCTATGGCTTCCTCTCGGAGCGCGGCGGGTTCGCCAAGTCGCTCGAGGATGCGGGGGTCACGTTCGTCGGACCGCCGGTGGCCGCCATCGAGGCCATGGGCGACAAGATCGAGAGCAAGCGGCTGGCGCGCGAAGCCGGCGTCTCGACCGTACCCGGCACGCTCGACGCCGTCGCCGAGCCCGCCATCGCCCTCGAGACCGCGCGCGCGATCGGCTACCCGGTCATGGTCAAGGCCTCTGCCGGCGGCGGCGGCAAGGGCATGCGCATCGCCAACGACGACCGTGAGCTACTCGATGGGCTGGACCGCGCCCGCTCCGAGGCCCGCTCCTCGTTCGGCGACGACCGGGTGTTCATCGAGAAGTACGTGGTCGAGCCACGGCACATCGAGATTCAGGTGCTGGGCGACCGGCAGGGCAACCTCGTCTATCTCGGCGAGCGCGAATGTTCGATCCAGAGGCGACATCAGAAGGTGATCGAGGAGGCGCCCTCGCCCTTCCTCGACGAGGCCACGCGACGGGCGATGGGCGAGCAGGCGGTGGCGCTGGCGCGGGCGGTCGGCTACCACTCCGCCGGCACCGTCGAGTTCATCGTCGACCGCGACCGCAACTTCTTCTTTCTGGAGATGAACACCCGGCTGCAGGTCGAGCACCCGGTGACCGAGATGGTGACCGGCCTGGATCTGGTCGAGCTGATGATCAAGGTCGCGGCCGGCGAGGCCCTGCCGTTTGCCCAGTCCGACGTGCGCCTCGGCGGCTGGGCGATCGAGGCCCGCGTCTATGCCGAGGACCCGCGCCGCGGGTTCCTGCCGTCGATCGGCCGCCTGGTCCACTACCGCGAGCCCTCCGGCGAGGGCATCCGGGTCGACAGCGGCATCGACGAGGGCGGCGAGGTGTCGATGTACTACGACCCCATGATCGCCAAGCTGTGCGCCCACGGGCCCGACAGAAAGACCGCCACGGCCCGGCTCGCCCGGGCGCTGGATGGCTACCTGATCCGCGGCGTCGGCCACAACGTGCCTTTCCTGTCGGCGGTGATCGCCAATCCCCGCTTCGTCGAGGGCCGGCTCTCCACCAACTTCATCGCCGAGGAGTATGGCGAGCGCTTCCAGGGTCAGGATCTGGACGAGGCCACGCGCCGCGACCTGGCCGCGGTCGCGGTCGCCATGCGCGTGCGCGAATCCGCCCGCGCCGCCGAGATCGGCGGCCGGATGCGCACTTGGCGCTATCGTCCGATCACCGCATGGTCGGTCGAGATCGGCGAGGAGATCCTCGCGGCCGAGGTCGATTTCCACGGCGACGGCCTCGCCTGCACCGTGGCCGGCACGAAGCTGCACGTCGCGGTCGAGTGGCAGCCGGGGCAGAGGCTGGCGCGGGCGACCGTCGACGGCCGGTTCCTGGTGGTCCAGGTCGATCCGCTGCTCGAGGGCTATGTCCTCAGCCATGGCGGCGCCGAGCTCAAGGTACTGCTGCGCACCCGCCGTGCTGCCGAATATGCGGCCCGCATGCCGGCCAAGGTCCCGCCCGACACCTCGCGTCTGGTCAGGTCGCCCATGCCGGGGCTGATCGTGTCGGTGGCCGTGGCGGCGGGCCAGGAGGTGAAGATCGGCCAGGAACTCCTCATCCTCGAGGCCATGAAGATGGAGAACGTGCTCCGAGCCGAGCGCGACGGCACCGTCGCGGAGGTGAGGATCGATGCCAGGGACACGGTGGCGGCCGACCAGGTGCTGCTGACCTTCGCCTGAGCGGCCGCGGTTTCCCGATGGCCAATCGCGGTGCCGGCCGCTAGTGAAGCCGCGCGACGCGGGAGCAACGGGCGGAGGCTGAGGGCGATGCGCTGGATCGTGGTCGCGGCGGCGGCAGGAGCACTGGCGGCGGGGAGCGCCGCGGCGGGCGTGCTCGACCGCGCCAAGGAGACCGGCGAGCTGCGGATCGCCTTTCGCGCGGATGCCCAACCGTTCTCCTATCGCACCGCGGACGGTCAGCCGGCCGGCTACAGCGTGGCCTTGTGCCAGATGGTGGCGCGCGAGGCGGCAGCGGCGGTCGGTCGCGACAAGCTGGAGGTCGTGCCGGTGGCCGTGGCGGCCGACGAGCGCCTGAGCGCCGTGCCGGACGGCAGGGCCGACATCCTGTGCGAGGCCACCACGGTGACCTTCGAGCGCCGCGCCGCCATGGACTTCTCGCTGCTGACCTTCGCCACCGGCGCCACCCTGCTCTATCCCGTCGACGGCGCCACCAACTTCGAGGAGCTGGGCGGCAAGAAGGTCGGTGTGCTCGGCGGCAGCACCACCGAGTCGGGCCTGCGCGAGGCGCTCGAGCGCGCCGGCATCGCGGCCGAGGTGGTCGCCGTGCCCAGCCACACCGACGGCATCGAGCGGCTGGCGGGCGGCGAGTTCGCCGCCTATTTCGGCGACGGTGCGATCCTGCTCTACCATCTGATGCAGAGCCCGTTCCGCGATCGGCTGCGCCTGTCGGACAAGGTGCTGAGCTTCGAGCCCTACGCGCTGGGCCTGCCCAAGGGCGACGACGCGTTCCGGCTGGTGGTCGACCGGACCCTGGCCCGGCTGTCGCGCGGCGGCGGCGTGGCGCGGCTGTTCGAGGAGAATTTCGGCGCCGGCGCGGCACCGAGCGACCTCGTCAAGGCCATGTGGATCCTCAACAGCATCCCCGAATAGCGCCGGGGCCGCCGGAGCCGGGCATGGTCACCGTCGCCACCTGGAACGTCAACTCGGTCAACGCGCGCCTGCCCAACGTGCTGGCCTGGCTGGCCGAGGCCAAGCCGGACGTGGCGCTGCTCCAGGAGATCAAGTGCCTCGACCCGGCGTTCCCTGCCGAGGCCGTGGGCGATCTCGGCTACAATGTCGCCGTCCACGGCCAGAAATCCTACAACGGCGTGGCGATCCTCAGCCGGCGGCCGCTCGAGGACGTGGTGCGCGGGCTGCCCGGCGATCCTGCGGACGAGCAGGCGCGCTACCTGGAAGCCACCGCCGGCGATCTGCGGGTGGCCTCGATCTACCTGCCCAACGGCAATCCGATCGGCACCGACAAGTTCGCCTACAAGCTCGCCTGGATGGAGCGGCTGCGCGCCCACGCGGCGGCGCTGCTCGAGCTCGACGAGGCGGTCGTCCTGGGTGGCGACTACAACGTCATCCCCGAGCCCGAGGACTGCCACGACCCCAAGGCGTGGACGGGCGACGCGCTGTTCCGGCCCGAGAGCCGCCGCGCCTTCCGTTCGCTCCTGCACCTGGGCTTGACCGAGGCCTTCCGCGCCCTGCACCCCGAGGCGCGCGGCGCCTACAGCTTCTGGGACTATCAGGGCGCGGCCTTCCAGCTCGACCACGGCATCCGCATCGACCATCTGCTGCTCTCGCCCCTGGCGGCGGATCGCCTGGTCGCGTGCAGCATCGACAAGGATCCGCGCCGCCGGCCCAAGGCCTCGGACCACACGCCGGTGGTGGTCGAGCTGCGCGGCTGATGCGCAGGCGCAACCGGCGATGAAGTGCCTCATGGTCGCCGACCTGCACTACGACCTGCGCAAGTTCGACTGGGTCGTGGCGGCCGCGGCCCATGTCGACGCCGTGGTGCTGGCGGGCGACCATCTGGACGCCGCGGCCGTGGTGGCCCGACCCTCCCAGGCCCTGGTGGTCCAGAAGTATTTCCGCCGCATCCGCGAGCGCGCGCCTTTGCTGATCTGCTCGGGCAACCACGATCTGGACCATCGCGACGCCAAGGGCGTCATGCGCACGCAGTGGATCGCCCGTGCGCGCCACTACGACGTGCCGACCGACGGCGATTCCCGCCTGATCGGCGACACCCTGTTTTCCGTCTGCCCCTGGAGCGACGGCCCGGCTGCCCGCGCCGCGGTCCTGGCCATGCTCGAGCGCGACGCCGCCCTGCGCCCGGCCTGCTGGGTCTGGGTCCACCATGCCCCGCCCGCGGGCTCGCCCACGAGCTGGGACGGCCGCAAGTCCTTCGGCGACCCGGCCGTTGCGGGAATGGATCGAGCGGCTGCGGCCCGACCTCGTCCTCTCCGGCCACGTCCACCAGTCGCCCTTCACCCGCGACGGCTCCTGGGCCGACCGGATCGGCCGCACCTGGGTGTTCAACGCCGGCCACCAGATCGGGCCGCTGCCCTCCCACATCGTCGTCGACACCGATCGGCCCGGTGCCTGGTGGTGCTCGCTGGCCGGGGCCGAGGAAACGCCGCTGACGCAAGCCGCGGGCCGGCCTTACGCGCCGGTCGCCGACCCGCCCGACTGGCTCATCGCGATGGCTCGCGGGGCAGTTCCGCCTCCGCGATGAACCCTTGACCCTGGTCGTTGGCCAGGGCCTCCAGCACCTCGTCGACCATGCCCAGATGGTCCTCCCGGTCGCGGTACTGCCGCTTCACGTCGACCAGGTAGGTGGTGACGCTGCGCAGCCGCTGCGCCAGCAGCCGGGCGATCGGCAGGACGAGGTCGGCATTGGCGGCGAGATAGGCCGCGGCGTCGGCGATGACGTGGACCCGGGCCGCGGTGACCGCGCGCACGCTCGTGGTGTGCGGGATGTCGAGCAGGGCCGCCATCTCGCCGAAGACCGCCCCCGGCTCGTCGACCAGCGCCACCTGCACGTCGCCGCGGAACACCTCGAGGCAGCCCTCGCCCAGGACGAACAGCCGCCCGGTCCGCTCGCCCTCGCGCAGCATCGGCTCGCCGGGCGCCAGCGCCAGCGCCGGAAAGGCCCGGCAGCGCTCCAAGAACTCCTGCATCGTCCTGCCCCGTCCCGTGCGCTACCTGGCCTCCATGGACGCAATGGCGCGACGGGGCAAGGACCTGCGGCCCGGGCACGCCGTCCGTCGCGGCCGGGCCGAGCCGGCGGAACAAGCGCGGCCACTACGGTCTTCCTCTGCATGCGCGCGTCATGTGCGGCGCGGCGCAGGCTGGCGACCATGGGAGATCGCAATGGCGGCGGACGAGAGGACAGCGCGGGTCGACCGGGAGGAGCGTGCCGCCCTGGCGCGTGCCGCGCGCGAGGCGCCGGAGCAGGACCCATCGCTCGCCGTGTTCGGGCGGGACGTCGATGCCGATGTGGGGCAAGGCGGCGCCACGATGCCCGAGGACAGCACCGCCCAGGACTGGCGGGTGGCCGACGCGGCGCGCCCGGACTTCGAGGACGAGACCGGCGACGGGCTGGGTACCTACGACGAGGCGGTACGCCACGCGGCGGAGGACCCGCCCGCCGACGAGCCCTGGGAGGAGCGCGTCCGGCGCAAGGCCCACGAGATCTGGCTGTCCGAGGGCGGGCCGCACGGCCGGGCCGAGGACCATTGGCGGATCGCCAAAGCACTCGTGGCCGAGGAGATCGCCAGCGGGCGCGCCGACCTGCCCTATGCCGGCCGGGAGGACGAGCCCACGGAGGAGGCCGGGCTGCAGCGCAACCTGGGCGAGTTCCCGACCCTGACCGACCAGGGCGAGGAGGCCACCCAACCGTCCGACGACGCCGCGGACGCGGCCGGCAACGGCGCGCGCCGCTGATCCTGGGCGGGTTCCTGATCTCGACCCCGATCTCGGCTGGCCCGCGCGCCCTTATCTCGGCGGCGGCATCGGTACCGCCTGCGTCTCGCTCGACACCGGCGACGACGCCCCGCTCGAGGTCGACGACCAGGCCGGCGCCTTCGCCTGGAACCTCGCCGCCGGCCTGTCCTACGACCTCACCGCGCACGTCACGCTCAGCGCCGGCTACCGCTACCTGCGCCTGGAAGGCACCGACTTCTCCGCCAGCGTCGCCGGCGTCGACACCGGCGACGTCGACGTCGACGACGTCACCTCCCACGAGGTCCTGGTCGGGCTGCGCTACACGTTCTGAGGTGTGGGAGGGGGAGGCGAGAGCCCGTCGCTTGACGTGAGTATCGGCAACGGCCATCGTCGCCCCGATAGTTGAGCCACGAACGGGCGACACCGGTGGCGCGAGCGATTCTGTGGACATCCTTTTGTCGGATCGCATCGGCGTTGATGCTGTGCTGGTGCGCCACCTTCGTCGCTCATGCCGACAGCGGCCGCCGCGTCGCCCTGGTCGTCGGCAACGGCGCCTACCAGAACGCTCCCACCCTCCCCAACCCACCCAACGACGCCAAGGCCGTGGCCGAGGCCCTGCGCGGCCTCGACTTCGAGGTGATCGAGGCCGTCGACCTCGACCAGCCCGACATGCTGGCCAAGGTCGACGAGTTCTCGGCCAAGCTGGAAGGTGCCGACACCGGTCTGTTCTTCTATGCCGGCCACGGCCTGCAGGTCGGCGGCGAGAACTATCTGGTCCCGATCGACGCCCGCCTGCAGCGCGAGGCCCAGGTCCGCCTGCAGACCCTGCCGCTGCAGACCGTGCTCGCCACCATGGAGGTGGCCGTCGATACCCGAATCGTCCTGCTCGACGCCTGCCGCGACAACCCTCTGGCCCAACAGCTCAAGCGCAGCATGGCCGCGAGTCGCTCTTCCGCGGTCGGCCAAGGCTTGGCCGAGGTCCGCACTGCGGTCGGCACCCTGATCGCCTACGCGACGGGGCCGGGGGATGTCGCGAGCGACGGCACTGGTGAGCACAGCCCCTTCACCTCCGCACTGCTCGACCATATCGCCACGCCCGGGCTTGAGGTACGCATGATACTCAGCCGCGTTCGCGAGGAGGTGCTCGAGCAGACCAACAAGCAGCAGGTGCCCTGGGACAGTTCGTCCTTGCTTGGTGAGTTCTACTTCAAGTTAGCGCTACCCCCGGTTGCCGCGCCCGCACCTACCTCCAAGCCCAAGCCCTACGAATGCGGTGAGTTCCACCGGCGGTTTTGATGAGCGCCAGCTCGATCTTGGCTTTTGGGAGTCGGTTCGAGAGAGCCGCAAGGCGCCCGACTTCGAAGCTTACCTGCGAAGTTTCCCAAATGGTGTTTTCGCAGACCTCGCCCGCGGCAGGCTGGCGGATCTACAGCCCGCTGATGGCGCGAGTAATGCGGCTGCGGCTAGCGCGTCACCACCGGACAAGGTCGCAGTTCTCAGATCCGAACCAGCCACCTTGCCGACCCCAGTGCCCGCACAAGTAGGGGCGATAGAACAGCCACCGATCCCGCCTGCGTCAGCGCCGCTGGCTGTAGCACCGGAACCCAACGCTGCAACGGCCAAATCTGCCGAGCCGGTGATCGCGGCCCTTCCGGTGGTTCCCAAAGTAGTCATCGAGCCAGCCCCTGCCGAAATTGAAGCAAAGCTTGGGCTCTCGCGGGAGGAATGGCGAGCATTGCAGCGCGCCCTGACATCATTGGGCTTTGACACCCGGGGCGCCGATGGAAAACCTGGGGTCAACACGCGCAAGGCGGTAGCCCAGTGGCAGCTAAGTCGGCGACAGCAAGAAACTGGCTACTTTGCTGACCCTCAACACAAGAACTATCCTTAGTGAAGCTAGACCATTGGTATCTAAATTAACTACAACAACATTAGAAAAAGAAGCTCCACAGCCGGTGATATCAGAAACGACGGCTAGTCGTTGGATCGGTGAGTGATATAGGTCTAATTAGGTGCAATTCTAAGACGGTCTCCCGAAGTGTAGCGATCTCCTGCCCGATTATATTGCCGCCAGCGAACGTGGGGATGTCATAGCTCAGAGGGCTTTGGGCGAGATATTATCTGGTTCGATAATCAGTGAGGAGAGCATTAACTGGTATCTTCGCGCTGCTCGGCAGAATGATCTTGAGGCAATCAAGAACTGGCTCAACTTTACAGATTATCGTCAGCCAGATCAAGCTATTCACTGGTACAAGCGTGCGATAGAACTTGGCGATGTCGAATCAATGATGAAGCTAGGGACGATTTATCGAGATGGAGAGCTTGTAGCGAAGGACGACGTCGAGGCAGTGCGTTTGTACCGGATGGCGGCCGAACGAGGCGTCGCGCGGGGACAGTCCCTCCTTGGCTGAGATGTACGCAACAGGTAGTGGAGTGCCTCAAGACAAAGAGGAGGCTATTTCGCTTGTTTCGTAAATCCGCTAAAGAGGGAGATGTGTACGGCCAGAATAATCTCCTGCGCGTTTGGCCATGAAGGATCGAGCAGAAGACAAGCGGTTGAAGCGGAGCTAAAGAGTTCTGGAAGCGAAAACGCCAGAAAAGATCTTTACCATTCCTGCTTATCGCTGTCGATCCCCGACCCCGGCGGCGCGCCGGCCGCTCCGCGCGCGATCATCAGCCTCAAGCTGCCCGCCTCGGGTCTGCTCGACGATGTCGCGGACGAGATCGGCGTCGATGTTGCGGCAGACCACCGAGATCTGGCCGTGCGGCTCCAGCACGGCGTAGCAGGCCTCGTCCGGGTCCTCCACGCCCTGGCGTCGCAGCGGCACCGTAGAGGTCGCCGCGGTCAGGCCGCAGCGGTGCCGATCGTCCTTGAGCATCGCGCCGAGCGCCGCGAGACGGGCCGGCCGTCGGTCGATCGAGGGCGGCGAAGCTGGGTAATCGGCGCAGCCGCGCGACCAAACTGTGCGTGGCCGAGCCTATCGCCATACCCCGCGCTCGCCTCCAAGCCACCAATGCGGGCTTGCATATAGGCGATCAAATTCCTATATCCGATCGACATGCCCACCCGCCGGCCCACCCCGCGTCGCCCGCCCTTGACCGCCCCGCGCGGCCAGCTGCGCGCCGCCTACCGCCTCACCGCCGGCATGTCGCGCACCAACCTCGCCCGGGCCGAGAACGTCACCCCGGCCGAGATCGACCAGCTCCTCGCCCAGCCCGACTTCCAGGAACTCCTCGCCGCCCTGGCCGAGATGGAGGCCCTGCCGCCCGAGGAGCGCCTGCGCCAGCTCGAGCGGATGGCCTGGTGCGTGCTCGAGATGGCCGTGGGCACCGGCGACTGGCGGGCCGCCGCCTTCGTCGCCGACCAGATGCGCCGCGGCTGCCACCCCGCCCGCTCGCTGGCCCAGGCCGTCCTCGACGCCCAGGCCCGTGCCCTGGCCCAGAACCCCGGCAAGCCCGTCCGCCCGCGCCGCGCCCGCCCCTACGACGCCGTCGACGCCGCCCTCGGCCGCGCCGCGTCGGGCCTGCGCGCCATCCTCGGCCTCGAGGAGGCGCTCACCCATCTGCCCGAGCCCAAGCCCGTCGAGCCGGTCGAGCCCGCCGCCGAACCTGCGGCCGAGGCCCCGGCCCAGCCGGCCGCCAAACCCCGCCGCCCCAACCCGCTGACCGCCCGCCTGCGCGCCGGCACCGCCGCCCCGCTGGCGTCCGCCGAAGCGGAGCCCCGCCACCTGCTCCGCACCTGGGCGCAAGGTCCCTGACCTGACCCGGCCCTGCCTACGCCTTAAGCTTCTGGAACGCCTCCAGCGCCCGCACCCGTGCCGCCGCATGCTCGACCACGGGCTGCGGGTAGTTCTGGCCGAGCCGGACATTGGCCGCCCGCAGCGCGTAGCCGCCCGCGGCCGCCGGGTCGTGGACGAACTCGTCGGGCAGCCGGGCCAGCTCCGGCACCCAGCGGCGCACATAGGTGCCCGCGGGGTCGAACTTGGCCGCCTGGCTCGTGGGGTTGAAGATGCGGAAATAGGGGGCGGCGTCGGTACCGCAGCCGGCCACCCACTGCCAGCCCATGGAATTGTTGGCGAGGTCGGCGTCGCACAGCGTGTCCCAGAACCAGGCGGCACCCTTCTGCCACGGGATCAGCAGGTCCTTGGTCAGGAACGAGGCCACGATCATCCGCACCCGGTTGTGCATGTAGCCGGTGTGCCAGAGCTCGCGCATGCCGGCATCGACGATCGGATAGCCGGTCCGCCCCCGGCACCAGGCGGAAAACAGGGCCGAGTCGTCCGACCAGGGGAAGCGGGCGAACTCGGGCCGCAGCGGCGTGTCCGGCAGCTGGGGGAAGTGGAACAGCAGGTGGTAGGCGAACTCGCGCCAGACCAGCTGGCGCAGGAACGCCTCGGCCCCGCCGCCCATCGCCGCCTGGGCGCGGTGCCAGACCTGCCGCGGCGACAGCTCGCCGTGATGCAGCCGCGGCGACAGGCGCGACACGCCGGGCTCGGCCGGAAAGTCGCGGGCTGCCCTTGTAGCCGCCGACCCGCTCGGCGACGAAGCCGTCGAGCTCGGCCCAGGCCGCCGCCTCGCCCGGCTCCCAGGTCGCGCGCAGGCCCGCCGCCCAGTCCGGGTGCGGTCGGCAGCAGGTCCAGGGCCGCCAGCGCCTCGGGCTCGGGCCGGACCGCCGGTCCCACCGGGGCCGGTGCCGGCAGCGGGACCGGCAACGGGCCCTGCTCGGCCCAGGCGCGCCAGAACGGCGTGAACACCTTGTAGGGCTCGCCGCCGGCGCGCTGCACCTCCCAGGGCTCGCGGCCGAGAGCACCGTTGCAGCTCCGGGCATGCAGGCCGCGAGCTTCCAGACCGGCCTTGATCGCTTTGTCCTGCTCGATCGCCCACGGCTCGTAGCGCCGGTTCCAGAACACCGCCCCGGCCCCGTGGGCGGCGATCAGCCGGTCGAGTTCCTCCCCCGAACGGCCCCGCTCCAGCCGCAGCTCCAGGCCCAGAGCGCCCAGCTGCGCCTGCAGGGACGCGAGCGAGCCGTGCAGCCACCAGCGCGCGGCACCGCCCGGCCGCCAGGGCCCGGCCGCGTCGTCGTCCAGGATGTAGACCGGGATGACCTCGCCGCCCTCGGCCAGGGCGGCGGTGAGCGCCGGATTGTCGGCGACGCGCAGGTCGTGGCGGAACCAGACGAGCGTGGGCTGGGTCACAGGGCGATCCGATGGCTCTGGGCGTCCGGCTCGGCGGCCAGGACGGAATGGGGAAAACGGAACACCCGGGCGTCGCCCAGGAGATAGGCGTGAAAACCTGTGGGGAAAAATCGATGGATCGCGGGATCAAGCACGTTGAGGCCGCCGGTAAAGCTGCCTAAGGCGGGCAGCAGCAGGCGATCGCCATCCGCCGCGAAGCAGCGGCAGCAAAGGTGGCGGCGCCTCGTCTGCAGCCGCGCCTTGGGGTGCAGGTGGCCCGCGATCTCGCCGCTCTCGCCCGCGGGCGCGTGGCGCAGCACCAGCCCGCCCACGGCGAGCTCGGGCACGGCGGCACCCCCCAGCGCCAGCGGCACCACCGGGTCGTGGTTGCCGGTCACCCAGACCCAGCGCCGCTGCCGGGTGAGCGCGCACAGGCGGTCGAACAGGCCGGGCGACAGCTCGCTGCCGCCGCGGCGGTCGTGGAACCCGTCGCCCAGGCTGACCACGGTATCGGGCCGCAGCCGGGCTACCAGCGCCTCCAGCCGTTCGAGCGTGGCATGGCTGTCATAGGGCGGCAGGAGGCTGCCGCGCCGCGCCATGGCCCCGCCCTTCTCCAGATGCAGGTCGGCCACGACCAGCATGGCGTAGCGCGGCCAGAACACGGCACCGGCCGGGTCGAGCTCGAAGGGATGGCCGCGGAGTTCCAGCTGCATGGGCAGCAGAGATCTAGTCGGCCATGGCCTCCGCGACCAGTTCCGCCACCGCCTCGTCCAGCGATGCGTCGAGCTCGTCGCCGGCCACGAACTCCTTGCCGATCCCGGCGATGATCGAGACCGCGAAGGGCGAGATGCGCTCCAGCGTCACATGCCGGATGCGGCCCTCGACCGCGACCAGGAGGTCGGCCAGGCGCCGGATGTCGGTGAGGCCGGCCGCCGCCTCGGCCCGTGCCGCGCGCAGGAGCACGTGGTCGGGATCGTACTTGCGCAGGACGTCGTAGATCAGGTCGGCGCTGAAGGTGACCTGCCGGCCGGTCTTCTCCTGGCCGGGATGGCGCCGCTCGATCAGGCCGGCCACGACCGCACAGTTGCGGAAGGTCCGCTTGATCAGGGAACTCTCGGCCATCCACTCCTCGAGGTCGTCCCCCAGGATGTCGACCGCGAACAGCCCGGCCACGTCGGTGACCGGTGCGGCCCCCCAGGTGGCGATGCAGTAGTCCGACGCCACGAAGCCCATCGGCCTGAGCCCGCGCCGCTCCATGCGCCGGGTCAGCAGCATGCCCAGCGTCTGGTGGGCGTTGCGTCCCGCGAAGCAGTAGGCGACCAGATAGTGCCTGGCCCCGCGCCGGAACGTCTCGATCAGGAGCTCGTCCGGTGCGGTGAGCTGCGAGCGCCGCGCCTGGGCCGCCAGCCACTCGCCGACCTGCTGCGGCAGGCGGTGCCAGGTCGCGGGGTCGGCCAGCATGTGGCGCACGCGGTCGGCCAGGTGCGTGGTGAGCGGCAGCTTGCCGCCGGCATAGGCGGGCACCTTTGGGTCGCGGCCGGTCTTGGCGAGCCCCACGATCACCTCGTTGTTGCGGATGCCCTCGAACGCCAGCAGCCGCCCGGCGAACAGGAAGGTGTCGCCGGGCGTCAGCATCGCCACGAAATACTCCTCGACCTCGCCCAGCACCTTGCCGCGCCCCAGCCGCACGCGCATCACCGGCGCCTCGACGATGGTGCCGACGTTCATGCGGTACTGCCGGGTCAGCTTGGGATCGCTCAGCCGCCACAGCCCGTCCTCGCCGCGTTCCACGCGGCGGTAGCGGTCGTAGGTCGCCAGGGCGTAGCCGCCGGTCGCGACGAACCCGATCACGGCGTCGAAATCGGCCCGGGTGAGCTCGGCGAAAGCTGCCGCCTCGCGGACCTCCTCATAGAGCGCGTCCGCGTCGAACGGACCCGAGCAGGCGACCCCGGTGACGTGCTGGGCGAGGACGTCGAAGCCGCCGGGGAAAAGCTGCCCGCCGTCCAGCGTGTGCTCGGCCAGCGCGTCCTGGGCGGCGATGCATTCGAGCACCTCGAACCGGTTGGCGGGCACCAGGGCGGCGCGGCTGGGCTCGTCCATGCGGTGGTTGGCGCGCCCGATCCGCTGCAGCAGACGTGCCGCCCCTTTTGGCGCTCCGACCTGCACCACGAGATCGATGGCGCCCCAGTCGATTCCGAGGTCGAGTGAGGAGGTGCAGACCACGGCGCGCAAGGCACCCGTGGCCATGGCGGCCTCGACCTTGCGCCGCTGCTCGACCGCGAGGCTGCCATGATGCAGCCCGATCGGCAGGTTGGCCTTGTTCAGCCGCCAAAGCGCCCCGAACATCAGCTCGGCCTGGGCGCGGGTGTTGACGAACACCAGCGTCACCCGCCGCTCCTGGATCAACCGGTAGACGTCCTTGGCGGCGTAGATCGCCATGTGTCCGGCCCAGGGCATCTCGCCCTCGGGCAGCATCAGCGCCACCTCGGGCTCCGCCCCTGGATCGCCCTGGACGATCGCCACCGTGTCGGGGCGCGGCGACAGATAGCGCTGCAGCCGGGCCGGGACGGCCACCGTCGCCGACAGCCCCACGAACCGCGCTCCCGGCGCCAGCCGACGCAGGCGCGCGACGGCGAGGCTGAACAGCGCCCCACGCTTGCTCTCGGCGAGCGCGTGCAACTCGTCCAGGACGACGCAGCGCAGATGGGCGAAGTAGTCGGCGGCGTTCTCGTAGGAGAGCAGGAGCGCCAGCGACTCCGGAGTCGTCAGCAGCATGTCCGGGGGATGGGTCCGCTGCCGGACGCGCCGGTTCTGCGGCGTGTCCCCGGTGCGCGTCTCGATCCGCACCGCGAGGCCCATCTCCTCGACCGGACGCAGCAGGTTGCGGGCGACGTCCGTGGTGAGCGCCTTGAGCGGCGAGACGTAGAGCGTGTGCAGCTGCCCGGACGAACCCCGCTCGTGCAACTCGACCAGGCTCGGCAGGAAGCCGCCCAGCGTCTTGCCACCGCCCGTGGGCGCGATCAGCAGCGTGTCGCGCATCTGCCGGGCGAGGTCGAGCATCTCGGCCTGATGACGGCGGAGCCGCCAGCCGCGGGAAGCGAACCAGGCAGCGAACGGAGCCGGCAGCGTGTCTGGCGCAAGATCCATGACGGATAGATGGTACTCCTGGCCGCTCGCGGCGAACGGGGCGCGCGATACTCAGGCAACCGCGCGCTGGCATCGGCGGTTTGAACTGGCATGTTCGACCGGTTTGCGCTGGAGCAGATCGAGCTGGCGGAGGCCAGTCTGCGCGTCCGGCATGGCGGCACGGGCTCCCCGGTGCTGTTGCTGCACGGCCATCCGCGCACCCACGCCACCTGGGCCAAGGTGGCCCCGCTCCTGGCGCACCGGCACCATGTGGTCTGTCCGGACCTGCGTGGCTTCGGCCGCTCCTCGCAGCCGGCCGACTGTCCCGATCACGAGGGCTCGTCCAAGCGGGCCAAGGCCAGGGACTGCGTGCAGCTGATGCGGCGGCTCGGTCATGGGCGTTTCGCCATCGTCGGCCACGACCGCGGCTCCTATGTCGCATTCCGGGCGGCCATGGACCATCCGGGCGCGATCTCGCACATGGCCGTGCTCGATGGCGTGCCGATCGTCGAGGCGCTCGAGCGCTGCGACGCGCGCTTCGGCCGGCTGTGGTGGCACTGGTTCTTCTTTGCCGAACACGACAAGCCGGAACGCGCGATCCTGGCCGATCCGGACGCGTGGTACGGACTGTCGCCGGAATTCATGGGGATCGACGCGTACCGTGATGTCCGGGACGCGATCCGCCATCCGGCGACGGTGCACGGCATGGTGGAGGACTATCGCGCCGGTCTCGGCATGGACAGACGCCATGACGAGGACGACCGCGCGGCGGGGCGTCGCGTCAGGTGCCCGACGCTGTGCCTCTGGTCGAGCCGCGACGACCTTGAGCTGCTCTACGGCGATGTGCTCGCCGTCTGGCGGCCGTGGGCCTCGGACCTGCGCGGCCACGCCATCGAGAGCGGGCATCATATGGCGGAGGAGGCACCCGAGGCGTTGGCGCAGGCGCTGCTGGAGTTCCTCGCCGACTAGGCGTTTCGCCGCTACGGCCCGGATTGCTGGCCCATTTTCTGCGCCAGCTCCAGGACACCGCGCAGCTCGGCCGGGAACGGGAAGATGATGGTGTTGCTGCGGTCATTGGCGATCTCGGTCAGGGTCGAGAGATAGCGCAGCTGCATGGCCTCGGGCTGCATGGCGATGATCCGGGCGGCTTCGAGCAGCCGCTGGGCGGCCTGGAACTCGCCCTCCGCGTTGATGATCTTGGCCCGCCGGATCCGCTCCGCCTCGGCCTGCTTGGCGATCGCCCGGACCATGGTCTCGTTGATGTCGACATGCTTGAGCTCGACATTGGCGACCTTGATGCCCCAGGCGTCGGTCTGCTGGTCGAGGATGCGCTGGATGTCGGCGTTCAGGCTCTCGCGCTCGGCCAGCATCTGGTCGAGCTCGTGCTGACCCAGGACTGAACGCAGCGTGGTCTGGGCGAGCTGGCTCGTCGCCTCCTCGAACCGCTCGACCTGGATCACGGCGAGCTGCGGATCGACGACCCGGTAGTAGACGACGGCGTTGACCTTCGCCGAGACGTTGTCGCGGGAGATCACGTCCTGGCTGGGGACGTCGAGGACCCGGGTGCGCAGGTCGACCCGGACCATCTGCTGGATCACCGGGATCAGCAGGATCAGCCCGGGCCCCTTGACCCCCTGGAAGCGCCCGAGGAGGAACACCACCGCCCGCTCGTACTCGCGCAGGACCTTGACCGAGGCCGCGAGCAGCATGAGCAGCAGCGCGGCGATCACCGCGAACGGCAGCAATTGGGTCATCTTGGTCCCTCCTCACGCTCGACCTCGAGCACCAGTCCGTGCCGTGCCCGCACCTGTACGGGATCGCCCGGTCGCAAACTCGCGGCGCCTCGTGCCGCCCAACGCTCGCCATGGATGTGGATCCAGCCGCGCCCGGCGTCCCACGCGGTCACCACCCCATGTTCGTGCAGGAGCTGCTCGGCGCCCGTGACCACCGCCCGGCGGCGGCTGCGCACGACGAAATAGACGAGGGCCAGCAGCGACAGCGCGACGACCCCGGCCATCGTGGCTACCAGCTCCCACGGCACGCCGAACCCCGGCGCCTCCGTGTCGAACAGCATGATCGAGCCCACGACGAAGGCGATCAGCCCCGCCACGCCCAGCGCCCCGAAGCTGGGGACGAACAGCTCGGCCACGATCAGGCCCAACCCGAACGCGAGCAGGGCAAGGCCGGTATAGTCGACCGGCAGCAGCTGCAGGGCATAGAGCCCGAGCAGGATCGAGATGGTGCCGAACAGGCCGGGGCCGACCAGGCCCGGCGAGTAGAGCTCGAACAGGATGCCGTAGAACCCGAGCACGAGGAGCAGGTAGGCGATGGTGGGTTCGGTGATCAGGGCCAGCAGACGGGTGCGCCAGGTCGAACTCGACCGCCTCCACCGCGATGCCGGCGGTCCGCAGCGTCCGGGCGTCGCCCGCGATCTCCACGGTGCGGCCGTCCAGCTCGCGCAGCAGCTCGGCGGGGTTCGCTGCGAGGAGATCCACCACACCCTCCCGCAGGGCCGCCGCGGCGCTCAGGCTCGCGGCTCCCCGCACCGCCTGCTCGGCCCAGTCCGCGTTGCGGCCCCGCAGCTCCGCCAGCGAGCGGAGATAGGCGACCGCGTCGTTGACCGCCTTGTCGCGCATGCCGGGCGGCCCCTCCGCCTCGCCGTCGCCTTGCGGTTCGCCTCCCAGCGCGACGGGGGTGGCGGCACCGAGGTTCGTGCCCGGGGTCATGGCAGCCACGTGCGCCGCGTAGAGGATGTAGGTGCCCGCGCTCGCCGCGCGGGCACCGCTGGGCGTGACATAGGCGACCACCGGCACCGTCGAGCCGAGGATGCCCTTGACGATGTCGCGCATCGCCGTGTCGAGCCCGCCCGGCGTGTCGAGCTCCAGGACGACCAGTTCCGCACCCCGTTCGCGTGCCTGCTCGATCCCGTGCAGGACGTACTCGGCCGTCGCGGGACCGATCCCGCCCTCGATCCGCAGCGAGAGCGCTAGATCCGTGGCAGCCGCGCGCAGCGGCGCCAGCGCTGTCAGCGCCAGCAGCAGGGCGAGGATGCGGGCCGGCCAGATCGGTGGCGCCTCTGGTCGCCCGGGGCGAATTGCCTTAAGGAGGCCGTTCCCCTCTCTACTCCTGCCGCCGAGAGCGCCTCGTTTCCGATGTCCGATTCGCGCGAGCTGTACACGACCAGCAAGGCTTGGCCGTTCGTCGAAGCCCAGCGGCTCACCGAGCGGGTCGCCAAGCGGCCGCCGGCCAAGGGCTTCGTCCTGTTCGAGACCGGCTACGGTCCCTCGGGTCTCCCCCATATCGGCACCTTCGCGGAAGTGTTCCGCACCACGCTGGTGCGCCAGGCCTTCGCGCGCCTCTCGGACCTGCCGACGGAACTCTACGCCTTCTCCGACGACATGGACGGGCTGCGCAAGGTTCCGGACAATGTCCCGAATCAGGCGATGGTGACCGAATATCTCGGCCGCCCGCTGACCGCGATCCCGGACCCGTTCGGCACCCACGAGAGCTACGGCGCGCACATGAACGCGCGGCTCAAGTCCTTCCTCGACCGGTTCGGCTTTGCCTACACGTTCAAGAGCGGCAGCGAGGAGTACCGCAAGGGCGCCTTCAACACGGCACTCCTGAAGGTGCTGGAGCGCCACGACGCGATCCGCGACGTGGTCCTGCCGACGCTGGGGCCGGAGCGGCGCGCCACCTACTCGCCGATCCTACCGATCTCGCCCACGACCGGCCGCGTGCTGCAGGTGCCGATCGAGGAGTGCCGGCCGGCGCAGGGGACGGTCGTGTTCCGCGACGAGGACGGCAGGCAGACCGAGGTGCCGGTCACGGACGGCCACTGCAAGATGCAGTGGAAGGCCGACTGGGCCCTGCGCTGGGCGGCGCTGGACGTCGACTACGAGATGTCGGGCAAGGACCTGATCGATTCGGTCAAGCTGTCGACCCGGATCTGCCGCCTGCTCGACGGCGTGCCGCCCGAGAACCTGACCTACGAACTGTTCCTGGACGAGAATGGCCAGAAGATCAGCAAGTCCAAGGGCAACGGGCTGACCATCGAGGAGTGGCTGACCTACGGCACGCGCGAGAGCCTGCAGGTCTTCCTCTACCGCGAGCCCAGGAAGGCCAAGCGGCTGCACCTCGACGTGATCCCGCGCAATATCGACGACTATGAGGGCTTCCTCGCCGCCTTCCCCGGCCAGTCCCCGCCCGAGCAGGCGGGCAACCCCTTGTGGCACATCCACGACGGCCGCCCGCCGGTCGAGGACTCACTGCCCGCGGGCTTGAGCTTCGCCATGCTGCTCAACCTCGCGAGCGTCGCCAACGCGGCGGACGCCGCCGTCCTGTGGGGTTTCATCGCCCGCTACGCGCCCGGTACAACTCCCCGAACTTCGCCGCGCCTCGCCGCACTGGTCGGCCACGCGATCGCCTACTACCGCGACTTCGTCGCCCCCCATCGCAGCTACCGGGTGCCCACGGATCAGGAGCGGGTGGCACTGGAGGAATTGCAGTGCTGGCTGGAGGCCAACGCGGCGGCAGACGCCGAGGCGATCCAGTTCGAGCTCTACGAGATCGGCAAGCGCCACGCCTTCGCGAACCTGCGCGACTGGTTCAAGGGGCTGTACGAGGTCCTGCTCGGGCAGAGCGAGGGGCCGCGCTTCGGCACCTTCGTCGCCATCTACGGGACGGCGGAGACCCGCGAGCTGATCGACGGGGCGCTGCAGCGGGAGGCCAGAGCCGCATGACCGACCGGCGCATCGTCCGGATGGAGCGCGGCGGCCTGGTCCGGCGCCGGCCCGGAACCGACAAGCCGGCGACGCCGGCCGCGACGCGGCCCGGCCGACCGATCGGCCCCAATGCCCGGCATGTGGCGCTCGACGTCCTGGACCGCGTCCTCGGCCCGGACCACCGACCGTTCGACGAGACGTTCCAAGGGCACCCGCAGCTTGCCAAGCTGGCGGTCCGCGACCGGGCGTTCGCGCGGATCCTGGTCACCACGGTCCTGCGCCGGCTGGGCCAGATCGACCACACCGCACTGCCGCTCCTGCGCTACCGGCCGAAGGAGCTCACGGTCACCAACCTGCTCCGACTGGGTGCCGCCCAGCTATTGTTCCTCTCCACCCCGCCGCACGCGGCGGTGGCGGAGACCGTGCGCCTCGCCGCCGGCGGCTTCCGGCGCGAGATGCCGATGCTCAACGCGGTGCTGCGCAAGCTCGCGGCCGAGGGGCGCGCGCTGCTCGCGGGCCAGGACGCACCGCATCTCAACACGCCGAAATGGCTCTGGGACGCCTGGGCCGCGGCCTATGGCGAGGAGCGCGCCCGCGCCATCGCCGAGGCCCACCAGGTCGAGCCGCCGCTGGACCTGTCGGTCGCGCGCGACCCGGAGCGATGGGCCACCGAACTCGGCGCCGAGATCCTGCCCAGCGGTACGCTGCGCCGGCGCAGCGGCGGGCTGGTCGACGCGCTGCCGGGCTACGATGAGGGCGTCTGGTGGGTCCAGGACGCCGCGGCGGCCCTGCCCGCCATGCTGCTGGGCAAGGTCAAGGACCGCCGCGTGCTCGACATCGGTGCCGCGCCCGGCGGCAAGACCGCCCAACTCGTCGCCATGGGCGCCAAGGTGACCGCGCTGGAGCGCTCGCCGCGGCGCGCCGAATTCCTGGTGCGCAATCTCGGCCGGCTTACCATGGACGCGGAGATCGTCGTCGCCGACGCGCTGGAATGGCGGCCGCCGGTTCCGTTCCCCGCTATCCTGCTCGACGCGCCCTGCACCGCCACCGGAACCATCCGCCGCCACCCGGATGTACCCTGGGCGAAGTCGCCCGCGGACGTGACGCGCCTCGCCAACTCCCAGGCCCGCCTGCTCGAGGCGGCCGTGGCCATGCTCGAGCCCGGCGGGACCCTGGTCTATGCCGTCTGCTCGCTGCAGCCCGAGGAGGGTCCGGAGCGGATCGAGGCCCTGCTGGCAGCCGATCCGAGGGTGGTGCGCGATCCCATCGGCAAGGGCGAGCTCAAGGGCCTGCCGGTCCAGCTGACCGCGAGCGGCGACGTCCGCACCCTGCCCTGCGATCTCGGCGCTTCCGGCGGGATCGACGGCTTCTACATCGCGCGCCTGCGCCGTCGCGACGGGTGAGCGCAAGGCCAGGAGCATGCCCTTCCGCCCGATCCGCCGCGCCCTCCTCTCCGTCCACGACAAGACCGGCCTGGTCGAGCTCGGCCGCCGCCTCGCGGCCAAGGGCGTCGAGCTGGTCTCCACCGGCGGCTCCGCCGCCGCCCTGCGCGCGGCCGGCGTGGCCGTGGTCGAGGTCTCCGACCTCACCGGTGCCCCGGAGATCCTGGACGGCAGGGTCAAGACCCTGCATCCCGGCGTCCATGGCGGCCTTCTCGCCCGTCGCGACAACCCCGGGCATCTCGCAACGCTGGAGCAGCACGGGCTCGTGCCGATCGACCTGCTGGTCGGCAACCTCTATCCGTTCGAGACGGCCATCGCCTCCGGCGCCGACTTCGCCGCCTGCATCGAACAGATCGACGTCGGCGGCCCGGCGATGATCCGGGCGGCGGCCAAGAACCATGACGGCGTCGCCGTCGTGGTCGATCATGCCGACTACGAGCTGCTGCTGGCGGCAGTCGAGGCGCATGGCGGCACGGAGAGCTCGCTGCGCCGACGCCTCGCGGCCAAGGCCTTCGCACGCACCGCCGCCTATGACGGCACCATCGCCGGGTGGTTCGCCCGCGAGATCGGCGAGGAATTCCCCGAGCGGGTCCTCCTCGCCGGCACGCGCAAGAGCCTGCTGCGCTACGGCGAGAACCCGCACCAGCGCGCGGCCTTCTACGCCACGGGCGTGGAGCCTTCGGGCATCGCCCGCGCCCGGCAGCTTCAGGGCAAGGAGCTATCCTTCAACAATCTCAACGACACCGACGCCGCCCTGGCGCTGGTGGCCGAGTTCGCCGAGCCGGCCGTCGCGATCGTCAAGCACGCCAACCCGTGCGGCGTCGCAGTCGGCGCGGGGATCGCGCAGGCCTACCGCGATGCCCTGGCCTGCGATCCGCTCAGCGCCTTCGGCGGCGTCGTCGCCTGCAACCGGCCCCTCGACGGCGCGGCGGCGCGCGAGATCACGTCGATCTTCACCGAGGTGGTGGTCGCTCCCGACGCGGATGCCGACGCCCGGGCCATTTTCGCCGCCAAACCCAATCTGCGCCTGCTGACGCTGGACGCCCTGCCCGATCCGGTCCAGGCCGGCCACGACATCAAGTGGCTGACGGGCGGGTTCCTGGCCCAGGACCGCGACACCGCCCAGCTGCTGGAGACCGAGCTGAGCGTCGTGACCCGCCGCGCGCCCTCGCCGGGAGAGCTGGCCGACCTGCGCTTTGCCTGGAGCGTGGTCAAGCACGTCAAGTCCAACGCCATCGTGCTCGCGCGCGAACGTGCGACGGTGGGCATCGGCATGGGCCAGACCAGCCGGGTGGACGCCGTCCACCTCGCCATCCGCCGGGCGGCCGCGCACGCCGGCAGCCGCCCCTGCGTGGTCGCCTCGGACGCGTTCTTCCCGTTCGCCGACGGCGTGGAGGCTGCCATCGCCGCGGGTGCCACCGCCGTCATCCAGCCGGGCGGCAGCCTGCGCGACGGGGAGGTGATCGACGCTGCCGACCGCGCCGGCATCGCCATGGTGTTCACCGGCATCCGCCACTTCCGCCATTGAGGACGACATGCGCCGACCGCTCGCCGCCCTGGCCTTCCTGCTCACCGCCGCCTGCGCCGGGCCGTCGCCCTACCGCAATGCCGACCTCGGCGGGACCGTCACCTGGCCGGAGAAGATCGTCTACGGCCCCGACGCCAGCCTGATCGTCTATCTCGTCGACGCCTCGGGCCCGGAGGCCCCGCTGGAGGTCGAGCTGCAGAAGGTAAACAACCCGGTTCCCGGCAGCGAGCTGTACGCGGCCACGACGATCGAGGGCATGATCGCCTCGCCCGAGAGCTTCTCGCTGGCCGTGCCGCTGGAGCAGGTCGACGAGAGCCACGACTATCGGCTCAAGGCCGTGATCATCGACCGGGGCAATCCGGCGATGGCGACGATGGCGCCGCCGCTCGTGCTGACCAAGGGCCGGCCACTGCGGGTCGACCTTACCCTCGCCCCGGTGACCGGCGGCTAGGAGGGAGAGCCTGGATGTCGTCCGACCTGCCCGAGTTCCGCGACCCCGCCTTCCTCGACGCCCACATCCGCCGGACCATGGCGTTCTACCACCCCCGCTGCATCGACCGGCAGCGCGGCGGGTTCTTCCACTTCTTCAAGGACGACGGCGCCGTCTACGACCGCGACACGCGCCACCTCGTCAGCAGCACGCGCTTCGTCTTCAACTATGCCATGGCCTTCCGGCGCTTCGGCGATCCGGCCTACGAAGAGGCCGTGCGCCACGGCCTGGCCTTCCTGCGCGACGCCCATCGCAATCCGGCGACCGGCGGCTATGCTTGGCTGCTCGGCCCCGGCAACCTGGTGCTCGACGGCACCAACCATTGCTACGGCCTGGCCTTCGTCATGCTGGCCTACGCCAAGGCGATCGAGGCGGGAATTGCCGGCGCCCGCGGCCATCTCGACGAGACCTGGGACCTGATGGAGCGGCATTTCTGGTCCGAGGCCGACGGGCTCTATATGGACGAGATCAGCGCCGACTGGGCCACCGTCTCGCCCTATCGCGGCCAGAACGCCAACATGCACAGCTGCGAGGCCATGCTCGCTGCCTACGAGGCCACGGGCGAGGACCGCTATCTCGACCGCGCCGAGCGGCTGGCGCACCGGGTCACCATCGAGCTTGCCGGCAAGGCCGAAGGACTGGTCTGGGAGCACTACGACAGCAACTGGAACGTCGACTGGGACTACAACCGGGACGATCCCAAGCACCTGTTCCGGCCCTGGGGCTACCAGCCCGGCCACCAGACCGAATGGTCCAAGCTGCTCATGATCCTGGCGCGGCACCGACCCGCCGCATGGCTGCTGCCGACCGCCCGCCACCTGTTCGATACCGCCATGCAGCGGGCCTGGGACGCGGAGCTCGGCGGCATCAGCTACGGCTTCGCCCCCGACCACTCGGTCTGCGACGGCGACAAGTATTTCTGGGTCCAGGCCGAGAGCTTCGCCGCCGCGGCGCTGCTGGCCACGGCCACGGGCGAGGAGCGCTACTGGGGCTGGTACGACCATATCTGGGACTATAGCTGGCGCCACATGGTCGACCACGAGCATGGTGCCTGGTTCCGCATCCTCGATCACCGCAACGAGAAATACAGCGACGAGAAGAGCCCGGCCGGCAAGACCGACTACCACACCATGGGCGCCTGTTACGAGGTGCTGAACGTCGTAGGCTGAGGACCAGAGGGAGGACGGCGATGACCGGCATCCGCGTTGCGACCTTTGCCGGCCCGGGCGCGCCACCGGTGATCCACGAGGTGACGCGGCCAAACATCCCCCGCAAGGCCGCACTGATCCAGGTGGGTGCCTGCGGCGTGTGCGGGACCGACCTGCACATCCTCAAGGGCCATTGGCCCAAGCCCCTGCCCTGGCCGTTCACGCTCGGCCACGAGATCGGCGGCGTGATCGTCGAGAAGGGCCCTGAGCTGACCGAGGACTTCATGGGCAAGCCGCTCGACGTCGGCTCGCGCGTGATGATCCCGCCGCTGATGCCCTGCGGCAGCTGCTACTACTGCGTCCACTATCCCGAGAGTGCGAACAAGTGCCTGACGCCGGTCTATTACGGCCGCTATCTCGGCTTCGAGCGCGCGCCGCATCTCTGGGGCGGCTGGGCCGAGCATGTCTATGTCGACCTCGAGATGCTGCCCGGCACCAAGATCTACAAGCTGCCCGACGACATGCCGCTGCGGCTGGGCGCGCTTGCCGAGCCGATGACGTCCTGCATCCGCGCCTTCAACCGGGCGACGCGTGCCGGCGGGTTCCGCTGGGGCGACACGGTGGTGATCCAGGGCTCGGGGCCGATCGGCATCCTCGCCGTCGCCGCCGCGCAGGAGATGGGGGCCGGCCGGGTGATCTGCGTCGGCGCGCCCGAATCGCCGCGGCTGGAGCTGGCACGCCGTTTCGGCGCCGAGGCCACGGTGAACATTGAGGAGCTGAAGACACCGCAGGAGCGCATCGACCGTGTGCGCGAGATCGTGGCCGGCTTCGGCGCCGACCTGGTGATGGACTGCTCCGGCCATCCCAGCGCCGGGCCGGAGGGCATCGAGTTCCTGCGCGACGGCGGGACCTATGTCGAGATGGGCCAGTTCACCGACGCCGGGAACGATCGAGACCAGCTGGCACCGGATCTGTGCCAAGGACCTCAACGTCCTGGGCTCCTGGGCCTTCACCGCCAACGACCTGCCGCTCGGTGTGGACCTGCTCTACCGCGCCCGGGACAAGTATCCCTGGTTCGACATGCAGACGCTCTATCCGTTCGACGAGGACGGGATCGCGCGCGCGGTCGCGGACGCGATGGCGATGCGCACCGTCAAGTCGACCATCGTCCCCTGGCCCGACCTCCTGAACTGAGGCGGCTACCGGTTTTGTCCTGTCGCCGCCACGCCGACGATGGCCTGCCGCAGCCCGCTACGGCACGTGTCCTCGTCTTAGGAGGCGTGCCTCAGCAGGGTGACCTTCATCTCCGGCTGGTTGCCTGGCCGGTCGGCGCGCCGAGATCGCTCCAAAAGGATTCTCGGCAAGCCTTCATCCGAGGCCCAGCCCTCGCAGGCCCTCGCGGATCTGGGCCTGCGGATCGAGCGCCACGTCCACGATGACCCCGTCCTCGTCCGGTTCCAGCGGCTCGAGGGCGGCGAACTGCGATTCAAGCAGGTCGGCGGGGAAGAAATGGTCGGTGCGTGCACCCAGCCGTTCGGCCAGCACGGCGCGTTCGCCGTGCAGGTGCAAGAAGCGCACCCGCGGCGCGCCGGAGCGCAGGACGTCGCGATAGGCGCGCCGAAGCGAGGAGCAGGACAGGATCGACGAGTGCCCGGCAGCGTCGTGCGCCGCGATCCGGTCGGCCAGGACCCGCAGCCACGGCCAGCGATCGGCGTCGGTCAGCGGCGTATGCGCCGCCATCTTGGCGATGTTGGCCTGCGGATGAAATTGGTCGCCCTCGTCGAAGGGCCAGCCGAGCGTGGCGGCGATCCCTTCGGCCACCGTGGTCTTGCCGCAGCCGGAGACGCCCATCACCACGATGTGCTGCGAGCCGGCCCCGGTCACAGCAGCCACCACCCGACCAGGGCCAGGAGGAAGCCGATGGTGCCGAGCAGGGTCTCCATCACGGTCCAGGTCTTGAACGTGGTCTTCTCGTCCATGTCGAGGAAGCGCCCGACCAGCCAGAATCCGGAATCGTTGACGTGGCTGAGCACGGTCGAGCCGCAGGCGATGGCGACCACGAGGAAGCAGTGGTCGAACGCCGTGAGCCCGGGTGTCGCCGCCACTGTGGGCGCCAGCAGCCCGGCCGTGGTGGTGAGCGCGACGGTGGCCGACCCCTGGGCGACGCGCAACGCCGTGGCGACCAGGAAGGCCGCGACGATCAGCGGCATGCCGAGGCTGTCCAGGCTGCCGGCCAGCGCCTGGCCGATCCCGCTGGCCCGCAGCACGCCGCCGAACATGCCGCCGGCGCCGGTGACCAGGATGATGGCGCAGACCGGCGCCAGCGCGTCGTTCATGATCTTCTCGAGCTCGGCGCTGGAATGGTTGGGTGCTCCCAGCTTCCACATCGCGAACAGAACGGTGATCAGCAGGGCTACCGGGGTCTGGCCGATCATGCCGAGCAGCTCGACCCAGAGTGCCTTGCCGTCCACCACGCCCGCCGTCGCCAGTGCGGCGAGGCCGGTGTTCAGGAAGATCAGCACCAGCGGCAGCAGCAGCACGAGCAGCACGGTCTGGAACGCGGGCGGCGTCCGGCCGTGCTTGAGGTCCTCGACGTCGCCCAGGATGTTCGGGACCGGCAGCACGAACCTGCGGCCCGCCCAGAGCCCGAACAGGTAGCTGCCGAGAAACCAGGTCGGCAGCGCCACCGCGAGCCCGACCAGGACCAGGAGGCCGATGTCGGCGCCGAGCAGGTTGCCGGCGGCCACCGGGCCGGGATGCGGCGGCACGAAGGCATGCATCACCGCGAAAGCGCCTGCCGCCGGCAGGGCGTAGAGCAGCACCGAGCCGCCGAACCGCCGTGCCACGCTGAAGATGATCGGCAGCATCACGACCAAGCCGGCGTCGAAGAAGATCGGAAAGCCGAACAGGAGCGAAGCGACGCCGAGCGCGAGCGGCGCACGCTGCGCGCCGAAGCGGTCGATCAGCCGGTCGGCCAGGACCTGGGCGCCGCCGGTGACCTCGAGGATGCGCCCGATCATGGCCCCGAACCCGACCAGGAGGGCCACCGAAGCCAGCGTGCCGCCGAAACCCTGGAGCAGCGTCGGCACGACGTTCGCGAACGGGATCTGGGCCACGAGAGCCGTGATCAGGCTGACCAGCACCAGGGCGACGAAGGCGTGCAGCCTGAAGCGCAGGATCAGGACCAAGAGGGCGGCCACAGCACCGGCCGCGATCAACAGCAGGGTCACCGTGCCGTAGACTGGCTCGACCTGTTGCATCGCTTTCCTCCCCGATAGTTCGCAAGGGAAGATACACGCCGGAGCTCAAACTGTTAGCTGAATGTCGCCCTCGATGTGGCTGCGGCGTTCCACCCTTTCCGCGTGACCAGCCACGCCCAGGTCACGCCTCGGGCGCGAGTTCCTGCGTGAACAGGGTGCCGCCGGCCATGTCCTTGAGCCGCACGGTCATCACCCCGCTGTCGCCGTCGATGTCGACCTGCCCGAAGAACTGCATGCCGGCCGACGGTGGCAGGTTGGCCTGACCGGGCTCCGGCGCCTTCACGAACACCGCTTCGGGGCCGAAGGTCGCGTCGAGATCGTTGGGTCCGAAGGTGCCGGCATTGAGCGGCCCCGAGACGAACTCCCAGAACGGCGCGAACTCCTGGAACCGGGCACGGTTCGGGTCGTAGCGGTGGGCCGCGGTGTAGTGCACGTCGGCGGTGAGCCAGACGACGTTCTTCACGTCCTGGTCGCGGATGAACCGGAACAGCTCGGCGAATTCCAGCTCGCGACCCCGGGGCGGACCCATGTCGCCCTGAGCCACCGCCTCCACACCCTGCTTCTTCGCGAAATTGTCCCAGACGATCAGCCCGATCGGCATGTCGCAGGCGATCACCTTCCAGGTGGCACGGGAGCTCTTCAATGCCTGCATCAGCCAGGGCAATTGCCGCTCGCCGATGATGCGCGCCTCCGGCGACAGCTCGGTCTGCATGCCCTCGCTGTTGGGGCCGCGGTAGGAGCGCAGGTCGATGCGGAACACTTCGAGCGACGGGCCGTAGCCGAAGCTGGTGTAGAGCCGATCCTGCTCGAGCGGGTGCAGCCGTGTCGGCATGAAGTCGTGGAACGCCCGCAGCGCCCGGGCGGCGAGCAGCGCCACGCTGCCCTCCCGGTAGCGCTGGTCCTGGTCCTTCCTGAGCTCCCAGTACCAGTTGTTGGTGACCTCGTGGTCGTCCCACTGGGCATACATCGGCACCGCCGCATTGAACCGGCGCAGGTTCTCGTCCAGCAGGTTGTAGGCGTAGTTCATCCGGAACTCGTGCAAGCTCTCGGCCACCTTCTCCTTCTCGGGGATGGTGAGGTTGCGCCAAGGCTTGCCGTCGGGCCCGGTCCAGGTGCTGCCGTCCTGCTTGCGCGCCTCAGGGTAGACCGGGCCGTCGGCGTAGATCGTGTCGCCCGAATGGATGAAGAAGTCGGGTTCGACCTGGCGCATGGCCTCGTAGATGCGCATGCCGCCCAAGTCCGGGTTGATGCCCCAGCCCTGACCGACCGTGTCACCCGACCAGACGAAGCGGACGTCGCGCTTGTCCGCCGGCGGCGTGACGAAGCTGCCGCGGACGGGCTCGCTGGTGCCCTTGAGGTCCGAGAGGTCGAGAAAATCGACCTCGTAGAACACGCGCTGCCCCGGCGGCAGGCCGGTCAAGTCCAGCTTGGCGGCGAAGTCGCGGTCCTCGAGGGCGTCGACGGAGGCCGCACCTTCGATCTCGGTCATGCTCTCGGTCGTCGACCAACGCACCCGCAGCCGTGCCGCCCGGTCGGCCGCCGCCCAGACCATGGCGCGATCGCCGGCCACGTCGCCGACTTGCAGCCCGTAGGGTGCGGCGACACGCGACGATTGGGCCCGCACGATGGCCGGAGCGGCGATCCCGGCCGCAGAGAGCGCAGAGCGGCGCAACAGGGTACGACGCGAGAGGCTGCGGAACGAATGGCGCGACATGACGTCCTCCTTGGCGACCCCCATATCGTGGCGTGAATCTGCGACGCGGTCGTGACCGCACGCAGCTTGTTCCGGCCGCGAGCTTGGCGTATCGCGGCGGCCGTGAACAGCGCCGGGGAGTTCGAGCTGATGGCCAAGCTGCACGGACGTGGATTGCCGTTGTGGCTCCTGCTGGGTCTGCTGGCGGCCGGAGGGGCCCAGGCGCAGACGGCAGACGCCGCACGCACCAGCGAGCTGTCCTTCCTGGCAGCCGACACCGACGGCGACGGCAAGGTGGACGAGGCCGAGCTGGGCGCCGATCAGGCCAAGCGCTTCGCCGACCTGGACACCGACCGCGACGGCTATCTGCTCATGAACGAACTGGCCTCACCCGATCCAGCGAGGTTCGCGGCCGTCGACAGCGATGGCGACGGCAAACTCTCCTTCATCGAGGTGATGTCGGCGAAGATGCGCGACTTCACCGCCGCCGACGGCAATGGCGACCACCGGGTCTCCTACGAGGAGGTGGTCGCGTTCGAGGGCAAGCAGTGAGCAAGACGATGGCCACGAGGATCCGCCGCCCCCGCCCTGCCGCCGCGTTCGCGGCAGCTCTCCTGCTCGGCGCCTGTGCGCAGGGCCAGAACTACGATACCGGCACCACCTCGCTGGGCGGGGTCGGGCTCGGCACCGGCGGCGGTGCCGCCGCAGGTGCGCTGGCCGGGCGGGCCATCGCCGGCAAGCACGACAACACGCTGGCGATCCTGGGCGGCGCATTGCTCGGCGGCGTCGCCGGCAACGTCCTGGTGGATCGCCCGAACCAGATCCGCGGCCAGCAGGAACAGGCGACGGCTGCCAACGCCGAGCAGCAGCGCCAGCTCGACTACCAGCGCCAGAGCCAGCTGCAGCAGGCCCAGGTCCAGCGCGAGATCCAGGAGCAGAACCTCTACGAGCAATGGAAGCGCGAGCGCGGCGGCGCCACCGCGGCCGCGGTCAACACCCAGGCCGACGTCACGACGGCCCAACGGCTGCTCACCGCACTCGGCTACTATCGCGGCCCGATCGACGGCATCTATGGCGGCGGCACCCGCTCGGCGGTGATGCAGTTCGAGGGTTCGCAGGGCCTGCCGCGCACCGGCTACATCACGCCGTCGCTGATCTCGACCATGAAGGCGGCGCTCTAGGAGCGAGCCGGCTCCTGCACCCGCAGCAGCAGGAGCCCGCCGACCACGAACATCACCAGGATCGTCGCCATCCCGGCGCGCTGGGTCTGGAACCAGGCGGTCGCGGTGCCGAACAGGAACGGGCCGATGAACGCGGTGACCTTGCCGGTGAGCGCGTAGATGCCGAACATCTCGGTGCGCTGGTCGGCAGGGCGCCAGGCGCGCCATCAGCGTGCGGCTGGCCGACTGCGCCGGGCCGACGAAGATGCCGATCACCAGCGCCACGGCCCAGAAGGTCGCCTTCTCCTCGGCCAGCAGCGCCACGGTACCGGCGACGAACAGGCCGCAGATGGCGATCAGGATCGTGCGCTTGGAGCCGATGCGGTCGTCCAGGAACGCGAACCCGAACGCGCCGATGCCGGCGGTGACGTTCAGCGCGATGCCGAACATCAGCACCTCGTCGAGCGTCATGCCGAACGTGCCGGCGGCATAGATCCCGCCGAACGCGAACAGCGTGTTCAGCCCGTCATTGTAGATCAGCCGCGCCAGCAGGTAGCGCGCGATGTTGGCGTTGCGCCGCACGTCCTTGAGCGTGGCCACGAGCATGGTCAGCCCATGGCGGACGCTCTCGGCGAAGGGGCGGGCGTGGGACGGCCGATCGGGCGTCACCAGGAACAGCGGCAGCGAGAACAGGACGAACCACACCGCCAGCAGCGGACCGGTGATCCGCACCTGTTCGGCCCGGTCGGCGTCGAGTCCGAACAACGGTGGCTTGGGCAGCACGAACACCAGCAGGATCAGGGTCAAGGCGACGATCCCGGCGACGTAGCCCAGCCCCCAGCCCCAACCCGACCAGCGGCCGAGCTGATCGTGCTCGGCGAGGTCGGGCAGCATGGCGTTGTAGAATGCCTGGGCGATCTCGTTGCAGACGTTGGCGACCAGGACCAGGGTCAGGGCCAAGAGCAGATAGTCGTGCTCGGGTGCCACGAACCAGAGTGCGGCCGTGGCCGTCGCACTGCCGAGCACGAACACCGCGAGCCACGGCTTGCGCCTCCCGCCCGCGTCGGCGATCGCACCCAGCACCGGGCTGGTGACGGCGATCAGCAGCGCCGCGATCACCGTCATCCGGCTCCACTCGGCCGTGCCCGCGATCTCGTTGGGGGCGACGACGGTGGTGACGTAGGTGGCGAAGACGAAGGTGATGACGACCGCGAAGAAGGGCGAGCTTGCCCAATCGAAGAACGCCCAGGCCAGCATCTGGCGCGTCGTCGCGGTCCGTGTCGGGCTCAGGGGCACCGTGCTCACGCTTGCTTCTCCCGGCCGCCGCGCCACATTCGCCCGCGAGTTGGCTCGGCCTGCGCGTACAGGAGGCATCCCGTGCTTGGCAAGCTGAAGCGGTTGGTCCGCAACCTGGCTCGAGGGAAATTCACGATGGCGGCGACACCACCGATCTGCAACTTCGGCGAGAAGGCGCACGAGTTCGTGCTTCCGGCCACCGACGGCCGGACCTATGGGCTCGCCGACCTCAAGGGGCCCAAGGGCACGGTGATCGTGTTCATGTGCAACCACTGCCCCTACGTGAAGGCGGTGATCGACCGGCTGATCCGCGACGCCCGCGAGCTGCAGGCGATCGGCGTCAACACCGTGGCCATCTCGAGCAACGACGCGGAGCACTACCCGGCCGACAGCTTCGCCCACATGAAGCGCTGGGCCGAAGAAAAGGCGTTCCCGTTCCCCTACCTCTACGATGAGAGCCAGGCCGTCGCCCGCGCCTACGACGCCGTCTGCACGCCCGACTTCTTCGGCTACAACGACAAGCTCGAGCTGCAGTATCGCGGCCGGCTCGACGAGGCGAAGCGCGAGGGCGAGGGTTCCGGCGTCCGCCGCGAGCTCTTCGAGGCGATGCGGCAGGTGGCGGAGACCGGCCGCGGCCCCGAGCGGCAGATCCCGTCCATGGGTTGCTCGATCAAGTGGAAGGAAGCGGCGTGAGCCGTCGATGATCGTCCAGGCCTGCCTGAACGGCGCGCGGCGCCAGGGGTACCATCCGCACCTGCCGGTCACCGCCGACGCGCTGGCAGCCGATGCCGCCGCCGCGGTTCGCGCCGGGGCCGCGGAGATCCATCTGCATGTCCGCGGCCCGGACACGGACGAGAGTCTGGCCCCGGCCGACGTCGACGCGACCATCGTGGCCGTCCGCGCCAGCGTGCCCGGGACGCTGGTCGGCGTCAGCACCGGAGCATGGATCGAGCGCGACGATGACCGGCGGCTGGCCTGCATCGCCGGTTGGCGGGAGCTTCCCGACTATGCCTCGGTGAACCTCGCGGAGCCGGGTGCGCCGGCGGTGATCGAGCGGCTGCACCGGTGCTGCGTCGGGATCGAGGCGGGTCTGGCCTCGGCCGAAGACGCCGAGCGCCTCGTCCGGCTCGATCTGGCACGTCTGAGCCTGCGCATGCTGATCGAGATCAGCGAACAGGACGTCGACCGGGCCCTGGCCGTGACCGCCGCGACTCTGGACGTGCTGGCCCGGGCGGAGGTGCGCAAGCCGATCCTGCTCCACGGCTTCGACGCCACCGTCTGGGCGTTGGTCGAGCATGCCTTCGGCCACGGCTTCGCGACCCGGATCGGCCTCGAGGACGGAGCCGTCCTTCCCGACGGCCGCACCGCGGCCTCGAACGCCGAGCTGGTGGCGGCGGCGCTGGCCTTCAGGCGGAGCGGGGCGAGGACGGCCTAGCCTCGGCCGCGCGCAGCCGCTGGCGGACCAGCTCCAGATGCTGGCGGAGCTGGTAGGCGAGGTGCGCGTGCGAGGTGGGCAGGCGCAGCTGGCCGACCTCGCGCTCCACCCGCTCGAGTTCGGCGTGCGCGGTCTGCAGCTCGCCGCCTGCAGCGGCCCGCTCGACTGCGGCGAGCTCGGCGTACCAGCGCCAGACGCGCGACTTCAGCCGCCAGTCGAGCACCAAAGGCACGATGCGCACCATCGGCACGAGCAGCGTCAGGAGCGGCAGCAGGAGGATCGCCGCGCGGTCCACCAGCGTCGCCGCCCAGAACGGCAGATAGCGCAGGAGGAAGGGCGGCCCGCGCTCGTAGAACCGGGCGGCCTCGGGCGCCAGCGGCACCTCGAGCCCATGCGGCGAGGGGAAAAGGCCTGGCGGGCTGAAGATGTCGCCCTCGGCATGGACCTCGCGCAAGGCCACCATCATCACATCGACCAGTGCCGCGTGCAGGCCGGCATGGGCAACCATGCTCGCCTTGGCCGCGAGCAGCTCGGTGTCCCGCTTCGGCACCCCGCGGGCCAGGTCGAGGGCACCCTCGTGCAGCACGACATGCTCGAGGAAGGGATAGACTTGCGCGAAGGCGTCGGTGCGCTGCAGGCTGACCAGATTCAATCCGGCGGTTTCGGCCAGCCGAGCGATCACCGGCGACGACGCGGCGGCTACCTGGAACGACACGTCGAGGTCGCCCTGCATCAGTGCCGCCGCAGCCGCCTGGCCGCCGACACTCTCGAACCGGGCATCGGCCGCGGTGACGCCGCTCGCCGCCAGCAGCTGCGTGGTCAGGGCGCGCGTGCCGCTGCGCTCGGCCCCGACTCCGATGCTGTGCCCGCCCAGCTGATCCAACCGGTCCGGCGGCGGCGCCAGGCTGGTGAAGATCCAGATCGGCTCCAGGAACAGGGCGCCCAGCCCGACCAGGCCGTCCGAATCGGCCGCGGTGAGCAGCCCGCCCTGGACCAGCGCGACGTCGACCTGCGCCTCCATGGCGCGCAGCAGCTCCAGATTCTCGACCGATCCAGCGGTCGTCCTGAGTTCGAGGGCGATCCCGGATCGCGCCAACGCGTTGCGGTAGCGCTGAGCGAACCGCCAATAGGCCCCGTCCTCGGGGCCTACGGCCAGCACGAGATGGCGCGGCGGCGCCGGCTCGACGAATTGGTACGCCGCGACGAAGCCAGCGGCGACCACGGTGGCGGCCGCCAGATAGAGCCAGTAGCGTTCGGGCCTCCCTGCCACGCCGGTGCCACCCTGATCGTTCGGCCGCGTCGCCTGCCGGGACTGGACACCCCATCGGGTGCCGCTATCTCGGTGGCGCGGCGACGCGCATGAGACGCGATTCCGGCCCGGAGTGTCCAGCCTTGCCCTTCGACTCCCTGCGCGAGTTCATGGTCCATCTCGAGACCCGCGGCGCGCTGGTCCGGGTCAAGGAGCCGGTCTCGCCGGTGCTCGAGATCACCGAGATCCACACCCGGCTGCTCGCCGACCGGGGTCCGGCGGTCCTGTTCGAGAACGTCGAAGGCTTCGCGATGCCGGTGCTCACCAATCTGTTCGGCACGGTCGAGCGGGTGGCCTGGGGCATGGACCGCGAGCCGCACCAGCTCCAGGAGCTCGGCGAGACCCTGGCCTTCTTCAAGCAGCCGGTGCCGCCCGAGAGCTTCGGCCAGGCGCTGGAGCTCTTGCCGCTGGTCAAGGTGGCGCTGTCGATGAAGCCCAAGTTCGTGAGCCGGGCGCCCTGCCAGGAGATCGTGCTCAAGGGTGCCGACATCGATCTGGGCCAGTTGCCGATCCAGACCTGCTGGCCAGGCGAGCCGGCACCGCTGATCACCTGGCCGCTCGTGGTCACCAAGGGGCCGTCCGACGCGCGCGAGGACAAGTTCAACCTCGGCATCTACCGCATGCAGGTCCTGGGCAAGGACCGCACGCTGATGCGCTGGCTCAAGCATCGCGGCGGTGCCCAGCATCACCGCCGCTGGGGCCAGAGCCGCAAGGACCCCCTGCCCTGCGCTGCCGTCCTGGGCGCCGACCCCGGCGTGACCCTGGCCGCCGTCACGCCCGTTCCCGACACCATGTCCGAGTACCAGTTCGCCGGCCTCCTGCGCGGCCGGCGGGTCGAGCTGGTCGACTGTGTGAGCGTCCCGATCAAGGTCCCGGCCACGGCCGAGATCGTGCTCGAGGGCCATGTCAGCCTGGAGGAGTTCGGCGACGAGGGCCCCTACGGCGACCACACCGGCTACTACAACGCGGTCGAGCCGTTCCCGGTGTTCACGGTCTCCGCGATCACCATGCGCCGGGACCCGATCTACCTCTCGACCTTCACCGGCCGCCCGCCCGACGAGCCCTCCGTCCTGGGCGAGGCGCTCAACGACGTGTTCGTGCCGCTTGCTGCGCCAGCAGTTCCCCGAGATCAAGGACTTCTGGCTGCCGCCCGAGGGCTGCAGCTACCGGGTGGCCGTGGTCTCGATCCGGAAGGCCTATCCCGGCCATGCCCGCCGGATCATGATGGGCGTCTGGTCGTTCCTGCGCCAGTTCATGTACACCAAGTTCGTCATCGTCGTGGACGACGACATCGACTGCCGCAAATGGGACGACGTCATCTGGGCGATCAGCACCCGGGTCGACCCCGGCCGCGACCTGATGGTCGTCGAGCACACCCCCATCGACTATCTCGACTTCGCCTCGCCCGAATCCGGCCTCGGCGGCAAGCTCGGCATCGACGCCACGGACAAGTGGCCGCCCGAGACCAAGCGCGAATGGGGCAAGAAGCTCAAGATGGCCGAGGAGGTGGTGGAGAAGGTGACGGCAAAGTGGGAGCGACTACGGCCTGCCGGGATCCGGGCCGGCCGATCTGGAAGTGACCGCCCTCTGCTTCCGCCGACCTGCGCGGCGCAACAGTCGGCCACACCATGGCGGTGCCCCGGCCCGTCTTCGGATGGATTGGGCGATTGGATAGGGAACGCGAGCCCGTCCGGCTCACGCACCTCGTTCCGTCAGGCCGACCGAGCCCGGGTGCGGAGATCACGAGCCGTGCGAGCGCTGGGGAAGTCGCTGTCTGGACCGAAGTACGACATCGCCTGATCGATGATTGCGGTCGCGAATGAGCGCCGTCCCCGACCGGCCAAATGCCGGCAGTAGCTGACGGCGGCCTTAAGCTCGAGCAGCCGTGCACCCTGCGAGCGCGCGACGCCAAGGGCGCGGTCGAACGCAATTTCAGCGTCGCTGGCGGCGCTGCGCGAGGAGTGGATTTCACCGAGTTGACGATAGAGCTCGGCTTCCCAAAAGCGCTCTCCCCGCGCCTCCGTCTCGGCCAGGGCGCGAACAACCAAATCCTGCGCGACGTCGGGTCGTCCGGCGGATGTGTAGCATTCGGCCAGGATCGAAAGTCGGCGCGGCAGTCGAGACTTGACGCTCATTCCGGAGAGTGCGCTGGCGGCATGCCGAAGGCCCGCCTCGACGTCGCCGCCACCGTCAAGGCCAATGCGCGCAGCAAGGCCAGTGATCAGCATGTCGGGGCTGGCGATCGATTTTCGGCAAAGCGTCCATCCACTGAACGATCGCGCGTGTCTCATCGACGTTCCCCAGCAGTTGCTGAGTGACGCCGAGGACGGTGAGCACCCGCTCGGTCGCGAGTGGGTTGCCGCCCCGACATTCCTCCGCCATCGCCCGAAGTTCGCGCAACGCAGCGTCGACTTCGCCCAGCATGCAGCCACAATAGGCCTCTACCGTGCGGTTGAGGACCGCCGGATCGGCGATGAGATCGTCCCGGCTCCGGCCGGCGTCGTAGGCTTGGCGGCCTTGCCGCGCGTCGGCGCGGCCCTCGGCGAATCGGCCGGAGCGCCAATAGTCCTGGGCGCGGAGCCAGTGGGCGATAGCCTGCCGCCGGCGGTCGCCGAGGCGCCTCGCCGCCTCCACGAGGCGGTTGGTCATGGCCAGCGACACGTCAACAATCGAAAACCTGGGCATACTGGCTAATTCTGAAAGGCGCATCGAATCAACCTATCGTCGGATACTTCGTCGGCCAGCGACTTAAGCCGTCGGTAGATATCGCGAACGTTGACCTGCCGTCCGCGAGCAGGACGAGCATGGATCGCCGATGTCGCTCAGGAGTTCAAGACCTCGACCGGCGGCGGTCCCGATCCACCGGGATGGTGGTCGATCACTCGGCGCACGGCGAAAGTGTGCGGTAGCCTCGGTATGAGCATATTGAGCGGCGGCGCGCTCGCCGGCCCGAGGCCAATACATGATGGCCCGGCCGAAATCGTCGGCTTTCTCGAAATGATGGGCCAGAGTCTCGGGTGCCGCCCGGCCAGCCGGCGCGAACCCTTCCTCGAGCGCCGCGGCAACGCGGCCGTGCAGCAGCCTGCGCTGTCCATGGGTGAGGCCCGCGTAGGCCGCATCCTGCACCAGAGCATGCTTGAAGACGAAGCGCTGCTGGGGCACCGCGCCGGTCGAGAACATCAGACCCGCCCTCCGCCTTTGCTTCGACATTGCCCCGACCGTGCTTGCCGGAAGCCCGGCCACCTTCCACATGAGCTCGAGATCGAACGAACGGCCGATGGTCGCTCCGATCTTGGCGGTCTCGGCGGCCGCACCCAACCGGTCGACCTGCGACATGAGCAGGTCCTGCAGCGTCGCGGGAACTTCACGGCAGGAATGGCGGCGATCTGGCGCCCAGCCGACGCGGCCGCTTCGCGTACCGCCGGCGAGGTCAGGACCGCGCGGGTCAACTCTTCGACATAGAGCGGCACGCCGTCGGTGCGCTCCGCGATCTGCAGCTGCAAAATCTCTGAGAGACGCGTCGGGCCGGCCACGCGCCTCGCGATCTCGGCCGCTTCCATCCGCGTCAGGCGGCTGAGCGAGAGGAGGCTCACATGCGGCCGTCCGGCCCAGGGCGGTACGAACCCGGCACGATGGGTGATCAGCACCAGCAGCCGCAACTCGGCCGCCAGGTCGACCACGAAGCGCAACAGTTCCCCGGTGGTCGGGTCGATCCAATGCGCGTCCTCGACGATGAACAATGTCGGCCGCTGGTGCGCGAGACCGCTGACCATGTCGGACAGGACCTCGAGGGTCATCTCCTGCCGCCCTGCCGATCCGCCGGCCCCGGCTGCCGCCATGTCCGGCTCCTCGCCAAGAAGTGCGGCGATGAGGTCGACCGCTTCGCCCGACCAGTTGCCCGTCCGCGCCAGCAGGTGGCGGATCTTGTCCAGCCTCGTCGCGGAGTCGTCGTCGCGCTGCAGCCCCGCCGACCGCTCGAGCTCACGGATCACCGGATGGAGGACACTGTTCTCACGGTGGAACAGGCATTGGCAGACGATGCGCCAGTGCTCACTCGGATTAAGGGATGCGGCCAGGTCGTGGACCAATCGTGACTTGCCGATCCCTGGATCACCCGAGATCAGGACGACCTGGCCCTCACCCGCCCTGGCCCGCTCCCAACGGCGGCGCAACAGGGCCTCCTCCTCCGCCCGCCCGACCAGCTGCGCTTGCCGGGGCTGAGCGGCCGCCAGGAACCGGGTCGCCACCTCCTTTTGCCCTAGCACCCGCCAGGAACGCGCACCCCGATCGATCGCGGCGAGGCTGCCCGGAACATGCTCCTCGAGCGCGAACGCCCCGCCCAGGAGCGCGCGCGTGCTCTCCGCCACCACCACCGTGCCGCGCTCGGCCAAATCCATGAGGCGGGCGGCGAGAACAGGTGCGCGACCCAGCGCCAGACCGGGCTCCGCCGCCTCGCTGCCGCCCATGACCACCGTTCCGGTAGCGACGCCGCAGCGCACGGTCACGGCCGTCCCGCCGCGGCCCAGGTCGCCGAGCGCCGGACCCACCGCCAGCGCCGCCTTGACGGCCATTTCGGCCGCATCCTCGAGTGCCCGCGGCCAACCGAAATAGACCAGCAATCCCGCCGGATAGGTGCGCGCGACATTCCCGCCATGCGCCGCGAACGTCGCGCCCATCATGGCCTCGGCACGCGTCGAGAACTCGGCGAACTCCTCCGGGTCGAGGGCACCCAGGGCGAGCAGCGAGTCGGCGACGGTACAGCGGACGATGGTCAGGTGCCGGCGCTCGACCTCGCCAGGTAGGGTCTCGCCAAGTTCCGCTTCGGCCAGCGACGCCGGTTCGCCCGCGCCGGGCCGATCGCCATCAAATGTCGGATCCGCGGCGGCGCGGTCCGACAGCTCCGCGTCGCTCGCGACTTCCGTCGACCTCACTTCGCCGACGAAGCGAAAACCGTGGCCGTGGATGGTGCGGATCAGCCTCTGGTCGCGACCATTGTCGCCGATGGCGCTGGCGGGCGCTCTTGATCCGGCTGCTGAGCGTGGCGTCGCTGACCATTCGGCCATGCCAGACCCGCTCGAGCAACTCGGCTGCGGGTGACCACACGGTCGCGATGCTCGATCAGGTCGAGGATGAAGATCGAACACCTGCGGCTCGACGGCCTGCGCCGCGCCTTGCCGGTGGAGCTCGCGGCGACCGGGGGCGATCTGACAGTCGCAGAACAGTATGGCGCCGGGCATGTTCGCGTTCCTCGCCCGCGAAATCTCCGCGCACTCGATGAGCCGGACTCGCGCTTTCGACCGATTCCGCCCCGCGTACATCCTCCATGATATTCTGCACGAAAATCCACGATCCGCTACAGACAAATCTGCGTCACCTGCAAGCTTGAAATCTCGCCCTCGGGGCATCCTCCCACGCGTGCGGGGATGCCTGCGGGAGTGCACGAGATGCAGCAGAACCAATGCGACCAGGAGCCGAGTCGGCCATCAGCCAGCGCTCGTGGACCGGAGCGGCGATCGTCATGGCCGTGAATCATCACGGGTAGCCGGAAGCGCCCTGGCAAACAATGGTTCCGGCGCCTGCGAGACACTCAAGCTGCGCGCGGCCGGCGACTACTATTCCTGCCTGCTCCGGGACGCGTGACAATCGGCCTTGGAGCGCGCGCTGCGACCGCCGGTTCGCCTGGCAGTTCGCCCAAGCCGACCGGCGCGAGCCGGGCTGCGCACCGCTGACCGATCTCGAGCGCAGCCAACGGGGCATCCGCGATCAGGCGCAGGCGGTGCTGGTCGGCGACATCAGCCAGCCGCCGTGCCAGGAGATCACCGCCAACGACGGCGGACAGGTCACCTGCCAGCTACACGTCCCAGGCGAGAACATCGCCAAGACGATCGCCGCGCTCAGTGACATTCTCACCCAGGTCACGGCCGAACCGGACTGCCCGGCGTGCTCGAAGGTGACGGCGAACACGCCACTCTGGATTCAGGCCTGGGGCGGGACGGGCGGTGACGGCCGCGACTCGACGGAGGGTTCGCCCGGCTACGCGCAGATGGTCACGAGCATCGGCAAGATCACCGGCCAGGGCATCGTCGACCTCTTCTTCTACATGGGTAGTGGAGGGTCCACCGGCGGCAACAAGGGTGGATCAGGCGGTGCCGGCACGCTGGTGACCAAGAGCAATCTGCAGGCGAGCCCGTCGACAGCGCCGACCGAAGCGTTGCTGATCGCCGGCGGCGGCGGTGGCGGCGGGGGCCGGGTCACGAGCGGCTGCGGCTCCAAGACACCTGGAACCGGTGGTGGCGGCGGGGTGGCGATCAGCGTGGCCGGCACGGACGGACAGCGCTTCGGCCAGGGCGTGAAGGGCGGCAACGGCGGCGAAGGTGGCGGTCAGGGCATCGGTGTCGGCGGCGGTAGCGACGGCGTCGGCGGCATGGGCGGCAACGGCGGCGACGGTGCCGGTGGCAGCCCCCGGGCCGCACCGGGTGGCTGAACACCGGCGCGACCCCGCTCACCTTCACCAGCGGCGAGGGCGGCGGTGGCGGTGGCGACGACAAGACAGTGTGTGTCAGGCGGCGGCGGTGGTGGTGGCGGCTTTGGCGGTGGCGGCAGCGGCGGCGACGGTGACACCGACCGTGCAGCCGGCGGCGGCGGCGGCGGCGGCAGCTATGCCAGCGCCTCGGCCTGCACCGACGCCAGCGGCGCCGACTGAACGCTCCAAACGCTCCGAGCTCGGACGGCAACGTCTACCTCGTCTTCAATACCTAGGGGAGTTGCACGTGAGCGCCCGGCGCAAGGCGGAAGGAGTGATGAAGTTGGCAATGGAATGGTTGAGGCTGCCCGTCATCGTCGGGGCTTTCATGCTGCTGGGTTTCTCGGCACCCCCGGCAATGGCGCACGACGGAACTCCAATCAGCCAGCAGATGGTCCAGCGGATCAAGCACTGCGCTTGGCATCCCGGCAAGTGCGTGCGTACGCCGCCGGCCTGCTATCGCAGCGATCTGGGCGAGAGGCTCGACGGCCTGTGTGACCGCATCCGCTTTCGCGGCGAGCCGCACTATGTCCTGATCAAGCTGGCGCCCAATGGCGGTATTCGGTCCTACCAGCTGATCGAAATGAAGACCAAACGGGTGGCGCTCACCTCCTATCCCTTCGGCATCAACGCGGCGATCATCTCGGACGATCCGGGTGAGCGCGAGGTCAAGATCAAGGCTGATCACCTCAACCGTTTCTGGCGCAATCGGCCGGTGCCTGGTCCGGCGCCGAAGTGGGCCAAGCGCAACAAGCGCGCCGTACCGGCCAACGCGCCGGCCGGTTCGTCCTTCGCCGCCTCGGGCCTCGCGCTCGGCTGGAGCAATTCGGTCGGCGCCAGCGCCGCCGAATGCGTCGCGTTCACCCTGGAGACGCCCATCCAGACATACTTGTCCGCCTCCTTCAATGCGGCGAGCCAGGCGAGCAGCACCGCGGAGCAGATCAACATCTCGGCCACCGTCAAGGGCTCCTATGGCGCGTTCTCGGCCAGCGACACCTTCACCGACAGCGAGTCCTATCAGGCATCGGCCAATTCCGGCTTTCAGTATTGGAACTTCGCAAACATATACACGCTGAATACCACCGCCACGGGATTCACGGGCCAGGGCTACTCACAAATCACCACCGGCAATTTCCCGAGCGTTTCTGGCACCGAGTACATTACCACGGTGCTTGGCGGGCTCTATGCAACGATATCGATGAGCTGGAGCTCAAGCTCGGAATCGACTTCGACCAACATCTCGGACACCTTCACCGGGAAGTACGAACTGACACAGCTGACCGCCGCCGCGAGTGTCGCGACCAGCGACAGCAACTCCCAGGCAGCCTTCAGCCTCGGCATGACCGTCAATGGCGGTGCCCTGAAGGCTCCCGGTGCTGACAATGTCACCGAACCAGATGCTGTTTGCGGCCTTCGCCGCGACCAACTCGAGCAACCAAGCCTACTATCAGCTGTGCGCGGGCACGACCAGCAATCCGCCGAAGCCGGACCCCGACGCATGCACCAGCTTCTCGAGCGCGATTGCTAAGGGCGCTACGGACGCGTCGAGCTCCTTCACCAACTGGGTGAACAGTCTGAAGAATAGAATAGCGACGTCTCGGCATTCGCGCTGTTCCCGAAAGGAGCGGCCGGCGTGACCCCGTTGAATTTCGCGACGGCCCCCATGCCGCAGACGTTTACCGACGTCCTGTCCCCCTACCAGCCGCAGTTGGAGCAGTATGTCGGCCTTCTCAATCAGCTCGGGACCTTGGCAAACCGCGCCGAGCATCTGTATACCGCGGTGAACAACACGAGCTACGACCCGGCCAACACCGATCTGCAGCTCAGCGTCGCCGGTGTGCTTAACACCGTGAAAGGTCAGTATGAGTCTGCGCGCGCTTCAGTAAACAAAATATCTCACCAACTGCCTGCAAGCGACGTCGAGCCAGGTTGCCACGACATGCGCTCCAATTCTAAACAGTAGTAGTGCCAACATTTGCTACGGCATACGATTACTTCAAAGCCAATTCTGGCACTCGCAGTTGGTACTACAGAACACAATTGCCCTGCAATATGCCGGAATTTTTACCAAGTACAACAGTTCGACCTGGCCACAGGATCTGGTATATTACTCGCCTCTACCCAATTGGCAGAGCAATGACTTAATCATCCATTCAGGCGGGCCGATCGGTTCGCCGAACGCGCCGGATGTCGACGACGGCACGACGAAGCATGACGGCGTCCATTGCCATCCTGCCCCTCGTGCCGACTGCCGATCTGTCTGAGATCCAAGAGCAGCGTCTACTTGGTTCAGGGTGATCAGTACCCGCCAGGTCTTTGGTTGTGGTGGGGTTGGCTGGATGGTCAGGAGGCCCCCGCCACGAACGACCCGGACCAGCCTCTGGGGTGGCTCGGCGGCACCGGCTTCTGCAGTCCGACGGCCGCGGACCCCTGCGAGCTGTGGTGGGGCATCCAAAGCTCGACCGCTGACGACTTTCCGCAGTCGTTCCGGATCACGCCGATCGACGACTTGTTCGGGCCGCCGACCGGCGCGGCGCCGTAGCGACAGCGGGCGTTCGTATGGTCGTCCGAGATCTAGTCCAAGGGAGCGTGGGTCGATGAAGAATTGGCGGACTTGGCCGGCACTGCCGGGCTGCATCGTGGTCGCGACAGCTTGCATCGGTCTGACCGGCCAAGCGTCCGGCGCGGCGTTCGAGCATGCCGCAACTTCGCGATCCGATGACCAACGCAAGACGATCCATGTCGAACTCCTCGGCGTCGGGGCCGGTGCTCGAGCTGTTGTCGCGTGACTACGAGATCGCCGACATCGAGGCGCTGCCGCTCTCGCCGACCGCCACCCCGATCGTGATCGGGCCGGGCGGGCTGGCCGATCCCGATATCATGGCGCAGGTGGTCGCCGCGTACGAGGCCGGCCTGACCGTCGCCATCACCGGTGCCACCCAGAACGAGGCGGACAGGTTCGGCGCCTTCGTCGAGGGCGAGCGCCTGGCGAGTTGTTCGCCGGCTAAGCGCAAGAGGGTGATCGCGCTTTACGCGCTCCAGCATGAGCTGACGCAGCAGCCGCCGGTGCAGTCGCGCTACTGCCTGCCCGAGTTCGATCAAGCGCCGCGGCGCGCCGTCCAACGGGCGCGCAAGTGGCTGGAGGAGCGGTTCGCCACGACGCCGACGGCACCGCCGCGGCAGCGGGTCGCCACCTTGCGGTCGGCCGCGAGCAAGGGAAACAACCGCACTCCGGCGGGCTCGGTCAATCTGGACAGCCTCGCCTCGAAGATCCACTGCTCGGCCTTCACCTGGAATAACAGCGGGCAAGTGCAGGCGGACCTGTTTTTGACCAGCATGCGCAACTTCAATCAGCAGCAGGATTATTATTACGGCGAGGGCTTCTTCCAGTTCGTTCCGACGATCCCGAACTACCGGTTCGGCATCAACATATCGCGCCCGCATGAGACCGACCCGGACGCCGACGATCTACTGGGAACGAGGCTGCTGTTCACGGAGCCGAATACGACGACGGCGGCAGTCTCCCAGTACACCAACAGCAAAAGCACGACGGTATCGACCGCGGTGGGCTACGGTGTCTCTGCCGGCAACCAGGGATTCGATCTATCCTACAATGTCGAGCAGACCACGAGCGTGACCGCCGGCACCGAGACGACCGTCACCGTTCCGCCGGTGACCATCGACAATGATTCCGACCTGAGGTTCGCCAGTGCAAGCTGGTCTTTCCAGCCTGCGACCCTCAGTCCGAACAAGCTGTACAGTGTGTCGACGAGCGCGCTCTGGATCGTTCCCAAGGCTGTCTATCCAGACGGCGGCGAAAACCCCAACCAGCTGCTGAACATCGCGTTCGTCGCCGGCATTCTCGATCCGGACAACACCGTCGTCTCGGTGGCGGACCAGTGCGGCTTGGCGACACCCTTCCAGACCTGGACGGTCACGGCCCCCGAGGTCGCGAGCGTCACGCCGGTGAAAGTGAAACGGGGCGGCGGTGTCTTCGAGATCGTCGGCCACCAGCTGTACCCGAGCATCGTCGCCGACCTTCTGCTCGGCGGCAACCCGCTGCCCGCCGCGAACTTCGTGCCGATCGACGACAACCACGTGCGCGTGGTGGTGCCGGGCGGCCAGAAGACAGGATTGACCCCGGTGCAGGTGAACACCCTGTTCAACGGCAAGACCCTGCCCTCCAACAACGACGTGAAGGTCGACATCCAGCGGTGAGGCAAGGGCCCTGCCCGAGCGCTTGCCAGCCCGAGCGCCAGACCGATGAGCCTCTCCTTTATCGCCGACGCGAGCCTGGCCGCGTCGCGCGATGAACAGCGCCTGGGTTGCGCCCCGCCGGCTCGGAATCCCGCGGCCGGGGCCGACTCACTCCTCCGTCCGCGCCCGCCCGACCCGGCGCTCGGACTGGAACAGCATGACCCGCACGCCGCCACCTACCGCGACGGTGAATTCCTCGCGCCACAACGGGCTGTCCTCGTTGGCCGAGCCGTTCCAGTAGCCGAGCTGGACGCCGCCGAAGAGGCGCAGGCGCTCCCACGGGCCCCAGCTGGCGCCGAGGCTGAGCTCGGTGCCGATGTAGCCGTTGTCGGCCTGGTAGGCCGGGCGGCCCGGCCGCTCGTCGCGCGGCTTGACCTCGTAGAAGTACTTGTTGAGGCCATCCACGCCCCAGAACGGGCCGAGGCTGGCGACCAGGCGGAAATCATGCTCGGCGAAGGGCCGCACCCGGTAGGAGAGTGCCGGGTTGATGGTGATGCCCTGGTAGCGCCAGTTGGAAAAGTCGGTGGAGACCACCCCGCGCACCGCCAGCGACGCGTCGAGCTCCTGGCCGTCCGGCTCGGGCAGGAAGCGGTAGCGCACCCGCGGGCCGAGCTCGAGCAGGTAGTCGAGATTGTCCATGCCCTCGCGCGCGTCGTTGTCGTCCGAGTCGACGGGGAAGGCCGCGTCCAGGCCCAGGTCGACCTCGATCCGCTGGTCGTCGTACACGATCCCGCGCGCCGCACCCCGATCGCCGAGCCGGAAGATCTCGCCGCGGTAGACGGCGTAGGGCAGCGCCAGGGCGCGGACATGGTTCTGGCTGGCGGCCGGATAGTCGGGGATCCAGCCGCCGCCGGCCACGGCGCCGATTTCCCACAAGGGATCGCTATCGGGCTCGGCGGCGGCGAGGGGAGCCGCGATGTCCGCGAGCCAACAGGCCGCCGTCATGCCCACCACCCAGTGCCTGCCCCGCATGTCCGTCCTCCCCCTGCCGCCGCAGCGACATGGTGTCGGGCCGTGCCTTTTTCTCGACCCTCCCGGCAGCTACATCACGTCCATGGATCACGACGACCTGCTGGATGCCGTCCTCGCCGCCGCGCGGGAGGCCGGAGCCGATTCCGCCGATGCCCTGCTGGGCGAACGCACCAGCCTGGGGCTGACCTGGCGGTTGGGCACGCTCGAGGACATCGAGCGCAAGGAGGCGCGCGAGGTCGGCCTGCGCGTGCTGGTCGGCCGCCGCGTCGCCACCGTTGCCTCCACCCGCGTCGACCTCGCCACCCTGCGCAGCCTGGCGGAGGACGCGGTGGCCGCGGCCAGGCTGCTGCCGGAGGACCCGTGGGTGGGGCTGGCCGAACCGACGGCACTCGCCCGCGACTGGCCGGACCTCGACCTCTTCGACCCCGGCGAGCCGAGCGTGGACAGCCTGCAGGCCGCGGCCGCGGCCGCCGAGGACGCCGCTCGCGCCGTGCCGGGCATCACCAACTCCGATGGCGCTTCGGCGTCCTGGTCGACCGGCCGGGTGACGCTGGCGGCAAGCAACGGCTTTCGCGGCAGCTACCGCCGCACCCGGCACGGCCTGGGCGCCACGGTGCTCGCGGGCACCGGCACCGGGATGCAGCGCGACTACGAGTACCGGCAGGCGACGCATCGGTCCGACCTGCCGTCGCCGGCGAGCATCGGTCGCGAGGCGGGCGAAAGAGCCGCCCGGCGCATGCATCCGCGCAAGGTCGCGACCACACGCGTGCCGGTGATCTATGCGCCCCGGGCCGCGGCCGGTCTCTTGCGCCACCTGGCCTCGGCCATCGGCGGCGACGCGGTCGCCAGCAGCCGCAGCTTTCTCAAGGAGCGGCTGGGCCAGCCGGTGTTCGCGCCCGGCATCACCGTCGTCGACGATCCGCTGCGCCGCCGCGGCCTCGGCTCGCGACCCTTCGACGGCGAGGGCATCGCCGGGACGCGCCGCCTGCTGGTGGAGGACGGTGTGCTCACCACCTGGCTGCTCGATCTCGCCACCGGCCGCCGCCTGGCGATGGCCAGCACCGGCCACGCCGGTCGCTCGGGTGCCGCGGTCGGCAGCCCCGGCGCCACCAACCTGACCCTCGACCCCGGCCCCCTGACGCCCGAGGCATTGATGGCCGACATCGCGCAGGGCTTCTACGTCACCGAGCTCATGGGCATGGGCATCAGCACGGTCACCGGCGACTACAGCCGCGGCGCCTCGGGCTTCTGGATCGAGAACGGCGCCCTCGCCCATCCGGTGAGCGAGGTCACCATCGCCGGCAATCTGGCCCAGATGTTCCGGGTCCTGGTGCCGGCCTCGGACCTCGAGATCCACGGCAGCACCGATGCGCCGACGGTGCGCATCGACGGCCTGACCGTGGCCGGCACATGAGCGCGCTCGTCGAGGCGGAGATCGCCGCCAGCCGCGCCGCGGTGATCGAAGCCGGGCGCATCGCCATGCGCTGGTTCCGGCAGCCGCACGAGAGCTGGGAGAAGGAGCCCGGCCAGCTGGTCACCGAGGCCGACCTCGCCGTCGACCGGTTCTTGCGGCAGGCCCTGTGCGGCCCCGGCGATGCCTGGCTGTCGGAGGAGACCGAGGACGATCGCGCGCGGCTCGCCAGCCGGCGGGTGTGGATCGTCGACCCCATCGACGGCACCCGCTCCTTCGCCGACGGCGTCGCCGAGTTCACGGTCTGCGCGGCCCTGGTGGCCGAGGGCCGGCCGCTGCTCGGCTTCGTCTACAATCCCGCGACCGAGGAGATGTTCGAGGCCGTCCGCGGCCGCGGCGCGCACTGCAACGGCGAGCCGATGCGGGTCAGCGCGGTGGCACGGCTGGACGAGGCGCACATCGTCGCCAGCCGGTTCGAAAGCCGCCGGCGTGACTTCGCGGCGCTGATCCCGACCGCCGCACTGAGCTCGCTGGGCTCGCTCGCCTACAAGCTGGCACTGGTCGCGGCGGGGCGCTACGACGGTTACCTATCCTGGCGGCGCACCCACGACTGGGACATCGCCGCGGCGGCGCTCCTGGTGGAAGAAGCTGGCGGGCGGATCACGGATGCCGCGGGCGGCCCCCTCCGGCTGAACCGGCCCGATCCCGTCCACTCCGGCATCCTGGCCGCCGGCGCCGGCTTGTTCCCCGAGCTCCTGCGGGCCACCGCCGGCGCCAATGCCGCCTACCGCGCCGATCGCCGGGCGCGAGGATTGCCCGACTGAGCGCCGGTACTCTTCTCCCCCGGCCGACGGTCTGGTAGCAGCGAGGTTCGGTCGCGCCATGGCGGCCGCAATCGGGCCGTAATCGCATGCCGAACCTCACCGAAGCGCAGCTGACCGACCTCGTCCTCCTCGCCGCCCGCGCCATGGGCAGCGCCGAGGCCGAGGCGCGCGACGTGGCCGAGCACCTCGTGGCTGCCAATCTGTCGGGCCACGACAGCCACGGCATCGGCATGCTGCCGGACTATGTCCGCCTGCTGCAGGCCGGCCTCCTGGTGCCCAACCAGACCCTGCGCCTGGTGGCCGACAATGTCGGCGTGCTGGTCTTCGCCGCCGGCCGGGGCTTCGGCCAGGCCATGGCGAAGCAGGCCATGGCGCACGGCATCGCACGGGCGAAGGAACGGGGCTCGGTCGTGGTCGCCCTGCGCGACAGCGCGCATATCGGCCGGATCGGCCACTGGGCCGAGCAGTGTGCCGCCGCCGGCATGGTCTCGGTCCACTTCGTCAACGTCGCCGACCATGAGCCGCTTCAGGCCCCTTATGGCTGCAGCGACGCCCGCCTCGGCACCAATCCCTTCGCGGTGGCGGTGCCCGGAGCGGACCGGGAACCGCAGCTCCTGCTCGACATGGCGACCAGCGCCATCGCGTTCGGCAAGGCTCGTGTCGCCCGCAACAAGGGCGTGCCCGTCCCCGAAGGCGTGCTGATCGACGAGGATGGCCGGCCGACCACCGATCCCACCGTCTACGTCGACACCCGCCGTGGCGCGCTGCTCTCCTTCGGCGCGCACAAGGGCTCTGGCCTGGCGATCATGTGCGAGGTGCTGGGGGCGGCCGTCGCCGGGGGCACGACCATCGCCCCGCACCACCCGCGCCAGGACGGCATCGTCAACAGCATGCTGTCCTTCATTCTCGACCTCGGCGCCGTCGGTGATCCGGCCGCCATCGCCGATGAGACCACCGCGGTCGGCGACTGGGTCCGCGCCTCGCCGCCCGCTCCGGGATTCGGCGAGATCCTGTTGCCGGGCGAGCCGGAACGGCGCGCGCGCGAGCGTCGTCGCGCCGAGGGCGTGCCGATCGACGACAAGAGCCTGGCCGACATCCTGGCCGCGATCGGCAGCCTGGGCGTCGGCCAGGACGAGCTCGACCGCATCCTTCGCCGCTGATCCCAGGATGGAGCGGGTCGACTGCGTCGTCGTGGGTGCGGGGGTGGTGGGGCTCGCCTGCGCTCGTCGCCTCGCCATGGCGGGGTTGGAGACCATCGTGCTCGAGCGCGCAGACGCCATCGGCACCGAAACCAGCTCGCGCAACAGCGAGGTGATCCACGCCGGCATCTACTATGTCGCCGGGAGCCTCAAGGCCCGGTTCTGCATCGCCGGCAAGCGGTTCCTCTACCGCTATTGCGCCGCACGCGGCGTCGCGCACGACCGCTGCGGCAAGCTGATCGTCGCCACCGACCCGGCGCAACTCGCGACGCTCGCGACCATCCGCGCCAACGCCGCCGGCCTCGGCATGCCGGACCTGGAGCCCTGGACCAGCGGGCAGGCCAGCGAACTGGAGCCGGAGTTGCGCTGCACCGGAGCCTTGTGGTCGCCCACCACCGGCATCATCGACAGCCACGGCCTGATGCTGGGCTACCTCGCGGATGCCGAGGCGCACGGTGCCGTGGTGGCGTTCGAAAGCCCGCTGCTTCGGGCCGAACCCTCAGGCGAGAGCATTTTGCTCGAGGTCGGCGGTGCGGCACCGACGCAGCTGCTTGCCCGTGCCGTCGTCAACAGCGCCGGCCTCGCCGCCCCTGCCCTCGCCCGCCGATTTGCCGGCCGCGACCCGAGCAAGCTGCCCGACAGCCTACTACTGCAAGGGCAACTACTACGGCCTCGCCGGACGCTCACCGTTCTCGCGGCTGATCTATCCGGTCCCGGAGCGGGCGGGCCTCGGCGTCCACGTCACCGTCGACCTGTCCGGCCGCTGCCGGTTCGGACCCGATACCGAATGGGTCCGGGAGATCGACTATCCCGTCGACCCGTCGCGCGCCGCGGCGTTCTACGCCGAGGTGCGCAAATATTGGCCAGCCCTCCCCGACGGCGCCCTGGTGCCCGACTATGCCGGCATCCGCCCGAAGCTCCGTCCCGAGGGCGCACCAGCCTCCGACTTCGTGGTTGCTGGCCCTGCCGAACATGGGCTCGCAGGCCTGGTCGAGCTGTTCGGCATCGAAAGCCCCGGCCTCACCGCCTCCTGGCCGTTGGCCGACGAGGTGGCGCGGCGACTGGGTCTGCCGGAGCTCGCGGACGAGCTCGCCTGAAGCTCAAGGAGCGATCGCGATCGCCACTTCCGCCGGCTGCTCGAGCAGAAACGCCAGCCCCATCAGGACCACGTAGAGATAAATCACGATTCGCGCCAACATGACCTTTGTCCAGGCGGACCTCCGCCATGACCGGGTCATCGCGCGTGGCGCCTTAACGATCTGTGAGTAGCCGCACGTTCGCGCGCGGTTCCGGTGCCCAAGTGGCGATGCGGCCACGCTGCCAGACCTCAACCAGGGAAACGTCATCATGCCCTTTGCGATCTTCGCCCTCGACCGGACCGACGCCGGTACCGTGCGCGCCGACAACCGGCCCGCGCATTTGGCACATCTCGACGGCTATGCCGCCAAGCTGCTGGCCGGCGGCGCCGTGCTCGCCGACGACGGTGCCACCCCGGTGGGCAGCCTGATCGTGTTCGACTCCGAGGACCGCGCCGAGGTCGAGGCCTTCGTCGCCGCCGATCCGTTCACCAAGGCCGGCCTGTTCGCCTCGGTCTCGATCTATCCGTGGCGCAAGGTGTTCTTTGCCGGCGCGCGCGCCTGATCCCTCTGGCTGGATTCACAGCGCTCAATTCACTTTCATTCCATGTTATTTGTCGAGGTTGACATTCGTCGCATGTGGATTAGATCGGGCTGCCGGTGGCTAACCGCACCAACGAAAGGCCTCGCCATGCTCTTCCGTCGGCTCATCCTCCAGCTGGGCGTGGTTTGCGCCCTCGCTCTCTCCGCCCATCCGGTGCGAGCGCCCGTTGCCGCAGAACTCGACACGATCACGGTCGACTGGGCCTACTACAACCCGGTGAGCCTGGTGCTGAAGCAGGAAGGCTGGCTCGAGGAGGCGCTCAAGGAGGACGGGATCGACGTCCGGTGGGTGCAGAGCCTCGGCTCCAACAAGGCGTTGGAGTTCCTCAACGCCGGCAGTCTCGACTTCGGCTCCACCGCCGGGGCCGCAGCACTGCTCGGCAAGATCAACGGCAACCCGATCCAGACCGTCTGGGTCTACTCCAAGCCGGAGTGGACGGCGCTGGTCACCCGGCCGGAGACGGGGATCACCAAGGTCGAGGACCTGAAGGGCAAGCGGGTCGCGGTCACCAAGGGTACCGATCCCTTCATCTTCCTCCTGCGTGCGCTCGACGCCCATGGCCTCAAGTCCGGCGACGTCGACCTGGTCCTGCTCCAGCACGACCAGGGCCGCCTCGCCCTCGAGCGCGGCGACGTCGACGCCTGGGCCGGCCTCGACCCGATGATGGCCGACGTCGAGCTGTCGCAAGGCTACCCGCTGTTCTATCGCGATGCCGACGCCAACACCTATGGCACGCTCAACGTCCGCGAGGAGTTCGCCGCCGAGCATCCCGAGATGGTCGAGAAGGTGCTGGCGATCTACGAGCGCGGCCGGCAATGGGCGCTGGCCAACCCGGAGGCCATGGCCGGGATCCTCGCCACCGCCGCCAAGCTGCCCGAGCCCGTCGCCGCCCAGCAGCTCGGCCGCACCCAGTTCGTCGACCCGCAGCCGGGTGCTTCGCAGCGCGAGACCATCGTCGCCGCCGGCAAGGCGCTGCAGGGTGCGGGCATCATCAAGGCCGACGTCGACGTCGCCGCCATGGTCGACGCCCTGCTCCAGCCAGCCTATGCCGCCAAGGTCGTCGCCGGGCCATGAGCGTGGCGCTGGAGCGGCTGAGCAGCCCGGCCCGATCCGCGCGCCCGAGCGGGACGGCTGCGCGCGGCGTGCTCCTGCATCCCTGGGTGCTCGGCCTGCTCCTCCCGCTGGCCGTGGGCGGCCTGTGGGAGCTGACCGCCCGGATGGGCTGGATCCCCGCACGGCTGATGCCGCCGCCGTCACGCGTCGCCGAGACCCTGGCCGAGCTGTGGCGGACCGGCGACCTCGCGCACCACATCGCCGCCACCCTCTGGCGGGTCGCCGCCGGTTTCGCGCTCGGTCTGGTCCTGGCGACGGCCCTTGGGGCGCTCACCGGCTTCTCGACCCGGGCGCGCCAGATCCTCGATCCCACCATGCAGGCGCTGCGGGCGATCCCGTCGATCGCCTGGGTGCCGCTGTTCATCCTCTGGTTCGGGATCTTCGAGGCCTCGAAGGTGGCGCTGATCGCCACCGGCGCGTTCTTCCCGGTCTATCTCTCGCTGATGACCGGCATCCATGGCGTGGACCGCAAGCTGGTCGAGGTCGGCCGGGTCTACCAGCTGGGCCCGCTGGCGCTGATCCGGCGGATCCTGATCCCGGCGGCCCTCCCCGCCTGGCTCACCGGCGTCCGCGGCGGCCTGGGACTGGCCTGGATGTTCGTGATCGCCGCCGAGATCATGGGCGCCTCGGAAGGCCTGGGCTATCTCCTGCTCGACGGGCAGATGGTCGGCAACGCCGCGCAGATCCTGGGGGCACTGATCCTGTTCGCGATCCTGGGCAAGCTCACCGATTCCCTGGTCGTCCTCCTGACCCGGCGCCTGGTGCGCTGGCAGGACGGCTTCGTGCCGCAGGAGTGAGGCCGATGCTCGAGGTGGACCGGATCGCCAAGGTTTTCCCCAACGGCCACGTCGCCCTGGGCGAGGTATCCTTGCGGGTGGCGGAGGGCGAGATCCTGGCGGTGATCGGCGCCAGCGGCGGCGGCAAGAGCACGCTCCTGCGCCTGGTCGCGGGCCTCGATGCGCCGACCGAGGGTCGGATCGCCCTGGACGGTGCGCCCTTGACCGGGCCCTCGCCCAAGGTCGGCGTGGTGTTCCAGGAGCCGCGGCTGATGCCGTGGCTCAAGGTCAAGGACAATGTCGCCTTCGGCCTGTCGCGTCAGCTGCCCCGTTCGGAGCGCGAGCGGCGGGCCGCCGAGGAGATCGCCCGCGTCGGCCTCGCCCGCTTCGCCGATGCCCTGCCCAAGACCCTCTCCGGCGGCATGGCCCAGCGAGCGGCGCTGGCACGCGCCCTGGTCACCCGCCCGTCCGTGCTCCTGCTCGACGAGCCCTTCAGCGCGCTCGACGCCCTGACCCGCCAATCGCTGCAGGAGGAGCTGGTTGGCCTATGGGAGCGCGACCGCCCCACCCTGCTCCTGGTCACCCACGACCTCGACGAGGCCCTGTTCCTCGCCGACCGCGTCCTCGTCCTGGGCGGCCAGCCGGGACGCATCCGGCTCGATCTGCCGGTACCCCTGCCGCGGCCACGGCCGCGCGACGGCCTGGCGCTGGCCCGCCTGCGCGAGCGTCTGTTCGCCGAGCTGCCGCACGGGCCGCCGCCCGAGCTGTCCGCTGCCGCCTGATCACAAGGAACTTCCGATGAACGTCGACCAGCTGCGCGAGCTGCAGGCGCCGATCAAGTCGCGCTACCGCGACGAGCCCGGCGCCGCGGTGGTGACCTTGCGGGCCCAGGGCGAGATCGGTCAGGAGAACCTGGCCTGCCGCGTCGAGACCGGCCGGGCCCTGGTGGAGGCCGGCCTGCATCCCGCCTCGGGCGGCTCCGGCCTGCAGGCCTGCTCGGGCGACATGCTGCTCGAGGCGCTGGCCGCCTGCGCCGGCGTGACCTTGTCGGCGGTGGCGACGGCATTGGGCATCGACGTGCGCAAGGGCACCGTCGGCGTCGAGGGCGACCTCGATTTCCGCGGCACGCTCGGCGTCGCCAAGGACGCGCCGGTGGGCTTCCGCGCCATCCGTCTCCGCTTCGATCTGGACACCGACGCGACCGAGGAGCAGCTGGCGAGCCTGCTCAAGCTGACCGAGCGCTATTGCGTCGTCCTCCAGACTTTGCGCGTTCCCGCCGAGTTCAGCGCGAGCCTGGCTCGCTTCGAGCCAAGTGGTCGGTGAATGAGCGCCTCGCCCATCGGTCGCACCGCGGGTGACCGATACGACTAGACGGCGCCCTGTGCCCGCTGCGGACCGAGCCTGCGCAGACGGTGCTCCTCGACGAAGACGTGGGCGTAGAGCTGGGCGATCCACTGCTTGCCGCTGACCGTGCGCTCCAGATGCTCGAGCGCGGTGGCCAGATAGGGTTCGACCTTCGACCAGAAGAACTTGGGATACTGCTCGGCCAAGTCGGCGGGCGAGTGATAGCCCAGCTGCGCCGCGACCCCGGTTTCCGCGAACTCCCAGTAGAGCGCGTTCAGCTTGCGGGCATGGTTGGGATCGCCCAGCTGACCGATGAGGTCGGCGGCGCGCACCAGCGCCGCCTCGCTTGCCGTGTCGGCATAGTCGTCGCCCTCGGGGATCGGAAAGCGCGTCAGCTCGATCGACCTGGCGATGCGCTCGGGGTCGAGATGCTTGATCAGCCGGCAGCGGTGGCGCACGAACAGCTTGCCGCGCTCGACATGGTAAGGGCCCAGAAAGGCATCGGAAGCGCCCCGGGGCGCCTCGATCGTGTTGCCCTCGGCATCGATCACGTAGCGCCCGTCGCGGTCGCCCGGACAGGCGCCGCGCAGATAGCCGAGATCGTGGCACAGGGTGGCGACGGTGAAGTGCAACCAATCCTCCGGCGTGACCTCCTCGACCATGATCCGGCCGCGCATTATCGTCTGGCCAACCAAGGTCACCATCATGGTATGCTGGACATCGTGATAGAGAGCGTCGCTCGACGAGATCCGTTCGACCGCCAGCTGCGCCATGGCGCGGATGACCGAGCCGTGGTCGGGATCGCGCCTGCCATAGACCAGATGGAAATCGTCGACGAGATATTGGGCGAAGGCGTCGGCGAGCACCGCGGCGGACTCGAACATCGAGGCTCTCCCGGCAGGGTCGGGCGTCCCCCGCATCATACGCCGGCGCCCGGTCCGCGTGAACGTCCCTCGCGGGAAGCCGGCTAGATGGAGCCGATCGCCGGCGTCTTGGAGACGGTGCTCTACGCCGCCGACCTGGACGCGGCCGGGCGGTTCTACGGCGAGATGCTGGGCCTTGCCCTGGACAGCAGCCAGCCCGGGCTGTTCCGCTTCTATCGCTGCGGCCCGGCGATGCTGCTGATCTTCGACCCGGAGGCCGCCCGGCGCAATCGCAGCGTCCCGCCGCACGGCGCCACCGGTCCCGGGCACGCCTGCTTCGCGGTCGCTGAAAGCGCGCTCGACCACTGGCGCGAGCACCTCGCCGCTCACGGCGTGGCGATCGAGCATGAGCAGGACTGGCCGCGCGGCGGCCGCTCGCTCTATGTGCGCGACCCCGCCGGCAACAGCATCGAGTTCGCGACGCCGCGCATCTGGGGCCTGCCGGAGGTGGGCGCATGACTGCCGGCACGCCGGAGCGCGACCGCACCATGCGCGCGGCATTGGCGGGCGGCGCCCCGGGCAGCCTGCTCCGTCCGGCACCGCTGGTCTGCCTGATCGCCGACCTGGTCTGTCCCTGGTGCTACATCGCCTTCATGCGCCTGCAGCGGGTGCTCGCTGGCGCGGATGCGGCCATGACCTGGCACCCCTTCCTGCTCAACCCCCACCTGCCGCCGCGCGGTGTGACCCGGGCCCAATATCTCGAACGCCGCTACGGCAGCATGGCCCAGGCCCTGGGCGTGCACCGGCGCGTGGTCCAGGTCGGCGACCGCGAAGGCATCTCCTTCGCCTTTGGTGCCATCCGCGCCCAGCCCAACTCGCTGGCGGCCCATGCGCTGGTGCTGGCCGCGACCGCCCATGGCCGGGAATTGCAGGCGGTGGGCAGGCTGTTCCACGCCTTCTTCGCCGAGGGCGCCAACATCGGCGATCCAGCCGTGCTGGCGCGGATCGGAGACGAGCTCGAACTGGAGGCCGAGGAAATCGCGACGGCATGCGGCCCTGCCGCCACCGACCGGGTCGTGGCGGCCCACGAGCGCGCCTTCGGGCTCGGCATCGGCGGCGTGCCGGTGACGATGTTCGGCGACGATCACGTCATTGCCGGCGCGCAGCCGCCCGAGGTGCTGGAAGCGCTGCTGGACCTGGAGTGCTACCGCCTGGATGTCGGGCGGAGCGACGCCGCTATGGCCGCCAGGCCTCGTAGTCGCCCGTAGCAGGCGCGCGCTGGCCGCCTCGCCGCTCGTGACCCGGCGGCACGTAGGCCTGCAGCGAGCCGCTGAGGTTGGGCTGGTGCTCCCGTTCCCACCGCTTGGCCGGGAGCGGATCCTCGCTGGGCGGCTTCTCGCGCGAATGGTTGAGCCAGGCGTGCCAGCCCGGCGGCACCAGGCTGCCGTCGGCCTCGATGTCGCCGGCGAACACGACCCAGCGGCGCTCCGCCCGCCAGTCGCGGGCGCCGCCGATCCGGTAGTAGCGGTTGCCGAACTCGTCCGCCCCGACCGCATCGCCCTTGAAGCGGGTCAGGAGGTACGTGCCCAAGGTATTCGAGCGCAGCCATTTCAGCACGGTTGTCGGCTCCCGACCTGCATCTGCCGGCGCCACTATCGCGCCGCGCCGCGCCCTGTCCAGGGGACAGCCTGCCGCTGCCGCCCGCGGAAGATGTGGATAACTCGGCGCAACGGGGGATCGTTTGCCAATCCGGCTGGCCGGATCGCGCCTTAGCTTCGATCCATGGAACCCGCCTTAGTCCTGCTCCATCGCCTCTCCATTGGCCTGATCCCCGCTGACCGCGCAGCCGGGTCGCCACTGGCCGATCCAGGCGCGCAAGACACCCCGCCCCAGAGCTTGTGCTCGAGGCACCGATCGACTACCATATGTTGGTTCGTACACGTCGGCCGGGGGCCACGGCAGCTACAGAGGCCGATTTGCCCCCAGCCGGAGTTCTCCCGTCCTGTGGAACCTGTGGACAACGCCATTGCGCCGATTGCGGATCAGGCGGATGATCCCTAAAGTAAGGGTTGAGTTGATCGCGATCAGCTCCCGCCGGACCCCGTTGCCCGAGGGATCCAGGACGGCAGAATCGGTTTGACGAACATGTCGAGAACAATCTACTGTCACGTAGGAGGAGAAGGTTGACCCTAGCGATCGAACGCCGGTTCACGCGTGCAGGCGAATCGCCCTATGCGGCGATTCAATTCCGCTTGGCGTCCAGCGAGATCCGGAGCCCGGACGGTTCCGTGGTTTTCCGCCTCGACGCCCTCGAGGCGCCGGCCGGTTGGTCGCAGGTCGCGATCGACGTTCTGGCCCAGAAGTACTTCCGCAAGGCGGGAATTCCGGCACGTCTTAAGACCGTGCGCGAGAAATCCGTGCCGGCCTGGCTGTGCCGTCGGGTCGCCGACGAGGCCGCGTTGGCAAAGCTGCCGGAGGACGAGCGCTACGGCGGCGAGACCAGCGCTGCCCAGGTCTTCGATCGGCTGGCAGGTACGTGGACCTATTGGGGCTGGAAGGGCGGCTACTTCGCCAGCGAGAACGATTCGCGTACGTTCTACGACGAGTTGCGCTACATGCTGGCGGCGCAGATGGCGGCGCCCAACTCCCCGCAATGGTTCAACACCGGTCTGCACTGGGCCTACGGCATCGATGGTCCGGCGCAGGGCCACTTCTATGTCGACGAGGCCACCGGCAAGGTCCACCCGTCGGCGTCCGCCTATGAGCGCCCGCAGCCCCACGCCTGCTTCATCCAGAGCGTGCAGGACGATCTCGTCAACGAGGGCGGGATCATGGACCTGTGGGTCCGCGAGGCCCGCCTGTTCAAGTACGGCTCGGGTACCGGCACCAATTTCTCCAGCCTGCGCGGCGAAGGCGAGCGCCTGTCCGGCGGCGGCCGCAGCTCGGGATTGATGAGCTTCCTCAAGATCGGCGACCGGGCGGCCGGTGCGATCAAGTCGGGTGGCACCACGCGGCGGGCCGCGAAGATGGTCATCGTCGACGCCGATCATCCCGACATCGAGAACTTCATCGACTGGAAGGTGATCGAGGAGCAGAAGGTGGCGGCCCTGGTCGCCGGCTCCCGTCTGTTCAAGCAGCACGCGGCCGCGATCATGGCGGCCTGCCACGATCCGGCCTACAGCGGTGCCGACCGGTTCGATCCGCGCGAGAATCCGGCCCTGCGCAAGGCCGTGGTCCAGGCGCGCAAGGCGCTGCTGCCGGAAGGGGCGATCCAGCAGGTCATCCTCTACGCCAGCCAGGGCTATACCGGGATCGAGATCCCGACCTACGCCGCCGACTGGGACAGCGACGCCTATCTCACCGTCTCCGGCCAGAATTCGAACAACACCGTGCGGGTCAGCGACGACTTCATGCGCGCGGTGCTGGAGCAGCGCGACTGGCAGCTGGTGCGCCGCGTCGACGGCAAGGTCACCAAGACGCTGAAGGCCGACGCGCTGTGGGCGAGGATGGCCACGGCCGCCTGGGCCAGCGCCGATCCCGGCATCCAGTACGATTCGACCATCAACGACTGGCACACCTGCCCGGCCGGGGGGCGCATCAACGCGTCGAACCCCTGCTCGGAATACATGTTCCTCGACGACACCGCCTGCAATCTGGCGTCCTTGAACCTGATCTGCTTCCGGCGCGAGGACGGCAGCCTTGGCCGTCGACGATTTCGTCCATGCCGTCCGGCTGTGGACGGTGGTGCTCGAGATCTCGGTGCTGATGGCCCAGTTCCCGGCCGCCCGGATCGCCGAGCTCTCCTACCGCTACCGTACCCTGGGCCTGGGCTACGCCAATCTCGGCGGCCTGCTCATGGCCTGCGGGCTGTCCTACGACAGCGACGAGGGTCGCGCCTTCGCCGGTGCGATCACGGCCCTGATGACCGGCACCTCCTACAAGGTGTCGGCCGAGATGGCGCGGTCCCTGGGTCCGTTCCCCGGCTATGCCGAGGATCGCCAGAACGTCTTGCGCGTCCTGCGCAACCATCGGCGCGCGGCCTGGGCCGAGACCGAAGGCTATGAGGGCCTGCAGACCCTGCCCGTCGCTCTCGATGCCGGCCGCTGCCCGGACCAGGCGGTGGTCGTGGCCGCCCGTGCGGCCTGGGACGATGCCCTGGCCATGGCCGACCAGCACGGCGTGCGCAACGCGCAGGTGACGGTGATCGCGCCGACCGGGACGATCGGCCTGGTGATGGATTGCGACACCACCGGCATCGAGCCCGATTTCGCACTGGTGAAGTTCAAGAAGCTGGCCGGCGGCGGCTACTTCAAGATCATCAATCGGATGGCGCCGACGGCGCTGGCGACCCTGGGCTACACGCCGGCGGAGATCGAGGCGATCGGCCGCTATGCCGTGGGCCACGGCACGCTGGTGGATGCCCCCGCGATCAATCATGCGACTTTGGCGGCCAAAGGCTTCGACGAGAAGCTCTTGGCAAAGCTCGAGGCGATGCTGCCGACCGCTTTCGACATCAAGTATGTGTTCAACCGCTATTCGGTCGGTGACGCTTTTTTAACCGAGACCTTGGGCCTGAGTGCAACCGAGATCGAGGATCCCGCGTTCGACCTGCTGAGAAAGCTGGGTTTTTCGCGCGATGAGATCGAGGCGGCCAACACCTACTGCTGCGGTGCCATGACCGTCGAGGGTGCGCCGCATCTGCAGGAGGCCCATCTGGCGGTGTTCGACTGCGCCAATCCCTGCGGTCGCAAGGGCAAGCGCTTCTTGTCCGTGGGCAGCCACATCCACATGATGGCGGCAGCGCAGCCCTTCATCTCGGGTGCGATCTCCAAGACCATCAACATGCCCGGCAAGGCGAGCGTCCGCGACTGCGCCGCGGCCTATCTCGAGGGCTGGCGCCTGGGCCTCAAGGCGCTGGCGCTCTACCGCGACGGCTCGAAGCTCAGCCAGCCGCTGGCGGCGATGCTGCCCGAGGACATCGAGGAGGACGAGGCCGAGGACAGGCCGCAGGTCCAGCGGGTGGTCGAGGTCACCGAGCGCATCGTCGAGCGCTGGGTGCACGAGCGCCGCAAGCTGCCGAGCCGGCGCAAGGGCTATACCCAAAAGGCCGTGGTCGGCGGGCACAAGGTCTATCTGCGCACCGGCGAGTACGAGGACGGCACGCTGGGCGAGATCTTCGTCGACATGCACAAGGAAGGTGCGGCCTTCCGCTCGCTGATGAACAGCTTCGCGATCGCGATCTCGATCGGCCTGCAATATGGCGTGCCGCTCGAGGAGTTCGTCGAGGCGTTCTCCTACACCCGCTTCGAGCCTTCGGGCGTGGTGCAGGGCAACGACACGATCAAGCTCGCCACCTCGGTCCTGGACTACATGTTCCGCGAGCTGGCGATCTCCTACCTGGAGCGGACCGATCTCGCCAACGTGGAACCCGCCGACGTCCGCCACGATGCCCTTGGCAAGGGCGTGGCCGAAGGCGATATGGGTTCCGAGGCGATGCGCCAGATCGCTTCCACCGGTTTCGTCCGCGGCAATCTCCGGCTGCTCGCCGGCGGTGGTGCGGCTACCGAGACCATGACCAGATCCGGCTCGTCCGGCGGCTCGACCAGTGTGTCGGAGCTGTCGGCGGGCGGCACGAACAGCCGTGCGGCACAGGTGCAGATGGCCCGGTTGAAGGGCTATGTCGGCGACCCCTGCTCCGCTTGCGGCAACTTCACGCTGGTGCGGAACGGCACCTGCCTGAAATGCGATACCTGCGGCTCGACCACCGGTTGTAGCTAAGGGTACGCATACGTCCCGTCGGGCAAGCGGGGCGTTCTTCTTGTATTCTCCTCCACACTAGGCCCGGGGCTTGCCCCGGGCCTCTTTTCTTGCCGGATGGAGTTGATCCGCCGCGATCCGCATCAGCGTCCGCGCGATGCCTGTGCGCAAGTTGGGGACAAGCCGGACACGACGCCACGCCTGCTAGATCAGCGCTGATATCGGCCTAAACGCGATCAGCGGCTTCCTGATGGGAGCGCGATCCTGGGGATAATCGGGGAAAACACGCGGAGCCGGGCGGGCTCAGTAGAGCCCGCCGGAGGCCGCCTCCTGTGCCAGTGCGGACGGAGCCTGCGGCAGCGACGCAGTCGCTGGGGGGATGGTGGTCAGCACCGATTCGGGCTGCTCCGTTGCCGGCCGCGTGATCTGGACCGGGATGCCGCGGCGCCTGACCAGCTCGGCCTCGGCAACCGACCAGTCGATGCGGTAGCCGTCGGGCCCCGCCCGATCCAGGATCAGCCGGCGGTCCTCGGCGGTCACCGGACGCGGGACGATGCCGTGGGTCTCCTCGAGTTCGTCGAGTTGCGCGAAATCGGGCTGCGCCTCGATATAGAGCTCGCCATTCTGCCAGCCGAGCTTGACCAGCTGGTTGACGGCGGTGACCGGCGTGCCGACGGGAACCTCGGCGAACAGCCGTTCCACGCCTTGCGGGTACATGCGGATGCAGCCACGGCTCACCCGCCGGCCGACGCCATAGGGCTTGTTGGTGCCGTGGATCAGGTAGGTCGGCCAGCCCAGGTAGAGCGCGAACAGACCCAGAGGATTGTCAGGACCGGGCGGCACCACCGCATCCAGGTAGGGCTTGTCGCGCCGGGTCGACTCGGTCGGGTACCAGGTCGGATGCTCTTTTTTGCGGACGATCTTGGTCTGGCCCATCTTCAGCTCGAATCCGTCGCGGCCGACGCCGATCGCGTAGGTCTCGACCGAGCCGTCCTTCAGGAAATGGTAGAGCCGCAAATCGCCATAGTTCACCACGATGCCCCGGCGCGGGGCGTCGGGGAGGATGAACTGCGTTGGCAGCGACACCAGTGTTTCGCGACCGGGCACCCACGGGTCGACGCCCGGGTTGAGTGCGGAGATCTCGGGCACGCCGACATTCCGTTCGAGCGCGATGTCCAAGAGGGTTTCGTCGCCGGTGGTGACGTAGAAGGTGGGCTCGCCGATCAGGTCACCGGTCTTGTACTCGGCGGCCGCGCGAGCGGCCGGCAACAGGGCCAGCGAGGCGGTCGCGACGAGACAGCGTCCGACGCCGCGACGCGTGAGGGAAAGAGGACGGTGCGCTGTGTCGGCCATGTTCTCGTCCAGGGGTGTCCACCCCTATCTCGGGCCGACGCGCGGCAGGTCAAGGCCGGAGGCGGCCCGCCTGCCGGCATCGCCGGGCACGGCGGGGTGCGCGACGCACCCCGCCAGCCGTTCCTACTTGCGCAGGCCGGCGCGGAAGATCTGGTCCGCCTTCTGGCTCGCCGTGGCGGCAGACGCCTCGGCGGCGGCGGCATCGGCGGCGGCGCGCTGGGCGTCGGCCTCGGCGCGGGTGGCCTTGGCATCCACCGATTCGATCGAGGACCGCAGGCCGGCGATCTCGGACCGCAGCGACTCGATGTCCCCCTTGGTGGCGCATCCGCCGAGGGCCAGGAGCGCCACGGCTATGGCCGCGGCGGGTGCCACGGTGTGCAGTTTGGTCATCTCAGTTCTCTCCTTGTCCGCACGCGCGGAACAACAATCGCAACCCCACGATCGGGACGGCCCCGCCGCAACCCGCCGCACCTGCCCGCGTCCCGATCGTTCCGGACAGGTCGGCTCCATGGCCCACGGCAAGCATCATGGCCGGATCTCGATCGGAGTCCCGATCTTGACCCGCTGCCAGATCTCCTCGATTTCCTGGTCGTCCACGGCGATGCAGCCGTTGGTCCAGTTGTAGCGCCAGTGCTCGTTCTGGAAATTGCGCCGTTCGGGCGCCAGTCCGTGGACCATGATGTCGCCGCCCGCCGACTGGCCCAAGGCCCGGGCCACCGCCCGGTCGTGCTCGTTGGGATAGGACACGCGCAAGGAGCGGTGGAACCGGCTCTGCGCATTGAAGGCGCTGATCTCGTAGGTTCCCTCCGGCGTCCGCCCGTCGCCCTGGTAGAGCTTGGTGCCCTTGGGCTGCCGTCCCAATGCGACCAGATAGCTGTCCAACACCTCGCCGCCGCGCAGCAGGTAGAGGCGTCGCTCGCCTTTGGAAACGATGATCCGGTCGGCCTTGATCGGCGCCACGGCCGCGAAGGCGGACGCTACCGGGGCCAGCCCGACGATACAGGCAGCACTGGCGATCCCGGTGGCAAAGCTGCGCCGCGGGATCAATCCGCACCTCGCCGATCGTTCATGGGCAAGCATTGTCCGAATATTCGCTGCTCGGCTTTCTAAACGGATCGCGCGTGCGGAGTCCATCTTGGCGCTCGCCCATACGTAGAAATGAGCCGTTCCCCGCTCATATCTGGTGCAATCCCGCCACAGTAGCGCGGCGCCGGGCTTCCCAAACCACCCGAAGCTGACGTACTCGGTCGCCATGCGCACGACCATGCTGCCGCCTGCCACCTACCTCGAGCACTTCAACCCGCGCGGCTCCGCACCGGTGCTGATCCTGTGCGACCATGCCGGCCGCCTCGTGCCGCCGGAACTCGAGCAGCTCGGTCTCAGCGACTCGGCGCTGGCGCAGCATATCGGCTGGGACATCGGTGCCGCTGAGGTCACGCGGGAGCTTGCCCGGCACCTGGATGCACCCGCGATCTTGAACCATTGCTCGCGACTCGTGGTCGACCCGAACCGGCGGCCCGGCACGCGGACCTCGATTCCGGAGATCAGCGACGGCTGCGTCGTGCCCGGCAATGAAGGCCTCTCCCCGACCGCCCAGATCGAGCGCATCCGCCGCTACTTCTTGCCCTATCACCGCGCCGTCGCCCGCCATATCGCCGCCTTCCGCCGCGGCGGCCGCGTCCCGGCGGTGATCGCCATGCACAGCTTCACCCCGCACATGAACGGCGAGGACCGCCCCTGGCAGGTGGGCGTCCTGTGGCGCGGCGACCGGCGGCTCGCGCAACCCGTCCTCACCGCGCTCGAGGCGCGCGGCGATCTGGTGGTGGGGGACAACCAGCCCTATTCGGGGCTCCGGGATTTCGGGTTCACCGTGCAGTTCCACGCCCAGCGGACCCGGCTGCCGCACATCATGTTCGAGCTGCGCCAGGACGAGGTCGCCACCTCCGGGGACGCTGCGCGCTATGCCGGGATCGTCCACGAGGCTCTGCGCGATCCGCTCAAGGACCCTAGCCTCTACCGGATCTACCCCGGCGACAATCTCGATCGCGCCGGCGGTCTGATCTCCTGGCGCCACGCGACGCAGAACTCGCCGCTGGCCTGAGCCGCCACGCGGTTTGGGAACATCTGGCGCGCTCCTCCGCTTAGCCTCGGCGGCAAGCCGGAGGATCATCGCCATGGCGCCCCAAGCGCCCAACCTAAAGTTGGGCATCGAGGAAGAATATCTGCTGATCGACCCGATCAGCGGCGATCTGGTCCGCACGCCGGACCCGGCTTTCATGGACGCATGCCGGGCCGCACTGGACGGGCAGGTCACCCACGAGCTGCTGCAGGCACAGGTCGAGGTCGCGACGCCGCCCTGTGCCACCGTGGCCGAGGCACAGGCCGAGTTGGCCCGGCTGCGACGGGAGGTGGCCGCTGCCGCGCACGCCCACGGCATGGCGATCGCGGCGGCCTCCACCCATCCTTTCGCCCACTGGACCGAGCAGCACAACACCGAGCAGGAACGCTACCGCCTTCTGGCCGACGACCTGCAGATGCTGGCGCGGCGCCAGGTCATCGGCGGCATGCACATCCATGCCGGGATCGCCGACGAGGATCTGCGCATCGACCTGATGAACCAGGTCAGCTACTTCCTGCCGCACCTCCTGGCGCTGTCGACCAGCTCGCCGTTCTGGATCGGCCACGACACCGGGCTGAAGGCCTACCGGCCCACGATCTCCAACTCCCTTCCGCGCTCGGGTCTGCCCGAGCAGCTGAACAGCTGGCGCGACTGGCAGCGCCTGGTCGACACCCTGGCCGAGACGGAGCTGCTCGAGGACGCGAGCCAGATCTGGTGGGACGTCCGGCCCTCGGCCAAGCACCCGACCCTGGAGCTGCGGGTCACCGAACTCTGCACCGACCTGAGGCATGCAGGCAGCCTCGCCGCCCTGTATCAATCGCTGCTGCACCATCTCTGGCGCCTGCGCACCCGCAACCAGAGCTGGCGCAGCTACCGCCGGATCCTGATCGAGGAGAACAAGTGGCGCGCGCAGCGGCGCGGGATCGAGGCCGAGCTCGCCGACTTCGCCGCCGGTCGGCTGCGGCCCGTGGCCGAGTTGGTGGCCGAGCTGATCGACATGCTGCAACCGGACGCCCGCGAGCTGGGCTGCCTCTCGGAGCTCGAGGGCCTGCGCACGATCCTGGTCGACGGCACCAGCGCCGACCGGCAGCTCGCGGTCTACCGCGCAGCGCTCGACCGGGGTGCGCGCCCGCCCGAGGCCCTGCAGGCGGTCGTGCAGTGGCTGGCCCAGGCCACGCTGGCCGGCGTGGCCACGGACTAGCTCGTCTCGTGCCCGCGCGCGGCGAGGGCCTCCTGGACCGTCGCCTCGATCCAGGCAGCCTTCCCCGCCGTGTAGGCTTGGCGGTCGTGCGGCCAGCGCGCGGCGCAGCGCAGCTTCTCGGACTCGTAAGCGCGGGCGGTGACCGGATGTGCGCGCAGATGATCGCGGAAGACCAAATGGCTGTCGATTTGCGCGCACCCAGCAAGGAAGCAGTGAAGATGCACGATCCGCCTGCCCGTCACCGGGTCGTCCAGGGTACAGTAGCGCCGGCCGGGAATGCCGTGCTCGCCCAGCCAGCGGTAGCCGAGTATTCGAAACAGTTCCGCAGCGCCGTCCAGGGCCGCCATCACCGGTGCTTCCGCGAGAAGATCGACGATTGGCTTGGCCAAGATGCCCGGGATTGCGGTCGACCCAATATGGTGGACGGCGGCTATCCGTTCCGGCCCAAGCGCCCCCACCAGACGGTCTGCCTCAAGTTTCGCGATGGATGCCCACTCCTCGGCGTGGGCTCGCAACTCGACGGTGCCCCATGCTGCCGAAATCCCTTCGGCGGTTGCGGGCTCATGGTCGTGGCCGGTCGACCCCGGCAATGTTGCCGCCATTGGCATGATCCCAACTAAGGAGGGGCAGGATAGTGATCCCGGCATTATCGCCTGCGCCCGCCCGCCGCGGAGAAATCGCCTTCTGGGCAACGACGATCACGCAGCCGACCATCCCAAAGGCCGGTGACTTTGTACGCGCCGGGGACCTGCTCGCGGCGCCCAGCCGGGGGGCACAGGCCTACCGGTGAAGCTGTGAACGAACCGACCGACCCAGGTAGCTTGCTCTAGCCACCGCGCTCCACCACCAGCTCGAATGCCGCCCCTTCAGCGCGCTCCTCCACCAGCCGGTGGCCGCTCTCCTCGCACCACAGGCGGAAATCGGCCGGCGCCTTGGGATCGGTGGCCAGGACGCGCAGCCGCGTCCCCGGCGCCATGGCCAGCAGACGCTTGCGCGCCTTGAGCACCGGCAGCGGGCAGGACAGCCCGCGCGCGTCCAACTCCGCCTCGCCTGCCATTGCCACTCCTTGTTCCCGGCTTGCCGCCGCTGCACAGTAGCGCCATCCTAACTGGTCGGAGCGACGGGTGACAGCTACAGGCGGCATGCGGGTGTTCGGCGTGGTGGGCTGGAAGAACAACGGCAAGACCACGCTGGTCGAGCGGCTGGTCGCCCATCTCGCCGAGCGGGGCTATCGGGTCTCGACCGTCAAGCACGCGCATCACGAGGTCGATCTCGACCAGCCCGGCAAGGACACCTGGCGACACCGCGAGGCCGGCGCGCACGAGGTCGTGCTCGCGACCGCCCGCCGCTGGGCGGTGATCCACGAGCTGCGCGGCGCGCCCGAGCCGAGCCTCGACATGCTCCTGGCCCGGATGACGCCGGTGGACCTGGTGATCGTCGAAGGCTTCAAGCGCTTCCCGCACCCCAAGATCGAGGTCCACCGCCGCGAGCGCGCCACGCCGCTGCTCGCCGACGAGGACAAGACCGTGGTGGCGCTGGCCACCGACGAGCCCCTGTCCGGTTCGGACCTGCACCAGTTCCACCTCGACGACATCCCGGCCATCGCCGACTTCATCCTGGCCCGGATCGGGCTCGCCGCCGCGGCATGACCCGGCTGGCCCAGGACTGCTTCGCCTATGGCGGCCAGCGCATCCAGGTCGCTGCCGCCCACCGCCTCCTGCGCGAGCGAACCGCACCGGTGGCGGGTGTCGAGCAGGTTCCGCTGGCGACCGCCGCCGGTCGCTGCCTCGCGGCTCCCCTGGTCAGCCCGCGCGACGTGCCGGCCTTCGACAATGCGGCCGTCGACGGCTTCGCCTTCGCCCACGACCCCGCCATGCGCGAGCATGGAGCGCAGCTGACGCTGGTCCCGGGCCGGGCCGCCGCCGGACATCCGTTCGCGGGAACCGTCCCGCCGGGCGCGGCGCTGCGGGTCCTCACCGGAGCGGTGATGCCCGCGGGAACCGACACGGTGGCCCTGCAGGAGGAGGCCGAGGCCTCGGCGGCGACGGTCACCGTGCCGCGCGGCCTGAAGGTCGGGGCCAACCGCCGCCGCGCCGGCGAGGACGTGCCGGCCGGCGAGGCGGTCCTGGCCACCGGACGGCGCCTGCGCCCGCAGGAGATCGGGCTCGCCGCCGAGCTCGGCCTCGCCACGCTGCCGGTGTTCGCACGCCTGCGGGTCGCCGTCCTGTCGACCGGGGACGAGCTGCTGGAGCCCGGCGCCGCGCACCGGGCCGGCGGCGTCTACGACGCCAACCGTCCCATCCTGGGAGCGCTGCTGGGCACGATGCCGGTCGAACTCACCGACCTCGGCATCGCCCCCGACGATCCGGCCGAGGTCGGCCGCATCCTCGCCACGGCCGGCGCCAGTCACGACGTGGTCGTCACGTCGGGCGGCGCCTCGCGCGGCGACGAGGACCATGTCGTCCGCACCGTCGCGCGCGACGGAAGGGTCGACTTCTGGCAGATCGCGATGAAGCCGGGACGGCCGCTGGCCTTCGGCCGGCTGGGTGGTGCCGTCTTCGTCGGCCTGCCGGGCAATCCGGTGGCGACCATGGTCTGCTTCCTGCTGTTTGCCCGGCCGGTGATCCTGCGCCTCGCCGGCTTCGCATGGCGGACGCCTCTGGGCATCCCCGTTCCGGCGGCCTTTGCCGCGGCCAAGCGCACCGGGCGCAGCGAATTCCTGCGCGCCCGGTTGGCGGCAGGCGGCGACGGCGCCATGCAGGCGCACCGAATCGCGCGCGAAGGCTCGGGCATCCTGACCTCGATGGTGGAGGCGGACGGGCTGATCGAGCTTGGCAGCGAGGTCGAGACGGTGCGGCCGGGCGAGCTCGTGCCCTACCACAGCTTCGCCGAGCTGGGGATCCCAGCCTGACCGGAAGACCTGCGATGGAACAGTACGACACCGTCATCGTCGGCGCCGGAATAGCCGGCGCTTCCCTCGCCTGGGCGCTGGCGCCGCACCAGCGGGTGCTCCTGCTCGAGCAGGAGGGCCAGCCCGGCTACCACAGCACCGGCCGCTCGGCCGCCACCCTGCACGCCTCCTACGGCAACGCCACCATCCGCGCGCTCACCGCCGCTTCCGCCCCGTTCTACGGCGCACCGCCACCGGACTTCGGCGACGCCCCGCTCTCGCGCCCGCTGGGGGTGATGATGCTCGCGCGCGAGGATCAGCTCGACCTGCTCGAGGACGAAGCCGAGCGCGCCCGGGCGTTCGTGCCGACGATCGAGCGCTGGGACCGGGCGCGTTGCCTGGACCGGGTGCCCGCCCTGCGCCCGGAGCGGGTCGCTGCCGCCCTCTACGACCCGACGATGCTCGATCTCGACGTCGCCGCCATCCATGCGGGGTTTCTGCGCGGCGCGCGGGCGGCAGGCGCCGCGCTTCGTTGCGAGGCGCCGCTGGTTGCGGCCGCGGGCGACGGCGCCGGCTGGCGGCTGCGGCTCCGCGACGGCGAGATCCGCTGCGCCGTGCTGGCCGACGCAGCCGGCGCCTGGGCCGACACGGTCGCCGGCACGGCTGGCCTCGGCCCCCTCGGCATCATGCCGAAGCGGCGCACCGCGATCATCGTTGCGCCGCCGGCGGACAGCGGCGTCGCGGGCTGGCCGATGATCGGCGACATCGCCGAAGAATGGTACGTCAAGCCCGACGCCGGCCGGCTCCTGTGCTCGCCCGCCGACGAGACCCCGTCCGAGCCCTGCGACGCGCAGGCCGACGAATACGACGTCGCGGTCTGCGCCGACCGGATCGAGACCGCCTTCACCTTCCCGATCCGCCGCGTCGAGAGCCGCTGGGCCGGCTTGCGCAGCTTTGCGCCCGACAAGACGCCGGTGGCCGGCTTCGACCCGCGCGCACCAAGCTTCTTCTGGCTCGCTGGCCAGGGCGGCTACGGCATCCAGACCGCGCCGGCGTTGGCGTCACTGGCGGCGGCGCTGATCCGCGGCGAGGGCGTGCCGTCGCACCTGGCCGCCATCGACGTCGCGGCCCTGGCGCCGGGGCGGCTGCTCGGCTAGGCCGCATCGTGGAAAATGACGCCCAGCGTGTGGCGTTGGCCGCTGCGCACCCGGCTCACGCCATGCCGCAGCCGCACCCGGTAGCTGCCGCGCGTACCGCGCACCGGTCGCTCGTGCGCGGCGAAGATCACGGCGTCGCCCTGGCGCAGCGGCACCACCTCGACGCGTGACTGCTGGCGCGGCCGCTGCTCGGTAAGGACGAACTCGCCGCCGGCGAAGTCCGTCTGCGGCGCGGCCAGAAGGACCGCCACCTGCAGGGGGAACACATGCTCGCCATACAGGTCCTGGTGCAGGCAGTTGAAGTCGCCGGGACCGTACTGGAGCAGCAAGGGCGTTGGCCGGACCTGGCCGTCCGCATGGCATTGCGCCAGGAACTCGGCCAGCGTCGCGGGGAAGCGGCGCTCGCGGCCCAGCGCCGCGTGCCAGCGGTTGGCGATCGCGGCCAGCGGCGGGTACAGTCCTGCCCGCAGCGCGGCCACCGGCTCGGGCAGCGGGTAGGAGAAATACTGGTACTCGCCGCGGCCGAAGCCGTGCCGCGCCATGACCACCCGGCTACGGAACCGGTCGGCCAGCGGATAGAGGCCGGCGAGGTCGCGGCAGGCTGGCGCCGTGACCAGACCCTCGATCATCCCCCAGCCACGCTCGTCGAGGTCGGCCTCGGTCTTGCCCCAGTCGATCGTCACCGGCACGCCCATCTTCGGCCCTCCACGTCCATGCCCGCAGCATGCGCGGTGACGTGCGGGTGGCGATCCGGTTCTTGCACCCGCGCGGCGGCTACTCGTCCTGCGGCTCGGCCGGGTGCGCCGGGTCGAGCAGCCGGTGCAGGTGGACCACGAAATAGCGCACATGGGCATTGTCGATCGTCGACTGCGCCTTCCCGCGCCAAGCCTTCAGCGCCTCGGCGTAGTTCGGATAGAGCCCGACAATGTCGACCTTGGACAGATCGCTGAACTCGGTCGAGGTCGGGTCCTTGAGCTCGCCGCCCAGGACCAGATGCAAGAGCTGCTTCGCCATGGCTGCCTTCCGCCGTTCCGGCCTACGTCCGGGATAGCGCGCGGCATTGGCCGACGATAGCCACAGCCGCCATCGTTTCGGCAGCCGGCCAGGTCCTTCGGCAGGCTCCTCGCGGTCGAGTGACGTCGCCGCACGCCCGTGGCGCTGGCCGCGGAGTGCATTCTGTGCTCTTCCTTGCCGCCTATCGGGTACGGAATGCACGGTCCGCGGAGGCGACAGTGGGCGATTTCGGGCAGGCGTTCGGGCTGGCCTTCGGGCTGATCGCCAGCGGCGATTCCGCCCTGCTGCAGATCGTGCTGCTGTCGATCCGGGTCAGCCTGGTCGCGGTGGCCCTGGCCTGCGCCATCGGCATGCCTCTGGGCGCCCTGCTGGCCGTCGCGCGCTTTCCCGGGCGCGGCGCGGTGATCGTCCTGGTAAACGCGCTCATGGGCCTGCCGCCGGTGGTGGTGGGCCTGCTGGTCTACCTGCTCCTGTCCAACGCCGGGCCGCTCGGCGTCCTGCAGCTGCTCTACACGCCCACAGCCATGATCATTGCCCAGACGGTGCTGGTGACGCCGATCGTGGCGGCGCTGAGCCGACAGGTGATCGAGGATCTCAACGCCGAATATGCTGAGCAGCTGCGCTCGCTGGGGGTGGGCCGCCTCGCCACCGTCGCCACCCTGCTCTGGGATGGCCGCTACAGCCTGCTGACCGCGGCACTCGCCGGCTTCGGCCGTGCGATCGCCGAGGTGGGTGCCGTGATCATCGTCGGCGGCAACATCAACCACGTCACCCGGGTGATGACGACGACGATCGCGCTGGAGACCTCCAAGGGCAACCTGGCCCTGGCCCTGGCGCTGGGCCTGATCCTGGTCACCTTGGCGGTGCTTGTGAACGCGGGCGTGCTTGCCCTGCGCCGCACCGCCGTGCGCGCCGCCTATGCTTGAGCCGGCGCGCCGCCTGGTGCTGGTCGAGCCGTCCCCGCCGCGGGCGGGCACGATCCTGCCCCTGGTCGCACGCGGCCTGGTCTACGAGGCCGGTGGGCGCCGCCTGATCGACGGCATCGACCTTGTCGTCGAGCCCGGCCGCCGCACGGTGGTGATCGGCCCCAACGGCGCCGGCAAGAGCCTGCTGCTGCGCCTGCTGCACGGGCTGATCGAACCGGCCGCCGGCGAGATCCTGTGGCGTGGGCGCCCCGCCGACCGCGCAGTCCGCGCCTGCCAAGCCATGGTGTTCCAAAAGCCGGTGCTGCTCCGCCGCTCGGTCACCGCGAACCTCGACTATGCATTGGCGGCGCGGGGCATGCCGGCGCCGGAGCGCCGCGCCCGCACCGCCGCCGCCCTGCGGATGGGCCGCCTGGTCGAGCATGCCAACCGCCCGGCGCGCGTGCTCTCGGGCGGCGAGCAGCAGCGTCTGGCACTGGTCCGGGCGCTCGCGGTCGAGCCCGAGATCCTGTTCCTGGACGAGCCCTCCGCCAGCCTCGACCCGGCCTCGACCCTGGCGGTGGAGGAACTGATCGCCGCTGCCCACGCCCGCGGCACCGCCATCGTCCTGGTCACCCACGATCTCGGTCAGGCGCGCCGCCTGGCCGACGAGGTCGTCTTCCTGCATCGCGGCCGGCTGCTCGAGCACACGCCTGCGGCCCGCTTCTTCGCCGCACCGGCGAGCCAGCCCGCCAGGGCCTATCTCGCCGGACAGATCGTCATCTGAACAATTGAGGGAGAACCCAACGTGCTGCGCCGTCTGTTCCTAGCCTCGCTGCTCGCCACCCTGCCGCTCGCGGCGGTGCGGGCCGAGGACAAGTTCATCGTCGTCCAGTCGACCACCTCCACCGAGCAATCGGGGCTGTTCGGCCATATCCTGCCGCTGTTCCAGGACAAGACTGGCATCGAGGTCCGGGTGGTCGCGGTCGGCACCGGACAGGCGATCAAGAACGCCCGCAACGGCGACGGCGACGTGCTGTTCGTCCACTCCAAACCCGACGAGGAGCAGTTCGTCGCCGATGGCCAGGGCGTGAAGCGCTTCGACGTCATGTACAACGACTTCGTCATCGTCGGCCCGAAGAGCGATCCCGCCGGGATCGCCGGCATGACCGACGTCACGGCGGCGCTGCAGAAGATCGCGGCCGCGGAGGCCCCGTTCGCGTCGCGCGGCGACGACAGCGGCACCCACAAGGCCGAGCTCAAGCTGTGGCAGGCCGCGGGTGTCGACGCCAAGGCCGCCAGCGGCGGCTGGTATCGCGAGACCGGCTCAGGCATGGGCCCGACGCTCAACACCGCGGCCGGCATGAACGCCTACACCCTGACCGACCGAGGCACCTGGCTCAACTTCCAGAACCGCGCCGATCTCGAGGTCCTGGTCCAGGGCGACTCCAAGCTGTTCAACCAGTATGGCGTCATGCTGGTCAACCCTGAGAAGCATCCCAACGTCAAGGCGGACCTGGGCCAGCAGTTCGTCGACTGGCTGATCAGTCCCGAGGGCCAGCAGGCGATCGCGGCCTACAAGATCAACGGAGAGCAGCTGTTTTTCCCGAACGCCGACCCTTCTGCGAGCTGACCCCGGGCGCTGTGCCGTCGGTCCGGGTCCTGGCCGCCGGCAGCCTGAAGGCGGCGTTCGGCGATCTCGCCCGCACGTTTCCGCAACCGCTGGCATTGGTCTTCGGGCCGTCCGGTACGCTGCGGACGCGGATCGAGGCCGGAGAGACGGCGCATCTTTTCGCCTCGGCCGACCTCGCCCACCCGGCACGCCTTGTATCGGCCGGGCGTGGCGACCGGGTGCGGCCGTTCGCGGGCAGCCGGCTGTGCCTACTGGCGCGGGCCGAAGTGGCCGCCTTGGATGCCGATCCGCTCGCCCTGCTCCTGGACCCGGGGGTGCGGATCGGCATGTCGACGCCGGGTGAGGACCCGTCCGCCGACTACGTGCTGGAATTGTTCGCGGCGGTCGACCGGCACCGGCCCGGCGTCGGAGCGGCGCTGGCCTCCCGGGCGCGGCGCCTGACCGGCAGCTCGAACCACGCCTCCGCGCCAGGCGACCTCAACCAGTATGCATGGCTGCTGGCGCTCAACCGTGCCGACCTGTTCGTCACCTACCGGACCAATGCCTTCGCGGCGCGGCGCGACCTGCCCGAGCTGCGGCTGATCGAGCTGCCGCCGGAGCTCGCGATCGAGGCCCGTTTCGGCTTGACCGTGCTCGACCCGCTGGGCGAACCCTTCGCGCGCCACATCCTGGGCGAATGCGGCCGTACCGCCCTCGCCCGCCAGGGTTTCCAGCTGCCGGAGCCTTCCTGATGCGCATGCTCGCCATGACCCTCGCGGGCCTGCTGGCCTGGGCGACCCCCGCGTTCGCCTCGCGCATGGTCACGGATTCGGCCGGCCGCCAAGTCACCATCCCCGACCAGGTCGGGCGTGTGTTCGTCGCCGGCCCGCCGGCCTCGGTGCTGGTCTACGTCCTGGCGCCGGAGAAGCTCGCGGGCTGGTCGCGCGCGGCCAGCCCAACCGAGCGCGACTACCTGCTGGCACCCTATGGCGAGCTGCCCGAGTTGGGGCGCCTGACCGGACGTGGCGACACCGCCAATCTCGAGGTGGTGCTCAAGGTCAAGCCGGACCTGATCCTCGATTTCGGCAGCGTCGCCGACACCTACGTGTCGCTCGCCGACCGGGTGCAGGAGCAGACCGGCATCCCCTATCTGCTGATCGACGGCCGCTTCGCCAACACCGTCGACGCCCTGCGGCTGACCGGCGACATCCTGGGCGTACCGGACCGTGCCGAGGAACTTGCCCGCTACGCCGAGGCGACCTTCGCCACCGTCGACGACGTCCTCGCCCGGGTGCCGGCCGACGCTCGGCCGCGCGTCTACCTCGCCCGCGGGCCGGATGGCCTCGAGACGGGCCTCCAGGGCTCGATCAACACCGAGATCATCGAGCGCGTAGGCGGGATCAACGTCGCTGATGGCGGCGGCGACCGCCAGGGCATCGCCAAGGTGCAGCTGGAGCAGATCCTGGCATGGAATCCCGGCACCATAGTAACTTGGGATGATCGGTTCTACCAATCTGTCAAGACGGATCCGGCCTGGGCCGGCGTCGCCGCGGTCGAGGCGGGTCGCGTCGCGCTCAGCCCCGGCCTGCCGTTCGGCTGGATCGACCGCCCGCCCTCGCTCAACCGGCTGATCGGGCTGAAATGGCTCATCGGGTTGTTCTACCCGGGCGAGGTCACCCAGGACTTGCGGGCCGAGACGCGCGAGTTCTACCGTCTCTTCTATCAGGTCGATCTCGACGCCGCCCAACTCGACCGCCTGCTCGGACCGGCCGGCAGCGAGGCTCCCTGATCCACTCGCGCAGCGGATTCCTGTTCCCGGGGCTGCTTGCCGCGGTGGCCGTCGTGGCGCTGTTCGCGCTGATGACCGGCCCCTATCCCCTAAGCCCGGGCGACGTCGCCGACGCTCTCTGGCGGCGGTTTGCCAGCGGTGATCGCAACTCCACGGCCGATACCGTGCTGTTCGCGGTGCGCCTGCCGCGCATCGGCGCGGCACTCCTGGTCGGCGCAGCTTTGGCCGCCGCCGGTGCCGCCTATCAGAGCCTGTTCCGCAATCCGCTGGTCTCGCCGGACATCCTGGGCGTCTCGGCCGGCGCCGGCCTCGGCGCGGTGCTCGGCATCTTTCTCGCCTTGCCGGTCCTGGGCATTCAGCTCCTCGCCTTCGCCGGCGGCCTCGCCACCGTCGCCCTGGTCTACCTGGTGGCCGCAGCGGTGCGCGGCCGCGAACCGGTGCTCGTCCTGGTCCTGGCGGGCGTGGTCGTGGGCGCCCTCGCCGGCTCCATGATCTCGCTCTTGAAGGTGCTGGCGGATCCCTACGACCAGCTCCCGGCGATCACCTTCTGGCTGCTGGGCAGCCTGGCCGGCACCACCACCGCCGACCTCTCCGGCGCCGTCCCGGCCGTGCTCCTGGGCTTGGCACCGCTCGTCCTTCTGCGCTGGCGCGTCGACGTCCTGGCACTTGGCGACGAGGAGGCGCGGGCCCTTGGCGTGGAGGCGGGGAGCCTGCGCCGGATCGTCGTCGCTGCCGCCACCCTGGTGACCGCCACGGTGGTCGCGATCTCCGGCCAGATCGGCTGGGTCGGCCTGATCGTACCGCACGTCGCCCGCATCCTGGTGGGACCGGGCTTCGCTAGGCTGCTGCCGACGGCCATGCTGCTCGGGGCTGGCTACCTCCTGCTGGTCGACACCGCGGCACGCAGCCTGGGCACCGTGGAGACGCCCTTGGGCATCCTCACGGCATTTATCGGTGCACCCTTCTTCCTCTGGCTGCTGGCGCGCGGCCGCACGGGCTGGGCCTGATGCGCCTGGAGGCGATCGGGCTCGGCTTCGGCTACCCCGGCCATGCGGTCGGGCGCGACGTCGACCTGTCGGTCGGCCCTGGGGAAGTCTTGTGCCTGCTGGGCCCGAACGGCTCCGGCAAGACCACCCTGTTTCGTACCCTGCTCGGCCTGATCCCGCCCCAGGCCGGCGAGGTGCGTCTGGGCGGCGCCAGCCTCGCCGGCAGGCGGCGCCAGGAGCTCGCCAGGGCGATCGCCTACGTGCCTCAGGCTCAATCCACTCAGTTCGCCTACACCGTGCTGGATATGACCCTCATGGGGCGCACTGCCCATCTGGGGCCGTTCGCGCGGCCGGGGCGAAGCGACGTTCGCGTGGCCGAGGAGGCGCTCGCGGTCCTGGGCATCCTCAACCTTGCTCAAGCGGACTACACGCGGATCAGTGGAGGCCAGCGACAGCTCACCCTGATCGCGCGGGCGCTTGCCCAGGCCGCGCCGCTGCTGGTGCTGGACGAACCGACCGCCAGCCTCGACTTCGGGAACCAGGCAGTGGTCCTGCGCGAGGTGCGCCGTTTGCGGGCGCGCGGCCTGGGGATCGTCCTGTCGACCCACGATCCCGACCATGCCTTCGCCTGCGCGACCGAGGTCGCCCTGCTGCACCGGGGTGGGCTGCGGGCCGTCGGCATGGCAGCCTCGGTCCTGACCCCAGACCGCCTCTCGGAGGTCTACGGGGTGTCGGTTTCCGTCGACCAGCTGCCCGACGGACGGACCGTCTGCGCACCGGACCTGGATGCTCCGCCGCTTCCGGGAACTGCGCTCTAGCTCGTCGGTTTGGTTTGGACCTGAGACGAGGCCAAACGAAAGGACGATATCATGGCTGATGACGATCGCCGGCGCGAGGCGGAGCGCAGGGACGACCATGGCCGCGATGATCGCGGCTTTGCCGGACCGCGCCGTGAACCGCGGATCCCGGAGGGCGAGGGTCGTGGCTATCGGCGCCAGTTCGGCGACAATGTCTATGGCGGTGACTCCCGGCGCGAAAGCCACGACTGGCGTCCGGTTCAGGAGGAGCGGGAAGGCTTTTGGGGCCGCGGCCACGAGAGCAGCGGCTACGATCGTGACGAGCGTCGCGACTACAGCCGCGAGGATTATGGCGTTTCCGACCGGGGTGGGCAGGATCGGCCCGGCAGCTACGGCGGCAGCTTCAGCCGCACCGGCGAGGAGGGCCGCAGCGGCCAAGGCTACGGCTGGCAGCGCGGTGAGTTCGGTCGCGAGGCCGCCGGACGCGGTTATGCCGGCAACCAGGGGCGCGGCTACGGTTATGGCAACGACGAGCGCTCACGCTACGGCGGCGGCGGTCACGGCGGCGGCGACCGGAGCCGTTCGGGCCAGGACGAGCGTGGCCTCTTCGAGAAGGCTTCGGACGAGGTGTCGTCCTGGTTCGGCGACAGCGACGCGGAGAAGCGCCGCGAGCGCGATTATCGCGGGCGCGGACCCAAGGGCTACAAGCGGTCCGACAGCCGCGTCCAGGAGGACGTCAACGACCGCCTGTCCGACGATCCCTACATCGACGCGTCGGAGATCGAGGTCTCGGTCAGCGGCGGCGAGGTGACCTTGACCGGCACCGTCGACAGCCGGCAGGCGCGCCGTCGAGCGGAGGACATGGCCGAGCAGGTTTCGGGCGTCAGCTACGTCCAGAACAATCTGAGGGTCCGCACCGGCGGGGGCGAGACCGCCGCCGTGGGGACCGGCGGAGGCTCGGGCCTCGGCGAGCAGTCCACTGCGAGCAACGAGACCGCTGGTCAGAACAAGCGCGTCTGACCGGACGCCAGAGTGATGAGGCGGGCGTTCCTGCAGGGACGCCCGCCCGTTCACAATCTATTGGGTGACGATCGGCAGCAGCGGGAACGCGAAATATTCGCCGGCGATCTTGTCGTAGGTGCCGTCGGCGCGAATCGAATCGAGCGCCCGGTTGAGTGTGGTGATGAGTTCGGTCTGACCCTTGCGCACGCCGATGCCGATCCCGGATCCGAAGATGAAGTCCGGACCGACAAAGGTGTAGCCTTTGCCTTTGTCGGTCTTCAAGAAGCCCTGCCAGAGCGCCAGCGCGTCGCCGAAGACGAGGTCCACCTTGCCTGCGGCCAAGTCGGCTTGAGCCTTCGGCAGCGTCTCGTAGCGCACGATCTCGACCGAGCTGCCGAGCTTGCGGACGAGTTGCTGCTCGTGGGTGGTGGCCTTCTGCACCCCTATCTTATGGCCCTTCAGCGCGTCGAGAGTTGCCGGCAGGTCGCTGTCCTTCTTCGCCACGAACTTTGCCGGCGTGTAATAATAGGGGTTGGTGAAGTCGATCTTCTGCCGCCGTTCGGCGGTGATCGACATCGAGCTGACCACGAGGTCGTACTTGCCGTCGACCAGGTCCGGGATGATCCGGTCCCATCGCTGCTTGATCAACTCGCACTTGGCCTGGATTGCCTTGCACAGGGCGTTGGCGATGTCGACGTCGAAGCCGCTCATCTTGCCCTTCTTGTCGGTCTTGCTGAACGGCGGGTACTCGCCCTCGACCGCGATCCGCAGTGTCTGCGCCTGCGCTTCGAGCATCGGCAAGGCCGTCAGCACCGTGATCGCAAGGAACCCGAGCAGCGCGCGACGCGCCAATGGCAATCTGGTCATGTTTGCTCCATGCCATGGAATTCTTGGGGCAAGCGCCTGCACCCGGCCGATCGAAGCTCGCGGGCGCCAAAGGCGCCGCATCAAACGCACGATGCATTGGAAATGCCAATCGACAATGCCGCAGGCGGTCACACTCGGCAACGGGGCATGTTGCCAGGAGGGCCGACGTCAGGGTGCGTTGAAGCGGACTTTCAGCAAGCCGGACAGGTCGTAGCCGCTCAGTTCCAAGGCTTTGGCCGCAAAGGCGGCGGAACGGACGTAGGCCAGAAGCTGCTGCACGGGCGCTTCGAAATAGCCGCGGCGGTCGACGACGAGGTCGAACCGCTCGCGCAGCACCGGCACGAAGCCCAGCCGGAACTGGCGTGCCATGCTGGCCAAGCCGAAGGCGACGTCCGCCTTGCCGTCGGCCACCGCCAGAGCCGCGTCCGCCTCGCTGCGTGCCACGCCGGCAAAGCCCAAGGCGTCCAGTCCGGCCATCGCCAGCAGGCGCTCGAGCAGCACCTGGCTACCGGCCCCTGCCTGCCGTGCCACGACGCGGCATCCTGCCAAGCCTTCCGGTCCGCCGATCCCCAACGGATTGCCAGCGGCGACGATCAGCCCGCGCTCGCGCCACGCCCACTCCAAGAGCACGACCCCGGCCGCAGCCAGGCGGTCGCGCACATGCTCGCGATTCCAGCCGCCGTCGGGCTCCGGCAGATGCAGGCCGGCCATGACCGCCTCGCCGCGGCCCAGCCGGGCCAGGCCGTCCAGGCTGCCGTCGCAGAAGCTTGCGATCCCGCATCCGGATTCGCGCAATGCCCAATCCAGCAACGGGTCGTGGCTGCCCACCAGCACGGGCGGCGGCTCCCGTACCGGCACGGATTGCGCGGCCTGCAGCCACGACTCGACCTCCGCTCGCGCGAACAAGAGCCGACCGGTCACCCGTCGCGCAGGCAAGGCTCCGGTCCGCGCCAGCGCGTAGATGCGCCGCGGCCTGAGCCGCAGCGTCGCCGCCACCTCGGCCACGGTCAGGTAGCTTCCTGCCTGATCGGTGTCTCCGGCCACCTCGCCTCCGCGCGCTTGGACCTCTGCGCTAGCCGCCCAACCGGGCGCCGGCAAGCAAGTCGAGCGCGAACATGCTCGCGGCGGGCCGACCGGAGCAGGCGGCAGTCGGTGGCGAGATCAGCGGCCGAGCGCGCGCGGGTGATCGCCGGTTGACCTCGCGCCGCGACCCGCCGATCCTTCCACCCCGTGCAGTGTCTGGGAGTGCCGATGGCCGCCGAGGACGAGGACGACGAGATTCCGCCGGTTGCCCGCCCGGACCCGGCCGAACTCGAGTTCGATCTCACCGCAGCGCTGTCGGCAGTGGTCTCAATCCGGACCGAGGTCCCAGCCGACGCCTTCACCGCCCAGGCGCTCGGGACCGAGCGCCGCGGCAACGGGGTGGTGATCGGTGCGGACGGCCTGATCTTGACCATCGGATACCTGATCACCGAGGCCGAACGGGTCTGGCTCACCTCGTCGCAGGGGACCGTGGCGCCGGGGCACGTGATGGCCTACGACCAGGCCACCGGCTTCGGCCTGATCCAGCCCCTCGGCCGACTGGCTACCAGGGCCCTCGCCCTGGGAGCGAGCGATGCCGTCGAGCCCGGCGACAGCGTGGTGGTGGCCGGCGGCCGCGGCCCGCGCGACGCGCTGAGTTCGCGGGTGGTCGCCAAGCGGCCGTTCGCCGGCTATTGGGAGTACTTCCTCGAGACGGCGCTGTTCACCGCGCCCGCCCACCCGCACTGGGGCGGCGCCGCGTGCATCGGCCCGGGCGGCGACCTGATCGGCATCGGCTCGCTCCTGGTCCAGGAGGTGGCGCGCGAGGGCCAGGCCCTGGTCGGCAACATGATCGTCCCCACCGATCTCCTGCCGCCGATCCTCGACGACCTCCTGCGCCTCGGCCATGTCGACCGCCCCCCTCGGCCGTGGCTCGGTCTGTTCGCCTCCGACGCCTCCGACGGCGTCGTGGTGACCGGGCTTGCCCAAGCCGGTCCGGCGGCGCGCGCCGGCGTTGTCGAGGGTGACCAGGTCACGGCGTTGGACGGTGAGGAGGTCGAGGATCTTGGCGACCTCTGGCGCAAGCTCTGGGCGGCGGGCGAAGCCGGGGTCTCGGTCAAGCTGACCGTGGTCCGCGACGGCCGCAGCCTCGACCGCCTTTGCCAGACCGCCGATCGCGCCAGCTTCCTGAAGCGCCCCATGCTGCACTGATATACACAAGTATTTTTGTACGATATTCTCGATCGTCGAACGCGAGTGTGAAATTGGCTGGTCAGTTGGGGTGAATCAGCGCTAGAACCCGGTCCTCTCGGCAATCTCTGCGAGGTAGACTGCCCGTGGATCTGATCGACGACGCGCCCGTGGGCCGGCGCGAGCTGGAATCCGCCGTGGTGCGCTTCGCCGGCGACAGCGGCGACGGCGTGCAGCTGACCGGCGCCCAGTTCACCCTGGCGACAGCACTTGCCGGCAACGACCTCGAGACCTTCCCCGACTTCCCGGCCGAAATCCGGGCCCCCGTCGGCACGACCTTCGGCGTCTCGGCCTTCCAGATCAATTTCGGCGCCCGGCGCATCTACACAGTCGGCGACCGCGCCGACGTCCTGGTGGCGCTGAACCCCGCCGCGCTCAAGGTGAACCTGCGCGAGCTCAAGCCGGGCGGCATCGTGATCCTCGATTCCGGCAGCTTCGACGAGCGCAGCCTCAGGAAGGCCGGGCTCGCCGCCGACCCGCGCGAGGATGGCACGCTGGATGGCTACCGGGTGGTGCCGGTCGACATCTCCGCCAACGCCAAGGCCGCAACCAGGCACACCGGCCTGTCCTCGCGCGACCAGCTGCGCTGCAAGAACTTCTACGCGCTCGGGCTCGTCTACTGGATGTTCGAGCGCGACCGCGACCCCACCGTCCGCTGGCTCGAGCAGCGCTTCAAGGACAAGCCGGAGCTCGCTGCCGCCAATATCGCCGCCCTCGCCGCGGGCCACGCCCTGGGCGAGACCGCCGAGCTGCACCAGCTCCCCGCCTTCCATGTCGAGCGTGCCCCGACGGCCGCCGGGCTCTACCGCACCATCACCGGCCACGAGGCCCTGGCCTTCGGCCTGCTCGACGGCGCCCGCAAGGCCGGCCTGAAGATGCTGTTCTGCTCCTACCCGATCACCCCGGCCTCGGCCCTCCTCCACCATCTGGCCAAGCTGCGCGGCTTTGGCGTCACCACCTTCCAGGCCGAGGACGAGATTGCCGCCGCCTGTGCCGCCATCGGCGCATCCTACGCCGGCAGCCTGGGTGTGACCGCCAGCTCCGGGCCCGGCATCGCGCTCAAGACCGAGGCCATCGGCCTCGCGGTCGCCACCGAGCTGCCGCTGGTCATCGTCAACGCCCAGCGCGGCGGCCCCTCCACCGGCCTGCCGACCAAGACCGAGCAGTCCGACCTCTACCAGGCCGTCATGGGCAGGAACGGCGACACCCCGATCGTGGTCCTGGCCGCCGCCACCCCGTCCGACTGCTTTGCGATGGCGCGCGAGGCCGTGCGCATCGCCGTCCATCACATGACCCCGGTCATGCTGCTGACCGACGGGTTCCTCGCCAACTCGTCCGAGCCCTGGCTGATTCCCGACGCCGACGCTACCCCAGCCTTTCCCGCCCGCTTCCGCACCGAGCCCGAGGGCTTCCACCCGTTCCTGCGCGACGAGCGCCTGGTCCGCCCGTGGGTCCGGCCCGGCACGCCCCGCCTCGAGCACCGCATCGGCGGGATCGAGAAGGATCACGACAGCGGCAACATCTCCTACGACCCGGCCAACCACCAGCGCATGACCGACGCGCGCTGGCAGAAGGTGCTCAAGGTCGCCGATGGCCTGCCTGACCAGCCCTGCGAGCAGGGTGCCGCCGGTGCGGATCTCGCCGTGGTCGGCTGGGGCAGCACCTACGGGCCGATCGCGCGCGCCGTCCTCGACGCCCGCGACCGCGGCCTGGACGTCGCCCACGTCCACCTGCGCCATCTGTGGCCCCTGCCCCGGAACTTGGGCGAGCTTCTGCGCTCCTTCGACCGCATTCTGGTGCCCGAGATGAACCAGGGGCAGCTGGTGACCCTCCTGCGCAGCGAGTACCTCGTCCCGGCCCGGGGCCTGTCCAAGGTCACCGGCCGCCCCTTCGCCATCGCCGAGCTCGCCGAAGCCATCGACGCCGCCCTGGAGGCGCGCCCATGAACGCTCCCGCCACCCTCCGCCAGCCGAAGGACTTCGCCACCGACCAGGAGGTGCGCTGGTGTCCGGGCTGCGGCGACTACGCCATCCTCAAGGCGGTCTTGAAGGCGCTGGCCGACCTCCAGGCCGATCCCGCGCACACGGTGTTCGTCTCCGGCATCGGCTGCGCCGCGCGCTTCCCCTACTATGTCGAGACCTACGGCTTCCACACCATCCACGGCCGCGCACCCGCCGTCGCCACGGGCGTCAAGCTCGCCAACCCGGAGCTCGACGTCTGGGTGGTGGGCGGCGACGGCGACCTGCTCTCGATCGGCGGCAACCACCTGATCCACGCGCTGCGCCGCAACCTCGACCTCCAGATCCTCCTGTTCAACAACGAGATCTACGGTCTCACCAAGGGCCAGGCCTCACCGACCTCGCGCCGCGGGACCCGCTCGCCCAGCACGCCCCAGGGCTCCCTCGACACCCCGCTCTCCGCGCTCAAGCTGGCGCTCGGCGCCGGCGCCCGCTTCGTCGCCCGCGGCGTCGACACCCAGCAGAAGACCTTGCCCGAAATCCTCAAGCGCGCGCGGTCCCACAAGGGTGCGGCCCTGGTCGAGATCCTGCAGAACTGCATCGTCTACAATGACGGGGTGTTCGACGGCATCACCGCCAGGGGCCACGAGGCCGAGGCCCAGCTGCACCTCGCCCACGGCGAGCCGCTGCTGTTCGGCACCGACCGGGACAAGGGCCTGCGCCTGCGTGCCGATGGTTTCGGTTTGGAGATCGTCCCCGCCAGCAGCGACGGCATCCTGCGCCACGACGAGACCAACCCCCACCTCGCCGCCCTGCTCGCGTCCCTGGAGCCGCCCATGCCGGTGGCCATCGGCGTGATCCTGGACGCGCCGGCGCCGAGCTACGAGGAGGCAGTGGCGGAACGGGAGACGGCGGAAGCGGTCACCGGCGCCGACGTCAACGCCCTGCTGCGCCGGGGCGCGACGTGGCGGGTAGCGCAGCCTTAGATTGAGACAGTTGCTAGGCCACCCGCACTGCTAGGGTGCGGCGTACCGCTGCCGGATTCGCGCCGTGCACGATCGGTTGCCGGCATACTCCACCGGGCCACGATCGACGGCCCCGACATTGCGGCGGAAGCCGCACAGGTCGTTGCTCAGGCCGGCGACCGCGCCTCCCGTGTCCACCACCGCTGCCCCGTTGCGCAGCGCGAAGTCGCCCCTGGCCGGGTCGACGAACCACGCGGCGAAGGTCGCGGCGCTGATTCCGCTCTGCGTGCTGGTCACCGTCGAGCGGCCGCCGTCGCGGTTGCGGATCGGGCCCGACAGGAGATTGTTGGCGATGGTGGCCGTGCTGTTGAAGCGGACGTCGATGCCATAGGCGGCGTTGTAGACGGTGTTGTTGTAGACCCGGCTGTCCGGTGACTTGCTCAGATAGATTCCGGCATCGTTGCAGTTCATCACGAGATTGTTGCGGATGGTGCCGCCGCGATGCTCGGTGGCACAGGTCCCCTGCTGGCACAATCCCGCGCCGGTGGTGCCGCCGCCCAGGGACAGGCCCAGCCGCACGCCGCCGGCGTGACGCTTGCTGCACACCACCAGATTGCGCTCGATCACCCCGCCGCTGCCATTGCCCTTGAGGAAGGCCTGGTAGGACACCTTGCCGGGATCGACCCCGCCGATGTCGGCGATGTAATTGCCGCGCAGTGTCCAGCGGTCGCCGCCGACCACGTCGATCGCCGTCACCGGATTGGCCGTGTCCCGCGCTCGGCGGTTGTAGATGCGGTTGTTCAATATCAGCACGTCGCTGGGATAGACCCGCGTGCTGCCGACCAGGTCGCCATTGCCCTTGATCGCCGCGTTGAAGTCCCGCAGCGTCGAGTCGCGCACCACGGTTCCCTGCGCCCCGGCCACGATGTGGAACGCGTGCTCGCAGCTGCTGTCCTGCGCGCACACGCCTTCCATCACCAGGCCCCGGAACGTCCACCAGGGTGCTCGCACCAGGAACGGCTCGGGCACCGTGCTGCGCAGCACGACGCTCCCGGCCACCGCCGACCGGACGGTGATCCGCGCCTGCCTGGTACCCGGCCGACTGACCGAGATCTTGGCGCCGAGGTCGTAGGTACCCGCGCGCAGCGTGATCACGTCACCCGGATTGGCCTGTCCGATCGCGGCGGCCAGTTCGGCCGTCGACCGGACCGGCCGCTCGAGAGCCTCCGCGGACGGTGCCGCGTGGACCAGTGCCAGGGCGCAAGCGACAAAGCGCAGCCATCCACCCACCATACTCAACCATGCCCTTCCGTCTGACCGCCCCGGTCCTGGGCAGACGGCAACGCCGGCGACCTTGTTCCACCGCCAGAGGCTCAAGCACGTCCTGGATCGCCGATCACACCCGCTCGGCCACGCCGGTCACGAAGTCGTAGCGGGCCTCCAGGGTATAGAGCGAGCCCTCCGGGCGGAGCTGGCTGGAATAGAGTCCGAAGGCGGAGACCGGGAAGCGCTCGGTGCGGAACAGGTTGCGGCGGAACAGGTAGGAGGCCAGGCGCTCCTCGGGCGGCGGGGCGCGGAACCGCCCCAGGGTGACGTGGGGCGCGAACCGGCGGCGCTCGGGCGGGCATCCGGCCTCGCCCAGCACCCGCTCGATCCGGCGCCGCAGACCGGCCACGCCGCCAGCCGGATCCTCGACGCCGGCCCAGAGCGTGCGCGGCGCGCCGCGCGGCGGAAACTGCCCGATGCCCTTGAACGCCAGCTCGAACGGCGGGTGGCTCACCCCGGCGAGATGCTCGCCGATCTCGTAGAACGTGCCCTGCTCGACCTCGCCGACGAAGCGCAGCGTGAGGTGGAACTGGCCGGGATCGCTCCAGCGGATGCCGGGCAGGCCCTCGCACAGCCGGTCGAGTGCGTCCTTGACCTCCTCGGGCGGGTCGAGCGCGACGAACAGGCGGGGCATGGCGGTCTCCCGGGAGGGTGAGGCGGCCGAAGGATGCGCGGCCTTGCCAAAGAACGGCGCACCCCATACCTAGTCGCGCTCGGCAGCGGCGGCGGAGCCGGCGCGCCACAGGCTCAATCCGACACGGGCCGATCGACCGTCAAGGGATCAGGCGTGAAGTCCGACGAGTTCATCCGCGAGGTCGACGAGGAACTGCGCCGCGATCGGGTCGCGTCGCTGTGGCGCCGCTACGGTGCCCTGATCCTCGGCGTCGCCGTCCTGATCGTGGCCGGCACCGCCGCCTGGGTCGGCTGGCAGCATTGGGCCCAGCAGGCGCGCGCGGCCGAGGCATTGCGGTTCCGGGCCGCCGAGCGCGCGCTCGCGGCCAACGACACCGCTGCCGCGACCGCGCAGTTCGCGGCTCTGGCTGCCGAAGGCAGGACCGGCTTCGCGGAACTCGCCCGGCTGCGCGAGGCTCAGATGGCACTCGACCGCAAGGAGCCTCAGGCCGCCCTGGATGCCTTGGACGGTCTCGCCGGCGACGGCGGCGGCGACCCCATCATGCGAGACCTTGCGGCCCTGCTAGCGATCGAGCAGCAGCTCGACGGCGGCGATCCGGCGACGCTGGAGCAGCAACTGGCGCCTCTCGCGGCCGCCGGCTCAACCTGGCGCAACCAGGCGCGCGAGCTGCAAGCCCTGGTTGCGATCCGCGCCGGCGACCTCGACCGGGCGCGTAGCATCCTGGGCGAACTCAGCCGCGAGGTCGGGGTGCAGCCTTCGCAGCAACAGCGTGCCGCCGAGTTGCTGCAGGCGATCGGGGGCAGCGCCGCGCAGGCGAGCTCATGAGCCGGATCGGCCGGCGTGGCGCGCTCGTGTCCGCCGCGGCCCTCCTCGCCGGCTGCGGCGAGGGCACCTGGCTGGGCGAGACGCCGGCGCCCCCGCTGCCCGGCGAGCGCAAGTCGGTCCTGCTGATCGAGGACCAGCTCACCGCGGACCCGCGCCTGGCCCAGCTCAACATCGTCCTGCCGGACGCCGTCCGCAACGCCGACTGGCCGCAGTCGGGCGGGGACGCCACCCATGCCATGCAGCACCTGGAGGCGGCCAGTCAGGTGAACGTCGCCTGGCGGACGGGGATCGGCGCCGGCAACGGCGGCGGATCGCTGCTGCTCGCCGGGCCGGTGGTGGCGGGCGGACGGGTCTACGCGGTCGACGCCGACGGCATGACGACTGCGGTGGACGCGGCCGGTGGCGAGCGCGTCTGGCAGTTCTACCCGGAGGACGTCGAGGAAGTCGACCGGCTGGCCGGCGGTGCCGCCGCCTACGAAGGCGGACGGCTGTTCGTCGCCACCGGCAACGGCATGGTCTACGGCCTGGACGCCGCCACCGGCAGCGAGCTGTGGCGGCGGCAGATCAGGGCGCCGATCCGCTCGGCTCCGACCGTGGCGGGAGGCCGGGTGCTGGTGCCCACCGCCGACGGGCAGCTGTTCGCGCTGGACACCGGCGACGGCGAACTGATCTGGCAGCATGCCGGGCTGTTCGAGCAGACCGGACTGCTCGGCGGCGCATCGCCGGCGGTCGCCAGCGGCATCGTCATCGCCGCCTATGCATCGGGCGAGGTGGTGGCGCTGTCGCTGGCCAACGGCCAGCAGCTGTGGAGCGACTCGGTGCTCCGGCCGCGCCGCACCCTGGCCATCGGGACCATCGCCGATATCGTGGGCGACCCGGTGATCTCGGGCAACCGGGTGTTCGTGGCCGGGATGAGTGGCGAGATGGCGGCATTCGACCTCCAACGCGGCAGCCGCGACTGGACGGCGGAGGTCACCTCGATCCAGACCCCGTGGGTCGCCGGCAACTTCATCTTCCTGCTCACCGAGCGCAGCGAGGTCGTGTGCATGGTCGACCAGGGCGGGTACGTCCGCTGGGTCAGCGCCCTGCCGTCCCTGGTCGATCCCGAGGAGCCCGATGCGGGGCAGATCCGCTGGGTCGGCCCGGTCCTGGTCAGCGAGCGGCTGCTCCTCGCCAGCTCCGAAGGTGCGGTGGTGACCATGTCCCCGTTCACCGGCGAGGTGCTGGCCTCGGTCGAGGTCGGCGGTCCGGTCTCGCTGCCGCCGGCGGTGGCCGGAGGGACGGTGTACTTCCTGACCGACGGGGCCCAGCTGGTCGCCTTCCGGTGAACGCCGGCGACGGGCCCGCCGTGGCCATTCTGGGGCGGCCGAACGTCGGCAAGTCGACGCTGTTCAACCGGCTGGTCGGGCGGCGGCAGGCGATCGTCGACGACACCCCGGGCGTGACCCGCGATCGGATCGAAGGCGTCTGCCGCCTGGGCCCAACCGAGTTCCGGGTCATCGACACGGCGGGCCTGGATATCGGCGCGCCCGAGAGCCTGGCCGGGCGGCTGCGCTCGCAGTCCATGCTGGGCCTGGACGAGGCCGCCGTCGGCCTGTTCGTCGTCGATGCGCGCGGCGGGATCACCGCCGCTGACCGGGACCTTGCCGACGAGCTGCGTCGGCAGCGCAAGCCGGTGATCCTCGTCGCCAACAAATGCGAGGGCCGGGTCGCGGAATCGCAACTCGGCGACGCCTGGGGCCTGGGGCTGGGCGAGCCGCTGCCGGTGTCGGCCGAGCATGGCGACGGCATCCCCGACCTGCTGCTGGCGCTGGCGCCCTATGTGGCGGCGGCACCGCCGGAGTCGGCGGCGGCGCCGGAGACCGCCGCGGCCGGGGAAGACGGCGAGCCGACCGGCGAGGACGCCCGTCCGGCCAAGCCGCTGCGGCTCGCGGTGATCGGGCGGCCCAATGCCGGAAAATCCTCGCTGATCAACCAGCTGATCGCGGAGGACCGGCTGTTGACCGGACCGGAGCCGGGTCTCACCCGCGACAGCATCATCCTGCGGCTGGACCATAAGGGACGCACGATCGAGCTGGTCGACACCGCCGGGCTGCGCCGCAAGTCCAAGGTCGCGGCCAAGCTGGAGAAGCTGTCGACCTCGGCCACCCTGCACGCGCTCAAGTTCGCCGAGGTGGTGGCACTGGTGGTCGACGCCACGGCACCCTTGGAACGCCAGGACCTGACCATCGCCCGCCTGGTCGTGCAGGAGGGCCGAGCGCTGGTGATCGTGCTCAACAAGTGGGACCTGATCGCCGAACCCAACGCCGCCATGACCGAGATCCGCCACACGCTGGCCACGCAACTGGCCGACGTGCGCGGCGTGCCTTGCGTGCCCCTTTCGGCCCTCACCGGCCGCCATGTCGACCGGCTGCTGCCGGCGGTGGTGGCGGCACATGCACGCTGGGACCGGCGGGTGTCGACCGGAGCACTCAACCGCTGGCTGGCCACGGCACTCGAGCAGCATCCGCCGCCCCTGGCCCAGGGCCGCAGGGTCAAGATCCGCTACGCGACCCAGAGCACGGCGCGCCCGCCGACCTTCATCCTGTTCGCCAACAAGTCGGCCGAGCACCTGCCCGACAGCTATCTGCGCTATCTGGCGGCGGGACTAAGGGAAGCGTTCGATCTCCCCGGCGTCCCGATCCGGTTCCACGTCCGTCACGGCGAGAACCCTTACGCCGACTGAGCCCGACGCACGATCTCGCCGCTGCGCCGGCACTCCGGCAGCAGGAGCTCGACCAGTCCCGGAACGGCGATCGCGGGCTCGGGCACCATGCCCGGCCGCTCGCCCGGAAAGGCCTGCGCCCGCAGACGCGTCGCCATCGGGCCCGGATCGTAGAGATTGACCCGCACCTGCGTCAGCCGCAGCTCGGCGGCGTAGGCCAGGACCAGGGACTCGAGCCCGGCCTTGCTCGCGGCGTAGCCACCCCAAAAGGCCCGGCCGGGACCGGCATTGCCGTCGGTCACGAACACGGCGCGACCGGAGGGTGCCGCACGCAGCAGCGGATCGAGGCTGCGGATCAGGCGCTGGTTGGCGACGAGGTTGACCGCGAGGACGCGCTCGAGCGTTTTGGGCTCCAAATGACTCACCGGCGTAGCGGCCCCGAACTCTCCGGCACAGGCGACCAGCCCGTCCAATCTGCCGAACCGCTCGAACAGCGACCGGCCGAGCCCGTCGACCAGCTCGCCCTTGGTCAGGTCGAGCACCGCCAGGGTGGCCTCCTCGCCGCCGGCGCGCCGGCAGGCATCGTCGAGCTCCTCGAGCGCGCCGGCCGTGCGCGCGGCCAGGACCAGCTTGGCCCCGGCGGCGGCACACGCGGTGGCCACGGCGGCACCCAGGCCGCGCGAGGCACCGGTGACCAGCACGATCCGCCCCGCCAGCGGTGCGGCCTCGGCCATGCTCAGGCGTCCTCCAGCATGAAGCTCAGCTGCGAGCTGCCCATCTCGCCTTCCAGGTCCGCGAGCCGGGTCGGATAATCGCCGGTGAAGCAGGCGTCGCAATATTGCGGCAGGACGCCATCGCGCCGAGACTCGCCCACCGCGCGGTAGAGCCCGTCGATCGACAGGAACGCCAGGCTGTCGACGCCGATGATCCGGGCCATCTCGGCCACCGAGTAGCGGGCGGCCAGGAGCTTGCTGCGCTCGGGGGTGTCGACGCCGTAGAAGCAGCTGTGGGTGGTGGGCGGGCTGGCGATTCGCATGTGGACCTCGACGGCGCCGGCAGCGCGGACCATCCCCACGATCTTGGTCGAGGTCGTGCCGCGCACGATGCTGTCGTCGACCAGGATCACCCGCTTGCCGGCCAGCGTGACCCGGTTGGCGTTGTGCTTGAGCTTCACGCCCAGATTGCGGATGTGGTCGCTGGGCTCGATGAACGTCCGGCCGACATAGTGGTTGCGGATGATCCCGAGCTCGAAGCCCAGCCCGGACTCCTGGGCGTAGCCGATCGCCGCCGGCACGCCGCTGTCCGGCACCGGCACCACGACGTCGGCGGGCACGCCGCTCTCGCGGGCGAGTTCGGCGCCGATCCGCTTCCTGACCTCGTAGACGCCCCTGCCCTCGACCACGCTGTCCGGCCGGGAAAAGTAGACATACTCGAAGATGCAGAAGCGGTTGGGCTCCGGCGCGAACGGCCGCAGGCTGCGCAGCCCATCCTTGTCGATGACCACGATCTCGCCGGGCTCGACGTCGCGCACGAACTCGGCCCCCAGGATGTCCAGGGCGACCGTCTCGGAGGCCAGGAACCAGGCGCCGTCGAGGCGACCGAGCACCAGCGGCCGCACACCCAACGGGTCGCGGCCGCCCATGATGCAGTCGTCGAACAGCGCCACCAGCGACCAGGCGCCCTCGACCTCGCGCAGCGCGTCGACCACGCGGCCGACGATGTCCTGGCCCCGCCCGCGGGCGATCAGGTGGATGATGACCTCGGTGTCGCTGGTGGACTGGAACAGCGAGCCGGCCTCGACCAGCCTGTGGCGCAGCAGCATCGCGTTGGTGAGGTTGCCGTTGTGCGCCACGGCCAGGCCGCCGAAGGCGAAGTCGGCGAACAGCGGCTGGACGTTGCGCATCATGCTGGCGCCGGTGGTGGAGTAGCGCGCGTGGCCGATCGCCGTATGGCCGGGCAGCCCCTCGATCACCGACCTGCGGCTGAAGGTGTCGCCGATCAGCCCGACCGCGCGATGGCTGTGGAACATGTCGCCGTCGAAGCTGACGATGCCCGCCGCTTCCTGGCCGCGATGCTGCAGCGCGTGCAGGCCCAGCGCGGCGTGTGCCGAGGCCTGCGCGTGCCCGAACACGGCGAAGATGCCGCATTCCTCCTTGGGCTTGTCGTCGTCGTGGGAGATCCCGTGGTCGGGTTCGGACAAGGGCGGGGACCTCAAGGTTGCGGCGAGACCAGTTTCTCCAGCGCCTCGCGCTGCGAGTCGGTGTAGCCCTGGCCCTCGGCGGTCACCGGCGGCGGCACCGCCGGCCGGGGCCGATAGGCGTCGGGCAGCCATTGCTCGATCCGATGCGCGCCTTCACGGACCGGATCGATCAGATAGGCCTGCTGCACCCACTGCGGGTGCAGCTCGGGCTTGATCAGGTAGCTGGCGACAAGATAGGCGACGCAGACGATGAACGCACCCCTGGCGACGCCGAAGGCCAGCCCCAGCAACTTGTCGACCGGGCTCACGGCGCTGCCTTCCACCATGCGGGCCACCATGCCGCTCAGGAGCTTGAGGGCGATCAGGGCGACGAGGAACACCGCCACCGCGGCCACGCCGTCGGCCAGCGCGTCGCCCGCCACCACCGGCCGGACCAGGGGCCCGGCATAGGGCAGCGCCAGAAACGCCACCACCGCGGCGCCCAGCCAGCTCACCAGTCCCAGCACCTCGCGGACCGCCCCGCGCAGCATCGCCGCCAGTGCGGACAGTCCGATCACCACCAGGACCACGATGTCGAACAGGGTGAGCTGCACCCCGCTCATCGAGCTTCCCGCCGGCGCGGCGCCGGCGGCGCGCCGCCGAGCAGCGATGCCAGCTCGCTCAGCCTGCCCAGTTCGTCCAACCGCAGGCCGACCCGCCAGTCCTTGCCCGAGCGCGGCATCACCGCCCGCGCGAAGCCCAGCTTGCCGGCCTCCTTGAGCCGCGCCTCGCCATGGCCCACGGCACGCACCTCGCCAGCGAGGCCGACCTCGCCGAAGAACACGCATGATGGCGGCGCCGGACGGCCGAGCTCGGAGGAGACGATCGCCGCCGCTACCGCCAGATCGGCCGCGGGCTCCTGCACCCGCAAGCCTCCGGCGACGTTGAGATAGACGTCGCGGGTACTCATCACAAGACCGCAGCGCGCCTCCAGCACGGCGAGCAACATGGCGAGGCGGCTGCCGTCCCAGCCGACCACCGCACGGCGCGGGGTCGCGAGCGCGCTGGGTGCGACCAGCGCCTGGATCTCGACCAGCAGCGGCCGGCTGCCCTCCATGCCCGCCAGCACGGCCGAGCCCGCGATCCCCTCCTCGCGGTCGGCGAGGAACAGGGCCGACGGGTTGGCGACGGGAACCAGGCCCGCCTCGGCCATCTCGAACACCCCGATCTCGTTGGCCGGACCGAAGCGGTTCTTCACCGCGCGCAGGATGCGGAACTGGTGGCCACGCTCGCCTTCGAAATAGAGCACCGCGTCGACCATGTGCTCGAGCACCCGCGGCCCCGCGATCTGCCCGTCCTTGGTGACGTGGCCGATCAGCAGGAGCGCCGTGCCGCGCTGCTTGGCGAAGCGGATCAGCGCCTGGGCCGCGGCCCGCAGCTGGGTCACCGTGCCCGGCGCCTGGTCGAGCCCGTCGACCCACATGGTCTGGATCGAATCGACGATCACGAGATCGGGGGCGCCCGGCCGGTCCACGGTCGCGAGCACGTCGCCGGCGGAGGTGGCGCTGGCGAGCTGGATCGGTGCGCCGGCCAGGCCCAGCCGGTCGGCGCGCAGCCGGATCTGGTCGATCAACTCCTCGCCGCTGACATAGACCACCGCACGGCCCTGGACCGCCAGGGCGGCGGCGGCCTGGAGCATCAGCGTGCTCTTGCCGATGCCGGGATCGCCGCCGATCAAGAGCGCCGCCCCGGCCACGATCCCGCCGCCCAGCACACGATCCAGCTCGTCGATGCCGCTGGGCAGGCGCGGCGGGGGCGCGGTCGCGCCGGCGAGCGGCACCAGCTCGATGCGCCGGCCCTGGGCCTTGCCGCCGGCGGCGGGCGCCGGGCTCGCGGTGGTTTCCTCGACCAGGCTGTTCCAGGCGCCGCATTCGTCGCAGCGGCCGGCCCAGCGTGGATGGGCCGAGCCGCAGCTCTGGCAGACGAAGGCGCGCTGCGGCCGGGCCATCAGGCCCCGATCGCGGCGGCGCCGACCCGGATCGGCCCTTCGGCGCGGCCGTGGATGAACTGGTCGACGAAGGGATCGCCGCTGTCGTCGATGCGCTCGACTGGCCCTTCCCAGACGATTCGGCCGTCGTAGAGCATGGCGACCCGATCGGCGATCCGGCGCACGCTCGCCATGTCGTGGGTGATCGACAGTGCGGTGGCACCGAGCTGGCGGACGCAGCGCACGATCAGGTCGTTGATCACGTCGGCCATGATCGGATCGAGGCCGGTGGTCGGCTCGTCGAAGAACAGGATCTCCGGCGCGTGGGCGATGGCGCGGGCGAGGCCCACCCGCTTCTGCATGCCGCCCGAGAGCTCGGCTGGCATCAGCCGCGCGACCTCGGCCGCGAGGCCAACCATCGCCAGCGTCTCCTCGGCCTTGGCGCGCGCCGCGGCGCGCTCGACGCGCCCGGCGGCCAGCAGGCCGAAGGCAACGTTCTCCCAGACCGGCAGGCTGTCGAACAAGGCCCCGCCCTGGAACAGCATGCCGAACTTGCGGCGCAGGCCGTCCATGGTGCCGCGCGAGGCGTTCACCACCTCGACCCCGTCGACCAGGATCGAGCCGCTGTCCGGGGTCATCAGCCCCAGCACGCACTTGATCAGCACCGACTTGCCGGTGCCGGAGCCGCCGATGACCACCATGGACCGGCCGGTCGGCAGGTCGAGATCCACGCCCTTGAGCACCTGCTTGGGGCCGAAGCTCTTGGTCAGGCCACGGATCCTGATCTTGGGGACGGGCTCGCTCATCGGCTGAAGAACAGCTCGGTGACGACGTAGTTGGCGGTGAGGATCAGGATCGAGGCGGTGACCACCGCCTTGGTGGTGGCGGCACCCACGCCTTGCGCGCCGCCCTTGGAGCGGTAGCCCTGGTAGCAGCCCATGAGCGCCACGAGGAAGCCGAACACGGCCGACTTGACCAGGCCCGAGACGACGTCGTCGGTCTCGAGGTACTGAAGCGTGCGGTTGATGTACTCGATCGGGCCGAAGCCGAGCTTGTAGACGCTGACCAGGTAGCCGCCGAGCACGCCGATGACGTCGGCGACCAGGACCAGCAGCGGCAGCATCAGCACGCCGGCGAGCAGGCGCGGGAAGACCAGGTAGCGCAACGGGTCGGTCGAGAGCGTGGTGAGCGCGTCGATCTGCTCGGTCACGCGCATGGTGCCGATCTCGGCCGCCATCGAAGCACCAACCCGGCCGGCGACCATGAGGCCGGCCAGGACCGGCCCGAGCTCGCGGGTCATCGACAGGACGACGATGGTCGGAATGGCGCTCGAGGCCTCGAAGCGCGAGAAGCCGGTGTAGCTCTGCAGGGCCAGCACCATGCCGGTGAAGATGGCGGTCAAGCCGACCACCGGCAGCGAATAGAAGCCGATGTCGAGCATCTGCCGCAGCAGCTGGCGCGGGTAGAACGGGCCGCGCAGCCCGCCCGCGATCGCCAGCCCGGCGAACATGAACACGTCGCCCAGGGAGGCGCACAAGGCCAGGGCGGCGCGGCCGACGGCGGCGAGAGGGTTCATGCCGAGGCTCGGTTCCGGCCGGTTGCGGACGAGGGCTGCCGTCACCGGCACCGTTTCGGGATTCCGGCCCTAGCCGAGGCGCCGGGCAGCGTCAATCGCCACGGCTCAGCCATAGAGGTGCTCGGGATAGTGTCCGGGCTCGAGATCGTTGAACTGGCCGAAATTGGCGTCGAATTGCAGGTGGACGTTGCCGATCGGCCCGTGCCGCTGTTTGGCGATGATCACCTCGGCCTTGTTGTGCACGGACTGGCAGCGCTGGAACCAGTCCTGGTAGCGCAGGTCGAACTTTTCCTTGGCCTCGCCCTCGCGCTGGGTCGGGATGGCGCGTGAGAGGTAATATTCCTCGCGGAACACGAACATGACCACGTCCGCATCCTGTTCGATCGAGCCCGATTCGCGCAGGTCCGACAGCATCGGCCGCTTGTCCTCGCGCGACTCGACCGCGCGGGAGAGCTGCGACAGGGCGAGCACCGGCACGTGCAGGTCCTTGGCCATGGCCTTGAGGCCCTGGGTGATCTCGGTGATCTCCTGGACCCGGTTGGCCTGGCTCTGGGTGCCCGTGCCGCGCAGCAGCTGGAGATAATCGACCACCAGCAGGTCCAGGCCCTGGGTGCGCTTGAGGCGGCGCGCGCGGGTGCGCAAGGCCGCGATCGACAGTGCCGGCGTGTCGTCGATGAACAAGGGCAAGGCACCCAGCTCCTGGCTGGCACGCACCACGGCCGGCCAGTCCTCCTCGCCGATGTCGCCGCGGCGCAGCCGGTCGCTCTCGATCCGCCCCTTGCCCGAGAGCAGCCGCGTGGCCAGCTGCTCGGCCGACATCTCGAGCGAGAACACGCCGACCACATAGTTGACGTGGCGCGCCTTGGCCGCACCGGCCGAGACGTTGGCGGCCGAGGCGGCGTTGGCGGCGATGGTGACCGCGAGCGCGGTCTTGCCCATGCTCGGCCGGCCGGCGAGGATCAGGAGGTCGGAGGGCTGCAGCCCGCCCAGCTTCTGATCGAGACCGGTGAGCTTGGTCGGCACGCCGGACACCTTGCCGACCTTGTGCCAGGCACTCTCGATGTGCTTGACCGCCTCGCTCAGCACGACCGGGAAGGCGCGGAATTCGCCGCGAGCCTCGCCTTCCTGGACCAGGCCATACAGCTCCTGCTCGGCGAGTTCGATCTGGTCGCGGCCGGTCTCGGGCCGTGCCGGATCGAACGCCCGGTTGACCGTGTCCTCGCCGACCCTGATCAGGCCGCGTCGGAGCGCCAGGTCGTGGATGATCCGGCCATAGTCGGCGGCGTTGACGATGGTGTCGGCGGCTTGGGCGAGCCGGCTGAGGTAGCGCGCGCCGTCCAGCTCGCGCAGGGCGGGGTCCTCTTCGAACAGCCGCTTGAGCGTCACCGGGTCGGCCAACTGGGCGCGGCCGATCGTCTCGACGCAGCGCTCGAAGATCCGCGCATGCACCGGCTCGAAGAAATGCTCGGCGCGCAGATACTGGGCGACGCGGTGATAGGCGTCGTTGTTGACCAGGATGGCGCCCAGAAGCGCCTGCTCGGCCTCGATGTTGTGGGGCTGGACGCGGAAGGTGCCGGGATCGTCGGACGCCAAGGCGGGCGGGCTCCTTCGGGCTGCGCAACGGAGCGGTTTGTACCACGCCCGCGGCCGGCCGCGAGCACCCGCACGCACTTGCCTGTGGACAATGCCGGGGACTGCTCCTGGCAAAGCCTGTGGACGGAACGCGCGGTTCGGGTGAACGGGTGGGTCGCGGCGACGAGGATGCTCGACCCCGGCGCCGGCTATTGCGCGGCGCGAGCCGGACTCGCGCCACATGCCGGAGCGGGTGGCACGACGAAGCGGGCGAACCAAAAGGCTCGGGGAGCGCGTCCGGCGCACGGCACGCCACCGAACGTCCGTCGCGGCCTCGCGTCCGCCGCGGCGTCGCGGCGCCGGATGCCTAAGTGCCCAGGAGCAGTCGAAGCTTGGCCTCGTCGCCGCGCAGCCTATCATACTGTGTCTGCAGGAAGCGCACGGTGTCGGTGGCGTAGGCCTTGCCCGATTGACGTGGGTTCATCGCCTCCTCGGCGATCTCCAGCGCCATGCGCAGCGTGAGATAGTGCGGCGTCGCGAAGCCGGCGGCGAGGCACAAGGCGGCGAGATGGCGCCGGTCGGCATGGTAGAGCAGGCGGCGGACATGATTGAGCTCGAGCCTGGCATGCAGGGACAGGCCAATCTCCAGGCCCGCCACGTCGCCGTCGCGCAACAGCCGCAGGAGCCGCTCGTGCCCCAGCTGACCGGCGCTGAACTCGGCCATGAGATGCTGCTGCAACTTGCCGTCGGCATGGGCGCGCGCGGTGAAGCTGATCGTCGCCCGCTCGCGCACCGCGTGCATGAGGGCGCGAGCCTCGTCCACCGACATGCCGCGGTCGCGGATCAGCTCCCATTCCAGCCGCTCGCCCATCACCCCGATCAGCTGTTCGACCAGCTCGTAGGGCAGCTCGGGGCGCCGGATCACGCGGGCGTGGACCTGCTCGTTGCCGCGATGGTCCTGGATCACCCGCCGCATGGTACTCTGCGAGATGCTGGCGCCGGCATTCTCCACCAGCCGCGCCACCACCTCGGCGTCGCCGGTGTCGACCAGAGCGTCGGAGACCAGCTCCGACAGCCGCTCGCGGCCGGCGACGGCCAGCGCATACTGCATGGCGTTGGTGCGGACGACCCGCACCAGATCCTCGTCGCTCAGCACCGGGCTGCGCTGCAGGATCGGCTCGGCGACCTCGATCGCGTCCCCGGCCAGCCGCCGGGCGACCTCGGGTGCCAGTCTGGCGCTGGCGGCGACCGTGCTGGCCAGCGCCTGGCGCACCTCGACCGCGAGGTCGCGGACGAGAAGCTCGAGGACTGCCGTCGCTACCGCCTGATCCGCCGCGGCGCACAGCTCGTCGAACTGCCGGCCGAACTTGGCCGCCACCTGGGCCCGCGCCTGGGGCGACCGGTCGCGCTGCAGCACGGCCACGTCGGCGGCGCTCAGCTTCTGGTCGCGCTCCCGGTCGACATGGGGCCGCAGCAGGGCCTCGCGCCTGCGTCCATGCACCGCCACGGCGTTTGCGCTCATCTCGTGCCGACTTTCGAACAGAGGGCTCTCCACCACCGGAACAGGTTGGCAACCTAGCGCCGCAAGCCTAAAAATTCGCTAATGAGCGACCGAGCCGCACCCCGCTTGACTCCGACCGCCACCGACATCGTGCGCGGCACCATGCGCCTCCTGCTCGACCTCGACCTCGCCTCCTTGCCCGAGTTCACGCTCGCCACTGGGCGCAGGGTCGACCTGATGGCGTTGGGCCGCGACGGCCGCCTGGTGGCGATCGAGGTCAAATCCTGCCGCGCGGACTTCCTCGCCGACCGCAAATGGCAGGGCTATCTCGACCATGCCGACCAGTTCTACTTCGCGGTCGGCCCCGACTTCCCGCTCGACCTCCTGCCACCGGACGAGGGGCTGATCCTGGCCGACCGCTACGCCGCGAGCGTGATCCGCCCGGCGCGCTCGCGGACGGTGGCGGCCGGCCGCCGCCGCGCGCTCCTGCTGCGCTTCGCGCGCGTCTCGGCCCTGCGCCTGCAGGGCGTGGCCGACCCCGATGCCCAGGCGGAACCGGCGTAGGGTCGCCCCGGTAGCTCGATCCACCGCCGCCTCCGATATCCCGCTTGACTCCAAACATGACGAAGATCATGAATGACGATAGATGATGTTCATCAGCAATAGCCTTGGGAGAACATGATGACCGGCAAGCCTGCCGTCCTGATCACCGGTGCCTCGAGCGGCATCGGTGCCGTCTACGCCGACCGGTTCGCCAAGCGCGGCCACGACCTGGTGCTGGTGGCGCGCGACCGTGCCCGGCTGGAGAGCCTGGCCGGGCGGCTGCGCCCGACGACCGGCGTGACGATCGACATCCTGCCGACCGACCTCACCGACCTGCACCAGCTCGCCCAGGTGGAAGCAAGGCTGCGCGACGACGTCCGGATCGGCGTGCTGGTCAACAATGCCGGCGCCACTGCCGCCGGCGGCTTCGCCGACCAGAGCCCGGACGATGTGGCCAGTCTGATCGGCCTCAACGTGACGGCACCGACACGGCTCGCCAGTGCGGTCGCGCCACGCTTCCTCGCCGCGGGCGCGGGCGCCATCGTCAATATCGGCTCGGTCGTCGGGCTGGCGCCGGAGTTCGGCATGGCCGTCTACGGTGCCACCAAGGCCTTCGTGCTTTTTCTCAGCCAAGGCCTCGACCTCGAGCTCGGCCCCAAGGGCGTCTACGTCCAGGCGGTGCTGCCGGCCGCCACCCGTACCGAGATCTGGGCGCGGTCGGGCCGGGACGTGAACGCACTGCCTGCCGTCATGGAGGTGGAGGAGTTGGTGGACGCGGCCTTGGCGGGCTTCGACCGCCGCGAGACCGTTACGATCCCGCCGCTCCCCGATGCGGCGCAGTGGGCCGCCTTCGACGCTGCGCGGCGGGCGATGATCCCGAATTTCGCCCAGGTCCACGCCGCGGACCGCTACCGCGCCGCCGCTTGACGCCGCGCGCCGGGACAATGGCATGAGCGTCGCCGTTCTCGCTCCTGTCGCAGGGTTGCGCGACGCAATTGGGCAGGGCGGCGACCGGGCGCGGATGAACCCGCGCACGCGTCGGCTGCTGCACGGTCCGATCCTGCCCACCTTGCTGGTCATGGCCTGGCCGAACATCCTCGTGATGCTGGCTCAGGCGTCGACCGGTCTGATCGAGACCTGGTGGGTGTCGCGGCTCGGCACCGACGCGCTGGCCGGCATGGCGCTGGTCTTTCCCGGCTTCATGATGATGCAGATGCTGTCCGCCGGTGCGATGGGCGGTGGCATCTCCTCGGCCATCGCCCGCGCCCTGGGCGGCGGCAGGCGGGACGATGCGAGCGCCCTGGTGCTGCACGCGATGATCGTCAACGGGCTGGTGGGTCTGGGCTTCTCGGCAGCCTTCCTGCTGCTAGGCCCGCAGCTCTACCGTTCCATGGGCGGGCAGGCCGGCTCGCTGGACGCGGCGATGCAATATTCCAACATGGTGTTCGCCGGCAACGTCGTGGTCTGGCTGATGAACGCGCTGGCAAGCTCCGTCCGCGGCACCGGCAACATGCTGGTGCCGTCGGCGGCGGTCTGCCTCGGCGTGGCGCTGCTGGTCCCATTGTCACCGCTGCTGATCTTCGGCTACGGCCCTATTCCGGCCATGGGCATCGCCGGCGCCGGTGCTGCGGTGTTGCTGACGACCGCCCTGACCGCGGCAGTGCTGGCCTGGTACGTCCTCTCCCGGCACAGCCTCGTGCGGCCCGCCTTGACCCGGCTGCGTCCGGCCCTGTTCGGCGACATTCTCCGGGTCGGCTTGGTGGGGTCGGTCAGCACCCTTCAGACCACCCTCACCGTGGCGCTGACGACAGCACTGGTCGGCGCGGCCGCGGGATCCGACGCGGTCGCCGCCTATGGCACCAGCGCGCGGCTGGAATATCTGCTGATCCCGCTGGTGTTCGGCCTCGGGGCGCCGTTGGTGTCGCTGGTGGGCACCAATATCGGCGCCGGCCAGCACCGACGCGCATTGCGCGCGGCGCTGTTGGGCGGTGCCGTCGCCTTCTGCCTGGCCGAGACCGTCGGCGTGGCGGCAGCGATCTGGCCGATGGCTTGGCTGGGACTGTTCGCCACCGACCCGCGCATGCTGGAATTGGGTGCCACCTACCTGCGCCTGGTCGGCCCGGCCTACGGCTTCTTCGGTCTTGGCTTGTGCCTCTACTTCGCCTCCCAGGGCGCCGGACGACTGCTCTGGCCGTTGCTGGCGGGGCTGCTGCGGATGGTGGTGGCGGTCGGCGGCGGCTGGCTCGCCCTGCGCCTGACCGGGTCTTTGGCATGGCTGTTCGTGGCGCTCAGCGTGGCGCTGACGGTCTACGGCACCACGCTGACGGCCGCCATCGCATCGGGGGTGTGGTTCCGCGGACCCGCTCGTTAGGTGCTTCGCAAGAGGTTCCCTCGTCGGGGGCGAGATTGGCGCGGCCTTGGCCGCGGCGGCTGCGCGAGCTATCTCGGCGCCATGATCGCCATGCCGCATCGCACCCTGCGCCGTTGGGGCGGCGCGCTCGCCCTGGCGCTGGCGTCCTCGTCGCTGGTCGCCTGCTCGGGCAGCGCCGTCGTCAACGCCCTCACGCCGACCAACGGCTACACCGTCCAGCGCGACCTCGGCTACGGCCCCGGGCCGCGGCAGCGGCTCGACCTCTATTTGCCCGACGGCGCCGGTGCGGACGCACCCCTCCTGGTCTTCTTCTACGGCGGCAACTGGCAGAGCGGGTCGAAGGACACCTATCGCTTCGTCGGTCAGGCCTTTGCGTCACGCGGCTATGTCACCGCCATTCCCGACTACCGGATCTATCCGCAGGCCCGCTATCCGGACTTCGTCGCCGATGGTGCTGCCGCCCTGGCCTGGCTGCGTTCGCACCCGGCCACCGGCAACGGCCGCAGGATTTTCCTCGCCGGGCACTCGGCCGGCGCCTACATCGCCGCCATGCTGGCCCTGGACAAGCGGTGGCTGGGCGGCGCCGGCGCCGCATGCGGCCCGGTGGTCGCGGTGGCGGGCCTTGCCGGCCCTTACGATTTCCTCCCGCTGCAGGACCCGACGCTGATCGAGATCTTCGGGCCCGGCCCGGCGAGCCCGCAATCGCAGCCGATCCACCATGTGGCGGCAGGCGATCCGCCGATGCTGCTCGCCACCGGCACGGCCGACACCACGGTCCGGCCGCGCAACAGCCTGGCGCTCGGCGCGCGGCTGCAGGCGGTCGGGACGGAGGCCCAGGTGATCGAATATCCCGGGCTGGGCCATGTCGGCATCGTGGCGGCACTCGCCGCGCCCTTGCGCTTCCTCGCGCCCGTGCTCGACGACGTCGACCGGTTCCTGCGCAGCCAGCCCGGTTGCGCGGCGGGGTAGTCCGGCTTCACGCGGCCCGGGCGACCGGCAGTGCGACCGGCCGGTAGCCGTTCGCGCGCAGCCAGCGCTCGAGCGCTGCCACGCTCTCGGCCTCGACTCGATAGGAGCTGGTGCGCCCGGCCGTCGGCGAGGTGCGGTAGAACGGCTCGCCGCCGTCATTGCGATAGATGGCGAGTTCCTTGACCATGGCGGCGCGCTCCGAACGGTGATCGCCACGCTCCTGGCGACGGCCGGGAACATGCCCGAGACCGCACCGGACAGGATGGTTACCGCGCCGCTAACCGTATCTCGGTACTACGGTCGACCATGTGCCGCGAGCAGGAGCCGGGACAGCTCCGCGAAGCCGTGACCGCCCTCGGCCGCCGTCAGCCAGCGCGGCGGGGTGCTCAGGCCCGGCAGGAAGCGCCGCAGATTGGCCACCCCCACGCTCGCCGGAAAGAAGCCGAACATCGGCTGGTCGTTGGGCGAATCGCCGACGAAGACGAAGCGCCCCGGATCGGAATCGAGGTCGATCCCCAGTGCCTCCGTGAGGAACAGCCGTGTCATGGTCAGCTTGTCGTAGCTGCCGAACCAGCCATTGACGTGGATCGAGCTCACCTTGGCCGTGGCGCCCGCAGCCTCGAACATGGCCACGATCCGGGCCACCGCGTCTTCCGGCAGGGGCGGCACGTCCTCGCAAAAGTCGATGGCGATGTCGGCCTCGCGGTAGAGCTGGTCGGATGCCAGCGCACAGCCCGGCACCTCGGCCAGGATCCGGGCGGCCAGCGCGTCGAGCCGGCGGCGGTTCTCCCGCCGCTCGCTCTCCGCGGCCTGGAAGCGGCGAACCAAGCGCCCGGCACCGGCATCGTGGCGGAACCAGAAGGCGCCGTTCTCGCCCACCACGCCCTCGACCGGCCACAGGCGCGCGATGTGATCGCACCAGCCCGCCGGCCGGCCGGTGATCGGCACGATCCTGAAGCCGGCATCGCGCAGCTCCTCCATGGCAGCGTAGGCCACGGCCGGCAGGCGGCCGTGCAGCGTCAACGTGTCGTCGATGTCGGTGAGCACGAGATCGACGCGGCGGCGCTCGGCGATGGGCCAGCCCGCGAGCGGCGCCACCCGGCTGTCCTGGCTTTCACTTGACATCGCGCCGCCTCAAGGTGAACGTCTGACTGGCGATACGACAAATGTTCAGGGCCGGCAACGTGCCCGACGGGAGGCCGACGGCTTGCAGGAGGCGTTCGGGACAGCGACCGGCGCGGCGGCACGTGCCGCGTGGCGGCCGCCGCGCTGGCTCAGTGCCGAGCATCCGCTGCCATGGCTCCTGCCGATGTTCGCCATGCTGTTGAGCTGCGGCATCTATCCCTTGCTCTACAGCGTCTGGCTGAGCTTCCAGGAGCGCAGCCGGGTCACGCGCCAGTACGAGTTCGTGGGCTTCCAGCAGTGGCGGGCGGCGCTGACCGATGAGCGCATGTGGCACTCGCTCGGCGTCACCTGCACCTACACCCTCGTGGCCCTGGCGCTGCAGCTGGCGCTCGGCATGGCGCTGGCGCTGCTGCTGGACAGCGACCGGCGAGGCTACGGCCTGCTGCGCGCGCTGATGACGCTGCCGCTGGTGGTGCCGCCCGCGGTGACCGGCATGATGTTCCTGCTGATGCAGGACGGCCAGTTCGGCGTGCTCAACTACTACATGGTCCAGATCGGCCTGATCGACACCGCCCATCCCCTGCTGGCCACACCCTCGACCGCGCTGGCCGGCCTGATGCTGGCCGACTTGTGGCAATGGACCCCGTTCATGGTCCTGATCTTCGTGGCGGGGCTCCGCGCCCTGCCCAAGGAGCCGTTCGAGGCGGCGGCCATCGACGGCGCCTCGGCCTTGCAGCAGTTCCGGCATCTGACCCTGCCGATGCTGGGCAAGGTGATCGCCATCGCCATGCTGATCCGCAGCGTCGATCTGTTCCGCGTCTACGACTATGTCTACATCATGACCGGTGGGGGCCCCGGCACCACCACCGAGACCTTGAGCTTCTACGCCGGGCGAGTGTTCGGGATCGCCAATTTCCCTTACGCCGCCACCTTGAGCCTGATCACGCTCATCGTCCTCAACGTCGCGGTGACCGCGTTCATCCGCCTGGCACGGATCCGCCTGTGATCGGCGCCCGCCACCAGCTGCTGCGCGACCTCGTGGCCTGGGCGGTGGTCCTGATCTTCATGTTCCCGCTGGCCTGGTGGCTGCTCGCCTCGATCAAGCCCTACACGGCGATCTTCAACACCACGCCGGTCTATGTCGGCTTCGAGCCGACCACGACCAATTACGAGGTCACGCTGCTCGGCCGTTCGCGGGTCGAGGCCGACACCGGGGTCGGCGGCACCCATGGCGGCGGCTCGTCCTACTATTCGATCCCATCGATCGTCGACAGCCTGACGGTGGCGCTGGGAGCGACCGCGCTGACCCTGCTCCTGGCCACCCTCGCCGCCTACGGCCTGTCGCGGTTCCGGTTCCGGGCCCAGCAGCATGTCCTGTTCTTCGTGCTGGCGCAGCGCATGATGCCGCCGATCGCGGTGGCGATTCCGATCTTCTTCATGTTCCGCGACCTGGGCCTGCGCGACACGCATCTGGGGCTGATCCTGGCGCACACGCTGATCAACCTGCCATTGGCCGTGCTGCTGATGAAAAGCTTCTTCGACGACGTCCCGCACGAACTCGACGAGGCGGCGATGATCGACGGCGCCGGCCGGGTGCAGTGCTTCGCGCAAGTGATCCTGCCGCTGGTGCGCGGCGGCCTGGCGGCGACCGCGGTGCTGTGCTTCATCTTCTCCTGGACGGAGTTCCTGCTGTCCTTGCAGCTCACCACCAGCATCCGCACGATCCCGGTCAAGATCTCGACGTTCGTCACTTCCACCGGCACCGAGTGGGGCTTCATCACGGCACTAGGCAGTGCCGCCATCCTGCCCGGCTTCGTCTTCATCCTGCTCGTCCAGAAGCATCTCGTCCGCGGTCTGACCTTGGGTTCGCTCAAGGATTGACCGCATGCATCGAACACCAAGCGCGACAACAGAGGAGGGCTAGACCCATGAGCCTGCGGGACTACGACCGCAAGACGTTCATCGCCGACACGGCCAAGGCGTTCACCCAACACCGCATCGGCAAGCGCGAGTTCATGCGCCGCATGGCGCTGGCCGGCATCGGCTTTTCCGGCTTCGCCTCGACGTTCCTGGGCCAGGGACGTCCGTTCGGTGGCCTCACCCATGTCGGCAGCGAGCTCGCCGCGGCACCTTCGACCGAGGAGATGAACGCCTGGCTGAAGGACGTCAGCACGCCGTTCAAGGGTACCACCATCCGGTTCACCTCCGAGGCCACGCCGCCCACGATCGTGGCCAACCAGATCGCCAAGGAGCAGTTCACGGCGATCACTGGCATCGAGGTCGAGATCGAGATCGTGCCGCTGGAGCAGGTGCTGCAGAAGGCCACGCTCGACGTGCAGGGCCAGCTCGGCACCTACGATCTCTACTATCTCGACCAGTCCTGGATGGCCACGTTCGCGCCGGACACGATCGATCCGCTCGAGAAATACAATACCAACAAAGAGCTGGCGATGCCCGGCTTCGACTGGGACGACTTCTCCAAGCCGCTGGTCGATGGCATCTCGATGTATGACGGCAAGATGGTCGGCATCCCGTTCGACATCCCGATCTTCATCCTGATGTACCGCAAGGACCTGTTCGACAAGCACGGCATCGCGGTGCCGACGAACATGGACGAGTACATGGCGGCGGTGAAGGCGCTCGACGAGGCCGAGCGCCCCAACGGCATCTACGGCACCACCGGCCAGCTCAAGTCCGGCCATTATTCGCTCAATTGCGACTGGACCGCATGGCTCTGGTCGCATGGCGGCTCGATCTTCGACCAGAACCAGATGTTCTCGGGCGGCGATTCGGACGGCATGGCCGGCCTCGAATACATGCTTGAGCTGGTCAAGCACATGCCGCCGGCGGCCAAGACCTGGACCTGGGACGGCGAGGGCCAGTCGGTCAGCCAGGGCACCGCCGCCATGCTGATCTCCTGGGGCGAGTTCTTCCCAGGGTTCGACGGCAAGGACAGCAAGGTGGTGGGGCTGATGGAGGCCGCACACCCGCCCAAGGAGAAGAAGCTGCGGGCACCCGCCGACGCCGGCTTCGGCGAGATCCCGCACATCGGCCACCAGGGCGGCTCGGCTTTGGGCCTCTCCGCCTACTCCAAGAACCCGGACGCGGCGTGGATCTTCATGCAGTGGGTGTGCTCGCCCGAGGTGATGGCGCAGGTCTCGCTGCTGGGCGGCGGCGCCTCGCCGATGCGGCTGTCCTCGTTCAAGGACCCGCGCGTGCTGGCCGCGGCCAAGGTCGGCCCCGGCACGACGCGCCACTTCCCGGCCATCGAGTGGACGATCAACAACGCGATGGGCTCCGAGCCCGACATGCCGGCCTGGGCCGAGATCTCCAACAACGTGATCCCGGTCGAGCTCGGCAAGCTGCTGGCCGGCCAGTATTCGAGCCCGCAGGAGTGCATGGACGCGATCAAGACCAAGGCGGACGAGCTCGCCGCTCCGTTCCGCAAGGCCTAGCGCGCGGGCGTGAGCGGATGGATCTGGTCCTCGGCATCGACAGCAGCACCACGGCCACCAAGGCGATCGCCTGGGACCGGGCGGGCCGGGCCGTGGCCGAGGGCCGGTCCAGCCTGCCCATGCACGACCTCGGCCGCGGCTGGATGGAGCAGGGTGTCGACGACTGGTGGCGCTCGCTCGGGAAGGCCCTGGGCGACCTGTTCCGGCAGGTCGACCCGGCCCGGGTGGCAGCCTTGGCGATCAGCAACCAGCGGGAGACGGTGGGCTTTCTCGACGAGCGCGGCGAGGAGCTGCGGCCGGCCATCCTCTGGCTCGACGAGCGCTGCCGGCCCGACATCGACCTGTTCGGCGCCAAGCTGGCGCCCGAGCGCTTCCGCGCCATCACGGGCAAGACGCCCGATCCGACGCCGGCGGTGTTCAGCCTCCACTGGCTGATGCGCTGTGAGCCCGAGCGGTGGCGGCGCCTTGCTCATGTGGTCGACGTGCTGGGCTATCTCGGCTGGCGCCTGACCGGCCGGCGCGTCACGAGCTGGGGAAGTGCGGACCCGCATGGCCTGCTCGATCTCGCCGAGCTGCGTTATAGCCCCGAGATCCTCGCGGTCCTCGGGCTGAGCACGGAGCAGCTTTTCTCGGTGGTGCAGCCGGGCACGGTGATCGGCGAGGTCACCGCTGATGCGGCCGGGGCTACCGGGCTGCGGCCCGGCACCCTGGTCGTCGCCGGCGGCGGCGACGGGCAGGCGGCGGGGCTGGGCACCGGCACGCTCGGCGGCGGCAGGGCCTACCTGAACATCGGAACGGCCGCCGTGTCGGGGGTCTGGGGCCGGCACTTCGCGACCTCGCACGGGTTCCGGACCCTGACCAGCCTCTCCGGCGAGGGTTACATCTTCGAGCTGTGCCTGCGCACCGGCGCCTTCCTCGCCGACTGGAGCGTGCGCAACCTGTTCGGCGCCGACCCGGCCACCGACCCCGGCATCTACCGGCGGCTGGAGGCGGAAGCGGTCGCGGTGGGGCCGGGAGCGGACGGCGTGCTGCTGCTGCCCTACTGGTCGGGGACCATGGCGCCGTTCTGGGACCCGGACGCACGGGGTGCTGTGGTCGGCCTGGGCACCGGCCACGGTCGCGGCCACTGGTGGCGTGCGATGCTCGAAGGCGCCGCCCTCGACTGCGCCATGGGCTATGGCGCCATCGAGGCCGCGACCGGAGAGCCGGTCACCGAGTTGCTGACCATCGGCGGTGGTGCCCGCTCCACGCTCATGCGCCAGATCGTGGCCGATGCCACCGGCCGCCCCGTACGCATCTCGAGCACCCTGGAGGCGAGCTGCCTGGGTGCGGGCATGCTCGCCGCCAGCGGCGCCGGCTGGTACGCGAGCCCGGCCGAAGCGTCCGCCGCCATGCAGGGCGAGGTCGAGCTGACGATCGAGCCCGACGCGGCGCAGGTCGACCGTTATCGCGAGCTGCTCGAGATCTACCGGAGCCTCTACCCCGCCCTGCGCGAAACCTTCGCGCGCCTCGCCTCGTACCGCGCCCGCCTGCAGGGATGAGCCGCTTGTTCCACGCTCTGCCGATCATCGAGGACGTGCTCGCCGGGCGCTACCCGGCCCCGGAGCTGGGTGGGCCGCTGCGTGCGCCGATCCGCACCATCGCGGTCGCCGACAGCCTGGAGGGTGCCGAACGGGACCTCGTCACCGAACTCGGTCTCGGGGAGCGGCTGGCCGTGGTCGCCGACGAGAACACCTGGACCGCCATGGGTGCCCGCGTCGCGGCGGCACTGCCCGGCGCGGACACGATCGTGCTCGACCACCCCAAGGCCGACGAGGCCACCGCCGAACACCTGCAGGAGCGCGCCCGCCACGCGGACGGGCTGGTCGCGGTAGGCTCAGGCACGCTCAACGATCTGTGCAAGTACGTCACCCACCGCACCGGGCGCCGCAGCGCCGTGTTCGCGACCGCGGCCTCCATGGACGGCTACGTCACCACCACGGTCTCGATCACCCGCGGCGGCTTCAAGCTCAGCTTGCCGGCACACGCGCCGGTGGGCGCGTTCTTCGATCTTTCCGTGCTTGCCGCGGCACCGCCGCGGATGATGCGGGCGGGGCTCGGCGACACGGTCTGCCGGACCACGGCCCAGGTCGACTGGCTCCTGTCGCACCTGCTCCTGGATACGGTCTACGCCGAGACGCCCTACCGGCTCATGGAAGCGGACGAGCCACTGCTCTACGCCCAAGCCCACCGCCTGCCCGAAGGCGATCTCGGCGCCATGCTGCTGCTCACGCGCATGCTGATCCTCTCGGGCCTCGGCGTGCTGGTGACCCACACCAGCCATTGTGGCTCGATGGGCGAGCACTCGATCAGCCATTTCATCGACACCTTCGCGGACCCGCATCCCAGGACGCTGCATGGCGGGCAGGTCGGGATCGCGACCTGGACCATGGCGCGGCTGCAGACGGCGATGCTGGCGGCGCCCGAACCGCCAGTCCTGGACAGCCTGCCGCTCGATCCCGCCCGCTTCGAACGCGCCTATGGCCGCCTGGCCGCGAGTTGCCTCGACGCGGTGCGCAGGAAGCCCATCGACGACGCGGGCACCGAGCGGCTGAACCGCCGCCTCCAGGACCGCTGGCCCGCCATGCGCGAGCGCCTGCTCGCGGTGATGCTGCCGCTGGGCGAGATCGAGCGCGTGATGGGTGCCGCCGGAGCGTCGCTGACCGCAGCCGGCCTGGGCGTGGACTCCGCCCTCTACCGGCGCGCCGTCGGCGGGGCGCACGAGCTGCGCGACCGCTACGGCTTCCTCGACCTCGCGGCGCAGAGCGGCAGGCTCGCTGCCTTCGCGGCCCAGGAGACATGAGCCTCCGGCCGCGCGCCGACGAGGAGCAGTCGCCACTCTCGACCGTGCTGGATCTGCTCTCGGCCGACGAGCAGCGGCGAACCCGGATCGCCTGGCTCTACTATGTCGAGGGCCTGACCCAGGCAGAGATCGCCGGCCGCCTTGCGATCAGCCGGGTCAAGGTCGTGCGCGACCTGCAGATCGGCCGGCAATCCGGGCTGGTCCAGATCCAGATCAACGGCAGGCTCGCCTCCTGCGTCGCCCTGGAGCGGGCGCTGGAGCGGCGCTTCGGCCTCAAGGAGGCGGTGGTGGTGCCCACGCCCGTCGATCCCGGCAATCTGCCCGCCACCCTGGGCATAGCACTCGGCACCTGGCTCACCGACCGGCTGCGTCCGGGCCAGACCATCGGTGTCGGCTGGGGCCGCACCCTGCACTGGAGCGTGCGCGCGCTCCGCCGGCGCGACCTCGCCGGGCTGACCGTCGTGGCGCTGCTCGGCGGGATCGGCCGCGGTTCCGAGATCAACATGTACGAGACCGCTTCGCGCGTCGCCGAGACCCTGGCCGCCCAATGCTACTACCTCGCCGCCCCGGCCTTCGCCGGCTCCGCGGCCATGCGCGCCATGCTCCTCGAACAGGCGGGGCTGCGCGACATCCTCGATCGCGCCCGCCGCGCCGACATCGCCCTGGTCAGCGTCGGCACCCTCGGGCCCGGCGCCACCAACCGCCGCATCGGACTGCTCGGCGACGCCGAGGCCGCCGAGCTCATGGCCGCCGGCGCCGTCGGCGACCTCCTCTGCACCTTCCTCGATCCCGAGGGCCGCCCGGTCGACCACCCGCTGAACGCCTGCGCGGTCGGCCTGCCGGTGAGCGACCTCGCCGGCCTTCCCGCTGCCGTCCTGGCTTCAGGCGGGACGGAGAAGGTTCCGATCCTCCGCGCCGCCCTGATCGGCGGCTATGTCAACCACCTGGTCACCGACGAAGGCACGGCCGGGGCGCTGGTGGGGTGATCGCGGATCGCCCTGACCGGAGTACCCGGCCCCGCCTGTCGCTCAATGGCAGGTGCTGCAACACGAGCTGGCCCGCGCCGTTATGTTGGCCATGGGCGCCGCGCTGAAGCAGCGGTGCGGATCGCGCCAAATCCCGGCCAAGCCCCCTCATGGGACATTGAGCGCATCGAGTCCGGGTGCTGACTTTGGTCCGGCGCGGGTTCAGCTGCGCTGCGCCTGCAGCCACAGGCCGTAGAGCCAGGCCGAGGTCAGCGCGAAGGCCAGGATGACGATGAAGACCGCGACCACGATGGCCGCCGCCCGCCCCAGATCGCGCGCCGGACGGCCCGGCTGGCAGAACGGCACGAGGTTGAAGGCGAGGCCGCCGAGGACGACCAGGCCGCAGCCGAACGAGAACAGGCCGAGCGAGAAGGGCTGGAAGATCGCGAACAGAGCGAACAGACAGAGGGCGATGATGGCGCCCTCGGCGGTGCGTGCCTGGGCCGCGGACATGCCGGTCACCTTGCCCCCGCTCACGTCCGCACCGCCCTTCCCGCCGCATCGAAGACATGCGCCTGCCCGGGCTGCCACCGGACATGCACCTGGTCACCCTCGCGGACCGGCGTCCGCCAGCCCGTCACCACCCGCAGATCGTGACTGCCGTCGTTCAGGTGAGCCAAGGTCTCGGCACCCATGGGCTCGATGAGGTCGACCACGGAGGACAGCCCGTCGTCCACCGCTTCGTGAACCATCTCGAGATTGCGCGGGCGGATTCCCAGGGTGACCCTGGCACCGGACGCCAAGCCGCGCACGGCATCGTCGACCACGAGTGCCAGCCGCTGCCCGCCCGTCAGCGCGAACCAGGCGCGGCCGTCGTCGCCGAACCCCTCCAGTTCCGCGCCCACCAGGTTCATCTGCGGCGTGCCGATGAACCCGGCGACGAACAGGTTGGCGGGCCTGGCGAAGATGCCGTGCGGGCTCGCGACCTGCTCGATCACGCCGGCACGCATCACCGCGATCCGGTCCGCCATGGTGAGCGCCTCGAGCTGGTCGTGGGTGACGATGATCGTCGGCCGGCGCAGGTCCTGGAGCACGAGCTTGATCTCGCTGCGCATCTCCTCCCGCAGCTGGACGTCGAGCCGGGACAAGGGTTCGTCGAACAGAAAGCAGCTCGGATCGCGGATGATGCAGCGGCCGACCGCGACCCGCTGCTTCTCGCCCTCGGCGAGCTGGCTCGGCCGCCGGTCCAGAACCGCCTCGAGCTGCAGCACCCGCGCGGTCTCGGCGACCTTGTCGCGCACCCGGGCGCGCCCCAGTCCTTCCGCATGCAGGGGGTAGGCCAGGTTCTCGGCGACGGTCAGGTTCGGGTAGAGTGCGTAGAACTGGAATGCCATCGCGACGTTGCGCTGGCGGGTCGCGAGGTCGTTGACCCGCTGGCCGCCGAGCATGATGTCGCCGCCCGACGCCCATTCGAGACCGGCGATCATCCGCAAGGTCGTGGTCTTGCCGCAGCCGGAGGGACCGAGCAGGCACAAGACCTCGCCGGCGGCGATTTCAAGGTCGACATTGTCCACGGCCTTGAGCGGGCCGAACAGCTTGGTGACCTGGCGCAGCTCGACCTTGGTCATGATCCGGTCAGCGCCGAACGGTGCCGAAGGTCACGCCGCGGAGCAGCTGGTTCTGCAGCATGAAGGTCACCACGATGATGGGAATCAGGAACAGGGTCACGATCGCCGCGAGCAGGCCGTAGTCGACGCCGATCTCGCCCCCCAGGGTGCGCGCCATCGCGACCGGCACGGTGCGGGTCTCGACGCCGGTCAGCAGGAGCGCGAACAGGAACTCGTTCCAGGTCAAGATCAGGCCGAAGACGAAGGTGGCGGCCAGCCCCGCGGTGACCTGAGGCAGACAGATCTTGAAGAACACGCGCGACTCGGACGAGCCGTCCATGCGCGCGGCATCTTCGACCTCGCAATTCAACTCGTCGAAGAAGCTCTTGATCATCCACACCGAGAACGGGATGTTGAAGGCGGTGTAGAGCAGAATGATCCCGACATAGGTGCCGGCCAGACCGGCCAGGCGGAACATCAAGAAGATCGGGATGATGACCACGATGGCAGGCATCATGCGGGTGGTCAGGATGATGAACAGATAGGTATCGTTGCCCTTGAGCGGGTAGCGTGAGAAATCCATAGGCCGCGAGACAGCCGATGATCAGGGCGAGCAGCACGCTCGTGCTCGAAATGAACATCGAGTTGAGGAAGTAGCGCAGGAACTGGGTCTCCTGCGAGGCGCCGGCGCTGATGCTCGCACGGTAGAACACGTTGACGAAATTGTCCCAGATCGGCTGGAAGAACAGGACCGGCGGCACCGCCAGCGTGTCGCCGCGAGTCTTGAACGCGGTGAGGATGATCCAGAACACCGGAAAGAAGTAGATCAGGCCGACCACCGCAGCGAAAGCGGTCCACCCCCAGCCGGCTTTGCCGATCTCGCGCCGGTACTGCATCAGCCGACCTCCCGGTTGCGCCGGTTGACGGCATAGAGATAGAGGCTGGTGAGCACGATCACCACGAACAGGACGATGTAGGCCAGGGCCGTCGACTGGCTGGTGCGAAAGTTCTGGAATGCCACCCGATAAACGTAGACGCCGATGGTCTCGGTCGCCGAGCCGGGGCCGCCCTGCGTGATGATGTAGACGATGTCGAACAGCTTGAAGGTCTCGATGGTGCGGAACAGGATCGCCAGAAGAAGCAGGCCGCGGATGTAGGGAAAGGTGATGGTGCTGAACCGCCGCCACCACGAGGCGCGGTCGACCTCGGCGGCCTCGTAGAGGTATTTGGGCACGCTCACCAGGCCGGCGAGCACCAGCAACATGACGAAGGGCGACCACATCCACGCATCCGCCACCACGATGCCCATGATCGCACCGAACGGCGTGGCCAAGAGCGCGAAGGGTTCGCCGGTGAAGACGGCGTTGATGAACTGGCTGACCAGACCGAAGGTCGGCTCGTAGTAGAGCTTGAAGAACACCCCCACCGCCACGGGCGACAGCATCATCGGCGTCAGGACCAGGGTCAGCAGGACGCGACGCAGCGGAAACTGGCGTTCGAACAGCAATGCCAGCAAGAAGCCCAGCACCAGTTGCAGGAGAACGCTCGACCCGACGATCAGCGCGGTCGTCTGGAACCGCTCCCACACGACGGGGTCGGTGAGCACGCGGTCGTAGTTGGTGAGCCCCTCGAAGGTCGGCACCGCCTGACGGTTGGCGCGGTAGTTGAAAAAGCTGAGGCCGAACGACCAGAGCAAGGGGAAGATGTTCATCAGGAACAGGACGATGATCGCAGGTGCCACCAGGAGCGGGCCACGGCGCTCCGGCGCCATGATCCAGGGCAGGAACCCGCCTTCCCGCCGCACCTCCGTGCGGATGATGTCCGTCGTCGCCATACCCTCGTGGTGCCCCGCCCTACCCGCGATGGACGGGGCCGGCACCCATGCCGGCCCCGCTCGACCTGAAACGGCTACTGGATCCGATCGGCATCCCGAAGGATGCGGTCCTGGAACTCCGCCACGCTGTCCAGGGCCTGCTTGGCCGAGATCTGGCCGGTGATCGCCTTGTCGAACTCCTGCTGCTGCTGGGTCAGCAGCTCGAAGAACTCCGGGATGTGCCAGACGTCACGCTGCCAGTCGATCATCTCCTTGTGCGCCCGGTTCCAGGGCCGCAGGGAATCGTATTCGGGATCGGCCATCACGCTGCGCAGGCCCGACTGGCCGCCATTGGCGACGAACTTCTTCTGCGTCTCCGGCATCAGCCACCACTTCACCACCTCGAGCGCGGCCTCGTCGACTTCGGGGCTGTTCCAGGTGGTCAGCACGAAGGGCTGCCCGCCGATATTGCCCGTGCGGTCGATGGTGCCGTCCGCCTGCTTCGTGCCGGGCGCCACGCCGAACGCCGACTTGTCCGACACCTTCGAGGTCTTGGGATCGAGCACCGGCTCGCCCAGGCCGACCCAGTCGATCGCGGCGGCCACCTTGCCCTGCATGAACAGGTCCTGGACCACGAAGATGTCCATCTGCCCGGTCTTGGCCACCGGCGGCATGGAGGGCAGCATGCTCAGATACTGCTCGAACGACTTGACGTTCACGTCCGAATTTACCACGCCCAGGGCTTGACCCTCCGGCGCCTTGGTCTCGTCCCAGATCGAGCCGCCGTTCTGCCAGATGAAGGCGTTGACCTGCATGGTCGAGAAGTCGTAGCCGACGCCCGCCTGGAAGGCCGTGCCGTAGAAGTCGTCGTCCGCCACCCCGTCGCCGAGCGGATCGCCCTTCTTGCGCTGGAAGTGCTTGCCGATGTTCGCCCAGACATCCCAATCGACCTGCTGCCAATCCTCATAGGTGCAGGGCAGCTTCTGATTGTACGCCTCCTGGAACTTGGCCGCTTCCTTCTCGTTGCAGAACAGGTCCTTGCGGTAATAGGTAACGTAGGTGTCGGGGAACTGCGGGAAGCCGTAATACTGGACTCCCTCCTTCGGCCACTCGCCCGCCTCCTCGAGCTGCTTGGCGGTCTGGTGCGGATAGGTCGAGTAGGCCGAGACCAGGACCGGGTGCAGGTCCTTCATGATCTTGGTCAGCTCGGGATCGTTCTTCATGTCGTCGGTCAGGTCCTTGTAATACCCGCCCTCGACGAACGACCCCAGCCATTGGCTGTCCGTGACGATCATCTGGTACTTCTGCTCGCCGGAGGTCAGCGAGGCGGCCACCCGTTCGTAGAACGATGGCCAGGGGATGAAGTCCATGACCAAACTGACGTTCTTGCCGCTCGGCGACTTGAACGAGCGGTCGAACTCCTCCTTCATGAACCGGGTCGGCGGCCAGTCGGGGACGGCCATGTTGATCGTGATGTCCTGGGCTTTGACGGTGCCCGCCCCCAGCACGGACCCGACCGCCAGCGCAACCAAAGCGCCGCCGTTCACTAGCCTGCGAGCAATTCTCTTCCGCATTTTCGCCTCCCTTGCCGGCCGCTGCCGGACGCCTCTCGCCACCAACCGGGCCACGACAGTCCGTGACCACCAAAATCAGTCCATTCTGCGACCGGTCACCCGATCGAACAGATGCAGGTCCTCCGGCCGGATCGTCACCTCGATCGCTTGGCCCGGCTCGAGCGACTGCGCCCGCTCTTCGGGCAGCACCATCTTCAGGTGCGACTCTCCGAGATCGAGATCGATCACCGTGATGTCGCCCAGTGGCTCGGTGAGCCGGATGGCGGCACGGAACGTGTTCGACGCGGCCGCGGTTGCCATGGCGATGTCGTGCGGGCGGACGCCCACGGTGACCTGCTCACCGCCACGCAGACGATCAGCTTGCGGCAGAGGGAGCTGGCCGAACGGCAGCTCCAGGCTGCCGACCCCGTCCCGCTGCCCCACCCGACCGGGGACGAAGTTCATCGCCGGGGCGCCCACCATGCGTGCCGCGAAGGCGTCGGTCGGGCGCGCGTAGAGCTGGTGGGGTGTGCCGACCTCGACGATCCGGCCCTCGCGCATGACGGCGATCCGTTGCCCCATGGTCAGCGCCTCGAGCTGGTCGGGCGTCGCATAGAGCATGGTGGTGCCCAGATCGCGGTGCAGCCGCTTGAACTCCGCGCGCATGTCGTGCCGCAGCTTGGCGTCGAGATTGGTCAGCGGCTCGTCGAGCAGCAGCAGGCGGGGGCGACGAACCAGGGCTCGGCCGATCGCGATCCGCTGCTGCTCGCCGCCGGAGGCAGTCGTCGTCTTGCGGTCCAGGGTGTGCGAGATCCGCAGAAGCTCGGCCACCTCTCCGACGCGTTTCGCGATGTCGCCCCCGGCGAGCTTGGCCACCCGCAGCGGGTAGGCCAGATTCTCGCGCACGGTCAGGTGCGGGTAGAGCGCGAAGGTCTGGAAGATCATGGCGATCCCACGACCCTGCACCGGTGCGACCGTGATGTCCCGGCCAGCGAACTCGATCCGCCCCGATTCCAACGGCTCCAGGCCGGAGATCGCCCGCAGGGTCGTGGTCTTGCCGGCCGCGCTGGGTCCCAACAGGCAGTAGAACTCGCCGGCCTGGACCTCCAGGGACAAGCCGTCGAGCGCAGTCACACGCCCATAGCGCTTGACCAACCCGGTCAGCGTCAGTTCGGTCACGCGGCCTCGCCCGATCCCTGTTTGGTTGTCATACCAGTGGCGGTCAGGCTAGTGGCTGCGCCCGACGGCGCAACCCCCAACATGCCCGGTCAGCGATGGCTGATCTCCGTTCCCAGCACTTTCAGGCATTCGCGCATGAAAGCCGCCAGTCCCGGCCAACCCTTGGCCGAGACCAGCTTGCCGTCGACATGCGCGCCCGTGGGCTCGACGTCGACGTAGGTGCCGCCGGCCAGCTTGACCTCCGGCTCGCAGTAATGGAGCGCCGCGACCCGCTTGCCTTTCACCACGCCATCCACCGCAATCAGGATCTGGACGCCATGGCAAATGGTGAAAATTGGCTTGTCCGCATCGTGGAAATGTTTCACCAGGCGCTGCACGCGCGGATCGATCCGGATATACTCGGGACCACGGCCGCCCGCGCAGTAAACCGCGTCGTACTCCGCCGGATCGACCTCGGAAAAGGTCTTGTTCAGGGTATACAGGTGGCCAGGCTTCTCGGTGTAGGTCTGATCGCCCTCGAAATCGTGCAGACTGGTCTTGATGTTCTCACCAGCCTTCTTGTCAGGGCAGACCACGTGGACAATGTGGCCTACGGCATGCATCGCCTGTTCGAAGACGAAGATCTCATATTCCTCGCTGAACTCTCCGGTGAGCATCAGGATCTTCTTGCCTGCCATCATCCGTCTCCCAAGCTGGTTGCACCGGTATCTTCCCAGCGCCCGGACCGGGCCGAGCGCAGCACTGCCTCACAGACCTTCTGCGTCTGAAGGGCGCTCTTGAAATCCGGCTGAGCCGGGGCGCCGGTCTCCAAGCCCTTCAAAAAGTCGGCAACCGCATGGACGAAGCTGTGCTCGTAGCCGATGACGAGGCCCGGAACCCACCAGTGGCCCATATAGGGATGCTCGCCGTTGGTGACGTGGATCCGGCGCCAACCGGTGATGTGGCCCGGCAGCTTCTCACCGGTCTCCTGGGCGCGGTATTCGAAGAAGTCCAGCCACTCCGGCTCGTGCAGGTCGAAACGCACGGAGCCGTCGGCCCCATTGAGCTCGAACGTCTTCAGCGCCTTGTGGCCCCGGGCGTAGCGCGTGCTCTCGAACACGCCCATGGCCCCGTTGGCGAATCGGCAGATGAAGATGCAGGCATCGTCGATGCCCACCGGCTCCACCCTGCCCGTCTCCTGATGCAGCCGCTGCTTCACGAAGGTCTCGGTCTCGGCCAGGACCCTGGTGATCGGCCCGTTCAGCCACATCGCCGTGTCGATATTGTGCGCGAGCAGGTCGCCGGTCACGCCGGAGCCCGCCGCTCGGACGTCGAGACGCCACAGCGCGGCACCGCCCTGCGGCACGTCCTCGGCGATCGTCCAGTCCTGCAGGAACTGGGCGCGGTAGTGATAGGGCCGGCCGATCCGCCCCTCCGCCACGAGCTGCTTGGCCAGGCTCACCGACGGCACGCGGCGGTAGTTGTACCAGACCAGCGTCGGCACGCCGGCCCGCTCGGCCGCCGCCACCATCGCCTCGCCTTCCGCGACGTCCATCGCGAGCGGCTTCTCGCACAGGATCGCCTTGCCGTTGGCGGCCGCCGCGAGGCAGATTTCCTTGTGCAGATTGTTCGGCACGCAGATGTCGACGGCGTCGATATCGTCCCGCTCGACCAGCTTGCGCCAGTCGGTCTCGACCGCACCATAACCCCAGGTGGCGGCGAAGCTGCCGGCCTTGACCTCGTCACGTCCGCACACGGCCTGCAGCACCGGCCGGCGTTCCAGCTCGGGAAAAAAGTTGGCGACCTTGCGCCAGGCGTTGGAGTGCGCCCGGCCCATGAACCCGTAGCCGATCAGGCCGATCCGGTAGGGCGTGGTCATTCCGGCACTGCCATGAACCCGATGCCGTCGCGGAGCCCGATCGCAGGCCAGCGTCGCAGCCATTCCACCCTCGAGCCGAAGCCGGCGCGCCAGAGCGTGCTCATTCCGGGCCTCCCTTTCGCTTGAAGCTAGCGGAGAGGGCGGGGGAATCCAACCGGGTCCATCGCCTTCTTGCTAGGCCCTTGCCCAGGCCTCACGCAGGTGGTCGTGGCCGGCGCGATATACTTCCTCCCGGCTCGAAAAGAAGTCGCGCCAGACCCGGGTGGCGGCAGCCAAAGCCGGGAGGGCACGACCGAACGCCTCGATCACGTACCAACCGTCATAGCCGCCGGCTTTGAACGCCTTGAATACCGCCTCGAACGGAACGTGGCCCTTGCCGGGGGTGCCGCGATCGTTTTCGGAGACGTGGACGTGGTTGATCCGGGAAAGGTGCGCCGTGATCGCGCCGATCGGGTCCTTCTCCTCGATGTTGGCGTGGAAGGTGTCGTAGAGCAGGCCATAGTTGGGCATGCCCACGCGCGCGACGATGGCCGCCGTGTCCTCCACGGTGTTGAGGGCGTGACATTCGAAGCGATTGAGCGGCTCGACCGACAGCTTGATGCCGAGCCCGGCTCCATGCTCCGAGGCGGCCTTGTGCGTCTCGACGATGCCGTCATGTTCTGCGGCCGTGGGCGGCTCGCCCGAAAACTGGCCGAGCGGCTGGTAGAATGGCCCGGCCAGCACCTCGCCACCCGCGGCAGCGAGGCAGTCGAGCGACCAGCGCAAGCGCTCGACAGCACCGCGGCGGCAGGCCGGATCGGCGCTGATCGAGCAGTGCGCCTCGTCGGGAAGGACGGTGACGCCGGTGCAGCGCAGACCCTCGTCCTTGAGCACGCGGCCGATGCGGGCAAAATGCGCGGGTTCGCCCTCGAAGATCGGCAATTCGACTCCGTCGTAGCCGGCCCTTCTGAGCGCGCCGAACAGCGGGAAATGCTCGTCGGTGACGTGGGTGGTCCAGAGCAGGAGATTGAAGCCGAGCAGCATCGCGGTCACCCGTATTTGCGGTTCAGGGCGTCGAGCGCCGCCTTGCACTTGGCCGTGGCTTCCCAGGCGTCGGGCCAGAAGCACAGATCCACGGTCCACCAGTCGTGGCCGACCTGCTCCCTGGCGAGCGCGGGCACCAGCGCATCGAAGTCGAGCACGCCCTCGCCAAACGGCGGATGCGCGCTGGTCTCGTCGCTGCCGTCCGGGGACTTGTGGCAGCTGTTGTCGCTGTCGATCAGGTGGATGTGGTTGATCCGGCCGGACAGTCTCGTGATCAGGTCGAGCTGCCCACCGGGCAGCGTCTCCTGCCCGCCCTCCTGCCGGGCACCGACCACGGCCACCATCTGACCATGGCAGGTGTCGTAGAGCACGCCGAAATTGTCGTGCTGCAGCTTCTCCAGCACGCGCTGGATGTCCGAGGGCTTGTTGAAGGCGAAGCCGGGCTCGAACTCCCAGCAGACATAGAGGCCCCGGTCCGCCGCGTAGCCGATACAGCGGTCCCAGGTTGCGACCAGCCGCTTGAGCAGATCGTCATAGTCGACTTCACGGTGGATGGTCGGTGGCTGCACCGTGTCGACCCGGATCCCCTTGATGCCCAGATCGGCCGCGAAGTCGCAGTTGGCGTTGAAGCTCGCCACGTACTGCGAGGTGTCGCGGGTATCGAGAAGATGCTCGCTCCAAAGATCCTGGGCGAAGCCGGAAAAGGCCAGCCCATGCCCTGCCACTTCAGCCTTCAACCGGTCGCGGTCGTCGCGGGTCGGATGGTTCTGCGGGTTGGGATAGCCGTTGAACCCGCCCAGCTCGAGGCCATCGAACTTCAGGTCCGCCAACTTCTCCAAAACGGTTGCGAAAGGCACAGGGTTCTCGCCGTAGGGTCCGACGTTGAATGCCCAGGTCCCGATCAATTCACGTCGCATCTTACCTCCCTGCCCGCGTTTCCGGGCCGAGCGGAACCTTTATCGGAAGTGGGCGGCAGGGGGAACGATGAACGACCGCTGGTCGGCGAGCATAGGGCCTGCGGCCGGATGCGGGCTGGGCCTGTCCGCGCACTGCTCCGCGCGAGCGCCGGGCATGTGATCGATAGAGCCGCTACTTGGAGCACACCGGGTCGGCTGGTAAGGGTCGATCGCAGCTGGAGTGGCATGTGGTCCATAATGCTCGCGCCGCGCCGTGAACATCGCGGCTCAATCTGCTGGTCAGGTGCCCCGCACCGGCCTGGGACGCTACGACGCCATCCTCAGCGCCTGGCGCATACCGCTCTTCGGCACCAAGGCAGCACTCGCCGGACTGGCGTCGATCTTGCTGGCCTTCTGGTTCGATCTCGACAGTCCGCAATGGTCGCTTCTCACCGTGTTCGTCACGATGGCGCCACAGGCCGGGCATGTCGTCGCCAAGGGTCTCGCGCGCATCGTCGCGACGTTCGTCGGCGCCGTCGCGGCCTTGACCCTGATCGGCCTCTTTGCGCAAGCGCCCCTCGTCTTCCTCGTCGGCCTCTCGCTGTGGCTGGCGCTTTGCACCTTCGGGGCACGGTCGTTCCGCAACCACGTCGCCTACGGGTGGGTGCTCGCGGGCTTCACCGCGTCGATCATCGGCGTCGGGGCCAGCGCTGCTCCGCAGCATGCCTTCGACGTCGCAGTGGCACGCGTCAGCGAGATCACGCTCGGCGTCGCTTGCGCGCTGGTCTTCAGCACGCTTCTGCTGCCCGAGCGCCTGACGGCCGAACTGCTGCTCGTCGTGCAGGCGACGCGGCGCGACCTGGTGGAGTATCTACGCGAGGTGCTGCTTTCCGCACCCGAGCGGACGCCGGTGCGGGCAGCACGGCGCCGGCTGATGGGTGGGCTGTTGGCCTCGGACTCCATGCGCACGGTGGTCGCGTTCGAAGACCCGCAGACGGCGGCGCATGGCGCGGCGTTGGCCGCGCTCAACGCGACCCTGGTGCGGGTCGTCGTAGCCGCGCACACGCTGGACATGCAGCTGCGCGACCTTCGGACCACCATTCCGGACGCTGCCAGACGGGGCTTGGCGGACGTGTTGAGCGAAGCGGAGGCGACCATCGATCGACTGCCGGTGAGGTTCGGCACGAGCGATCGCGCGCTGGCCATGGCGGAGACCTTCAGCATGGCCGCGGCGGAGCAAGTCGAGCAATCGCGGGCCGCCGGACGCGACGACGCCCTCGCCGTCGTCCGCTACCGCCTGGAACGACTGTTCGGATGGCTGGCTGCCTATGCACGTGCCAGCGCGGCCGTCCTCGGTCGCCGCGACCTGCTGCACGGCCTGCCGCAGACATCCTTCACCCCCTTCCGTCATTTCTGGCTGGGCGTGCTGGGCGCACTCAGGGTCATGATCATCGTGCCGGCGGCCGGACTGTTCTGGCTGTGGAGCGGCAACCCGGCCAATAGCGGCATTCTCGTCATCTGTTCGGTGTTCGTCGCCTTCATGGCCACCGTGCGGCACCCAGAGATCGCGCTTCGCGGCATCCTCGTCGGTTTCTGTGCCGCATTTCCCGTGGCATCGCTGCTCTATTTCGCGATCCTGCCCTCGGTGTCCGGCGGGCTCGGCTTCGCTGCCGCCCTGCTCGGACCGCTGCTGGTCTGCGGCGGTCTTCTCGCGATGCCGATCTATCGCGGCCACGCGCTGGGTGCGGTCAACATGCTGAGCATCCCGACGGGGCTGCACAACCAGATGACCTACGATGCCACCGCCTTCCTGCAGAGCAGCCTGACCACCGGGCTCGGCCTCTTCATCGCGATGCTCGGATTCACGCTGCTCTTTCCCGATACTGAGCGCTTCGCACGCCTGCAGCTGGTCAAGGGCGTCGGCTCGGCATTGAGCGCCTTGCTGGCCGGACGAAGTTCGCTGGACGAGTTCACCACCTCGGTCTTCGATTTGTTGAACGACTTCGGGGCGGGTCTCTCCGACGACAACGACCGCGACCGACGGCTGCTCGAGGGGGGGTTCGGTGCGATCTCGATCGGCATCGAGCTGCGCCGACTGCATGAGCGTCTGACGCTCGGCCCGTCGCCTGCCTGTTGCCAAGCCATCCGGGCGCTCAACAATTCGGCACTGCAGCTCTGCGGATCGCCGAGCGAGGCAGCGCTCGAGCGCACCATCGCCTTGGCCATGGCAGGTGCCGAGCTCGCCCGGTCGTCGAACTCGAGCGAGCAGGCTGGAGCGACAGACAGAGCCGCGCTGGCGAGCTTCACCGCGGTCGCCGGCCTCCTGCGCCGCCACGGCGATTTCCTCCTCCGTCGCGACGTGGCCCCGATGCCGGCCGTCGGCGAGACGGTCCGCTGATGGTCCGCGAGCTGGCCATTGGCGGTCTGCTCGTGCCGTTGATCCTGGTCAGCCTCGCCTTGAGCACCGCGGTGTTCGTGCCGTTGGACATCCTGCTCGGCCGGTACGATGTGTACCGCTTCACCTGGCATCCGGCACTGGCACGCATGGCTGCGTTTCTGGTTCTTTGGGCAGCGATTTCCGGTCTCTGGGCAGGCTGAGCTGCCTTGCCTGTAGGAACATCGTCGATGGGCTTGCTTGTTCGGCTAGGGATCACGGGACTGCTGGTGGGCGCCGGCGCCTACGCCGGCTGGTTCCTGTGGACGAACTATCTCTGGTCGCCACAAACGCGTGACGGCCGGGTCACGGCGGACATCGTCACGGTAGCACCGGAAGTCTCAGGTCGGGTCGTCGAACTGCGGGTGGTCGAAAGCCAGGAGATCGAGGCAGGAGATGTGCTGTTCAGAATCGATCCCAGTCAGTTTCAGATCGCGGTGCAGGACGCCCAAGCCAACCTCGAGCGGGCCGACGCCGTCCGCCGTCTCCGCCAGAGCGAAGCCGATCGGCGCCGGCGGCTGACCTCGAGTGCCATTTCCACAGAGGACCGCGAAAACGCGGAGCTCAACGCCGCAGCGGCCCAGGCCGCGTACCGCCAGGCGCAGGCCATGCTGGCGCGGGCCGAACTCGACCTCGAAAGGTCCACGATCCGCGCGCGGGTTTCGGGCTATGTCACCAACCGCCTGCTGGATGTCGGCGACTATGTGACGGCCGGACAAGCGGTGCTCGCTATCGTCGACCGCACCTCGTTTCGGGTCGACGGTTTCTTCGAAGAGACGAGGTTGGGCCGCATTCGCGTGGGCGCACCGGCGCGCGTGTACCTCATGGCTGGCGGTCCACCGCTCGCCGGCAGGGTTGCCAGTATCGCCCGCGCAATCGGCGACAGCGACAATCCGACCGGTCCAGAACTGCTGCAGGATGTGACGCCGACCTTCCAATGGGTGCGGCTGGCACAGCGGATCCCGGTGCGCATCGAGCTCGACGTGCTGCCCGACAGCCTGCCGCTCGCCGCCGGCATGACGGCCACGATCATCATCGACGAGCAATCATGAGGCGCTGGTGGGGCCCGTAGCGCTCTCAATGCTTCTTTTTGGGCGCGATCAGGTCGGTGATGGTGCCCTCGTACATCTCGGCGGCCATGCCGATCGTTTCGGACAGGGTGGGGTGCGCGTGGATGGTCAGGCCGATGTCGCTGGCGTCGGCTCCCATCTCGATGGCCAGACCGGCTTCGGCGACGAGCTCGCCCGCGTTGGGGCCGACGATCCCGCACCCCAGCACGCGCTGTGTCGTCTCGTCGAACAGGAGCTTGGTCACACCCTCATCGCGGCCTAGGGCGAGCGAACGGCCGGAGGCCGCCCACGGAAAGGCTCCCTTGCCGTATTTGATTCCCTTGGCCTTGGCCTCGTTCTCCGTGAGGCCGACCCAGGCGACCTCGGGGTCGGTGTAGGCGACGGACGGGATCGCCGCGGCGTCGAAGAAGCTCTTCATGCCGCTGGCGGCCTCGGCCGCGGTCTTGCCCTCGTGCACCGCCTTGTGGGCGAGCATGGGCTGGCCGACGATGTCGCCGATGGCGAAGATGTGCGACTGGTTGGTGCGCAGCTGCTTGTCGACCGGGATGAAGCCGCGCTCGTCGATGATGACGCCGGCATTCTCCGCCCCGATCAGCTTGCCATTGGGCTTTCGGCCCACGGCGACCAGGATGCGGTCGAAGGTGTCGGTTGCGGGCGCACTGCCGCCCTCGAAGCTGACCACCAGGCCCTCCGGCCTCGCCTCGACCTTGGTGACCTTGGCCTTGAGGAAGATGTTCTCGTACTGCTTGGCGATCCGCTTGTGCAGCGGGGTCACCAAGTCCTTGTCCGCACCCGGGATGATCTGGTCCATGAGTTCGACGATGGTCACCTTGGCACCCAGCGCATGGTAGACCGTCGCCATCTCCAGCCCGATGATTCCGCCACCGACGACCAGTAGCCGCTTCGGCACGCCGCCGAGTTCGAGCGCACCGGTGGAATCGATCACCCTCGGGTCGGCGTGCGGAATGAACGGCAAAGTCACGGGCTCCGAGCCGGCAGCGATGATCGCCTGCTCGAAGCTCACGGTCTTCTTGCCGCCCTTGGCGTCCTCGACCTCCAGCTGGTTGAGCGAGGTGAAGCGCCCGATGCCCGAGACGACGGTCACCTTGCGTGCCTTGGCGAGCCCCGAGAGCCCGCCCGTCAGCTTCTTGACAATTCCGTCCTTCCAGCCGCGCAGGGCGTCGATGTCCAGCGTGGGTGCGGCGAACTTAACGCCGAAATGGCTCATCTCCTCCAATTCCGCGATCACCTTGGCGGCGTGGAGCAGTGCCTTGGACGGAATGCAGCCGACATTGAGGCACACTCCGCCCAAGGTCGGCCAGCGCTCGACCAGGACGACCTGACGGCCCAGGTCGGCAGCGCGAAAGGCGGCGGAGTAGCCGCCGGGCCCAGCGCCAAGCACCAGCACCTCGGCGTGATAGTCGCCTTTGGCAGTGCTGGCCGCCTTCGGGGACGGCGCCGTGGCAGGTGCGGACGGCGCGGCTGCACTTGGCGCCGTCGCCGGCTTCGCGGCACCGGTCTGCAGGTGCAGGATCAGCGTCCCCTCGCCCACCCGGTCGCCGACCTTGACCTGGAGGTCGGTCACCGTACCGGCGGCCGGCGACGGCACGTCCATCGTGGCCTTGTCGCTCTCCAGCGTGATCAGCGGGTCCTCGGCCTTGACCGCGGTCCCGTCGGCGACGTGAACCTCGATCACCGGCACGTCCTTGAAGTCGCCGATGTCGGGAACCTTGACCTCGATCGTCTCGTAGGCGCCGGCGCTGGAACCGTAGGTAGCAGGCTCGCCGGAGGCCGGGGCGCCGCCGCCCTTGACCCTGTCCTTGGGCGGAATGGCAGCGGCACCCTCGGGCTCCAGCAGCAGGATGACCGCCCCCTCGCCCACGCGGTCGCCGACGGCGACCTTGATCTCCGCCACCGTGCCGGCCTGGGGTGCCGGCACATCCATGGTCGCCTTGTCGCTCTCCAGCGTGATCAGCGGGTCCTCGCCCTTCACCCTGGCGCCCGCCTGGACATGCACCTCGATGATCGGCACGTCCTTGAAGTCCCCGATGTCCGGGACCTTGATCTCGATCGCCATCGTTCCGGCCCTCCTAGAGCACGAGCCGGCGCACGTCCTCGAGGACGTGGCACAGGTGGCGGGTGAAGCGGGCGGCGAGAGCTCCGTCGATCACGCGGTGGTCGTAGGAGACATAGAGCGGCTGCATCAGCCGCGGCTGGAACTCCTTGCCGTCCCAGACCGGGGCCATCTTGGAGCGCACCACGCCCAGTATCGCCACTTCCGGCGCGTTGACGATGGGTGTGAAGTCGGTGCCGCCGATGCCGCCGAGCGACGAAATGGTGAAGGTGCCTCCCGACATGTCGGCGGGCCCGAGCTTGCCGTCGCGCGCCTTCTTCGACAGGGCACCCAGCTCCTTGCTGAGTTCGTCGATGCCCTTGCGGTCGACATCCTTGAACACCGGAACGACCAGACCCTCGGGCGTGTCCACGGCGATGCCGATATTGTAGTAGCGCTTGAAGATCAGCGCGTCCTTGTCGGGGCCGAGCGAGCTGTTGAACTCGGGATAGGCCTTCAGCGCCGAAACGCTGGCCTTCATCAGGAATGCCAAGAGCGTGACGCGGTAGCCCTTCTCCTTGGCGGCGGCGTCGAGCTCCTTGCGATAGATCTCGATCTCGGTGATGTCGGCCTCGTCGCCGTGGGTGACGTGCGGAACGTTGAGCCAGGAGCGGTGCAGGTGCGGTCCGCTCAGGCGCTTGATGCGCGCCAGCGGCCTGATTTCCACCGGCCCGAACTTCGAGAAGTCTTGGGCCGGGATCTCGGGGATGCCCATGCCGCCGCCGGGCGCGCCGGCAGCGGCGGCCGGTGCCGCGGGACCGCGCAGATGCGCCTTGACGTCGTCCTTGGTGATCCGCCCCTTCTCGCCGGTGCCTTTGACCTTGGCGAGATCGACCTCGAGCTCGCGCGCCAGACGGCGCACGCTGGGGCTGGCATGTACCGCGCCGGGATCGGCGGTCACCGCTGCGGCGGCAGGCTGCGCCGGTGGCGCGGAAGTGGGCTTCGGCGCGGGCGCCGGCTCCTGCTGGGCGATCACCGAGGGCGGCGGGGTGACCGGGGCGTCGGCGGCACTCGCCTTCAACGTGATGATGGCGCTGCCCTCGCTGACCCGGTCGCCGATCTTGATCAGCACGGCCTCGACGGTACCGTCGCGATCGGCCGGCACGTCCATGGTGGCCTTGTCGGATTCGAGCGTCAGCAGCGGGTCGTCGGCCTTGATCGCATCGCCGGGCTTGACGTGGATCTCGATCACCGGGACGTCCTTGAAGTCCCCGATGTCCGGGACCTTGACCTCGATCGTCATCGGCGGTTCCTCCCCTGCCCGGCTGCCGAGTGCCGGGGCTGATCCCATTCTTGCCAGTATCGCCCGGCGTCAGACCCGGGCCGGGTTCGCCTTCTCCGGGTCGATGCCGTATTTGGCGAGTGCTTCGGCTACCTTGCTGGTCGGCAACGCACCGTCTTGGGCCAGGCTCTCCAGGGCGGCCAGGACGACCCAGTGACGGTCGACCTCGAAGAAGTGGCGCAGCTTCCGGCGGTAGTCCGAGCGGCCGAAACCGTCTGTCCCGAGAACGCGGTAGCGCGCGCGCACGAACGGCCGGATCTGGTCGGCATACATCCGGATGTAGTCGGTGGCCGCCACGACCGGACCATCCGCGCCGCCGAGGCACTGCTCGACCCAGCTGACACGCGGCTTGTCCGTCGGGTGGAGCAGGTTCCAGCGCTCGGCGTCGACGGCTTCCCGGCCGAGCTCGGTGAAGCTGGGCACGCTCCAGACGTCGGAGGACACGCCCCAATCCTCGCGGAGCAGGTCGGCACCGGCGATCACCTCGCGCAGGATGGCGCCGCAGCCCAGGAGCTGGACGCGCGGCTGGCCCTTGGGCTGGTCGCCGGCCCGGAACAGGTACATGCCCTTCCTGATGCCCAACTCGGCGCCTTCGGGCATCGCGGGATGCTCGTAGTTCTCGTTGAGCGTCGTGAGATAGTAGTAGACGTCCTCCTGCTCCGCATACATCCGGCGCAGACCGTCCTGAACGATGACGGCCACCTCGTAGGCGAAGGTCGGATCGTAGGAGATGCAGTTGGGGATGGTCGCCGAGAAGATGTGGCTGTGGCCATCCTCGTGCTGCAGGCCTTCGCCATTGAGCGTGGTGCGCCCCGACGTGCCGCCGACCAGGAAGCCCCGGGCGCGCATGTCGCCCGCCGCCCAGGCGAGATCGCCGACGCGCTGGAAGCCGAACATCGAGTAGTAGATGTAGAAAGGGATCATCGGCACGTCGTTGCTGCTGTAGGACGTGGCCGCCGCGATCCACGAGGCCATGGCCCCGGCCTCGTTGATCCCCTCCTGCAGGATCTGCCCGCTCTTGTCCTCCTTGTAGAACATGAGCTGGTCGGCGTCCTGGGGCCGGTAGAGCTGACCCACCTGGCTGAAGATGCCGAACTGGCGGAACATGCCCTCCATGCCGAATGTGCGCGATTCGTCGGGAACGATCGGCACCACGTGCTTGCCGACCTTCTTGTCGCGCAGAAGCGTGTTGAGGATGCGCACGAACGCCATGGTGGTCGAGATGGTGCGGTCGCCAGTGGTGGTGAGCTGGGCCGCGAACGCCGAGAGCGGCGGTACCTCGAGCACGGTCGACTTCTGCCGCCGCGACGGCAGATAGCCGCCCAGCGCCTTGCGTCGGGCGTGAAGGTACTCGAGCTCGGGAGAGCCTTCCGGAAGGCTCAGGAACGGGATGTCGTGGATCTGCGCGTCGGTCAGCGGCAGACCGAAGCGCTCGGCGAAGTCGTGCAGGTGGGATTCGCCCATCTTCTTCTGCTGATGGGTGATGTTCTGCCCCTCGCCCGCCTCGCCCATGCCGTAGCCCTTGACGGTCTTGGCGAGAATGACGGTGGGCTGGCCCTTGTGGTGCTGGGCGGCATGGTAGGCGGCATAGACCTTGAACGGGTCGTGGCCGCCACGCACCAACGCCCAGATCTGCTCGTCCGTCCAGCCGGCGACCATGGCGGCGAGCTCGGGATAGGTGCCGAAGAAATGCTCGCGGACATAGGCACCGTTCTTCGACTTGAAGTCCTGATACTCGCCGTCGACCACCTCCTCCATGCGCTTGAGCAGGATGCCGGTGGTGTCGGCGGCGATCAGCTTGTCCCAGCCGGAGCCCCACAGGACCTTGATCACGTTCCAGCCGGCGCCGCGGAAGATGCCCTCCAGCTCCTGGATGATCTTGCCGTTGCCGCGCACCGGACCGTCGAGGCGCTGCAGGTTGCAGTTGATGACGAACACCAGATTGTCGAGATGCTCGCGCCCGCCCAGCGAGATCGCGCCCAGGCTTTCCGGTTCGTCGCACTCACCGTCTCCCAGGAAGGCCCAGACCTTGCGGTTGCCGGTTTCGGCGAGACCACGCCCTTGGAGATATTTGAGGAACCGCGCCTGGTAGATCGCCATCAACGGTCCCAGACCCATCGAGACCGTGGGGAACTGCCAGTAGTCCGGCATCAGCCAGGGATGCGGATAGGAGCTGAGCCCCCCGCCGTCGACTTCCTGGCGGAACCTGAGCAGCCGCTCCTCGCTCAGCCGGCCTTCGATGAAGCTGCGGGCATAGATGCCGGGCGAGCAGTGGCCCTGCACGTAGACGAGGTCGCCGCCGTGATTCTCGGTCGGCGCGTGCCAGAAATGCATGAAGCCGGTGTCGTAGAGCAGGGCGGAGGACTGGAAGCTGGCGATGTGGCCGCCGAGCTCCGAACTCTCCTTGTTGGCGCGCAGAACGATCGCCAGGGCATTCCAGCGAATGTAGCTGCGGATCCTGTGTTCGATCGCGCGGTCGCCGGGATGGGCGGCTTCACGGTCGGGCGGGATGGTGTTGAGGTAGGGCGTGTTGGCCGAGTAGGGCACCGGAGCGCCCTTGCGCCGTGCCTCGTGCATGAGCTCGCCGAGAAGGTAATGGGCGCGTTCCACGCCCTCGAAAGCGAGGACGGAATCGAGCGCGTCACGCCATTCCCGGGTTTCGACGGGATCGCTGTCGGCGATACGGTCCATCATGCCCCCCCTGCGGCTACCCCAGGACGAGCGCTCGCACGCCACGGCCCAAGTGCCCGACCCCTACACCGCCCCAATCCGACTGTCACCCGAGCCGGCGCGGGGCGCGCTCCGCTGACACACCCGGAGTGGAAAATGCACGTTGTTCAGCGCGGTACGCCGGCGGAAACCCATTTGCAATCATCGTGGCAGAGTGTCTTGGCGCGCCCTACATCTACCGGGTGCCGCGGTCTCGGGCCTGCTGTCAGCGACTGTCTGGAAACATGCGCCTCCTATCCCTTGTCCTCGCCGCCTGCCTGACCGCGCCCTGCATCCTCGGCGCGGGCGCCGCCATGGCGGCGAACGAACTGGCCCGTGCCGTCGGCCGCGACGGTGATCCGGCGCTGAATGCCGTCTACGCCGCGCGCGGGTTCGCGCCGTTGTGGACTGGCGGGCCGGCATCGGAACTGCGCCGCCAGACGCTGCAGGCACTGCTCCGAGCCGAGACGGCGGACGATCCCGCCGCAGCCGCAGCCGCACCCGCCTCGCTCGAGGCCGGCAGCCCACTCGACACCAACGCCATCGAGGTCGAAGCCACCCGCAGCGCCCTGGCCTTCCTCGCCCGACGCGCCGGGCGCGACTCGATCGATCCGGCCGCTGCACTAGGCGCCATGCGCTGGGTCGACCGGCCGCCGCCGGCAAATCCCCTGGCGCTGGCATTGCTGGAGCTCGAAATCGTCCGGGATGTCGGCGGCTGGCGCAAGGTGGGCACCGTGCCCGGACCCTTGCCGACCGTGCCCCCGGTGACGGTGGTCAGCCCCGAGACGGACGTCGCACCTCGCCTGCCGGCGCGGCGGACCTTGCCCGAGCCGGTATCTCTGCGCCAGCGGCTCGTCCAGTCGGGCGACCTGCCGGCGAGCCAGCTCGACGGGCTCGAGATGGACGCCGCGCTGGTCACGGCCGTCCGTCGCTTCCAGGAGCGCCACGGGCTACTGGCCGATGGTGTGGTAGGGTCGAGAACCCTGGCGGCCCTCAACGCCCCGGTGCAGCGCCAGATCGACCAGGTCCGCCTCAACCTGGCCCGCGGCGTGCCCGACCGGTCGCAGTTGCGGCGCTATGTCGAGGTCAATGTGCCGGGCTACGAGCTGCGGGTGGTGGACGCTGGCTTGGTGGTCCTGCGCTCGCGCGTGATCGTGGGCGGAAAGGACAACGAGACCCCGATCTTCGACGACTGGATCCGCTACGTCGAGATCAATCCCTCCTGGTACGTGCCCACCAGCATCGTCCCGGAGCTGTTGGAGCACGAGGCGGCACGACCGGGCTACCTTGCCGCCAACGGGTTCGCCTGGCGCGGCGCCAATGGGCAGTCCTTGGTGCAGAAGCCGGGGCCCAAGAATGCCTTGGGCCGGATCAAGTTCCTGTTCCCCAATCATCATGCCGTCTACCTCCACGATACGCCGCAGCGGACCCTGTTCGGCCGCAGCCAGCTCAGCCTGAGCCATGGCTGCGTGCGGGTGGAAAAGCCCAACCAGCTTGCGATCGCGCTCCTCGGCGACCTGGGCTGGACCGGGAAGCGGCTCGACGCGGCCTACGCCTCGAGCAAGACGCAACGGGTGGAACTCGTGGACCCAGTGCCGGTGTTCCTGGACTACCGGACCGCCTTCATCGGCGAGAGCGGCAGGCTCCAGCTGCGGGCCGATCTCTACGGGTATGATCGGAACGGCGTCACCGGGTTTCCGGAGAAGGGCCTGCCGCCGCTGGTGCTGCCGATGCGGCCGGTCCCTAGTCTCGCCGGAACGCAGCTCCCCGCCGACTCGGCGCGTGCCACGGCCATGGGCGAGATGCCGGCACCGCTCTGAGCGCGGCAGATCTCAGCCGAGCACCGAGAAGCTGCTGTCCCGGTTGATCTGCCGCAGACGCGAGAAAAAGCCCAAGTCGATCTCGAAGCCGGTGTGCCGTCCCCTGACCTTGAGCGGATCGCGATCATGGTCGTGGCCGGCCTCGCAGGCCAGGATCAGCTCGGCCATGAGTTCGCCCGCGAGCGGGGCGTTCTTGAACTGGTTGCCGCTGGTCCCGACCGCCATGTAGAAGCCCGGCAGGCTCGAGCGGTCGTAGATCGGGATCCAGTCGTCCGACACGTCGTAGAGCGCCGCGATCCCGCTTGCCTGCTGCGGAATCGGCAGCGTCGGGATTCGCAGCGCGGCACGGTAGACCTGCGCCGTCCACTGCTCGGTCAGCTCGCGATTCCAGTCGTCGGCGTCGGTCCACTCGAGGGGATCGCACGCCGGCTCCAGGCCGCCGATCAGCAGCTTGTTGCCGGTGTCGGAGCGCCAGTAGCAACCGACGTCGCCGTCGGCGCAGATCAGCGGCCGCTGCGCGAAATCGACGCCGGGCGGTGCTGGCACCCAGGCCACCTCCTGGCGCAGCGGCCGCGTCCCCACGCCCATGTCGCCGGTGACGCCGGCCAGCCGGTTGACGATCGAGGAATGCGGCCCGGCCACGTTGACGACTACTGGTGTCGCGATCTCGCTGCCGTCCGCCAGGACGACCCCGGTCACACGGCCGGCGGCGCGGCGGATTTCGGTCACCATGGCGTTGAAGCGGAAGATCGCACCATGCCGCTCGGCCGCCTGCTGCAGGTTGCGCGCGGCCAGCTGCGGATCGTTGACGTAGCCGCAGGTGGGAAAGAACACGGCACCCGCGATCTCGCCGTCGCTCTCGCCGAACAGCGGATCGTCCGGCCGACGGGGCGGAGCGTAGCGCTGGGTGTCGTAGTAGGGCAGCTCGCGGCGGAGCCGGGCCGCGTCCCAGTCCTCGTACGGAATGCCGAGCTCGGTCATGAGCGCGCAGGATGGACGCAGTCTTTGATTGGCCTCGGTCTTGATGACCACCGCGCCGCACTCGTGGAACCTGGCGAGGCCGGCATCGTCGGGCAGGCCCAGATGTTCGGCCCAGCGCCGCCAATAGTGGTAGCCTTCATAGGCGAGCGCGGTGCCATGCAGGGTGGAGTAGTAGACCCGGATGACGGCCGCGGAGCCGCTCGTCGAGCCGTAGCCGGCCGCCGGCAGCGCGTCGAGGTTGAGCGTCCGCCTTCCCCGCCGCGCCAGCTCCAGGCCCACCGCCGATCCGATCACGCCCGCGCCGATGATCACCGCGTCGAAGTGCATCGAGATGCAGCCCTCAGGTTTTTCCTACGATTGAGCGCATGTTTGCCGCTACTGTCGGAATCACGCAACGTCGGGGGCGTCATGCGTCTTCGGGTAGTGCAGCCGCGTTGACGTGCGGCATGCCCATCATCATGTTGCGCCGCGGCAAGTACCCTCGAGGAGCTTTGTGGAATGGGCGCTTTCAAGGACGCGCACGGTGGCCAGCTGCGCAACCTCTATCTTGAGGCCGAGGCGGCCGAGGCGGCCAAGCGCGGCGCGGGCAGCCGCAAGTCCTGGGACCTGAGCGAGCGTCAGCTCTGCGACCTCGAGCTCCTGATGAACGGCGGCTTCTCGCCGCTCGAGGGCTTCATGAGCCAAGCCGACTACGAGTCGGTGCTGAGCGACATGCGCCTGGCCGGCGGCGAGCTGTGGCCGATCCCGATCACGCTCGACGTGACGCCGGCGTTCGCGGAGAAGGTCGAGATCGGCGAGACGATCGACCTGCGCGACCGCGAGGGCGTGCTCAACGCGGTCATGACCGTGACCGACCGCTGGCAGCCCGACAAGCGGGCCGAGGCGATTGCCGTGTTCGGCGCCGACGACAAGGCGCACCCGGCCGTGCGCTACCTGCATGACCATGCCGGCAGCGTCTATCTCGGCGGCAAGGTGCAGGGCATCGAGGCGCCCATGCACTACGACTTCAAGCATCTGCGCGACACGCCGCAGGAGCTGCGCGACCGGTTCCGCAAGCTGGGCTGGCGCCGCGTGATCGCCTTCCAGACCCGCAATCCCATGCACCGGGCCCACCAGGAGCTGACCTTCCGCGCCGCCCAGTCGGCCGAGGCCAACCTGCTGATCAATCCGGTGGTCGGCATGACCAAGCCCGGCGACGTCGACCACTTCACCCGCGTGCGCTGCTACGAGAAGCTGATCAGCCACTATCCCGAGCAGACCACGACCCTGAGCCTGCTGCCGCTGGCCATGCGCATGGCCGGTCCGCGCGAGGCGGTGTGGCACGCGATCATCCGCAAGAACTATGGCTGCACCCATCTGATCGTCGGCCGCGACCACGCCGGTCCGGGCAACAACAGCGCCGGCAAGCCGTTCTACGGCCCCTACGAGGCCCAGGAGCTGTTCGCGCAGCACCAGGAAGAACTCGACATCACCATGGTCGCGTTCCCGAACCTGGTCTACTCGGAGAGCCGCGTGCAGTACGTCGCCGAGGACAAGGTCGAGCCCGGCGAGCAGGTCCTCTCGCTCTCCGGCACCGAGTTGCGCCGGCGACTGCAGGAAGGCCTCGAGATCCCCGAGTGGTTCTCGTTCCCGGAGGTGGTCGAGGAGCTGCGCCGGACCCACCCGCCGCGCCACAAGCAGGGGTTCACCGTGTTCTTCACCGGGCTATCGGGCTCGGGCAAGTCGACGATCGCCAACGCGCTGCTGGTCAAGCTGCTCGAGCTGGGCGGCCGGCCGGTGACCCTGCTCGACGGCGACCATGTCCGCAAGAACCTGTCCAGCGAGCTGGGCTTCTCGCGCGAGCACCGCGACCTCAACATCCTGCGCATCGCCTACGTCGCCAGCGAGATCACCAAGAACGGCGGCATCGCCATCTGCGCGCCGATCGCGCCCTACGCCTCGACCCGCGGCAAGGTGCGCGACATGATCGAGCCCATGGGCGGGTTCCTTGAGATCCACGTCGCGACCTCGATCGACGTGTGCGAGAGCCGCGACCGCAAGGGTCTCTACGCCAAGGCGCGCGCGGGCATCATCAAGGAGTTCACGGGCATCTCCGATCCCTACGAGGAGCCGGAGGATCCGGAGATGCGCATCGATACCGGCGATCTCACCCCCGATCTCGCCGCGCACCGAATCCTGATCAAGCTCGAAAGCATGGGCTTCATCAAATAGGCGGAGCCCGGGGCCGAACCTGACAGGGGTCGGCCCCGGGCGACCGATGCGCCATCCCAGGCAGCGATCCCCGATCCCGAGGCGCCCATGGCGTTGAAGCTCATCCAGTTCGGCCTGGGCGGCTGGGGTCGAAGCTGGATCGCGGAGGTGGTCCGAGAGATGCCCGGCATCGATGCCGTGGCATGGGTGGATCCCGACCCGAAGTCCCGGGCACTGGCGCTCACCGAACTCGCGCTGCCGCCGGAGCGCGTGTTCGCCTCGTTGAAATCCGCGCTGACGCAGGTCGAGGCGCAGGCTGCGCTGATCGTGGTCCCGCTGGCCGCCCATGCCGCCGCCAGCAAAGAGGCCATCGCGGCTGGCCTGGATGTGCTCGTGGAAAAGCCGTTCGCCGAAACCTTGAGCCAGGCGGCCGACCTCATTGCGCTGGCGGAGAAGCTCGGGCGCAAGCTCATGGTCAGCCAGAATTACCGCTGGTTCGCCGCACCACGACGCGCCCGCGAATTGCTGGCAGGAGGGGCCCTCGGCGCGTCGCTGGCCTGCTACCTGGACTTCCATTTCCTGTTCGACCAGAGCTACCGCTACTTTGACTTGGCCGAGCCGCTGCTCGGCGACATGGCCATCCACCACTTCGACGCCATGCGCTTCGTGCTCGGCGACGAGCCCGTGGAGGTGAGCTGCCAGAGCTGGAGCGAGCCCGCGTCGCCGTTCCACGGCCGCCCGGCCGCGATCGCCACGATCCGCTTCGCGCGCGGCACCATGGCGAGCTACCGCGGCAGCTGGATCTCGCGTGGGCCGACCACCCCCTATGGCGGCCAGTGGCGGATCGACGGCACCAGCGGTACATTGGAGTTCCGCTATCGTGGGGCCCTGGCGGCACGAGAAACGATGGATTCGCTCCTGCTGTACCTGCCCGGCCGGGGCGGCGATCCGGCTGCGCTGCCGAGTCTGCCACTACAAGGACCGCAAAGGGTGCCTGGCGGCGTTCGCCGACTGGGTGACAACGGGTCGGGAAGCCGAGGGGCTCAGCACCGCGGCGGACAATCTCCACAGTCTGGCCTTGATGGAAGGGGCCGTCCGCTCGGCGCGGAGCGGCGGCGCTCCGGTCCGAACCGCGGAACTTCTGGCCGAGTTGGGGCGATGAACGAAGCCCTTCGGGTGACGGTATGGAACGAGTTTCGGCATGAGCGGAGCAATCCGCAGGTGGCCGCGGTGTATCCCGAAGGCATCCACACCGCGCTGGCGGTACCGTTGCGCCGCTGTGGATTCTCGGTCCGCACGGCAACGCTGGACGAGCCCGAGCATGGGCTGAGCGACGACGTCCTGGCCGGGACCGACGTCCTGCTCTGGTGGGGCCACCAGGCACATGACGAGGTGACCGACACGGTCGCCCAGCGCGTGCAGCAGCGGGTTCTTGGCGGGATGGGCCTGATCGTCCTGCACTCCGGCCACTTCTCCAAGCCGTTCAAGCGGCTGATGGGCACCAGCTGCGACCTCAAGTGGCGCGTGGCTGACGAACGCGAGCGCCTCTGGCTTGTGGCACCGGGACATCCGATCGCCCAGGGGCTGCCCGAGCGGATCGAGATCGCGCGCGAGGAGATGTACGGCGAGCATTTCGATATCCCGCCGCCGGACGAACTGGTGTTCATCAGCTGGTTCCAGGGCGGCGAGGTCTTCCGCAGCGGCTGCTGCTTCCGGCGCGGCTTGGGACGGATCTTCTACTTCCGCCCCGGCCACGAGACCTACCCGACCTATCACGATCCGCTCGTGCAGCGCGTGATCGGCAATGCCGTGCGCTGGGCCGGTCCGATTTCGGGCGAGGCGCCGCGGCGGGGACGGTCGGAAGCGCTGGAGCCCGGTGTCTAGCTCGCGAGCTTGAGCAGCCCGATGCCGCCCGCGACGATGAACGCGGCGGTCACGCGCTCCTTGCCGAACGGCTCGCCCATCAGCCGGGTGCCGATGATGGTGGCCAGGATCACGCTCGTCTCGCGCAAGCCGGAGACATAGGCCATGGGCGTGGTCCGCATCGCCCAGATGACGAGAGCGTAGGCCATGAACGACAGGGCACCCGCGCCGATCGCCGGCACCAGAAGGGCGGGAATGGCCGCGTGCAGCTTGCGCCGCCGCAGCCAGAGCACGCCTAGGCCGAAGGGCAGGCCGTCGAAGAAGAAGAACCAGACGATGTACTCGAGCGTACCCTGCGACGCGCGGATCCCGAGCCCATCGCAGATGGTATAGGCGCCGATGCAAGCGCCGCAGGCAACGGCCAGCAGGATATGGCCACCCCCCTGCCCCTCGGCGCGGCGACCGCAGGCGATGGCGAGGATCCCGGTGGAGATCAGCCCGATGGCGGCGAGGCCGCTCCAGCTCGGCGATTCGCCGGCTGCGAGCCAGGCCAGGAGCGCCACCAGCGGCGGTGCCACGCCGCGTGCCACCGGATAGACCTGACTAAGGTCGCCGAGGCGATAGGCAAGGCACAAGCAGGAGCAGTAGCCGATATGGATGGCGACGGAAGCGAGGAGCCAGGGCCAGGCTTCTGCCACCGGCGGCGCGATGAAGGGCAGTAGCGGCAGACAGATCGCCGAGCCGGTCAGGTTGACCAGGGCGAGACGCAAGAACGGATCGCCGCCGTGCTTGACCAGCGCATTCCAAGCGGCGTGCAGCACCGCCGCACCGAGCACGACCGAAAACACCAGAAGCGACACGGGATGCGGTCCACGGATCGGCGACGGTTACCGAACCGTCATCGCCGTGCGAGCCTAGCGCCGCTCCGGTCCATTTGCATCCGATCGTGCGGGGTAGCGCTTTGTCACGCCACCCACTGGCCGGTGCGCCTCGGCTCCGGCATGCTTCAGCCGGCGAGACAGCAGAGGAGGGCCGGGAATGCGGATCGTATTGGTGGGTGCGTCGGGGACCATCGGTCAGGCGGTGATGAGCGAACTCGGCAGCCGGCACGAGATCGTCTCGGCAGGCAGCCGATCCGGCGACCTGCGCCTCGATCTCACCGACGCGCGCTCGATCCGCGCCGCACTGGACAAGGTGGGCACGTTCGACGCGCTGGTCTCGACCGCCGGCAAGGTCAAGTTCGCGCCCCTGCAGGACATGACCGAAGCCGACTTCGCGGTCGGGCTGCAGGACAAGCTCATGGGGCAGGTAAACCTCGTCCTGGCCGGGCGCGAGTTCATCGCGGACGGCGGGTCGTTCACGCTGACCAGCGGCGTGCTCACCCACGACCCGGTCCGCTTCGGCAGCTCGGCTTCGATGGTCAACGGCGCCGTCGAGGCGTTCGTGCGCGCGGCGGCCATCGAGCTTCCACGCGGCCTGCGGATCAACGCCGTCAGCCCGGGCGTGCTGGTCGAATCGTTGCCGGCCTTCGGGCCTTTCTTCCGCGGCCATGAAGCCGTGCCGGCGGCGCGGGTGGCGCTGGCCTACGCCAAGAGCGTCGAAGGCGCCCGCACCGGACAGGTGTTCGAGGTCCTCTAGCCGCCGGGTCGCGGCTCGACCGCCACTGCGACCTCGTTGCGGCGCAGGAAAGGTATGGTCCAGGGCGGATCGTAGAACAGGGCCCGTGGTGGGCCGGTCGGGCGCCACGCGGAGCCGGTGAGCACGTCGAGCAACTCGGATTCGCGCGCGCTCACCGCGCCCGCCGCGATCGAGCCGGTGAAACGCAGCACGGCCAGCGTTTCCGCCGGCACCTCGACGATCCGGATCGCCGAGTCCTTCGGATCGGGGAGCGTGGCGCGGGTAAAGCTGGCGGGCATGAAGAAGCGCATGGTCAGGCTGCTCTCGCCGGCCGCGGTCTCGACCGGAGCGGTCATGGCGATCCTTTGCCTGCCGGACTCGACCTGAACCGGTGCGGTCATCGCGATCTCCGCCTGCGAGCGGTTGTCGCCGAAGATGAAGCGCGCGAGCCGGCCGAAGGCGGCGCCGCGGACTTTGCCGCTCTCCTCTCCCGCCACGGTCGTCTCGGCCGCCAGCCGTGGCCCGTAACAGCGCACCTCGACCTCGTGGTCGAGCCTGGCCACGACCTCATAGGCCGGCTCCTCCGTTCCGGAACGGATGCCGACGGCCGAGCAGGCGCCGAGTGCCAAGCTGCCGGCGAGTAGGAACAAGCGTTTGGGCATGGTGGCCTCCCGAGCGGTCTCTTAGTCATGAACAAGTGGTCGCGGGCATCCCCGTCCTGACGATGCGCTCGAACCGGTTCGACAGGTTCGCTCAGCCCGACGCCAAGTATCTGGGCGTGCCGGACGTGCCGACGGGATTCTCCTACGATGCGCCGGCGCTCACCGGGGCTCTGAACCTCGTCGTCGCGGGGATCGACCATCGTGAAATCGCGTTTGCACCGGTCTCGTCCGAACTCGAATACACCTTCTTGACCGGCCGCGTGGCGTCCGGCCTCGGCATCAAATCGCAAGAGACCTGCCCGCCGATGCGGGGCCCTGCATGGACGCGCTGCAGTTGCAGGTTCCCTGCGGCCCGCAGCGTTCGATCGCAACACGGTCCGACGACGAACGGATTGTGGTACGCACCTGGCCGCAGGGCGAGCAGTCGCTGGCGGTGTACCACTACTGACCTCTGCGGCGGCTGGCACGCCTATCGCCATTCCTGGGGCTGGGCTATGGTGGGTCATCCTCAACGCGCTGCGGATACGCCGATGAGCAAGGTAGAGACCACGGCTGGCACGGGGCTGATGGAGGAACCCCTCCGCGCGGTGCCCCTCTGGCGACGGGTTGGGATCTACGCCTTCATGGTGGTCTGGGCGGTCTGCGGGCTCGCCTGGACCGACCTCTATCCCGCTCACAGCGTCGTGGTGTGGCAGCTCACCACCATCGTCTTCGCCGGCATCGCCATTTGGCGGGTCTATGTCGACGGCGGTGAGCACCGCGTGGTCCTGGCGCTCAAGCAGGTAGCGCATTGGGGTGCATTCCTCGGCGCCATGGCACTGATGCACACCCACTTCGTCGCCGACATGGTGACCGGCGACGTCCTGGGGATCGTCACCTTGAGCATCCTGGCGTTCGCGACGTTCCTCGACGGCATCTATGTCGACTGGCGCTTCTGTCTGGTCGGGGCGATGCTGGGCTTGGGCGTGCTCCTGCTGGCTTGGCTCAACGAAGCGTCCCTAGGGCTGGTGGCCGTGGGAGTCGTCGTCCTGGCGATCCTCTATCTGCTGCGGCACTTCACCATGAAGCGCGTGGAAGCGGTGTAGCGGCGCGGCGGGGATCCTCGCTGCGCAGGTAGCTGCTCACGGCCAGCGCCAAAATCAGGGCGAGGAACAGGAACAATGCGCGCCAAGCCGTGCCCGGGGCCTCGGATCCTGCCATGTCGACGACCACACCGCTGACCGCCTGCAGGGTGGCCGCGCCTGCGAAACAGGCGCCGTTGAGCAGGGTCAGTCCGCGGCCGATCTCGTGCTCGGCCAGAAAGCGGCGGCCCTGGGCCATGAGCAGCGCATAGGTCATCCCCATGGCCCCGATCAGGGTCAGCGCAGTCGTGGCCAACACCGCGGAACTGGTCGGCAGAGCCGCCAATACCAGGAGCGCGATGATCACTCCGACGGCACCACCCACGGCGAATCGTCGGCGGCGGTCGAAGCGCCGCTCGAGCATGCCATAGGCGAGGTTGCCCACGATCATCGCCACGGACATGGCCAGCAAGGCATTGCCGCGCGCCACGGGCGAGAAGCCGAAGGCGTCGGCCAGATAGGGTCCGGCCCACAGGCCCCGAATGGTGATCAGCACGGCATAGCCGGTGAAGCACATCGGCAGGATTGCCAGGATCCGACGGTTGGCGAACACGTCGACCACGCCGCGCAGCGCGGCGATCAGGGGCTCGGTGGCGACGGGCGCCACCGAGCCCGGCGGCCTGTCACGCACGATCAGTGCCACCAGCAGTGCCACGACCGCGACCAGCGCCGCCATGCCGAGAAAGGCGCCGCGCCAGCCTACCGAGGCCGCGATCAGCGCCAGCGGCGTGGTGCCGGCCAGCGTTCCGGCACTGCCGACCGCCAGCAGGATCGAGGAGATCTGGGCGAACATCTGCGCCGTGAAGAAGCGCGAGAGAACGACGAGCATGCCCATGAACACCGGTGCGCAGCCGATGCCGATCAGGGCTTGCCCGAGCACCGCGGATTCCAGGCTACCCGCGCGGGCGAACACGAGGCAGCCCAGCCCGGCCGCGCAGAACAGGATCGCCACCGTCCGGCGCGGCCCCCAGCGGTCCAGGGCCACACCGATCGGGATCTGCGCAGCAGCGAAGGCCCAAAACCACGCCGAGGACAGCACACCCAGCCGGGCCGGGTCGAGAGCGAGATCGGAGGCGATCTCCGGCGCGACGACCGCCAGTGCGGTGCGAAAGAACTGGCTCAGCACGTAGGCGGCCGCGAGCACGGCAAGCGTGGGCAGAGCCGCCCAGATCGAGCGCATCAAGCCAGCCCAAGTCCCCGCGCGAGGCACAAGGCCCCAGCCAGCCCGAGCATGACGGTGGTCAGCACCATGCCGACGACGCGTGACGGCTCACGCAGTTCCGGCACCGAAAACGACCAGGCGTGCGCCACGCGCCCGAGCACGAGCGTGCAGCCGAGCAGGTGCACGAGCCAGCCCGGCCAGCCGCCAGCCTCGACCAGCAGAAGCAGCAAGACGCCGAATGGTGCGTATTCGGCGAAGTTGGCGTGCGCGCGGACGTAACGCTGCAGGAGCGGATCGCCAGCGTCGCCCATGTCGACACGGCGGTCGCGGCGGAAGCGGATCACGCGAAAGGTCAGGTAGAGGAAAATCGGAGCCAGCAGGCCCGCGTAGAGCATGGTCACGGTCATGTCGCCTACCTCAGCCGCCCACATTCGGGATCTTCAGGATCTGGCCGCAGGCCTTGCAGTAGACCGCGTCGACGTCGTGCTCGAGCAGGGCGCAGGTCGGGCACGTATGCTCGACCTTCCGCGGCCGGAACACCGCGCTGACCAGGTTCAAGAACAGGGATATGCCGACGATCATCACCACGGTGGCCAGCAGGCGGCCATATTTGCCCTCGAGGGTGATGTCGCCGAAGCCAGTGGTGGTGAGGGTCGCCACCGTGAAATAGAACGCGTCCAGGTAGTCGTTGATGTCCGGATTGATCGTCCGCTGCTGGACATAGACGATGGCGCTGACCAGAAACACGAACACCCCGAGGTTCACCCCGGCTCGGATCGCCCTGAGATTGCGACGCACGAACGGCGCCTCGTTCTCGAGCACCACCAGGACGTTGTAGGAGCGGACGAGCCGCACCGCGCGCAGGAGGCGGAGGAAGCCCAGATTTGGCGCCAGGGCGGGCAACAACAGCGAAACCAGGACCACGAGATCGATGATCGCGACGGGCTGCCGCAGATACTGCAGCGGCCGGGGCGAAATGTAGACACGGGCCGCGAAATCCAGGGCCAACCCGAACGCGATGACGACATCGGCCGCCAAGATCCACTCCGAGTATGGCAGGAAGGTGGTCACCAGGAAGAAGGTGACCGTGACGAGATCGAAGGCCAGCAGCGCCAGCTGAAAGCGCGTGGCGCGCCGGCTACCGCCGAAGTAGAGGTCGCGTAACGTCCCGCGCAGGGAAAAGGGCGTAGGTGCATCCCCGCCCTGATCGATCGCCGCCTGCTGAGAATCGGTCATGACCGCCGTACGCAATCCCACCCGCCGCCCCAGCTAGCGGCTGGATCGGTCCAACGGCAAGCGGAACCGTGGCGAACAGCGACCGGTTGGCTGTCCATGTCGCTCCCGGGCTTTCCGAGACGGCCGAGGCGGCTCTGATGCGCCAGAAGATGAACAGCTGCGGCAAGACCTGGCACAGCCGGGATACGGCGCACGGGGACGAACTCCCCCTGGGATCGCCAAAACTTGCCCGGTCATTCGACAGGTTAGGCGAGGCGGATCCGAGCCCGTCGAGCATCGCGATCGGGAACTCGGGATCAGCCACCGAGGCGAAGCGGGCAGCTCGCCAGGATCTCCTTCCGCTGGCCCGAGCGCAGAGCGGTGTCGATGCGCTCGCTGGCCGCTTCAACCGCCCTACCCGGCCCATCCTGGGCGTCGACGAGGCCGCGAGCGCGCAGTGATCGAGAACGGCTACTGCGCGGCCGGGCTAGGATCGGCCGCAAGGGCCAGGATGCGCTGGCGCAGCTCCCCAAGAGCCGCCACCGCTTGGTCCATGCTTCGTTGGTCCACGGCACGCTCGGCCCGATCGATCGCTGCGACATATTCCTCGCGGCCACTTTGCGGCACCACGTCGTCGAACACGTCGCGCGTTTCGGCAAGGGTTTGCTTGGCCTGATCGAAGGCCTGGGCCTTGGTCACGTCCGGCTGCATCGCCTCGGTCGCCTGCAGTCTGTCAATGGCGAGCAGCAGGCGCTGGTCGACATTCTCCAGCCGTTGATCGGGCACCACCTCCCGCGGATTGGGTGGCGGATCGGTGGGCAGACTGGTTTGCGCCTCGGCACCGATCGGCAAGGCCAGCGCAACGGCCAGCGCGACCAGGACGGCATGCCTGGGCATGGCGACACTCCCCTTGGATATGTCCAGCCAATAGTCAGCGCACGCCCAGGGTTCCGGCCGCGTGGTCAGACGTTGAAGTAGCGGGCCTGGGGATGATGGAGAACGATGGCGCTGGTGCTCTGCTCAGGCCAGAGCTGGTCGCCCTCGGAGAGTTCGATCCCGATCCTTCCCGCACCCAGGAGCCGCAGCAAGGTCGACTGGTCGGCGAGGTTCGGGCAGGCGGGATAGCCGAAGCTGTAGCGCGACCCTCGGTAGCCCTGCTTGAGCAGCTCGCGCATGTCGCGCGCGTCGTGATGGCCGAAGCCGAGCTCGGCCCGGATCCGGCCGTGAACATACTCGGCCAGAGCCTCCGCCAGTTCGACGCCCAGCCCATGCAGGCGGACATAGTCCTGGTAGCGGTCCGCCGCGAACCAGTCCCGGGCCACCTCCGAGGCGTGCTGTCCGACCGTCACCACCTGCAGCCCAAGCACGTCGCGCTCCGGCTCGTCGACGTCACGCAGGAAGTCGGCGATGCACAGGCCACCGTCCTTGGGCTGGCGGGGCAGAGCGAAGCGCGCCACCTCGCGCACGCCGGTCTCGTCGAACAGGACGATCGCGTTGCCTTCACCGGCGGCCTTGAAGTAGCCGTAGGCGGCCTGAGGGGTGAAGACGCGCTCTGCCTCGGCCTCGGCGACAAGGCCGCTCAGCACCGGCCGCAGCTCCTTGGCCGCCCAGGCCAGGAACTCGCCGAGGCGACGGCCCTGCTTCTCGTAGCCCCAGTGGAATTGGTAGAGCATCTGCTCGTTGAGGTAGGGCAGGAGTGCCCGGACGGGAACCTGCTCGATGGTCCGCGCGCCCCAGAATGGTGGGGTCGGCACCTCGACGCCGCTGCTCAGCTCGTGGCGCTTGAGGCGGATCTCCTCGACTTCGACCGGCCGCAGGACCAGGGCCGCATTGCCGTTCGCATAGTCGAGCGTGCGCGGCTTCTTGGCACTGCGCTGTGCCGCCTTGGCGACCCGATCGGCGACATAGGCCGGAAAGGCGCCGTTGACCGCCTTGTCCATCAGCATCAGGCCGTCGAAGGCGTCCCGGGCGTAGGCGACCGGACCCTCGCCATACGACTTCCAACAGTCGTCCTCGACATAGGCGCGGGTGAGTGCGGCACCGCCCAGGAGCACCGGGACGCGCAGCCCCTGGCGGCGCATCTCCTCCAGGTTCTCGCGCATGATCACGGTCGATTTGACCAGGAGCCCGGACATGCCGACCGCGTCGGCCCTGTACTCCGTCGCGGCGTCCAGGATCGAGGACAGCGGCTGCTTGATTCCGAGATTGACCACGCGGTAGCCGTTGTTGGTCAGGATGATGTCGACCAGGTTCTTGCCGATATCGTGGACGTCGCCCTTGACCGTGGCGAGCACGATCGTGCCCTTCTCCTGGCCTGCGACCCGCTCCATCATCGGCTCGAGATAGGCCACTGCCTTCTTCATGGTTTCGGCCGACTGCAGGACGAAGGGCAGCTGCATCTTGCCGGCGCCGAACAGCTCGCCGACCGTTTTCATGCCGTCGAGCAGGATGTCGTTGATCACCGCCAAAGGAGCATAGCGCTCGAGCGCCGCGTCGAGATCGGCCTCAAGCCCCTGCTTGTCACCATCGACGATCCGCAGCTTGAGCTGCTCCTCGATGGTGTCCGGTCGGGCCTTGGCGACCGCGGCCTGGGCCTTGCGCTCGCTGAACAGGGCCATGAAGGCCTGCAAGGGATCGCGGCCGTCGCGGCGCCGGTCGAAGATCAGGTCCTCGGCCGCCTCGACCTCCTCGGGCGGGATCTTGTGCAGCGGCACGATCTTGCTGCTGTGGACGATGGCACCGGTGAGCCCGCGGCGCAGGGCATGGTCGAGCATGACCGAATTGAGCACGTGGCGGGCGGCGGGGTTGAGGCCGAACGAGACATTCGAGAGGCCCAGGATCAGCTGCAGGTCGGGAAATTCGCGCCGGATGTCCTCGATCGCCTCAAGCGTCCACAAGGCCAGCTTGCGGTCGTCCTCGTTGCCGGTGCAAATCGTGAAGGTGAGCGGATCGAGCAGCAGGTCCGACTGCGGCAGGCCGAACCGGCCACAGGCGAACTCCACCAGGCGGCGCGTGATGCGCAGCTTGTCCTGCCGCGACTTCGCCATGCCCTGCTCGTCGATCGTCAGCGCGATCACGGCGGCACCGAACTTCCGGGCCAGCGTCATGCGCGCGGTGGCCGGAGCCTCGCCGTCCTCGAAGTTGATCGAGTTCAGAACCGCCTTGCCGCCATAGAGTTCGAGCGCAGCCTCCAGCACCGGCAGCTCGGTCGAATCGATCACCAGCGGGCTGTCGACCTGGCCGCGCATGCGCTCGACCACGGCGGTCATCTCGGCCACCTCGTCCCGGCCGACGAAGGCCGTGCAGACGTCGAGCGCGTTGCTGCCCTCGCGCACCTGCTCGCGGCCCATGGCGACGCAGCCGTCCCAATCGCCGGCGGCCTGGAGCTCGCGGAATTTCTTCGAGCCGTTCGCATTGCAGCGTTCGCCGATGGCGAGGAACGCGCTTTCCTGGCGCAGGGGCACGGCGGTGAACAGGGACGCGACCGCCGGCAGGTGGTGCGGCTCGCGGTCCTTGACCAGCGGCCTAAAGCCGTCCTCCGCCGTGCGGCGCAGCATCGCGTCCAGGGCCGCGATGTGTTCGACCGTGGTGCCGCAGCAGCCGCCGACGATGGCGACGCCGTCCTCGGCGATGAAGCGCTGGGTCCAGCCGGCGAGCTCGTCCGGCGTCAGCGGATAATGGGTATGGCCGCAACGCAGCTCGGGCAGTCCGGCATTGGGCAGGCACGAGATCAGGCCGCGCCAGCTTTGGCCGAGATGGCGGACATGCTCGGCCATCTCCTTGGGTCCGGTGGCGCAGTTGAGCCCCATCACGGGCACGCCCAGCGCGTCGACGATGGCGACGGCCGCTCCGATGTCGGTGCCGACCAGCATGGTGCCCGTGGTCTCGATCGTGACCTGGACGATGAGCGGCAGCTCGCGCCCGTGCCGGACGAAGGCGTGGCGGCAGCCGTTGACCGCCGCCTTGACCTGCAACGGATCCTGGCAGGTCTCGATCAGCAGGACGTCGACGCCGCCGGCGATCAGCCCCTCGGCCTGGACGGCGAAGGCACCCTCCAGCTCGCGATATCCGACATGGCCCAGGCTCGGCAGCTTGGTGCCGGGACCGATGGCACCGACGACGAACCGTCGACGCCCGTCGCCCGCAAAGGATTCGACCGCCTCGCGGGCGAGTCGGGCCGCGCGCCGGTTGATCTCGTGAGCCTGATCCGCCAGTCCGAACTCGCCCAGGGTGATGGGCGAGCCACCGAAGCTGTTGGTCTCGACTGCATCGGCCCCGGCGCCGAGATAGCCGAGGTGAATTTCCCGGATGAGATCGGGCCGGCTGAGATTCAGGATTTCCGAGCAGTTCTCCTGGCCCCGGTAATCGTCCAAGGTCAGGTCTTCGGACTGGAGCCTGCTGCCCATGGCCCCGTCGAGCAGCAGGACGTGCCGACGGGCGAAGGCGAGAAAGTCGGTCATGGCTAAAGCTCCGCTCAGGCCGCCGCCGGCACCTCGTGCGCCGCCAGCAGATGGCGGATGGCGAGCGGCAGCTCGGCGCGGTTGAGGGCGTAGACATGCATGCGCGTCAGCCCCTCGGCCGCTAGACGCCGGCACTGCTCGCTGGCGATGCTGGCGGCGATCATCCCGTGCATCGGCGAAGATTCGTCCACCCCATCGAACAGCCGCTCGAGCCAGGGCGGCACGCCCGCGCCGCAGCCCAGCGAGAACCGGCGGATCTGCGCGAAATTATGGATCGGCATGATGCCGGGGACATACTCGGCGACAATGCCGGCCGCGACCAGCCGATCGCGGAAGCGCAGGATCTGATCGGTGTCGAAGCAGTACTGCGTCACCAGCCGGGCGGCGCCAGCCTCGACCTTGCGGCGCACATTCTCGAGGTCGGCCGCGGCACTGGATGCCTCCGGGTGCACTTCCGGGTAGCAGCCGGCGCTGATCTCGAAATCGGCCACCGCCTTCAACCCCGCGATCAGGTCGGCGGCATAGGCATAGCCGTCCGGTCGCGGCGCATAGCCTTGCGAGCCTTTCGGCGGATCGCCGCGCAACGCGACGATCCGCCGGATGCCGCGGTCCCAGTAGGTGCGGGCAAGCGCGTCGATCTCCTCGCGCGACGACCAGGCGCAGGTCATATGAGCGGCAACGGGCACGCCGAACCGCTCCTGAATGCCGCATACCAAGGGCAGCGTGCCGTCGACGCCCGATCCGCCGGCACCGCAGGTGACGGAGATGAAGCGTGGCCTCATGGCGACGAACTGCTCGACATTCGCCCACAAGCGGGCCGCTGCCTCTGGTCCCTTGGGCGGGAAGACCTCGATCGAAAGGTCGACGGGCGGCAGCGGCTCGTCGAGCCAGGCATGCGGCGGCGCCTTGTACGGGTCGGCAACGGCCAGAATCATGCGGCGCTCCTGCGTGGTAGGGTTGCCCCGTTTTCGGTGTCGGCTGCGATGCGGCGTGCGGTCCAGACCACCACCGCCAGCTCCGGTCCGGCCAGTCGTCGCTGCTCGCCCGGCACCAGACCGAGCTCCGCGAACCAGTGGTCCATCTCCTCGTCGGTGAACCCGAGGCGGCGATGACCGCTCTGTTCGCGCAGCCGCTCGACCTCGTGGTGGGCGAGATCGGCGACCACCAGCCAGCCCCCCGGTGCGAGAACACGCACGGCCTCGGCCAGTGCCGCGAAAGGATCGTCCGCGTAGTGGAGAACCTGATGCAAGGTGGCGGCGGCGAACGACGCGTCCGGTAGCGGCAGCTGGTACATGTCGCCGTGCCTGACCTGGCAGTTGCGCGCCTCGCGCTGGTCCAGGTTGGCACGCGCCACCGCCAGCATGTCGTGGCTGAGGTCGATACCCAGGCCGAACCCCACCTGTCCTGCGAGAACCTCCAGAATCCGACCGGTTCCGGTTCCGATGTCGAGCAGGTTGGCGGGCCGCTCTTTCGAGAACAGCTCCCGCAACGCCGCCTCGACCATGGCTGGATCGACCGCGAGATCGCGCTCGCGATCCCAGTCGTCCGCCCTGGCGTCGAAAAATCGCTCGGCCTGGCGCCGGCGCGCCTCGCGGACCGCCTCCAGCCGACGCTGATCGCGATGCATTGCCGGGTCGTCGCCAGGCAAGAGGCGGCACAGCGAGCGGGCCAGCCGCGCACCATCGCCGGTCTGGGCGCGGCGGTAAAACACCCAGCTGCCCTCGCGGAACCGATCCAGCAATCCGGCCTCGGCGAGGATCTTGAGGTGACGGGAAATGCGGGGCTGGCTCTGCCCGAGGATCTGGACGAGTTCGCTGACGGTCCACTCACCCTGCGAGCAGATGGCCAGTAGCCGCAGGCGAGAGGGATCGCCCGCGGCCCGGATGCCGTCCAACAACAAATCCAGGGAACCGGTTTCCTGCAGCATAACCTGCCCGCGCAATCCGTGGAGCGGGAATATATAGATATCTTTATATGCGCCTGTCAATCTTGCCATGCCGTACCCGAGCGCTCGGCCCTAGCTTGCCAGTGCCGGCGACAGCCTCTATGAGCGCCAGGGCTCTGGATATGGCCGGTGCTCGGCCCGATGGTGGCAGAAGGCTAGCAGTGATGACCTCGGCCGCGCAGACGGCGCAGCGGGAACCCTTAGATCGGCTTTGGCGCCGAGCCCTCGGCGTCCCGATCCTGCTCCTTGCTCTGGCCGGTTGCGCCACCACCGGGGGTCCGTCCTCGGGTCACGAGGTGTCCGACCCGATCGAGCCCGTCAACCGGGCGGTCTTCGGCTTCAACATGTTCGTGGACCGATGGGTCCTCGAGCCGGTGGCACGAGCCTATCGCTTCGTCACGCCGGAGGTCGCGCGCCGATCGGTCGCCAACTTCCTGGCCAACCTGCGCTCGCCGGTGATCCTCGCCAACGATGCGCTCCAAGGGGAGCGCGAGCGGGCCGGGATCACGCTCGGCCGGTTCATGATCAATACGACGATGGGGGTGGGTGGGCTGTTCGATCCCGCCACGCCGCTGGGTTATCCGCGCCACGAGGAGGACCTCGGGCAGACGCTCGGGGTCTGGGGGGTGCCCAGCGGGCCCTATCTGATGCTGCCGCTCCTCGGCCCGTCGAACGGTCGCGACACCGTCGGCCGGGTCGGAGACTACTTCATCAACCCGCTCAATCAGTGCTGCATCACCCAGGACGAGCGGATCGGTCTGTTCGCGGTCGGCGGGGTGAGCGAGCGCGAGGCCAACATCGAGTTGTTCGACGATCTGCGTGCAAACAGCATCGACCTCTACGCCACGATCCGCACCATCTATTCGCAAAAGCGCGCCGCCGACATCCGCAACGGCAGGGCGCCGACCGATCAGGAGGGCTACGAGGACATCTTCAAGGAGGATCCCGGACCATGAGCCGCCCATTCGGCGATATCGGCCGACGCGACGTGCTGATCGGCCTCACCCTCGGTGTCTTGCTGCCTCGGGCGGCGAAGGCCGACATTCACGGCGCGGAGCAGTTCATCCAGGACCTCGGCGACCGTACCTTGATCGTGCTCGAGCAGCCGGGGGAGGAATCGGAGAAGCTGAAGCAGCTCAAGCGCCTCCTCGACCAGTCGACGGATCTCGAGCTGATCGCCCGCCTGGTGCTGGGCCGCTATTGGCGTCAAGCCACGCCCGAGGAGCAGGCCGAATTCGTCGAGCTGTTCAACGAGCTGCTCATGCAGACCATGGCCGAGCGCATGAGCTGGTACAATGGTCAGACCTTCGAGATCACCGGCGCCAGGCCTATCGACGAGCGCGACACCATGGTTTCGACCCGCATCCTGCGCCCCTCCGGCAAGCCGCCGATCCTGGTCGAGTGGCGTGTCCGGGAGCAGGACGGCAGCTTCCTGCTGATCGACATCGTCGCCGAGGGGGTGAGCCTCGTGGTCACCCAGCGGGCCGAAGCATCCGAGGTGATCGGCCGCGACGGTCTCGACGGGCTGTTGGGTCAGATGCGCACCCGTTTGGCCGCGCGCGAAACGCCGAGCTGACACGCTCGCGATCCGGGCCGTCCGCACCTCAGGCCGCCGCCTTGGTCTCCCCTAGGGCGGCAGGCAGCGTGAAGCAGATCGCAGCCCCGCCCAGCGCCGAGTCCTCGGCCCAGATCCGGCCACCGAAATGCTCGACGATCTGGCGGCAAATGGCGAGCCCGAGGCCTGTGCCCTTGGGCTTGTCCTTGAGCAGGCTGCCACTGAGCTGGCGGAACTTCTCGAAGATCGCCTCGCGATAGGGCTGGGGCACGCCGGGACCGTTGTCCTCGACGCGCACCAAATAGCCGTCGCCGTGGCCGCGCAATTCGATCCGCACCTGGCCCTGCCCTTCCGGCACGAACTTGCAGGCGTTTGAGAGCAGGTTGATCATCACTTGCACCATGCGGTCCCTGTCGCAATGGACCGCGGCACGGTCCGCCGTGAGGTCCTGCACCAGCTGCACGCTCCGATCGGCGAACAGCCCGTGGGTCGCCTGCCCGGCCTCGGCCACGATTTGCTGCAAATCGCATTCCGCGAGCTGCCATTCCATCTTGCCGGACTCGATCTTGGACAGGTCGAGGAAGTCGTTGATCAGCCGGGTGAGGCGCTCGGACTCGCGCACGATGATCTGCAGGAACTCGGCGCGCTGCTCCGGCGCCAGGTCGGGCGCGTCGAGGAGTATCTCGGAAAAGGAACGAATCGAGGTCAGGGGGGTGCGCAGCTCGTGGCTGACGGTGGCCAGGAAGTCGTCCTTGAGCTGGTCGACCTGGCGCAGCCGCTCATTGGCTTCGCGCAGTTCCGCGGTCGCCTGCTCGAGTGCGGCCGACTTGTGCTCGAGGCGCTGGCTGTACTCGATGGCCTGGGAAGTCTCGTCGAGGATCTGCATGAGATCCTCGGGCCCGATCACCTCCCCGCGCACCACCGAGCCCACCATGACGCGGGCGCTGGCCGAGCCGATGGCACGCGCCAGCTGGCGCTCGGCCAGCTGCACGAGCGTGGCATCGGCGGCGGCGTCGGGTGCCAGGATCCGGCCACGACGGCGAAGGTCGAGGGCGAACACGTTGTCGGCGCGCTGCTGACCCAGAAAGCGGATCAGCAATCCCCGCAACGACGCGACCGTGGCCTCGCCGCGCCAAAGCTCGCCGATCCCGCCATGCTGGTCGACCTCGACGAACTGAACCGCCTGCATGCGCTCGAGGCTGCTCTGGCGCGCCAGCAGGCCGCACAGGACCACCAGGCACACGTTCACGCCGAGGCTCCACGCCACCGCGTGACTGACCGGCCCCAGGCCGTCAAAGCCCAGCAGCGCTTCCGGTCGCAGCAGCAGGTTGCCGAACGGTCCGTCGGTGACGATCGAGGCATCGACGAGTCCGGCGGTCGCCAGGGTGGGCAGCACCAGGGTGTAGAGCCATGCCAGGACTCCCCCGCACAAGCCGAGGACGGCACCGAGCAGATTGGCGTCCTTCCAATAGATGCCCGCCAGGATCGGCGGGGCGAACTGTGCGACGCCGCAGAACGAGATCAGGCCGATGCTGACCAGCGGAAACGATTCGCCGACCAGTCGGAAGAAGACATAACCCAGGACCAGCAGGAGCAGGATCGCCGCCCGACGGACAGCCAGGATCAGGCGCGGCAGGTCGCTGCGTTGACTGAGCCTGAGGAACCTTGCCCGCAGCAGCACGGGCATCACCAGATCGTTGGAGATCATCGTGCTCAGGGCCACGGTGGCGACGATGATCATGGCGGATGCGGCGGAGAGGCCGCCGAGATAGGCCACCAGCGCCAGCCATTCGTGGCCGGAGGCCATGGGCAGCAGCAGGACGAACAGGTCGCCGTCGCCCAGGCCACGCAGCACGCCGGCGAGCGCGATCGGCAGCACGAACAGGTTGATGAGCAGGAGATAGCCGGGCAGCAGCCAGCTGGCCGTGCGCAGATGGGTTTCGTCGACGTTCTCGACCACGGCGACTTGGAACTGCCGGTCGAGAAACAGAAAGGCCAGCCCGGAAAGTGCGGTGATGAGCAACCAGTCGGCGTGGCCGGTTGCGTCCTTGCGCACGGTCAGAGGCGGTCCGTCCGCCAGCGACGACGCCTGGCCGAGCAGATCGCCGAATCCGTCGAACATGATGTAGGTGACGTAGACGCCGACGATCAGGAACGCCGCGAGCTTGACCAGGCTCTCGAAGGCGACGGCGAGCACCATACCCTCGTGATGCTCGGTGGCGTCGATATGCCGGGTCCCGAACAGGACGCTGAACAGGGCGATCAGCAACAGCACGAGCAAGGCCGTGTCGGCGCCGCCGCCGGCATCTCCCGTGTCCCCGATCAGCGTGGTCACGCTGGCGGCCACCGCCTTGAGCTGGAGCGCGATGTAGGGGATGGCGCTGGCCACGGCGACAACGGTGACCAGCCCGGCCAGGAGCGCGCTCTTGCCGTAGCGCGCGGCCATGAAGTCGGCGATCGAGGTGATGCCTTGGGCCTTGGTGATCCGTAGCATCTTCTGCACGACGAAGCCGAACAGCAGCGCTGCCAGCGTCGGACCGATATAGACCGGCAGGAAATCGAGGCCCCGGCGGGAGGCGAGACCGACACTGCCGTAGAAGGTCCAGGCCGTGCAGTAGACGCCCAGCGACAGCGTGTAGACCAAGGGGCTGCGGATCAGGCTCCGGCCCCGGTCGGCCCGGAAATCGCCGAACGACGCGATGGCGAACAGCACACCGAGATAGAGCAGCGAGAGCAGCAGGACGATGCTGGCGTTGAGCATCAGCGGTCGCGCCGGTCTCGGGTCGCGATCGCCGCGGTGAGCAGGATCAGGACCAGCCAGACCGCGAACAGGTAGAGTGGCGTGAACGGCACGCCGCCCGGCAACCGAATGGCGTCCACCAGACCGAGCACCGGGAAGTTGAGCGCGAGCAGCCCTCCCAGAAACACGGCGAACTGACGGCGGCGCCGGCGTTGGTCGACCATCGCGAACGCCGCCTCACGCCACGTCCAGCATGCGCTTGACCTGCTCGACCAGGTCGCGCGTGGAGAAGGGCTTGGTCACGTAGGCATCTGCGCCAAGGGCCAGCCCGCGCTCGCGCTCGACCTCGCGGCCGCGGGCGGTGAGCATGACGATCTTGGTGCCGTTCCACTCCGGGCGGGCACGGATCCGCTCGCACACCTCGTAGCCGTCGAACTCCGGCATCATCACGTCGAGCAGCAGAAGGTCGGGCGGCACGCCCTCCAATGCTTCCAGGGCCTCCCGGCCATTGCGTGCGACGGCCACCTCGAATCCGGCGCGGCGCATCAGGAATTCGAGCGACATGACGATGTTCGGCTCGTCGTCCACCACCAGAACCCGCTTGCTCATCGCCACTCCCTGTAGGCGTCGGCCGCTTGGCACGCCGCGCCTGTGCCGGCGAGCTTAGGACAATGTACTTCAGCCGCCCAAGCCACCAATTGTCTCACGGCACGGGAGCGATGACATCGGGGGCGCCACCATGCTAGTCAGCGGCCGTCGACCGAGCCAAACCCCACCCATCATCACCATCAGGCCGGCGCGGCGCGCCGGGCCGGGAACCAGCGAGCATGGCCGCATATCAGTACATCTACGTGATGAAGAGCGTCTCCAAGATCTTCCCCGGCGGCCGGGAGGTCATGAAGAACATCACGCTGGCGTTCCTGCCAGGGGCCAAGATCGGTGTGCTGGGAATCAACGGTGCGGGCAAGTCGACGCTGCTCAAGATCATGGCCGGACTCGACCAGGACATCAATGGCGAGGCCCGAGCTGCAGCCGGTGTCAAGGTCGGCTACCTGCCGCAGGAACCGCAGCTCGATGCGGCCAAGGACGTGCTCGGCAACATCATGGAAGGGGTGGGCCCGGCCAAGGCGCTGCTCGACCGCTTCAACGACGTGTCGAACAAGTTCGCGGACCCTGAGGCCGACATGGACGCGCTCTTGACCGAGCAGGCGGAGTTGCAGGAGCAGATCGACGCCTGCAACGGCTGGGAGCTCGAGCGCACCATCGACATCGCCATGGACGCCCTGCGCTGCCCGCCGGGCGACGCCGACGTGACCACGCTGTCCGGCGGCGAGCGCCGTCGCGTCGCCTTGTGCCGGCTGCTGCTCTCCAACCCCGACATGCTGCTCCTGGACGAGCCCACCAACCACCTCGACGCCGAGTCGGTGGCTTGGCTCGAGCGATTCCTGGCGGAGTACAAGAGCACGGTCGTGGCCGTGACCCACGACCGCTACTTCCTGGACAATGTCGCGGGCTGGATCCTCGAGCTCGACCGTGGCCGGGGCATTCCCTACGAGGGCAACTACACCGGCTGGCTTGAGCAGAAGAAGAAGCGGCTCGAGCAGGAGGAGCGCGAGGAGCGCGGTCGGCAGCGGACCCTGGCGCGCGAGCAGGAGTGGATCGGCCAGAGCCCGCAGGCGCGGCGCGCCAAATCCAAGGCCCGCATCTCCGCCTATGAGGATCTGCTGGCGCAGGCGAGCGAGCGGGCTCCGGAATCCGGGCAGATCGTCATCCCGCCCGGTCCACGCCTGGGCGACCTCGTGATCGAGGCCGACGGTCTGACCAAGGGCTTTGCCGACCGGCTTCTGATCGAGAATTTAAGCTTCAAGCTGCCGCCCGGCGGCATCGTCGGCATCATCGGCCCCAACGGTGCCGGCAAGACCACGCTGTTTCGCATGATCGTCGGCCAGGAGCAGCCCGATTCGGGCTCGATCCGCGTCGGCGAGACTGTGAAACTAGGATATGTCGACCAGAGCCGCGACTCGCTGGCCGCCAACAAGTCGGTGTTCGAGGAGATCTCGGGCGGCGTCGAGCAGATCGAGGTCGGCAAGCGCACGCTGCCCGCCCGCGCCTATGTGGGCGCCTTCAACTTCAAGGGCGCTGACCAGCAGAAGAAGGTGGGCCAGCTCTCCGGCGGCGAGCGCAACCGCGTCCACCTCGCCAAGCTGCTCAAGTCCGGCGCCAACGTGGTCCTGCTCGACGAGCCCACCAACGACCTCGACGTCGACACGCTCCGGGCGCTCGAGGACGCGCTCCTCGACTTTGCGGGCTGTGCCTTGATCATCAGCCACGACCGCTGGTTCCTCGACCGCATCTGCACGCACATCATCGCGTTCGAGGGCGATTCGCAGGTGCTCTGGTTCGAGGGCAACTACCAGGACTACGAGGCCGACCGGCACAAGCGCCTCGGTACCGACGCCGACCAGCCGCACCGGATCAAGTACAAGCCGCTCAAGGTGGCCTGAACGCCACCCGGACGGGCCGGGCATGCACCTCCACGAGCTCCTGACGGCCGCGGTTCTGCTACTCGGCGCCAGTGCCACGGCCATCGTGCTGTTCCAGCGAGCCGGCTTCGGTTCCGTGCTCGGACTGCTCGTCGTCGGGGTGATCTTGGGTCCTCACACGATCGGGCCGGTGGTCAACATCGGTCCGATTGCCGCTGCGGCCGAACTCGGCGTCGTGTTCCTGCTGTTCGTGATCGGCCTGGAGCTCGAGCCCGCGCGCATCTGGGCCATGCGCCGCACCCTGTTCGGGCTGGGCACGCTGCAGGTCGTGATCACCGGCCTGGCGCTGGCCGGCGTCGCCCTGGCAATCGGCCGGCCGCTGCCCGCCGCCATCGTGCTCGGGTTCGGACTTGCCCTGTCGTCGACCGCCTTCGTGCTGCAGCTTCTGGCCGAGCGCGACGAGCTGGCGACCGAGCCCGGCCGGGCCGCCCTGGCGATCCTGCTTCTGCAGGACATGGCGGTGATCCCGCTCCTGGCGATGGTGCCGCTCCTGGCGCCCGGCTCCGACGAGCCCGACGCGGCCTCGGTCGGCTGGCGGTTCCTGCTGATCGCAACCACGCTCGCCGCGATCATCGCGCTCGGGCGGATCGTGCTGCCGCGCGCCTTTGCGATGATCGCCCGCCAGCGCAACGCCGAGGCGTTCGCGATCGTCGCGGTGATGGCGGTGCTGAGCGCGGCCTGGCTCGCCGCCAACGCCGAGCTGTCCCCGGCGCTCGGGGCCTTCGTGGTGGGCGTCCTGCTCTCCGGCTCGCCCTATCATCACCAGGTCGCCGCCGAGGTGACGCCGTTCAAGGGTCTCCTGCTCGGCCTGTTCTTCATCTCCGTCGGCATGTCGATCGACCTGTCGGTGCTGGCGCAGCGCTGGTTCGAGATCGCCGGCCTGGTCGTGGCCCTGATCCTCCTCAAGGGCCTCGTGATCTTCGTGCTGTGCCGCCTGTTCGCCCTCTCCAACGCCGCCGCGATGCGCACCTCGCTGCTGCTCACCCAGGGCGGCGAGTTCGGGTTCGTCCTGTTCGGGGCCGCTACGGGTATGGGTGTCATGGGCACCCAGCTGCAGACCACCGCATTGCTGGTGATCTCGCTGTCGATGGCGGTCACGCCGCTCCTGGTTCGGCTGGGCGACCGTCTGGTCAGCGATGCGGCCGGCGCGCAGCCGGAGCCCTTGTCCTCCGTCGAGAGCGGCCTGCGCCGCCATGTGATCGTCGCCGGATATGGTCGCGTCGGCCGGGCGATCGCCGAGATGCTCGAAGAGACCGGCATCCCGTTCGTCGTCCTGGAACAGGATCTGCGCCGCGTGCCCCAGGCGCCGCGCGAGCACCGCAAGGTGTTCTACGGCGACGGCAGCGATCCCAGGGTGCTGCGCAGCGTGGCGGCCGACCAGGCGGCCGCACTGGTGATCACCCTCGACCGGCCGGCGGCCGCGGAGCGGCTGGTCGGCACCGCGCGACCACTCTACCCGCAACTCTCGATCGTCGCCCGCGGCCACGACGCGGCGGTCAGCGCCCGGCTCCGCGCACTGGGCGCCACGCTAGTGGTGCCGGAGACGCTGGAGCTCAGCCTCGTCATCGCCGAGGCGGTGCTGCGCAACCTCGACGTGCCCGAAGACGTCGTCGAGGACGCCGCCGAACTGGTGCGCCGCTACCATAGCCGGGAGAGCGGGTGAGGGATTGCGGCAGCCGCGCCTTGCCTGTGGACCCCCGCGCCTCTACCAGTCGTGGGGGTCCGGTGGAGTATCTGCCATGGCTTGCGCGCGCACGCGACTGTTTCCGATGCTCGGCGCCTGCGCCCTCCTGGCGCTCGGCGGCTGCGTCGACATGTTCACCACCCCGCCACCGGACACGGTGCCCTGGCGCGGCACGACCACGGTCGGCAACACCGCATACGCGGAGTGCGGCTCGTTTGCGTTCGAGCTCGGCCAGTACCAGCCCTACGCGTTCATGTGGAACACGGTGAGCGGACGCGCCTGGCCGACCGCGACCCCCCAGAGCCTGCAGGACGAATGGACGGCGTCCTACCGTCAATGGTGGCTCGAAGGCTACGTGACCCCGGCGAACTTCGTCGAGTTCGAGACCAAGCTGCAGCAGCCGATCTACTTCCGCGCCCGTCCCTATTCCGTTTGGCGCGGCACCATCGCCGACGACCGGATGCTGCTGACCGAATCCGGCTCGCCCTGCAACCGGGAGGTCGTGCTGGTCCGCGGCTGAGCGGACTTACCGCACCGACGATGGACCACACGCCGGCGTCTCCACCGACCCTGCGCGCCCGTATCTATGAGTTGCTCGAGGATGACGAGTGGCCGCATGCGGCGAGCCGCTGGGTCAATCGCGGCCTGGTAACGCTGATCCTCATCAGCGTCGCCGCCGCCGTGCTCGCGACCGTGCCGGAACTCGCCCGCGATTGGGCAGGTGTTCTGCGTGCGGTCGAGATCCTGTGCGTCGGGCTGTTCACCGTCGAGTACGGCTTGCGCGTCTGGGTCTCGGTCGAGGACCGCGCCGGCCGCTACGAGCAGCCATTCTGGGGCCGGCTGCGCTACATGGCGACGCCTATGGCCCTGATCGACCTGCTGGCAATTCTGCCGACTTGGCTGGCGTTCGTTGTACCGGGCGACTTCCTTCTGCTGCGGACCTTGCGGATCCTGCGGGTGCTCAAGATCACCCGCCACTCCCCCGCCCTCGCGACGTTCGAAATCGTCTTGGTCAACGAGCGCCGTTCACTTTTCGCGGCGGCGACGATCCTGGCCGTGGCCCTGCTCCTGGCGGCGGGCACGCTGCACCATCTCGAAGGCGAGGTGCAGCCCGAAGCCTTCGGCTCGATCCCGGCGGCAATGTGGTGGGCCATCGTGACGCTGACCACGGTGGGCTATGGCGACGTGGTCCCGGTCACCACCGGCGGGCGGATTGCCGGCGGACTGACGGCGGTGATCGGGCTCGGCATGTTCGCCCTGCCGACGGCGATCCTGGGCGCCGGCTTCGCCCACGAGCTGCAGAAGCGCAGCTTCGCCGCCACCGCCGCCATGGTCGCCCGCGTGCCCCTGTTCCGGCATCTGCCGCCCGCACAGCTCGCAGAGCTCACCGCGCTCCTGCGCCCACGCATGCTGCCGTCCCGCTACACGGTGATCCGGCGTGGCGAGCATCCCGACGCGGTCTACTTCATCGACGAGGGCCGGGTGGTGATCCGCCACAAGGACCGACGCTTCGTCCTGGGCCCGGGGGCCTTCTTCGGCGAGATGGCGCTGCTCGAGGGCCGGCCCCGCCAGACGAGCATCATCACGCTCACCTCTTGTCGGTTGCTCGAGCTGCGTGCCGGCGACTTCCATCGCCTGTTGGTCGGTGATCCGCAACTGCGCCACACCATTCTGGACGAAGCCCGCCGCCGGGCCGAGCTGGAGGACGAGCAGCTGAAGCCACAGTCCGACTAGAAGGGTCCGGAACGCCGTCACACGCCGCCGGTTGTGCGGCGGCGTCGCGCCGACGGTGGAGATGCCGTTTGGCGTTCGTGGATCTCGTCCCTTCACTGGACTCAGCCGAGCTCGTCGAGCCGCCGTCCGGCCTGCTCGCGATCTGGCTCGCGGGCTGGTGCGCCGGCGGCTCATCGCTCCTGTTCATCGCCCACGGCGAGGCCAGGGCGCGGTCGCTGGCAGGCGCGGTCGCGGCCATCGAGCCTTCCGCCGAGCCGATGCTGTTTCCAGCCTGGGATTGCGTCCCCTACGATCGTGCGCAGCCATCGCGCTCCGTGATGGGGCGTAGGACCGCGGCACTGCAGCGACTGGTCCATGGCGCGCGGCCGAAGCTCGTCGTCGCGAGCGTCGCTGCAGCAGCGCAGCGCGTGACCTCGGAGGTCCCGATCAGCGAGCGTGTGGCCTTGGGCGACAGTCTCGACCGCGATCGGCTGATCGCGTTCCTGACCCGCTGGGGCTACCGGCTCGACGACCGCGTGGACGAGCCCGGCGAAGCGGCGGTGCGCAGCGGTGTCATCGACATTTACCCGGCCGCGGCGGACGTCCCCGTGCGCATCGAGGTCCAGGACGAGCGTGTCGCCGCGATCCGGACCTACGATCCGCACTCCCAGCGCGGCCTGTCCGAACTGGAGGAGATCGCCTTCGGGCCGGCGGCGGAACTCCCGTCCGAGGACGGCGACGACCGCATGCCGGACCAGCACCTCCTGCCCCTGCACCGCTCCGAGCTGACCACCCTGTTCGCTCTGCTGCCCGACGCGCGCCGCATCTTGGACGCCGGCGTGGATGAGGCATTCGCGGCACTGGCCGAGCAGGTGGCCGAGGGGCTGGCGTTGCGCAAGGCACTCCGCCGGTCGGAGGCATCGCTCGGCACCGAACGGCCGCTCGTAGAGCCCAATCGGCTCTATCTCCAGCAGGACGAGTGGCAGCAGGCAATCGCCGCCATTGGATCAAGCTGCCTGCGGCCGCCGGCCGCTGATGCGGTGCGGGCTCGCCCGATCCTCGGCACGCGCTCCCCGGCTGCTCGCCCATGTCAGGGACAGGATGGCGGCGCGCGCCGGTGTCGTTCTGGCGCTGTCGCCCGAAGATCCAATCCGTCGTTCGTTGGCTGCGCAGCTCGATCCGGCGCCCGCGGAACTGAGCGGCTGGCGCGATTTGGCCGACGTGGCGCGCGGTCGGACGTCACTTCTCGGAGCCACGTTGCCCAGCGGCTTCGAGCTGGAGCACCTGCACCTGCTGGGCGGCCGCGAGTTGCCGAGTGCTGCCCGTCGGGCCGGCGCACCCGCGGCAGTCTTCGCGCCGGCCGCAGTGCTGCAGGTGGGCGATCTGGTCGTGCACGAGGATCACGGCATTGCCAGGCTTGAGGCGATCGAGACGGTGGATGCCGCAGGGCAGTTCGCGGACCACTTGGCCCTGAGCTTCGCGGGGGACGACCGACTCCTGGCACCCGTTGCCGAGATCGGCCGGATCTGGCCCTACGGCAGTGACGAGGGGGGCATGTCGCTCGACCGGTTGGAGGGTGGGACCTGGAGCCGACGACGGGACGAAGTGGCGGCAGAAATCGCCGCCGTTGCGCGGGAGCTCGCGCGCCGCGTGCAGGAACGCAGCAAGCGAGAGGCGCCCGGCCTGAAGCCGTCTGAGTCCTTTCGGCGCTTCGTGCGCCGGTTCCCGTTCGAGCCCAGCTCGGACCAGGAGGCTGCGATCGCCGCGGTCCTGTCCGATCTTTCACGCGGCAGGCCGCCCATGGACCGCCTGCTGTGTGGCGATGTCGGCTTCGGCAAGACGGAGGTCGCCCTGCGCGCCGCAGCGATCGCGGCTCTCGGCGGCCGGCAGGTGGCGGTGCTGGCGCCGACGACGCTCCTGGTAGGCCAGCATCTGCAAACCTTCCGGCGTCGCTTCGCGGGCTTCGGTCTGCGCGTGGAGCAGCTTTCGCGCCTGGGCGGCGGCAAGCCGGCGCGCGAGGTCCGCGCGGGGCTCGCCGACGGCTCGGTGCGGATCGTGATCGGCACCCACGCCCTGGCTTCGCCCGAGGTTCGGTTCGCCGATCTGGCGCTGGTGGTGATCGACGAGGAGCAGCGGTTCGGTTCGGCGCAGAAGGAGGCGCTGACCCGCCTGCGGCAGGGGGTCCACGTGCTCACGATGAGCGCCACCCCGATCCCCCGGACCTTGCAGGCCGCCCTCGCTGGTCTGCAGGAGCTCAGCGTGATCGCCACCCCGCCGCAGCGCCGGGTGCCGGTGCGTACCTTCCTCTTGCCGTTCGACCCGGCGGTGGCGCGGGAAGCCCTGCTCCGGGAGCGTGGGCGGGGCGGCCGGAGCTTCGTGGTCGTGCCGCGGATCGCCGACCTCGAGCCCATGCGCGCGCGGCTGGCCGCGGCCGTGCCCGATCTCGACCTCGTCCTGGCGCATGGCAGGATGCGGGCCGCCGAACTCGACCGGGTGATGCTCGCCTTCGCCGAGGGCCGGCACGACGTGCTGCTCACGACCTCGATCGTCGAGGCCGGACTGGATGTGCCGGGAGCTGACACGATGCTCGTCTGGCAACCGCAGCGGTTTGGCATGGCTCAGCTGCACCAGCTCCGCGGCCGCGTCGGCCGCGGGCGCGAGCGCGGCGCCTGCTACCTTCTGCCCGAGCCTGGCGATGCTCTGGCGGACATGGCTCGCCGCCGGCTGGAAGCACTGGCAAGGATCGAGGGCCTCGGCGCCGGGTTCGCGGTCAGCGCCCGGGACCTCGACCTGCGTGGCGCCGGCAGCATCTTGGGCGAGGAGCAGGCCGGCCATGTCCAGCGCATCGGCACCGGTCTCCATCAGGAACTCCTGCGACGGGCCTTGCGGCGGGCTCGAGGCGAGACCGTCGAGCCGCCATGGACCCCCGAGGTCGCGCTGGGCGTCTCCGCCCTGCTGCCGGCCGAGTACGTGCCGGAGCCGGACTTGCGCCTGGAACTCTATGCCCGTTTGGCTCGGATCACGGCGGCAAGTGAGCTCGACGACCTGGCCGACGAGATCGCCGACCGGTTCGGCGAGCTTCCGCCACCAGCGCGCCGTCTGCTCGAGCTGACGCGACTAGGGTTGCGCTGCCAAGATCTGGCGGTGAGCCGGTTGGAGTCCGGCACCAAGGCGGTCGCCGCCACCCTTCGCCCCGCGTCCCCGCTGGACGGGCGGGCTCCGGCCGGGGTGCGCCAAAGTGGCTCGCGCCTCCTGCTCGACGGCATCGGCACCGCCGACGGAACCCGCCTGGAACGCGCCCGGGAACTTCTGGAACTGATCGCCGCCGCTCAACCGAAGAAGGTGCGAAGCTCGGCCAGCGTCTCCTCGGGGCACTCCTCCGGCAGATAGTGCCCGCAGGGCAGCGCCCGCCCCTGGACGGTCCCGGACGCCTTCTCCCGCCAGGTCTCCAGGACGTCGAAGTTGCGGTGCATCAGTCCCTGCTCGCCCCAGAGCACCAGCAGAGGACAGGCGATCCTCCGCTCCGCGTCGGCGGCATCGTCGACGAGGTCGAGAGTGGCTGCCGCGCGATAATCGTCGCAGCTGGCTCGGATCGTGGCCGGGTCGGAAAAGCAGCGCTCGTACTCGGCGAGCGCTTCGGCCGCGAGCCAGCTCGTGTCCTTCGCGGCGGACCACTGGCCCAGCTTGCTGTGCAGGTAGAACAGGGGATCGGCCCCGATCAGCCGCTCGGGCAGCGGCGCAGGCTGGCTGAGGAAGAACCAGTGATAGTAACCCATCGCCAATGCTTGATTCGTGGCCGCGAACAGGGTGCGCGTCGGCACGATGTCGAGCACCGCGGCCCGCTCGACGCGTCCGGGGTGATCGAGGCACAGGCGGTGCGCCACGCGCCCGCCGCGGTCGTGACCCGCGAGGACGAAGCGCTCATGACCGAGAGCCGCCATGGCCTCGACCATGTCCTGCGCCATGACGCGCTTGGTGTAGTCGGCGGGGCCACCCTGGGGCTTGGCGCTGTCGCCATAGCCGCGCAGATCGCCGCAGACGACCGAGTAGCGCTCCGCCAGCGCTGGCGCCACCCTGTGCCAGATGGCGAGCGTTTGCGGGTAACCGTGCAGCAGCAGGAGCGGCATGCCGTCCCCCTTCAGGCGCAGGTTGATTTCCGCCCCCGAAGTTCGCACTCGCCGCGTCGTGAAACCTTCGAACATCCACCGCTGGTACGCCTTCCACCTCCCTGGGTCCAGAAGCGGCGAGCACTCGGCGAGGTCGTCGGCGCTCCGTGACCCGATGGACCAGCGAGTGACCGAACTGGGCTTGCCGGGTCCCACCACCACTGCCAGCGCTGTCGACCCCAGCCTGCCATACTGTTGCGGTTCGGTTACCAAAGCAGCGCAACCAGCCACACCAAGTTCCAAAGGGCGTTGAAATAGCGGCATTGCTGCAATGCAAAATCGCCGCTTCTCGTGGGACATGCAAACAACATATAAGCTTCATCGTATAAAACGCCCCTGCCGGACAGAGCAGGGGGAGAGCCAAACGGTGCAACCATGACGACCTTGACCAACTCCTATCGGGGCCTCGGCGCCTCCGCGGCGCGCAGCAATGCCGCCGACGCCAATCTCGGCCTGCTCGGCGGTATCGCGATGCGCCTCAGCGGCTGGTTCGGCGAACAGCGCCGCTATCGTCAGACCATGAACGAGCTGTCGGCACTCAGCGACCGCGAGCTCGAGGACATCGGCGTCAGCCGCGGCGACATCGAGAATGTCGCCCAGCGCTGCGCTCGGGGCCGGTAACCGGCTCGGTGACGACGCCGACTCCACCGCTACCGGCCGCCCCAGGGCGGCCGGTTTGCGTTTGAGGCGAAGAAAGTCCACGCCCTCCTACCTAGACTGTCACGGGATCCTCGCGTTGGGGTTCGCCCACCACGCTTCCGTACAACTCATCCTCCTGCGCGAAGTGCAGCCGCAGGATTGCCTCGAGGGCGTAGAGGATCCGCCGCAATTCACGGAGCTCGTCCAAGGCGGGCCCATCTTCCTTGCATTCGGCCACCAGCCGCGCAAACCGACGTCCCAAATGGGCGATCTCGCGGTGGGTGCGCGACATCGCAGCCATCGGATCGTCGCCACCGAACAGGGTAGCCAGCTGCGGATGCAGTTCCGATTCGTCCGCTCGCTCATGCGCGAGCACCGCCTCCAGATCCTGGGAGAGATCAACCAGCGCGTGACGCAGGCCGATGCCGTCGCCGACCGTGCCGAGCCGATCGGCGAGCAGGCGCATCCGGTCGAGCACCAAGGCCAGGTTGCCATGCTCTGCCCGTAGCGACCGCACCCTGGCCGGGAGCAGCGTGCCCCGCCGGTCACCGTCGGCGAGCGCGCGCAGCGCATTGAGAATGACCGCGACGTCGATCGCTTCCTGCAGCACGGCTCCCGCCAGCGGCGGCAGGTAGCCAAACGCCGCCGCCAGCATTCCGAGCGTCGACAGGGCGATCCCGGCTAGGACGCTCTGCAGCGCGATCGACCGCGCGCGACGGCTCACCTTGATGGCGACCGCAAGGGCGTCGAGCCGGTCGACCATCAGGACCACGTCGGCAGCTTCGCTGGCAGCACCTGCGCCGCGAGCACCCATGGCGACACCGACATCGGCTGCGGCCAGGGCCGGCGCATCGTTGAGCCCGTCCCCCACCATCACCGTGATACCGTCGACGTGCTCGGCGCGTACCGCGTCGACCTTGTCCCGGGGGGACCGGTCTGCGAGGACGCTGTCGACACCAAGTGCCGCGGCCACCGTTTCGGCCACGTCCTGCCGGTCTCCCGACAGCATGACGATCTTGGCGATACCCGCCCGGTGCAGCGCCCGCAGCGCCCGCGGCGTCTCCGGCCTGATCTCGTCGGCGAGCAGGACGGCGCCGGCAAGCTTGCCGTCGACAGCCAGGAACACACTGGAATTGCCGTCCAGCCGGGCATGGCGGATCAGCGCCTCGGCCCAGGTGGGCGGCGGCTCCGGCCAGACCCACTCCAAGCCGCCGAGGCGCACGCGGCGACCGGCGACGCAGCCCTCGATACCGGCCCCCGGTGCCTCCACCACCTGGTCCGGCATCGACGCCGCCAGTCCGCGCTCGGCCGCCGCAGCGGTGATCGACCCAGCCAATACATGCTGCGAGACCTGCTCGAGCGAAGCCGCAAGCCGCAGCAGCTCCTCGGCCGCAAGGCCCTAGCGCGGCTCGACTGCGACCACGCAAGCGGTGCCGGTGGTCAACGTGCCGGTCTTGTCGAACATCACCGTCCGCGCTCGCGCCAGCGTTTCCAGCGCACCACCACCCTTGATCAGGACGCCGTGCCTCGCGGCAGCGGAGATGCCGGCAACGAGGGCCACCGGCACCGCCAGGATGAGCGGACACGGGGTCGCCACCACCAGCACCGCCAAGGCCCGGACCGGATCGCCGGAGGCGAGGTAGGCGATGCCGGCGATCCCGATCGTGAGCGCCAGAAAGGCCAGCGACCAACGGTCGGCAAGCCTGACGAACGGCGCCTTCTCTCGCTGGGCCGCCTCGACCAGCCTCACGATGCCGGCATAGGTGCTCTCCCCCGCGGTCGCATCGGCGCGCAGGCGCAACGGCCCGCCGGCGTTCACCGTGCCGCTCCGCAAGGAGGCCCCCTCTCGGAACGCCACCGGCAGCGCCTCGCCGGTCAGTGCCGACTCGTCGATCGCCGCCGCAGGGTCGAGCAGCGTTCCGTCGACCGGCAGCGCCTCGCCGCTCTTCACCACCAGAACATCGCCGGGGCGCACGGCCTCAACCGGCAGATCTTCGATCGCGTCGCCGGCCTCGCGGTGCGCGATCCGCGAGCGGCGGCCGAGCAGCGCCGTGAGCTCGCGGCCGGCACGGTGCCGGGCGAACTCCTCCAGCACGTTGCCGCCCGTGAACATCAACGCGATGACCACGCCCGCCAGGTTCTCACCCAGGGCAAGCGCGCCGCCCATGGCCAGCCCGGCGATGATGTCGACGCCGGGCTCCCGCCGCAGCAGCTGGCGGCCAATCTCCACCAACAGCAGTGCCAAGGCCGGCGCCACTCCGGCCGCCCAGAAGGCCGAGGCGGTGGCGCTGGCGCCACCCAGCCAGGCGGCGATGCCCGCCACCAGTCCAATGGCGGCCAGGAGCATCGCGGTGCCGTGCGGCGTGGTCCAAGGGTTCCGCATGTCCAGTGACGGTCCGGCGCTGGGAAGCGATGCCGCAGATTCCCATGGCGCCGTTGGCGGCGCAACTCGGGCCGAGGTCGCGGCGCGGAGACCTACAGCAGGGACCCGGTGATATCGGCGCGCAGGCGCGCGCGCAGCTCGTTGATGGCTCGCAGCCCGTCCTTGAGCAGACCGCGCTCACGCTCCGTGAGCTGCCGCGGGTCGACGAAGTTGCCGATCGCCGCGCCGGATCGGTAGTCGGCGATCTGCTGCTTCAGCTGCAAGCCGGTGAGCAGCGCGAAGGCGGCGCGCAGATGGTCCGCGTCATCCGCGCCGACGAGACCCTTGCCGCGAAGCACGTCGAGCCTGGACAGTGTGCCGGTTTCAGGGACGCCGTGTGCGAGCGCCAGCAACCGAACGGCCTCGACGAGCGGCAATGTGCCGTGCAGCTTGAGGTCGAGCTCGCCACGATGCTGGCCCGGGCGGCGCACGGTCAGCAGCCGGCCGAACAGCCCGAGGCCGGCGCGGTGATCGGCTCCAAGTCCCAGCATCAGCAATTGGAAGCGTCTGTCGCCTGCGGCGGTCGCGGTGATCTCGCTCCGCAGCGTCTGGGCCAAAGATTGCTCGCCGTGCACGCAGCGAAAGTCGAACAGGATCTCGCAATTGAGCAGTGTCGCCGGCACGCGGCCCAGCATCCAAAGCGCAACCTGCCGGCGCCATTGCGGCAAGCTCTTGCGCCATAGGGGGTTGCTCGCCATGACGCCGCCGTCGCACAGCGGAAAGTGGAGCTCAGCGAGCGAGGTCGCGAGGCGCACGGCAAGCTCGCGGAACCAGGCATCGACTTCGTCATGCCGATCGTCAGGGTAGTCGGCCAGGACGAAGCCATGGTCTTGGTCGGGATACAGCAGACTTTCGCCGCGCCCGCCCGAGCCCATGACGATGCAGGCGAAGGGTACCGGCGCCGGACCGAGCTCCCCGAGCAGCAGATCGAGCACCCGTCGGTGGATGTCGTTGTTGATGTCGGCGAGCAGCGCCTGGATCTCCGGCGCCGCGACGCCATCGGCGAGCAGTCGCTCGGCCAGGCGGATCTGCGCCGCCTTGACCTCGCCGAGACCGTCGAGGCTGTCTTCGCGGGTCAGCGCGTCGATGTCCTCAACCAGGGGACCCGCCGCCACCGCCAATGCGTCGTGCAGGTCCAGCATGCCCACGACCGCACCGGCCGCGTCGACCACCGGCATGTGGCGCAGCCGGTGGCGCCGCATGAAGGCGACGGCGCGGTAGAGCAGATCGTCGTCGCGGACCGTCAGCACGGGCGAGGACATGATCGCGGAGACAGGCTGGTCGCCGCCCTCGTAACGGCGAACCACGTCTTGTTCCGTGACTATGCCGGCGAGATCACCGTCGGCGCCGACCACCACCGCCGCCGACGACCGGCAATCCCTCACGCGGTGCACGACCTCGGTCGCCCTGGCACCCACCGGCACGGCCACCGCCGCGGGCGCCATATGGTCGGACACGATGGTGCGGAACACTGCGGTCCGCGAGGAGGTCATGGCACGGGGCGTGGTCAGCTCGCTGGACACTCTGGGAGCCGCGTCGGCGAGGAAACGAAGCTTAGCTCCCCTTCCCCAGCGCACACCCGGACACCCGCCTTGCGGGTGGCAGCCAGGATCCTCCGTAGCTCCTGCTCGCGGGCGAAGCTGTTGGTGTTGAGGAACATCTCCAGCGACATCGTCGGATCGAGCCCCTCCAGCGCGTCCACGACGGCCGAGGCGTCCTGCCGGCGATCCAGCTCGGCCAAGCTTGCCGCGCGATAAATCAGGTAGACACTCGGCACGAACGCGTGAGCGCGGAAGCGATCGATTTCGTCGACGACCTGGGCGTGGCGCCCGACGAAGAAGTAGTTCTCGAAACAATCCAGATCGTACCAGTAAGGCGGGCTGGGATTCAGCTCGAACGACCGGTCGCACAT
>CAVRGN010000009.1:0-91586 GCA_963720725.1 uncultured Alphaproteobacteria bacterium
TTTCGGCGCCCCGTTCCCTCTCCCGAGGTACGCCAAGTCGACGACCTTGCTCGTCGGCTTCCATGAGCCGAGAGTGGCCGGCCACGTCCGCGGCCAGGATGGCCGACAACCGACGCTCGACCCGCGCTGCCGCCATGGGCGTTCCCCCAGCAAGGCGGCGGAGGTTACCATGAGGAGAGACGCTCGGCGATATTGGACTACTTCTCCAGAACCGTAGGCCAGTTCGCCTCGCCCTTGGCAATGTTGCCCGGCACGTCCTGTTCCCAGGTCTTCTTCACGTCCAGATTGTAGTTGAGGTACAGCTTGCCGTCGACGATCCGCCAGGCCTGCGGATCGGCCGAGGCGGTATAGCCCTGGCTGACGGCCCAGGCGCAATAGCCGCCGAACTGCGGTGCGTACTTCGCCGGGTCGGCGCTGAACTGATCGAGGTGCGCTTGCGAGGCGAAGCGCCAGACCGTACCGCTCCACGCGTAGCTGTAGGCGTCGCTGCCCTCGACCGCCTTGCCGTCGGTGAAATAGGCCACCGGATCGTAGCCGCTCACGGCGAGGTCGCCGGAGGTGCCGGTATAGACGGGATTCTCGGCCGCCTGGACCGGGCCGGCGAGCAAGGCCAGCGCCAGCAGGATTGCGGGCATGAAACGTGGCATGACGGGCGCTCCTGGAATGGGTCGCCGGCACCATGGCCGGCGCGCAGCGCCGCGTCAGTGGCCTCGCGGGCCGATAGCCGGGGTGTGACCGCCCGTGACGGCCGCGGACACGGCCGCGATGTGCGCCGGGCCCAGACCGCAGCAGCCGCCGATCACGCGGACGCCGCGCCGCACCCAATCCCGTGCCGCTGTGGCCAGCGCCTCTGGCGCCACCTCGGTGAACTGCCAGTCGGGCGAGCGGAAGTAGCCGGCCTCGGGATAGGCCATGACCGGCACCGGTGCGCGATCCAGCAGGATGCCGAGGGCATCCTCGGTGTCGGGCAGCGAAGTATGCATGACACCGAGCGCTTCGATCGGCTGGGCCGCATAGTGCTCCACGAGCGTGGCGAAGCTCGGCCCCTCGTCACGAAAGCTCATCAGCCCGCTCTCGCGCCGGCGCGCACTAAGCCCCACCCAGACCGGCAGACCCGTGGCAAGCGCCGCTTCCAGGGCGAGCCCGCCATGCTCGAGGTCGCACACCATCTCCAGCAGCAGCAGGTCCGCGCCGGCCTCGGCCTGCAGCTCGGCGGCTTCGCGCAGATTGGCGGCCCAGGGAATGGTGGCAAGGTCCACCGCCGGATCGCGCTGGTCGGTGCCCCTGCCCACCGGGCGCATGGTCGACACCGAGCCCGCCACCGCTACCGCTCGCCCGAGCTCGTCGCCGACGCGTTCCGCGGCCTCGCGCGCCAGCCGAACTGCCTGTTGGTTCAGCTCGGCGGTGCGGGAGCCGATCCCGGCGCGCTCCAGGAGGTGGCGAGCCGAGGCGAAGGTGTTGGCGGTCACCACGTCTGCGCCGGCACGGATATAATCCTCGTGAACAGCGCGGAGCAGTTCCGGGTGCGTGGCCGTCGCCACGGCGCACCAGGCGCCCTCGTTCATGGGCGCACCCCGCCGCTGCAACTCCGTACCCGTGGCACCGTCGAGAACGACCGTATCGCCGTCCGCCAACTTTCGTACTATCGCGGCCATAGCGTTCGTCATCCGCCCTCCCCACTCCTGCGGTCAGCATCACCCGGTCGCAACGGGTCGCACCGCCGTCACCGGGCGACCCGCGACCAAGATGCCCGCGGCTCCGATCAGCAGCAATCCTGCGGTCGCCGTCCCATCCGGCCGCTCGCCGAACAGCACGTAGCTCCAGACGACCGCGAACACCACGTAGGTATAATCGAACGTTCCGATCAGCGCGGCCGGAGCGATCTGGTAGGCCATCGCCACGCCCGTGGCGAACAGCACCATCAGCACCGCGAGGAACCCAATAAATCCCCAAGCCCGGAACCCCATCGTCGCCCAGTGTCCCAGCAGGAAAGGGTGGTTTGCCACAGCCGCCTCCGGAACCGGAACGATCGCCAGGGCGGCGGAGGCGATCAGGCCCGCGACCAGCAAGCCGAGATTGAGCCCGAGCGCCAGCACGAGCGGCCTCTCGCCGGCACATTTGGTGCGCGTGATGATGGCGGACAGAGCGTAGAGGAACGCGGCCAGCACCGGCAGGAGGGCGGCCGGTGAAAAGGCGTCCCCACCCGGGCGGAGCACGACCAGGACACCGACGAAGCCGAGTACCACGCCCAGCCACCTGGCGGGCGCCACTTGCTCCCCGGTCAGAAAGCGCGCGAGCAGCGCGATGAACAGCGGTGCGGTGTAGAAGGCGACCGCCGCCGCGGAAAGGCTGATCAGCGGCAGGGCCGCATAGTAGGCGATCCACATCAGCACCATGAGCAGGCTGCGCAGTCCGACCCAGCGCAGCGAACGGGGCCGCAGCGTCTTCGGCCCCGCCAGGAACACCAACAGCAGCAGCAGGATCGGCACCGACACAGCGGAGCGCAGCGCGAATATCTGCCAAGCGGTGAAGCTGCCGCTGTTGTACTTGATCAGCGCGTCCCCGAACGACATCAGGAAGACCGAGGCGACGATCAGGACCACGCCCAGAGCGGGGTGCGTCGGCCGCATGGAATGGACCTCCAGGTGGGCCGGCGCCCGAAGCGGCGTCAAGGCTCGGCCACCCTACCCATGCGTAGCCATCGTGGCGAGGCAACCCGTCTCGTTCGGTCAATTAGCGGAAAAGCGTTGTATTTTTTTCCTTCGCTTGACTTTCCGGTGTGAAACCCAGATCTTCCAGCAGATGGCAGTGATAAGACTGCTTCCACAATTTTCCTGTGTGTTGGACGCTTCGATGCGGTTCTTCCCGGTGTTCCTGGATCTGGCCCGCCAGCCCGTGCTGGTGGTCGGCGGCGGCGAGCAGGCGGCACAGAAAATCCGGCTGCTCTCCAAGACCGGCGCTTGCATTCGCGTCCTGGCGCAGGAGCCGTGCGAGGAGATCTCCGCTCTTGCGGCCACCGGTGCCATCACGCTCCAGGCGCGCCCGCTGCTCGCGCGCGACCTTGCCGGTGTCCGGCTGGCCTATGTGGCACTGGCGGACGACGCCGAGGCCGCACGGGCCGTGGCCATGGCCCGTGCGGCCGGGGTTCCGGTCAACGCCGTGGATCGCGCGGAGTTGTGCGATTTCATCACCCCGGCGATCGTCGACCGGGACCCGGTGATCGTCGCCATCGGCACCGAGGGCAGCGCACCGGTACTGGCGCGGCAGATCAAGGCGCGCCTGGAGGTGATGCTGCCGGCCGGTCTCGGCGGATTGGCGCGCTGGGCGGCCGGCCTGCGCCGGCGTGCAGCCGATGCCATCGTCGGAGGGGCCGCGCGCCGCCGGTTCTGGGATGGATTCTTCGACGGCCCGGTCGCCCGCGCCTACCTTGCCGGAGACCTGAAGAGCGCTGCGGGGCTGGTCGAAGCCGAGCTTGCCGGCGCTCAGGGCGAGCCGGGTCGGGTGACGCTGGTCGGTGCGGGGCCGGGTGACCCGGATCTGCTGACGATCAAGGCCCTGCGCGCGCTGCAGCAGGCCGACGTCATCGTGGCCGACCGCTTGGTCTCCCCGGCCATCCTGGACCGTGCCCGCCGCGATGCCCAACGGATCATGGTCGGCAAGACGCCGGGTCGCCCCTCGCCCAGCCAGGCCGAGATCAACGCCATCCTGCTGCGCGAGGCACAGGCTGGCCGTCAGGTCGTGCGTCTCAAGGGCGGCGATCCGTTCGTGTTCGGTCGCGGGGGGGAGGAGCTTGCGGCGCTGCGGGGCGCTGGCATTCCGGTCGAGGTCGTGCCGGGCATCACCGCCGCCACCGCCTGCGCCGCTTCGGCGGGCCTGTCGCTTACCGAGCGCGAGCAGCGCCGTAGCCTCACCCTGCTCACCGGCCACGCGAGCGACGGCCCAGCCGAGCACGACTGGGCCGCACTCGCTCGCCCGGGGCAGATGCTGGCCGTCTACATGGGTGTCGGCGCCGCTGGGCATATTCAAAACCGCCTGCTCGCCGCCGGCATCGATCCCGCGACCCCCGTGACGCTGGTCGAGAACGGCACCCTGCCCGGACAGAAGGTGGCGATGGCTACGATCGGGCGGCTGGTCGAAGCGCTGATCGAATCGTCGATCAAGGGACCGGCGATGATCTTCGTCGGCGCGTGGCCCGAAGCGGCGGCGCGACCCCTGCCCTACCCGAGCAGGCTCGCCCGGCATCGCGCGCCTGCGAACTTGTGCAGCGAGGAGCTGACAACATGACGGCGCAGGTCCTGACCGCAAACCGGCTGCTCGATGGCGAAGTGGTGTTCCTCGCCGGCGGCGGCTGGGTCGAGGACATCGCCCATGCGACGCTGGCGCAGACCGGCGAGCAGGCCAGGGCGCTCGACGCGTTGGGCAGGCAGTCCATGGCCACCAACGAGGTGGTCGACGCCTACCTGATCGAGGTCACCGCGGAAGCGGGGCGGCTGCGACCGCTCAAGCTGCGCGAACATCTGCGCACGCTGGGCCCCTCGGTGCGGACCGACCTGGGCAAGCAGGCGCGCACGATTGGGAACCGCCATGTATCGCTATGACGAGTTCGACCGCCAGTTCGTGCTGCAGCGAAAGGCGCAGTTCGCCGATCAGGTTCAGCGTCGGCTGTCCGGCGAGTTGAGCGAGGACGAGTTCAAGCCGCTGCGGCTGAAGAACGGCCTCTACCTGCAGCTCCACGCCTACATGCTGCGGATCGCCATTCCCTACGGGACGCTGAGCTCGAGACAGCTGCGCAAGCTCGCCGAGATCGCCGACAAGTACGACCGGGGCTACGGCCACTTCACGACGCGTCAGAATCTCCAGCTGAACTGGCCCGAGCTCAAGGACGTGCCGGAGATCCTGGGCGAGCTCGCCGAGGTGGAAATGCACGCCATCCAGACCTCCGGCAACTGTATCCGCAACGTCACCAGCGACCACTATGCCGGCGTGGCCGCCGACGAGGTCGCCGACCCGCGACCCTGGGCCGAGCTGCTGCGGCAATGGTCGACACTGCATCCCGAGTTCAGCTACCTGCCGCGGAAGTTCAAGATCGCGGTCACCGGAGCCGCGGCCGACCGAGCGGCGGTTCGCGCGCACGATATCGGCCTGATCCTCAAGCGGAACGAGCTGGGCGAGATCGGCTTCGAGATCCTGGTCGGCGGCGGGCTGGGCCGTACGCCGATGATCGGAAAGACGGTGCGCGACTTCCTGCCGGCCGATGAGCTGCTCGCCTACTGCACGGCGATCATGCGCGTCTACAACCGCTTCGGGCGTCGGGACAACAAGTACAAGGCGCGGGTCAAGATCCTGGTGCACGAGCTGGGCCTCCACGAGTTCAAGCGCGAGGTCGAGACCGAATACGCCGCCGGCGACCATGCCGAGGGCATCGCGCTGGCCGCGGACGAGCTCGAGCGCATCCACGGCTATTTCGCGCCGCCGCCCTACGAGCAGCTGCCCGAGCGCGATCCGTTGAACGACCAGCGAATGTTGGCAGTGCCGGAGTTCGCTCGTTGGGTGCGGCAGAACACCGCCCGCCACAAAATATCGGGCTACGCCATCGTCAACGTGTCGCTCAAGCCCATCGGCGGCATTCCGGGCGACGCCACCTCCGAGCAGATGCGCACGGTGGCGGCGCTGGCCGACGAGTTCAGCCATGGCGAGGTCCGCGTCACCCACGAGCAGAACCTGGTCCTGCCCAACGTCAAGAAGAGCGACCTGTTCGCAGTCTGGAACGTGCTCGATGACGCGGCACTCGCCACACCCAACAGCAACCTGATCTCCGACATCATCGCCTGCCCGGGAATGGACTACTGCGCGCTGGCCACGGCGCGATCGATCCCCGTCGCCCAGGCGATCAGCCGCCGGTTCGCCGCACTCGAGCAGCAGAGCCGGATCGGCGAGCTCAAGATCAAGATCTCGGGCTGCATCAACGCCTGCGGCCATCACCATGTCGGCCATATCGGGATCCTCGGCCTCGACAAGCAGGGCCAGGAATTCTACCAGATCACGCTGGGCGGCAGCGCCGACGGTCAAGCCGCGATCGGCAAGATCATCGGGCCGGGCTTCTCGGCCGAGCAGGTGCCCGACGCCATCGAGCGCATCGTCGAGGCCTATCTCGAGTTGCGCGCCAACGACGACGAGCCGTTCATCGAGGTCTATCGCCGGGCCGGCGAGCAGCCGTTCAAGGAGAAGCTTTATGCCGCTGCTTAGGGCCGGCCGCTTCGTGGCCGACGACTGGCATCTGCTGGCCGACGACGAAGCGATGCCCGAGCGCGGCTCCGTCATCCTGCCGTTCGCCCGCCTCATGGCCGGAGATGTGGCTTTCTCCGGCAGGCTCGGGGTGCATCTGGAGCCGGGGCAGCGGATCGAGGAGCTCTCGTCCCGGCTGGAGCGCCTGGAACTCGTGGCGCTGAGCTTTCCGAGCTTCGCCGACGGCCGCGCCTTCAGCACGGCCCGGATCCTGCGCGAGCGCTACGGCTTCGCCGGCGAGATCCGTGCGGTGGGCGACGTGCAGATCGACCGCTACCAGTTCATGCGGCAGTGCGGCTTCGACGCGTTCGAGATTCGCGCCGGGCGCACCGACACCGCGTGGGCACGGGCAGAGATCGAGATGAGCCTGACCTACCAGCCCGACTATGCCGAGCCGCGCGGAGCGGAGGCGGTGTGGCTGGCGAGGCGGGTCCAGCCGGCGCTCGCGGCGGAGTAGCCTGCCGTCTCCAAGGAACCCTCGGCACTCGCGGCGGGCGTCTCCTGCCGTTGCCCGGCCTGCGGCCACGGGCGTCTGTTCGCGGGCTACCTGACATTGCGCTCGCCCTGCGAGGCCTGCGGTGTCGATCTGAGCGCCTACGACAATGACGACGGGCCGGCTGCCTTCCTCATACTCGCGGTCGGCTTCTTGAACGTGTTCGGCGCCTTGATCGTGGAGGCACGCTACGCTCCGCCGACCTGGGTCCACTTCTCGATCTGGCTGCCGCTCACGATCATCGCGGTGCTGGTCCTGTTGCGGCCGTTCAAGGGGGTGCGGGTGGCCCTGCAGTACAAGAACCGGCCTGTCGTCTCAGCGCCGAATTCCCTCGCGGATCGCATCCGCCAGCCGTGATATCCCATGGGCGATCAGTTCCGGTGGATTCAGGGAGAAGCTCAGCCGCAGTGCGTTGCGGACGGAGCGGTCCGGAAAAAAGGCGGCGCCTGGCACGAAGGCGACGTTCGCGGTAGCTATGGCGCGCTCCAGCAGCGCGGCGGCATCGACTTGCTCGGGCAGGTTCAGCCACAGGAACATGCCGCCAGCCGGCCTGCTCCAGGTCACGCCCGCCGGCATCGACCGTTCCAGTGCCGCCAGCATCGCGTCGCGGCGCTCGCGGTAGGCGGCCCTGATGCTGGCCGTGTGGTGGGGCACGATTTCCCGCGCTGTCGCCAGCATCGCCATCTGATTCAGACAGCTGGTGTGCAGGTCGCTGGCCTGCTTGATCAGCACGAGCTTCTCGATCACGGGCCGCGGCGCCACGATCCAGCCGATGCGGAGACCGGGCACCACCGTCTTGGAGAAGGTTCCGCAATAGATCACGCGGCCGGCGTCGATCCCGCTCTCGGCCGCCTCCAGCGCCAGGAGTGACGGCAGCGGGTCATGATCGAAGTAGAGCTGTTCGTAGGCCGCGTCCTCGATCACCGGCACATCCAGAGCGGCGGCGGCGGCAAGGGCCGCGCGCCGTTCTTCGAGCGACAAAGTATGCCCGCTCGGATTGGCGAAATCAGGCATCAGATAGGCCAGCTTTGCGCCCTGCCCCGAGCCCGCCGCACCTCCCATGCCGGGAAACGCGCCATAGCTCGCCTCGTACGCGCTGAACGCCTGCAAGGCGCCGAGATAGGTCGGGCGGGCCGCCAGGACGGCATCGCCGGGGCTCACGAAGAGCTTGGCGAGAAAGTCCAGCGCCTGCTGGGAGCCGTTGGTGATCAGGATATGCTCGGGCGTGCAGGCGACGCCCAGTCGCGCCATGTGCTCCACCAACCATGCGCGCAAGGGAAGATAGCCTTCGCTGACCGCGTATTGCAGCGCTGTCCTGGCCTGCGCGGGATCTCCCAGGATCCGTGCATGTACGGCGGCGACGACCTCGGTCGGAAACAGGTCAGGGTCGGGAATGCCGCCGGCGAAGGAGACGATGCCGGGCCGGTCGAGCAGCTTGAGCAACTCACGAATCTCGGAGGCCGTGAGTTGCCGTGCGCGCGCTGCGTAGCGGCTGTTCCAGTCGATCATCGTTGGCAGGCCCGGACTGGGTGGTTGCGGGGAGCTTAACGCAAAGGGGGCGCCGCAGCGCCCCCGTTTCTCACGGCCCGGGCTGCCTCAGGCGGCGAGCTGGGTCTCCCCCTCGTCCGCCACCTCGATCGGGCCGCTGTCCTTGCCACGGGCGTCGACGTCGCGATCGACCAGCTCGATCACCGCCATGGGCGCATTGTCCCCGTGGCGGAAGCCGGCCTTGAGCACCCGCACATAGCCGCCGGGCCGCTCGGCGTAGCGCTTGCCAAGCACGTCGATCAGCTTCGTGGCCGTCACCTCGGAGCGGGTGCGGGCGATCAGCAGCCGGCGGGCGTGCAGGTCGCCGCGCTTGCCCAGGGTGATCAGCCGCTCCACCACCGGCCGCAGGTCCTTGGCCTTGGGCAGGGTGGTGATGATCTGCTCGTGCTTCACCAGCGCCTGGGCGAGGTTGGCGAACATCGCCTTGCGGTGCGATACGGTTCGGTTGAAGCGACGGCCGTTCTTGCCGTGACGCATGGTGCTACCCCCTCGACCGGCCGGGCCAGATGGCCACGGCCGGGATCTCGTTGACTCAGTAGGGTTCCTCGACCTTGCGGGCGAGTTCCTCGATGTTCTCCGGCGGCCAGCCCGGCACCTCCATGCCGAGGTGCAGCCCCATCTGAGTCAGCACCTCCTTGATCTCGTTCAAGGACTTGCGGCCGAAATTGGGCGTGCGCAGCATCTCGGCCTCGGTCTTCTGAACCAGGTCGCCGATGTAGACGATGTTGTCGTTCTTCAGGCAGTTGGCCGAGCGCACCGACAGCTCCAGCTCGTCCACCTTGCGCAGCAGGTTCGGGTTGAAGGGCAGCTCCGGCCGCCGCTCCTGCGGCAGGGCGTGGTGCGGTTCCTCGAAGTTGACGAACAGCTGCAACTGATCCTGGAGGATACGCGCGGCGAGGCCGACCGCATCGTCCGGCATCACCGAGCCGTCGGTCTCGACCTGGATGGTCAGCCGGTCGTAGTCGGTCTGCTGGCCGACGCGGGCATTGTCGACCTTGTAGGCGACCTTGCGCACCGGGCTGTAGATCGCGTCGATGGCGATCAGTCCGATCGGCGCGTCCTCGGCCTTGTTCAGCGAGGCCGGGACGTAGCCCTTGCCGGACTGCACGGTCATCTCGATCGACAGCTTGCCGCCCTTGTCGACGTGGCAGATCACGTGGTCGGGATCCATGATCTCAATATCGTGGCCGACCTCGATCATACCGGCGGTCACGATCGCCGGTCCCTCGACCTTGAGGTGCATGCGCTTGGCCGAGTCGCTGTGCATGCGCAGGCCCAAGGCCTTCAGGTTGAGGACGATGTCGGTCACATCCTCGCGCACGCCTGCGATCGACGAGAACTCGTGCAGCACGCCGTCGATCTGGACCTGGGTGATGGCCCCGCCCTGCAGGGACGACAGCAGGACACGACGCAGGGCATTGCCGAGCGTGATGCCGAAGCCCCGCTCCAGGGGCTCGACGATGATCGTTGCCTCGCGGTCCGGCCGTCGCCCGGGCTGGACATCCAGGCGCTGCGGCTTGATGAGGTCCTGCCAATTTTTCTGGATCACGGAACTTCCTCGCTAACGCAAGCGACTAATCAGACATCGGGCGCTCGAAACGGAACGAGGCCCGCAAGTGCCGGCGCACCCGAGGCCTCCTTCGCGAGACTGGTGGGGGCGCCGGGCGCCCCTCCGGGGCTCTAGACGCGGCGCCGCTTGCGCGGACGGCACCCATTGTGCGGAATTGGGGTCACGTCGCGGATCGACGTGATCGTAAATCCCACCGACTGCAGCGCTCGGAGCGCCGATTCACGGCCCGAACCCGGACCGCGCACCTGGACCTCCAACGACTTCATCCCGTGCTCGGCGGCCTTCTTGCCGGCCTGCTCGCCGGCGATCTGGGCCGCGAACGGTGTGCTCTTGCGCGAACCCTTGAAGCCCTGCGATCCCGCGGTCGACCAGGCGATCACGTTGCCCTGCGCATCGGCGATCGTGATCATGGTGTTGTTGAACGTCGCGTTGACGTGCGCCACGCCGGACGTGATGTTCTTCCGCTCGCGCCGCTTCAGGCGCTGCGTATTGTCGGAAGCAGCCATTACTTCTTCGTCGCCTTCTTCTTGCCGGCGATCGCGCGCGCCGGACCCTTGCGCGTGCGCGCATTGGTGTGCGTGCGCTGTCCACGCACCGGCAGGCCCTTGCGATGGCGCAGGCCACGATAGCAGCCGAGGTCCATCAGCCGCTTGATGTTCATCGCGACCTCGCGCCGGAGATCGCCCTCGACCTTGTAGTCGCGGTCGATCTTGTCGCGGATCCGCGCGATCTCGGCGTCGGTCAGTTCGCTCACGCGCCGCTCCAGCGGCACGCCGATGTCGACCAGAAGGGTCCGGGAGCTGGTCGGACCAATTCCGTAGATGTAGGTGAGCGCCACCCACACCTGCTTCTGGCTCGGGATGTTGACACCCGCAATACGCGCCACGTCTCTCTCCTAGAACTGCGCCTTGTTACGCGGCGCGACCCGCTCGGCGCAGGCAGCCGACCGGGTCGAGAAGCGCCGGGAGTATAGGCACCAAGCTCGAACTGTCAATCACGCCCGCCCGTCGAGGGCGCGTCGTATCGCCGCCGTCACCTCGTCGATCGAGGCCATGCCGTCGACGGTCCGCACGAGGCCCTTGCCGCGATAGTAGGGCAGCAAGGGTGCCGTCTGCGCCTCGTATGCCGCCAGCCTTGCCGCCACGGTCTCGGCATTGTCGTCCTTGCGGCGAACGAACTCCGTCCCGCCGCAGACGTCACAGACGCCGGGCACGGCCGTCGGCTTGAAGCTGTCATGGTAGCCGGCGCCGCACTTGCCACAGCTGAACCGGCCCGAGATCCGCTCGACCAGGGCGCGGTTGTCGACCTTGATCTCGACCACCGCGTCGAGGCTCAGGCCGCGCCCGGCCAGCATCCGGTCGAGGGCCTCGGCCTGCGGGATCGTGCGTGGAAACCCGTCCAGGATGAAGCCGCCGCTGCAGTCCGGCTGGTCGATGCGCTCGGCCACGATCCGGTTGATCACCTCGTCGGAGACGAGCTTGCCTGATTCCATGATCGACTTCGCCTCGCGGCCGACCTCGGTGCCCTTGGCCACCGCCTCGCGCAGCATCTCGCCGGTCGAGAGCTGCGGAATGCCGTAGGTGTCCTTGAGCCACTGTGCCTGGGTACCTTTCCCAGCCCCGGGTGGACCCAACAGGATCAGTCTCATCCGCGCCTTCCCCTGAGCCGGGACTTCTTGATCAAGCCCTCATATTGGTGCGCGATCAGATGGGATTGGATCTGCGCCACCGTGTCCATCGTCACCGAGACGACGATCAGGAGGCTGGTGCCGCCGAAGTAGAAGGGCACGGCGTAGCGCGAGATCAGGATTTCGGGCAGGACGCAGACCGCAGCGAGGTACAGCGCACCGACGGCCGTGAGCCGGGTCAGCACATAGTCGAGATACTCGCCGGTGCGCTGGCCGGGCCGGTAGCCGGGAACGAACCCGCCATGCTTGCGCAGGTTCTCCGCGGTCTCCTGCGGATTGAAGACGATCGAGGTGTAGAAGAAGCAGAAGAAAACGATCATCGCCACGTAGAACGCGATGTGCAGCGGCTGGCCGTAACCGAGTGCCGCACTGATCGCCACGAACCAGTCGGGCCCTGCCGTCCCCGCGAAACCGCCCACCGTTGCGGGCAGCAGCAGCAGCGAGCTGGCGAAGATCGCCGGGATCACGCCGGAGGTGTTGAGCTTGAGCGGCAGGTGCGAGCTCTCCCCGCCGAACATGCGGTTGCCCTGCTGCCGCTTGGGGTACTGGACCAGGATGCGCCGCTGTGCGCGCTCCATGAACACGATGAAGGCGATCACCGCCACCGCGAGTACCAGGAACAGGATGATGAACACCGGCGACATGGCACCGGTGCGGCCGAGTTCCAGCAGGCTCACCAGCGCATGGGGAAGCTGCGCGATGATGCCGACGAAGATGATCAGCGAGATGCCGTTGCCGATGCCGCGCGCGGTGATCTGCTCGCCCAGCCACATCAGGAACAGGGTGCCGCCGACAATGGTGATCACGGTCACCAGGCGGAAGAACATGCCGGGGTCGATCACGGCCGAGCCCGACGGCCCGCTCATGGCCTCCAGACCGACGGCAAGACCCCAGGCCTGGAACACGGCGAGCGCAACCGTGAGATAGCGCGTGTACTGGTTGATCTTCTTCCGGCCGCTCTCGCCCTCCTTCTTGAGGGCCTCCAGCGTCGGCGAGATCGCGGTCATCAGCTGCAGGATGATCGAGGCCGAGATGTAGGGCAGGATGCCCAAAGCAAAGATCGACATCCGGGCCAGCGCGCCGCCCGAGAACATGTTGAACATGCCCAGGATGCCGCCACGCTGCTGCTGGAAGATCTGTTCCATCACCAGCGGATCGATGCCCGGCAGCGGGATGTAGGTGCCGAGCCGATAGACGATCAGGCAGCCGAGCGTGAACCAGAGCCGCTTCTTGAGCTCGGTGGCCTTGCTGAAGACGCCGAAATTGATGTTCGCGGCAAGCTGCTCGGCAACCGATGCCATCCGTCCCTCCCTCGCCGAACAGTCAGCTCAGGCCTCGGCCGGGGCGCCCAGCACCACGACCTTGCCACCCGCCTGCTCGACCGCGGCGATCGCACCCTTGGTGGCGCCTGCCACCTCGATGGTCACAGCCGACGTGATCGCACCGTGGCCCAGGAGACGGATCCCGGCGAGCGCACGCCGCACCAGGCCGGCAGCGATCAGTGCTGCCGCGTCCACGGTCGTCCCGATCTCCAGCCGGCCCTCGTCGACCGCCTTCTGCAGGCGCCCGATATTGACCTCGGCATACTCCACGCGGGTCGGGTTCTGAAACCCGCGCTTCGGTACGCGCCGATAGATCGGCATCTGCCCGCCTTCGAAGTAGCGCGGCTTCGGGTTGCTGCGCCGGGCCTTCGCACCCTTGTGGCCCTTGCCCGACGTCTTGCCGAGACCTGAGCCGATACCGCGCCCCAGGCGCTTGCGGCTGGTCCGCGCACCGGGATTGTCGCTGAGTTCGTTCAACTTCATCGCAGGCTACTCGTTGCTCGCGACCGGCTCGATCCTGAGCAGGTGCTTGACGCTGTCGATACGGCCGCGATTGGCCGGCGTATCGGCCATGACGCGGCTGCGATGCAGCTTGTTGAGACCCAGGGCGATCAGGGTGCGCTGCTGCCAGTCGGGCCGCGCGATCGGGCTCTTGACCTGGGTGATCTTGACCATGGGTGCCATGGGCCTACTCCGCCCTCGCGGCCGCGGCTGCGTCGCCGCCCTCGCGTCGGCCGAGAATCTCGGCCACCTTGCGGCCCCGCTTGGCGGCGATCAACCGCGGGCTGACGACGTGGACGAGCGCGTCGAACGTGGCCTTGACCATGTTGTGCGGGTTGGTCGAGCCCAGGGACTTGCCAACGACGTCGTGGATGCCCAGGGCCTCGCAGACCGCGCGCATCGGGCCGCCCGCGATGATCCCGGTGCCCGGAGGTGCCGAGCGCAGCAGCACCCGGCCGGCGCCGAAATGGCCGACGATGTCGTGGTGCAGGGTCCGACCCTGGCGCAAGGGAACCCGGATCATGCCGCGCTTGGCCTGCTCGGTGGCCTTGCGCACCGCCTCGGGCACCTCACGCGCCTTGCCGCTGCCGAAGCCGACCCGACCCTTGCCGTCGCCGACCACGACCAGCGCCGAAAAGCCGAACCGCCGGCCGCCCTTGACCACCTTGGCCACGCGGTTGACACTCACCAGCCGGTCGACGAGCTCGCCATCCTGCCGATCGTCCGAGCCGCCCCTGTCCCGGCCGCCGCCGCCGCCACCTTGCCTCGCCATGGGATATCCTCGTCCTAGAACTGCAGGCCGCCCTCGCGGGCGCCGTCGGCAAGGGCCTTGACCCGGCCATGATACTTGTAGCCGCCGCGATCGAACATCACGGCCTCGATACCGGCCTGCTTGGCGCGCTCGGCCAGCAGCAGCCCGACCTGGTGTGCGGCATCCCGGTCGGCGCCGGTCTTCAGCGACTCGCGCAGGCCCTTGTCCAGGGTCGACGCGGCCGCCAGGGTCTGGCCCCGATTGTCGTCGATGACCTGGCCGTAAATGTGCCGGCCCGAACGGTACACGGACAGCCGGAGGCGGCCCTTGCCGTTGGCCTTGAGAGCGTAGCGCGCCCGCTTGGCGCGGCGCTCGAACCGATCAGCAGCCTTCATCATGGCCTACTTCTTCTTGCCTTCCTTGCGGAGGATGCGCTCCTCGGCATACTTCACGCCCTTGCCCTTGTAGGGCTCGGGCGGCCTGAACCTGCGGATCTCCGAGGCGATCTGGCCGACGCGCTGCTTGTCGGCGCCGCTGATGGTCACCGCGGTCGGGGTGTCGCAGACCACCTTGATGTCGTCCGGGATCGCCACCTTGATGTCGTGGCTGTAGCCCAGCTGCAGGTTGAGAATCTTGCCGTCGATGGCCGCGCGGAAGCCGACGCCGGCGATCTCGAGCTTGCGCGTGTAGCCGTCCGACACGCCCTGGATCAGGTTCTGGACCAGGGAGCGCGACATGCCCCACATCGCCTGGGCGCGCTTCTCCGCGTCGCGCGGCGCCACCGTCACCTCGCCGTCGGCGAAGGTGATCTCGACCTCCGGCGGCAGAGTGACCGCCAACGCGCCCAGCTTGCCCTTGGCGGAGACCTTCTGGCCCTCGACCGCGACGGTGACGCCGCTCGGCACGGCCACGGGATGCTTACCGATTTGCGACATGATCAGAACACCGTGCACAGGACTTCACCGCCGACGCGCGCCTCGCGCGCCTCGGCGTCCGACAGCACCCCGCGGGGAGTCGAGACGATGGCGATGCCCAGGCCGTTATAGACGCTGGGAAGGTCGTTGACGCCCTTGTAGATCCGCCGGCCGGGCTTGGACACCCGACGCAGCTCGCGGATCACCGGCTCGCCATTGTGGTACTTGAGCTCGATCGACAGCTCGCTCTTGCCGTCGCCGAGATCCAGGGTCTCGAAGCCGCGGATGTAACCCTCGCGGCGCAGCACCTCGAGGACGTTGGCGCGCAGCTTGGACGCCGGCGCCTTGATCGCCGACTTCGCCGCCATTTGGCCGTTGCGGATCCGGGTCAGCATGTCCCCGAGCGGGTCGCTCATTGCCATCTTGGCTCTTCCCGCCTTACCAGCTCGACTTCACCACGCCGGGGATCTGCCCTTCGGAGGCGAGATCCCGCAGCGCGATGCGCGAGAGACCGAACTTGCGATAATAGGCGCGAGGGCGCCCGGTGAGGGAGCAACGGTTGCGAATGCGCACTCTCGCAGTGTTGCGCGGCAGCTCCGACAGCTTCAAGGTCGCGTCGAAACGCTCCTCGGGATCGCGGCCGCGGTCCATCACGATCGCCTTGAGGGCCTTTCGCCGGTCCGCGAATCGATCCACCAACCTGCGACGGTGGTTGTTCTTTTCGACGGCGCTCTTCTTCGCCATGTCCTAACCTCGCCCCGTCACTTCCGGAACGGCATGGAGAAACCCGTCAGCAAGGCCTTGGCCTCGGCGTCGGTCTCCGCCGTCGTGCAGATGATGATGTCCATGCCCCGGGTCTCCTCGACATCGTCGAAGCTGATCTCGGGGAAGATGATCTGCTCGCGCACGCCCATGGCGTAGTTGCCGCGCCCGTCGAAGCTCTTGGGCGACACGCCGCGGAAGTCGCGCACCCGCGGCAGGGCGATGTTGATCAGCCGGTCCAGGAACTCGTACATCCTGTCGCGCCGCAAGGTGACCTTGCAGCCGATCGGCATGCCCTCGCGCAGCTTGAAGTTCGCCACCGACTTGCGCGCCCGGCACACGGCCGGCTTCTGCCCGCTGAGCTTGGTCAGCTCGGCCTGCGCGTTGGTCAGCTTCTTCGAGTCGGCCACCGCCTTCCCGACCGCCATATTGACGACGATCTTCTCGAGCCGCGGCACCTGCATGGGGTTCATGTACTTGAACTCGTCCTGCAGCTGCGGCACGACGACTTCGCGATAATGTTCGAGCAACCTAGCCATCTACTTCACTCAGCGATCGATGATCTCGCCGGAGCGCTTGGCGAAGCGCACCTTGCGGCCATCCTCGAGAAACTTGAATCCGACCCGGGTCGGCTTGCCGTCCTTCGGGTCGAGATGGGCGACGTTGGAGACCGCAACCGGCGCCTCCTTGGCGAGGATGCCGCCTTCCGGGTTGCGCGGTCCCGCCTTGGTGTGGCGGCGCGCCACCATCACGCCCTGCACCACGACCCGGCGCTCCTCAGGCAGAACCTTGAGCACCTCGCCCTCCTTGCCCTTGTCGCGGCCCGTCAGGACCACGACCCGGTCGCCCTTCTTGACCTTCGCGGCCATCACAAGACCTCCGGGGCGAGCGAGATGATCTTCATGAACCGCTTGGCACGCAGTTCGCGCGTGACCGGCCCGAAGATGCGCGTGCCGATCGGCTCGCCCTGCTTGTTGATCAGCACGGCCGCGTTCTTGTCGAAGCGAATGGCACTGCCGTCGGCGCGGTGGATCTCCTTGGCGGTGCGAACGATGACCGCCATGTGGACGTCACCCTTCTTCACCTTGCCGCGCGGGATCGCTTCCTTGACCGACACCACGATGACGTCGCCGACGCCGCCATAGCGCCGGTGCGAGCCGCCGAGCACGCGAATGCACTGCACCCGACGGGCACCCGAATTGTCGGCGACCTCGAGATTGGATTCCGGCTGGATCACGGCTCAGCTCCCACGGGCTGCGCCACGTCGACCACGACCTCGAAGCGCTTGGTGCGCGAGATCGGCCGGCACTCCACGATGCGCACGACGTCGCCGATCTTGTGGCTGTTGTCGGCATCGTGCGCCGCGTAGCGCTTCGAGCGGCGGATGAACTTCTTGTAGATCGGGTGCATGACGCGGCGCTCGACCGAGACGATCACGGTCTTGTCGCCCTTGTCGCTGACCACGGTGCCCTGCAGGATACGTTTCGGCATCGCCGCTCTCTCCTCAACCCTGCGCCGCCGGCGCCGCGGCCAGCACCGTCTTGATCCGCGCGATGTCGCGCCGCACCTGGCGCACGCGCGACGTGCTCTCCAGCTGCCCGGTCGCCTTCTGGAAGCGCAGGTTGAACTGCTCCTTCTTCAGCTGCAGGAGCTGGTCCTGCAGCTGGTCCGGGGTCTTCGCCCGCAGATCGGCCGCCTTCATCACGCCGCCTCCTCGACCTGCTGCACCCGCCGCACGAACCGCGTGTCGACGGGGAGCTTGGCCGCACCCAGACGGATCGCCTCGACCGCGAGGTCCTCGGCGACACCGTCGATCTCGAACATGATCCGGCCGGGCTTGACGCGGGCGACCCAGAGCTCGACCGAGCCCTTGCCCTTGCCCATGCGGACCTCGGCCGGCTTCTTCGACACCGGCACGTCGGGGAACACCCGGATCCACACCCGGCCGACGCGCTTCAGATGGCGGGTGATCGCGCGGCGGGCCGCCTCGATCTGCCGGGCGGTGATCCGCCCGGGCTCCACGATCTTCATCCCGTAGGCACCAAAGTTGAGATCGGTGCCGCCTTTCGCAAGCCCATGGATGCGGCCCTTGAAGGCCTTCCTGAACTTGGTGCGCTTCGGCTGCATCATGACCGGTCACCCCGACCATGACCGTGGCCGTGTGACTGGCTCATCTCGGCCTGCCGCTTGTCGTATGCCGACGGGTCATGCTCCATGATCTCGCCACGGAACACCCACACCTTCACGCCGCAGGTGCCGTAGGGCGTGTGCGCGGTGGCCCGGGCGAAGTCGACATTGGCCCGCAAGGTGTGCAGCGGCACGCGGCCCTCGCGGTACCACTCGCTGCGCGCGATCTCGGCGCCACCGAGCCGGCCGCCGCAGGCGACCTTGATCCCCTGGGCGCCCAGGCGCATCGCCGACTGGACCGCGCGCTTCATGGCGCGGCGGAAGGTGACGCGACGGGTGAGCTGCTGGGCGATGTTCTCCGCGATCAGCTTGGCGTCGAGCTCCGGCTTGCGGACCTCGTTGATGTTCAGGTGCACGTCGCCCGAGGTCAGCGCCGCGAGCTCCTTGCGCAGGACCTCGATCTCCTGGCCCTTCTTGCCGATGACCACGCCCGGACGTGCGGTGTGGATCGTGATCCGGGCCCGCTTGGCCGGCCGCTCGATCACGATGCGGCTGATCCCGGCCGACGCCAGGCGCTTTTCGATGAACGCGCGCAGCTTGAGATCCTCGGCCAGCAGCTTGGCGTAGCCGCGGTCGTCGTACCAGCGGGAGTCCCAGGTCCGGTTGATCCCGAGGCGCAACCCGATCGGATTAACTTTCTGGCCCATCAGGCGGCTTCCTTCTCGGTCTCGCTCGGGACCGTGTCTACCCGCTCGCGCACGACGATCCGCAGCTGGCTCACATGCTTCTCGATCTTGCCGGAGCGGCCGCGGGCACGGGCGTGCATCCGCTTCATCACCAAATGCTTGCCGACGCTCGCCTCGGCCACGAACAGCCGGTCGACGTCGAGATTGTGGTTGTTCTCGGCATTGGCGATCGCCGACTGCAGGGTCTTCCTGACGTCGTGCGCGATCCGCTTGCGCGAGAACTCCAGCGTGATCACCGCGCGGCCGGCATCCAGGCCGCGGATCAGCCCCGCCACCAGATCCAGCTTCTGCGGGCTCGTCCGCAACAGGGTGGCCACGGCCATCGCCTCGTTGTCGGCGAGCGAGCGCGGGCGCTTGGGCTTGCCCATGGCCTTACTTCCTCTTCGCCTTCTTGTCGGCGCCATGGCCGTGGTAGGTCCGGGTCGGCGAGAACTCGCCGAGCTTGTGGCCCACCATGTTTTCCGTGACGTAGACCGGCACGAACTTCTTGCCGTTGTAGACGGCGAAGGTCAGGCCGATGAAGTCCGGCATGATCGTCGAGCGACGCGACCAGGTCTTGATGATCTCGTTGCGGCTCGACGCGCGGGCGGCCTCGATCTTGCCGAACAGGTAGCCGTCGACGAACGGGCCCTTCCAGACGGAACGAGGCATCTTACTGTCCCCTCGTCTTGGCGAGATGGCGGCTGCGGATGATCATGCCGGTGGTCTTCTTGTTGCGACGCGTCTTGTGGCCCTTGGTCGGCTGGCCCCAGGGGCTCACCGGATGGCGGCCACCCGAGGTGCGGCCCTCGCCGCCGCCGTGCGGATGGTCGACCGGGTTCATGGTCACACCGCGATTGTGCGGGCGACGACCCTTCCAGCGCATCCGGCCGGCCTTGCCGTAATTGATGTTCTGGTGGTCCGGGTTGGACACCGCGCCGATCGAGGCCATGCACTCCGAGCGGACCTTGCGGATCTCGCCCGAACCAAGCCGGATCTGGCTCCAGTCCCCGTCACGCCCGATCAACTGCGCGAACGCACCCGCCGAGCGCGCCATCTGCCCCCCGGCGCCGGGCTTCAGCTCGACATTGTGGATGATCGTGCCGACCGGAATGTTCTTCAAGGGCGCCGCATTGCCCGGCTTCACGTCGACCCGGTCGCCGGCGATCACCTTGTCACCGGCCTGCAGGCGCTGCGGCGCCAGGATGTAGGCGACCTCGCCATCCTCGTACTTCACCAGCGCGATGAAGGCGGTCCGGTTCGGGTCGTATTCGAGCCGGTCGACGGTGGCGACCATGCCCCACTTGCCGCGACGCTTGAAGTCGACCAGGCGATAGGTGCGCTTGTGCCCGCCGCCCCGGAACCGCGTGGTGGTCCGCCCGGTATTGTTGCGGCCACCCGAGCTGTGCAGGCCCTCGGTCAGCTTCTTGACCGGCTTGCCCTTGTGCAGCTCGCTCCGGTCGACGGTCACGAGCTGACGCATCGACGGGCTGGTGGGATTGTAGGTCTTCAGTGCCATGGGCTCAGATCCCCGTCGTCACGTCGATGTTCTGGCCCTCGGCCAGGGTGACGATCGCCTTCTTAGCATCCGAGCGGAACCCGACCCGGCCCTTGAAGCGCTTCATCTTGCCCTTCTGGACCAGCGTGTTCACCGCCAGGACCTTGACGCCGAAAATGCCTTCCACCGCCGCCTTGATGTCCGGCTTGGAGGCTTCCATGCGCACCTTGAACACGACCTGATTGTGCTCCGACACCCGGGTCGATTTCTCGGTCACCACGGGAGCGAGGATCACGTCGTACATCGCCAGCTTGTTCATGCCAGGCGCTCCTCGATCTGGCGCACGGCGTCCTGGGTCAGCACCAGCGTGTCGCGTCGCAGGATGTCATAGACGTTGAGGCCCTGCGCCGGCAGCACGTCGATCGTCTGCAGGTTGCGCGCGGCGAGCCCGAAGTTCTTCTCGACCTCGGCGCCGGTGATCACCAGGGCCGAGCCCCAGCCCAGCTTGTCCAGCGCACCGACCAGCGACTTGGTCTTGGGCTCCGCCAGGATCGCCTGGTCGAGCACCACGAGCTTACCCTCGGCCGCCTTGCTCGACAGCGCACACTTCAGGCCGAGGGCACGGACCTTCTTGGGCAGGTCGGTAGCGTGGTCGCGCACCACCGGCCCGTGGGTGACGCCGCCGCCCCGGAACAGGTTGACGCGCCGCGAACCGTGCCGCGCCCGGCCGGTGCCCTTCTGCTTGTAGAGCTTGGCACCGGTACGCGCGATCTCGGCTCGGGTCTTGACCTTGTGGGTACCGGCGCGGCGCTTGGCCAGCTGCCAAAGCACCACCCGGTGGAGGATGTCCGGCCGCACCTCGACGCCGAACACGGCGTCGGCGAGCTCGACCGAGCCCACCTCCTCCGCGGCCAAATTCCTGAGCTGAACCTGCATCGCCTACGCCCCGCCCGCTTCGTCGACGACGATGGCCTCGAGAGCCTCGCCCTTGTGAACCACCGCGGCCGGGAACGGCGCCTGCTGCGGCAGGGCGCTCTTGATCGCGTCGCTGACCCGCACCCAACCACCCTTGGGGCCGGGCACGCCGCCCTTGAGCAGGATCAGCCCACGGTCGGGATCGACGCCGAACACCTCGAGATTTTGGATCGTCACTTGGCGGTGGCCCATGTGGCCCGCCATCTTCTTGCCCTTGAACACGCGTCCCGGATCTTGGCGGTTGCCGGTCGATCCGTGGCTGCGATGGGACACGGAGACGCCATGCGACGCCCGCAGGCCGCCGAAATTGTGGCGCTTCATGGCACCCGCGAAGCCCTTGCCGATCGAAACGCCGCAGACGTCGACGAACTGGCCGGCGACGAAATGGCCGACATGGATCTCGGCCCCGACCTCGAGCTGAGCGGTCTCGTCGACGCGGAACTCGCCGACCTTGGCCTTCGGCTCCACCTTCGCCTTGGCGAAGTGGCCGCGCATCGGCTTGCTGACGTTCTTGGCCTTGCGCGTGCCGACACCGAGCTGGACGGCAGTGTAGCCGTCCTTCTCCTGCGTCCGCACCGCCACCACCTCGCAGGCGTCGACCTTCAGCACCGTGACCGGCACATGGCTGCCGTCGACGCCGAACAGCCTGGTCATGCCCATCTTGCGGGCGATCAGCCCTGTACGCTGCATGGCCGGGTCCTCAGAGCTTGATCTCGACGTCGACGCCCGCGGCCAGGTCGAGCTTCATCAGCGCGTCCACGGTCTGGGGCGTCGGGTCGACGATGTCGAGCAACCGCTTGTGCGTCCGGATCTCGAACTGCTCGCGGCTCTTCTTGTCGATGTGCGGCGAGCGGTTCACCGTGAAGCGCTCGATCCGGTTCGGCAGCGGGATCGGACCACGGACGCGCGCGCCCGTGCGCTTGGCCGTGCCGACGATCTCGCGCACCGACTGGTCGAGCACACGGTGATCGAAGGCCTTGAGGCGAATGCGGATATTCTGCGCGTCCATGTGATCTGCCGGCCCGCGTGCGGGCCTTTCCTCCAGTTCAGGCGATGATGTCGGCGACGACGCCGGCACCGACGGTGCGGCCGCCTTCGCGGATGGCGAAGCGCAGGCCCTTTTCCATGGCGATGGGGGCGATCAGGTCGACCTCCATCGCCACATTGTCCCCCGGCATCACCATCTCGGTGCCCTCGGGCAGCTTGATCGAGCCGGTCACGTCCGTGGTCCTGAAGTAGAACTGCGGCCGGTAGTTGGAGAAGAACGGCGTGTGCCGGCCCCCCTCCTCCTTGGTCAGGATGTAGACCTCGCCCTTGAACTTGGTGTGCGGCGTGATCGAGCCCGGCTTGCACAAGACCTGGCCGCGCTCCACGTCGTCGCGCTTGGTGCCGCGAAGGAGGATCCCGACATTGTCGCCCGCCTGGCCCTGGTCCAAGAGCTTCCGGAACATCTCCACGCCGGTGCAGGTGGTCTTGACCGTGGCCTTGATGCCCACGATCTCGACCTCCTCGCCCACCTTGACGATCCCGCGCTCGACCCGGCCCGTCACCACCGTGCCGCGGCCCGAGATCGAGAACACGTCCTCGATCGGCATCAGGAACGGCAGGTCCACCGCCCGCTCCGGCTGCGGGATGTAGGCGTCCACCGCCGCCATCAGCTCGAGCACCTTGGCCCGGCCCACCGCCTCGTCGCGGCCCTCGAGCGCCGCCAGGCCGCTGCCCTTGACGATCGGGATGTCGTCGCCGGGAAACCCGTACTTGGTGAGCAGCTCGCGCACCTCGAGCTCCACCAGCTCGAGCAGCTCCTCGTCGTCGACCATGTCGACCTTGTTCAAGAACACCACGATCGCCGGCACGCCCACCTGGCGCGCCAGGAGGATGTGCTCGCGCGTCTGCGGCATCGGCCCGTCGGCGGCCGAGACCACCAGGATGGCACCGTCCATCTGCGCCGCACCGGTGATCATGTTCTTCACATAGTCGGCATGGCCCGGGCAATCGACATGCGCATAGTGCCGGTTGCCGGTCTCGTACTCGACATGCGCGGTGTTGATCGTGATCCCGCGCGCCTTCTCCTCCGGCGCCTTGTCGATCTGGTCGTAGGCCGTGAAATGGGCCCCGCCGCTCTCCGCCAGAACCTTGGTGATCGCCGCCGTCAGCGTCGTCTTGCCGTGATCGACGTGCCCGATCGTCCCGATGTTGCAGTGCGGCTTCGTCCGCGAAAACTTCTCTTTGGCCATCTTCCTAGCTCCGATCGTCCCTTCAGGGCATGCCGGCTCAGGCGTACTTCGCCCGGATTTCCTCAGCGACCATCTGCGGCACGGGTTCGTAGTGGTCGAAGTGCATGGTGAACTGCGCCCGGCCCTGACTGAGCGAGCGCAGCGTGTTGACGTAGCCGAACATCGTGGCCAGCGGCACGACGGCGTTGATCACCTGGCCGTTGCCGCGCGGCTCCATGCCCGTGATCTGACCGCGCCGGCTGTTCAGGTCGCCGATGATGTCGCCCATATAGTCTTCGGGCGTCACCACCTCGACCCGCATCACCGGCTCGAGCAGTTGCGGCCCGGCCTTGGCGATGCCTTCCTTGAAGGCGGCGCGCGAGGCGATCTCGAACGCCAGCGCCGAGCTGTCGACCTCGTGATAGGCGCCGTCGACCAGCCGGGCCACGAGATCGACCATCGGGAAGCCCGCGATGATGCCGTTCTGGATGGCCGAGTTCAGGCCCTTCTCGACGCCCGGGATGTACTCCTTGGGCACCGTGCCGCCGACCACCTTGCTCTCGAACAGGAAGCCCGAGCCCTTCTCGCCCGGCACGAACACCAGCTTGACGCGCGCGAACTGGCCCGAGCCGCCGCTCTGCTTCTTGTGGGTGTAGTCGATCTGGGCTTCGCGGGTGATGGTCTCGCGGTAGGCCACCTGCGGCGCGCCGACATTGGCCTCGACCTTGAACTCGCGCTTCATGCGGTCGACGATGATCTCGAGGTGGAGCTCGCCCATCCCCTTGATCACCGTCTGGCCGGATTCGGGATCGCTGCCCACGCGGAACGAAGGATCCTCGGCGGCAAGACGCGACAGCGCGATGCCCATCTTCTCCTGGTCCGCCTTCGAGCGCGGCTCGACCGCGACCTCGATCACCGGCTCGGGGAACTCCATCCGCTCGAGCACGACCGGCTTGGCGGCGTCGCTCAGCGTGTCGCCGGTGGTCGTGCCCTTCAGACCGACCAGGGCCACGATGTCGCCGGAAAAGGCCTCCTTGATCTCCTCGCGATTGTTCGCGTGCATGAGGAGGATGCGGCCGATGCGCTCGCGCTGGTCCTTGACCGTGTTCTGCAGGTAGGAGCCACTCTCGATCTTGCCGGAGTAGATGCGCACGAAGGTGAGCGAGCCCACGAACGGGTCGTTCATGATCTTGAAGGCCAGCCCCGCCATCGGCTCCTTGTCGTCGGGCCGGCGCTCGACCGTCTCGTCGGTGCCGGGCACCAGGCCTTCGGTCGGCGGCACCTCCAGCGGCGAGGGCAGGAAATCCACGACCGCGTCGAGCAAAGGCTGCACGCCCTTGTTCTTGAACGCCGAGCCGCAGATCACCGGCACCAGCTTGCCGCTCACCGTGCCCTTGCGCAGACAGGCGACGATCGTGGCCTCGTCGGGCTCATTGCCCTCGAGGTACGCTTCCATCGCGGCGTCATCCATCTCGACCGCGGCTTCGATCAGGGCCTGGCGGTACTCCGCGGCCTGATCGGCGAGGTCGGCAGGGATGGCCTCGTAGGAGAACTTCGCCCCAAGCGTCTCTTCGTGCCAGACGATGGCTTGGTTGCGAATGACGTCGACCACACCTCGAAAGTCGCTCTCGAGGCCGATCGGGAAATTCACGACCACCGCGTTGGCGCCGAGACGGTCTTTGATCATCGACACGCAGCGGTCGAAGCTCGCGCCGGTGCGGTCCATCTTGTTGCAGAAGCAGATCCGGGGCACGCGGTACTTGTCCGCCTGGCGCCACACGGTCTCCGACTGCGGCTCCACACCGGCGACGCCGTCGAACACCGCCACGGCACCGTCGAGCACCCGCAGCGACCGCTCGACCTCGATGGTGAAGTCGACGTGGCCGGGAGTGTCGATGATATTGATGCGGTGCTCGTTCCAGAAGGTGGTCGTCGCGGCCGAGGTAATGGTGATGCCGCGCTCCTGCTCCTGCTCCATCCAGTCCATCGTCGCGGTGCCCTCGTGCACCTCGCCGATCTTGTACGACTTTCCGGTGTAGTAGAGAATCCGCTCGGTCGTGGTCGTCTTGCCGGCATCGATGTGGGCCATGATGCCGATATTACGGTAACGCTCGATCGGAATTTCACGCGGCATGATTGGTCACCGACACAGGTCTCGAGGTCACCAGCGGTAGTGCGAGAACGCGCGATTGGCCTCGGCCATCCGCAGCGTGTCCTCGCGCTTCTTGAAGGCAGCACCGCGGCCGTTGGCGGCATCCAGGAGCTCGCCCGCCAGGCGCTCGGTCATGGTCTTCTCCGAGCGCTTCTGCGCGATCTGGATGATCCAGCGGATAGCCAGCGCCTGTCGGCGCTCCGGGCGAACCTCGACCGGGACCTGATAGGTCGCACCGCCGACGCGCCGCGAGCGCACCTCGAGCGAGGGCTTCACATTGTCCAGGGCCTCGTGGAACATGCCCACGGGGTCCTTGCCGGTACGGGCCTTCATCCGGTCGAACGCAGCGTAGAGCGTGTGCTCCGCGACCGACTTCTTGCCGTCGTACATCAGCGAGTTGACGAACTTCGTGACCACGATATCGCCGAACTTCGGGTCCGGCAGTACCTCACGCTTTTCCGCAGCGCGGCGACGCATCGCTCAAGCTCTCCTATTCTACTTCGGGCGCTTCGCGCCGTACTTCGACCGACCCTGGCGCCGCTTGGCGATCCCCTGGGTGTCGAGCTTGCCGCGAACGATGTGGTAACGGACGCCGGGGAGATCCTTGACGCGGCCACCACGGATCAGGACCACGGAGTGCTCCTGCAGATTGTGGCCCTCGCCGGGGATGTAGCTGGTCACCTCGAAGCCGTTGGTCAGCCGGACGCGCGCGACCTTGCGCAGCGCCGAATTCGGCTTCTTCGGCGTCGTGGTGTAGACGCGGGTGCAGACACCGCGCTTCTGCGGGCACTCTTCCAATGCCGGAACCTTGTTCCGGGTCGGCTTGGGGGAGCGGCCCTGGGCCACCAGCTGGTTGATCGTCGGCATCCGCACAACATCCCGTAACTGCCGGCGCTCCCGGGAGAACCGAGAGCGCCATCTCGACGCAAAAGGGCGCGACCCGCCAAACCGCGGTTGCTCGCGCTCCATCTCCTGTCGCCGTAAAGCCGATGCTGTGTCTGATCCGCGAGGGTCACCACCAGCATCGAGAGTAAAGCGAAGCGGCTTCTACCCGCCGGCACCTGCATCGTCAAGCAGTTCCGGGGGAAATGCCGCAGGCGGAGAGGTGGCCCCCGCCTGCGGCCGGTTCAATAGCGCCCTATTCCGAAGGCAGCCCGCTCATCTCGGGCAGGCGCAGCGGCATGTCGCCCGGCAGCTCCGGCGGTGGCGCCGCGAACGAGTCGTCGGTGGCGGCCACCTTCTTGAAGCGCTGCAGCACGCCACCGGTGCCCGCCGGGATCAACCGGCCGACGATGACGTTCTCCTTGAGACCCTGCAGCTTGTCGACCTTGCCGGCGAAGGCGGCGTCGGTCAGCACGCGCGTGGTCTCCTGGAACGACGCCGCCGAGATGAACGACTGCGTCTGGAGGCTGGCCTTGGTGATGCCCTGGAGCACCGGATGGCAGGTCGCGGGCCGGCGATCCTCGGCGATCATCCGATCGTTGATCTGATCGAACTCCAGCCGGTCGACCTGCTCGCCGACCAGGAAGGTGGTGTCGCCCGGATCGACGATCTCGATCTTCTGCAGCATCTGGCGAACGATCACCTCGATGTGCTTGTCGTTGATCTTCACGCCCTGCAGTTTGTAGACCTCCTGGATCTCGTTCACCAGGAACTGGGCCAGCGCCTCGATGCCCAGGACCCGCAGCAGATCGTGCGGCACCGGGTTGCCGTCGACGATCAGGTCGCCCGGCTTGACCACGTCGGTCTCCTGCACCACCACGTGCCGGCCCTTGGGGATCAGGTACTCGACCGGCTCGAGATCCTCGTCCGCCGGCAGGATGCGCAGGCGCCGCTTGTTCTTGTAGTCCTTGCCGAACTCGATCCGCCCCTCCAACTCGGCGATGATCGCCGGATCCTTGGGTCGGCGAGCCTCGAACAGCTCGGCCACCCGCGGCAGGCCGCCGGTGATGTCGCGCGTCTTGCTGGCCTCGCGCGGGAGACGTGCGAGCACGTCGCCGGCATGGACCTTCAGGCCGTTCTCCACCGACATGATGGCGCCGACCGGCAGGTAGTAGCGGGCCTCGCTGCCCGAGGGCAGCGTGATCGGGTTGCCGTTCTCGTCCTGCAGGACGATCGAAGGCCGCAGATTGCCCGAACGGGCGTTCTGGCGCCAGTCGATCACCTCCTTGCTGGTCTTGCCCGTCGCCTCGTCCACCACCTCGCGGAACGAGGTGCCGTCGATCAGGTCCTGGAACACGATCGAGCCGGAAGCTTCGGTGAGCACCGGCAGGGTGTGCGGATCCCACTCCGCCAGCACCTGGCCCTTGTCGACCATGGCGTCCGGGTCGACCCGCAGCCGGGTGCCGTTGGGCAACTTCTGGCGCAACTTCTCGCGCCCGACCTCGTCATAGACCACGACCTCGGTGTTGCGGCCGAGAATGACCTGACGCTCCAGGCTGTCGCGCACCAGCCTCGGATTGACCAGCCGCATGACCCCGACGCAAGGGCTCTCGATCGCCGCCTGCTCCGCCGAGGCCTGCGCCGCGCCGCCGATGTGGAAGGTGCGCATGGTCAGCTGCGTGCCCGGCTCGCCGATCGACTGGGCGGCGATGACGCCCACCGCCTCGCCGATGTTGACCGTGGTGCCGCGCGCGAGATCGCGGCCGTAGCAGCGGCCGCACACGCCGATCTTGCAGTCGCAGGTCAGCACCGAGCGGACATGCACACTGTCCACACCCGACTGGTCGATGTGCTTGCAGGTCTCCTCGTCGAGCAGCGTGTTGCGCGGCGCCAGCACCTCGCCGGTGCGCGGATGGACGATGTCCTCGGCCACGGTCCGGCCCAGGATGCGCTCGCCAAGATCCTCGTTGCCGCCCGAGGTCGAAATGGTGATCGACCGTTCGCTACCGCAATCCTCGTCGATGATGATGCAGTCCTGCGCCACGTCGACCAGACGCCGGGTGAGATAGCCCGAGTTCGCGGTCTTCAACGCGGTGTCGGCAAGGCCCTTGCGAGCACCGTGCGTCGAGTTGAAGTACTCGAGCACGGTGAGCCCTTCCTTGAAGTTCGAGATGATCGGGTTCTCGATGATCTCGCCCGACGGCTTGGCCATCAGGCCGCGCATGCCGGCGAGCTGCTTGATCTGCGCCGCCGAGCCACGAGCGCCCGAATGCGCCATCATCCAGATCGCGTTGGGCTGCCGGTAGCGGCCATCCTCGCGCTTGGTCAGCTGCACGGCCTGGATGGCCTGCATCATCTCCTCGGCGACCTTGTCCGAGCACTGCTGCCAGGCGTCGACGACCTTGTTGTACTTCTCGCCCTTGGTGATCAGGCCGTCGGCGTACTGCTGCTCGTACTGCTTGACCAGGTCCTGGGTGCCGTGGACATGGCCCCACTTGCCGGCCGGGATGATCATGTCGTCCTTGCCGAACGAGATGCCGGCCTTGCAGGCGTGGCTGAAGCCGAGGGTCATCAGGCGGTCGGCGAAGATCACCGTCTCCTTCTGGCCGCAATGGCGATAGACCTCGTCGATGACCTGGCTGATCTCCTTCTTGGTCAGGGTCCGGTTGATCAGGCCCTGGAAGGTGACGTTCACGTGGTGCGGCAGGATCTCGTAGAGCAGGAGCCGGCCGGGCGTGGTCTCGACCACCTGCGGCTTCAGCTCGCCGTCGGCGTGCATCTTGACGATGCGGCACTTCACCTTGGCGTGCAGCGACACCACGCCGGCGGTGAGCGCCTGCTGGACCTCGGCGACATCGCCGAACACCATGCCCTGGCCGGGCTCGTCGTCGGCGATCAGGCTCAGATAATAGAGGCCGAGCACGATGTCCTGGGTCGGCACGATGATCGGCTTGCCGTTGGCCGGGCTGAGGATGTTGTTGGTCGACATCATCAGCACGCGCGCCTCGAGCTGCGCTTCGAGCGACAAGGGCACGTGAACCGCCATCTGGTCGCCGTCGAAGTCGGCGTTGAAGGCGGTGCAGACCAGCGGATGCAGCTGGATCGCCTTGCCCTCGATCAGGACCGGCTCGAACGCCTGGATGCCGAGGCGGTGCAGCGTCGGCGCCCGGTTCAGGAGCACCGGGTGCTCGCGGATCACCTGCTCCAGGATGTCCCAGACCTCGGGCCGCTCCTTCTCGACCATCCGCTTGGCGGCCTTGATGGTCTGCGCCTTGCCGTAGAGCTCGAGCTTGGCATAGACGAAGGGCTTGAACAGCTCGAGCGCCATCTTCTTGGGCAGGCCGCACTGGTGCAGCTTGAGCTCCGGGCCGACCACGATCACCGAGCGGCCGGAATAGTCGACGCGCTTGCCCAGCAGGTTCTGGCGGAACCTGCCCTGCTTGCCCTTGAGCATGTCGGAGAGCGACTTCAGCGGCCGCTTGTTGGCGCCCGTGATGACGCGGCCGCGGCGGCCATTGTCGAACAGCGCGTCGACGGCCTCCTGCAGCATCCGCTTCTCGTTGCGGACGATGATGTCCGGCGCCTTGAGCTCGATCAGGCGCTTGAGGCGGTTGTTGCGGTTGATGACCCGGCGGTAGAGGTCGTTGAGGTCCGAGGTGGCGAACCGGCCGCCGTCGAGCGGCACCAGCGGGCGCAGCTCGGGCGGGATCACCGGTACCACCTCGAGCACCATCCACTCGGGCTTGTTGCCCGATTCCAGGAAGGTCTCGACCATCTTCAGCCGCTTGACCAGCTTCTTGCGCTTGGCCTCGGAGCTGGTCTCGAGCAGTTCGGCGCGCATGGTCTCGCGCTCGACCGGCAGGTCGAGCTTCTTGAGCATGTCGCGCACGGCCTCGGCACCGATGCCGCAGGTGAAGGAGTCGTCGCCGAACTCCTCGCGGTAGCGGATCACCTGCTCTTCGGTCAGAAGTTCATTGGGCTTGAGCGTCGTCAAGCCCGGCTCGACCACGACCCAGTTGTCGAAGTAGAGCACGCGCTCGAGGTCGCGCAGCGTCATGTCGAGCAACACGCCGATCCGGGTCGGCACCGACTTCAAGAACCAGATGTGCGCCACCGGCGAGGCCAGCTCGATATGGCCCATGCGCTCGCGCCGGACCTTGGACTGGATCACCTCGACGCCGCACTTCTCGCAGACGATGCCCTTGTACTTCATGCGCTTGTACTTGCCGCACAAGCATTCGTAGTCCTTGATCGGACCGAAGATCTTGGCACAGAACAGCCCGTCGCGCTCCGGCTTGAACGTCCGGTAGTTGATGGTCTCGGGCTTCCTGACCTCGCCGTAGGACCATTCGCGGATCTCGTCCGGGCTCGCGATCGAGATGCGGATCTGGTCGAACTTCTGGCCCGCCGCAGGCTGGCCGAACAGGTACATAAGATCGTTCATCGGACCCTGCTCTCGCTCACCGCCGAAAGGGGTGTTCGGACCCGGCCGCGCCGGCACGCGCGACCAGGTCCTTGGGTGCGGAGCACCCGTTGTCGATAGTGCAGACCAAGATGGTTGCGATCACTCGCCGGCCATCTCCTGCTGGAGCTCGACGTCGAGCGCCAGCGCCTGCAGCTCCTTGACGAGCACGTTGAAGCTCTCGGGGATCCCGGCCTCGAACGTGTCCTCGCCGCGCACGATCGCCTCGTAGATCTTGGTGCGGCCCGACACGTCGTCGGACTTCACCGTCAGCATCTCCTGCAGCGAGTAGGAGGCGCCGTAGGCCTGGAGCGCCCAGCACTCCATCTCGCCGAAGCGCTGGCCGCCGAACTGAGCCTTGCCGCCCAGCGGCTGCTGGGTGACCAGGCTGTAGGGGCCGACCGAGCGGGCGTGGATCTTGTCGTCGACCAGATGCCCGAGTTTGAGCATGTAGATGTAGCCCACGGTGACCTGGCGATCGAACGGCTCGCCGGTGCGCCCGTCGGTCAGGGTGACCTGCCCCGAGGACGCGCACCCGGCCTCCTCCAGCATCCGCACGATGTCGGCCTCGTGCGCGCCGTCGAACACCGGCGTCGCGATCGGCACGCCGGGGCGGAGATTGTTGCCCAGCTCCAGCAGCTCGCTGTCGCTGTAGCCACGGATCTCCTCGCCGGTCTCCGCGCCGTAGACATGCTCCAGCCGGTCCTCGAGCAGCTTGCGCCCGACGCCGTCCTGCCACTGGTCGACCAACTGGCCGATCTGCTGGCCGAGATTGGCGCAGGCCCAGCCCAGATGAGTCTCCAGGATCTGGCCGACGTTCATCCGCGACGGCACGCCGAGCGGATTGAGCACGAGGTCGACATGGGTGCCGTCCTCGAGGTGGGGCATGTCCTCGATCGGCGCGATGCGCGAGATCACCCCCTTGTTGCCGTGCCGTCCGGCCATCTTGTCGCCCGGCTGCAGCTTGCGCTTCACCGCCACGAACACCTTGACCATCTTGAGCACGCCGGGCGGAAGCTCGTCGCCGCGCTGCAGCTTCTCGACCTTGTTCTCGAACCGGTCGGTCAGCAGCTTGTAGCCGTCCTCGAGCTGGCGCTTGAGGCCCTGGATCTCGTTCATCCGATCGGCATCCTCGATGCCGATCTCCCACAGCAGACGGCGCTGCAGCCCGTCCAGCGTCTCCGCGGTCAGCGGCGAGCCGACCTTCAGCCCTCGCGGCCCGGTGGTCGCCACCTGGCCGTCCAACACCTCGTGGAGACGATTGTAGATGTTGCGCTCGAGAATGGCCTTCTCGTCGTCGCGGTCCTTGGCCAGACGCTCGATCTCGGCCCGCTCGATCGCGATGGCACGCTCGTCCTTCTCGACCCCGCGCCGGTTGAAGACGCGGACCTCGACCACGGTACCCTGCACGCCCGGCGGCACCTTGAGCGAGGTGTCGCGCACGTCCGCGGCCTTCTCGCCGAAGATCGCGCGCAGCAGCTTCTCCTCCGGGGTCATCGGCGTCTCGCCCTTGGGCGTGACCTTGCCGACCAGGATGTCACCCGCCTTCACCTCGGCGCCGATGTAGACGATGCCCGCCTCGTCCAGATTGCGCAGCGATTCCTCGCTGACGTTCGGGATGTCGCGGGTGATCGCCTCCGGCCCGAGCTTGGTGTCGCGCGCCATCACCTCGAACTCGTCGATGTGGATGGAGGTGAATACGTCGTCGCGGACGATACGCTCGGAGATGAGGATCGAATCCTCGAAGTTGTAGCCGTTCCAGGGCATGAACGCGACCAGCGCGTTCCGACCCAAAGCCAAGTCGCCCAGCTGCGTCGACGGCCCGTCGGCGATGATATCGCCGGCGCGCACCTTGTCGCCCACCTTCACCAGCGGGCGCTGGTTGATGCAGGTGTTCTGATTCGAGCGCTGGAACTTCTTCAGCCGGTAGATGTCGACCACGCGATCGGCACGCGACGTGTCGTCGGTCACCCGCACCACGATGCGCGAGCCGTCGATCTGGTCGACGATGCCGGCGCGCCTGGCCGCGATCGCGGCTCCGCTGTCGCGGGCGACCACGCCCTCCATGCCGGTGCCGACGAAGGGTGCGGCCGCCTGGAGCAGCGGCACCGCCTGGCGCTGCATGTTCGAGCCCATCAGCGCCCGATTGGCGTCGTCGTTCTCGAGGAAGGGGATCAGGGCGGCCGCGACCGAGACCAGCTGCTTGGGCGAGACGTCGATCATGGTGATCTGGTCGGGCTTGGCCAGCACGAACTCGCCGCTCTCGCGGCAGCTGACCAGCTCGCCCGCGAAGCTGCGGTCGGGATTCAGCTCGGAGTTGGCCTGGGCGATGGTGTAGCGCCCCTCCTCCATCGCCGAGAGATAGACCACCTCGTCGGTCACCTTGCCGTCCACCACCCGGCGGTAGGGGCTCTCGATGAAGCCGTACTTGTTGATCCGGGCGTAGGTCGCGAGGCTGTTGATCAGGCCGATGTTCGGACCTTCGGGCGTCTCGATCGGGCAGATCCGGCCATAGTGGGTGGGGTGGACGTCACGGACCTCGAACCCCGCCCGTTCGCGGGTGAGACCACCCGGGCCCAGCGCCGACAGACGTCGCTTGTGGGTGATCTCCGACAGCGGGTTGGTCTGGTCCATGAACTGCGACAGCTGCGAGCTGCCGAAGAACTCGCGCACCGCCGCCGCCACCGGCTTGGCGTTGATCAGGTCGTGCGGCATCGCCGCGTCGATCTCGACCGAGCTCATCCGCTCGCGCACCGCGCGCTCCATGCGGAGCAGGCCGACGCGGAACTGATTTTCCATCAGCTCGCCGACCGACCGCACGCGCCGGTTGCCGAGATGGTCGATGTCGTCGATCTCACCGCGACCGTCCTTAATCTCCACCAGCATCCTGACGACCGCGACCACGTCCTCGGTGCGCAGGACCCGCAAGGTGTCCTCGCTTTCCAGGCCGAGCCGCATGTTCATCTTCACCCGGCCGACGGGCGAGAGATCGTAGCGCTCGGAATCGAAGATCAGGCTGGAGAACAGCGCCTCGGCGGTGTCCAGCGTCGGCGGCTCGCCCGGGCGCAGCACGCGGTAGATCTCGAGCAGCGCCTCCTCGCGGTTCTGGCACTTGTCCAGGAACAGGGTGTTGCGGATGTAGGGCCCGACCGTCAGATGGTCGATATCGAGCACCGGAATGGTCTCGATCCCGGCTTCCGCCAGCTTGCGCATGGTCTCGCCGCTCAGCTCGTCGCCGGCCTCGGCCAGGACGAGCCCGCTCTCCTCGTTGATCAGGTCGCGACTGAGATAGCGACCCACAAGCTCCTCGGCGGAGTGGTAGACCTCCTGCATGCCCTGCTCCTCGATCTTCTTGAGCAGGCGCGGGGTCATCTTGGTGCCGGCCTCGGCCAGGGTCTGGCCGGTGGCGGCGTCGACGAGGTCGGCCGTCAGCTTCTGGCCGCGCAGCCGGTCGGGCCGGAACGCGGTGCGCCAGCCCTGACCGGCGCGGGCGAACAACACCTCGCTGTAGAAGGTGTTGAGAATCGTCTCCTGGTCGAGGCCGAGCGCCAGGAGCAGCGTGGTCACCGGCAGCTTGCGGCGGCGGTCGATGCGGACGTGCGCGATGTCCTTGGCATCGAACTCGAAGTCGAGCCAGGAGCCGCGATAGGGAATGATCCGCGCCGAGTAGAGGAACTTGCCGGAGCTGTGGGTCTTGCCGCGGTCGTGGTCGAAGAACACGCCGGGGCTGCGGTGCATCTGCGAGACGATGACGCGCTCGGTGCCGTTGACGACGAAGGTGCCGTTGTCCGTCATGAGCGGCATGTCGCCCATGTAGACGTCCTGCTCCTTGATGTCGCGCACGCTCTTGGAGCCCGTCTCCTCGTCCACGTCCCAGACGATGAGGCGCAAGGTGACGCGCAGGGGTGCCGCATAGGTCATGCCACGCTGATGGCACTCCTCGACGTCGTACTTGGGCTCCTCGAGCTCGTACTTGACGAAATCGAGGGCGGCGCGGTCGGCGAAGTCCCGCACCGGAAACACCGAGCGGAACACCTCCTCGAGCCCGACCAGATCGCGCTCGGGCGCCGGCGTGTGCATCTGCAGGAAGGTGTCGTACGACTGCCGCTGAACCTCGATGAGGTTCGGCATCTCGGTCACTTCCGGGATGCGGCCGAAGCTCTTGCGAATCCGTTTCTTTGCCGTGGTAAGATCGGACATGGCTAATCCGCTTCGGTTGGATCCGGACGCGATGCAGGCGTGGTCCGGGTACGTCCAGATGATGCGATCACGACGAAAAGCCGGGCTGCGCGGCGCGCATCCGGCCTCGTAGGATCAAAGATAGGCAGCCCGGCAGCTGCCGCCATAGCCGGAACCCGAGCCCGTGATCGCGGGCCCGGCAGCAGCCTTGGCGGAGCCGTGTTCGATCGAGATCTACTTGATCTCCACGGTGGCGCCGGCGGCCTCGAGCTGAGCCTTGATCTTGGCGGCATCGTCCTTGGAGACCGCCTCCTTGACCGCCTTGGGGGCGGCCTCGACCAGGTCCTTGGCTTCCTTCAGCCCAAGTCCGGTGATCGCCCGGACCTCCTTGATGACGTTGATCTTCTGCGCGCCGATGGCGGCCAGGACCACGTCGAATTCGGTCTGCTCCTCGGCCACCTCGGCCGGAGCCGCAGCACCGCCGCCCGGCGCCGCCGCAACTGCCATCGGAGCCGCAGCCGAGACGCCCCACTTCTCCTCGAGCATCTTCGACAGCTGAGCCGCCTCGAGGACGGTCAGGCCCGACAGGTCCTCGACCAACTGATCCAAATTCGCCATCACAACCACTCCCGCAACGAACTCTTGACCAAGGCGCCCGTCGCTCCGAGCGCCGCCACATTCACAGGGCGCTCAGTCGCCCAACTGCTCCGCGCGCGCCGCTAGCGCCCGGGCAACCTGGCCGCCGGGCGCCTGCAGGAGCCCGACCAGCCGGCTGGCCGGGGCGTTGAGCAGGCCAATCAGCTTGCCGCGCAACTGGTCGAGCGAAGGCAGTTCCGCCAGCGCCCGCACCGCTGCCGCATCGAGCAGCGTGCCGCTGAGGCCGCCGCCGATGATCTGCAGCTTGTCGTTCTTCTTGGAGAACTCGGAGACGATCTTGGGCGCCGCCGCCGGATCCGTGGAGAAGGCGATCGCGGTCGGGCCGGTGAACAGCGACGACATGGCGGCGAACGACGTACCGTCGATCGCCCGCTGCGCGAGCTTGTTCTTTGTGACCCGGAACGAGGCACCCGCCGCCCGCATCTTGACGCGGAGGTCCGAGATCTCGGCCACGGTAAGGCCCTTGTAATGGGTCACGACGACCACGCCCGTCTCGTTGAAGACGGCGCCCAACTCGTCGATCACCTGAGCTTTTTCGGCGCGCAGCACCCTACTCTCCGAACACTAGCCGATGGCACCGCGACAGAGGCGGCACCCGATATACCTGGACCGAGTGGCGATCTTGAAAGATTGCAGCGCTCACGACAAACGCCACCCTGGGCTGAGGTCAGACCGGGATGGCACCGCGAACAACTTCCTCGGAGCCAAGGAACATAGCGGTGCCGCCGGCGAGCGCAAGGGCCAATCTCGCCCGATCGGATCGTTTCTCAGCTCAACATCGTCGGCACGTCGACCTTGACCCCGGGTCCCATGGTCGAGGCGATGCTCGCCCGCTTGAAGTAGGTGCCCTTGGCTCCGGTAGGCTTGGCCTTGGCGATCGCATCGACGAACGCCTTGACGTTGGCCACCAGATGCTCGGCCTCGAAGCTGGCCTTGCCGACGCCGGCATGGACGATGCCGGCCTTCTCGACGCGGAACTGCACCTGGCCACCCTTGGCCGCCTCGACCGCCTCGCGGACGTTGGGCGTGACCGTGCCGAGCTTCGGGTTGGGCATCAGCCCCCGCGGGCCGAGCACCCGGCCCAGCCGGCCGACGAGCGGCATCATATCCGGCGTGGCGATGCAGCGGTCGAAATCGATCTGGCCGGCCTGAACCTTCTCGGCCAGGTCCTCGGCGCCGACCACGTCGGCTCCCGCGGCCTTGGCCTCTTCGGCCTTGTCGCCACGGGCGAACACGCCCACGCGCAAGGTCTTGCCGGTGCCATGCGGCAGGTTGACCGTGCCGCGCACCATCTGATCGGCGTGACGTGGATCGACGCCCAGCGCGAGCGCGATCTCGACCGTTTCGTCGAACTTCGCCTTCGCGTTCGCCTTCACCGTCGCCACGGCATCGGCCAACGCATGCAGCTTGCCGCTGTCGATCGTCGCCTCGGCTGCGTTCAGCCGCTTGCCCTTGCCTGCCATCGCCCCTACTCCGCCACCTCTAGGCCCATCGAGCGGGCGGAGCCGACGATCATCTGCACCGCCCCGTCGAGATCGTGGGCGTTCAGGTCCTTCATCTTGGCCTCCGCGATCTCGCGGCACTGCTCCATGGTCACCCTGCCGGCAAAGCCGCGGCCAGTGGTGGAGCTGCCCTTGGCCACGCCTGCCGCCTTCTTGAGGAAGTAGGACACGGGAGGGGTCTTGGTGACGAAGGAAAAGGTGCGGTCGGCAAACGCCGTGATCACCACCGGCACCGGCATGCCGGGCTCCATGCCCTGCGTGGCGGCGTTGAACTCCTTCACGAACTGCATGATGTTCAAGCCGCGCTGGCCCAGCGCCGGCCCGATCGGCGGCGACGGGTTGGCTTTGCCGGCCGGCACCTGCAGCTTGATGTATCCGGTGATCTTCTTCGCCATCGGTGCGAGCACCTCCTGGTTGGCTTAGCGGTCCATGCGCGCCGCGAACGGCGCTCCCGCGCTGTGGAAACTGAGTGCTAGAGCTTTTCGACCTGCGAATACTCCAGCTCGACCGGCGTCGCCCGGCCGAAGATGGACACCGACACCTTCAGCCGGCCCTTGGCCTCGTCGACCTCCTCGACCACGCCGCTGAACGAGGCGAACGGCCCGTCGCTCACCCGAACATTGTCGCCGGAGATGAAGGCCACGGTCGGCTTGGGGTGCTCGACGCCCTCGGCGATCTGGCTGCGGATCCGGTCGGCCTCGTGGTCGGGGATCGGCGACGGCTTGCCGCCTGGCCCGAGAAAGCCCGTGACCTTGGCCGTGTTGCGCACCAGGGACCAGGTCTCGTCGTTGAGGAACATGCGGACCATGACGTAGCCGGGGAAGAACTTGCGCTCGGCCGCCACCTTCTTGCCGCGGCGGACCTCGACCACTTCCTCCATCGGGACCAGGATCTCCTCGAACAGATGGGTGAGGCCCTTCTGCTCCGCCTGTTCCTTGATCGAATCCTTCACCTTCTTCTCGAAGCCGGAATAGACGTGGATGATGAACCAACGCGCCTGCGACATCACGCCCCCATGCCCAGGATCAGCTGGACGCCGAAGGCGATGACCTGGTCGACCACGAAAAAGAACAACGCGGCGAGCGCCGACATCGCGACCACACTGAGCGTCGTCGCCACGGTCTCCTTCCGCGTCGGCCAAGTGACCTTGGCCAACTCCTGCCGCACCTCGCGGATGAATTGGGCAGGCGAAACTTTCGCCATCATGGATCCGTATGCATTCCGGTGATCGGGACCGCCCGCCGGCGGCTGGCAGGAGTGGAGGGGCTCGAACCCCCAACCCCCGGTTTTGGAGACCGGTGCTCTACCAGTTGAGCTACACTCCTAGACAACCAAGCCCGGCCTCAGCCCGACGACACGCCGCTTTACCGCGCGCCGAAGGTCGCCGCCGGGACGGCTGTCCATAATGCAGAGCACCCGGCGGCGCAAGCCTCCGCCGGGTGCTCCCGAGCGCCGTCAGGCGATGATGTCGGCGACGACGCCGGCACCGACGGTGCGGCCGCCTTCGCGGATGGCGAAGCGCAGGCCCTTTTCCATGGCGATGGGGGCGATCAGGTCGACCTCCATCGCCACATTGTCCCCCGGCATCACCATCTCGGTGCCCTCGGGCAGCTTGATCGAGCCGGTCACGTCCGTGGTCCTGAAGTAGAACTGCGGCCGGTAGTTGGAGAAGAACGGCGTGTGCCGGCCCCCCTCCTCCTTGGTCAGGATGTAGACCTCGCCCTTGAACTTGGTGTGCGGCGTGATCGAGCCCGGCTTGCACAAGACCTGGCCGCGCTCCACGTCGTCGCGCTTGGTGCCGCGAAGGAGGATCCCGACATTGTCGCCCGCCTGGCCCTGGTCCAAGAGCTTCCGGAACATCTCCACGCCGGTGCAGGTGGTCTTGACCGTGGCCTTGATGCCCACGATCTCGACCTCCTCGCCCACCTTGACGATCCCGCGCTCGACCCGGCCCGTCACCACCGTGCCGCGGCCCGAGATCGAGAACACGTCCTCGATCGGCATCAGGAACGGCAGGTCCACCGCCCGCTCCGGCTGCGGGATGTAGGCGTCCACCGCCGCCATCAGCTCGAGCACCTTGGCCCGGCCCACCGCCTCGTCGCGGCCCTCGAGCGCCGCCAGGCCGCTGCCCTTGACGATCGGGATGTCGTCGCCGGGAAACCCGTACTTGGTGAGCAGCTCGCGCACCTCGAGCTCCACCAGCTCGAGCAGCTCCTCGTCGTCGACCATGTCGACCTTGTTCAAGAACACCACGATCGCCGGCACGCCCACCTGGCGCGCCAGGAGGATGTGCTCGCGCGTCTGCGGCATCGGCCCGTCGGCGGCCGAGACCACCAGGATGGCACCGTCCATCTGCGCCGCACCGGTGATCATGTTCTTCACATAGTCGGCATGGCCCGGGCAATCGACATGCGCATAATGCCGGTTGCCGGTCTCGTACTCGACATGCGCGGTGTTGATCGTGATCCCGCGCGCCTTCTCCTCCGGCGCCTTGTCGATCTGGTCGTAGGCCGTGAAATGGGCCCCGCCGCTCTCCGCCAGAACCTTGGTGATCGCCGCCGTCAGCGTCGTCTTGCCGTGATCGACGTGCCCGATCGTCCCGATGTTGCAGTGCGGCTTCGTCCGCGAAAACTTCTCTTTGGCCATCGACGGCTCCTGGGTGGCCCTGGCGTTGCGGGCCGACGGTGCGGGGCGGGCGGGAAGACCGTGGAGCGGGTGAAGGGAATCGAACCCTCACCACCAGCTTGGAAGGCTGGAGCTCTACCATTGAGCTACACCCGCCCGCGGTCGCTTGCGTCTCGTCCGGCTTGCGCCCGGTGGTGGAGGGGGTAGGATTCGAACCTACGTAGACGTACGTCGGCAGATTTACAGTCTGCTGCCATTGACCGCTCGGCCACCCCTCCGCGCCCAGGCTCCGGAGCAAAACGCCGGCGGAATATGGTCGTTTCCCGAACCTTGTCAACAATTCACCCGGAAGCGCCCAGCCCCTTGCCACGTCGTCCGAAATCCTCTCCCGGAGGCCACGCCGAGCCGTCGCGCGCCACCGCCCGCACCCGCGACGACCGCGGCCCGCCCGGCCGGATCTGGTTCTACGGCCAGCATGCCGTCGCGGCCGCCCTCGCCAATCCGGAGCGTCCCTGCTACCGCGTCCTGGCGAGCGAGGCAGCGCTGGCGGCGGTCGAGCCGGCCGCGCGCGCCCGGGCGATCACGCCCGAGAAGGTGACGCCGGAGCGGCTGGCGCAGCTCGTGCCGGCCGATGCGCCGCACCAGGGTCTGGCCGCTGCGGTCGGGCCGCTGCCCGAGCGCAGCCCGGACGAGCTGGGCAGCGATCCGAAAGCGCCTTCGCTGGTGCTGGCCCTGGATCAGGTCAGCGACCCCCGCAACCTCGGCGCCATCCTGCGCACGGCTGCGGCCCTCGCGGTCGAGGGCGTCCTCCTGCCACAGCGCCGCAGCGCCGACCTTGGCGGCGCCTGCGCCAAGGCAGCCTCCGGTGCCCTGGACCTCGTGCCGCTGGTCGAGGTCGTCAATCTCGGCCGGACGCTGGCCGAGCTGAAGCGAGCGCGGCTACTGGATCGTCGGCCTGGACGCCGCCGGAGCGGCCGCCCTGGAGACGCTCGACCTGCCGCCGCGCATCGTCCTGGTGCTCGGCAGCGAGGGCGAGGGCCTGCGCCGGCTGGTGGCCGAGCAGTGCGACCATCTGGCCCGGCTCAAGATCGACCCGCGCATGGAGAGCCTGAACGTCTCGGTGGCGGCCGGGATCGCCCTCTACCTGCTGGCGCGCAGGGCCTCGTAGCGCGCCTTGGTTGCGGCGTCGGGCGGATAGAGGCCCGGCAGCGGCACGCCGCGCTCGACCTCGCCCACCACCCAGGCCTCGTAGCGCTCCTGCTCCGGGCCTGCCGCCAGGACCTCGTCGAGCAGGGCCGCCGGGATCACCACCGCCCCGTCCAGGTCGGCCACGATCACGTCGTCGGGGAACACCGCGACCCCGCCGCAGCCGATCGGCTCCTGCCAGCCGACGAAGGTGAGGCCGGCCACCGAAGGCGGTGCCGCGATGCCGTCGCACCAGACCGGCAGGCCGACGCCGCGGATGCCGGCAAGGTCGCGCAAGGCGCCGTCGGTGACCAGGGCCGCGACCTGCCGCTGCCGCATCCGGCCGCACAGGATGTCGCCGAAGATGCCGGCGTCGGTGACGCCCAGGGCGTCGACCACGGCGACACAGCCTTGCGGCATCTCCTCGATCGCCGCCCGGGTCGAGCGCGGCGAGGCCCAGGAGGCCGGCGTCGCCAGATCCTCCCGTGCGGGCACGAAGCGCATGGTGAAGGCGCGGCCGACCACGCGCTCCTGACCGTCTGCCAAGGCCCGCGGGCCGCGCATCCAGACGTTGCGCAGGCCCTTCTTGAGCAGGATCGTGGTGATCGAGGCGGTCGAGACGCCCTTGATGATCGCGGTCTGCTGCGCGTCGAGGCTCACTTGGCGTCTCCTTCGGCTCTGCCTACATCCAGGTGCCTAACGCCTCCAGCCGTCGCCGGAAAGCCCATGCCCGACCAGCCCCTGGTCTACGACGACGGCAAGATCCGCCGCATCCTCGAGCGCGTGAAGACCATCGCCATGGTCGGCGCCTCGACCACCGAGATGCGCCCCTCCTACTTCGCCATGATGTACCTGCAGGGCAAAGGCTACCGCATCCTGCCGGTGAACCCGCGCTCGGCCGGCGAGACCATGCTCGGCGAGAGGGTCCATCCCGACCTCGCGAACGTGCCGCTGGTGCCCGACATGGTCTCGATCTTCCGCCGCTCGAGCGAGGCCGGGGCGGTGGCCGACGAGGCGGTGCGGCTGGGCATTCCCGTGGTGTGGATGCAACTGGGCGTGCGCGACGAGGCGGCGGCCGCCCGGGCCGAGGCCGCCGGGGCCGAGGTGGTCATGGATCGCTGCCCCAAGATCGAATATGGTCGGCTGTTCGGCGAGATCGGCTGGCTGGGCGTCAATCGCGGCATCGTCTCGGCCAAGCGCGGCCAGGCGGTCCAGCTCAAGAAGAAGAAGGGCGGTCTACTGTGATCGCGGTCATCTTCGAGGTCTGGCCCAGGCCCGAGCATCGCGGGCAGTATTTCGATATGGCCGCCGCCCTGCGCCCGCACCTGGCCGACGTCGACGGCTTCATCTCGGTCGAGCGGTTCGAGAGCCTGACCGAGCCCGGCAAGATCCTCTCCCTCTCGCTCTGGCGCGACGAGGAAGCACTCACCGCCTGGCGCAAGCTCGGCGAGCACCGGATCGCCCAGGCGCTCGGGCGCGGGCGGATGTTCCGTGACTACCGCCTGCGCGTGGCCGAGGTGGTCCGCGCCTACGGCATGACCGAGCGCGACCAGGCGCCCGCGGACAGCCGCGCCCATCACGGCGGCTGAGCGTCCGCTGGACCGGCCGGCACCCTTGGGCTAGAGCGGCGGCCCAACGGGCACTGAGAGCGACGGGACCGGCGAGATGAGCGAGCACAGCTACGGCTTCGAGACCCTGGCGATCCATGCCGGCGCCGAACCCGATCCGACCACCGGTGCGCGGGCGGTCCCGATCTACCAGACCACCTCCTACGTGTTCGACGACGTCGACCATGCCGCCTCGCTGTTCAACCTGCAGAAGTTCGGCAACATCTACACCCGGCTGACCAACCCCACGGTCTCGGTGCTGGAATCGCGCGTGGCGGCCCTGGAAGGGGGTAGTGCCGCCTGCTGCACCGCCTCGGGCCACGCCGCCCAGTTCCTGACCTTCCTCAACCTGCTCCAGCCCGGCAACAACGTGGTCGCCAGCTCCAAGCTCTATGGCGGCTCGATCGCGCAGATGACCCACACCTTCCCGCAGTTCGGCTGGGAGGCCCGCTTCGTCGATCCGCGCGACCCGCAGAACTTCGCCGCCCGCATCGACGCCCAGACCCGCGCCCTGTTCATCGAGAGCGCCTCCAACCCCGACGGCATCGTGGCCGACATCGAGGCGATCGCGGCCGTCGCCCACGCCCACGGGCTGCCGCTGATCGTCGACAACACCCTGCCCACCCCCTACCTCTGCCAGCCGCTCAAGTGGGGGGCCGACATCGTCGTCCACTCCATGACCAAATATCTGGGCGGCCAGGGCAACTCGGTCGGCGGCGTGATCGTCGAGGGCGGCCGGTTCGACTGGGCCAACGGTAAGTTCCCGCTGATGGCCGAGCCCACCGCGGCCTATCATGGCCTGCGCTTCTTCGAGACCTTCGGCACCTTCGCGCTCACCGTCCGCAACAAGGCGATCGGCCTGCGCGACATGGGCCCGGCCCTCTCGCCCTTCAACGCCTTCCTGATCCTCCAGGGCGTCGAGACCCTGCCTTTGCGCATGGACCGCCACGTCGCCAACGCCGACAAGGTGGCGGCCTGGCTCGCCGCCAACCCGCACGTCGCCTGGGTCTCCTACCCGCGCCTGCCGCAGAACCGCACGCCGCTCCTGGAGAAGTACTGCCCGCGCGGCCTGGGCTCGGTGTTCACCATCGGGGTCAAGGGCGGCTACGAGATGGGCGTGCGGCTGGTCGACAACTGCCAGCTGCTGAGCCACGTCGCCAACATCGGCGACACGCGCTCGCTGATCATCCACCCCGCCTCCACCACCCACCGCCAGCTCGACGAGGAAGGCCTGCTCGCCGCCGGCGCCGGGCCGGACGTGGTCCGGCTGTCGATCGGCATCGAGACGGCCGACGACATCATCGCCGACCTGGAGCAGGCGCTGGCGAAGGCGGCCTGAACGAGTACTACAGCCGGGTTTCTGTGGTAGAGTTGTCGCCATGGAGGAGAAGCCATGGCGATGAACGATGATGGTGCGGCGTGGTCGGAGGAGTTCGCGGCCTGCTGGGCCGGGTGGGGCCGCGGTTCGGTCGGGTCGAGCCGCGGCGGCGGGCGGCGGCCTACCTCCAGGGGTTGCTGGCGCCGGTGGAGCGCAAGAACGGCTGGCAGCTGGCGGAGGCGGCAGGCGACCGGACGCCGGACGGGGTGCAGGAGTTCCTGAGCCGGGTGCGCTGGGACGCCGATGCCGTCCGCGACGATCTGCGGGCCTATGTGGCCGAGCATCTGGGCGATGCCGGGGCCGTGCTGATCCTGGACGAGACCGGCTTTCTCAAGAAGGGCGCAAGTCCGCCGGGGTGCAGCGGCAGTACAGCGGCACGGCGGGGCGGATCGAGAACTGCCAGATCGGGGTGTTTTTGGCCTATGCCAGCCGCTATGGCCGGACGCTTGATCGACCGTGCCCTCTATCTGCCGGACAGCTGGGTGGCGGACGGAGCGCGGCGCGCCGCGGCCGGCATCCCCGAAGAGGTCGCGTTCGCCACCAAGCCCAAGCTCGGCCTGGCGATGCTCGAGCGGGCGCACGCGGCCGGCCTGCCCTTCGCCTGGGTCACCGCCGACAGCGTCTATGGCGCCGACCATGCCTTGCGCCGCTGGCTGCAGGAGCAGAGGCTCGGCTACGTGCTGGCGGTGACCAAAGCACAGCGGCTGGGCTTCGCCCGCGTCGAGGACCGGGTGAGCGAGATCGCCGGCGAGCAGCTGGCATCGCCTGAGCGCCGGCGATGGCGCCAAGGGTCCGCGGCTCTACGACTGGGCCTATCTCCCCTACGGCAGCCGACGCGGCGCCCGGCTGGGAGAAGGGCCTCTTGCTCCGGCGCAGCATCGCCCAGCCCGACGAGCTCGCCTTCTACCTGACCCACGCCGCCGACGGCACCGCCCTCGCCGACCTCGTCCAGGTCGCCGGCACGCGCTGGACGATCGAGGCCTGCTTCGAGGCCGCCAAGGGCGAGGTCGGCCTGGACCAGTACGAGGTCCGCTCCTGGGCCGGCTGGCACCGCCACGTCACCCTGGCGATGCTGGCGCACGCCTACCTCGCCGCACTCCGCAAGGTCGCCGTCGGGGGGAGAGCTCTCGCCCGACTTGGCGGCCGAGCTGCTGCCGCTCACCGTCCCGGAGGTCCGCCGCCTGCTCTGGCACGTCGTCTGGCTGCCCGAGCACGATATCACGGCAGCGCTCGCCTGGTCACGCTGGCGACGACCGCCACCAGCAACGCGCCCGACGATGTCACTGGCAACGACGAACTTCCCTTGAAACCCGGCTGTAGTACTAGAGCGTGTTCGCCGTGAGCGAACACGCTCTAGCATTCTAGGGGCCTATCGGCCTCTGGCCTACTTGAGGCCGAGCGTTTCCGCTGAGCGCGGAAACGCCGCCGGCACCATGGCCTTGCCGTGCCGGCGACCGCGGCCTATGATATCCATCTGAACTTGGATATCTTCGGAGCGGCGCATGCAGGTCGCGAAATGGGGCAACAGCCTGGCGGTGCGGCTCCCCAAGAAGCTGGTGGAGCGGCTCGGTCTGCGGCCCGGCGACGAGCTGGAGATCGTGGCCGCGGACGGCCGGCGGATCGAGGTCGCGAAGGACGCGCGGCGCGAGCAGGCGCTGGCGGCCATCCGCGAGCGTAGCTGGCCGCTGCCGGACGGCTACCGCTTCGACCGCGACGACGCCAACCTGCGTTGAGGCCATTCTTCGACACCAACATCCTGGTCTACGCGGTCTCCGCCGACCCGAAGGGCGAGCGCGCCCGGGAACTGCTGGACGGCGGCGGCACCGTCAGCGTGCAGGTGCTGAACGAGCTCACGAACGTGCTGCTCAGGAAGCTGCGGCGCAGTTGGCCCGAGATCGAGGCGGTCATGGACGACCTGGCCCCGCTCCTGGGTCCGCCCGCCCCGCTGACCGTCGCCACGCACCAAGCGGCCCGCTGGCTCGCGCGCGACCACGGGTTCGGCTTCTACGACGCGCTGATCGTCGCCGCCGCCATCGAGGCGGGCTGCGACACGCTGCTCAGCGAGGACCTGCAGGATGGGCGCAGGATCGCCGGCCTGCGGATCGTGAACCCGTTCGTGTAAGTCGCGGCGGCGCGTGCGGGCCAGGGCTATGGGCCCTGCGCCCAGGTGCGGAGCAGGTGGCGCGGCTCGGCGTCGGCGGAAGCCGGCGGCGGCCGCGGTGCCGGCGCGCAGGCGGGCGGTCAGCGGGTTGGGGCGGCGGGGTTTGGCGGCCGGCTGGGCGGCGGGGCCTCGGCAGCAGGCTCGGCGGCGGGCTCGACCGGCTCGGCCGCCTTCGGCTCGGGCAGATGCGTGAGCGCCTCCTCGCAGGCCGAGGATGGCGCGCAGGCCCGAGGCGGCGCGGCCGAGGGCGGCGTCGACGGCGTCGTAGGGGCGGGCGCGGCGCGGGCGGACGGGCTTGCCGGGGTTTTGGGCCAGGGCACGGGCCTGGGCGTCGAGGACGGCCTGGGCCAGCGAGCGGGCGGGGTGGCAGCCGCGGCGCATCTGGTCGGCGACGAAGGCGGCGGCCCGCCAGTCGCCGGTGCCCACGGCCATCTCGAGCACGCACCAGGCCATCCGCTCGAGCTGGCGCAGGCGCTCCTCGGGCGGCAGGGCCTCCATCTCGGCCAGGGCGGCGAGCAGTTCCTGGAAGTCGGGCTGGGCGAGGAGCTGGTCGATCTCGGCCGGGGTGACGTTCTCGGCCCGGGCGAGGTTGGTGCGCGACATGCCGGCGGTGAGGCGGTAGGCGGCGCGCAGCTGGCCGCGCGGGGCGGTCAAAGGCGGGCGACGCGGGGTGGGCCGGCGGGTGGGCATGGAGACGATATATAGGAATTTCCTCCGCAATGCAAGCATCCGTTCGTGGGGAGGCCGGATCGCCGAGGAGATGCGAGCCGGCGTCGCTGCGGATGTCCCGCCCGTCGCAGCGCTGGCAGCCAGGAGGCCAGCCGGCTAATCTGGCGACGACCAAGGACGGAGCATGGGATGTCCGGCAACGGCGACGAGCGGATGCAGGCCGCCTGGGAACGGGTCGAGGCCAAGCTCGACCGCCTGGGTGAGGTTCAGGCCGAGCATGGCCTAGCGCTGGCGCAGCTCGACCGGCGGCTGGGCCGGGTCGAAGGCGATCTGGACCTGGTCAAGCTGATGCTGGAGGCGGTGCGGCACGAGATCGAGCGCAGGGCCGAACGGTTGAAAGACGAGCTGCTCACGGCGCTGGGCCGGGAAACCCGCGTCGAGCTCCTGGCCGCGCAGGGGCTGAACGACGAGCGCTTGAGCGCCCTGGAGCGGCGCGTGCTCGCCCTCGAAGGGAGAGGCTGAAGCCCGGCGGCAGCCGAGCCGCGTCAGGTGACCCCTGCCGCTGGCTGACCGGTGCGTTCAAGTCCCGTTAAGGCGACCTGGTACGGTTACCCCGCCGCAGGTGCGGGTGCCGGGAGAGAGGGCGAGGATCGGCCGTGAGCGACCAGACCAGCCGGAACAAGCAGACGGCGATGGCCTTCTACGACCTGATGTTCAACCAGTGCCGCCCGGCCGAGGCGGTCGAGCGCTACGTCGGCGACCGCTACATCCAGCACAACCCCGTCGTGCCGGACGGCAAGGACGGGTTCGTCGCCTATTTCGAGCGGATGGCGCGGGAATATCCCGGCAAGCGCGTCCACATCGTCCGGGCGTTGGCCGAAGGCGACTTCGTCGTCCTCCACACCCGCCAGGAATGGCCCGGCGACGCGGACTGGGCGGGCATGGACATCTTCCGCTTCGAGGGTGGGAAGATCGTCGAGCATTGGGACGTGCTGCAGCGGGTGCCGACCGAAGCCGCCAACCCCAACACGATGTTCTAGGGGGGCGGCGATGGGGTGGCGATAGAGCCGGAGCACAGCATGAGTTTGTCGTGACGTTTATCTGAACCCCCTTCTCCATATAGTGCAGTTGGCCTGCTAGCTACGTAACTTTCCTAGAAATAATAAATTCCATTGGCGTACGACGCCTCCAATGATCGCCGCTCGGCAAGTACACTCAATCGCTTTCACAGCGGAATCAACTTCAACAGCTATTTTGTCATCCTCGTCAGCACCCCAGCCGATGTCTGCCTCCAAGCGGTCCTTCCGCTCCCGATGACCACGAGGCTCAAGCCCTGATCGCCAATGCCCACTGATTCGAATCAAGGAACGGGCTGAGGTTTCTATTCGTATGCGGACGGTTCGCAGTGTGTCGAACGGCTGTGCAGCCTCACCGCCAAAAACGGCGTGGAAGCGATATCTTGCGGCCTCGAAGCGGCTCCACAGCTCAGCCTCCCTATGGATGCGCTCGATTGGCCAAAAGTAAGCATCGCGCTCTCGCTTTGTATCGTCTTCTTCCGCTGTCTCTGCGACACGGGTTTCACCCTCGCCGCCTAGCGAGCCGGGCGTCCGAACCCACCTCAAGTGGTCGCGCACCTGATAGAACATTGCCAACGTGTCTTCAGCTAATTCGGCCCTCCGACGACTTACCATTTCGTAACGCCATGCGTTGAGCCCTCGCCACGCTGCGAAACTTGCTATGGACACAGCAATTGCCTCAACCAGTGACGCACCCGTGCTCAGCCAATCACCGACCATCATGACAGGCCTAATCCAATTTCAGTGTGACAGGGCTTTTCGCAGCAAGCCAAAATAAAGCGACGCCTTAGCGCCAAGATCAGGCTATGCCCAGCTTCAAGAATTCGTACACGGGACTTGGTCTTGCAGCGCAGACAGTCATTACCGTGACCACGTCGTCCTCCCACTGCCGCATTTCCCATCACGAACGTGCCTAATACTAGTCAATCATCTGCCAGTGACCGCAGAGCTCACAGCTTCCTCCCTCTACAGGCACGGTATCGGCACCGCACTCATCACAGTATATTGTTGCAACGCCGCGGGATACTAGCTCGCTTTCAAGACGCTTGCTGTGACTAGCAGCGAACTCCAATAATTCATTGAGCAACATTCTCCACCTATCATCTCTTTTAAAATCTTGAGATAGATCTAGCTGAAGCTGAGATTTAGCAAAGAAAATGGCAAAACTCAGTCCGGCGCCAATTATGGTTTTGATTTCTTTCTCTGTTGCATGCCATTCAAAATGCTCAATAGCATTTCGTGTCGCCCGGATAGATCGAACCGTTGATTTATCCTCCTCGCTTAGTTTAACACCTGCGATGTTGTCGAGCCGAGCTATTGCAGTTTCGACCCCGACTGTTCTCGCATCAAGTCTTGGATATCGATCTACGTTTTCCCATACGAAGGCTGGACTAACCCTCCTAAGTCGCTCCTTAAGAAGCAATTCTATTCCGTGTGCGGTGCTAACTACTGCATGCTTCAGCCTTGAGTGATACTGCGGCAATTCTTCCCATGCCAACAATTCTACTCCACGCTGAAGAGAATCCCTCGCGTTATCAATCAAATCGAACCTGATGGATTTTCGCATCGACATACAGGCTTCCCCGCTTAGGTGTGTTTGCATTTTCGAAGGTTCCGGGGGCTCGGTACCCCCAGGGGCTCCGTGCCAAGCACCATGTACGGATCTTGACCTCTATTGCGGCAATTAGGTGCACTCCAACGGAGGCTCGGGCCAACATGGCGGGTTCGATGTCCGTGTGGACGACGTCGTCGCCCTTGAACAGCATGGGCTCGCGCGTCGCCTTGGCCAGGGCGTAGGCGAAGCAGTCACCGAAGTCGAGACGTGCCGGGCTGCCGCTGCCCCGGCCGTAGGCGCGGTAGGCGCGGCGCGCCAGGTGGGCCTGCTCCACCGTCACCGGCTCGACGGTGATGCCGGCCTCGCGGACGAGGTCGTCGAAGGCGTCGCCGGCGGACGGGTCGCCGCCCATGTCCACGTGCACCGCGGCCTCGACGGGATTGACCGCGGACATCCTGGGCGCCGTCGCGCTCGCGCGAAGTCCTCGCGTTCAGGTTCGGCGAACAGCGTGGCGAGCAGGATCAGTCCTGCATCTCCCATTCCATCTTGTAGTCGTCCAGGTCGCCGTGGATCACGATCTTGCCGCGGTTGCGGCCGAAGAAGCCCCGCTTCGGACGCTCGACCGGCCGAAGCTCCGCGACCGGACGGCCGTTCTTGGTGACGGTGATGGTGTCGCCGGTGGCGGCAACCTCATCCATCAGCTTGAGGCAGGTAGCCTTAAACTCGGACGCCTTGATCACGCGGTTAGCCATCACGTCACCATGGTCAGGATCATGGTCATCCACCTAGCCCCTTTGCGGCCGTCCGGCAAGCTCGAGGGCAGTCCTGGATCAGCCACGCCCGCCCAGCATCACCGCGAAGGCGCGGGTGAGGAAGTCGCGGCCGCCGAAATTGCCGGATTTCAGCGCCAGCGCCAGCGGCGGATCGCGGCCGATCGAGACGGTGGCGGGCACACCGGGGTCGATCATGGGGCCGATGGCGAGGCCCTTGACGCCCAGGGCCTGGACGACGGCACCGCTGGTCTCGCCGCCGGCGACGACGAGGCGGCGCACGCCGGCGGCGACGAGGCCGCGGGCGATGGCGGCGAGTGCGCGTCTCGACCAGGCTGCCGGCGCGCTCGCGGCCGAGGCGGTCCTGGGTGGCGCGGACCTCCTCGGGCGCGGCACTGGCGTAGATCAGGACGGGGCCGTCCGCGAGGTGCGGTGCGGCCCAGGCGACGGCGGTGGCGGGGTCCCAGCCGGCGGCGAGCTCGGCCGGGTCGAGGCGGAGTGCGGGGCGCAGGGCGGCCATGGCGGCGACCTGGTCCAGGGTCGCGGCGGAGCAGGAGCCGGCCAGCACGGCCTCGTAGCCGTGGACGGGGGGAAGCGTGTCGGCGGCGAGGCCGGCGGGGAGGAGGCCCTGGTGCCGGAAGTTCTCCGGCAGGCCCATGGCGATGCCGGAGCCGCCGGTGATCAGCGCCAGGTCGGCGCTGGCGGTGCCGAGGCGGCGCAGGTCCTCGTCCTCGACCACGTCGGTGACGGCATAAGCGATGCCGGCGGCGCGCAGCTCGGCGTAGCGGGCACGGATCGCCTCGGGGCCGCGGCGGACGGTGTCGAAGGTGACGAGGCCGACCTTGCGGCGGGTCTGGCGGCCCATCACGCGGACCAGGCTGGCGTCGGTCATGGGCGTCAGCGGGTGGTGGCGCATGTGGGTGTCGGAGAGGAGCAGGTCGCCGACGAACAGGTGGCCCTTGAAGATGGTGCGGCCGGTCTCGGGGAAGGCGGGGCAGACGATGGTGAAACCGCTGTCCAGCGCGTCGAGGAGCGCGTCGGCGACGGGGCCGATATTGCCTGCGTCGGTGCTGTCGAAGGTCGAGCAGTATTTGAACAGGTATTGGCGGGCCCCCTGCCCCGCCAGCCAGCGCTGGGCCGCCAGGGAGTCGGCGACGGCCTCGGCGACCGGGGCGGTGCGGGACTTCAGCGCCACCACGACGGCGTCGGCCTCGGGCACGGCGAGGCCGGGCTCGGGCACGCCGATCAGCTGGACCGTGCGCATGCCGTTGCGCACGAGCATGCTGCAGAGGTCGGTGGCGCCGGTGAAGTCGTCGGCGATCGCACCCAGGAGGATGGGCACGGGCGTCAGGCCAGGGCGGGCCGGCGCTCCAGCGCGCGGCGCACGATGGCCTCGACCTTTGCGCGCTCCTCGCCGACGAGCGGCAGGCGCGGCGGGCGGACCCATTCGGCACCCATGCCGGTCATCTGGTTGGCGAGCTTGATGTACTGGACCAGCTTCTTGTGCACGTCGAGGTGCAGCATCGGCATGAACCAGCGATAGAGGTCGCGCGCCTCCTCGATCCGGCCGGCTCGGGTCAGCTCGAACAGGCGCACGCCCTCGGCGGGGAAGCTGTTGACCAGGCCGGAGACCCAGCCCACGGCACCGCAGAGCACGTTCTCGAACACGAGGTCGTCGACGCCGCAGAACATGAGGAAGCGGTCGCCCAGCACGTTCCAGCTGTCGGTCATGCGCCGGCTGTCGTGCGAGGATTCCTTGATCGCGACGATGTTGGCCGACTCGGCGAGGCCCAGGAAGCCCTCGGGCTTGAGGTCGACCTTGTAGGCCAGGGGGTTGTTGTAGATCATGATCGGCAGGCCGGTGCCCGCCGCCAGGGTGCGGAAATGGTGGACGGCCTCGCGCTCGTCCTGCTCGTAGACCATGCAGGGCAGCGCCATGATGCCGGCACAGCCGGCACGCTCGGTGCGGCGGGCCTGGGCGATGGCGAGCTCGGTCGTGTACTCGGCGATGCCGGCGATCACCGGGGCGCCCGCGGCGGCCTCGACCGCGGCGCGCAGGACGGTCTCCTTCTCCTCGGGCGAGAGCGCGCTGTTCTCGCCCAGGGTGCCCAGCATGATCAGGCCGTCGCAGCCGGCGTCCAGGCAGGCGCGCGCGTGGCGCTGGGTGCTCGCCAGGTCCAGGCGGCCGTCCTCATGGAATTCCGTCATCAGCGCCGGGAACACGCCCTGCCAACCGACCTGCATCGCCTTCGCCTCCCCCGGATGCCCGCGCCCTACGGTCGGCCATCGATACTCGATCGCCGCGCGCCCCGACAGGGGTCGCGGAGCCGGGCGAGGGCGCTGGAGCCCCTTTTCCCCCTTCGCCGACCGGCGTGCCCGCCGCCGGTCCCGGCTCACCGCTTCTGGTAGGGGTGGAAGATGTAGTCCTTCGCCTGCACGGCCAGGTGGCACGCGTGCCCGCAGTCCGCCGGGCTGGGATCGGCGGCGAACGTGTCGGATGCGCTCGCATAGTTGAACAAGGCGTAGCCCCAGCCGCCGCTGTCCGGGAATCTCCGGCTGTCCTTCTCCATGAAGAACGCCTGGGCGAAGCTGTCCGGCACGTTCACGTCGAACGGCGCCTCGGTGCTCTTCTTCGGGTTCCACTGCAGCTTGGCGATCTTGGCGCCCTCGGGGAAGGGCTGGCCGTTGCCGGGAATGCCGGACTGGTAGGCGTCGATCATCGCCGGGTTGGCGACGATCACCTTGAGCACCTGGTCGGTCTGGGCGACGGAGACGACCTGCCAGCCCTCATATCCCCTGAAGTCGGCGAACGCGACCCCGCTCGCGGTCGTCAGTGCGTACTTGTCCGGTGCGGCGATGGCCGCGGCGGCCAGCATGCCGAGCGCCAGCACCATGGCGGTCAGGGGAACGCGTCTGCCTGTCATTGCTTGCGTCGTCCGTTCTTGCGGGTGCTCCACCCGGTTTCGAACAGTGCTTCCGGTCCATGCGGACCGAGCCGGCCTACCGCCGCGTCGATGCCACCATCCCACGCGGCCCGGGAGGCCGGCTTCTCACCGCCTGCTCCTTGCCGTTCAGCGACGGACAAGCTTGGTGTGTCCCTGGAGGTCCATCGAGCGCACCTCTGCCGGAAGCATGAGAAGCTAAGCCGAATCAACCCGGACGACAAACGAATCGTGGCGCGACGACGCCGCCTGCACCGGGACCGGCGACGCGAGCCGGCTCTTGCGGGCGATGCCGGGCCGACCGGGCGAAACCGGTCGCATGTCGGGCTCCGGCGTGGCATCGGTTGCGTCGCGCGTTCGGCGGTCGGTCCGGGGTGGGGGAGAACGAGGCGATGCGGATCACCGGGATCAGGGCATGGCGGGTCGAGCTGCCGCTGCGCGAGGGCCGCTACAGCTGGTCGAACGGCAACTTCGTCGAGGTCTTCGATTCGACGGTGGTGGCCGTGGACACCGACGCGGGCCTCACCGGCTGGGGCGAGGTCTGCCCGCTGGGACCGGCCTACCTGCCCGCCTACGCCGAGGGCGCCCGCACCGGCATCGCCGAGATCGGCCCGGCGCTGATCGGCCTCGACCCGCGCGAGCTCGGGCGCGTGAACCTGGTCATGGACCAAGCACTCAAGGGCCATCCTTACGTCAAGTCGGCGCTCGACATGGCCTGCTGGGACCTGCTGGGGAAGGCCGCCGGACTGCCGGTGTGCACGCTGCTGGGCGGCCGCTTCGGCGAGGCGGTCGAGCTCTACCGCGCCATCTCCCAGGAAGCGCCCGACGCCATGGCGGCCAAGGTGGCGGGCTACCGGGACGAGGGCTACCGCAAGTTCCAGCTCAAGGTGGGCGGGGCGGTGGAGGACGACATCGCCCGCATCCGCGCCTGCGCCGCCATGCTGCGGCCCGGCGACATCCTGGTGGCCGACGCCAACACCGGCTGGACCATGCACGAGGCGGCACGGGTGTGCGACGCCGTGCGCGACGTCGACGTCTACATCGAGCAGCCTTGCGCCAGCTACGAGGCCTGCCTGACCATCCGCCGGCGCACGGCCAAGCCGTTCGTGCTCGACGAGAACATGGACGGGCTGGAGATGGTGGTGCGCGGCCTCGCCGACGGGGCCATGGACGTGATCAACCTCAAGATCGGCAAGGTCGGCGGGCTGACCCGGGCCCGGCAGATCCGGGATTTCTGCGTCGCCATGGGCGTGGCGATGACCATCGAGGACAGCTGGGGCGGCGACATCGTCACCGCGGCGATCGCGCACCTCGCCCACAGCACGCCCGAAGAGTTCCGGTTCTCGGCCACCGACTTCAACAGCTACGTGACCCGCAGCATCGCGCCGGACGCCCCGCGCCGCGTCGGCGGCCGGCTGGCGGCCGGGACCGCGCCGGGCCTGGGCGTCAGCCCGGACCCGGCTCGGCTGGGAACGCCGGTGGTGGCGGTCTAGGAACAGGCCCGGCGGCTAAAGGGAGAGGATGCGGCCGAACGAGGGCACGCCCTGGGCGTCGAGCACGAACAGCAGGTAGCGGCCGGGGGTGGCGATGTTGGCGCTGGCCGGCGCCCTGACCTTGAGGGCGCTGCCGACCCGCCGGAACTTCAGGTCCATGAAGCGACCCTCCAGGTTGAAGCCGTGCGTGACCGAGCCGGTCTTGATCAGGGTGATCCGCGACACCGACAGCGGGCGGTCGACCGTCAGATCGAAGGTCTGGCCGAGGCGAAGGCTCGTCGGCGCGCGCAGGATCATCGGCCGGTTCGCGAACTGGCCCGAGGCCGTGAACAGGTAGGGCGGGTAGTAGATCTGGGCGTTGGTGTTGGCTACCGGCCCCGGTGCGCCGCCGCCGCCGACCAGGATGCTGGCGTCGGGCAGCAGCAGTGCGTTGGAGTGGTAGAGGCGGGCATGGTCCGCGGTCGCCGGCACGGAGGCCCCTACCGTCCACTTGCCGGTCTTGGGGTCCCAGATCAGCGCCTGGTAGTTGACGCCCGTGAGCTGGTTGGCCTGGCGGCTGCCGCCGGTCACCACGACCCTCCCGTCGGCGATCACCGTGCCCGTGTGCCAGTGCAGGGCGTAGGGCATGGATTCGGTCGAGGTGACCTTGGGCGTGGCGCCGTTGATGTCGATCAGGATCGCCGACCTCTTGCCGTCGCGAAAGCCGGTCGAGGACTGGCTGCCGCCACCGGTGCGCAGGATCTTGCCGACATCGTACATCACGTCGGTCGTGGTCACCCCGCTGGGGCTCGCCGCGCCCGTGTTCCCGAGCATGGTGAGCTTGCCGGAGCCGGAAGTATCGACCGAGTAGATGCTCTGGTTCGAGATGCCGACCACCTTCCCGCTCGGCGCCACGAAGTTGCGCGGGTACCAGTAGGTCAGCGCCGAGCTGTCGAAGCCGAGGAGACGGAAGTTGCCGTTGGTACCCCGGATCTCCGCCCGGTCGGTGCCGTCCTTGCCGCCTTGGATGTAGATCTCGCCATTGGGCAGGATGGTCGCAGTGGCGTACCATCGCGCCCGATTCATGTTTCGGCCGGACTGAAGGCTCGGCGTCGGCTGGTTGTTGAAGATCACCGAATTGTTGTTGCCGCGGTTGTTGGTGGCGTTGGTCGCGGCGATCCAATTGTCGCCGCCGAGCAGCAGCGCGTCGCTGCTGCCGGGCAGCACCAGCTGGGCACTGCAGAACAGGTCGGTCGAGGTGGTGTTGCGCAAGGTGAGGTGCCCGGCGCCGGGATTGCCGCCCGCCGGGTCCCAGACATCGTACCAGAAGCGGCCGGTCTGGGTGCCGTCGGGGTTCGAGCCGTAGCTCAGCACCCGACCCTCCGGCAGCAGCAGGAGGTGGATCGGGATCAGCGGCCACGCGCCGTTGGGACCCCACAGGCCGTCGCGCCGGTTGGCGGCGGCGGGGCCGGCCGCAGACAGCAGGACGACCACCAGCGACAGGCACAACATCCACAAAACAGGCCGCGGCCCGCGCCTCCGGCTCCGCCGTCGTTCCACGGTCAAGGCGGCCGAGGCGATGCCAGCATGTGCCCGCACGATTGAATTCTCCGATAGAGGCGCGACCGAGGTCAACTAGCTTGGAGTGGCTCGCGGTGACAAGGCCACCTGCTGAACCTGATATACGCAGCCCTACCGCAGCGGGATGCGGCGAAGCGTGTCGTTCTGGCGACAGCCGCTCCAGGTTCGCCGCAACCGGCGCGATTGCGGCGTCTTCCGGCCGGCGGACAGCGGCTTTTCCAGTCGCGGCCACCGGATGCGGCAAGTCGTCGCCATCTTCGGATGTCGCCGAGCTAGAGGCCTTTCCCCTAGCAGGCGAACCGACGCTTCGGCCTAGCGAGGTAGGCCGAGCTTGGCCATGACCCGCAGCCGGGCTTCCCCGCTCTCGCGGTCGCCGACATAGAGCAGGCCAGTGACCCGGCGCAGCAGGGAGGCCTCGTAATCGTGGAGCTCGCCGTCGGCGTAGACCACCTCCCACAGCATCTCGATCACGCCGATCCGCTCCTCGGGTGCGAGGCCCTCCTTGATCGCGTGGGTGAAGCCCTGCCAGGCGACGCTCTCCGTGGCCGTGCGCTCCGCCCGTGCGAGCAGCTCCGTCGCCAGCCAGGGCGTGAGCTCGAACCGATCGATCAGCAGCTTCTGGATCCGGTCCCGCTCGACGTCGGAGAAGCTGCCGTCCAGGCGCGCCGCCTCGACCATCAGCGCCGCCGCGGCGACGTGGGCATCGTTTTGGTCGCCGGCCTGCCCGGCCGGTGCCGTGTCGTCGCCGAACAGAATCGAGAGGAAGCCTCGCATCCATGCCCTTCCCAGGTCTGCCGCGCTGCACCAGCCATCGATGCCCGGATATACCGCTGCGCGTGTAGGGAGCAACGCATGCAGGCCGGCGTCGTCGCCGTCCAAGTCATCGCCATTCTTCTGGCCCTGTTCGGCCGGCGGCGCCGGCGATCCTCGCCTTCATCGCCGGCGTTGGGCCTCTCGGCATGCTGGCTGATGCACCACATCGCCGATCCGCTGGCGATCGCGCTCCAGGGGTGACCGTCATGAGACCCGCCTATTTCGCTCGCGAATTCAATGGTTTGGGCTACTTGCGGTCACGCTGGTGCTGGGGCAGCGCTGATCCTCCTGCCGGCCCTGGGCGAGCTGCCCTGTCCCTTGTGCCTCCTGCAGCGGATCGACTTCATCGCCCTCGGCCGCGGTCTGCTGCTCAACATGCGCTTCGGCCCGTCGCCCCTTCATTACGGGCTCGTGATCGCCGCCGCCCTGTTCGGCGCCGCCGCGGCCGGTCGGCAGGTGCTGCTCCACATCGTGCCGGGCAGCGGCGCCTATGGCTCGCCGCTGTTCGGTCTGCATCTCTACACTTGGTCGCTGGTGCGTCCCGACAATCCGGCCAGCTACTGGCTGTTCGACCAGCCGCCGGGCTGACCGGCCGGTGCCGTCTCCGGCAGGGCGCGCAGGACCAGCAAGGTGGCGCCCGCCGCGACCGCTGCCAGGAACAGGAAGGCGGCAGAATAGCCGGCACCCACCACCAGCAGCCCCGCCGCAAGGTTGCTCGACGAGCCGCCGACGCCCTGGACCGTGCCGACCACGCCGCGCGCTGCGTTGTAGCGGCCGGTGCCGCGCATGATGTCGACCAGGACCAGCGCCAGCAATGCATCGAGCGTGCCGAGGCTGATGCCGTCGAGGATCTGGCCGGCGATCACCCAGGCCGGGTGGTCGGTCCGCGCGAACAGGAGTGCGCGCAGCGGCAGCGCCGCGAACCCGGCGAGCAGCAGCGGCTTGCGACCCCAGCGGTCCGCCCGTGCACCCACGAGCAGGGCAACCGGAATCGACGCCAGCTGGGCGGTGATGATCGCCGCCGACATGAGCAGCGTCACCGAGCCCGGATGGGCGAGCTCCAGCCGCTGGCCGAGCAGGAGCAGGATCGGCGCGTTGGCGAAGTGGAACAGCGCCATGCTTCCCGCCAGCACGACGAACGGCCGATGGCGCAGGAGGGTGCGCCAGCTCGCGGCATGCGGATGGCCGGCCGGCTCGGCGGACACGAGCCCGCGCGCCCGGTCGTGGTCGATCGCGCCGGCCGGGATGGCGAGCACCGCCATGGTGGTCAGCACGGCGAACAACGGGACCAGGTAGAACACGGCCACGATCGAGAAGGCCCAGCCGGCGAGGCCGGCAGCGGCAGCGGCGAAGATGTTGCCGGCCCGATCACAGGCGGCGTTGCGCCCGAGCCGGGCGGCCAGCGCCTCGCGGGTCACCAGCCCGACCGTGATCGCGGCCACGGTCGGCGCGAACACCGCGCCCAGGACGGCCATGACGATGTCGGCCGCCAGGACGACCGGCATGGCGGGGAGCCGGGCGATCGCCACCCCGCCTGCCGCCAGCGCCCACACGCCGCCGACCAGCAGCGCCCGCTTGTGGCGCGTGGCGTCGATGAAGGCGCCGATCGGCGCATGCAGCGAGATCCCGATCAGGCCGCTGACGGTGAGCACCAGGCCGATCTGCGCCTGGTCCCACTGGCCGGTGCCGAGCAGGAAGATGCCGACATAGGGCCCGAGCCCGCCGCGCACGTCGGCGAGCAGGAAGTTGACGAGGTCGAGGCGGCGGTCGAGGGGCATCCGATGCGTAGCGGCGAGCAACCCCGCCGGTTCCGCTTTGCGGCGGCGGCCGCCCCGCGACCACGGCGGCCAGCCCTGCAGCGACCCGTTAGAGCCGTCCTGCCTCGATGATCCTTTTCAGGAACCCGCGCGTGCGCTCGCTCTCCGGATCCTTGAAGATGCGCTCGGGCGGACCCTCCTCGTGGACGACGCCGCCCTCCAAAAAGCAGACCTTGGAGGAGACGTCGCGGGCGAAGCCCATCTCGTGGGTGGCCATGAGGATGGTCATGCCGTCGCGGGCGAGGTCGCGGACGATGCCCAGCACCTCGGCGACCAGCTCGGGGTCGAGCGCCGAGGTGATCTCGTCGAGCAGGAGGACCATCGGGTCCATGGCCAGGGCGCGGACGATGGCGACCCGCTGCTGCTGGCCGCCGGAGAGGCGATCGGGATATTCCCTGGCCTTGGCCTCGAGGCCGATGCGGCCGAGCAGCGCCATCGCACGCTCCTCGGCCTCCGGCCGGGGCAGGCCCAGGACCTGGACCGGGGACAAGGTGATGTTCTCGAGCACGGTCATGTGCGGGAACAAATTGAAGCTCTGGAACACGATGCCGACGTCGCGGCGCAGCGCGTCGAGGTCGACGCCGGGGCCGCTGACCCGGTCGTCGTGCAGGCGGATCTCGCCGCCCTGGATCGGCTCCAGGCCGTTGATGCAGCGCAAAAGGGTGGACTTGCCGCAGCCCGAGGGGCCGATCAGGCAGACGACGTCGTGCGCCTCGACGTTCATGCTCAGGCCCTTGAGGACCTCGAACGCGCCGTAGCGCTTGGTCACCTCGCGCATCTCGATCAGGGCCATCAGCCGCCTCGCGTCCGGCGCTGGTCACGCTCGAGGAGACGGTCGACGAAGCGCGCCTGCGGGATGGTGATGAGCACGAACAGGAACGCCACCGTGGTGACCGAGGACAGGTTGAAGTGGTTGCTGGCCACGATCTTGGCCTGGTTGAAGGCGTCGATGGCGCCAATGACGTTGACCAGGGCGGTGTCCTTCTGCAGCGAGATGAAGTCGTTGAGCAGCGGCGGGATGATCCGGCGCACCGCCTGCGGCACCACCACGAAGCGCAGGGTCTGGAAGAAGGAGAGGCCCAAGGAGCGGGCGGCGGCGACCTGGCTCCAGTGCACGCTCTCGATGCCCGCACGGTAGACCTCGGCGACATAGGCGCCGTAGGTCAGGGTCAGCGCCAGGATCGCGTACCATTCGGGCGGCCAGTTGCCGAGGAAGGGCAGCCCGGTCAGCGGCAGGCCGAAGCCCACCAGATAGATGCAGATGATCGCCGGCAGGCCGCGGAAGATGTCGGTGTAGACGGTGGCGATCAGCCGGATCGGCTTGCCGGCCTCGCCCGGGATCAGGCGGGCGACGGCGACGACCAGGCCCCAGACCAGCACCAGGATCTCGGCGATGACGAAAATGCGGATGTTGAGCCAGAAGGCGTCGAGGATCAGCCAGAATGAATCGCCGATCAGGGGCAGGTAGAAGAAGGTGCGCGCCACCGCGGCATCGTTGGCGACCATGAACACGGCGGCGATCACCACCAGCAGGGCCGCCACCGCATAGCCGATGGCGACGCCGGACCAGGTCTCGCCGGCAGCGGTCGCCACCCGCGCGGTTACCAGGTCGCTGGCGAGGGCCGCCTGGGCGCGCTTGGCCGCACGCCAGCCGCGCCAAGCGGGGAGCAGGAGCAGGAGCGTCGCGGCGGCGAAGGCGAAGAGGAGAATGTCGGTGACCGTCGAGCCGATACCGCCATCCGCCATCGCCCGCCGCACCACATCGGCGACCCAGAACGCCGTCGCCGCCACGCCCAGGGCCACCGCCAGGGCGACCAGGGCCAGGGTGCTGGGCGGCCTCGGGACCGAGGGCGGCCGCTCGCGCAGGCCGGCCGCCGCGCGCTCGCCGCTCACGGCTGGAAGTAGGGGACCGCCGTGGGATCGGCACCCCACGCCTCGGCCAGGTATTTGCCGGCGAGCCGCTTGAGCGTGCCATCGTCGATCAGGGACTGAATCACCTGGTCGAGCACCGCAGCGTTGGCCGAACCCTTGGGGTAGATGGCGCCATAGCTCTCACCGGTCGAATACTGCCCGACCACCTCCATCTTGCCGTTCGAATTCCGCGGCCTGGCTCAGTACGATGGCGGTGTCGGTCATCGCCACGTCGATCTGGTTGGCCATGAGGGCCGTGAACATCGAGGGCGTGTCCGGGAACACCTTGGCCGCTGTCTCGGGCTGCAGCTTGGCGTCGACGAAGCTTGCGCCCGTGGTCGCCTGCTGCACGCCGATGCGCTTGGACTTGAGGTCCTCGCCGGTGACCTCGTTGCCCTTCTTCACCAGGACGCCGATGTCGGAGGAGAAGTAGGGCACGGAGAAATCGACCACCTTCTTGCGCTCCTCGGTGATCGAGGCCTGCGACAGCGCCAGGTCGTAGTTACGCGTCTGCCCGGCGACCAGGGCGTCCCAGGCGACGTTGACCACGCCGACCTTATCCAGCCCGAGCCGGTGCGCCATGTTGGCGGCCATGCAGTACTCGAAGCCGTCCTTGATGCTGTCCGGCGTGTCGCCGTTCCAGAAGCCGGGCGCCGGCAGGTTCACCTCGACGGTGAGCTGGCCGGGCACCGCCGGGTCGATGGAGAACTGCCCCTTCTCGCCGGCGACCTCGCAATTGCCGATCATGTCGGCGGCCGAAGCATGGGCCGCGGCGAGCCCCATGGCGGCAGCGAGCGCCAGGGCACCAAGAGCCTTGCCGTTTCCGGTCATCGTTGCCTTCCTCGTCAGTTCCTTCCGGCCAGCGTCACGACCGCTGGTCGCTGCCGTCATCCTGGCACCTCGTTCCCTTGCGGGCCAGACGGAACCGACAGCGGAGCTTCAAGCCACAGCGGCAATGCGCATGCCGTCAGCCAAGCTCCGCCGGCGAGATATTCTGGTTGAACCGGAGCAAGTTTCTGGGAGCGTACTGTCGCTCGACGGCGCGTCAGCGGTCGTCATTGGCGCCGAAGGTCCGGCGTTGCATCGCCTCCCCTTCCTCGCCATGACCGGCAAAGTTCAGGTACATGCGCCCATCCTGCAAATGCCCGGGGCCAAGGGAGGTTGGTGCCGTCCTCGACCGGGTCGCTCCGGGCCGCGTCGGTCGAGGCATCCAGGACATTGACCGATCGCCGAACGCGGTGGCGCCGCCGTAGGTTCGGATTCTGCCGCTTCTCGCCGCGTGTTCAAGCGGGTGGCCGGCATCACGCCGGCGAACTACCGCCGCAAGTTCTCCCGTATCCAGTCTTGCCTGCCTTGAGCCCTGCCCGGCCGGCAGGCGGGGGCCGTAGCGGTTCGATCCGCGCTGCCCCGGCCAGACCAGCAGCGGCAGTGCAGGCACGCTCCAGACCATTGCCATGGTCAGATTGGCACTGGCGGCTTCGACGCTGGCGGCGAACGTCGGTCCCAAGGGATTGGGCAAAGTGATCATCAACAACCCGAACGGCAGCAGCCACGACCCGAGCATCACGACGGCCGCGAGCAGCCAGATCCAGTTGCCCGAACGGCCGATGTCGTGCAGCCGCTGCTGGCCGACACCACCCGGCACGGCCATCAAACACCAAATACAAACGGTAAAGTCGATGAATTCCCCTGCGGGCAGTGGCGTCAGCAGCAACCCTGAAAGCAGCGGAACCATCAGGCCGTAGAGCAGCCAAGCCCGCAGCGCCGACCGCCTGCCGCGACGTCCGGCGTCGGCGAGAACGGCCGAGGGCCACAGATCGCCGCGCATGGTCTGCTACTCCGCGGCCAGCCCGAGGTCGCTTCGCATGGGGTCGACGGTCACCGGCTCCAGCCACACCGCCGTGTCGTGGATCGCCGCACCGCCGTTGGGCGGGGCGGGGTCGGCGCTCAGCAGCAGGTTGACGCCGATCCCCTCCTGCCAGTGGCGGTTGGGCCAGATGCTCTCGACCACGATCGTGGTCTCCTGCTGGTCCGCGCGGCCCTGGGCGTGCACCACGAGCGAGCCGCGCTCGTTGCCCAGGCGGACGGGATCGCCGTCGGCGAGGCCGAGTTGGGCCATGGTATCGGGGTTCATCAGCGCGGTCGGACGCTGCTCGCGCTTGAGCGAGGTCGGCATCTCGGTGAAGGTCGAGTTCAGAAACTGGCGCGAGGGGGCGGCCACCAGCCGGTAGGGCTTCCTCGGGCTCGCCTCCTCGCCCGCCGGCATGTGGTCGGGCAGCTTGGGCATCAGGTGGCCGTGTGGCCCGAAGCTCGCCCAGTCGGGCCTGAAGCGGAACCGGCCCTCCGGCGTCGGGAAGCCGTCGAGATGGTGCGCCTTCCTGAACTCGGGCTCGATGGTCCAGCCGCCGGCGGCGTGGACGGTCTCGGCGTCGGGCCAGCCCGAGCGGCGCAGCAGGTCGTCGATCAGCTCCCACTCGCTCATGGCGAAGCCCGCATGCTCCGCACCCAGGCGCCGCGCCAGCTCGCCGATGACGAAGTGGTTGGTCCGGCACTCGGCGAAGGGCTCGAGCACCGGCTTGTGCACCTGGATCGTGGGATGGGCGCCGGCCTGGTAGATGTCGGCGTGCTCGAGGAACATGGTGGCCGGCAGGACGATGTCCGCCATGGCCGCCGTGTCGGTCATGAACTGCTCGTGCACGGCGACGAACAGGTCGTCGCGCGCGAAGCCGCGATGGACCTTGCCGAGGTCCGGGGCGATGCACATCGGGTTGGTGTTCTGGATCAGGAGCGCGTGGACCGGCCCGCCGCCGGCGAGCGCCTCCGGTGCGCCCGCCAGGATCGGCCCGATCCGCGACTGGTCGAGCTCGCGCACGGACGGATCACGGGCGTCCAGGCCCTCGATGACCGTCTTGTCCCAGTGGTAGAGCTCGCCGAAATTGTACAGCGCCCCGCCGCCGGCGTGCTGCCACGCGCCGGTGACCACCGGCAGGCAGGTGGCGGCGTGCATGGCGGCGGCACCGTTGCGCGAGCGGGTGAAGCCGTAGCCGACGCGGAGGAAGGCCCGCTTGGTCGCTCCGTAGAGGCGGGCGAAGGCCAGGATCTCGCTCTCGGGCAGGCCGGTGATGGCCGAGGCCCAGGCGGGCGTGCGGGCGCGCAGGTGGCGCTCCAGCTCGTCCGGCACGTCGCTGTAGCGGGCGAGGTAGTCCCGGTCGGCCAAACCTTCCTTGAACAGGACGTGCATGACGCCGCAGGCCAGCGCGCCGTCGGTTCCGGGCCGCAACGCGAGGTGCATGTCCGCCTGCTCGGCCGTGGCCGAGCGGTAGGGATCGACCACCACGAGCTTCGCGCCGCGCTCCTTGCGGGCGCGGGCGATGTGGGTCATCAGGTTGACGTGGGTGTGGACCGGGTTGGTGCCCCAGACCACGACCAGGTCGGAGTGGGTGGCGATCTCGGTGGCCGGCACGCCCCAGCGCTTGCCGTGACCGGCCCGAAAGCCGGTGTCCGACAGCATGACGCAGATCGTGCTCTTGAACCGCGAATATTTCTTGACGTGGGTCAGCCGCTCGATGCCGTCGCGCTGCACCAGGCCCATCGTGCCCGCGTACCAATAGGGCCAGACCGCCTCGGCGCCATGGCGCTGCTCGACCCGCAGCAGGTTGTCGGCGATCTCGTCGAGCGCGTCGTCCCAGCCGATGCGCCGGAACGCCCCCGAACCTTTGCTCCCGGCGCGCTGCAGGGGGAAACCCAGCCGGTCGGGATGGTGGTAGCGCTCCTGGTAGCGGGCGACCTTGGCGCAGATCACGCCCGCGGTGAACGGGTTGCGCTCCGAGCCGCGCACCTTGCCGAGCCTGCCGTCGGGCAGGCGCTCGATCTCGAGCGCGCACACCGAGGGACAGTCGTGCGGACAGACGGAGGGAAAAAAGGTCATCGGCCGCTCCGGATGACGGGCGAGCCGCGACCGTAGCCGCAACGCTCGACCGTTGCCACCCGCGCTGCCGTGCCGATGGCTACTGGATCACCCCGCAAGCGAACCGCGGGCCGCCGCCGCCGTCGGGCTTGGGCTGGTCGCTGTAATTGTCGCCCTCCGCATGGATCATCAACGCCTTGCCCTGGAGGCGCGATATGTCGGTGATCCGCGGCGCCATCGCCGCCACGTTGGCGGTACCGTCCGCTGTGGCCACGATGGCCGGCAGATCGCCGAGATGGCCGTCGCCCTCCGGTCCGCGGTGGCGCTCCGTATTCTCCGGATCCCAGTGGCCACCGGCAGCGCCCCCGGCCACGGTTTCGCCCTGATCGTTGGGGCCGGGCCCGCAGTCGCCGTTCTCGTGGACGTGAAAGCCGTGCTCGCCGCTGGCCAGCCCGGTCAGCTGGCCGTCGAACCTGGCACCCTGGTCGGTGGAGGTGATCTGGATGGTGCCGATCAACTCGCCGCCACCTGCGGGAGTCAATTGGTGCATGTCCGCGCTGAGTTCCTGGGCGGCCGCGGCTCCGGCGCCCAGAAGGCAAGCAGCGAGGACGATCATCGAATCGCGCATGACGAATTCCCGAGCTGGTCTGCTACCGCCTGGACAACCCTTCGCCAGCCTTACGGCTCCCGCCCGGCCGCAACCATGCGCCACCCCGGAAGTTGTCCTTTGACCAGAGTTCTTTGGCGAGAACGCAGGATGAAACATGACTCCGCGCTGGCCGGGATGACGATGATGGTGGCGGTGGCGCTGGGCGGCGGTATCGCGCATGCCCAGTCCAGCGGCGCCTCGATCGTCGAGGAGGCGCTCGAAGGCGTCCGCCAGGATCAGGCCCGCGATTCCCAACGGGTGAAAGAGATCGTCGAAGAGGCCGTGCGCGGCACGCAGCAGGCGCCTTCCGGCCAGGACACCGTCAACCCCGCGGCCCCCGAGACGCTGCGGCCGGTCGAGGACGCCAGCGCGGCCGGCATCCTGCCGCTGGGCTATCAGGCCCAGGAGCTTGTCGGGCAGGCCGTCGACGACGGGACCGGTGCCCAGATCGGCACGATCAGGGAGCTCGTGGTCGACGAGAGCAGCGGTGTCGCCGGGGCAATGGTCGAGTTCGAGCCGCTGTTCGAACAGCCCGGCAAGACTTCGGTGGTGCCGATCGAGTCGCTGACCACGGCCACGGCCCGCGGCCAGGGCTACGTCATGGAGCTCACCAACGTCGACTATGCCCGCATGCCCGCCTATGTGCGCCGCGACGCGGCGTGGCACCGCATCGACGGCTGAAGGCCCAACGGGGCCGCTGGCGGCCTGTCGGCGCGCCTGATAGTGAACCCGCCATGGGGCGGGTACCCAACGACATCCTGGCCGTGCTGCGCCGCGCCGGACTGCTCGATTTCGGCGACGAGCCGGACGGAGCCGCGCTGACCGGCGGCGTCTCCTCCGACATCTGGCTGGTGCGGCTGGCCGGAGGCCCGGTCTGCGTCAAGCGCGCCCTGGCGCAGTTGCGGGTCAAGGCCGACTGGCGCGCCCCGGTGGAACGCAGCGGCTACGAAGCGGCCTGGATGCGGATCGCCGGCCGGGTGGCGCCGGAGGCGGTGCCGAACCTGCTCTACGAGGACCGTGCCGCCGGGGCCGTCGTGATGGCCTATCTCGAGCCCAGCCGGTACCGGCTCTGGAAGGAGGCGCTGCATCAGGGCGAGGCGCTGCCCGCCGTGGCGGCCGCAGTCGGCGAGCGTCTCGCCCGGATACACGCCGCCACCGCGCGCCGCCCGGACATCGCGGCCCAGTTCCCGACCGACGCCATCTTCCACGACATCCGCCTCGAGCCCTACCTGCTCGCCACCGCCACGGCGCATCCGAGCCTCGCCAGCGCGCTGCGCCGGATCGCGCGCCGGACGGCCACGACCAAGCTGGCCCTGGTGCATGGCGACGTCAGCCCCAAGAACATCCTGCTCGGGCCCGAGGGGCCGGTGTTCCTGGACGCGGAATGCGCCTGGTACGGCGATCCCGCCTTCGACCTCGCCTTCTGCCTCAACCACCTGCTGCTGAAATGCCTGTGGACGCCCGCGGCGGCGCCGGACTTCCTCGCCTGCTTCGACGCCTTGACCCGGAGCTACCTGGAACTGGCCGACTGGGAGCCCGGAGCGGACCTCGAGGCCCGGGCCGCGGGCCTGCTGCCCGGCCTGTTCCTGGCGCGGATCGACGGCAAGTCGCCGGTGGAGTACGTGACCGACTTCGCCGACAAGGAGCGGGTGCGGCGGGTGGCGGGCACCTTCCTGACCGCACCCGCCGAGACACTGGCGGCGATGCGCGAGGCCTGGGCGGTGGAGTTGGGATCGTGAGCGACGCGACGATCAAGTCGGTCCTGGGCCGACGGGTGTGGGACAGTCGCGGGCGGCCGACGGTCGAGGCCGAGCTGCACCTGTCCGGCGGTGCCGTCGGCCGCGCGATCGCCCCGGCCGGAGCCTCGACCGGCAGCGGCGAGGCCGTGGACCTCCGCGACGGCGGCACCGCGTTCGCCGGCCTCGACGTCAAGCGCGCGGTGGCGGGCGTCAACGATTCGGTCGCGCCCGCACTGCTCGGTCTGGACGCCGGCGACCAGGAGTCGATCGACCGCCGTCTGATCGAGCTCGACGGCACGGCCGACAAGCGGCGCCTGGGCGGCAACGCCACCATCGCGGTCTCGATGGCGGCGGCGCACGCGGCCGCAGCCGCGGCCGGGCTGCCGCTCTGGCGCCATCTCGGCGGCACCGACGCGCACACGCTTCCGCTACCCGAGATCCAGATCCTGGGCGGAGGCGCGCACGCCTCGGGCCGGCTCGACGTCCAGGACTTCCTGGTCATGTGCCCGGGCGCGGCGAGCTTCGCGCAGGCGCTGGACTGGACGGCCGAGGTCTACCTCGCCGCCGGCCTGATCCTGGCCGAGCGCGGCCTGCTCAAGGGGGTCGCCGACGAGGGCGGCTACTGGCCGGAGCTGGCTTCCAACGAGGCCGCGCTCGACGTGCTGGCCCAGGCGATCGAGCGCGCCGGCTTCCGGCCGGGCGAGCAGGTCGCGATCGCCCTGGACGTCGCGGCGTCGCAGTTCGGCCGGGACGGGCGCTACCGCCTCGCGCGCGACGGCCGCGAACTCGACACCGGTGGCATGATCGAGCTGCTGCTGGGCTGGATCGCCCGCTACCCCATCCTGTCGATCGAGGACCCGCTGGCCGAGGACGATCCGCAGGGATTCGTCGCCTTCACCCGCCGGGTCGCGGGCCGCTGCCTGGTGGTCGGCGACGACTTCCTCGTCTCCGACGCCGGCCGGGTCCGGGCCGCCGCCCACACCGGCGCCTGCACGGCGGTCCTGCTCAAGCCCAACCAGCGCGGCACCCTGACCGAGACCCGGGCCGCCTGGGACGCCGCGCGGCGCTACGGCATGGCCGGGATCGTCTCCGCGCGCTCCGGCGAGAGCGAGGACGTCACCATCGTGCATCTGGCGGTGGGCTGGGGTGCGGACCAGCTCAAGGTGGGCTCCTTCAGCCGTTCCGAGCGCATGGCCAAGTGGAACGAGGGCCTGCGCGTCGAGGAGGCGCTCGGCACCGCCGCGCGGTTCAAGGGCCGGGATGCGCTGACAGCATCGCGGGCCCTTGCCTGAGGGGCGTTCGATACACACACTAATAGAGCCATGACGACAGACCTGATCGCTATCGCCCCCGAGTGGCAGCCGGCCGACGAGCCGCGCCTGTGGCGCAAGCTGCTGCGCGTCGCCGCCAGGATCGGCTTCGCCGATTCGGTGGTGGCCGCTTGGTACTGCGCGGTCGATGCGGCGACCCCGGCGCATGTCCGCGGCATGCTCCTGGCCGCCCTCGCCTACTTCCTGCTGCCGACCGACGCCGTGCCCGACATCATCGCGGGGATCGGCTTCACCGACGATGCGGCGGTGCTCACGGCCGTGCTCGGCACCTTTGCCCGGCACGTCACGCCCGAGCATCGCGAACGGGCGCGGCGGCGACTCGACGAACTTCTGCGCTGAGTAGAGCCGGTCCAGCCCTGGCTTGGGCTCGGCGCGTAGCGCCATGAGCGACCGCATGTCGGTGTTCGATCGCCGACTGGTCCGGCTGCGCCGCGACCGGTTGGCGGCGCAGTTCACGGAATCCGGATTTCTGGTCGAGGAGGTCATCGAGCGTCTGCTCGACCGGCTCGCCGACATCCGGCGCTCGTTCCGGCGGGTGCTGGTGCTGGGGGCGCCACGCGGTCTCGTCGAGACCGCGCTCGCCGGACGCTTCGGCATCGAGTTGCTGGTGGCGAGCGACAGCACGGCCGCGATCCTCTCCCCCTCCGGCCCGCGCGTGGTGGCGGATGCGGAGGCATTGCCGTTTCCGGCCGACCGGTTCGACCTCGTCCTCAGCCCGATGGTCCTGCACTGGGTCAACGACCTGCCGGGCACCCTGGTCCAGCTGCGCTCCTGCCTGGCACCGGACGGCCTGCTGTTGGCGGCGATGCCGGGCGGCGAGACCCTGACCGAGCTGCGCCAGTGCCTCACCCGCGCCGAGATCGAGGTCGAGGGCGGGGTGAGCCCGCGCGTGTCGCCGTTCGCCGACGTCCGCGACGCCGGCGCATTGCTGCAGCGCGCGGGCTTCGCCCTGCCGGTGGTCGACGCCGACCGGATCGCCGTCAGCTACGCCGATCCGTTACGGCTGATGCGCGAGCTGGGGCGCATGGGCGAAGCCAACGCGCTGCTGCAGCGCCGGCGCGGGCCGATCCGCCGCGAGACGCTGATCCGGGCCTGTGAACTCTATCACGAGCAGTTCGCGGACGAGAGCGGCCGGGTGCGGGCCACCTTCGACATCCTGTTCCTGGCCGGCTGGAAGCCGCATCCGAGCCAGCAGGAGCCTGCCCGCCGCGGCTCCGGCCGCGTCCGACTGGCGGATGCGCTGCGCGTGCCCGGGCCGGACGACGAACCGGGCTGACGGTCAGAGCGGCTCGGTCGAGGCGGGATCACGCGGCGGTGCCGGGGCGGCGACCGGAGTTCCGGCCCGCAGCCTCGCGCCGAGCGCGGCGCAGTCGGCGGTCGCGCCTGGCGGTGCTCCCCTGGCCGGCCGAACGTCGAGATAGACGACGCGCGGCGCCTGGGCGGCATGGTCGGCAAACAAGAACAGGTCGAGCTGGCAACCGGCGATGCCGTAGCGCCAATACTGCGCCGGCCCCTCCGCCCGCATCAGCGCCGGCTGGCCCATGACACCCTGCAGGTCGCCGCCGACCAAGCCGATCAGGGTGGCTCCGGTCGGCAACGGCGCCAGCGCAGAGCCGGCGGCGGTCGGGCTCGGCGGCGGACCGCCGGCAGTGCAGCCAGCGAGCAGGCAGGCCGAAACTCCGCCCAGGATCAGATTGCGGGGTTCCAGGCGGTCGCAGGTGGACATGGCGCTCGGGCCTCGGCCCCGGATGTTCGAGCTAGGACGGTGCTCAGCTGCCGCCCGGCTCGATCATGGTGATCGTGCCGGAGATGCGGCCGCCGCGCTCGATCTCGATCTCACCATATCGCACGGTACCCTTGACCTGTCCCGTGCTGCGGATGAGCAGCCGGTTACGCACGGTGAGGTCGCCCTCGTAGATGCCGCTGATCTCGGCTTCCTCGACCTCGGCCTTGCCGTTGGTGAACCGGCCGGATTCGGTGATCTCGATGGCACGGGTCTGGTTGAGGGTCACCTGCACGCTGCCGTCGACCACCAGCCGGTCGCAGGCGGTGATTTCGCCGGCGAGACTGATGCCCTGGCCGACGATCAGCCGCTTGCCGGCCTCGTCGGCGACGGCGGCGGGCTTGGACTCGCGCGACGGCGCGGGCGCCAGCATCGGCCGCGGCGCGGCACTCTCGCCGGAACCCGCGCTGCGCAGCTCCATCGGCGCCTGCAGCATGCCGTCGGCCGGCTTGTCACCCGCGCCGGAGGGACGGATCGGATCGGCGTCTTTCTTGCGGAACATGCAGCACACCCCGTGTTCGTGTCGGCCGCGGCGGGCACGCGCCGCGCCGCGTCGAGCAGGCCCGAGACCGATGGAGAGCGGCACGATTAGGCGCAGGCCCGACCGGTGTCAAAGCAATCCGGACCCAACCATAGAAAGAAATGACTTCAGGTCATCTCTCGCAGCGCGTTTGTGGTCTCGCCGCAATAGCGCTGGAAGCGCATCGTCACGAACGCGGCGCCGATCACCGGCGCGACCAGGTTCAGGACGGGCACGGCCAGAAGCAGCGCGATCACCGTGCCGGCGAGCCAGAACACCAGCCGGTGTTCGCGGCGGAGCCGGGTGGCGAGGCTGGGGGCCAGCCGCCGCGATGCGACCAGCTCGGCATATTCGCGCCCCACCAGATAGCCGTTGAGCGCCAGCCACACGGGGATGTTGAGCAGCGGCACGAAATAGGCCGGCAGGGCGATCAGATTGAGCAGGAGGCTGGCACCGAGCAGCTTGAGCGCCGAGGGCAGCGACTGCGCGAGCGGCACCGGCCGCGGCGGCGGCAGGTGCGGGTAGTAGCGGTCTTCGGTGGCGTCGACCACGCGCTCGAGGAAGATGCTCGAGACCGCCACCACGATGCTGGGGAACAGGAACCAGGCGACGACCGCGGTACCCAGCCCGCCCAGGACCTGGAAGGTGCGGTCGAGCCAGCGATAGCCGGTGTCGGACAGCCAGCTCACCAGCGCCTCGACGCCGACGAACAGGGCGATCAGGGTGGCGATGGCGAGCCCGATGCCCAGCCAGAGCACGCTCCGTACCTTGGGTTCGCGCAGCATGGCGAAGGCGCGCACAAGTTCCTGCAGCATCGTCGGCCCGATCCGCGTCGATCCGGCGCTGCCGGCTCGGTTGAGAGGTCGCTCGGCGCCGCTATAGTCGCGCGCGCCGCCACGGCAAAGAGGTCAACAGCATGCATCTGGCACAGACCGGCGACGACCGGCACGACGTCCTCGGCATCGGCAACGCCATCGTCGACATCCTGGCCTACGCCGAGGACGGTCTGGTCACGGAGCTGGAGCTGCAGCGCGGCGCCATGACCCTGATCGACGAGGAGCGCAGCGCCTTCCTCTATCGCCGCCTGGGGCCGGCGCGCGAGGTCTCCGGCGGCTCGTGCGCCAACACCATCGCCGCCGTGGCCTCGCTGGGCGGCCGGGGCGCCTATATCGGTCGCGTCCGCGACGACCAGCTGGGCCGGGTGTTCAGCCACGACATCCGCGCCACCGGCGTGACCTTCCGCAACCCGCCCAGCCCCACCGGCCCGTCTACGGCCACCAGCATGATCTTCGTCACGCAGGACGGGCAGCGGACGATGAACACCTATCTCGGCGCCTGCGTCGAGCTCGGTCCCGACGATGTCGAGCCCGAGCTCGTGGCCAGTGCCGGCATCACCTATCTCGAAGGCTATCTGTGGGACCGGCCCGACGCCAAGGCCGCCTGCCGCAAGGCGGCCGAGATCTGCCGCGCCGCCGGCAAGCGACTGGCGCTGACGCTCTCGGACGGATTCTGCGTCGACCGCTGGCGCCTGGAATTCCGCGAGCTGATCGACGAGCGGGTCGACATCCTGTTCGCCAACGAGGCCGAGATCACCAGCCTCTACGAGATGGCGGACTTCGACCAGGCGCTGCAGGAGGTGCGCCGCCACGTCCATTTCGCGGCCCTCACCCGCGGTGCCAAGGGCTCCGTCGTGGTCCGCGGCGAAGAGGTGCACGTCGTCGATGCCGTGCCGCCGTCGCGGCTGCTCGACACCACGGGCGCCGGCGACCTCTACGCCGCCGGATTCCTGCGCGGGCTGACGATGGATCTCGATCTTGCGGCCTGCGGCCGCCTCGGCAGCGCCTGCGCCGCGGCGATCATCGCCCAGTACGGGGCGCGGCCCGAGCAGCCGCTGCTGCCGCTGCTCCGCGAGGTCGGAGCGGCGTGACCACGCCGATCGCTGTTGCCCGTCGGTCACAATGACGTGCGGCCAGCCCGGTTCGGCGTACCCGGCTGAGCGCCGTGACAAGTGTCACAAGTCTCGACGCCCCGATGACGTAACCGATTGATCGGTATCGTACGCGGGAGGGATTAAGGCTTTGGAAAGGTTTCATCAGGCTCGCCCTCGGGCGGAGAGGCGGGCTGCCAGCGCATGCGGGCGTTGGTCGGCTTGGCGCGGTTGCGCGGCCGGTCTGTTGCCGTTCGCTTTGGCATTTCTGCTCGGCATGCCCGGGGCCCTGGCCAACAAGGTCATGGGCGCATGGGGCGACAACGGCACGTGGCCGCTGATCCCGATTCACATGGTGCTGCTGCCGGAAGGCCGGGTGCTGAGCTACGGCTCCAACCCCGACGGTACCCAGACCGGCCGGTTCTGGTACGACGTCTGGGATCCGAGCGTCGGCAGCATCGCCTTGGGTCACCAGCTGCTCCCCAACACCACCCAGACCGACCTGTTCTGCAGCGCGCAACTGGTGCTCCCGGGCAGCGACGACGTGCTGCTGCTCGGCGGCGACAATTGGAAGGCGAATCTTGGCCAAACCAACAATCGTGGCAACAACGATTCCCTGATCTTCCACAACCAGGCCACGCCGTTCCTGTCGCAGGCGGCGGACATGAACCGGCGCCGCTGGTACGCGACCGCGACCACGCTGCCCAACGGCGAGACCTACATCCAGGGCGGCAAGGACGGCACGGACCGGGCCGAGATCCGCAGCGCCGGCGGCAGCTTCCGCCTGCTGGCCTTCGACAGCTCGGCGCTGACCTACTGGTACCCCCGCAACTTCGTGGCGCCTGACGGCAGGGTGTTCGGCGTGTCGAACCAAACCATGTACTGGGTCGACACCACCGGAGTCGGAACGCTCACCCTGGCCGGCAACATGGCCGGCAAGACCCCGAGCGGGGTGACCACCACCGACGTGATGTTCGATGTCGGCAAGATCCTGCGCACCGGCGGCGGCAGCCAGTCCTCGACCAACACCAAGGACGGCAAGAGCTCCGCCGTGGTCATCGACATCAATGGCCCGAACCCGGTTGTGACCGACATCGCCCCGATGCCCTACGCCCTGCAATGGCACACGGGCACGGTGGTGGCGGACGGACGGGTGGTGGTGACCGGCGGCAGCCGGCAGCCCAACCAGCTGGTCGGCGTCAACTACGAGGCGCTGATCTGGGACCCGAGCACGGGCGAGTGGACGGTCGGCGCCAAGACCACGGAAGACGACCAGCACGCGCGGCTCTACCACTCCAACGCGCTGCTGCTGCCCGACGCCACCATCCTGGTGGGCGGCGGCGGCGCGCCGGGTCCGGTCGCCAACACCAACGCCCAGATCTACTACCCACCCTACCTGTTCAACAACAAAGGCAACCTCACCAGCCGGCCGCGAATCACCAGCGCGCCGGATCATCTCGACTGGGGCGAAACCTTCGACCTGCTGTCCGACACGCCCTGGAAGATCAAGCGGGTCACCCTGATCAAGACCGGCTCGGTGACCCACAGCTTCAACCTGGAAGCGCGCTTCATGGAGCTGCCCTTCACGCGAAGCGGCAGTACGCTCAAGGTCGTAGCACCGGCGAACGCGAATATCGCCACGCCCGGCCGCTACCTGCTGTTCGTCCTCGACGGGCAGGGCGTGCCGTCGATCGCCAAGGTGGTGACGATGTAGCCGGCGGCCCGGCTCACCCGTTGCAAAGTGCCTGGACACGGGCGGCGCCGGCCTTGATGGCGGCGTCGCCCTGCGCCTCCAGCAGGTCCTCCTTGGCCTCGTGGCACACTTGCGCATCGTGCTGCGCCTCGAGGGCGACCCGCGTGTCGGCGGTCACCCCCAGGCCGGGCTCGCAATATTGCCGAGGCGAGCGACGAAGATTGGTGTGCTCGCCCTGCTCGATCGCGACGCAATCGCCGATTTCGAGGTCGCGTTGCTCGGTGGTGACCTCGAAGGTCGAGCCGTTGTCGCGCCGGATCACGAACTGGTCGGCCTGGTCCGAGCCCTGCATCACGTGACCGAGTAGGCCGCCGGCCAGGGCGCCGCCGGCCGTTCCGAGCAGCATGCTGCCGCCGGAATGACCCGCGGTGAGCGCCAGGCCCAGCAGCCCGCCCGCCAAGCTGCCGGCGATCTCGCCGGTCGGGCTGACCTGGACCGGCGTGACGCTCTCGATGGTGCCGTAGCTGATGGCGATGCCCTCATTGAGCGAGGACGGGCTGACCATGCCGTCGTTCGCGCAGCCGGCCAGACCGGCCGCCGCAGCCAGCGCCAGAATGGTCCCCTTCGATCGCGCCATCGCCCGCTCCTCCTCCGGTTGCGGCCGGACTGTGCGCGACGGGCCTGCCCCGGTCAACTTGCGGGCGCGGACGGCCGCGGGGGCGTCGCCTCAGCCGACCGGCCGGCCCTGGTCGAAGAACGCCTCGATCCGCTCTCGGCACGGACCCAGCTCGAGCCCACGCTCGCGGATCCAGCCATCGTCGAAGAAGCTCTCCAGATAGCGCTCGCCCGGGTCGCACAGCAGCGAGACGATGGAGCCGGTCTCGCCGCGCGAGGCCAGCTCGGAAACCAGCACGGCACAGCCCCACAGGTTGGTGCCGGTCGAGCCCCCGCAACGGCGGCCGAGACGCTCGCCCAGCACGCGCATCGCCGCCAGGCTCGCCTCGTCCGGCACGGCGATCATCCGGTCGACCAGCTCCGGCACGAAGGAGGGCTCGACCCTGGGCCGCCCGATCCCCTCGATGCAGGAGCCCGGCCCCGCGACGGTGGTCACGCCGCGGTCGGCCCAGTGGCGGTGGAACACCGAGCGCTCGGGGTCGACCACGCACAGCCGCGTCGGCAGCCGCCGGTAGCGGACGAAGCGGCCGATCGTGGCCGAGGTGCCCCCGGTACCCGCACCGCACACCACCCAGGCCGGCACCGGGTGCCGCTCCAGCCGCATCTGGGCGAAGATCAATTCGGCGATGTTGTTGTTGCCGCGCCAGTCGGTGGCCCGCTCGGCAAAGGTGAACTGGTCGAGATAGTGGCCGGCGGTCTCGGCCGCGATCTGCCGGCTGGCCGCGTAGACTTCGCGCGGATCGTCCACGAACGCGCACCGCCCGCCCTGGAACTCGATCTTGGCCACCTTGTCGGGCGAGGTGGTGCGCGGCATCACCGCCACGAACGGCAGGCCGAGCAAGCGCGCGAAATAGGCCTCCGACACCGCCGTCGAGCCCGAGGAGGACTCCACCAGGGTGGTCGCCGACCCGATCCAGCCGTTGCACAGCCCGTAGAGGAACAGCGACCGCGCCAGCCGGTGCTTGAGACTTCCGGTCGGATGGGTGGATTCGTCCTTGAGGTAGAGATCGATCCCCGGATGCGCCGGCAGTTCGACCCGGATCAAATGCGTGTCCGCCGAACGCGCGAAGTCCGCCTCGATCGTCGCGATAGCTTGGTGCACCCAGCCGCGGTCGATCATGACCGTTCCGGCACGGACCCCTGCACGCACCGGTCCCCTCCGCCTCATGGTGGTGCGCCGACCCTAGTCCCGACCCCCACCGGCCACAATGCGGCGCCCTGGGCCACAAGAATTTCGGTTGGAAGTCCCCCGGCTGACCGGCCTCAGCGGGGGGCGGAACGAGCTGTGCCTCGCCGGGACGGAGATGGTCATCCGGGCGCAGGCTGGCCGCCGCTCTCCTTGTCTTCACGCAGTTCCGGTGCCAGGGGCGCATGGTTCAGGACCGCCACGAGCGCGACGCCGCCGACGGTGTTGCCGAGCAGGGTCGGGACGAGGAAACGCCAGAGATAGTCGGCGACGGCGGCATGGCCGGTCCACACCGCGAACGCGACGTCGGCCGAGCCGGCGATGATGTGCGGCAGCTGGGCGATCGCCACGACATAGGTCAGCAGGACGATCACGAACAGTCGAGCCGAGCGCGCGCTGGGCAGCAGCCACACCATCAGCGCGATCAGCCAGCCGGCCAGCATCGCCCGCAGGAACTTCGGCCCCGCCGGCCCCGCCACGACATGGGTGCCGATCTCGGCCATGGACGATCGAACCTGGTCGGGGAACAGGCCAGGCACCGCGACCAAGCCCGCGAACGCGATGGTGCCGATCAGGTTGGCGGCGAGCACGATCGCCCACAGCCGCAGGAGCGCGAGGAGGGTCTGCAGGTTCCGGCGCACCATCAAGGGCAGGACCGCGGTGAGCGTGCTCTCGGTGAACAGCTGCTGCCGGCCGAGGATGACGATGACGAACCCGACGCTGTAGCCGAAGCTTTCGACCAGGTGGCGCCAGGGAGCGTCGGGGAGGCCGCTGCGCAGCAAACCGAGCGACAGCAGCGAGAACCCCATCGAAAGCCCGGCGGCGAGGCCGGACCAGAACAGGGCCAGGTTGCGCCGGCGCAGCTCCAGCTCGCCTTCCTCCCGCACCACCTCGTGGATGACCACCGCCGGTGGGGAGGCATGATCTGCCGCCTGGTCGCGCTCGCGCCGGTCCAGATGGGGGACTCGGGGCCGGCGGTCCCTTCCTTGCTCATCAAAACGATGCCGGGCTCATCGAAGCGATGCCGGCGCCACTACTGCCGCTGCTCCGCTTCGGCGACGAGCCGGCCATAGACCAGCACCGCGAAATCGCCGAGCAGCCGCGCCCGACCGGCCTGGGTTTCGGCTTGCGCGAACGCGATCGGGCAATAGGCGACCGTGAGCGCCTGGACGACCGCGCCGCTGGAACTGTCCGCGGCCTGCACCTGCGGCAGGATCCGGTCCACCGTCTCCAGCATTTCGGGGCCGCTTGCCTGCCGCAGCTGCCCGGCCACGTCGGCGGCCGCGAGGCGATGCGCCAGCACGCCGTCGCCCACGACTCGGACAGCTGCCGTCGAGGTTGGCGGCGAGCAGCGTCTGGGTGTGGTCGCGGATCTCGGCGACCTGGCCCGGCTGCGCACCCGCCGGCGCCGCGTTGCCCCAGGCGCTGCGCACATAGTCGGCGGCGGCGGCGACCTGGCCATCGCTCATTTCGGCGCCGACCGCCGGCATCGGCCCGTAGCCGTCCCGGGGCTCCAGTCCGCCCACCACCGCGCGAATGACGTTCTGCGGCCCCTCGGCGAGCACGGCGCCATTGCCGGCCAGCGCCGGGATCTTGCCGGGCACGCCCTGGCCGTCCACCCCGTGGCAGAAGGCGCATCGGCTCAGATAGACGTCCGCACTCCCTCGCTCCGCCAGATCCGCCGTCGCCTCGCCGCCGGCAGCCGCGTTCTCGTCCTGGAGGGACTTGAGGTAGGTCGCCATGGCCTGCAGATCCTCGTCGCGGAGATGGCTGAGGCTCTTCTCGATCGTCTCCGCCATCGGCCCGACCGCCACGCCCAGGCCAGGCGCGGTGCCGGTCTTGAGGTAGGTTGCCAGCTGGTCCACGGTCCAGGAACGCTCGCCGTCGCCGCCCAGCAGGTTCGGCGCGTACCAATGCTCGATCTCGCCGCCTTCGAACCTGCCGCTCCAGTCGGAGGCGCCCATGAGCTTGCTGCGATTGTGGCACTCGCCGCAATGGCCCAGGCCGCCGACGAGATAGGCACCGCAATTCCACTGCTCGCTGCGGCCCGCATCCGGCTGGAAGCGCCCGGCCCGGAAGAACAGGGTCCGCCACGCCAGCAGGCCTTCGCGGACGTTGAACGGGAACGCCAGCTTCAAGGGTTCGCGCGGCGCGTGGCGCGGCGGCAGCGAGAACAGGTAGGACTTGATCGCGAGGGCGTCCTCGCGGGTGACCTTGGTGTACCAGGGGAAGGGGAACGCCGGGTACAGGTACTCGCCCTCCTTGCCGATGCCCTCGTGCATCGCGCGCAGGAAATCGTCGTCGCTCCAGCCACCGATGCCGGTCTCGACGTCGGGGGTGATGTTGGGGGTCGAGATCTGACCGAACGGCGTCGGCATGTAGAGCCCGCCGGCGAACGGCTCGCCGTCCGGAGCGGTATGGCAGGCGACGCAGTCCCCGGCGGTGGCCAGATACCGGCCACGCGCGACCGCGTCCTCGGCGACTTGCGCGCGTGCCGCGCCGGACAGGCCGATGAGCATGACCAGGGCGGCCGCCGCGAGAAGACGGCAGCTCCACCTTTGGGTGCCATGGATCAGGCCGAAGTTGCGCATCAGCTCAGGTCTCCCCTGCAGTCGTTGGGCGAACGCCACCCAGAGTCGAAGGTTCCGCCTGTCGTCTTGACCCGCGGCTAGCCGATACGCCGCGCCACGTCCTCGGCCAGGAGCCGCACCTCCTCGGCCGAGATGCTCCTGGGCTCGCTCTCCACCACACCCAGACCTTGGCCAACGCTGGTCACAAACGCCTGCCGGTTGCCGAGTTGGGTTTCCAGGGACGGTGCGCCGAGCTCGGCCAGGGCTTGGCGCGCCTCCTCGACCGAGCGGCCGCGCGGCGGGACGCGGTTGAGGACCAGCGCCACCTTGCGCTTCTCCTTGGCCGCGAGCTCGACCGTGCCCTGGCTCGCCCAGATGTCCAGCGAGCTGGGCTGCACCGGGATCAGGACCAGGTCCGCCCCCTTGATCGCCGCCTTGGCGTCCATGTCGGTGTGCGGCGGGGTGTCGACCACGATCAGGTCGACCTCGCGCCGCAGCCGGTCGAGCTCGACTCCGACGCGCCACCCGCCGACCATGGAGAAGCGCAGCTCGGGCACCTCGCGCTGGCGGTGCTCGCGCAGCCGCATCCAGCCGGTGAGGCTGCCCTGGGGGTCGATGTCGACCAGCCCCACCCTGCGCCCGCCCGCAGCCAGGGCCGTGGCCAGCTGGATCACCAGCGTGGTCTTGCCCGCCCCGCCCTTCTGCTGCGCCACCGTCACCACGCGTGCCATGCCGTCTCCAGTCCGTCCTCAGTAGCCGCGCGCGCGGTCGACCAGATTGCGCAAGGGCTGGCCGGCGCGCAGCCGGCGCAGATTGTCCACCACCCCCTCGGCCGCACTCTCCGGCAGGGCGAAGCTCGCCACGTGCGGGGTGATGTCGATCAGCGGGTGGCGCCAGAAGGGATGATCCGGCGGCAAGGGCTCGGCGGCGAAGCAGTCGAGGCTGGCATGGGCGAGCCCGCCCGCGTCCAGGGCCGCCAGCAGGTCCGCCTCGACCAGATGCGCCCCGCGGCCGAGATTGATCAGCCGGGCGCCGCGGGGCAGGCCGGCCAGGAGCTTGGCGTCGAGAATGCCCCGCGTGGCGTCGGTCAGCGGCAACAGGCACACCAGGATCGCACACTCCTTCAGGAAGGCAGGCAGCTCCGCGGTGCCGGCGAAGGTGGCGACGCCGTCGACGCGGCGCCGCGTCCGGCTCCAGCCGGAAACCGTGAAGCCGTTGCGGCGCAGCAGGGCGGCGGCATGGCTGCCGAGCTCGCCCAGGCCCAGGACGCCGACCCTGGTCTGCTCCGGCTGCGGCGGCAGGGCGAAGCTCCATCTCCCTTCGCGCTGCGCCCGGGCGAACAGGTCGAGCTGGCGATGATATTTGAGCACCAGGGTCAGCACGAACTCGCCCATCATGCGGGTGAGCGAGGGATCGACCAGGCGGCACAAGGGCAGGTCGGGCAAGGTCGGGTCGGCCAGCATGGCGTCGATCCCGGCACCGAGCGAAAATATCGCCTGCAGGTTGGGCAACCCGGCCAGGAGACCCGCTGGTGCCCGCCAGACCAGAGCGGCCTCGATCGCGGTGCGGTCGCCGACATCCGGCCAGATCCGTACCTCGAGCTCGGGCATCCGGCGCAGCAGCGCCGAGCGCCATGCCTGCGCATCCTCGTCCGGGCTGTGGAACAGGAGCGCCATGCGGCGGGTCCTCAATGCGTCGCGGTCGTCGCCTTGTCGCCCGTTTGCCTCGAGCGGGCAAGCAGGCTCGCAACGCTGGATGGAATGACCCGCCCGTCATGCCACCGCAGCCCGAAGGGCGCTGGGACGTGCCGGGGCGGCGGGCGCGGATCGGGCGTATCGGGCTGCAGCACAATGCGCGCTCGCCGCACATGGGCCGGAGCCGCAACCGGGCGACGCCGATCGTCGAGCCGCGCGTCTGGCTGCCGGCGCGGGCGTCCGGCCGCACCGGCCGGCTGCTGTCGCTGCCGGGGCTGGCGGGCATCACGGTGGCCGCGGTCGAATGTTAACCGGGCGTTCAGCCGCGGGGGCTAGCTTGGACACAGGCCACCTCCCGGCCGTCCGCGACGGAGCGCTCCCACCGCATGGCCGAGGCCAGGCTCGCCGCATCCAGGCCAGCGGACCGCCCGACGGTCCTCCTGGCCCACCCCCAGCTCGAGCGACTGCGCGCGGTCGTCGCGGCCCTCGGCCGCGAATATCGGGTCGAGACCGTGGGCGAAGGCGGCCTCGCCTTCGAGCGGCTGGCTGCTGGACGCTGCCGGCTGGCGCTGGTGGCCATGGCCCTGCCCGGCCTCAGCGGGCTCGAGGCGCTGCGGCGCCTGGCGGCGATCGGCCTCCAGCACCCGCCGCTGGTGCTGGCCGTCGGCGCGCAGGACGATGTGCGGCTCAAGGTGGTGGCCACCCACGATTTCGCCCACGCCATCCAGGAGCTGCCCTGCCCGGACGGGGTGCTGCTGCGCCGGCTCTGGCTGCTCGCCGACCGCGAGGTCGAGCGCGACTGGACGCGCTTGCCGCCTCTGCCCAAGGCCCTGGTGCGCTCGACCCGCACGCTTCTGGGCGAGGCCGGCGCGGCGGTGACCAGCGGCGGCGAGCTCGCCTCCGACCAGGTGCGCGGCGCCGGCCGCCAGCTGGTGGAGGCGCTGTGCGCGCGGCTGATGGACGGGGTTCTCGGCGCACTGGGCCGCCATCACGACTACACCTTCGCCCATTCGCTGCGGGTCGCGACCCATCTCGCGACCTTCGCCCTGGCCACCGGCATGCGCCGCGAGGACGCCGAGATCCTGGCCCAGGCCGGCCTGCTGCACGATATCGGCAAGGCGGCGGTGCCGGTGGGGATCCTCGACAAGCCGGGCCCGCTCGACACCGGCGAATGGCATCTGGTCCAGCGCCATCCCGTGATCGCCGCCGACGTGCTGCAGCGCTCGCCGGCGCTGCCGGCCCATCTGGTCCGCATCGCCGAGCGGCATCATGAGCGGCTGGACGGTTCGGGCTACCCGCAAGGCCTGCGCGGGGTGCAGATCGACGAGCCGAGCCTGCTGTGCGCCATCGCCGACGTGCACACCGCGCTGACCGACCGGCGGGCCTATCGCAGCCCCCTCGACGAGCCCGCGGCCTTCGCCCGGATGCGGGAAATGGCCGGCGCCCAGCTGGAGCCCGCCTTGCTCGCCCGCTACGAGGCGGTCATGCTCGACCAGCCACCGCCGCACCGGCGGAATCCTGGCGGATGATCTTGACCCGGTCGCCCGGCCGCAGGGTCCGGCCGCGGTCCAGGCCGTTGAGCAGGGCGAACAGGCCGCTCGGGTCGGGCACGCCCTGCATCTGGCGGACGAAGCCATCGACCGTGTCGCCGGCGCGCACCGGCACCACCCGTACCCGCAGCGGCACCAGCGCCGCGGCCTCCTGGTCCGAGAGGCGGCGGAAGCTGCGCAGGCTGGCCTCGAACGCGTCGACGTCGCCGCGGCCGAGGCCGCGGGCGTCGGCGAAGACGAAGCGGTACACCCGGTCGCCCGGCGCGCCGATCACCGCGAACATGGCCGGGGCGGGCGTGCCGCCGATGCCGACCTGCCCGAAGCCCACCGCCGCCGGCCCGAACGGCAGCTGCACGGCCTGGAGGTCCTGCAGCCGCTGGTTCTTGACCCAGCCCTGCTGCAGATAGCCGGCGAGGTCGCCGGCCACGCCGCTCGCCATGTCGAACAGCATCAGCCGGCCCTGGCCGTCGCCGCCGACCACGCGCTCGGGCGCGTTCTGCAGCCGGAACCCGGCCGGGGCCGTGAACGCGATCCTCAGGCCCGGATGCTCGAAGCTGGTGCCGTCGATCACGCCCTGGGCCGGATCCTCGCCCCACAGCATGCCGTCGATCCGGTCGAGCAGCGCGTCGCGATCGACCTCCGTGGCGCCCGGCATGGCGGTGCTGGTGGCCGCGGCCGCGCGGGCGACGCGCTCGGGCGTGCGCGGATGGCTGCGGAACCAGTCGCCGAGGAAGCTCGCCTCGTCCTTGCCGCCATCCTGCGTGCGCTGCCGGTAGGCGTCGTCGGCCTGCAGGGTGGCGAGGAAGCTCGCCATGGCGGCGGGCTCGTAGCCCGCGGCACCCAGATAGCGGATCCCGAGCTGGTCGGCCTCGAACTCCTGCTCGCGCGAGTAGCTCTGCACCCAGGCCTCGGCACCCAGCGAGCCCGCCTGGCCGAGATACTGCCCGCCGAGCTGCGCCCCCTCCGCGCCGCCGAGATAGCCGCCCAGCAGCATGCCGCCCAGCTGGGCGGCCAGCGTGCCGAACTGCCCCAGCCGGGCCTGGTCGTAGCGCTGGGCGCTGTGGCGGGCGGTGACGTGGCCGACCTCGTGGCCCAGCACGCCGGCGAGCTCGGCCTCGTTGTCCGTCAGCGCCATCAGCCCGCGGGTCACGTAGACGTAGCCGCCCGGCAGGGCGAAGGCGTTGACCACGTCGCTGTCGAGCAGGGTGAAGGTGAAATCCTGGTCGGCCAGCTCCGAGGCGTCCTTCACCCGCTCGCCGACGCGGTCGACATAGGCCTGCAGCGCCTGGTCCGGATAGGCGCCGCCGAACTGGCGCAGCGCCTTGGGGTGCTCCTGCTGGCCGAGCTTGCGCTCGTCGGCGGGGGAGAGCGAGGTGTATTGCAGCTCGCCCGTGGCCGGATTGCGTACGGCCGTGCACGCCGCCTGGCCGAACGCCAGTGCCGCGACGAGCATGCCCATCAGCGCGCGTCTCATTCCTCCACCTCGACCTGCAGCGGATGCACCAGCTCGATCATCGGTCCCGCATTCTCGAACAGCCAGCCGCGCGCCAGGATCCGTTTGCCCGCCAGGGCTGCCACGTCAAGCCCGGCGCGCGCGAACCCCTTCAGGCTGCGGTTGTCGGCACGGATGGTGAAGTCGCGCCGCCAGTCCGGGCCGAAGTCGAGATAGGTGAGGTCCTGCCGCCGCGACACCGCCCGCACCGTCCCGCGCACCAGCACGAAGCTGCCGGCCGGCGCCGCCACGGCCTCGGCCGGCAGGGGCCCGAGGCCGCCGCCGGCCCAGCGGCCGCGCCCGGCCTCGCGCGCCGCGCGCTCGAGGCCCAAGAGCTCGACCAGGACCGCGTCCGGCACGTCGGCTGCGGGTGCGACGACGCGCGCGACCCTCAGCCACCAGCCGGGCCTGCAGCCACGCCCCGTCCGCGTCGCGCAGCTGCCCGCGGACCCGCCCGTGCCGGTCGAGGCCCGCGGCCGCCGGATCGCGCAGCGCCACGGCCGTCGCGGCGTCGAGCGGTGCGAGGGCGACGATCCCGGCCGGCACGACCGCCCGGCCGTCGGCGAGCCGCAGCTCCTGGGCCGGCGCCACCGCCGCGAACCCACAGGCCAGCAGGGCCGCTATGCCCCACCGGCCCGCCCATCCCCGCATCCGCCCAGCTTGCCGCCCGCGCATGGCCGCTGCTATAGCACAGGCCGGGTGCCCGTAGCTCAGCAGGATAGAGCACAGGATTCCTAATCCTGGGGTCGTGGGTTCGAATCCCGCCGGGCACGCCAATTTTTAAGGGCCGATCGAGATGGTGGAAGCGAGGCGGAAGCTGAAGGTCTCTTTAGCCACGGCAATTGTAGCATTGGATGTAGCTGCGATAACCGAGCTGCGAGTCAGAGCGCGGAGGCTGTGAGCGAGCGCCTTGCGGTCGAGTTTGTGGGCAGCTTCTAGCGGTGCGGCTAAGTCCGTGAACAAGTATCTGTTCATAGACGGAGCCTTTTTTGAGGGAATTTGTCAGCGTATTGGCGCACGGATCGAACCAGAATTCCAATTGTTCGAGCGATTGGACTCTCAAAAGCTTCTAAGCTCATACAGCAGAGCCTTCTATTACAACTCCCTGCCAGATCGATCTATGTCGCTGTCGTCCGAAGAGCATGACGAACGAGTGAAGAATAAACAATCCCTGTTCAATCGCCTCAATATGATACCGAAGCTGCGTGTGCACACAGGCGAAAGTCGATATCGAAAGAAACGTGGCGTTGAGCAAAAGGGTATTGACGTGCTTTTGGCTATCGAAGTTTATCAGCACGCAATTCAAGGCAATATGGATATTGCTACGATCATAACTAGTGATCTTGATTTCTATCCACTTTTCGAAGCATTAGTACAGACACGAGTTCGCACCGAGTTGTTTTACGATCCGGATGGGGTCAACATTGATCTAGTGCACGCGGCTGATACCGCTTATGCGATCAATGCTTCTGTATTTTTGTGGTGGATGGACAATGAATTTTGTAAGAATCATGTTGTTAACATTACATCTGGCTCCAACATTCGCAATGAAGCTCTGCTAAATAACACAATTTTACGTAAAGGCACCTATTTAGGGCGAACTTTTTACCTCGCCAAGAATCAAAAAAGTGGCCGTTGGATTGCATATATGGAGGGTGACGATCACTACACATCCAGCACTAGCAGAGGCTATAACTTACCGCGGCGAAACGGTTCTCATCTAGATGGTGAGCTAGCTTGTTCGTGGCTGGTGCGCTCGCCGGCATCCTTTATACTAAGAACTATGGCACCAAGCATCGACCTTGGCTCACGGCATTGTTGGCGCGGCGGCCGACGAAGGTCGCCGCAGTCGCGCTTGCCAACAAGATCGCGCGGATGGCCTGGGCCGTAATCGTCCTCGGTGAGAGATACAAGAACAGACCCGGCCGTTCATCAATCTGTATTTCGTGCGGCGCAAAATAGTAAGGCGCGGTGCTGATGCATACGAGGTCAGCTCCTAAATTGACTAGCCCGCTCCGTTCGCGAGAACTTCGATAGAGGCGGCAAGGCCAGAGCCCCACCGCCAACAACGATCACATCGAAAATATTTTCGTCCGCAGCGCGACATCCAGACCAGCGGGCCCGGTCGCTCGGTATTTGACGATCTCGACGACCGCCTGTGCTAAGATTTTCGGCCAAACAAAAGTATTTGGTTAACCCCCTAATTGCGTTATCATTTACTTCGAAAAGTCGACTGCGGGAATGCGCCTTGCTCGCTTGCATTATGGAGCACCCGGCTTATGCGAATTTTTGTTAGCGCAATTGCGATTTTCGCTCTGTTTAGCGCACTGTCATCATCGGCACCGGCAGCGCCCAGCTTCGGCTGTAGGCGCACGGCCAACGACGCCGAACGTGCGATTTGCAATTCTTCGGGGCTTAGCACGACCGATACTCAGCTCGCGCAATTCTATCGGCGCCTCATCGCTTTGTTTCCCGAGCCCGCCGCCGATGCGTTGCGGCGCAATCAGCGTCAATGGATCGAACGGCGCAATCGATGCGGGGGCAACTTCGACTGTCTCTTGCAGTCCTATCGTGAACGCATGGTTCAACTGAAGAACATGATGGCTAACATTCGCCAGATCGGCGAGCGCATTCCGCATGGCTTGCCGGCTTTTTGTCCTCGCCAACTGGCGTTCGCACGCGAACTAGCGCAAACGGTTAGTGTTGACATCGATGTGCCGTCAAAAATCGCTCCAAAACAAAAGATCACGGTACATTGGCGCGGCAATCCAGGTCGTTTGCCCGGTATCCCGGTCTTTCTCGTTGTCGATGCACCACCCGATGTCAAATTCAGCAGCAGCCCGGCGCCAGCAGCGAAAGACAAGCCCCTCAAGGTCAGCCTATCGACAGGAAAATTCGACGGATTTTTGCCCTAACCGCCGGTGCACGCGCACCGTACGGCCTTACCTATGCGAGCGATCGCGCGCGAGCTTTCGTCGCACTGCAGCGCCGCGAACTTGCACGGCAGGGCAGCCTGAACGTTGTTCTGGAACGCGCCGGCCCGCAACACATCGGCTGGGCGATTGCGACCACCGGGCCCTGCGCCAGCGTGCTATTCAAACAGGGTCAATCGCCTCAATTCACGGTGTCGCTCGGTGAGCCGGAAATCGTTGTGCAGGATCGTTTTGCCACGGCGGAGCCGAAGCATCGAATTCGCCGACCGCTCCGGCCATTACGATCTCTATGTTTTCGACAAACGCTACGAGGTCCATGACGCACGGACCGGCGATCTCGTTCTGGCGCGGCCCGGTCTCGACCCAAATTTTTCGCCAACCGGGCGATTTGTCGCGGCTCGGAACAACAGCGATGCGCATCTTCAGGTCTTCGATTTGATCACAGGCGATCAAATTGCGAATTTTGGATCTGGTCTTTTGGCTTGGGCGAGAAATGACAGCGTGGCGATTTTTTCCGGTGCACGCGACGGAGCATTTGGCTATGCGCTAACGTTAGGAGGCACCGCCGGCAGTTGGGGCAGCTGCACGACGTGCTGGCCCTGGGAAAACTCCGAGGTCACCCTCGATACCGACCATGGCTTCATCGCCGACATTTCCGATCGCGGTTTCTATCTGCACGATTTTTATCAAGGCAAGCGATTTGAAATTGATCGTCCGAACCCGGACCTAATGGCCACAGGTCCGGATGATGAGTTTCGTGCGCAAGTTCAGGCAGAGATCAGGCAAATCTACGGAAACGACGTGCAGTTGCCGATCAAACGCTGGAGCCTCGGGGAACCAATTGTTCTATCGCATATCGCGGTCAGAGAACCGAAGACCCAAATAAAGTTTCTACTGAAGCCCAACAAAGTCGAGCCGGGTGCGCTGGTGACGGCTTCGCTACAGCAGAAAAATATTTTGCAGCGGGGTCTCGGCATTTTCCTAAGCGCTGCCGCAAGTACGGACAAAACCAGGATTCATCAGATCGCCGAGAATATCGGGCCGCTAGCCGACGCAATCCATGCCGAACACAAGGTTTTTGAAATCTTATTTCACAAGCCCCGCGGCCGACCACAGGGCCAAGGTCAAGCCTTTTATCGACCGTGTGATCCGTGTTTCGCCGGCATTTGCTCAAATTCTCCACACTGATAGCCTCTTGGATCTAAGCATAAACGCCAAGGCGTTTGATCCTGCTCATCTCAAGGAAGCATGGTCGTGGTCGGATGGAAATGCGGAGACTCGCCTTATTCTCGCCGAAGCGATCCAGGGCTCATTTCGAGCTCGTTATGGCAACGTCATTTTGGTCCACAGGCAATCGCACTCAGACACGGGCTCGATAATCGACGGTATCGATGGAGAGATCTCCGAAGGTACCGGTGCAAATGACGCCGATGATTTCGCGCTCGGGATCTCCGCGCGGCAAGAGATTAACTTGAGTGTTTTCCCAGTTGCGGGTGGCGCGTTTTTATTTGGCTCGAATATCAATGGCAAAGCCGGTCTTATCAGTGAAAGAACCGGCAAGCGCATTGGCCACCTGATCAATCTGCAAGGCGCAAGCCTGGTCGAAGACCTGCGCCTGACCGAAAACCGAAAATTCGTGGTGCAGCTTAACGAGGACGGCCGCTTCTGGGTGTCGCGCCTCGACGACGGCGCATTGATGCTGAAGGGCGCAATCGTCGACGACGAAGTCGTCATCATGACGCCGGACGGACGCTACGACGGATCTGCGGAAGCGGCGCAGTCATTGCAGATGCGCTTTTCCGGTGTCGCCGAGTTGCTGACAATCCACCAATTCCGCAGCGCGCTTTACCGACCGGGGTTGGCCAAGGCGATCCTTTCCGGCGCGCCGGTTGCGCCGATTCCCGAAACGCTGGTGGCGCCGCCAACCGCCGCGTTGAACATCGGTTCAACGCCGTTCGACGGCAAATGGCAGGTCCGCGTCACTGCCCGCAGTGACAGCGGCCTTGCAACCATCAGCCTGCGCGTCGACGGACGTCTTTTCGAGGAACGTGCGGTGAGCGGCTCTTCCGCCGACATCACGATCGGGCTGCCCAATCCCGGTGGCGGCCGCTGGGTCACTGCCACGGTACGGGACAAGGATGGCCTCGTCAGCGCGCCCTATTCGCGACACTTGATGTACTCGCTGAGGCCACACGGAATGATGCGCGCGGTGATCGTCGGTATCGATGCCTATACCGCGGACCCCGACGATATTCCTTCGCTCACTTCGTCCGTGAAAGACGCTCACACCTTCGCGCAGGCATTAAAAAGCGGTTTGCGGCGAACGACGCTGGCCTTGCAGACAAAAGTGCTGACCAACGCAGACGCGACCGCGAGCGAAATCTTGACGCTGCTGTCCTACATGGCGTCCGAGACCAAGCGGGACGACACCCTGATTTTGTATTTCGCCGGCCATGGTCTTGATGGCCGCAAGGACTTCGGCCCTTCCGGCGACCTCCTGCTGGCTCTTTCGAATACCCGCCTGGACGATCTGGCGAACACGACATTGTCGTGGCGGACGATTACCAAGGTGCTGGGAAAAGCGCGCGGCACGATCCTGATCATCCTCGACGCCTGCCACTCAGGCATTGCCGGTAAGAATGCTTTTTCTAACGACAATGCGGTCAACGCGCTCTTGAACAGTGCTGGCGCGCCCATGGTTGTTCTGGCGGGCTCCAAGGGGGAAGAGGCAAGTTTAGAAGATCAAAATGGTGGATTGTTCACCCAGGCTATTGCCGCCGCGATTTCCACCGACCGCGCCTCGGCCGACCTGGATGGCAACGGGATTATCGACCTTGGAGAGCTCTATTATGCGGTGAAGCGGCGCGTGACCCAGGCTGCAAAAGCCTTCGGCAAGACGCAGACGCCTTGGATCTGGCGCAACGACATGATCGGCGAGATGGCGCTCTTTTAAACGCCCGCGCGGTTGCCGGCCTCACGTCCTGAGTATTTCTTGTTGTCGTGCGGGCTTGTTTGGAGTCAAAATTCGTAATGAACGCGCATTTTTGAGCCGAACATCTGGGGGAAAGAGGTGTTACCATTGGGAATTGCGGCACCAAAGGACGGGAGAAATACTTGCGTCGCGGCGATTGTCCGCCTGACAATTGGGAGCGCGTTGTTGGCTGCGGCAATTGTGCCCGCTGACGCATTCCAGCTTATCACCAAGGCTGAGGCGAAGCTGCCGCCCGATCCGATTCATGAACGCGGCATCACGCGCGGTCCACGAATCATCCTTGTCTCACCTGCCCCAACTGCCGGCTATATTACCTCCCCCTTTCGCCTGAAGATCCGATTTCAGGGCCGTAACGGTGTCGTCGTCGATACCGATTCGATCGTGGTCACTTATAAGAGCATTCCCCCTATCGACCTGACCCAGCGCGTCCGGCCTTTTATCCATGCCGATGGTTTCGAAATCGATGATGCCGTCGTGCCGAGCGGCCATTTTCGTATCCACGTGGATGCCAAGGATCAATACGGACGAACGGGAGCCCTCGATTTCACGTTTAACGTGCGACAATAAAGGCGTCGAGAACGCATGCCGCGCATTTGTTTATCTTATCGTCGCGCGGATTCGGGCGCGATTACCGGCCGCATCTTCGATCGGCTCGTCGCCCATTTCGGTGCCGATTTAGTTTTCATGGATATCGACAACATCCCTGTCGGTATCGATTTTCGCGAACACATCGACAAGGTGCTGGGAGTCGGCGCCATTCTCGTGGCGGTGATTGGTCGTCAATGGCTTGGCCCCATGGCCGACGGTCACTTTCGGATTTTCTCTGCTACCGATCCGGTACGGGTTGAAATCCAAACTGCCTTGCAGCGGAAAATGCTTATGATTCCGGTGCTAATTGACGGCGCGACTATGCCGACAGATGCCGAGTTACCCAACGAGATCAAGGAATTCTCATTCCGCAATGCTATTGAAATCGATTCGGGTCGCGATTTCGGCGTCCACGTCGGTCGCCTCATTCGGGCAGCCGAACAAATGATCAACTCAGGGAGGGATGCAGCGCCATCAGAAAGTGACGACATGACGGCTGCCCTTCCGGCGACCATTCTAGCTGGCCATGGGCGTGACGCGCAGGGCACGACGGCAATTGTGTCAACGCTGCTCGCGTACTTCACCGCGTCGGTTGTGATGCTGTTGTGCGCAGATTATGTCATCAACCTGAAGTTCGACCTGCCGACCGTGTATTTACGAATTGCTACGCTGGTGATCTCGTTGGCGCTTGGCGTTGCCTTATCACGCTGGCCCGGGCTGGGATGGTTGCTGGTGGGCACGGTGAGCGTCGCAGTAGGCATTGTGGCGATCGCCGGCATGCTGACACTGGTGAGCTTGATCGGTGGGACCTCGATTTTTCCCAAGACCGAAGTCGAATGGCAAGAGGCCGGCGAATATTTTTTCACAATTGTCCTTGGCGTCATCGCCGGGAGTTTGGCCGGCTACTGGCTGCAACTGTTGAAAGCGAGAATACTGCGTCAGTGACGACTCTTTCCAACAGCCGCGATCGGTGCGCCTGTGTGTACCGAAAACCTCATCCGTATTGCTAGGCAGCCAGAATCACGTAACCTTACTGGGTCAGGCGCCGTAGATCAGCGGTTCTCCACTATCCATTGCCGCCATCGTTTGTCGTGCCTTTTCGTCACCAGCTTACTGCGAAAGATCGCAAAACGGTAATGAAAGGTTGCCGATAACTTCCTTTTCGAATAGCGACCCCTTCTCCCAGAGAAGCTGCACGAACGGGCTGACTTTGTCCTTAAGCGCGGGGTCAGTGAACATATCCATCGTGACCCGGGGCAGTTTAATTCAGCACACAGCGTCGCGATTTAATCAGTTTACTGGCGGTATATTCGCAGCTTGGTGGCTTGAATCCCGCGCTCGCGGCTCGAATTATTACAGACTGCGCTTTGCTTTGAAGTGCCTGGTAACGCATAAGCCTACCGATTTACGCTCGAATGCACTCCAGTGAGGTTCGCACAACCCTGTCCGCGACGAACAAAAATTGAGATTCTTCTGTCTAGCCTGAAATTCGCTTCAAGGCCAACTGAATGCAATCAGTCCGATCCGAATTTCAGCAGCCGAAAATAAAAGTGCCGCGTAGATGAAGCAATGACTTGTGAGGAAATC
>CAVRGN010000010.1:0-31449 GCA_963720725.1 uncultured Alphaproteobacteria bacterium
GCCTAGCGATGCAGCATCAGGTGGTATCACGCGAGGAATGGCTCGCCGCCCGACTTCGGCATCTGGAGCGGGAAAAGGAGCTGACGCGTGCACGCGAACGGCTCGGCGCCGAACGCCGCGAGCTGCCTTGGGTCAGGGTCGACGAGGCCTACCGGTTCGATGGCGCGAGCGGGCCGCAGACCCTGGCGGACCTGTTCGCCGGCAGGAGCCAGCTGATCGTCTACCACTTCATGCTCGGACCGGACTGGGGCGAGGGCTGCAAGAGCTGCTCCTACCTCGCGGACCATTTCGACGGTGCGGCCATCCACCTGGCCCAGCGCGACACGACGCTGGTGGCCGTATCGCGGGCACCATGGCCGGAGATAGCGGCCTTCCGCCAGCGTATGGGCTGGCGATTCGCATGGGTGTCGTCCTACCCGAACGGTTTCAACCGCGACTTCCAGGTGTCGTTCACGAGCGACGAGCTGGCGCAAGGCACGGCGCGGTACAATTATCGGGTCGGCTCGTTTCCTTCCACGGAAGCTCCCGGTGCCAGCGTGTTCTATCGCGATCCGGCGGGGGCAATCTTCCACACCTACTCCACCTACGCCCGCGGCCTCGACATCCTGGTCGGCACCTACAACTTCCTCGACCTGACGCCCAAGGGCCGCGACGAGGACGGGCTCGACTTCAGCATGTCGTGGGTCCGACATCACGATCGCTATGACGAGGTCGCGGCCAGCGCGACCGATCGCCCGCCCTGCTGCAGCGGCTCCTCGGCGACCGCTTCGTAGCGGCAGCGCGCAGTCCTGGTCGGCGGGTGGTTCGCCGAGCGGTCGTCCAGGCGGGAATCGATGAGCGGCGCTGTCGATGTCGGGCCCGCTCGCTCGACGTCATGGTGACGGCCGAGCTGCGGCAGCTCACCGGGCTCGCCGCCGCCACCTGAGAGGAGCTATCGGCATGGCTACCGCCTTGCGCACGGAGACGACGCCCGAGGAACGGGTGCTCGAGCTCACACGCAGGTTTACGGCCCCGCGCGCGACCGTCTTCGCCGCGTGGACCGACGCGACGCATCTCGCGTCGTGGTGGGGACCGCGCGGCTACGCGGTCCTGGCCTGTGAGGCCGACCTGCGGGTGGGCGGAAGATGGCGGGTGGCGTCCCGCTCGCCGGAAGGCGGCGAGCATGCCGCCGCGGGCGTCTACCGGGAGATCGTCGCTCCGGAGCGGCTGGTCTTCACCATGGCCTGGGAAGGGACGGAAGATGGCGAGCCCGGGCGCGAGACGCTGATCAGGTTGAGCTTTGCCGAGGAGGGCGCAGGTACCCGGATGACCTTCCAGCAGTCCGTGTTCTCGTCGCGAGAGGCGCGCGACGGGCACGGCGAGGGCTGGAGCTCAGCATTCGAACTTCTGGCCGAGTACCTGGCCCGACGAGGCGGGCACCGTGCCCGAAGTGAAGATACCCAATCTGACGACTTAGGAGCGAGAGACCGGGCATGACCAGCATCTTCGTCAACCTGCCGGTGGAGGATCTCGACCGGTCGGTCGCGTTCTTCACGGCACTCGGGTTCGCGTTCAACCCGGACTTCACCGACGAGACGGCCACCTGCATGATCGTTGCCGACAACATTTTCGTCATGCTGCTGACGCGCGCGAAGTTCGCGACCTTCACCCCCAACCCGATCTGCGACGCGCGGTCGAGCACCGAGGTGCTGGTCTGCCTGTCACGAGCGAGCCGTGCCGAGGTGGACGAACTGGTGGCCAAGGCCAAGGCCGCCGGGGGAGCCACCTACAACCAGCCGCAGGACCATGGCTTCATGTACGCCCACGGCTTCCAGGATCCGGACGGGCACATCTGGGAGCTGGTGCACATGGTCCAGAACCAGGAGGCCACGCCATGACGATCCAGGTGAGCGCGTTCCGGTGGGTGCCGCCCTTCGCCGCGGGGCACGTCCGCGATCTGCGGGTGCGCTGGGCGCTGGAGGAGGCGGGCATGCCCTACGAGGCGGTCCTAGTCGACCAGGACAGCAAGAACACGCCCGACTACCGGCGCTGGCAGCCGTTCGGCCAGGTTCCGGCCTACCGCGACGGCGAGGTCGAGATGTTCGAATCCGGCGCCATCGTCCTGCACCTGGCGAGCCGCTCGGACGTTCTGGCCCCCACCGACGCGGCCGGCCGGGCGCGGGTCGCGACGTGGGTGCTGTGCGCCCTCAACACCCTGGAGCCGCACTTGGCCGGCCTGGCCGAGCTCGACCTGTTCCATGCCGGCGAGGCCTGGACCGCGGAGCGCCGCCCGCAGCTCGAGCAGGCGGTGCGGCGGCGCCTGAACGAGCTCGCCGCGACGCTCGGCGACAAGCCCTACCTGGAAGACCGCTTCACGGCCGGCGACATCGTCATGACCACGGTGCTGCGGCTCGTCGATCCCGCCATGCTCGCCGGGTTCCCGACCCTGGCCGCCTATCGCGAGCGCGGCGAGGCCCGGCCGGCGTTCGGCCGCGCAATGGAGGCGCAGCTGCAGCCCTTCCGCGAGAACGCGCCGGGATGATGCCACGGTGGCTACGGTGCCCCGGTTCAGGTGACACTGCGGGCCGCGTGCGATTTCGCACCGCACCGGTCGTGATGCCGACGCATGGATCGACCCTGCACGAGGTGGGTGGAGGGGCGGCAGCGGGAGGGCGGGGATTCCAGGCTGGTGCTCATGCCGAGCCTCGCGTCACTCCCCGCCTTCGCGCACTCCCAGACACGCGAACAGGAACGCGTACTGCTCGGCCAGCTCCAGGAGCGCGTCGTAGCGCCCGGACTGGCCGAAATGGCCGGAGGTCATGTTGGTCTTGAGCAGCAGCGGCCGGTCGTCCGTCTTGGTCGCGCGCAGCCGGGCCACGTACTTGGCTGGCTCCCAGTAGGTCACGCGCGGGTCGCTGATGCCGGCGGTGACCAGCATCGGCGGGTAGGGCTGCGGGCGAATATTGTCGTAGGGCGAGTAGCCCAGCAGCAGCGCCAGGGCCTCCGGGTCCTCGAGCGGGTTGCCCCATTCCGGCCACTCGATCGGAGTCAGTGGCAGGGTGGCGTCGAGGATGGTGTTGACCACGTCGACGAACGGCACCTCGGCGATCACGCAGCCCCACAGCTCCGGGCGCAGGTTGGCCGCCGCCCCCATCAGCATGCCGCCGGCGCTGCCGCCCTTGATCGCGACCTTTCCCGGTGCCGTGTAGCCCTCGGCGATCAGGTATTCGGCGCAGGCGATGAAGTCGGCAAAGCTGTTCGGCTTGGCCTTGAGCTTGCCCTCGCGGTACCAGCGATGGCCCATCTCGTCGCCGCCGCGGACATGGGCGTAGGCGAAGGCCACGCCCCGGTCGAGCAGGCTGAGCCGTGACGGCGCGAAGGCCGGATCGAGCCCGTGGCCGTAGGCGCCGTAGCCGTAGAGCAGGAGCGGCCCCCCGCCCTCGGGCGGAAAGTCCTCGCGGTGGACGATGCTGATCGGCACCTGCGTGCCGTCGGGTGCCGTGGCCAGCAGCCGGCGGGTGACGTAGCGCTCGCGCTCGTAGCCCGACGGGATCTCCTGCACCTTGCGCACGATCAGCTCGCGCGTGGCCACGACATAGTCGATCACCGAGGGCGGGGTGACCATCGAGGTGTAGCCGACGCGAATGCGGTCGGTGGCGAACTCGCGATTGTCGCCCAGCGAGACAGTGTAGACGCTCTCGGGAAACCCGATCACCTGCTCCTCGCCGGCATAGCTGCGCAGGCGCAGGTCGGCCAGGCCGTCCACGCGCTCCGACAGCACCATGAACCGCTCGAAGCAGCTCAAGCCCAGGAGATAGCGATGGTCGTCGCCGGCGATCTCCTCGCGCCAATGGGCTTCGCCCGGCTCGCCCTCGGGCGCGCTGACCAGGCGGAAGTTCTCGTGCCGGTCGTTGGTCAGGATCCACACCCGGCCATGGGCGTGGTCGACGCTGTAGCGGTGGCCGTCGCGCCGCGCCGCCACCAGGCGCAGCGGCGTTTCCGGGGCGTCGGCGTCGAGCAGATGGACCTCGCGGGTGACGTGCGTGCCGCTGGCGACCAGGAGGAAGCGCCGGTCGCGCGTCTTGCCGATCGCGACGAAGAAGGCCGGGTCGTCCTCCTGGTAGAGCACGGGGTCGCCGGCCGGATCCTCGCCCAGGCGGTGGGCGCGGACGCGATAGGGGCGCAGGCTGTCGTTGAGCTCGACATAGAGCAGCGTGCGGCCGTCCTCGGCCCATTCCACCGCGCCGGAGGTGTTGGCGACGAGGTCGGCGAGCTCGTGGCCGTCCTCCAGGTCGCGCAGATGCAGGCGGTAGCGCTCCGAGCCGTCCTCGTCGGTGGTGTAGGCGAGCAGGCGGCCGTCGGGGCTGACGTCCAGCGCCCGCAGGTTGAAGTAGGCCTTGCCGCGGGCGAGCTCGGCCTCGTCCAGCAACACGCTCGCCGCCGGTGCGTCCAGGGCGCGCCGGTACCAGGTGCGGTACTGCGCGTCGGCGAAATACTGCCAGTGATACTCGAACCCGCCCTCGCGCACCGGCACCGAGCGGTCGTCCGGCTTGATGCGCGCCTTCAGCTCGGCGTGCAGCCGCGCGATCTCGGGTCGGAGCGGCGCCATGAACTGGTCGAACCAGGCGTTCTCCGCCTCGAGATAGCCGCGGATCGCAGGGTCGGTGACGTCGGGATAGGCGGGGTCGCGCAGCCAGCCGTAATCGTCGGTCCAGCCGAGGCCGAAGCGCTCGTGGCGGATCGGTCGGGCCTGTGCCCTGGGTGGTGTCTGCAGCGTCATGGACCGGTCGGCGCCTCGTTGCCTGCCTCCGGCCCAGGATGGCCCTCCGCCGCCCGGCGGTAAACCCGCAGCCCCGGGGCGATGCGGCGTTTCGCCACCAGCCGTTGCCATAGCCTTGGGTGCCTACAACGATTCCAATAGGCTTTGCCGTTACCGTACGACGGCAGGATCAGGGCGGCACAACGCCGCTTACGAGGTAGGGCATGGATTACGAGGCGCAGTTTCGCGGGGCCGTGCAGAAGGTGCGTGCCGAAGGCCGCTACCGCGTCTTCGCCGATCTCGAGCGGCAGGTCGGCCGCTACCCGCGCGCACGTTGGCACCATGCGGCCGGCCCGCGCGAAGTGGTGATCTGGTGCTCCAACGACTATCTGGGCATGGGCCACCACGAGGCCGTGCTGACGGGCGCCACCGACGCGGTGCGCAATTACGGCGCCGGTGCGGGCGGCACCCGCAACATTTCCGGCACCACCCACCTCCACGTCCTGCTGGAGGAGGAGCTGGCCGATCTGCACGGCAAGCAGGCCGGGCTGCTGCTCACCTCGGGCTATGTCGCCAACGAGGCGGCGATCGGCACCATCGCGCGGCTGCTGCCGGACTGCCTCATCCTGTCGGACGAGCTCAACCACGCCTCGATGATCGCCGGCGTGAGGGGCTCGGGCTGCGAAAAACGGATCTTCCGCCACAATGACCTCGACCATCTCGAGCAGCTGCTGGCGGAACAGCCCCGGGGCCGGGCCAAGCTGATCGCGTTCGAGGGCGTGTACTCGATGGACGGCGATTTCGGCCCCGTGGCCGAGATCTGCGCGCTCGCCAAGCGCTACGGTGCCTTGACCTACCTCGACGAAGTGCACGCGGTCGGCATGTACGGCGCCCGTGGCGGCGGCGTGGCCGAGCGCGACGGGGTGATGGCCGAGGTCGACGTCGTCCAGGGCACGCTCGGCAAGGCGTTCGGCTGCATGGGCGGCTACATCGCCGGCAACGCCGCCCTGATCGACGCCGTGCGCAGCCATGCCCCGGGCTTCATCTTCACCACCTCGCTGCCACCGGCGATGGCTGGAGGTGCGCTGGCGTCCGTCCGCCACCTCAAGAGCGGGAACGGCGCGGCCCTGCGGCGGCGGCACCAGGAACGGGCGGCACGGCTGAAGGAGATGCTCCGCGCGGCGGGGTTGCCGGTGATGCCCTCCCCCTCGCACATCGTCCCGGTGCTGGTCGGCGACCCGGTCTGCTGCAAGGGTGCCTCCGACCTCCTGCTCGAGCGCCACGGCATCTACATCCAGCCGATCAACTACCCGACCGTGCCGCGCGGCACCGAGCGCCTGCGCATCACCCCCAGCCCGCTCCACGACGACGGGCTGATGGAGGAGCTGGTGGCGGCATTGCGCCAGATCTGGGGCGAGCTGGCGATCCGCGAGGCGGCGTAGGCCGATCGGCCGAGATCGCCACGGCACCGCGTCACCCGGCAAGTCGCCATCCGAGCGGCGAGCGCGATTGTACACCGTTCCCCGAGGACCACGTAAAATCGAGCGGCACTACTGCCGGTGGCAGAATCGGTTGCTGTGCTCGGGCGGATGTGCGTAATTCGGAGACTGAACCGGAAAGACTTCGCCGGGAGGCATGAGGCCAGGGCGATGCGAAGCAAATGTCATTTGAACTTTACAGTTGCGACATCTCCGACGCAGCAAATGGTGGTGGCGCTAGAAGGATTGCTGCTGTCCGTCGAACACGCGCACCCAGTCCGGCCCGCGACGCTCGAAGCCGTTGGCGGGGCCGACTTGCAGGAGGGCTGCCGCGGTTTCCAGCCATGCGGCCGAACTGGTTTCGGCTCGGATCATGGCTTCGTGACAACCAAGGCGCTCGGCGAACGTCTCGATGGTTCTCAGCGCCGCAGCCAGCATGCTGTGGCGCGGCGTCGGTTCCGCGGCGCGCAGGCGAGGTACCTCCAGCCGGCGGTGAATGGCCAATTCGCTGCGCAGCGCGAAGAAGAAAAGGGCGACGATGACCTCGTTCGCGTTCCGCAGCGTCATGATGCCACGCTGATCGTGGTCGCCGGCGGAATTATGTAACCACTTAGTAATGGAACCATGGATCTCGCTATGGTCCGTTGGAGCGGAGGCGGCACCAAGAAGAGGGACGGCGAGACCGAGTTCCGGCGCCGCCAGCAGCTTGGGACGCAATCCGAGCACCGGATCGGCAGGAAGTTGCGCTGATCGTGCCAACATCCGAGCAGCTTAATCTCGCAAGTACGTCCGCCGCATTGATCTAAGTCAATTGTGGGTGTTGTCGAGGGGGTCGACATGCTGGCGCAACCGACGGCAGGCGGTGCACGCGGCGGGGCTTATCACACGGGCGGCAAGGCCTGCGTGCATCCCGTTTGTGGCTCGTGCGACGTGCGGCGGGTCGCGGTCTGCGGCGCCGTCGGCCCGGAACTTCTGCCGCGGCTGGCGGCGATGGCCCTCGACCGCGTCCTGGAACCGGAGCAGGTTCTGTTCGACGAAGGCGATCCGGCGGAGTCCACCTTCGTCGTCACCAGCGGCATGCTCAAGGTTTTCAAGCTGCTCGCCGACGGCCGGCGTCAGATCGTGGGTTTCATGGTCCCCGGAGATTTCCTCGGGCTCGCCTTCGGCCGGCTCTACCTCCTGAGCGCGGAGGCCGTCACGCCGGTCGGCCTGTGCTCCTTCCGCCGCTCCCAGTTCCTGGAGTTCCTCGACGCCTGCCCGGCCCTGGAAAAGGAGATCCTGCTGCGGACCTCGACCGAGCTCGCGGCCGCACAGGAGCAGATGCTGCTGCTCGGGCGCAAGTCGGCCACCGAACGGGTAGCCAGCTTCATCCTGTCGATGGCGCGCCGGCGATTGCCGAAATCGGACGCGCCGGTCGAACTGCCGATGAGCCGGGCCGACATCGCCGACTATCTCGGGCTCACCGTCGAGACGGTGAGCCGGACCTTCAGCGTGCTGCGCAAGCGGGCGCTGATCGAGCTGCGCGACAAGCACATGGTGGCGATACCGAGGCCGGCTCTGCTGGAGCAGCTCGCCGGAGCCTGACTACCGGCCGCCGCCGAATTCTGGCGCCTACAGCTGCGCCGCGTTGAAGGTGTCGCAGCTGTTGACGTCGCCCGTCTGCAGGCCCTGGCGGAACCAGCGCATGCGCTGCTGCGAGCTGCCGTGGGTGAAGGCGTCGGGGACCACGTAGCCGCGGGTGGAGCGCTGGATCCGGTCGTCGCCGACGGCGCTCGCCGCCTGCAGGCCTTCCTGGATGTCGCCTTCCTCGAGGACGCCCTGGCTCTCCTGGAGGTGCCGGGCCCACACACCCGCGAAGCAGTCCGCCTGGAGCTCGGTCATCACCGACAGCCGGTTCGACGTCGCCTCGTCGGAACGCTGGCGCATCTGGGTCACCTGGCGGGAGATCCCGAGCAGCGTCTGGACATGGTGGCCGACCTCGTGGGCGATGACGTAGGCGGCCGCGAAGTCGCCGGGAGCGCCGAACTTCTGGTCGAGCTCGCGGAAGAACGAGGTGTCGAGATAGACCTTCTGGTCGGCCGGGCAGTAGAACGGTCCGGTGGCCGAGCCGGCCATGCCGCAGGCCGATTGCACGGCACCGTCGAACAGGACCAGGGCAGGCTCGTGATACTCCTCGCCGCCCTGGCGGAAGATCTCGCCCCAGGTGTCCTCGGTCTGCGCCAGGACCACCGAGACGAACTGCCCGCTCTGGTCGTTCGCCGCCGGTGGCCGGCCCGAGGGTGCCTGTTCCGGCTCGCCGAACCCGCCGCCCGGGATGCCGCTCAGGATCGTCAGCGGGTTGACGCCCAGCAGCATGGCGAGCAGGGCCAGGACCAGCAGACCGACGCCGCCGATGCCGCCGGCCCGGGCCCCTCGACCCATGCCCACGGACCCCATGCCGCGCCGATCCTCGACGTTCTGGCTGCGTCGTCCCATCTGCCAGCGCATGGCGCCATCCTCGCAAGCGGCTCCCGATGGGCGCGAACCTAGCTCGGCCCGCGCCGGTTGCGAACAGGAACCCGCGTCATCCGTCGAGAAGCCGGGCGTGCAGGGGCCGCAACGCGGCATAGGCGGCAGCGTAGGTGGTCTGCCGCCGCTGCCGGTGTTCGCCGGTCCAGGCCGCCTCGGGCATCACGGTGCGCACCGGCAGGCGCAGGCCTGCGCGCGCCGTGAGGATGTCGGGAAACACCCCGGCGGCGAGGCCGCCCAGGAGCGCCGCGCCCAGGCAGGTGACGTCGGGCAGGTCCATCACGGTCATGGGCTGGCCGTAGACCGAGGCCTTGAGGCGCATCAGGAGCGCGTTGCGCGTGCTGCCGCCGATCGCGACGATCCGGTCCGGCGGAGCGGTTCCCAGATGGCGCAGCATCACCTTGAGCATGTTGCCGGCGTCGAGCGCGATGCCTTCGAGCACGGCGCGGAACAGGGTGCCGCGCCCGGTGCCCGAAGAGATGCCGAGAAAGGCGCCGCGGCCGATCGGGTCGGGGAAGGGCGGCGAGCCCAGGCGCAGGTGCGGCAGGAACAGGACGTTCTCGGCCTCGTCCCCGGCCGCGTCGGCCTCGGCGATCAGCGCCGCATGGTCGACGCCGCCATGCAGGCTGCGGAACCACTCGACCGAGGCGGCTGCGGTCGGCAGGCCGCCGAACAGATAGTAGAGCGGCGTGCCGGAATCGAAGGCACCCTGGTTGAACCCGTCCCATCCGACCGACGAATCGGTCAGCGGCCGATCGCGGACCATGGTCAGCGCCTCGGCGGTGCCCAGACTGTCGAACAGCAGGTCCGGCGCGTCGCCGCCGGCGGCGATCAGGCCGCAGATATGGTCGTGGCCGCCGACGCCGATGGCACAGTCGGGCGGCAGCCCGGTGGCGGCCGCGACCTCGCGCGTGATCGTCCCGATCCTGGTGCCGCTCGGCAGCAGCGGGGCCAGGAGGCCGCCCGACAGGCCGGTGGCGTCGAGGAGGGTGCTCGACCATTGGCGCCGCTCGATGTCGAGCAGCATGGTGCGCGAGGCGAGGCTGACATCGGTCGCCCGCTCGCCGCAGAGGCGCCAGGCCAGATAGTCGCCGACGTTCAGCCACCAGCGGGCGCGCGCGAACAGCTCGGGCTGGCGCCGCCGGTACCAGAGCAGCTTGAGCAGGCTGAAGGTGGGATCGGCGCACAGACCGGTGGCACGGTGCAAAGTCTCGAAGCCGACCGAGCCCAGGAGGCCGTCGAGATCGTCGGTGGTGCGGGTATCGTACCAGGCGATGATCGGGGCCAGCGCCTCGCCGTCGCCGCCGATCAGGCAGCCGGCCTCGCCGACGCTGGCGACCGCGATCCCGCGCACCGCCGCCGGGTCGGGCAGCCCGTCCGCCATGCGCCGCAGCACCGCGACCACCGTGCGCCACAGGCCTTCGGCATCGAGTTCCGCCCGATCCGGGCCGAGCACCCGGATCGGTGTCGGCTCGGCGGCACTGGCCACCGGCGTGCCGTCGAGCGCGAAGGCGAACGCCCGCACCTGGCTGGTGCCGGCGTCGATGCCGCACAGCAAAGGCTCGCCGTGACTCACGGAACCGGATTCGCCGCTGGAGCCCTGGTCTCGTTCATGGCGAAGCCTCCTGCGGCGAGGATAGCCCCGCCGCGGCGGCGAGAGAAGGGCCGGCCGCTCAGCCGGTGGCGCGCTCGATCCGCTCGACGAAGGCCGTGGCCCCGTCGATGTGGTGATCGAGGAGGAAGTCGAGGCGGCGCTGGCGGAGCTGCCGCCCGATCTGGGCCAGCGTCGTCGGCAGGCGGATGCCGTCCATCACCCTGGCCGGCACCGGGGTGGCCCAGCTCGGACAGGCCGCCGCGCGATAGCTGGCGGCGTCCGGCGGTGCGCCGCGGCCCAGCACGTCCGCCTGCAGCTCGCGCAGCAGGAGCGGGCCGAAACGCCGCAGATAGTGGCCCGGCGGGACGCGGTAGAGCGTCGACGCGCCGTCGTCGTAGAGCAGCTGGCCGGCATGGACATATTCGGTCTGGCGGACGCGCGCGCCCGACAGCAGCGGCGACAGCCAGTCGACCGCTTCGATCAGCGGATCGATCAGGCCGCGGCCGAGGACGGCGGCGAGGGCGGGCGGGAGCGGCAGGTGCGGGATGAGGTCGTGGCGATGCTCGATCCGCAGCAGCGGCACCGGGTAGCTCGCGGCGAAGCTGCGGTCGCCGACGCGCGGTGCCGAGAAGACCACGGCGGCGCGGACGTCCGCCCCCGCCTCGTGCAGGCGGCGCGCGGCCAGGGTCGCCAGGGCGCCACCGGCGCTGTGGCCGGTGACGTAGATCGGCTTGCCGCCCAGCGCATGGTCGCGCGCCATCTCGGTCAGCCGGTCGCCGACACCTTCGAGTTCGCGGGCATAGCCGCGATGAACCATGCCGCCCGGCGCTTGGATCTGGGCGAAGTCGAGATTGGCGAGCCACGCCTGGATCGAGCGGCGGAACAGATCGCCGGAGTCCAGGTGCAGCCTGGTGCCGCGAAAGACGAGGTAGGCCGCCTCGTCGTCCGAGGCGGCAAAGCCGGTGAAGGCCGGGGTCTCGAACGCGTCCAGCTGCCGGGGCTGCCACGCCCCGTCCGGAGCGGGGCCGGCGCCGAGATAGGCCCGGCGGGCCAAGCCGACCAGGCGGCGGGCCAGGGTGACGTTCATCGCGCCGGCCACGTGCGGCGCTGGCCGAGCGGCCGGGGGGCCGCTAGGCTCCGCCGCTCCCACGCCGGAGCGAAAGGCTGACCGCTCGCATGCCCGACCGACCCAACCCCCTCAAGCTCAACCCCCTGCAGGCCAGGACCATGGCCCTCCTGCAGGAGCTCGCGCGCCAGCCGGGCTTCGCCAACCCGCCCGAGGCCGAGGGCAACGTCCCGCTGCGCTACCTGCCCGACCCGCATGGCGATCATTTCCACATCGGTTCGGCCGTGGTGCGCAGCAGCGACGCCACCGGCCTCAACAACCCCGCGGTCTACGGCGCGCTCGCCCGCAAGGGGCTGATCCTGGCCGGCGCGCGCGGGATGCCGATCGTCACCGCCGCCGGGCTGGCCTACGACACGGGCATCGCCGACAGGATCCTGCATCGCTCCGATCACTGACCCGTCCTCCGCCCGCCCTTGACATCCGGCCGCGGCCGGCGAGATCACCGATCACGCTCGGCGGGTGCCAGGAATGACTTGGCCCCTGGCGGCGGCATCGGCAAGCGGGGCTGGCCCGCGGAGCTGGACGGACGGATGACCCTGGCCACGAGTTGGGACGCGCTGGCGGCGGATCTCGCCCATCGGCCGGTGGTTCCCGCCGCGCCCAAGCGCGCGACCGAGGTGCTGCCCTTGTGGCGCACGATGCTGCAGCTGCGCCGCAACGCGCTCACCACCTGGGGCGATCCGGCCTACGAGCAGGACATCTTCTCGCGCCCGTTCATGGGTCGCGACAGCTTCCTGGTCAGCCATCCCGACGGCATCCGCCGCGTGCTGGTGGACAATGCGGCCAATTATGGCCGGACGCCGGCGACCATCCGCATCCTGCGGCCGATCCTGGGCGACGGGCTGTTCCTGGCGGAGGGCAACGCCTGGAAGCACCAGCGCCGGACCATGGCGCCCGCCTTCGCCCCCCGCAGCCTCGACGTCGCCGCCGGGCACATCGCCCGGGTCGCCGAGGAGACCGTCACCGACCTGCGCGCGCGTGGCACCAACGCGGTCGACATTCTCCGCACCATGCAGCGCGCGGCCCTGGAAATCGCCGGGCGCTCCTTCTTCTCCCAGGGCATGGCCGAGCACGGGGCGGCCCTGCGCACCGCCTTCGAGCGCTACGGGACCCGGATCGCGCGCCCGTCCTTCCTCGACTTCATGCTGCCGGCCGAGACGCCGAGCCCGCTCGACGCGGCGCGCTGGTGGTTCGCACGCGATTTCAAGCGCGTGCTCGACCGGATGATCGCCGAGCGCGCCGCCACCCCGCCGGCCGATCCGCCGCGCGACCTGTTCGACGTGCTGGTGGCCGCCCGCGATCCGGACACCGGCCAGGGCTTCACGCCCACGCAGCTGCGCGACCAGATCGCCACCCTCGCCGTGGCCGGCCACGAGACCACCGCCCTCACCATGTTCTGGTCGGCCTACCTGTTGGGCCTGGCGCCCGAGGTGCAGGAGCTGGTGGCGGCCGAGGCGGCCGAGGTCGACCTCGCCCCCGACGCGGCGGCCGCCGCCATGGAGCGGCTGCCGCTGACCAGGGCGGTGGTCCAGGAATCGCTGCGCCTCTACCCGCCGGCCTTCACCATCGTGCGCATGGCGCGCGGGCCGGACGAGCTGGTCGGCCGCGAGGTGCCCGCCGGCAGCCTGGTGGTCATGGCGCCCTGGATCCTGCACCGCCACCGCAAGCGCTGGGCCCATCCCGAGCGCTTCGATCCCACCCGCTTCCTGCCCGGAGCGCCACCGGTCGACCGCTTCGCCTACCTGCCGTTCGGCGTCGGCCCGCGGGTCTGCATCGGCGCCCAGTTCGCCCAGATCGAGGCGACGCTGGTGCTGGCACGCCTGATCCGTGAATTCCGCCTGGAGATCCTCGACCCCAAGCGGGTGACGCCGGTGGCGGTGGTGACCACGATGCCGGACCGGGCGCCGGTGTTCCGGCTGACGGCACGTGATCCGGGGCGCGCCTGACCCCGAGGTATTTGGCGGGGCCTCAGCTGCCCCACAGCCCGGCACGCTCGGCCTGGGCCGACGCCGCAGCTTTTTGGTAGGCCACGGTCGACCCGCCGGGGTCCGGTAACAGAAGGCCGCGCATGAGCAGAGCCTCCGCCGGGTCGCTGCCGTCGGACGCGCGGCAGTGGCCGAGGAAGAAGCCGTGACCGAGCCGATGCTCCTTGATGCAGGTGACATCGCCACCGGCCACGACTTCGCCCAACGCCGCTGTAGCGGCGTCGCCGCAGGACAAGCCTGCGGCGCAGACCGCATCCTCTTCGGGCGCGACGACGCCGGAGAGCTTCACCCTCGCTCCGGCAATGACCAGCATGTCTGGGCCGCGCACCTTGGCGGGGCCCGTGAGCCGGTCGTCGGCGGCATGGGCCATGGGCGGCGCCATCAAGAGCGCCAGGAGAACGAGCGTGGCCGTCCTCATTCGTAGTGGTCCGTCGAGCGGACGTAGGCGTGCACTTCCCACACCTGATCCGGCGTCATCTGCAGGCCGAAGGCAGGCATGGCCGCTCCCTTGCGGCCGTTGATCACGGTCATCAGGAACTTCTCGTCCGAGAGCTTGCGGGCGAACAGGTTGGGACCGCGTCCGCCATGGCTCAGATGGCAGATGTAGCAGCGCTGCCGATAGGTGTTGCGCCCGGCCTCGATCGCCGCGGCATCGCCCAGCACGGGGTTGGCAAGGGGCTCGGCCGCACGTGCCGGCAGGACCAGGGCCAAGAAGAGCGCCAGCGCGGCGGCAGTACCGCCGCGCCGGCTGATGCCGCTACGGTTTGCCATATACGGGCAGCGCCGCATCAATGATCGAGGGGTTGAAGCTCGTCGTGTCCGCGATCTTGCCGTCGACCGCGAACACCCAGAGCATGCCGCCCTTGGGCCCGGAGAAGTAGAAGCCGGGATCACCGCCAAGGCCGGAAAGGATCGCCACGTATTGCGTCCCATCGAGCTCGTAGGTAATCGGCGAGGCGTTGATCCCCGAACCGGTCTGGAAGCGCCAAAGCTGCTTGCCGGTCTTGGCGTCGATCGCCTGGAAGAAGCCGAGCTGGTCGCCGGTGAACAGGAGGCCCGACTTTGTGGCGAGCACGCCCGCGAACATCGGCAGGGCGCTGGGCAGCTCCCACAGCCATTTCTTGTTCGCGACGTCGAACGCCTTGAGGAAGCCAGTATGCTCCTTGTGTCGGTACATCTGGTAGTCGACGCCCATGTAGACCTTACCGGCCTCGTAGACGACGTCCTCGGGCTTCCAGGCCTTGAGCGACATCACCCAGTCGTTGGTATTGAGGTAGACTATCCCCTGCTCGGGATCAGCTGCGACCGGGAACCAGTTGGTGCCACCCTCAAGCCCGGGCACGATCGGCTCGACCTGGGGGCCGCCGCTCGTAGGACGCTTGGCCTCGTTGATCTTCGGCCGCCCAGTAGTCGGATCTAGGCCTGTAGTCCAGTTGATCCCCGGAATTGTGGGCGTGGCGTAGATGAATTCCCCTGTCACCCGGTCCAGGACGTATAGGAAGCCGTTGCGGTTGGATTGTACCGCCACCTTGCGCGGCTTGCCGTCGATGGTGACGTCGAGCAGGGCGGGGGCATTGTTGCCGTCATAGTCCCATGCGTCATTGGGCGTGTACTGGTAGGCCCACTTGATCTTACCGGTGTCGACGTCCATCGCCACCAGCGAACAGCTCCACTTATTGTCGCCCTTGCGCAGGTCAGAATTCCACGGTCCGGGGTTGCCGGTGCCCCAAAGTAGGGTCCGGGTCTCGGCGTCGTACGTGCCGGTCTGCCAGGTGGAGGCGCCCCCGGTCTGCCAAGTATCACCGGGCCACGTGTCGTTGCCGGGCTCGCCCGGGCCGGGGATCACGAAAGTCTTCCACACCGGCTCGCCGGTCGCAGCCTTGAACGCCTGGACGAACCCGCGCACGCCGTATTCGGCGCCTCCGATGCCGCTGATCACCAGGTCGCCCACGACCAGCGGCGCGCCGGTCGACGAATAGGCCTTCTGCCAGTCCTCGAGTTTCCGCTCCCAGGCGACCGAGCCGTCCTTGGTGTTGAGCGCCACTAGCCGCGCGTCGAGCGTGCCGACGAACACGTGGTCGCCGAGAATGGCAAGCCCACGGTTCACCGGCCCGCAGCACAGGACAGCCTCGACGCCGTCCTCGTAGACAGGCTCCCAGTACCAGCGCAGCGTGCCCGTTCGGGCGTCGAGCGCGAATACCCGTGAGTAGTCGCCGGTGAAGTAGAGCGTCCCGTCATGGTAAAGCGGAGTCGCCTCGAGGCCGGCAAACTTGCCGCCGGTCGAGTAGGCGAACACCGGCTTGAGCTGGGCCGCGTTGTCAGGCGCGAGCTGCGTCAGCGGGCTGAACCGGTTGTTGCGGTAGTCGCGGCCATACATCAGCCACTCACCGGCGTTCTGCTGCGCCTGCAGCAGGGCCTCTGCGGTGACCTCGGCGCCTTGGCTGGTGCCGGGCAGCGCGGCAAAGGCAACGGCGGCAGCCGTCATCAATCCGAACCAACGAGTTCGCATGCTTCCTCCCGCCTTGGGCTGACTTTTTTGGGATGGCCGACTAGTGCTCGGTCACCTTAGGCGCGAGATCATGACGGCTCGGCATGGCCGGCGCAACCACCGGCCATACCTCTTTTGAAACATTCGCCGCGGCGGCAGGCTTGCCCGGATCCTGCGACGCTCGAGGTCCTGCAAATGCCGGTTGTTGAACGCGGAGCCTCTGGGCGAGGTCGAGGCCAGCATTTGCTGCAGACGGAGCACCTGCTCGCGCGACACCGCCATCGGCTGCATCACGACGACCGAGCACACGGCCTCGCCTCCTGCTGCTCGCGGGCTGCCCCTCAACTGGGCGAACTTCGCGACCTTCCCGGGCATCCTTCCGGCCTTCGCCGCCAAGGAATGCTGTTCCTGTCGCTTCGTGATGCGTCAGACCGATGCCTACTGCCGCAGCTATGTCGAGCAGTGGGCTGCCTTACTCGGTGCTGACCGTCGACGAGGCCTAACGGCGCGCGACCGCTCGCGGCACGGGTGTGACCCGCACCGCGAGTTGGCTCTCGCAGCGCGAGGGCTGTCGGCTCGACTAGAAGTGGACTTTCAGTGCGAGGGCCGCGACGGGACGGCCTGGAGGTAGGCGTAGATCGCCTTCAGGTCGCCATATTGCATGTCCTGATAAGCCGGCCAGGGCATGACCTGCAGCAGCCTGGAGGAGTCGTCCGGGTCGACGCCGGTGCGCATGACCTGGACGAACCTGGCCAAGGTCAGGCCGGCGGGCCGGCGCCGGGCGTCGGGGGTGACATTGGGCGAGACGAACGGCCCGAAGGCGCGGCCGCCGGCCAGGTAGTCGGTCTGGTTGATCTTCTTCTTCTGGCCGAGATAGGGGTCGCCGCCGGGCGCGAACTGCTGCAGCGAGTGGCAGTCGTTGCATCCCGCCACCGCGTTGACCAGGTAGCTGCCCAGTCCGACCAGGTTGCGGTCGAGCCCCGACAGGTTCAGCGGCACCGGCGCGATGCGGATGCCCTTGGCGATCCGCTCGGCGTTGGTGGCAGGGGTGGCACCGGCCGCCAGTGGTGCCAGCAGGAGGCAGGCGGCGAACGCGGCGCGAACGATGCGCCGGGCCGATCGGCTACCGTGCATGGAGGGTTTCTCCCCAACCTTTGTCGTGTCAGGCTGATCCTCGGGCATGCCTCGGGATGGGGCGGCGCCCGGATCGCGGCACCAAGCTAGGCGGTGAGCAGATGAGCTGGCAACCGGGGATTGATCCGAGCTGCGAGGGGACCGCTTCGGCGGCGCAGATCGAAACCGTGATCGTGCCCCGGGCGCGCGATCTCGGCGGGTTCGAGGTCCGCCGCGCCCTGCCTTCGGCGCGCAAGCAGATGGTGGGCCCGTTCATCTTCTTCGACCAGATGGGGCCGGCCGAGTTCATCCTCGGCCACGGTCTCGACGTGCGCCCGCACCCGCATATCGGCCTGGCCACCGTGACCTACCTGTTCGAGGGCGAGATCCTGCACCGCGACAGCCTGGGCACGGCACAGCCGATCCGGCCGGGCGACGTCAACTGGATGACCGCAGGGTCCGGCATCGCCCATTCCGAGCGCAGCTCGCCCGCGACCAGGGCCGCGGGCGGCAGCCTGTTCGGGATCCAGGCCTGGGTGGCGCTGCCGGCCGCCGCCGAGGAGACCGCGGCGGCGTTCGCGCATCACGCGCGGGCCGACCTGCCGGTGGTCGCGGGCGAGGGCAAGGAGGTGCGGATCATCACCGGCTCGCTCTATGGCGCGCGCTCGCCGGTGCCCACCTTCTCGGCCATGTTCTACGCCGACGCCAGCCTCGCCGCGGGCACCAAGCTGCCGCTGCCGGCCGAGCACGAGGAGCGGGCGGTCTATGTCGTCGGCGGTGCGGTCGAGGTCGCCGGCGACCGGTTCGCGGCCGGCCAGCTCTTGGTGTTCCGGCCCGGCGACGAGATCACGCTGGTGGCCGGCGAAGCGGCCCGCCTCCTGCTCCTGGGCGGCGAGCCGATGGACGGGCCGCGGCACATCTGGTGGAACTTCGTGTCCAGCCGTGCCGATCGCATCGAGCAGGCCAAGGCCGACTGGCGGGCCGGCCGCTTCGCCGCGGTCCCGGGCGAGAGCGAGTTCATTCCGCTCCCCGAACGCTAGCGGTCCTGGAACAGTCCATGGACCTCGACCGGTGCTGCGATGCCCCGCAGGGCGTGCAGTCCGAGCGACGGCAGAGGGCGACCGGCGGCCCGCGCGAATTCCGCCGAGGCTACGGCCCGCACACCCAGCTCCTTGGTGAGGCTCTCGAGCCTGCTCGCCATGTTGACCGCCGGTCCGATCACGGTGAAGTCCAACCGATGGCGGGTGCCGACATTGCCGTACTCCACCTCGCCGACATGCAGCGCCAGACCGAAATGCAACGGCGGCTCGCCCTTCCGCGCCAGCAACCCGTCGAGCTTGTGGCTCTCCGCCACGGCCAGCTCGGCCGCCTGCAAGGCCCGCTCACAGCTCGACGCGGCGTCGCCGTCGAGCGGGAACACGGCCAGGAGGCCGTCGCCCATGAACTTCAAGATCTCGCCGCCGCCGGACTCGATCGCGGCCCCGATCACGTCGAACCAGCGATTCAGCACCGCGATCAACTTCGCCCGCGGCAGGCGGTCCGACAGGGCGGTGAAGCCGCGCAGATCGCAGCACCAGATGGCGGCATGGATGGTGTGCACGTCACCGCGCTCGATCTGGCCCTCATAGACGCGGCGCCCGGAAGCCGGGCCGAGATAGGCCGCGAGCAGGTCGGTGGCGATGCGGCGCAGGATGACCCGCTCGGCCCACGGGCTGAGCAGTTTGGCGGCAGCGTCGAGCAAGGCGAATTCACTCGGGCGGAAACCGCCGGCGGCCTTGGTCGCGTAGGCCAACACCGCGGTCCGGGTGGTGTCGAGGAAGGGCAGCGGGAACATCACATAGTCGGTGACGCCTTCGGCCGCGTATTCCTCGAGCAGCGGCATGCCCTGGGTGTCCTCGCCGGCACGCCAGCGGAACGGGCGATCGGTCTCGTCGACGACCCGGGTCGGGCTGCGCAGATAGGTCTCGCTGGTGATCAGCCCGGCCCGGTCCCTGACGGTCTTGGTGACCGCGTCCCCGTCCCAGCGGAGCATGGAGCCGCTCACTTCGGGATGCAGGGTTTCCAGGCCCAGGCCCACCCGCCACAGGCCGATGCCCGTGGCGGTGAGGCGCAGGCAGAAGCCGTCGAACAGGTCGGGCAGGGCAGGGCGCCGCTCGCTCTCCTCGACCAGCCAGGCGGCGAGATCGCCGATGGACATTGCCAGCTCCCCCGCGGCGACGGCCCGAAAGGCGCTGACGTCCGGCGGCGGTCCGGGAGAGGGCGGGTCCGACCCTCTCCCGGACCTTGGCACCGTCAGGCCGCGTAGCGCGGGTCGTCGCGTGGCGTGCCCAGGCTGCCGCCGACGGCGGCCAGCACCGCACCGATCACCAGCGCGATGACGGCCCAGAACGACACCTGCGACACGGTCTCCGCCGTGGCCTGGGCGGTCTGGCGCGCCTGCTCGGCCGCCTGCTGCATGTAGCGGTCGTAGGTGTCCTGGAACTGGGTCAGCCGCTGCTGGGCCTCGTCCTGCGAGATCCCTGCCCGCTGGGCGATCACGTTGACCGCTGCTTCGCGATCCTGGGGCGAGGCGCCGTCCTGGACCCCGCGCACCACCCGCTGCACCGCTTCCAGCATGCTGTCGGTGCCGGTGGCCTGCTGGACCTCCTGCGCCTCCTGCTGGACCTGGCCGGCGGCCTGGGGCGCACGGTCGAACAGCTGCTGGGCCTGGTTGCGGACATCGTCCGGCAGGGCCTGCATGGCCGTGCTGGCGAGCGACTGGGTGCCCTGGCCGACGGCCTGCGCGACATTGCCGAGCGCGCCGAAGGCGCCGCCGACCAGCCCGCCGATCGCGGTCGAGAGGAGATAGATCGCGAACAGGGTGGCGACCGCCCAGGTGACCACGCCGTGAAGCGTGCCGTCGGTGCGCGTGGGCATGCCGGCGAGCCGCCCCGCCACCCAGCCGCCGATGAACACGGAGATCGCGGTGGCGGCGAGCCACCAGATGCCGCCGCCCGTGCCGAGCGAAGAGGCGGCCGGGCTGTCGGCCGCGGCCGGATCGATGGTGGCGGTGCCGACGGCGAGGCCCAGGAGCATCAGCGCCATCTGCACCACCAGGACCACGACCACGCCCGCGACGATCGCACCCCAGGAGATGCGTCGTCCGAGCGGCGGACCGTGGCGTTCGTCGACATAGGCACCTTCGCGCGGGAAGGCGGGGCGGGCGGTGGTGGCCATGACGGGTTGCTCCGGTTCGGCGAGGATTGGCCGCGCACGAGGGTGCGCCGCGATGGATCGCCGCCTAAACCCAAGGCTGCGGTGAGGGTTCCCCCCTGAACCGGGGCTCAGCGCCTCGGCCACTGCCAAGCCGGAACGTCCAGGCCGCGCAGGTTCGCGGCACGGGTGGCGCCAAGCTCCTTCTCCAGCCGGACCAGCCGCGTGGCCGCGCTGCCGGCCAGTGCCCCAAGCAGCAGCTCGCTGTGGGTCACGACGATCACCTGCGACGGGCCGGCGGCCGCCGCGATCAGCCGCGCCAGCGCCGGCAGCAGGTCCGGATGCAGGCTGGTCTCGGGCTCGTTGAGCACCATGAGCTTAGGCGGCCGAGGGGTCAGCAGTGCGGCGACCAGGAGCAGATAGCGCAACGTCCCGTCCGACAGCTCCGCTGCGGCCAGCGGGCGCAACAGGCCGGGCTGGCGCATGGCGAGCGCGAAGCGGGCGGCCTCGCCGGAGATCTCGAGCGTGGCCCCGGGGAAGGCGTCGGCGACCGCGCCCTCGAGGGCGGGCGCGTCGCCGATCTCCCGGATGGTCTGCAGCGCGGCGGCGAGATCGGCCCCGTCATGGCCCAGCACCGGCGTGTGGGTCCCGATCCGATCCGTCCGGGCCGGTGCTTCGGGATCGGTGCGGAAATGGTCGTAGAACCGCCAGGAGCGGACCTGGTCGCGCACCGCCAGCATCTCAGGCGCAGTGCGGGGGTCGGCGAACGCGGTCAGCATGCTCTCGAAGCTCGGCACCGCACCGGGGATCTCCTGCCACGTCCCGTGCTCGTCGATCGTGCGCAGGCTGGACCCGCGCCGGTCCACCAGCAGCGCCGGCTGCCGGAACAGAGGCCCCGCCCAGATGCATTCGCGCTTGATCTCCGGATCGAGCGCGAACGCCGACCGCCCCGGCTTGGGCAGGCCGAGATCGATGGCGTAGCCGAAATCGGCCGCGGCGAAGCCGAGCTGCAGCTGGACCGCGTCGCGCCGCACGGTGCCCTGCACGGGCTCGCGGCCGGCGAGCATGGCGCGGCTGAAGCGCTCCGGCCCCGCCCAGAGCGTCGACGGCAGCCCGCCCTCGCGTGCCAGCGAGGCCACCAGCCCGCCCTGAGCTGCATCGGCCAGGAGCCGCAGCGCCCGGTAGAGGCTCGACTTGCCGCTGCCGTTGGCACCGGTCACCAGGTTGAGCCGCGCCAGCGGCAGGATCAGCGAGCGCAGCGAACGATAGTTGGCGATGGCCAGCGTCTGGATCATGCGTGCGCGCAGACTAGCCCCGCGCGGCGGGACCCGCCAGCTTGCCGCCCGCCCACCGCTGGCCTAGTTGGGGCGGATGACGGCGGATGGGCGGCCACGGAAGACACGCGGCGGGAGCATCCTCGCTCCGTTGCGCCTGCCCATGTTCCGGGCGGTCTGGGGTGCGAACCTGATCGGCTCCACCGGCTGGCTGGTCCAGGGCGTGGGTGCGGCGTGGCTGATGACCACGCTGGCGGGCACGCCCGACATGGTGGCGCTGGTGCAGAGCGCCACCCTGGCGCCGATCCTCCTGTTCGCGCTGCTCGCCGGTGCGCTCGCCGATCTCTGGGACCGGCGCTGGGTCCTGCTCCTGGCCCAGCTCTGGGTGGCGCTGGCCGCGTTCGGCCTCGCCCTGGTCAGTGCGCTGGGCCTGCTCACGCCCGTGGCCCTGCTTCTGTTCACCTTTCTCATCGGGACCGGTGCGGCGCTCAACGGCCCGGCCTGGCAGGCCGTGGTGCGCGAGCTGGTGCCGGGCGAGCAGCTGGCCGCGGCGGTGACGCTCAACGCCATCGGCTTCAACCTCGCCCGGGCGCTCGGGCCGGCGGTGGGCGGCGCGGTGGTCGCCGGCTTCGGCACCGAGGCCGCCTTCCTGCTCAACGGTGTCGCCGCCCTGGCGCTGGTGGCGGTGCTGCTGTTCTGGCGCCGCGAGCTGCCGCCGGACGACCTGCCGCGCGAGCGGCTGGGCAGCGCGGTCCTGACCGGCCTGCGCTACGTCGCCGAGACGGCGGCCCTGCGCGGCGTCCTGACCCGGGCCGCGGTGTTCGGGATCGCAGCCTCCGCGGCCCTGGCGCTGCTGCCGCTGATCGCCCGCGACCGCCTGGGCGGCGGTCCGATCGTCTACGGTCTGCTGCTCGGCGCCTTCGGCGTCGGGGCACTCCTCGGCGCCTTCCTGATCCACCCGCTGCGTCAGCGGCGCGGGGCCGAGTTCGTGATCACCGTGCTCTCGGCCGCGGGCGGCGTCGCCTTCGTCCTGATCGGGCTCCTGCCCGACCGGTTCGCGGCCGTGGTGCCCGCACTCGCGGTCGCGGGCACGGCCTGGCTGGGTGCCTTCTCCACCTTCAACATCACGGTCCAGATGCGCACCGCCTTCTGGGTCCAGGCGCGGGTCCTGTCGCTCTACCAGACCGTGGTGTTCGGCGGCATGGCGGTGGGTGCCTGGGCCTGGGGCGAGCTCGCCGCCCGCACCGGGCTGGAGACCGCCTACCTGGTAGCCGGCGGTCTGCTGCTGGCCAGCCTCGCTTTGCACTGGCGCATGCCGCTGACCGCGGGCGAGGCGCCCGACCTGAAGCCGGCCGAGCGCGTGGAGCCCCTGCCGCCGATGCAGGCCGCGGCGGAAGAGGGCCCGGTCATGGTGCAGATCGACTACGAGGTCGGCCCGGCCCACGCGCCGGCCTTCGTGGCCGCGATGGACGAGGTCGGCCATCTGCGCCGCCGCAACGGCGCGATCCGTTGGCGCCTGTTCCAGGACATGGCCGATGGCGGGCGCTGGACGGAGGTCTACGTGCTGGGGGACTGGGTCGAGCATCTGCGCCTGCGCCGCCGCATGACCCGCGCCGACGCGGCGCTCGAGGCGCGGGCGGTGGCGTTCCACCGTGGCCGCGAGGCGCCCGTCCGCCGCTACATGGTGGCCCGGCGCCACGACAGCCGCTTCCTGCTCGACGAGGCCGAGCAGGCCGAGGTCGCCGCCACCCGGGTCGTGGACGCCGTCGCGGGACCGCTCTGAGCGCCGCGGGCGGTGCAACCGGCAGCCCTGTTCGCACGTACTGAGGTTCCCCGGCCACGGCGCGACGGAGCTTGGATGCGAAGCCAGCGGGACGAGGATTTGGACGACAGCAGCGTGGCACTCTGGCTCGCCGCGGTGGCCGCCGGCGACCGCGACGCCCTGGCGGTGCTCTACGGCCAGACGAGCAGCCGGCTCATGGGCCTGCTGCTGCGCATGCTGCGGCGGCGCGAGCTGGCGGAGGAGGTGCTGCACGACGTCTATCTGCGGGTGTGGCAGCGGGCGAGGTACTTCGATGCCGCCAAGGGCTCGGCCATGGGCTGGCTGGCGGTGATCGCCCGCAACGCGGCGCTGGACCATCTGCGCCGGCATCGCCGCGAGGTGGTGGGCATCGAGGACGCCGGCATCGTGCCCGAGGAGGACGCAGCACCCGACCTCGCCTCGGCCTCGGCCACGCGGCGGCTGCTGCAGGCCTGCCTGGACCTGCTCGAGCCGGAGCCGCGCCGCTGCGTCCTGCTCGCCTATCAGGGCGGGCTCAGCTACGACCAGCTGGCGGCACAGACCGGGCGGCCGGTGGGCACGGTCAAGAGCTGGGTGAGGCGCAGCCTGATGCGGCTGCGCCAATGCCTGGAGCAGCCCTGATGGCGGCCGAGGACGATCTCGACCTGCTGGCCGCCGAATATGTGCTCGGCCTGCTGTCGGCCGACGAATGCACAGTGCTCGAGCGGCGGCTGGCGCAGGACCCGAAGTTGGCGGCGCGGGTCGAGGGCTGGCAGGCGCGCTTCGCCCCGCTCGGCGAGGACGCGACCCCGGTCACGCCGCGGCCGCAGGTGTGGCAGCGGATCCGTCGCTCGATCGGACCTGGCCGCAGCCGGCGCGCTTCGCGGTCGTGGAGCCGGCCCTGGTTCTGGCGCGGCTGGGCCGCCCTGGCGACAGCCGCGGTCCTGGCACTGGCCGTCTTCACGTTCCAGCCGGCGCCCGCCCCGCAGCTGGTGGCGGTGCTCACCAATGCCGACGGCGATCCGATCTGGGTGGTGGGCGCGGCGCCGGAGGGGCTGATCCGCGCCCGTCCGCTGGCGTCCGGACCGGAGGCCGCCCGCGTGCCGGAGCTGTGGCTGTTGCCGGTGGGCGCGCAGCGGCCGGTGTCGCTCGGCGTGCTCGATCCCGCCGGCGACAACCGCCGCTCCCTGCAAGCCTTGCCGCCCGACGCGCTGCAGGCCGGTGGCCTGCTCGAGGTCAGCCTCGAGCCGCCGGGCGGCTCGCCCACGGGCCTGCCGACCGGCCCGGTGATCTCCAAGGGCTTCCTGGTGGCGCCGCCGCGCTAGCCGCCGCTGCCGATCACGGACCGGTGAGCAAGCCACTGCCTGCATCTCGGCGCCGTGCCGGGCCGTAGGGCCGATGGGAGGCGGCCCCGCTTGGGTCCGGCCCGACAGCAACCTCAGCGGCAGGGACGAGACGAGATGACCATCGAGCAGGCACTCCGGGCGCGCCGGACCTTCGGGCGGCGGGCGATGCTGGCGACCACGGGCGTTGCGGCGATCGGCGCCCTCGGCAGCGGCATGGCCCACGCGAACGGAACCGCGGCCGAAGCCGTCACCGACGCGGACATCCTCAACTTCGCGCTCAACCTCGAATATCTCGAGGCCGAATTCTATCTGCGGGCCGCTTTCGGCCGGGGCCTGGTGGCGGGCGATACCACCGGCACCGGGGTCATGGGTGTGGTGCGCGGCGGGCGCAAGGTGGGCTTCCGCACCCGGGCGATCCGGGAATATGCGCGTGAGATCGCCGCCGACGAAGAGAACCACGTGCGCTTCCTGCGCGGCGCCCTCGGCGCCGGCGCCGTGGCCCGCCCGGCCATCGACCTCGCCCCCGCCTTCACCGCGGCCGCGCGCGCCGCCGGGCTGGTCGGCCCGGGCGAGCGCTTCGACGCCTTCGCCAACGAGCGCAACTTCCTGCTCGCCGCCTTTCTGTTCGAGGATGTCGGGGTCACCGCCTACAAGGGAGCGGCACCCCTGATCAGCGACCGGGGCGTGCTGGAGGCGGCCGCCGGCCTGCTCGCGGTCGAAGCCTACCATGCCGGCGAGATCCGCACCGTGCTCAATGCCCTGGGCTTGGCCCCGGCGGCGCGCGCCATCTCCGACGCACGTGACGCGCTCGACGGCCCGGGCGACAAGGACCAGGGGATCCGGGTGAATGGCGTGGCCAACATCGTGCCGACCGACATGAATGGTCTCGCCTACTCGCGCAGCACGACCGAGGTCTTGAACATCGTCTATCTCGGCGGCACCGGCTCGGGCGGGTTCTTCCCCAACGGCTTCAACGGCCTGATCGCCTGAGGTCCGGAGCCCGCCGGCGCGTCGTGGCCGGCGGGCTCACGGGCGCTGCGGCTGCCCGGCCGCGGAGGTGCGGCAGGCCTGGGCCAGCTCGTGGCTGCCCAGCCAGTTGAGCGTGGCGCTGTCGAGGCGGACGCCGACCAGCACCCGACGCAGCAGCGACAGGTCGAGCGGGCCGCGATAGGCCGGCCATTTCGGCCATTTGAGGGCGCAGATCGCCTCGGCGAGGTCGAGTTCATCGCCCAGCCGCGGCCGGGCGCGGTCGAGCAGGCGCGCAACCCGTGCCTGCAGTTCGGCCAGGCTGTCCGCTGCAGGTGCCTCGGCCGGGACCGCGTCCAGGATCGGCGGGTGCCGGTCGTTGGCGGCCTCGGGGCGGAACAGCTCGGCCGGGACCGGGGGGCGGTAATAGCCGAGATATGGCCCCCTGATCCAGGGCGGGTTGTGACGGGTGACGTGCTCGACGACGGCCGCGTACTCCTCCGGCAGGCCGGGGGCGGACGACCGCGGCGGCTTGGGCTGGCGGGCGAACCACGCCTCGTAGACGGTGGGGTCGGGATCGCTCGCGGCCAGCAGCTGCTCGGTCTGGCGCAGGCTGGCCTCGCCGATCACGCGGCGCAGGACCTTGGGCCGGACCGACAGCAGCGCCTCGCGCCGCGCCGCCTCCTGCGCCGGGTCGGGCTCGACCACCGGCAGCCGGGCGAGCCAGTCCTCGTCGTCCAGCTCCTCGGCGTCGCGCTCGTCGTCCTCGAGTTCCGCATCGGCGACATCGCGCAAGGCGTCGGAAGCGGCCTTGCGCCCGGCGGCACTGCCGGCGAGTGCGGGAAGGGCCATGCCCAGGCGCAGGAACTGGGCCACGATGCTGACCCGCCCGTCCGCCAGCGCCCGTTCGATCGCCTGGCGATTGTCCAGCGCCAGCTCGCGCTGCCACTCCTCCGGCGCCAGTGCCAGCTGCTCCCGTTCGGCCTCGATCAGCTCGCGGAAATCCTCGTCCGTCGCCAGCCATTGGCGCAGCTGTGCCGCCGGCAGCGACGCAAACGCGGCTGCCTGCACCAGGCGGTGCCCGCGCGCCAGCCGTTGCGCCGCCATCCAGCGCTGGCGTTCGGTGGGGGGCTTGTCGGCGGCGGCGGAACGGAGCATGGCGAAAGGATATAGGAATAAAGACCCTGATTCAACCCCGAATATTCGCTGCGAGAAGCGGGGGCGAAATCGGCGTGGCCATTGACAATAGCTGCCGGGGTGCCGCCTTAGCTGCCCCCACCTTGCCCGCCGCCACCACCGCCCTGGCCGCCACCACCGCTACCGCCCTGACCCGCGCCGCCTTGCTGCTGTTGTCGCACCTGTACACGTTGACGGTACTCGGCGCGGATCTGGTCGCGCTCGGCGTCGGTGTGCGCATTCCGCATTCGCGCCTGAAACTGCAGGCGTTCTTGCTCGTTCAATCCTGGCATGTCCTCGACGGTTTGAGCCCACACCGGCGGCGCTAAGCTAGCGCAGGTCAACATGATCAGGCCGACGAACTTACGTCTTGGCAGCATTCTGGCGATCTCCACATCGCACTTCGGTGCATGCGCTGCGCGCGGTCCTGCGCGGACGTACAAATCACCATACCCCGATCGTCGGTACGGCACTTGATCTAGATCAATGCGGCTACCCCTTGGCCATATTAGGAATGCCTAACGTCCGCCGGCGCAACCTCCAGATGAGCCGTCGACGCGTGAGGTTGAACACGAACATCCGTATACTGAAGGGCCGGAGCGCATCTGATGCACAAGCGAAAACTACTGGCGTTTACCGCCGCCATCATGGCCGCGCCGCTGATCGCGGCACCGGCGATGTCCGCGCCTTACGTCTTCCAGACTGTCGCCAACAGCGGCGACACGATGCCGCCGACTGACAAGACCTTCAACAGCTTCAATCAGCCGTCGATCAACGCCGGGTGCCTGGTCGTGTTCCGCGCCCGGAGCAAGGGCGAGTCGCAGCCGGTGCGTGGTATCTACAAGCGCGAGGTCTGTTCGTCGCCAGGCCCGATCAGGAAGATCGTGGCCGTGGGCGAGCAGGTGCCGCAGCCCAACAACACGAGTGCGCCGTTCAACGAGTTTCCAGCCTTTCCGCGGATGCAGATCAGCGGCGAGTGGGTGGCGACGCGCGGACAGTCGCGGCCGGTCTGGGAATATACCCTGCCCGACGGCAGCGACACCCGGGTCGGCACAGCCGGGATCTATGTCGAGAAGTCCGGCGGTGCGCTCAAGACCGCCGAGAGCCTCCTCGGCGCCGTGCCGGCGTTCAGCCAGTTCGCGGTACCTGGGGCGCCTCCCGGAACCAGGTTCGACCAGTTCCCGGGCGCTCCGTCCCCGGCGAATGGGAAATTCGTCGTGTTCAAGGGCAACTACACCGATGGCGGCATCGGCAAGACGGGCGTGTTCTATCGCAACGTCCTGGACAGTGCTGGCGCGCTGCCGACGCAGTTGATCGCCAGCAGCAACACGCTGATCCCGGGCACCACGACGACCTTCGGCAGCACGGCGCCGCCCTCGGCCTCCGGCAACAAGATGGTGTTCTTGGGGCTCGACAACGAGGAGAGCCCCACGCTCGGCGCAATCTACCTCGCCCCCCTGGCGCCGACTCCGGTTCTCAAGGCGCTGGTCAAGATCGGCGGCGCCGTACCCGGCGTCTCTGGCCAGAAGTTCAATCGGCTGGGCGAGGGCCTGAGCTTCGACGGCCGCTTCGTCGGCTTCTGGGGCGCCTGGGGCTCGGCCACCCGCACGGTCGAGCTGAAGTGCGCCACCGACGGCAACCCGGACCTGATCGCGTCGTGCAAGGATCAGACGGTGCAGGTGCCGGTCAACCAGGGCATCTTCGTGTACGATAACCGGACCGGGGTCACCAAGCAGATCGCGCGCACCGGCGGGACCAAGCTCGACTTCCTGTTCTGGGTGTTCTCCGGCCGCCCGCCTGGCGTCGGCGACGAAGCGGACGCCGAGGAGCCGGCCCGCTGGCGGTCATCGGCATTCGTCTCGTTGACGGCCCAGAACGGCAAACCCGTGACCGCCTTCAAGGCGCTGCTCACCAGCGGCGTGCAGGGCATCTACCTGCGCCCGACCCCGACGGCGGCGATCCGCACCGTGCTCGAGACGGGCGCGGACGCGCGCAAGGTGGACCCGGAAGCGCCCGTGGGCGCCCTCATCACCGCGCTTGGCGTCGAGCGCGACGCGTTCCGCGGCTGCCGGCTGGCGCTGAACGCCAGCGCGCTCAACGCCGCCACCAGCGAGAGCTGGGCCGGGATCTATATCGTGCGGTCCGGCGCCTGCACGAGCTGAACCCGAGAGCGGACGGGAGGGCCGTCGCCGGTTGGCGGTGACCCTCCCGTCCGTGCCTTGAATCTGGCAGTCGAGCCGCCGGCTGCCAGCCGCGGCAGCACAAGCCGGGCGATCAGCTCGCGCTTGTTGGAGGCGTGCTGGATGTCGTAGCCGACCGGTGTGCCGTCGTCGCCGAGGTCGAGCTTGACGTCCTCCTCGACCTCGATCGTTCGCGCCGCGGGCAGCGGGCGCAGTTCGAGATACAGGCTGCCGGTCGCCCGGTCGGAACTCGTCTTCGTGGGCTGAAGTCCTCGTCCATGAAGGCCTATGCACGGTTTCATCATCCGGCAGCAGCAAACGAAGCCGTGGAGTTGGGTTCGGCCATCCCTTTGCACCGACCTCCGTTCGGCTGCGCGACGATTCGACGGATCTCGATCGGGTCGAGATGGGGACGGCGGGCGAGAACGTCGAAAGCAAAGTAGCGCGTGGGCCGGAACGGCGGCGGCGGTAGGCGGCTGGGCTCCACCTGCACCGCGCTCAATCCACGAACGGGTCCCGGACCAAGATCGTGTCGTCGCGGTCGGGGCTGGTCGAGAGCAGCGCCACCGGGCACTCGACCAGCTCCTCCAGGCGCTTGACGTACTTCACGGCGTTGGCCGGGAGCTGGGCGAAGCTGCGCGCACCGCGGGTGGTCTCCGACCAGCCCTCCAGCTCCTCGTAGACCGGCTTGGCCGCGGCCTGGGCACCCATGCCGGCGGGGAGGTGGTGGAGGAGCTGGCCGCCCAGGGTGTAGGCGGTGCAGATCTTGAGCGCTGGCCATGCCGTCGAGCACGTCGAGCTTGGTCAGCGCCAGGCCCTTGATGCCGCCCAGCTTGACCGCCTGGCGGACCAGCACCGCGTCGAACCAGCCGCAGCGGCGCGGGCGGCCGGTGACCGTGCCGAACTCGTGGCCGCGCTCGCCCAGGCCGCAGCCGACCTCGTCGAACAGCTCGGTGGGGAAGGGGCCCGAGCCGACCCGCGTGGTGTAGGCCTTGCAGATGCCGAGCACGAAGCCGACGCTGTCCGGCCCGGTGCCCGAGCCCGAGGCCGCCGCCGCCGCCACGGTGTTGGACGAGGTGACGAAGGGGTAGGTGCCGTGGTCGACGTCGAGCATGGTGCCTTGCGCACCCTCGAACAGGATGCGGCGGCCGGCCCGCTTCAGCTCGGCCAGGCGCAGCCAGACCGGCTCGGCGAAGGGCAGGAGCTTGGGGGTGAGGGCGGTGAGCTGGGCCAGGAGCGCCTCGCCGTCGACCTCCGCGACGCCGAAGCCGCGGCGCAGGGCGTTGTGGTGGATCAGGAGCTCGTGGATCTTGGCCGGCAGGGCGTCGGGGTCGGCGAGGTCGCAGATGCGGATGGCGCGGCGCGCCGCCTTGTCCTCGTAGGCCGGGCCGATGCCGCGGCCGGTGGTGCCGATCTTGCCGGTGCCCTGGTTGCTGCCTCGCGTGCCAGCTCGCGCGCCCGGTCGAGCTCGCCGTGCAGCGGCAGGATCAGGGCCGCGTTCTCGGCGATGCGCAGGGTCTCGGTGCCGATGGCGACCCCTTGCGCGCGCAGGCGCTCGATCTCCTCGAGCAGCGCCCAGGGATCGACGACGACGCCGTTGCCGATCAGCGAGAGCTTGCCCTGGCGCACCACGCCCGAGGGCAGCAGCGACAGCTTGTAGGTGACGCCGTCGATGACCAGGGTGTGGCCGGCATTGTGGCCGCCCTGGAAGCGCACCACCACGTCGGCGCGCTCGCTGAGCCAGTCGACGATCTTGCCCTTGCCCTCGTCGCCCCACTGGGCGCCGACGACGGCGACGTTACTCATGACACTGAGCTGGACAAGGACCCTCTCCCCGGCGCGTGGCGCGGTGGGTAGCTACACCGAGCACCGCCTGCCAGGCCAGTGCCACGATGGCGGGCCGGTGCGAGGCCACTCCGGGGGCGACGCAACGATCGCCGGCCTTCGCCGTTCATTCCCGGTCCGGTCGCCGACGCGCGACCTCATCACCGACAAGGAGAGAACCGATGGGCCTGTTCACCAAAGACATCGAGTCGCTCGACGATCTGTTCGTCCACACGCTGCAGGACATCTACTACGCCGAGAACCAGATCACCAAGGCGCTGCCGAAGATGATCGAGAAGGTCAGCAACCCGCAGCTGCAAGCAGGGCTTCGAAGCCATCTGGGCGAGACGAGAACCAGATCAACCGGCTGGAGAAGGTGTTCCAGATGCGCGGCAACGAGGTAAAGGCCGTCGAATTGCCCGGCGATCGACGGCATCATCGAGGAGGCGAACGAGATTGCCAGCGAGGTGGCCGACAAGGAGGTGCTCGACGCCGCCTGGTGGCGGCGGCACAGGCCGTCGAGCACTATGAGATCACGCGCTACGGGACGCTGATCGCCTGGGCCAAGCAGCTCGGCCGCCCCGATTGCGCCAGCGTGCTGGGGAAGACGCTGGCCGAGGAGAAGGCGGCGGACCAGAAGCTCACCCGGATCGCAGAGAGCAAGGTCAACCAGATGGCGGC
>CAVRGN010000011.1:0-382500 GCA_963720725.1 uncultured Alphaproteobacteria bacterium
AGCAGCGTCTGGCGCAACTCAACGCCGACTGGCGCGAACGCGGCATCGAGAAGCCGTTCCGCTGTCGGATCGGCATCAACACCGGCTATTGCAATGTCGGCAATTTCGGCAGCAACGACCGGATGGACTACACCATCATCGGTGCCGAGGCCAACCTCGCCGCCCGCCTGCAGACCATCGCGGCGGTCAACGGCATCGTACTCAGCTACGAGACCTACGCCCTGGTGCGCGACCTGGTCCGCGCCCAGCCGATGCCGCCGATCCAGATGAAGGGGATCAGCCGGCAGATCGTGCCCTATGCCGTCGAGGGCCTGCTGGGTGACGTCGCCCAGCGCGCCCAGGTCATCAGCGAACACGCGCAGGGCCTCGACCTGTTCATCGATCTCGACGTCATCGACGAACAGGCCACCGAGCGCACCAAGCAGCGGCTGCAGGAGCTGCTGGAGGCCCTGGAGCGCCGTCCCAAGCCGGCGTGAGCCTCAGAACACTCAGAACAGGAAGTCGCCAGCATCGATGCTGGCGAGGCCGGTGTTGAGCACGTCGAACCGGTCGCCCCCGACGGCCACGCGCACGTCGTCCGCGGCGCCATCGGCGTCCGAATCCACCGCGGTGATCGTGAGCGCGGCGAAGCTCAGGCCGGAATCCATGTCGAACCGGTCGGTGCCGTTCTGGAAATCGGTCACCACGTCCTGGCCGAAGGCACCCGAAAACACGAAGAAGTCGGCCTCGCTGCCGCCGGTCAGCCGGTCGTCGTCGGGACCGCCATCGAGCCGGTCGATCCCCGCCCGGCCCTTCAGCGTGTCGTTGCCCCCATAGCCGCGGAGCGTATCGTCGCCATCGCCGGTGATCAGCCGGTCCGAACGCCGCACCCTCGACGGTGATATCGGTCTTCACCGAACCGCTGGTGTTGAACGTCAGCCGGTAGACGTCGTTGAAGTCGCCGACCACGTCGACGTTGAGCGTGGTCAATTCGGTGACATCGGTCGTCGCCGTGCCGCCGGTGCCCAGAAGCAATTCACCCGTCGTACCGAAGCCGTCCTTTACGATCGTACTGAAGCTCTGGAGCTGTGTCGCCGACATCAAGATCGGATCGAGATCGAGCGCCAGCTTCTCGATCCCCTGGATGCTCACGGTGTTCTCGAGGATCCACGACACGCCGGCGTCCGCGCCGCGCAATGTGTCCGTGCCCGAGCCGCCGATCAGCTCGGTCCCGGTGCCCGGATTCTCGTCGATGAACTGCGCGCTGAGCACGAAGGTGTCGTTGCCGCTGCCGCCGTTGATCTCGACGTCCTGGGTGCGGACGATGAGCGTGTCGTTGCCCTTCTCGCCGAACAGTTTGTCCGCACCGCCATTGCCGTCCAGGGTGTCGTCGTTCTCGTTGCCATGGATCCGGTCGTTGCCGTCCCCGGTGTCCAGGACGTCGTTGCCCTCGTTGCCGAACAGGGTGATGTCGGCGGGCGGGCTGCCCAACGGGGTGACGAAGTACAGCGTGTCGCCGAGGCTCGACGCGTTGACCACCAGCTTGTCGAGCCCGAGGACGTCGAGTGTCGCGTTAGTGACGCCGCCCGGGGTCAGGGCGACCCGTCCCTCGCTTGCGGCACCGGAGCTCGTGATGTCCTCGAAGCTGGCGAAATCGGTGGTCGACAGGGTGAGTTCGTCCGTGTCGAGCGCCAGTTTCTCGAGGTCGAGCAGCGTGACCGCGTCGTTGATGACCCAGGCGCCGTCGGCATCCAGCGTGTCGCTGCCGCCATTGCCGTCGATGAACGTGCCGGCAAATAGATCCTCGCGAACAACGTAGACGTCGCCGAGATTGCCGCCGACCTCCGTGTCGCCGTTGTACACGTCGGGCATGATCCTCTCCCCAGATCAGTGGATCAGACAGGTGCAGTCTGAGCCGTACTTATCTGGGAAGGACGCCGCTCGGGTCTGTGCTGGAACTCACACCAGGACTACTAAGCCCCGACGAGCATCGCCTCTTTCAGTCGCCGCAAGAACGCGTCGCAGCGCTCCAGCTGCTCCAAGGCGATCCACTCGTCGGGCTTGTGGGCGACCCTGATGTCGCCGGGGCCGCAGACGAGCGACGGGATGCCGCGGGCGTCGAAGCAGCCGCCCTCGGTGCCGAACGGGACCTTGGCGGGGTCGGTCGTGCCGGTGAGCTCGCGGCACAGGCGCGTGAAGGCGCTGTCGGGCGGCGGGGTCATGCCGGGATAGGCCAGGACCTCCTCGAACCGGATCGCAGCCTCCGGTGCGGTGGCGCGCAAGGAGGGCAGCACCTCCTCCAGCGCGAAGGCCTCGACCTCGCCGACGAAGCGCATCGGGTCGACGCCCGGCAGGGTGCGGAACTCGAACTCGAAGCCGCAACGGTTGGGGATGATGTTGAGCTGGGAGCCGCCCTCGATCCGGCCGACGCCAGAGGTGTGGTGCGGCGGGTCGAAGCCCTCGCCGTAGGGTCCCTCCGTCTCGAACCGCACCCCGAGCTCGGCGACCTTGGCGATGATCCTGGCAGCGGCGACCACGGCGTTGGCCCCGAGTCGCGGATAGGCCGAATGCGCCTCGCGGCCGGTGACGACGCAGCGGTAGCCGGCCTTGCCCTTGTGGGCGTCGACCAGGCCCATCAGCGTCGGCTCGCCGACCAGGCAGGCCTCCGGACGCGGCAGCTCGGCCAGGAGCGCGTCGATCAGCCTGGGCACGCCCTTGCAGCCGACCTCCTCGTCATAGGAGAAGGCGATGATCGCGGGCCGTCGCAAGGGCCGGGCCAGCAGCTCCGGCACCAGGGCCAGGACGCAGGCGAGGAAGCCCTTCATGTCGGCGGCACCACGGCCATGGATGCGTCCGTCGACGATCCTGGCGCGGAACGGGTCGCTGCTCCAGGCCTGCCCGGCCACCGGCACCACGTCGGTGTGCCCGGACAGGACCAGGCCCGGCACGTCGGGCGGGCCGATCACCGCCCACAGATTGGCCTTGTCGCCGGTGTCGTCGAACACCAGCCGCGACTCGACGCCCTGCCCGCCCAGATGGTCGCGCACGAACGCCACCAGCTCGAGATTGGAGCGGAAGCTCTGGGTGTCGAACCCGAGCAGGCGTTCCAGGAGTTCTGCGGAGGCGGACATGGTGCGAGCATACGCGGCCCCGCCGGAGCTGTCATGGTCGGCCCGGGTTCAACGTCAGGTGACTCGCCTCCGGCCCCGGCTTGCACCATGTTACCCAGTCGTCGCCCCTCCTGCGGTGGATGTCCGCCGATGCCACGAACCGCTTCCGGTCCGCTCGCCTGGCTCTTGTGCGCAGTCCTGGCCGTCGCGTCGCAGGCAGCACGGGCGGGACCGGCCGAAACCGTGGCCGCCGTGGTCGGGCTCAAGGCCGAGGTGCCGGCCACCGCCCGCACCGCCGCCACCCTCGGGCGCGAGCGCAGCGGCACCGGCGTGGTGATCGACGATGGCGGCCTGGTGCTGACCATCGGCTACCTGATCCTGGAGGCGTCCGCGGTCGATCTCTACCCGGCGGACGGCCAGCGGGTGCCGGCCGAGATCGTGGGCTACGACCACGACACCGGGCTGGGTCTGGTTCGCGCCACCGCGCCCATGAACGTGACGCCCATCCGCCTGGGCCCGAGCCGCCAGGTGGCGGTGGGCGAGCCGCTGCTGGTGCTGAGCCGCGACGGGGCGTTGGGCGGGCGCGAGACCAAGCTCGTCAGCCGCCGCGAGTTCGCCGGCTACTGGGAATACCTCCTGCCGGACGCGATGTTCACCACCCCGCCGCACCCGGCCTTCGCCGGGGCCGCGCTGATCGACCGCGACCAGCGCCTGGTCGGCGTCGGCTCGCTGCAGGTCGGGGATGCCACGGCACCCGACGTGGCCTCGCCCGGCAACATGTTCGTGCCCGTGGACGCGCTGACCCCGATCCTCGCCGATCTGCTCGCCCTCGGCCGCCGCGACGCGCCCGGCCACCCCTGGGTCGGCATGTCGACCCAGGAGCATGGCGGCCACGTGATCGTCCGCAGCGTGGCCGACGACGGACCGGCCGAGACGGCCGGCGTGCAGCCGGGGGACGTGGTCCTGTCGGTGGGCGGCGTCGCGGTCGACTCCCTGGCCGCACTTTACCGCGGCATCTGGGGCCTGGGGGATCCCGGCGTGACCGTGCCCATGCGGGTGCTGCGCAAGCGGCAGGTGCTCGAGTTCTCCGTCCCCTCGATCGACCGGATGCGCTGGCTGCGCCTCGACCAGACCTACTAGCCCAACGCAGCGGCACCTCGACGGGGCTGCAGCGTTGTCCTATCCACGGCACGCATCGGTCCGGGCCATTTTCTTCGGAGACAAGGAATGCACAAGCGGGCAGCTCTGGCCTGCATCGCCGCCGCTTGCCTCGGCGGGACCGCGCGGGCTGACGAGGTGGGCAGCTTCAGCAACGACTGGATCGGCAACGGGATCGTGGTCGAGGCGATCGAGGATCCCAAGGTTCAGGGCGTGACCTGCCACATGAGCCACTTCGACCGCAGCCTCATCGACCGGCTGAGTAAGGGCAACTGGTTCGAGGACCCCTCGAACGCCGCGATCGCCTGTCAGCAGACCGGCCCGATCACCATCGGCGACATCGAGAAGGACAAAAGCGGCGAGGAGGTGTTCAGCCAGCGGATCAGCCTGGTCTTCAAGTCCCTGGGCGTCCGGCGGATCTGGGACGAGAAGAACCAGACGCTGGTCTACATCGTCTACAGCCGGCAGATCAGCGAAGGCTCCTCCAAGATGGGGATCAGCAGCGTGGCCCTGGCTGGCCAGCAGGTGACCTGGACGCAATAGTCCGGCGCTCTTCCATCGTATCCGGATATTCCGCCCGCGCGGTCCACTCGCGTTTCCCGCGCCGCGCGCCTATGCTGTGCCACCATGCGCGGGGAGGTAAGATGAGATCCGTTGTCGTCATGATGGCCGCGGCCGGTTGCGCCCTTGCGGCAGATCAGGCCCGGGCGGAAGGCCCGAAGCTCCAGACCACGGCCGACCTCGTGGCCTATTGCGACACCTTGGGGCCGGTCGGCGAGGTGCGCGACGGCCAGAACTTCTGCGACGGCTTCATCGCCGGGAGCGGGATGCTGTATCGGGAGCTGGTGGCAGCCGGTCAGATGAAGAAAATCGCCTGCGCCGACCCGGTCCCGACGCTGGCCCAGGCGCGCGAAGCGTTCGTCGCCTGGGCGGCCGAGAACGGTGAGCACATGGACAGCAAGCCCATCGACGGGCTGTGGCGCGCCATGGCGGCTGCCTACCCGTGCCCGAAGTGAGCCACGTCGCGAGCGGAGCCAGTACCATGCGCAGGAACTCGATCATCCTCGTCGCCGCCGCGGCGCTGCCTCTGGCGATCGCCGGCTGCTCCATGGACAGCCAGACCGGCAAGCGGACCGGCACCGGCGCCGCGGTCGGTGCCGCCGCCGGTGCCGCGGTGGGCCTGCTCTCCGGCGACTTCCTGGCCACCACGCTCACCGGCGCCGCGGCGGGTGCCGCTGGCGGCTTCGTCTACGACCAGATCCAGAAATAGCCGCTCACCACGATCACGGCCGGCGCGCCAGGGCGCGCACCGTCAGCAGCAGCGGCATGGCGGCGGGCCGGTGCAGGCCGGTCGCACCGGCGCCGAGCTGGCGCAGATAGGCGTCGGCCAGGGCCGCCGGCAGGAAGGCGGCGATCTGCCGGCGGCTCGGCCGGCCGCTGGCGGCGCGCCCGGCCCGCAGCAGTTCCACGCCCCGAGCACACAGGGCGGCGCGCAGCGTTCGCGTCGCCTCCTCGGCGGCGGCGCCAGGCTCGACCTCCGCCCGCAACGCCTCGGCGAGCCGCACCAGGCCGAACGCGCTGCCGATCGCCTGGGCACCTTGCGCCGCGCCCGCATCGACGCCGCCCAGAACGCCATAGATCAGCCTCTGCAGCGCGCCGCTGGTCGTGGTGGCGTAGTGCTCGAGCGGGCCGGGCTCGGGCTCGATCCGCTCCAGCGCCGGCTCGCGCGCGTCGATCAGCGCCTGCAGCCGGTCCGGCTCGACCAGGCCGGCCGCGAGCAGCGCGCGCAAGGCGGCGATCAGCGGGTGGCGGCGGCCGGGCTGGCCGGCCGCGAGCTCGTCCAGCGCCTCGCGCCACCATTGCAGCCGGATCATGCCCGCCATGGGCTGGGAGACGATCTCCGGGATCCGTGCCAGCTCATGGTTGAAGGCGACCAGCGTGAGCACGTCATCGCGCCGCTCGGCCGGTGCGAGCAGCGCGCACAGATAGCGGTCGGGATCGTGGCGCCTGGTCTCGGCCAGGAGGTAGGCGGACCTGTCGTCGGGCGACACCTGGTCGCTGCCTCCCTGGCTCGATGCGCGACGGTGACGCGGTGCGCTTACCCTTCGCTGCGGCATCGTCTAGCACGAAGGCCGATGTTGGAGCAGACCCACCCGCTGGCGGACGCGAGAGCCTGGCACGCGCTGGATGCCGAAAGGGCCATGGCCGAGCTCGGCGCGCGCCCGGACGGGCTCGCCACGGCCGAGGCGGAAGCACGCCTGCGCCGCCACGGGCCGAACCGGCTGCCGGCGCCGCCGCGGCGTACCGTGCTGGCGCGGCTGTTCGGCCAGATCCACAACCTGCTGATCTACGTGCTGCTGGCCTCGGCGCTGGTCGCAGCGCTGCTGGGCCACGCCGTCGACGCCGCGGTCATCCTGGCGGTGGTCGTGGTCAACGCCGCCATCGGCTTCGTGCAGGAAGGCCGTGCGGAGGACGCGTTGGCCGCGATCCGCGGCATGATCGACCCCAACGCCTCGGTGATCCGCGACGGCGGCCGGACCGCCGTTCCGGCCGAGGGCATCGTCCCCGGCGACATCGTCCTGCTCGAGGCCGGCGACCGCGTCCCGGCCGACCTGCGGCTGATCCGGGCCCGCGGCCTCACGCTCGACGAGGCGGCGCTCACCGGCGAATCGGTGCCGGTCGAGAAGGGCACGACCGCGGTGGCGGCGGACGCCGCTCTGGGTGACCGGCTGTCGCTGGCCTTCTCCGGCACCTTCGTCGCCAGCGGCAGCGGCGCCGGCGTGGCCTTCGCCACCGGTGCGGGGACCGAGCTCGGCCGGATCAGCTCCCTGCTCCACGACGTCACGCCGCTGCGCACCCCGCTGATCCGCCAGATGGACCGGTTCGCACGCCAGATCACCCTGATCACGCTCGCCGGCTCGGCCGTCGTGTTCCTGTTCGCGGTCGCCTGGCGCGGCTACGCCGTGGGCGACGCCTTCATGGCGGTGGTCGGGCTGGCGGTGGCGGTCATCCCCGAGGGCCTGCCGGCGGTGATGACGATCACGCTGGCGATCGGCGTCCGGCGCATGGCCGCGCGCCACGCCATCATCCGGCGGCTGCCGGCGGTGGAAGCACTCGGCTCGGTCACGGCGATCTGCTCGGACAAGACCGGGACCCTGACCCGCAACGAGATGACCGTGCAGACGGTGGTCTCGGCCGACCGGCGCTATTCGGTCTCCGGCGTCGGCTACGCGCCCGAGGGGACGATCGAGCCTGCCGGCGATGGGGTGCTGGGCGAGATCGCGCTGGCGGCCCTGCTCTGCAACGACGCCCGGCTGGTGCAGACGGAAGCCGGCTGGTCGATCGCGGGCGATCCGATGGAGGCCGCCCTCCTGGTCCTCGCCGGCAAGGCCGGCCAGGCACCGGACGTCGTCCGCGCTCGCTACCGGCGCATCGACGAGGTGCCGTTCGACGCCCGCCACCGCTACATGGCGACGCTCCACGGCACACCCGGCGACGGCGCTGTGGTCCATGTCAAGGGTGCGCCCGAGCGGGTGCTCGAAATGTGCCGCCGGCAGCGCACGGCCGCCGGCGACGAGCCCCTCGCTCCCGACCGCTGGCACCGTGCCGTCGAAGCGTTGGCGGCCGACGGCCAGCGGGTTCTGGCGGTGGCCGGCCTCGACCTGCCCGAGGCGCCCGATCGCCTGACGCCTGCCATGCTCGAGGGGCGCATCCGGTTCCTGGGCCTGCTCGGCCTGATCGACCCGCCCCGCCCCGAGGCCGTGGCGGCAGTCCGCGACTGCCGTGCCGCCGGGATCGGCATCAGGATGATCACCGGCGACCATGTCGCGACGGCACTGGCCATCGCCCGCCAGCTCGGCCTCGCCGAGGATCCCCGTGCCGTGACCGGCCGCGACCTGGACGGCCTCGACGAGGCCGGCCTGCGCCGCGTGGCGCTCGAGGCCACCGTGTTCGCCCGTACCAGCCCCGAGCACAAGCTGCGGCTGGTCGAAGCACTCCAGGCCCAGGGTGCTGTGGTCGCCATGACCGGCGACGGGGTCAACGACGCGCCGGCGCTCAAGCGCGCCGATGTCGGCGTCGCCATGGGCCGGCGCGGCACCGAGGCCGCCAAGGAGGTCGCCGCCATGGTGCTGGCCGACGACAATTTCGCCTCGATCGCCGCCGCCGTGCGCGAGGGCCGGACCGTCTACGACAATCTGATGAAGGTCGTGGCCTGGACGCTGCCCACCAATGGTGCCGAGGCCCTGGCCATCATCGGCGCCATCCTGCTCGGGCTCACCCTGCCGCTGACGCCGGCGCAGATCCTGTGGGTCAACCTGCTGACCGCCGGCGCCCTCGGCATGACGCTCGCCTTCGAGCCGACCGAGCCCGGAACCATGCACCGCCGGCCGCGCCGGCCGGACGAGCCGATCCTGTCGGCGGTGCTCGCCTGGCGGATCCTGTTCGTCTCGGTCGTGGCCGCCGCCCTGGTCTTCGTCCTGTTCCTGAGCGCCCTGGCACGCGGCCTGTCGCTGGAGACCGCCCGCACCATGGCCGTGAACCTGCTGGTGGCCCTGGAAATCGCCTATCTGTTCAGCGTCCGCTACGTGCACGGCCCGTCCTTGACCTGGCAAGGCGTGCTCGGCACGCGCGAGGTCCTGCTCGGCGTCGGGACGGTGGTTCTGGCGCAGCTGGCGTTCACCTACCTGCCGCTGATGCATCGCCTGTTCGACACCCGACCGCTGGAGATCACCGATCTTGCCGCCATCGTCGCGGTGGCCGGCCTGTTCCTGGTCATCGTCGAGACCGAGAAGCTGCTGCGGCGGCGGCTCGGACGGCCGCCGGCCTGACCCGCACCGCGCACACCAGCCCGAGCGCCGAGCCTCGGAGTGCTGGTGCTGCAGTTCGGCGCCGGGTTCGCGACCTTCGCGGTGGCCACCGGCCCAGCCCAGAAGCGCACCGGCGCCGGCCTGCACCGGGAGCCGTTCGCTGCCGGAGCCGAATGCTGTCGCCATCGCTGATGTCCCGGGACGCCGCCGTCCCTGGACAATATCGGGTTCATGGCGAGGTTGCGGGCGGCCATGGCAGGCTGCAGCCCACGAGCCCGCTCCTACCCGTATCTGCGCTCGATCGACTGCTTGACGCTGTCCAGGAGGACGGCGAGCAGCATCAGGGCGCCGCGGATCACCTGCATGTAGGAGGCGTCCAGGCCCATGATGTTGATCGCGGTGTCGATGGTGGAGAGCAGGAGGACACCGGCGAACACGCCCGAGAGCCCGCCGATGCCGCCGCGCAGGGAGACGCCGCCGATGACCACCGCGGCGAAGGCCTCGAACAGCATGCCCAGGCCGAGATTGGGCGTGGCCCCGTTGGTGCGGGCGGCGAGAAGGAAGCCGGCGAATGCCGCCATGACGCCGGACAGGATGAACACGCGGTAGAGGACCCCGTCGACGTCGATCCCGGCGCGGAAGGGTGCGGTGGGGTTGCCGCCGATCAGCGTGACCCAGCGGCCGAACTGCGTCCGCTTCAGGATGGCGCCGAAGATCAGGTAGGTGACGACCAGGATCCAGATCAGCAGCGGCAGCCCGAACAGGTCGGCACTGCCCGCGGCGCGGAAATCGTCGGGCAGGCCGTACATCGAACGGCCGCCGGTCAGGATCAGCCCCAGCCCGCGCACCGAGATGTAGGTGGCCAGCGTCACGATGAAGGCGTTGATCTTGAAGCGGACGACCAGGACGGCGTTGAACAGGCCGACCAGGCCGCCGAAACCCAGGACGATCACGAGCGTCAGCCAGGTGTTGAGCTGGACGCCCAGGGGCGAGCCGCGGGAGGCGGTGAGCCAGGCCGCGAGCATGGCGGCGAAGGCCATGACGCTCTCGATCGAGAGATCCATGTGGCCGGCGACGATGCAGAACGACAGGCCGATCGCGAGCAGGCCGACGAAGGTCGCGTGCTGCAGGATGTTGACGAAGATCCCGACCTGGAAGAAGTGCTCGATGGTCAGCGAGCACACCAGCAGGATCGCGGCCAGGATACCCCAGACCAGGTGATCGAGGGCGAAGGCCAGGACGGGGCGACGCCAGGCGCCGCCCGCCCCTTCCGCGAGGGTGGCCAAGGCCCGCCTACTGCACCACCTCGACCGGCGCGTTCGGGAACTTCAGATTCCCCCAGAAGCGCGGATCGTCGACATTGTCCTTGGTGATCGCGGCACCGGGGATCTTGAGGTTCGGGCCCCATTCCTCGTCGGTCAGCACCGCGTCCAGGCCCAGGACCTGATAGGTGCCCGGCTCCAGCTTCTCGCCCTTCAGGATCTTGGGCAGGAACATGGCGAGGCCGTAGACCTGGGCGTAGGTCGGCTGCTCGACCTCGGCCTGCTGCCAGCCGTTGCGGATGTTGTCGAGGCCCACCGGGGCACCGTTCGAGGCCATCATCATGATCTGCCCGGGCTGCATGCCCTTGGCCTCCATGATCGCGACGATCGGCACGGTCAGGTGCGCCGCGTGGGCAAAGACGAGGTCGATGTCGGGGTTCACCAGGATCTGGTCCTCGAACACCTTGCCGGCGTTGGTGGGTTCCCACAGCAGCGCTGCCTTGGTGACGATCTCGACCTCGGGCGCCTTCTCGGCCATGACCTCCTCGAAGCCCTTCTGGATGTCCAGGGTGTAGCTGTCGCCGGGGTCGCCCAGGATCTGCAGGACCTGGCCCGTCGGACCGCCGTTCTTCTCGGTCAGCAGCCGTACCGCCTCGTTGGCGGCGGTCCGGCCGATCTCGACCGTGCCCGCGACCGAGGTCAGCTCGAACGGGGTGGAGCGGATCAGCCGGTCGAAGTTGAGCACCTTGATGCCGGCCGCCCTGGCCTTCTCGATACCCGGAACGATGGCGTCGAAGTCGACCGCGTTCATGATGATCGCGTCGGGCTTGGTGTTGATCGCGTCCTCGATCTGGTTGAGCTGCAGGTCGGCGCGGTTCTGGGCATCCAGCGAGGTGACCTTGTAGCCCATCCCGCCCAGCACGCTCTCGAACGCCTTCTGGCTCTCGGTCTGGAACTCGTCGAGCAGGGTCGGGATCATGTAGACGATCGTACCCTGCTCCTGGGCCTGCGCCGGCCCGGCGACGAGGCCCAGGGCCATGGCCCCGGCGAGCAGCATCCCGGCGTGGCGGCGGGTCCGGTTCATCATGGTTCTCCCTCGTTGTTCTGCGCTGAGTGGCCCCTCATCCTGCCGCGCCGCAACCGGTTTGGAAAGGCGAGCGGCCGGTCAGCCGGCGCCCTGCAGCAGGTGCAGCGTGTGACGCGCGATCATCTGCTCCTCGTCGGTCGGCACGACCAGGACCGCGAGCTCGCTGTCGGGCGTCGAGATCACGGTTCGGGCCTCGACATTGGCCGCGTCGTCCAGCGTGGCCCCGAGCCAGGCCAGCCGCTCGACCACGCGGGCGCGGATGGCGGCGCTGTGCTCGCCGATGCCGGCGGTGAACACCAGGCCGTCGATGCCGCCCATCGCGGCCGCCAGGGCACCGGTCTCGCGGACGATGCGGTAGACGAAGTAGGCGATGGCGAGCTTCGCACCCGGCGCGTCGCTCTCCTCGAGGTCGCGCATGTCGCTGCTGACGCCCGAGAGACCCTTGAGGCCGCCCTCTCGGTAGAGGAAGCGCTCGACCTGGTCCGGCGTGAAGCCCCGATTCTGGATCAGGTAGAGCACCACGCCCGGGTCGAGCTGGCCGGTGCGGGTTCCCATCGGCAGCCCGTCCACCGCGGTGAAGCCCATGGTGCTGTCCATGCTGCGCCCGTCCTGGATCGCGCACATCGAGGCACCCGAGCCCAGGTGGCACACCACCACCCTGCCCTCGGCCAGGGCCGGATCGAGCTCGCGCAGGCGTCCGGCGACATACTCGTAAGACAGGCCGTGGAAGCCGTAGCGCCGCACCCCCTCGGCGAAGTACCGCTCGGGGATGGCGTAGCGGTCGGCCACCTCAGGGTGGCGGCGGTGGAAGGCGGTGTCGAAGCAGGCGACCTGGGGGATGTCCGGGTAGCGGCGGCGTACCTCGTCGATCGGCGCCAGGTTGTTGGGCTGGTGCAGCGGCGCCAGCGGTACCAGCTGCCGCAGGGCGGCGAGCACGGCATCGTCGATCAGCGTGGGCGCGCTGTAGTCCGGGCCGCCATGCACCACGCGGTGGCCGATTGCGACGGGGGCCTTGCCGCCGAGCTGCGCGATCAGCCAGTCGTCGAGCCGGCCCAGTGCTGCCGCGACGTCGGCCACCACTGCCGGCGCGTAGGTCTCGTCGACCAGCACGGCCCCGGCCGCGTCCTTGGCGATCAGGTGCGGGCGGGTGCCGATGCCCTCCATCTGGCCGCGGAAGACCAGCGCCAGCTCATCCCCCTCTCCGACGCCGAACAGCTGGAACTTGATGCTGGACGAGCCGGCGTTGACGACCAGGAGCGTGTCCGCCATGCCGGTCACGCCGCGGCCATGGCGGCGACGGCGGCCAGCTTGCGATTGTGCGCGAACAGCGCGGCGACGGCACAGGACGCGATCTTGGTGCGCACCTCGTCGGCGCGGCTGGTGAGAATGATCGGCACCCGCGCGCCCAGCACGATCCCGGCCGCATCGGCGTTGGCGAGGAACGACAGGTTCTTGGCCAGCATGTTGCCCGCCTCGAGATCGGGGACCACCAGAATCTGGGCCCGTCCCGCCACCGGGGAATCGATGCCCTTGATCCGCGCCGCCTCGACACTGATCGCGTTGTCGAACGCCAGCGGCCCGTCGAGCACGCCGCCCGTGATCTGGCCGCGGTCGGCCATCTTGCACAAGGCCGCGGCGTCGAGCGTGGTGGGCATCTTGGGATTGACGGTCTCGACCGCCGAGAGGATGGCGACCCTGGGCTCGCCCAGGCCCAAACCTTGATGCAGGTCGATCGCGTTCTGGACGATATCGATCTTGGTGGCGAGGTCCGGGACGATGTTGACGGCGGCGTCGGTGATGAACAGCGGATAGGGATAGGTCGGGACCGACATGATGAACACGTGGCTGATGCGCCGGGCGGTGCGCAGCCCGGTCTCCTTGGCGACGACCGCGCTCATCAACTCGTCGGTGTGCAGGCTGCCCTTCATCAGCAGCTCGGCGCGGCCGGCGCGGACGAGCTCCACCGCGCAGGCGGCGGAAGCATGGCTGTGCGGCGCGTCCACCTTCTCATAGCCGGAGATGTCGATCCCGGCAGCATCGGCCGTGGCCAGCAGCTTGGCCATGGGTCCCACCAAGATCGGGACGATGATCCCGGCCTGGGCCGCCTCGACCGCACCTTTGAGCGCGCTCTCCTCGCAAGGATGCGCCACCGCGCAGGCGATGGGCGGGATGTCGCCGTTGCGCCGGATCAGCTCCTCGTAATGGTCGTGGTCCTGCAGATTGAGCCGACCCAGCTCGGCCGCCGGGCGCCGCAGTTTCGCGCTCGGCGCGATCACGGTGGCGACGCCGGAGAGCACCGCCTGCCCGTCCTGGTTGACGCAAGCGCAGTCGAACGTCACCAGCCTGCGCGCGGAATCCTTGGCACGGGCGGTGACGGTGACCCGGACGACGTCGTCGGCGTGCACGGGCGCAGCGAAGTTCAGCTCCTGGCTGACATAGACCGTGCCGGCACCCGGCAGCCGGTTGCCGAGGAGATTGGAGATCAGGCCGGCGGTCAGCATGCCGTGGGCGACCACGCCGTGCATGTTGGACTGTCGGGCGAAGGCGTCGTCGAGATGGGTCGGGTTGGCGTCGCCGGACACGGCGGCATAGAGCTCGATGTCACGCCGCGTCACGGCGCGTTCGAACGAAGCACTCTCGCCGATCGCGATCTCGTCGAAGGTCCGGTTCTCGACCAGTCCGGCCTCTGTCATTGCCTGTCTCCCGCACGCCGCAGCCATTGATGGCAGGCTCGGGTTACGCGGCCGTGACACTCCTGTCGAGCAAAGCGCACCAGGGCGGGCGTGCCGCCTTTGGTCGCGCCGTGACGAAGGGACCGCAAGGTAGGTCAAGACAGCTGGCGCGATCCTGTCCGATCATGGCGTCATGACAGAGCGACTCCCATCCCGGTGAGCCGGTGAGCCTTGCGGTGCTGGCCTCGGCCGGCGGCCTGCCGCCGTTCCACTTCGCCCGCCTCTTCACGGCGCTGATCGGGTCGAGCCGCGGTGGCTTACGCGCGGCGGGCGCGCCTCGTCATGGCAGCACGGCGCCTGGCGCGGCGGCCGGCGCCCGGCCCCTCGCCTGGTCGACCTCGCCCTCCACAGCGGATCCGAGTCACAGGAGGCCTTCACCCGCGCCTTCGGCGTGCCGCCCGGCCGGTTCCGTCGCGCCTTCGCCACCCTGAATGAACAGGAGGACCAGACCATGAGCGAGATCACGTTCGACCTCGACGCGACCCTGGAGACGTCGCCGGAGCCTGTCCGGCGCGAGGGGTTCCGCGTGGTCGGGCTGTCGGGCACCTACGACGGCGAGAACCGGCACGAGATCCCGCGCCTGTGGGACCGCCTCGTGCCGCATCTGCCCGTCCCGGGCCAGTCGGGCCGCGAGGCCTATGGGATCTGCTGGAGCAAGGGGCCGGAGGAGCCGTTCCGCTACATGGCCGCGGTGGCGGTCGCGGCGGACGCACCGGTGCCAGAGGGCCTGGAGGCGTTCGCGATCCCCGAGCAGACCTACCTGGTCTTCCGACAGAAGGTGACGCCCGGGCCATTCCACCCGCAGGTGGCTGCGGCCATGGGCGAGATCTGGGGCCGCCGGCTGCCGGGATCGGGCCATCGTCCGAGCGGTGGACCGGATTTCGAGCGCTATCCGGCGGATCTCGTGCCCGGCGTCACCGCGGGCACGATGGAGTACTACATCCCGGTCGAGGGCTGACCGGTACGGTCGACATGGCCCAGATCCCGCTCCGGATCGAGCCGGTCGCGGACCAGCCGCTTGAGGGTCTTGATGTCCGGAAAGCCCCCGTCGCGCTTGCGCTCCCACAAGGTCTCGCCGCCCAGCGTGATCGCGAAGGCGCCGCCGGTGCCGGGGACCAGTGCCACCTCGGCCAAGTCCTCGGCGAAGGTGGACAGCAGCTCCTGCGCCATCCAGGCGGCGCGCAGCAGCCAGTTGCACTGCCGGCAATAGGTGATGGCGATGCGGGGAGGTGAGTTGGCGGCCATGGGCAGTCCGCTTCGCAGGGATGAAGTGCAGGCTAGCAGTGCGACCACTCCGGTGCGAACTCGGGCCAAGCCGCGGCGGTGGCCAGCCGGTCGGCACCATGCGCGCAAGGATCAGAATGGAGCGAGGCTGAGGGCCAGCGCCCGATCGACCAGCCAGAGCCCGGCCACGGCCATGGCGGCAAGCGAGCCCGCCTGCAGCAGGCCGCGGTCGATCGGCGCGAGGCGGCGCAAGGAATAGGCCGCGACGAAGAACAGGGCCGCGACCAGGATCTGCCCGGCTTCGATGCCGAGATTGAAGCCCAGGAGGGCCGTGGCGAGCTCGAAGGGCGGCAGCCTGGTCGGGCCCAGGGCGCTGGCGAAGCCGAGGCCGTGAACCAAGCCGAAGGCGAACGCCACCTGCCAGCGCCGGCCGGGCAGGAACGGGCGCAGATTGTCGAGCGCCGCCAGTACGATCGTGGCGGCGATGGCGCTTTCCACCAGCCGCGACGGCAGATCGACGACGCCCAGGACCGCCAGCGCCAGGCTGAGGCCATGGGCGAGGGTGAACGCGGTCAGGATCTTCAGCGCCACGAGCGCCGGGCGGTCGCCGCCGCCCGTCCTGCCGCACGCGAGCGGAAGCAGGACCACCAGCAGGAACAGGAGATGGTCCAGCCCATGGGAGATATGCTCGAAGCCGAGCGCGAAGAACGCCGGAAAGCCGGAAGCCGCCGGCCGGGTCGGATCGATGGTGGCATCCGGCGCCGCCGGCGAAAGGACGGCACCGGTGGCGGTGCCTCGCGTCTCCGCCGCCAGCAACCCGCGATGGCTGGGGTCGCGGTCGAACAGGAGGCCGTAATGGAGTCGCAGCGGGCCTGTGCCCGGGCAATCGGCCTCCAGACGCAGCACGGCGTAGGCGCCATCGGTGTGCCGGTCGATCAGCAATTCGCGGTCGACCAGCGCGCAGGCATGCCCGTCGCGTTCGAGCTTCAGGCGCTGCGCCACATAGGCGGCGATGGCGGCCCGGCGCTGCCTCACCTCGCCCCAGGTGAGGGCGCCGTCGCCGTCGCCGTCGAGACCGATGGCGAGCTCCAGGTCGCGCAAGGCGACATCGAGCGTCGCGGTGACGGTGTCCTGCCCGACCGAGAGCCGCAGATAGGCGTCCGAGGCCTTGTGCGCCCAGGCGGTACCGGCCGCCAGCCAGAGCAGGAGCGCGAGGACGACCGATCTCACGACGCAGCGTCCAGCCGCCGGGCGAGAAGGCGCAGCGTCACATCCTCGATGCCCGTCGCGGCCATCCACTCCAGGACCGGCCGGGCGGCATCGGGCTCGTCCGCCGCCAATGCCGCCTCCAGCGTGATCCGGGCGTCGGCGGGCGCACGCTGCCGAGCCCAATTGCCCAGCGCCAGCGCCAGCGCTTCGCCGGGCCGGTCGGCCAGGACCAGGGCGAAGCGCGCCGCATCGCGGAGATGGCCTTCGTCGCGGCGCTGGCGCAGCGCGTCGAACCGCGAGCCGAGCTCGGCCACCAGCGGCGCCGCGTCCGTGGGGTGCACGGCGCGCATCGCGATGGCACGGCGCAACAAGAGCGGGTCGAGCCGTTCCTCGCCTTCGGTCAGGACGAGCACCTCGTCTGGGCGGCCGGCGTCCAGATAGAGGTCGGCGAGGGCGCTCAGGACATAGACGTCGCGGCCGCTCTCGCCGAGCGCGTCGCGATAGTGCCGCTCGCCCTCGTCGAGCCGGCCCTGGCGCACGGCGATGTCGCCCAGCACGGTCGACGCCCAGCCGCGGATCGACGGATCGTCCTCGGGCAGAACCTCGCGGGCCCGGAGCAGCGTGGCATAGGCGGACGCGGCACTTCCGCCCAGACTCTCGGCGCTGGCGAGGCATGCCTCGCCGAGCAGCCCCGGATGGAGCCGCGCCACCTGCACGCAGGCGCGGCGCGCCTTGCCGGGCTCGCCCAAATTCTCCAGCACGGTGGCCCGTTCCATGTGCGCCTGGACATTCGCGGGCTCGACCGCCACCGCCTGGTCGAGCTGCGCCAGCGCTGCCGCATGGTCGTGCTGGGCCTGCAGCACGGCAGCGCGGGCGACCAGCAGGGCGGCGGGTACAGCGGTCTGGTGATCCCAGGCAGCCAGAGCCGCCGCCGCCCGTCCCACGAGGCGTGGATCGCCCTGGGCCCGGCCGAGCCTCAGCCAGGCCCGGGCGACCGCCACCGCGAGGTCGGCGTCGGCGGGGCTGGCCTCGAGTTCCCGCGTGAGCCTCCGTGCGCTCTCGAACGCAGGGTCGCCGGTGAACGGCAGCGTCTCGAGCACCAGCGCATCGTCGGCGGGCACGAAAGGCTCGGCCGCGGCACCGGCCACCCACCCTGCCAGCAGCAGTCCCGCAGCCGCGTGGCGCCTCACGCCGCGGATACCGAGGCTCAGGGAACCTGCTGCGGGTCGCCGAGATAGGGGAACTCGGACAGGAGGGGCCGATCGTTGGCATTGGCCCCGTCGGTCGCCGCCGGATTCGCGAGGATCAGCTGCAACAGCGTGTCGATGGTGTCGTCGGCCAGGGGCCGGCCGTTCGGGAAGCCGTCCGGCAGTCCGAGGTCCAGCTTGAGGGTGTCCGGCACCGCGACCGACGCCAGGATCGCCACATTGGCGTCGGGTGTGCCGAACGCGGCCAAGCTCGCCAGGATCGCGGGCGCGAACTTGCGGCCGTCCTGATAGGGCAGGCTCTGGTTGAATGCGTCCTTGAGCGGGCCGGGTATGAGTGCCGTGGAGACGGCGGGATTGCCCATCCGGTCGATCTGGGCATAGGTCCGGCCGTCCAGCGTCACACGCGTGGTGTTCAGGGTCACGGGGTCGCCGCGCTTGCCGGGGTCCGCCTTGGCATTCGACCGGTAGGTGAAGCCCTCGATCTGCAACCTGGCGTTGGCACTGGTCTGGCGCACCATGAACACCGGGATCTCGACCACGATCGCCGAAACGTTGACGCCGGCGAACGCATCCTGGCCGGTGAAGCCGCCGATGCCGGCCACGACCCGGTTGAAGCCGACCGCGTCGAAGAAGAATGGATCGTCGCGCGGGCCGGCGAACACCTTCACGTTGGCCGCGCCTAGCCCGGTCGTGATCGCCGGCGGGTTCGGCGTCGGACCCAGCACCGTCGGTCGGGTCGCCGGCCCGGTCAGCTTGCGCCCGCCCGGGAAGCGGACGGTAAAGTTCTGCGCCCCGGCCACCAGCTTGCTGAAGGTGATGTCGATCGCCTTGTCGAACTTGGCGTCGCCGTTGTTGTCGATGGCGAAGCGGTAGAGGACATCGGGAGAGAAGGCGTATGACCCCGCCACCGAGGGCTCCGAGAACGGATTGACGGTCATCACCAGGACGAGCCGGCCGGGGTCGGACGGGTTGCGGAACGCGTAGATGTCGTTGATGTCGGCCTGAGGCAGCCCGTTGACGATCGGTGCCTCGCGATGGTCGGCGGAACGGGCCGGAACGGCAGCGGATGTCAGTAGCGCAGCGGCGGCAATGCCTGCCAAGAAACGCATGATCCACTCTCCCCTAACCAACTATAAGTATTCTCTTTACTTACGCGACTGTAACACGGCCGTAAGCGGGCTGCAGCAACGAAACGATCAGGGGGCGATCAGCCAGCGAATGACCGTCGCCAGGGCGGCAACCGCCAGCACACCGGCGAGCCAAAGGCCGACGAACCAAGCGAGGCGGCGCAGCCGGCCACCTGGGACAGTCAATGATAGCCGCCGGCGGCGTTGACCTTACCGCGGAACACATAATAGGCGTAGCAGGTGTAGAGCAGGATCAAGGGGACCAGCACCGCGGCACCGACCAGCAGGAACGCCAGGCTGCTGTCGGGTGCCGCCGCCTCCCAGATGGTGACCGAAATCGGCACGATGTACGGGTAGAAGCTGATGCCGAGCCCGACATAGGACAGCACGAACAGTGCCTGGGCGGCCAGGAAGGGCGCGAGCTCCTGCCGGCGGAGGAGGCCGCGGAACAGGACGAACGCGGAACCGGCCACGAGCAGCGGCACCGGCGCCGTGTAGAGGATCTGCGGCCAGGCCAGCCAACGGGTCATGAACACGGCATTGAGGAACGGCGTCCACAGGCTCACCGCCCCGATCAGCACCAACGTGCCGACAGCGGTGACCCGGGCGAAGCGGAAGGCCTCGCGCTGGACCTCCCCCTCGGCCTTGAAGATCAGCCAGGTCGCACCCAGAAGTGCGTAGCCGACCACCAGCGCCAGGCCCGTGAGCAGGCTGAACGGGGTCAGCCAGTCCCACCAGCCGCCGGAATAGGCGCGACCGGAGACGGGAATGCCCTGCACCAGGGCGCCCAGCGCCACGCCCTGGGCGAAGGCCGCCACGGTCGAGCCGCCGGCGAAGGCCCAGTCCCACAGGAACTTGCCGCGCACGGTGCGCCACCGGAACTCGAACGCCACGCCGCGGAAGATCAGGGCCAGCAGCATGGCGATGATCGGCGCGTAGAGTGCCGGCATGATCACGGCATAGGCCAGGGGGAAGACGGCGAACAGACCGCCGCCGCCGAGCACCAGCCAGGTCTCGTTGCCGTCCCAGACCGGCGCCACCGAGTTCATCATCTGGTCACGGTCGGCTTCCCCGTGAACGTAGGGAAAGAGGATGCCGACGCCGAGATCGAAGCCGTCGAGCACGACATAGGCCAGGACCGCGAAGGCGATCAGTCCGGCCCAGATGAATGGCAGATCGAGTTCCATCCTCGCCTCATTCCGCCGGCTGCAGGCCGCCGCGCTGATCCAGCTGCGGGGCGGGGGTGATGCCGGCGGCGCGGGTCGGCTCGTCGGGCGGCAGGCCCGGCTCGCCAGGCTGGGCGGTGCGCGCCATCAGCCGCAGGATGTAGTACACGCCCACACCGAACAGGGTGAAGTAGACCAGGATGAAGGCCACCAGCGAGGACCCGACGGCGGCGGCAGCGATGCTGGAGGCGGACTGGGCCGTGGAGAGCAGGCCGTAGACCGTCCAGGGCTGACGGCCCACCTCGGTGGTGACCCAGCCGGCGATGACCGCCACGAACCCCGCCGGTCCCATCGCGACCGCGGCCCAATGCATGGCTCGCGTGGTGTAGAGCCGGCCTTGCCAGCGCAGCAGCAGGCTCCACAGCCCCAGCCCCAGCATCAGCACGCCGATGCCGACCATCACCCGGAAGCTCCAGAACACGATCGGCGCGTAGGGTCGCTGGTCCGGCGGCCAGGTCTTGAGGCCCCGGATGGTGCCGTCCAGGGTGTGGGTCAGGATCAGGCTGCCGAGGTAGGGCACCTCCACGGCGTACTCGGTGCGCTCCTCCTGCATGTTCGGCATTCCGAACAGAATCAGCGGCGCGGGCGCCTGGGTGTCGAAATGGCCCTCGATCGCGGCGACCTTGGCGGGCTGGTGCTCCAGCGTGTTGATGCCATGGAAGTCGCCGGCGACCATCTGCACCGGGGCCACCAGGGCGGCCATCCACATCGCCATCGAGAACATCATCCGGGCGTGGGCGTTGCCCGCCTCGCGCAGGAGATGGCGGGCGCCGACCGCTCCCACCACCAGCGCCGTGGTGAGGTAGGCCGCCAGAACCATGTGGACGAGGCGGTAGGGGAAGGACGGGTTGAAGATCACCGCCCACCAGTCGGTGACGATGAATTGGCCGACCTCGTTGACGCCATAGCCGGCCGGGGTCTGCATCCAGCTGTTGGTCGCAAGAATCCAGAATGCGGACATGAACGTGCCCGCCGCCACCATCAATGTCGCCATAAAGTGCAGACGCGGCCCGACACGGTTCAGGCCGAACAGCATCACGCCCAGAAAGCCGGCCTCCAGGAAGAAGGCGGACAGCACCTCGTAGCCCATGAGCGGGCCGAGCACCGGTCCCACTTTGTCCGAAAAGACGCTCCAGTTGGTGCCGAACTGGTAGCTCATGACGATGCCCGAAACCACGCCCATGCCGAAGGCGACGGCGAAGATTTTCTTCCAGTAGTTGAACAGATCCAGGAACAGCGTTCGACCGGTCCACAGCCACAGGCCCTCGAGCACCGCCAAGTAGCTGGCCAATCCGATCGAGAATGCCGGAAAGACAATGTGGAAACTGACGGTGAACGCGAACTGGATCCGCGCCAGCATGACCGCGTCGAAATGGTCCATCGCACACTCCGCCGAACGTTCGGCTAGGTCTCAACTAGTCGTGTTGCAACCTCACGACAACCGCTGCGACATCATCGACCGCCGTCCGCTCCGGGCGCCGGTCCAAGCAGCGGCAAGGCCGGCAGATGCGGCCCGGCAAGGGGCCGCGGCTGCCGTTGACAGCATCCGAGCGCCATGGTGTGGTCGCGGCGATAGGCTCGCTTCGCGACGCCTGGAGGACGAACGCCGGCGTGAGCCGACGTCCTGTGCCTGACATCAAAAAACGTAGCGAGGAGATGCGAGATGGCTGATCTTTCAGAGTTCAACGACACCATTGGCTCCGTTCTGCGCAACAACGCAACCCGCGATCTTGTCGATGGAGGTGACATTTACCTGGGCTATATCGGTGATACATCGGCGATACAGCCGAACCATGACGTTGACATGATCGCCGTCAACCTGGAGGCCGGCGACGTGTTCTCTGCGACGACCAATCTGTTCACGGCCAGAGGCCGCACGATCGGGGACACCGATCTGCGGATGTTCGACAAGTTGGGCCAGGAAGTCGACTCCGACCCGGACGGTGGCGACGGCCTCGAGTCGGCGCTGCACTTCACCGCTCCGGCCGACGGCACCTATTACATCGCGGTCAGCGGAGCCGGTAACACGACCTATGATCCGAACCTCGCCGGCAGCGGAACCGCGGGCGCCAGCAATTTCGCCTACCAGCTCGCCCTGGCCACGCGCAGCTTCGACGGGCTCGAATACATCGCCTCCTACGACGATCTGCGCGGCGCGTTCGGTGCCAACGCCGAGCTCGGTGAGCAGCACTTCGCGTCGTTGGGCGCGGCCGAGGGCCGCGACGTCTCGTTCGACGGTCTGGCCTACATCGCGTCCCACGGCGATCTGATCGGCGCGTTCGGCGCCGACCGCGACGCCGGCGCACGCCATTTCATCGAGGCCGGCGCCGGCGAAGGCCGGGAGATCAGCTTCGACGCGTTCCAGTATCTCGCCAATTACAGCGACCTGCAGCAGGCGCTCGGCAACAATCTCGAGGCGGCGACCCTGCACTACATCACCACCGGTTTCGCCGAGGGTCGAGTCGACGACGCCCTGTTCATCGCCTGAGACATCGGGCCGGGGGCACCCGATCCCCCGGCCCGTCCCGTCAGCCCTTGTTGCTGCTGGCGCGGGCGCGGATCATGAACGTGTCGTAGGTGTACTCGGCCACCTGCCACCAGAGATACTGGTCGCCGCGGAAGGCGGCCATGTTGTCGTAGATCTTCTTGAACTCGGCGTTGTTTGCCGACGTCTCGGCATAGACCTCGTTGGCCGCGTTGTAGCAGGCGGTCAGGATCTCGGTCGAGAACGGGCGAAGCTGCGCGCCCGAGGCCACCAGCTGCTTGAGCGCCGGCGGATTGAGCGCATCGTACTTCGCCTGGGTGACCACGGTGGCCTCGTCGCCGGCTGCCTTGAGCACCGCCTTGTAATGCGCCGGAAGCTCGTCGTACTTGGCCTTGTTGACGAAGACCGTGAGCGCCGGCCCGCCTTCCCAAAAACCCGGATAGAAGTAGTAGGGCGCGACCTTGTAGAAGCCGAGCTTCAGGTCGTCATAGGGTCCGACCCATTCGGCGGCGTCGATGGTGCCCTTCTCCAGGGCCGGGTAGATGTCGCCGCCCGCGATCTGCTGCGGCACCACGCCGACCTTCTGCAGCACCTGGCCGGCGAAGCCGCCGATGCGCATCTTCAAGCCGCTCATGTCGGCGACGGTCTTGACGTCCTTGCGGAACCAGCCGCCCATCTGCGCACCGGTGTTGCCGGCGGTGATGCCATGGACGCTGTACTTGGCGAAGAACTCGTTCATCATGTCCATGCCGCCGCCGGCGGTGAGCCAGGCGTTCTGGCCGCGATAGTTCATCCCGAACGGGATCGCCGCCGCCAGGGCAAAGGTGGGGTCCTTGCCGACGAAGTAGTAGGAAACGGTATGGCAGGCCTCGACGGTGCCGTTGCTCACCGCGTCCAGCGCCTGCAGGCCCGGCACGATCTCGCCGCTGGCGAACACCTGGATCTGGAACTTGCCGTCCGTCATGGCCGCAACCGCGTCGGCGAAGACCTCGCCGGCGCCGTAGATGGTGTCGAGCGACTTGGGGAAGCTGGAGGTCAGCCGCCATTTCAGCTCGGGCGCCGCCTGCGCTATGGCGGGCTTGGGAAAGGAAGAAGCCGCGGTCGCCGCGACGCCCGCGGTCGCCACCGCAGCGCGGCCGATGAACTTGCGCCGGTCCGTCATGTTGTGTTCCCTGGTGGGGGTGAGGCGTCACCGGCGCGCTGCCGGCGGTGCAATCGCCGGCAAGTTAGCGGCGAAGGCCCTGGCGAAGCAACCTTGCGACACCTCCTCCGAGGGGCTAGCCGCGGTAGCCCATCTCGACCGCCACCTCGCCGACGGCGCGGCGCATGCTCCGGCGTTCCCACCACAAGAGCTGATGCTCCGGGCGCGCGCGATCGGTCGAGCCGCTCTGGCCCGCGGTCGGGATCAGTCCGCGCGAGCTCGGCGGCTCGAGGCGCAGACCGACAAACTCGGCAAGTGCCGCCTGCGCTGCCGGGTCGGCCAGGAAATCCTCGTAGCGCAGCAGCAGCCCGTCGACCTCGCCGCAGACCGCGCGAAAGCTCCGGGTCTGCTCGCGCCACATCCGTCCGAACTGGGCCGCCGTGAGCACGGGCCGCTGCGGCCAGTCGACGAAGTCGCTCTTGATGTAGTGGCGGAACGAGGCGTAGCTGTCATAGGGGCTGCGGACCAGGAACACGATCCGGGCCTCGGGAAACAGCAGCTTGAGGAAGCGGGCGTGGCTGCCGTCCAGCCGGACTTCCTTGAAGCCCCAGCGCGATCGGCCGAGCCTGCGGGCCGGCTCGGCGAGCAGCCCGAGAAGAAAGGCGCGCTGCGCCGCGATCAGATCGCCGACACCGGGATAGATGTTGGCGATCCACTGGTCCGTCAGCTGGCCCGAAAAGTTCTCCGACAAATAGGACGGCGAGGGCCATTCCGGGGTGAACGCGCGCAGCTGGTCGAGCAGCCGCGGCACCAGTCCGGAGCGGGCGAAGGGCTCGCCCCAGATCATCACCGCCTCGCTCGACATCAAGACCCGCTGCACCAGGGTCGACCCCGACCGCCAGCCGGCGGACAGGACGATGATCGGCGCCTCGTCGCACCTGCCCGCCGCGGTCGGAAACCGCTCCTGCAACGTGGCCAGCCGGGCGTCGCCGTCGGCGGCGTCGCGGCTGGCCTCGCGCACCTGCACCCGGTTCAGCACCAGCGAGTAGAGATTTTCCAGCAGGTGGGTCGCGGTGGGCGAATGGGTCAGCACCCACTGCGTGAGCGGATTGGTGTAGATCCAGGAGCGCTTGATGCCCGACAGGCCGCTGGCCCGCACCTGGCCGCCGCCGGCCGCCGGATCGAGCAGTTGCTGCCGCATCAACGGGCGCTGCCGTCGCCGGCGTGGAGGCCGCCGTTGGGCCAGCCGGCGCGGCGCGCCATGCGGCCGGCTTGCCGCCGCCCGAGATGGCGCAGGGCCACTCCGACGCAGCCGGCGGTATCCATCGGCCCGAGGCCGGCGCGCATCGGCGCCCGTACCAGGTCCCAGCCCTGCCGCAGTAGCGGGTGCGAGGCACCGCCGACCGCGCCGATCCAACGCTGCTGGTCGCTGCGGCTGAGCAGGCGGCTGGCGCGGCGATGGAAGCGGTTGGTGTAGAGCCGCTCGCGGACCTGGTGGAACGGTCCCTGCAGGACCAGCTCGGCCAGCAGGGCTCGGTCCGAGCCGTAGTAGCCGCGGATCAAACCCGAGCGGCGCAACGAGTCGGTGCGGATGACCCCGAACAGCGGAAAGCAGGCGATCATCTGATTGAGCAACTCGCGGTAACGCTGGACGGGGGACGATCCTTCCGCGAGTCCCCACGGGCCCATGACCAGACCCGGCCTGCCCTCGCCGTCCACGAACCGCTTGATCACGCCACGCCCGTAGCTGGCATGGCGGAACAGCTGGTCGGTGCCCGACTCGTCGATCACGTCGACGATGGAGTAGGCGAGCACCGAATCGGCGTTCTCGCGCAAGGCCGCGACGCAGCGCTCCAGGTAGGTCGGCGCGTAGATGTCGTCGTGCGCGGCCCACTTGAACAGCGGACCCGGCTCGGCGAGCTCGAACACGCGGTTGAAGTTCGGTGCCGCGCCGATGTTCTGATCGTTGCGGCGGTAGCTCACCCGCGGGTCGCGCGCGACGAAGGCCTCCGACAGAGCCGCGGTATCGTCGGTCGAGGCGTTGTCGAGGATCAGGATGCGGAAGTCGCGGTAGGACTGCGCGAGCATCGACTCCAGCATGTCGGCGAACATCGCCCCACCATTGTAGACAGGGACGCCGATCGTTAGCGGAGCCTGCACGCCGGCCACCTGTCCCCCGACCAATCAGTTCACGTAGTACTTCTGGTGCTTACCATAGTACAAGCCGGCATCGCCGAACGGATAGGTGGCTGCGCGACGGACGTTGATGAATGTCAGCACCACGCCCACCACCCGGCCACCGCTGGCCTCGACCTGGCTGGTCGCGAACCTGGCCGTCTCCTTGCGCGTGCTGCCCCAGCGGACCAGGAACACGCTGCCGTCCACGGCCGACGCGATCACTCCGGCGTCGGCCAGGGACAGAGCCGGCGGCGAGTTCGACCAGGATCAGGTCGTAGTGGTCGCGCAAGGGGCGCAACAGCTCCTGCAGCCGGCGCACGTTCAGAATGTCGAACGCCGAGCGCGGCAGTCGGCCGGCCGGCAGGACGTCCACGCCGCTGGCCTCGTGGCGCTGGATCAGGTCGGCCACCAGCGCCCTGCCGGCCAGCACGTCCACCAGACCCTGGGTGTTCTGCATGCCGAGCAGACGCGCCACGCGCGGGTGCCGCAGGTCGGCGTCGATCAGCAGCACCTTGCGCCCGGCCTTGGCCTGCATGCAGGCGAGCGAGACGACGAGGCTGGACTTGCCCTCCTCCGGCTCCGCCGACACGAACTGCAGGCACAATGGGGACTGCCGGTCCTTGTCGTTGAGCAATCGGGCGCCCAGGCCGCGAACGGCCTCGGCCACCGCCGAGGTCGGATTCTCCATGATGTAGGTCGGCAGGCCGCGGCGGCGCACCCGCCGGGTACGGCGCAGGTCGGGTATCTGGCCGACCACGGGCAGGTCGAGGAACTGCTCCACCTGCTCGGAGCCGCGGAACACGCTGTCGAACCGCTCGCGGAACAGTGCCAGCACGACCCCCAGCATCGCGCCGACCGCGGCGGCCGCGAGCACCGCCAGGGTCTTGCGCGGGAACGAGGGATAGCTGGGCAGCGTCGCGGTCGAGATGATCGAGGCGTCCGGCTGCTGCGACTGCGCGTCGTCCTGCACCTTGTATTGCTGGAACTGCTGCATGAAGGTTTCGAGGGTGGTGCGCGCCGCGGTGGCGTCGCGCTCGAGCGCCCGCAAGGTCACGGCCGAGGAATTGGTGTCGGCCAGCTTCGCCTCCAGGTCGCGCACGCTCGCCTGCAGGAACTGCTCGCGCTCGCGCGCGGCCACCACCTCGTTGTCCATGTTCTGGGCGACGCGGCGGATCTCCTCGCCGATCTTGTTCTGGATGTCGGTGAGCTCGGCCTGCGTGTTGACGAACTGCGGATGGCGACGGCCATACTCCTGGCCGAGATCGGCCAGGCGCCGCTTGACCTCGGCCTCCTGGCTGATCAACGAGTTGATCAGCGGCGAGTTCAGGATCTCGCCGGCGCTCGACACGTTGGCGCCGCCCAGCCGCGCCAGGCGCTGCAGCTGGTCGCGTCGTGATTCGCGCTCGGCCCGCTGCGACCGCGCGGAGATCAGCTCGCTGCTGAGCTGGGTGATCTGCTGACTGAGGACGGTCTCACCGGGGTTCGGTCCCACCAGGCCGGACTGGGTGCGGAACGCTTCCACCGCGGCTTCGGCCGTCTCCACCTGCTTGCGGAGATCGGCGATGCGGTCGCTGAGCCAGCCCGTGGTCCGCTGGACCTCGTTGAACTTGTCCTCCAGCCGCTGCTGCAGGTAACTGTCGGCCACGGCATCGGCCAGCGTGGCCGCGACCGCGGGACGCTCGGACGAGAAGTTGATGTCGAGCACGCTCGAGTTGGGGACCGCGTCCACCTCGAGGCGATCGAGGAACGAGCCGACGATCCGCTCACGCTGGACCCTGCCCTGGAGGTCGTCCGTGCGCTCGACCTCCTTGCGGCCCAGCAGATCGTTCAGCCACTGCGGGCGCGGCAGACTTGGGATGTAGGCCTGCCAGGCCGGGGGCGGCTGCAGCGCCTCGTTGAATTCCGGATCGGCCGCGAGATTAAACTTCTCGATCACCCGCTCGGCGACGATGTTCGAGGTCACCACCGCCAGCTGGTCCTCGGACGTCGTCTCGAGACCCGCCATGCCGAAGGTCGGCTGCTTCTGGTCGAGCAGCAGCACCTTGACCGTGGCGGTGTACATGGGCGTCATGGCCAGGACCACGCCCGCCGCGATCACCGCGCACACCAGCATGGTCCAGAACACGATCGCCTTGTGCCGCCAGACGGACAGCAGGGCATTCTTCAGATCGAGATCGCTCAGGTCGCCATAGCTGGGCGTGCTCGCCTGCTGACGTGCCAGGAGACGGTAGTCGACTGCGTCTTTAGCTCTTGCAACCAAGTTCCGGACTCACCCCAACGGACCGTCGACTGCGTAGCATGGCAAGCCCGCACGATAGAAGCGCGCGCTCTGGTCTAATGGCACGCCCTGATACGCTGTCGCAACGGTTTCGCGCCTCGCGCGCCTGCGGCGCCCGCTCGGCGCGCCATCTTCCGAGGCGACCCACTGCCGCCGGACGCTATGGTCCACCCTCACCAATGTCAATCGACCCCCACCACGGCCCCCGTGCGACCGTTGGAAAAGTGGACGGCTTGTGACCAAAAAGCCGACCTCTCGCACATCAACAGGATGAAGATTGTCCTAGAGCATCGCCGCACGGTTTACTGCGGCGATACCAGTGGATGACATCGACGAAAGCTGTTGCCGACACTACGCATTCAATTCGTGTCTTGGTCCAGGCTAGCACGGCGGCAAGGGGGCAAGAACTGTACGCAGCCACGCAAGTATACGCTCCCGGGACCGTCCGGCAGCCAGCAAGCCGGGCAGACCGGCATCGCAGGCGGCCGCGCGCCCGGTATCAAGCCGAGCGCGGCGGCGGGTGACAGGGGCGAGTCGTCGCAAGCAGCCGCGCGCGGCCGACGCGATGCCGGACGTGACCAAACGGCAACGCCGGCTCAGGCGGCCGAACGCCTTGGCGGCTGCGGGTTGTTGGCCGGGTTGGTGTCGTACTTGTGCAGCCTCGCGACCACGCCTCCGCCGACCAGCGGCCGGAGCTCGGCCTCGAGCGCGTCGGCCTCCGCCTTGGGGTAGACCTGACTGCCGTCGACATAGAGCGTGAACGACTTCAGGTACTTGGCCTTCTTGGCCGGGTCGTCGATCGTGGCCTTGGTCCAGTCGTAGAGCGGATACCGCTCGATCCCCTCCCGCTCGGCTTCGGCGCAATAGCCGGCGAAGGCGTCGTACTGGCACGTCGCCACCGCGTTGTGGCGCCGCAGGATCGCCGCCAGCTCCGCCAGAGCCGGTTCCTCGCGGTGGCTGCGCAGGGCCTCGGCATGATCGTCGGCGACGTCGATCCGGAGCTGATACTGCCATTGCTCGTCCATGCGCGGGCTGTCTCCTGCTGCTGGCGCGGATGCGGGTGAGCTAGGTACGAAGACGGCCGAATCCCAGTGTCCAAGCCGAGCAGTTTGCGATTTGTTCCCGTGCGAGGTCTCGCCAGGGCAAGCGGCCGACGATCAGGGAGGTCGTCCTGCTCCGGGTCGACCCCTGCTTCGGTCAGGAGCAGGCCGGAGAGACGTCCCTGATGACCAATCGGGACGGGATGATCCGCGAGCTGGCGGCAGCCTGGCCGAGGGCGCCTATTCCGCCCTGCCCTCCTCGACCGCATGGCACGCCACCAGGCGCCCGTTGAGCACCTGGAGCTGCGGCACCTCTTCCCGGCAGCGGGCGTTGGCGAGCGGGCAGCGGGGATGGAAGACGCAGCCCGGCGGCGGGCGCAGCGGTGACGGCAGCTCGCCCACGAGCTTGGTGCGGGTGCCGCGGCGGCTGGGGTCGGCGACCGGCGAGGCGGCGAGCAGCGCCTTGGTGTAGGGATGCTGGGGTGCTTCGAAGATCGCGTCCCGCGAGCCCTGCTCGACGGCACGGCCGAGATACATGACCATCACGGCGTCGGCGAAGTGATGCACCACCGACAGGTTGTGCGACACGAACAGGTAGGCGAGGTGGAACTCGTCCTGCAACTCGACCAGGAGGTTGAGCACCTGGGCCTGGATCGAGAGGTCCAGGGCCGAGACCGGCTCGTCCAGCACCACCACCTTCGGCCGCAGCATGACCGCCCGGGCGATGGCGATCCGCTGCCGCTGGCCGCCGCTGAACATGTGCGGGTAGCGCTGCGCCTGCTCGGGCCGCAGCCCCACCCTGCTGAGCATGCTGCCCACCGCCTCGACCCGCTCGGCCGCGGGCGTATCGGTGTTGATGATCACCGGCTCCTGCAGGATGTCGGTGATCTTCTGGCGCGGGTTGAGCGAGCCGTAGGGATTCTGGAACACGATCTGCACCGTGCGGCGCAGGCGGCGCATGGTCTCGGCGTCGGCATCGACCGGGTCGACCCCGTCGAGCTCGAGCCGGCCGGCCGTGGGCTTCTCGATCAGGGTGACCAGGCGCGCCAGGGTGCTCTTGCCGCAGCCCGACTCCCCGACGACGGCCAGCGTGCGCCCCTGGTCCAGGGTGAAGCTGACCCCGCGCAGGGCCTGGACCTCGCCGGCCGGCTTGAACAGGCCGCCGCCGACGACATAGCGGCGCTCGAGTCCCTCGGCGGTGACCACGCGCTGCGGGTCGGTCATGCCGCCATGTCCGGATGGCCCGGATGCGCTTCCGGCTCGCCGCCGGTCAACGGGTAGTGGCAGCGCACGCGCCCGCGCGGGCCGTCGGCGAAAGCGGGCTGGAGCAGGCGGCAGCGCTCGGTGGCATGCACGCAGCGGGGATGGAACAGGCAGCCCTCGGGGCGGTCGAGCACGCCGGGCACGACGCCCGGGATGGTGGGCAGCCTGCGGCCGGTGGACCGTTCCGGCAGTGCTGCCAGCAGGGCCGCCGTGTAGGGGTGCATGGCGTCGGCGAACAGGCCGGCCACCGGCTGGGCCTCGACCTGCTGGCCGGCATACTGGACCACCACCCGCTCGACGGTCTCGGCGATGACGCCCATGTCGTGGGTGATCAGGATCAGCGCCATCCCGCGCTCGCGCTGCAGGTCGAGCAATAGGTCGAGGATCTGCGCCTGGATGGTGACGTCGAGGGCCGTGGTCGGCTCGTCGGCGATCAGCAGCTTGGGGTTGCAGGCGATCGCGATCGCGATCATCACCCGCTGGCTCATGCCGCCGGAAAGCTGGTGTGGGAACACGCCCAGGCGGTCCTGGGGCGAGGGAATGCCGACCAGGTCGAGCAGATCGAGGGCCCGGGCGCGGGCGGCCTTGCGGTCCATGCCCTCATGGTAGCGCAGGGCCTCGGTGAGCTGGAACTCGACGGTGAAACAGGGATTGAGGGAGCTCATCGGCTCCTGGAAGATCATCGCCATGTCCTTGCCGATCAGGCGGCGGCGCTGGCGCGGGCTCAGCCGCAGGAGCGGCTCGCCCTGGAAAGAGAGGACGTCGGCGGTGATCTGCGCGGTCCAGGGCAACAGGCCCATGACCGCCAGCATGGCCACGCTCTTGCCCGAGCCGCTCTCGCCCACGATCCCCACGACCTCGCCGCGCTCGACGGTGAGGTCGACGCCGTCCACGGCGCGGAGAGGGCCCTGGGCGGTCTCGAACCGGACCGAGAGGTTCCTGATCTCGAGCAGGGGTGCGGCCATCGCCCTCAGCTCCGCTTCAGCTTGGGGTCGAGTGCGTCGCGCAGGCCGTCGCCGGCGAGGTTGAAGGCGAGCACGGTGATCAGGATGGCGAGGCCGGGGAAGGTGACCACCCACCAGGCGCGCAGGACGAACTCGCGCGAATCGGCGAGCATCGAGCCCCATTCGGGCGTGGGCGGCTGAGCACCCAGGCCGAGGAAGCCCAGGGCCGCGGCGTCGAGGATGGCGTTGGAGAAGCCAAGGGTCGCCTGGACGATCAGGGGCGCCCAGCAATTGGGCAGGACCGTCTTGAACATCAGCCGCAGCGTGCCGGCACCGCTGACCCGGCTGGCGGTGACATAGTCCTTGGACAGCTCGGTGATCACGCTGGCGCGGGTGAGCCGGGTGAACTGCGGCAGGTAGGTGACCGCCACCGAGATCATGGCGTTGAGCAGGCCGGGGCCGAGGATCGCCACGATGACGATGGCGAGCAGCAGGCTGGGCAGGGCCAGGACGATGTCCATCAGGCGCATGATCATGGTCTCGACCCAGCCGCGGGCGAAGCCGGCGACCAGGCCCAGGACCACGCCGATGCTGAGCGAGAGGGTGATGACGATGGTGCCGATGAACAGCGAGAAGCGGGCGCCGTAGATCAGGCGGGAAAGAATGTCGCGACCGACGGCGTCAGTGCCGAGCGGGAACGACCAGGAGCCGCCCGCATCCCACGCCGGCGGCAGGAGAAAGGCCTCGCGATTCTGGAGCGTGGGGTCGTGCGGGGCGATGACGTTGGCGAAAACCGCGGCGAGCACGACCAGGACGATCACGCCGAGGCCGGCGACGGCCCCCGCATTCTCGCTGAAATAGTGCCAGAACTCGGCCAGCCGCGAGGGGGGCAGGCTGACCGGCAGCGGCTCGTCGATCAGGACGGCGCGTTCGGCCATGGCTAGCTCCCGTGCCGGATGCGGGGATTGATGACGCCGTAGAGCAGGTCGACGCCGAGATTGACCAGCATGACGATGCTGGCGATCAGCACCACCCCGCCCTGCACGGACGGATAGTCGCGGCGCGCGATCGAATCGACCAGCCATTTGCCGACGCCGGGCCAGGCGAAGATGGTCTCGGTCAGGATGGCGCCGCCGAACAGCGTGCCCACCAGGAGCCCGATCACGGTGACCACCGGGATCAGGGCGTTGCGCAGCGCGTGCAGGCCGATCACGCGCGACGGCGGCAGGCCCTTGGCGCGGGCGGTGCGGACATAGTCCTCGCCCAGCACCTCGAGCATGGCCGAGCGGGTCTGGCGCGCGATCACGGCCAGCGGCACCGTGCCCAGGACGATCGCCGGGAGGATCAGGTGGGACAGCGCGGAGCGGAAGGCGCCCTTCTCGTCGCTGAGCAGGCTGTCGATCAGCATGAAGCCGGTCTTGGCCTCGACGAAGTAGGTGAGCGAGATGCGGCCCGACACCGGCGTCCATTGCAGGATCCCGGAGAACAGGATGATCAGCAGGAGGCCCCACCAGAAGATCGGCATCGAGAATCCGGTGAGCGAAATGCCCATGACCGTGTGGTCGAGGATCGAGCCGCGCTTGACCGCGGCCAGGATGCCGGCGGGGATGCCGATCAGCAGGGCCAACAGCATGGCGACGACGGAAAGCTCGACCGTCGCCGGGAACAGGGTGAAGAATTCCCGGAGCACCGGCTTGCGCGTCACGATCGAGCTGCCGAGGTCGCCCTGGGCGAGGTTGCCCAGGAACAGCGCGTACTGCACCGGCAGCGGCCGGTCGAAGCCGTACTGGGCCATCATCTCGCTGTGACGCTCCTGCGTCATGCCGCGCTCGCCCACCATCATCAGGATCGGGTCGCCCGGCACCAGCCGGATGAGGATGAAGGCGACGAAGGTGACGCCCAGGAAGGTCGGGATCAGGACCGCGAGGCGGGCGCCGAGAAAACGCAGCATCTCAACGGCGCCGCGCGCGGTTCGTGTGAGCGGGATGGGGCACCCGGATCGTTCCTCCCGCCGCCAATGGCGTCGTCGTGCGCCGGCAGGCGCGGAGGCTCAGCCTAGCTTCTTGCGCACACCGCCGCCAGGGGGAGGAGAAAATATGGGCCCGGCGGAGACTCCGCCGGGCCCGAGTTCGACCGGATCGAAAAGGGTGCTCAGGTCACGCGGTCGGGCGCTCCTCGCCATGGTGGTCCGAGGGCACCGAATCGACCGGCAGCGCCGCGACGTCGTCCACCGGCAGCCACAGGTCCGCCACCGCCAGGGATTCGCCCGCCGCCTGGAACGAAGGCTGGAACGCCGCGCTGGCCGTGGGCTCGCTCGCGACGGACATGACGGGGCCGGCGCTCACGTCGTGGCCGGCGACGGCGCTCCACGTCTCGTCCATGCCGCTCCACGGCTCCGGCAGCGGCTCGGCCGCACCGGCCGGCTCGGGCACGAAACCGGCGAGCAGGTCGTCGCCGGCTGCGGCGGCGCTCGCCATGCGGGCGCCCGGATCCGCCATGAAGTCGGAGATGGGACGCACCCCCTGCCCCAGGTCGATCCCGGCATAGTTGCCGGCGTGGTTGGCGTAGTCGGCCACCGTCGCCACCAGCTCGCCATCGTGGGCGACCACCAGATCCTGGCCGTTCATGCCGACCTGGAGCCTGGCCGGGTCGGCGCCGGCAATGCGCAGTGTGTTGCTGCCCTCATGGTCGAAGACCAGGTCGCCGCCCTCGTGGAGGCCGAACACGAACACGTCGTCGCCCGCACCGCCATAGATCGTGTCGGCGCCGAGGCCGCCATCGAGCCAGTCGTTGCCGTCGCCGCCGTCGATCCAGTCGTCCCCGCCGCCGCCCAGCACGGTGTCGTCGCCGCCGGCGGCGTAGATGCGGTTGGCGCCGGCGTTGCCGATGATCAGGCTGGCATGATCGTCGCCGACCACGTCGTGGGCCCGGTTGCCCTCGAGGCGAATGTTCTCGATGTCGGGGTCGATCTGCTGCCGGTACCCGGCGACATCGGTCGGGAAGTGCGCGATGTCGGGGCGGCCGAGGACGAAGGTGGCGCGCCCGCCGGTGCCGGGGAGCGCCGCGGCCAGGCTGGTGCCGAAGCTGTCGGCCACGACCAGGGTGTCGTTGCCGCCGCCGTCGATCCCGAGGCCGAGCTCGGTCACTGCGTCGCGCACGTCGGCAAGGACCAGGATCTCGTTGCCCGTGCCCCCCTCGAGCCAGTCGTAGCCCGAGCCGCCATTGAGATAATCGTCGCCGCCGCCCCCAAGCAGGTGGTCGTTGCCGGAGCCGCCCAGGAGTATGTCGTTCCCGGAGCCGCCATCGAGCAGATCGTCGCCGGACCCGCCTTCCAGCAGGTCGTTGCCCGCGCCACCCAGGAGCGTGTCATTCCCGGCGTTGCCCTCCAGATGATCGTCGCCTCCCGCACCGTCGAGATAGTCGTCGCCGGCACCACCGATGACGTGCTCGTTGCCGTCGCTGCCGATGAAGATGTCGTCGCCGTCGGTGAGCACGACCGTGCCGTCGCTGCCGTCGCCGCGGACGTAGCGCCCGATCGGCCCGACCTCCTCCTCGGTCGAGCCCGGCTCGGTAAGAGCCGCGAGCTCGAGCGGTGCGATCGGCTCAGCACCCGTGGCGATCAGGCCGACGCCGGCCGTCGTCACCGCCGCTCCCGCCTGAACGCCCGACGGCAGGGAGCCGCCACCGGCGGTCGCGCCGTCGGCGATCTGGAGATGCCCGATGCCTCCGAGGCCGGTGAGCGCTGCCAGATCGATCGACGCCCCGGAGGTACCGAAGGCCGCCGCCGTGCCGGCGCCGTTGCTTGCAGCCACGCTCGGCAGCCTGCCGGACAGCGCGGAGAGACCCTCGTCCGGGTCGTGCCCGGGCGGCGGCATCGCGTCGCCAGCGTCGTCGGACGCCGCGGCGGCGGGGGCCGGCAGCAGGTTGTGGACCAGCAGCAGGCCGAGAAAGGTCGCCGCCAGCGGCGTCGCCATCTCGCGCCCGACTTCCGGCCGCCGACGGCTGCGGCGGCGCACCGTCGCACTCGAAACGGGTGCCATCGGCGGACGCTCCGCCGCTGCTCCGACCCCGTGCTGCATCGCTTCTGCTCCCTCGTGCTCACCGAGCTGCCGATTGAGCGTGCCCTCCCGCGGGCGAACACCGATCTAACTTTACGGTTGAACTCAACGATAACTTGCTAAGCGCAGAATTACAAAAGATTTTTCGCGATCACCATTGATTGCCGCCTATCGCCAGCCCCGATGCACAAGGCCAGCTCCGTTCTCACATGAGCTGGATGCGACAACCCATTGTCTATATGTGACTTCGAGCTGAATCACGCCGCCTTGCGGCGCAGCGCTTCGAGCAGCTCGTCGATACCCACCAGGCCGAGCAGCCGACCGGCATCGTCGGCGACGAGCACCGGCCAGCCGCTGTTGCGCATGGCCTCGATGGCGTGGCGCATGGGGGTGCCGGGGCCGGCCGCCAGCAGCCAGTCGCAGGGAACCGCACCGTCGACGAAAGGCTCGACCGACGTCACCTGCCGCAGCGCAAGTCCGCCCCCCTGCACCGAGGCGACGGTGCCGTCCCGGGCCAGGGTGGCCGAAAGGTGGATGCGCGGGTCGAGCTGCAAGGTGGCACCGTCCTTGCGCAGTGCCGCCGTCGGCCGCATCAGGCTGCCGAGTTTGAGCACGTTGAGCGGGTTCACGTTCGCGACGAAGCTGCGGACATAGTCGGTGGCGGGGCCGGTCACGATCTCCTCGGGATGGCCGGCCTGGACGATGCGGCCGCCTTCCATGATGGCGATGGTGTTGCCGATCTTGAGCGCCTCGTCGAGGTCGTGGCTGACGAACACGATGGTCTTGTGCAGGCGCTGCTGCAGCTCGAGCAGATCGTCCTGCAGCTTGTCGCGGATCAGCGGGTCCAGCGCCGAGAACGGCTCGTCCATCAGCAGGATGTCGGCGTCGGTGGCGAAGGCGCGCGCGAGCCCTACCCGCTGCTGCATGCCGCCCGACAATTCGTGCGCGAACTTGCCGGCCCATTCTTCCAGGTTCACCAGCGCCAATTTCTCGCGGACGATGCGTTCGCGCTCGGCCTTGCCGACCCCGCGCAACTCGAGACCGAAGGCCACGTTCTCCGCGACGGTGCGCCAGGGCAGCAGCGCGAACTGCTGGAAGACCATGGCGACGCGGTTCATCCGCAGCCGCCGCAGCGCGCGCGGCCCGCAGCTGGCGACGTCGACGATCGTCCCCTGGTCGTCGACCCTGACCGCGCCGCGCACCACCTTGTTGAGACCGTTGACGGCCCGCAGCAGGGTCGACTTGCCCGAGCCCGACAGACCCATGAGCACGCAGATCTCGCCGCGCTCGACCGCCAGGGTGCAGTCCGCCACGCCCAGCACCTGCCCGGTCTCGGCCAGGATCTGCTCGCGGGTCAGGCCCCGCTCGATCAGCGGCAGCGCGCTGTGCGGCTTGTCCCCGAAGACGATGTCGACCGCCTCGAACGCGACGGCGGGCACGGCCGTCAGCCCTCCCCGCTCGAACCGGGCCGCCGGCACAGGCGGTCCAGCATGATGGCCAGGAGCACGATGGCGAGCCCGGCCTCGAAGCCGCGCGCGATGTTGACCGTGTTCAGCGCCCGCACCACCGGCTTGCCCAGGCCGTCGGCCCCCACCAGGGCCGCGATCACCACCATCGACAGGGACAGCATGATGCATTGGGTGAGCCCGGCCATGATGGTCGGCATGGCGTAGGGCAGCTCGACCTTCCACAGCAGCTGCCACGGGCTGGCGCCGAAGCTCTGCCCGGCCTCGACCAGCGGCACGGGTACGCGGCTGACGCCGAGATAGGTGAGGCGGATCGGGGCCGGCAGGGCAAAGATCACGGTCGAGATCAGGCCGGGCACGACGCCGAGGCCGAACAGGATCAGGGTCGGGATCAGGTAGACGAAGGTCGGGATGGTCTGCATCAGGTCGAGGATCGGCCGCAGCACGGTGTAGAAGCGCGGATGGTGGGCGGCGAGGATCCCGACCGGGATGCCGATCAGCATGCAGATCGCGGTCGCCGAGACCACGAGCGCCAGCGTCTCCAGCGTCTCCTGCCAGTAGCCGAGGTTCATGATCACGAGGAGCGAGACCACCACCAGCGCCACCAGCTGCCAGGAGCGGTGCAGGAGCCAGGCCAGGAGGGCAATCGCCGCCAGCAGCAGCAGCGGCGGCACGGCGATCAGCCCGTCGGTCATCCCGTCGATCAGGCCGCCCAATGCCCAGGAAACGAAATCGAAGAAGCCCGCGGCATGGGTGTTGAGGAAGTCGACCAGCACCTTGATCCAGCTACCGAGCGGAATCTTGTGGTCGGACAGCCAATCCATCGCTTCCTCCGTCCCGTGTCGCGGGCGTTCTTGCTTGCGGCCGGCGGCGTCGCAGCCGCCGGCCGATCGACCGGACTAGGAGCCGAGCTCGGCCTTGACCGCGGCCAGGCCGTCGCCGCCGTCGAAGGTCGTGACCCCGGCCAGCCAGGTGTCGAGCACCGCCGGATTGGCGGTCAGCCAGTCGGTCGCGGCCTCCTCGGCCTCCTTCCCGTCGTCGAGGATGCCGCCCATCACCTTGCTCTCCATCGGCAGGGTGAAGGCGAGGTTCTGCAGGAACTTGCCGACGTTCGGGCACTCCTCGACATAGCCCTTGCGGACGTTGGTGTAGACGGTGGCGCCGCCGAAATCGGGACCGAACACCTCGTCGCCGCCGGTCAGGTAGACGAGGTCGAAATTGGTGTTCATGGGATGCGGCTCCCAACCCAGGAACAGGATGGCCTTGTTGCCGCGCGAGGCGCGCTGCACCTCCGAGAGCATGCCCTGCTCGGAGCTCTCGATCAGCTCGAAGCCGGACAGCCCGAACATGTCCTCGTCGATCATCTTCTGGATCAGGCGGTTGCCGTCGTTGCCCGGCTCGATGCCGTAGATCTTGTCGCCGAGCTGATCCTTGAACTTGGCGATGTCGGCATAGTCCTTGAGGCCCTGGTCGGCCAGGTATTTGGGCACGGCCAGGGTGTATTTGGCGCCCTCCAGGTTGGCGCGCACCACCTGGACGCTGCCGTCTGCCTTGAACGGCGCGATATCCGCCTCCATCGTCGGCATCCAGTTGCCGAGAAAGACGTCGATGTCGCCGTTCTTCAGGCTCTGGTAGGTCACCGGCACCGACAGGATGTCGGCGCGGGTGTCGTAGCCGAGTCCCTGGAGCACCACGGACGCCAGCGCCGTGGTCGCGGTGATGTCGGTCCAGCCGACGTCGGAGAACCGCACCGTCTTGCAGCTGTCCGGCTCGGCCGCCGTCGCCATTCCGCCCACCAGCACAGCACCGGCGAGCCCCAGCAGGGTGCTCTTGATCATGATGAGGGCCTCCTTCACGCCATCGCGGCTTGTCGTTCGATGCTACGTCCGTCCGGCGACGCCGCCAACCGGCGCCGCGGTGCCCCGGGGCGCTGCCGGGTGTGCCAATCGGGCGCTTCCCACACCGGCACCTCGTCCGGCGGCAGGGGTGCGGCGCCCAGGATGAGATCCGCCGCCCGTTCGGCGATCATGATCGTGGGCGCGTTGAGATTGCCCGAAACTATGCTGGGCATGATCGAGGCGTCGACCACGCGCAAGCCCGCGAGCCCACGGACCCGGCAGTCCGGGTCGACCACGGCCCGCGCGTCCGTGCCCATGCGGCAGGTGCAGCAGGGATGATAGGCGCTGTCCGCCTTGGCGCGGATGAAGGCGTCGATGCCGGCATCGTCCGCGACCCCGGCCCCCGGCTGCAGCTCGCGCCCGCGATAGCGGTCGAAGGCGGGCTGGGCGAAGATCTCGCGGGTTAGGCGGACGCAGGCGCGCAGGTCGGCGCGGTCGCGCTCCTCGGCCAGATAGTTGGGCTCGATCGCCGGGTGGTCGCCGGGATCGGCGGAGCGCAACTCGAGCCAGCCACGGCTGGCGGGGCGCATGGTCCCGGCATGACTCTGGTAGGCGTGCATCCGGCCCTTGGAGCGGCCATGGTCCTCGACCAGCGCCGGAAGGAAGTGGAACTGGATGTCCGGATGACGGATGCCCGGCGCCGAACGGATGAAGCCGCCCGCCTCGAGTTGCGAGCTTGCCGCCAGGCCGTCGTGGAACAGGAACCAGCGCAGGCCGATCTTCACCATGTTGTGCGGGCGCATGGCCTCGAGCAGTGTCACCGGCTCGCGGCATTCGACCTGGAAGTAGAACTCCAGATGGTCCTGCAGCTCGCGGCCGACGCCGGGCAGATCGTGCGCGACCGCGACGCCGACCCGGCGCAGCCGGTCCGCGGGGCCGATGCCCGAAAGCATCAGGAGCTGCGGCGAGTTGATCGCTCCCCCGGCGAGGATCACCTCCCGCGCCACCATCGCGCGCTTGACGACGCCGCCCTCGCTGTACTCGACGCCGACCGCCCGCCCGTGCTCCAGCAGGATCCGCCGGGCGAGGCAGCGGGTGAACACGAACAGGTTGGGCCGCGCCATCACCGGGCGCAGATAGGCCCGCGCGGTGCTGCAGCGGCGGCCGGCGCGGATGGTCATGTCCATCCGTCCCATGCCTTCCTGGCGATAGCCGTTCATGTCGGACGTGGCGGGATAGCCGGCTTCCTCGCCGGCGGCGATCCAGGCGTCGAACAGCGGGTTGGCGGTGCTGCCGCGGGTGACGGTGAGCGGGCCGTCGCCGCCGCGGTAGGCGTCGGCGCCGAGGGAGAACGACTCGGCGCGCCGGAAATAGGGCAGCACCTCGGCGTAGGACCAGCCGGCGGCGCCCTCGTCGACCCAGCGGTCGTAGTCGAGCGCGTGGCCGCGGATGTAGACCATGGCGTTGAGCGAGGACGAACCGCCGAGCAGGCGGCCACGCGGCCAGTAGAGGCGGCGTCCGTTCATCCCCGCCTGCGGCTCGGTCCGGTAGTACCAGTTCACCCGGTCGTTCATCAGATTGTAGGTCAGCGCCGCCGGAATCTGCGTCTTCCAGCCCCGGTCGCCGGGCCCCGCCTCGAGCAGCAGGACGCGGATGGCGGGATCCACGCTGAGCCGGTTGGCCAGCACGCAACCGGCCGAGCCGGCGCCGACGATGACGTAGTCGAAGGCGGGGACGTCAGCCACGAGCCTCGCCCGCGAGCTGACGGGCCAGATGGTCTCGCGCGAGAGCCCGGGCCATGGCGCCGCCTGCCTGCGGGCGGCCGAGCGCGAAACTGAGCCAGAGCCCGTCGATCATCGCCGCGAGGCCCAGGGCCACCATCTCGGCGCGGCTGCCGACCAGCGGCCGCAGATCGTGGCGCAAATGGCTGGTCAGGCGATGCGCGTAGATGCGCTGCAGGCGGGCGAGGCCGGGGTCGTGGGGTGCCTGGCCCCAGAACGCCAGCCAGGTGACGATCACCCGCGGCTGGAACTGGCTCTCGGCGAAACTGGCGTCGATCACCGCCTCGATCCGCTGGCGCGGACCGCGCGCCGCCTGCAGCGCCGGCACGACGTCGGCACGGAGCTCCACCAGCAGGGCGCGCATGGTGGCGGCCAGCAGTGCGCCCTTGCCGCCGAAATAGTGATGGATGATGCCGGGCGAGACGCCGGCGGCGCGGCCGATGGACTGGACCGTGGTGTCGGCGAAGCCGTGCCGGTGGATCGAGGCCACGGTCGCCTCGATCAGCTGGCGCTTGCGGATCGGCTTCATGCCGAGCTTCGGCATCCAGGGTCCCCCTTCGTCCGGAAAGTCATGACCCTGGTTGATTGGTCGATCAATCAAAAACGGCCCGTTCAGCCGGCCAGCTGGGCGCGGTCCGCCGCTACGCGCTGGCGGAGCTCGTCCAGCAAGCCCGCGAGCTGGCCACCATGACGCTCGATCACCGCGGCGAACTCGTTGCGGAAGGTGACCAGGAGGCTCACCCCCTCGACCATCAGGTCGAGGACCCGCCACTCCTCGCCCGATCTGGCCAAGCGCCAGTCCAGCCGGATCGGCGTGGCGCCGCCCTCGACCAGGCCGGCCACGATCGTGTCGTCGCCCGCCGGGGCCGTGCCGGTCACCCGGAACATGCGGTCGGCGAACTGGTGGAAGCGCCGACCGTAGCTGGTGAGCACATACTCCTTGAAGAGAGCCGCGAATTCCCGGCGCTGGTCCTCCGGTGCCGTCTTCCAGTGCCGCCCGAGCGCGATCCTGGCGGTGCGGTCGAGATCGAACGCGCCTGCCGTGAGCCGGTCGACGCGCGCGAGCTTCGAGCGCTCGTCGAGCGACGGGTCGCGCAGGACGGCGAGCACCCGGGCCGCCAGCTCCAGGACGAACCGCTCCGCCGGCTCGGCCGGCGCCCCGGCCCCGATCGCTCCGGCCTGGTGGGATCCCGCCGCCAGCGCGGTGGCCGCCAGACCAACCAGAACGCCTCTGCGCCTTGCCGTCGCCATGCCGCCCTCATCTCGCCCCTCGCTGAGGCGGAGGATGCCGCCGGCATGGTTAAGCCCGCGTTAGCAGCCACGGCCATGTGATCCGGCTTGCGTCCGAGCGCTCTCGCCATCCGCATGTCGGGACGGCACATGATGCGCCACGGCCGATTCCCGCGGGACGGTGTGTGTTACTTGTCGGAGATCGCTCGTTGACGGTGTCCAGGGCCTTCCTGCTCATCTGTATCCTGGTCGCCTGGGGTCCGTCGCCGCCCGCGGCCCATGCCTCGGAGCACGTCGTCCATCTGGTGACCGAGAATGCCAACGGCCGCTTCCGGTTCGAGCCGCCGGTGCTGTTCGCCCGGCCGGGCAACTCGGTCAGGTTCGTTCCCGACGACGGCATGCACGGGGTCAAGTCGATTTCCGGCATGCTGCCCGACGGGGCCGTGCCTTGGCGCGGCCGCATGGGTGAGGAGGTCGTGGTACGGCTCGACGCACCCGGAGTGTACGGCGTGAAGTGCCGCTCGGGCTACGACATCGGCATGGTCGGGCTCATGGTCGTGGGCGAGGATCCGCCCAACTTCGCCCGGGCGCAGCGCGTGCGTCATCCGCCCGCCGCCGCGATGGCCTTCCAGAGCATGTTCGCCGAGGTCGGCTGCAAGCTGCATCTCTCGCCCTGCGGCGATTGAACGCCACCGGTCAGGGCTCGATCGTCACCACCACGCGGCGATTGGCGCTGCGGCCCTCGGGCGTGGCGTTGTCCGCCACGGGATCGGCCGGACCGCGTCCCTCGACCTCGATCCGTCCCGGATCGACGGCGAGGAGCGTGGCCAGTCGATCGCGAACGGACCGGGCCCGCGCCAACGACAGCTCCTGGTTGCGCGCCGGATCGCCGCTGCTGTCGGTGTAGCCGACGATCCGCACGCGCGCTTCCGGATCGGCACGGATCAGATCGGCGATGGCCGCGAGGCGCCGGTCGGCTTCGGGCGCCACATCGACGCTGCCCGGCAGGAAGAAAGCACCGTCGAGCGTTTCGCTGTGCCTCCGGGATTCCGGCGCGACCGGGCGGACCGGCGGCGGCGGCGCGGCGAGCTCGCGCCTCAGCCGGTCGATTTCCGTCTCCGCCACCTGCAGTCGGCGCTGCGCGGCCGCGACGTCGCCGGTCCGGACCGCGAGTTCGCTACGGGTGGCATTCAGCTCCGACCGCAGACCGTCGCGTTCGCGTCGCAGCGCCGCGATGGCCGCGATCAGCCGATCGAGCTGCTGCTGGGCCGCGCGCAGCCGCTGCTCGGCAGGCTCCGCCGCGACGCCCGTCTGCTGCTCGGCGAGCCTTCGCCGCAGCTCCGCCAGGGCGGCCTTGAGCTCCTCGACGCTCTGTGGCCCGGCGCCGGTCTGGGCCTGAACCGGAACCGGGCAGGCGGCGGCGAGCATGGCGGCCAGTGCGGCCGCGCCGAGCGCCCGCCAGCGCCGCGCCGGTCCCAAGCGGGCTCAGCCCCAGTAGCGACCGCTGGCCGCGATGGCGACGGTGAGCAGGCCGAGGGCAAGGTTGATCCCGACCACCAGGCCGATGGTGGCGAGCTGGCGGCTCGCCGTGTCGGTCTCGCCCGCCGCCACGGCGCGCCGGAAGCGGCGCCAGGGAGCGAAATACAGGTGGAAGAAGAGGAGGAACATCACCCAGCCGGTGAGATGCATGATGTGGATGTGGATCCCGGCACCGGAAAACCCGCCGAAGCCGACGAACAGCAGATGGTATCCCGTCGCCAGCAACAGCGCGATGCAGGCGAGGACGATCGGGAAGAAGCGGCCGAACACCCGTTCCCATAGCCGCAGGCGGTCCGGGGCGGCCAGCTCGGCCATACCGGGCCGCAGGACCACGTAGGCGAAGAACATGCCGCCGACCCAGACGACGGCCGCCAGCGCGTGCAGTGCGATGCTTAGGGACATGGAGCCACTCCGCAGGGGTTCAGTTCGCCATCACCACCGGCAGATCGGCGGCCGCCAGTATGTGACTCGTCGCCCCGCCGAAGATCATCTGGCGCAGCCGGCTCTGGGTGTAGGCGCCCTTGATGATCAGGTCCGCACCACAGGTCCTGGCCTCGTTGAGGATCGCCTCTCCGGTCGATTGGTCGCCGGGCGCCACCTCGCGCCATTCGACCTCGAGCCCGTGGCGCTGCAGGTTGCGCGCGAGCTCGGCGGCGCTGGGGCCGGGCACGGTGCCACGCTGGACCGTGAGCACGGTGATGCGCTTGGCCGTCTTCAGCAGCGGCATGGCGAAGCCGATCGTGCGCGCGGTTTCCGTGCTGCAGTTCCAGGCCACCAGGACATGCTCGCCCATGCTCGTGGGCGGAGTGGGCGGTGCGATCAGCAGCGGCCGTCCGCTCTCGAACAGGGCGGTCTCCAGGGCGGCCATGCTGGGTGTCACCGAATCGGCCACCGGCCGCCCCATCACGACCAGGTCGAACACCCGCCCGATGCTGCCGATCGCGCCATGGCCGCTGGTGACCTCGATCCGCCAGTCCGCGCAGACCCCGCTGCCCGGCTCCAGCCCGGTGGATCGCGGCAGCGCATTCTCGGCCATGAAGGTCTCGAAGGTGGTGCGCGCCCGCTCGGCGCGCTCGCGGGCCTCGCGCTCGAAGCTGGCGACCAGGTCCGGCGCCGCGGCGACGAAGCCGTCGGCCCCGGCGGCGATGATGTCCGGCTGGCCCGGCCGCATGTGCAGGCCTTCGATGTAGCTGTCGAAGCGCTTCGCCAGCAGGAGGGAGCACGTCAGCGCGGAATCCAGCACCGGGCTGATTTCGAGGTTGACCAGGATGGTACGCATGCTCGCCTCCGCAGAATGCCCTAGCACGACCGTGAGCGGCACGCATTGCACAGGGCTCCGCCCGCCGGCGCAAGCCGCTATGAGCGGACCGGCGTCTTGGCGGGATGCGGCACGGTGAGCCGCTGGTAGAGGTGCGGCCGGCGCGCGGCCAGCCGCCTCAGCCCCGCGTCGCTGCGCCGCGCGGGCAGGTCGGCGACCGCGATCTTGCCTGCGCTCGCCGCCAGCATGGTCCCGTCCGGGCCGACGATGAAGGCACCGGCGCCGCCCTGGTCCGCGAACCCGATGCCGCAGTCGTTCTCGAACGCCCTGGCGCGCAGCAGCGCCTCCACGATCGCAGCATCCTCGGGTTCGCTGCGCGCCGGCACCAGCAGCATGGTGGCCCCCGCCAGCGCCAGGGCGCGCGCCGGCTCGGGCGCGTCGAGGTCGGCACCGGCCAGTATCCCGACCAGGGACTCGCCGAAGCGCACCAGGTTGAGCCAGTGTCCGGGCGCGAGAACCGAAGGATCGCTCCGCGGATCGAGGTGGGTGCGGCGGTAGTTGGCGAGCGCGCAGCCCTGCGCGTCGATGAAGAGAGTGGCATCGTGGATGCGTCCCGAGCAGCGCTCCAGATAGCCGCAGGCGATCGCCACGCCATGCCGGCGCGCGATGCCGCCGAGCGCACGCAGGGGCGGCGCATCGGACAGGAGAGCGGTCTCCTCGAGCGTCTCGCCGTCCAGGTCCGACAGGAACCGCTGCGGCAGCAGCAGGAGCCGGGCACCGGCAGCGCGCGCGGCGGAGGCGCGGTCGTCCGCGATCGCCAGGGCTTCGTCGAGGTTGCGCGGCGACGCGGCGATTCCGGCCGCCGCCACGCGCAGACCGCTCATGCGCCGGCACGCCGCCGCTGGAGCTCACGCCAACGCGAACGGAAACATGGAGAGACTGGAGCAACTGTCATGAACCGGAAAGACCCAGGCCATTTTGGTAATCTATATCGCTTGGCAGTTCATCCCTGCGGCAGTGGCTCGCCGGGATAGCAGGCGCAGACGGAGTATCCGATGCCGATCGCACACACCAACCATTCTCGCCCGCGCGGCCGCGCGCCGCTGCTGGCCACGGTTGCCATGCTGGGCCTCCTGGCGGGCGGTACCGCCGTGTCCCTGGCGACCGAGACGCCCGCGCCGGCCAACGCCAAGCTGGCCAACACCGTCATTGCCAACCCCGGCTACGCCGATCTGGTGGCGGCGGTCAAGCCGGCGGTGGTCAATGTCCGGGTCGAGCGCGACGCCGCGGCCAATCAGATGGCCCAGGGCCCGATGGCCGATCCCGAGATGCGCCGCTTCTTCGAGCGCTTCTTCGGCGAGCCCGGGCAAGGTCAGGGTCAGGGCCCGATGCGGATGCCGCCGCAGCCGCACCAGCGCGAGCGCGGCGAGGGCTCCGGCTTCATCGTCAGCGCCGACGGCCTGATCGTCACCAACGCCCATGTCGCCGGCGGTGCCGACAAGATCACCATCTCGCTCGACGACGGCACCGAGTTGCCGGCAAAGCTGCGGGGCATCGACGAAAAGACCGACCTCGCCCTGCTCAAGGTCGATGTCGACCATCCGCTGCCCTACGTGACCTTCGGCGACAGTTCCAAGGTCCGCGTGGGCGACGCCGTCGTCGCCGTCGGCAATCCCTTCGGCCTTGGCGGCACCGTCACCTCCGGCATCGTCTCGGCCACGGGGCGCGAGATCGGCAGCGGCCCTTACGACGACTTCCTGCAGGTCGACGCGCCGATCAACCGCGGCAATTCGGGCGGCCCGACCTTCAACCTCAGGGGTGAGGTGGTCGGCGTGAACTCGGCGATCTTCTCGCCTTCCGGCGGCAGCGTCGGGATCGGCTTCGCCATTTCCTCGAACCTCGCCGAGCAGGTGATCGCGGACCTCAAGGACGACGGCAAGATCGAGCGCGGCTGGCTGGGCGTGCAGATCCAGAACGTCGACGAGGACCTGGCCAGCAACCTGGAGCTGCCGGCGCCCAAGGGCGCGCTGGTCAGCAGCGTCCAGGCGGGCACGCCGGCCGAGGGCGCCGGCATCCACCAGGGCGACGTGATCCTCTCCTTCGACGGCAAGGAGATCGACCAGGTCCGCCAGCTCAGCCGGGCGGTCGCCTCGGTCGAGCCGGGCAAGGAGGCCAGCGTGGTCGTCTGGCGCGACGGCAAGAAGGTCACCCTTCAGGCCGAGATCGGTCAGATGCCGGGCCAGGAGGAGGTCGCTGCCGCCGAGCAGGCTCAGCCGGGCTCCGACCAGCCGAAGCTGGGCCTGGCCCTCGCGGCGATCTCGCCGGACCAGCGCGAGCAGTTGGGCCTCGACCCCGACCAGCAGGGCGTGCTGATCACCGAGGTGGTGCCGGGCGGCCCGGCCGAGGCCAAGGGCCTGCGCGCCGGCGACGTGGTGCTGTCGATCAACCGGGAGCCGGTGTCGCAGCCGAGTGACGTCGTCACGGCGGTGCGCAAGGCGCATGAGAGCGGCGCCAAGTCGGTGCTGCTCTACGTTGCCCGCGACGGCAACGAGCGCTTCGAGGCGGTGCCCCTGGCCACTTCGTAGCTAGATCGGCGCGGGCCGGAAATGCCGAGGCACTTCCGGCCCGCGCTTGTCGACCCGTCGCATTCGCGGCATTTCTGGCGACAGGGGAGCTCGCTGCTGATGCACGTGCTGATCATCGAGGACGACCGCGACGCCGCCGGCTACATGGCCAAGGGGCTGAAGGAGAGCGGCCACAATGTCGAGGTCGTCCACAGCGGCAAGGAAGGACTGCTGCTCGCGGCCGGCGCCGACTACGACGTGCTGATCGTCGACCGGATGCTGCCGGAGCTGGACGGGCTGAGCCTGGTCAAGACCCTGCGCGCCACCGGCAACCAGACCCCGGTGCTGTTCGTCAGCGCCCTGGGCGAGGTGGACGAGCGCGTGAGGGGGCTGCGCAGCGGCGGCGACGACTATCTGGCCAAGCCCTACGTCTTCTCAGAGCTGCTGGCGCGGCTGGAATTGGTCGCCCGGCGGCGCAGCGTGTCGCCAAGTGCCGGGCCGGAGACGGTGCTGCGCTACCACGACCTCTCGCTGGATCTGCTGGCGCGCCGCGTGACGCGCGGCGGCAAGCCCATCGACCTGCAGCCGCGCGAGTTCAAGCTGCTCGAGGTCCTGATGCGGCATGCCGGGCAGGTGATGACCCGAACCATGCTGCTGGAGAAGGTCTGGGACTACCGGTTCGATCCACAGACCAACGTGATCGACGTGCACATCAGCCGGCTGCGGCAGAAGGTCGACCGCGGCTACGCCCATCCGCTGATCCAGACGGTCCGCGGCGCCGGATACAGCCTGCGTGCCCCGGACCAGGCCGCTTAAGAGTTCGACCTTCCGGTTGACCCTGGCCTATCTGGGCCTGTTCAGCCTGTCGAGTGCCATCATCCTCGGTACCGTCTTCCTGATGAGCGCGCGCTTCAGCGACCAGCAGGTGCGGGCGGTGATCGAGGAGGAGGTGGCGTGGCTGAGCGACCAGATGGCCACCGGCGGCCTGCCGGCGCTCAAGCGCTCGGTCGACGAGCGCTCCGCGGTCGAGCCCAACCGCCGGGCGATCTACCTCCTGCTCGATCCCCTGGGCATTCCGATCGCCGGCAACATCAGCCGCTGGCCCGACGCGACCGCGATGGGCGACGGCTATGTCGCCTTCCCGATCGAGGTCCATGAGAGCGGTTCGGGCCCGCCCAAATCGCACCCGGCCGAAGCCAAGGTGTTCGCCAGCGACTCCGGCTTCCGCCTGCTGGTCGGCCGCGACGTGCACGACCTCGTCCAGTCGCAGCAGCAGATCAAGACCGCGATCCTGCTCGGCATCGGCGCCATCATCGTCCTGGGCCTCCTGGGCGGTTTCATCCTCAGCCGCTGGATGCTCAACCGCCTGGAGCGCATCAACCGTTCCACCTCGCGGATCATGGCGGGCGAGTTCGGGCGGCGCATCGCCACCCACGGCAATGGCGACGAGTTCGACGATCTCGCCCAGAATCTCAACGTGATGCTCGACCGGATCGAGCGGCTGCTCGCCGGGATGCGGCAGGTGAGCGAGGACATCGCGCACGATCTGCGCACGCCCTTGAACCGCATCCGCTCGCGCATCGAGGTGGCGCTCATGGGCTCGCCCAACTCCGAGGAATCCCGCACCCTGCTCGAGGACACGCTGCGCGACGCCGATGGGCTGATCGAGACCTTCAACGCCCTGCTCGCGATCGCCCGCGCCGAGGCCGGCGCGCAGCATGGCGACTGGGAGCGCCTGGATCTCGCCGAGCTGGCGCGGGACGTGGCCGAGCTTTACGAGCCGCTGGCCGAGGAGGCCGCGATCACGCTGCGGCTCGACGCCAAGGGCGACGCCTTCATTCTGGGACACCGCCAGCTGGTGGCGCAGGCGATCGCCAACATCGCCGACAACGCGGTCAAGTACACGCCGGCCGGCGGGACCGTGACCATCGCGACCACCGCCCGGCCGACGCCGACCGTGACCGTCACCGACACCGGGCCGGGCATCCCGGCCGAGGAGCGCGAGCGCGCCAAGCAGCGCTTCGTGCGCCTCGATGCACAGCGGTCCACGCCCGGCAGCGGCTTGGGCCTGAGCCTGGTCGACGCGGTGGCCAAGCTCCACGATGCCCGCCTGACCCTGACCGACAACGCGCCGGGACTGCAGGTCGGCTTGAGCTTCAAGCCTGCCCCGGCCGAGCGCGCCGAGGCGGGCCGTGCCCGCGCGGCGTGAGCAGCGAATCCGCACCCGGATACCTGCGGGTGGCGAATTGCGGCGGCGCGGCCCGCGCGTTAGTCGCTCCTTAACGGCTGGGAAACTATAACTCTCGCGAGCAGTCATCCGGTGCGCCGGATTGGGCGATAGGAGCGAGCGGTCATGATCCGGCCAGCCGAACGATTTGCCGTCAACATCCTCCGGCACGAACCCGGAATGCCGTCCTTGCGGCGGTCGTCCGTCGTGTCACTGCCACTGCTGGTCGCCTTGGCCGCGGTGACGGGCATAGGACTTGGCGGCGTCATCCCCGCCACCCTCGGGCCGGCCACCACGGTCGCCATGTCCCCGCTCGCCGGGCGGACCGACCCGGCGGCGATCGAGCCGGCCGCCGGGCCGGCGGCGGTGCTGGAAGTCCCGCGTGCGGCCGACCGGCGCTTCTACGCGCCCGTGCTGTTCGACCGGATCCCGGTGACCATGGAGCTCGCACCGGAGACGCCGGAGACACTGCTCGCACCTGGCGACGCCGGGCGGCTCTCGGTCGGCGGAGCCGCCGGTGCGGTGGTGCAGGTGGCGGAGATGGCACTGGGTACGGCGCGGCTCGGACCGGTCGAGCTGCGCCTGGGACCGGCGACCGCGGCCAGCTCGGTGCTGGGGCGAGACCTGCTCGACCGGCTGGCGGTGATCACGATCGAGGGGGAACGGCTGCGGCTCACCCCGCGCTGAAGCCCATCTTGCCTGGACCGGTGCCGGGGTCCATCCTCGAGTGATGATCGCGACCTGCACAGACTTCCGACGCACCGCCCGGTCATGACCAGCGGTGAGGATCCGCGGCTTCGCCGCTTCTACAGCACGGACCTGGCACCCTGCCCCTACCTGTCCGGCCGGCAGGAGCGGCGGCTGGTGGCGCTGGTCGAGGGCGAGCGCGGCAACGAGCGGCTGGACCTCCTGACCGAGGCCGGCTTTCGCCGCAGCCAGGGCTATCTCTACAAGCCCGTGTGCCCCGGCTGCCGCGCCTGCGTTCCGGTGCGCATCGTCGTCGAGGAGTTCCGTGCCGGCCGCAGCTTCCGGCGGGTCTCGGCGCGCAACCGCGACCTTGTCGGTCGCGAGGTCGCCGCCAGCGGCACGGACGAGCAGTTCGACCTCTTCCATCGCTATCTGCGCCACCGCCACCAGGACGGCGGCATGGTCCGGATGGACCGGCAGGCCTACAGCGAGATGGTCGACACCGCCCCCGCCTCGACGCGGCTGGTCGAGTTCCGCGACCCGGAGGGCCGGCTGACGGCGGTCAGCCTGACCGACCGCCTCCGCTCCGGCCTGTCCGGCGTCTACAAATTCTACGAGCCGACGGTGCCGCAGCGGTCGCTGGGCACCTTCATCATCCTGTGGCACGTCCAGCGGGCGCGCGAGCTGGGCCTGCCCTTCGTCTATCTGGGCTACTGGATCGGCGAGAGCCGCAAGATGGCCTACAAGGCGCGGTTCGCCCCGTTGGAACGCCTGGAAGGCCCGGCTTGGCTGCCCTTCGCAGGCGAACCTGCCGCACCGGCCGCCTGACGCGGCGGCGGCCGCTCTCGGGCCTGGTCCGCTCGCACGACCGGCACCGGCGCGGGAAGGGCCGTGGCGCACAAGCCGAACCGCACGGAACATCGTGAACGTCGCGAGCGTGGCGGCAAGGGCGCCGCCTCCCGCCGACCGGAGGGGGACAGGGCGCGCTCAGCCGCGTTATACCGCCGGCCGGCCGCCGCGACGCGGCCCGGGATCTCGATCGTGGAGGATGACGCATGGGAGATCGGTTCAAGGCGGTGCGCCTCGAGCAGGCGGACGGAGCGACCCGGGCCGCCATCGCCGAGATCGACACCGCCGACCTGCCGGCCGGCGAGGTCCTGGTCGACGTGACCTGCTCGACCTTGAACTACAAGGACGCGCTGGCGATCACCGGTGCTGGCAAGATCGTGCGCCAGTTCCCGTTCGTGCCCGGCATCGACTTCGCCGGCACGGTGGCCGAGTCCGCCGACCCGCGCTTCACGCCCGGTCAGGCGGTGCTGCTCACCGGCTGGGGCGTGGGGGAGCGTCATTGGGGCGGTCTGGCCCAGCGGGCGCGGGTCAAGGCCGACTGGCTGCTGCCGCTGCCCGAGGGCCTGACCATGGCGCAGGCCATGGCGATCGGCACGGCCGGGTTCACCGCCATGCTCTGCGTCATGGCGCTGGAGGAGCAGGGACTTGGACCGAACCGCGGCGAGATCGTGGTGACCGGAGCCGCTGGCGGCGTTGGCAGCATCGCCATCCCTCTCCTGAAGCGGGCAGGCTTCGCCGTCGTCGCCTCCAGCGGCCGGACGGAGCTCGCCGACTATCTCACCGGGATCGGCGCCGACCGCGTGGTCGACCGCCGCCAGTTCAGCGAGGGCTCCAAGGCGCCGCTCGATTCCGCGAGCTGGGCCGGTGCGGTCAATTCGGTCGGCGGCACCACGCTCGTCAACCTGCTCAAGTCCATGCAGTATCACGGCGTGGTCGCGGCCTGCGGGCTCGCCGGCGGGGCCGCGTTCGAGGGCACCGTGTTCCCGTTCATCCTGCGCGGCGTCAGGCTGATCGGCATCGAATCCGCCTATATCCCGCTCGAGCAGCGCCACGCGGTCTGGGCCCGCCTCGCACGCGACCTCGACCAGGATCTGCTCGGGCGCAATACTAGAACGATTGCGCTGGATGCGGTGCCGGGAGTGGCGCCGGACTTCCTGGCAGGCAAGGTCCAGGGGCGGATCGTGGTCGACATGGCGGGTTGATGCGCGCAGGCCGGGCCTGCCGCATTGCTTCGCGCGGGCGCTGTGCTATAGGTCGCGGCTCCTTGGACGGCGGCCGCCGGTGCGCCGGCCGGACGAGCTGGCGCCCGTGGCCGCGATCGCCGCTCGGTGGTCGAGCCTGCCGGGCCCAGGGCGCCATGCAGAGCGACGCTGCCCCCGTCGCCGTAACTCCATCGGCGTGCTGCGGCGTCCATGCCCGAATCGACGCCGGCGCGAACCCGGACCAAAAGCAACAATGCCCAAGGTCGACATCGACACCGCCTACATCGAGAACCTGGCCGAGCTGCTGGCGCGCACCGGCCTCACCGAGATCGAGATCTGCCAGGGCGATGCGCGCATCCGCGTCGCGCGCCAGGTGTCGACCTCGGTGGAGTATCTGCATGCCGCACCCTCGGCACCGGGCGCCGCGCCGGCGGCGGTCGCTGTGGCCGAGGCCGCGCCGGAGGCTGCGCATCCGGGAACGATCACCTCGCCGATGGTCGGCACCGTCTACCTGTCGCCCGAGCCCGGGGCCGCGGCCTACGTCAAGGTCGGCGACCAGGTGAAGGAGGGCCAGACCCTCCTGATCATCGAGGCCATGAAGGTGATGAACTCGATCCGGGCCACGCGCGCGGGGCGGGTGGCCCGGATCCTGGCCGGCAACGGTGCCCCGGTCGAGTATGGCGAGCCGCTCCTGGTGATCGAGTAGCACCCGATGTTCCGGAAGGTTCTGATCGCCAATCGTGGCGAGATCGCGCTGCGCATCCTGCGTGCCTGCCGCGAGCTGAACATCGCCGTGGTCGCCGTGCACTCGACCGCCGACGCGCAGGCCATGCATGTCCGCCTCGCCGACGAGAGCGTGTGCATCGGCCCGCCCAGGGCGGCCGACAGCTACCTCAACCCGCTGGCGCTCCTGGCCGCGGCCGAGATCACCGGGGCCGAGGCCATCCACCCCGGCTACGGCTTCCTGTCCGAGAACGCCGATTTCGCCCAGATGGTCGAGGAGCACGGCTTTACCTTCATCGGCCCGTCGCCCGAGCATATCCGGCTCATGGGCGACAAGATCGTCGCCAAGACCACGGCGCGCGGGCTGGGCATTCCCACCGTGCCCGGCAGCGACGGGCCGGTGGGCAGCGAGGCCGAGGCGATCGAGCTCGCCCACCAGATCGGCTTTCCCGTCCTGATCAAGGCCGTGGCCGGCGGCGGCGGGCGGGGCATGACGGTGGTGCGCCACGAGGACGAGCTGGGCGATGCCGTGCGCATGTCGCGCAACGAGGCCCGCGCCGCCTTCGGCGACGACCGGGTCTATGTCGAGCGGTTCCTCGACCATCCCCGCCACATCGAGGTGCAGGTGGTCGGCGACGGCAGGGGCCGCGTGGTCCATCTCGGCGAGCGCGACTGCTCGTTGCAGCGCCGCCATCAGAAGGTGGTCGAGGAGGCGCCCTCCCCGGTCCTCGACCAGGTCCAGCGCGAGCGGCTGGGCGAGACGGTGGCGAGCGCGCTGCGCAAGCTGAACTACCGCAGCCTGGGCACCGTCGAGTTCCTCTACCAGGACGGCGAATTCTACTTCATCGAGATGAACACGCGGCTCCAGGTCGAGCATCCGGTGACCGAACTGGTCACCGGCATCGACCTGGTGCGCGAGCAGATCCGGCTGGCGGCGGGGGAGCCCTTGAGCTTCGCGCAGCACGACATCCGCTTCACCGGCCACGCGATCGAGGTCCGGATCAATGCCGAGGACCCGCGCACGCTCTTGCCGACGCCGGGCAAGGTGCGGGCCTTCCACGCCCCCGGCGGGCCGGGCGTGCGCATGGATTCGGCGCTCTATGCCGGCTACACGGTGCCGCCGTTCTACGACAGCCTGATCGCCAAGCTGATCGTGCACGACGTCGACCGCCGTGCCGCCATCCGCCGCCTCGAGCGTTGCCTGGAGGAAGTGGTGATCGACGGCATCTCGTCCAGCGTGCCGCTGCTGCGCGCCATCCTGGCGACCGACGACGTGCGCCAGTCCGACTTCGACACCGGCTGGCTCGGCCGCTTCCTGGCGGGCTGGAGCGAGTGAGCTTGCCGCGGCGGGCGTCGGGGCCGTGCCGCAGGCGCTGACACCCGATCTCCTGCTGCACGCCTACGCCATCGGCGTCTTTCCCATGGCGGACGATTTCGACGACCCGGCGATCAACTGGATCGAGCCCCGTCGGCGCGGCGTCCTCCCGCTCGAGGGATTCCACGTCCCGCGCAGCCTCGCCAAGACGATCCGCCGCGGCGGCTTCGAAATCCGCGCCGACCACGCGTTCGAGACCGTGATCCGCGCCTGCGCCGCACCGACCCCGGAGCGCCCCAAGACCTGGCTCAACGAGACCCTGATCGGGCTCTATGTCGAGCTGGCCCGGCGCGGCTTCGCCCACAGCGTCGAGGTCTGGCGCGAGGGCGAGCTCGCCGGCGGGCTCTACGGCCTCGCCCTGGGCGGGGCGTTCTTCGGCGAGAGCATGTTCTCCCGGGTGCGGGATTCCAGCAAGATCGCCCTGGTCGACCTGGTCGCACGGCTGCGCGTGGGCGGCTTCACCCTGCTCGACGCCCAGTTCCTGACCGATCATCTCGCCCGCTTCGGCGCGATCGAGATCAGCCGTGCTGCCTATCTGCGCCGCCTGCGGGCGGCCTTGAGCGAGGAGGCCGAATTCCCCGGCGGCGGCTACCCCCTGCCCAAGGGTGCCTCGTCGCCTTCGGGCGCCACGGGTGGCGGCGGCTCGAGTTCGAGCGGTTCGGCGCACGAGATCAACCAGAGATCGTAGACCGGGTGTTCGAGCGCCGACAGCGAAGGACTGGAGGCGAACATCCAGCCCGTGAACCGCGTCTCGGTCGCCGTGCCGGGATCCTCCTCGCGGATCTCCAGGAATGCGGCGCTTTCCGGCGGCTCGGTCGGCGGCGTGGTCAGGCAGGCGCGCGCGGTGATGCGCAAGGTGCCGAAGGCCACCGGCTCGCCCATCGGGAGGCGCAAGGTCGTGGTGCGGGCCGTGATCTTGTCGAGTGCCTGCAGCACCGCCACCAGATGCGGCCGCACCGGCCCGTCGGCCCGGGCGGTGGCCGGCAGCAGCAGCGCCACGGCCGCCGCGACCGCGGCACGCCTCACTGAGCCGAATCCCCTCCGGTCTGACCGCTGAAGATGTAGCGTCCGATCAGGTCCTCCAGATTCACCGAGGACTGGGTGAGCGTGATCTCCGCGCCGTCGGCCAGCAGCTTCTCGTCGCCTCCGGGCACCAGCGACAGGTACTTGCCGCCCAGAAGCCCGCTGCTCACGATCGCGGCCGAGCTGTCCGCGGGCAGCTCGATGCCGTTGCGGACGCTGAAGGTGACCTGCGCGCGGTAGGTGGCGGGGTCGAGTTCCTGTGCCAGCACCTTGCCCACCTTGATGCCGGAAATGCGCACGTCGCCGCCCGTGTCGAGGCCGTCGACGCGGTCGAACTTGGCGCGCAGCGTGTAGCCGCCGGGGTCGCCGGCGTCGCTGCGGCCGTAGGCCCAGGTCAGGAACCCCAGGGCAACCGCCAGCACCAGGGCGCCGAGCAGCGTCTCGACAATGTTGCGCGACATCGGTGGTCTTCGCCTTTCTCAGCCGCCCTTGGCGGGCTCCAGCCCGAGCAGGGCGCGCGCGAACGCGACGGCCTCGAACGGGCGCAGGTCCTCGATGGTCTCGCCGACGCCGATGGCGTGGATCGGCAGGCCGAACCGCCTGGCCAGCGCCACCACCACGCCGCCCTTGGCCGTACCGTCGAGCTTGGTCACGATCAAGCCCGTCAGGTCCACCATGGCCTTGAACACCTCGACCTGATTGTGCGCGTTCTGCCCGGTGGTGGCGTCCAGCACCAGCACCACGTCGTGCGGCGCCTCCGGATCGACCTTCTTCAGGACCCGGACGATCTTGCGCAGCTCGTCCATCAGCCCCTGCTTGTTCTGCAGCCGGCCGGCGGTGTCGATCATCAGCAGGTCGGCCTCTAAGGCGCGGGCGCGCTCCAGCGCATCAAAGGCGAGACCGGCGGGGTCGGCCCCCTCCTTGCCGCGGATCACCGGCACGCCGTTGCGCCGACCCCACTCCTCGAGCTGCTCGACCGCGGCGGCACGGAAGGTGTCGCAGGCCGCCAGCACCACCTTGAGCCCGGCGCCCACCGCCTGGTTGGCGAGCTTGCCGATGGTCGTGGTCTTGCCGGTGCCGTTGACGCCGCAGACCAGGACCACCTGCGGCCGGAACCGGGCGCGGTGCGGCAGGGGCTCGGCCACGGGCTCGAGCTCGCGCGCCGCCGCCGCCGCCAGCGCCTCGCGCACCTCGACCTCGGTGACCTCCTTGCCGAAGCGGTCCTTGGCCACCGCCCTGACCAGGACCGCCGAGGTCTCGACGCCGAGATCGGCCGTGATCAGCGCCTCCTCGAGCTCGTCCAGGGTCTCCTGGTCCAGGCGCCGCCGGGTGACCACGCTCGCGATCTTCTGCGTGAGGTCGCCGGAGGAGCGCGACAGCCCGGCCTTGAGCCGCGAGAACCAGCCGCCGACCGCCATCAGACCGCCCGTCCGAGCAGCCGGCCCTCGGCGACGGCCGCGACCGCGAGCGTGATCTCGCGTCCGGCTGGAGGCAGCGGCGCCCCCGGCGCGATCCGGAACGGCGCGAACTGGTCGGTGTGCCCGCCCCCGCCCCGCTCCATCAGAGCCCCGAGGCGGCGGCCGCGCTGCGCACGCAGGAAAGCGTCGAGCATCTCGGCTCCCAGCGCCCGCAGCCGCGCCGCCCGCTCGCGCCGCACCGCCGCCGGCACCTGCGGCATCCGTGCTGCCGGCGTGCCGGGACGTGGCGAATAGGGGAACACGTGGAGGTAGGTCAGGCCCGCCTCCTCGACGAGATCGAGGGTGGCCTGGAACATGGCTGCGTCCTCCGTGGGAAAGCCGGCGATCAGGTCGGCACCGAGCACGAGATCGGGTCGCCGCCGGCGCAGGCCAAGGGCGAGGTCGATCACGTGGCACCGCCGGTGCCGCCGCTTCATGCGCGTGAGCACCAGATCGTGGCCGGCCTGCACCGACAGATGGAGGTGCGGCAGCAGCCTGGACTCGCCGGCGAGCAGTTCCCGCAGCACCTCGTCGCAATTGCCCGGGTCGACGGACGACAGGCGCAGGCGCCGCAGCGCCGGCACACGCCGCAGCAGGGCCTCGAGCATGGCGCCGAGGCTCGGCCGCCCCGGCAGGTCGCGGCCGTAGGAGGCGATGTCGACGCCGGTGACGGTCAGCTCGGCATGACCGCTGCCGAGGAGCGCATCCGCCTGCGCCACGATCGCGTCGAGCGGCAGGCTGCGGCCCGGGCCGCGGCCGAACGGGATGCTGCAGAAGGTGCAGCGATGGTCGCAGCCCTGCTGCACGACGAGAAAGCCGCGGGTCCGCCGCTCCATGCCGGCGATGGGCGTCACGGCGGTCGCGGACGCCGACATGATGTCGCCAACTTGAACCCGGGGCGCCCCCGCGACCAGCTCCCGCCAGGTCTCCTGCCGCAGCTTCTCGGCGTTGCCGACGAGATGGTCGATCTCCGGCATGGCGACATAGAGCGCCGGCCGCTGCTGGACCGCGCAGCCGGTGACCACGATCCGAGTGCCGGGCCGCTCGCGGCGCAGCCGACGGATGGCCTGCCGCGCCTGCCGCTCGGCTTCGGCCGTGACCGCGCAGGTGTGCACCACGACCGTGTCGCCCAGCCCCGCGGCCAGCGCATGGCGTCGCATCACCTCGGATTCCAGCGTGTTCAGCCGGCAGCCGAAGGTGACGACCTCGACCTCAGCCACCGTCGAGGAGCTCCGGCGCCAGCGTGCCGGAGAACACCCGCGCGGCCGGGCCGATCAGGGTCACCGGCCCCTCGCCGGGCCATGCCGCTTCCACCTCGCCGCCGTCGAGGACCAGCCGGACGCGGTCGCCGACCAGGCCGCGCCGCCGCGCCGCGACCATGGCGGCACAAGCGCCGCTGCCGCAGGCGAGGGTCAGCCCCGCGCCGCGCTCGAACACGCGCAGGCGCAGGCGGTCGGGGCCGAGCAGCTGGGCAAAGCCGATATTGCCGCGCTCGGGCAGGATCGGATGCCGCTCGAGCCGGGCGCCCAGCCGTGCCACGTCGATCGCCTCGAGGTCGGAGACCAGGAAGACCAGGTGCGGATTGCCCATGCCGACCGCGACCGGCCGCGGCAGCCCGGGCTCGTCCAGCGGCACCTCCAGCGTGTCGCAGGGCTCGGCGAGCGGGATCTGGCACCAGTCGAGCACAGGTGCTCCCATCACCACCGCGATCCGACCGTCGGGCAGGAGTTCGGCCGCGAGCCGCCGCTCGCCCACCACCAGGCGCAGCCGCGACGGCGCGCCCTCGTCGAACAGGAGCCGCGCCACGCAGCGCGTGCCGTTGCCGCAGGCGCCGGACTCGCTGCCGTCGGCGTTGAAGAACCGCAGCCGGGCGTCGGCCTCGGGGTCGCGCTCGATCAGGAGCAGCTGGTCGAAGCCGACCCCGCGATGCCGGTCGCCGATCCGGCGCAGGCTGGCCACGTCCAGCCCGATGGGCGTGCGCCGCCCGTCCAGCACGACGAAATCGTTGCCGCAGCCATGCATCTTGACGAAGGGGACGGGTTCCATGCGCCGGGGGATAGACGCGGCCGGCGCACGGTGCAACGGTCGCCGGTCAGAGCGGCGCCTTGCCGACCAAGGCGCCGCCGTCGACGAACAGGGTCTGGCCGGTGACGAACCCGGCCTCCTCGCCGAGGAAGCAGCGCCGCCTGGGTCGCCTGCAGGGCCGGGCGGAGGTTGAGGTCGAGGACCGCGGCAAGGTCGACGGGCAGCAGCCGCCCGGGAAAGCCGGGGTCGGCGCTGCGCGCGAGGCCAACCACCTCGTGGCCTGCCCCGGCCAGGCGCTCGGCCAGCGCCCGCCCGATGCCCTTGAACGCGCCGGTGATCAGGAAGGTGCGCCCTTGCATCGGCTCAGGCCACCCGCTTCGGTGCCAGGCTCCGCAGCACCGGCAGCAGCTCCTCGGGCTCCGGCCGGCGCGTGTAGTCGGGATGGACCTCGGCGTAGCGCACGATCCGGTCCTGGCCGATCACGAACCGGCCGGGCATCGGCAAGGTCCAGGAGCCCTCGCCGTTGAAGCTCGGCAGCTGGTTGCCCAGGCCGCGATAGAGCTCGACCAGATAATCCGGCAGCGCGAAGCGCAGGCCGAAGGCCGCCGCGACCTCGTTGCCGTGGTCGGACAGGATCGGGAAGCCCAGCCCGTTCTCGCGCCGCGACTTGCGGCTGTTGACCTGGGTCTGCGGCGAGATCGCGACCAGGCTACCGCCGAGGCGCTCGATCTCGGGCCGCAGCGCTTCCAGCGCCTGCAGCTCCATGTTGCAGTAGGGGCACCAGACGCCGCGGTAGAAGCTCACCACGAGCGGGCCCCGGGCCAGCAAGGCCGCCGCGCTAAGCGGACGGCCATCGGGATCGGGCAAGGTGAAGTCCGGCGCGGCGTCGCCCGCCTTGAGCGCCCGCTCGGCGAGGCCCGAGGCCTGGAGCTCGGCGGTGGCACGGCTCATGGTCGCGATCACCTGGGGCGGCACCGAGTAGGGCGGCCGGCCGGCCTGGAAGTCGGCCTTGAAGGCGTCGAGCCGAGCTTGGAGGGACATGGCGGATCTCCGTTCTCGATCGGGTTGCAGGGATCAGGCGGCGTGCCGGCGCTTGGCCGGGTGCTCCCAGACCGTGTCGGCCATGAAGGCGTCGAGCGGGGTCTCGGCGAGGTGGTTGGTGTAGTTGCTGATCGTCTTGACCGCGACGCCGAGGATCACCTCGAGCACCTGCTGCCGGCCGTAGCCGGCCGCCAGGAAAGCCTCGACCTCGGCCTCGGGCACCCAGCCCCGCTCGCGGACCACGAGCGAGGTGAACCGGCGTAGCGCCTCGAGCCTGGCATCCTCGATCGGCCGCCCCTCTCGGATCGCCTCGATGGCCTGGGCAGGCAGGCCGGCGAGCTTGGCCAGCACCGAATGCCCGGCCATGCAGTAGCGGCACTCGTTCTCGTAATTGGCCGTCAGGTAGACGACCTGCTGCTCGGCGGCGCTCAGGCTGCTGCGGGCGAAAATGTCCCACAGCGCCGAGTAGCCCTCGAGCGCCGCCGGCGCCTCGGCCAGGATCGCGTGGAGATTGGGCACGAAGCCGAACGCCTTGGCGGCGCCCTCCAGGACCGGGCGCGAGGGCTCCGGGGCGGTCTGGGCGGTGTGCAGGGTGAAGCTCGCGGACATGGTCCGGCTCCCGGTCTTGGCACCCGCCGATCGGATGCCGTGAAGCCAAGCTACCCATTTGCCCCCAGCCCCATTAGACCGAGATCTTGGATAGGATTGATCCGAGTGGCGAATGAGTGACCGGTTACTCGAACTCCGTGCCTTCGTCCGCGCGGCGGATAGCGGCAGCTTCAGCCGCGCCGCGCGTGACCTCCGCCTGTCCCAGCCCTCGGTCTCGCGGCTGGTCGCCGCGCTCGAGGACCGGCTGGGCGTGCCGCTCCTCCTGCGCACGACCCGCCGGGTGGCGCCGACCGAGGCCGGCCACGCCTATCTTGAGCGCGTCCGGCCGCTGCTCACCGAACTCGACGACGCCGACGTGGCCGCGGCCGGCGGCGTCCGTCTGGGCGGGACGCTGCGGGCAGCAGTGCCGGTGACCCTGGGCAGCCGGGAGATCGTGCCCCGCCTCGACGCGTTCCTCGACCTTCATCCGGAGCTGCAGCTCGACCTACTCATGGACGAGAAGGCGCAGGATCTGATCGAGGAAGGGGTGGACCTCGCCCTGCGTGTCGGGCGGCCCGCGGACTCCGCGTTTGGATTGCGCCGGATCGCCGAAGCGCCCCGGCTCATGATCGCGTCACCCGCCTACCTCGAGCGCCATGGCGCGCCCGCGACGCCCTCCGCCCTCGGCGATCACCGCTGCATCCTGGGCCCCGGCCAGTCCGACGGGCAGGCCTGGACGTTCGGCCATGCCAGCGGCGCAGCCGTCTCCGTCCAAGTCCAGGGCCAACTCCGGGTAGGCGCGGCTCAGGCGGTCACGGCGGCGGTGGCCGCCGGGATCGGGATCGGGGTCGCCTCAAGGTGGATGTGCCGCCGCGAGTTGGCCGCCGGCGAGGTGGTCCCGATCCTCTGCGACTACCGCTTGGCCCCGGCCGAGCTGTTCGCCCTCCTGCCGGCGGGCCGGCGGACCTCGCTGCGGACCCGCGCCTTCCTCGACCATCTGGCGGCCTCGTTCGCCGACGATCCGGCCTGAGCTGGTCGCAGACCCGCACGGAGCTATATCCGCGTCGGGAACAAGGAGAGTTCGCATGATCAGGCCGGTCGCTCTGGTAGTCCTGCTGCTCGCGGCCATGCCGGCGCTGGCGGCCGACCGCACGCCCTCACCGCCGGGTGCCGAGGTCTACATCATCAGCCCCGCCGACGGCGCCACGGTCGCGAGCCCGGTCACCGTGCGGTTCGGTCTCAAGGGCATGGGCGTGGCACCGGCCGGGATCGAAAAGGAGAAGACCGGCCATCATCACCTCCTGATCGACGTGGCCGAGCTGCCGCCGCTCGACGAGCCGATCCCGGCCGACGACAACCACAAGCACTTCGGCGGCGGCCAGACCGAGGTGACCCTGGAGCTGCCGCCCGGCACCCACACCCTGCAGCTGCTCCTCGCCGACCAGAACCACATCCCGCACGAGCCGCCGGTGGTGTCGGAGCGGATCACGATCACGGTCGAGTAGTGCCGCGGCACGCCCGCCCCACGCAGCTTGACTTTACCGGCCCGCCGCCGCAGAAGCTTCCGGCTTGCGGCTGAGCCGCCGATGCTTACCTGACGGCCCTGGAGAGTGAGCGCGCCCGGCACCCCCGGAAAGGCGGTGGTGCGGAGCGCGCGGTATGGCGTTGATGTTCGATAGTCTGACCACCCGCCTCAACGGCGTGCTCGACCGCCTCAAGCGGCGCGGCGCGCTCACCGAGGACGACGTCATCGAGGCGATGCGGGAGATCCGCATCGCGCTGCTCGAGGCCGACGTGGCGCTGCCGGTGGTCAAGGACCTGGTCGGCCGCGTGCGGGAGCGGGCGATCGGCCAGGAGGTGATCAAGAGCATCACCCCCGGCCAGATGGTGGTGAAGATCGTCCACGACGAGCTGGTGACGATCCTGGGGGCCGACGACAGCTCGCTCAGCCTGGGAGCACCGCCGGCCGTGGTCCTGATGGCGGGCCTGCAGGGCTCGGGCAAGACCACCACCAGCGCCAAGCTCGCCCGCCGCCTGCGGCTCAAGGAGCACAAGAAGGTGCTCCTGGCCTCGCTCGACACCCAGCGCCCCGCGGCGCAGATGCAGCTGGAGGTGCTGGCGCGCCAGTGCGAGGTGGCGAGCCTGCCCATCGTCGCCGGCCAAGGGGCGCTGGACATCGCCCGCCGTGCGCTGGAGACCGCGCGCCGCGAGGGCTACGACGTTCTGATCCTGGACACCGCCGGCCGGCTCAGCATCGACGACGCGCTGATGGCCGAGCTCGCCCAGATCCGCGACCTCGCCAAGCCGCACGAGACGCTGCTGGTGGCCAACTCCCTGACCGGCCAGGACGCGGTCAACACCGCGCGCATCTTCCACGAGAGGATCGGCGTCTCCGGCATCGTGCTCACCCGCATGGACGGCGACGCGCGCGGCGGTGCAGCACTCAGCATGCGCCACGTCACCGGCCAGCCGATCAAGCTGGTCGGCATGGGCGAGAAGCTCGACGCGCTCGAGCCGTTCCATCCCGAGCGCGTGGCCGGGCGCATCCTCGACATGGGCGACGTCGTCTCGCTGGTCGAGCAGGCGTCGGAGATGGTCGACCGCGAGGATGCCGAGAAGCTGGCCAGGAAGATGGCCAAGGGCAGCTTCGACCTCGCCGATCTGCGCGGCCAGCTCATGCAGATGCGCAAGATGGGCGGGATGAAGGGCATCCTCGGCAAGCTGCCGGGCGTGCAGAAGATGCAAAAGCAGCTCGATCAGGCCAACATCGACGAGAAGGTGATCGGCCGCCAGTGTGCCATCATCGATTCGATGACGCCCAAGGAGCGCAAGAACGCCGATCTCATCAACGCCTCGCGCAAGCGGCGCATCGCCGCCGGCTCGGGCACCTCGGTCCAGGACGTCAACCGGCTGCTCAAGCAGCACCGGCAGATGCAGGACATGATGAAGCGGATGAAGAAGGCCGGCGGCATCCAGAACCTGTTCGGCCGCGGCGGCCTGCCGCCCGGCCTCATGCCGCGCTGAGCGCGGCCGCAACCCGGAGCGAGGAAACATCATGGCGGTTCGAATTCGTCTGGCGCGCGGCGGTGCCAAGAAGCGCCCGTTCTACCGGATCGTGGCGGCCGACGCGCGCAGCCCGCGCGACGGCAAGTTCCTGGAGAAGCTGGGCAGCTACAACCCGCTGCTGAAGAGCGAGGACGCGAACCGCGTCGTGCTCAACGAGGAGCGGATCCGCTACTGGCTGAGCCAGGGGGCGCAGGTCAGCGACCGCGTCGCCCGCTTCCTCGACAAGTCGGGCATCAAGCCGGGTGCGACCCGCCTGCGCGGCACCGGCAAGCGCGCGGCCGAGATCGCGGCCAAGAAGGCCGAGGCCGAGCAGGCCGCGGCCTGATCCGGCAGGGAATGGCGGCGGGTCCGGACAAGGCCATGGTCTGCGTGGCCCAGATCGGGGCGCCTCACGGGGTGCGCGGCGCGTTCCACCTGCGCTGCTTCACCGAGGCGCCCGAGAACGTGGCGGGCTACGGCACGCTCTGCGACGAGCGCGGCCGGCCGCTGTTCGAGCTGAGGATCGTGGGTCCGGCCAAGGGCGGGGTGATCGCCGCGGTTCCCGGTGTCGCCGACCGGAACGCCGCCGCGGCGCTGCGCGGGCAGAGCCTCTACGTGCCGCGCGAGCGCCTGCCGGCCACCGACGAGGACGAATTCTACCACGAGGATCTGGTGGGCCTCGCCGCGACCGACCGGGCGGGCCGCGAGCTCGGCCGGGTCGTGGCCGTGCTGAACTACGGCGCCGGCGACATCCTGGAGATCGACCTCGGCGAAGGCCGCAGCGAGCTGTTGCCGTTCACGCGCGAATCCGTTCCCGCCGTCGACCTCGCCGCCGGCACGGTCCAGGTGGTCCTGCCGTGACCGCCCCCTGGACCGCCACCGTGCTGACCATCTTCCCCGAGATGTTCCCGGGGCCCCTGGGCGTCTCCCTGGCCGGGCGGGCGCTGCAGCGTCAGCAGTGGCGCCTCGATGCTGTCGACCTGCGCGGCTTCGCCGAGGACCGGCACCAGACCGTCGACGACACGCCGTTCGGCGGCGGTGCGGGCATGGTGATGCGTCCCGACATCGTGGCCCGCGCCGTGGACTCGGTCGTGGCGGGTGGCGCGCCGGGGCCGCTGGTCTATCTCAGCCCGCGCGGCGAGCCGCTGCGCCAGGCCGGCGTGGCCGAGCTGGCGGCCGGGCCGGGCGTGGTCCTGCTGTGCGGGCGCTACGAGGGCGTCGACCACCGGGTGATCGAGGCCCGCGGCTTCCGCGAGGTCTCCTTGGGCGATTTCGTCTTGTCGGGCGGCGAGCTCGCCGCCATGACCCTGATCGATGCCTGCGTGCGTCTCCTGCCCGGCGTGGTCGGCGCTGCCGCCTCGCTGGCCGAGGAGAGCTTCGCCGCGGGCCTGTTGGAATACCCCCACTACACCCGGCCGCAGGTGTGGGAGGGGCGCGCGGTGCCGGACGTGCTCTTGTCCGGCCACCACGCCCGGATCAGCGAGTGGCGCCACGAACAGGCGCTCGCGATCACGAAGTCCCGGCGGCCGGATCTGGTCGGGACCTCTCGGCAATGAAACCGCGGCGCGCGACCGTCATCGGCACGCGCCCCAGACAGACGAGGATGCGATGAACCTGATTGCCGAGCTCGAGAAGGAACTGATGGACCGCCTGGTGGCCGAGCGGGGCGTGCCCGACTTCCGCCCCGGCGACACCCTGCGGGTCAATGTGAAGGTGATCGAGGGCACGCGCGAGCGTGTGCAGGCCTTCGAGGGCGTGTGCATCGCGCGCCGCAACCGCGGCATCAACTCCGCCTTCACCGTGCGCAAGATCTCCTACGGCGAGGGCGTGGAGCGCGTGTTCCCGCTGCACAGCCCGCGCATCGACAGCATCGAGGTGGTCCGCCGCGGCCGGGTGCGCCGGGCCAAGCTCTATTACCTGCGCGGCCGCACCGGCAAGTCGGCGCGCATCGCCGAGCGGCGCGACGAGCGCCCGACCGCGACCACCGCCGCGGAATAGACCGGACCGGGTTGGGGAGGACAGGAGCATGACCGGGCCGCGCACGCTGTTTCAGAAGATCTGGGACGCGCATCTCGTGGACGCGCAACCCGACGGCACCTGCCTCCTCTACATCGACCGCCATCTGGTCCACGAGGTCACCAGCCCGCAGGCCTTCGAGGGCCTGCGGCTGACCGGCCGCACGGTGCGCCGGCCCGACGCCACCCTGGCGGTACCCGACCACAACGTGCCGACCAGCGATCGCTCGCAGCCCATCCGTCGACGAGATCTCGCGCCTCCAGGTCGACACCCTGACCAGGAACTGCGAGGAGTTCGGCGTCGAGCTGTTCGGGATGCGCGACGTCCGCCAGGGCATCGTGCACGTGATCGGCCCCGAGCAGGGCTTCACCCTGCCGGGCACCACCATCGTCTGCGGCGACAGCCACACCTCGACCCACGGCGCGTTCGGGGCCCTGGCCTTCGGCATCGGCACCTCCGAGGTCGAGCATGTGCTGGCGACCCAGACCCTGGTGCAGAAGAAGCCCAGGACGATGCGGATCAGCGTCGAGGGCGAGCTGCCCGTCGGCTGCACCGCCAAGGACGTGATCCTGGCCATCATCGGCCAGATCGGCACCGCCGGCGGCACCGGCTACGTGGTCGAGTATGCCGGCTCGGTCATCCGCGGCCTGTCGATGGAAGGCCGGATGACCATCTGCAACATGTCGATCGAGGCCGGAGCCCGCGCCGGGCTGATCGCACCCGACGACAAGACGATCGACTACTTCAAGGGCCGGCCGATGGCGCCCAAGGGTGCCGCGTGGGAGCTGGCCGAGCGCTGGTGGCGCACCCTGCCCTCCGACGAAGGTGCGGTCTACGACACCGAGGTTCGGCTGGACGCCGCCACCATCGAGCCCCAGGTCACCTGGGGCACCTCGCCCCAGGACGTGGTCGGGATCACCGGCCGCGTCCCCGACCCCAAGGCCGCGCAGGGCGAGGACCGGCGCCGCGCCATCGAGCGCTCGCTGGAATATATGGGCCTCGAGCCCGGCACGCCGATGGAGGAGGTCAAGGTCGACACGGTCTTCATCGGCTCCTGCACCAACGGCCGGATCGAGGACCTGCGGGTGGTGGCCAAGCTGGTCGAGGGCAAGACCGTGGCCCCGTCGGTCCGCGCCATGATCGTCCCCGGCTCCGGCCTGGTGAAGCACCAGGCCGAGGCCGAGGGCCTGGACGAGATCTTCCAGGCCGCCGGCTTCGAATGGCGCGAGGCCGGCTGCTCGATGTGCCTCGGCATGAACCCCGACCAGCTCAAGCCCGGCGAGCGCTGTGCTTCCACCAGCAACCGCAATTTCGAGGGAAGACAGGGAAAGGGGGGCCGGACGCATCTGGTGAGCCCGGCGATGGCGGCGGCGGCGGCGCTGACCGGGCGGCTCGCGGATGTGCGTAAGCTGAGCTGAAAGGTTCCTGGCCAAGCGGGTCTTTTGATTGGGCGCTTCGGTGACCAATTTGGAACATTGAGAGGTGGCCAGCGGTGAGAAGCTCCTGGCGTCGATCACGGCCAATCCGAGGTCCGTACGGTTCAGGGATGCTTGCCGGGCCGCTCGCCTGCTCGGGTTCACGCACGAAGGCGGTAAGGGTTCGCATCGCGTGTTCAAGCGGAAGGGAGAGCCCATGCAGCTGAACTTCCAGGATCGAGGCGGATTCGTGCCGCCCTATCAGGCCCGGCAGCTCGCCCAGATGATCGAGAAGTACGGTCCCAAGGCATGAAGTATCTGATCGAGCTGTTCTGGAGCGAGGAGGACGAGGCGTGGATCGCCGTGGTGCCTGATCTTCCAGGCTGCTCCGCGGTCGGCGCCACGCCCGAGACGGCAGCAACGGAGGTTCAGGACGCGATCGAAGCCTGGATCATGGCCTGCCGGGCCGCCGGCGATCCGGTGCCCGAGCCGTCGAGCAAGGCACGGCAGGCCGCGTAGCGCAGCCAATTGGGCAGCCGTCGGCGTGGACGGCCCTATGGCACCAGCAGCTTGATCGCGATGCCCACGGTAAGCGCCAGATTGAAGCCCATCGTCCACTGCAGCAGCGAGACCTTGCTCTCGATGCCCGCGAGGCGGCTCTCGAAGCCCGCGACCTCCTCGGCCGCCTTCTGGGCCTCGACGTCGGGCGCCCCCCCGTGACCAGCGCGCGATAGAGATTGCCGAGCATCACCGCCATGGTCGCGGCGATCTCCGTCCAGAGGTCCCGTTGTGGGTATAGCGCAAGGTCCTCAGCAGGGTCATCCACCGTCAGGTGCGCACGTAGCCACAACGAAGGGCGACATGATCGCCCCCGGCTCGGGCCTCACGAAGCAGTTAGGCCGAGGGCCCGCTATGGATCGCTTGCGTACCTTCACTGCGGTATAAAGACCGAGCCAGTGTTCGTTGCAGCTGACAGGTTGCCGAGGAGATGGGGGATCAAATGGTGACCACCCAAAATCAGACCGATCGAGGAATCCTATCCGGCCTTGATCCCCAGGCGCGAGGCTTCGGCGTTTTTGCCGTCCCTGACCCCACCAACACGGATTTCGGGGCAGTCAATAAGAATTTCTGGTGGACAACATCACCTACGATGAATGCCTACGGCGCAGCTTCTTCACGGTCGCATTCAAATGGGTACCGAAAGGGCGCAATCAGGGAAGTGTGGCTTTGGCCACCTGCCCCGTCGCAGGAACGCTGTGCGTAACCGATTGCGTGTCGAAATGTGTCTATGTATCCAGGGCCGGTGTACTTGAGATATGATCCGGTTCCTACTGTTCGCGGCAGCCATCCTCTTGGCGGGCACCGCCGCCTACGGAGGTGGTCTCTGGCTCATGGAGCAGGCGTCAGCCCTGGCGCTTGTAGATGCGGCAGGAAAACCCGACCAGCAAAAGATCCTCGAACTCATCAAACTCATTCCGCCCGCTGCAGCGGTGCTCGCCACCATTGTCACCGCCGGGGCATCTGTGCTCGTGGCCGGGCTCCAGTGGCGCGGAAATAAGAAAATCTTGAAACTATAAAGGCGGGTTACGTAATCGAGCTTTAGGGGAAAAAAGCTAGTTACGTCACCGAACTTACGCAGCTGAAGGCTAGGCTCGACAAGGAACTCGAAGAAAAAACTCGAAATCGGAAAGCACCTGGAAACGGAGCGGGTTCGGCTCGCTGTTGTGAAGGCCGATGCCGACCGCCGGCTCAGTGTGCTCGATCGCGCGCAAGTTGCTGCCAGCAACTACGTCAGGTTCCTGCGCGAGCTGGACAGCGGCGTGTTCAGGCGTGATGCAATTGCAGACCTCAAGGACGAGCTTGGCCTCGTCCGTCACAACCTTCATGAGGGAAATCTATATACTCTTTGGTCACAATTCAGGGCTGAAGGCCGGTATCTCGAGCAGCGGGCCGAACTCAAAAGCACGCATGAGGAATGGAAGGAACTCTGGCGCGAGCCTCACCCAGACACAAAACAGCCGCTCGGGCTGCAGTTTGCGACGCGGTCGAGGGAAATATTCGCGGCCCTACGCGAAGAGCGCAAAAAACATCCTTGACGAGTTGGCCTCCCAGAACCATGAGATTTGCCTAAATTCTACAACTAATATTTGACCGGCGTGCTACTCTTCAAGTAAATTTGAAGGCTAATTGGATCAGTATTTTTAGGCCATCTGCGGCGACATGGAAGTGCGTCACCCCTCCGACCACGGCCGTGCCGGCAGACATCGCCCTTGCATATCCGCTCTTATTCCTATATACGGACCATATGCTTCGCCTCGCCTGCGCCCGCCGCCCCTCGCTCGCCACGCCGCGCGGCCAGTACCGCGCTGCCTTCCGCGTCGCCAACGGCCTCTCCCCCGCAGCACTGGCCCGCGCCGAGGCGGTCACCGAGCGGCAGGTCGCCGACGCTGCTCGCGCAGCCCGACTTCCAGGAGCTGGTCGCCTGCCTCAAGGAGCTGGAAGAGCTGCCCGAGGAGGAGCGCCTGCGCCAGCTCGAGCGGCAGGCCTGGTGCGTCCTCGAGCTGGCCCTGGCCGACAGCGACTGGCGCGCCGCCGCCTTCATCGCCGACCAGATCCGCCGCGGCTTCAATCCGGCGCGCATCCTGGCCCAGGGCGTGGTCAAGGCCCAGGCCCGCGCCGCTGCCCCACCCAAGCCGCGAGAGGCCGCCCCGTCGCGCCCCGCCGAACCGCGCCCCTCCCGCCCCTACGACCCGATCCGCTCCGCCATCTCCCGCGCCACCGCGGTCCTCCGCGACGCCACCGCCCACGAGGCCGCGATCGCCCGGACGCCGCAGGCCGCCTCGTCGGCCTCAACCACACTCCTCACACCCGCAACCGCGGCAAGGGCGGCACTTCCTGCGCCTGCGGCCCGCAACCCTCGCCTCGGCGCGCTCGCCGCGCGTCTGCGCGCCGGCACCGCCGCCGCACCGGCCGCCGCCACCGACCCCCGCGGCCTGCTCCGCACTTGGGCGCAAGGGCCGTGAGCGGCACCGGCCTCTAGCCGCAGCTCACGTCGGCAGCGGCTCTCCGGCCTGCTCCTTGGCGATGAACTCCGCATACCAGTCCGGCCACGCCGCGTCGTGCTGGCCGGTCCGCTTCTCGTGCTCGCCGTGCGCGGCCGCGGCCCGCCGGAGTGCTGCCGCGAGTTCGGCCGGCGAGGTGAAGGTCGTGTGGTCGGCGTCCACGCGCCCGGGCAGACGCGCGGTGACCTCCTGGAGCAGCCAGCCATTGCCGTCCGGGTCCTCGAACGTGGCGAAGGAGCGGTAGCTGGTGCGATCGGGCGAGGGACCGCTCACCCGGCCGCTCGTGCCGTCCGGCTGAAATTGCGCGCCGGGCGTTCCGGGGTGGAACACCTCGCTGACCTGGGCCCCGCGGGCGACGAGATCGTCGCGCGCGGCCTGGATGTCGGAGACGATCAGGTACAGGCCCCGGGCCGAGCCGGGTGCCGCCGACGTGATCTTCGTGCCGAACTGGATCGAGCAGGTCGATCCGGGCGGCGTGAACTGGACGACACGGAAGCCGTTGTCGAACGGGAAGTCGGCGTCGAGCCTCCAGCCGAGGTCGCCGTAGAAGCGCTTGGCGCGCTCGACGTCTGCGACGGGGATCACGACGGCCTCCAGCTTCGTGTCGCCCCCGCGCGCTGTCGGACCCTCGGCTGCCGTGTCGCTGCGTAGTCGAGCACCACCCATATTCAGCTCCTCAGCTTTGGATGCCTTCAGACCCTGCAAGCAGGTCGGCCATCAACCCGGCTGTTCGAGTTTCCAAGCACACGCTGAAACCATACGATCCATTTCGCTGGCTCGCATCAACCCGCAAGCAATGTAGACCAGCTTGTTCGCCCGGCATCGGACCGGCCCTAAGCGGCGCCACGCGCAGTTTTCTCGGAAGCCGAAAGCAACCATGGAGTTTACAAAGCAGCTTCTGCACGCTTGACAGTTGATAATTCGGCGGCCGGTAATGGCTGTCGACGGGCTGCAGGAGCGAGCAACGATGACGACGGCATGGCAATATCGGGCCGCAGGGCTCGCGGTGGTCGGCGCGGGCCTGCTGGCGTCGCTCGGCGGCTTCGACGCGCGCGCCGGGTCGCCGCCCTCGGCCGTCGTGCCGTCGCCGGCCTGCATCGGGACGGCCAACGAGTACCGTACCGCCTTCACCGCCTGTCTGCCGGAGACCTGCGTCAGCCCGAAGCTCTACGGCACGGTCGAGGTCGGCGACCCCACGGGGCTCACCAACATCTATCCGAGCGGGTTCAGGTGGGCCTGGACCGTCGGCAACGAGAGCCTGCAGAGATTCCTCGCCTGGCACGGCGAGGTCTGCCGCAAGCCGGCGAAGGGGCCGGCCTTCTCCAACAACGTCCTGCTCTATGTCGGATTCAGCCAAGCCTATATCGACGGTGGCGTCCGCGGGCAGCCGATCAACCTTGCAGTGATGGACCTGAGCCAGGACACGTCGCTGTTCGTGCCCACGCCCGCGGCATGGTTCGAGGCGCTCGAGCGTGATCTCGGCCTCACGACGGCGCTCGCGACGCAGAAGGCGCTGACCCTGGGCCAGGGCAGCGGCGGGTCGACCCGCGTCCTGCCGATCGACGCCAACCAGACCTTCGCGGACATCACCGGCTGCAGCCTCCGTGGAGCACGGAGCTGCAGCGACGAGCCGCTGACCTCCTGCAGCGCCAGCTACGCCGACATGGCGCGGACCCTGGCCCCCTACAGCCCCTATGGCGATGCCACGACCGAACGGTGCGTCGCGGCGTTCAAGGCCCGCCTCGGGGGCAAGCCGGCCAACCCGGCGCAGACCCGGGCCATGCTCTACTATTGCCAGGACGTGAACGCCTGCAACACGGGCCTGGGCTACGGCTTCAATCCCGCGTTCCCGAACCCGGGCGGGACGGCCGCATCGCACTATACCGGGCCGGAGTTCGTCCTGCTGAACCGGACCCTCGGCAGCGTCGGCGCGGTGCTGACCCCCATGCCGGCGATCCCCTAGGGCGGCGGGCGACGGCTCGCCGAGCCGACACGCCGCCTCACCCCGCGCCCATCACCGCCCACAGCAAGAGCGGCAGCGTCGCGAACGAGAGCAGCGTCGAGCCCAGCACCATGCCGGCGACCTCCTCCGGCGCCGTGGCGTAGCGCACCGCCCACAGATAGTTGAACACGGCCACCGGCATCGCGCTCTCGAGGATCACCACGCCGCGGACGGTGCCCTCCAGCCCCAGGAAGGTGGCGACGGTGAGGCCGACGGCGAAGCCCATGCCGAGGCGCAGGGCGGACATGGCGAGCACGCGGCCCATGCCGGTGATGCGCAGGCCCGAGAGCGCGACGCCCAGGGCCAGCAGCATGAGCGGCACGGCGCAGCTGCCGAGCAGCTGCGTGGTGTTGGCGGCCCAGCGCGGCAGCTCGAGGCCGAGTGCCTGGAGGAGGAGCGCCAGCCCCACGGCGTGGACCAGAGGGGTGCGCAGCATCTGCCTGAGGTCGAGCCGGCCGGCGGCGATGGCGGGGCCGAGGGTGAACTGGGCCACCGCCAGCACGGCAAAGAAGACGACGGCGAGCCCCAGGCCCGCCTCGCCGAAGGCGAACAGGCAGAGCGGCATGCCCATGTTGCCGCTGTTGGGGAAGATCAGCGCCGGCAGGTAGATGCGCAAGGACAGGCGGGCGAGGCGCAGCACCGTGAAGGCGGTCACGGCACTCGCGGCGAGGCAGAACAGCGAGGCGCCGGCGATGGTGGCGAGCTCGGCCGCCTCGAAGCGCAGGCGCAGGAGGGTAGCGAACACCAGGCAGGGGGTCGCCACGTTGATCATGAAGGTGGTGATGAACGGCCCGCTATAGGGCAGTCCGGCCCGCGCCCAGCCATAGCCCAGGGCGGCGATCAGGAACACCGGCGCCATGACGGCGACGATGTCGGACAAGAGCGCGAGCATGCTGACCGTCCGACCCCCGCGCCCCTGATTGCGGCCCGCCGACCGCCGCGGGTGGTCCGCGGCGGTCGAACGTTCCTACGCCAGGATCAGGCGAGATCGAAGCGGTCGAGATTCATCACCTTGGTCCACGCCGCCACGAAGTCGGCCACGAACTTCTCCTTGGCGTCGTGGGCGCCGTAGACCTCGGCCAGTGCCCGGAGCTGCGAGTTCGAGCCGAACACGAGGTCGACGCGGGTGCCGAGCCACTTCAGCTCGCCGGTCTTGCGGTCGCGGCCCTCGAACACGTCCTCGGCCGCGGAGGTCGCCTGCCACGCCGTGCCCATGTCGAGCAGGTTGACGAAGAAGTCGTTGCTCAGCGTGCCGGGCCGGTCGGTGAACACGCCGTGCCGCGAGCCGCCGACATTCGCGTCGAGCGCGCGCATGCCGCCGACCAGCACCGTCATCTCCGGTGCCGTCAGCGTCATCAGCTGCGCCTTGTCGACCAGAAGCTCCTCGGCCGAGAAGGAATAGTCCTGCCGCTGGTAGTTGCGGAACCCGTCCGCCATCGGCTCCAGCACGGCGAAGGAATGGGCGTCGGTCTGCTCCTGGGTCGCATCGGTGCGGCCGGGTGCGAACGGCACCTCGACCGCGTGCCCGGCCTTCTTCGCCGCCTCCTCGACCGCGGCGCAGCCGCCCAGGACGATCAGGTCGGCGAGGGAGACCTTCTTGCCGCCGGTCTGCGCGGCGTTGAAGCTCGCCTGGATGCCCTCCAGCACGCCCAGCACCTTCTGGAGCTGCACCGGCTGGTTCGATTCCCAGCCCTTCTGCGGCTCGAGGCGGATGCGCGCGCCATTGGCCCCGCCGCGCTTGTCCGAGCCGCGGAAGGTCGCGGCCGAAGCCCAGGCGGTGCCGACCAGCTCCGGCGTCGACAGGCCCGAGGCGAGGATCCGGCCCTTGAGGTCCGCGACGTCCGCGGCATCGACCAGCGCATGATCGACCGCAGGCACCGGATCCTGCCAGATCAGGTCCTCGGCCGGGACGAGCGGGCCGCGGTAGCGGACCTTGGGGCCCATGTCGCGGTGGGTCAGCTTGAACCAGGCGCGGGCGAAGGCGTCGGCGAACTCGTCGGGGTGCTCGAGGAAGCGGCGCGAAATCGGCTCGTAGATCGGGTCGAAGCGCAGCGACAGGTCGGTGGTCAGCATGGTCGGAAGATGCTTCTTCGCCGGGTCGTGCGCGTCGGGGATGATCGCCGGAGCGTCCTTGGCCTGCCACTGCCAGGCGCCGGCCGGGCTCTTGGTCAGCTCCCACTCGAAGCCGAACAGGTTCTCGAAGAAATTGTTCGACCACTTGGTCGGCGTGTTGGTCCAGGTGACCTCGAGGCCGCTGCCGATCTGGTCGCCGGCCTTGCCGCTGCCGAAGCTGTTCTTCCAGCCAAAGCCCTGCTCGGCGAGGCCGCAGCCCTCGGGCTCGGGGCCGACATGCGTGGCCTCGGCGGCACCATGGGTCTTGCCGAAGCTGTGGCCGCCGGCGATCAGCGCCACGGTCTCCTCGTCGTTCATCGCCATGCGCGCGAACGTCTCGCGGATGTCGTGCGCCGCCGCCGCCGGATCGGGCTTGCCGTTAGGCCCTTCCGGGTTGACGTAGATCAGGCCCATCTGCACCGCGGCCAGCGGATTTGCCAGGACCCGCTCGCCGGTGTAGCGCTTGTCGCCGAGCCAGCTGTCCTCGGCCCCCCAGTAGATGTCCTCCTGCGGCTCCCAGATGTCCGCGCGCCCGCCACCGAAGCCGAAGGTCTTGAAGCCCATCAACTCCAGGGCGCAGTTGCCGGCCAGGATCATCAGGTCGGCCCAGGACACCCGCTCGCCGTACTTCTGCTTGAGCGGCCAGAGCAGCCGGCGCGCCTTGTCGAGATTGACATTGTCCGGCCAGCTGTTGAGCGGGGCGAAGCGCTGGGTACCGTAGGACGCGCCGCCGCGGCCGTCGCCGGTGCGGTAGGTGCCCGCACTGTGCCACGCCATGCGGATGAACAGCCCGCCATAGTGTCCGAAATCAGCCGGCCACCACTCCTGCGAGTCGGTCATCAGCGCGTAGAGGTCCCGCCGGAGGGCCTCCAGGTCCAGCTTCTCGAACTCCTTCGCGTAGTCGAACCCTTTGCCCATCGGGTCGGCGAGAGCCGAGTTCTGGTGCAGCACCCGCAGGTTCAGCTGGTTCGGCCACCAATCCCGGTTCAGCCGCCCCCGCAGCGACTGCAGGCTGCGCGCCCCATGGGCCACCGGGCACTGCCCCGCGGTCGTCGAGATGTCTTCGTCCATCGTCCCTTAGCTCCGTTCGTGCCTTTGTTGCTTGATCGGGCCCCATGCCGGGGTGAAGGACGCGCCGGACCGCGCGTTCGCGTCGGAGCAGCCGCAGGCTGCTCGCTCCAGCCCGGCAGCCGCGCCGGCACCTTCGGTGATCCCCGGCTTTGCTGGAAACCTTCTATCAAAACGGCATCATCATATTAAGTCGGATTAGCTGATCGCGCCGATAAGACGCGGTTATGAGGCCGTTGGCTCTCGTGCGGCCGCATTGGCCGGCACGGGTTGCAGATCAGAACCACATGTCGCGCACGCAGCGCCCGTCGCGCGGCAGGTCATCGAAGGTCGTGAGCCCGTCGAAATGGTCGATCGGGATCGCCGCCACATCGTCGGGATCCGACACCAGCCGCAGATTCACCGCCAGCCGGCGCCGCCCGCTCGGGTCCAGCCTCAGCCCCCGCCAGTGGGTGACGCAGCCGCAGCCTGGGCAGAAATGAAACGCCAGGGAGGCGCTCTCCCCGCGCGCGTAGAAAGCCGTGTCGCCGGAGACGCGCACGCCCTGGCCCTCGTGGCCGTAGATCCAGAGCACGCCATAGCGCCGGCAGGCCGTGCAGTTGCAGGCGGTAGCGCCATCCGGCACCGCATCGAATTGCCAGCGGATCCGGCCGCAAAGACAGGCGCCCTCAAGCATCGTCGTCGCCCTCGGATGGTGCTGCCCGGCTGACCAAGGACGCCGCCTGCCGCACCGCATGGGCCCGCTGCCGTCATGACCCGCCCGGGCCCGCCGTCAGCTTGCCGACCTCGACGATCTTGGCCATCGGCGTGACCTGCGTCCGGCCCTGCACGGTCACCGGCTGACCCGGCGCGAGGTCGCGCGCCAGATGCGGGGGCAGGTGCAAGACGGTGCCGTCCTCCAGGATCGCGCCGTTCGCGTCGCCCTTGGGGCCGTGCAGGACGAAGCGGACCTTGCCTTGGAGGGTTTCGGACTGCGGCGGGTTCGAGCCATGCTCCGGACCGGCATTGACGAACAGAACGCCCGAGCTCCGGTTGCGGATCTCGGCCGCCTCGACCACCCTGCCGGGCCCGTTGCGGCTGCCCTGAACGGCGACCGGGTCGCCGGGACGGGCGGTGTAGACCAGGGCCGCGGCGAGGTGAGGCGCCACGTGCACCTGCACCCCGTCGGTGAGCACGAACCCGTCGACGTCGCCCTTGGGTGTGAGCGTGTACTGGGCAACGGTGCCGCTCAACCAGTCGTCGAGCGGCTTGAGCGGCGGCTCTTCGGCGCGGGCAGCGAAGGCGATACCGGCCGCCGCCAAGGCGACCGCGCAAGTTCGAACCATGGATCGGCTCCCGCCTGACGTCGGGAGACGGAACGCCGCGCCTGCGGTCGGCGTTCCGGCCTTCGGCTCATGCCCGCGCTACGGCCGGCTCCCGGGGGGCGAGGCGGCCCTTGGCGGCGATCGCCGCCTGGCGCCGGCGCTGGAGCTGCTGGTCGGCGAGCACGCCCACCAGGATCACCGTGCCCATGACGGCGAAGTTGAGCGAGCTCGGGATGCCCAGGAGGTTGACGAGATTCTGCAGCACCTGGAGCAGGACGGCGCCGAGCACGATGCCCAGGATCGAGCCCTCCCCGCCCCGCAGCGAGCAGCCGCCGAGCACGGCAGCGGCGATGGCGTAGAGCTCGTAGAAGTTGCCGTGCGCGGAAGGCGAGATCGAGTTGGTGTAGAAGGCGATGAACACGGCCGACAGACCGGCGAGCGCGCCGCAGATGATGTAGGCCGTGGCGATCACCAGCCCGGTATTGATGCCGGAGTAGCGCGCCGCCTCCTCGTTCCGGCCGACCGCGAACAGATAGCGGCCATAGACCGAGCGGTGCAAGACGATCCACATCGCGACCGCCACCACCACGAGCGTGATGAAGGTGTGCGGGACACCCAGCGTCTTGCCGGAGGCCAGCCAGGACAGGGTCGCGAAGTCGTCGCCGTAGCCGAAGCCGATGGTGGCGTCGTTCATGTACCAGCGGGCGAGCCCGCGGTAGATCAGCAGCCCGCACAAGGTGACGACGAAGGGCTGCATGCCCAGCCGGGTGATCAGGAAGCCGTGGATGGCGCCCAGACCGGCACCCATGCCGATCGCCACCGGCAGCACGAGCTGCCAGGGCATGCCGTGATTGACCATGAGGTCGGTGAAGATCACGCCGATCAGGGCGAACATCGAGCCCACCGACAGCTCGATGCCGCCGGTGATGATCACCAGGCCCTGGCCGATCGCGAACAGACCGAACAGGCCGATCAGGTTGGCCATGTTGACCAGGTTCACGGCCGACAGGAAGCGCGGGTTCAAGGCCGCGGTGATGCCGCCCACCACCAGGATGAGGACGAACAGGCCCAGGTCCTTCTTGTGCATCGCGGCGTCCCGGGTCAGGCGGCCAAACGGTGGCCGACGGCGAGCTCGAGCACATTGTGCTCGCTGCACTGGCTGCGCTCGAGGAAGCCGGCGATGGCACCCTCGTGCATCACGGCGACCCGGTCGCTCACGCCGATCACCTCCTCCATGTCGCTGCTGATCATCAAGATCGCCACGCCCGCATCGGCCAGGTCGCGCATCAGCCGGTAGATCTCGCTCTTGGCGCCGACGTCGATGCCGCGGGTCGGCTCGTCGAAGATCATCAGCGAGGGCTGCATCGACAGCCACTTGGCCAGCACCACTTTCTGCTGGTTGCCGCCGCTGAGCGTCACCACCTCGACCTCGACCGAGGGTGCCCGGATGCCGAGGCTGGAGCGCTGCCGCTCGGCGGCCGCGGTCGCGGCCGGTCCGCCCACCAGCCACCAGCGGGCATAGGCCGGCAGGCTGGCCAGGGTGGTGTTGTCGACGATGGGCATCTCGAGCACGAGGCCGCTGCGCTTGCGGTCCTCGGGCACCAGATAGACGCCGCGGGCGATGGCGTCGCGCGGCGAGCGGACCGCCAAGGGCGCCCCGTCGAGCCGGATCGCCCCGGCCAGGATCGGATCGATGCCGAAGACGGCCCGGGCCAGCGAGGTCCGGCCCGAGCCGATCAGCCCGGCGAGACCGAGGATCTCGCCGCGGTCGATGGCGAGGGTAACCTCCTGGTCGGGAAATGCCGTGGTGCGCAGGGCCTCGATCTCGCAACCCTGCCGCGGTGCGGAGCGCGGCGGCTGGTAGAGCGATTTCAGGTCCCGGCCGATCATCAGGCGGATCATCGCGGCGTGGTCGATCTCGTCCCGGGCGAGCGCGCCGGCGAGCCTGCCGTCGCGCAGGCAGACCACGCGATCGGCGCATTCCTTGATCTCGCCGAGCCGGTGGGTGATGTAGATGACGCTGACACCTTGCGCCTTGAGCTCGGCCACGACCGCGAGCAGGCGCGCCGTCTCGGCCAGGGTCAGGCTGGAGCTGGGCTCGTCCATGATGATCAGGCGGGCGTCGAGCGACAGTGCCTTGGCGATCTCGACCATCTGCCGCTGCGCCAGCGACAGCTCGGCCACCAGCGTCTCGGCCGCAAAATCCGCGTTCAGCCGCTGCAGCAGCGCGCTCGCCTGCGCCACCAGCCGGCCGCGGGCCACCAGGCGCAGCGGACCGCCCGACACCGGCTCGCGGCCGATGAAGATGTTGGCCGCGACGTCGAGATTGTCGAACAGGTTGAGTTCCTGGTGGACGAAGGCGATGCCGGCGGCCATGGATTCGGTGACGGTCAGCGCCGCATAGTGGCGGCCGTCGATCCGGATGCTGCCCTCGCTGGGGGACGTGACGCCGCCCAGCACCTTCATCAGCGTGCTCTTGCCGGCGCCGTTCTCGCCGATCAGCCCCACGACCTCGCCCGGCGCCACGGTCAGGTCGACCTCGGCGAGCGCGGTCACGCCGGGATAGGTCTTGCCGATGCCGCGCAGCTCGAGGAACGCGCCGCTCATGCCGGCTCCACCGGCAAGCGGGTCGGGGCCGGCCGTGGCCGACCCCTGCCCCGGCTCATTTGGCCAGCAGCTGCTTCATGTGCTGCGCGAACTCCTCGACGTTCGACTTGTCGATGATCTTGGTCGGGATGATGTCCAGGCCATTGGCCGGGATCACCGACTTGTCGCCCTCGATCACCTTGGCCAGGTCGATCATCGACTGATAGCCGAACTCGAACGGCTGCTGGACGACGGTACCCTCGACGATCCCGTCGGAGATCCCGCGCAGCGTGACCGGATCCTCGTCGAAGCCGATCACCTTGACCTGGCCTTCCTTGCCCGCGGCGCGGACCGCCTCGACGATCTGCGGCGTGTTGTAGGACCACAGGCCCACGAGCCCGCTGATGTCCGGATACTTGGTCAGCGTATCCTCGACGTTGCGCTTGGCGCGGGCGAAGTCGACCTCGTCGGTCCGCACGTCGATGATCTCGACCTTGCTGCCCTCGAGGGATTTGCGGATGCCCTCGACGCGCTCGCGGGCATTGTCCGCACCCATCGTGCCCACGAACAGCATGATCTGGCCGCCGTCCGGCAGGGCCTTCTTGATCAGCTCGCCGCACTGGACGCCGGCATCGACATTGTCGGTGCCGATATACATCACGCGGTCGCTGTTGGGCGCGTCGCTGTCGGTGGTGAACAGCACGGCCTGCGCCGCCACCTTGTTCAGGATCTCGGTCGAGTTGGCCGGATCGATGGCGCTGATCGAGACCCCGGCGACCCCGTTGGTCAGGAGGTTGTCCAGGATCTGGCGCTGGGCCGCGGCGGTCGCTTCCGAGACCACGTACATCTCGACGTTGTAGTTGGGCAGCTCGGCCGCGGCCTTTTCGGTACCGCGCCGGGCGATGGTCCAGAAATCGGCCGAGGCGTTGGTGACCAGGGCCAGGGTCTTCTTGTCCTGCGCCTGGGCGGCGTCGAGAACGAACGATCCAGCGAGCAGGACGCTGGCGCATGCCAGCAGGTGCCGTCTCAGCATGATACCCCCTGATGGTGCCATCGCCCGATCCGGGCCGATGGTCGGTTTGTGGTCGACGCGCAACCTATTGCGGCGACCACCCCCCGCCTACTGAATTGTTGCGATCGTCGCGCGGAATGTGGAGCACGGACAGGTGATTGGCGGGACGCGTGCCGTCGGCGCTACTTGGCGATCATGCAGCGCCGTACCCTCCTCGCCGCCGTTCCAGCGCTTCTGGCCGCTCCCCCTGTCCGCGCCGCGACGCCCGGGCCGGTGCTGCTGGAGCTGTTCACCTCGCAGGGCTGCAGCTCCTGCCCCCGCGCCGACGCGGTCCTGGCCCGGCTGGCCGAACGCGACGATGTGCTGCCGCTGGCGTTCCATGTCACCTACTGGGACCGCCTCGGCTGGCGCGACACGCTCGGCAACCCGCGCTTCGACCAGCGCCAGCGCTGGTATGGCGGGATTCTGGGCACCGGCTCCTACACTCCGCAGGCGGTGGTCGCTGGCGAGATCGACCTGGTCGGCTCGGATCCGCGCCTGGAGCAGGCGTTGGAAATCGCGCGCAGCAACCGGATGCCGGCGCGGATCGAAATCGGCGGCCTCTCCGGCCTGTTGCCGCCCGTGGCCATGGTCGGCGAGGTGCGGCTGGTGGCGGTAAGCTTCGAGCCGCGTCGCCGGGTGCGCATCGAGCGCGGCGAGAATGCCGGTGCGGAGATCGACTATGTGAACGCGGTCCGCTCATTGTCCGACCTCGGCCCCTGGGACGGACGGGAGCGCGAAATCGGCCTGGGCGCGGTTGCCGCGGCGGACCGGGGTCTCGCTCTCATCGCCCAGGAGACCGCAACCGGCCGCATCGTCGCCATCGGGCGCGGTACCGCCTGACCGGACTGCCTAGGGCCGGGCTTCCGCCAACCGGGTGTGCTCGGGCGAATCGGTTTCCTGCAGCGCCAGGGTCCGGTAGATCCGCATGTCCTCCTCGTCCATGGCGAAGACCCGCGGCTGACCGGCTTCGGCTTTCGTCATGATGGACTTGCCCAAATGCACGGTCGTCCCCAGCCCGGCATAGACGTACCTGTCGCCGAAGCTCTGCTTGAGGATGGCAAAGGCGGGCTCGCCGGTGCAATGCACGGGTGCGATCCACTCTACCTCGAGCTCGTCACGCAGTTCCGCCGCGATCTGCGTGATCTGCTCGGGCTTTGCCGGCAAGAGATGGGTGCCGCCGAAGACCAGATGGATGGGCTTGCCGGTCACCTCCTTCGCGGCTGCGACGACCTTCTGGATCGTGGGATGGCTGCAGCCGACCACCAGAACGACGCCGTCCGGGGTGTCGATCGCCAGCGAGATCTCCATGACGTCGAGATCCACGCCCCAGGAGCCCTTCAGGATGATGAGATGGAAGCCCGGCGCCACCTCGGTCGTCTCGGTGATCCAGGTGAACTTGCCCTCGGGCCAGGCGCTGCCGAAGCGCAGCTTGTCGGGCGGACTGCCGTCGAAATAGCGCATCTCGGCCGGCAGGGACGGCTCCGGCTTGATGAACGTGCCCGGCAGCGCCGCGCCGAAGACGCCGAAATTCTCCTTGGGCGCATAGATCGGAACGTTCGGGTTGACGGTCAGCAGATAGTTCAGGCCGCTGGTGTGGTCGCCATGGCGGTGCGAGACGACGACGAAGTCCAGCTTGGCGAGGTCGATGCCCTTCGCCTTGACGTTGTGCGCGAAGATCTCGGCATTGTTGCCGGTGTCGAACAGGATCCGCTTGCCGTCATACTCGATGAAGGCGGAGAAGCCCCAGTCCTTGGTCATGGTCGAGGTCTTGCCGAAGGCGTCGTAGAGCACGGTGATTTGCGCCGGCGACGGCTCATCCGACGCAGCCTGACCGGTTGGCATCGCCAGCCCGGCGAGCAGCGAAAGACCGGCCAGGCTCAGCCAGCCCGGAACATCGCCCATTCTCATGACTTCCCTCCTTCCGCGCGCAATCTGCCAGCGGTGCAAGCGTGCGGGCTCAATTGCTCTTCGGCGCCTCGGCCACATGAGCGAGGATGCCGTCGATGTCCGACTTGAACTGGTCGAGGTCGAACTGATTGCCGTTCAGGATCGTGCTCCACAGCCGCACCTCGCCCGCATAGGAGACGGCCTCTTTGACCTCGGCGTCGGTCGCGCCGTTGGCCTTGGCGAATCTGGTGTGGGCATAGGCGCAGTAGGCGCAGGGGATCTGGGCTGCGACCCCGAGTGCGATCAGCTCGCGGTACTTGGCGGGGATCGCTCCCGCCGGATCGCCCGAACTGCCCTTCATGAACGCCCAGGCGCCTGCCTGGGCGCTTTCCGGCAGGAGGTCGATGAACGGCGGCACCGCGCCCAAGGTGGCGGTCATCTCGGCCCTGGCCGCATCGAGCGCGTCATCGGCGCGTGCGCTCACGGAAATGCCGAGCAGCAACACCGCGCCGATCACCAAACGTGCCATCCGCATGTGAAATCTCCCCAATCATAGGTTTCCGTATTCACGCCGAGTGTTCTCAACGAGTACATGTGGCTTGCGAAATCACGGCACGCCGACTTCCTGTCTGCACGAGATCTGCGTATGCTGTCTGTTCGCCATCGCGCATAGACGGGTGCCGTTTCGTCATCCCGTCGCATGCGCGAGATCGTGGCGGGAGCACGGCATGGGTTGCGCTCATTCCCTTGCGGACAGCCGATTGCTGCAGGGTTTGTCCGGTTCGGTCCGCGGACGGCTGGCAGCGGCGACGGAGCACAGGTCGCTTCGTCTCGGCGAGGTCGTCTGCGAGCGCGAAGCGCGCACCCGTCACGTCTTCTTTCCGATCGACTGCGTGGCTTCGCTGGTATCGACCATGGCCGACGGACGTACCGCCGACATTGCGCTGATCGGCACCGAAGGCGTGTTCGGGATCGCCGGGTTCCTGGGCGGCGGCGCCGGCCCGACCGAGACCGTGATCCAGGTGGCGGGCAGCGCGCTGGTCGTCGGCGTCCGGGCGCTGCAAACCGAGTTCCAGCGGGCGGGGGCCCTGCAGCTGGCGCTGCTGCGCTTCACCCAGGCCTTGATCGCGCAGGTCTCCCAGACTTCTGCCTGTCACCGCCTGCACCCGGTCGACCGCCGGCTGTGCGGCTGGCTGCTGCTGCTCCGCGATCGGACCGCCACCGACGAGCTGTTCCTGACCCAGGAGCGCATCGCCCATATGCTGGGGGTGCGCCGCGAGTGCGTGGCCGTCGCCGCGGCCCGCCTGCAGGATGCGGGCGTGATCGCCTATGTCCGTGGTCACCTGAGGATCCGCGACCGCGCCGGACTGGAAGCCAGGGCGTGCGAGTGCTATCGGGTGGTCAGGGACGAGTATGCGCGCCTGCTCGCGTCCTGAACCTTCGTCTCCCCAGTAGAGTCGAGCCGATGCAGCCTTTCACCAAGCTCACCGCGATCGCGGCACCCCTGCCGATGATGAACGTCGACACCGACATGATCATCCCGGCCAAGTGGCTGAAGACGATCAAGCGCACCGGCCTCGGCGTCGCCCTGTTCGAATCCATGCGGTACCGCGAGGACTTGACCGAGCATCCCGAGTTCATCTTGAACCGGGCGCCCTGGCGCGACGCCCAGATCCTGATCGCCGGCCCCAACTTCGGTTGCGGCAGCAGCAGGGAGCACGCCCCGTGGGCGCTGCTCGACTTCGGCATCCGCTGCGTGATCGCCCCCAGCTTCGCCGACATCTTCTACAACAACTGCTTCAAGAACGGCATCCTGCCGATCGTCCTGGCCAAGGACCAGGTCGACCTCCTGATCCACGAGGCCGAGACCGCCACCGATCCGACCTTCACGGTCGACCTCGAGCATCACCTGATCCACCGTCCGATGGGCAACGAGCCGATCAAGTTCGACCTCGACCCGGCCACCCGCCACAAGCTGCTCCACGGCCTCGACGATATCGGCCAGACGCTCCAGCAAGCCGGCAAGATCGACGGCTTCGAGCACGGGCAGAAGGCGAGCTTCCCCTGGCTCTACCGGGCGGCCTGAGCGCGGCGCGGATCAGTCCAGCTCGACTTCCAGGACTTGCGCGAAACCGTCCCGCCCGGCGGCGGTGATCCTGACCGCGCGGCTGTGTGGGACGGGTGTGATCCAGCCCAGCGCCGTCATGCGCCGGCACAAGGCGGCGCCGAGCCACCCCCCGAGATGCGGCCGCCGCTCGCTCCAGTCGAGGCAGATCCGGCATAGCGGCCGCCGCCCGCCGCGCGCGCCGAGGTCGATCTCGAGCGTCTGCTCGATGAATTCGGCTCCGGCTTCGGTCAAGCCGCCCACGCCGTCCTCGGCCTCGCGCAGCATCAGATGGCCGCGGCGCTCGAGGCTGGCGGTGATCGCCACGCCCAGGCGGCCGGCAAGGTGATCGTAGCAGGTGCGCGCCGCACGCAGGGCCTCGTCGCGCGGATTGGCGGGACGGTGGCGTCGCGGCCCGACCGCCGCGAGCGCCGTCACGGCCTCCAGCGCCCGCGCGACCTCGGGGGACGCCAGCCGGTGATAGCGGTGTCGACCTTGTCGCAGCACGGTCACCAGCTGCAACTCGACCAGCCGCGCCAGGTGCCCGGAGGTGGTCTGCGCGCTCACGCCGGCGTGCCAGGCGAGCTCTCCCGCGGTCAGCGCGCGCCCGTCCATGAGGGCCAGGAGGATGTTGGCGCGCGCGGGATCGCCGAGCAGCGCACCCGTCTGCGCCAGCGCATTGCCTGAGACCATCGTCATGCCGCCCAGGATAGGTCCGGCCGCGCGCTTGGCCAGCGGGAACGCTACGGCGCCGGCCGTAGTGTCGGTGCGCCGGCGGCGGCCCGCCCTGTGGCACCCTTGCCCGGTCAGCAACGACGGGGGTTCCCATGACACGGGCAACAGCGGCACGGATGCCTGCGTTCACCGGCGCTCTGCGATGGCGGTCGCTCCTCGACCGGTATCGGCAACTGCGCGAGCGGCGGCGGCAGCGGCGCGCGCTGGCCGAGCTCGACGATTTCCTGCTGCGCGACATCGGCCTGACCCGGGAGCAGGCGCTCGCCGAGGCGGCACGGCCACCCTGGCGGTGACCTGGCCGCACCTGGCCGCTACGGCTCCAGGTCGACCACCTCGACGCCCAGCCGCTCTGCCAGCCGTTCGCCCAGGATGCGGCGATGGCAGTGGTCGGCGTGGCGCTCGAAGCAGAGCAGGCACAAGGGCCGCCCGGCCTCGACCAAGCCTGCCAGCTCCTCCATCTCGGCCATGGCAGTCTCGCCCGCCATATGCGCCTCGAAGATCCGGCGCATGTCGGCGTAGCGTCCGGTGCGGGCGGCCAGCCTGCCATCCGGCGGGGTGCCGAGGCCGCGCAGGTGGCGATAGTCGATGCCGACGGTGGCGACGCCGGCGGCGAGCTGGCGCTTGGAGAAGCCCGGCCGCCGCGAGGCCGCGACCGCGCGCACGTCGACCAGCAGGGTGACGCCGGCAGCGGCCAGAGTGCCGATGACCGCCTCGGGGTTGGATTCCTGGTAGCCGATGGTGAAGACCGCCGTCACGGCGGCGGCCTCATGCCGCGCCGGCGTGCGCCGCGGTCTTGGTGGGCCGGCCTTCGCCCAGGACGCGGTCGACCAGTGCCACGATCGCGGCCTCGTCCAGGCCGGCATCGTGGTACTGCCCGGCGGGCGTGCCCTGCTCGAGGAAGCGGTCGGGCAGGACCATGCTGCGCAGCCGCAGCTTGCCGGAATCGAGCAGGCCGGCATCCAGCATGTGCTGCTGCACGAAGCTGCCGAAGCCGCCGATCGAGCCTTCCTCGACCGTCACGATCAGCTGGTGCTTCGCGGCCAGCCTCGCGATCAGCTCGTGGTCGAGCGGCTTGGCGAAGCGGGCATCGGCGACGGTGGTCGAGATGCCGCGCGCGGCCAGCGTGTCCGCGGCCTTGAGCGCATCCTGCAGCCGGGCGCCCAGCGAGAGGATCGCCACCTTGGACCCCTCGCGCACCACCCTGCCCTTGCCGATCTCCAGAGGCTCGATGGTCTCGGGGATGTCCATGCCCACGCCCTCGCCGCGCGGGTAGCGGAAGGCGATCGGGCCCTTGTCGTGGCGCGCGGCGGTGACCACCATGCGCATCAGCTCGAGCTCGTCGGCAGCGGCCATGATCACGAAGCCTGGCAGGCAGCCCAGATAGGCCACGTCGAACGAGCCGGCATGGGTCGCACCGTCGGCGCCGACGAGACCGGCGCGGTCGATGGCGAAGCGCACCGGCAGGCCCTGGATCGCCACGTCGTGGACCACCTGGTCGTAGGCGCGCTGCAGGAAGGTCGAGTAGATGGCGCAGAACGGTCGGAAGCCCTCGGTGGCGAGGCCGGCGGCGAAGGTGACCGCATGCTGCTCGGCGATGCCGACGTCGAAGCAGCGCTCCGGGAACGCCTTGGCGAACAGGTCGAGCCCGGTGCCGGCCGGCATCGCGGCGTTGACCGCGACGATGCGGTCGTCCTGGCCCGCCTCGCGCACCAGCTGCTTGGCGAACACCGAGGTGTAGCTGGGCGCGTTGGACTTCGCCTTCTGCTGCGTGCCGGTGATCACGTCGAACTTGCTGACACCGTGATACTTGTCGGTCGCACTCTCGGCCGGCCCGTAGCCCTTGCCCTTCTGCGTGACGACGTGGATCAGCACCGGGCCGCGGTCGCTGGCGTCGCGGACGTTCTCCAGCACCGGGATCAGGTGCTCCAGGTTATGACCGTCGAGCGGGCCGATATAGTAGAAGCCCAGCTCCTCGAACAAGGTGCCGCCGGTGGCGAGCCCGCGCGCGAACTCCTCGGCCCGCGAGGCCACGGTCGCCAGCCGCGACGGCAGATACTCGGTCATCTGCTTGGCGATGTGCCGGAAACCGCGATAGGTGTGCGAGGAGACGACCTTGGACAGGTAGGCGCTCATGGCCCCCGTCGGCGGTGCTATCGACATGTCGTTGTCGTTGAGGATCACGATCAGGCGGGCGCGCATCGCCCCGGTATTGTTCATGGCCTCGTAGGCCATGCCGGCGCTCATCGCACCGTCGCCGATGACCGCGACCACGTTGCGCTCGATCCCGTCGAGCCTGGCCGCCGTCGCCATGCCGAGCCCGGCCGAGATCGAGGTCGAGCTGTGGGCGGCGCCGAAAGGGTCGTAGGTGCTCTCCGACCGCCGGGTGAAGCCGGAGATGCCGCCCGGCTGGCGCAAGGTGCGGATGCGGTCGCGCCGCCCGGTCAGGATCTTGTGCGGGTAGGCCTGGTGTCCGACGTCCCAGATCAGGCGGTCGTGCGGGGTGGCGAAGACGTGGTGCAGCGCCACCGACAGCTCGACCACACCGAGCCCGGCGCCGAGATGGCCGCCGGTCACCGACACGGCATCGATGGTCTCCTGCCGCAGCTCGGCCGCCAGTTGCACCAGGCTGGCCCGGCCGAGGCGCCGGAGGTCGCTGGGCTCGTGAACCTGGTCGAGAAGTGGGGTCGACGTCATGGGGAACGGAACTCTTTGGCCGAGCGGTTCAGGATTTTCTGCTGATGACGAAATCGAAAAGTTCTACCAGAAGCGTGGCGCGGTCTTCGAAGATGTCAAGGCGGCCCAACGCCCGTGCGCGCAAGTCGGCCAGCAGGCGTCGTGCACCATCCTCGCCCAGGACGCCGACGAAGGTGGCCTTGCCGACCGCGTCGTCGCGGCCGGCATCCTTGCCGGTGGCCACCCCCTCGCCGCCGCGATCGAGCAGGTCGTCTTGGATCTGGAAGGCGAGACCTAGGTCGTCGGCATAGGCGCACAGTGCCGTCTCGGCCGAGGGCGGAGCGTGGCCGAGAATCGCGCCGGCCTCGCAGGCGTAGCGGATCAGGGCACCCGTTTTCAGGCGCTGCATGGCCGATATCTCGGCCATGCTCCAGTCCTGCTTCTCGGCCATGAGGTCCAGCAGCTGGCCGCCGCACATGCCGAGGGAGCCGGCGGCGACCGCAAGGCCGAGGATCAGGCGCGACCGCTGCTCGGCGTCGGCGCCATAGTCCGGCCGCGCCAGGACCTCGAACGCCAGTGGCTGCAGGGCGTCGCCGGCCAGGATCGCGGTCGCCTCGCCGAACGCGCGATGGCACGAGGGGCGGCCGCGCCGCAACAGGGCGTCGTCCATGGCCGGCAGATCGTCATGGACCAGGGAGTAGCCGTGGATCAGCTCGATCGCGGCACCGACGCGCATCGGCGCCGCCCCGCGCACCCCGAACAGGCCCGCGGTGGCGGCCACCATGAACGGGCGCAACCGCTTGCCCCCGCCGAGAACCGCGTAGCGCATGGCCTCGTGCAGCCTGGCCTGGGGCCCGGCGACCGAGGGCAGCAGCACCTCGAGCTCGGCCTCGGCCGCGGCGGCGACGGTCGCGATCGACCGGGCGAAGTCGACCGGGCTCACTGCGCCTCGAACGGCTGCAGCTTGGCGTTGCCCTCGCGGTCCAAGGTCAGCTTCTCCACCCGCAGCTGCACCTGGCGGAGCTTTTCGGCGCAGTGCGCGCGCAGAGCGGTGCCGCGCTCGTAGGCCTGGATCGAGTTCTCGAGGTCGAGCTGGCCACGCTCGAGCTTCTGCACGATGGCCTCGAGCTCGCCCAGCGCCTCCTCGAAGCTCATCTCGGCCACGGGCCTCGCGGCGGTCGGGTCGGGGGCGGCCACGGGTTCGGCCATCGTCAGGGATTCTCCTCGGCCATCACCTGCAGGTGCGCCACGACGCTGCGCGCCAGAGCCGAGGGGTCATAGCCGCCCTCCAGGACCGAGACAATCCGTCCGCCGCAGTGCCGGTCGGCCAGCGCGCACAGCTCGCGCGTCACCCAGGCGAAGTCGTCCTCCACCAGTTGCATGCTCGCCAGCGGATCCTCGGCGTGGGCGTCGAAGCCGGCCGAGACGAACAGGAGCTGGGGCCGCCAGGCGTCGATGGCGGGCAGGATGTCGCGCTCCACCACCCGGCGCCAGGTGGGACCGCCGGTGCCCGGCGGCAGCGGCCGGTTGAGGATGTTGCCCTTGATCCCCCGTTCGGAGGCCAGGCCGGTGCCGGGATAGAGCGGCGACTGGTGGGTCGACAGATAGAGCGTGTCCGGATCGTCGTAGAAGATCGCCTGCGTGCCGTTGCCGTGATGCACGTCGAAGTCGAAGATGGCGAGCCGCGACAGGCCGTGCACGGTGCGGGCCTGCAAGGCACCCACGGCGACGCTGTTGAACACGCAAAAGCCCATGGCCTCCATGGACTCGGCATGATGCCCGGGCGGGCGCATGGCACAGAACGCCCGGGCCGCCTCGCCGGCCATCACGGCGTCGACGGCGGCGCACGGGGCGCCAGCAGCGCGCAGTGCCGCCTCGCCGGAATGCGGATTCAGCACCGTGTCGGCGTCGACCCGGGCATAGCCCGCGTCGGGCACCGCCGCGAGCATGCGGCTGGTGTAGCGCGCGGGATGGACCCGCTGCACCTGCTCCAGGGTCGCCTCCGGCGCCTCGCGGCGCACGAGGCCGGGGATGGCCGCTTCGTCCACGGCACGCAGGATCGACTGCAGCCGGATCGGCGATTCGGGATGCGCCGGCCCGGCGTCATGCAGCAGCGCCACCGGATGGGTGTAGAACAATAGGCTCAACGCCGGCGCTCCCCGATCGCCACGGTCGTTCCGATCGGAGCGTTATCGACGCCCCCGCCGGGGCTGACAAGGCCGCAGGCTAGGAGTGGCGGTCGCCCACCTTGGCCTCGCCGACCTTGACCTCGCCCGGTGCCTCGCCGCGCTTGGCTTGGCTGCGGCGCGCGCGGTAGAGCATGAACAGCAGCACCACCAGCACGACCGTGATGGTCATGCCGAACAGCCAGCCGACCGCACTTCCTGTTTCCATCTCGCCTGCCCTTTCCTGCGGAGGTCCGGGAGACAAGCGAGCGGCGGCCGTCCGGTTCCCGCGGCAGCCGGCTTGACATGGACGGGCGGCACCCGATCACTGCGAACGGCCGCAGCGGCGGCGAGGGAGGCGAGGTGGCGTCAGGCGCACCCCGGCACGAAACCATGGGCGAGTTCACGGACATCGTCCGGCTCGAAGGCGTCCACATGGACTTCGGCGCGGTCAAGGCGCTGCGCGACGTCAACCTCGCCATCGGCCGGAACGAGATCGTCGGCCTGATCGGCGACAACGGGGCCGGCAAGTCCACGCTGATCAAGGTCATGACCGGCGTGCTGCGCCCGACCGCGGGCACGATCTGGGTCCGCGGCAAGAAGCTCGACCTCGCCGACTATTCGGTGCGCATGGCCCACGAGCTCGCGATCGAGACCGTCTACCAGGACAGGTCCCTGGGCGAGCAGCAGCCCTTGTGGCGCAACTTCTTCGTCGGCCGGCAGATCACCAACCGCTGGGGCTTCATCGACGTCAAGGCCGAGAAGCAGATCGCCGGCGACATCCTGCAGAAGGCGATCGGCTTCCGGGGCGTCGGCATCTCGCCGGAATCGACGGTGCGCGAGCTGTCGGGCGGCGAGCGGCAGGGGATCGCCATCGGCCGGGCGATGCATTTCGACGCGGACCTGATCGTGCTCGACGAGCCGACGGCGGCGCTCGCGGTCAAGGAGGTCCGGAAGGTCCTGGACTTCGTCGGCCGGATCAAGGCCGGCGGCCGGGCCTGCGTCTACATCGAGCACAACCTCGCCCACGTCCACGCCGTGGCCGACCGGCTGGTCGTGGTCGACCGCGGCACCATCGTCGCCGAGATGCGTCCGCGCGAGCTGAGCGTGGCCGAACTCACCGACTACCTGATCCAGCTCCACCAGCCGAAATGACGCCGATGCACCGTCTCGCCCGGCTCGAAGGCCTGCCGATCATCACCGTGTTCGCGCTGCTCCTGGGCCTGTTCATGTCTACGGCGCCCCAGGTGTTCCTCTCGCCCAACATCTACACGACGTTCCTCTCCACCCTGCCGCCCCTGATCCTGCTGGCCGTCGGACTGACCTTCGTCATCGCCGCCGGGGAGATCGACCTCTCCTTCCCCTCGGTGATCGCCTTCTCGGGCTTCGTGTTCGCGGTCCTGTTCAAGGAGTACGAGCTGGGCTGGCTCGCGGTCGCCGCGGCGCTCGCCAGCGGCCTGCTCGTGGGCGTGGTCAACGGGTTCCTGATCGCGGTGATGGGGATCCCCTCCTTCATCGCCACCCTCGGCACCCAGTTCTTCTGGGCCGGCATGGCCACGGTGCTCTCGGGCGGCAAGTCCTACGCCCTGCGCGGCGTCGACGAGAGCAGCGTCTGGCAGGTGCTGGTCGGCCGGCCGCAGTTCGGCGGGGACGCGTTCTGGTGGGGCAACCAGCTCTCGGCCCAGGCGCTCTGGACCGCGGCGATCGTGGTCTTCCTCTGGTTCGTCCTGAACCGCCACCGATTCGGCGAGCACCTGCTGTTCATCGGCGACAGCAACGACGTGGCGCGGGTGGTCGGCATCGACGTCGTGCGCGAGAAGATCAAGCTGTTCGCGCTGATGGGCCTCCTCGCCGCACTGGCCGCGATCTTCCTGACCCTGGAGAACCGCAACTTCTTCGGCAACCAGGGCCAGGGCTACCTGCTCACCGCCATCGCCTCGGTCCTGATCGGCGGCACCTCGATCTTCGGCGGCCGGGCTACCCTGGTGGGCACGGTGTTCGGCTGCTTCATCATCGGCATGATCGAGGCCGGGCTGGTCGCCACCGGCCTCACCGGCGCCTGGGTCCGCACCGTGCAGGGGCTCGTCTTCCTGGCGGCCGTGGTGTTCTATCTCCTCGTCGAGGAGCCGCAGCGGCGGGCGACCCTGCTGCGCCGCCTGCGGCTGGCGTGATCAGCCCGCGATTTCCCGGCCGCTCAACTCCTCCAGCTCCGCATCTCGGCCCGGCGGAAAACCCGGGTAGCGTGGCCAGTCATCGACGGTGTCGAACCACGAGATGTGCTCGCGGAACCAGACATGCTCGACCAGCATCCCGGGAGCGAACAGGGCCTCCGGTTGATCGAAGCTGCCGACCGCCAGACTGGTCTCGTGGACGCGATGAAATCCGATCGTGCTTCCGCAGGTCGGACAGAAGCTCCGCTCGACATCGGCGGAAGATCGGTAGCGAGTGGGCTCACGGCCCAGCCAGGTCACCGTCCCGGCTGGAAATCCCACATAGGTCGCCAACGGTGACCCCGTCTGCCGGCGGCACATCTCGCAATGGCAGTGACAGAGCCACCGGGGCTCGGCGTTTGTGACGTAGCGGACCGCGCCGCACAGGCATCCGCCCGTAAACGTAGTCATGCGCTCTCCGCACCTTGTCCCACCGAGGTTCGGCCTCGATCCGCGCAACGGCTTGTGGCTGGCTGTGAGCCGCCTATCCTACCGGGCGGCGCGGGCTACACCAGACGTTGCCCCGTCGCGTCACCGGTAAAAGGGGAGGTGAATCCATCATGCTTGCCATCAGGAGCTATCTCGAGTCGAGCGCCGCCGCCTTGGTCATCGCCTGCGTTGCGGCGACCACGGCGACGGCTGCCGACCCGCCCGGCAAGGGCATCACCATGTACATGCAGATGGGCGGCAATCCCGGCGACGGCGCCACGCTCGCGCGCCAGACGGGTGCGGCCGCCGCGGCGCAGGCGCTGGGCGTCGACCAGCTCAACGAGCAGTTCTCGGGCTGGGCGCCCGAGACCATGATCGAGCAGTTCAAGCAGGCGATGGCGGCCAAGCCCGCCTGCATCGCGATCATGGGGCATCCCGGCAACGAGGCCTTCATGGACCTGGTCAAGCAGGCCTTCGACCAGGGGATCGAAGTCACCCACGGCAACGCGCCCCTGTCCGAGATCCAGGATGCCTTCGGCGCCAAGGGCTTCGGCTATGCCGGCGTGGACCTCTACCAGGGCGGCAAGCTCACCGCCGAGCGGATGATCGAGGCCGGTCAGCTCAAGTCCGGCGACCAGGCCATGGTCTACGGCGTGTTCAGCCAGGCCGAGCGCGGCCAGTCCGAGAAGGGTCTCGCCGACACGCTGGAGGCGGCGGGCCTCACCGTCGACCGGCTCGAGATCACCCAGGAGGCCAACAGCGACGCCTCGCTCGCCGTCCCGGTGCTCGCCGCCTACGTCCAGTCGCACCCGAACCTGAAGGCCATCGGCACCCAGCATGGCGGCATCACCGGCGTGCTGGCCGAGGTCCTGAAGAAGGCCGGCAAGCGGCCCGGCGAGGTCACCGTCGGCGGCATCGACCTCGCCCCCGCCACCATCGACGGGCTGCAGTCCGGCTACATCAACGTCACCCTCGACCAGCTCCTCTACCTGCAGGGATTCCTGCCGGTCCTGCAATGCGTGCTGACCAAGGCCTACAAGATGCCGGGCATCTCGGTGAACACCGGCGCCGGCGTGGTCACGCCGCAGACCATCGGCGAGCTGGTGCCGCTGATCGAGGCGGGGATCCGCTGAGTTTTCGTCACTGCGGGAGCAAGCCGGCAGGCGGGGATGCGCCTGCAAGAATCCAACTCGGGAGGACGACGCATGAAGCGCAACTTACTTGCGGTCGGGCTCATGACCGCGCTGGCGGTGGCCGCGCTGCCCGCTGCTGCCCACCGCTTGCCGAAGGCGGTGGCCCTGCACAGGGAAATGATCGTCACGGCGAATCCGCTGGCCAGCGCAGCCGGTGCCAAGATCCTCAAGAATGGCGGTACCGCGGCCGACGCGATGGTCGCGGCCCAGACTGTCCTCGGGCTCGTCGAGCCCCAATCGAGCGGCCTCGGCGGCGGCGCATTCGTGGTCTACTATGACGCGGCCACGGGCAAGACCACGACCTTCGACGCCCGCGAGAAGGCGCCGGCGGCCGCCACGGAGGACCGCTTCTTCGACGACACGGGCGCTCCCTTGAGCTTCACCACGGCTTGGCAAAGCGGACTTTCCGTCGGCGTCCCCGGCACTCCGCGGATGATGGAGGTCGTTCACCAGCGATACGGCCGCAAACCCTGGGGGAGATTGCTCGAGCCGGCGATCACGCTGGCCCAGAAGGGCTTCAGCCTGACCGAGCGGACCTCGAGCCAGGTCGCGGGCCTCCTGGCGTTGAACACCTCGTGCGACGACCGCCTGTTCTTCCGCGATCCGACCGCGTTCGCCTATTTCGTCGACCGCAAGGGCGCCGGCTGCGCGGCCAAGCCCGCCGGCACGACGCTCAGGAACCGGGCCTACGCGAACGTGCTCAAGGCTCTGCGCAGCGGTGGCGCGGACGCCTTCTACCGCGGCTCGATCGCGCGCGAGATCGCGGCCGCCGTCCGGGGCGACCGCAACATCCCGGGCGACATGACCGCCACGGATCTCGCCCATTACGAGGTCGTCGAGCGTGCGCCGGTGTGCATCGACTACCGCACCTACAAGGTCTGCGGCATGGGCCCGCCCTCTTCGGGCGGCCTGGCGGTCGGCCAGATGCTCGGCATCCTCGAGAACTTCGACCTCGGGTCCGATCCCTTGGCCGTCGACGCGGTGCATCTCTTCACCCAGGCGGGTCGCCTGGCGTTCGCCGACCGCAATCTCTACGTCGCCAACTCCGACTTCGTGACCGTTCCGGCCGCGGGCATGCTCGACAAGGACTATCTGGCCGAGCGGGCGAGCCTCATCGGCGCCAACGACATGGGCACGGCCGAACCCGGCACGCCTCCGGGCGACTTCGATCCCACCGCGCCCGACGCGCGCGCGAAGACCAGCGGCACCAGCCACGTCTCGATCGTCGATCGCTGGGGCAACGCTTTGTCGATGACCACCACGATCGAGAGCTCGTTCGGCAACGGCGTGATGGTGCGCGGCTTCCTGCTCAACAACGAGCTCACCGACTTCTCCTTCGAGTTCGAGGACGACCTTGGGACTCCGATCGCCAACCGCGTCGAGGCGAACAAGCGCCCGCGCAGCTCGATGTCGCCCACGATCGTGTTCGACAAGGCGGGCAAGCTCGAGCTGGTCACGGGCTCGCCCGGTGGCTCGCGCATCATCGGCTATACGGCGCAGTCGATCGTCAACGTGATCGATTTCGGTCTGGACCCGCAGGAAGCGATCAACATTCCGCACTACCAGAACCGGAACAGCACGACCGAGCTCGAAGCGCCCATCCCCTGGGTCACGATCGACTACGACCGCGATGCCCTGGCGGCAGCCCTGGCCGGGCGCGGTCACCCGATCAGCACCGGCACGGCGCTGGAGAGCGGCCTGTCGATCATCCAGGTGGACGGCGGCCGCCTGATCGGCGGCGCCGACAAGCGCCGCGACGGCACGGTCGCCGGCCGCTGAAGCGACGGCAGCGGTCGACCGCGCCCGATCGACCGCTGCTTCGCTCTCCGAGAGACGAATCAGCACCGCCGCAAGCCTGCGGCCCGTTGCTTCCCAGGCAGCGACTTGTTGAATTTGCGCGCCATGAACAGGGAGGCCGACCCATGCCCACCTTCGCCCATCTCGACGAGGCCGACACGGCCGCCTTCGACCGCGACGGCTACCAGATCAAGCGCGGCCTCTTCACCCCCGACGAGATGGCGCTCTGCAACCTGGTCATCGCCACCGACCCCGCGATCCAGGGCAGCCGGCTCAAGCTGGCCGACGCGCAGGGCGGGTCGACCGAGCTCGCCTTGTGGAACCATCCGGGCGAGGACGTCTTCGGCATGATCGCCCGCTGCGGGCGCGTGGCCGGCGGGGCGGAAAGGCTCTTGGGCGGCGAGGTCTACCACTACCACAGCAAGCTGACGATGAAGCGGCCGGGCGGCGGCGGGCGGTGGGAGTGGCACCAGGACTATGGCTACTGGTACCAGAACGGCTGCCTGTGGCCGGACATGCTCTCGGTGGCGGTGGCGCTGGAGCCCGCCACGCGCGAGAACGGCTGCATGCAGCTCCTCGCCGGCAGCCACCGGCTCGGGCGGCTCGAGCATGGAAGGGTCGCCGGCCAGACCGGCGCGGACCCGGAGCGGGTCGAGCAGGCGCTGGCGCAGCTGGAGCTGGTCCATTGCGAGATGGCGCCGGGCGACGCGCTGTTCTTCCACGCCAACACGCTGCACTGCTCGGCCGCCAACCTGTCGGACCGCAGCCGCAATCTGCTGATCTGCTGCTACAACAAGGCCAGCAACGACCCCTACAAGGACCACCACCACCCGCGCTACACACCGCTCGCCATGGTTCCCGACGAGGCGGTGCTGGCCGCGGGCGACCGGGTCGCCGATGCCGGCGGCCGCTGGTTCCTGGAGGAAGGCAAGGACGAGACGACCGAGGCCCGCAAGGCCGGCTAAGCCCGCCCGCTACGGCCGCGCCTCGAGCACCATGTTGAACGGCGTCTCGGCGGCGCGCCGCACGCTGGTGAAGCCGCCTGCGGTGATCGCCTCGCGCAGCCGCGCCTCGCCGGCCTGGGCGCCCAGCGCCGCGCCGACCTCCTGGGCCAGCGAGGTCGGCACGCAGATCATGGTCGAGGCGGCGTAGTAGAGCCGGCCGACCGGATTGAGATTGTCCTCGAGCCGGTCGCCGGCGAGCGGCTCGACGATCATCCAGGCACCGTCCGGCTTCAGCTCCTGGCACACCCGGGCCGCCGCGCCGGTGGGATCGCCCATGTCGTGGAGGCAGTCGAACGCGGTCACCAGATCGTAGCCGCCGCCGTCGAACGACTGTGCCGTGGCGACCCTGAAGTGCAGGTTGGCGAGCCCGTGGGCCTCGGCGTGGCGCCGCGCCTGCGCGATCGAGCCGTCGTGGAAGTCGAAGCCGGTGAACTCGGAGTTGGGAAACGCTTCGGCCATGATCATGGTCGAATGGCCGTGGCCGCAGCCGACATCGGCCACCTTGGCACCCTGCTCAAGCCGCTGGACCATGCCGTCCAGCGCGGGCAGCCATTGCGCGACGAGGTTGGCGCGATAGCCGGGGCGGAAGAACTTCGCGACCGCGCAGAACAGGCAGCCCGCCTGGTCGCCCCAGCCGACCCCGCCCCCGTCGCGGAACGCGCCCTCCACCTTGGCCTCGTTGTCGAGCATGGCCACGGCGGTGTCGAAGGCGCCCAGCATGTAGAGCGGGCTCTCCGGCTCGGCGAAGCACAGGGCCTGCTCCGGCGGCAGCGCGAACCGCCCGCTGGCGGGCTCGTAATCGACGTAGCCGGACGCGGCATGGTGCGCCAGCCACTCGCGGACATAGCGGTCGGCGAGGCCGGTCCGCGCCGCGAGTTCCTCCGCCGTCACCGGGGTGCCGTCCTTCATGGCGTCGTAGAGGCCCAGGCGCTCGCCGATCCGGACCAGCGCCACGCTGTAGGCCCCGCCGAGATCGGCCAGCATCCTGCCCAGGAATTCGTCGAGCCTGCCCTGATCGACCGTCATCGATCGTCTCCCTTCGGGTTGCCGCAAGGACCAGGAAGCGAGGGCGCCGCACTTGACCGGCGATTGTACCTCATCGCGTCCGCCCGCCAAGAGGACCATCACGCGAAAAGCGCGCACCGGATCCTGGGGCAACCCGATCTTCACCCTTCCCCGGTCATGCTCCACGCATGGAGACGGTGCTCGGCCTGCTCGCCCTGCCGCTGCTGTTCGGCCTGCCGCTCGCCTATGGCTGGCTGCAGCTGCGCGTCCTGCGCCGCTGGTCCGGCGGCTGGCGCCTCGCCGCCGCCCTGCCGCTGCCCGGCTGGGGAATCTGGGCCGGCAGCTTCGCCCATGACGTCGCCCGGGACCCGACCTCGCACAATCTGTTCCCGTTCGAGATCCTGATGGGTGCGGCCGCGGCCACGCTCTACCTCGGCGCCCTCGCCATGCTGCGGCGTCTCGCCAGAGCGCCGCCCGGCTAGGCCGGCACCCGGCCACTCACTGGCGCTCGCGCGCGCCCTTCGCGTCGCGTTCGCCGGCGCGGGCGACCGCCGCCTGCCACGGCACGAGCAGCGGCACCACCACGAGCTCGAGCACCAGCGCCACCAGGTGCGGCGGCGACGGCGCGCCGGTCTCGATCAGCGAGAGCAACCGGGCGAGCCCCCCGCAGAACACGATGACCGCACCGGTGCGGAACCATGCGGTGTGGCGCTCGATGCGCGGCACGCTGGCGGCGAACAGCAGGCCGATCGCCACGAGCAGTCCCGAGAGGTAGCGGAAATGGCTGTCCAGATCGACGCCGGCGGTAGCGCCGCTGCCGACGAGCGCCGGCCCGAGCAGGACACCCGCGGCACCGGCGCCGATCGGCACGGCGCTCAGCGCCAGGACGGTGAGCTGCAGCAGGCGACGGCCCGCCGCTTGCCCGGGCACCGGCCCGGCGGGCGGCTCAGGCGGCAAGCTGCGCCAGCTCGCTCATCAGCTTCCTGGCCGTCCTCAGCCTGTCGACCGGGCTCTTGGTCTCGCGCAGGAACACCACCTTGTGGTCGGGGCGGACCTTCATCTGGCCCCTGCTCTCGGCGATCAGGCGCACCAGGCGCTCGGGCCGGGCGAACCTGTTCTCGCGGAAGGCCAGGACGATGCCCTTGGGGCCGGCGTCGAGCTTGGCGACGTTGGCCATGCGGCAGAGCTGCTTGATCGCGACCAGCTGCAGGAGCTGCTCGGTCTCGGGCGGCAGCTTGCCGAAGCGGTCGATCAGCTCGGCCGCGAAGCCTTCCAGCTCCTCGGGCGTGGCGAGGCTGGCGAGGCGGCGGTACATGGCGAGCCGCAGGTCGAGATCGGCGATGAAGCTCTCCGGCATCAGCGCGGCGGCGTCGATGGTGATCTGCGGCGTCCAGTCGCTCGGTGCCTCGACGGTTTCGGCCGCGGCGCGCGCGCGCAGCTCGGCCACCGCCTCCTCGAGCATGTGGTTGTAGAGCTCGAAGCCGACCTCGCGGATCTGGCCCGACTGCTCGTCGCCCAAGAGGTTGCCGGCGCCGCGGATGTCGAGATCGTGGCTGGCGAGCTGGAAGCCGGCCCCCAGCCCTTCGAGCGACTGGATCACCGACAGGCGCCGCTCGGCGGTGTCGGCCAGCGCCTTGTTGGCGGGCACGGTGAAATAGGCGTAGCCGCGCACCTTGGAGCGCCCGACCCGGCCCCTGAGCTGGTAGAGCTGCGCCAGGCCGAACTGGTCGGCGCGGTGGACGATCAGCGTGTTGGCGGTGGGGATGTCGAGCCCGCTCTCGATGATGTTGGTGGCCAGCAGCACGTCGAGCCTGCGGTCGTAGAACTCGCTCATCACCCGGTCGAGATCGGCCGCCGGCATCTGACCGTTGGCGATCGCGATCTTCAGCTCGGGCACCAGCTTCTCGAGGTCGGCCTTGAGCCGCGCCTGATCGCTGATCCGGGGGCAGACGAAGAAGGACTGGCCGCCGCGGTAATGCTCGCGCATCAGCGCCTCGCGGATCACCACCGGATCGGCCGGCATGACGAAGGTGCGCACCGCCAGCCGGTCGACCGGCGGGGTGGCGATCAGCGACAGGTCCTTCATCCCGCCCAAGGCCATGTGCAGCGTGCGCGGGATCGGCGTCGCGGTCATGGTCAGCACGTGGACCTCGGCGCGGAGCTGCTTGAGCTTCTCCTTGTGGGCCACGCCGAAATGCTGCTCCTCGTCGACGATCACGAGGCCCAGATTCCTGAATTCCACGCCCTTGCCGAGCAGCGCATGGGTGCCGACGACGATGTCGACCTCACCCGCCGCGACCTGTTTCTTGACCTCCGCCGCGTCCTTGGCGGAGACGAACCGCGACAGCGTCGCCACCCGCACCGGCAGGCCTTCGAAGCGCTGCGCGAACACGCGGTGGTGCTGGCGCACCAGGAGCGTGGTGGGTGCCAGCAGCGCCACCTGCTTGCCGGCCATGGCGGCGACGAAGGCGGCGCGCAGCGCCACCTCGGTCTTGCCGAAGCCGACGTCGCCGCACAAGAGCCGGTCCATCGGCCGGCCCGAGCCCATGTCCTCGAGCACCGCCTCGATCGCCACCAGCTGGTCCTCGGTCTCCTCGTACGGGAAGCGGGCGGCGAACTCCTCGTAGACGCCGTGCGGCAGGTCGAGCACGGTGCCCTTGCGCAGCGCCCGCTCGGCCGCGACCTTGATCAGTTCGCCCGCGAGTTCGCGGATACGCTCCTTGACCTTGGCCTTGCGCGACTGCCAGCCGACCCCGCCCAGCTTGTCGAGCGTCGCCTCCTGGTCGGCATGGCCGTAGCGGGAGAGCACGTCCAGATTCTCGACCGGGACGAACAGCTTGTCGCCGCCCTGGTAGACCAGCTTCAGGCAGTCGTGCGGCGCGCTCGCGATCTGCAGCGTCTCCAGACCCTCGAACCGGCCGATGCCGTGCTCGGCGTGAACGACGAAGTCGCCTTCCGACAGGGCCGAGATGTCCTGGACGAACTTGTCGACGGCCCTGCGCGGGCGGCGCGCGGCCGCGGTGAGCCGGTCGCCGAGCAGATCGCGCTCGCCGACGACATGCAGCCCAGGCGCCTTGAAGCCGCGCTCGACCGGGAGCACGGCGATGGCGGCACCGGCGACCTCCGCCGCCTCGGGCCAGCTCCCGACCCGGGTCAGCCGGTCGAAGCCATGGTCGGCCAACACCTGACCCAGCCGGTCGGCCGTGCCCTCGCTGTAGGCCGCGAGCAGTGGCCGCTCGCCGGCGGCGACGAGCTGATCGAGATAGGAGACGATGGCGTCGAACAGATTGAGCTGCCGGTTGGCACGCTCCGGTGCGAAGTCACGCGAGGGCTGGCCGCCCAGATCCTCCACCCGGCCGATACCGGCTGGTGGCCGCGGGGGCGGCCCGAAATGCGAGAATTCCAGCCGGGAGCGGCTGGCCAGCTCACGTTCCACCCCGCCGGCGTCGAGATAGAGAAGTTCCGGCGGAAGCGCGCGGTAGGGTGCGGCGCCGAAGCTGGTGCCGGGCGGGACCGGGGCCAGCCGCGCCTCGTAATGCTCGCCGATCAGCGCCGCACGGGCCGCGATGGCTTCACGGGCGAGATGGTCGAGACCGATCTCCGCCTCCGCGTCGAGATAGGCCGTCAGCGGAACGAGGTCGGGATGGAACAGGGGCAGCCAGTGCTCCATGCCGGGAAACACCCGGCCGGCCTGCACCGACTCCAGCAGGGGATCGCCGGTGACTGCCCCGAACCGACGCAGATAGCCCGTCTTGAACGCCTCGACCGCGGCCGCGTCGAGCAGCACCTCGCTCACCGGCATCAATTCGAATGCGGCGACCTTGCCCTGCGAGCGCTGAGTGAGGGGATCGAAGCTGCGGATCGATTCCAGGGTCGAGCCGAAGAAGTCCAGCCGGAGCGGCTGCGCCTGCCCGCTGGGGAAGACATCGACCAGCCCGCCCCGGACCGCGTAGTCGCCGGCTTCCACCACCGCGCTGGTGCGGTGGTAGCCATTGCGCTCGAGGTAGCCCAGGAGCGCGTCGCGGTCGACGCGGCTGCCGGATTTGGCGCGCAGATGCGCCGCGCGCACCAGGCCCGGCGCCGGCACCTTCTGGACGACGGCGTTGGCCGTGGTCAGGACCAGCCGCTTGGCACGGCCGGACCCGGCTGCGAGCCGCCCGAGCGCGCGCAGCCGCTCGGCCATGATCCCGGCGCTGGGCGAGATCCGGTCGTAGGGCAGGCAGTCCCAGGCCGGAATCTCGACGATCTCGACCTCGGGGGCGAAGAACGCGACCATCCCGGCGAGAAAGCGCAGACGCGCGCCGTCATGCGCGATGTGCAGGACCGTGGAGGACAGACCGCGGCGCAAGCGATCGGCGAGATGTGCGGCCTCCAGCCCGTCCGGGGCATTGGCGAGCAGCACCGAGCCCGGCTCCGTCTCCGCGCCAGGGCCGTCGTCGCCCGCCACGATCTCCAGGCTGGCGTCGGCGAGCGCGCTCACGCTTCGGGCTCGAAGGCGCGCAGCAAGCGGAACAGGTCGTGGTCGTGGCGCGGCGGCACGGGCTGCCGATCATAGACCCAGGCGAGCACGTCCTGGTCGGGCTCGTCGAGCAGGGCCTCGTAGCGGTCGAGCTCGACCTCGTCGAGCGTGGCCAGGTGGCGGGCGGCGAACTGGCCGAACAACAGATCGCTCTCCTTCACGCCGCGATAGCGGCTACGATGCGCCAGCCGCTTGCAGCGCATCTCGCGCGTTTCGTCCAAGGGACCGTCTCCCACCGCCGTCATGCCCGCCTCGCCCGCCAGAACCCGCGATCTACCCCAAAGCACGAGGGCGGCCAAGTCGCGCGCCCCGCGCACCGGTGAGCTGCGACCGCCGCTGCTCAACCCGCTGTTCGCCATGCTCACCACCCTGCCGGGCGTCGGCCCCGCGGTCGCCGCCAGCGCCGCCCGGCTCCTCGACCGGGCGGACCCGCGCTGCCTCGACCTGCTGGCCCATCTGCCGCAGACGGCGATCGACCCCACCCCGCGTGCGGCGCTGGCCTCGGCCGACCTTGGGCAGATGGTGACGCTCAGCGTCCGGATCGAGGGGCAGCGGCTGGCCGCGACCGGGGGCCGCGCGCCGCACCGCCTGAGAGCTCAAATTGGGGACGAGACGCTGGAACTCGTCTTCTTCGGTACCCGCAGCGACTATCTCGGCAGCCGGTTTCCGGTCGGCGGCACGGTCCTGGTCCACGGCCGGCTCGAACGCTATGGCGAGCAGTGGCAGATGGCCCACCCGGAGCTGATCGAGCCGCGCGATCCGGGGCAAGGCATGCTGCCCGTCTACCGGCTCACCCAGGGCCTGGGCCAGCGGCGGCTGCGCACTCTGGTGCAGACGGCCCTCGCCCGTGCTCCGAACCTGCCGGAATGGCTGCCGCCGAACCTCGTGCTGGACCACGGCTGGCCCGGTTGGAGCGAAGCCATCGCCACCGCGCACGCTCCGCCCACGGCCGCCGACCTGGATCCCGGCTGCCCCGCCCGCCAGCGGCTGGCCTGCGACGAGCTGCTCGCGAGCCAGCTCGCCCTGGGCCTGATGCGCGCGGCCCATATCCGGCTGCCGGGCCGGGCCTTCCATGGCGACGGCCAGCTCGCCGCGGCGATGGCAGCTGCCCTGCCGTTCGCACTGACCGCGTGCCAGCGGCGCTGCATCGGCGAGATCGAGCACGACCTCGGTAGTGCGGCCCCGATGCTGCGCCTGCTCCAGGGCGACGTCGGCAGCGGCAAGACCCTGGTCGCCGCGGCCGCCATGCTGCGCGTGATCGAAGCGGGAGCACAGGCGGCGCTGATGGCGCCGACCGAGGTCCTGGCCCGGCAGCACGCCGCGACCCTGACGCGCCTGCTCCAGCCGCTGGGACTCGAAGTGACGCTCTTGACGGGTCGCGAGCCCGCCGCGCGCCGCCGCTCTGCGCTGTCCGCGATCGCCTCGGGCTCGGCCGCCATCGCCGTCGGCACCCACGCGCTGCTCGAGGAAGGCGTCGAGTTCCACGATCTCGGCTTGGTCGTGATCGACGAGCAGCACCGCTTCGGCGTCGGCCAGCGCCTCGATCTGGTGGTCAAAGGCCATGCCGTCGACGTGCTCTTGACCACCGCCACGCCGATCCCGCGCAGCCTGGTGCTGGCGGCCTATGGCGACCTCGCCAGCTCGCAGCTGCTGACCAAGCCGCCGGGGCGGCAGCCGATCGTCACCCGGGCCGTGCCCAACGAACGCATCGGGGAGGTGCTGGCCGCGACCGAGCGTGCCTTGGCGCGCGAGGAGCGGATCTACTGGATCTGCCCGCTGATCGAGGCCGGCGAGACCGATCCCGCGATGGCGGCGGTCGAGCGCCATCGCCAATTGGCGGAACGCTTCGGGCCGCGGGTCGGATTGGTCCATGGCAGGCTCGCCGGGCCGGCCAAGGCCGCGGCGCTCGAAGCTTTCGCCTCGGGTGACAGCCGGCTGCTGGTGGCCACCACCGTGGTCGAGGTCGGCGTCGACGTGCCCGAGGCCAGCATCATCGTGATCGAGCATGCCGAGCGGTTCGGCCTGGCGCAGCTCCACCAGCTTCGCGGCCGGGTCGGCCGCGGCCAGCGCGATTCCTGCTGCCTCCTGCTCTACGAGCCGCCGCTCGGGCCGGTGGCGCATGCGCGCCTGCGCATCCTGCGCGAGACGCAGGACGGATTTCGCATCGCGGAGGAGGATCTGCGCCTGCGCGGGCCCGGCGAGATCCTGGGAGTTCGCCAGAGCGGCCTGCCGGCCTTCCGCTTCGCCGACCTCGGCGCCCATGCCGACCTGCTGCCCCTGGTGCGCGATCTCGCCGACCGGGCACTCGCCGCCGATCCGGGGCTGCGCGGCCCGGCGAGCGAGCCGCTGCGCGTGCTACTGCACCTCTTCGAGCGCCACGACGCCGTGCGGCTGCTGGCCGCCGGCTGACGGCGGGCGATCACCGGGCGCGGCCGACGGACGGACGGCGCGGTCCGGCGGCACGACGATCCCGCCCGAGATCACCAGCTTCATGCCTTCCTCGACGGACATGTCCAGGCGCACGGCGTCCTCGCGCGGCACGTACATCAAGAAGCCGTAGGCCGGGATCGGCGTGGTCGGCACGAACACGCTGATCAGCTCGCGGTCGTGGCAGCGGGCGATGTCGGCGGTGGGCTCGCCGGTGACGAACCCGACCGACCAGATGCCCGGGCGCGGATATTCGATCAGCACCACCTCGCGAAAGGTGCGCGACGACTGCGACAGGGCGGTCTCGAACAGCTGCTTGAGGGTCGAGTAGATGCCGCGGACGATCGGCGTGCGGTCGAGCAGCTGCTCGCCGGTGCGCATCACGGTCGTGCCCACCATGCCCGCCGCGGCCCAGCCGATCAGGATCAGGAGGCCGAGCATGATCACGAGCCCGATGCCCGGCAGGCCGAACGGCAGATAGGTCTCGGGGTTGTAGCTGGTGGGGATGAACGGCGTCACCGTCCGGTCGACGTAGCCCAGAACCTGCCAGACGATGAACAGGGTGATGGTGATCGGCGCCGACACGACGATGCCGGCGAGCAGGTAGTTGCGCAGCCGGTGCGTCAAGCCGCTCGGCGCGGGTCGGTCGAATGCCATGCGGGAGCCCAGCGAAACCGTCGACATCGCCACCATAGCGACCCCGGCCCGGGCCGCAACCGCTCCCCGCGGGAAAGCAGTCGACGGCTCCTCCTCGGAACTTTAGACAAGTTCTTGAGCAATGGATTTCCCTAAAATTGATTCAAATTTTTAGCAAAGATAATCACTAAGTAATCCGAACAAACAAATGTTGACAGACTTTCAAGCTTCCGCATTAGTGATCGCGGCGCATCGATTCTTCCGAGTGACGGCCGCTTGGTCAGCCTGCTTCCCACGGAAGGTGTTGTGTCCAGGGGCTGTGGATTGCGGACGGAGAGAAATATGACGGTGATCGCGAACACCACCCTGCTGATCCGGCGTATCAGCGAGGTTCGGCGTCGCCGCGAGGCCTTGGTCGATCGGCAGGATCGGCTGCGCGGCAGTCTGCCGCAGTGGGCGTTGGCGCCGCTGCAGCTGGTCGGCCTGACCGCGAGCGAGATCCAGGGCCTGATGACCGATCTCTCCGAGGCCGAGAAGCAGGCGGGGCTGGACGATGTCGAGCACGAGCTGGAAGGTCTCGACCAGCAGATCGAGGAGCTCGAGAACCTGCTGCTGACCACGCCTGCGCGCTCGCTGGACGGGATCCAGGCGGTGCTCGACATGGCGGTCACCCGCTTCCGCTCGCAGACGGTCACCGATCCCGGCGACGTGTTCTACGACTATGGCGACGCCCGCATCCTGGTGTTCCTCGAGCGCGCCGCCGAGGACCTGCGCGCGATCATGGCCGACAGTCACCGCCAGGCGAGCTGAAAGCGGGCGGAGGCGCCTAGCCCTGGCCGCCTTCGTCCTTCGGCCCCGCCATCCGCTCAGCCTCCTCGCGCAACCTTTCGCGCGCCGCCAGCGAAAGCTGGATGTTCAGTTCCTTCAGCTGCCGCTCGCCGACCGTCCCCGGCGCGCCCAGCAGAAGTTCCTCCGCCCGCTGCGACAGCGGGAAGGCCGTCACCTCGCGCAGATTGGGCGTGTCGGCGAGCAGCATCACGATCCGGTCGACGCCGGGTGCGATGCCGCCATGCGGCGGCGCGCCATACTGCAGTGCCCGGTACATGCCGCCGAACCGCTCCTCCAGGACCTCCTGCCCATAGCCCGCGAGTGCGAACGCCTTGGCCATGATGTCCGGGCGATGGTTGCGGATCGCCCCCGAGCTCAGCTCGATGCCGTTGCAGACGATGTCGTACTGGAACGCCAGGACGGTCAGCGGATCCTGCCCCTCCAGCGCCGCCATGCCCCCTTGCGGCATGGAGAAGGGGTTGTGCGAGAAGGTCACCGCCTTGGCTTCCTCGTCCCACTCGTACATCGGGAAGTCGACGATCCAGCAGAAGCGGTAGCAGTTCTGCGCGATCAGGCCGAGCTCCTCGCCGACGCGGGTGCGCACCAGGCCGGCCAGCTTGGCCGCCGGCCCGGCCTGGTCGCAGACGAAGAACACCGCATCGCCATCGCTCAGTCCCGCGGCCGCGCGTAACGCCACCAGCCGGCCCGGATCGAGGAACTTGGCGATCGGCCCCTTGGCCTCGCCCTCGCCCAGGCTCACCCAGCCCAGTCCCGGAGCGCCCTGGCTCTGGGCGAACGCCACCATCTGGTCGAAGAAGCTGCGCGGCCGGCCGACCGCACCCGGCGCGGGCACCGCACGCACCACCGCCCCCTGCTCGATCGCACCGGCGAACACCTTGAACCCCGAGCCGCGGAACGCCTCGGTGACGTCGGCGATCGCCACCGGGTTGCGCAGGTCGGGCTTGTCGGTGCCGTAGCGCAGCAGCGCGTCGGCAAAGGTGATCCGCGGGAACGGGGTCGGCGTCACCTCCCAGTCCGAGAACTCGGCGAACAGGCCGTGCATCACCGGCTCGACCGCCGCGAACACGTCCTCCTGCGTCACGAAGCTCATCTCGATGTCGAGCTGGTAGAATTCGCCGGGGCTGCGGTCGGCGCGCGCGTCCTCGTCGCGGAAGCAGGGTGCGATCTGGAAATACCGGTCGAAGCCGGAGATCATGTAGAGCTGCTTGTACTGCTGCGGCGCCTGCGGCAGGGCGTAGAACCTGCCCGGATGCAGCCGCGACGGCACCAGGAAGTCGCGGGCACCTTCCGGCGAGGAGGCGGTCAGGATCGGCGTCTGGTACTCGGTGAAGCCCTGTTCGGTCATGCGCCGGCGGATGCTGGCGATGATCCGCGAGCGGAGCACGATGTTCTTCTGCATCTTCTCCCGGCGCAGGTCGAGGAACCGGTATCTGAGCCGCGTCTCCTCGGGATAGTCCCGCTCGCTGTTCACCTGCAGCGGCAGCGCCTCGGCCGGGGAATCGAGGACGTAGGTGTCGACGACGAGCTCGACCTCCCCGGTCGGCAGCGCGGCATTGACCGTGTCGGGGGTTCGGGCGACGACCCGTCCCGTCACCGTGATCACGCTTTCGACCCGGACCGCTTCGGCAGCCGCGAACGGCGCGGTGCCCGGTTGGAACACGAGCTGCGTCAGCCCGGCGTGATCGCGCAGATCGATGAAGAGTAGCTGGCCGTGATCACGCTTCCGGTGTACCCAACCGCTGAGACGCGCCTCGCTGCCCACGTCGCCTTTGCGCAGATCGCCGCAGCGATGCGTACGATAAGGATGCATGCCGGTTCCCGTAGCTGACCACCGCCTGCCGACCCCCCGGGCCGGACCGGCGCGCACAGGGCACGAGTGCCCGGATGGTGTCAAGCTGGGCGCTGGCCAGGAGATATTGCCCCCGTCATGACGCTGATCACCGACCAGGACAGTCTCGTCGCCTTCTGCGACCGCATGCGCGGCGAGCAATTCGTCGCCATGGACACCGAGTTCATGCGCGACCGCACCTACTACCCCAAGCTCTGCCTGGTGCAGGTGGCGGGGGCCGACGAGGCGGTGGCGATCGACCCGCTGGCGCCGGGCCTGGACCTCGCCCCGCTGCTGGCCGTGCTCGCCGACCCGGCCGTGCTCAAGGTCATGCACGCCGCGCGCCAGGACCTGGAGATCTTCTACCATCTGGGGCAGCTGCCGGCCCCGTTCTTCGACACCCAGGTCGCGGCCATGGTGTGCGGCTTCGGCGAGGAGGTGGCGTACGACACGCTGGTGGGCAAGCTCGCCGGCGCCCACCTGGACAAGAGCTCGCGCTTTACCGACTGGGCGCGGCGGCCGCTGTCGGAGGCGCAGATCCACTACGCGTTGGGCGATGTCACCCACCTGCGCGTGATCTACGACAAGCTCGCCGCCCGCATCGAGAGTGCCGGCCGCATGGGCTGGGTCGCGGAGGAGCTGCGGGCGCTGCTCGACCCCAGGCTGTACAACCAGCCGCCCGAGGAGGCCTGGCGGCGGCTCAAGCTACGCTCGCGCGACACCCGCTTCATCGCGATCGTCCAGGCGCTGGCCGCCTGGCGCGAGCGCGAGGCGCAGCGCCGCGATCTGCCGCGCGCACGGATCATCCGCGACGATCTCTTGATGGAGGTGGCGGCCAATCGGCCGCAATCGGTCGAGGAACTCAAGGCGCTGGAGCGGGTGAGCCTCGACCGCGAGAGCGTGGCGGGCGTGGTGGCGGCGATCCGCGGTGCCATGGCGCTGCCCAAGAGCGCCCTGCCGGCCGTGCCGGAGCAGGTCGTGCTGCCGCGCGGGATCGGGCCGACCGTGGACCTGCTGCGCGTCCTGCTGAAGTACCGCAGCGAGGAATCGGACGTGGCGCAGCGGCTGCTCGCGAACACCGCCGACCTCGAGGCGATCGCGGCCGACGACGCCGCCGACGTGCCGGCGCTGCAGGGCTGGCGGCGCGAGATCTTCGGCGACGATGCGCTGGCCCTCAAGCAGGGCCGAATCGCGCTCGCCGTCCGCGACCGCAAGCCCGTGGTGATCCGGCTCGACGCCAGCAGCTGAGCCCGCGCCTCAATCCTCGCTATGCAGCTCCTGCTCGACCGAGCGGATGATCCGCCGGTCCCAGGCCAGGACCGCGTCGTTCTTGTCGGGATAGTCGAACCCGGAGAGGAAGTAGCGGATCGCGTTGAGCCGCGCCCGCTTCTTGTCGTCCGACTTGACGATCGCCCACGGCGCCTCGGGCGTCGAGGTGTAGAAGAACATGTCCTGCTTGGCCTTGGTGTAGGCCTCCCAGCGTTCCTGGCATTCCATGTCGACGGGCGAGAGCTTCCACTGCTTGAGCGGATCCTGCAGCCGCTCCTGGAAACGGCGAGCCTGCTCGGTCTTGGAGACCGAGAAGTAGAATTTGTGCAGCTTGATGTCGGCGCGGGTGAGCATCCGCTCGAACTCGGGCACCGAGCGCAGGAACTCCCGCACCTGCTCGTAGGTGCAAAAGCCCATCACCCGCTCGACCATGGCCCGGTTGTACCAACTGCGGTCGAAGAACACCATTTCACCGGCCGAGGGCAGATGGGCCGCGTAGCGCTGGAAGTACCATTGCGACCGCTCCTCGTCGGACGGCCGGTTGAGCGCCACCACCCGCGCGCCGCGAGGATTCAGGTGCTCGATGAAGCGCTTGATGGTGCCGCCCTTGCCGGCGGCGTCGCGCCCCTCGAAGATCGCGATGACCTTCCGCCCGCTGGCCTTGACGTGGTTCTGCAGCTTGAGCAGCTCGACATGCAAGGGCGTGATCAGCTCGACATAGCTCGTGATGTCGAGCTTGCGCAGCGGACCGCTACGATCGTCGCGTAGCCGGCGGGAGCGGGCACCCGGTGCACGCTTGCTCTCGCTGTCGCGACCGGCGGGCTTGAAGGACACCGTTGCCGGTGCCCGGTCGACCGCGGCCGTCTCCAGCACGAGGTCGACATCGTCGCGGGTCTCGGTGTCGACCCGGGAGTCCCCAGGGACGGTTCGATCCATCTCGCCCTGCCTTCCTCGCGCCGTCTCCGGGAGTGAGGCGCTGATCGCACCATGGGCAACGGCAGGCACCCGCGCATTGACCAACGTCAATTCCGCGTCGAAATGGCTCGTTTGTCGCCGGCCGCACCCGTTGCCTCCGGCACCGCCGGGCTGCGCTCAGCCGATCCTCACCGCTTGGAAGACACGTTCGGGTGCCAGCAGGCCGTCCTGCGCCGCGATCAGCTCCAGCTCGCGTGAGCCCGCGCGCCAGGTGGCTTCGACCAGCGCGTACATGGCCGCCACCGCGTGCTCCAGAGTCGCGTCGAGCCTGCCGGTTCTCAGCCAGGAGCCGAGGAACAGCGCGGTGAAAGCGTCGCCCGTGCCGTTCAGCGTGACGGGCAGGCGCGGCGTACGGCACAGCCAGCTCTCGCCGGCCGCGTGAGCCAGGATCCCGAGCTCGTCGGCCTCGGGCAGCTCGAGGCTGGTGCAGACCACGATGCGCGGGCCGGTCGCGCGCACGGCGGCAGCGGCGGCCAGGACCTGGTCCACGCCGCGTATCTCCTGTCCGGCCAGCCAGGCGAGCTCGAACTGGTTGGGGGTGACGATGTCCGCAGCCGGGACGGCGCGGTCGCGGAAGAACTCGGGGATGCCCGGCCGGACGAAGAAGCCCCTGCCCTCGTCCCCCATGACGGGGTCGCAGGCATAGAGCATGTCCGGGCGCTCGGCCCGCACCCGCTCGACCACCCGCAGCACCGCCTCGCCCAGGGTCGGGTCGCCCAGATAGCCGGAGAGCACGGCGCGGATGTGCGGGATCACGCCGCGCTCGGCGATGCCCTCGATGATCTCCTCGACCCAATCCAGGCCCACGACCCGGCCGCGCCAGGCGCCGTAGCCGGTATGGTTGCTGAACAGGACCGTGTTGACCGGCCAGACCTCGTATCCGAGCCGCTGCAGCGGGAAGACCGCGGCGCTGTTGCCGACATGGCCGTAGGCCACGGCCGACTGGATCGAGAGGATGCCGTCCTGCATGGCTCCCTTCAAAGCCTGCGCGCGGGCTTCGCGCAAGGGTGGCGGCTCGACAGCGCCCGCCGCCATGGTTATCTGATCGGTGCGTCATGCCCACGGAGTTGCAATGAGCCCGAGTCCGGCCGATCTGCGCCGCAACTATGACCGAGACCTGCTCCTCGAAGCCGACGCGGCCGCCGACCCGATGACGCAGTTCGCCGCTTGGTTCGAGGCGGCGCTCGCCGGGGAGCTGTTCGAGCCCAACGCCATGACGCTGGCGACGGCGAGCGCGGACGGGCTGCCGAGCGCGCGCATGGTCCTGCTCAAGGGCTTCGATCGGTCCGGCTTCGTGTTCTTCACCAACCTGGAGAGCCGCAAGGCCCTGGAGCTCGCCGCCAATCCGCGCGCCTCGCTCCTGTTCTGGTGGGACCGGCTGCACCGGCAGGTGCGGATCGAGGGCACGGTCGAGGGCGTCGACGAGAGCGAGGCGGACGCCTACTTCGCCAGTCGGCCGCACGGCAGCCGCATCGGCGCGCTGGCCTCGCCGCAAAGTCGCGTCATCCCGGGACGCGAGACGCTGGAGACCCGGGTCGCCGAGCTGACCACGCGCCATCCGGAGGACGTGCCGCGGCCGAAGCACTGGGGCGGCTACCGGCTATACCCGAGCGAGTTCGAGTTCTGGCAGGGCCGGCCCAGCCGCCTGCACGACCGGCTGCGCTACCGCCGCGACGGATCGGACTGGAAGGTCGAGCGCCTGGCACCGTGATCGCGGCGCAAGACGCAGGCCGTCCTTCTGACAGTAGCCTGGACGGTGCAGGAGGTGAGGACGCCATGACTCAAACCATCTTTCCCGCCTTGCGCTACCGCGACGCCCCGGCCGCGATCGCCTGGCTGGAGCGCGCCTTCGGGTTTCGGCCGCTGGCGGTGCATCCGGGCCCGGACGGGACGATCGGCCATGCCGAGCTCGCGCTCGACCAGGGGGTGATCATGGTCAGCACGGCCAGGCCCGATGCCTACGGTGCCAGCAGCCCGAAGGAGGTTGGTGCCGTCAGCCAGTCCCTCTACGTCCAGGTGGACGAGGTGGATCGGCACCACGCCCGCGCCGCCGCGGCCGGTGCGGACGTGTTCCGCCCGCCCGAGGAAACGCCCTACGGCGCGCGCGAATACAGCTGCCGCGACCCGGAGGGCCATGTCTGGAGCTTCGGCACCTACCGGCCCGCAACGAACGCGTGATCCTGGCGCCGCTTGTGCTAGGTTCGTCGTGTCCGCCGCGGGAGCCCAACATGAGCGAGCGCAAGACGGTGTTCATCACCGGTGCCAGCCGTGGCATCGGCCACGCCACCGCCAACTACTTCGTCCAGCGCGGCTGGCGCGCGATCACCTGCTCGCGCGACGAGGTCCCGCCCGAATGCCCGCGCGACGAGCGGCACGAGCACATCACGGTCGACCTCGAGCTGACCCACCAGCTTCCCGGCACGGTGGAGCGGCTCCACAACATCCTGGGCGGACAGCGCCTGCACGCGCTGGTCAACAATGCCGGCTACTCGCCCAAGGGCGAAGGCGGCAAGCGGCTGGGCTGCGTGGACAGCGACATGGCGGTCTGGATGCAGACCTTCGCCATCAATTTCTTCGCCCCGGTCTATTTCAGCCGCGCCTGCGCGCCGCTGCTGGCCGAGACCGGCGGCTCGATCGTCAATCTCACCTCGATCGCCGGCCACCGCGTCCACCCGTTCGCCGGCAGTGCCTACAGCACTTCGAAGGCGGCGCTGACCGGCCTCACCCGCGAGCTCGCGGCCGACCTCGCCCATCTCGGCATCCGCGCCAACGCCGTCTGCCCGGGCGAGATCAACACCGCCATCCTCTCGCCCGGCACGGACGCGATCGTCGAGCGCATCCCCCTCAAGCGCCTGGGCTCGCCCAACGAGGTGGCGGCCGCGATCTTCTACCTCTGCAGCGAGGAGGCGTCCTACATCACCGGGGCAGAGATCCCGGTGAACGGTGGGCAGGACGTCTACTGAAAAGGTGCCGCCCTACCAGCCCATCGTGCGCAGCATGGCGAGAATAATCGGACCGGGGCTGCGGATGGTTTCGGCCAAGCCGAGCTGCGGGGTCATCAGCGAGTTCGGGTTGCCGCGCAGATAGGCCGCCTCGTCCAGGTGCGAGTAGCTGCTGCCCGGCTGGAACACCGACGGCGCGAACAGCTTGGCGCGCAGATTGCCGTTGGCCGAGCGCACCTGCGGACTGTCGAAGAACAGCTTGCCGCGGCGCAGCTGCGCCGACAGCGCCTCGGAGTTCTCGGCAAAGTTCAGGATCGCCTTGCCACCGCCGTTTTCGACGAAGCGTGAATAGACGATGGGCGCGCCGTCGATCAGGACGAAGCCGCGGTCGGCGGCACTTACCGCGGCTCCGCCGAGCACGCCCAGACCGTGGCCGATCTCGTGCAGGACCACGGTGGTGAAGTCGTACTTGCCCGCCGGGGCCCGGCGCCGCCCGAAATGCCAGTTGGGAAAGACGCTGCTGAAGTCGGCCAGGATGTCGGGTCCTGCGTCCAGCTGCGCCCCGCGAGCCCGGTTCGCCAGAGCGTCGACGTACCAGGTGTCGGGTCGAGGCGCTCCGGCGAAGTCGCGCCAGATGAAGCTCGGCCCGGCCGAACCCAGGACCCCGGTGCCGAGTGGGGTGTACCGGGCGTCGATCGTGATCGGCACCGTGGAGCTCAACTCCGCCGCCCAGATGTCGACCGCGCGCTGGAAGGCGGCCCGCGCAGCGGGGCTGAAGCCGCTGTAGGTGACGATGAAGGTGGCAGCCTCCGGACGTGGGCGCGCGGGTACCACCGGGCGCACGTAGGATTCGGGACCTGCTGGTCCCGCCAGCAGCCTGACGGTCGCTGCCGCCCTTCGCTCGGTCGCCGCGACTGGAACCGATAGGCCTGCCAGAAGTAAGCCGGCAATCAGCGCAACCGAACATCTGGAACATGGATGAATGGCTATCATGGCGCTTTCTCCTTTGCTTTCGGCAAATACTGCCGATTACAGCGAATGACCATGCGTTACGTGGAACTCTGCCCTTCGATCACTTCGCGCGTCCTCCAAGCGGCGGCGGCAGGGCCAGGACGTGCCCCTGGTGGACCAGGCATAGCAGCAAGACTTCCCGCCCGGGTTGACGGACCTGTCCCGCTCTCTACACCCGAGCGGCATCAAATGACTTTTCCGAAACGCTGTGTCGGTGAGCTTTCCCACAAGGCTTGCCAGCAACCGCCGAGGTCCATATGCCGGCGCCCGATTGCGCCTCGAGAACAGACCGACGGGAGTGCGAGAGCCCGGCCGGGAGGAGACAGCCATGACGATCAAGGTTCAGCGCACCCGCCCGCTCATCTGCCTAGCGGCGTTGTTGACGCTCGCCGGGGTTCAGACCGGCGCGGCGTACGGTGCGGCCACGGCAAATCGCGACGCGCGAACCGCCAGCAACGGGCGCTCGATCCCGAACGTCGCCTCCAGCCGCAGCTACTGGCCGGCGGCGGCCGGTGCGATCGAGCTGGGGCTGTTGTCGAGCACGCGCGCCAACGGGGCGAGCGGCCGCGATACGGCCGGCGAACTCCAGTCCAGGCTGGCGCTTCCAGCCATGCAGGGCCCGCTCGGCATCGAATCGATCATCGGCCCCGACAGCCGCAAGCGGGTCGGGAAAACCACCGATTTCCCCGCGCGGGCGACCGTGCTCGTGACCTTCTCAGCCGGGCGCTGCACTGGCTGGTTGATCGGCAAGGATACCGTGGTCACCGCCGGCCACTGCGTGCATCCCGGTGACGGCGGGTCGTTCTACCCCGTCCGAAGCTACAAGATATTCCCGGGCCGCAACGGCAGCGCCAATCCCTACGGCTCGTGCACGGCACGCTGGACCGCAAGCGTCCGCGGCTGGACCGTCGAGGGGAAGGACGATTTCGACTACGGTGCGATCAAGCTCAACTGCACCATCGGCAACACCACCGGCTGGTACGGCTACTTCTGGACCCGGGCGTCCCTGACCGGTCTGCCCACGATCGTCAGCGGCTATCCGGGGGACAAGCCCCTGACCCAGTGGCGCAGCGACGATCTGGTGCGGGTCACGCAGAGCCGCCGCGTCTTCTACCAGAACGACACGGTCGGCGGGGTCAGCGGCGCGCCCGTCTACTACAACCGCGCCGGTTGCGGCCTGTGCTCGATGGCGGTCCACGCCTACGGCATCTACGACCGGCCACCGTTCAGCACCAACAATCACGGCACCCGCATCACCAAGGCGGTGTTCGACAATCTCAATGCCTGGCGCAGCGCACGCTGAGCAGGTAGCCGGCGACAACTTGCGTCCGGTTTCCGTCCGCCGCGAAGCGAGCGGCCCGTGGACCTTTCAATCAAGGGCGGCATCCTGTGAGAAAGGACACAGATTCCATCTGAGGATTAGATTACCTGGATCAACAATCAAAACAATCATGCTCTCGGCGTCAATCACTGACGAGCAAGCTGGTACCAGGCCGGCTTCGAGAGGGACGTCTCATCATGAACAAGCATCCGACATTACTGCACACGATCGCGACCGCTTCGCTGATTGCATGCATCGCGGGCGCGGCAAGTGAGGCGCGGAGCGCCGGCCGCGTCGGTCCCGATACGGCTGTCACCAGCAACGGCCGCGAGATCGCCGCCGCCAAGGTGCGCCGCACCTACTCACCATCCTTCGCGGGCGCGGCGGAATTCGCCGGCGCGCTCGACGCCCTGGCGGAACGAAAGAGCGGCCGTGAATCGCGCAGCGAATTGGGCGCGCTCATGGCCCTGCAGGCGGTCGACGGACCGAAAGGCATCGAATCGGTCATCGGCGCCGACAACCGCATGCGCGTCAATCCCACCACCGGCTTTCCCGCTCGCGCCACGGTGCTGATCACCTTCTCGGCCGGGCGCTGCACGGGCTGGCTGATCGGCAAGGACACGGTGGTGACCGCCGGGCACTGCGTCCATCCGGGCGGTGGCGGCTCGTTCTACCCGGTCGGCAGCTACAGCATCTACCCCGGGCGCAACGGCACCAGCAGCCCCTACGGCTCGTGCACCGCCCGCTGGACCGCGAGCGTCCGCGGCTGGACCGTCAACGGCAACGACCAGTACGATTACGGCGCGATCAAGCTCCGCTGCTCGGTCGGCAACATGACAGGCTGGTACGGCTTCTTCTGGACCTCGTCCTCCCTCACCGGACTGCCCACGATCGTCAGCGGCTATCCCGGCGACAAGCCCCTGACCCAGTGGCGCAGCGACGATCTGGTGCGCGTGACCCAGACCAGGCGGGTCTTCTACCAGAACGACACGGTCGGGGGCGTCAGCGGCGCGCCGGTCTACTACAATCGCGCCGGCTGCGGCCTGTGCTCGATGGCGGTCCACGCCTACGGCACCTATGGCCTCCCGCCCTTCAGCACCAACAATCACGGCACCAGGATCATCAAAGCCGTGTTCGACAATCTGACGGCCTGGCGCAACGCGCCCTGAGCGGCCGGATGGAGCGAAGGGGCCGGCCGGACCGGCCGGCCCCACCGCATGAACCATGCAGATTGGCGAGACACAGAATGCGACGTTCAGGGATCGCGCGAGCGCTGTTGCTGGGGACCGTCATGGCGAGCACCACGGCTCTGGCCGAGGAGGAACGGGCCGATCCGAACCAGCCGACCGCGTCCACCGAGCAGCCGGGAACACCCGGCCGGATCGCGCAAGGGGTAAGCGGGATGGTGACCGATCGCGGCGGCGCACCGGTGGCCGGGGCGCGGGTCGACGCGATTTCGCTGGACGAGCCGCGTCGTCCGGTTCCCGACATCGCCATCCTGAGCGACGCGCGGGGCGAATTCACCTGGCCGCTGGCACCCGGCCGTTACCGGCTGACGGTGAAGGCCGGAGCCCAGGAGCTGGCGACGGTGGTGATCGAGGTCGTGGCGGGTGCCGTGACCCGGTTGCGGCTGGTCGCCGAACGGTGAGACGCGGCCCGGCCGCCGCAGACGCCCGGGCCGCTGCTTCGAACGGCTACTCCTCGCGGGCGACCCCGAACAGCTGCAGCAGCATCTGGAACAGGTTGATGAAGCTCAGATAGAGCGACAGCGCGCCGAACACGGCAAGCTTGCTGTTGGCCTCCACGCCGGCGTTCTCGGCGTAGTTCTCCTTGATCATCTGCGTGTCGTAGGCGGCGAGGCCGGTGAACACGATCACGCCGATCACCGAGACCGCGAACTGGATCGCCGAGGAGCCGACGAAGATGTTCACCAGGCTGGCGATGATGATGCCGATCAGGCCCATGAACAGGAACGAGCCCATCCTGGTGAGGTCGGCCTTGGTCGTATAGCCGTAGAGGCTGGCGGCACCGAACATGCCGGCGCTGATGAAGAAGACGCGCGCGATGCTGGCCCCGGTGAAGACGAGGAAGATCGCGGCCATCGACAGGCCCATGACCGCGCAGAAGGCCCAGAAGGTCATCTGTGCGGTGCTGGCGGACATGGATTGGATGCGGAAGGTGAAGAAGAACACGAACGCCAGCGGCGCCAGCATCACCACCCACTTCAGCGGCGTGCCGAAGATCGGCATGTAGAGGGCGGGCGTGGAGCCCACGACATAGGCCACGATGCCGGTCAGCGCGAGGCCCAGCATCATGTAGTTGTAGACCTGCAGCATGTGACGCCGCAGGCCTTCGTCGAACTCGGCCTGCGACGTCCAGCGCGCGGTCGAGTAGGAACGGGCCAAAGGTTCAGCCATGGGGTGCTCCGTGGGTTGGTGAGGTGCCGATGAAGGACGCCCACGGCCGGAAGCCGGCCTCGCGGGCGAGTTCGAGCAGCGCGGCCTCGTCGACGCCGCCGCTCAGCGCGTAGGCGTAGGGGCCGGTCTGCCAGAAGACCGTGGTGTGGCCCTGGACCGTCGCACTGCGCGGCCAGAGCACATCGAAGTCGGCGGCCTCGCCGGCGAACAGGGTGATGGGCTCGCCCGCGGCCGTGCGGTAGAGCGCGACCAGCGCATTGCCGCCCCGCCAGGCCACGAGATCGGAGCCCACCAGCCGCAGCGTTCCGCCGAGCGGCGGCACCGGCACCTCGCCGCCGGTGCGCGGGGCCTCGGGTCCGTGTGGAGCGGCGCCGGATTCCGCCACCCCGAGCCGCGCCGGCAGCGTGTCCAGCGACCGCGCCGCCTCGGCGGCGAAGGCCGGCACCGGATGCGCTGCGGCCACCGGATCGACGAACAGGCCGAGTTCGGCGTGCGCGAACCAGCCGGCCCCGATCAGCACCGCCGCGGCCAGCGCGCGCCGCAGCCGCAAGCCGGTCCGACGCGCGACCAGCCGCCGGGTCAGCGCCCGCGCCCGCGCCACCGTCGCCGCCGGCGGGTCCCAGCCCTCGTCGGCCAGGAACAGCCGGACCTCGTCGCGCAGGCGCAGGCTCTCCATGATCTCGGCCGCATCCTGGGGATGGGACTGCAGCCACCGCTCGACCTCGATCCGGCCTTGCATGTCGAGCTGGCCATCGACATAGGCCTGGAGCTCGCCGTCACCCAAGGGTGCGTTCATGTTCACCTCACCACCCGCAGCGCGGGTCGTTCGCCGGATTCGCCGCCACCGGCCACCGCCCGGCGCAACGCTTCGCGCGCCCGGGCCAGACGCGACATCAAGGTGCCCATGGGCAGGCCCAGGATTTCGGCCGCCTCCTTGTAGGAAAGTCCGTCGATCGCCACGAGGACGATGACCTCGCGCTGGTCCTCGGGCAGGCCGAGCAGCGCCCGCATGGTCTGACCCAGCTCCACCCGCCCATATTGGCTCGGCGGGGCCGCCGGCACGGCGGCGGCGGCCAGTTCCTTGGCACCGGCGTGCTCGACCAATGCGCGGCGGCGCCGCGAAACATGCGTGTTGTGGACGATCGACAGCAGCCAGGGCCGGAGAGCCAACCCGGACCGCCAGGTCGCCGCGCCCGCGAGCGCCCGCATGAGCGCCTCCTGCACCAGGTCCTCCGCACGGTCGCCATCGCGGGTCAGCACCAGCGCGTAGCGGCGCAGCACGCCCAGATGGGGCTCGACGTCGAATGCGGTTGCCGAAGGCTCGCTCATGCCCGGTATACGCCCGAGGCGCCGCCCTAATCCCGACCGGCGGCAAGAAAGATTTGCGCCGGACGCGCCGGAGCCGACCTGCTAGACCGGGCTGGTCGGGATCGCCCAGGCGGTCTGCCTCAAAGGGAACAGAACATGGGATTGGCAGCTCTCGGTCGACGTGGCCTCCTGGGCGGTGCGATGGCACTTCTCCTCGCCGCCAATGCGGGCGGCGTCCTCGCCGCCGACCTCAAGGTGGGGGCGAACATCGGCAACGTGCCGTGGGAGTTCCAGGACGCTTCCGGCGAGTTCGTCGGCTTCGAGATCGACCTGATCAACGAGGTCGCCAAGCGGCTGGGCAAGACGGTCGAGGTGGTCAACATCCCGTTCCAGGGTCTGTTCGCCGCCGTGCAGTCGGGCCAGATCGACGCCGCGGTGTCCTCGATCACCATCACGCCCAAGCGCCTCCAGTCGGTGTCCTTCGCCCAGCCCTACTATGACAGCGACCAGTCGCTGACCGTCACCAGCGCCAGCGGCATCGAGGGCCTGGCCGGGATGAAGGGCAAGATCGTGGCCGTGGACACCGGCTCGACCGGCGACATCTGGGCCACCGCGCACCAGGCCGAATACGGCTTCGCCGACATCCGCCGCTTCGAGGGCCTGGCTCCCGCCATGCTCGACCTCCAGGCCGGGCGGATCGACGGCTACATCAGCGACATCCCGGCGCTCCTCTACTACACCAAGGACAAGCCGGCCTTCGCGGTGGTCGAGCGGATCCCGACCGGCGAGAAATACTCGATCATGTTCGCCAAGGACGCGCCCCTGGCCGGCGAGGTCAACGCGATCCTGGGCGAGCTGAAGAAGGAGGGCTTCATCGCCGGCCTGCACGAGAAGTGGTTCGGCGCCAAGGCGGACGAGTCCACGACCACGGTGCAGCCGGCGGACATGCCCAAGGCCTCCTGACCTGGAGCCCGGCCGGTTCCTTGAACCGATCCGGCGCGATGGGCACCGCGCATGATCGAAACCTTCTTCAACCTCCGTGTGCTCGCCGAGACCATGCCGCTCGTCCTGAGCGGCCTCTGGGTCACCCTGCTCCTGGGCTTGGCCAGCATCCTGCTCGGCACCTCGGGCGGATTGGGACTGGCCGTGGTCCGCGTCTACGCCCGGCGCTGGGCGCGGATGGTGGCCGCGGCCTACATCGACGTGTTCCGCGCCATCCCGCTGCTCGTGCTGCTGATCGTCATCTACTACGCCCTGCCCTTCCTGGGCATCCGCCTCTCGCCCTTCGCCGCCGCCACCACCGCCATCTCGCTGGTTGCCGCCGCCTACTCGGCCGAGATCTTCCGCGCCGGCATCGAGGCCATCCCGTCGGGCCAGATCGACGCGTCGCGCGCGCTGGGCCTGTCCTGGTGGCTGACCTTCCGCCTCGTCGTGCTGCCGCAGGCGGTGCGGATCATCGTGCCGCCGCTGACCGGCAACGCCATCAACATCATCAAGGACACGGCCCTGGCCTCGGTCGTGGCCCTGCCGGACCTGCTCAAGCAGGCGACCCAGGCCCAGGCGCTCGCCGCCAACCCGTCGCCGCTGATCGGGGCGGCGCTCATCTACCTCCTGATCCTCCTGCCGCTGGTCCGGATCGTGGCGCATCTCGAGCGCCGCCACGCCGCCGCCCGGCGCTGACGCCCGCCAAGGATCCGCCATGCCCCTCGACCTCGACTTCGTGCGTGGGCACTTCCCCGGCCTCGCGAGCCCATGGGCGTTCATGGACAATGCCGGCGGCAGCCACGTGCTGGCCGGCGTCGCCGACCGGGTCCGCGATTTCCTCCTGACCACGCCGGTCCAGCATGGCGCCAGCTACGGCCCCTCGGCGGAGGCCACGCGCAAGGTCGCCGACGCGACGGCGCGCATCGCCACCATGATCGGCGCTTCGCGCCCCGAGGAGGTGGTGATCGGCGGCTCGACCACCTTCCTCCTGCAGCAGCTGGCCCGCGCCATGGCCTCGTCCTTCCGGCCGGGCGATGAGATCGTGGTCACCGACGTGGACCATGAATCCAACATCGGCCCGTGGCGGGCGCTCGAGCAGATCGGCGTCACAATCCGGCAATGGCGCATCGACCCAGTGAGCCTCGAGCTGGAGCTTGCGGACCTCGACGCCCTGCTCGGCCCGCGCACGCGCCTCGTCTGTGTCACGCACTGCTCGAACGTGCTGGGCACGATCATGCCCGTGGCCGAAATCGCCCGGCGCGTCCATGCCGCCGGGGCCGAGCTGTGCGTCGACGGCGTCGCCCTCGCCCCACACCGGGCGATCGACGTCCGGGCCCTGGGCTGCGACTGGTACGTCTACAGCTTCTACAAGACTTACGGGCCGCATCAGGCCGTGCTCTGGGGCCGTCACGAGCGCCTCGTGGAGCTCGACAGCCTCAACCACGATTTCATCGGCCGCGGCCGGGTCCCCTACAAGCTCCAGCCCGGCAACGTGAACTACGAGCTGGCCTGGGGCTGCGCCGGCATCCCGGACTATCTGGCGGCACTGGCGGCGCACCACGACGCCGACGCATTCGAGCTGATCTCGATCCATGAGGAGGCGCTCGCGGCACCGCTGCTGGCCTGGCTGGGCGCGCGCAACGACGTCCGGATCATCGGTCGGCGCGAGGCCGACCGGGCGCTGCGCGTGCCTACGATCAGCTTCGTGGTCGAAGGCCGGTCATCGGCCGAGATCGTGGCGGCGGTCGATCCGGCCCTGGTCGGGATCCGCTATGGCGACTTCTACGCCCGGCGCCTGATCGAGAATTTGGGCTTGGCCGAGCGCCAGGGCGTCGTGCGGGTCTCCATGGTTCACTACAATACAGTGGGCGAGGTCGAGCGCCTCCTTGCTGCACTGAAGGACGCAATCGGCGCCTAAGGCCGGGCGGTGACGATTTCGACGCGCCGTGATGGATGGATTCCCACGCATCACCGTCGGTTGTGGCTGGGCGAGGGAATTGGAGTCCATACACGATGATCACCTGCGGAGAGCTGGGCACGGACTCGCCATGGGGCATGGCGATCGACCGCGGCATCGCCGACCTCGTGTCGGCCGTCCGGGACGTTGCCGGCCGGGCGACGGCGCTGGTGGCACAGCCTGAGGTCGATCCGTCGGCCGGCGGTCCCTCGGACACGGCCGCACGGGCCATCCTGCGCCGCCGGCGCCGCTGCACCCCACCGGTGGCCGCGCCGGACGTGGGCGTCGCCCGGTCCTGAGCCGGAAGCCCAGTCGGGCTGGCGCACCCGGCAGGACTCGAACCTGCGACATCCCGCTTAGAAGGCGGGTGCTCTATCCGGCTGAGCTACGGGTGCCCGGCGCGCTTATAGCAGCAGCTTCTGGCACGACCAACCTAGCTGCGGCCGAGCCAGCCCAGGACGAGGCAGGCACCCGCCGCCACGGCACCGCTGAGGACGGTGCCCCACACCAGATCGACCAGGGTCATCGACAGCGGCCAACCCTTCAGCGTGGCGAGGTTGCTGAGGTCGTAGGTGGCATAGGCGACGAAGCCAAGGATGGCGCCCTGGCCGAGGGCGGCAGCCCAGCCGCCGGCACGCAGGCCGGGCAGCACGGCGAAGTGCACGAGACCGCCGGCATAGACCAGGTAGAACAGGGCGGCCGCGACCAGATCCGGGCGCGGCGCCAGCAGCTCGCCCAGCTGCCCGGCGTAGAAGCCGCGGGCGAGCACGCCCAGCCAGACGAAGTCGATGGCGGCGAACAGCACGAGGGTAACGAGATAGGCCGACAGGAACGTTGGCATCGACGACTCCAGCGCGGTTTGCCTCGCAGCTACACCGGCCCGGTCAACTCTCAAGTGCGGCCCGCTCGCGAGCGAGACGCCGGCTCAGTTCCGGCGAATGAAATTGTCGGCGTAGGACTTGGGCCGGACGATGCGGCTGTGCGGCTCGGTGACCGAATAGGTCAGCCCGTGCCTCTCGCAATAGGCGACGGCGGCCTCGCGGGTCGGGAAGTGCAGCCGCAGCTGATTCTCGGTGTCGTCGGACCCGATCCAGCCGATCAGCCGGTCGGCCTCCTGGCGGCTCTTGGGCTCGTGCTCGACCACCCAGTATCTGGTCTTGAACCGCCCGGACTGGGTCGCGGGCTTGGCCGGCTGGTAGATCCGCGCATCCATGAACGCACCGCCCGATTCTGTTCCGCTGGGTCTGGAGCTAGCGGCTGCGCGGTGCGGGCGCAACCGGCTCACGCCGCGGCACGGCGCCACTCGGCGCGCAGACGGTCGCGGTGCAGCTGCAGCCACAGCAGCGGGATGATGCTGTTGGCGGCGATGATCCGCCCGTCCGCCACCATCGCGAACGCCTCCGTCGCCGGCAGAACCGCGGTGCGGATGTCCTCATCCTCGTGGGCAACGCCAAACACCCCGCCGCCCGCGCCGGCATCGACCTCGGCCACGAACACGTCGACCTCCTCCGAGGTGCCGCCGGGGCTGGCATGGTAGCGGCAGACATGTTCGGTTCGGCCGATGGCGAGCCCCGTCTCCTCGCGCACCTCACGGGCCGCCACGGCGTCCGCCGGCTCACCCTCCTCGATCAGGCCGGCCACGACCTCGGTCAGCCAGGGCTCGCCCGCGAGATCGACCCGGCCGGTGCGGAACTGCTCGACCAGGACGACGAGATCGCGGGCCGGATCGTAGGGCAGCACGGCCACCGCCGGTCGCTGCACCAGGAGCTCGCGCCGCAGATTGCCGGTCCAGCCGCCGAGGAAGCGTTCGTGTGCGAGGGTCAGGACGTCGAAGCGGTAGAAGCCGTCATGCACCCGGTCGCGGGCGAGGATGCGATAGCGGAGCCGCCCCGCAGCCCCGCTCACCGGCCCGGCCTCAGGTGAAGGCCTTGAAGGTGATCAGGGTGAAGCTGTCCTTCACCCCGGGCAGGGTCTGCACCTCGGTGGTGACGAAGCGGCCGATGTCCACATCGTCGTCGAGGTGGAACTTCATGATCAGATCGTACTGGCCGGAGATCGAGTAGACCTCCGAGACCTGCCCGATCGCCTGCACGGCGGCGTCGGCCACGTCGTAGGCCTGCCCCAGCTCGCACTTGATCATGACGAAGATGGTCTGCATCAGCCGAGCTTGGCCTTGGCCGGTGCGGCCACCGGTGCCGGGCGCAGCAGGAACCGGGGAATGTTGTCGCCGAAGGCTACGACCGCGGGCTCGACCGGCTCGGACTTGGGCGGCGCGCGCCGCGGTGCCGGGCGCGCGGCCGGCGGACGAGCGGGCTCGGCCAGCCGGCGACGCTGGCTCGGCCGCGCCACGACGGGTGTCGGCTCGGGCTCGGGCTCGCGCACCTCGACCGGCTGTGGAGCTGCCGGCGGCTCCACCTCGGCAGCGGCCACGGCCGCCTCGCGCGGGGGCCGGCGGGCCGCGCGCCGCCGCGCCGGCTGCGGCTCCTCCGCCTCGGCTTCGGCGGCGGCTGCGAGCTCGAGGCGCCGGATCGGCTTGCCGATCAGCTTCTCGATCGCGGCCACCGACTTGCCATCCTCGGTGGTGGCGAAGGTGAAGGCGCGCCCGCTGCGGCCGGCACGGCCGGTGCGGCCGATGCGGTGGACATAGTCGTCGGCGTTGTAGGGCGCGTCGAAATTGATCACGACCGGCATGTCGGAGATGTCGAGGCCGCGCGCGGCGACGTCGGTCGCGACCAGGAAGTCGACCTCGCCGGCCTTGAACGCGTCGAGCGTCGCCTGACGGTGATGCTGCTCGAGGTCGCCGTGGATGTCGCGGGCGTTGAGGCCCATGCCCTGCAGGAAGCGGTTGAGGCTCGACACCTCGCGCTTGCGGTTGGCGAACACGATCGCCTTGGCCACGTCCTGCTGGGCGATCAGACGCACCAGGGCGCGGCGCTTCAGGTCGCCGCCGGGTACCTGGACCAGGACCGCGTCGACCGCGTCGACCGTGGTTGCGGGACGGGTCACCTCGATCCGCGCCGGATCGTTGAGGAAGCGCTCGATGATCCGGCGCACGCCGGGCGGCATGGTGGCCGAGAACAGCAGGGTCTGGCGGCGGCCGGTGAGCAGGCTCAGAATGCGCTCGACGTCGGGCATGAAGCCCATGTCGAGCATGCGGTCGGCCTCGTCGAGCACGACGATGTTGACGCCGCCCAGGAGCACCTTGCCACGGTCGAACCAGTCCAGCAGGCGGCCGGGGGTGGCGATCAGGACGTCGACGCCCTTTTCCAGCACCTTTTCCTGGTCGCCCATGCCGACGCCGCCGATCAGCAGCGCCATGGTCAGGTTCAGGTACTTGCCGTAGATCTCGAAATTGCTGGCGGTCTGGGTGGCGAGCTCGCGCGTGGGCGACAGGATGAGCGAACGCGGCATACGCGCCCGGGCCCGGCCGTTGGAGAGGACATGGAGCATGGGCAGGACGAACGATGCCGTCTTGCCGGTGCCGGTCTGGGCGATGCCGATCACGTCGCGGCCCGCCAGGACCACCGGGATGGCGCCGGCCTGGATCGGCGTCGGCTTGCTATAGCCGGCGTCGGCGATAGCCTTCAGAACCTGCTCGTCGAGACCGAGGTCCGAAAAGCCGGGGGTTTCAACTTCACTTGGGATCAAGGATAAATGACCGATTAGACGTTTGAGTCGTGCGTCCATGTAGTGACCACGTCCAGATTGTCAACGAACGCCGACGCGCCGGCGCCCGGCGCAGACCTCGCGCCGGGGCCGATTGCGGCGATTCCTGACCGAAGTCGTCGAAACAACACAAGCGAGACGGAGACTGGGCTTGCTGCTCGATGCCAAGGACTGCGTATTGTTCATCGTCGACATCCAGGAGCGGCTGGCACCGGCCGTGCTGGACGGCGGCGCCGTCATCGCCCGTGCCGGGATCCTGCTGGCCGCCGCCGCCCGGCTGAGGGTGCCGGTCACGGCGAGCGAGCAATACCCGCAAGGGCTCGGCCACACCGACGCGCGCCTGAGCCTGCCGGAGGGTGCGGCCGTCTTCGCCAAGACCGCCTTCTCCGCGGCGGCCGACCCGGCGATCCTGGCCCATCTCGACGGCCTGGGCCGGCGCCAGGTCGTGCTGTGCGGCATGGAGACCCATGTCTGCGTGCTGCAGACGGCACTGGGGCTCCAGGCGACCGGCCGCGACGTGGCCGTGGTCGCCGATGCGGTGGGCTCGCGCCACGCCGAGCGCCGCATGCTCGGCCTGGAGCGGATGCGCGACCAGGGTATCGCCATCGTCGACAGCGAGATGGTGGTGTTCGAATGGCTCGCCGCCGCCGGGACGCCCGAGTTCAAGGAGCTGAGCCGGCTGATCCGCTGAGGAAGCAACCATGTCCGACCCGATTCTGCTCCTGCCCGGGTTGCTGTGCGACCATCGGCTCTATGCCGGCCAGCTCCCGGCATTGGCGGCGCGCGGCGACGTGATGGTCGGCGACCTCACCCGCCGCGACAGCATCCCCGGCTTGGCGGCCCAGATCCTGGACGAGGCTCCGCCGCGCTTCGCGCTCGTCGGCCTGTCCATGGGCGGCTACGTCGCCTTCGAGATCCTGCGCCGCGCTCCGGGGCGCGTGATCCGCCTCGCACTCCTCGACACCCAGGCGCGCGCCGACACCGACGAGGGCAAGGCACGCCGCCGCGGCCTGATGGAGCTGGCCCTGAAGGGCGAGTTCCTCGGTGTCGCCCCCCGCCTGCTGCCCTTGTTCATCGGTGCCGAGGCACTGGACGATCCGGCGATCGTCGCCACCGTCCAGGGCATGGCCGAGAGCACCGGCAAGGACGCCTTCCTGCGCCAGCAGACCGCGATCATGGGCCGGCCCGACAGCCGCCCGGACCTGCGCGCGATCGCCTGCCCCACGCTCGTGCTCGCCGGCCGCGAGGACCAGCTCACCCCGCCCGAGCTGCAGCTCGAGATGGCCCACGCCATCCCGAACGCCACGCTGGTCCTGCTTCCCCGCTGCGGGCACCTGGCGCCGCTGGAGCGCCCCGAGGCGGTGACGCGCCAGCTCCTGGCCTGGCTCGACTGAGGGGAGGCAGCGCGCCGCGACTTTTCGGCTACATCGTTTCCTTCTCCGGCCGTCGCGTTCTCTACTTCGGCCGTCCCGCCGACACGCATGCCGAGTGGTTTCCAGCTGCGAGGTGATGCCGAGCCGGGCCCCGCCACGCGGCTTCAACCCCGCCCGCTTTTGCCCTAAGACCCCGCCACCTGCTTCCCTCACCGGCTGGGCCCATGACCGAGCGCGTCCTGATCCTCGACTTCGGCTCGCAATACACCCAGCTGATCGCGCGCCGCGTGCGCGAGCACCGCGTCTACTGCGAGATCCACCCCTGCACCGTGGGCGACCTGTTCGTCACCGGCTTCGGCGCCTCGGCCGTGATCCTCTCCGGCGGCCCCGCCTCGACCCACGAGGCCGAGAGCCCGCGCGCACCCCCGAGCGTGTTCGAGCTCGGCGTGCCGGTCCTGGGCGTCTGCTACGGCGAGCAGACCATGTGCGCCCAGCTGGGTGGCCGGGTCGAGCCCTCCAGCCACCGCGAATATGGCCGGGCCGAGATCCGCCTCGACCACCCCTCGCCCTTGTTCGAAGGCATTCTCGCCCCCGGCCAGGCCTCCACCGTCTGGATGAGCCACGGCGACCGTGTGGCGGCCATCCCGGCGGGCTTCTCGGTCGTGGCGCAAAGCGACACCTCGCCCTTCGCCGCCATCGCCGACGAGGACCGCCGCTTCTACGGCCTCCAGTTCCACCCCGAGGTCGTCCACACCGCCATCGGCTCGGCCCTGCTCCAGAACTTCCTCTTCCGCATCGCCGGCCTGAAGGGCGACTGGTCGATGCACGCCTACCGCGAGCACAGCCTTCAGCGCATCCGCGACCAGGTCGGCACGGGCGGCGTGATCTGCGGCCTCTCCGGCGGCGTCGACTCCGCCGTCGCCGCCCTCCTCATCCACGAGGCGATCGGCGACCAGCTCACTTGTGTCTTCGTCGACACCGGCCTGCTCCGCTTCGGCGAGGCCCGCGAGGTGGTCGACCTGTTCCGCGGCCACTTCAACATCCCGCTGATCCACGTCGAGGCCGGCCCCTTGTTCCTGGCCAAGCTCGCAGGCGTTTCCGACCCCGAGGCCAAGCGCAAGATCATCGGTGCCGCCTTCATCGACGTGTTCGACGCCGAGGCCACGAAGCTCGACGGCATCCGCTTCCTCGCCCAGGGTACGCTCTACCCCGACGTGATCGAGAGCGTCTCCTTCAAGGGCCCCAGCGTCACCATCAAGTCCCACCACAATGTCGGCGGCCTGCCCGAGCGCATGAACCTGGCCCTGGTCGAGCCCTTGCGCGAGCTGTTCAAGGACGAGGTGCGCGAGCTCGGCCGCGAGCTGGGCCTGCCCGAGCCCTTCGTCCGCCGCCACCCCTTCCCCGGCCCCGGCCTCGCCGTCCGCATGCCCGGCCCCATCACCGAGGACCGTGTCGCCACCCTGCAGCAGGCCGACCGCATCTACCTGGAGGAGATCCGCGCCGCGGGCCTCTACGACGCCATCTGGCAGGCCTTCGCCGTCCTCCTGCCCGGTCAAGACCGTCGGCGTCATGGGCGACCTGCGCACCTACGAGGACGTCTGCGCCCTGCGCGCCGTCACCTCCGTCGACGGCATGACGGCCGACTTCTACCCCTTCGACCCCGCCTTCCTCGGCCGCGTCGCCACCCGCATCGTCAACGAGGTCAAGGGCATCAACCGCGTCGTCTACGACTTCACCAGCAAGCCGCCCGGGACGATCGAGTGGGAGTGAGGTGTTCTGTATTGGCGCTCGAATGCGACCACCAGCCACCACAACACCAGCACGGCTCATGCAGTTCCAGCGGACCACTCGCCGTCATTCTCCTCCTCGGAGTTGCCTTCTTCCGCCTCTTCACCGACACTGTCGCGAAGCAGCATAGGGGAAGAAACACTCCCAACTTCGTCGTGGTCGATGACGGCCGCGGAGCCCCGCGTGACGTCCAACTCCTCACCGACTTCTTTAGCGCCGTATTCCGCCAAAGCTTTGGCCGCAAGAAGGACGCTTAACGGCAACACTGTGCGGCGGACAAGTCGTGCGAGGTCCAGAGGCTTGCCTGTGCGTTCGCTTAGGTCGATTGCATCACGCATGAAACCTACCACCCGATCGGGCACGCGCAGAATTCGTAGCCGCCCGATCGAAGGCATCGAAACTATCGTCGCCCGTCCGCGTTGCGCGCAGGGTGCGAACTTTACCATGTTTCGTGGTTTCGACGGCGAAGCCCTCTCCGCGCCAATTTCCTTCTATTACCTTAAGCTTCCTGATCAAGTCACTTTCCAGTTCAAATGTCGAAAGACTCTCTTGATGGTCATGCCAGGCCGAGCCAAGTTCGCTCGTCCGGTCGGGCCTCCATAGGGTCCACGGGGAATTAGCATCGAGACCAAGCGCTACCTCGTCGAAGCCAAGAGTCGTCGCGGCGTCGGACAAGGCGGTTGCCTCGATAAAGGCCTGGAAGCCGACATTAAAGAGGGGCAACTCGCCGTGAAATTGCTCCGTCGGCCGTTGCCCAGAAATCAGCTGTCCCCATAGCCGGAGCGCCACGACGTCAGGGGCAGACGCACCAAGCAGTTCGCCTAGATTATGAGCAACAACCGCCAGACGTTCGAGTTCATACGGATTTGGCTGGGGCGCTCGGCGGAGCTCGCGAATCAGAAAATGCGCTCCCAGCAAGCCGAATAAGGGATTGCGGTACTTACCCCAGAGCAGGTTATCGAGCGTCTCCGAGTCGGGACCACGCCCACCGGTCACGAGATCTGCTATGCCGCGTTCGTAGGCGTCGATCAGCGCATCGGACGGATCAAATCCCGCTCCGGCAGGGCGCATCGATACCGAAGCAGTCGCAGGTGCGGACGTCCCTCGGCGGTGAGGATGAAAACGTGCGTGTCCCAGTCTTTGGCGATCGGAATGGGCAGAATTGACCAGCCTCCGTCGGGATTTTGGTAGTGTAGCTGCGATATCCCCGGCTCCATGAAATGCAACGAGTTCGCCTCACGAATGATATTTGGGTGCGACCCAAAGCGCTCGTTGAAATACAACTGTCCCGCTATGCCAGATGTGTCGCTCAGCGACCGGGGGCGCAAGGAAACAAAGGCTGCCTGGCGCCGCTCCGAAGCCTGACGAACTTCCGATGAGTCCCACCTACTAACCGCGACAACAGGATCAGTTAACCACTCGTGCTTATCGATGGTGCTAGAAAGCAAGGTAGCGGACGACCTTCGCGGAAGTTCGAACTTACATTCTAGCGGCCCGTCGCCGACATCAATGTCGTGGGTTGCCGATGCCTCACCGTGATCTATGCGGACCTGATAGCGGCCGGGAAGAAGCGGTACGCTGACGGAGCCCATCCTCCGCGCGACGAGCAAACCGTTGCGAAGGACGCTGATGTCGCCGGGCCGCGGCGTCGGCGCGTCCTCCGGCGAGTTTGCGCCGGTCAAGTTGCTTCTTATGGAAATGGTAACATCCGTACCCACTACTGCACCGACTGCCGCATAATTCTCTGACGGTGGCTTGCGATGGGGTGGGCCAAGATAGATTTTTCTGTCCGCTGGGACGGCGCGTACAGTCTGCTCCTTGGGTCTCGCGAGATCCGGAACGATAACTCTCAATTGTTCAAGAAGATCGCCAAGTTCGATAGTACCCTTTTTGAGCACCTTCAACAGACCGGCGGTAAAGTAGCCGCGTATCTCCTCACTGACCTCTCCCTCAAAGGTAGGTTCATATTGATCGCTGCCAAAAAGAAGGGCAGAATAGCGGTTCCGAGAATTCGGATCACCGCATTCCAGCTCGCTCTGCTGTCCGAGTGGCACCACGGCGCGCACGCGGCAACAGTCGAGGAAGAAGACAGCCTCAGAGAATTTAAGGCACCCGATTGAGGCCTTAATGTAACTTTCCAGATGAAGCGCGGCACCGGCGTCGGCCGGCGACCAATTGGCAAGGCAAAGCGACTGCTGCTGCCACGAACCCGCACGGCTATGGCCATGGCCAGAGAAATAGAAATAAAGGCGCCGACGGGTCTTTCCCTCGGACAGCACGCGGATTTTCCGGAAGGCATCGTCAATGACCCATTGCCGCGGGCCCAGCGGCTTACGCTTCGATACTACGAGCTTCACATTTTTGGGTGGGAGTCCGCCGCCATTCTTGGCGACGAGCCACGCTCTAAAATCTTGAGCGTCTTTGACCGATCCCTTGAGCGACTTGGCACCCTTGTTCCACAGCGGATAGTCGTTGACGCCAATTACCAGAGCATAGTCGTCCGGGGCGTGAGTCATGTCGTCGTCTTCGCCAGAGATAAGAGGCTCGCCAAAGTGGCCGCGTCATCGTCAAAGGCGCCATGCTGAAGCGCGATCGTTTGCATGCCCTGCGCAGCACCGTCGGCACTTGGGGAGTAGACGAGGCGATCGCTTTCCTGCAGCCAACGACGTACATCGTCATAGTCGCGCCCGGCAGAGGTTAATGAATGTCTTAGAAAGCGGTCCATGCCTAGGATCGCCGTGTCTGGACGGTCCTCGAAGCAGCCGGATACCAAATAGAGCAACGATCGAGGATAGACCGGCCCGCCAACACGGTCGGCCTTTTCCTTTGCATCGACCATCGTGAACATTCGGAACCGCTTGAAAATCTGTGGGCCGCGCGGAATCCAACGGGCAAACAGGTCGAGCCGGACCGCAGGCGCCAGAAAAACAACGTTGCCCAGGCGGATTCGACGCCGGTCGGCCTCGACCGCCGATAGTAGTTCACATATCGCGATGCATCCGGCGCTATGCCCGACGACGTCGATGATAATGTCCGGCCTCGCGGCTTGCAGCGCTTCGAGCCGCCGGAGAATGTATCCCCCTCCATGGCCGGCCACGCCGGGCGTCGCCCCGTCATCGGTCCACATGCGCTGCGCCTTAGTTTTCATTGCGTCCCAGGCGAACTTCCCGACGTCTGCGAGATAGGCCGCGCGCAGCAGTTCCTCGACCGCGGTCGGAAGAGCGTCATGCGCCGTCCCGCTGCGATATCGGCGGATGACTGCAATGATGACCTTAGCAATGAACAGCGCGACGCTCGGAACTATAAGACCTTTGACACTGTCCTCAATATCGAGCTTACGGCGGATCGGCTTGGCCTCCGGCGCAGCTTCCTCGATCAGGTCCGGCAGCGAGGGATCGGCAGCGAACTCGTATTCGAGATCGAGGGCGATGGCCTCCGCGTCGAGATCGTCCAGGCCGCTACTCCTTGCGCTTGCTGTCGATTTCACCGCGTCGACCTGGGCCGAAAGTGCTGTATCGAGTGCCGCCGCACCTTCCGGTGTTTCGAGGAGCGCTTCAATTTGTGCGGCATCAAGTTGGCCGCCGCCCGAGCCCTTGGTACCGCTGTCGTCGCCGACGCCAGCCTTCGCCAGCACCCACGAAAGCGCCTTCTTGAATATCTTGGTCCCAGTAATAGCTGAGAGATTGTCGCGGAAGGTCTCGGCGAGGCCGGTTTCCCAAATGATACCAATCGACGTGGCGGTCGTTCCATAGTTTGCAGCCATCCGTTCCGCGCTGGCGAGGCCGGATGCTTCGCTCACCAGCCCCCCATGGAAATAGAGGACCAGCCGTGATGCGCCGCCCAAGGCGTCGCCCAGCAAGTGATCGACATCAGCGGGTGTGCTCGACAGCTTTCCGCTCGGTACGAAAGTGCCGTCGGTGCCTAAATTAATGCAACACTCTAATGCCATTGACCCCTCCTCTCTGCTTGGAGCTATATTTGAGGCAAGTGGCGTCAGGAGGTTTGCCCTCGCTCAATCCCCGCGGCCTTGGCCCCGAGGTGTCGCCTTCCCTTCGCTCCAACTCCGTTTCATGCGCCACCCCTCTTACATCATTTACCGAACTGCAGAAAGTTCGTTGCCGCCCCGTCAACTCCGACCTCGACTCCGCCTTCGCGCCATGGCAGGATGCAAGGCTTATATTCCTATTCCGCGAGCCCGCCATGCCTCCCGTCTGGATTCCGTGGATTCCGGGGACACCCACCTCGATTAACTTATTGTCGCCGCGCCCTGATTCTCGGGGCTTAAAGGGGTCAGGGGGCTTAAAGGGGTCAGGACTCTTTCTTGCAGAGCCGAAGGCGGGCCCCGTCAACGCCGCCCTCGACTCCGCCGCCGCGCCATGGCAGGATGCAAGGCTTTCGATCCTATCCCCGCGAGCCCGCCATGCCGCCCGGACCGCCCCGCCTCCGCCCCTCGCCCGCCCGCGCGACCCCGAGCCGCCCACGCCCGCCCGCGATTCTGCACGAACGAATTGCCGGGCGCGCACGAACGAACCCACCGCCACCATGCCGGACGAGCCCGCCCCGCCGCGCGATTCTCCCACGACCAAACGAACCCAGCCAACCCTTTGATTCGGCTCGATTCCCCTGCCCCGCCCCTTCGCAGTGCCCGCTCGACTCCGCCGCCGCCGGCTCGCCGCCCGCCCCGGCTTCCGCAGGCCGCAACCCCGGCGGGGGAGTCGGGGACAGCTACCTCAATTCAGGTTCGGTGATGGCCCGAGGAAGCGCCGGCGCGCGGCGATCCGCTACCTGGGAGACCGATTCAGCGACACCGCGGCCCCCACCAGCGCCTTGAACGCCGCCTCGTCCAACTCGTCGCCCTCGCGCAGGTCGATGGCGCGCCTGGTGTTGCCTTCCAGGCTGGCGTTGAACAGGCCCGCGGGGTCCGGGAGCGAGGCACCCTTCATGAAGGTCAGCTTGACGGTGGCCTTGTAGGTCTCGCCGGTGCAGAGGATGCCGGCGTGCGACCAGACCGGCACGCCGCGCCATTTCCACTCCTCGACCACCTCGGGGTCGGCCGCCCGGATCAGTGCCCGAACCTTGGCCAGGGTTGCCCCGCGCCAGTCGCCCAACTCGGCGATCCGCGCCTCGATCCGCCGCGCCGGCGTCTCGTCCCCGGCCACCGCATCGCTCTCGCCCACGCCCGCCCCTCCCTCACCCGGGCCGCCGCCCATGAGCGCCCGGCACACGCCCCTCACCCGCTCGATCCCGAGCCGGATCGCGACTGCCCGAGCGTCCTTCGCGCCAACCCGTCACCCCATAGCACGCCCGATCCACCACCCGGCAGCCTGCCCGAGTCCGACGCGTGGGCCGTTCGGCGCGCCCGCTGCATGACGCTGGAAACCATGGCCACACTCGGCGGCGCCACCCAGGTCAGCCTGCCCGTCCCGGCCGCCGGACCAAACCGGCCCTGCCGGGCATCGCGGCGGTCAACGCCGGCTACACCATGCCAGGGAACGATCCCTGGGGGCACCTCCCCGCGCGGGAGGCCCGTGGCCGCGCGGACATGGCGGCGGAAGGGCCGCGGTGCGGGTGCATATCGGGATAGGGCCGCCGCCGCCGCAACCTTGCGCGCGCTCGGCGGCTGTGACAGTTGGGCGGCAAGCCTCAGGACGGGCAGCGCCGGCGGACGGCGCCGCGCCCTCGGGAGTGTGACGGATGCAACCGGCCCTCAAGGCCGCACTTCGACGGATCGGTACCCTGCTGCTGGCGACGGCGGCCGGTGGCGCCCTGCAGCCGGGGCGGCCGGTCCAGGCGGCGATCGACGCCGCCCGGCCGGCGGCGGGCCCGGCCGAGCAGGAGGCCTGGCGCGAGGCCCAGCGCGCAGACAGTGCGGTCGCCTACCAGCGCTATCTCGAGCTGTTCCCGATCGGCCTGCACATGGAGGAGGCGTTCCGGCGCATCGTCGCGCGCTCGCTCAACCGGGCACCGGCGCGGCGGCTGGTCGAGATCGAGCCCGCGTTGGGACCGCCCGGCACGGCCAGGTCCTTGTCGGTTGCCGCAGCCAACCTGTCCCTCTATTGACCCGGAGGTCCGCTCCAAGGCCGTCAGCCATGCGCCCATGCGTCCACCGCCTGCGGGCGGCGCTCCTCGCTTTGCCCCTGCTGGCCACCTCGGGCCTCGGCCCGGCGCGCGCCGCGGACGAGTTCGACTACCGGCCGCCGGCGCGCGACCCGCGCGGCGAGCGGACCCGCTACGTCGAGGAGGCGCCCGACATCGTGCTCCAGGAGCTCTGGACGTTCCTCGAGGAGCAGGGCCTGACCATCGAGAGCGTCAACCCGCAGGCCCGGCTGCTGATCGCCCGCTACCGCGGCGACCCGCGCCCGTTCATCGACTGCGGCAAGGTGGAGACGCTGGCCGACGGCGCGCCCATGGACCCGCCGCGCATCTACAGCGCCAACAAGGACGAGGTCCGCGCCGCGCGCACGGTCAAGGGCCGCCGCGTCGGCCTGCTGCGCGAGCTGCGGCTGGACGGGCGGGTGGTGATCCGGGTCGAGCCGCGCGGCAAGGGCTCGCGGGTGTTCAGCCTCGCCACCTTCGTGGCGACCAAGACCGTCTCCCGCCTGCGCAAGGGCGGCGTGCGCGACGAGCTGATCGAGCGCGAGACCATCAGCTTCATGTCCGACGAGGCCGGCCAGTTCACCAAGGGCACGGTCTGCGTCAGCAACGGCAAGCTCGAGGACCTGGCGCTGCAGCGCTTCCGTACCTCCTGAGCCGCCGCCCTCAGGCGCCGCGGTCGACCCGCAGGGTGTGGGCCATCTCCTCCAGGATCCGTGCCGCGTCGACCGCACCGTTGCGGCGGTCGAGCCGGGCCATGCGCCGGCGCATCTGGGCGCGCTCGTCCGGGTCGAGCATCGTCGCGAGCCGCTCGGCCAGGCGGTAGAGCTGGCCGATGCGCACGGTGAGCCCGAAGCCCATGCGCTCGGCGTGCAGGGCGCGGGCGAGCTGGTCGTCGGTCTGCGGGTGCTCGTTGGGCACGTAGAGCGCGGGCGTGCCCGACAGCAGGAGCTCATGGTAGGAGTTGTAGCCGGTGGCACTCACCGCGAAGTCGAACGCGGCGAGGTAGCGGGCGACCGGGAACAGCCGCATCGGCCGCACCTGCGGCGGCAGCTCCGGCAGGGCCAGGCTGATCGGCGAGACCAGGAACGCCACCGTGGTGGACGGCCGGGCGAGCAGCAGCTCGAGGCAACGCTGCTGGCAGGCGGCGAAGTCGAAATTGTTGCCCGCTCCCAGCTGCATCAGGACGCAGATGTCCTCGGGGGGCAGGTCCAGCTCGGCCCGTGCGGTCTCGCGGTCCAGCGCCTCGTCGGCGTCGACGAGCTGGATCGGCGGCACCCGCCGGGTCCGGCCGCGGCTCTCGCTGGTGGGACCGAGATCGAGGATGTCGGCAAGGTCGGCGGGCTCGATCACGCAGTCGAACGCCTGCTCGCGCTGCAGGGCCGGTGCCCCGACCCCCGGACGCCAGAAGCCGCGGCGCACCCACACCCCCCAGGCAGCACTGGCGCGCTGCAGCACGTCGACGAGACCGCCATAGGGCGTGTTGCCGTCGAACAGGATCACCGAGGGATCGTAGAACGCCACCATCTCGGCCAGCTCCTTGGCCAGATGATGGTTCCAGCGGTTGACGTCGGCGCCGAGATAGGCGTGGAACGGCAGGTACTCCGCGCGATAGCCCGCGGCCTCGATCAGGCCGACGCCCTGCGACAGGGTCGCGAACACGGGCTCCAGATCGGGCGGGCAGCGGCGCGCGATCGCCAGCCCGCGGCTGACATGGCCGAGCCCGATGCCGTTGGTGGTCATGAACAGCGCAGTGCGCGGCCGGCGCCGGGGCCGCGGCGCCACCGCGGTGGGCGCCCCGATCAGCCGCGCCACCCGGCCGACATGGGTGCCGTAGGCGAACCGTGCCCGCACCTCGTCGGCGGCGGCGGCGCCCAGCTCGCGCCAGCGCGCCGGATCGCCGTGCAGGGCCCGGGCCTCGTCCGCGGCCGTGTCCGGGGTCGCATAGATCGCGGCGGCGCCGAACAGGGCCTGGAAATAGTGCGGCAGGATCACCGGCAGGCCGGTGGCCATGGCCTCGAGGATGCCGCGCCCGAACGCCTCGACCCAGCGCGGATGATGGAAGTAGACATAGACGTCGAGGCTGCGCAGGAACTCGAGCACGCCCTCGGTCGAGAACGGCAGCACCTGCCAGTTCGCCGGGATCGGCGCCATCAGCCGCGCCAGCGCCGGATCGAAGCCGAGCACGCGCACCCGCACCGCCTCGCTCGCCGGATAGACCAGCAGCGCCTGCTCGCGGTCGGCGGGCCATTTCAGCGGGTCGGGGCGGCTGTGGCGCCCGATCACCGGCACGTCGATCGCGCTGTGCAGCCGCGGCGAGCGCCAGGCGTCGGGGTCGAGGACATTGTGCCAGTCCTCCTCGGCCAGCGCAGGTCTCTCGTCCAGCGCCTCGAGCTGGGCGCGGACTGCGGGCCCTACCGGGCACCAGGTCAGGCGCTCGCCGAACAGCGCCGCGCCGTGCCGGTCGATGGCGCGCCAGTCGAAGAACGGCGTGCCGTCGGCCGCGAACACCGGCTGGTGCACGATCAGCCGCCGCTCCTGCGCCTCGACCCGCAGCTGGCGGGTCGGCATGTTGGCCAGCACCATCGGGTGATGCACCAGCATCAGCCCGGCGTCGACCGCGGTCTCCGGGTCGAGCAGGTCGCACAGCCCGGCATCGACGCAGGCGCGGATCTGCGGATGGATCGGATGCGGGTAGCGCAGCACCGGCGCCTTGACCGAGACCAGCCCGGTCCGGTAGCCGGCGCGCGCCTGCGCCTCGAGCTCGGCCGCGATCGCGGTGGAGGTGCCCCCGGGGAAGCGGAAGTCGCCGATGATGACGATGTCGTAGTGCCGGGGCATCCGTCGCAGGCCGGAAAGTCGGGCAAGGGCAGCGGGGTCGCTTAGCCCCGCACACATGGTGCCATGCTAGCAGCGGACCGCCCGATGCAATAGAAATCGGGCGACACACCGGTGCGCAGGACACGCGAGCATGGCTTCCCAGCAGATCCGGCGCGGCGCCGCCACCAGGCGCGGCCGCGGCCTCGCCGAGCGCGGCCCCACCCGAGCGGAGCTGGAGGCCGTTCAGCTCTCGGTCGAGGCCTTGGGGTCACGCCTGGAACCGGTCCCGACCCGACTGGCCCAGACCGCCAAGACGCTCGAGGCGCAGCAGAAGCGGCTGGACGGGCTGACCGCGGCGCTGGAGAAGACCCGCGCCGCGCTCGAGGCCACGCGCACCGACATTGCGCTTTTGGGGCAGGAGGCGGTGCGCGGGCCAGTGGCGCGCACCGCGGCCGCGCTGCGGGGTTTCCTGCGCGGCGGACCGCGGATGCCGCCTGCGGCCACCGCCGAGGCGCCGGCGGCCGGGCCACCCTCCGTGCCCCGGATCAACTGGGTGCTGAGCGGAGGCAAGGTGGCGCCGGAGGCCCGTGCGGTCTTGGTGGCCCTGTTCGGCCTGTCCCCGGCAGAGATCGAGGGCGTGGTCGCCAAGCTGAGCATCGCTGCCACGTCGGAGCCGGACGCCCTGGTCCAGGTGTACCTGACCGACAGCAGCGCCTTCGATGCCTTCCGCGCGCGCGGCCTGCCGTTCGAGTACCTGCCCCCGCCGCCCGCGAGCCGCGGCGGGCCGCAGCGGGACTGGAGCGTCTATCAGGTGCGGCGATTCGCGCTGCTGTGCGACAAGTGGCAGCCGCTCGAGGTGGTGAGCTTCGGCCCCGCGGCGGCGGCGCAGCTCGCCGCCTGGCAGGCGTCGCCGCATCTGCCGCAGAGCGTGAAGCAGTTGCTGCCGGCGACGGCGGATCGGGCGCAGCCGGCGGCGCCCCAAGGCTGAGGGAGGCCATGATGCAGGCTTTGGTGCTGGAGCGGGTGGGCGAGCTCGCCCTGCGCGACATCGCGGTCGAGGAGCGGCTCGGGCCGCGCGACGTGCGGGTCGCGCTCAAGACGGTGGGCGTGTGCGGCAGCGACGTCCACTACTACACCCATGGCCGCATCGGCCCGTTCGTGGTCGAGGCCCCCATGATCCTGGGCCACGAGGCGGCGGGCGTGGTGGTCGAGGTCGGACGCGAAGTGCGCGAACTGGCGGAGGGCGACCGGGTGTGCATGGAGCCGGGCATTCCCGACCCGGCCAGCCGTGCCGCCCGCCTGGGCAAGTACAATCTCGACCCGGCGGTGCGGTTCTGGGCCACCCCGCCGGTCCACGGCATCCTGCGCCCGACCGTGGTCCATCCCGCCGACTTCACCTTCAAGCTGCCGGACCAGGTCTCGTTCGCCGCCGGTGCCATGGTCGAGCCCCTGGCGGTGGGCGTGCACGCCGCGACCAAGGCGCAAGTGCAGCCGGGCGACCTCGCCGTGGTGATCGGCGCGGGGCCGATCGGCATGGTCACGGTCCTGGCCGCCCTGGCCGCCGGCTGTGCCCGGGTGATCGTCAGCGACGTCCACGAGCCCAAGCTCGACCTCGCGCGCAGGCTGGGGCCGGTCGAGACCGTCAATGTGCGCAGCCGCAGCCTCACCGAGGCCGTCATGCAGGCCAGCGACGGCTGGGGTGCGGACGTGGTCTTCGAGTGCTCGGGCCACGCCCCGGCCGCGGCGGAGATGTTCGACGCGCTGTGTCCCGGCGGTCGGGTGGTCCTGGTCGGCATCCCGCTCGAGCCGCTGCCCTACGACGTGAGCAAGGCCCAGCTCAAGGAGGCTCGGGTCGAGCACGTGTTCCGCTACGCCCACGTCTATCCGCGCACCGTGGCCATGCTGGGCTCGGGCAAGATCGACGTGACGCTCCTGATCACCGACGTCTTCCCCTTCCAGGACAGCGTCGCCGCGTTCGAGCTCGCCCGCGACATGCCGCCGAGCTCGGTCAAGGTGCAGATCGAGTTGGCCGCCTGACGGGCCTGGGCGCAGCCCGGGCTAGGAGCCCGAGAAAAGTCCCGGCGGCCGAAAGAAGGGAGCGGCCGAAGCCGCTCCCGAAATCGGGCAGAAGACCGGAGCGCGCCCTGCGGCCCGTCCGCTCGTCGTGAGGAAAACGCGCCACGCCGGCGGATTCTTGCGCGCAAGGCGATCACAAGCCTGTGATTTGCCCTACGGCGAGATCGTTCCGGCACGGCGGAGGCGAGGCAGTGAGGCCGGTCGCACAATGGTTCCGATCTCTTCTCAAATCCGGGGGAGCCAGTGCTGGATGAATGAAAGTCACCCTGTGGACGGTGGCGCTGACAGCGTGCCGAAGGAGCAAACGAGCGATGGAAGTGCCGGCGGAGGCCTCTCAGCGTGGCAGCTCGCGCATCGCGAAGTCGTAGATCTCGCGATTGACGCCGCTCAGCTGCTCGATCCTGCGCTTGAGCGCCGGCGTCAGGGCGCTCATGCGGTCGCCAGCGTTCACCTTGGCAACGTTGTGGTGGCCGATGCGCACCCTGGTCTTGAGCGTGCGGCGCAGCCGGCGCTGGAAGCCGGCCATGTCCTCCACCGTGCCGACCACCGCGAACTTGGCGAGGTTCCGCTTGGCGGCCGCGACCGCTCGCAGGTCGCTCGGGTCGCTCTCGGGCGGCAGGCCGTTGTAGAATTCCGAGTAGATGGCGCCGAACCGGGCGGCGCGCGGCGTCTCCAGATAGGCCTCGAGCGACAGCTGGGTCCGCCAGCGATCGCGCGACCGGTAGCGGTCGTAGTGATAGATCGAGGTCATCAGCCCGAGCGGCTCGCGGATGGTGGTGACAAAGCGATAGCGGTCGCCGAACAGCCGATGCGCGGTATCGGAGAACGGGCAAAGACCCGAGACGCAGCGCATGTCCCGATAGAGAAAATACAGGAGCTGCTCCTGCCGGAACTTGGTCACGGTGACGGCCAGCTGATCGAGGCCGTAGTCCGGGTGGAGCGCCTGAAAGGTCCGATAGGCCGGATCGGAGCCGTAGGCGGCGAACGAGATCGGATAGGCGTTGCGCAGCGCCTTGCGGATGGAGGTGCCGCCACATTTCGGCAGGTGATGGAACACGACGCGCTGGCCGCAGACGATATCGTCCAGCTTCGCCTTGACGGTCCGTAGCGACACCATCTCAGTCGGCCTTCCGGTCGGGGCAGCCTCGATCTCTCCGCGAGGTCGGACCGGACGGCATCACGAGGTGCCGGTCTCCGCCGCCCGCGCCACGGCCTGCCGGAGCGGGGTGGCACGACTCGCCGCCAGCGCCGGCGGCCGGCGCCGCACGTGGCCGGCATTCGCATGCCAGCGCGCATAGGCCGTGCGCCAGCTTTCGCTGATCCGTTGGCGCTCCGGCACCGGCTGCAGCTGCTTGCAGAAATGACCGCAGAGCCGGCACAGGCTGGACATCTCGTCATGCATGCGGTCGTCGACGTCGGGTATGCTCTTGCGTCCGATGCCCAGGCCGAAGACGCGATCAATTCCTCCGGCGACCGCGCAATGATAGTACCCAGACGGGGTGAGGCCCATGCCGCAATATTCGCTGATCCAGCAGCCGTTGCTGTAGTCGCTCCGGCCGTGCTCGGGAAGATCGCAAGGCGCGCGATTGAAAGGCTCGAAATCACCCTGGATGCTGCTGGCCTTCTGGGTGTTCCGAACCACGATATCGTCGGGTATCAGCGCCAGGATCCTGCTCACCTTGGCCCCGTAGCCGTTGGTGATGACCTCGATCTTCAGCGAGCGCGCATGCGTGCGGCGATAGTCGCGCAACAGCTCCACGATTTCGAGAAATTCCGGATGCAGGGTCGGCTCTCCACCGAGGAGACGGATCAGGTCCCACCGATAGCCCTTGGCCACACTCTCGTCGATGCAGGCGCGAATCTGCTGCTGCGAAAGATGTGCGCTCGACGGCGCCTGGGGGACCGACCGATTGCAGTCGTTGCAGCGCAGATTGCAAGCGTAGGTAAGATCGACCTCGAGCCGCCTTCTGGCGCGGCGCCATCGGCGGCCGAGAACCCGCGTCGTCCGCCGCGACACCCGCCAGATCTCATAATGATGGAAAATCAAATCTAGTAAATATACCAGTGAATGCACATGCTTATTTAGTTTTGGCCGCACAGTATTCCAATACTGATGCCAAACCTGCTCCCCAAGCACGATTGCCATTTTGAATTACCTGCGGTGATCGTTGGCCGATTCCCCCTGCCGAATAACACCATATGTCTGACATTTTGTCCACATGGCTGAGTGGAACAACTCATGTCGGCACTGCGACCGCACCGGGGTCGGCCGGCCGTGCAACTCCGAGCCCCGGCGACCGGATCGAGGCCGCGATCCGGATCACGTTTGGCGATCGTCCGCCTGCGGACGAATGCCGTCGTCGCGACCGATGGGAAGACGCCCGGTCTCAGCTGTACCGCACGCTTGGGCTCAGCGGGATTCGCCGCTCCGTCCGTAAGCTTCGCGTGCCGCCTGCTCCGACACATACCCCTCGCGCACGTCCTCCCGCAGGGCGTCGCGATCCCGCTCCTCCGGCTCGCCATACCCTCCCCCGCCGGGCGTGGTCAGCCTGATCCGGTCCCCCGGCTCGAAGCGGACATTGGCGAATTTGCTCGAGGAGACCTTGCCGTAGAGCTCCTTGACGGTGCGCCACTCGTCGTCGCCGGCCTTCTGGATCAGGGTCGCACCGTTGCCGCCGGGGTGGCCGCCGAACAGGGACCAGGGCTTGACCTCGTGACGGTCGCTGCACTGGCTGCCGGTGATCGGGACGCGGGTGGCCAGCAGCGTGCGGGTGTAGCCGAGACCCCCGCGCCATTTGCCGGCACCGCCGGAGTCGGTGACCATGGCGCATTCCTCGACCCGGAACGGGAAGCGGGCTTCGAACACCTCGGTCGGGTTGAAGCGGCAATTGCCGTTGATGGCGATGACGCAGTCGTTGCCGTCATGGCCGAAGCGGCCGCCCCAGCCCCCGGACATGATGTCGTAGCAGGCGAAATATTCGTCATGGTCGGGGTGGTTGCCGCCGAAGACGAAGTTGGTGCCGGTGCAGCTCTCCGAGGCCATGGCGCGCTCGGGAACGCAGGCGGCCATCGCACCGATGACGATGTTGGCGAGGCGCGGGTGGGTCTCGGTGTTGCCGGCGACGAGCGGGTTCGGATAGTCGACGTTGGTGACCCGGCCGGGCGGGGAGACCACGCGGATCGGGCGGAAGCAGCCCGAGTTCTTGGGTATGGTGGGATCCGTGAGGTGCAGGATCCCGTTGTAGACCGCGCCGGTGGCCACCCCCAGCGTGGCGCTGATGGGGCCGCGGGCCTGGGGCGAGCTGCGCGAATAGTCGGCGACCAGCTCGTCGCCCTGGACGTAGAGGTCGATGGCGACGGTGTAGGGCTTGGCCTCGATGCCGTCGTTCTCGATGACGTCGGAAAAGCCGTACTTGCCGTCGGGAAACGCCGACAGCTCCGCGCGCATGCGGCGCTCGGCATAGTCCATCAGGTCCTCACAAGTCATGGTGAAGACCGCCTCGCCGTACTTCTCGACGATCTCGCCGATGCGGGCCACGCCGAGGTCCACCGCACCGATCATGGCACGCAGGTCGCCATAGTTCTGGCGCGGCGTGCGGACGTTGGCCAGGAGCAGCTTCCAGACCTCCTCGACGTCCTGGCCCTTCTTCCGGATCTTCACCGGCGGGACGCGCAGGCCCTCGTGGAAGATCTCCGTGGCCTCACCACAGAACGCGCCCGGCACCATGCCGCCGATCTCGGCGATGTGGCCGATGCAGACGGCGAAGCCGAGCAGCCGGCCGTCCTTGAAGAAGGGCTTGAAGAAGGTGTGCTCGGGGCAGTGCAGCCCGCCGCGATAGGGGTCGTTGTGAAGGACGATGTCGCCATCCTCCAGGGTCTCGAACGGGATCTCCTGGGCGCAGGTCTTGATCAGCAACGGCATGCCGCCGATCATGGTCGGGCAGAACTCGGCACAGGCGATCATGTCGCCCTTGGCGTCGGCGAGCGCACAGGTGAAGTCGAGGCCCTCGTTGAAGATCGTCGAGTAGGACGTCTTCATCAGCAGGATGCCCATCTCGCGGCAGATCGAGACCATGGTGGAATCGAGGATGCTCATCATGACGGGGTCGGGCTCGCCGGTGCGCGCAGGGCGGACGGACCTTGTCCTCGACCGGCAGGCGCGGCTGGACGATGGGCAGCCGGACATGGCCCGTGTCGCTGTCGGTCAACGCCGCCCACTCGACGCACCAGGGCGTGCAGTAGATGCAAGGCAGCCCATGGCGGGTCCCGGGAATGCCCGCGCCGTAGACCAGCATGCCGCAGGTCGCGCACTTCACGTAGCGCTCGACATAGTAGCCGTTCTTGGAAAAGCGCATCGGCTCAGGCTCCCTGGACCAGAAGGTGACCGAACGCGTCGACCGTCAGGCGCTGGCCGGGCTCGACCACGGTGACCGAAGCCGGCTCCTCGACCAGGGCCGGTCCGGCGAAGGCATGCCCGGCACGGAGATCCTCGCGACGATAGACCGGCGCGGTGGCGGCACCGCCGACGAACAGGACGTGGCGCTCCGCAACCGGTGCCGGCGGGCCATCGGCCGGCGGCAGGCGGCGCGGCTCGGGCTTGGCGGTCCGCGCGACCGCCGTCACGGTGTAGGTGACGATCTCGATGATGTCGCCCGGGATGGCGAAGCCGAAGCGGGCCTCGTGGGCGGCGTGGAAGGAATCCCACAAGCCCTCGATGGCGCCGTCGCTCAGGGCATCCTCGCCGATCGCCAGCTCGAGCTCGTAGTTCTGGCCCAGATAGCGCATCTCCAGCCCGCGCTGGACCTCGATGGCGCCGGCGTAGCCCTGCTGGGCCAGTTCGCCCGTCGCCTCCGCCACCAGGGTCGCCATGATCTCGCGCGCCCTCGCCGAATCGAAGCGGTTGGAGGTGAGCTGGGTCGTGCGCTGGCGGTCGACGCGGGCGTCGGTGAGGATGAAGCCCATGGCGGAGAACTGACCGGGATGGTTGGGGATCAGGGCCCCGGCGAGGCCCATCTCGCGCATCAGCGCCGCCGCGTGCAGCGGGCCGGCGCCGCCGAAGGCGCACAGCGTGAAGTCGCGCGGGTCGAGTCCACGCTCGATCAGGACCGAACGCAACGCACCCACCATGTTGTTGTCGGCGATGCGGACGATGGCGAGTGCCGTCTCCGGCACGCTGCGACCGAGGCGTCCAGCGATCCCGGCGACGGCGGCCTGCGCCGCGGCCGTATCCAGCTTCATGCGGCCGCCCAGGAAGTAGTCTGGATTCAGGCGGCCAAGGACCAGGTTGGCGTCGGTGACGGTGGCTTCGGTCCCGCCCTGGCCGTAGCAGGCGGGGCCGGGCGAGGCCCCGGCACTCTGCGGGCCGACGCGCAGCATGCCGCCCTTGTCGATCCAGGCCAGCGAGCCGCCGCCGGCGCCGATGGTGCGGATGTCGATCATCGGGATCTGGATCGGCACGCCCCATTCGATCTCGAACGCGGTGGTGAACGCCTCCTTGCCGCCGATCACCGTGGCGACGTCGGTCGAGGTGCCGCCCATGTCGAGCGTGACCAAGTGATCGAGGCCGGTGAGCCCGGCGACGTGGCGGCTGGCGATGACGCCGCCGGTGGGGCCGGAAACCAGCATCTGGATGGGTGCCGCGGCCGCGGCGTCCAGCGTCATCTCGCCGCCGTTGGAGCGGATCACCACGGTGTGGGCGCCGATGCCGGCGGCGTCCAGGCGCTCGCGCATGGTACGCAGGCGTCCGGAGACCACGGGCTTGAGGTAGGCGTCGGCGAGCGTCGTGGATGCCCGCTCATACTCCTTCCACTTGGGCAGGACCTCGTAGGAGATCGAGAGCGGCAGGCCCGGCAGCTCCTGGCCCAAGATCGCCTTGACCGCCTGCTCGTGGGCGGGGTTGAGGTAGGAGAACAGCAGGCAGACCGCCACCGCGCGGATCTCGGGCTCGGCCCGGATGGCGGCCGCGACCGCGCGAACCTCGGCAGGATCGAGCGGGGTGACCACCTCGCCATGGGCGTCGATGCGCTCGGCAAGCTCGAAGCAGTGGCGGCGCTTGACCAGGGGCTTGGGCTTGACCCAGCTCATGTCGTAATGCGCCTTGCGGTTGCCGCGCTGGATGAACGGCACGTCCTTGAAGCCCTTGGTGGTGACGTAGGCGACCACGGCTCCCTTGCGCTCCAGCACGGCGTTGGTCGCCACCGTGGTGCCCAGCCGGATGTTGCCGACCTCGTCGACGTCGGGATAGCGCTGGAGCCCGTCCAGGATGCCGGCGACCGGGTCGCTCGGGACCGAGAGCACCTTCCAGACCGCGATGCCGCCCGCAGGATCGCGGGCGACGAAATCGGTGAAGGTGCCGCCGACGTCGATGCCGAGCAGATGGTTCACGGGCGGCGTCCTCCCCCTTGGTTCTTGCGCCGACTGTGCCGCCGCCAGCTGCCCGCTGGCAACAACCGCGTCTCCCCTTCGCGCTGGTCGAAGACCGGCGGCGCTTGCCCACCCGGACATGGCCAGCGCCATGGACGGCTGGGAGCCCACCCCGTTACCGGCTAGGGTTTCGTGCAACCAACCTGGGAGACGCCGATGCCCAACCCGCTCGAACAACGCGACCGGATCGTCGCCACGCTCTATTCCGCCGTGCTGTCCGACGTCATGGACGGGCTGGGCCTGACGGAGCAGGCGCTCAAGCCGTTCGTGCGGCCGCTCGACGAAGCGCTGGTCCTGTTCGGGCGGGCGCGGACGGGGCTCTACATGCCGCGCTATCAGGTGGCGCCGGGCGAGGATCCCTACGAGGTCGAGATCGCGCTCGTCGACGATCTGCAGCCGGGCGACGTCGCCGTGTTCGCCTGCGGCGGGCCGACCGACCGGATCGCCCCCTGGGGCGAGCTGTTGAGCACGGCGGCACAGGTGCGCGGTGCCGCGGGCTGCCTGACCGACGGGCTGATCCGCGACACCAAGGCGATCCGGGCCATGGGCTTTCCCGTGTTCCACGGCGGCATCGGCCCGCTCGACAGCAAGGGCCGCGGCAAGATGATGGAGCTGGATTGCCGGGTCGAGTGCGGAGGGGCCGCGGTCTCGCCCGGCGATCTCGTGTTCGGGGACGGCGACGGGGTGGTGATCGTGCCGGCGGCGGCGGCCGAGGAGGTGATCGCCAAGGCGCTGGAGAAGGTCGCGGCCGAGAACCGCACCCGCGACGAACTGCTGGCCGGACGTTCGCTGCGCGACGTGTTCGACAGCTTCGGCGTGCTGTAGCCGCGTCGGTGGCGGTCTCGAAGCCCCTCGCCGGCAGGAACGCGGTCGTCACCGGGGCGGCGCGCGGGATCGGTCTCGCCATCGCCGAGCGGCTGGCGCAGGCGGGTGCGGTCGTGGTGATGGCCGACATCGACCGCAAGACCACGGCCACCCAGGCGCTGCGGCTGGGCGGCCGGGGCTGGATCGCGCTGCCGGCCGAGGTCGACATCGGCCGCGAGGAGTCGCTGGCCGGGCTCGCGGACCTGGTCCGGCGGCGCCTCGGCACCCTGCACATCCTGGTCAACAATGCGGCGATCCTCGACGCCGCCGGCATCGATGCGCTGACGCTGGAGCGGTTCGAGCAGGTGCTGCGGGTCAATCTCACCGGCGCGGTGCTGTGCACCAGGACGCTCCTGCCGTTCATGACCGCGGGCTGGGGCCGGATCTTGAACATCGGCTCGATCATGGGCGAGCGCGGGCAGGCGGACGCGATCGCCTACTCGACCGCCAAGGGCGGCATCACGGCCTTCACCCGGGCGCTCGCCGCCGAACTCGGGCGGCGCGGGATCACGGTCAACGCCATCGCCCCGGGCTTCATCGACACCGCGATGGCGCTGCTGCCCGACGGCAGCGGCCACGAACACGAAACCGAGCGGTTCAAGGAGATCTACCTGAAGCATGGCCGCATCCTGCTCGGCCGCGCCGGCAAGCCGGACGACGTCGCCGGGCCGGCCTTGTTCCTGTGCTCCGAGGACTGCCGCTACGTCACCGGGCAGGTCCTGCTCGTGGACGGCGGCGTGAGCGCCACGTTCTGATGGCCGCGACATGCCGATGCCGCGAGCGAAGCGTCGAGCCGAACGGGCTTCACGGAGCCGTCGCGGCTCCTGCGACGGCTGCGAGAGCGTTGGCCATGGCGTCGAGGATCCCGCTCGCTCCCGGCAGGCTCCCGTGGCGCTCGGCGAGCCAGGCCGGGTCGTTGTAGCCGAGCCAGGTAGTGCCGGTATCGTCCTGCCAGACCAGCGCCTTGAGCGGCAGGTCGATGCCGATCGTCTGCACCCCCTGCATCAACGGTGTGCCGCCGCGCGGATTGCCGAAGATCAGGACCTCGGTCGGACGCAGCGTCATGCCGACCGTCGCCGCCGCCGCGGCATGGTCGACCCGTGCGATGACCGCCATGCCGTGAAGCACCACGGCGGCGGCCAGCCGATCCATGGTCTCGGCCGGTCCATGGCTGCTGGGATGGATCGTCAGCCCCTGCGGGGTCATGGTCCCGCCGGCTCCTCCGGCCAGCGGGCGGCGACCTCGTCCATCTTCCGCGCCAGCTCGCCCGGCGTCAGGATGCCCTTCTGGAACAGGATGTTGGCGAACGCGACGATCCAGCGCTCGTAGTAGGTGAGCTTGCCGATCATCTCCGTGCCGAGCGCCTCGACCCCGCGCCGCTTCTCCTCGGTGTTGATGATCTTGTGGAAGTCGAGCACGTCGGCCAGGGCGTGGCAGCGCTTCTCCCATGGCTCCAGCTCGTGCTCGACCCGCTGGATGGGCTCGGCCGCGACGCCGCCGATGTCGTTGGGCAGCCGCCGGACCAGTCCTTCGCTCCCGCTCATGAGCCGGACCTCGCGCTTTCCGTCCGGGCCGGTACGACGCCGATCATCGTATCGCGGGTGACCAGGGCGGCGAGTTGCTCCTCGCTGTAGCCCTCGCTGCCCGCCGGCCGTTGCGGCAGCACCAGGTAGCGGACCATGGCCGTGGAATCGCTCACCCGGACCTCGACCTCGTCGGGAATGACGGTGCCGAACTCGGCCAGGACCGCCCGCGGCTCGACCGCCGCCCGCGCCCGGTAGGGCTTGAGCTTGTACCAGTCCGGCGGCAGCCCGAGCACCGGCCGCGGATAGCAGGAGCACAGCGTGCAGACGATCAGGTTGTGGACCGCGTCGGTGTTCTCCAGCACGATCAGGCCCGTGTCGTCGTAGAAGGTGATGCCCAATTCCTCGCAGGCCGCACGTCCGTTCGCGAGCAGCCGGGCCTTGAACGCCGGATCGACCCAGGCGCGGGCGACCACCTTGGCGCCGAGTGCGGGCGTGCGCGAGTCCAGCACCTCGATCTGGCGCCTGATCTCGCCGGCGCCGATCAGCTGCTTCTCGACCAGCAGCTCGCGAACGGCGGTCTCCATGATGTCGTAGTAGCCGGACGGTCCGGACTGGCCGATCTCGGCATGCGGGTGATCGTGGTCGTGCTCCTGCGGCCCCATGGCTCAGATCCGCTCCAGCCAGTTTTCGAACACTTCGATGCGCAGGCCGTCCCGCGGCGAGCCGACATAGTCCGGCCAGATCTCGGTCATCGCCAGCGCGATCCGGTAATAGTGCCGCTTCATGCCGGCGTTGCGGCCGTAGGCCTCTTCCTCGTTGTCCACCGCGGCGGGCTCGATCACCGCCTCCACGGTGCCGGACTTGCCGCGCAGATAGAGCGGAACGCGGTAGTGGCCGACTGGGGAGCGGGACCCGATCCGGACCTGGTCGCCCGGGGCGAAGACCGGTGCCTCGCCCAGAGCGGTAACGACACCGAGCCGGTGCGCTCCGCTGTTCGGCGGCGAACCCGACTGCATGCTCCTCTCCCGTTGCTTGCCCTGCGCTGCAGCTCAGACACCCTCATAGACCAGGCGGGTGAACAGGTCCGGGCCGATCACGAACTGCCCCCAATGGGCGTCGAACGCGGCGGTCGGTCGGGCGGCGACCACCGCTTCCAGCGATCCACCCCCGTTCTTGAGGCCGGCGACCTTGTCGCGGATCGCCACCAGCATGTCGCGGAAGGCTTGCAGCTCGCGCCGGTTGCTGATCGCCTTGCCATGGCCTGGAATGATGATCGTCGTGTCGGTCGTCATCGCGAGGTTGGCGTCGGCGGCTCGGATCGAGCCGTCGATACTGCCGCCGGTCGAATAGTCGATGAAGGGGTAGATGCCGTTCCAGTAGGTGTCGCCCGTGTGCAGGATGTCGGCCTCGACCAGTCGCACCGAGATGTCGCAGTCGGTGTGCGCCGGGCCGTAATATTTCATCGCCAGCGTGCTGCCGTTCAGCCGCAATGTGCTGTCGGTGCTGAATAGCTCGGTCGGCAGCGCGTCGGCGGACAAAGGCGGGAAGTCGTAGTCCCAGTCCTCGACGCGCTGCATGGTCGCAAGATGCCTGCGCGTGTTCTCATGGGCCAGGATCTGCGGGCCAAGTTCGTGCAGCCAGGCATTTCCGTTGGCATGATCGAAATGCCAGTGGGTGTTGATCAGGTGGGTGACCGGCTGGGGTCCGATCTCTGCCAGTGCCTGGCTGAGCTGCGGCCGGGACACGGCGATGCCGGCATCGACCATCACCTTGCCGTCGGGACCCGTCAGCACGGCGATGTTCCCGCCGGAGCCCTCGAGGACGGTGACCCCGCCGCGCAGGCTATGCGCGATGATCGGCGCCTTGGCGGCGTCGGCCTGGATCATCTCGACGATGCCCTGCGCCGCGGCGAATGCCTGGCGCGGGGTCAGCCACCCGCCGGCCGCGACTGCCGACGCCGACAGGCAGCACAGGCAGAATCCGCGTCGCGTGGCCGCCCCTCGGCTGGCGTGTTCCATGACTGGTACCTCCATCGTCTCGGCCGGCCGAATGCTCAGTGCGCGAACCGGGTGAAGACCAGGTCATGGTCCTTCACATTGGCTTCGTGGCAGCCAAAGCACGTTTCGTGCTGCGCCTCGCTGGCGGGCTGACCGGCGACGAACCGGCCGAACCCCCAGCCACCCGTGGCGGCGTATGTCTTCGAATCCTTGACCATGAACTGAACCGTCGTGGCCGCGCCCGGGACGGAGGCTGCAGCGAACTCGTCCGATTGGACCTGCTTCCACGCCAGCTTGGCCAGGATGGCGCCGTCCGGGAACGGCAAGGTCCCGGCCCGGTAGGCGTTGAGCGCCACTTCGTTGCCGAGGATGGCGCGAAGCTCGTTCAGAGGGTCACCTTCCAGCGACGGCGCCACCAGTTCCCAGTGCCGATAGCCATCGGGGACGGTGACGCCATAGATCGGCGAGGCCCCTCCGGCGATCGCACCTGGACCGGCCGGTGCCGCCGCCCCGGCGAACAGCGCGATGAGCGCTGCTTTCAGCGCAGGACGCATCAGAGGCCCAGATCGCTCAAGGAGGGATGATCGTCGGGGCGGCGGCCGAGCGGCCAGTGGAACTTGCGCTCGGCCGGTGCGATCGGGGCGTCGTTGATGCTGGCGATCCGCCGCCGCATCAGCCCGTGCTGGTCGAATTCCCAGTTCTCGTTGCCGTAGCTGCGGAACCAGTTGCCGCTGTCGTCATGCCACTCGTAGGCGAAGCGGACGGCGATCCGGTTCTCGTGGCAGCACCACAGTTCCTTGATCAGGCGGTAGTCGAGTTCGCGCTGCCACTTGCGGGTGAGGAATGCCGCGATGGCTTCCCGACCCTGCAGGAACTCGGCGCGGTTCCGCCACACGCTGTCGAGCGTGTAGGCGAGCGCCACACGCTGCGGGTCGCGCGTGTTCCAGGCGTCCTCGGCCTTGCGCGCCTTTTCCGCGGCGCTCTGGGGATCGTAGGGCGGAAGAGGTGGACGTTCCTCGGACATTGCGGTCTCCTGCCGTTGCGGCGCCATCGATCTGGCGGTGCTGCCTGGCCGCCTCACTTCGTGGCCGCGGCCTGTTCGATCGGAGCTGCGACCTCCTGGGGGTGCGAAATGATCACGACATGCGAAGCACCGATCGGGGCCCCGCGTGAGAGCCATGCCAGCATCACTTCGACCTTCCAGAACGGGCGTCAGCCACGTGGGAGCTTGCGCTCCAGGAAATCGCGAATCAGCGGCACCATCTCGTCCGCCTTGTCCTCCAGCGCGAAGTGCCCGGTGTCGATGAGGTGGAACTCCGCCTCGGGAAGGTCGCGCTTGTAGGGATGCGCACCGTCGGCCGGGAAGATCTTGTCGTTCCTGCCCCAGACGATCAGGGTCGGCGGCTGCCGCTCGCGGAAATATGCCTGCACCACGGGGTAGAGCGGCAAGTTGGTGAGGTAGTCGTAGAACATGTCGAGCTGGATCTCGGCGTTGCCCGGGCGATCGAGCAGCGCCTGGTCATGAACCCAGTTGTCGGGGGAGATCCGGCTGACGTCGGCGACGCCGTCCGTATACTGGAACTTGGTCGTCTCCGGTGTCACCAGGACCCGCAGCGCTTCCCGGTGAGCAGTTGAGCCGTCCTGCCAATAGGACTTGATGGGGTCCCAGAATTCCTTGAGGCCTTCCTCGTAGGCGTTGCCGTTCTGTACGATCAGGGCGGTGACTCGCTCTGGATGCTTCAGGGCCAAGCGCCAGCCAACGGGAGCGCCGTAGTCCATGACATACATGGCAAAATCGGTGACCTCGAGCCGGTCGAGCAGACCGTCCACCAACTCGGCGAAGCGATCGAAACTGTAGGCGAACGTGGCGCGATCCGGCATGTCGCTCTGGCCATAGCCCGGATAGTCCGGCGCGATCACGCGGTAGCGGTCGGCAAGAGCCGGGATCAGGTTGCGGAACATGTGCGACGAAGTCGGAAAGCCGTGCAGCAGCAGCACCACCGGCCCATCCGCCGGGCCCGCCTCGCGATAGAAGATGTTGACGCCGGCGATGGCGGAGGTGCGGTGATGGGTGACCGGAGCCCTGCCGTCGTCGCGCGCCGTCGCAACCATCGATCGTCTCCCTTGCCGTGGGCTCACCTGCCGATGACCGCGGGCAGTTCCTGGTACACCCGGGCGCCCGCGCAGACCTCGAGTGGCGGCCCGGCTGTCCTGCTCCAGCATCGCTGCGGAGCTAGTGTCCCGAGCCCCGCTCGTCTCCGAGGCGCTCCCTTCATGCGACTCGCCTTACCCGGCCCTCGGTGCTGCGTCTTGCCTATCCGCACGTGGAGTTACCGGAACGAACGATCACCGCTCACCCTGTGCCTGCCGGCCAGTCGCTCCGGTGGCGCCGGGTAGCGGGACATGCGAGGTTGAGCTAGCGTCGGTCCCGGGCCGTCGATCGCCGTCGGGCGCGCTCCTGCGCCGGGCGGACAAGAGCAATCTTCCATAGTTGTTCGAGACTGGTATGTCGCGTGACGGGGTGGCACGATGGGAAGGCTCGACTCGCAGGCAGACCGCCTGACCGTTGACCGAGAGGGGCACTCGACGCCGAATCCGCGGGTGATCGAGGAAGAACCGAGCTGGCGGCAGAGGCGGACCGGCCCGGTCCAGGTCGAGCCGTCGCGACGCGTGGTCGCGACCAGATGGCGAGCGCACCAACGGCATACGCTGGAAGTGCGCGCCGAGTCCGCCGACGATTTCCACGTCGTCGGCCTCGCCTTGCGCCGGATCAACATCCGCTTGGCATTCAACGGCCGGGTCGTCCAGGACGGCGAGTTCATGCCCGGCATGCTGATCATCAACGAGCCCGGCCTCGTCGCCGTCGGGCAGCTGCGCGGGCCGACCGACGTCCTGCATCTGCACATCCCGAACGCGGTCATCGCCGAGTGCGCCAGCCATGCCGGCGAACGCGGTGCTGCCGTGCTGCCCCGGGGCGCCAGCACGGCACCCGATCCCGCGATCGAACGCCTCGGCATGGCCCTGCTCGGGGCCGACGAACTGGGCAGCGCGTTCGGGCACCTCTATGTGGACTCGATCAGCATCGCGATGGTGACCAGGCTCCTCGACACCGCGCGCAGGACCTCTTCGGCCGAGCGGCGTGCGGCAACGGCGCTGGCCAAGTGGCGCCTGCAGAGGGCCTTGGACTACATCGACGGCAATCTTTCCCGGCCGGTCACCCTGGCGGAGCTCGCTGCCGCCGCCGGCCTGACGCGCATGCATTTCGCCGCCCAATTCCGCGCGGCGACGGGCTTGCGCCCGCACGAATATCTGCTGCGGCGGCGGATCGAGCGCGCGCAGGAGATGCTTCGCTGCCCGGACCATTCGATCATGGACGTGGCCTGGCAGGTCGGCTTCCAGGCGCAGGCCCACTTCACCTCGACCTTCCGCCGCTTCGTCGGCCAGCCGCCTCATGCCTGGCGCGTGGCGCAGGGCACCAGACCGGGAGCCTCCCTCGCGCAAGCGCGGTCGTGATCGTCGGGACCTGAGCGCAGTCCAGCACGAGATCCGCGACCGCTGCCCCGCGGCGGGCGCGGCAACCGTGGAGGCTTGGCTTCGTTGAGCAAGAGGTCTTTCCCGCCTCGCCTTCAAGGACGTCGCCTTGCTGCTCGATCTATCACATGTCGGCCTCGCGCCGTTGGCCGGCGCTTTCGTCGTGGCGGGGCTCGTGATCCTGTTCAGCGGCATCCGGTTGGCGCGGCTCGCCGATCAGATCGCCGACCGCACCGGCATGGGCGAGGCCATCGCCGGCGCCGTGTTCCTGGGTGCCACCACGTCCCTGCCCGGCAGCATCCTGTCCGTGATCGCGGCGGCGTTCGACCATACCGACCTCGCGATCAGCAACGCGGTCGGCGGGATCGTGGCGCAGACCGCATTTTTGGGCGTGGCCGACCTCACCTACCGCCGTGCCAACCTCGAGCACGCGGCCGCCTCCTTCACCAACCTGACGCAGTGCGCGCTCCTGATCATCATGCTGGCGATCCCGCTGGTCGCGCTGGGCACGCCACCGCTGGCGGTCTTCGCCATCAGCCCGGCGACGCCGGTTCTGTTCGCGACCTATTTCTTCGGTGTGCGCCTGAGCGCCAGGGCCCGCGCCGAACCGATGTGGCGGCCGCGCGAGACCGAGGAGACCCGCCACGACGACGCGCCCGATCCCGATGCGTGGAAGGGGTGGCGCTCAGGGGCCGAATTTGCCGGCGTCGCCGCGCTTTCCGGGCTCTCGGGCATCGCGCTGGCCGAGACCGGGGTCGAGCTCAGCCGGAAGACCGGCCTCTCGGAGGGGGCGGTCGGCGCCGTGTTCACCTCGGTGACCACGTCGCTCCCGGAGCTGGTGACCTCGATCGCGGCCGTGCGCCAGGGGGCGCTGACGCTCGCCGTGGGCGGGATCATCGGCGGCAATGCCTTCGACGTCCTGTTCCTGGCGTTCGCGGACCTCGCCTACCGCGGCGGGTCGATCTACCAGGCGATGACCGACCGCCACCTGTTCCTGCTGTCGCTCGCACTGGTCATGACCGGGATCGTGCTCCTGGGCCTGCTGCGGCGCGAGACCCACGGGATGGCGGGGATCGGCTTCGAGAGCGTCCTGATCCTGGCGATCTACGCCGCGTCGATCCTCTTGGCGTTCGTCTAGCAGCCCGTTGCCCGCCGGCGGCGGCAACTGGGCCGGGACGCGGGCGCGCCGAACTGCTAGTTTCGCTCCCGTAGCGCCATACGGACGAGCCGCTCCGTGCCGAGGATCGAGGCCAAGCCGCCACGTTACCCCTATCAGGAGCCGCATGCCGAGCGCCCGCGCGGGATGCTGCTCGAACAGGCGATCGGACGCGAGGTACGGCGCCAGCGCGAGAAGCTCGACGTCACCATCGCCGAGCTCGCCAAGGCCGCCGGCATGTCGGCCGGCATGCTGTCCAAGATCGAGAACGGCGCCACCTCGGCCTCGCTCTCCTCGCTGCAGGCGCTCGCCCACGCGCTCCAGGTCCCGCTGACCACCTTCTTCCGCGACTTCGACGAGATGCGCAACGCCACCCTGGTCAAGGCCGGCCAGGGCCTGACCATCGAGCGCCGCGGCACCCGCGCCGGCCATCAGTACCAGCTCCTGGGACATGTCCCCTCGGGCTCGCTCATGGTCGAGCCCTACCTGATCACGCTGACGGCCGAGTCCGACACCTTCCCGACCTTCCAGCATTCGGGCATCGAGTTCCTCTACATGCTGGAGGGCGAGGTCCTCTACCGCCACGGCAGCCGCACCTGGCTGCTCACCCCCGGCAACTCGCTCTACTTCGACGCCGACGCGCCGCACGGGCCGGAGGAGCTGAGAAGGCTGCCGATCCGCTATCTGTCCGTGATCAGCTATGCCCGTGAGGGATGAGAATCGCGCGGCGGGAGACGAAAGCTCAAGACCACGCGCAGCCCAGGATCATTGTCCTCGAGGCGTAGCTCGATGCCATGCAGGTCAGCTGTTGCGGCGACCATGCTCAGCCCGAGCCCATTGCCGCCAGCGCTCCGGCTGCCGTCCAGCCGCACGAAGCGCTCCAGCACGCGCGGGCGGTCCGCTTCGGGAATGCCTGGGCCACGATCCGCCACGACAATCTGCGGCTGCTTGCCTCGCTCCCCGACCGTCAGTGCAATCGGGATTCCGGCGGGAGTGTGAGTCAGGGCATTCTCGACGATGTTGGCCAGCATCTGGGTGAGCAGTTCGGGATCGCCCTGGACCGTTACCGGACCGTGAATGGCCGCGGCCAGTTGCCGGCCTTGCTCCTCCGCGACTGCACCATAGGCTTCCACGATGCGTACGCCGATCACGGCCAGATCGACTTCGCAGAAGCCCTGGCTGCGGGTCGAGGCCTCGATCTGTGCGATGCGCAGGAGTGCACCGAACGTGGCCAGGAGCGCGTCGGTTTCCTCGATCGCGCGATCGACGGCCCGTCGATAATCCGACAACGTGCTAGACCGGCATTGTGCCCGGTCGAGATGCTGGCGCAAGCGGGCGAGAGGCGTGCGCAAGTCGTGCGCGATGTCGCTCGTTGCTTGACGCAGCCCCTCCATCAGCGCCTGGATCCGATCGAGCATCCGGTTGAGCTGGATCCCCAGCCGGTCGAACTCGTCCGGGGTGCCGCGAACGGCGATGCGCTCGCCGAGGTCGCCGTCGATGATGCGCGCGGCGGCTTGGTTCACCGCCTCGACCCGCCGCGACATGCCGAGTCCGAGTGCTAGGCCGCCGGCCAGAGCGACCAACACCGAGGTGGCACCGGCCCAGAGGAAGGCGGTGACAATCCACTCCAGCAGTTCCTGCCGCGGATGCGTATCCGCCCCGACGACGAGGAGTTCCCCGCCGGGTAGCACGGTCGCCAAAGCGAGGACCGGGTCATCTTCGTCGGGGTCTCCTCCGAGCGCACCGTCGCCGGGCCGGCGCAGTTCGTGCCAACCGGGGAGCAATGTCGCGTCCTCGAGGTTACCCGCAATCTTTCTGCCGCCGGCATCGGTCAGAAGGTAGGTCAAGTTGGGCTCGCCGGAGGCCAACAGGCGGGCGTTGATCGTGGCGGCGACGTGCGCGATGTCGTCGCGGCGCGCCTCTCCCGCCAGCTCGTAGCTTTCGAGCCGGATGCTCTCGGTGAGCTGGTTCCGCGAGTAGTTCGCCGTCGCCCAAAACACGACTCCAAACAGCGCGGCGATGGCCACCGTGAACACGCCCGTGTGCGCCAGCGCCAAGCGGAAGCCCACGCTGTGGACGAGTCTAGTCGGGCTCATGCACCGAGTAGCCGGCGCCGCGCACGGTGTGGATCAGCTCGGGCTCGCCGCCGCGCCCAAGCTTGCCGCGCAGTCGGCTCACATGTGTCTCGACGATGCTGGTCTTGGGCTCGAAGTGGAAATCCCAGACCTTCTCGAGCAGCATCGTGCGGGTTACCACCTGACCGGCGTGACGCATCAGATATTCGAGCAGCACGAATTCCCGTGGCTGCAGCTCGATCCCGCGCCCCGCCCGCGTGACCGTCCGACGGCTCGGGTCGAGCTCCAGGTCGGCGACCTTGAGCACGCCCTCCACGGGTGTCAGCGGCGGACGCCTGACCAGGGCGTTGACCCGTGCCATCAGCTCGGTGAACGCGAAGGGCTTGACGAGGTAGTCGTCGCCCCCGGCGTTCAGTCCGTCGACGCGGTCGGAAACGCCGCTCAGCGTGGTCAGGAACAGGATCGGCGTGAGCACGCCCGTCCCGCGCAGCGTCTTCACCACGGCGAGCCCGTCGAGCCTGGGGAGCATGCGGTCGACGATCAGCACGTCGTAGGCCTCGCCGGCCGCGAGAAACAGCCCGTCACGGCCATCGGCCGCGCAATCGACGACATGGCCACACTCGCTCAGACCCTTGGCCACATAGTCGAGCGTGACCGCGTCGTCCTCGATAACCAAGATTTTCATCGGCGGACGGACGGTGGATCGGCCCGAGCGCGAGACCCGCCGAAGGGCGCAGGCTCGCGCGGCGGGATCGCCGCCGACGAAAGATCGCCGAAGTGCGCGCCGGGCCTGCCGGAGTGAGAAGCGAGGAAGCGCATGGCGATCGATCCATCTGCGACGACTTCCGCAAGCTTATCAGGGAACGCTGTCGACCGCGTCGTCCACGACATCGTCCTGGAAGATCCCGCAGAAGCGGTCCGGATGGGCCATGCGCGTCAGCGTGGCCTGGTCGAACTTCAGATCCTCGTTCTGATCGCGGACGGCGCAACGCCAAACCACCGGCGTGGGGCTCTCCTGTTCCGAATAGCAGTCGTAGTTCTTCGCCGCCCCATCCGGTCGGACCCAGATCGCGACCAGACCCATATGCGCGCCGTGATCGAAGTCCCCGCCGGCACCGCCCTTGCTCGTGACGATGATGGTGCCCTGAGCCGCGGCCATGACCTCGTTGTCGCCCTCGGTGTCCGTGTTCTTGCCGCGGGCATCGAACAGGGTTTGGGTATAGCCACCGCGAAAGCTCAGATCGGCCTGGCGGTCGACGTTAAGCACCAGGCGCTCGTGGCCGCTGTCGGGACCGTCGCCCGGCTCGGGCGCGCCGTCGACGTCGACCTCCTTGTAGCACACGTTCCTGCCGCTGTCGGCGGCGCGCGCCATACCGGCAGCGCACACCAGAAACGTGGTCGTCATGACGGCCACTCCAACCATAGCCGATCTATCCGTCGCTCGCATGCCCAGCTCCTGCTTCGTGATTGGTTCGCTCGACGCTTGTGGACTTCGCGACCTGTCGGGACTTTGCCGAAACAATTAACTTTTCTTAACTATAGTCTGCGAGAGGACATTGCGGCTCAAGCCTTTATGGACAAATATTCATGTTCTAGAAAATCGGTAGTACACGGGGGATTGCTATGGGTCCTGTCGCCGGCTCTTGTTTGTCACTCGCCGCAGAGTTGAAAGGCTGTGAAATGACGGATGTCCGCGGATCGCGGTACCATGCCATGCTGAACAAGGTCCCGGAGGTCACGCTGGCCTTCTGGGTGATCAAGATCATGTCGACGACAGTAGGAGAGACCGGTGCCGACTACCTGGCGGTCAATGTCGGGCTCGGAACGGCAGTCACCGACGGCATCATGGCCGTTCTGCTGCTCATGTCGCTGCTCGTGCAACTGCGCGCACAGCGATATGTACCCTGGCGCTACTGGCTGACGGTGGTGCTGGTGAGCGTGGTCGGCACCCAGCTTACCGACGCCCTGACCGACGATTTGGAAGTCAGCCTCTATCTCAGCACGGGCCTGTTCGCAGTAGCCCTCGCGGCTACGTTCGCCGTCTGGTACGTGATCGAGCGGACCCTCTCGATCCATACCATCGTCACTCGCCGCCGCGAGCTGTTCTATTGGGCGGCGATCCTGTTCACCTTCGCTCTTGGCACCGCCGCGGGCGACCTTGCGACCGAGGAGCTCCAGCTCGGGTTCCGCCTTGGGGTGATGATCTTCGGTGCGCTGATCGCTGTGGTCACTTTGGCCTACTATCTCGGCGTGAACGCGGTACTCGCCTTCTGGCTCGCCTATGTGCTGACCCGGCCACTCGGCGCTTCCCTCGGCGATTTTCTCTCCCAGCCGCAGGCCTATGGGGGGCTCGGCATGGGTACCGTGGTCACCAGTGCCGCCTTCCTGGCGATCATCGTCACGCTCGTCGCGGCCCTGTCGGCAGGCAGCAACGGTGCGACCGTTCCGGCGCGGGTCGCCGAGGATGTCTGAGCACCTGACGCGGCGGCGGGCGATGGTCCTGGCGCTGGCGGCCCTGACTCCGCTGCTCGACGTTCCAGGTCTCGGCCTCATCGATCCGGCCAGGGCGGCGACGCTCGCCGACCTCGGCGACCTTTCCACCTTCCGCGTCATCGTGGTCGACACCAAGAGCCTCGTCGACCAGGGCGACCTCGCCGGGGCCAAGGCTCGGATCAAGGATCTCGAGACATCCTGGGACGAGTTGGAACCCTCGCTCAAGCCGCGCGCACCCAAACCGTGGCATACAATCGACAAGGGGATCGACCGTGCGCTGGACGATCTTCGCGCCAGCAGTCCCGATACCGTGGCCTGCTCGAAATCCCTGGCAGACCTGCTCGCAACTATGGACGGCACCTAGGACTATCTCTGCGCGTCCGATGCCCGCGCATCACCGAAAAAGGGAGCCAACAATGATCGCAACATCCAGTCTACTTCGGCAGCTGGGAGTCGTGGCGACCCTCGCCTGCATCGCGGCATTGCCGGCGGCGGCGCAGAGCGGTGGGTCGACCGCTGAGGAGGAGGCAGCCTCACTGACCACCGGCGGCGCCTGCGGCCAGGCCTCCCAGGCCGCGCTCAGAGCGTGCCGGTCACAGGCACAGAGTGACCGCTCACTGTCCATCGGCACTTGTATCAACCTGGCAAATTCGAGCGACCGGAACCGGTGCCTAGGGGACGCCGACAGGGCATTCCATGACGAACAAGATCTCTGCGACGCCCAGCTCAACGGCCGCCAGCAGCTCTGCCAAGCCATCGGCGACGGGCCTTACGACCCACCGATCAAGCCCGCGGACTTCACCCGCCGGATCGACAACCCCTATCTACCGCTGACTCCCGGCACCGTGTTCACCTACCGCGCCCCACACGGGCGCGTAGTCGTCGACGTCACCCACAAGACCAAGAAGATCGCGGGCGTCACCTGCGTCGTGGTCCATGATGTCGGCTATGTCGACGGTCAGATCGAGGAGGACACGTTCGACTACTACGCCCAGGACCGGGCCGGCAACGTCTGGTACTTCGGCGAAGACACGGCGCAATTCGAGGATGGCGTGGTGGTCGGCGTGGAAGGCGGCTGGATCGCCGGGGAGAGCGGGGCAAAGCCAGGCATCGTCATGCCGGCAATACCCAAGATCGGCACCCCCTATCGCCAGGAGTTCCTGCTCGGGACCGCAGAGGACGCGGCCGAAATCAAGAGTCTGAACGACCCGGTCAAGGTGCCCTACGGTGCATTTGGCAAGTCGCTGGCCACGCGGGAGTTCTCGCCGTTGGAGCCCGACGCCGTCGAAATGAAATACTATGTCAGGGGATTGGGCCAGGTTCTCGCCGTCGACCTGACCAACGGGGAGCGGGAGGCCCTGGTCAAGATCACACACCGATGATGAGTTTCGCGGACTAGCGCGGGTGGTTGTCCAGCGCCTTCTGCAATCGCTCGGGCGAATTCAGCTTGTGCAGTTCGGCCTGGAATTTGCGGTCCTCGAAGCGGATCTGCCAGACGTGGAAGCCGATCCAGATGACCAGCGCCACCAGCACCATCAGCTTCTCGGTGCCGACGAACGGGTAGATCGGTCCCAGGGTGGCGAGGTCGACCGCGAAGGTCTCTACGGGCGTCGTGGACATCGGCTCGCCTCCCTATTCGGCGGGTGCTGCGGGTAGAATGCCCCGGGCGCGGGCGTCGCTGATCTCGGCGTTGCGGACGTCGGCCTCGTCGAGATAGCGGCCCTCATATTCGGTGATGTCGAGGCCGACCAGCTCGATGGCGTAGGGGATCCGCAACAGCCCGGCGGCCTTGAGGACCGCTGCCAGGACATAGGCCGGCAGGAAGCCGAGCACGCCGAACATGATCACCGCGCCGACCGCCTGGCCGAGCGGATTGATGGTGGCGTCGGCGAACGGCGTCGCCGGGTGGCCCCAGAGCATGAAGCCGGCCACGATCAGGCCGATCACGCCGCAATAGCCGTGGACCGCGACCGCACCCACCGCGTCGTCGATCTTGAAGCGGCGCTCGACGAAGTAGTGGAGCTTGTAGGCGCAGACGGCACCGAACATGCCGATCAGCATGGCCTGGATCGGATGGTAGAGGTCGTTGCCGGCCGAGGCGGTGATGATGCCGGCGAGCCCGGCCGAGTAGGTCCAGAACGCGTCGCCCTTGGAGACGACGTAGCCGGCCAGCATCCCGCCCGACAGCGACATCAGGAAATTGAAGGTGATCGCCGACAGCGTGGTCGGGGTCAGGTAGATGGTGGTGGCGGTGTAGGACACGCCCTGCATGCCGATGGCGTCGGCCTTCAGGATCGGCACGTTGCAGGCGACGTAGAAACCCCAGAAGCCGGCATAGATCAGGAACAGCCCGATCGTCACCAGCCAGGGGTTCTGCGGCACGATGTTGCGCGGCGTGCCGTCGGCGCGGAACTTGCCGATCCGGGGGCCCAGCTGGATCAGCACGGCCAGTGCTGCACCGCCGGCGATGGCGTGGATCACGCCCGAAGCGTAGGCGTCGTGGTAGCCCAGCAGCTTGACCATCCAGCCGTCATAGTGCCAACCCCAGGCGGCATCGATGATCCAGGTCAGCGAGCCCACCAGGACCGCGACCAGCCAGAAGGCACCCGAGCGCACCCGCTCGATGATCGCACCGGACACGATCGAGGCGGCGGTCCAGGAGAACAGCAGGAACGCGGCCCAGAACACCCCGTTGACGCGGGCCCAGAGCGCGTTGTCGGCTGCGGTCGTCGTGTCGGTCAGCGGCGGCCCGCCAAGGTGGGTTCCCATCAGCTCCGACCAGGGCAGCGCGTTGGCGGTGTTCTCGATCAGACCCTTGCCTTCGAAGATGAACGGACCATTGGGGAAAGCGAAGTAGATCCACCAGCCGAACAGGAAGAACGAGATGGTGACCAACGGGATCACCATCGTGTTCTTCATCAATGTATGCATGGTATTCTTGGTGCGTGAGGCGCCGACTTCGTACATGCAGAAGCCGACATGGATCAGGAACATGAGCGGGATGGTCACCCAGTAGTAGAACTCGGTGAAGATGACGATCAACGCGCCAATGTCGGTGTCCATTGAGCCCTCTCCGACGCCGCAGCCAGAACCTGCTCGGCTGCCCGTCGCCGCTTTCCCGACGGGCACCTTTGTTTCTTCGGGCTCTAGCTTCCGTGGACACCCGCGACCTGTCAAGCAGACGCTTGCGTGCCTGCGAGGAAACATTTGTTCCGCCTGATTGACGCGCACGCGGCTTGCGCTAAGCTGGAGCGGTCAGCCCAAGGATGCCGAGGATGTGCGGAATTGTCGGCCTGTTCATCAAGAACCCGGAGCTGGAATCGCGGCTGGGCGAGCTGATCTCGGCCATGCTGGTCGAGATGTCCGAACGCGGTCCCGACAGCGCCGGCATCGCGGTCTACCGCAACCCGACCGCCGATAGCGGCGTCAAGCTGGTCCTGTTCAGCCACGACGAGGACTTCAACTGGGCCGAGCTCGCCAAGGAGCTGGCCAGCGGCCTCGGCGATCGGGCGACCTGCGAGGTCAGGGCGAGCCACGCCATCCTCGTCGTGCACGAGAACCTGGAGCAGATCCGCCACTGGCTGCAGGAGCACCATCCCGGCCTGCGGCTGATGTCGGCCGGATCCGCCATCGAGATCTTCAAGGAAAAGGGCCTGCCGCGCGACGTGGTGCGTCGCTTCCGGCTCGAGGACATGGCCGGCAGCCATGCCATCGGTCACACCCGGATGGCGACCGAGAGTGCGGTCACCACCGAGCACAGCCACCCCTTCTCGACCGGGATGGATCTGTGCCTGGTGCACAACGGGTCGCTCAGCAACCACAACCGCTTGCGCCAGGTGCTCAAGCGTGAGGGCGGCATCGCGTTCCAGACCGACAACGACACCGAGGTCGCGGCCGGCTACCTGTCCTGGCGGATGAACCAGGGTGCCACGCTGCACCAGGCGCTGGAGGCGGGCATCGCGGACCTCGACGGCTTCTACACCTTCTGCGTCGGGACCAAGGATGGCTTTGCCGTCCTGCGCGACCCGATCGCCTGCAAGCATGCGGTGCTGGCCGAAACCGACGATTGGGTGGCGATGGCCACCGAATACCGGGCGATCGCGCGGCTCCCCGCCGCCGCTGCCGCACGGGTGTGGGAGCCGGCGCCGGGCCAGGTCTACAGCTGGGGCCGCGCCTGATGATCGAGGTCGACCTGCGCGAGGGCGGCGTGCGCGCGCTGAACCAGCGCCTGCATGCGCTGCGCCCCGACAGCAACGAGCGCGCCTTCCGGGTCACCAACCCCATGGGCGGCCACAGCATCGCGGTCGGGGTCGCGGAGCCGGTGGAGGTCGCGGTCGAGGGCCATGTCGGCTTCTATTGCGGCGGCATGAACCAGCAGGCCACGATCACCGTGCACGGCCATGCCGGCCCCGGCGTGGCCGAGAACATGATGTCCGGCCGCGTCCACGTCACCGGCAACTGCTCGCAGGGTGCGGGCGCCTCGGGCCGCGGCGGACTGCTGATCGTCGACGGCGACGCCTCCTCGCGCTGCGGCATCTCGATGAAGGGCATCTCGATCGTGGTGAGGGGCTCGGTCGGCCATATGAGCGCGTTCATGGGCCAGACCGGAAACCTCGTCGTGTGCGGCGACTGCGGCCGCGACCTCGGCGATTCGCTCTACGAGGCGCGGATCTATGTCCGCGGCACCGTGGCGAGCCTGGGGGCCGACTGCGTCGAGAAGCGGATGACGCCGCACCATCTGGCCAAGCTCGGCCGCCTCCTGGCGGAAGCGGAGGTGGACCTCGATCCCGGCGAGTTCCGGCGCTACGGCTCGGCCCGCCGCCTCTACCATTTCCACGTCGACCACGCCGCCGCCTACTGAGGACCCCGATGAGCATGGACGAGGGTGCCATCCGCCGGTCGGCGACCTTCCCGCCGGAGACGGTGCACGAGATCCAGCGTGCCGCGGACGCGGGCGTCTACGAGATCCGCGGCTACGGTGCCAAGCGCAAGCTGCCCTCGTTCGACGACCTCCTGCTCCTGGGTGCTTCGATGTCGCGCTACCCGCTCGAGGGCTATCGCGAGCGCTGCGACACCGGCGTCGTTTTGGGCACCCGGTTCGCGAGGAAGCCCATTGAGCTCAAGATCCCGATCACCATCGCGGGCATGAGCTTCGGTGCCCTGGGTGCCAACGCGAAGGAGGCGCTGGGCCGGGCCGCCACCGCCATGGGCACCTCGACCACCACCGGCGACGGCGGCATGACCGACGAGGAGCGCCGGGCGTCCAAGCTCCTGGTCTACCAGGTCCTGCCCTCGCGCTACGGCCTCAATCCCGGACGATCTGCGCCGGGCGGACGCGATCGAGGTCGTGGTCGGCCAGGGGGCCAAGCCCGGCGGCGGCGGCATGCTGCTGGGCCAGAAGATCACCCCGCGCGTGGCGGCCATGCGCGACCTGCCGGTGGGCATCGACCAGCGCAGCGCCTGCCGGCATCCCGACTGGACCGGGCCCGACGATCTCGAGATCAAGCTCAACGAGCTGCGCGAGATCACCGACTGGGAAAAGCCGATCTACGTCAAGGTGGGTGCTTCGCGCACCTACTACGACGTGACCCTGGCGGTGAAGTCCGGGGCCGACGTGATCGTGGTCGACGGGATGCAGGGCGGTACCGCCGCGACCCAGGACGTGTTCATCGAGCATGTCGGCATCCCCACCCTGCCCGCCACCCGGCTCGCCGTCCAGGCGCTGCAGGATCTCGGCATGCACCGCAAGGTGCAGCTGATCGTCTCGGGCGGAATCCGGAGCGGGGCCGACATCGCCAAGGCCCTGGCGCTGGGGGCGGACGCGGTCTCGATCGGCGTCGCGTCGATGATCGCCCTGGGCTGCAACAAGGACGTCCATCCCGAGGACTATGCCAGGCTCGGCACCCGGGCCGGCTACTGCCACCACTGCCACACCGGCCGCTGCCCGGCCGGGATCACCACCCAGGACCCGGAGCTGCAGGCCCGCCTGCCGGCCGAGGCCGGGGCGCGGCTGGTCAAGAACTACCTGACCGTGCTGGCGCTGGAGCTGCAGACCCTGGCCCGCGCTTGCGGCAAGAGCCACGTGCTCAACCTCGAGCCCGAGGACCTGGTCGCGCTCACGGTCGAGGCCGCCGCCATGGCGCAGGTGCCGCTGGCTGGGACGAGCTGGATTCCGGGGCGGAAGTTCTAGTAGGCGCCTCCGGGCGCGCGAGGCGGGCGACGATCATGGAGCACGGATCTGCCGACACGCGACTTGCCACCTACGGGACTTTGGCCCCGGGCCGGATCAACCACCATCAGCTCGCCGGACTGAACGGGCGGTGGCTGGCAGGGACGGTGCGCGGCCGATTGACGGATGCCGGCTGGGGCGCGGCGCTCGGCGCCCCTGGCCTGGCGCTCGATCCGCTCGGGGCGGAGGTCGGGGTTCACCTGTTCGAGTCGCCGGAGCTGCCGGATCACTGGTCCCGGCTCGACGCGTTCGAAGGCGCCGGCTACCAGCAAGTCATGGCGCAGGTCCGCACCGCCGATGGCGAACTGGCTGCCTGGATCTACGTCCTTTCTGCCCAGCTCCGCTAGCACCGGCGCGGGGCTCAGCCGGGATCGGCACCCGCAATCCCGTCGAGGTCGGCCATCACATCGTCCGGCAGCTCCAGCTCCGCCACGGCGAGGTTCTCGCGCAGGTGCGCAAGGGAGGACGTGCCTGGGATGAGCAGGATGTTGGGCGAGCGGCGCAGCAGCCAGGCGAGTGCGGTCTGCATGGGCGTGGCGCCGAGGCGGGCGGCGACCTCGTCGAGCTTGGCCGACTGGAGAGGGTGGAAGCCGCCCGAGCGGGAAGAACGGGACGTAGGGGATGCCGTCCTGGGCGAGGGCGTCGATCAGCGGGTCGTCGCCGCGGTGGGCGAGGTTGTAGTGGTTCTGGACGCAGACGATCTCGCAGATCCTGCGCCCCTCGGCGAGCTGGGCCGGGTTGACGTTGCTCAAGCCCAGGTGGCGGATCAGCCCCTGGCGCTGGAGGTCGGCGAAGACGGTGAGCGGTGCTTCGATCGAGCCCTCGCCCGGGCCCTCGACGCCGTACATGCTGCGGAAGTTGACGATTTCGAGCACGTCGAGGCCCAGGTTGCGGAGGTTGTCGTGGACCGCCTGCGTCAGCTCGGCCGGCGACAGGGCCGGCAGCCAGGCGCCCTTCTCGTCGCGCCGGGCGCTGATCTTGGTGACGATCACCAGATCCTCGGGATAGGGCGACAGCGCCTCCTTGATGATCTGGTTGGTGACGTGCGGGCCGTAGAAGTCGCTGGTGTCGATGTGATTCACGCCCGCGGCCACGGCCTCGCGCAGCACGGCCACGGCCGAAGCACGGTCTTTGGGCGGGCCGAACACGCCGGGGCCGGCGAGCTGCATGGCGCCGTAGCCCAGGCGCCGCACGGTGCGGTCGCCGAGGCGGAAGGTGCCGGAGCGGTCGATGCTGGGCATGGGCGATCCATTGACCTTGTGTGGGCGAGTCGGAGTGCCGCATCGTGGCACAGCGGACGGCGGGAGGGCAGCCCGGGGATGCGGGCGACTCCGGCCGGCGAGGGGGTGGTCCGGCGGCCGGAGCGGCCCTAGGCTGGGACAACAACAAGGAGGCAAGCAATGGCGACCGATCTCGCGAAGGCCGCGAAGGACCAGGGCATCAGGTACTTCCTGATCAGCTTCGTCGATCTGCTGGGCGTGCTGCGCGCCAAGCTGGTGCCGGCCGCCGCCATCGCCGAGATGCAGGAGAACGGCGCGGGCTTCGCAGGTTTCGCCACCTGGCTCGACATGACCCCGGCCCATCCCGACATGTTCGCGCGTCCCGATCCGGCAAGCCTGATCCAGCTGCCCTGGCAGCCGGAGGTGGGCTGGCTCGCCGCGGATCTGTGGATGGACGGCAAGGAGGTCGAGGCCAGCCCGCGCGCCGCGCTCAAGCGCCAGATCGCGCTGGCCGCGAAGGACGGCTGGCGGATGAAGACCGGCGTGGAGTGCGAGTACTTCCTGCTCGACGCCGCCGGAAACGCGCTGGCCGACGGGCGGGATACCCAGGAGAAGCCCTGCTACGACCAGTCGGCCCTGATGCGACGCTATCCGGTGATCACCGAGATCTGCGACGCGATGCTGGCGCTCGGCTGGGGCGCCTACCAGAACGACCACGAGGACGCCAACGGCCAGTTCGAGATGAACTGGTCCTACGAGGACGCGCTGGTCACGGCCGACCGCCACGTCTTCTTCAAGTACATGGTCAAGACCCTGGCCGAGAAGCACGGGCTGCGCGCCACCTTCATGCCCAAGCCGTTCCGGCACCTGACCGGCAATGGCTGCCACGTCCACGTCTCGGTCTGGGACGAGGCGGGCAAGCGCAACCTGTTCGCCGACGCCGAGGACGAAAGCGGCCTGTCGCCGCTCGCCTACCATTTCCTCGGCGGGATCGTCGGCGGGGCCGACGCGCTGTGCGCCGTCTTCAACCCGACCGTGAACAGCTACAAACGCATCAACGCGCCCCGCACCCTCTCCGGTGCCACCTGGGCCCCCAATGCCGTGAGCTACAGCGGCAACAACCGCACCCACATGATCCGCATCCCCGACGCCGGGCGGCTGGAGCTGCGGCTCCTGGACGGTGCGACCAACCCCTACCTGGCGCAGGCCGCCATCCTGATGCTGGGATCGGACGGCATGCGCGCCAAGCGCGATCCGGGGCCGCGGCTGGACTGCAACATGTACACCGACGCGCATCTCCACCCCGGCCTCAAGCGCCTGCCGCTCAATCTCCTGGACGCGATCCGCCTGTTCGAGGGCAGCGAGGTGGCGCGGGCCGGCTTCGGCGCGGAGCTGGTCGCGAGCTTCGCCAAGCTCAAGCACGACGAGTGGAACCGGTTCTGCAACGTCGTGACCGACTGGGAACGCGAGACCACGCTCGACTGCTGAGCGGCGCCGCGCGCGGCGTCCGCCACCGGTAAGTCCTTGGCACGGCGCGTACGTCGTGCGGCAGCACCGGCGGCTCCACAAGAACATCCCCATGGTTGTCCTGAGAACTGTGGAGAAGTCGCCATTCCCGGGTATGGTCGCGGCGACGCCCGTTAACCGGCCGTTCACGGCCCCGGCCGCAAGCTGCGGCTCAGTCAGCCCGCCCGTCCGGCGGCGGTCGGCAGGAGCGCACGCATGCAAGTGATTTCCCTGTGCTCGCAAAAGGGCGGGTCGGGCAAGACCACGCTCACGGGCCACCTCGCGGTGCAGGCGGTCCGCCAGGGCCACGGCCCCGTGGCGCTGATCGACTGCGATCCGCAAGGCTCGCTGGCGGCATGGTGGAACTCGCGCTCGAGTCCTCAGCCCGCCTTCCTCGAGACCACCCTGCCGACCCTGGGCCGCGACCTGCAGCGGCTGCGCGAGCAGGGCTACCAATATGTGTTCATCGACACCCCGCCCGCGGTCAGCATGCCGATCCTGCGGGTCATGGAGCAGAGCGATCTGGTGGTGATCCCGACCCGGCCGAGCCCGCACGACCTGCGCGCGGTCAGGGCGACGCTCGACCTCGCCGAGCGGGCCGGCAAGGTGCCGATCTTCGTCGTGAACGGCGCCGCCCCCAGGGCGCGGATCACCTCGGACGCAGCCGTGGCGCTGTCGCAGTACGGCACGGTGGCACCCAGCTTCATCTGCCACCGGATCGTCCTCGCCTCCTCGATGATCGACGGCCGGACGGTGATGGAGGCCGAGCCCGAGCATCGCGCCACGGGCGAGCTCGTGGCGCTGTGGACCTATCTCGAGGATCGGCTGGTGCGCCTGGCCAACCGCAGCGCGTTCCACCGCCAGCGGCCGGCCATGCGTGCATTCGGCCGCCGGAGCGACGATGGCACCGACGCTGCCGCCGAGCCGAGCGCCGAGGCGGTGGCATGAGCATGGCCCGCCTCACCGCCAGCCTGCTGGCACCCAAGGGCGGGGCGTTGCCGATTGCCGACGCCTATGCCAACCCGCTGCTCGACCCGCTGCCGATGCGGCGCGAGGCGCCACCCCGGCCGCGACGGCCCGGGGACGGCAGCGCCCACTGCCGGATCGCCGGCGAGCTGCACGCCAGGCTGCGGATCCTGGCCGCACGCCAGGGCCGCCCGCTGCGCGCCGCGCTCGAGGCGGCGGTAGCGGACTATCTCGCGGCCAATGGCGAGCACTGCCCCTGCCTGCGGGCTGGACGCACGGGCGAGGAGGGCGACCGCGCCCGCTGCTGCCAGGACCTGGGCTGAACGACCGTATCGGCCGCGGCCGATCGGCACTGCGCATTGAGGACCGGCCGCCGCTGCGCTACTTGTCCGGCGGCAGCAGGACGGGAAGCAGGGCATGGCGGCGCCGCGGCGACTGATCGTCGGCATCAGCGGGGCGACCGGCATCGTCTACGGCCTGCGCGTGCTGGAGCTGCTGCGCGCGACCGATATCGAGACCCATCTGGTGGTCACCCGCGCCGGCGACGTCACCCGCGCCCATGAGCTTGCGCACAGTGCCAAGGAGCTGCGTGCGCTGGCGACGGTCCATCACCCGGTCACCGACATCGGCGCCGCCATCGCCAGCGGCTCGTTCCGCACCATGGGCATGATCGTCGCCCCGTGCTCGGTGCGCACGCTGGCCGAGATCGCCACCGGCGTCACCGGCAACCTGCTCAGCCGTGCCGCCGACGTGGTGCTCAAGGAGCGGCGCCGCCTCGTGCTGCTGTTTCGCGAGACGCCGCTGCATCTTGGTCACATCCGCAACATGCTGGCGGTTACCGAGGCGGGCGGCGTCGTGATGCCGCCGGTGCCCGCCTTCTACCAGCGCCCGGAATCGATCGACGCCATGGTCACCGCCACGGTCTGCCGCGCGCTGGATCTGTTCGACGTCGATGTCGGAGGGATCGCCCGCTGGGGCGAGGACTTGGCGACGCGCCCGCCGCGCAACCGGCCCGGCTGAGCCGCGTGCCCGGGGTCAGGCCAGTCCGGATCCGGCCGGGGCGAGGCGGGTGGATCCGGCCGCGGCCGGCTTCCGGTCGGCGAGCAGTGCCGCGTAGAGCTCGCTCATGGCCGCGAAGTAGCGCTCGACCCCGAAGGTGGCGAGGACGCGGCGGCGCGCCTCGGCCCCCATGGCCGTCCGCACGGCCGCCGGCAACGCCGCCATGCGGGCCAGGGCCGCGGCCAGGGCGGCGGGGTCGTCCGGAGGCACCAGCATGCCGGTGACCCCGTCCTCGATCATTTCCGGCAGCCCCCCGATCCGCGAGGCGACGACCGGCTTGGCCCGGGCCTGCGCCTCAAGCACGCTCTTGGGCGCGTTCTCGTACCAGACCGCGGGCAGTGCGACGCACATCGCCGCCTCGACCAGGGCCCAAAGGTCGGCACCGCTGCGATAGCCCGCAAACTCGACCTGGGCGCCATGGCGCGCAGCGAGCTCGCGCAGCCGCCCCTCCTCGGGGCCTTCGCCCGCCAGGACCACGCGCAGCCCTGCCCTGGCGCAGGCCTCCAGCAGCACCGCACACCCCTTCTCGGCCGAGAGCCGCCCGAAGAACAGGACGAAGTCCCCTTGCGCCGCCCGCCACGCGGCGACCGCGTCCCGGTCCGGCGGCGCGTCGGTCGAGGTGGCGAAGAAGTTGGGGACGTAGTGCAAGCGCTCGCTCGGAAACCCGTACTGGCGATGCTTTTCCAGCACGAACCGGCTCGGCATGACATAGGCGGTGATCGCGTCGTAGGAGCCGCGCCAGCGGTGGTAGATCGCCTCCGCGGCATAGACCGCGCTCACTCCGCGCGAGCCGTGCAGGCATTTGTGCAGGGCGCAGTTCCAGGCGGCACCGCCCGCACAACGCTCGCACACGCCCAGCCGGTCGGTGTAGAGCATGTAGGCGGGGCAGAGCAGCTTGTAGTCGTGAACCGTGTAGACGATCGGGATGCCGCGGCTGGCGATCGGCTGCAGCACGGAGGGCGTCAGCTGCTGGTAGAGCCCGTGGATGTGGACGATGTCCGGGCGGAAATCGTCGAGCAGACGCGCCATCCCGGCCCGCGCCTCGTCCGAGGAGACGAAGCGTCGCAAGGTCGCGAACCCGCGCGGCGCGGTGGCCGCATCGAAGAACGGCGGGAAGTAGCTCGACCAGGCGGAAGGCTCGTTGCGCGGATGGTCCATGACGTATTCGGCGCAGGACCAGCCCCGGCTCGCGAACAGCTCCATATGGTCGAGGAAGACCGCCTCGGCGCCGCCCTTGCGGAACCGGAAGCGGTGGACGTTGAGCAGACGGCTCACGCCGAGGCGCGGCGCCGGTCGCCTTCCTGCCAGCTCCCCGACAGATCGTCGACGACCGCGGCCGGGAACTGCCAGGCGTCGATGGCATAGCGGCGGCCGAGCCGGCGCGGCTCGGCGGCCAGGCGCGACAGCCACTCCAGACCAATCCGCCGCATCCAAGCCGGTGCGCGCTTGGCGGTCCCGACGAAGAAATCGACCCCGGCACCGATGCCGAAGGCATAACAGTCGCCGAGCTGGCCGCGCCACTCGTCGATCCAGATCTCCGACTTCGGCGCGCCGACACCCATCACCAGATGGGTCGTGCCATGCTCGCGGATCCGCCGCGCCAGCTCGGCCGAGCCTTCGCGGTCGCGCTCGAAACCGAACGGCGGGCACTCGCAACCGATCGCCTCGGCGGCAAAACCCTTCGTCTGCAGGAACGCCCGGAGGAGATCGCCGGTCTTCAGGTTGCTGACCAGGAAGAATGGGCGGTGCTGGCCCGGCTCCATGGCGTGCATGAGCGAGATGAACAGATCCGGGCCGGGCACCCGTCCGGGAATCCGCACGCCGCGCAGGCGGGCGTAGATCGCCACCGGCGCGCCGTCGGCCGTCGCGGCGTAGGTGCTGGCGTAGGCGTCGCGAAACCGAAGATTGTGACGCAGATGGACGATATGGTCGATGTTGGCCGTGGCCACCAGCCGCACCCCGGCACCCGGCGGCAGCGGCTCCGTCAGCAGCTTGGTGAGCTCCGGCTTGTCCAGGCCGGAGAACCTGATCCCGAACACCAACGGCCCCTTTGCGGGCGCCGCCGTGAGCGGCGCGCCGGGCTCGAACGGGCCGGACACGACGGCGGTCTGGGCGTTGCTCATGGCTGGATCCTCCTCAGGCTGCCGGACGGAGGCGGTCGAGATGGCCGATCATGCGGTCGACGCCCTCGGCCAGGGGAATGCGCGGCGAGAAGCCAAACCGCTCCTGCAGCGCCGTGTCGCCGCCCCGGGCGAACACGCCTTCCGGCTTGTCGGACTGGGTCACGATGCGCGCCGTCTTGCCGACCCGGTCGAGGATCAGCTGAGCCAGCTCGACGAACGAGGTCAAGCGGCCCGAGGAGATGTTGATCGCGGAGCCGTCCTCGACCCGGTCCATCGTCTCGAGCACGCAGCGCACGCAATCGTCGATGTGCACGAAGTCGCGCATCTGCTTTCCGCTGCCCCAGACCGAGATCTCCGGCCCGCTCAGCTCGACGATGCGCTTGGTGATCGCGGGGAACGGGTAGGTCAGGTCCTGGTCCTCGCCGAAGCCGGAGAACGGCCGGTAGACCACCGACTTCATCCCGTAACGCTCGTAGGCGAGCCGCCCCAAATATTCGCCGGTGAGCTTTGCCCAACCGTAGGTCATGTCCGGCATGCCCAGCGTGTCGGCGAAGTCGATGTCGTCCTCCTTGAGGAGGCGGTAGCCCTCGGGCCGCTGCAGATGGATCGGGTAGGCGGCGCTCGAGGAGAAGTAGATGGTCTTCCCCGGCTTGGCGGTCTCGGCCCAGCGCCAGTACATCGCGTCGACGGCCAGGTCCTCGGCCACCGCCAATGGCTCGTAATCGATCATCAGCCGCCCGCCGACCATGGCAGCCAAATGGAACACGATGTCGAAGTGTTCCTGCGGATCCTTGAAGTAGTTGCGGCAGTCCTCGGCCAGGAAGGTGAAGCCCTTGTAATCGCGCGGATCGAAGAAGGGCCAGTTCGCCGGCTCGAGGCCACCCGTTCGCGGCACGACCGGGTCGACGCAGACCACCTCGTCGCCGCGCGCCAGCAGTGCGCCACACATCCGCCGCCCGACGAAACCAGCACCCCCGGTCACCAATACCCGCATCGGCCTATCTACCCTTCCCGTTCGAACCACGGCCGAGGCCGCCGGCCCACCCACTTCGCTCGGAGTTCCGCAACGCCCCCGCCCCCAACGCGCCGGCACGCGAAAGGTGCGCCGGGTGGGGGTGGATCGCGGGCGCCAAGTGATGACTTTGCCACAAGATTGTTACCATTTGCCTCGCTCAGTAACAACCCGCCCGCCTACCAGAGTATACATCTCCACACCTCGGGGCGGTAGCAGCGGAGCACACAACTGTAAAGTTCAATCGGATTTGTGACCGGCGATGAACCGGCAGGTGTGGCCTCTCTTATTAGTTGAATTAGCTCAATAATATTCCGCCATAAAATTGATATTGATCCCGACTTGCGCTTGCCCGTCACTCCCGGGCCAGCGCCGCCATGCGGTCGTAGAACGCGCGGTCGAAGGCGAGCGCATCGTAACGCCCCCGGGCCTCGGCGCCGATCGCGGCGCGCCGCGGCAGGTCGGACATCAGCGGCACGAGCTCCAGCGCCGAAGCCGCCCAGGCCGCCGGGTCGAGCGGCGCGTGGCGGCCATTGGCGCCATCCTGGACATGCTCGCCCAGGCCGAGCCCGGCCTGGACCAGGCACGGCACGCCGCAGCACAGGGCCTCCAGCATGACGTTGCCGAGCCCCTCCTCGAGCGAGGGCAGCCAGAGGCAGTCGGCCGCCTGCATGTAGCGCGGCATGTCGGCCACGAAGCGGTCGAGCAGGCGGATGCGGTCGCGTGCCGGCGACCCGGCGATGCGCTCGCGCAGCGATTGTGCGAACGCCTCGTTCTGCGGCAGCACCGGTCCGACGATCAGCAGCCTGTGGTCGAGCGGCAGCCGCTCGAAGGCGGTGACGGCGAAGATCTGGTTCTTGCGCGGCGACAGGGTGCCGGCCACCAGATGCAGCGGCCCATCGCCGCTGCTGCCGAACTCCGCGCGGAGATCGCGCCGCTCCTGGGCCGTCGGAAACCGGCACAGGCCGAGGTCGACCGGGTTGGGGCGAACCCAGAGCCGGTCGGACGGCGCGCCGAGGGCGAGCAGGTCCTCGCCCATCGGCTGGCTGATGGCGATGATCTGGCGGGCGTTGCGGACCAGCAGGCGCGCCAGGCGCAGGCGCATAGGATTGGCGTCGAGATTGCGGTTCATGAACTCGACCACCAGCGGCAGCCCCAGCAGCCGCGCCCAGGCGGCGCCCACATAGACCATGCGGCTGACGCTGAGCGTGTAGACGAGCTGCACGCCGTCGCGGCGCGCCCGCAGCATGCGCCGCCCCACCGCCAGGGCCAGCGCCGGGGCCGACATGCCGGCGGGAAAGCGCGTCACCGGCACCCCGTCGACCAGGCTCTCGGGCGGCTGCTGCGAGGCGCCGGTCAGCGCCAGCACCCGGACATCGAGCGGCAGGTGCCGGCGCAGGCGCACCAGGGTCTTGTGGACCCGCAGCTGCCCGCCGCCGAAGTCGGGCGGATAGACTCCCGGCGACAGCAGCAGGATGCGCGGGCCGGCGGCCAGGTTCCCAGGCTGCCCGGGTGGACCGGCGCGCGCGGCAGGACTGCTGGCCGACATCGGCTACTTCGTCCGCTTCAGCCCGCGGTCGAGGCGGCGCAGGTGCAGACCCGCGGCCACGATCCATCCGAGCGTGAGCAGGCTCTGCAGGATGGCGGTGGCGGCCACCGCCGTCAGCATCTCCCCGCCGGCATGCGCGACGGCGACGACCATCGCGGCGCTGAGCAGCGCGCGCGAGGTCTCGACCGCGGCGAAGCTCTTCTGCATGCCGAACAGCTGGGTGACGCCCCGTGCCGGGTAGCCCAGGAGGTTGGCGAAGTTGGCGAAGGCCAGCCACTGGGCGATCCGGCCGGCGGGCTCCCACGAACTGCCGAACGCCCAATCGAAGATGGCGGGCCCGAACGCCATCAGGATCCCGAACGGCAGCAGGGAGGCGCCGAACAAGGCGGCGTTGGAGCCCCAGTAGAGACTCGAAACCGGCCGGCCGTCGCGGCTGCGGTCGGATGCGTGCTGGAAGAACACCCGGCCGACATTGGCGCCGTAGATCTGGGCCGGCCGCTGCAGCAGACGGTTGGCGAACCAGTAGAATCCCACCGATTCCAGCGCGTAGTAGAGGCCGAGCAGGATCGGCACCAGCTGCCGGCTGAAGTCGCTGAGCGCCTGGCCGGGCAGCTGGAAGGCGGGAAAATGCCAGTAGCGGCGGGCGACGAAGGCCATGCGCCGCAGCCGGACCCCGCCCTTGCCCGCGGCCACGTCGGCAAAGAAGGTGCGCAGTCCGTGCCCGGCCGCCGCCGCCGTGCCCATCCAGCGGCCGGCGATCAGCGCCAGCGGGCCGGGCGAGACGAGGCCCAGGGCGATCTGCACGGCGGCGATGCCGCAGGTTTCGAGCAGCCGGCTGCGGATGGCGAAGCCGTAGTGGCGATGGCGGATTTCCCAGAGCCGGGTGACGAACAGCCATGAGCCGACGATCATCGAAGCCGGGATCGTCCACAGATAGCCGGCCACCGGCGCGATCGAGGCCGGCAGCAGGTCCGGCCGGTAGCCGAGATAGACGGTCGGCGGCAGCAGCAGGGCGCTCACGACGGGCGCCAGCCACAGCGACAGCACCGCCAGATTGACGGCCTCGCGCCGGGTGGCCTTGCCGATCGCGGCGTAGTACTGGCCCGAGGCGGCCAGGGTCGGCACCGCGCCGAAGGCCTGGATCATGCCGGCGATGCCGAAATCGTGCGGGTCGAACAGCCGCGAGACAATGGGTGCCGTCACCACGGTGACGACGGTCTGCAGGATCGAGGCCGAGGTCAGGATCGCCAGACCGCGGACAAAACCGCTGCGGTACAGACGCTGAGCGAGGCGTCGCGCCCGGCTCAGGGCCGAGGCGAACACCGCCTTGCGCTCAGTCGGCGAACTCGCGGACGGCGAAGTCGTAGATCTCGCGATTGACGGCACTGAGTTCCTCGATCTTCTGCTTCACGGCCGGCGTCACGGCCTTGGCACGCGCGTCGTCGCTGGTCCGCGCACCCTTGTTCTTGTGGCCGATCCGGATCCGGATGTTGAGCGCGGCGCGCAGGCGGCGCTCGAACGTGGGCATGTCCTCGACGATGCCCACCACCGAGAACTTGCGCAGGTTCTCCTTGGCGGCATCGATGGATTCGCGTGAATAGGGATCGACGTCGGGTGCCAGCCCGTTGAAGAAGCTCGAATAGGAGCAGCCGAAGGTCTTGGCGCGCGGCGTCTCCAGGAACTCCTCGATGCTCTGCTCGATCCGCCAGCGCGGCTCGGGGCTGGTCTTGTTCCAGAAATAGGTCGAGAAGAACAGCGAGACCGGGTCGCGCAACGTGGTGATGAACTTGTAGCGGTCGTGGAACAGCCGGTGCGCGTCGTTCGAGAACGGGATCGGGCCGGCGACCAGGCGCCGGTCCATGAACAGGTACATCAGGAACTGTTCTTCGCGGAAATCGACGGTCTTGAACATCACCTCGTCGCTGCTGACGTCGGGATTGAGCGCTTCGATGGCGCGGTAGGTGGCCGTGAGATCGACGTAGGAATAGGAGGTGGTGTAGAAGAGACGGATCGCCCGATAGACGCTGGTGCCGCCGCACTTTGGCAGATGGTGGAACACGACCCGGTTGCCGCAGACCAGGTCGCTGACCCGCCGTTCCAACGCCTTCAGATCAACCATCGGCCATATCCTTGCTCGGCAGCACCGAGAGCATTGCGCCTCGGTAGGGGACGGTCGCAACGCAGGTATCGACCGTCTCGGTCAGTCCGCGTTCCGGATATCAGAAAAACCGCAACTCTCAAGTGACCAGCACACCCGGGGGTGGCGCGGCGCGTCAAACGTGTCGCGCAGCCCACGTTCGGCCGCGAAGCAGCGGTGGCCGCAGGCGCGCACGCGCACCGGACCGGCTCCGTCACCGATGCAGTTCCCGCCGGGCGAACTCGTAGATCTCGGTGTTGACCGCGCTCATCTCCTCGAGCCGTTGGCGCAACTCGGGCGCGATCGTGCTGAGTCGCTCGACGGAGCTGACCTTGGCCACGTTGTGGCGTCCGATGCGCAGCCGGATCCCGAGCACCTCACGCAACCGACGTTCGAACCCCGGCATGTCTTCCACCAGGCCGACCACGGTGAACTTGCTCAGATTGGCCTTGGCGGCCTCCACCAATTCCCTGGAGGTTGAATCGCCGTCCGAAGGCAGCCCGTTGAAAAAGGTGGCGTAGGAGGAGGCGAACTGGATCGCGCGCGGCGTCTCGAGATAGTCCTCGAGGCTGAGGTCCTTGCGCCAGCGGTCGTGAGGGTTGCGCAGGTCGTAGTAGTAGGCCGAGATCAGCGATGCCACCGGCTCGCGCAAGGTGGTGACGAACTTGTAGCGGTCGTGGAAGGTCTCGTAGGCCTTGTTCGAGAACTCGACGTGACCGGCGATGCAGCGGATGTCCTGGAACATGAACGTCAACAGCTGCTTCTCGCGGAAGTCACGGATCTGCTGGACGATGAAGTTCTCGTCGTTGGCCGGAAACATGATCTCCATGGCGCGGTAGGCGGGCACCGAGCCGAAGGCCGTGAAGGAGAACGGATAGGCCAGATGCAGCGCGCGCTTGATCGAGGTGCCGCCGCTCTTCGGCAGATGATGGAACACCACGTGCTGGCCGCTCAGCCACCGCTGCAGCCGCGCCTTGATCGGCCTCAGTTGGATCATCGTTCGAGCTCTCCCAAGCACGGCGACGACCGTGGCCGCCGCTGGATAGCCACCGTGGCGCACGGCAACAAGGTCGCGGCTGCCACACCGGTCCGCCCTCGAGCGGCAGCGCGCTTCCCGCCGACCGACCGGGCATCAGCGGGCAAGCTCGCCGCGGGCAAAGTCGTAGATCTCGGTATTGACGGCGCAGAGCTCCTCGATCCGGCGCCGGACCGCCGGGGTGACGGCTCGCGACCGCTCGCTGCTGCTCACCCGCGCCACATTGTGCCGGCCGATGCTCAGCCGCACGTTCAGCTCCCGGCGCAGCTGGCGCTCGAACCCGGGCATGTCCTCGACCAGCCCCACGACCGAGAAGTTGCGCAAGTTCGCCTTCGCCGCGGCCACCGCCGCCGGATCGGCGGCATCGGTCTCCGGCGGCAGACCGGCGAAGAAGGCCGAGTAGAGCGAGCCGAATATCCGCGCCCGCGGCGTCTCCAGGAACGCCTCGATATCCTCGTCGATCTTCCAGCGCTCCTGCCGGCTGGTGCGGTTCCAGAACAGGGTCGAGATGTACAACGACACCGGCTCGCGCAGCGTGGTGATGAACCGATACTTGTCGGCGAACAGCCGGTGCGCCGTCGGCGAGAAGCGCACATGGCCCCAGATGCAGCGCACGCCGCGAAACAGGTGGAGCAGGAGCAGCCGTTCGCGCAGTTCGTCCGACCGCTCCGCCACCTGCTCGGCGCTCTCGTGCGGGTGCAGCGTCTCCAGCGTGTTGTAGAGCGGCATCGCCGCCTTCATGCTGACGAAGGAGGTCGGGTAGCGGAACATCAGCGCCCGGGTCACGCTGGTGCCACCGCATTTGGGGACGTGGTGGAACACGACGGGGTTGCCGCAGACCAGGTCGCTGATCCGGGTCTCGAGCCGCTTCAGGTCCATCTTCCGTTCCGCTTCCGATCCCGTCAGGGCCGCGTCGCATCGTAAGGTTGAGCGAGCGCGGCCGGACCCAAGGCCGTGGGCAACTCCGGCAGGCATCGGGGCAATGGCGACGCTGCATCGCGAACGCCCGCCGGCAGGCCCGGCGACGATCGAACCGTCGACCGAGTGCCGCAGGGCCGGGGCGTGCGAGCGCATATCAGGAAGTGCTGTATCCCGCAAACCGCGCGCGCGCACCCCGCTGCAGTCGCGCGTGAAATGCCGGTTGTGTTGCGCGCCTGCGATCCGATCTTAGGTTCCCCGGGCTGCCCGCGCGTCATTGTGAGCCGGTGGGAGCGTTCTGCTGCGCGGAACGACGTGCTAGCCCTGGGAGGGATTGCGGTGGCGGCAGCTCCTGGGTCGGGCGCCGTGGGGAACGCAACGACCACCGTTAGGACGACCCGGAAGCAGGATGTGCCATGCGGTTGCGAGTTGGTGGCCCTTTCCGGACGCGGCGATCGCCCAGCCGCCTGGCGGTGCTGGCGCTGGGCGTGATCGTGGCGGCGGCGCCGGCACGGGCCGCCGGGCCGGGCTGCTCGGCCAGCGACGACCTGTTCCTCAACCCGTTCAACGCCCGCAGCGCGCACCATCGTCCGATCGGCACCGGCGCACGCTACGCGGAGGACGATCATCCGGCGACTCTCGACTGGCTCCAGGCCGGTCACCTCAACGTCAACGCCGGCACGCCCTGGGGCACCAGCGTCGCCACCACCGGCGCCGACGACCCGACGATGACCATCGAGCCGCAGGCCTATTGCGACAAGGTGGCGGGCCTCCCGGTCACGATCCGGATGCCCGCGGCGGGCTTCGAAACCCGCGTCAAGGCCAACCACAGCGGCTGCCCGGACGGCGTCGTGGTGATCTACGACCGCACCACCGACATCCCGCACCAATTGCGGCAGTACGACTGGAACGGCGGCAAGCCCACCGCCGGCCAGTATTGGACCTGGGACATCAAGGGCCTGGGTCACGGCCAGCGCCAGGGCCAGCGCGTCGGCACCAGCGCCTCCGGTGTCGCCGGACTGTTCGGGGTCCTGCGCGGCCACGAGGCCAACACGCCGGGCTACCGGATCGAGCACGCGCTGCGCATGGGTCTGCCGCGCAAGCCGGGCGCCGACTGCAAGGTCATGCTCTCCACCGAGGTGGTCCTGCCGGCCACCGGCCGCGACCGGTCGGCCAAGGAGGCGCGCAACAATGTCGGGCACATCCCCTATGGCGGCCTGCTGGCGCTGCCGCCGTCGGTCGACCTCGACTCGCTCGGGCTGAGCGAGCCCGGCCGAAGGCTGGCCGAGGCGATCCGCGACTACGGCATCTATGTCGGCGACGGCGGCGGCTGCAATGCCGGCGCGATCGAGGCCGACCAGGAGGTCGAGGAAGGCATCAGAAAGCAGCTGCGCGAGGACAGCCGCAAATTCTATCCGCTGATGCGCATGGTCCTCAACAACGACGTGCTGGGCAGCCCGGTAGCCGGCGGCGGCGACCCGCTGGGACCCAACTGCGCCTTCGACGCCTCCTGAGTCGCGCTCCGCCGAGGCGCGCGGCAGCAGGATTGCCACAGGCCGGGACCGCACCGGCGGCACGGTGGGCGGGCAACTTGCGGCGAGGACCTTACGCGAGTATCGCTGGCCGGATTTTACCGCGCCACCGGCTGGCGGACTTGGCACCAGGGACGTGCGTGCCGGGATGCCTGCCCCGGACCGCGACCGGTGCCGCCATGTCGGTTCCCTGCGCCGCCCGTGCGGCGGGCGGTGGACCCGGCACCTCGGATCCGGCCAGGCGAGCCATGGACGTGCTGCATGAACGCTGATCGCTTCGCGGTCGATCCCGCCCTGGTCAGGAACCCTCCGCGCGGCCCGATCTACTATGCGTTCTGGGTCGTGATCCCGATTCAGGTGGCCTACATCTTCGGCTACAACTACGTGCCCGACACGGTCCGCCTGGGCTTCTCCAGCTCCCTGCTGGCGATCCATCTGGTGCTCGCGGCGATCACGCTGCTGGGTCGCGCCAGCAGCTGGAACATCACGCTGCTGGTGTCGATCATGATGTCCGTGCTCACCTGGTTCCCGGCCCATTTCCTGGGGCTGGGCGAGGTGGAATCGGTCAGCCTGATCGATCTCGTCCGCAGCATCGCCTGGCCCGTGATGCTGATCTGGGTGCTGGCCTATCCGCTGTCGCTACCCCGGTCGCTGCTGGTCTGGTACGCGGTGATCTTCACGGTGATCGGTGCGATCGTAGCCCTCACCGGGCCCACCGTCTACGTCAGCGGCACGGCGCGCCTCGCGTCCATCACCAGCGGCTTCGACAACATGCATGCCAGCGCCAAGCTGATGGCGCTGCAGGTGCTGCTGCTGGACCAGCTCCGCCGCGCCCGCCTGCTCGACGGCAGGCTGGCCTGGCCCCTGATCGGTCTGGCCGGCTTCATCCTGCTCGGCATGGGCGGCAAGAACGAGATGCTGTTCGTTCTCTGCTACTATGCGATGCTGTTCTATTTCTCGCAGCGCCACGACGTGGTCATCCGGCTCACTCCGTTCATCGCCGTTGCGCTGGCGGTCGTGGCAGCGACCGTGATTCTCGAGATCGTGGCCAACCCCGGAGCTCTCGGCAGCGGCCGGATCGGCGTCTGGGCCTACCGCATCTACCTGATCACCCACCGTGACCCGTTGATCTTCTTTTTTGGCGGCGGGGTGGGCGCGGACCGCGTCTGGACACCGCAATGGTGGTATTTCGAGGATGCGGCGGCGCACAACGACTATCTCAGCACCACGATGGAAGGCGGTATCGTCGGCCTGCTGTCCATGTTCGTGATGATGTACGGGCTCTGGCTGCGCCTGCCCGACGATGGCCGCGCGCTGGTGATCGCGATCGGCGTGAACTCGTTCTTCGCCAACGGCTTCTTCACCTCGCCGCTGTTGGCGCTCAGCCTGTCGTTCGTGATGGCGACCTCGCTCCTGGGCGAGCTGATCCGCCGGGCGGACGGAGCACCGCCGGCACCGGCGCCGCGGACCCGCACGCAGCCTTCCGGTCCCCCATCCTACGGGATGCCGCAGGCCTGAAGCGTCGGCGATCGACGCGATCGATGCGGGCTGAGATGGTGGTGGGGCGAGCGACCGGATTCGAACCGGCGACATCCAGGACCACAACCTGGCGCTCTACCAGCTGAGCTACGCCCGCCACGGGCCCGCGTCCGGGCGATGCCCGGCGGGGACCGCTCTATTGGCGCAATGCCGGCCGACCGTCAAGGCGCGGCGGCCGTCCCGGCAGTGGGAGCAACCGGGCCCGTCAGCGCTTGGCCGTGCGCACCGATTCCTCGATGGCGGCCTCGTGGTACCAGCTGCCGCCGCACGCGACCCGGGCCACGCCCGGTGCCGGCTGCTCGAGCGTCACCCGTGACGTGTCCTGCGCCTCGCCGGCACGGCGCTGCCGAACCGGGAACGGAATGATCTGGGCCGATTCGCGAGGGTGGCCGATGTTCATGGCCGTTTCTCCAGTCGATGCCGCATCCGATGCGGCTGGTGAACACTCTACATAGCAGATTTTGCCCGCGGTTTAAGCAATATGCCTCACGAAAAGGCGGAATTTTGCGCACATTGTTTCATCACCCGCCTGTGAAACCGGCCAGCTCTGCACATTTTCCATGCAAAGACCGCCGACGGCCGGATCACCTGCTGTCGGCGACGGCCGGGTGGGATCTCGACAACCGCTTGGGCGGCATCAGGTGCCGGCGCCACCGGGCGGGGGGCGAAGCCTGTCCTTTTCCGTCGGAAGGATCGGCGGGGCGGCTCCGGGCGGAGCGTGGCACGCAAAATGCTACCGCTTCTTCACGACACCTTGCGCTCAGAGCAAGGCCGGGGTCCTCGCGCGCGAGCCGGACCCTGGCGCCAGCAACGTCGGAAAGGCCAAGCATGACGAAGTACAAGCTCGAATATATCTGGCTGGACGGGTACACGCCCACGCCGAACCTGCGCGGCAAGACCCAGATCAAGGAGTTCGCCGAGTTTCCGACGCTGGAGCAGCTCCCGCTCTGGGGCTTCGATGGCAGCTCGACCATGCAGGCCGAGGGGCGCAGCTCCGACTGCGTGCTGAAGCCGGTCCGCATCGTCCCCGATGCCGCGCGCACCAATGGCGCGCTGGTGCTGTGCGAAGTGATGATGCCCGACGGCGAGACGCCCCATCCGTCCAACAAGCGCGCGACCATCCTCGACGACGAGGGCGCCTGGTTCGGCTTCGAGCAGGAATATTTCCTCTACAAGAACGGCCGGCCGCTCGGCTTTCCGGACAACGGTTACCCCGCGCCGCAAGGCCCCTACTATACCGGCGTCGGCTACGCCAAGGTCGGCGACGTCGCGCGCCAGATCGTCGAGGAGCATCTCGACCTTTGCCTGGCGGCCGGCCTGAACCATGAGGGCATCAACGCCGAGGTCGCCAAGGGCCAGTGGGAGTTCCAGATCTTCGGCAAGGGCTCCAAGCGCGCGGCAGACGAGATGTGGCTCGCCCGCTATCTGCTGGAGCGCTTGACCGAGAAGTACTGCATCGACATCGAGTATCACTGCAAGCCGCTCGGTGACACCGACTGGAACGGGTCGGGCATGCACTGCAACTTCTCGACCACCTACCTGCGCGAGGTCGGCGGCAAGGAGTATTTCGAGGCGTTGATGGCTGCGTTCGAGACGGCCCGCGCGGACCACATCGCGGTCTACGGGCCGGACAACCACATGCGGCTGACCGGCAAGCACGAAACCCAGTCGATCGACATGTTCAGCTACGGCGTCGCCGATCGCGGCGCCTCGATCCGGGTGCCGCACAGCTTCGTCCGCAACGGCTACCGGGGCTATCTCGAGGACCGTCGCCCCAATTCCCAGGGCGACCCGTACCAGATCGCGTCGCAGGTCCTGAAGACCGTCGCTTCGGTGCCCGCCGCCGTCGGCGTTTCCGCCGCCGCCTAGTGGAACGGATGGCGGCCCCGCCCGGCGCGCCGATGGCGTCGCGGGCGGGGCCGCCGCCTCCGACAGCGGCCCCGCCCCACCACATGGCTATGAATGGCTGTTCCCGGCCTAACCAACAGTTGGGCATGCTGCCTGTTGTCGTGGCAGGCGCCGTCCGCGCCGCCTGCGCCGGACCGGCGGATGGGCGGACCGCCCGCCGGGTTGGCTTTGGCACGGTCCCTGCTAACCTCTTGCGAGTACCGTCGGCGATCCTGGCGCCGGCCGCATCGGAGAACTTGATCTCATGAAGAAGATCGAAGCTGTCATCAAGCCGTTCAAGCTCGATGAGGTGAAGGAGGCGCTGCAGGAAGTCGGCCTCAAGGGCATGACCGTGACCGAGGTCAAGGGCTTCGGCCGCCAGAAGGGCCACACCGAACTCTACCGTGGCGCCGAGTACGTGGTCGACTTCCTGCCGAAGGTGAAGATCGAATTGGTGGTCGACGATCCGTTGGTCGACCGGGCGGTGGAGGCGATCCAGCAGGCCGCCAAGACCGACCGGATCGGTGACGGCAAGGTGTTCATCTCCTCGGTGGACGACGCGATCCGCATCCGTACCGGCGAGCGGGGTTCCGACGCTCTCTGACGCGTACGGTGAATTGACGCCTTCGCCGATTTTGCCCACGGTGCTGACCGCGGCGGGCGGCCCGTGTCCTGGGCCGCTCGCGACGGGGCCAAGGGCAATGACGGGAGAGTCGACCCATGATGCTGGGTTGTAAGACGTCCAAGGACGTCATGAAGGCGATCAAGGAGCATGAGGTACGGATGGTCGACATCCGGTTCACCGACATGCCCGGCATGTGGCAGCACACCTCCTACCCCACCCAGGTGTTCGAGCAGGACGCGATCGACGACGGCTTGGGCTTCGACGGCTCGTCGATCCGCGGCTTCAAGGTGATCAACGAGTCCGACATGCTGCTGCAGCCGGACCCGGCCACCGCCTTCATCGATCCCTTCATGGCCCACAAGACCCTGGTCATGATCGCGGACATCAAGGACCCCATCACCAAGGAGTTCTACAGCCGCGATCCGCGCGGCGTGGCCAAGAAGGCCGAGGCCTACCTCAGGTCCTCCGGTGTCGGCGATACCGCCTATTTCGGCCCCGAGGCCGAATTCTTCGTCTTCGACAATGTCCAGTACGGTACCGGCCAGCAATATTCGAGCTACAGCGTCGATTCGCGCGAGGGTCACTGGAACAGCAACCGCGACGAGGGTCCCAACCTCGGCTACAAGATCCGGCCGAAGGAGGGCTATTTCCCCTGCCCGCCCAACGACACGCTCCAGGATCTGCGCGCCGAGATGGCGTTGACCATGATCCAGATCGGCCTCACGGTCGAATGCCAGCATCATGAGGTCGCCACCGCCGGCCAGTGCGAGATCGACATGCGGTTCGACTCGCTGCTGGCGATGGCCGACCACCAGATGAAGTACAAGTACGTCGTCAGGAACGTGGCGGCGAAGAACGGCAAGTCGGCGACCTTCATGCCCAAGCCGCTCTACGGCGACAATGGCTCGGGCATGCACTGCCACCAGTCGATCTGGAAGGCGGGCAAGCCTCTGTTCGCCGACGCCAACGGCTATGCCGGCCTGTCGCAGATGTGCAAGTGGTACATTGGCGGGCTGTTGCGCCACGCCCCCGCGATCCTGGCCTTCGCGGCGCCGACCACCAACAGCTACCGCCGCCTGGTGCCCGGCTACGAGGCTCCGGTCAATCTTGCCTGGTCCTTGCGCAACCGCTCGGCCGCCTGCCGCATCCCGATGTACAGCGACAGCCCCAAGGCCAAGCGGGTCGAGTTCCGCTGCCCCGATCCTTCCTGCAACCCCTACCTTGCCTTCGCCGCCATGCTGATGGCCGGCCTGGACGGCATCCGCAACAAGATCGATCCCGGCGACCCGGTCGACAAGAACATCTACGACCTGCCGCCCGAGGAGGCCGCCGAGATCAAGCAGGTGCCGGGCTCGCTGCAGGACAGCCTGGCGGCGCTGGAGGCCGACCACGAGTTCCTGCTCGAGGGCGACGTGTTCACCGCCGACCTGATCTCGACCTACATCGACTACAAGCTCTCTTCGGAGGTCGACCCGATCCGGCTCCGCCCCCACCCTTACGAGTTCTTCCTCTACTACGATCTCTGAGCGCGTCGGTAGCCGGGGCCCGCGTCTGCCGGCCGTGCCCCGATGGCATGGCCGGCTCGCACTCCGGCGGTCGAACTACGTTACGGCCGTTCCGCCATCGCCTCACGTGGCCGTAGCAGGGCCGACGACGTGGCCGCCCGGCTCGGACGGGTGCCGCGGTACCGGGCTATCCCTAACGCGCCGCTAACCATCATCCCGGACCCGCCTTCGCCTATTCCTGTGGCGACACCAGGCACCCGCCCGCCGTCAGGCGTCCCGCCCCGGACGCGCGGGTGCCACCAGGCGGCGAGGTCCCGGATGCAGCTGTTGGCGCGCGCCCTGTTCGCCCTGATCCTGTGCGCGGCGGTGCCCGCCGCGGCTGCGTCGGCCGGTCCGACCGACTGGGGCCGGCTCGACGACGCCGCGACCGGCCGCGCGGTCCCTGGACCGGCCGGCTGGCTGAACTGGTGCCTCGTCCGCATGGCGCGCTGCGCGCCGGATGGCCCTGAACGCCCGCTCGCCGCGACGCCGCAGCTGATGGCGCTGCTGGCCGCCGTGCAGACGGAAGTCAACCGCGCGATCACCCCCGAGCCCGAACCCGTGGGGCGCGATCTGTGGCAGGTCGCCTCCGTGAGCGGCGACTGTGAGGACTATGCCCTGGCCAAGCGGCAGCGCCTGCTCGCCGCCGGACTGCCCCGCGGGGCGCTGAGGCTGGCCACGGCCAAACTGCCCACCGGCGAGCTCCACGCCGTGCTGGCGGTCGACACCGACCGCGGCACTCTGGTCCTCGACAATCTGCACCCCGAGATCCTGCCGCTCCGCCAACTGGGCTATCAGTGGCTCAGCGCGCAAGGCTCGGACGAGACCCTGCTGTGGCGCGAGCTCGCCGCCGGGCAGACGTGGCCGCGCCCGACCTCCAGCCTGACCGGCGGCGCGGTTGGGGATCCCGGACCGGCCACCAGGATCGGCGCTGCAGCTCAATAGACGTCGTTGTCGCGCCAGCCATGGTCGACCTCGGGCCGGCTGCGCTCGGCGACCGCGGCGGTAGGCTGGCCGACGCCGCCCGCGATCGAGGCGCCGAGCTCACTGCCGGGCAAAGTCGAGTTCGGGTAGGCGATCAGAAATTCTGCCATCGCCGCGGCCGTGCCTGCGGAGAGCGCGTTCATGTAGGCCCGGATCTCCTGCGCGTCCTGCGCGCTGGCGACACCCGGCGATGCGGCCAGGGCGAGCGCGCCGGCATGCAGCGCGGCGATCAGGAGGTTGAGTTTCTTCACCGGAGGCACCCTCAGCGATTGGTTGCACAAGGACGGGCGCAACTTAGCAACCGGTTCCGAACATACCGTTAACGGGGCAGCGCCGCCGCCCAGCGCGCATCCGAAAACAGAATAGAAAGAGATTTGACTTTATTCTCGTTTTGGTTGAGAAGCCTCGACTTGGAAACAGCGGATCTGACCGGCCGGAGCCATGGGTCGCGGAGCATCGCGTCACGATTTCGATCTCGTTCTGGCCGGGGATTTCCGCGGCACGGGCGAGGCTCTCGAGACCATGGCCTCCCATCTGGCGAGCCTGGCCGGACTGGGGCTCGAGATCGGCCTGCTCTGGCTGCGGGATCCCAGCCTGCCCGGCACGGCCGCCCTGCACGGCCGGATCGCGCACTCGGTGCGCGAGCATATCGCGGTACCAATTCCCCCAGATTGCCCGCCGCCCAGCTGTCGGCTGGCCCTGGTCTACGCGCCGCGCCTGCTGGCCGCTCGGGCCGCGGCAGCACCGCTCCTGCGGGCCGAGTGCGCACTGGTCGTGCTGGCGCAACCCTTGCTGCAGGCGCACGGCCCCGCCTTCGACCCCGCCGACGCCGCGGCGGCCATCGAGCAACGCCTCGCCCGCCGCCAGCTCTGGTGCCCGGCAAGCCCCGCCATCCGCCGGCACTATGTCGAACATGGCCGCGGCATCGCCCTCCTGGACGCCGACCTGCCGCCGCTCGAGCCGATCGCCGCCTGGCGGGCCGAGCGCCGGTCGAACCACCGGCGGCACCCCGTCCTCGGGCGCATGCTGCGCTACGACGACGACCGCCTGCCCGCCGACCGCGGCGCCCTGCTCGCGGCGCATCCGGACGAGCCCGATCTGGAGATGCGCTTCCTGGGCGGGAAGGAAGCGCTCGCCAAGCGCATCCAGCCGGTCCCCGCCTCCTGGCGGGTCCTGCCCGCGGAGAGCGTCGGCGCCCGCCGCTTCCTGGCCCGGCTCGACCTGTACGTCCAGCACACCGACGAGCCGCAACGCCAGTTCCCGCGCGGCGCGCTCCAGGCCATGGCCGCCGGCCGGGTCGTGGCGATGGCGCCCGGCTACCGCCCCGTGCTGGGAGCCGGCCCGGCCTATCGCGAGGCCGACCAGGTGGCCGACACCGCGCGCTACCTGCACGAGGAGCCGCGCTTCTACGCCCGCTATCTGGCCGAACAGGACGCCCTGCTGGCGGAGCGGTTCGGGCCGGAACGCCTGCTGCAGCTCGTGGGCGAGCATGTCCGGCTGCCTCGGCGCGCCGCGCGCGGCGCCGGTGCCGCCCGGCGCACCGTCGCCTTCTACCCGACCAACGGCGTCGGCCTCGGCCACGTCACCCGCCTGCTCGCCATCGCCCGGCGCCTGCCTTCGGCCTACGAGCCGGTCTTCCTCACCCCCTGCCATGCGCTGGCCGTCATCGAGCATGCCGGCTACCGCGCGGAATACGTGCCCGAGCCCGGCCACGACGAGACGGCACCCGCCGACCACCATGCCGCCATGGCGCCCCGGCTGCTGGCGATGCTGCGCCACTACGACCCGGCGGCCATCGTCTTCGACGGCAACGTCCCCCGCGACTCGCTGCTCGCCGCCTGCGCCGAGCTCGACGCGCCGCTGGCCTGGGTGCGCCGCGGCATGTGGCGCGCCGATCCCGGCCTCGCGCGCCATCTCGCACATGGCCTGAGCTTCGATGCGGTGCTGGAGCCCAGCGAGGCCGCCGCCGCCATGGACCGCGGCGTCACCGCGAACGCTCCCGACGGGCCGGTCCCGGTCCCGCCGGTGATGCTCCTCGACCGGAGCGAGCTCCTGCCCAAAGCCGAGGCCCGCGCCGCGCTCGGCCTGGACCCGGCCCGCCCGGCGGTCCTGATCCAGCTCGGCGCCGGCAACAACAACGACATCGACCGCGTGCTCGACCATGTCGTGGCGGCCCGGCGGCGGTTCGATCTGCAGCTGGTCGTGGCGGAGTGGCTGATCCAGGAGGCGCCGGTCCGCCGCCGGGGCCTGCGCTATTTGTCGGCGTTCCCCAACGCGCGCCATTTCCGCGCCTTCGACTTCGCGATCAGCGCCGCCGGCTACAACTCGTTCCACGAGCTGCTGCACCATGGCGTGCCCGCGATCTTCGTGCCCAACGACCACCAGAAGGTCGACGACCAGCGCGCCCGGGCCGAATGGGCGGAGGCTCGTGGCGCCGCCATCTGCGTGCCGCGCGGGTCGGAAGCGGCGATCGCCGGCTATGTCGGCGCCCTGCTCGATCCCGCGCTGCGGCGCCAGCTGGCCCGGCGCGCCCGCGCCGCCTGCCCGGTCAACGGTGCCGCCGGTGCCGCCGAGGCGGTGGTGGCCCTGGCGGCGCGGGGCTGACGCGCCATGGCGGCGCGCCTCGAACCTCCTGCCGGCGGCGAGCTGGCCCGCCTGCGGGCGCTGGTGGCGGACCAGCATCGCCGCCTCGCCGTGGTCCGCGGCGAACTCGGCACCGCCGAGGACGGCGACGTCGTCGTCGAGCCGCAGACGCCGCGCTGTCCGAAGCCGCGCCTGACCCAGGCGACCCTCAATCGCCTCATGGACGAGGCGCGTGCCCGCCTCGAACTGCTGGACTGCACGCTCGGCGCCAGCCTCTGGCGCGCCTGGCCCGAGCGGCGCGCGCCGGTGCCGGTGCTGCGACCCACCCCGGGCCTGGCCGCCTACAGCCTGCGCAACCTGCCGGAACTGCCCAACCTCGTCCTGGCGCTGTTCGGCCGGCAGGGGCCGGAAATGGCGCATGCCGTCGCCCGCGCCCTGGCCGAACAGCGCGGCGAGGAGCCGTTCCTGCCGGTGTTCCTCACCAACCATCCCGACTTCACGCCGCTGCGCGAGCAACGCGTCGCCTTCGAGTATTTCCCGTTCGACCTGGACGAAGCGGCATCGGCACCGGACCCGCGCTGGGCCACCTATTTCGTGACCACGCTCGAGCTCACCATGCGCCGCTGGGGCGTGCGGCAGGTGGTGATGCTGTGAGCCTCGCCACGGGCACGCCGGCGCGGCTGCGCCTGGCCGAGGCGCTCCTGGCCCAGGACCGCGCGGACGAGGCCGAGCGGCTGCTCGAACCGTTGGGCGACGACGCGGAGCCGACAGCCAAGGCCGCCATGGCGGCCCTGCATCTCGCGCGCGGCCACAGCACGGAGGCCGCCGCCGCCGCGCGCGCCGCCCTCGCCGCCAGCCCACTTGCCACGCGCACGCTGTTGGCCGCCGCCGGCACCCTCGCCAGGGCACACGAACCCGAGGCGGCCGACGCGGTTCTGGCCCGGGCGATCGACGCCGGCGACACGGCGATCGAGCTGCGGCTGGCACGGGCGCGGATCGCCGAGGAGCGCGGACGCTCCGACCTCGCGCTTCTCCACTGGCAGCGCGTGCTGAACCTCGCCCCGGCCCAGGGCGAGGCCAAGCTGGGTCTCGCCCGCGCACTGCGCGGCGAGGCGCGGTTCGCCGAGGCCGAGACGCTGTGCACGCTGCTGCGAGCGGCGGCGCCCGAGGATGCGGCGCCGGCGCTCGAGCTCGCCCGGATCGCCCACGACGCCGGAGATCCGGTCGAGGCCGAGCGTCGCTGGCACACCGCGCTCATGGTGGCACCGGCGGCGCTCCCGGCGCTGCTCGGCCTGGCCCAGGCCCTCACCGCCCAGCACCGCTTTGCCGATGCGCGCGCGCTCCTGCACGAGGTGGCGCTGCGCGAGCCCGATCGGGCCCGGGCGGAGGCGGCCCTGGTCCGCCTTTCCCTGCGCGAAGGCGACTTCGAGGCCGCCGCGGAACGGGCGCGACGCATCGCCGACCTGCCCGATGCCCGTCTCGAGCATCGACTGCTGCTCGGTAGGGCACTGGAGGCGGCACCCGACGGGAGCGGCGCCACCGCCTTCTATAGGAACCTCGTCGCAGCGGAGTCCCTGGCGGTCGGCGCGCGTCTCGCTCAAGCCGAATGGTCGGCTCGCCAAGGCGACCTCGAAGCGGCGCGCGAGCAGTTCGAGCAGGTGCTCGCCCTCGCAGCCGCGCATCTCGGCGCCCTGCTCGGGCTGGCGGCGGCGCTGGCCGGTCTCGGGCGCGACGTCGAGGCGGGGGACGCTGCCGGCAAGGCGGCGGCCCTGGCCCCCAACCAGCCACGGGCCCTGCTCGCCCGCGCCGAGGTCGCCGAGACGCTGGGACGGCTGGGGTCGGCGCGGCTGGCGCTGCTCGAGGCGCGCTCGACCCTGCCCTGGCGGGTCGAGCCCCTGCTGCAGCTCGCCGGGTTCGCGCTGCGCCATGGCGACCACATGGCGGCCGCAAGCCATGGCGAGGCGCTGCTGACGGGCCACCCGACGCATCTCGGCGCGCGGCTTGCGGCGTTCGACGCCGCCATGGCCGCCGGCCACGGACTGCGCGCGCGCGAGGTGCTGGATGGACTTGCCGCCGACCTGCCGGCGCACCGCGAGGTCCAGCGGCGCCTGGCTCGATTGGACTGGCAGGAAGGGGCGGTCGAGCGGGCCAGATCGCGCTGGGCGCGGATCACGCTCCACGATCCGCGCATCCACGGCGGCCCCGACACCGTCCGCCGGGTGGACCAGCACCACCTGCCGGCAGCGGCGGGAGAGGTCCGGGCGTTCCTGCTGGTGCGCAACGAGCGGCTGCGCCTGCCCTGGCTGCTGGACTATTATCGCGCGCTCCGCGTGGACCGCTTCCTGGTCCTGGACAACGGCTCCGACGACGGAACTTTGGAATGGCTCCTGGCGCAGGGGCCCGACGTGCATCTGTTCGAAACCGGCGCGTCGTTCGCGGCGTCCTGCGCCGGGATGCGCTGGATCAACCGGCTCCTCGACGAGCATGGCAGCGGAGCCTGGTGTCTGACGGTCGACGCCGACGAGGTCCTGGTCTACCCGCATTGCGAGACGGTGTGCTTGCGAGTGCTCACCGGACATCTGGAGCGCAGCGGAGCCGAGGCGCTGACCGCGCCGATGCTCGACCTCTATGCCGACCGGCCGCTCGGAGACACGGCCTATGCGCCGGGGCAGAGCCTGATCGAGGCGTTCCCCTGGTTCGACGCCACCGGCCATGTGCGTTCCGACAGCAACGACTTCCCGTACTTTCGCCTGCAGGGCGGCAGCCGCTCCCGTGTCTTTCACGAGCATCCCGCCGCCGGCCCGGTGCTGCAGAAGGTGCCGCTGATCCGCTGGCGGCAGGAGATCAAGTATATCTCGAGCAAGCACACGGCCTTTCCCTGCCGGCTCGCCGAAGTCACCGGCGCGCTGCTGCACTTCAAGTACCTGCCGGCCTTCGCCGCGCAGGTCGGTGCCGAGATCGCGCGCGCCCAGCATTTCCTGGGCGGCAAGGAATACCGCGCCTACCAGCGCCGGCTCGGCTCGGGCGGGGAGCTCTCGCTGATGGGGCCGAACTCGCGCCGCTACCGCGACAGCGGGCAACTGGTCGAGCTCGGCCTGATGCAGAGCTCCCCCGACTTCGACGCCCATGTCCGCGCCCGCGCGCAAGGCTGACCCGGGCACCGCGAGCAAAGCGGCGCGCCCGCCGGTGATCGGGCTCGCGCAGCGGATGGTGCGCGAGCGGCGGGTCGACGAGGCCGAGGCCATTCTGCGCCGCATGGCGCCGGGCACCGCGACCAAGGCGGCGACGGCGGAGCTCGCCCGCCTCCTCCAGGCCCAGCGCCGCTACGCCGAGGCCGAGACCGCCTGGCGCAGCGTCCTGGAGCGGGCGCCCGAGGACCAGGCGGCGTGGAACGGCCTCGGACGCGTGCTGCGCCTGCGGCTGCGCTTCGACGACGCCGAGGAACTGGCCGCGGAGGCGCTGCGGCGCTGGCCGGGAAGCCGCCAGTTCACCCTGGAGCGGGCGCGGATCGCCGGGCAGCGGGAGGACCATCCGGAGGCGACGCGGTGCTACCACGCGGCGCTGGCGCTGCCCGGCAACCCCGCCGAGCCGCTCGAGGAGTTGGCGCAGTCGCTGGTGGCCCAGCACCGCTTCGCCGAAGCGGCGTCGATCCACGACCGCCTGGTCTCCGCCGATCCCGCCCAGCCACGCTGGCGCGAGGCGCAGGCCCGGGCGGCCGAGGAGGCGGGCGACGTCGAGCGGGCGCTGCGTTGTTGGGAACAGGTCCTGCATCTCGATCCCCGCCATCTCCGGGCCGGCCTGGCGATCGGCCGCCTGCACGAGGAGGCGGCCCGGCTGGACGCGGCGACGGCGTGCTTTCGCGACCTCGCCGAGCTTCACCCCGACGCGATCGAGCCTCATTGCCAGCTCGGCCGCATGGCATCGGCGCAGGCCGACCACGACGCCGCGGTGGCCGCGCTGGAGTGCGCCGTCGCGATGCGTCCGGACGATCCGGGGGCTGCCGCCCTCCACCTGCGCGCGCTGGCGGCCGGCAACGCCCTGCGCAGGGCCATGACGCTCGCCCGTGCCCTGGCGGTGCGGCTGCCCGACCATCTGGACGCGCAGCTCCAGGTGCCGTGGGTCGACGAGCGCGCCGGCCGGATCACCCGGGCGGCCACCGGCCTGCGTGCCGTGGCGGCGCGGTTCCCGCAGTCCTTCACCCCCGGCCTGCGCCTCGCGGAGCTGCTCGTCCGGCACGATCGGGCCCGCGAAGCCCTGGAGATCCTGGAGCGGACCCACGAACGGCACCCCCGGACCCTGGCGGTCCGTCTGGCGCTGGCCGATCTCCGCTTCGGGGTGGCCGGGGCGCACCACCCGGATGCCCTGGTCGAGGCGCTCGCCGCCGACTACCCGGCCCATCGCGAGGTGCGCAAGCGGGTGGCCCGGCTGGAGGTGCGCGACGGGCGCCTGGGATCGGCGCGGCGGCTGTGGCGCGAGATCGCGCGCCAGGACCGGCGTGTCAGCGGTCCGCCCCTGCACCTGGAGCGGCTGGACGACCGCCCGATCCCACCGCCCGGAAACGAGATCCGCCTGTTCACGCGGCTGCGCAACGAGCAGCAACGGCTGCCCTGGCTGTTCGACTTCTACCGCAGCCAGGGTGTCGACCGGTTCTTCGTGGTCGACAACGGCTCGGACGACGGCTCGCGCGACTACCTGCTCGGCCGGCCCGACACCCACCTCTTCCTCACCACCGACTCCTATGCGGTGTTCGGCGGCGGCATGCGCTGGCTCAATCATCTCCTGGACCGCCACGGGACCGGCACATGGTGCCTCACGGTCGATGTGGACGAGGTTTTGGCCTATCCCCATGCCGAGCGGCTGGGACTCCGCGGGCTGACCGAGCATCTCGACCGGCAGGGCGCCCAGGCGCTGTTCACCTTCATGCTGGACATGTACGCCGAGGACAGCCTGCACGAGGTGGCCTACCGGTCGGGCGACCACCCCCTGGATCTGTGCCCCTGCTTCGACCGCGCCGGCTACATCCATCGCGATCATCCCGACTTCCCGTTCAAGATGATCGCCGGCGGCCTGGTCTCGCGCTTCCTCTACGACCGCCGCCAGGACGGCGTGTACCTGCACAAGATTCCGCTGGTGCGCTGGCAGGAGGAGCTGCGCTACACCAGCAGCACGCATACGCTCTATCCGGTGGCCCTGGCCGCCGAGACCGGCGTTCTCCTGCACTTCAAGTTCATCGCCGACTTCATCGACCGGGCTCGGGTCGAGGCCCAGCGCAAGCAGTATTGGCAAGGCGCCAAACGCTATGCGGAATTCACCCGCCGCCTCGACCAGGCCCAGCGGATCGACTTCCGCTGCGAGCTGAGCGAGCGCTTCCGCTCCACCGCCCAGCTGGTCGAGCTCGGCCTGATGCGGACCACGCCGACCCTGGACGCGCTCGCCACGGTTGGCCCGAACTCCCCCCTGCCCGGTTGGCCGACACCGCCATGACCAGTCCCGCAGCGCCGGTCGCCGTCCTGCTGCCTTGCCACAATTCGCGCCATCGGCTCTGGCGCAGCCTCGCCGCTGTCGCAGCGCAGACCGCCCCACCGGCGCAGATCCTGGTGCTCGACCGCGGCTCGGCCGACGGCACCGCCGACTGGCTGCGCGTCCGCTGGCCGGGGGTGGAGTTCCGCAGCCTGCCGCCCGATGCCGACGCGGCCGCGGTGGGGAAGACCCTGGCGGCCGCGATTTCCGCCCCGAGCGTGGCGGTGCTGCACCCGGGCAGATACTGGCGGCGGAGCCACCTCGAATCGCTGCTGGCTCAGCCGGGCGCACCCGGCCTGCACACCCCGGTCGATGTCGCGGCCACTCTGACCTGGCCGGCCGACGACGAGCCCGCTCCCTCGTCGCTGGCCTTGGCCGAAGCGCTGGAGAGCCTCCCGGCCACGGGCAGCGCCATCCTACTCGACCTGCGCGCCGCCGGAAGCCCGGCCGGGCTGCTCGATCTCCTGGGCCTCGCCGCCGCGCTCGGGCCGCGCGGCCGGCGCCTGCATGCCTGGACCCTCGCCGATCTCGCCTGGCCCGCGCTCGAGGCCATACCCGCGAGCGCGCCGCTATTGGTGAGCCTCGCTGGAGCGTTGGACCTTTCCCGGGCCAGCGAGCAGCTGTGCATCGAGGAGTTGCTCCGCCGCCTGCCCGACCGCCCGTTAAGGCTGCTCCCCGGCGGGATCGCCCCTTCGTCGCCGCAGTTGCTGTCGCGGTTGCTGGAGGCGGTGCTGAGCCACCGTGATTGCGAACTGTGGGTCGGCGACACCGTCAGCCGGCGGCTGGCGCTGGCGCTGCTCGGGCGCGAGCGCGTCCGCCTCGTGCCGCCGCCGCTGCTGGCGCTGGCACCCATCCTCTCTCAGCTGCATGCGCGCGAGCTGATCCGGCCCGCGATGCTCGGCCGGCCGGAGGGGAATTACGACCTCGACCGGCGGCTCGGCGACCATGCGGCCCTGTGGGCCGGCTTCGATCAGGCGCCGGTGCGGCGGCTGGCACTCGCCCTGGCACGGGTCACGGGTATCGGACCCTGGCTGAAGGGCCAGCTGCTGCAGCATTCCTGGTCGGTGGCGCTGGTCGCGTGGGCCGCCGCCCGTGACGGCGCGGCGCCGCCCACGACCGTCGAGCCGGAAACCGCGATCTTCGCCGCGATGTGCGGACAGAAAGTGACGCTGGCGCCGATCACCGCCAAGCAGCGCGACCTCGTTGCCACTTGGCGCGCCGAGCTTCATGCGCTGGGGGTCGAAACTCCCTGAAAGAAAAAGACCTGTGAGGCGTTGCCGCTCTCACAGGTCCAAGTGCTCAGCCCTCAGCGCGGTCCTTATCGGCCAGGCGCCCCGGCAGTTATGTGATCTTTCTCACAGATGGCGCGATTTCCAGATCGATGACAGAACCGCGTCCGTTTGACGGTGCCGCCGGGCCATGCAATCCACGCAGAAGAGCCCGTCCAAGGGCGCAGCAGGGAGAAACCACCATGGTCCGGTCGCAAGCGCCACGGCTCTTGATCCTGGCCGCTCTCGGCGTGGCCGCCGGGCCGGCGCTGGCGGCTCCGCCGGACGAGCCGCGGGTGATCGAGGGCATCGAACTCGGCAAGCCCGGCGGCGAGCTGCGGATGCTGATCGGCCGCGAGCGCGAGACGCGCTTCTTCAACATCTACGGCTATGCGCATCTGATCGGCTTCGATCCGGACCTCAACCTCGTTCCCGACATCCTCTCCAGCTACGAGGTCGAGGACGGCCGGATCTTCACCCTGCATCTGCGCCCGGGTCACAAATGGTCGGATGGCGAGCCGTTCACCGCGGAGGATTTCCGCTTCTTCTGGGAGGACGTCGCCACCAGCGAGGACCTGTCGTTCAGCGGCCCGAGCATCGAGCTCGTGGTCGACGGCGAGCTGCCCAAGGTCGAGGTGCTGGACGATCTCACCGTGCGCTGGTCCTGGTCCAAACCCAACCGCTTCTTCATCCCGGCTCTCGCCGCGGCCAACCAGCTGTTCATCTACCGGCCGGCCCACTACCTGAAGCAGTTCCATCAGAAATATGCCGATCCCGAGGAGCTGAAGGAGCGGATCGCTGCGAACGGGGCGCGCGACTGGATCCAGCTGTTCCTGCGCAAGGACCGCCTCAACGATTTCGACGATCCCGACATGCCGACCCTGCAGCCGTGGCGCCTGGTGACCCGGCCACCGGCCCAGCGCTTCGTCGCGGAACGCAACCCCTACTTCCACCGCGTGGACAGCAGCGGCCAGCAGCTGCCCTACATCGACAAGTTCATCCTCGAGATCGTCGACGGCAAGCTGATCCCGATCAAGACCGGTGCCGGCGAGGTCGACCTCCAGGCGCGGCGGCTCGTGTTCAAGGACTATACGTTCTTGAAGGAAAGCGAGGAGCGCAGCGGGCTGACCACGCTGCTCTGGCCGGAGGCGCGCTCCGCCCATCTGGCGCTGTACCCGAATCTCAACGCCGAGGACCCGGTCTGGCGCGGCCTGTTCCGCGACCTGCGCTTCCGCAAGGCGCTGGCCATGGGCATCGACCGCGACGCCATCAGCCAGTTTCTCTATTCGGGGCTGGCGCAGCCCTCCAACAACGTCATCCTGCCCGAAAGCCCACTCTGGATGGACGAGCTGGCCAACGAGTGCGCGACCTTCGATCTGGATAAGGCCAACCAGCTCCTGGACGAGCTGGGCCTGGACCAGCGCGGTCCCGACGGCATCCGCCTCCTGCCCGACGGGCGGCCGATGGAAATCGTGGTCGAGAACTCGGGCGAGGACAATGAGCAGTCCGACGTGCTCGAGCTCGTGACCGACCAGTGGAAGCAGATCGGGTTCAAGATCGCCGCGAAGCCGTCCGACCGGCAGATCATGCGCAGCCGCGTCTATGCCGGCACGGCGCTGATGTCGATGTTCTTCGGCATCGACAATGGCGTGCCGACGGCCACCCTGCCGCCTCGCGATTTCGCCCCCACCAGCCAGGGCGACCAGCTGCAATGGCCGAAGTGGGGACAATACTACGAGACCAAGGGCGAGGCGGGGGAACCGCCCGATCTGCCCGAGGCCAAGCAGCTGATGGATCTGTACGTGGCCTGGACGACGGCCAGCGATGAACGCCAGGTCGAGATCTGGCAGGAGATGCTGAAGATCTATGCCAGCCAGTGCTACACGGTGGGTCTGGTGTCCGGCGTGCTCCAACCGGTGGCGGCGCGATCGACCATGCGGAACGTGCCTGAGGAGGCGATCTTCAACTACGAGCCGCACGGCCAGTTCGGCATCTACCTCCCGGATACGTTCTGGTACGACCGCTGAGCCGCGCCGCTACTGGATCGGCGCCGTGCTCAGGATGGTCATCGAGATGTCGCCGTCGGGCTTGAACACGCGGATCTTGCCGTCGGCGGTGCGGTCGAGGGTGAAGCAGCGCTCGGCACCCTTGCGCATGCGGTACCACTGCGTGCAGTAGCCCTGCTCCCACAGTCGCCAGTAGCCGCGGTCGCTCAGGCCACCGGTGATCTTCACGGTGCCGTCCTCGCGGAAGGTCTCCTCCGCGGGCACGCCGTTGGGCAGCTCGACCTGCCAGATCTTGCCGACGAGCTCACTCTTGACGTCGTCCGGTCCGAACGGCTTGCCGTCCTGGGCCAGTCCAGGCGTCGCCGCGGACATGGTCAGGGCGAGAAGCAGCGCGGCGCTGCGCATAGCCATGATGTTCCCTTCCTCTGCGCCGGGACGGGCCGGCGGCCTCCGTGCCGGCGATACTTGCCAGCGCTCGTCGCGGTCGCGCAAGCCCGCTACCCTTCCGGCGGGTAGCGGTGGCGCCGGCCGTCATGGTCCAGCACCGATGTCGGCTCTTCCGCGTCCTCGAGAAAGCACGGACCGATCGGCACCTTGCCGTGCCCGCCGGGCAGGTCGAGCACGTAGGAGGGCTGGCACAAGCCCGAATAGGGGCCCCGCAAGGCGCGCATGATCGCCTGCCCGTCGGCGATCGAGGTGCGAAAGCGCGCCGTGCCGGGGGCCAGGTCGAGATGGTGCAGGTAGTAGGGCTTGACGCGTGCCTCGACCAGCCCGCGCAGCAGGGCCCCCAGGACGTCGGGATCGTCGTTGACCCCCCGCAGCAGCACCGACTGGCCGAGCACCGGTATGCCTCCGTCGACCAGCCGCCCCAAGGCGGCCCGGGCCGCCGGCGTGAGCTCGCGGGGATGGTTGGCGTGCACCACCAGCCAGGTGGCCGCACCCGCGGAGCGCAGCCCGGCCACCAGGTCGCCGGTAACCCGCTCGGGCGCCACGACGGGGACCCGCGAGTGCAACCGCACCACGCGGACATGGTCGATCGCCGCCAGCCGGCCCACCAGCGCCTTGAGGCGGCGGGGCGTCATGATCAACGGATCGCCGCCGGTGACCACCACCTCCCAGATCGCCGGCCGCGCGGCGATGTAGTCCAGGGCGGCTGCCAGCTCGGCCGGGGTCAGCGTGCCCTCGCCGGCGGGGCCGACGATTTCGCGGCGGAAGCAGAACCGGCAATAGACCGGGCAGGCATGCACGGGCTTGAGCAGCACCCGGTCGGGATAGCGGTGGACGATCCCGCGGACCGGGCTGTGCGCCGCATCGCCGATCGGATCGGCCAGCTCGCCCGGCGCCGGCTCCAGCTCGGCCTCGTCGGGCACGAACTGGCGCGCGATGGGATCGTGCGGGTCGGCGCGGTCGATCAGCTCGGCCATGGCGGGGGTGATCGCCACCGCATAGCGCTCCGCGACGGCCTCGAGCGCCGCCCGCCGCGACTCCGGCACGAGGCCGGCGGCGGCGAGCCGGGCCGGCGAGCGCAGCGACGGGTTGTCGGAACGGGGCAATGGGAGACCAATGAGCGGCGGTGCCGGCCCCGGTTAGATGCCCCGCCGCCGAGGCGCAAGCCTGCCATGGCATTGGCCCGGCGGCGACAGGAGCCTATCTACCCGTGACGATGGCGAGCCTCGAGACGATGACCGGCGTGGCGAGCAGCGCCCCCGACCCGGACGCCGCCAGGTCGCCCGGCATGCCGGCCGCCCTGGTCCGGTTCGAACGCGTGCTGGTGATGGCGGATGGGGCGCGCCTGCCGCTGGTGACCTGGGAACCTGCGGGGCGCGCGCGTGCCACGGTGATCGGCGTCCATGCCTTCGGCGACTTCCGGCTCGCCTTCGCCGAAGCCGGACCGGCACTCGCCCGCCGCGGCTTCCGCGTCCACGCCTACGACCAGCGCGGCTTCGGCGACACCGAGCGCCACGGGCGCTGGCACGGCTGGCGGCGGCTGGTCCGCGACCTGAAGGCGATCATCAAGATCCTGCGACCGGCCGACGGGAGCCGCATGTTCCTGCTCGGCGAGAGCATGGGCGGCGGCGTGGCGCTGGTGGCCACCGCGCGCTTCCGTCCCGAGCCGGTGGACGGCCTGATCCTGGTCGAGCCGGCGGTGCGGCGCGGAATCCGGCTGCGCCTGATGTGGGACGTCGCCTTCGCGACGCTGGCGCTGGTGGCCCCGGGCTATTCGCGCCGGCTCGCCCGCGGCACCCACACCCAGTTCACCTCGGTCGCCAGGCAGAGGCTGGCCGAAGACCCGCGCATCGTCCGCTTCATTCGCGCGGACGCCTACAAGGGGCTGCTGTCGCTGGCCGACGCCGCTTCGGCGAGCACCCGCCGCCTGCGACTGCCGACCCTGTTCCTCTACGGCCGAGCCGACGGGATCATCCCCTTGCGGCTGTTCGAGCAGGCCGTGCGCGACCTGCGGCCGCTGGTGACGGCGCTGCGCTATCCGGAGGCGCCGCACCTGCTGCTGCAGACGCAGAATTTCGAGGTGGTCCTCGACGACATCTGCGCCTGGCTCGACGGCTCGCCGCTGCCGGCCTCCACGCACGCCGTGCTGCTGCACGCCGGCCCGCGTCCGGCCAGCGCCGGCGACGCCCGCCATTCGGTCGGGATCCGCGCCACCTAAGCCTCTTGGGCACCAGCCGTCCGACGCGCTAAGACGCCCCGCCATCCTCCATAGCGTCCGGAGTCCAGGATGACCGGCCTGCTACCCAAGGATCCGGCCCGGCTGCGACGGGCCGCGGCTGGCGCCAGCCTCTCGCTGGCGAGCCTCCTGGCACTGTTGAAGCTGGTGGCCGCGGTCGCCACCGGCTCGCTCGCCGTGCTGTCCTCGCTGATCGACAGCCTCGCCGACATCGTGGCCTCCGCCATCACCTTCGTCGCGGTCCAGATCAGCCAGCAGCCACCCGACCGCGGCCACCGATTCGGCCATGGCAAGGCCGAGAGCCTCAGCGCCATGACCCAGGCGGCACTGGTGGCGGGATCGGCCGTGTTCGTGCTGATCGACGCCTTCCGCCGGCTGAACGATCCGCAGCCGCTGAACTCGACCCGGCTCGGCATCGCGGTGATGAGCTTCGCCATCGTCGCCACCCTGCTGCTGGTCGCGTTCCAGCGCCATGTCGTCAAGGTGACCGGCTCGCAGGCCATCAACGCCGACAGCGTGCACTACCGCGCCGATCTGGCGACCAACCTCTTGATCATCGCCTCCCTGATCGTCACCCAACGCCTGGGCTGGCTGTGGCTCGATCCGGCAATGGGCGCGGCGGTGGCCCTCTATCTCGGCTGGCACGCCTTCAGCATCGGGCGCGAGGCGGTCCACGTGCTGATGGACCACGAGCTCGCCGCACCGACGCGCCAGCGGATCAAGGACATCGTCCTGGCCCATCCCGAGGTGCAGGGGCTGCACGACCTGCGAACCCGCGAGTCCGGCGCCACCCAGTTCATCGAGCTGCACGTGGAGGTGGACGGGGCGATGAGCGTGGCCGCGGCGCACGACGTCACCGACGCCATCGAGTCCGAGCTGTTCGTCGAGTTCCCCCACGCCGAGGTGATCCTGCACCAGGAACCGGCGGGCCTGGACGATCCGCGGCTCGATCATCGCATCGCCGACGCTGCCAGCGCGCCGTGACGGGCCATGCGACGGGCGGCGGGACGGGAGCGGAGTTGCGCGCGCGTTTCTCCGCCGCCCGGGCCGACCCGTCGCTGGCGGTGATCGAGGGCTTCCACGCGCTCAAGCATGCCTTGCGCTTCGGTGCGCGGATCGAGGTCGCGGTGACCCGCGACGCCGCGGCGCTGCAGCGCCTCGCCGTGGCCCTGGCGCCGGACCTGGCGGTCACTCTCGCCGGCCTGGTCGGCGAGATCTCCGCGGAGCGGTTCGCCGGGCTGTCACCTCGCCCGACTGCTACCGGCGTGCTCGCCGTGGCACGCCGCCCGGCGGTGGACGTCGCGGCACTGCTGGCCGCACCGGCCGATCGTCCCCTGATCCTGCTGCAGCGCCCGAGCGATCTCGGCAATCTCGGCGCCGTGGTGCGCGTGGCCGCCGCCGCGGGCGCCGCGGGCGTGCTGACGACCGGGCGCCACGATCCCTGGCATCCGGTCGCGATGAGGGGAAGTGCCGGCCTGCACTTCGCCGTGCCCGTAGCGTCGTTGGAGGTGGTGCCGCCACTCCACCGGCCGCTGGTGGCGCTGCACACGGGCGGCGCGACACTTGGCCGGATTGCGTTGCCCCGGGGCGCGGTCCTAGCGTTCGGCACCGAGCGCGAAGGTCTGGACCAGGAACTGCTGGACCAGGCCCAGCTCCGCGTGGCCATACCGATGCGCTTGGGCGTCTCCAGCCTGAACCTGGCGACGGCCGTGGCGATCGCCCTGTATGCCGGCGGCTTGCAAGCGTAAGCGTGACCGCAAAGCCGCAGCCCGGCCCCGGCCTGTTGTGCATTTGCGTTATTGCGACGCACTCTGGTCCGGCGCCTTATGGCGCGGTCACGCACAGTCCAACCATGAACGTTCCAGGCAGGAGAACACCATGACCGTGGATCATCTGCCAGCGTCCGGCGTCGAACTCGACGAATCGGCCGAGCGTACGGAAGCCGTGGACGTCGGCGACGAGGCGGAGAATGCCGATCACGGCACCGAGGTGCCGGAGTCCGCGCCGGAAACCACCGACGCCGACGCTACCGACAAGTCTTGGCCGCAGACGGGCTTCGGCAGCTTTCCCTGAGGCGTACCGACGAGGCTTGCCACGGACGGCGGGCGCCGCTAGGCGTGCCGCCCAGGTCCGCAGGGAGTATCGTGCCGGTCATGCGCATCGTCGCCGTTGCCGCTTCATCATTGCTTGTCGCCCTGCTCCTGGCCCCGGGCGCCGGGGCGCAGAGTACGCGGCCGAACCCGGCGCGGGTCGGCGAAGAGCTCGCGGGCACGAGCTGGCGGGCGGTGTCGATCGACGGCAGGCCGGTCGCCGATCCGTCCGAGATGACCATCGACTTCCTCAAGAGCGGCGATCAGGTGCGTGGGCAGGCCGGCTGCAACCGGTTCGTCGGCCCCTTCGCCTCCCGGGGCGACAAGGTGACCATGGGCATCCTGCGGCAGAGCCGGGCCGATTGCCCGGCCGATCAGGCGCAGGCGCAGCAGGCCTTCATCGACCTGTTGCACGCCGCCTATCGTACCGAGGTCGACGGGCGGACCCTGACCTTCTACAGCCGCCAGGGTCAGCAGATCACGCTCGAGCCGCTGCCCAAGTGAGCGCCGCGCCATGCTCCGCTTCGCCATGGTCGGGCTCGCCGCGGCCCTGACGCAGTCCTGCGCGACGGCGCCGCCGGGCCCGCTGCCCGCCGACCTCGCCGGCACCCACTGGGCCGCCAAGACGGTGGCGGGCGCACGCGTGCCCGAAGACGTGGCGGTGACCCTGGAGTTCGCCGGCGCCGACCGGATCGGCGGGCGCGCCGGATGCAACCGCTACATGGGCCCGATCGCCCTCGTCGACGGCCGGCTGCGGGTGGGGCCGCTCGCAACCACGCGTATGGCATGCCCGCCGCCGCAGATGACCGTCGAGAGCGCCTTCCTGGCCGCTCTGGACGGCGCCCAGGCGCTGCGGCGCGACAATGGCGCTCTGGTGATCGAGCCACCCTCCGGCGGCGGCGAGACCAGGCTGCTGCCCTTCACCCCGCCCTGAGGCGGCTCAGATCCAGCCGGAACGGCGGAACTGCCAGAACAGCAGGCCGGCAGTGCCGAAGATCAGCCCGATCACCATGAAATAGCCGTAGTGCCAGCTCAGCTCGGGCATGTAGTCGAAGTTCATGCCGTAGATGCCGGCGATCGCCGTCGGCACGGCCAGGATCGCGGCCCAGCCCGCGAACTTGCGCGACACCTCGCCTTGGCGCGAGGATTCCAGCAGGTGCGCCGCCTCGAAGGCAAAGCTCAGCACCTCGCGCAACCCGTCGATGGTCTCGTTGACCCGGACCACATGGTCGAGCACGTCCTTGAAATAGGGGCGCATGTTCTTGTCGATGAACGGCAGCTCGACATGGCGCAACCGCTGGCAGACCTCGATCATCGGCGCGGAGACCCGACGCAGCCGCACCAGCTCGCGGCGCAGCTCGTAGATCCGCTCGATGTCGGCGCGGCCGATGCGGTCCTGCAGCAGGCGCTCCTCGATCGCGTCCACCTCCTCGACCGCGGCGTCGACCACCGGCATGTAGTTGTCGACGACATAGTCGAGCAGCGCGTGCAGCACGTAGTCGACGCCGTGGGACAGCAGCTTCGGCGCGGCCTCGCAGCGGGTGCGCACCGGCAGGTAGGATTGCGAGGCGCCGTGGCGGACCGAGATGATGTAGTCGGCGCCGACGAAGATGTGGGTCTCGCCGAATGCGACCCGCGCATCCTGCAGTGCCGCGGTGCGGAGCACGACGAACAGGGAATCGCCGTAGATCTCGAGCTTGGGAACATGGTGCGCGGTCAGCGCGTCCTCGATCGCCAGCTCGTGCAGCCCGAACTGGGCCTGCAGCGTGCGCAGGTCGTGCTCGGTCGGCTCCTGGAAGCCGATCCAGACGAAGTCGCCCTTCTCGCGCGCCCAGGAGGCGCTGTCGCCGAGCTGGATCTCGGAGATCCGGCACCCTTGGCGGTAGGCGTAGGCGGCAACGACCCGACCCATGCTCGCTCCTTGCGCGGCTGCCGTTCCAAACGGCCGCATCGGAGCACAAGAGCGGCTCCGGCAAAACCACTCCGGTGGTGCGGCGCCGCGTTGACATGGTCGGCGCCATCGCTATATTCCCGCGCCACGTCAGGCGGTGGCCTCCGGCGCACCCTTGGTTCGTCCTGTTTTCAGCCCCTCCCGGGAAGCCCATGTACGCAGTGATCAAAACCGGCGGCAAACAGTATCGCGTTGCCCCGAACGAGGTGATCAAGATCGAGCGCCTCGAAGGCGAGGTCGGTGCCTCGATCACCTTTCCCGAGGTGCTGATGGTCGGCGGCGACAACCCGGTGGTCGGCGCGCCGACCGTGGCCGGCGCGTCGGTGACCGCCACCGTGCTCGAGCAGGCCCGGGGCGAGAAGATCGTCATCTTCAAGAAGCGCCGGCGCAAGAACTACCGCCGCCGCACCGGTCACCGCCAGCTGCTGACGGTGGTGCGCATCGCCGACATCGCGGTCGCCTGAGCGGCCAGGAGAACATCCCATGGCACACAAGAAGGCAGGCGGCAGTTCCCGCAACGGTCGCGACACCGCAGGCAAGCGCCTCGGCGTCAAGAAGTTCGGCGGCGAGGCGGTGATCCCGGGCAACATCCTGGTCCGGCAGCGCGGCACCAAGTGGCACCCGGGCAAGAATGTCGGCCTGGGCCGCGACTACACCATCTACGCCATGATCGAGGGCCGGGTGCAGTTCAAGGCCCGCGACGGCCGCGTGTTCATCTCGGTGGTACCCGCCGAGCCGGTGGCCCAGGCCGCCGAGTAGTCTCCAGCAGTAGCCGGCGGGACGCCCCTCCGGCCGGGGCCCCGTCATGCGCTTTCTCGATTCCGCCAAGATCTGGGTCCAGAGCGGCCATGGCGGCGCCGGTGCCGCCAGCTTCCGGCGCGAGAAGTTCATCGAGTTCGGCGGCCCCAACGGCGGCGACGGCGGCCGGGGCGGGCATGTGGTCGCGGTGGCCGATCCGGCGCTGAACACGCTGATCGACTACCGCTACCGGCAGCATTTCAAGGCGAAGACCGGCCAGTCCGGCATGAAGCAGGAACGTACCGGCAAGGGTGGCGCGGACGTGAGCTTGCGCGTGCCCGTGGGCACCCAGATCTACGCCGAGGACGGCGAGACGCTGCTGGCCGACCTGCTCACGCCCGGGCAGGAGATCGTCATCTGCCGCGGCGGCGACGGCGGCCGCGGCAACGTCCACTTCAAGACCTCGACCAACCGCGCCCCGCGCCGTGCCGAGCCGGGCTTTCCCGGCGAGGAGCGCTGGATCTGGCTCAAGCTCAAGCTGCTCGCCGATGCCGGCCTGGTCGGCCTGCCCAACGCCGGCAAGTCGACCTTTCTGGCCTCGGTCAGCCGCGCCACGCCCAAGATCGCCGACTATCCGTTCACAACCCTCGAGCCGATGCTGGGCACGATCGTGGTCGGCCATGACAGCTTCGTCATCGCCGACATTCCCGGCCTGATCGAGGGTGCGTCCGAGGGCAAGGGGCTGGGCGACCGCTTCCTCGGCCACATCGAGCGCTGTGCCGCCCTGATCCATCTGGTCGACGCCACCCAGGACGAGCCTGTCAAGGCCTGGCGCACCATCCGCCGCGAGCTCGCAGCCTACCAGCACGGCCTTGTCGACAAGCCCGAGATCCTGTGCCTGTCCAAGATCGACGCGGTCGCGCCCGAGGAGCTGGCGCTCAAGCGCCGCAAGCTCAAGCGCGCGGCCAAGGGCGAGGTGCACCTGCTCTCCGCCGTGGCGCATCAGGGTCTTGAGCCGGTGCTGCACCGGGTCCTGGAGCTGGTCCGGGACCGGCGCGAGCGGGCGGCCGCCGCCTGATGGAGCGGCTGGCCAAGGCCCTGGCCGGTCGTCGCCTGGTGGTCAAGGTCGGCTCCTCGCTCCTGGTCGAGCCCGGCGGCCGGGTGCGGCAGGGCTGGCTCGACGGTCTCGCCCATGACGTCGCGGCCCTGCGTGGCCGCGGCCAGCAGGTCGCCATCGTCACCTCCGGTGCCATCGCGCTGGGCCGGCACCGGCTGGGACTGCCGCAGCGCCCCCTGCGGCTGGAGGAGAAGCAGGCCGCCGCCGCCTCGGGCCAGATCCTGCTCGCCCGCGCTTGGCAGGAGAGCCTCGCCCGGGTCGGGCTCGAGACCGCGCAGATCCTGATCACCCTCGACGACACCGAGGCGCGCCGCCGCTACCTGAACGCCCGCGCTACCGTCGAGACCCTGCTCAAGCTGGGCGTTGTTCCGGTCGTCAACGAGAACGACACGGTGGCGACCGGCGAGATCCGCTTCGGCGACAATGACCGGCTCTCGGCCCGGGTGGCCGTCATGGCGCTGGCCGACACGCTGGTCCTGCTGTCGGACGTGGACGGTCTCTACAGCGCCGACCCGCGCAAGGATGCCCAGGCGGGCCACCTGCCCCTGGTCGAGGCGATCACGCCCGAGATCGAGGCCATGGCCGGCGGCTCCGGCAGCCTGGTCGGCACCGGCGGCATGGTCAGCAAGCTGATCGCCGCCAGGATGGCCACCGCCTCCGGCTGCGCCGTCGTTCTCGCGCACGGCCAGACCGAGCAGCCGCTCGCCGCCCTCGCCGCCGGCGCGCGCTGCACCCTGTTCACCCCCACCGTCTCGCCGCGACGGGCGCGCAAGGACTGGATCGCCGCCAGCCTCGCCGTGATCGGCACGCTGCGCATCGACGAGGGTGCGGTAGCGGCGCTCCGGCGCGGCTCCAGCCTGCTGCCGGCCGGCGTCACCGCGGTCGAGGGCAGCTTCGAGCGCGGCGACGCCGTCCTGGTCCGCGCCCCCGACGGCACCGCCGTCGCCAAGGGCCTGGCCGCCTTCGACGCCGGCGACGCCAGGGCGCTCGTCGGCCGGCGCACCGACGAGATCGAGGCCATCCTGGGCTATCGCGGCCGGGCCGAGATGCTGCACCGGGACGATCTGGTCCTGCTCTGACGGCGCCCTATCGACGGGCGTCGATGCGGGCGAGCGGCCCGGGCCAAGCGAGGATCCCGGCGTGGGAGGTCGCCAGTAGGGCGGTCCATTCGAGCACGGTCGCCACGGACGGGGCCGGCGGAACCCGCGTGCCGTCGCGGGAGGATCCCAGACCTGCGCCTGCCGCATCGACGGGTGCGCTCGGCTGCCCGATCCGCGTTTCCAGGCAAGCAGTTCACGCGCAGCGACATTGCCGAGCCATGAGAATTTCGCATGATACGGTCCCGCCCGGAGCGGCTAGGGTGGCCCTACCCCAAAGATAGGGCCGAGCCACCCGTTCGCGGTTGGCCGGAGAGCGTGGCGCTGACGCAAACTCCGCCACAGCGGGTAAAGGGAGGCTTGGGCGGTGGACATTCACGAATACCAGGCGAAGGAGCTGCTCGCCAATTTCGGCGTGCCCGTGCCGCAGGGGGGACTGGCCTACAGCCCCGAGCAGGCAGCCTACCGGGCGCGCGAGATCGGCGGCGAGGCCTGGGTGGTCAAGGCGCAGATCCATTCCGGCGGCCGCGGCAAGGCGGGTGGCGTCAAGCTGTGCCGCAGCGATCGCGAGATCGAGGACGCGGCCGAGGAGATGCTCGGCCGGACCCTGGTCACCGAGCAGACCGGTGCCCGCGGCAAGCTGGTCTCGCGGATCTATGTCGAGCCCGCCGTGAAGTGGCAGCGCGAGCTCTATCTGGGCTTCGTGCTCGACCGGAAGACCGAGCGGGTGATGGTCGTCGCCTCCTCGGCCGGCGGCATGGAGATCGAGCAGATCGCCCACGAGAAGCCGGACACGCTGATCCGGATCGCGGTCGAGCCCGCCGTCGGCATGCAGGCGTTCCAGGCGCGCGAGCTCGCCTTCGCGCTCGGCCTCGAGGCCGGGCAGATCGCCCCCGCCGTGGCCACCATCCTCGGCTGCTACCGGGCCTTCCGCGAACTCGACGCGACCATGGTCGAGATCAACCCGCTGATCGTCACCGAAGAGGGCGGCATGCTCGCCCTCGACGCCAAGATGAGCTTCGACGACAACGCGTTGTTCCGCCGGCCGCAGATCGCCGAGCTGCGCGACAAGTCGCAGGAGGACCCGCGCGAGACCCAGGCGGCCGACCGCGGTCTGTCCTATGTCGGCCTCGACGGCGACATCGGCTGCATCGTCAACGGCGCCGGGCTGGCCATGGCGACCATGGACATGATCAAGCTCGCCGGCGGCGAGCCCGCCAACTTCCTCGACATCGGCGGCGGCGCCACGCCCGAGCGGGTGGCGCGCGCCTTCAAGCTGGTGACCATGGACAAGAACGTGAAGGCGGTGCTGGTCAACATCTTCGCCGGCATCAACCGCTGCGACTGGGTCGCCCAGGGCGTGGTCAAGGCGGTCGAGATCGAGCCGTTGAGCGTGCCGCTGATCGTCCGGCTCGCCGGGACGCATGTCGAGGAGGGCCGCGAGATCCTGGCGCAGAGCGGGGTCGACCTGATCTCCGCCACCAGCCTCGCCGACGCGGCCCAGAAGTCGGTCGCCGCCGCCAGCACCCGCGCCGCCTGAGGACCGCTCCCATGGCCATCCTGATCGACGAGAACACCCGCGTCCTGGTGCAGGGCATCACCGGCAAGATCGGCGCCTTCCACACCGAGGAGATGATCGCCTACGGCACGCAGGTCGTGGGCGGCGTGACGCCGGGCAAGGGCGGCACGCGGGTTCACGACCGGCCGGTGTTCGACACCGTCAAGGACGCGGTCGCCGCCACCGGTGCCGACGCCACCATCGTGTTCGTGCCCCCGCCCTACGCCGCCGATTCCATCATGGAGGCGGCCGACGCCGGCATCCGGGTCTGCGTCGCCATCACCGACGGCATCCCCGCCCAGGACATGATCCGGGTGAAGCGCTACATGCGCCGCTACAAGGCCGAGAACCGGATGCGGCTGATGGGCCCCAATTGTGCCGGCGTGATCAGCCCCGGCCGCTGCATGATGGGCATCATGCCTGGCCACATCTACCTGCAGGGCCGGGTCGGCGTCGTCGGCCGCTCGGGCACGCTCGGCTACGAGGCCGCGGCACAGATGAAGGAGCTGGGCATCGGCATCACCACCAGCGTCGGCATCGGCGGCGACCCGATCAACGGCAGCTCGTTCAAGGACGCGCTCGAGCAGTTCGAGCAGGACCCCGACACCGACGCCGTCCTGATGATCGGCGAGATCGGCGGGCCGCAGGAGGCCGAGGCCGGCCAGTGGGCCAAGGACAATATGAGCAAGCCGGTGGCGGCCTACATCGCCGGCCTCTCCGCCCCCAAGGGCCGCAAGATGGGCCATGCCGGGGCGATCATCTCGGCCTTCGGCGAGAGTGCTCCGGAGAAGGTCGAGATCCTGCGCGCGGCGGGCGTGACCATCGCGCCGACGCCGGCCGAGCTCGGCACGACGATGGCCGCTCTGCTCGCCCGACTGCCCGAAAAGGCGCTGCGCCGGGCGAGCTGAGCCGTCCGGTCAGGCGGCGCCAGGCGCCCGATAGGTGTCGATGCCGGCGGCCATGGCATAGACTGCCTTCGCGTCGGCGGTGGTCATCGCCGGCACGGTCTTGGCGTCCGTGACGCCGCCGGTCGAGGCGGCCTTGATGATGTAGGCGGCTGCGTGCTTCTCGCTCGGCAGGTCGGCGACGATGAGGAAGTCGTACTCGCCGAAGGTGAGGTAATAGGCCAGCATCTTGCCGCCGGCGGCCTCGATCAGCTTGGCGGCGGCCTCCGACCGGTCCTCGGGCTTCGCGATCATGCCCTTGAGCGCGTCGCTGCTGTAGCGGCCCTGGGTGATGAACAATGGCATCGTGGTGCTCCCCGACCGCGTCGCCATGCATGATGCGGGACGAGCGCGATGTTGCCTCCTAGGCTCGACCGGTAGGTGCCGATAGACCGCCGATGGCCGCAGGCGGTGTGCGTTTGGCACCGGGCTGCGGTCGAGAAGGCGCAACGGGTAGGGCCAATGCGCGGCCGTCCCGACCCGCATGGTCGGTTCCTGCAATCAAGCCGCGACTGCCCGCTCCCGCCTGCCCGGCGGACCTGGCGCAGGCTATGGGCAACGTCACGGACCGCTCAGCTCTTGCGCCGCAGCAACTCCGGCCTGTGCGCCGCCTTTGCGCCCGACTTCCCGCTCTCGACCAGATATTGCGGATCGTCCGGACTTGCCTTGGCGACGTGGCCCTTGATCCGCGTGCGCGCGGTCAGCTTCCTCACCACCTTGCCCTCGGTCGTGCCTTGGGAGGTCTCCCAGCGCACCTCGTCGCCGGGCGCGAGCTTCTTCGCCATTGCCGTCTCCGGAGTCGGTCGCCCGGCGACCAACCGTCCGCTGCGCCCCGTGTTCCGGTGGCGCGGCCGGGCGCGCCCAGGCGGGCTCAGCGGCGCACGCGTTCGATCATCGCGGGAACCGGCCGGCAGACCGTGTTGCAGACGGGTGGCCGTGGCGCAGCCTGCCAGGGCATGGAGCAGGAACTCCACCGGGTTGGCGCCTTCGTTGTTGCGTCCCGGCCATGCCCGCCGGGCGCCGCGGATCGCTTGTCCGGAGGAGCGCCACGGGCCATGCTCCCGGCATGGCCCGTGTGTTCCTTCGTGTCGACTTCGTCCCGAGCGGCAGGATCGGCCCCGGCAAGATCGCGCTCCTGGAGCAGATCGACCGCACCGGCTCCATCTCCGGCGCCGGCCGCGCGCTTGGCATGTCCTACCGGCGCGCCTGGGTGCTCGTCGACGAGCTCAACCATCTGTTCGCGGCACCGCTCGTGACCACGCAGTTGGGCGGCCAGCACGGCGGCGGTGCGGTTCTGACCGAGCTCGGTGCCAGCCTCGTCGCCCGGTTCCGGGCGTTGGAGCAGGCCGCCGGGCCGCTCGTGGACGAGCATCTCGGCCGGTTCGAGGCGATGGCGGCCAAGGCCGCCGAGCGCGAGGGTGGCTAGTCCTTGCCGACCATCACGTCGGACGCCTTGACGACCGCATAGGCCTCGTCGCCGACCTTGAGGCCGAGCTCGTCCACCGACATGTTGGTGATCGCGGCGGTGACGACGGTGCCGCCGACGTCGATCTTCACATGCGCCGTGGTCGCACCCTTGGTGACCTCGGTGACCTTGCCCTTGAGGCGATTGCGCGCGCTGATTCGCATCACTGTTCTCCATGCGTGGATTTCCGGCCGCTGGGCGGCCCGAGCCGCGCCTCCATAGACGTCTTCGCGCGGGCGCGAAAGCGTTGTATTGCTTGGTGCATAACGCTTGGAGGATCCGGCGAATGACCCAGCGACCGATCAACCGCGCCCGCCGCGGCATCCTCGCCGCACTCACTGCCGCGATGGCGGTGGCCTTCGGCGCCGGACTCTCGCCGGCCCGCGCCGCCGACCAGGCAGTCCTGGTGTTCGCGGCCGCGAGCCTGAAGAACGCGTTGGACGACGCGATCGCCGCCTATCGCGAACAGACCGGCGCCAAGGTCACCGCGTCCTATGCCGCGAGCTCCGCGCTGGCCAAGCAGATCGAGCAGGGCGCCCCCGCACAGCTGTTCATCTCGGCGGACCTCGCCTGGATGGACTATCTCGCCGAGCACCAGCTGATCGACGAGGCGACGCGCAGGAACCTGCTCGGCAACAGCCTGGTGCTGGTGGCAGGCTCGGGCGGTACGCAGGGCGAGGTGGAAATCGGCCAGGGCTTCGATCTCGCCGCCCTGCTCGGCGACGGCCGGCTGGCGGTGGGCGAGGTCCATTCCGTGCCTGCTGGCAAGTATGCCAAGGCCGCACTGGAGAGCATCGGCAGCTGGGCGGGCGTGGAAGACAAGCTGGCGCAGGCCGAGAACGTCCGCGCCGCCCTGGCCCTGGTCGCCCGCGGCGAGGCACCGCTCGGCATCGTCTACGAGACCGACGCCGCGTCCGATCCGACCGTACGGATCGTCGGCACCTTCCCGGCCGACAGCCATCCGCCGATCATCTACCCTATGGCCGCCACCAAGGAGGGTGCAAGCGACGCGGCCCTGGCCTTCCTCGGCTTCCTCGGCAGCAGCAGCGCCAGGACGGCGTTCGAGCAGCACGGATTCACCGCGCTCGGTCCCGCCTCGTCCTGACGCACGCCCGGTGTGGGGCTTTGCGCCCGACGAGCTGGAGGCGATCCGGCTCAGCCTCAAGGTGGCCTTGTGGGCCACCTTCGGCAGCCTGCCGTTCGGCCTGTTCGTCGCCTACGCCCTGGCACGCTGGAATTTCCCGGGCAAGCTCCTGGTCGACGGCATCGTCCACCTGCCGCTGGTGATGCCGCCCGTGGTCACGGGCTACCTCCTGCTCCTCGCCTTCGGCCGGCGCGGCTTTCTCGGCGCACCGCTCGCCGAGTACTTCGGCATCGTGTTCTCGTTCCGCTGGACCGGGGCCGCGCTGGCCTGCGCCGTCATGGCGTTCCCGCTCCTGGTGCGCGCGGTCCGGCTGTCCTTCGAGGCGGTCGACCAGCGGCTGGAGGAGGCGGCGGGCACCCTGGGCGCGTCGCGGCCCTGGGTGTTCGCGACCGTCACCCTGCCGCTCGCCCTGCCCGGGGTGCTGGCCGGCATGGTGCTGGGCTACGCGAAGGCGCTGGGCGAGTTCGGCGCAACGATCACCTTCGTCTCCAACATCCCGGGGGAAACCCAGACCCTGCCCTCCGCGATCTACACCTTCACCCAGATCCCGGGCGGCGAGTCCGGTGCCTTGCGCCTGACCCTGGTCTCGATCGCGCTGGCCTTCGCCGCCATGATCGCCTCGGAGCTGCTGGCGCGGCCCATGGCGCGGATGGTTCGCGGCGTCTGATGCTGTCGGTCGAGCTGCGCACGCACCTGGGCGCGCTCACCCTCGACGTGACCTTCCAGGCGGACGGCCGCGTGACCGCGCTGTTCGGCCGCTCGGGTGCCGGCAAGACGACCGTGGTCAACTGCATCGCCGGTCTCCTGCGCCCCGACCAAGGCCGCATCGTCTTCGACGGCGAGCTGCTGCTGGACACCGAAGCCGGAATCGACGTGCCGCGCCACCGCCGCCGGGTCGGCTACGTATTCCAGGACTCGCGGCTGTTCCCGCACCTGACGGTCCGCCGCAACCTCCTCTACGGCGGCTGGTTCGCCGCCGATCGCCGACGCCGGAGCGGCCTCGCCGAGGTGGTGGAGCTGCTAGGAATCGGGCACCTGCTCGACCGGCGGCCGGCTACCCTCTCGGGCGGCGAGAAGCAGCGGGTCGCGATCGGGCGGGCGCTGCTCGCCTCCCCCCGCCTCCTCCTGCTCGACGAGCCCATGGCCTCGCTCGACCAGGCGCGCAAGGCCGAGATCCTGCCCTATCTCGAGCGGCTGTGCCGGGAGGCCGGAGTCCCGATCCTGTTCGTCAGCCACGCGCTGGACGAGGTGGCGCGGCTGGCCTCGACCATGGTGCTGCTGTCCGGCGGGAGGGTCGCGGCCGCAGGTCCCGTGGGCGAGGTGATGGCGCGGCTCGACCTCGGTCCGGCGGGACGCGAGTTCGGTGGCGGTGCCTTGCTGCACGCGCAGGTGGCCGGACGGCCCGGAGCGCACGGGCTGACGCTGCTGACCCACCCCGCGGGCGAGATCGAGGTGCCGGGCCTCGACCTGGCACCGGGCCAGACGGTCCGGCTGCGCGTCGACGCGCGCGACGTGGTGCTGGCCCTGGACCACGTGCCGCTGGCCGGGATCAGCATCCGCAACCGCCTGCGCGCGACCGTGACCGCGCTGGCGGCACCGGAGGCCGGGACGATCGAGGTCGGGCTCGACCTTGCCGGCGAGGCGCTGCGCGTGCGGATCACCGCCGCCTCGGCCGATGAGCTGGGGCTACGGCCGGGCATGCAGGTCCTGGCCCTGGTCAAGAGCGTGGCGCTGGGGCCGGACGCGACGGCGGCCGAGCGCGGCTGAGCCCCGCGCCTTGCGCGGGTCCGTGGTTGCTGCCAAATGCCGGCCGCGCCCGGGAAATTTGGGACGGCAGCGGCGGCATGCGGCGAGACGGTTGGAGCGAGGACTGGCAGGACGTGCGGCGGGTGGGCTTCGCGCGGCGCGTCGCCCTGGCCGAGGCGCAGCAGCGTCTGGCCGCCCTCCTGCGCCCGACCGGCAGCGAGCGGGTGCCGCTGGCACAGGCGGCGGGCCGGGTGACCGCTACCGCCGTCGTGGCGCCGCACGACGTGCCGGCACGTCCGGTGGCGCTGATCGACGGCTATGCGCTGCAGGCCGCGGCCACCTACGGCGCCGACAGCTACAACCCGCTGCCCATCCAAGGTGCCGCCGAGGTGGTGGCGGGCATGCCGATGCCGCCGGGCACCGACGTCGTGCTGCCCTACGCGGCGGCGACGGACACGCAGGGTGGCATCGAGGTCGTCGAGCCCGCGGCTCAGGGCCAGGGCGTCGCGGCCGCGGGCAGCTTCTGGCGCGAGGCCGAGATCGTGCTGCCGGCGGGCCGTTCGCTGACGGGGCTGGACCTGTCTTGCGCCGCCCATGCGGGAACCGCCGCGGTCGAGGTGGTGCGGCGGCCGGAGGTTCGGCTGCTGCTGCGGGGCGGCAAGGACGCCGTCGCGGTGCCGGATGGCCTTGCGGCGTTGATCGCACGCGACGGCGGCCTGAGCCGGTCGGGCAAGGGCGACCTGCGCGCGGCGCTGCGCGACGCCGGGGCCGCCGATCTCGTCCTGGTCGTCGGCCGCACCGGCTGCGGTGGCGACGACGACAGCGCGCCGCTGCTCGCGGAGGCCGGGACGGTGGCGGTCCACGGGCTCGCCCTGGCACCGGGCGGCTCCGGCGGATTCGGCGCGGTCGGCGGCGTACCGGTGGTGCTGTTGCCGGGCGATCCGCTGGCCTGCCTCGCCGCCTACGAACTGCTGGTCGGGCCCGCGCTGCGGCGGCTGGCCGGGTTGCCCGAGGCTCTGCCCCACCCGCGCCGCGAACGGCGCCTCGGCGGCAAGATCGCCTCGCAGGTCGGGACGACGGAGCTGTGGCTGGTGCGCGACGCGGGCGACGAGGTCGTGCCGCTGGCCCCGCCGGAGCGTGCGACGCTGGCCCATGCCGCCCAGGCATCGGGCTTCGTGCTGGTGGCGCCCGAATCCGAAGGCCACGACGCTGGTGAGGCCGTCCTGGTCCACCTGCTGCGGCCGGACCCATGACCGACGTCGCGCAGACGCTCGAGCGCGCGTCCCGGCAGCGGCAGTTCCTGGACGTGATCGACGTCGCGGAGGCCAAGGCCCGGTTGCGGGCGCATCTCGACCCGCGGCCGCGCGGAACCGAGACGGTGGCGCTGGGCGAGGCGCTGAACCGCGTGCTCGCCGAGGACGTGGTGGCGGCCGTCGACGTGCCGGGCTTCGACCGGGCCAGCGTCGACGGCTTCGCACTGCGCTCCGCCGACACGGCCGGCGCCTCCGAGGCCGCACCCTGCCGGCTGCGGCTGAACGCGGAGCTGGTCACGCCGGGGCGCGTACCAACCCTGACGGTGGCACCCGGCACGGCCACGGTCGTCGCCACGGGCGGGATGCTCCCGCGCGGTGCCGACGCCGTGGTCATGGTCGAGTACACGGACCCCTGCCCGCCCGATCCCGACGGCGGCCGCCGGATCGAGCTGCGCCGGCCCATCGCGCCGGGCGCCGCGCTCGCCGCCGCCGGCGGCGACATCGGCCGCGGCGAGACCCTCCTGCGCGTCGGGACGGTGGTGACCTCGCGCGAGATCGGGATGCTGGCGGCGGTCGGGCCTTGCGCGAGGTCGCCGTGTTCCGCCGCCCGAGCGTCGCCGTGATCTCGACCGGCGACGAGCTGGTTGCGCCGGGTGCGTCGATCCGGCCCGGGCAGGTCTACGATTCCAACGCCGCCATCCTGTGCGCCGCGGTCGTCGAGGCCGGCGGCACGCCCGCGGCGATGGGGATCTGCCGCGACGATCTCGCAGCACTGGGCGCCGTGCTCGACCGGGCGCTCGCGCACGACATCGTCCTGCTCTCGGGCGGGACCTCGAAGGGTGCCGGCGACCTCGCCCATCAGGCGGTGGGGCGGCTGGAGCGGCCCGGGATCATCGTCCACGGGGTGGCGCTCAAGCCCGGCAAGCCCTTGTGCGTGGCGGTGACCGACGGCCGGCCGGTCGTGGTCCTGCCGGGCTTTCCGACCTCGGCGATCTTCACCTTCCACGAGTTCGTGGCACCCTTGATCCGGGCCATGGCCGGCCTGCCTGCCCAGGAGGCGGCGACCGTGGCCGCGACCATGGCCGTGCGCACGCCGTCCGAGCGCGGCCGCACCGAATATCTCATGGTCTCCCTGGTCGAGACCGAGGCGGGGCTCGCCGCCTACCCCACGCCCAAGGGCTCGGGCAGCGTCACCGCCTTCAGCCAGGCCGACGGCTTCGTGGCGGTGCCCGGCCAGACCGAGCTGGTCGCGGCCGGCACCTCGGTCGAGGTCCGGCTGCTCGGGCGGCGGGTGCGCCCGCCCGACCTCGTCCTGATCGGCAGCCACTGCCTCGGCCTCGACCTGATCGTCGGGCGGCTGGAGCGCGACGGCATCGCGGTCAAGGCGCTCAACGTCGGCAGCTCGGGCGGTGCGGCGGCGGCCCGGCGCGGCGAATGCGACCTCGCGGGCGTGCATCTCCTCGACGCCGCCACCGGCATCTACAACCGGCACCTGCTCGCCCCGGGCGGGCTGGAGCTGGTCCGGGGCTACCGGCGGCTGCAGGGGCTGGTGTTCCGGGCCGACGACACGCGCTTCGCCGTCCCGACCGCGCAGGCGGCGCTGGCGGCAGTGCTGGCCGATCCCGACGGCCTGATGATCAACCGCAACGCCGGCAGCGGGACGCGCATCCTGATCGACGGGCTGCTCGAGGGACGCCAGCCGCCGGGCTACTGGGCCCAGGCCAGGTCGCACAACGCGGTCGCCTGCGCGGTGGCGCAAGGGCGCGCGGACTGGGGGGTCGCCATCGAGCCGGCGGCGCGCGCCTACGGGCTGGGCTTCCTCGCGCTCCAGCCCGAGCACTACGACTTCCTCGTGCCAACGACGCGGCAGGACCGGCCCGCCGTGCGCCGCTTCGTCGAACTCCTCGACGATCCCGAGATCGTGGCCGGACTTGCGGGCATGGGCTTTTCACGTTGAGCCGATGGACTTGTCGACAGCGGTCGCGCGCGCAATTTCGTCTTGTCGTTCGAACACCTGGAGCTTTGCGGGGAACATGCCGGCCCTCGACCGACGCGACCTTCTGCACGCCACCGCCACCGTCGCCGGCTGGAGCCTCCTCGGGCGCGTGCTCGGGCACGCCGACGCGCTCATGGCCCAGCCCGCCCTCGGCCCTGCCCAGCCCTTCGACTGGGAGCGGCTGAAGGACGACGCGCGCGAGCTCGCCAAGCAGCCGTTCACCGAGCCCGGCGACCAGCGGCCGCCACAGCTCGCCGAGCTGACCTGGGACGAGTACGAGGCGCTGCGCTTCCGGACCGAGCACGCCTTGTGGGCCGACACCGACCTGCCGTTCCGTGTCCAGTTCTTCCACCTCGGCAGCTACTACCGGGCGGCGGTCCGGATCTTCGTCGTCGACCAGGGCGAGGCCCGCGCGGTCGAGTACGACCCCAGCCTGTTCGACTATGGCCCGACCGAGTTCGACCCACCCTTGCCGCACGACCTGGGCTTCGCCGGCTGGCGGCTGCACTTCCACAGCAACTTCCCTCAGGACGTCGCCGTCTTCCTGGGTGCCTCCTATTTCCGCGCCACCGATTCGGGGGATCAGTACGGCATCTCCTGCCGCGGACTCGCCGTCGATTCGGTGTCCGAACAGGCGGAGGAATTCCCGCGCTTCAGCCGCTTCTGGCTGGTGCGGCCGCAGCCGACCGACACGACGCTCACCGCCTACGCCATGCTCGAGAGCGAAAGCGTCACCGGCGCCTACCGCTTCGGCATCTCGCCGGGCGGGGTGACCACGATGGAGATCACCGCCCGCCTGTTCCCGCGCAAGCCGATCGAGCGCCTGGGCATAGCACCCATGACCAGCATGTTCTGGTTCGGCGAGAACGACAAACGCGGCAGCGACGAGTGGCGCGAGGAGATCCACGATTCCGACGGCCTGTCCATGTGGCGCGGCAATGGCGAGTGGGTCTGGCGGCCGCTGACCAATCCCGCCACGCTGCAGGTCTCGACCTTCCTCGACGAGAATCCGCGCGGCTTCGGCCTCCTGCAGCGCGACCGCGACTTCGCCCACTACCAGGACGAGGCATTCCGCTACGAGCGGCGGCCCTCGGTCTGGATCGAGCCGCTCGCCGACTGGGGCAAGGGTCGGGTCCTGCTCGGCGAGATCCCGACCGACGGCGAGACCGACGACAACATCGTCGCATTCTGGCAGCCTGACACGCCGGTGGTGCCCGGCGCCAATCTGGAGCTCGCCTACCGCATCCATTGGGCGCAGCGGCCCCCCGTGCAGCCGACCGTGGCCATCTGCGTCGGCACCCGGATCGGCCGCGGCGGGGTCACGGGCTTCGTCCAGCCCAATCCCGAGAACTTGCGCAAGTTCGTGGTCGACTTCGCCGGCGGCGACCTCCCGCTCATCCCCGCCGACGCACCGGTCGAACCGGTGATCACCCTCTCGCGCGGCAAGGTCGAGCCCGTGACCTCGCTGGGCGGGTTGGTACGGATCTCGCCCTACCTCCGCCCTCTCCCGGAAATCGCCGGCTGGCGCTGCACCTTCGACCTGTCCTGGGAGGGCCCGGAGCCGATCGACATCCGCCTGTTCCTGCGCCTGGGGCCAAGCACGCTGACCGAGACCTGGCTCTATCTGTGGACCCCGCCGCACCCATAGTCGTATCGGCCACTTCCCTGCACTAAGCCGCCGGGAGCACGCGTGCGCGGACACCTCGGCTCTGACGGCATACCCTCGACAGGCCGCCGCGATCGCGCGATGAGAGGCGTCCGCCGCCGTGGCGCCCGAGGAAAGGTCCAGATCATGCTCACACGCACCACGACCCTGGCGCTGGCGGCAATGGCGCTGCTGGCGGCCGCCTGCGCCGACCGGCACGCCGACGAAGCGACACCCGCCACGCAGTCGGCGCAGCGGGAATCGGTGCTCGAGACCACGGCGGTGGTCGAGAAGGTCGACCAGGAGACCCGGGAGGTCGAGCTGCGGGCCACGGACGGCCAACTGGTGACCGTCGTGGCCGGGCCCGAGGTCCGCAATCTGGCGCAGCTCGCCGCCGGCGACGTGGTGCGGCTGACCTATTATGAGAGCGTGGCGCTGCGCATGGCCGATGCCGCGGAGGGCGGTCCGGCGACGGCGGCGGTGGTGGCCGGGCGTGCGCCCGAGGGCGATCGGCCGGCGGGCATGGTCGGCGCCGCGGTGAACCTTGTCGTCACCATGGTCTCCTACGATCCGGCGACCGCGGTCGCGACCTTCACCACCCCCGAGGGCAGGACCGAGAGCGTGGTCGTGCACCCGGCGATGCGGGCATTCGCGGCAGCGCGCAAGCCGGGGGATCGGGTCGCGGTCGAGTTGACCAACGCGGTCGCCGTGTCGATCGTCGAGACCACGGGCTGAGCCTCTCCGCCGCGGGCGCAGGCATGGACCTTTCGCGGCGCCGCGATCTGCCGGAGGTCATGGACGATCCGGCGCTGCCGCGCGCCGACTACGAGCGCTGCCTGCACGATCTGGCCGCGGTCAACCGGATCACCTTCACCCACCGCCCGACCCTGCGCTGGCTGGACGTGGCCTGTCGGGACCTGCCCCCCCACCTGCCGGTGGCGATCCTCGACGTCGCCTGCGGCGAGGGCGACCTGCTGCGCGCCATCCACCGCTGGGCAACCCGCCGTGACCGGGCCGTGCGCCTCGAGGGCATCGACCTCAACCCCCGCAGCGCCGAGGCCGCGGCGGCGCAGACTTCGTCCGCCATGACCATCGCCTGGCGTACCGGCGACGTCTTCGCCTACGCGCCCGAACCCAAGCCCGACTTCATCGTCTCCTCGCAGTTCACCCACCATCTGGCCGACGCCGACGTGGTGCGCTTCCTGCGATGGCTCGAGACTCATGCCACGCGCGGCTGGTTCATCGCCGACCTGCACCGGGCCACCTTCGCCTATTGGGGCTTCGGGCTGCTTGCCACGCTCGCGCGCTGGCATCCGATCGTGCGTCGCGACGGCATGGTCTCGGTCGCCCGCAGCTTCCGCCGCGCCGACTGGCAGCGCCTGCTGGCCGAGGCCGGCGTGCCCGGAGACCCCCGTTGGCACCTGGCTTTCCGCTGGTGCGTCGGCCGGCTCAGATGATCCTCCCCAACCGCCCGCAGACCACCGCGGCCGTGGCCGCGCATTATGACGAGCTCGACCCGTTCTACCGCGAGGTCTGGGGCGAGCACGTCCATCACGGCTACTGGCGCACCGGCCGCGAGACCCCGGCGGAAGCGGCGGAGGCCCTGGTCGAGCTGGTGGCCGACCGTCTGGAGCTCGCTTCGGGCCAGTCCGTGTGCGACATCGGCTGCGGCTACGGCGCCACCGCCCAGCTTCTGGCCGAGCGGCACGGGCTCGACCTCACCGGCGTCACCGTCTCCGCCGCCCAGGCCGCGGTCGGCGCGGCGCGCCGGCCGAACCGCGGCAGCCTGACCGTCCGCTGCCTGGACTGGCTCGCCAACGACCTGCCGTCCGGCGGCTTCGATCGCGCCTACGCCATCGAGAGCAGCGAGCACATGCCGGACAAGCAGCGCTTCTTCGCCGAAGCCCATCGCGTGCTGCGGCCCGGCGGGCGGCTCGCGGTCTGCGCTTGGCTGGCGCGCGCGGCACCGCGCCCCTGGGAGGTGCGCTGGCTGCTCGAGCCGATCTGCCGCGAGGGCCGCCTGCCCGGCATGGGCGACGAGGCCGACTACCGCCGCCTCGCCGAGGGCGCCGGCTTTTCGGCCATGGCCTGCCTGGACCTCAGCCGCGAGGTGCGGCGGACCTGGACCGTGTGCGCCCGGCGGCTGGCGGGCAAGCTCGCCAGTGACCCTCGCTACTTCCGCTTTCTGCACGACCGGCGCGCCACCGACCGGATCTTCGCGCTGACCCTGCTGCGCCTCCTGGTCGCGTACCGCACCGGCTCGATGCGCTACGGCCTGCTGACCTTCAGCAAGCCTTAGCCCGGGGTCACACCGAGATACGCGAACGGGCCGGGAGCGGACGGCACCGCCACACGTTCAGACAAGATGGCGCTTGGTTTCGCCACCGACTGGAGCGTGTGATGCAGACGTTCGATCCGTTCACCTCCTTTGTCACGACCTGCGTGCTGCCGGCCGCGACCGCGACCTGCATGGTCTGGAGCTTCTATCTCCTCGCCATCGGCTCCCCGCCGCCCTGGGTCGGAGGCTACACCGCCAGCCCCTTGGCGAAGGGCAGCACGCCGATCCGCCTGCCCGTGGCAGCACGGTAGGCGTTGGCGACCGCCGGCCCGATCGGCGGCACGCCCGGCTCGCCCACTCCGGTCGGGCGCTCGGCCGAGGGCACGATATGGACCTCGACCAATGGCATCTCGTCGAGGCGCAGCACCTCGTAGCCGTCGAAGTTGGTCTCCAGCACCCGGCCGTCCTCGAGGTTGATGGCACCGTGCAGGATCGCACCCAGCCCGAAGCCGATGCCGCCTTCCATCTGCGCCCTGATCACGTCCGGATTGACCGCCACGCCGCAATCGACCGCGCAGACCACGCGCTCCACCTTGGGAGCACCGCGGGCGTCGAGGCTGATCTCGGCGACTTGGGCGACGTAGGTCGAGAACGCCTCGTGGACCGCCACGCCCCGGAACCGGCCCTCGGGCAGGGCCGTGCCCCAGCCCGCCTTCTCGGCGGCCAGGCGGAGCACCCCGGCGTGACGCGGATGGTCGTGCAGGAGGCCGAGCCGGAAGGCCACCGGATCCTTGCCGGCCGCGACGGCGAGCTCGTCGATCATCACCTCGGTGGCGTAGGCGGTGTGGGTCGAGCCCACCGAGCGCCACCACAGGACCGGCACGCCGACCGCGGTGGTGACCAGGTCCACGGCCAGGTGCGGGATGGCGTAGGGCAGGTTCGCCGCGCCCTCGACCGAGGTGCCGTCGACTCCCTGCGCCACCATCATCGCCTCGAACGGCGTGCCGGCGAGGATCGACTGGCCGACGATCCGGTGCCGCCAAGCGACCGGATTGCCGTCCGCGTCCAGGCCGGCGCGGATGCTGTGATGGTACATCGGCCGGTAGCGGCCGCCGGCCATGTCGTCCTCGCGGGTCCACTGCACCTTGACCGGCGCCTTCCAGCCGATCGCCCGGGCCACCGACACGGCCTCGGCCACCACGTCGGCATCGGTGACCGCACGCCGGCCGAAACCGCCGCCGGTCATCATGACGTGGAGCTTGACGCGCTCCGGGGGCAGTTCGGCGATCTGGGCGGCGATCGCCTGGTAGAGGTCGGGCAGCTGGTGGCCGCCCCAGATCTCGAGGGTCCCGTCGCGCAGCCAGGCCACCGCGTTCAAGGGCTCCATGGCGGCGTGGGCGAGGTAGGGGAAATCGAAGCTGCCCTCGATCACCTTGGCGGCACCGGCGAGCGCATGGTCGGCATGGCCCTCGCTGCGCGCCATGGCCGCGTCGCCCTCGGACCCCAGCCGGCGATACTCGGCCAGCAGCGCGTCGCTGCCGCGGGTCTCGGCCGCTGCCAGGTCCCACTCCACGGTCAGCGCCTCGCGGCCCTTGATGGCGGCCCAGGTGCCGGTGGCCACCACTGCGACGCCGCGCGGGATCTCGACCACGTCGACCACCCCGGGCACGGCCCGCGCCGCAGCGGCATCGAACGATTTGACCTTGCCGCCGAAAGCCGGCGGGTGGGTGACGACCGCGGTCAGCATCCCCGGCAGCTGAACGTCGATGGTGTAGCTCTGCGTGCCGGTCGTCTTGGCCGGCGAATCCAGGCGGCGCAGCTCGGGATTGCCGATCAGGCGCCATGCCCCCGGCTGCTTCAGCACCGGCTCGGCCGGCGGGCTGAGCCTTGCCGCCGCGGCGACCAGCTCGCCGAAGCCGGCGCTGCGCCCGTCCGCATGCGAGACGATGCCGTTGGCGACGCGCACCTCCTTGGCCGGGACGCCCCAGCTGTCGGCCGCGGCCTGCACCAGCATCGCGCGCGCCGCGGCGCCGGCCTGCCGGTAGCGGTCCCACGAGCTGGGGATCGCGGTCGAGCCGCCGGTACCTTGTGCCGCGCCGCCCCACATGACGTTGCCGTAGTACCGGGGATTGCCGGCGGCGCCCTCGACCCGCATCTGGTCCCAGTCCGCGTCGAGCTCCTCCGCCACCAGGGTGGCGACGCCGGTGTAGATGCCCTGCCCCATGTCCATGTGCGCCGAGAGCACGGTCACCTTGCCGTCGGCACCGATGGTGAGATAGGCCTCGAACGGATTGGGTCCGGCCTCGGCGGCGCTGACCACGCGGGCGAGATGCGGCCCGAAGCCCAAGGTCAGACCGGCCACGGCAGCACCGCCGAGGAAGCGGCGTCGGCTCGGGCGAGGCAGCACCTGCTTCATCGCGCGCATCTCAGGCCTCCATCAGCTTGGCTGCGGCGTGAACGGCGCCGCGGATCCGCTGGTAGGTGGCGCAGCGGCAGATGTTGCCCGACATGGCGCCGTCGATGTCGCCGTCGCTGGGTTTCGGGTTCTCGGCCAGCAAGGCTGCCGCAGCCATGATCTGGCCGGACTGGCAATAGCCGCACTGAACCACGTCGAGCTGGCGCCATGCGGTCTGCACCGCCTGCCCCGGCCTGCCGTCCAGACCCTCGATGGTCGTGATCTTGGTGCCGGCCGCGTCGCCGACGGTCAGCTGGCAGGATCGCGTCGCCACGCCGTCGACATGCACGGTGCAAGCGCCGCAAGCGGCGATCCCGCAGCCATATTTGGTGCCGGTCAGCCCGAGAGTGTCCCGCAAGGCCCACAGCAGCGGCATGTCGGGAGACACGGCCACCTCCAGGTCGTGGCCGTTGATGGAAAGTGTCGTCATCGCCCTGCCTCCCGTCTACCGGTCGCCACCGTCGATCCGAGTACGCGTTATCATCCAATCTCCGCTTCACGATGTCACGATACGTTCCCCAGTTCGCGCACAGGCCCTATGCTGCGGCGCAGCAAGTGTTCGGGAGAACCGCCTCATGGCCACCACAGTCCGTCCGCGCCGGAGCGTGCTCTACATGCCGGGCTCCAACGCCCGCGCCCTGGAGAAGGGCCGCACGCTGCCGGCCGACGGCATCATTCTCGACCTCGAGGACGCCGTCTCGCCGGACGCGAAGCGCGACGGCCGGCAGGAGATCGCCAAGGCGCTCAAGGAACGCGAGGCCTTTGCGTGGCGCGAACTGGTGGTGCGCGTCAACGGTCTGGACACACCCTGGGGGCACGCCGACCTCAGTGCCATGGCGCAGGCGGGTGCGGACGCCATCCTGCTGCCGAAGGTGGAGGGATCCGACACCGTGCGGCGCGCCCTGCACGTGCTCGATCTCGCCGGCGCGCCGGCCGAGCTGACGATCTGGTGCATGATCGAGACCCCGCGCGGCATCCTGCGGGTCGAGGAGATCGCGGACACCGAACGGGTGCAATGCCTGGTGATGGGCACCTCGGACCTGACCAAGGACCTGCACGCCCTGCACACGCCGAGCCGGCTGCCGATGCTGGCTTCGCTCGAGATCTGCCTGCTCGCGGCACGGGCGGCGCGGATCTCGATCCTGGACGGGGTTCATCTCGACCTGGAGGACGAGCCGGGCTTCGCCGAGGCCTGCCGGCAGGGCCGCGACCTCGGCTTCGACGGCAAGACGCTGATCCATCCCAAGCAGATCGAGCCCGCCAACGCCGCGTTCGGCCCCTCGGACGCCGACGTGGCCTGGGCGCGACGGATCATCGTCGCCTACGACGCGGCGCGGGCGGCCGGCAAGGGCGTGGTGGTGGTGGACGGCCGTCTGGTCGAGAACCTGCACGTGCTCGAGGCACGCCGGCTGGTGGCGCTGGCGGAGATGATCGAGAGCCGCAAGCGCTGACGCCTCAGGCGGCCAGCCGCAGGCTGCCGGCGACGTCGCCGGCGGCCATCGGCCGGCCCAGGAAGAATCCTTGCGCCTCCTCGCAGCCGAAGCTGCCGAGCAGGCTCAGCTGCTCCGCGGTCTCCACTCCTTCCGCGATCACGCCCAGCCGGAGATCGCGTGCGAGCCCGATGACGGCCCGCGCCACGGCGGCGTCGGCGCGGTCGCGCGTGGTCCCGCGCACCGTCGCCGGGTCGAGCTTCAGCCGTTGGATCGGATAGCGGCGCAATTGGCCGAAGGACGAACAGCCCGCGCCGAAATCGTCGAGCGCCAGGCCGACGCCGAGCCGATGCAGCCGGCCGATGGTGCGGGCGATCGCCTCGTCGTCGGCCAGGAGCGTGGCCTCGGTGAACTCCAGTTCCAGCCGGTCGGCAGCGAGGCCGTGCTCGGTCAGCACCCGCTCCACCTGATCCGCCAGCTCTTCCTGCTGCAGCTGGCGCGAGGACACGTTCACGGCGATGCGCAGCGGGCCCATGCCGGAGCGTTCCCAGGCCGTCATGTCGCGGCAGGCCCGGTCCAGCGCCCACAGTCCCAGCGAGCCGATCTGCCCGGTCTCCTCGGCGATGGGGATGAAGGTCCCCGGCGCCACCAGCCCGAGTTGCGGGTGGTCCCAGCGCATCAGCGCCTCGAAGCCGACCACCCGGCCGGTGCGGAGATTGATCTGCGGCTGGTAGGCGAGGCTCAGCTCGTCGCGGCCACCCGCGGAGCGCAGGTCGGCGTCGAGGCGGCCGCGCGCTTCGGTCTCGCTGGCCAGCGTCGGATCGTAGAGCTCGAACCGGTTGCGGCCCCGCGCCTTGGCCCGGTAGAGCGCGGCGTCGGCGTGCCGCAGCAGGCGGTCGCGCCGCTGCCCGTCGCCCGGATAGACCGCGAGCCCGATGCTCGCGGTGACGAAGAGTTCCTGACCGTCGATCCGCAGCGGCGCGCGCACCGCCTCGAGCAGCTTGCGGGCCGGGTGCACGGCATCTTCGGGCCGCTGCAGGTTCGGCAGGATGAAGATGAACTCGTCGCCCCCCATGCGGGCAACGGTGTCGCTGTCGCGCAGGCACGCCCGCAGCCGGGCGCTGAGCGACACCAGGAGCCGGTCGCCCATGGCGTGCCCGAGGCCGTCATTGACGCTCTTGAAGCGGTCGACGTCCAGGAAGGCCACGGCGACCTGCTCGCCGGACCGGGCGGCGCGCCGCAGGATCATGTCGAGACGGTCGTCGAACAGGCGGCGATTGGGCAGCCCGGTGAGCTCGTCGTGGGTGGCCTGGAGCAGGATCTGCTCGCGGTCGGCCTTCTGCAGGGTCACATCGCGGACGGTGGCGATCCGGACCAGCCCCGAGCTGGGCAGCAGGCCCATGGACACCTCGGCCGGGAAGCGGCCGCCGTCGCTCCTGATGCCCACCATTTCCGCCCGTCGGCCAGGGGCGGGCGAGGCGGACAGCTCGCTCTCCCTCGCCAGCAGTTCGTCGACATGGCGGCCCCGCAATGCCGCGACGTCGTAGCCGAAGATCCCGGCCGCGGCCGGATTGGCCACCTGCACCCGCCCCTCGGCGTCGAGGACCATGATGCCCTCGCCGACCGCGTCCATGATCGCCCGCAGCTGCTGCTCGCTCGCCTGCAGGTCCAGCTCGCGGAGCTTGGCCATGGTGATGTCGGTGTAGATCGCGATCACGCTGCCGTCGGGAAGGCGCGACTTGCCGACAAGCAGCCAGCGGCCGTCGCGCAGCTCCAGCTCCGTCTCGCCGCCTCCGCCGCCACGGTGCTGCCGGAGAATGTGCCGGATCCGCTTCGGCCAGCTCAGCCGGTTGTCGGCGACGGCCGCCTTGAAGGGGCCGTTGAGGAAGTCCTCGAAGCTGGCGCCGAGCTGCATCGCGTCACCCCCCAGGAGTTCCCGGAACCGGCGATTGCAACGCACCAGACGTTCCTGGCCATCCCAGAGCACGAAGCCCTCGCTGATCGCTTCGGTCGGCAGGATCAACCGGTCCCGGTCGAGGCGGATGGTCTCCAGCCGCTCTTCCAGCCGATCGACCATGCCATCGAGCGCTTGGCCGACGCGCGCCACCTCGTCCCGGCCGACCAGCCGCGCGCGACGGGTGAAGTCGCCGCCGCTCACGGCGTCGGCCACCGCCGCCAGCCGTCCCAGCTTGCGCGTCAGCAGGTGCCCTACCCACCAGCCCACCAGCGCGACCAGCAGCATGCCGGCCGAGCCCACGGTGAGGCCGACGGCGTAGGCCCTGGCATGCGCCCGCTCGAGACCGGCATTGGAGTAGGCCACGCGCAGCCAGCCGAGGCGGTAGGCGCCGTTCGCGATCTCCTGGACGACGATGTTCTGGTCGGGAGCGCCTCGCGCACCCGGCCTCATGCCGACCTGCGCAGGATCGCTCGATGCCATGATCCGACCCGACAGGTTGAGCACCGCCACCGACCGGATCCGCGAGCGCTCGTCGAGTGCCTCGATGAACGACTGCACATTCCCGAACTCGTCGGTGAGCAGCGCGATTCGGCCGAGATCCTGCAGCAGGAGGCTGGTGTCGCGATCGACCGCGGTCAGCTCGGCCTTGGTGGTGGCAAGCGAGTGGTGGAGCGTCACGAGCAAGACGCCGCCCAGCAGAACCGCGCCAAGGACCAGGATCGTCGCCGCGATCCGCAGGCGAATGGGCAGCGTCGGCATGCGATGCCAGCCCGTCATGCCTCAACCGCTCGCGCTTGCGTTCAGCCTCGCCGAGAGCAGCCGGACGGCGTCGAAATCGGCATCCTCGGCCACCACCATGCCCGGCCAGGCGAGATGCTGGAGCAGTTTGCGACCGTCCTCGGTGTCCTGCCAACCGACCATGCGTTCCCGCAAGGTGGCGCAGGCGGCCTCGTGTATTCGCGGATGCGCGGCGATCACCAGCCCGGTGACCGACCGACTTTGCCAGATCGGCGCCAGGTTCATCTCGCCGATCGCGTGCAGCTGCTCCCCCAGGAACATCGGCACGACGCAGCCGACCGCCTCGCCGGCCGCGACGGCGTGCAGGCAGGACACCTTGGTCTGATGGTAGCGCAGCTGCAGGTCCACGCCCTCGGACAGGTTCTCCTCGAGCATCGCCAGCCGCAGCAGGTAGGAGACGCCGGCATCCCGCGGCGGCAAGGCCAGGTTCTCTCCGCGAAGCTCGGAGAGACTGGCGATAGGTTCGCTGCGCCGGCTGACGATGATTGCGCTCAGCTCCTGGTCGACGCGCGCCAGAGCCTGATAGCCCTGCGCCTGGTGGGCGTCGACATACTGGAATGGATGGGTGAGGGTGATGTCGTAGTTGCCGACGGCCAGTTCGGCCTTGAACTTCTCGAAGCTCTCGTTGGTCCTGAGCTGGATCGGCACGCCGAGGACGGTCGCGAAGTCGACGGCCATCGGCGCGAACAGCTCGCCGAGCTTCAGGGCGGGAAGATAGGGAAACACGCCGAAGCTGCACACGCCGGCCTCGCTCGTGGCATGCACGCGACCCGGCAAGCCTGCCAATCCCGCGGCCAGGATGGCCAGGGCACAGCGGCGGTCCAACCTCGGTCCATGGGCGGCGACAGCAGGCAGTCTATCCACGGGACATGTCCGCATCGGTTGAGGCGTGCCTAGGGACAATGCCACATCTGCGCGAACTCAGCAACCTGGGGTGTAGTTGCGTTCGTTGTTGATTCCGCTCAGCTGTCGGAGCGTCGCCACAGCATCGGATTGTGCGTGGCCGGCGGCTGGCCGAACAGGCCGTCCGGCCGGAGCGCCAGCATCAGCGCGAGCAGCACGAACAGCGCCACCTCGCGATAGGAGCCCGGCAGGTAGCCCGCCCACAGACCCTCGAACAGGCCGATCAGCACGCCTCCGAGCGCGGCACCCGCTACCGAGCCGATGCCGCCGATCACCGCGGCCGTCAGCGCCTTCAGCCCGAGCAGGGTCCCCATGGCGAAGCTGACCACGCCATAGTGCATGGCCAGGACGAACCCGGCCAGGGCCGCGAGGACGCTGCCCAGCATGCAGGCGCGACCGACGGTGCGCTCGACATCGACGCCCATCAGGGCAGCGGCTCCGGCATCGTCGCTGCAGGCGCGGAAGGCGCGGCCGAAGGCGCTTCGCCGCAACAGCAGGATCAGAGCTCCGATCACCGTGGCCGCGATGCTGGCGAGGCCCAGCTGGCTCGAACTGACGATCACCGGTCCCACGCGCATCGGCGACGTGAACAGCGGCTGCAGCCAGCGCTGGGTGGACCCGGTGAGCAGCCGCACGCCCTCCGACAGCGCGATCGCCAGGCCGATGGTGGCGATCAGCAGCGCCTGGGTGCCGCGCCGACGCAGCGGCGCGAACACCAGCCAGTGCAGCGCCGCGCCGAGCGCCGCGCCGGTCGTTCCCGCCACCAGCACGCCGCCCAGCATCATCGCGGGCACGCCTGCCGGCGTCGCGGCGCCGAGCAGGATGCCGGCGAGCGCGGCGAAGGCGCCCACGGTCGTGAACTCGCCGAAAGCGAGGTTGATCCGCCCGGTGATGCCGTAGATCAGCGCATAGCCGGCCGCGAGCAGGGCGTAGATCGCCGCCGGCGCCAGGGCGTTGGTGATCTGCTGGACCAGGTAGGCCCATGGCGGCAACCGGGTTGCCTCATGCCCGCCGCCGCTGCCGAGCCCGTAGGTCTTGAGGAAGAACAGCACCGTCGGCGACAGCGGACCGGCACCGGGCGTTTCCACTCCCAGGAGCTCGAGGCCGTCGCTGCCGAGGTCGCGCGGCGCGAACCGGCACAGCTGGCGGCGTTCGCCGACCGCATCGCGATAGCGCAGCTCCACGGCATCGGCCGCCGGCAGGGCGTGACCCAGCGGTCGCGCGTCGGGTACCAGAGCGTGCAGCGCCTGCTCGCAGACCTTGAGCCGGCCCAGCTCGTCCGGGGCGCAGCCGGCCATCAGGCCGAGCAGGAGGACGAGCGCCAGCGCAGCCGGGCCACCACGCCTGCTGCATTGCGCCAATCCGTCGCCTTTCACCACGCGCCGGGTGCGCCTAGCGCTGCTGCGATGCAGCATCAACACCGATCCGGGACGATATGAGCAAGACTGCCACCGGCCACTTCTTCGAGGACTTCCATGTCGGGCAGGAGCTTCGGCACGCGACGCCGCGCACCGTCAGCGTCGGCGACGCGGCACTCTACCTGGCGCTGACCGGTTCACGGTTCTTGCAGCACTGCTCCGATCCGTTCGCAAGGTCGAACGGGTTGCCGCGCGCTCCGGTCGAGGACCTGCTGGCCTTCCACCTCGTGTTCGGCAAGACCGTCGCCGACGTGTCGCTGAACGCGGTGGCCAATCTCGGCTACGCCGACGGCCGGTTTCTGGGGGTGGTGTATCCCGGCGACACCCTCCAGGCCCGCTCGCAGGTGATCGGGCTCAAGGAGACCTCGAGCCGTCAGACCGGCATCGTCTGGGTGCGCAGCCAAGGCTGGAAGGAGGACGGCACCCCCGTCGTCGACTATGTGCGCTGGGTCATGGTCCGCAAGCGCGACCAGGCCTCGGCGGCACCGCGGCCCGTGGTGCCGGAACTGCCGGGCAGCGTCACGCCCGACCGCCTGGTGGTGCCGGCGGGCCTGCGCGCGACCCGGATCGATCCGGGCGAGACCGGCCAGCCCTTCTTCTTCGAGGACTATGTCGTCGGCGAGCGGATCGACCATGTCGACGGCATGGGCGTGATGGAGAGCGAGAACCGCAGCGCCACCCGCCTCTACCACAATGGCGCCCGCGTCCACTTCAACGACCACACCGAGCGCCAGGGCCGGCTGGGCGCCTGCATCGTCTATGGCGGCGTGGTGATCTCGCTGGCCCGTGCCCTGTCCTTCAACGGCCTCGGCAACTGCCTGCACATCCTGGCGATCAACGGCGGCAGCCACGTCAATCCCTGCCGGGCCGGCGACACGGTCTACGCCTGGTCGGAGGTGCTCGCCACCGCCGCCCTGCCCGGTCGGAGCGACGTCGGCGCCCTGCGCCTGCGGCTGGTGGCGACCAAGGACCGGCCGTGCCACGACTTCCCCCGCAAGGACGACCAGGGCCGCTACCTGCCGGAGGTCCTGCTCGACCTCGACTACTGGGCGCTGATCCCTCGCCTCGCCGCGGCGGCCTGAGCCAGGGGACGCGCTCAGCCGCACATGGCGAGCGCCTCGACGTTCGCGGTCAGCAGCGGGCGCCATTGCTGCGCCAGTTCGCGATACAGCCGTCCGGCCGGACGAATCTTGCGGTCGAGATCGTAGAGGCCCAGCGAGTTGACGCGTCCGGCGTCCTCGCGCAGGGCGGTGCACCAGTCGACCTGATCGGTGAGACTGTACCAGGTGAAGCCCACCATCGGGATGCCGTCCTGCTTCAGCCGGACCATGTTGGCCCATTCCCGGCGCAGCCACTCGACGCTGCGCGGTTCGGCCATGTTGGTCTCGGTGTGCATCAACGGCAGGCCGTAGCGGGCATGGTACTGCCGCGCCAGGACGTAGAGGCCGAACACCGAGCCCGAGGGCGCCATGCCGCCATCGGCGCGGACCAGATGCTCGTTGGTCTCGTCATGGTCGCAGCCGATCACGCATTCCCCGCCTGCCCGGTTCGCGGCGAACCAGGCGAGGTCGTCCTCGGTCAGCCCATGCTCGAGCAGATGGGTCCGCATCAGCGCGGACGGCGGGCGGCCGTAGGTCAAGTCGAGCGGCAGGAACCTCTTCTCGTTGAGGAGGCGGCAGCGCGGCAGGCACTCGGGCGTTTCGGCGTGGAAATATTCGATCGCCTCGCTCTGCACGAACACGGCGTCGGGGCGGACCTCCAGGATGGCGGCCATGCCCATGAGGTTGGCGCGGCACCGGTGATGGACCGCCCGCACGAAGGCCTCCTCACTGCGCAGCCGCTCGTTCCACCAGCCAGACTCGGCCGAGAACCGCGCCGCGATCAGGATCTCGTTGATCGGGGTGAAGAGCCGGACCCAGGGGAAGCGCCGCGCGAAGGCGCCGGCATATTCGGCGAAATGGTGGGGAAAGTCCGGGTTCTGGAAGTCCCCCAGCCAGTCCGGGACGCCGAAATGGCAGAGGTCGGCGATCGGCTGGATCCCCAGGCGCCGCAGGGTGCCGAAGGCGGCGCCGGAGAAGTCCCAGTCATGGCGGCCCGGACCGAGGTGGATCTGGTAGTAGGGCGCGCCGTAGCGCAGGAACTCGATGCCCTGCTCGACCACGAGAGCGAAATCCTCCTCCCACCTCTGGTCGTGTCCGCACTTGATCATGCTGTCGACACGTTTGGTCGAACCGTCCGGCAGCGCGATCGTCGGGTAGCTGTTCTCGATTCCGGTCGCGACCATGAAACCGGTCGCTCGTAGTTCGGGCGCATCCATTGCAGCTCGCAGCTCCATTTTTGGCCCAAAGGCCCAGCTGGCGCTGCGCTTCTGGGATCCCCGCACAGACAAGCGATCAGGATAACCTTAGAGCCCCAGGGGCGGAAGTGCCTATTCTACCTCAGGGCGTTGGTGTCGCGCCGGCCCGCGCCTGATCCGCGACCCTGATCGCGGCAGCACGCAGCCTCGCCGCCGCGGCGGCCTCGCCGTGTCCGAGGCGCTCCAGGACGACGGCGTGATTGTCCAGGGTCGCGGTCAGCTCGGGACTGTCGCGGCCCAGCGCCTCCTCCTCGATCCGGACCGCGCGGGCGAGCAAAGGTTCGGCCGCGCGCCAGGCGCCGCGATCCACCTGGAGCAGGGCCAGATTGTTCAGGCTGACCGCGAGGCGCGCATCGCCGGCCCCTAGATTGGTCTCCTCGATCGCCACCACCCGCTGCAGCAGCGGCAGGGCCGCATCGTAGGCGCCACGCCGCCGCTCCAGCTCGCCGAGATCGGCCAGAAGGGGCGCGAGCTCAGGCGAGTCCGGTCCGAGCAGCCGTTCGCGCGTCGCCAGCGTCTGGCGCAGCAGTTCGCCCGCCGCCTCGTCCTGACCGAGTGCTATCCTGGCCAGGGCCAGCGCGTAGCGGCTCTGCGCCGTCTCCAGCCGCTCGGCACCCAGCGTCGCGACCCGGATCGCGAGCGCCCGCTCGAGCAGCCCCGCTGCTTCCTGGGCCTTGCCGGCCGCCTGCAGCACCTGGGCAAGATTGCCCAGGGCGAACGCCACCTCGGGATCGTCCGCGCCGTGGACCTCCTCCTCGATCGCCAGCACCTCGCGGTGCCGTTGCTCGGCAAGGCCGAGATCGCCGCGGGCGAAGGCAAGTGCGCCCAGATTGCCCCGCACCTCGGCCACCGCCGGGTTCCGCTCGCCGAAGACCTCGACCCGAATCGCCAGCGCTTCGGCGAACAGCGCCTGCGCCTCGTCGTAGCGGCCCTGGTCGGTCAGCAGGACGCCCAGATTGTTGAGGCTCTCGGCGAGTTCGGGATGGCCGGGAGCGAGGCGGGTCCGGCGGATCTCGATCGCCCGGCGATGCAGCCGCTCGGCCTCCGCAAGCTCGCCCTCGGTCCGCAGCGCCTCGGCCAGGTTGTTGAGGCTCTGCGCGGTGACGGGGTGGGTCGGTCCGAGCGTGGCGTCGCGGATCGCCAGGGCGTCGGCATAGTAGGGCAGCGCCTCGCGGATGCGGCCCTGGACATGCAGCACGAACCCGAGATTGTTGGCGCTGGTCGCCCGGCGCGGATCGCCCTCGGGCAGTTCCTGCGCCAGGTCCAGGGCCGCGCGGAACGACCGCTCCGCCGCCGCCAGGTCGCCGGCATCGGCGCTGGCGACCCCGGCCTCGCTCGCCTGCCGCCACTTGGCCGCGACCTCGTCCTCGGCGCGCGCCGGCCCGGCCAGCAGGGCCAGCGCCAGGAGTGCCGCGTATCTCAGTGGTTGCGCCGCGGGCTGCCGTAGGTTTCGACGATCTTGAGGTGCAGCACCGCCGGCTCGAGGCAGGCGCCGGTCGACAGCTGGCCGACCATGCTGCGGTAGATCTCCTGCCACGGCGTCTGGCTCGGCGGGATCTTGGACGGCTGCCGCTTCACCTCGGCCTGCCGTTGCGCGATCTCCTCGTGCGGGATCAAGAGGTCGAGCCGGCGGTTGGGCAGGTCGAGCCGCACGCGATCGCCGGTACGGACGATGGCGAGGTTGCCGCCGATCGCCGCCTCCGGCGAGGCGTTGAGGATCGAGGGGCTCTCCGAGGTGCCGCTCTGCCGGCCGTCGCCGATCGTCGGCAGCGCCTTGACCCCCTTCTCGATCAGCTTGGTCGGCGGGCGCATGTTGACCACCTCGGCCGCCCCGGGATAGCCGACCGGGCCGCAATTGCGGATGAACAGGAAGCAGTCCTCGTCGATGTCGAGCGCGGGATCGTCGATCCGCTCGTGATAGTCCTCCGGACCCTCGAACACGATCGCCCGGCCCTCGAACATGCCGGGATGGTCGGGATGCTCGAGATAGCGCTGGCGGAACTCCTCGGTGACCACGGAGGTCTTCATCACTGCCGAATCGAAGATGTTGCCGCTGATGATGACGAAGCCCGCCTCGGGCATCAGCGGATCCTCATAGGGCCGGATGACCCGCCGGTCCGGCGAGAACGGGACCTTCTCGTGGTTCTCGCCCATGGTCCTGCCGGTCACCGTCACCGCGTCGCTGTGGAAGCGCCCGGCCTTGATCAGCTCCTTGATCACCGCCGGCACGCCGCCGGCGCGGTGGAACTCCTCGCCCAGATACTCGCCGGCCGGCTGCATGTTGACCAGGAGCGGGATGTCGTGGCCCATCTCCCAGTCCTTGATGTCGAGCTCGACGCCGATGTGGCGCGCGATCGCGATCACGTGCGGCGGGCAGTTGGTCGAGACGCCGGCCGCGGCCGCGGCGAAGATCGCGTTCTCGAACGCCTTCCGGGTCAGGATCGTGGACGGCTTCAGATCCTCCCAGACCATGTCGACCGCACGCTTGCCGGTGGCATAGGCCATCTGGCCGCGCTCGCGGTAGGGGCCGGGGATGGCCGCACAACCGGTGAGCGACATGCCCAGGGCCTCGGCCATGGCGTTCATCGAGGACGCCGTGCCCATGGTGTTGCAGTGGCCGACGCTGGGCGCGCTGGCGCAGGTCATGTCCATGAACTGCGCGACGTCGATCTCGCCATTGGCCAGCATCCGGCGCGCATGCCAGACCACGGTACCGGAGCCCGCCAGCTTGCCACCGTAATAGCCGTTGAGCATCGGCCCGCCCGAGAGCACGATCGCCGGGATGTCGACGCTGGCCGCACCCATGATCAGGGCGGGCGTGGTCTTGTCGCAGCCGGTGGTCAGCACCACGCCGTCGATCGGATAGCCGTAGAGCACCTCGACCAGCGACAGATATTGCAGGTTGCGGTCGAGCATCGCCGTCGGGCGCTTGCCGGTCTCCTGCACCGGATGGACCGGGAACTCGATCGGGATGCCGCCGGCGTCGCGGATGCCGTCGCGCACCCGGCTCGCGAGCTCGAGATGATGCCGGTTGCAGGGTGCCAGGTCCGAGCCGGTCTGGGCGATGCCGATGATCGGCCGCCCCGACTGCAGCTCCTCGCGGGTGAGCCCGTAATTGAGGTAGCGCTCCAGGTAGAGCGCCGTCATGTCGGGCTCCTTGTAGTCGTCCCACCAATCCTGGCTGCGCAGCCGCCGCTTGCCCTGATCCGTCATCGCCGGCCCTGTCCTCTGCCCGGCCGGGACGGCCGGTGGTGGAGGTGTTCAACTCCTTCCAAGGTAGCGCCGTCAAGCGATGCGCCCAATCTCGGCCCGACATTGCATGGATGGCCTATCGCTGCACTCGAACGGATGCGGGAGCGCTACCTCCGTCGGCGCGAAGGGAGGCTGTGGGAGATGCGGATGAAAGGCAAGGAAGGCATCGCCCGCTCTGCCGAGGTCACCGCGACCGGCAAGCTGGCGTCAGGACCGTGTGCTCGGAAATCCGGGAAGACACCGAGGCACCCCTGGAGGAGGAATTCGCGCTTGCCTGCGCCCTGATCGGCGCGCGCGCCCGCGGCGACCTGACCCAGGAGGAACTGGCGCGGCGGATGGGCACGACCCGGGCCGCGATCGCGCGCCTGGAAAGCGGGCGGATCCGCCCGACGACACGCACGCTGTAGCGCTACGCCAAGGCACGGGGACCCGGCTGCGGATCACCTTCGCGCTCGACCCGGCGGCAGCTTGAGGCCGGGCTGATCCGCATCGGTGACAGGGATGCATTCCCCTCAGATCGGCACCGCCTCGATCACGCTCAGCCTCGTTCCCGTCGGGGCGACTGCGGTCAGGCGGAAGTCGGCAGCGGCGAAGAGGACGGCGAACTCGTCGCCGGTGCGTTCCTGTCCGCCCGGGGCGACGAGCATGTTGAGGTCGCCGAACTTCGCGTCCGGTCCCTCATTGGCGGGTGCCACCACGCGCTCCAGCACCAGCAACTTCGCTTCCGGCCGCATCGCGCGGCGGCAGGCCTTCAGGATCGCGATCGACGCCGCATCGTCCCAGTCGTGCAGGATCGCCTTGAGCAGGTAGGCGTCGCCGCCCTCCGGCACCGCGTCGAAGAAGCTGCCGCCCACCACCTCGCACCTGTTGCCCACCCCCGCCGCCCTCAGCACCTCGCCTGCTCGGGTGACGACGTGCGGTTGGTCCAAGAGGACGCCGCGCATGCCGGGGTGGGCCGCCAGGATCGCTACCAGGAGCGCCCCCTGTCCGCCGCCGACGTCCACGACCCGACCGAACCGGGAGAAGTCGTAGGCCGAGACCACCGCACCGGCGACGCCTTGTGACAGCCCGGTCATGGCGCGGTCGAAGATCGCCCCTTCCTCGGCATGCTGCGCGCGGTACTCCCAGACATCCGCGCCGTGCAGGTGCCGGAACGCGTTCTCGCCGGTCCGTACGCTATGGAGGAGATGGGCCCAAGCTTGCCAATAGTAGGGCCGCCCGATGAACGCTGCCCACGGCCCGACCGGGTCCCTTGCGTCCGATCGAAGGCCTTCCCCCATGGTGGTGAGCGAAAAGGATCGACCCTCGGCCTCGCGGAACACGCCGACGGCCGCGAGCGCGCGGAGGACCCGGTACAATGTGCGCGGATGGGCGTCCGCTGCGGCGGCCAAGTCGTCACTGGTGCGCGGCCCGTCCCGCAACAGGTCGGCGATGCCGAGCGTCGCCACGACGTGGAGCGCTTGGGACACTTGATAGCCGTTGACCAGACGCGTGAGTTCGATCGACGGATTCTGCTCAGGCATGGCCGGCCGCCTCTCCCGATGTGCTTTTCTGCCACCCTCGGTGCCTGCCGGGGCGAAGACGACCCGCCAGTGATCGGTGGCGAGAAACGGAGCCTAGCTGAGATTACCCTCCCGGCAAGCTGGCGTCTTCGCTGGTGGTGGATTTTCGAGACGAAAAATGGCGCGCCGAAGGTATCGGCAAGCGGCCGACGGCGCCTTGCGGGCACCCGATCGGCAGTGCCGACGCCGAGCACGGCGCGTTCGTCTTGAGGATCTCCGCGATGGATGGGCGTGCGTGCTATCTGGATCGCCTCTATTTCGGTCGGTGATCTCGCGCGCAAATTCTCGGCTCGAAGACGAGGACTAAGCGGCTTGTGTCATTCCGCACAGCCATGAGAGGAAGCAAGGTCTAGCTTCGGCAGGCTTGATTAGTTCTTGAACGAGGAGATGACCATGCGAGCTCTTCTACTTGGCTTGACGATGATTACGGCCATTTCAGGCGTTGTCCAGGCGGACGTCATGTCTTCCGGGGCAGCGTATGGCGGCTCCACCCAGGCAGTAGCAGTGTGCTACATTTTCAACGGCGGTACGACGAACCTCACGGTGACCAAGGTCGACATCATCAAGGAGCCGTTCGGCGAGATCGTTCCAGTAGTTACTCAGAACTGCAATGGCGGTGTGTTCACGCCCGGCCGTATCTGCCGGACCGTGTCGAACATCAACAACGCCAACGTCGTGGCGTGCCGAGCGACGCTGTCGCCGAAAGGGATCGCGCGTGGATCGATGGAGATCAGGACTTCCGGCAACGCACCCTTGAACAATAGGGACCTGCGCTAACGGATCCATAGCGTCGAGCCGTTGTCGGCTCGACGCCCATGCGCTCCTGCGGGCGGCAACAAGGCCCGTGCTCCTCATCGACACGACGCTTGTTTTTCCGACAATATTCCTATATACCCGGTTCCCATGTCCACCCGCCGGCCCATCCCACGCCGCCCGCCCCTGACCGCCCCGCGCGGCCAGCTGCGCGCCGCCTACCGCCTCGCCGCCGGCATGTCGCGCACCAACCTCGCCCGGGCCGAGAACGTCACCCCGGCCGAGATCGACCAGCTCCTCGCCCAGCCCGACTTCCAGGAACTCCTCGCCGCCCTGGCCGAGATGGAGGCGCCTGCCGCCCGAGGAGCGCCTGCGCCAGCTCGAGCGGATGGCCTGGTGCGTGCTCGAGATGGCCGTGGGGACCGGCGACTGGCGGGCCGCCGCCTTCGTCGCCGACCAGATGCGCCGCGGCTGCCACCCCGCCCGCTCGCTGGCCCAGGCCGTCCTCGACGCCCAGGCCCGTGCCCTGGCCCGGAACCCGGGCCAGCCCGTCCGCCCGCGCCGCGCCCGCCCCTACGACCCCGTCGACGCCGCCCTCGGCCGCGCCGCGTCGGGCCTGCGCGCCATCCTCGGCCGCGAGGAGGCGCTCACGCATCTGCCCGAGCCGAAGGCGGCCGAGCCGGTCGAGCCCGCAGCCGAGGCCCAGCCTGCCGCCAAGCCCCGCCGGCCCAACCCGCTGACCGCCCGCCTGCGCGCCGGCACCGCCGTCCACACGGCGACCGCCGCGGACGCCGAGCCGCGCCACCTGCTCCGCACCTGGGCGCAGGGGCCGTAGCCGGCTTGCCGCTCGCAAGAGGCGCTGGTTGCCGGCGGCAGCCGGAGCGGTCGAGCGCCTGGCTCAGGCCAGGGCCGGCGGCACCCTCACCGTCCAGGCCTGCGACGGCACGCCCAGCGTGTTGACCAGGACCAGCATGTAGTATCCCGGCGGCAGGAGATTGGCGCTCGTGCCCATCTGGACGTCGAGCCGCGTCGGATCGTCCACGGATCTGGTGAAGCCGAGCGACTGCATCCGCTGGTTCATGTTGAAGGTGTGCGTCACGCAGCCGCGCGACAGCAGCCGGACATGCTGCACGTCGGCGGCATCCGGCGTGATCACCGGGAAGGTGGCACCATAGTCCAGCAGGTCGGGGGCCCAGGCGATGGTCGGCTGCGGGCCGAGCCCGAAATAGGGCGGCCAGAAGATCTCGGCGTTCAGATTGTCGAGCCCGTAATGCTCGGCCGAGGGCCGGCCTCCGCCGGCGACCAGCACCCGCATGTCCGGCAGCAGGATCGCGGTCGAATGATAGACGCGCGGCACCTGGGCGCTGGCCATCTGCGTCCATTCGCCGGTCGCGGGGTCCCAGAGCTCGGCCGCGTACACCGCACCCGCGGCGTCGTTGAAGCCCGCCGAGTTCGACCCGCCGGTGACCAGGACCTTGCCGTCCGGCAGCAGGGTGGCGTTGGCATGGCGCCGCGCGTAGGTCATGGGGTTGGCCCATTGCCAAGCCGGCGCGGCGGCATTCAAATCGAGGATCTCGGCGGTATTGATGCCCCCCGCCGCGGTAGCTCCACCCACGATCAGGTATTTGCCGGTGTCGTAGTTCACCGACGTCCCGTAGCCGCGGTTCGCGGCAGTCAGATGACGCGGGCCGTCGGTCCAGGCACCGGTGCCGGAGGTGTCCAGGAAGGTCGTCGTCGCTTCACGGGCGATGCTGATCACCCGGCCGTCCGGCGTGAGATAGATCTTCGGATAGTTGGCCATTGCCGCCAGGGCGCCGGTCAGGTTGCGCCAGCCACCCTCGTTGGCCTGGTAGATCTGCGGCAGCGGGTTCGGATTGGATTGCCCGGTCATCGAGCCGCTGAGCACGAGCACGTCGCCGCTCGGCAGCGTGATGGCGCTCGCGTACCAGCGTCCGCCGCTCATCGGCGTGCCGGGATTGATCCAGCGATAGCCTTCGCTGCTGTCGAAGATGTTGACGTCCGCGGTTCCGACGTAGGGATCGCCATTGTGGCCGCCAGCGACCAACAATCGGCCGTCGGGCAAGAACGCATGCCCGGAGCAGAAGAGATTGGTGGTCGTGTTCGGAACCTCGAGCCAAGTCGTCGAGGGGTCTTGATATGCCGGCACGTCGACGACGTAAGCCGAGGATGCGCCGACATTGTTGCCGCCACCCTCGTAATTCCAAGTCAGGATCTTGTTGTTTGGCAACAGGATCTGGTGGATCGCGACGCAGGGCCACGCACAAATCTGCGACCAAGCACCCTGGGGTATGCCGCCGCTCTCAGCAATCGCCGGTCGGATGCCTTCCGGCGCAATCAGCGCAAGTGTAGCAGCGCCAGCGAGGAAGCCTCGCCGATCTACAGCAATCATCTTTGTTCGCCCAACCGAAGACTATCGTCTCACGATCGCATGCGCCAAAATCGATGTCAAGAGACCAAAAGAGCCGCGGGTTATTCACGTTGGACATCATGGACGCGAGAATTCAGCCTCAAGTTGGCTTGCGTCACTTGAGGAGGAGAAACCCTGGTCCCGTTCGCGGGTCCGCGGCAAAGACACGATGCCACGCGTCGGCCATGCTCCGCATCGCGATGTCTCCCGCCGCGGCCCGACCGATCGGCGAGCCGCGGCGATAGCCACCACTCCGTTCCGCGCACTTTCGGCGAGCCGGCTAGTCGTCGAATAGATGCATTGCGTCCAACGCCCGCTAACCTAAGTTAGCTCGCTCGCCCTTTACTTGATCCAAATTCCGTTAACATTTCGCTCGAGCATCTCAGAGCAATCGTATGGCGTTAAATTCAGGGCCCTACGCTCATGGGCTTCTGCACGCGCTCGTGCCTAGGCACGAACGGCCGACGATCTTGCATTTCGGATCAAATTCCTATATCTAGTTCCCATGCTCGGCCATCGCCCTTCCCGGCGCCGCCCGCCACTATCCGCCCCATACGGCCAGCTGCGCACCGCTTGGCGCGTCGCCGGCGGTATGTCACCCGTCAAGCTGGCGCGGGTCGAGGCCGTGACCGAGCGCGAGGTCGCCGCGCCGCTCGCCCAGCCCGACTTCCAGGAACTGGTCGACGCCCTGCGCGAATTCGAGGAGCTGCCCGAGGAGGAGCGCCTTCGGCGCCTGGAACATGGCACGTCCTGGAGATGTCGCCGGTCGACAGCGACCGGCGTGCCGCGGCCTTCGTCGCCGACCAGATTGCACGCGGCCACAATCCCGCCCGTACGCTTGCCCGCGGCGTCATCAAGGCCCAGGCTCAAGTGACGTCGCCACCGGCCCCGCCCGAGCCGGCCGAGGCCCCGCCGCCGCACCCGTCGCCAGCCAGGACCCACGCGCCCTCGTTCGCGCCTGGGCGCAAGGACCCTGAGCGCCAGCGCCTAGCCGCGCAGCGGAAACCGCGCGGCGACCCGGAACGGCGCCACGTCGTGGGTCTGGACGAACAGCGCCAGCTGGTCCACCGTCAGCGGTTGTCCCAGATGCGGCGCCAGCGCCGCGTCGAGGACCGCCCTGACCCGACCACGCTCCGGCTCGTCGAGCGGGCCGGTGAGCGTCATGTGGAATTGGAAGCGGTCGAACACATAGGGATAGCCCCAGCGGTCGAGATGGGCCTGCTCGGCCGGCGACAGCCGGTCGGGCCGGCGGCGCTCGCGGTCCGCGGGCCGCAGGGGTGCGCGATGCCGGTCGAACGCGCGCACGCACTCAGCGGCCAGCCGATCGACGGCCTCGCTCCGCTCGGCGGGCACCAGCGCCAGGAAGTTGGCGATCTCGCCCACCCGCAACCGCAGCCGGACCGGCCGGTGCGCAGCCGCGAACAACTCGACATCGCCCAGGAGCGCATCGGCGGCAAGGTCCGGCGCCGGCCGGAACGGGGCCTGCAAGGTGGCGTGGAAGCCGTAGTGCCGCGGGAAGGCGGTGATCTCGTGCAGACGCTCGGGCGTCAGGCCGTCGACCAGGGGCTGCGGCACCGGCTCGTCGGCGTCCGGGTCGCGACCCAGCCAGGCATCGCCGAAACGCTTCAGCGGAGTGCCGGGGCGTGGTGCGAAATAGATGGCGTAGCGGGTGTCGTCCAACCCAGCCTCGACCGTCTGCCCGGCGTCACCGCTCATGCTCAACGTCCCTTACCACCGCTATTTCCGTCCACGATACCATGCCGCAGCGGCGGCGCGAACCCTTGCGCAGGCGCGGCTGAAGCGGAGACAGGCATCCGCTCAGGCGACCCGGCGGCCCTCGCGCCAGACCGCGACCACCGCCGGAGTCGGCCCCACCTCGCGTACCTGGACGAGATCCGCGCGCAGGCCGGGTTCGATCCGGCCACGGTCGCCCAGGCCCAGCACCGCGGCGGGCGAGCATGTCGCGGCTGCCACGGCCCGCGGCATCGGGATGCCGAACCGGTCGCGCAGCAGGAAGCAGGCGTGCAGGAGGCTCGCCGGCACGTAGTCGGAGGACAGCATGTCGAGCAGGCCCTGCTCGGCCAATTCGGCCGCCGAGACGTTGCCGGAGTGCGAGCCGCCGAGCACGAGGTTGGGTGCGCCCGCGACGATCTGCATCCCGGCCGTCCGGGCTGCCCTGGCCGCCTCGACGGTGGTCGGGAACTCGGCGATCCGGCAGCCGCAGGCCACCGCCTCGGCCACGTGCTCGGCCGTCGTGTCGTCGTGGCTGGCGCGCACCGCGGGATGGCCGTCGATCAGCCGCAGCACCGCGTCGCGCTGGCTGCGGGCGTGCTCACGCTGCTGCTCGAGCCGGCCGTCGACCAACCCTTGAAACTCCTCGTCGCTGCGCCCGGCGTGCAGCGCGCGGAACCTGGCGACGTCGCGGTACTGCCGCTGACCCGGCGTATGGTCCATGAACGAGATCAGCCGCAGCGACGGCTCGGCCAGCAAAGGCTCGAACAGGCCGAGCATGTGCGGGTCGGGGATCTCCAGGCGCAGATGAAGAAAGTGTTCGGCCTTGAGCGCGCCGGCGGCACGCGCGCGGCGCAGCACCTCGATCGACAGGCCGAGATAGTCCAGCCGCTCGGCACGCCCACCATAGTAGCCGACGCAGACCGCGTCGCAGACAGTGGTGATGCCGGCGGCCGCCACCTGGGAATCGTGGTTGAGCATGGCGGCATCGGCGGGCCAGCGCACCCCGAGCCGTGGCGCGAAGCCACGCTCGAGATTGTCCGTGTGCAGCTCGATCAGCCCCGGCAACAGCCAGTCGCCACCAAGGTCGACGGCGCCTGCGCCCCTGCTGCCCTCCAGGTCCACTTCGGCAATCCGCCCGCCGCGCACCACCAGCGTGCCCGCAATCACGGCGTCGGCGGTCACGATCCGGGCGTTGGTGAGCACGAGTTCGTCGGTCATGCAGCTGCTTTCGCGATGGGCAGATCAGGTAGCGTGCGGCAACCACCGGCCTCGCGAGCCATAGCACAGGAAGCCGGACCGGGAACCCGGAGGTGCGCGGCGGGTGGCGCGCCAGACCATGGCCAGAGCGATCGAATACTCGAACCTTGCGAGGGAACGACGGATGCTTAGTGCGCGCCTGGCTGCGATGAGCACCATCCTGGCCAAGTCCTACAAATGATTGCATGCATCGAGGCCGCTGCTACATTTGTACCGACCTTACACGATCGTCCACCTTTAGGTGGCGACCGGCAATTACTCGCGAACGCGAAAGTTGTTCATGTCCTCCGCCAAGAACGCAGCCCTACGTTGCGCTATACTGATTCGGTCGCGTACTCCGGTGTCGTTTTGATCGACGAGGTGGCGGTTCTGCTCGTCGACCAGGGTGGAGCGGGGGTCGGCGGGTTCGCACCAATGCTCGCCGACCTGGGCTGCCTGGTGGCAGGCGGCGGCGCGGAGGGGCTCGGGCTGCTGCGCCAGCACAAGCCCCTGGTCGCGATGCTCGATCGCGGACGCGCGGACCGCTCCCGCAGTCGGTACAAAGTTCTCGACACCCTGAGCCGCATGCTGGCGCTGGAACCAACGACCAGGATCGTGCTGGTCGGTTCGGCGACGGATCGGGAACTGGCCGTCCAGGCGGTCGCCCGCGGCGCCTGGGATGTGGTCACCGACACGGCCGAGCCGATCGTGGTGCGGACCGTGGTCGAGCGGGCGGTAGCACTCGGGCGTCTCGAGCGGGAGCACCGTCGGCGCCTGCTGCGGTCCGATGCCAGCCCCTTGCCGGGCGTGCTCGGCGCCAGCGCCGCCATCGTCGCCGTCTGCCGCCAGCTGCAGCGCGTGGCGCCCAGCGACGCCAGCGTCGTGCTCGCCGGCGAAAGCGGCACTGGCAAGGAGGTGATGGCGCGTGCGGTGCACGGCGCCAGTTCCCGCCGCGGCCGCCGCTTCGTCGCCATCAACTGCGCCGCCATCCCGGAGACGCTGCTCGAGACGGAGCTGTTCGGCTACGAGCGCGGCGCGTTCACCGGTGCGGTCAAGCAGACCGAGGGCCGGATCGAACTCGCCGACGGCGGCACCCTGTTCCTGGACGAGATCGGGGACCTGCCGCTCAGCCTGCAGGCCAAGCTGCTGCGCTTCCTGCAGGAGCGGGTGATCGAGCGCATCGGCGGCCGCCGCGAGATCGCGGTCGACACGCGCCTGGTCTGCGCCACCCACCGCGACCTGCCGGCGCTGATCGAGGCCGGCCGCTTTCGCGAGGACCTGTACTACCGCCTGAACGAGATCGGTGTGCATTTGCCGCCCCTGCGCGAGCGCGACGGCGACGCCATGCTGATGGCGAACCACTTCCTGCTCCAGTATGCCGGCACGACGGCCTTGCCGATCCGGGGCTACAGCGAGAGCGCCCTGCACGCGCTCGACAACCACCAGTGGCCAGGCAACGTCCGGGAGCTGCAGAACCGGGTCAAGCGCGCGGTGATCATGACCGACGGGCCCCGCATCATGCCGGGCGACCTCGACCTGCCCGAACCCGACGACGAGGCACGGGACCTCGACCTGCGCCGCCGTCGCGACGCCCTGGAGCTCTCGGTGCTGCGGCGGGCGATGGCCCGCTGCGGCGGCAACATCGCCTCGGCCGCCCGGCTGATCGGCGTCAGCCGACCCACCCTCTACGACCTGCTGCGCCAGCACGGGCTGCGCGACTGAGCGGCGGGTCGCGGGCGGGTCTCGCTTTCAGGCGGCCTCGTGCCGGCCCAGCGCCATGAGCTGCATGAGCCGCTCCTCGCTCGCCTCCGCCCGGGAGAGCTCGCCGGTGATCCGGCCTTCGCGCATGGTGAGGATGCGGTCGCTGATGGTGAGAATTTCGGGCAGCTCGGAGGAGATCGCCAGGATCGCGATGCCCGACGCCGCCAGCTCGTAGAGCAGGGCATGGACCTCGGCCTTGGCCGCGACGTCGATCCCGCGTGTCGGCTCGTCGACGATCAGCACCTTGGGCTGCAGGGCGAGCCAGCGGGCGAGCACCACCTTCTGCTGGTTGCCGCCCGACAGGTTGCCGACGGGCTGGTCGGGGCTCGCCATGCGGATGCCCAGCTTCTCGCGGAAGGTCGCGACCAGCCTATCCTCGTCGCGGCGGCGGAGCAGGCCCAGGGCACCGACGAGCCGGTCCATGCTGGCCACCGAGAGATTGGTGCGGATTGCCAGGGACAGGAACAGGGCCTGCTGCTTGCGATCCTCGGGCACCAGGCCGATGCCGGCGCGGATGGCGTCGATCGGCGAGCGGATCGCGACCTCGGCGCCGTCGACCAACACGCGGCCGGCCTGGATCGGGTCGGCGCCGAAGATGGCACGGGCCAATTCGCTGCGCCCGGCCCCGACCAGGCCCGCCAAGCCCAGGATCTCGCCCTTGCGAACCTCCAGGGTGACCCGGTGGAGCATCACGGCGTGTGGATCGCGCGCGTCGCGGCCGCGCGAGACATCCCGGACCGCGAGCGCCACCGGACCGGTCGCGGGATGGTGCCGATGAGCGAACAGGCGTTCGACCTCGCGCCCCACCATCAGACGGATGATGCGCTCCAGGTCGAGGTCGGCCACCGCGGCCTCGCCCGCCAGCGCACCGTCGCGCAGCACCGTCGCCCGGTCGCAGATCCGCATCACCTCCTCGAGCCGATGGGTCACGAACACGACGGAGATGCCCTTGGCCTTGAGCCCGCGCACGATGGCGAACAGACGCTGGACCTCCTTGTCGGAGAGGGCGGAGGTCGGCTCGTCCATCACCACGAGCTTGGCGGCCATCGACAGTGCCCGGGCGATCTCGACCATCTGCTGCTCGGCCACCGACAGGTCGGAAACCAGGCGCCGCGGGTCGACCTCAAGGCCGACTTCCTCGATCAGGGTGTGGGCGCGGCGGTGCAGTTCACCCCAATCGACCCGGCCCAGCCGTACCGGCAGGCGGCCCACGAACACGTTCTCCGCGACCGAGAGGGTCGGGATCAGGTTGAATTCCTGGTAGATCGTGACGATGCCAAGCTTTTGAGCGGCATGGGGACTGCCGAGCCGGACCGCCGCGCCATCGAAGACGATGCTGCCGGCGTCAGGCGCTTCCGCCCCGGCCAGGATCTTGAGCAGCGTGCTCTTGCCGGCGCCGTTCTCCCCCAGCAGCGCGTGGACCTCGCCGCGATCGACGGCAAGGTCCACGCCGCGCAGGGCCTGCACGCCGGGAAAGCCCTTGGCGATCCCGGTCATGCGCAGGAGGGGGCCGCCCGGCGCGGCGAGCGCCACGCCGCCCTGCCCTACTTGAGCTCACCCAGCCGTTCGGCCTTGTCGAGATTCGCCTTGGTGATCATGACCGGGGTCAAGAGCACGAGATCGCTTTCGGGCTTGGTGCCGTTCTTGATCAGGTCGACCATGATCTGCATGGCCTTCCGGCTCTGGCCGCCCGGAAACTGCTCGACAGTGCCGGCAAGCGTGCCGTCGCGCACCGCCGCCAGGGCCTCGGGCAGCGCGTCGAAGCCGATCACCTGCACGTCGAGGTCCCGGGCCTTGACGGCCTCGATGGCACCCAGCGCCATGTCGTCGTTGGCGGCCACGATCACATCGGGTGGTGTATTCATGCCGGCAAGGAGGCTCTCGGTCACGGCGAGTCCCTGATCGCGCGCGAAGTTCGCGGTCTGCTCGGCAACGAACTTGTACTTGTCGCTGTGGGCGTCGAGCACGTTGTGCAAGCCCTTGTTACGGTCGATCGCCGGGGAGGCGCCGGGCTGACCCTGCAGGTTCACGATGTTGGCCCCGTCGGGGAAGGTCTCCATGACCCACTGCCCCTGGGCCTCGCCGCCCTTGACATTGTCGGCGCCGACATGTGCCGTGATCCCATCGACCCCCGCGACCCGGCGGTCGATGGTGACCACGGGCACGCCGTTGTCGATCGCGGTCGTGATCGCGGGCGCCATGGCGTTGACGTCGAGCGGGCTGATGACGATGCCGCTCACGCCCTGGACGACGGCGGCCTCGACGTCGGCGGTCTGCTTCGGCGCCGAGTTCTGCCCGTCCGAATTCGATCGTCGCCACGCCCTGCGCCTTCGCCTCGTCCTGCAGCGCCTTCATCATGTGCACGAAGAACGGGAAGCCCAGGCTGGGCACCGAGGTCATCACCGTGAGATCCTGGGCCCGGACCGCACCGCCACCAAAGGCCATCAGCCCAGCCACCGCCACGCCCGTCAGCGTCGCCCTGATCGATCTTGCCATTGTCACCTCCCTGTAGCCGAAGCCGGACCTGGGGCCGGCGGCGGGACGGTCCTGCCGGGAAGCATCGCTGTCAATCGCTTTCACCGCTGGCGAGACCGGGCCAATTCGGACATATCCCGGATAGTGGGAGGAGAGGATCATGGAGAAGCGGCGACTGGGTCGATCGTCCCTCAACGTGGCGCCACTCTGTCTCGGCGGCAACGTGTTCGGCTGGACGGCCGACCAAGCGACCTCGTTCCGGCTGCTCGACCGGGCACTGGAATCCGGCCTCGATTTCATCGACACGGCCGAGATGTATTCGGTCTGGGTGCCAGGTCACCGCGGCGGCGAGTCCGAAGCGATCATCGGCGATTGGCTGGCGAGCCGCGGCTGCCGCGAGCGCGTGACGATCGCCACCAAGGTTGGCGCCGAGATGGGTGACGGCCGCAAGGGGCTGGCGCCCCGGCGCATTCGCGATGGGATAGAGGGGTCGTTGCGCCGGCTGCGCACCGACCGGATCGACCTCTACCAGGCACATTACGACGATCCCGACACGCCCATGGAGGATGTGCTGGGCACGTTCGCTGCGCTGATCGACGAGGGCAAGGTGCGGGTGATCGGCGCCTCCAACCACACGGCGGCGCGCCTGCGCGAGGCCCTGGCAGCGAGCGCGAAGCACGGCCTGCCACGCTACGAGAGCCTGCAGCCGCACTACAATCTCTACGATCGCGCGGAGTACGAGGCCGAGTTGGAGCCGCTCTGCGTCGAGCACGAACTCGGCGTGATCAGCTATTTCGGGCTCGCCAAGGGCTTCCTGACCGGCAAGTACCGCAGCCAAGCCGATCTCGCGCAGAGCCAGCGCGGGGGCGGCGTCGCTTCCTATCTCGATGCGCGCGGCATCCGTATCCTGGCGGCGCTCGACGACGTGGCGGCGCAGACGGCCGCGACCCCCGCCCGGGTCGCGCTGGCGTGGCTGATGGCGCGGCCCAGCATCACCGCCCCGATCGCCAGCGCCACGAGCCTCGCCCAGATGGAGGATCTGATCGCGGCCGTGCATCTGCCGCTGGACCAGGCCATGATCGGACGGCTCGAACAGGCCAGCGCCACGGGCTAGCCGCTCGGCGCGCCGATCGACCGAGCACAGGCGCGTTGACTGGCCGCGACTTGGGGCGCAATCTGGTCAGTTGCCGGCATAGTCGACCAGCCGGCGGAGTTCCGGGCATGTCTCACGCCGGCCGGATTGCCGTTGTCGCCGAGCTGTTCAGGCGCTTCCGTCGCGGCTGGCCAGCGGCAATGGACCCGCCATGCTCGACCTCCCTGCACGTGGTGGCCAGCGCCGCGCTCAAGCCGGGATCCAAGACCTGGCTGGTAGCCCGGGCGATTTCGTTGCGGGCCTTCTAGCGCCCACCATGCCGGCCGCGCGAGGCTGCGGCCGCGCTTGACCGCACTCATGCGCCCGGCGCAGTTGAGCAGGTGGAACGTGCGGCCGGTTTGCCTGTTTGGGTGCCGCTCACTGCGGAGAGGACGGGCCGGGATGGAAGAGGCCTTGGCGATGCCGAATAGCCCTGGGTCGAAAGCGCGGCGCGTCGTCGACCGCCGCCTCGACCGCGCCCAGCGCCTTCTGCCGGGTATCCTGGGCGAATGGGTGCGCCATCTCCGTCACCCTTCGAGCAGCTGGCTGCGGGTCCCGCTCGGACTCCTGCTCGTGCTCGGCGGCATCTTCGGCTTCCTGCCGATCCTCGGCTTTTGGATGCTGCCGCTCGGACTGGCGCTCTTGTCTCTCGACGTGGCTCTGCTGCGGCGCCCGACCGCCAGGGCGATCATCGTGGGCGAGCGGGGTTGGCGGCGGTTCCGCCGCGGTCGACGCCGCGGTGATGCATGAGCGCCAACTCGAACCACTGAACCTTGGAACATCGATGAAGCTCTTCACGTGCCAGCACTGCGGGCAACTCCTCTATTTCGAGAATGTCAGCTGCGAACGCTGTGGCCACGCGCTGGGCTTCCTGCCCGAAAGCACAAACTTGAGCGCGCTCGAGCAGCAGGGCGAACTCTGGCGGGCTCTGGCGACACCCGGTAAGCTCTACCGGCCTTGCGCCAACGTCGCCCACGGCACCTGCAACTGGCAGATCGATGCGGATGCTGCCGACGAGTACTGCGTCGCCTGCCGCCACAATCGCACGGTCCCGGACCTGTCATTGCCTGACAATGTCGCGAAATGGCGGCAGCTCGAGTTTGCCAAGAACCGGCTGATGTACACCATTCTGCGGTTGGGATTGCCGCATCCGACCAAGGCCGAGGACGAAGCGCGCGGGCTGGCCTTCGACTTCCTGGCCGATCCCGCGACTCCGTCCGGCGATGCACCCCGGGTGATGACGGGGCACGACAATGGGCTGATCACGATCGCTCTGGCCGAGGCCGACGATGCCGAGCGGGAACGGCGGCGGACCCAGATGGGCGAGCCCTACCGGACCCTGTTGGGCCACATGCGCCACGAGGTCGGCCACTATTACTGGGATCGGCTGGTCGCCGATCGCGGTGCCTTCGACGAGTTCCGCGCCATGTTCGGCGACGAGCGCGCGGATTATGGCGAGGCGCTCAAGGCGCACTATGCGCGCGATCAGGCGGATCGTTGGGACGACGCCTATGTCAGCGCCTATGCCCGGGCTCATCCTTGGGAGGATTTCGCCGAGACCTGGGCGCACTATCTGCACATCGTCGACACGCTGGAGACCGCGCGGGCGTTCCGCCTCCGGATCGATCCCCAGGCAGCGAAGGCGGACGACCTCTCCGCGGAGGTCGATTTCGACGTCTACCGGGTGGCAGGCATCGAGCCGATCATCGAAGCGTGGCTGCCGCTGTCGTTCGCGGTGAACAGCCTCAACCGCAGCCTGGGTCACTCCGACCTCTATCCGTTCGTCCTCAGCCCGCCGGTGATCGAGAAGCTGGGCTACATCCACCGCCTGGTGCGCCGGCACTAGACCCGCTGTCGGGACGCCGCCCTTCACGGGGCGGCGTCGATCGGCCATGATCGGCGTCCGGGCAGACCTCCTGGAGGGCCATCGTGTCGAACTTCAATTCACGACAATCCGGGCCGCAGCAGGCGGCTCGACCCAGTGCTGCCGAGGCCAAGATGACCGAGGAGCGCTACAGCACCTTCCAGAGCCGCATGTCGCGGCTCGCCGAAGCGGCGAGCAAGGCCGGCCGCACGACCCTGGCCAACCAGCTGGTGGATCTGGGGCAGCGGGTGGAGGATCGAGAGATCACGCTCGAGGAAGGCATGGCCGAGCTCCGCGACTACGAGCAGGACATCCGCAAGATGCTCAAGCGCTAGCGAGCGGCGCCGAGATGGCCGAGCGCATCGCCGTGGTCGGGTTGGGCTATGTCGGCCTCCCGGTCGCGGTGGGCATGGCGCGGGCGCATGGCGGCGTGGTCGGCTTCGACATCGATGCCGGCCGGGTCGAAGCCCTGCGCCGGGGCTCGGACGGCACGGGCGAGTTCACCGCCGACGAGCTTGCCGGCCTCGATCTTCGGCTCACCGCCGACGCGGCCGATCTCGCAGGCTGCACCTGCTTCATCCTCACCGTCCCGACGCCGATCGACGCCAACCGCCAACCCGATCTGGAGGCGCTGCACCGCGCCTGTTCCAGCGTCGGCGCGGTCCTGGCCCGAGGCGGGCTGGTGGTGGTCGAGAGCACCGTCTATCCGGGAGTGACCGAGGAGGTGTGCGGGCCGCTGTTGGCCGCCGCGTCCGGCCTGCGCCAGGGACACGACTTCCAGCTCGGCTACTCGCCCGAGCGGATCAATCCGGGCGACCGCGAGCACCGGCTGGAGACGATCACCAAGGTGATCGCCGCCGAGGACGCGGCCACGCTGGCGAGGCTGGCCGCGATCTATGGACCGGTGGCGCGCGCCGGCCTGCACCGGGCACCATCGATCCGGGTCGCCGAGGCCGCCAAGGCCATCGAGAACACCCAGCGCGACCTCAACATCGCCTTGATGAACGAGCTGGCGCTGATCTGCGAGCGCCTCGACATCCGCACCAGCGACGTGCTGCGGGCGGCAAGCACCAAGTGGAACTTCCTGCCGTTCACGCCTGGCCTCGTGGGCGGGCACTGCATCGGGGTCGATCCCTACTACCTTACCGCCAAGGCCGAGAGTTCTGGGCTACCATCCCCAGGTCATCCTGGCCGGTCGCAGGATCAATGACGGCATGGGCGCCTTCGTGGCGCAAAAGCTGGTCAAGCTCCTGATCGCCCGAGACGTCGCCGTGCGGCACGCACGCGTGGGGGTGCTGGGGTTGACGTTCAAGGAAAACGTGCCCGACTTGCGCAACAGCCGGGTGCCGGACATCCTCAAGGAGCTGCAGAGCTTCGGGATCACCGGGCTGGTCCACGATCCGCTGGCCGACCCAGCGGCGGCCATGGCCGAGTACGGGCTGGCGCTGGCACCGCTGGCCGAACTGCGGGAACTCGACGCTCTCATCCTGGCCGTGCCGCATCGCGACTATCTGGCGCTGGGCGAGGGTGGTCTCACTGCCATGCTGCTGCCGCGCGGGATCATCATCGACGTCCGATCCGCCATCGATCCGGACCGCTTGCCGGCCGGCCTCGACTATTGGAGCCTGTGAGCGGACGATGAGCCTCGCCCATGATGGTACGGTCCTGCTCACCGGGGTCGCCGGATTCATCGGCTTCCATCTGGCCGACCGCCTGCTGGCCGAGGGCTGCAGCGTCGTCGGCCTCGACAGCCTCAACGCCTACTACGATCCCAGGCTGAAGCAGGCGCGGCTGGACCGTTTGGCCGGCCGTCCGGGCTTCACCTTCCGGCGGCTCGACCTCTCGGATCGGGAGACCACCGCCCGAGCGTTCGCCGAGACCCGCCCGCGCAGCGTCGTCCACCTGGCCGCACAGGCGGGCGTGCGCTACTCGATCGAGCATCCCCACGCCTATCTCGACGCCAACCTCGCCGGCTTTCTCAACGTGCTCGAGGGCTGCCGTCACCATGGCGTGGCGCATCTGGTCTACGCCTCGTCGAGCTCGGTCTACGGCGCCAACAGCGCCATGCCGTTCTCGGTCCACGACAATGTCGACCATCCGCTCAGCCTCTACGCCGCGACCAAGAAGGCCAACGAGCTCATGGCCCATACCTACAGCCACCTCTACGGGCTGCCGGTGACCGGGCTGCGGTTCTTCACCGTCTACGGGCCGTGGGGCCGGCCGGACATGGCGATGTGGCTGTTCACCGAGGCCATGCTCGCCGGCCGGGCGATCAAGGTGTTCAACCAGGGCCGGATGCGCCGCGACTTCACCTATGTCGACGACATCGTCGAGGGCGTGCGGCGGGTCATGGACGTCCTGCCGGAGCCCGATCCCGACTGGAGCGGCGACCGGCCCGATCCCGGCACCAGCCGGGCGCCCTATCGGCTCTACAATATCGGCAACCACCGGCCGGTCGAGCTGATGCACCTGATCGCCACCCTGGAGCGGACGCTCGGCGTCACGGCGCTCAAGGAGCTGCTGCCGATGCAGGCGGGCGACGTCCCGGCCACCTACGCCGACATCGCGGATCTGACGCGCGCCACGGGCTTCGCCCCGGCCACGCCGATCGAGGTCGGCGTGGAGCGCTTCGTCCGCTGGTACCGCGAGGAGTGGCTGCCGACCCTCGGCTGAGCGTGCGGGCCTCCGATCTCGCTGGCCTCGGACGAGCTCGGCATGGTAGGCGAGCTACTTTGGCGATGGGTGAGGAAGCATGGGCATCGATGACTTGGTCGACGGCGCCATCGATACCTTGTCGGGCGGCGGTGGTGCCGGCAGGCGTATCGTTGGCGGCAGCGGCGACGACCGGATCGAGGGCAGCGAGAAGAGCGACCAGATCCTGGCCGATCCCGTGGTGGCGGACGATCAGGGCGGCGACGACCAGGTCTGGGGCCGGGGCGGCGACGATCTGATCCGCGCCTTTGGCGGCGACAACTGGGTCTATGGCGGCCCGGGTGACGACGAACTGATCACCGCCGACGGCAATGACCATCTCGAGGGCGGGCCCGGTGCCGATGAAATGCAGGGCGGACGCGGCGCCGACCTGCTGATCGGGGGCTCGGGCGATGACGAGCTGCGCGGCGGCGAGGGCGACGACGTTCTATTCGGTGGCCTCGGTGCGGACCGGGTCATCGGCAGCAGTGGCGACGACGTCCTCCATGGCGGGCCGGGCGCTGACGCGCTGCAAGGCATGGAGGGACACGACCTGTTCGTGTGGAACCAGGCCTCGGAAGGCCAGGATCTCGTCCTCGACTTCGAGCCCGGACTGGACGGGCTGGTCATCGGCGACATGCTGCGGGTTTCCGGCGTGGGCCTCCTCGACCTGGAACGCTTCGTCACGCTCTCGCCCGCGGCCGACGGTACGGGCTGCCTGCTGCAGGTGGACCCTGACGGCGACGGGGCGGACCCGTGGCAGACCCTGGCCATGGTTCGCGGCCATGCCGGTCTGAGCGCAACCGCGCTCTATCTCGCCGGCGACCTTGCGCTCGAAGGCCAGCCCAGCGCGCCGCCATTCGACGCCCTGGCCTACGTCGCCAGCCACGACGATCTCATCGCGGCCTTCGGCGCGGATGCGGCGGCCGGCAAGCGGCACTATGTGCTGGCCGGTCATGGCGAGGGTCGTGCTGTCTCCTTCGACGGCCTGCAATACACGGCGAGCTACGGCGACCTGATTACCACCCTGGGCACCGACACGACGGCCGCCGCCAGGCACTATATCGCACAAGGCCAGAGCGAAGGCCGCGTTCGGGACGATTTCGACGAGGTCCAGTACGTCGCCAACTATGCCGACCTACAGGCGGCGTTCGGTAGCGACTACGCTGCAGCGACCAGGCACTTCATCACCAACGGCTACGCCGAAGATCGGACCGACCAACCGCTGCCCGCCAGCGATTTCCTGGTGTAACCCCTTACGCAATTCATCGGACCTGCCCACGGGGTGACGCCGGACGACGATGCGCGGGCGGAACGCGATGGATCCAGATCCACGGGTGTTCGGCCTATCGCGGGGCAGCGACGAGACCGCGCTCCAGATCGGCTCGGGCCGCCGGCCCAACCCACCGGGGGCAAATCGAAATCACGCCCTGCGGCAGGACGACATGCTCGCCTCTTGGGCGAACTCTGCCCTGCCGCGGCAGTGAGGCGGCGCAATCCCCGATCCTTGTCCCCGGCGAGGGAGGCCGTGTGCTAGCACAGGTGCCGTGACCAGCTCGTTACCGTCCCGGGAGCCGAAGGTGCCGCCAGAGTTTGCCGCCATCCTCCTGGTCTGCCTGGCCACGCTGCCGCCGGAACGCTGCGACGAGAACACGGCGGTCGAGGTGCGCTCGATCGTCGTCGCCAACGAGCTCGGCTGCATCATGGGCTGGCAGGAGCTGATCGCGCGTGGGCCGGAGGCCGAGAAGGACGCAGCCCCCACCTACCTGAAGTCGCTGTGCCGCCGGGCGAAGCGCGAGCCCTAGGAGCGGCCGGAATCGGTCAGAGGCCAAGCTCCAGGGGAGGCAGCGTCTCGATCGGGCCCACGGCCGCCAGCGTCAGGCCGCCTGCGGTCAAGAGTTCGCGGCCGACCCGACGAACGGCGGCGATGTCCACAGCGTCGATCTTGGCGACCACCTCCTCGGTGGTGACGCGCCGGCCGAAGCAGAGGAGCTGGCGGGCAAGGTCCTCGCACACTGCAGAGCAGCTCTCCAGGCCCATGAGCAGGCTGGCCTTGAGCTGGGCACGCGCCCGTCTGACCTCGTCCTCGTCCGGATCGAGCACCAGCGCACGGGTCTCGTCGGCCACGACCTTCATCAGCTCCGGCACGTCCCCGGGATCGGTGCCGGCATAGACGCCGAGCTGCCCCGTGTCGGCATAGGCCGAGGCGAAGGAGAAGATCGAGTAGCACAGGCCCCGGTTCTCGCGCGCCTCCTGGAACAGCCGCGAGGACATGCCGCCACCCAGCGCGGTGGACAGCACCTGCAGCGCGAAATGGTCGGGATGATGATAGGCCAGCCCCTCGACCGCGAGGCACAAATGGACCTGCTCCAGGTCGGGGCGGCGCTCGATCCTGGTGCCGCCGCTGTAGTGCGCGGGCTCAGGAGCGGCCGCCTCGGCGGGCGCGAGATCGCCGAACAGGCGCTGGGCCGTGTCGACCAGGCGTCCGTGCTCCAGCTGTCCGGCGCCGGCGAACACCAGCCGCCTCGGCCCATAGTGGCGGGCCATGTACTCGACCAGGGAGGCGCGCGACATCCCCTTCACGATCGCCTCGGGGCCAAGAATGGCACGGCCCATCGGCTGGTCGGGATAGGAGGCCTCTTGCAGGAGGTCGAACACGAGATCGTCGGGCGTGTCCCTGACCTGGCCGATCTCCTGCAGGACGACGTGCCGCTCCTTCTCCAATTCGCCCGGATCGAAGGTCGAATGGCGCAGGATGTCGGCGAGGATATCGGCCGCGAGTTCGACATCGTCGGCGAGGATCCGGGCGTAGTAGGCCGTGTGCTCGCGCGAGGTGTAGGCGTTCAGGCTGCCCCCGACGCGCTCGATCTCCTCCGCGATGTCGCGCGCGGAACGGCGGGCGGTGCCCTTGAACGCCATGTGCTCCAGCAGGTGGGCGACACCGTTGACCTCTGCGGGCTCGTAGCGGGTGCCCACGTCGACCCAGACGCCCAGGGACGCCGTCTTGAGCCGTGGCATCTTCTCGCTGATGACCCTCAAGCCATTGTCGAGGGTGGTGATCTGGACGTCGTCGCTCATGCGGCTCCAAACCTGTCCTGGATCGCGGCCTCGACCGCGCCCAGCTCATTGTCGATCGTGAGATGACGCTCGGGCAGCGCCATCAGGTCGGCGTAGCGCGCCGGCAGCTTCGGCACCACGCCGCTCGCGGCTGCGACCGCTTCGGGAAACTTGGCGGGATGGGCGGTCGCCAGCGTCACCATGGGCGTTCCCGGCGACGGGCGATGACGCGCCGCGACGGAGAGACCAACGGCGGTATGCGGGTCGACCAGCTCACCCGTCTCGCGCAAGGTGGAGGCAATGGTATCCGCCACCTCGGCTTGAGCGGCGCTGCCGGCCGCGAACAGGCCCGGCACGTCGCCCTCGAGCGCGAACCCACCGGCTTGGGCGAAGGACTGCATCCGCGCGCGGGTACGTTCTCCGTCCTTGCCTTCCAGCTCCAGCAACAGCCGCTCGAAATTGCTCGCGACCTGGATGTCCATCGACGGGCTCGTGGTGGGAACGACGGTGCCACGCTGGTAGCGGCGCGTGGCGAAGAAGCGGGCCAGGATATCGTTCTCGTTGGTGGCAACGACAAGTCGCGCCATCGGGAGGCCGATCGCGGCCGCGACCCTGCCGGCGTAGACATTGCCGAAATTGCCCGTAGGCACGGCGAAGGCAACCGGGCGGTCCGGTCCGCCCAGGCGCAGCGCGGCCCAGACATAGTAGACCGACTGGGCCACGACCCGCGCCCAATTGATCGAATTGACCGCCGAAACGCGCAAATTGCGCCGGAACGGCGCGTCGGCGAACATCGCCTTCACGAGGTCCTGGCAGTCGTCGAACGTGCCGCGCAGCGCGATGTTGAGAACATTGTCGCCCAGCACCGTGGTCATCTGCCGGCGCTGGACCGGCGATACCCTGCCTTCGGGATGGAGCATGGCGATGCGAACCTGGCGCTTGCCGGCGAAGGCATGCACGGCTGCAGCCCCGGTGTCGCCGGAGGTGGCGCCGACGATGGTGACCCGCTCGCCGCGGCGCGCCAGGACCTCGTCGAACATCGCGGCCAGCAGCTGCATCGCGAAGTCCTTGAAGGCCAGGGTCGGCCCGTGGAACAGCTCGAGCAGCCAGTCGTCGCCGGCCAGATGGCGCAAGGGTGCGGTGGCGGGGTGATCGAAGCCGGCATAGGCGCGGCGCGCCAGCCGCAGCAGGTCGGCCTCGTCGAAGCATCCCTCGGTGAACGGCGCCAGCAGGCGCGCGGCCAGGGCCGGATAGTCGAGCCCGCGCAGTTCCCGCAGCTCCGCGCCCGAAAAGGACGGCCACGTCTCGGGAACGAACAGCCCGCCATCCTCGGCGAGGCCGGCCAGCAGCACCTCCTCGAAGCTGCGGCGGCCAGCCTGGCCGCGGGTGCTGACATAGTAGATCATCGGGATCCCGTCATGGCCCGTGGGAGTTAGGCGGGAAGTACCCGATGCTCAAGCGCGTTGCGGCGATCAGGCAACCTCGCCGAGGTAGCGCTGCCGCAGATGGGCGAGGAACGGCTCGACCGCAAGCGGTCCGCCAGTGGCACTTTGGACCAGATCCCCGAACCGCGGCATGGCCCCTTGGCCATGAACCTTCTCGCGCAGCCAGGCAAGAATCGGTGCGAAGTCGCCGCCGCCAATCGCGTCCATCAGCTCCGGCACCTCGGCCTGCGCGGCGCGAAACAGCTGGGCGGCGAGCATGGCACCCAGCGTGTAGCAGGGAAAGTAGCCGAAGCCGCCCACCGGCCAGTGGATGTCCTGGAGGCAGCCGACCCGGTCGTCGGGCGGGCTGACGCCCACAAGCTCGCGCATGCCCTCGGTCCATGCCTCGGGCAGGTCCGCGACCTCCAACTCGCCCGCCACCAGCTGGCGCTCCAGTCGGTGGCGCAGGATGACGTGGAGCGGATAGGTGATCTCGTCGGCATCCACGCGGATGAACCCGCGCTCGACCCGGGTATAGAGACGCTCGAGATTGGCGGGCGCGAAGGCGGGATCGTCGCCGAAGGCGGCACGCAGCTCACCGGCGAGATAGCCGACGAAGGCGGGCGAGCGGCAGGCCTGCATCTCCATGAGCAGGGACTGGCTTTCGTGCACCGCCATGCCGCGCTGGTCGCCGACCGGCTGACCGCGCCAGCCCGGAGGCAGGCCCGCCTCGTAGAGCGCGTGACCGGTCTCGTGCAGCACGCCCATCAGCGCGGAGACCAGCTCGTCCTCCCGGTAGCGCGTGGTGATGCGAATGTCGGCGGGCGTGCCGCCGCAGAACGGGTGCGTGCTCTCGTCGAGCCGCCCGGCGTCGAAATCGAAGCCCAGCCGCGCCATCAGCCTGCGACCGAGCTCCTTCTGGCGCGCCGCGGGGAACGGGCCATGCGGCCGCATCGGCGCCGGCGCTGCCGCCTGGCGAGCCAGCGCGGCGTCGAGCAGCGGCGGCAGTGCCGCAGCGAGCCGGTCGAACAGCACCACGACGTCGGCGTCGCGCAGGTCGGGCTGGTGCGCGTCGAGCAGGGCATCATAGGGCGTGAGGCCGAGCGCGGCGCCGACGACCCTGGCCTCTTCGCGAACGAGGCGCACGACCTCGGTGAGCGACGGCGCAAGCATCGCGAAGTCGGCCGTGGCCCGTGCCTCGCGCCAGACGATCTCGCAGCTCGTGGTCGCGCGGGCCATGGCCTCGACCAGTGCGGGCTCCAACGCGTGGGCATGCCGGTACTTGCGGCGCATCTCGCGCAGATTGGCCTGTTGCCAGGGGCCGAGATCGGGCTCGCTCTCGGCGGCAGCCAGCTGTTCGCCGGTAGCGGAATCGGTCAGCAACTCGTGCGACACGCGCTTGAGCACCGCCAGCTGCTCGCCACGGTCGCCGGCAGCCTTGCGCGGCATCATCACGGCGGTGTCCCAGTCCAGGATCGCCAGAGCACCGTTGACGCCGGCGATGCGGCGAAACCGATCCTCAAGCGCCGCGTAGTGCCAACCCATCGGGGTCTCCAAGTTCACGGCCGTGCATGGCCGGGGCGCTGCGCCACAGGATCAGGGTGATGGTCGCGAAGGTGAGCACGCCCACCGCCTGGTGCAGGACGGCCGTCCAGATCGGCGCCTCGAGCAGGATGACGAGCGCACCGATCCCGACCTGCAGAACCACCAGGCCCGCCGCCAGCTCGACGATGCGACGCAGGGGCGAAGGCACCACGCGGCCGCGCCACAGCAGGAACAGCAGGGTGAGGCCGGTCAGCGCGGCCAGGACGCGATGGGTGAAATGTACGCGCAGATAATAGTCCCCGAGATCCGGAATGAACGCGCCGTTGCAGGAAGGCCAAGTCGCGCACGCCAGCGATGCGCCGCTCTTCGCCGTCATGGCAGCGGTCATCATCGCCAGCAATGCCAGCACCCAGGCGGCGATGGCGGGTGCGAGGAGCGGACGGGCCGCGCGGCCGCCGGACGGCCAGTCCGCGGCCCCGGCGAGCAGGCGCAGCGTCACAGTCAGGACCAGGAGCGCATTGCCGAGATGGATCGCCACCGACCAGGGGCTGTTGCGATCGAGCACGGTGAGACCGCCGAGGGCGCCCTGGACCAGCAACAGGAGGACCAGGCCGCCGCCGGCGATGGCGAGGTCCCTGCGCTCGCGGCGGCGCCAGAACGTCAGTACGGCGAGAAGCAGTACCAGCGGCCCGACGAACACGCCCGCGATCAGCCGGTGCACCCACTCCAGCATCACCTGGCCATAGGTGTAGCCGATGTTGGGCACCCCGGCGATCTCCGCAGGCAGCGGCAACCAGTGACCGTAGCAGGTGGGCCAGTCCGGACAGGACAGACCAGAATTGGTGGTGCGGACGACGGCGCCCAGGACGATCAGGGCGTAGACGAGGACCGCGGTGACGGCGGCGGTGGTGCGGATGGCTTTCAAGGCTGGCGCGCGTCCGGCTGGTTGGAGCTGAACAGGATGTAGATGGCGAGCAGCGCCAGGGCGAGGCCGTACCAGGTGAGGGCGTAGCCCAGATGGTCGTTGGGGAAGTTCACCGACACGGGCTCCGCCTTGGGCAAACCTTCGGGGCCTTCCGAACGCTCGATCACCATTTCCAGGCGCTCCAGGGGCAGGCTCAGCGCCTGCTCCATCGCCGGAACGTCCCAGTTGTACCAGCGGCGCAAGCCCGGGGTGTCGTCGGGGGAAAGCCAGCTTCGCGGCGCTTCGCCGCGCCAGCGGCCTATGCCCACCAAAGTCAACGTGCCGGTGGGCTCGAGACCCGTCGGGACGCGGGGCGGCAAGAGATCCTCGGGCATCCAGCCCCGATCCACCAGGATCGTGCGGCCGTCGACGAGCCGGAACGGCGTGATCAGCCGTCCGCCGGGCCTGCCGCCCTCGGCGGAAAAGCCGAAGGCGAAGGCGAGGTCGTGCAGATAGGCGCCCGTGGCCGAGACCGGCCGATAGTCGAACTCCGCGAGATCGCTGGCTGGCAGAACAGCAGGCGGTGCCGCCAGCTGGGCCTCGGCATGGGCGATGAGGTCGCGCTTCCAGGCCAGACGCTGCAGCTGCCAGGTGCCCAGCGACAGGAGCGCGGCGATGCCGAGCAGCGTCGCGAGGGTCGGCCACAGACGCGGACGGAACCGCCGGCCGGCGTCAGCCGGCGTCGAACTCATGGCGGCGGTGCTTGTACTGGAGGGCGATGAGCGTGGCCTTGAGCGGGCGCATCATGGCAAGGCAGAGCAGAACGGACAATGGCAGCCAGACCATCAGGTGCAGCCATACCGGCCACGCGTAGCGGACCTCGACCAGGAGCGCCGCGATCACGACCACGAAGCCGACCACCAGGACGATGATCGCAACCGGTCCGTCGCCGCTGTCCTGGGCCGACAGGTCGAGCCCGCACGCCTCGCAGCGCGGCACCACCGCCAGGAAACCCCGAAAAAGGCGACCCCGCCCACACCGCGGGCAGCGGCCGGCCAATCCTGCGGCGAAGGGCGAAGGTCCGGCGTCGCTCACCCGCCGACCGGGGTGGTGGTGAACTGCAGGCTGCCGCCCCACCAGTAGATCCAGACGAACAGGAACAGCCAGACCACGTCGACGAAGTGCCAGTACCAGGCGGCGGCCTCGAACCCGACATGCTTGTTGGGACGGAAGGCGGCGTACCAGGCGCGCATCATGCAGACGGCGAGGAAAATCGTCCCGATCTGCACGTGGAGCCCGTGGAAGCCGGTCGCCATGTAGAAGGCGGAGCCGAAGACGGCGTCCTGGAGGGTGAAGCCCTCGTGGATCTGCTCGACATATTCGAGCACCTGGAAGCTGGTGAAGATCAGCCCGAGGCAGACCGTGATCAGCAGGGCCTTGAACGCGGTCTTCTGATCGTCCTCCTTCACCGCATGGTGCGCCCAGGTGACGGTGGCACCGGAAAGCAGCAGGATCAGGGTGTTGAGGAACGGGATGCCCCAGGTCGGCACCGGGTCGACGCCTTCCGGCGGCCACTGGGACGCGATGGTCATCGGCGGGTTCAAAGCGCCCCAGAAGAAGGCCCAGAAAAACGCGAAGAAGAAGAACACCTCGGAGGTGATGAACAGCGCCATGCCGAGCCGCAGGCCCTTGTTCACGACCTCGCTGTGCGCGCCGCTGGCCAATTCGTGGAGAACGTCGCGCCACCACCGGAACATGACGTAGAGCACGCCGAGAAAGCCCAGGAGCGTGACCCAGGGTCCGATCGCGACCCCGTGCATCCACATCACCCCGCCGCTGGTGAGCAGCAGGGCCGACATGCTGCCGATCAGCGGCCACGGGCTGGGATCGACCAGGTGGTAGGGATGGCTGGGCTTGCCGTGCCCATGCTCGGCATGACCGTGATCGTCGTGGATCGCCGCGGTGGTCGACATCTTGTGCGTCTCTCCTGACCTTGCGGGGCGTCAGCTGGTCGAACCGGCGGCCGCCGCGCGCAGCTTGGCCGTCGCCTCGTGATCGATGAAGAAGGTGTAGGACAAGGTGATCTGTCGAACCTCGCTGGTGTCGCCATCGTCGAACATGGCGGGATCGACGAAGAAGGACACCGGCATTTCGGCCCTCTGGCCGGGCTGGAGTGTCTGCTCGTCGAAACAGAAGCAATGCACCTTGGCGAAGTAGCCCCCGATCTTGTGCGGAGTGACATTGTAGACGGCGCGGCCGACCACGGGATGGTCGGCGTGATTGACCGCTTCGTAGAAGGCCAGCGTCTCCTCGCCCGCATGCACGGTGACGCTGCGCTGCACGGGGCGGAACAGCCAGGGCATGTCCGCCCCGACGTCGGCATTGAACAGGACGGTGACCGTCTGTGACGAGACGGCGCCCGGTCCTTCCGCATCGATGCGCGGCGTGCCGCCGAAGCCGGTGACGCTGCAAAACAGATTGTAGAGCGGCACCGAAGCGGCGGTCAGCCCGAGCATGCCCAGGATCACCAGCGAAGCGGCGGTGGCGATGCGGCGATTGCGGCCGGCGAGGCTCATTCGGCGCCTCCCATCTTGATCAGGGTGACCAGGTAGAACAGCACCACCAGGCCCACAAGTCCGCAGGCCATGGCGATGTTCTTGCCGCGCTGACGACGCCGCCACTCCTCATCGGTCATCGCCATCTCAGCCAAGCAGCAGATCCTGCGCCGCGCGATCCAGGGCGAAGGCACCGAACAGCAGGAACAGGTAGAAGATCGAGTAGCGGAAGGTGCGCATGGCCAGGAGATCGCGGTCTTCGCGCCAAAGCCGGAAGGCATAGGCGACGAACACGCCGCCAAGGCCCAGAGCGGCCGCGCCGTAGGCGATCCCTGCCAAGCCCAACATGGTCGGCAGCACGCTCACCAGCACCAGTACGACGGTGTAGGCGAGGATGTGGCGCAGGGTGCTGCGCCTGCCGGACACGACCGGCAGCATTGGCACGCCAACGCGGTCGTAGTCGCCGGTGCGGTAGAGCGCCAACGCCCAGAAGTGGGGCGGCGTCCACAGGAATATGATGGCGAACATCAAGATCGGCAGCAACGTCACGTCGTCCGTGACCGCGGCCCAGGCGACGATCGGCGGCAGCGCACCGGCCGCACCGCCGATGACGATATTCTGCGGGGTCCGCCGCTTGAGCCAGATCGTGTAGACGAAGACGTAGAAGGCTATGGTGAGCGCCAGGAGGGCGGCCGCCAGCCAGTTCAGCGCCAAGCCCATCAGCATCACGCTGATGATCGCCAGGGTCACGCCGACCGCCAGCGCCTCGGAGGCTTCGATCCGCCCCGAGGCCGTCGGCCGCAGACGGGTGCGCGCCATGCGGGTATCGATGTCGACGTCGAACGAGTTGTTGATCGCGGCCGACGCCGCCGCGCCCAGCGCGATGCAGATCAGCGCCGTGAGGTCGAGCACGGGATGCACGTGCCCTGGCGCGAGGTAGACGGCAACGGCGCTCGTGAACAGCACGAGCTGCATCACGTTCGGTTTGCACAGCCGCCAGAAGTCCCGCAGGCTCGAAGCCGGCAGAACCTCCCTGCGCTGCGCGTCGCTCGCCGCCGTCACCGCCATCTCCCGCCGATCCCCTCGCCCGCCCGGTTCAGTGCGCGGTCTGCGCGTGAACGACCGGCAGGTCCTCGAAGGTGTGGAACGGCGGTGGCGAGCTCACCGTCCATTCCAGGGTCGTCGCGCCCTCGCCCCAGGGATTGTCCGGGCACTTCTCGCCGGACGTCAGCGTCTTGACCACCACGTAGATGAAGAAGAAGGCGCTGGCCGCGCTGACGAAGGCACCGATCGAGGAGACGAAGTTCCAACCCGTGAACGCGTCCGGATAGTCCGGGATGCGGCGCGGCATGCCCGCCAATCCCAGGAAATGCTGGGGAAAGAACGCGAGGTTGACGCCGATGAAGGTCAGCCAGAAGTGAATTTTGCCCAAGCTCTCGTCGTACTGCCGGCCCGACATCTTGCCGAACCAGTAGTAAAACCCGGCGAAGATCCCAAACACGGCGCCGAGCGAAAGAACATAGTGGAAGTGTGCCACCACGTAGTAGGTGTCGTGGAGCGCCGCATCCATGCCGGCGTTCGCCAGAACCACGCCGGTGACGCCGCCGACGGTAAACAGGAAGATGAACCCGATCGCGAACAGCATCGGCGTCGCGAACCGGAGCGAACCGCCCCACATCGTGGCGATCCAGGAGAAGATCTTGATGCCGGTCGGGACCGCGATGACCATGGTCGCCGCCGTGAAGTAAGCCTTCACGTTCACGCCCATGCCCACGGTGTACATGTGATGGGCCCAGACCACGAAGCCGACCACCCCGATCGCAACCATGGCGTAGGCCATGCCGAGATAGCCGAAGATCGGCTTCTTGGCGAAGGTCGAGATGACCTGGCTGACGATGCCGAACGCCGGCAGGATCATGATGTAGACTTCGGGATGGCCGAAGAACCAGAACAGGTGCTGGAACAGGACAGGATCGCCGCCGCCCTCGGGGTCGAAGAAGTGGGTGCCGAAGTTGCGGTCGGTGAGCAGCATGGTGATGGCGCCGGCCAGCACCGGCACCGCCAGCAGCAGGAGGAAGGCGGTCACCAGGATCGACCACGCGAACAGGGGCATCTTGTGCATGGTCATGCCGGGCGCGCGCATGTTGAAGATCGTGGTGATGAAGTTGATCGCCCCCAGCAGCGAGCTGGCACCCGCCAGATGCAGCGCGAAGATGGCCATGTCGACCGAGGCATCGGGATGGCCGATCACCGAGGAGAGCGGCGGGTAGATGGTCCAACCCGTCCCCGCGCCCCCGGCGAACGGCGAGAGGATCAGCAGCAGGAAGGCCGGCACGATCAGCCAGAAGCTGATGTTGTTCAGCCGCGGGAAGGCCATGTCGGGCGCGCCGATCATCAGCGGCACGAACCAGTTGCCGAAACCGCCGATGAGTGCCGGCATGACGAAGAAGAACACCATGATCAGACCGTGGGCGGTGATCAGCACATTGTACATGTGATAATCGCCACCGAGGATCTGATCGCCCGGCACCATCAGCTCGGCCCGGAAGACCACCGACATCAACATGCCGATCATGCCGGCACAGAAGGCGAAGCAGAGATAGAGGGTGCCGATGTCCTTGTGATTGGTCGAATAGAGCCAGCGCCGCCACCCGGTCGGGGTGTGGGCGTCATGGTCGGCGGTGATGCTGTAGGCCATGATCCCGTTGTCCCTCAGTTGGCCGGCTTTGGCGGGGCGCCGGCCGCGGCGACCCGCTCGACGTCCTGGTCGGCCCGCGCGAACTTGGACTGTGCCTCGGCGACCCAGGCGTCGAAGTCCTCCTTCGTCTTGGCCTCGACGGCGATCGGCATGAAGCCATGGTTGACGCCGCACAGTTCCGAGCACTGCCCGTAATAGACCCCGGGCTCCTCGACGTTGATCCAAAGCTGATTGAGCCGACCGGGCACGGCGTCGACCTTGACCCCGAACTGCGGCACGGCCCAGCTGTGCAGCACGTCCGCGGCCGTGGTCTGGATCCGCACATTGGTGCCGGCCGGCACCACGAGGCGATTGTCCGTCTCCAGCAGCCGGAGCTGACCTTCCTGCAGGTCGCTCTCGGCGATCATGTACGCGTCGAAGGTGAAGTTGCCGTTATCCGGGTAGGTATAGTTCCAATACCACTGATGACCCGTGGCCTTGATCGTCAGCTCCGTCTCCGGCTGCACGTCCATGTAGTAGAGGAGCTTGAACGAAGGAATCGCGATGATCACCAGGATCAGCACCGGCACCGCGGTCCAGACGATCTCGAGCATCGTGTTGTGCGAGCGGCGCGACGGAACCGGGTTGCGGCTCTCCGCGAACCGCCAGCAGGCATAGGCCAGGAGCACGAACACGAAGATGACGATGGCGGTGATGATCCACAGCAGCAGATCGTGGAAGCTGTGCAGCCGCTCCATGATCGGCGTGGCGGGATGCTGCTGGTTCATCTGCCAAGGCTGGGGATTCGCCCACACGATCGTCGGCAGCATGGCCAGCAAGGCCGCTACAAGTGGCGTTGGCGCTGGAAAACGCATGGGCGAAGCTATCCTCGCGATGACGGATGGCGCAGTGCGACGGCACGCTTCATAGCGGCGATGTCCCGCGGCCGGTGCTCATCGTATGACGAAGTGAAGGATAAGGAGGCAGCGCAAGGCTTTCGCGTGACAGAGTGTCGCGAGGTGGCTGGAGGCTCGGCGCCGAACGCCCTCGCCTTGGCGGGGGCATGCGCTATCCTCTCCACCCTGGACGATCAAACCATTGGAATTCTGCGACCGACATGGGCGATCACTCCGCTGATCCATCCGTTGCCGAGCGCAACGGCCTAGACGTCGAACGGCTCCGCTCGCTCACCGCCGAGGGGCTGCTTGCGCTCGACGATGGCGAACTGTTCCTGGAGGCGCGGCAGGAAGAGCAGCTGACCTTCGAGGACGGAAGGCTGAAGACGGCGGCGCGGGAATCCCGGGCCGGCTTCGGCCTGCGCGGCGTGGCCGGCGAGAAGGTGGGCTACGCCTGCGGCGACCGGCTCGACGAGGATGCGATCCGGGGTGCCGCTGCCACGGTGCAGGCGGTCCGGAGTGGCCGTGCCGGCCGGGACAATGTGGCACCCGCGGCACCCGGTCCGGCCCTATACGGCGCCGCCGATCCGATCGCCGCCGCGGACCGGGCGGCCAAGCTCGCGGTTCTGGAGCGGATCGAGGCCTACTGCCGCGCGCAGGAGGCGGCGGTGACCAGCGTGACCGCCACCTTGGCCGCCTCCCATCAGGCGATCGAGATCTACCGCGGCGACGGCCTGCGTCGCGTCGACGTTCGGCCGCTGGTACGCCTGAACGTGGCGGTGGTCGTCGAGCGCGACGGGCGGCGCGAGAGCGCCGGTCACGGCGGCGGCGGGCGGTTCGGGATCGATCGGCTGCTCGATGACCGCTGGTGGCAGGGCGTCGCCGACGAGGCTCTGCGCCAAGCCCGACTGCGCCTGGAGGCGGTTCCGGCGCCCGCGGGCGAGATGACCGTGGTGCTCGGCGCCGGCTGGCCGGGCGTGATGCTGCACGAAGCGGTCGGGCACGGGCTGGAGGGCGATTTCAACCGCAAGGGTACCTCGGCCTTCGCCGGGCTCATGGGCCAACGGGTGGCGGCGCCGGGCGTGACGGTGGTGGACGACGGCACGATGCCCGAGCGGCGGGGGTCGCTCACCATCGACGACGAGGGCACGCCCACCGGCCGCACAGTCCTGATCGAGGACGGGATCCTCGTCGGCTACATGCAGGACCGGCAGAACGCGCGCCTGATGCGGATGGCTCCGACCGGCAATGGCCGTCGCCAGTCCTACGCCCACAACGTCATGCCGCGGATGACCAACACCTACATGCTCGCGGGCGGCCGGACGCGCGCGGAGATCATAGCCGGGGTCGAGCGCGGCCTCTATGCCGTCTCCTTCGGCGGCGGCCAGGTCGACATCACCTCCGGCCGCTTCGTGTTCCAGGCGACCGAGGCCTACCTGATCGAGAACGGCCGGATCACCGCACCGGTCAAGGGAGCCATGCTGATCGGCAACGGCCCCGAGGCCATGCAGCGAATCACCGCGGTCGGCGACGACCTGGCCCTCGACAATGGCATCGGCACCTGTGGCAAGAACGGCCAGGGCGTGCCGGTGGGCGTCGGTCAGCCGACGATCAGAATGGAGCGGATGACCGTGGGCGGAACGGCCTGAACTCAGGGGCCGCGGGCACCGGATTCGGCGAAGTCGGGTCGGGATAGCCCCAGAAGATAGGCGATCAGGGCATCCTGTTCGGCGCTGGAGAAGCCGGAGCCGGCGTCGACCCAGAACTCGTGGCCGATGCCCTCCACCTGCACCTTCTCGTCGAGGCCCGCTTTGCGGTTGGCATCGATCACCAACCGACGCAGCCCGCGGTCGATCAGCGCGCGCAGGCTGTTGGCCGGATCCGGCCGGATACCGGCAAGAAGGGTCCCGGGCAGGCCCAGTTCCCTGCCGGCGTCGACGCCGACGGCGACCCCGCCATCGTGCAGGTAAGGTGCGGTCCAGGCGAGCCCCAGGAGGCCCTTGGTCTTGTAGCCACCCCCGTGGTCCTCGTCCTGTGCCCAGCCGAGCCGCAGATCGTCCAGCAGCCGGCCCGGCTCCATCCTGCCATTCCCATCTCCCGGTCTGCCGGGACTCAATCCATTTTGAACGGCTGTGTTCCAGCTTGGAGCGACGGCATGCGAAAGTAGCGGGCTGGCGTGGTGCGGAGGACGGCGCGAAAGCTCGCGATGAACGCGCTCGGTCCGCCATAGCCGAGATCCAGGGCGACCTGGGTGACCGTTTGGCCGTCGGCCAGCCGCTCGAGCGCGATGAGCAGTCGCAGTTGGCGCTGCCAGGCGCGAAAGCCCATTCCGGTTTCGGCCGTGAACAGCCGCGAGAGCGTACGGACGCTGGCACCGGCCACGCGCGCATGCCGTGCCAGGTTCGCCACGCTGCCCGGGTCCGCAATCAGCGCCTGACAGACCCGACGGAGGCGCGGATCGCGCGGCTCCGGCAGGTGCAAGGGCGCCACCGGCACGGCCGCGAGTTCGCCGACGAGCACGGTGAGCAGGGCCGCCCGGTCGCCTGGGCCGCCCTCGACCAGCCGCAGGATGACCTCCCGCAGCAGTGGGCTGACCGCGAGCACCGCCGGAACCTGGCCGGCAGCGCCGAGCGCACCGTGGTCGAGATAGACGGTGCGCATCGCCACCGCCGTCGGGCAGCCGATCCAGTGGACCATCCCGGCAGGCATCCACAAGGCCCGCTGCGGCGGTACCACCCACGCACCTCGGTGGGTCTGCACGCGCATCACGCCGCACTTGGCGAACACGACCTGGGCGTGGTCATGCGCATGAGGCTCGATCAGCTCGCCACGGGCATACTCGCCGGCGAAGCCTTCCCACGCGACCGGGGACATCCTGGCACCTTCTCGACAGTTCCTGGCATTCTGCCTGGAGACGGCCGCGCCTTGCCAGCGCTACGTTGGCCATGGATCACAACTTGCCGGCCGACGTGATGACGCGCTCCCACGCCTTCTTAGGCCTGAACCTAGCCCATTTCTTCGATCACTTCGTCCTGCTGATCCTGCCCACGGCGGCGTTGGCGATCGGCCGCGACTATGCCGACGCCCTGTGGCCGGCGACCTGGGCATTCGTGGCCTTTGCGCTCGCCACCCTGCCAGCCGGTTGGCTCGGCGACCACTGGGGCCGCGTGCCCATGATGCGCCTGTTCTGGTTCGGCGCGGGCGCGGGTTGTCTGGTGGCCGGGCTGATCCCGGGCCCAGGCGCGCTGGCCCTGGGCATGGCCCTGATCGGCACGTTCGCGGCGATCTATCACCCGGTCGCGACCGCCATGGTCATGGGCATCGCCGAGAAGCCCGGCCACGCGCTCGCGGTCAATGGCGTATGGGGCAATATGGGCGTCGCAGCAGCGACCCTGGTCACCGCACTTGTGGCCGGCCTGGCCGATTGGCGGACGGCATTCGTGGTGCCGGGCATCGCGATGCTGACCCTGGGTTCCGTCTACGCGACCATTCCCGCCAAGGCACAGCGGGTCGCGGCAATTCCGCGACCAGGAGGCGGACCGGAATCCGCAGCGCAACGGCGGGTCCTCGCCTTCATCGCGCTGAGCGCACTGTTGGGCGGGCTGATCTTCAACGGGGTGACCATCGCGCTGCCCAAGCTGCTGGCGGAGCGCCTGCCGGGTATCGGCCTGTTGGCGATCGGAGGCTTCGCCGCTGCGATCTTCGCCGCCGCCGGTTTGGCCCAGCTCCCGGTCGGACGCCTGCTCGACCGCTGGGGCGCGCGGCCCCTGCTGTTCGCAATCGAGGGCGCCAAGACCCCCTTTCTGCTCGCCCTGGCGCTGGCGCCCGGCTGGCTTGGGGCGAGCGCGGCCCTACCGGTCATGCTACTGGTCTTCGGCGAGATCCCGATTACCGCCTGGCTGCTCGGGCGGTACCTGAACGAGCGCTGGTGGTCTCGTGCCTACGCCGTGCAGTATCTGCTCTCCCTGGGCGTCGCCGCCGCGACCGTGCCGATGATCGCGGCGCTGCACCGCGCCACCGGTGATCAGGCCACCCTCCTGCTGCTGCTTTCGGCATGCTCGGTCACGATCTTGGCTGCGACCTTTCTCGTGCCGCGCGGCCGAGATCCGGACCCTTGCCAAGCAGCGGTCGGCAACTCAGCTTAGCTCGCTGACGACGAGGCAAGCTGGGGAGCGACGTCATGGACGGCAACGAGCGACAGGTCATCGACGGACTGTTCGCGAAGCTGCGCGAGGTCGATCGGCAGGCGCCGCAGCGCGACGCCGAGGCCGAACGGCACATCGGCCAACTCGTGGCCGCAATGCCGACGGCTCCCTACTACATGGCGCAGGCAATCCTGGTGCAGGAGCAGGCGCTGGCGAACCAGCAGCAGCGGGTGCAGGAACTGGAGCGCGCGGTGGCCGAGCGGCCAGCCGGCGGCGGCTTCCTGGGCGGCCTGTTCGGCGCGGCGCAGACCCCTGGCCCGCGCCGCGGCTCCGCGTCTCCGGCGCAAGGTCCGATCCCGCCGCAATACACTCAACCGGGCCCCGCCATGGGCGGCTCACCGTGGGGGCGGCCGGCAGGCGGAGGCTTTTTGGCCGGTGCCATGCAGACGGCACTGGGTGTCGCCGGCGGGATGCTGATCGCGGACGCCATCAGCGACGCGTTCACCGGCGGCGCGGCCGAGGCCGGAGAACCGGCGCCCGACGCCGGTCCGCTCGACGAGCCCGCGCACGAGCCGGTCGTCGACGAGGACCCGATGTTCGACGATGGCGGCATGAGCGACGACGGCTTCGAGATTTAGCTCCTACCGCAGACATCGGCTCCGGGCTCGCCTATAACGCGTACCAACGCGGACGCATGGCGGGGTTGGGTGGATGGACGAGGCCGGCAAGCTCCTGATCGGCAAGGGCGATCAACCGCAGTATCTGTACCTGCCACTGGCAAACCGGCACGGGCTGATCGCGGGTGCCACCGGCACCGGCAAGACCATCACGCTCCAGGTGTTGGCCGAGCAGTTCAGCCGTCACGGCGTGCCGGTGGTGTGCGCCGACGTGAAGGGCGATCTCTCCGGCATCGCCATGCCGGGCGAGCCAAAGCCCAAATTGGTCGAGCGCGCCGTCGAGCTTGGCGTGACCGACTTCGCGCCCGCGGCGGCACCGGTGATCTTCTGGGACCTGTTCGGCCAGCAGGGCCAGCCGATCCGCGCCACCGTCGCCGAGATGGGGCCGCTGCTGCTGTCGCGCATGCTGGAGCTGAACGAGACGCAGGAGGGCGTGCTCAACATCGCCTTCAAGCTGGCCGACGACCAGGGCCTGCTGCTGCTCGACTTCAAGGACCTGACCGCGATCCTACGGGCGGTGGCGGAGAGTGCCGACCAGATCACCACCACCTACGGCAATGTCAGCAAGGCGACGATCGGCACCATCCAGCGCCGCCTCCTGACCTTGGAGCAGCAAGGGGCCGAAGACTTCTTCGGCGAGCCGGCGCTCGAACTCGGCGACCTCATGCTGACCACGCCCGACGGCCGCGGCGCCGTCAACGTGCTCATGGCCGACAAGCTGATCCAGTCGCCCCGGCTCTACGCCACGTTCCTGCTCTGGCTGCTCTCCGAGCTGTTCGAGGAGCTGCCCGAGGCCGGAGATCTCGACAAGCCCAAGCTCGTCTTCTTCTTCGACGAGGCCCACCTGCTGTTCAACGACGCGCCCAAGGCGCTGACCGAGAAGGTGGAGCAGGTGGTGCGGCTGATCCGCTCCAAGGGCGTCGGCGTCTATTTCGTGACGCAGAACCCGGCCGACGTGCCACCGGTCATCCTGGGCCAGCTCGGCAACCGCGTGCAGCATGCGCTGCGCGCCTTCACCCCGGCCGAGCAGAAGGGCATCAAGGCGGCGGCCGAGACTTTCCGGCCGAACCCGGCCTTCAAGACGCAGGATGTGATCACCCAGCTGGGGGTCGGCGAGGCGCTGGTCTCGACTCTCGAGCCGGGGGGCGTGCCCGGCATCGTCGAGCGCGCCAAGGTCATCCCACCGCGCTCGCGCATGGGTACGATCACGCCGGAGGAGCGCCGGCAGATCATGGCCAGCAGCCCCATCGGCACCAAGTACACCGAACCGGTCGACCGGGAGTCGGCCTACGAGATCCTCCAGGCGCGCGCCACCACCGTGGCGGAGCCTGCTGGACCCGCCAATCCCTGGGGCGTCGACGCGGCGGCCACGCCCGACAGCGGCAACTCCGCCAACCCATGGGGGGTGCCGCCCGCGGCGCCGAGCGGATCCTCGCGGCGCATCGGCGGCAGCGCGCCGCGTACCCGGCGCCCCGCCGCCGCGACGCCACCGTCCGAAAGCGGCGGCGGACTCGCCGACATGCTGGGCGGCATTCTGAGCGGCGGGGGCGGCCGGCGACAAAGCGCGGCCGAAGCCATGGTCAAGTCGGCGATGCGCAGCGTCGGCAGCAATGTCGGGCGCCAGGTCGGCAACGCCCTCGTGCGCGGCGTCCTGGGGTCGCTGATGAAGCGCTGAGGTTCATGCCGCGGGATCTCCGCTGGCGGGCGGCCGCGGCACGAGGAAGAGGGCTGCCATGCTGGCCAGGAGAATGACCCCGATGCCGAAGAAGCAGTCGGCATAGGCCATGGTATAGGCTTCGCGCCGTACCAACTCGGCCAGCTGCTTCAGCGCGGCGTCCATGTTGCCCGGCAGCGACAGGCTGCCGTGCAGCACGCGGGTCGCCACCAGCTGGAGCCATTCCTGGGCGGTCTCGCCGTTCCGGGTCACGCGCTCGGCGATGATCGAAAAGTGATAATGCTCGCGGTGGGTAGCGACGGTCGAGATCATCGAAGTGCCGAACGAGCCGCCGAGATTGCGCATCATGTTGAACAGAGCGGAGGCGTTCGCCTGGTCGGCGGCGGCGATCCGCGCGGTGGCGAGCGAGGTGAGCGGCACGATCATGAAGGGCTGGCCGAAGGCGCGGATGAGCTGAGGCAGCCGCAGCTGCGGACCCGCCGTCAGGTGGCTGAGATAGCCGTTCATCAGACAGGAGACGGCAAAGAGGAAGAAGCCGAACCCGACCATGAGGCGCCAGTCGACCACGCGCATGATCATCGGCACGAAGGGGATGATCAGCAGCTGCGGCAGTCCCGCCCACATGACCACACGGCCGATCTCGAGCGCGCTATAGTCCTGCACCTGAGTGAGATAGAGCGGCATCAGATAGACGGTACCGTACAGGCCGACGCCCAGGGAAAAGGCGAGCAGCGCGGACGGACCGAGATTGCGGTCGGCGAGCAGCCGCAGGTTGACCAGCGGCCGCTGTGCGGCCAGCTCGCGGCACACGAACGCCGGCAGCGCCACCGCCGCAGTCAGCGATGCCCAGCGAATCCAGATCGCGGAGAACCAGTCCCGGCGCTGGCCCTCCTCGAGCACGGCGACCAGGCAGGCGAGGCCCACGGCCATGGTCACGATGCCGAACCAATCGCCGCGAGCGAACTCGTCGAGATGCATGGGCTCCGGATCGAGGGCATACCAGATGGTCCCGATCAGCACCGCACCGGGCACGAGGTTGACGTAGAAGACGTACTGCCAGCCGAAGGTGTCGGTGAGCCAGCCGCCGATGGTCGGGCCGAAGGCGGGACCGAAGGTGGCGGAGAAGCCGAACAGGGCCAGGCCGATCGAGCGCTGGCCCTTGGGCAGCCGGGTCAGGATGATCGTGAGTGCCACGGGAATGAGCGCACCCCCGGTGAAGCCCTGTCCCGCCCGGTAGGCAACCAGCTGGTTCAGCGTGCTGGCGGTGCCGCAAAGGACGGAGAAGACGAGGAAGAACAGGCAGGTGGCGAGCAGGTAGCGTCGGGTCGAGAACACGCGGCACAGCCACCCGGTGAGCGGGATGGCGACGATCTCGGCGGCCAGATAGCCGGTCGAGATCCAGCTCCCCTCGTCGAGCGAGGCGGCGACCCCGCCCTGGATGTCGCGCAGCGAGGAGTTGGTGATCTGGATGTCGAGCACCGCCATAAAGGCACCGAGCACCGCACCACCGACAGCGACCCAGTCGCGGAAGCTCGCGCGCTCCTGCCCGGCCTCGCTCAACTCGCCGGCTCCGCCAGTGTGCTGACCGGCCCCGACGGCGTCGTGCGCAGGTCGACCGTCGCTTCGGCGGACAGGCCGGGGCGCAGCCGGCCGAGATTGCCAGCATCGTCCTCGAGCGTGATCTTGACGGGCACCCGCTGCACGATCTTGGTGAAGTTGCCGGTTGCGTTCTCGGGCGGCAGCAGAGCGAACTGCGACCCGGTGCCAGGCGCCAAGCTGTCCACCTTGCCCCGGAAGATGCTGTCGGGAAAGGTATCGACCGTCACCTCCACCCGCTGGCCGCGGGCCATGCGGTCGAGCTGGGTCTCCTTGAAATTGGCGATCAGGTAGATCCGACGGCCCATCGGCACGATGCTCATCAGCCGGGCACCGGGCTGCACATATTCACCGAGCTCCACCGAGCGGTCGCCGACCGCGCCGTCGATCGGTGCGGTGAGCACGGTGTAGCCAAGGTTGGACCGGGCCTGGGCCAGCTGGGCCTCGCTGGCCTGAACACCGGCTGCGGCCGCCTGACGCTGCGCCTCCAGGACCTCGAGCTGACGCCTGGCGGCGGTCACCGCCGCCCGCGCACTGGCAAGCGACGCCTGCCGCTGGGTGAGGTTCGCGCTGGTCTGTTGCGCGCGCTGTACCGTCCCGTTGCCGCTGGCTTCCAATTGCTGGTAGCGGCGCTGCTCATCCTGGGCGAAGCCGAGCGCGCCCTCGGCAGCCGTCACCTGGGTCTGCGCCTGATCGATCTTCGCCTGCTGCAGGTCGATCTGTGCCTCGGCATCGGCGAGTTGCGCCCTCGCCTGGGCGACTGCGGCCTCCCGTTGCGCCACGGCCGTGCGATAGTCGCGGTCATCGATCCGGAGCAGAACGTCGCCAGCCTCGACCGGCTGGTTGTCGGTGACCGCGAGTTCGGCGACATAGCCGCCCACATGCGGGCCGATGGTGACGACGTCGGCCTGCAGATAGGCGTCGTTGGTGCTTTCCAGGTGGCGCAGGACGGCGAACCAATACCAGCCCAGGCCAATGGCACCCGCGAGCAACAGGACCGCCCCGAGCCCGCCGATCAACCACCAGCGTCGCCGTTTGCCGGACCGGGACCCGATTGCATCCTTGTCGTCCCTCGCGCCGGATGCGTCAGGCGGCTGACGTCCCGGCGGCTGCTCCTCGTCCATTGTCGCTCCGCGCGCGCAAGTCCCCACAGAAAACGCGCCAGCGGCTGGCCGCGTTCCCGCCGCGTCACCACGGCTGGTCTGCCGCTACCGGCGTTCCGTGCTAGGTGGGCGCGCATCGCAGCCAGGGGACCATCACTTGACCAGACTGTCCTTCTCCAAGGAGCGGGTGCGAATCCTGCTGCTCGAAGGCATCCACGAGAACGCCGTCACCGACCTCGCCGCGGACGGATTCCTTGACATCGCGACCCGCAGCGGCGCCCTCGACGAGAACGAGCTCGCGGACGCGCTCCGAGGCGTCCATCTCCTGGGCATCCGCTCGCGGACCAGGGTGACGCCGCGTGTCCTCGACGCCGCCGACAGTCTCCTCGCGGTGGGCTGCTTCTGCATCGGCACCGACCAGGTGGCGCTGGAAGAGGCACGGCAGCGGGCCGTACCGGTATTCAACGCTCCCTTCTCCAACACGCGCAGCGTGGCCGAACTCGTGCTCGGTCAGATCATCATGCTGATGCGCGGGATCTTCCCGAAGTCGGTGGCGGCGCACCGCGGCGAGTGGGTGAAGTCCGCGGCGAACAGCTGGGAGGTACGCGGAAAGACCTTGGGCATCGTCGGCTACGGCAACATCGGCGCCCAGCTCAGCGTGATGGCCGAAGCCATGGGCATGCACGTCGTGTTCTTCGATCCCTTGCCCAAACTGCCGCTGGGTCGCGCCGAGGCTTGCCCGACGCTTGCAGCGCTTCTCGCCCGCGCCGATCTGGTCTCGCTGCACGTGCCCGACACGAAGGCGACGCGCTGGATGGTCGGCCCGGCCCAGATCGCCGCCATGCGCCCGGGTTCGTTCGTGATCAACGCCTCGCGCGGCCGGGTGGTCGACGTCGAGGCCCTGGCCGAGGCGATCCGCGGCGGGCATCTGCTCGGCGCCGCCGTCGACGTCTTTCCCGACGAGCCGGCGAGCGTCCGCGAGGAGTTCCTCTCGCCGCTGCGCGGCCTGCCCAACGTCATCCTGACGCCGCACATCGGCGGGTCGACAGCGGAGGCGCAGGCGCGGATCGGCAACGAGGTGGCCCGCAAGCTCGCCGACTATGCGGACATCGGCTCGACCTTCGGCGCGGTCAACTTCCCGCAGGTGCAGCTCCCGGCACGTCCGTCCGGCACCCGGTTCATGCACGTCCATCGCAACCTGCCCGGCATGCTGGTCCACGTCATCGAGGTATTCTCCCGGCGCGGACTGAACATCGCCGCGCAATACCTCCAGACCGAGGGCGAGCTCGGCTATGTCGTGGTCGACATCGACGGCGGGGCGGAGGAAGCCGGGGAGATCCAGGAGGAGCTGCGGGCCCTGCCCGGCACGATCCGCGCCCGGTTTCTCTACGACCGCCGCTGAGCCGAGCCGATCGCGCTCCACGAAGCCATGCTGAAGCAGGACCGCCATTGCCACGACCCGAGGTTCACGTGGAACGAGCCGGACCCGCCCCGGTTGTGGCTCGGAACCGCCTGCGCCAAGGCGGCTGAAGGCCGTCGGACATCATGACGCTGCCGCAGTTCCTATCCTTCACCATCGTCGCCGCGATGATGGCCCTCTTCGTCTGGGGACGGCTACGCTACGATTTGGTGGCGATGCTCGCGCTGCTGAGCGCCGTCGCGGCCGGGATCGTTCCACCGGAGCAGGCGTTCCACGGCTTCGGCGACGACATCGTCATCATCGTCGCCACCGCATTGCTGGTCAGCGCCGCGGTGGCGCGCTCCGGCATCACCGAGCGGCTGATGGCGCCCGTGGCGCCGCATCTGACGACGGTGCGGCGGCAGGTGATCGTCCTGGTCGGCGTGGTCACGTTGCTCTCGGGCTTCGTCAAGAATGTCGGGGCCCTGGCGATCTTGATGCCGATCGTGTTTCAGCAGGCCCGCCGCGCCGGCACGCCGGCCTCGGCCGTACTGATGCCGTTGGCCTTCGGCTCCCTGCTCGGCGGGCTGACGACGCTCATCGGCACCTCCCCCAACGTGATCGTTTCCAGGATGCGCGCCGAGCTCTTGGGCGAGCCGTTCCGAATGTTCGACTTCATGCCGGTCGGCGCCGGCATAGCGCTCGCGGGCGTCACCTTCCTCGCCTTCGGCTACCGCCTGCTGCCTGCCGACCGCAAGGGCAGCGACACCGGCGAGGCCAGTTTCAGCATCGAGGACTATTCGACCGAGGCGACCCTGCCGGGAGCGAGCCCGCTGGCCGGCAAGACGGTGGCGGATCTCGAGGCCCTGGCCGACAACGAGATCACCGTCACCACGATCATCCGCGAACAGTTCCGTCGCTACGCGCCGTCTCCGCACTGGGTGCTCTATCCCGAGGACGTGCTGATCCTGCAGGGTGAGCAGGCAGCACTGGAGAGGGTGGTCGGCCGCGCCCGGCTGAAGCTGGCGACCGAGGAGGTGGCGGCGCAGGCCGAGGGTGCCGAGATCGGCGCGATCGAGGCCGTGGTCGGCGCGGAATCGCCGCTGGTCGGCCGGACCTCGGCGCAACTGTCACTGCGGGCGCGGTACCAGGTCAATGTGCTGGCGATCAGCCGGGCGGGCGCGCGCATGACCCAGCGGCTGCGCGCCACCCGTCTTCGAGCCGGCGACGTGATCGTGTTGCAGGGCGATCTGGCGGCCCTGCCCGAGACGCTGGCGCAGCTCGGCTGCCTGCCCTTGGCCTCGCGCGGGGTTTCGCTCGGGACCGGCCGCAACATGTGGCTGCCGGCCGCCGTCCTCGGCGTGGCGATGGTGATGGTGTCGCTGCAGCTGGTCCCGGTCGCGGTCGGCTTCTTCGGCGCGGCCGTGACGCTGCTGCTGTTTCGCGTGATGACGCTGCGCGAGGCGTACACGGTGATCGAATGGCCGCTGCTGATCCTCCTGGGGGCGCTGATCCCGGTGAGCGAAGCGCTGCACACCACGGGCGGTACCGACCTGATCGCAGGCTGGCTGGGCAAGGTGGCCGGACTGGTGCCGCCGATGGGAGCGCTCGCGCTCATCATGGTGGTCGCCATGGGGGTCACCCCGTTTCTCAACAACGCCGCCACGGTGCTGATGATGGCGCCGATCGCGGCCGGGCTGGCCGCGAACCTCAAGCTCAACCCAGATCCGTTCCTGATGGCGGTGGCCGTCGGCGCCGCCTGCGACTTTCTCACGCCCATCGGGCATCAGTGCAACACGCTGGTCATGGGCCCCGGCGGCTACCGTTTCGGCGACTATTGGAAGCTCGGGCTGCCTCTGTCGTGTATCGTCGTCATTGTCGGTGTGCCGCTGATAGCGCTGGTGTGGCCCCTGGTCCCAGGCTAGGGGCCGCGGCGGGTCAATTCCGAACGGAGCGGCAAACGGAGGGGACAATCCGATTGCGGGGTGGCAAATGACGTCCAATGCAACCGTGACTGGCCGCAGCATCGGATCATGGCGTGCGATCCTGTTGGCCCTCGTCATGCTACTTGGCTCGGCCATGGTCGGGGCCGCCGACGAAACCGAACCCAATCCCCTGGAGCCGGTCGATACATCCAGCCCGCGTGCGACGTTCCTCGCGTTCAACCAATATGCCGAGAAAGCCTACCGGGCCTGGCGCTTGCGCGAGGGCCTCACCGCTACGGAGACACTGATCAACAGGGCCCTGCGCACGCTGGACCTGGCTCATGTCGGGGATGCGTTGCTGCAGGAGGTCGGGATAGCCGACGCACTCTATCTCTACGAGACGCTGAACCGCATCAACGTGCCGCCATTCGAGGCGATACCCGATGCTGCCATGGTCGAGGCGAACCACCTGACACGGTGGACCGTTCCCGGAACGGAGATCACGATCGCAAAGGTCAGCGACGGTGATCGGGCCGGTGAATTCCTGTTCTCCGCCGATAGCGTGGCGCGCGCACCCCAGTTCTACAACCTGGTCAAGGACCGGCCGGTGCTGCACGGCCCGGAAACAGTGGTCGAGACCTGGCGGGCGGCACCGGGACTTGCCATGCCCAACGACATCGCAGCTTGGATCTGGCGGCTGCCACGCTGGGCATTCACGCCAATCGCCGCACAGCCCTTGTGGAAGTGGGTCGCCGTTGCCCTTGGCATGCTCACCGCCGTGGCCTTGGCGTGGGCAGGCTGGAAACTCGGCCGAAAGCTCGACAAGCGCTGTCGAAGGTCGGGCGTCGAGTGGCGGATTGGCCAGCCCCTGGCCGCGCTGATTGCGTTCCTGGCCACTGTCGGCCTGGAGGCGCTGTTGCAATATGTGGTCATGTTTCGCGAACGGCCCGGAATTGCGGTGGCCGTGGCGCTCACTGCGCTCCGCTATGCTCTGCTGGCGTGGCTGGTCGCTGCCGTGATCGGCGGCATCGGCAGCACCGTCGTGCGTGGCTTCGCGTCAGGCAAAAGCAGCCTCGACGCGGCGCTGATCCGGCTTTGCTTCCGGATTCTCAGCATCATCGGCGCCCTGCTGGTGATCTTGAACGCCGCGAGCGAACTCGGGTTGAGCGTGACGCCGATCATCGCCGGCCTGGGCGTCGGCGGCCTCGCCGTGGCGCTCGCGATCCGGCCCACTCTCGAGAACATCGTCGGCGGCTTCGTCCTGTTCGCCGACAAGCCGGTGCGGGTCGGCGAGTTCTGCGCCTTCGGCGACAAGTTGGGAACGGTCGAGGAGATCGGTCTGCGTTCGACTCGGATCCGCGGTCTGGACCGAACGGTGATCACGGTACCCAACGCCGATTTCGCCCAGATGCAGATCGTCAACTTCACCCGCCGCGACATGAATCTGTTCCAGTGCAAGATCGGGCTGCGCTACGAAACCACCCCGGATCAATTGCGCTATGTCGCGGCCAAGATCAGGAAGCTCCTGATCCAGCACAGCAAGGTCCTGCCCGACCCTGCGCGCGTACGTCTGAGCGAATTCGGCGATTCGGCCTATGTGCTGGACGTTTTCGCGTTCATCGAGTCCGCTGACTGGAACGAGTTCCTGGCGGTCAAGGAAGACCTCAACTTCAAGATCGCCGAGATCGTCCGCGAATCGGGAACCGGCTTCGCGTTCCCCTCGCGGACGGTCTACTTTACCCGCGACGGCGGCATCGATACCGCGCGCGGGGCGGCGACCGAGGCGGAGGTGCAGCAGTGGCGCGACGAGAAGCGGCTGCCGTTTCCGGAGTACGATTTCGCCGAAAGGGCCGAGATGTCCGGCACGATGCCCTTCCCGTCCGAGGGCTCACCCGACTATCGCCCGGCGCCTCCGGCAAGCCAAGTTCCGCCACGGGCGACCGTCGACCACCAAAGGCGCAGCTGGTCCAATCTGTTCAGCCGCCGCAAGGAAACGGCTCCGACGGCGTGACGCCCATGCCGTCGCGGCAACGACCCGCCGCGCCGGCCGGTTCGGCAGTCTCCGTGAAATCGAGGGTGCTGCCGTCTTCCACTGCTCGGACGCGTCGCGCTATATCAGCGGCCAGATCATCTGCGTCGACGGCGGCTGCCTCGCCTCGATCTGAACCGGACGGAGTCCCGACCGCATGGCATTGGCCGCCGAGACCACCGAGTTCAGCTACATCGTCCACCCCACCGACTTTTCCGAGGCGAGCGCTCCGGCCTTCCACCACGCGCTGCGCCTCGCGGTCGCGGCACGTGCCCACTTCTACCTGGTCCATGTCGCCCCGGCGAACGCGGACGAGATCGGCGATTGGTCGGCCTTCCCCGGCGTGCGCAGCACGCTCGGCCGCTGGGGCCTCCTGGCAAGGGACGCCAGCCCGGCCGCCGTGTACCAGCAGCTCGGCGTACGCGTGACCAAGGCCGAGCTGCAGCACCGCGAGCCGGTGGACGGCGTGCTCCATTTCCTGAACGAGAATCCTTGCGATTTCCTGGTGCTGGCACCCGACCTCAGCGGTCGGCACAAGCATTCGGTGAGCATCCCGCTGGCGCGGCGCGCGAAGCTGCCCTGCCTGTTCCTGCCGGTGGGCGTCCGCGGCTTCGTCGACGGCGCCAGCGGTGCGGCGGCGCTGCGCAACATCCTTCTGGCAGCCGAACCCGGGGTCGCGCACGCACGGGCCGTCGGCACCGCCCGGAGGATTGCCGAGGGCCTCGGTTGCGCGGCGGCGATGCTGCACGTGCTGCAACCGGCCGGCTCGACGGACGCCGTTACCACCGGTGGCTGGCCCGAGGCGCAGACCGTCGGGGTACATGCGGCCGGTAGCACGAGCCATGCGGTCGGTGCCCTGGGCGCGGAGGTCGACGCCGATCTGGTAGTGCTCGCCTCCCGCGACCACCGCGATGATTTCGAACAGGTACTGCAGGCGGCCCAGCGGCCTTTGTTGCTGGTGCCCTCGAGCTAGGTTTCCTCAGCGGCGCTGCGGATCTTGATTTCGGATTCGAGCGTGCGGTGCACCGGGCAGCGGCCGGCGATCTCCAGCAGTCGCGCACGCTGCTCGGCGTCAAGGGGCCCCTCGAGGGCGATGCGCTTTTCGATCTGGTCGATGTGCACGTCGCCTTTCAATTCGCAGTCGGCGCAGTCGCTGGCATGGATCCTGCCGTGCCAAAGACGCACGCGAACCCGGTCCAACGGCCAGTGCTTGCGCTCGGCGTAGAGCCGGACCGTCATGGACGAGCAGGCGCCGAGAGCCGCGAGCAACAGGTCATAGGGCCCGAAGCCGGAATTCATCCCGCCGACGGCTTCGGGCTCGTCGGCGATGAGCGTGTGCGTACCTGCGGTGACGCGCTGCTGGAACCGTCCGTTGCCGGTCTCCTCGACGGTCACCGACCCGGTCTCGGCCGATGCCGTTGGCGACGGTTCGCCGACATATCGCGACGCCCATGCCGCCAGCACCCGCGCGGCGTAGGCCGCGTCGTCGCGCCGGCTCAACAGGTGATCGGCGGAATCCAGGGACACGAAGCTCTTGGGGTGGCGGGCGGTGGCGAAGATCTCGGACGCGTTCTCGATCCCCACTACCTCGTCGCGTGGCGCATGCATCACGAGCAGGGCGCGATCGAGCAACTCGATCCGCCGTCGCTGATCCTGTCCGGCGAGATCGCGGACCAGATCGCGGCCGACCTCGAAGCGGCGGCCGGCGATGGATACCTCCGCCCGGCCGTGCGCCTCGATCGCCGGCAGGGCGCTCTCGAACAGCCGCAGCGCGTGCTGGGTATCGAATGGGGCGGCGATGGTGGCGACCGCGACCGCCTCCGGCACCCGCTCGGCCGCAGCCAAGATCGCTGCACCGCCGAGGCTGTGGCCGATCAGGAGCTTCGGCGCCGCATGGGTTCGGCGCAGCGCGTCGGCCGCCCTGACCAGGTCCGCGACATTGGAAGTGAAGGTGGAGCGCGCGAATTCGCCGCCGCTGGCGCCGAGGCCGGTGAAATCGAAGCGCAAGGTTGCGATGCCCAGCGCGGCCAGACTGCGCGCCAGCTGCGCCGCCGCCTTGACGTCCTTGCCGCAGGTGAAGCAGTGGGCGAACAACGCATAGGCCGCGGGCTCCCCGTCCGGGAGCTGCAACAGCCCCGCCAGATGCGCGCCATCCTCGCCGGTGAAATCGAACCGCTCGCCCCGCATCGCAAACCTCGCCTGGGAAATCCGTATCGGGAACTGCGGGGTGCAGGTACGGCGACGCCGCTCAGTCCGCAACCATGCTGCCGCCAGTCGTGATCAAGGCGACCAGATCCTCGTGGCCGGTCGCCCGGCGCTCCCTGACCCCGACAACGCCTCCCTGATGCAGCACCACCATGCGATCCGCTACCTCCAGAGCATGCAGGACATTGTGGGTGATGACGATGACGGCCACTCCGCGTCGCTTGACCTGCTCGATCAGCTCGAGCCCGCGGCGGGTCTGGGTCACGCCCAGCGCAGCGAACGGCTCGTCGAGCAGGACCAGGCGGCCACCCCAGTGGACGAAGCGAGCGAGTTCGATGGCCTGACGCTGGCCGCCCGACAGCGTGTCGACGCGGGCGCGCAGGGAGGGGATGCGCGTGCCGAGATCGTGCAAGGCCTTGGCCGTCTCCGCCTCCATGGCCTGCTCGCGCAGCCAGCGCAGGCCGGCGACGCGGGTGAACAGCTCGCGCCCCATGAAGAAGTTGGCGACCACGTCGACGTTCGGGCACAAGGACAGATCCTGGTAGACCGTCTCGATGCCGGCGGCCTTCGCGTCGGCGGGGCTGGCGAACGCGACCTCCCGGCCCTCCATGACGAGGCATCCGCCACTGGGCGGCTGCGCTCCGGCGATGATCTTGATCAGCGAGGACTTGCCGGCGCCATTGTCGCCCAGCAGCGCCAACACCTCGCCGGCATGGACGTCGAAGCTCACATCGCGCAGCGCCTGGATGGCGCCATAGCGCTTGGCCACGTTGCGGACGGCGAGCAGCGGCGCCATCAGTCCGGCCAAGCCAGCAGGCGCTGCTGCGCGCGGTCCCGCAGCTCCTTCAGCGTGGGCGAAGGCTGGCCGCGAATCGCCTCGGCCGTCCGCGCCACGGCTTCGGCCACCAGTTCGGCCTCCCCGGGGTGAAGGTTGCAGGGGTCGAGATAGAAGCGGCCATGCTCGACCTCGTGGTCGCGGACGATCACCGGCGGGTCGCCTGCCGCCAATGCCGCGGCCAATGCCCAGGCCGTGGAGCCGGACGCGGCCGGATCGACGCGAACCTCCAGCCGGTCCAGCGGGTTGCCGGTCGGGTCGGCCACGATGGCGACCTCCAGGCCCGGCAAGCGGCCGAGGCACTCCAGCCAGAGCTCGAGATGATCGCGCTCGAAGCCGCGGACGGCGGCGTGGTCGCGCTGCATCCAGGCCTCCAGCGCCGCCATCGCCCCGGCGATGCTCTCCTTGCCGACCTTCATGCCGCGGCCGATGCCCCCGTTCTGCAGATAGGCCGCGCGCACGAGGTCCTTGCGGCCGGCGACGATGCCGGCGGTGGGGCCGCCCAGAAACTTGTGGGCGCTGTAGACCGCGATATCGGCGCCCGCGTTCAGGAAGCCCTTGAGATCATATTCGGACGCGACGTCGGCGATGACCGGGACGCCATGCGCACGGCAGACTGCGCAGAACTCCGGCAGCGGGATCTGGCCGAAGCCCACGGCGTGGTGCGACACGACATAGACCGCGGCGGCCGTGCGCGGACCGATCGTGCCCTCGAGATGATAGGGCCGCGCATAGGTGGCGGTTCCGACAGGCGTCACCCTTGCGCCGGCGAGCCGGATCGCCTGCTCGACCGGCGCGCCGTAGTAGACCATGTGGCCGGTCTGGATGACGACCTCGTCGCGCTCCAGTCCGGTCGTGTCGGGCAGCCGCTCGATGTGCGCGATGCTGGCTCCGGTCATGCAGCCGGCTACCGAGATGGTGATGCCGGCCGAGGCCGAGGCGGTGACGGTGCCGGCCTCGGCACCGCAGGCGCGCGCGATCACCGCCGAAGCCTTCCGGTGCAGATCACCGATCTCGACGAATTCGGTGAGGATCCGGCCCACGGTCTCGACCGCCTCGGGCACCACGATCGAAGCTCCGAGCGACGTCATCGTGCCCGAGACGTTGATCACGCGCCGCAGACCGAGGTCGGGGCGGATGTCGGGGCGATTGGACAACATGGCCGGTCAGTCCTGATCGGATCGGGTGCGGCCGAGTCGGGCCTGGCCGAAGCGGGCGAGAAAAGCGGTCAGGCGCTCGGGCTGAGGGCCGTCGAAGATCTCCGTCGGCGTGCCGTTGGCGGTGATCCGTCCGCCGTCCATGAACACCACGCGATCGCTGATCTCGTGGGCGAAGCTCATCTCGTGCGTGACCACGACCATGGTCATTCCCTCCTCGGCCAGCTGCTGCACCACCGCCAGCACCTCGCCGACCAGCTCCGGATCAAGGGCGGAGGTAATCTCGTCGAGCAGGAGGACCTTGGGCTCCATGGCGACCGCGCGCGCGATGCCCACCCGCTGCTGCTGGCCGCCCGAGAGCTGGGACGGCAGGCTGTCGAGCTTGTGGGCCAGGCCGACCCGGCCGAGCCAGAGCTCGGCGATGCTGCGGGCTTCGGCCTTGGGCAGCCGCCGCACCTTGGTCAGCCCGAGCATGACGTTCTCGACCGCACTCAGGTGCGGGAAAAGGTAGAACATCTGGAAGACCATGCCGGTCTGGGCCCGGATCGGCGCCAGTTCGCGTTCGGACCGCCGCCGGCGCCCGGCGCCCTCGCTGGCGCGATAGCCGACCTCCGTGCCATCCAACCGGATGCTGCCCTCGTCGTAGAGCTCGAGCAGGTTGATGCAGCGCAGGAGCGTGGTCTTGCCGCTGCCCGAGGGGCCGATGATGGTCACCACCTCGCCCCGGTTCACGTCGAGATCGACGCCCTGGAGCACGCGGTGGTCGCCGAACGACTTGCCGAGGCCGCGAATCCGGACGACGGGGGCGGCGGTCATTCGCGCACGTAGGCGAAGCGCTGCTCGAGCCGCCGCGACAGGCTCGACAGGCTGTAGTTGATGGCGAAGTAGATCGCGGCCCCCAGCAGATAGAGGGGCATCGGCTCGTAGACCCGGCCGATCACCTGCTGGATCGCCAGCATCAGGTCGACCACGCCCACCAGCGAGACCAGGGCGCTGCCCTTCACGGCGTCGGTGACGGTGTTGATCCAGGGCGGCAGGAAGCGCCGCAGGGCCTGCGGGAAGATGACGTGGAGCAGTCGCTGGCCGAAGCCGAGCCCGATCGCCTTGCCCGCCTCCATCTGGCCGTGATGGATCGACTGGATCGCACCGCGCGTGGTCTCGATCACCTGGGCGGTCGTGAACATGGTGAGCGCCGCCACGGCAGCCGTCAGGTTGGACAGGTTCACCTTCAGCGCGGGCAGGCCATAGTAGACGGCGAAGATCAGGATCAGCACCGGGATCCCGCGGATGATGTCGCTGTAGGCGCGAACGAGCAGGCGCAGCGGCAACGGGCCGTAGGTCAGAGCCACGCCCAGGAGCACGCCGGCGGCCAGCGAGAGGAGGACGACCAATGCTGAGACCTGCAGCGTGATGGCGAGGCCCTTGGTGACGAACGGCAGGGATTGGATCACCAGATCCATGGCTCAGCGCCCGACGCCATAGCGATGCTCGAGCCGGCGTAGCAGGAACAGGATGGTGTACCCGGTCACCAGGTACATGGGCGTCACCACCGCGTAGACCTCGACGAAGCGAAAGGTGCTGAAGTTGATCCACTGCGCGCCGTAGGCCAGCTCCGGCACGGCGATGACGCTGGCGACCGAGGTGTCCTTGAACAGCGAGACGAAGGTGTTGCTCAAGGAGGGCAGCACCACGCGGAACATGGTCGGCAGGCGGATGTGGAGCAGGCGCTGGAACGGCGTCAGGCCGATCGCCTTGCCGGCGTCGATCAGCCCGCGCGGGACCGCGTCGAGCCCGGAGCGGAACACCTCGATCAGGTAGGCGCCGGCATAGACCGAGAGCGTGATGAGGAAGGATTCCGTCGGTCCGTACTTGAACCCGCCGACGCTCGGTACCCCGTAGAAGACGAGATAGACGAGCAGCAGCAAAGGGACGTTGCGGATGAACTCGACATAGGCAGTGACCAGCGGGCGGAGGCGGCGCGGCCCGTCGACATAGAGCAGCGCACCGGCGAGCCCGATCAGGATACCCAGCGCAATGCAGGCGACCGCGAGCTCCAGGCTGAGGACGAGCCCCCAGGAGAGCTTGTCGAAGTACTTCCAGATGAAGTTGAAATTGACGTGGTAGGTCATCCGGCGACGTCGACCGCGGCTCGCGAGGGCTCGTCCGGGCGGCTCAGAATGGCGGCAGCCCCGGCTCACGTGCCGGCGGCTTCAGTCCGAAGAAGTCGGCAATCGCTTGGTCGAAGATCTCGTTCTGATGGCCGAACATTGCGACGTTCCAGGTCGTGTCGACGAAGTGCAGCCAATCAGGATCGCCCTGCCGAACGGCCGCGCTGTAGAGCTGGCTAGACCAGTGCTTGCCACTGTCCGCGTATTTGTCCGGCTGCCGCTTTGCCATCCACGCGACCGTTGAAAGATCGACCGCTGCCGCGTCGACCCGATCAGCCTCCAACGCTTGGATGACATTGGCCTGGGTGTCGATCTGCAACACCTCCGCCTGCGGAAGCACCATATGAACCAACTGCTCGGCGTAGACATTCTGCAAGACCGATACTTTGGTGTTCCCACCGCCGGCCTCGAGCGCCGCGAAAGCCTCAGTGGGGCTGCCCGGCTTGGTCAGGAGAGCCACACCTTCGATATAGTAGGGACGGGTGAACGCAACCAGCTGTGCCCGGCCTGCCTGCACCGTCATGAACTGGATGGTGATGTCGACCTTGCCGGTGGCGATGTTCGGGATACGCGCCGCCGGATCCTGCAGCACGAACTCGATCTTGGTCTCGTCGTCGAACAGGCCCTTGGCCAGGATCCGGGCCATGGCGATGTCCATGCCGGTGAGCTGGCCCTGCTCGTCCTCGAAGTGCCAGGGCGCGTTGGTCGAGCCGGTGCCGACGATCAGGTTGCCACGGTCGAGCACCGTGCGCAGCAGGCTGTCGCCGGCGGCCTGGGCATAGGCACTGCGCGGATCGACCAGGCTGGCCGCAGCGACGAGGCCACCTGCCATGCCGACACCCCCGGCACCGATCGCCGCTCGCCGACTATGCGTGCCGTCCTTCATCGCGCTTCCCCCGGGCATGTTTGTTGGTCCGGTCATCATGCCGAAACCGGAGGACGATGCAAGGCGGGCTCACAGCCCCAGCTGCCTGACCCGCTCCCGGGTCAGGCCGACGCGGCAGGCTTGGTAGAGGTCGGTGGAGCGCTGCGGATCGGCGTCGCGCTGGCGATCGCATTCAGCGTCGCGGTAGACGCGCCAGGCACCGATGCTGGTCGCCGCCGGCTCCTCGACCTCCGCCCGCTTGGATCGGGGGCCGCCCGACCGAGCCCGGATCACGGCCTTGGCCTCGGCTTCCGCGAGCCCCCGCTCGGCGGCCCGCAGGAGGTCGCTGAGGCAGGCGAGGCGTGAGGAATCGGGCGGCGTGTCGGCACATTCGGCAAGGATGGTGGTGCCGCTGTGCAGCGTCACGTCGACGAACACCGCCTCGCCCGACGGCGCGATCAGGCACAGATAGGACAGATCGCTGCTGCCGCTGTCCGACTGCCGCGCGGTGCCGTGCCCGGCGACCACGAGCGCCAGAGGCTGGCGGCCCACCGACGCGTTCCGGCGTTCGATCCGGCTGGTCGCCGCCGGTTCCAGCACCAGCGTGCCGAAGGCCGGATTCTTGGCCCGCAGCGCCTGTGCCGTCGGCGCCTCGCACACCTCGACCGCGGCCTCCGGGGTAAGGTTCACGGGCGGCGGAACGCAGCCCGACAGGAGGAACCCGGAAACGGCCAGCAATGGCCAGAGGCGTGCTACCTGCATCGGTCCTGCCGTCCCAGATCTCAACCATCGGTAGAGATCTTCTGCCTCGATTTGCGGCCGCCGACCAGATCCTTGATGATCCCGCGCATCAGGTGGACCTCGGGCCCGGTCCATTGCCGCCGTTCCAGCATGACGGTGACGGTCCGGATCAGGCTGGCACGGCGCTCCTCGGCGCGGAAGAAGTTCACCGCGTCCAGCTCGCGCACCAGATGCGCGACCAGCCCGGCCAGCTCGGCCTTGGTCGCGGCCGAGCCCGCCTGCGCCGCCACCGCGACCCTCTCGCCCGCAGTCTGCCGGAACCATGCGTAGCCGAACAGGAGGACGGCCTGCGCCAGGTTCAGCGAGGCGAAGGACGGGTTGACCGGATAGGAGATCAGCGCGTCCGCCAGCAGGAGCTCGTCGTTGGTGAGGCCGGTCCGCTCGGGGCCGAACACGATCCCGACCCGGCGACCTTCGGCGAGCAGGCCCAGGGCACCGGCCGCGGCCGCTTCCGCGCCCAGGACCGGCTTGGCGAACTCGCGCGACCGGGCGGTGGTGGCCAGCGTGTGGTGGAGATCGGCCGTGGCGGCGTCCAGGCTCGGAAAGACCACGACTCGGTTCAGCACGTCCACGGCACCGGACGCCGCCACCACCGCCTTGGCGTTGGGCCAGCCGCATTGCGGCGCCACCAGCCGCATCTCGGTCAAGCCGAAGTTCAGCATGGCCCGGGCCGCGGTGCCGACATTCTCACCCATCTGGGTGCGGCAGAGGATGACCGCAGGGGCCGGCCCGGTCATCCGCCCGGCGCTCGCGCCCCGTCGATGAACAGCTGGTAGGTGATGGCGTCGTGGAGCGCCGCGTAGGAGGCGTCGATGATGTTGCCCGAGACGCCGACGGTCTGCCAGACACGGCCCTCGCCGTCGCCGCTCTCGATGACGACCCGGGTGACGGCGGCGGTACCCTGCTCGGGTGCCAGGATCCGGACCTTGTAGTCCAAGAGCTGCATGCGCTCGAGCGTGGGGTAGGTTTCCGCCAGCGCCTGCCGTAGCGCGTGGTCGAGGGCGTTCACCGGCCCGTTGCCCTCGGCGACGGTGTAGAAGTTGTTGCCCTTGACCGAGACCTTGATCGTGGCCTCGGAGGTGGTGACCAGCTCGCCCTTGGCGTTGAACCGGCGCTCGTCGATCACCCGGAAGCTCAACAGCTCGAAATAGTCGGGCACCTGCCCAAGCGCGCGACGGACCAGCACCTCGAAGCTGGCGGTGGCGCCGTCATAGACCCAGCCCTTGGCCTCGCGCCCCTTGATCAGCGCCAGGAGCTCGGCGGTCTGCTCGGGATCGGGATCGACGTCGAGGCCCATCTCGGCGAAGCGGAACAGGAGATTGGCGCGGCCGGCCTGGTCGGAAACCAGGACGTCGCGCGCATTGCCGACCAAGGCGGGATCGATGTGCTCGTAGAAGGCGGGGCTCTTGGCCACCGCCGAGGCGTGCAGGCCTGCCTTGTGGGCGAAGGCCGAGGCGCCGACATAGGCGGCGTGGCGGTCGGGGGTACGGTTCAGGCGCTCGTCGAAGGTGCGCGACAGCTGGGTCAGATGGCGCAAGCCGGCGTCGCTCGACGCCGATCTCGTAGCCCAGCTTCAGCTTCAGGGTCGGGATCAGGCTGACCAGGTTGGCGTTGCCGCAGCGCTCGCCCAGACCGTTCAGCGTGCCCTGCACCTGCCGTGCGCCGGCGCGGATGGCGGCCAGGCTGTTGGCGATCGCGTTTTCGGTGTCGTCGTGGGTGTGGATGCCCAGCCGATCGCCGGGGATCCTCTCGGCGATGCGGGCTACTATGGACTCCACCTCGTGCGGCAGCGCGCCGCCATTGGTGTCGCACAGCACGATCCAGCGGGCACCGGCCTCTAGCGCGGCTTCCAGGCAGGCCAGCGCGTACGCGCCATCGTCCTTGAACCCGTCGAAGAAATGCTCGGCGTCGAACATCACCTCCTCGGCGTGACGGCCGGCCTCGCGCAGCGAATCCGCGATCATGGTCAGGTTCTCGCCGCGGCTCACGCCGAGGGCACCCTCGGCCTGCCGGGCGGAACTCTTGCCGACCAGCGTGATCACGGGCGCGCGCGCCTGGAACAGCGTCACGAGGCCCGGATCGTTGGCGGCACTGCGGCCCGAGCGGCGGGTCATGCCGAAGGCGCACAGCCGCGCCTGTTTCAGCTCTGGTGGATTCGCGAAAAACGCGTCGTCGGTCGGGTTGGCACCGGGCCAGCCGCCCTCGACATAGTCGATCCCGAGCGCGTCGAGCTCCCGCGCGATCCAGAGCTTGTCAGCGACCGAGAAGTCGACACCCTGGGTCTGCGCCCCGTCGCGCAGCGTGGTGTCGTAGAGCCAGATCCGCTCACCGGTCATGCGCGGCGCCAATCGGTGGTGCCGTCGGGCGCGGTCCTCAAGGACGACGCCTGAGCTGGCGAGGCTTTGCGTCGTAAATCGTCAGCCCGCGCAAAGTCTCCGCTCCGTCTCGCAAGCGCGCGACCTTTCGCCCACAAGTTGTGTCGATTTCTAGAGTACATCTTGAGTCGCCGAAGTGGCATCCTCCCGAAGGTGTCTTGATGCCCGATAGCCCGAGTGCCGAGGTTCCGGTCACGATGCTTCCGCCAAGCCTCAGGGTCATGCTGCGATATACCGATCAGTGAGGCAGCCGAAACCCGCAATGTCGCAGCAGTCTCTCGCAGACCGCTCACGATTTGTCCTAGTTCAGCCAAGGGCCTGCAGCAGTTGATCATAGCCTCGGTGCACATTTAGATCATCACAAAGGTCGCTGCATACTTCAGGTCTGGTGCCGGCTTCCATTCTAGGCTCTACCTCGACGAAGAGTATTGTACATGAGAACGCAGTGTTCTCTCCGGCCTGATTGATCGACCTCCGATGTTAAAGTCCGCCCGGTCTGACGATAATGTGCGCTCAGCAGCAGCAAGCCTAACAACCTCCCCAGGCCGATAAGCATCGATCTTTGCGATGGTTTCCGGCACCCGAAGCACGTTCCCCACGCTCTTCGACATCTTCTCGCCGCGCATGTCGAGGAAGCCGTTGTGGAGCCAATAGCGCGCCATCGTGTCGATGCCGTGCGCGCAGCAGCTCTGCGCGATCTCGTTTTCGTGATGGGGGAAGATGAGGTCGAGGCCGCCAGCGTGGATGTCGAAGGGCAGCGGGCCCAGGAAGGCCTCGCTCATGGCCGAGCACTCGATGTGCCAGACCGGGCCGGCCATATCCCCAGGGGCTGTCCCAGCCGGGCTGCTCGCCGGTCGAAGGCTTCCACAGCACGAAGTCGGCGGGGTCGCGCTTGTAGGGGGCGACGTCGACCCGCGCCCCGGCGATCTGCTCGTCGCGGTTGCGGCCGGAGAGGCGGCCGTAAGCCGGCATCGAGGGGACGCTGAACAGCACGTGGCCGTCGGCGACATAGGCGTGGCCGCGCTCGATCAGGGTCGCGATCAGCGCGATCATGCCGGGGATATGGTCGGTCGCGCGTGGTTCGTGGGTGGGTGGCAGGCAGCCGAGGGCGGCGAGGTCGGCGTGGAAGTCGGCCGTGGTGCGCTCGGTCAGTCCGCGGATGTCCTCGCCATTCTTGGCCGCCTGATCGATGATCTTGTCGTCGATGTCGGTGAGATTGCGGACGTAGACGACGTTCTGCTCGCCATAGAGATGGCGCAGCAGGCGGTAGAGCACGTCGAAGACGACGAAGGCGCGGGCATTGCCGACATGGATGCGCTGATAGACCGTGGGGCCGCAGACATAGAGCCGGACACGGTTGGGATCGATCGGCTCGAACGCCTCCTTGGTGCGCGTCAGGGTGTTGTGCAATCGGAGCTGCACGGCCGTCCTCGGTGACATGGAATGGGATTACGCCGTCCTGCCGCGCAGGCGCTCGAGCGCCCGCCCGCGGCCGATGAGCGGTAGCAGATGTTTCAGCTCGGGTCCATGCTCGCGCCCGGTGAGCGCCAGGCGCAAGGGCTGGAACAGTGCCTTGCCCTTGCGGCCGGTGGCGGCCTTGAGCGCCTCGACCCAGTCGGAGAAGCCGGCGTCGAGGTCCTGCGGCAGATGGGCGGCCGCCAGCGCCAGGAACTGCGGCTCGACGATCACGGGCGCCAGCGGACGCCGGCACACCTCCCACCACTCGCGCGCATCCTCGAGCCGGGCGAGGTTGCCGCGGATCGCCGACCAGAACGCCGCGTCGATGCCCCCGAGGCCGAGTTCGCGCAGACGCGGCGCGGCGTCGCCATGGGCCAGATGGTGCAGCACCGTGGCCGAGAGCCGGGGCAGATCGTCGACCACCAGGCGCGGCGGTGCCCGGCCGTAGTCCTCAAGCGCGAAGATAGCGACCAGATCGTCCATGCTGCGCGTGGGATCGGCGGCCTGCGAGGTGCCCAGGGCGGCCAGGGCCGCCACGATCGCCCTTGGCTCGATGCCCTGCTCGCGCAGGTTGCGCAGGCTCAAGGCGCCAAGGCGCTTGCTGAATGGCCGGCCGGCCGCATCGGCGATCAGCGGCAGATGGGCGAATCGTGGCGGCGGATGGTCGAGCGCGGCAAGGATGGCGAGCTGCAACGGCGTATTGCTGACATGGTCCTCGCCGCGGATGACGTGGCTGATGCCAAGTTCCGCGTCGTCGACCGCGGAGGCGAACAGGTAGGTGGCGCTACCGTCCCCGCGCATGATGACCGGGTCGCTCAGGGCGCTGGCGGCGAAGCGCCGCGGGCCCAGGACCAGATCGTCGAAGGAGAGCTCGCCGTCCGGCAGCTGCAGGCGCCAGTAGGACGTGCCGCCGCGGGGCTCGTTGCCAGCACCATGAAGCTGGCGGCGGTAGCGCGGCGGCAGACCTTGCGCGCGCTGCCGCTCGCGCAAGGCGGCCAGCTCCTCCTCGGTCTCGAAGCAGGCATAGGCGCGGTCCGCCCGCCGCAGGTCCGCGAACGCCGCCGCGTAGCGGTCGGAGCGTCCGCTCTGGCGCAGGACCGCGTCCCAGCCCAGGCCGAGCCACGTCAGGTCCTCCCGGATCGCCTGGTCGTAGGTCGGCTCCGACCGCTCGCGGTCGGTGTCGTCGATCCGCAGGACGAACTTGCCCCGTTCCCGCGTTGCGAACAGCCAGTTGACGATGGCGACGCGGGCGTTGCCCAGATGGAGGAAGCCGGTCGGGCTGGGCGCGAACCGGACCACGGGCTGATGCATCGCGCCTGACTAGCCGCAGCGTCACGCGCCGGCAAGCTCACTCGGAATAGTATTCCCCCAGGCGCGCATAGGCGAACCCGGCGTCGCCGGCGCCGGAGCGGGCATGGCGGCGCAGGTCGACCTGGGTCAGCACCGCGCCCGCGACGACGGCGCCGCTCTCGCGCAGGCTGCGCAGGGACAGCTCGCAGAAATCGCGCCGTGTGCGACCGTAGCGAATCAGGAACAGCACGCTGTCGGCGAGCTTGGCCACCAGCTTGGCGTCGACGACGGCGACCAGGGGCGCGCTGTCGACCAGGATCAAGTCGAAGGCGGGCCGCAGTGCCGCGAGCAGCGCGCCGATCCCGTCCTGCCCGAGCAGCCGCGTCGGCTGGGACAGCCGTCGGCTTCCGGGCAGCAGTCGCAGCGGTGCCCGGGGGTCGGTCGCGAGCACTTCGGCCAAAGGCACTTCGCGGCGCAGCACCTCGACCAGCCCCGCGCCCTGCTTCAGGCCGACGAGGTCGTGCAGGGTCGGACGGCGCAGGTCCGCATCGATCACCATCACCCGCAGCCCTTCGGCCGCGGCGGCCCGGGCGAGGCTGAGGGTCAGCGTCGACTTGCCCTCGCCCGGCAGGGCCGAGGTCACCAGCACCACCCGCCCCTGCCCCGCCGCCTCGTCCGGACGGCGCAGCAGCAGACCGGTCAGGATCTCCCGCATCGCCTCGGCATAGCGCGAGCGCGGCCGGTCGAGCGCATAGTCCTGTGGTGCGATCTGCGGTTGCCGTGTTCCATCCAGTCGCGGCACCAGGGCCAGCGTCGGCACGCCCAGCAACTCGGTGACCTCGCGCGCCGAGCGGATGCCGCGCTGGCCGGTCTCGACCACGTAGATGACGACGAGGCCCAGGAGCAGGCCGCCCGTGAGCGTCAGCGACAGGATCAGCTTCGGCTTCGGATAGCTGGGCGCCACCGGCGGAACGGCTTCGGAGATCAGGCGGGCGTCGGGCGTGCCGTCCGGCAGCGGGCGGGCCTCGGCCGCGACGCGGGCGAGCTGGGCCTCGTACAGCCGCCGGCTCAGCTCCACCTCGCGCCCGAGTTCGGCCTCGCGTGCCGCATCGGCCTCGTGCCGCACGACCCTGCCCTTGAGTTCCTCCAGCTTGGTGGCGAGGATCCGCTCGGTGGCCCGTGCCTGCGCCAGCTCGCCCTCGTACTGCCGCAACACACCCTGCCGCTCCTGGCGGATGCGTTGGTCCAGTTCGACCCTTTCGGCGCGGATGTCCTGGATCTTGGGATGACGCTCGCCGAACTGGCTCGAGAGTTCGGCCTCGCGCCGCAGGAGTTCGGCCTTCAATGCCAGCAAGTTGGCGAGCATGGGCGACGCGCCGGGCTCGCCCAAGGCCAGCGCCGGATCGCCGGTGTCGATCAGCCGGCGCAGGCGCGCGAGGATCTGCTCGCGGCCGCTGCGGGCCACGGTCGCCGCCACCAGCTGGCCATCGAGCGCCGCGATCTCGGCCGATTCCGTGCCGAGAGTGGTGACACGAGCGCCCTCGCGCTGGGCCAGAAACGCCGCCAGCGACGCCTCGGCCGAGTCGACCTTGCCCTTCAAAGCCTCCAGCTGCTCGTCGAACCGGCCGCTCTGGCGCTCGGAAGCCAATGCCTTACGGTTGAGCTGCCCCGTCATGTAGAGCTCGGCCAGCTTGTTGGCGACGGCCGCGGCCTTGATCGGATCGGCCGAGCGCCAGGCCAACGAGATGACGTGGCTCTTGCCCTCCCGCTTGACCGCCAGCCGATCCAGGAACTCGGCGACCTTGTCGACCGTGCGGCCGCCCGCGGGTTCGCTGTCGCGCCGCACGAGACGTTCCAGCGCGCCGAGAGCGGCACCGCTCGAGCCGCCGAGCTCCGGGTCCTCGGCAAGGCCGAGGGCGTCGAGTGCTTCGCGCGCCAGGGACCGCGACGCCAGGATCTGGACCTGGCTGTCGACGGCGGCGCTGTCCGGTGTCTGGCTGGCGGTGGCGATGGTCGCCCCTGCTCCACCGCCTAGTGCGGGCTCGATGATCAGCAGCGCACGCGCCTCGTAGATGGGCGTGAGCAGCGAGAGGGCGCCGATTCCCGCCACACCGCCCAGGAACAGGCAGACCAGGAGCAGCCAGCGCCGGCGATGGACGACGTGCAGCAATTCGGCCAGCGACAGCTCGTCGGCTGCGCCGTGGACCGACGCGGACGCTCGTTCCGGTTGAGCACTGGCCATTGCGACATAATAGAGAAAATTGTATCTATTTCAACTTCTGCGTTTGTATTCGGCTCCAGGGCCAGTTGCCACGGCTCTCCGCCACGGTTTCGATCGTCAGCCGCTGGCTCGAATGCGTGATCGCCATGCCACCGGACGAGCGCAGCAGCCGCGGGCCGATGAGTTCGCTGCCGTGACATGAGGGCGGACCGAGGCGAGCTATGACCAGATCAACCCTTCCGCAGTCCTCGGCGATCGCGGCCATGCGGTAGGCCAGCGCGACCCGTGCGGAGCCCAGTTCGGCGACGCAGCCATCCTCGTCGCAAGCGACGCCGCGGCGAGATCCGGCACCCGGAGGAGGCGCCGGCTCGGCCGTGGCGACACCTAGATGCCGCAGCCAGGACTCCCGGACCAGTCGGTCGCGACGCCATTCGATGAGCAGGATCCCGCCGTCACTGCCGCGTATGGCGGCCATCTCCATGTCGGGAGCGATCAGCAGGTCGGGCGGGCGGGCCACGACTGCCAGGATGATGGCGGCTCCGATCGGCGCCAGGCCCCACCAGCGCCAGGGACGTTGCCACAAGGCCAGCCAAACGCCGCCCAGGGCCAGCAGCGCCAGCGCGGCACCCGGCCATTGGCGGACGAGCACCGAGGCGCCCGGCAACTCGGCCACCGCATGGGCGATCCACAGGACGCCCGCACAGCCGAGCGCCATGACATGAAAGAACGGCCCCTCGAGACCGAGTGGCATCGCCATGAGCCCGAGCATGCCCGCCGGCATCACCAAGAACGTGGTCAGCGGCACCGCCACGAGGTTCGCGAGCGTGCCATAGGTGGGAATGGTCTGGAAATGGAACGCCGCGAACGGCATCGTCGCCGACCCTGCGATGACGGTCGTGGCGCAGACCCCGACAAGATAGCGCCCCACCGCCCAAAGCGGCCCGCGCTCGGCCCGATCCGGGTCCGGGCGGCGCCGCCAGCTCTCATACACGACCATCAGGGCCAGAACGGCCGCGAACGAGAGCTGGAACGACGCGCCGACCACGGCCTCGGGCCGCAGCAACAGGACAACCAGCGCTGACCAGGCGAGCAGGCGCAGCGAGAACGGGTTGCGGTCGACCATCACTGCCAGCAGGGCCACCGCGGTCATCACGAACGAGCGCTGCGCCGGGACGCTGGCACCCGACAGGACGAGGTAGAACGCGGCGGCGAGGAGAGCCAAGGCGGCCGCGGGCTTCTTGACCGGGTAGCGCAGCGCGAGTGGCGGGATCAGGGCCAGCAGCCATCGGCAGACCGCGAACACGCTCCCCGCCACCATCACCATGTGCAGGCCGGACACCGCCAGGATGTGGGCGAGGCCGGAGACCTGCATGTCGCGCCAGGTCGCCTGATCGATCCCGGCGCGCACGCCGGCGGTCAGTGCTGCCGCCATCGCGCCCGCGGCGCCGGGATTCGCGTCGCCGATCCGGTGGGCGACCCGGGCGCGCAACTCGGCCACGGCCAACCCGAACCCACCTCCCGACCCGGGCAGGCGCGTGGCGGCTCCCAGGGAAAAGCCGACCGCACCCAGACGCACGAACCATGCCTGCCGGGCGAAGTCGAACCCGCCTGGCATCGCCGGCCCGGGAGGCCGCTGCAATCTGGCCCGCAGCCGGATCCGGTCGCCCGGGGCCAGTCCGGGTGGGGCGCGGCGGAGATTGACCCAAATCCTTGCCGGCGTCGCCTCGGCAGCGACGCCTTCGAGCGACACCTGATCCAGGAGCACGCGCTCGCCGTGCGGCAAGGGTGCCAGATCGATGACCCGCCCCTCGACCTGGTACACGCCCGCCCGGGCCAGGATCGGCGCCGACACTGCATTGATCCGGGTCTGAGCAAGCGCGAACCCGGCGCAACCCACCGCGACCGCCAGCAGCAGCGCGTCGCCCGCGCTCGCCGCACCGCGCCAGCCACGCACGACTGGGAGGAGGCACGCCGTCCCCGCTCCCGCGACCAGCCACACGGTCCAATCCGGGGGCTGGCCCGGCATGGCGAACAGCAATGCGCTGCCGAAGCCCATCGCGACGGGCAGCCAGAGCAGCCAGCGGCTCCGCTCCCGCTCGAACAGAGCGGCCAATGCAGCCAATGGCGCCCAGTTCGCCGCCGGCTCGCGGGCGGCTGCCACGGCGACCATGTCCAGGCCCTGCTGCACCAGATGTCCAACTGTGGTAGTCGACCGCGCCATCTAACACCCGGACGGGGTCTGCTTTCAACCATGAGTGTTGTAGTTCGGTTCGCACCTTCGCCTACTGGTTATCTGCACATCGGCGGTGCGCGGACCGCCTTGTTCAACTGGCTGTTCGCCCGGCACCATGGCGGCCGCTTTCTCCTGCGGATCGAGGACACCGACCGGCAGCGCTCGACCCAAGCGGCCATCGACGCCATTTTCGACGGTCTCGCCTGGCTCGGCCTCGATGCCGACGAGCCGCCCGTGTTCCAGTTCGAGCGCGCGGGCCGACACGCCGAGGTGGCGCATCGGCTGCTCGCCGAGGGCAAGGCATATCGATGCTGGGCGACACCGGAGGAGCTCGAGCAGATGCGGGCGCAGCAGCGGGCGAACGGCCTGCCGATGCGCTATGACGGCCGCTGGCGTGACCGGGATCCGAGCGACGCACCTCCCGGAGTGCCGCCGGTGGTTCGCCTGAAGGCGCCACAGACGGGCACCACCCGGATGGCCGACCTCGTGCAGGGCGTGATCGACGTCGAGAATGCGCAACTCGACGACATGGTCCTGTTGCGTGCCGACGGCACGCCGACCTACATGCTGTCGGTGGTGGTGGACGACATCGATATGGGGATCACCCAGGTCATCCGCGGCCACGACCATCTGACCAACACCTTCCGTCAGGTTCAGCTCTACCGCGCGATCGGCAGGGAACCGCCGCAATTCGCGCATATCCCCCTGATCCACGGGGCGGACGGCGCCAAGCTCAGCAAGCGGCACGGGGCGCTGAGCGTCACCGAATACCGCGAGCTGGGTTTCCTGCCCGAGGCCGTCCGCAACTACCTGCTGAGGCTTGGCTGGAGCCACGGCGACGAAGAGATTATCTCGACCGAGCAGGCGATAACCCTGTTCGACCTTGCCGCCGTCGGTCGTTCGCCGGCCCGGTTCGATCTCGCCAAGCTCACCAGCGTCAACGCGCACTATCTGCGCGAGCGGCCGGACCGGGAACTCGCCGAGCTGATCGCGCCCCGGCTCGCCGATGCAGGCCTTGCGCCTGATCCGGAAGGCACCAGGCGCCTGATTGCAGGCATGCCGGGTCTCAAGCAGCGCGCACGGACCCTGGTCGAACTCGCCCAGTCGGCGGCTTTCTACCTGAGGTCGCGGCCGATTTCGGTCGACGCCAAGGGCAGGAAGGTCCTCGACGAATCGGCGCGAAGCGCGCTCGAGCGGCCTGATAGCGCCGCTGCATGCCCATGTGCCCTGGGACGAGGAAGCGCTCGAGACCCTCTGCCGCCGGCAGGCCGAACTGGCAGGCATCGGGTTCGGCAAGCTCGCACAGCCGCTGCGCGTGGCACTGACCGGCGGTACGGTGTCGCCCGGCGTGTTCGAGATCATGGCCGTCCTCGGTCGCGACGAGGTCGTCGGCCGCATCGACGACGCGGCGACAGGACGCAATCCCGCGCCGGCCCAGGACGATTGAGCCCGGCCGGGGCGCCTCCTAGAGTTTGCCGGACGCGCGCCAGTCGGGTATTGCTGCGTCGCACCAGGAGGGACCCGCATGACCGATCCGGCGACGACCAAGGCTGCGACTTTCTCCGTCGGTGACGGCGAACGGAATGAATTTCCGATACTCAACGGCACGCTTGGCCCGGACGTCATCGATGTCCGCAAGCTCTATGGCCAGACCGGGATGTTCACCTACGATCCTGGATTCACGTCCACCGCCAGCTGCAGCTCGAAGATCACCTTCATCGATGGCGACGAAGGTGTGCTGCTGCACCGCGGCTACACGATCGAGGACTTGGCCAAGAACAGCTCCTTTCTCGAGGTCGCCTACCTCATATTGAGAGGCGAGCTGCCCAAGCAGACCGAGCTCGACGAGTTCATGAACGGTGTGACCTACCACACCATGCTGCACGAGCAGATCCAGTTTCTGTTTCGCGGCTTCCGCCGCGACGCACATCCGATGGCGGTCATGATCGGAGTCGTCGGTGCGCTGTCGGCCTTCTATTATGAGGACCTGAAGACCGACGACGAGTTCCACCGCGAGATCGCGACCTACCGTATCATCGCCAAGATCCCGACCATCGCCGCGATGTGCCACAAGTACGCGATCGGCCAGCCGTTCGTCTATCCGCGCAACGACATGACCTACGCCGAGAACTTTCTGCACATGATGTTCGCGGTGCCTTGCGAGCCCTACAAGGTCAACCCCGTGCTGATCAAGGCTCTCGACCGCATCTTCATCCTGCACGCGGACCACGAACAGAACGCTTCGACCTCCACCGTGCGTCTGGTCGGATCGACCGGCGCGTCGCCCTATGCCGCGATCGCCGCGGGCATCGCCGCCCTTTGGGGACCGGCGCATGGGGGCGCCAACGAGGCGGTGGTGAAGATGCTGGGCGAGATCGGCAGCGTCGACCGCGTGCCAGAATTCATCGAGAAGGCAAAGGACAAGGACAACCATGCGCGCCTGATGGGCTTCGGTCATCGGGTCTACAAGAACTACGATCCTCGCGCCGGCGTGCTCAAGGAGAGCGCCGACGAGGTGCTGGAGTTGCTGGGACAGAAAGACAATCCGAAGCTGACGATCGCCAAGGAAATGGAGCGGATCGCACTCAGCGACGACTACTTTGCCAAGCGCAAGCTGTTTCCCAACGTCGATTTCTATTCGGGGATCATTCTCGAGGCCATGGGCATCCCCACCACCATGTTCACCGCGATCTTCGCCCTCGCCCGCTCGGTCGGCTGGATGGCGCAGTGGAACGAGATGATCGAGGATCCCGAGCAGAAGATCGGCCGCCCGCGGCAGCGCTATACCGGGCACGCGCAGCGCGGCTACGTCCCGATCGAACAACGCTGACCGGCGATCAGCGGTCGGCGATCTTGGCGGTGAAATCGGCCTCGGCCGCCAAGCTACCGTCGACGACCGCCCGGCCGCCGAACTTCGACACGCCCATCCGGCTGCGCTGAACCGTCACCTCGAGGCGAAGCTGGTCGCCCGGGCGGACCGGCCGGCGGAAGCGTGCACCGTCGATGCTCATGAAGTAGACGGAGCGACCCTGCTGCCCGGACCCGAGGCCGGCCACCACGAGAACGGCGGCGGTCTGGGCCATCGCTTCGACCAGCAGGACGCCGGGCATGATCGGGTCGGACGGGAAGTGCCCCTGGAAGAACCACTCGTTGATCGTCACCTGCTTGATCCCGACCGCATGCTCGAAGGCGCGAATCTCGATCACCCGGTCGACCAGCAGGAAGGGGTAGCGGTGCGGAATCATCCGCATCACCGCAGTCACGTCCGCATCGGGCAGCATCGTCCCGGGCGGAATGCGCTCGTCGGTCCTGTCCACCATGCCCCTCCCGTTCTTGTCCCGCGCCGGTCGCAAAGGTCGCCTAGGAGCGATTGCTCTCTCTCGTCAATCGGCCTTTTCGGGCACCGCGACGTTCGGCAGCTTGGCGTCGAGTCTCGCCAGCACTTCGATGGTCAGATCGATCTCGGGCGCGAACAGCAGCAGGCCACTGGTCGGCAAGACCAGATTGAAGCCCCGGCTGTCCGCCAGTTCGCCCACCACCTGGATCATCGCCGTGCGCACCTCGTTGAGGGCCGCCGCCGCGACCTGGTCCAGCTGACGGCGACGTTCCTGCGCCATTCGCTGCACCGCGGCCACATCGGCCTCGAACGACCGCCGCTGCTCGGCGAAGGCCTCGGGCGTCAGCACGTTCCGCTGCGCCGCGAGCGTGCGGTCGGCCTCGTGCAGGCGCTGCTCCTCCTTGGCGATCTCGTCCTGATACCGCTTCCGCCTGCTCTCGACCTGGGTACGGATCGCTCGCGCGGCCTTCGCGTCGCGCAGGATCCGCTGGTAGTCGATCACGGCCGCCACCGTGGGCGGCAGACGATCCTGGGCGGTGGCGGGAAGTGCCGGCAGCCATGCCAGCATGCCGACCCCCGCCGCCAGCAGCAGGCGTCGCGGAACGGCGTTCCCCATCAGAACCGGGTACCGAACGACAGGCGGAAGAACTCGGTCTCGTCCTTCAATTCCTTCTTCAGCGCCTGCGCGAAGTCGATCGAGAGGGGGCCGAGCGGCGACAGCCAGGAAAGGCCGACGCCCGCGGCCACGCGCAACCCGTCGCTCTCGTCCAGCGTCGGGCCGGTGACGTCGATGTCGCGCAGCGAGCCCGCATCGACGAAGCCGCGCCCGAAGATCCGCAGTTCCTCGGGCAGGCCGAGCGGGAAGCGGATCTCGGCGGAGCCGACATAGTACATGTTGCCGCCGAGGCGGTCGTCGGTTTCCGAGTCACGCGGCCCGACGCCGCCGAACTGGAAGCCGCGCAGGTTGGCGCCGCCGATGAAGAAGCGGTTCGACAGGTGCACGTCTTCGCCGAAGATGCCGAGGATATGACCGGCGCTGCCGCTGAGGTTGAACACGACGTCGGGGAAGATCGGATAGTAATATTCCAGCCGCAGCTCGTGGCGCAGGAAACGATTGTCGAAGCCGAGCCCGGCAAGGTCCTGGTCGAAGCGGATATAGTACCCCTCCGACGGCAGGAAGCGGACGTCCCTGCGGTCATAGGAGAAGGTCTGGCCAACCAGCGAGGTGGTGCGCTCTCCCTCCTCGTCCTTGATGAACACCGATGCGTCGTCGTCGACGTTCTGGATCTCGTCCGCCCGCAGCGTGTAGCGCACCGAGTGGCGAAGATTCTCCGTCAGCGGATAGCCCAGCCGCAGCGTGCCGCCGGTGCTGGTCTCATCGTAGGATGATTCACGCTGGAAGTCGGTCCGCGAGCGGAACAGGTCGAAGCCGGCTGCAAGGTCGCGCTCGAGAAAGTATGGCTCGGTGAAGCTGAAGTCGATCTGCTGGCGCCGCTGCGAGACGGTGAAGTTCGCGCGCAGATCCTGACCCCTGCCCAGAAGATTGCGCTCGGTGAGGCGGATGTCGCCGAGCACGCCGTCCTGGGTGGAGAAGCCGGCACCGAACGACAGCTCGCCCGTGGACCGTTCGACCACCTTGGTCTTGATGATGACGCGGTCCGGCGAGCTGCCCTGCTCGGTGGTCACGTCGACGCTCTCGAAGAAGCCGAGATTGCGCAGGCGCTGTTGCGATCGCCGCAAAAGTGCGGAGTTGAAGGCGTCGCCCTCGGCGAGGCGGAACTCCCGGCGGATCACCTGGTCCAGGGTGCGCACATTGCCGCTGATGTCGATCCGCTCGACATAGACTTTCTGGCCCTCGTTGATTTGGTAGACGATATCGATCGTCAGCTCCTCCGGGTTGCGGCGGAGGAGTGGTTGGATCTCGACGAAGGCGTAGCCGAGGCGACCGATCTCGTCGGTGAAGGCCTGGATCGTCGCTTCGACCTCGTCCGCGTCGTAGACGTCGCCTTTGGAGGTCTCGGCCAGCGCGATCAGCTCGTCGGTCTGCAGATCCCGCAGCGTCGTCTCCACCGAGATGTCGCCGAACCGGTACTGCGGGCCTTCCTCGAGCGTGAAGGTGATGAAGAACTCCTTGCCGTCGGGGGTCAGCTCGGCCACGGCGGACACCACCTGGAAGTCGGCATAGCCCCGGGCGTTGTAGAAGCGCCGCAGCAATTCCTCGTCGAAGGAGACGCGATCGGGGTCGTAGGTGTCGTCGGTGCTGAGGAAACGATACCAAGCGCTCTCACGGGTCTGGATCACGCCGCGCAGTGTGCTGTCGCTGAATTCGTTGTTGCCGATGAAGCTGATGCCGCCGACGCCGGTGGTCGGCCCTTCGGTGATCTCGAACACGAGATCGACCCGGTTCTGGTCGAGCTCGATGATCTTGGGCTCGACCTTGGCGGCATAGCGGCCGTTGCGGCGGTAAAGTTCCAGGATCCGATTGACCGCGTTCTGCACGCGCGCGCGAGTGTAGACCACCCTGGGCCGGAGCTGGATTTCGCTCTCGAGCACCGAGGTATCCAGGCGCTTGTTACCCTCGAAGGCGATGCGGTTGATGATCGGGTTCTCGACCACCCGCACCACCAGGGTGTCGCCCTGTGCCTGGATGGTCACGTCGTCGAACAGGCCCGTGGCGAACAGGCTCTTGATCGATTCGTCGACCTTTTGCGGATCGTATGCCTCACCAGGTCGGATCGCGAGATAGCTCTCGACCGTGCTGGGCTCGATCCGTTGATTGCCCTCGACCTGGATCCGGCGAATGACCTCGCCGGTCTGCGCATGGGCCCCCGCCCAGGTCTGAAGCAGGGCGATCAAAAGCGCCGCTGCGACCAGCGACAGCCTGGAAAGACGGGTCATGAGCGACCTTTGTTGCGTCAGCAGCTCAAGTGAATTCTTAGCCGAGACGCGTAAGGCACGCCAGTTACGAGATCAGATTGAGCAGTCGCTCCACCCACCCGAACTGCACCACGTCGTTCCAGGTGGCGAACAGCATCAGGCTCAACACCATGGCGAGCCCAAAGCGGAAGGCGATCTCCTGACTGCGCTCGTTGAGTGGCCGGCCCCGCGCGGCCTCGATGCCGTACATCGCGAGATGACCGCCGTCCAGCATCGGAATGGGAAACAGGTTGATCAGACCGAGATTGATCGACAGGACGGCGGTGAACCACAAGGCGGGCACGAACCCGTCCTGGGCGATCTGGCCCGACATCTGGGCGATGCGCAACGGTCCGCCCAGCTCCTGGGTGCCGCGTTTGCCCACGACCATCTCGCCCAGGGCATGGAGCGTGCCGCCGATCATGCGACCGGTCTCGCCCACCGCTTCGAACAGCGCGAGGAACGGGCTGCTGCGCCGGTACTCGACGCCCGGCCGGCTGACGCCGATGCGCCATACCTGGCGCTGGGTGCCGAACCGGTCGGTGTCACCCTGCATCGTCGGCGTCACCGTCAGGTCCAGCGCCTGGCCCTCCCGGTCGATCGAGAGCACCAAGGGCTCGCCTTCGCTGGCGAATACCTCCGCCTGCAACTCCTCGAAGCTTGCAATCGGGTCGCCGCCGACCGCCACGATGCGGTCGCCGGGCTCCAGGCCCGCCGCGGCTGCCGGGCTGTCGGCCTGCACCGAGCCGACATCGGCAGGCGTGAACGGCCGGCCGACGGCGGCGAACAGGATCGCCAACGCCACGATCGCAAACAGGAAGTTCGCGATCGGACCCGCCGCCACGATCGCCATCCGCTGCCAGACGCTCTTGCTCGGGAAGCTGTCGGGATCACGGGCATGGGCGGCATCGACGGTGGCGCTGGCGGCATCCGCGTCGCCCAGCATCTTCACGTAGCCGCCCAAGGGCACGGCGCTGAACTTCCAGCGCGTGCCATGGGCGTCGTTGCGGCCGAACAGCTCGGGCCCGAAGCCGATCGAGAACACCTCGATGCGCACGCCGGCCCGGCGCGCCACCCAATAGTGCCCGAACTCGTGCACGAACACGACCACGGACAGGACGATCAGGAACGGAATCAGGTATTGGACGGCAGTCGCGAGCATGAAGCCCCCATATCCCTCATGAATTGGGCATGCCGCCCATGCCCACCAGCCGCTCTTGGGTGAGACGACGGGCCTCGCCATCGTAGGCGAGAACCGTATCGAGGTCATCGCAGGTCGCGGGGCCAACCCGCTCCAGCACGGACCCCACGGTACGCGCTATGTCGAGAAAACCAATTCGCCCCGCCAGGAACGCCGCCACGGCAGCCTCGTTCGAAGCGTTCAATAGAGTGGGTGCCGCTCCACCCTGCCGCAAGGCGGCGCGGGCCAGGCCCAGTGCCGGAAAGCGCTCAAGGTCGGGCGGCTCGAACTCCAGGGCGGAGCCGGCGCACAGGTCCAGATCGGGCGCTGTCGTCGCGAGCCGCCCCGGCCAGCCCAGCGTCGACGCGATTGGGATGCGCATGTCGGGACGTCCGAGTTGTGCCAGCATCGAGCCGTCGGTGAACGCGACCAGACTGTGGACGATCGACTGGGGATGGACGACCACGTCGATCGATTCCTCTCCCACCCCGAACAGGTGTCGCGCCTCGATGATCTCCAACCCCTTGTTCATCATCGTGGCGCTGTCGACGCTGATCTTGGCGCCCATGGACCATTTCGGATGCGCCACCGCCTGCGCCGGCGTCGCCTGCGCCATTTCGGCCATGGTCCAGCGTCGGAACGGCCCGCCGGAAGCGGTCAGCACCAGGCGTCGGACACCGGCCCGGTCGCTGCCCGCAAGCGCCTGCCAGATCGCGTTGTGCTCGGAGTCCACCGGCAGCAGCAGGGCGCCGTGGCGCCGGACTTCGCCCATGAACAGGTGGCCGGCGCAAACCAGGCATTCCTTGTTCGCCAGCGCCACCATCGCACCTCGACGGACCGCCGCCAGGGTCGGCCGCAGGCCGGCGGCGCCGACGATTCCCGCCATCACCCATTCGGCGGGCCGCTCCGCCGCCTCCTCGAGCGCCCTGGCGCCGGCAGCCACCTCGATTCCGCTTCCGGAAAGCGCCGCCTTGAGCGCTGCGTAGCGGTCCGGCTCGCCGATCACCGCAAGCCGGGCGCCGCATGCGCGGGCGGCCGCCGCCAGGGCGTCGACTTGGCAGAAGCCGGTCACCGCCTCGACGCGGTAGCTCTCCGGTTGCTCGGCCACCAGTGCCAGGGTGCTGCGGCCGATCGAGCCGGTGGCGCCCAGGATGGTGATGCGCCGCGGCCGCTGCGGCGATGGTGCCACCGGACCGCTCAGCGCACAGCCCCCCAGCTCAGGCCCAGCCAGACCATGCCCGCGAAGGCAGGCGCCGCGAAGACCAGCCCGTCGATGCGATCGAGCAGCCCGCCATGGCCGGGAATCAGATGGCCGCTGTCCTTGACTCCCGCCCGCCTCTTCAATGCCGACTCGAACAGGTCGCCCAGCTGGCCGATGACAGCGAGACCCCCGCCGACTGCGGCGGCGAACCAGTGGCCCGCGCCCAACGCCTGGGCCGCGACGGCACCGACGAGTGCGGCACCGGCGACACCGCCCGCAAGGCCGGACCAGGTCTTGCCCGGGCTGACCCGGGGTGCCAGCTTCGGTCCGCCAATCGATCGCCCGACCAGATAGGCGCAGATGTCGGTAGCCCACACCACCAAGAGCAGCCAGACCAGGTGCTGCATGCCGCCGGGCACGGCACCGCGTAGCCAGACCAGCGCCAGAGCGGGCACGCCGACATAGAGAGCACCACCGGCCGCGCGCAGCGGCGGCCATCTCGACGCCACCGCACTGGCGGCCACGAGCAGAAAGGCCCCGACCAAGAGGAACGCCACGCCCAGGAGCGGCCGGCCGGCCGCCAGGACCAGGATGGCCAACACCGGGACAGCGGCGGTGGACAAGACCAGCAGCGTGCGCGGCGCCGGCACCTCCGTCGCGAGGCGCGACCACTCCCCAGCCATGATGACCACCGACACCAGGACCATGGCGACGAACAGCCACCCGCCGACCGCGGTCGCCACGAGCGCGCCCGATGCCAGAACGAGGCTCGAGACGATCCGCTGGCGCAGCGCCGGGTCGAAGGCCCTAGCCTGCTGAAGCGCCATACCGCCGCTCACGCCGGTGGAACTCGCGCAGCGCGTCGCGCAAGTGATCTTCGCCGAAGTCGGGCCAAGCCAGCGGCAGGAACACCAGCTCGGTGTAGGCCAGCTGCCAGAGCAGGAAATTGCTGATCCGCTGCTCGCCGCTGGTCCGGATCAGCAGGTCCGGATCGGGAATGCCCCCGGTGCTGAGGTGATTCGCGAACATGCGCTCGTCGATCAGAGCGGGATCGAGCCGGCCGGCCAGCACATCCGTGGCGAGCCGGCGCGCGGTCTCCGCGATCTCGCGACGGCTGCCATAGTTGAGGGCCATGACCACGATGACGCGCTGATTGTCGCGGCTGAGCGCCTCGGTCTCCTCGATCAGCTCGCGAATGTCCTCCGGCAGACCGGTCCGATCGCCGATCACCCGCAGCTGGATGCCGTTACGGCACAAATCGTTGAGCTCACGGCGAAAATAGACCCGGAGCAGGTCCATGAGGTCGCCCACCTCACTGGCCGGCCGTCGCCAGTTCTCCGAGGAGAACGCGAACAAGGTGAGATAACGGATGCCTTCCTTGGCGCAGGCCTCGACCGCGCGCCGAACAGCTTCCGCGCCGCGCCGGTGGCCGTAGGTGGGCGGCATGCCGCGCGAGCGGGCCCAGCGCCGATTGCCGTCCATGATGATGGCGACGTGCTGTGGCGGCGCGGCGTCCTCCGCGTCGCGGACCAGGGGCTCGCTACGCACGCTTTGCCACCATCAGACCTGCAGGATGTCCTTTTCCTTATGCTCCAGGAGCTGATTGATGGCCTCGATGTGCTTGTCGGTGAGCTTCTGCACCTCGTCGGACCACTGCTTGTGCTCGTCCTGCGAGATGTCGCCGTCCTTTTCCATGCGCTTGAGCTGGTCCATGCCATCGCGCCGGACGTTGCGGACGGCGACGCGGGTCTGCTCGGCGTACCTGTGCGCAACCTTGACCAGCTCGGTGCGCCGGTCCTGGGTCAGCTCGGGCAACGGCACCCGCAGCAGCTGGCCGTCGACCGATGGATTGAGGCCGAGCGAGCTGTTGCGGATCGCTTTTTCCACCGCCTTCACCAGCCCGCGGTCCCAGACCTGCACCGTGAGCATGCGGGGCTCGGGGACATTGACCGTGCCGACCTGGGTCAGCGGCATCTCGGAACCGTAGGCTTCAACCACGATCGGCTCGAGCAGGCTGGCACTGGCGCGACCCGTGCGCAGGCCCTGCAGTTCCTTGCGCAAGACCTCCAGCGCACTGTCCATGCGCTTACCGAGATCCGCCAGGTCGGGCTGCCCGCCGCTCATGACGCCGCCTCCTCGCTGATGATGGTGTGCGGACCCTCGCCCCGCAGAACCCGTGCGAACGAGCCCGGAGCATGCACGGAAAAGACGATGATGGGAATGCTGCTCTCCCTCGCCAGGGAGATGGCCGAGGCGTCCATGACCTTCAGATCACGCGCCAGGACGTCGAGATAGGTCAGGCGCTCGTAGCGGCGCGCCTCCGGGTCGCGGCGCGGGTCGGCGGAGTAGACGCCATCGACCTGCGTACCCTTCAAGATGGCGTCGCAATCGAGCTCGGCCGCCCGCAGCGCGGCGGCGGTGTCGGTGGTGAAGTAGGGATTGCCGGTTCCGGCGGCGAAGATCACGATCCGCGACTTCTCCAGGTGACGCACGGCGCGGCGCCGGATGTAGGGCTCGCACACGGCCGACATCGGGATCGCCGACATGACCCGGGTCGGAATGCCGGTCTGGTGCTCGATCACGCTCTGGACCGCCAGCGCGTTGATGACCGTGCCCAGCATGCCCATGTAGTCCGCGGTCGAGCGCTCGACGCCGGCGGCCGCCAGCGTGCTGCCCCGGATGATGTTGCCACCACCGATCACGACGCAGAGTTGCACCCCCAACGCTTGGACGGCGGCGCAGTCGTCGGCCAGCTGGCGGAGCACGCGGCGGTCATGGCCGTACTCGCCATCGCCGAGCAGCGCCTCACCCGACATCTTGAGCAGGACCCGGCGATACCGGGACCCGGGGGGTTGGCTCTCCGACATGGCCGGGCTCCGTGTTGCTTGAGCGGCCGAGCGGCCGCGTTCCCGTCGGCCTCAGACGCCGGCCAGCTGCGCCACCTCGGCCGCGAAATCGTCGCCGCCCTTTTCGACGCCCTCCCCGAGGGCCATCCGCACGAAAGCCACTACCTCGATGCCCGCCCCCGCGTCCTTGGCAGCGGCCTGGACCGCCTCCTTGACCCGCTTGTCCGTGTCGACCACGAACACCTGCTCGAGCAGGACGGCCTCCTCGTAGAACTTGCGGAGCCGACCCTCGACCATCTTCTCGATGATGTTCTCGGGCTTGCCCGAGGCTCGGGCCTGGTCGGCAAAGATGGCCTTCTCACGCTCGACCATGGCGGGATCGATCCGGTCCGCGGTCACCGCCTGCGGGTTGGTCGCGGCGATATGCATGGCCAGTTGCTTGCCGGCATCGGCGACGCGGGTCGAATCACCCGTGGAGGCGAGCGCCACCAGCACGCCGAGCTTGCCGAGCCCGGGCGAGAGCTGATTGTGGAGGTAGCCGGCCACGGCACCGTGCGCGACTTCCAGATAGGCGGTCCGGCGCAGGTTGATGTTCTCGCCGATCACCGCGATCGCCTGGGTGACCTCCTCCTCGACCGTGCGGCCCGTGGCTTCGATCCGCATCGCCTTGAGCGCGTCGAGGTCGCCCTTGGCGGCCGGCGCCAGCGCCGCGACCCGCCGGACCAGCTCCTGGAAGCTCTCGTTGCGCGCCACGAAGTCGGTCTCGGCGTTGATCTCGACCAAGGCGCCGGCGGTGCCCGAGAGCGCCATGCCGATCAAGCCCTCGCTGGTCACCCGGCTGGCTTTCTTGGCCGCGGCCGCCAAGCCCTTCTTGCGCAACCAGTCCGTCGCCGCCTCGACGTCGCCCGCGGCCTCGCCCAGTGCGCGCTTGCAGTCCATCATGCCGGCGCCGGTGCGCTCGCGCAGCTCCTTGACCAGAGCAGTCGTGATCTCGGCCATGCTCAACTGTTCCTCATGTCTGCCGCGGTCCGATCCAGCCTCAGTTGGGCTGGGCCGGTGCAGCCTCCTCGGCGACTGCCGGCACCTCTGCTGCCGCGACCTCGGGCAGCTCCGGCAATTCCTCGATCTCGCCCAGATCCTCGATCTCGCCGACATCGATGCCCGACGCCGACATCTCGGCCTGGATACCGTCGAGCACGGCGGCGACCGCGAGATCGCAGTAGAGGTTGATCGCCCGGCTCGCATCGTCGTTGCCCGGGAACGGATAGCGGATCTTGCGCGGATCGCTGTTGCTGTCGAGCACCGCGACCACCGGCACACCCAGCTTGGTGGCCTCCTGGACCGCGATTTCCTCCTTGTTCGTGTCGATCACGAACAGGATGTCCGGCAGGCCGCCCATGTCCTTGATGCCGCCCAGGGCGCGCTCGAGCTTGTCCCGCTCGCGGCTCAGGTTGAGCAGCTCCTTCTTGGTGAAGCCCTGCTGGGTCGCCGGGTCGGCAAACTGGGTCTCGAGCTCGCGCAGGCGCTTGATCGATTGCGAGATCGTCTTCCAGTTGGTCAGCATGCCGCCGAGCCAGCGGTGGTTGACGTAATATTGGCCGCAGCGCTGGGCTGCCGTCGCGACCGGCTCCTGGGCTTGGCGCTTGGTGCCGACGAACAAGACGCGTCCGCCATTGGCAGCGACCTCGCGCAAGGCCGCCAGCGCCCGGTGCAGCGTCGGCACGGTCTGGGTGAGGTCGAGGATGTGGACGCCGTTGCGGATGCCGAAGATGTAGGGGGCCATCAGCGGGTTCCAGCGCCGCGTCTGGTGGCCGAAGTGTACGCCAGCCTCGAGCAGCTGGCGCATGGTGTAGGTCGGGAAAGCCATCGAACGATCCTGTACCGGTTGTTCCGCCGCGGGAAGTGGACCGACGCTAGGGGGTCGGCCACCGGACAGAGGCAAGGCTCACGCCTGCCGCCCGCGTGTGAGGTGGCGCCTCTCTACCGTGCGCCCCGGCCGTTGGCAAGTGCGGCCGCCATGGCGCGACCCGACAACCAGGCGGCCTCGATCCGCGGCCCGATGCACCAGTCGCCGCACAGGCCGAGCTGCATGGCCGGGTCCCAGATGCAGCTGTCGCCGAGCGGCCGCTCGACCAGCGCGTAACGCCAGCGATGTGCCGCCAGGTAGCTCGGCGTCGGCAGGGCGATGCCGGTTTCGGCGGCGAACGCCGCGAGCAGTTCGGGTGCGATCGCATCGGGCGAACGCTCCAGATGCTCGGCGGACCAGGCCGGTCCCGCATGAACGGTCCAGCATTCGCCTCCGCCTCGGCCGGGCTTGCTGCCGTTGCGCGCGGCCCAGGCAAGGGTACCGTCGAGCCGCAATGCGGGCGCTTCGAGCGCCAACCCCTCCTCGAATGCCACCAGCAGCGACCAGCAAGGCGCCATCCGCACCCCGCCGAGGCGCAGGATCAATGACACCGCCCGTTCCGGTCCCGCGGTCTCCAAGAGCTGAACCGCCTGTGCTGCCGGCACGGCCAACAGGACGGCCGCGAACGGACCCTGCGTCGCACCACCCTCGCCCCTCACCGCCCAACCGTCGCCTAGTTGGACAAGCGCGGCGACACGGAATCCAGTATCGACCGACAATCCATCGAGCAGTGCCTTGACCGGCGCATTCATGGCCGGAACGCCGACCGTAACCGGTCGGCCAGCGGCGTTCGCAGCCTCCGGCCAATCGGCCACCAGCCCGCGCTCGCGCCATGCGGTGACTTGTTTCGCGAACTCCGGATCGCGCGCGCCCAGATATTGGGCGCCGTGATCGAACGTCCCGGCGGGTGTGCGCCGCTGTGCCAACCGGCCGCCGACTGAACGCCCCTTGTCGAACACCCGCACCGCCATGCCGTAGTCGGCCAGCGCCCGCACACATGCGGCTCCGGCCATACCCGCGCCGATCACGGCAACTGGACCGCTCGTTAAGGCCATGACAGCCGCGCTCAGTTCAGCAGCGCGACGTCGCGCACCGCCACGACACCGGCCAGCCGCTCCACATCGAGCCTCTGCCCGCTCGCCAGCACGAAGTCCTCGGGCAGCGCCAGGATCGCGTCCTCGGCGCCCGGGACCGGCACCACCAAGCGAACGCGGGCGCCGTTCGCCGACTGTCGCTGCAGCATGTCCCGCAGACGCATCGCGACATTGGGTGCGGCCAGCGTGATCTCGACCGCGGCGCGGGCCATGTCGACCACCTCGTCGAGCTTCTGGATACGCTGGGCGGTAAGCCGGAGATTGTCGCCGTCGACCCGGGCGTCGACCTCGAAATAGAGCGGTGCCGTGCCGTCCAACAGGTCGCGCGCCTGACCCATCAGCTCGCTGAAGGCGGTGACCTCGAACTGTGCGGTGTGGTCGGAGACGATCAGGCGCACGAGGCGGGTGCGCTCGGTGACGCGCTCCTGCTTGCTGGCGATCACGCCCGCGACCCGGAAGCGGCCGCCCTCCCCGGCGATCTGCCGCAGCCGGTCGCCGGTGACGACGTTCAGGCGCTGCAGCGCGGTGCGGTAGCCGTCCAGGGGATGCGCCGACAGGAACAGGCCCAGCACGTCGAACTCCATCTGCAGCCGTTCCAAGGCCGGCCAGTCCTCCGATGTGGGCAGGTGCGGCTTGGCCACCTGCGCAGCACCGCTGCCGCCGAACAGGCTGACCTGATCGCTCTGAGCCGCATCGGCCGCCGCGGCGGCGTAGCGCAAGAGGGCCTCGGCGCCTTCGACGATCCGCCGCCGATTGGGTTCGAGCCCATCGAGCGCGCCTGCCCGGGCGAGGCTCTCGAGGAGGCGCTTGTTGATGACCCGCGTGCCGACGCGCGCCATGAGGTCGGGGAGATCGCGGAACGGTCCACCGGCGGCGCGCTCCTGCGCCAGCGTTTCGGTCGCAGCGCCACCCACCCCCTTGATCGCCGCCAGGGCGTAGCGGACGCCGGCACCCTGCGCGCCATCCTCGACGACGAACCGGGCATGGGAGTGGTTCACGTCCGGCGGATAGAGGGGGATTCCGCGCTGGCGCATTTCCTGACGGTAGGCCGCGAGCTTCTCCTGGTTCGCACATTCGGTGGTCATCGCAGCCGCGAAGAACTCGACCGGATGGTTCGCCTTGAGCCACGCCGTATGGTAGGCGAGCAGTGCGTAGGCGGCGGCATGGCTCTTGTTGAAGCCGTAGGACGCGAACTTGGCCACCGCGTCGAAGATCGTGTCGGCGAGCTTGGGATCGACGCCGCGGCCTGCGGCACCCTCCACGAACACCTCGCGCTGCGCGTCCATCTCCGCCTTGATCTTCTTGCCCATGGCGCGACGGAGGAGATCGGCGCCGCCGAGCGTGTAGCCGGAGAGCTGCTTGGCGATCTCCATCACCTGTTCCTGGTAAATGATCACGCCATTGGTTTCGGCCAGGATGGATTCGAGCAGCGGGTGCAGATAGCTGGGGTCCTCGAGCCCATGCTTGACATTGGTGTAGCGCGGGATGTTGTCCATCGGGCCTGGCCGGTAGAGCGACACCATGGCGATGATGTCCTCGAAGCTGTCGGGCCTGAGCTTGCGCAAGGCATCGCGCATTCCCGCCGATTCCAGCTGGAACACGCCTTGCGTCTCGGCCCGCGACAGCAGTTCGTAGCTGGCCGGATCATCCAGCGGCAGCGCCGCCAGCGACAGCTCGACGCCACGCTCGTTCACCAGGCGCTCGGCATGTTCGAGCATGGTCAGCGTGGACAGGCCCAGGAAGTCGAACTTCACCAGGCCGGCCTTCTCGACGTCCTTCATGTTGAACTGGGTCGAGGGCATCAGCGCCCTGGGATCACGGTAGAGCGGCACCAGCTCCTCGAGCGGGCGGTCGCCGATGACGACGCCGGCGGCGTGGGTCGAAGCGTTGCGCGGCAGGCCTTCGAGCTGCAGTGCGATGTCGATCATCCGGGCGACCCCGGCCTCATCGTCACGCGCATCCTTGAGGCGCGGCTCGAGCTCGATCGCCTGCGCCAGCGTCACCGGATTGGCGGGATTGTGCGGCACCAGCTTGCAGATCCGGTCGACCAGACCGAAAGGCAAGCCGAGGACACGGCCGACGTCGCGCAATGCGGCACGCGCCTGGAGCGTGCCGAAGGTGATGATCTGCGCCACCCGGTCGGCACCGTAGCGATCGCGGACATAGGCGATCACCTCGCCGCGCCGATCCTCGCAGAAGTCGATGTCGAAGTCCGGCATCGACACCCGTTCCGGATTGAGGAAGCGCTCGAACAGCAGGCCGAAGCGGAGCGGATCGAGATCGGTGATGTCCAGGCTCCAGGCGACGACCGAGCCCGCACCCGAGCCGCGACCGGGCCCGACCGGCACGCCGTTGGCCTTGGCCCACTTGATGAAGTCGGAGACGATGAGGAAATAGCCCGGGAACTTCATCTGGGCGATGACGTCGAGCTCGTAGGCGAGGCGCTCGCGGTACGGCCCGGCCACGGCCTCACGCTCGGCCGCGTCCATCTCCGGCCGCCAGACCACCGTCGCCAGCCGGCGTTCCAGCCCCTCGGCCGCCTGGCGCCGCATCTCCGCCTCCTCGTCGGCGGCGAAGGTCGGCAGGATCGGCTCGCGCGCCGGCGCCATGAAGGCGCAGCGCCGGGCGATCGCCAGCGTATTGGCGATCGCCTCCGGCACGTCGGCGAACAGCTCGACCATCTCCGCCGCGCTCTTGAACCGGTGCTCGACGGTCAGGCGGCGCCGATCCTCTTGCGCCACCTGGGCGCCCTCGGCGATGCACACCAGCGCATCGACGGCGTCGTAGCCGGCAGCCTCGAGGAAATGGACGTCGTTGGTGGCGACCAGCGGAATATCCAGCGCATAGGCGAGATCGAGCATGGCAGGCTCGACCGCATCGTGCTCGGGCACGCCATGGCGGACCAGTTCCAGATACAGGCGGTCGCCGAAGGCCGCCTGCAACTCACCGAGGATCCGATGTGCCAGTTTCGCGTCGCCTCGTCGGAGTGCGGTGCCTACCGGTCCAGCAGGCCCGCCGGAGAGGCAGATCAGGCCTGCGCTCAAAGTCGCCAAATCCTCCAGGGCGATGCGGATCTCGGCGCCGGGCTCCGCGTTCACCCAGGCACGGCTGAGCAGGCGCAGCAAGTTGGCGTAGCCTGTGGCGTCCTTGACCAGCAGGACGACATGTTCCGCCGGTGCCGGGCGACCCGGCGTGCGGGGCAGCGCCTCCAGCGGCGCCAGGGCCACCATCGCCCCGACGATGGGCTGGACTCCCGCCTTCTTGGCCGCGGCGCAGAACTGCATCACCACGAACAGGTTGGCGTCGTCGGTCACCGCCACCGCCGGCATCGCAGCCGCACGGCAGGCCTTGGCCAGCGCATCGACCCGCACCGTGCTCTGCAGCAACGAGAAGGCGGACCGGACCCGCAGATGGACGAACTCGGCGTGGAACATGCGGCCTCGAATTTCCAATGGGCCTACAGCCTACACCTGCTGCCGGGGTACGAGACAATCGCGCGAGACAACCTATCCACAGTTTCCTCGCCGGCGAGCACGTCGAAACACCGGCCGCGACCGAAAGAGCCTCAAGGGGCCCCTGGCAGCGGCTCGACGCGCCCCTCGGCCAGGCGGAAGGTCGCGTCCATGCGCGCGGCGAGTTCCGGATTGTGGGTGGCTACCAGCGCTGCCGTGCCCGTTGCGCGGACGACGTCGAGCAGAATCGCGAACACCTCGCCCGCGGTGTGCGGATCGAGGTTGCCGGTCGGCTCGTCGGCCAGGATCAGGCCCGGTTCGTTGACCAACGCCCTGGCGATCGCCACGCGTTGCTGCTCGCCGCCGGAGAGCCTCGCCGGCCGGTGATCGAGCCGGGCGGCCAAGCCGAGGCGGCCGAGCAACGCCGTCGCGGCCGCCTCGGCCTCGTGCCTGGTCCGCCCGGCGATGAGCTGCGGCATGGCCACGTTCTCGAGAGCGGTGAAATCCGGCAGGAGATGGTGGAACTGGTAGACGAAGCCAATCCGCTCCCGCCGCAGCCGCGTCCGCTCCGTATCGCCGAGGCCATTGCAAGCGCGCCCTTCGATCGAGACCTGGCCGGCGCTGGGCCGCTCGAGAAGGCCGGCGATATGCAGGAGGGTCGACTTACCAGTACCCGACGGGCCGACCAGCGCCGCGATGGTGCCGCGTGCCATCACCAGATCGATGCCCTGAAGCACGTCGAGCACGGCCTGACCCTGGACGAACCGGCGGCGGATTCCCTGCAGCGCCAGAACCGGCGCCGCTTCACTCATAGCGCAGGGCCTCGACCGGATCGAGCCGTGCCGCCCGCCAAGCCGGGTAGATCGTGGCCAGGAAGGACAGGATCAGGGCCATGGCGACGACGCTGATCACGTCGCCGGCCTCGACCCGGGCCGGTAGCTGCGACAGGAAGCGGATCTCAGCCGACCAGAGTTCGGCGCCGAGCAGGCTCTCGAGGCCGCGGCGGATCGCGTCGATGTTGAGCGAAAAGGCGAGCCCGAGCAGAAACCCGACCATGGTGCCGACGATGCCGATGGAAGCGCCGCTCAGGAAGAAGACCCGGAGGATCGCGCCGCGGGTGGCCCCCATCGAGCGCATGATCGCGATGTCGCGCCCCTTGCTCTTCACGAGCATGGTGATCCCGGTGATGATGTTGAACGCGGCCACCAGGATGATCAGGGTCAGGATCAGGAACATCACGTTCCGCTCGACCTGCAGCGCGGCGAAGAAGTGCGAGTTGAGCTGCTGCCAATCGACCAGCCGCAGATCGCCGCCCAGGCGCGACAGGATTTCGTGCCGGTAGCCGCCGATCCGCTCCGGGTCGTCGACCAGGATCTCCACCGCGTTCACGCGGTCCGGGAGCTGAAAGTAAGCCTGGGCGTCGGCGAGCGGGATGTAGACGAAGCTGTTGTCGTACTCGTACATCCCGACCTCGAACACCGCGCCGACGGTGAAGGTCTTGATCCGGGGCACACTGCCGAGGGCGGTGGCCGCGCCCTTGGGTGAGATGAGCGTGATCTGGCTGCCGACTCGGAGCCCCATCCGCTCGGCCATGCGGGTGCCGATGGCCGCAGTGCCCGGCGTGCCGAGCGCGACCAGCGAGCCGTCACGGATGTTGCCCGCGAACACGCCGCGCTCGGCGAGATCGGCGGCGCGCACGCCCCGCACCAGGGCACCGGATGCCACGCCGTTGGCGCTGGCCATCACCTGCCCCTCGACATAGGGCATGACACCGACCAGCCCCGGAGCGCCATGCAGTTCGGCCACCAAGCCGTCGAAGTTGGGAATGCCCGCCGGCCCGCTGATGACGGTGGCGTGGCCGTTCACCCCCAGCACCCGGCCCAGCAGCTCGGCGCGAAAGCCGTTCATGACGGCCAGAACCACGATCAGAGTGCCGACCCCGAGCGCGATTCCGACCAGGGCAAAGCCGGCGATGACCGAGATGAACCCTTCGCCCCTGGTCGGCCGCAGATACCGCCAGGCGACCAGGCGCTCGAAGCGACCGAAGGCCATCAGGGGGCGAAGCGCTCCACGAGCATCACCGCCGAGATGTCCTCCTTCTCGCCGGTCGCCCGGTTCTTCAGCTCGACCCTGTCGTCGGCAGCACCACGGGGGCCGACCACCACCTGCCAGGGCAGGCCGATCAGCTCCATGGTGGCGAACTTGACGCCGGCGCGCTCGTCCCGATCGTCCATCAGCACCTCGACGCCCAGGGCGTGCAGACGGCCATAAAGATCCTCAGCGAGCGCGGTGGTGGTGGCATCGTCGGGGCGCAGATTGACCAGGCCGATCCTGAACGGGGCCACGCTTTCCGGCCAGACGATGCCCTTGTCGTCATGGAACGCCTCGATCAGCGCACCCACGAGGCGCGACACGCCGATGCCGTAGGAGCCCATCTCGACCGGCACCTCGCTGCCGTCCGCGGCCATGACCGAGGCGCCCATGGCCTTGGAGTACTTGGTGCCGAAATGGAAGATGTGGCCGACCTCGATGCCGCGGCCCGAGCGCAGGCGGTCGGCGGGAATGGGGCAGGCCGCCGGATCGTGCTTGTCGTCCGCGGCGGCGTAGAGCGCCTTGAGCCGCCCGGGCTCGAGGTCCTGGGAGGTGAAATCGATCTGCTCGAACGCGGCGTCGTAATAGACCGCACTCTCGCCGGTCTGGGCCAGGATCTGGAACTCGTGGCTCATGTTGCCGCCGATCGGGCCGGTCTCGGCCTGCATCGGAATGGCGGTCAGGCCCATGCGCTTGAAGGTGCGCAGGTAGGCCAGGAACATGTTGTCGTAGGCGCGGCGTGCCGCATCGTGATCGACATCGAAGCTGTAGGCGTCCTTCATCAGGAACTCGCGGCCGCGCATCACGCCGAATCGGGGCCGGATCTCGTCCCTGAACTTCCACTGGATATGGTAGAGGTTCAGCGGCAGCTGGCGGTAGCTCTTGACGTGCCGCCGGAAGATGTCGGTGACGTTCTCCTCGTTGGTCGGCCCGTAGAGCATGTCCCGCTCGTGCCGATCCTGGATGCGCAGCATCTCCTTGCCGTAGGCCTCGTAGCGACCGCTCTCGCGCCAGAGATCGGCCGGCTGGATCGTCGGCATCATGATCTCGATCGCCCCGGCCGCGTTCATCTCCTCGCGGACGATCTGCTCCACCTTCTGCAGGACGGCAAAGCCTAGAGGCAGCCAGTTGTAGATGCCGGCGGAAAGCTGCTGGATCATGCCCGCGCGCAGCATCAGCTTGTGGGAGACGATCTCGGCCTCGGCCGGAGCCTCCTTGAGCACGGGCAGAAAGTAGCGGGAAAGGCGCATCGGCGGCACATCGCCCCTGAATTGACGGCGGCCGCACCATAGGCAGGGCCATGCGCCAGAGCAACGTGAAAGCCAGCTGAGGCCGCAGCAGGACCAGGCATGGTCTCCCGCAAGCGCTCCAACCTGGGATTGTGTACGCCAACAGAAAAGAGCCGCGGTACGAAACCGCGGCTCCAAATGGGAGGAAACGCCTCAAGTCGAGTGCGGAGGGAAAAATGCCTCCGACACACCGTTTACATAGAGTTCGGATGCCGATGCCGCAAGAGGGACCCTGCCATTAGTCGTACCAAGATGCAGTACGTCGGATTACGAAGTGTTCATTCTACTGTGAGATCACGAACATTTGCCTATGTTCGTCTCCTGGGTGCGCCCGGTGCGCCCTGTACCGATTATTGGGGCCGCAGGTCGACGATGCCGCTGGCGATGAACCAGGCGATGCCCCAGGTGGCGAGAGCAGCCAGCACGGTGGTGATGGCGGCCTTGAGCAGCAGGCGCGGGCGGGCCGGCGCGCTTTCGACATTCCCACGCTGCGGTTCGGGATCCGGCGCGGCACCGAACGGCAGCGCCATGAAGAAGATCAGCCACCAAGTTACGATGAAGGTGACCAGTGCCCCGGCCGTGTTCATGCCTGCTCTAGTTCGACCAGCGTACCGTTGAAGTCCTTGGGGTGGAGGAACAGCACCGGCTTGCCGTGAGCTCCGATCTTGGGCTCGCCGCTACCCAGGACCCGTGCGCCGTGACCCTTGAGGCGCTCGCTCGCCGCCAGGATGTCGTCGACTTCATAGCAGACATGGTGGATGCCGCCCGCCGGGTTCTTCTCGAGGAAGCCGGCGATCGGCGAATTTTCCCCCAACGCGCCGAGAAGCTCGATCTTGGTGTTGGGCAGGGCGATGAACACCGTCTGCACGCCATGCTCCGGCTGGTCCTCGATCGCGGAGATCTCGGCCCCGAGCACATCCCGGTACTGTCTTGCCGCCGCGGCGATGTCGGGCACCGCGATGGCGACGTGATTCAGGCGGCCGATCATGGAACGGTCTCCTCCTCCGGCTCGAAAGCGGCCAGGACGTCCGGACCCAGCCGCGTGATCTGCACCTCGACGATCGGGCGTCGCTGGCGCGGCAGGTCGAGAGACTGCCGCACGGCGCCACGGGCCGCCTCGCGGATGCGCTCGTCGTCGCGAACGGCCACGTCGCTCAGCTCCTCGATCGCGTCCGTGACCCTCTCGGCCGCCCGCTCGCGTCGCTCACCGAAGCTCTCCAGTTCGACGGCACCCACCGGTGTGAGCTGAGGCGGCGCCAGGACGCTGCCATGCTCGTCCAGAACCAAGCCCACGAGGATGGTGCCGTGGTTCATCAGGCGCCGGCGGGTCTTGAACAATTCGTCCCCGGTCCCGACCAAGCCGTCGCTCTCGGCCACCATCCGCCCCACCGGGACCTCGCCGATGATCTCGGGCGCGCCGGGCGCCAGCCTCAGCACGTCGCCGTTCTCGATCAGCATCGCATGGGCCACGCCCATCTGCTGTGCCAAGCGCTGATGCGCGTGCAGATGGCGGGCCTCGCCGTGGACCGGCACGGCAATCCTGGGCTTGATCCAACGGTACATCTGCTCGAGTTCGTCGCGGCAGGGATGGCCCGAGACATGAACGAAATGGTCGCCTTCGGTGATCACCTCGATCCCGGAGCGGACCAGCTGGTTATGGAGATTGTAGAGCGTCCGCTCGTTGCCCGGAATGATCTTGGCGCTGAAGATCACCGTGTCGCCCGGCTCAAGATGCACCCGCTGATGCTGGCCCGCTGCGATCCTGGTCAGGGCGCTGCGAGCCTCACCCTGGCTGCCGGTACAGAGATATAGCACCTTGCGCCTCGGCAGCAGCGCCGCCTCACGCTCGTCGCGGATCGGCGGCACGTTCTGCAGATAGCCGACCTCGCGCGCCGCATCGATCATCCGCCGCATCGAGCGGCCGACCACGAACAGTTCGCGACCGGCGGCCCGGGCGGCAAGCATCGCCGTCTCCAGCCGCGCCACGTTGGAGGAGAAGCTGGTCAGCACCACCCGGTTGGGCTGTTGCGCGATCAGCTGCGTGAGGCTGTCGCGCACCTCCGCCTCTGAGCCCGAGGTGCCGGGCGAAAGCACGTTGGTGCTGTCGCACAGGATGGCCAGCACCCCTTCCTTGCCCAGATCCTCGAGCGCGTCGGCATCCGTTTTCGCGCCTACCAACGGCGCCGGATCGAGCTTCCAGTCTCCAGTGTGCAGCAGGCGACCGAAGCTGGTCTCCAGCACCAGTGCGTTCGCGTCCGGAATGGAGTGGGTGACGTGGATGAAGCGGCAGGTGATGCCGGCGACCTCGAACGGCTGGTTCGGCTCGACGATACGGATCGGCACGTCGCGAGCGAAGTCGGTCTCCGACAGCTTGGCGCGCAGGACGGCGGCGGTGAACCGGGTGCACCAGATCGGACAGCCCAGACGCGGCCAGAGATAGGGGACGGCACCGAGATGATCCTCGTGTGCATGGGTGAGGATCAGCCCGTCGAGGAACGCCCGCTGCTCCTCGATGAAGCGCAAGTCCGGGAGCACGATGTCCACGCCCGGCAGTCGGTCGTCGGGAAAGCCCAGCCCCAGATCGACCATCAGCCAGCGGCCGCCCTGGCCATAGAGATAGGCATTCACGCCGATCTCGCCGACGCCGCCCAGCGGCACGAACCGCAGATCGGTAAACTTCACGCGTTCTGTCCCTTTCCGGACCGGATCAAATCGCGATTGATCGCGTACATTTCGAGCAGACCGGCCATGGTCAGGTCACGGTCGATGTGTTGCAGAGCCGGGCAGCGCTTGGCGAACAGCGGCGCCAGACCGCCGGTGGCAATGACGGTCATCGGCTGGCCGAATTCGGCCTGGATCCGCCCGATCAGGCCCTCGATCAGCCCGACATAGCCCCAGAACACGCCCGACTGCATGGCCGAGACGGTCGAGGTGCCGATGACGTTCTCCGGCGGCTCGACGGCTATTCGGGGCAGCTTCGCCGCCGCCCGGTGCAGCGCCTCGAGCGACAGGTTGATGCCCGGCGCGATCGCTCCGCCGCAGTAGCTACCCTCGTCGTTCACCACGTCGAAGGTGGTGGCGGTACCGAAATCGACAATGATGAGCGGCGGCGAATAGCGCTTGCGCGCGGCAAGCGCGTTGACCACCCGATCCGCCCCGACCTCGCGCGGGTTGTTCAGGTTGATCTTGATCGGGTATTCCAGGTCCTCGCCGACCACGAAGGCGCGGCAGCCAAAGAAGTCGCGGCTCATCCAGCGCAGGCCGATCACCGCCTGCGGCACGACGCTGGAGATCACCACCGCCCCGACCTGCTCGTGGGAATAGCCTTTGAGCCGCATCAGCTGGATCAGCGCCGCCGCATATTCCTCGGCCGTGCGGTCGCGATTGGTCGACAGGCGCCATTGCCCGACCAGATCGTCGCCGCGATAGAGCGCGAACACGGTGTTCGTGTTCCCGACGTCGATGGCGAGAAGCATGCCTCCAAATCCGCTCGTGTGATGAACGCTCGCACAGCCCGCGCTCTTTTAGCCTTCGGGGCACGCTTGAGCCAGCCCGTTGCGCGCCGCCTATCCGAGCACGATCTCACCGGCCGAGAACGTCGCCACCGTACCGTCGGGCTGCTCCAGGCGCAGCGCCCCGGCGGTGTCGACGTCCACGAGCTTGCCCTGCACCGCCCGATCTCCGACGCGCAGTGCCGCCGGCGCGCCCCGGCCGGCGGCCCGCGCCAGCCAGTCCTCGCGTGCACCGGCGAACCCTTCGCGTTCCCAATCGTCGAGGCGCGGCCGCAGGGTCGCCGCCAGTCCCGCCAGCAGCCGTCGCGGCGTGGCGCTGGAGCCGAGCGCGGTCAGGCAAGTGGCGGGATAGGGCAGATCGCTCAGGGGCGCCCAGCCGACATTCACTCCGATGCCGACGATCAGCCAAGCACAGCCGCCGTGCCCGTCGGCCGCCATCTCGAGCAGGATGCCGGCGAGCTTGGCGTCCTTGATCTGCAGATCGTTGGGCCATTTCAGGCGTGGCGAGATCCGGCCGCCCGACACGCGCTCGATGGCCTCGGCCAGCGCCAGGGCCGTCACCAGCGACAGGCTGGCCACTTCAGCGGGTGTCTTGGTCGGCCGCAGCAGCAGCGAGGCGTAGAGATTGCCGGGGGGCGACTGCCAGCTTCGACCGTGCCGGCCGCGCCCGGCCGTCTGGCGCTCCGCCCGCACGAACAGCCCGGCCGGCTCGCCGGCCTCGGCCAGACCACGGGCGACGTCGTTGGTGCTGCCGACCGTGGCGAGATCGAGAAGTCGGAAGCCGTGGCCGAACTCGGCGCCCCTCACCTCGCCAGGGCCGCGGCGGCAGCGGCAGCCGAGCTCAAGATCGGCGCGGACAGGACAGGTACGACAAAGAACAGCAGCAGCACGGCGCAGATGGCTGCCACCGATGCCACCGCACCCGAGGGTGACGGATCGAACCGCTCTGCCGGCTCGTCGAAATAGAGGATCTTGACGATCCGCAGATAGTAGTAGGCGCCTACCACCGAGAGCACGACGCCGACAACCGCGAACCAGACCAGGCCGGCGTCGATCGCGGCGCGGAAGACATAGAACTTGCCGAGGAACCCGGCGAGGGGCGGTATCCCGGCCAGCGAGAACATGCAGACCGCCAACACCATCGCCATGCCCGGCCGGTCGCGCGACAGGCCCGCGAGATCGGCGATCGTCTCCACGTACCTGCCGTGGCGACGCATCTGCAGGATGCAGGCAAAGGTGCCCAGGGTCATGATCAGATAGAGCGCCATGTAGACGAGGGCGGCATTCACCCCCGCCGTGGTGCCCGCCGCCACGCCGACCAGGGCGAAGCCGATATTGGAAATACCGGAATAGGCCATCAGCCGCTTGATATTGAGCTGGCCGATGGCTGCGAAGGCGCCGAGCGCCATCGACGCCAGCGCCAGCACCACGATCACCTGTTGCCACTGCACCGCCCAGGCACCGAACGGGCCCATGAGCACACGCAGCATCAGGCCGACCGCGGCCACCTTCGGCGCGCCGGCCATGAAGGCCGTCACCGGCGAGGGAGCCCCCTCATAGACGTCGGGCGTCCACATGTGAAACGGCACCGCCGCCATCTTGAAGGCCAGACCCGAGATCACGAACACCAGACCGACCAGGGCACCGAGCGGCAATGTGGTCTCCGTGGTCCACAAGCCGGCCAGCACGTCGAAGTTCAAGGTGCTGGAGAAGCCGTAGACCAGCGAGCAGCCATAGAGCAGCATCCCCGACGCCAGGGCGCCAAGCACGAAGTATTTGAGACCGGCTTCGGTCGAGCGCAGGTTGTCGCGGTGCACGGCCGCGAGCACGTAGATCGGCAGGCTCTGGAGCTCCAGCGCCATGTAGAGCGCGAGGAAGCTGTTGGCCGAGACCATCATGCACATGCCGAGCGTGGAGAACAGGACGAGCAGCGGGTACTCATAGCGCTCGATCTTCTCGTCGCGCATGAACTGTCCCGCCAGCAGCAGCGCACCCGCGGCGCCGGCCAGGATGAGCACCTTCAAGAACGCGGCGTAGCCGTCGAAAACGAAATGCCCGTCGAAGGTCACGATCCGGGTCTTGTCGTGCGCGAAGGCGACCAGTGCGGCCACCAGCATGGTGAGCGCCGCCAGGGGCGTGAGCAGCCGGGCTCCATCCTGCTCGCCGCGAATGGCACCCAGGAGCAGGAGGACCAAGGCACCTACGAACAGGACCAGCTCGGAAGCGGCGGGTGTCAGATCAAGGCTCACGATTGCTGGTCTCCGCGCTCAGCGCTGGGCGAGGTCGGTGCCCTCGATCCCGATTTGCGCCAGGAGCTGGTTCACCGAGGCGTGCATCGGATCGAGGAACAGACTGGGATAGACGCCCATGACGATCACGAGCGCGATCAGGGGGGCGAATGCGATCACCTCGTTGGTGCGCAGGTCGCGGATGCCCTTGAGCGTGTCCTTCAACAGCTCGCCGAAGATCACCCGGCGATAGAGCCAGAGCATGTAGGCCGCACCCAGGATCATTCCCGTGGCGGCGAAGAACGCTACCCAGCTCGATGCCTGGAACACGCCGACAATGACCAGGATCTCGCCGATGAAGCCACTGGTGCCGGGCAGTCCGACCGAGGCCAGCATGAACAGCATGAACACGGTGGCGTAGACCGGCATCACCTCGGCCAAGCCGCCATAGGCGTCGATCTCGCGGCTGTGGACGCGGTCGTAGACCACGCCCACCACCATGAACAAGGCGGCCGAGACGAAGCCGTGGCTGAGCATGGTGACGATACCGCCCTCGATCCCCAGCGCGTTGGGCGTGAACAGGCCGATGGTGACGATGCCCATGTGCGCCACCGAGGAGTAGGCGATCAGCTTCTTCATGTCGTTCTGCATCAGAGCGACCAGGGACGTGTAGACGATCGCCACGATCGACAGCGTGAACACGAAGGGTGCGAAGTAGATGGAGGCTTCGGGTAGCATCGGCAGCGAGAAGCGGAGGAAGCCGTAGCCTCCGAGCTTGAGGAGCACGCCCGCCAGGAGCACCGAACCGGCGGTCGGCGCCTCGACATGGGCGTCGGGCAGCCAAGTGTGGAACGGCCACATCGGCACCTTGACCGCGAATGAGGCGAACATCGCGACCCACAGGAACTTCTGGACATTCAGGTCAATACCGTCGGTGGCAAGGCGCGCCACCATCTCGGGGATCTCGGTGGTGCCGGTGTGTAGATAGATCACCAGGATGGCGATCAGGAACAGCACCGAGCCCAAAAGCGTGTAGAGGAAGAACTTGAACGCGGCATAGATCCGGCGCGGCCCGCCCCAGATCCCGATGATGAGGTACATCGGGATCAGGATCGCCTCGAAGAAAAGATAGAATAAAACCGCATCCAGCGACACGAATACGCCGATCATCAGCGTGTCCATGACCAGGAACGCGATCATGTATTCCTTCACCCGGGCGTGCACCGAGTGCCAGGAGCCGATCACCACGACCACGGTCAGCAGGGCCGACAGCAGGACGAACCACAGCGAGATGCCGTCGACGCCGAGATAGTAGCTGATGCCCAGCCCGACCAGCCAGGGGCTCTTCTCCACCAGCTGGAACCCGGCCTGGTTCGGATCGAACTGGTGCCAGATCGCCAGCGACAGAAGAAAGGTCAGCAGCGATGTCCAGAGCGCGATGCTGCGGCTGTTGCGGGCCACGATCTGCTCGTCGCCGCGCAGAACGACGATCAGCGCCACGCCCGCCAACGGCAGGAAGGTGACGAGGGAAAGCAGCGGCCAGTCGCCCATGTCGTCACCCGATCCGCAGGAAGAGGTACCAGGTGACCAGCGCGGCGACACCGATCAGCATGACGAAGGCGTAGTGGTAGACGTAGCCGGTCTGCAGCCGCATCACCCGCTTGGCGGTGTCCACCGTCGTATGCGCGATCCCGTCAGGCCCGAACCGGTCGATGATGCCGACATCCCCGCCCCGCCACAGGCCCCAGCCGAGGGCCTTGGCCGGACGGACGAACAGGAAGTCATAGAGCTCGTCGAAGTACCATTTGTTGTAGAAGAACGTGTTGACCGGCCCGGCCATGTCGGCGATCCGCGCCCCGAGACCCGGCCGCATCATGTAGACGTAGTAGGAAAGTCCGAGGCCGAAGGCCATCGCGAACAGCGGCGCCAGCTTCACCAGGAGCGGGACGTCGTGCATGTCGTGAAGCACGTGGTTGTGCTCGCCATGGTAGATGGCCCCGGCCCACAGCGTGCCTTCCGGATTGATCATCCCGAGGCCGAGCCAACCCGAGAACACGGCGCCGATCGCCAGCACGATGAGCGGCACCAGCATCACCGGCGGGCTCTCGTGGACATGATGCATGGTGTGCTCGTCGGCGCGCGGCGCACCGTGGAAGGTCAGCCAGATCAAGCGGCCCGAATAGAAGGCGGTCAGGATCGCGGCGAGCTCGCCCATCCAGAAGGCGTAGTAGTGGAAGTCCTTGTGCGACGCCCATGCCGCCTCCAGGACCGCGTCCTTGGAGAAGAAGCCGGCGAAGCCCGGAAAGCCGATCAGGGCCAGGGAGCCGATCCACATCACGGCGTAGGTAATCTTCACCTTGCTCCAGATGCCGCCCATCTTGCGCATGTCCTGCTCGCCGGACATGGCGTGGATCACCGAGCCCGCGCCCAGGAACAGCAGCGCCTTGAAGAAGGCGTGGGTGTAGAGGTGGAAGATGCCGGCGTCGTAGGCGCCGACGCCGCAGGCGAAGAACATGTAGCCCAGCTGGGAGCAGGTCGAGTAGGCGATCACGCGCTTGATGTCGAACTGGGTGAGCCCGATCGTGGCGGCGAAGATCGCCGTGCTGGCACCGACGAAGGTGACCATCGCCAGGGCGAAGTGGGTGAACTCGAACAGCGGCGAGAAGCGCGCCACCAGGAAGACCCCGGCCGTGACCATGGTGGCGGCGTGGATCAGCGCCGAAACGGGAGTCGGTCCCTCCATGGCGTCGGGCAGCCACGTGTGCAGTCCGAGCTGCGCCGACTTGCCCATGGCACCGATGAACAACAGCACGCCGATCAGTTCCAGCGTCGGGAAGTCGCCGCCGAAGGCATGCATGGTCGTATCGGCGATCTCCGGCACGCGGCCGAAGATCTCGTCGTACTGAATGCTGTCGAAGGCAAGAAAACAGGCGGCCACCCCGAGCACCAGTCCGAAATCGCCGATCCGGTTGACGATGAACGCCTTCATCGCCGCCGCACAGGCCGAGGGCTTGGTGTACCAGAATCCGATCAGCAGGTAGGAGGCGACGCCCACCCCTTCCCAGCCGAAGAACAGCTGCAGGAGGTTGTCGGAGGTCACCAGCATCAGCATGGCGAAGGTGAACAGCGACAGGTAGGCCATGAAGCGGGGGATGCTGGGGTCGTGGGACATGTAGCCCACGGAATAGACGTGGATCAGGAAGCTGATGAACCCGACCACGAACATCATCACGGTCGACAGCGAGTCCACGCGCAGCGCCCAGTCGACCGAGAAGCTCCCGACCTGAATCCAGTCGAACAGCTCGATCCGGAACACCGGCTCACCCATGTTGGTGAACAGGTTGACCCAGGCGCAGATGGCCGTGATGCCCATCAGCCCGCAAGTGACGTACTGGGCGTTGCGGTCGCCGATGAAGCGGCCGAACAGCCCCGCGACCAGGGCGCCGAGGGCGGGCGAGAAGACGAGGATGGTCTGCAGCATGTCGGCGCCTCAGCCTCGCATCAGGTTGATGTCGTCGACTTCGATGCTGCCGCGATTGCGGAAGTAGACCACGACGATGGCGAGCCCGATCGCCGCCTCGCCTGCGGCCACGGTCAGGATGAACATGGCGAAGAGCTGGCCCGCCAAATCGTTCAGCGCCGCGGAAAAGGCGACGAAATTGATGTTGACCGCGAGCAGGATCAGCTCGATCGACATCAGGATGACGATCACGTTTTTCCGGTTGAGGAAGATGCCGAACACGCCGGTGGTGAACAGGATCGCCGCCAGGGTCAGGTAGTGCGTGACGGGGATCGCCATCACACGCCGCTCCCCGAGCGCACCTTGCGCAGCTCGACGCTTTGGGCGCGGAGCCGGTTGACCTGCTCGCCGATGTCCTGACGCCGGACCGGCCGGTGACGCAGGGTCAGCGTGATGGCGCCGATGATCGCCACCAGGAGGATCATGCCGGCCGCCTGGAACGGATAGAAGTAGCTGGTGTAGAGGAGGTTGCCGATGGCCGCGGTGTTGGACACCTGCGGCGTGGTCGCAATCGTTGCCGTCTCGCTGCCACCGGCGATGTAGGTGCCACCCACCAGCACCAGCTCGGCCAACAGGATGATTCCGACGAGGAGCCCGACCGGCAAGAAGCGCATATAGCCTTCCTGCAGGCGCAGGAAATTGATGTCGAGCATCATGACCACGAACATGAACAGCACCGCCACGGCGCCGACATAGACCACGACCAGGATCATCGCCAGGAACTCGGCGCCGATCAGCACGAACAGCCCGGCCGAATTGAAGAAGGCGAGGATCAGGAACAGGACCGAGTGCACGGGATTGCGCGCGGAGATCACCATGACGCCGGAGGCCACGGTCACCGCCGCCAGCAGGTAGAACACGAACAACTCGACGGTCATTGGCGCCGTCCCTTGTCTCTAGGCTCGAGGCGTCAGCGGTACTGCTGGTCGGCGGCGAGGTTCTGGGCGATCTGCCGTTCCCATCGCTCGCCGTTCGCCAGCAGCTTCTCCTTGTCGTAGAACAGCTCCTCGCGAGTTTCGGCCGCGAACTCGTAGTTCGGGCCCATGACGATCGCATCCACCGGGCAGGCCTCCTCGCAGAAACCGCAATAGATGCACTTGGTCATGTCGATGTCGTAGCGCGTGGTCCGTCGGCTGCCGTCGGCGCGCGGCTCGCTCTCGATGACGATGCACTGCGCCGGGCACACCGCCTCGCACAGCTTGCAGGCGATGCAGCGCTCCTCGCCGTTGGGGTAGCGCCGCAACACATGCTCGCCGCGGAAGCGCGGGCTGAGCGGACCCTTTTCGTAGGGATAGTTGATGGTCACCTTCTTCTTGAACATGTAGCGCAAGGTCATGCCGAAGCCGGAGATCAGCTCCCGCCAGAGCAGCGTGCGCGCCATGCGGTCGAGCGTCGCCATCTCAGTCTCCGGTGTGCGGCAGGAGGCCGAACGCGACGAGGAAGCCCGCGGTCAGCACGACCCAAAGCAGCGAAGCGGGCAGGAAGACCTTCCAGCCAAGCCGCATCAGCTGATCGTAGCGGTAGCGGGGCAGCGTCGCGCGCGCCCAGAAGAAGATGAACAGGACGAAGCAGATCTTGAGGATGAACCAGATGGGGCCTGGAATCAGCGTGAACGGGAGCACGTTGAACGGGGGCAGCCAGCCGCCGAGGAACAGGACCGCGGTGATCCCGCTCATCAGGATCATGTTGGCGTATTCGCCGAGGAAGAACAGCGCGAACGCCATCGAGCTGTATTCAACGTTGTAGCCCGTGACCAGCGTCGCCTCGTCCTCCGGCAGATCGAACGGATGGCGGTTGGTCTCGGCCAGGATCGAGGCGATGAAGATCATGAACATCGGAAAATGCGGAATGAAAAACCAGACCGTCTCCTGAGCCCGCACGATGTCCGACAGATTCAGGGAGCCGGCCGTCACCAGCACGCTCAGGATGATCAGGCCGATCGCGATCTCGTAGCTGACCATCTGCGCCGAACTGCGCAGCGCCCCCAGGAAGGCGTAGCGGGAGTTGCTCGCCCAGCCCGCCATGATCACGCCGTAGACGCCGAGCGAGCTGATCGCGAACAGATAGAGCACGCCGACATTGATGTCGGCGAGGACCAAGCCTTCGCCGAAGGGGATCACCGCCCAGCCGATCAAGGCCAGGATGAAGGTGACCATCGGCGCCATCAGGAACACGACCTTGTTGGCGCCGGTCGGGATCACGGTCTCCTTGACGAACAGCTTGAGGCCGTCCGCGAGGGGCTGCAGCAGGCCGAACGGCCCCACGGTCATCGGACCCTGGCGCAGCTGCATGGCGCCGATCACCTTGCGCTCGGCATAGGTGACGTAGGCGACGGCGAGCAGCAGCGGCACGACGATCAGGAGGATCTGGAAGACGGTGATGGTCACCGGCCAGATGGTGCCGCTCCAGAGCTCAGCCATGGGTTCCGGTCGCCCCCAGCTCGCGGCCGCCGGCGAACTGACGGCTGCATTCGGCCATGATCGCCGATGCCCGGCCGATCGGGTCGGTAAGATAGAAATCGGCGATTGGCGACGTGAACGGCGCCCGATCCAGCGGGCCGGCCTTGCCGACTTCGCCCCAGCCCGCTGCCTCGACCCGGTCGATCGCCCCCAGCGGCGGGGCCAGCTCCGCCATCCGCGCCCGCACCTGCCCGATGGTGTCCAAGGGCACCTTGCGGCCCACCACCTCGGACAGCGCGCGCAGGATCTTCCAGTCCTCCTTCGCCTCGCCGGGGGGGAACACGGCGAGCTTGCCGCGCTGGAGCCGGCCCTCGGTGTTCACCCAGCTGGCGTTCTTCTCGGTGTAGGCCGCTCCCGGCAGGATCACGTCGGCGGCGCGCGCGCCACGGTCGCCGTGGTGGCCCTGGTAGATCACGAACGCCTTGGCCAACCGCGCCGTGTCGATCTCGTCGGCGCCGATCAGGAACACGGTCTCGATCTCACCCGCCTCGACGCCGGCCAGGATGCCGGCGACGTCGCGACCGCCCTCCTGGGGCACCAGGCCGAGATCGAGGCCGCCGACCCGGCCGGCCGCGGTATGGAGAACGTTGAAGCCGTTCCACTCGGCGTTCACCAGGCCGAGATCACCGGCGAGGCCGGCGGCGGCGGCGAGCACGGCCGCACCATCAGGCCGGGCCAGGGCACCCATGCCCAGGATCAGCATCGGATGCTCGGCCTCGCGCAGAATATCGGCGAAGCCGAGCTCGCCGCGGCCGAGGGCCCCCAGGGTGTCGGTGCCGGCACCCAGCTCCTCCACCGGGTAGGTCAGCGGATGGACGGCACCGATGCGGCCGACCCGAAAGCCACCGGCACGCCAGCGCTTGCGCAGCCGGACATTGACGATGGGCGCTTCCCAGCGTGGGTTGCAGCCGATCAGCAGGCAGGCGTCGGCCCGGTCGATGCCGGCGATGGTGCTGTTGAACAGGTAGCCGGCGCGGCGCGAGGCGTCGAGCTTGGCGCCGTCCTGGCGGCAGTCGACATGCGGCGTGCCCAGGCGCTGGGCCAGCTCGCGGACCAGGACCATGGTCTCGCAGTCGACCAGGTCGCCGACGATGAACGCCACCTTGCGACCGTCCGTCCCGTCGAGCCGGTCGCGGATCGCCGCGAACGCCTCGTGCCAGCCGCTCGGCTGCAACTTTCCCGCCTGCTTGACCATCGGCACGTCGAGCCGCCGCCGCTTCAGCCCGTCATAGGAAAAGCGCGCCTTGTCCGAGATCCACTCCTCGTTCACGTCCTCGTTCAGGCGCGGCAGGACGCGCATCACCTCGCTGCCCCGGGCGTCGACGCGGATGTTGGAGCCCACCGCATCGGTGACGTCGACGGACTCGGTCTTGCGCAACTCCCAGGTCCGGGCACGGTACTCGTAGGGCTTGGAGTTCAAAGCACCCACTGGGCACAGGTCGATGACGTTGCCGGAGACCTCCGACCCCAGGGCCTTCTCGACCCAGGTGGTGATCTCCATGTGCTCGCCGCGGTTGACCGCGCCCAGCTCCTCGACGCCCGCGACCTCCGAGAAGAAGCGGATGCAGCGCGTGCAATGGATGCAGCGCGTCATGTGGGTCGAGATCAACGGTCCGAGATACTTGTCGGCCACGGGGCGCTTGTTCTCGGCGAAGCGCGAATGGTCCGGCCCGTAGAACAGCGTCAGGTCCTGCAGGTCGCACTCGCCGCCCTGGTCGCAGATCGGGCAATCCAGGGGATGGTTGATCAACAGCAGTTCGAGCACGCCCTTGCGCGCCTTGTGCACGGCCGGCGAATCGGTGGTCACCACCATGCCTTCCGCCACCGGCAGGGCGCAGGACGCCTGCGGCTTGGGCATCTTCGCGACCTCGACCAGGCACATCCGGCAATTGCCGGCGATGTTCAGCCGCGGGTGGAAGCAGAACACCGGCACCTCGCGGCCGGCTGCCTCACATGCCTGCAGCACGGTCGAGCCCGGCGGGACCTCCACCTCCTGTCCGTCGATGGTCAGCTTGGGCATGCGTCGATCCCTGGCGCAGTCCGGAGGTGCATCACGCGGCCCGCCGCGTCTCTTGCGTGTAGCTCATGATCCGGCGCTCGATCTCGGGACGGAAGTGCCGGATCAGGCCCTGGACCGGCCACGCCGCCGCATCGCCGAGCGCGCAGATGGTGTGACCCTCGATCTCCTTGGTCACGTCGAGCAAGAGATCGATCTCCTCGAGCTTGGCCCGCCCTTCCGCCATGCGCATCATCATGCGCCACAGCCAGCCCGTGCCCTCGCGACACGGCGTGCACTGCCCGCACGATTCGTGCATGTAGAACTTGGACAGCCGCGCGATCGCCCGCACCACGTCCGTCGAGCGGTCCATCACGATCACGCCCGCGGTGCCGAGGCCGCTCTGTACCTCCCGCAGACTGTCGAAGTCCATCCGCACCGTGTCGCAGATCGACTTCGGGAGCAGCGGGACCGAGGAGCCGCCCGGGATAACCGCCAGCAGGTTGTCCCAGCCGCCGCGCACGCCGCCACAATGCGTGTCGATCAGGGTCCGCAGGGGGATCCCCATCTCGTCCTCGACCACGCACGGCCGGTTCACGTGGCCGGAGACGCAATAGATCTTGGTGCCGGTATTGTTCGGGCGTCCGAGCGCCGCGAACCAGGACGGCCCGCGCCGCAGGATGGCCGGCGCGACGGCGATGGTCTCGACATTGTTGACCGTTGTCGGCCGGCCGTAGAGGCCGACCATGGCCGGGAACGGCGGCTTGAGCCGGGGCTGGCCCTTCTTGCCCTCGAGGCTCTCGATCAGCGCGGTTTCCTCGCCGCAGATGTAGGCACCGGCGCCACGGTGGAGATAGACATCGAAATCGTAGCCGGTGCCGCAGGCGTCCTTGCCGATCAGGCCAGCGTCGTAGGCCTCCTGGATCGCCGCCGCCAGCACCTCGCCTTCGCGGATGAACTCGCCGCGGATGTAGATGTAGGCGGCCGTGCAGGCCATCGCCGCCCCGGCGATCAGGCAGCCCTCGACCAGCTTGTGCGGGTCGTGGCGCATGATCTCCCGGTCCTTGCAGGTCCCGGGCTCGGACTCGTCGGCGTTGACGACGAGATAGTGCGGGCCGGTCGGCTGCTTGGGCATGAAGGACCATTTCAGCCCGGTGCCGAAGCCCGCACCGCCGCGCCCGCGCAGGCCGCTGTCCTTGATCTGCTGCACCAGCCACTCGCGGCCCTTGAGCACCAGATCCTTGGTTCCGTCCCAGTCGCCCCGCCGGCGCGCGGCTTCCAGGCCCCAGGAGTGCTCGCCATAGAGATTGGTGAAGATGCGGTCGCGATCGTGGAGCATCTGCCTCAGTCACCCGCGTCCAGGAGCGTGGTCTTGCCGCCGAGCGGCATCGCGTTCTTGCGGCCGTTCTGCGGCCCAGGCGCCGGCCGCTCGCCGCGCTTGAGCGCTTCGAGCACCGCCTTGGTCCCGGCGTAGTCGATGTCCTCGTAGAAATCGTCGTCGATCCACAGGATCGGCGCATTGGCACAAGCGCCCAGGCACTCGAACTCGCGCAGGAAGAACTGGCCGTCCGGAGTTGATTCGCCGATGCCGACCCCCAGCGTTTCCCTGCAGGCCCGGACCACCTCGTCCGAGCCGCACAGCCAGCAGGGTGTGGTGGTGCACACCCGCACCTGGGTGCGCCCCACCGGCACGGTGTTGAACATGTCGTAGAAGCTCGCAACCTCGTAGACGCGGATCCGCGGGATCTGCAGGAATTCCGCCAGGTAGTCGAGACAGGCCCGCGGCAGCCAGCCGCCATGCTGGTCCTGGGCCAGGTGCAGCAGTGGCAGGATGGCGCTCTGCCGCCCCGTTTCGGGGTAACGCGCCAGGATCACCTCGGCTTCGGCCAGGTTCTCCGGCGTGAACGCGAAGTCGGCCACGTCCGGCGCCATCGCGCCCACGACCTCGGCCTTGCCGCCATGCGCGCTCACCGGTCGATCTCCCCGAACACGATGTCGATCGAGCCGATGATCGCCGGCACGTCGGCCAGGGTGTGCCCCTTGCTCATGAAGTCCAGTGCCTCGAGATGGACGTAGCCCGGCGAGCGGATCTTGCAGCGCCAGGGCCGGTTGGTGCCGTCGGCGACCAGGTAGACCCCGAACTCACCCTTGGAGCTCTCGATCGCGGCGTAGACCTCGCCCGCCGGCACGTGCACGCCCTCGGTGTAGAGCTTGAAGTGATGGATCAGCGCCTCCATGGAGCGCTTCATCTCGGCGCGCGGCGGCGGAGTCACCTTCTGATCCTGCACCCGGACCGGTCCTTCGGGCATCTGCTCCAGGCACTGGCGCATGATCTTGAGGGATTCGCGCATCTCGAGCATGCGCACCAGATAGCGGTCCCAGCAGTCGCCGTTCTTGCCGACCGGGATGTCGAACTCCATCCGGTCATAGACCTCGTAGGGCTGCGCCTTGCGCAGATCCCAGGGAATGCCCGAGGCGCGCAGGCACGGACCTGCGAAACCCCAGGCCAGCGCGTCATCGCCGCTGACCACGCCGATGTCCACTGTGCGCTGCTTGAAGATCCGGTTCTCGGTCAGAAGGTCGTCGACATCGTCGAGGCGGGGTCCGAACTGGTCCATCCAGGCCGCGATCCGCTCGTCGAGCCCGTCCGGCAGGTCGCGGTTGACGCCGCCGAAGCGGTAGTAGTTGGCGTGCATCCGCTGGCCGGACACCGCCTCGTAGAACTCCATCAGCTTCTCGCGCTCCTCGAACATCCAGAGCAGCGGCGTCATGGCACCGACATCGAGCGCCATGGTGGTGACGTTGAGCAGATGGTTGAGGATGCGGGTGATCTCGTCGAACAGGACCCGGATGTACTGGGCCCGGATCGGGACCTCGGTGCCGAGCAGCTTCTCGACCGCCAGCACGAAGCTGTGCTCCTGCATCAGCATCGAGCAGTAGTCGAGCCGGTCGAAATAGGGGATCGACTGCAGATAGGGACGAACCTCGATGAACTTCTCGGTGCCGCGATGCAGCAGCCCGATATGCGGGTCGGCGCGCTCGACCACCTCGCCGTTCATCTCGAGGAGCAGGCGCAGCACACCGTGGGCCGCAGGGTGCTGCGGCCCGAAATTGATGGTGTAGTTGCGCATCTCGATATCAGGCATCGCGTCCTCGATCCCGTCCCCTCGGCGTCTCTGCGTGCCCCGGCTGTCCCGGGGTCAGTTGGTGGCCTTCTCGTCGCCGGGCAGCAGCCCGCCGCTACCCTCCCATGGCGACAGGAAATCCCAGTTGCGGAAATCCTGGCGCAGTTGGACCGGCTCGTAGACGACGCGCTTCTGCTCCTCGTCGTAGCGCATCTCGACATAGCCGCTCATCGGGAAGTCCTTGCGCAGCGGATGGCCCTCGAAACCGTAGTCGGTGAGGATCCGGCGCAGGTCGGGATGGCCGCCGAACAGGATGCCGTACATGTCCCAGGCCTCCCGCTCGAACCAGTCCGCGGTCGGGTAGACGGAAACCACGGAAGGCACCGGGGTCATCTCGTCGGTCTGGACCTTGACCCGCAGCCGCTGGTTGTGGCGCACGGACAGGAGGTGGTAGACGACGTCGAAGCGGCGCTCGCGCGAGGGGTAGTCGACCCCGCACAGGTCGATCAGTTCCTTGAACATCAGGCCCGGCTCGTCGCGCAGGAACGTCAGGGCGCGGACGATCGCCTCCGGCTGCAGCACGAGCGTGAGCTCGCCGCAGGCCACGACGCGGTCCACCGTCACCTCGCCCAGGACCGGCTCGACGCGGCCCAGCAGCTCCTCGATCGCGGCCGGCGACTGTGTCCAGATGTGGCCGCCCATGTTTCCCCCTATCCGCCTAGCGGACGATCGTGCCGGTGCGGCGGATCTTCTTCTGCAGCAGCAGGATGCCGTAGACCAGCGCCTCTGCGCTGGGCGGGCAGCCCGGCACGTAGACGTCGACCGGGACGATCCGGTCGCAGCCCCGCACCACCGAGTAGCTGAAATGGTAGTAGCCGCCACCATTGGCGCAGCTGCCCATGGACAGCACGTAGCGCGGCTCGGCCATCTGGTCGTAGACCTTGCGCAGGGCCGGGGCCATCTTGTTGCACAAGGTGCCGGCCACGATCATCACGTCGGACTGGCGCGGGCTGGGGCGGAACACGAGGCCGAACCGGTCGAGGTCGTAGCGCGAGGCCGCGGCGTGCATCATCTCGACCGCACAGCAGGCCAGACCGAAGGTCATCGGCCACATCGAGCCCGAGCGCGCCCAGTTGACCAGATCGTTGAGCCTGGTGACGAAGAATCCCTGCTGCTCGAGCCCGCCATTGACCTGGTCGAACAGATTGGCCGGCGGATGCGCCGGCACGGCCGCTGCGGTCACTCCCATTCCAGGGCTCCTTTGCGCCATTCGTAGACGAAGCCCACCGTGAGCACGGCCAGGAACACGATCATCGACCAGAAGCCGAACATGCCGATATTCCCGAGGCTGACGGCCCACGGGAACAGGAACGCGACCTCCAGGTCGAAGATGATGAACAGGATCGCCACCAGGTAGAAGCGGACGTCGAACCGGCCGCGAGCATCCTCGAACGGCTCGAAGCCGCACTCATAGGGCGAGAGCTTCTCGCGGTCGGGATGCTGCGGTGCGATGACCAGGGAAGCCACGAGAATGATCGCCGCCAACGCCACCGCGATCGCGAGAAAGATCAGGATCGGCATGTATTCGGCGAGATAGCCGTCCATGGTCGGTCCACCATCTGGAACGCAGTTCGTAAGGATCCGGCCGGGCCGGGGAGCGTGGGACAGAAGCTAGGCCGCTGCGGCGCAAAAGCCAAGGAGGACGCCTTGCGCGCTTTCGCCGCTGGCCGAGACTAACCTGTTGCAGGTTCTTGACTAAGGCGCGCGCTACTGGCGAGGACGACGGGACTTGAACCCGCGACCTCCGGCGTGACAGGCCGGCGCTCTAACCAACTGAGCTACGTCCCCGAAGCGTGGCGCGCCTTGTAGGAGGGGGCATGGAGGCTGTCAAGCTGACCAGATCCGCGGCGATGCTGGTGGAGGCCTGGACCATCCTGGCGCCGCATCTGCCGCCTGGCGCCCCCGCCCGACCCTTGATCGACCGGATGGGCCAGACTCGAGCACCCGCCCCGTTGCCCGTGCTCGGCTGGGTGCCCGACCTGCCCCCGCTGGCCGCACTGCGCACGCGGCGCCTGGTCGAGCTGCTGGCCGCCGCAAGCCCAGGATTGAGCTGGCGCCAGACCTACGGCGCCGACGCCGTCGGGCCCGCCTTTCTCTCCCGCTATGGGTGGACCGAGCTGCTGGGTCCAGCCGGCGTCTTTCCGAGCGACCGCCTGCGCCTCGGCTTCCTGCTGCTGGGGCCGGGAACCCTCTATCCAGCCCACGCCCACGCGGCCGAGGAGGTCTATCTCGTGCTCGCCGGCACCGCCGCATGGCAACAGGACCGACGGCCCCTGGCGCGATCGGCCGCCCGGGACGGCGATCCATCATCCGCCCCTGCTGGCCCACGCCACCCGGACCGGGGACGAGCCGCTGCTGGCGCTCTATCTCTGGTGGGGCGCCGCTCCGACGGCCCCCGCCCACCTCCTTCCACCCCCTACCACGACCGGCTAGATCTGCGCGGCCATCCCCGACCATCCGGAGCCCGCCGTGACCGACAGCCTGCAGCAGCAACGGATCGACTTGGCCTGCGCCCTCCGGTGGGCAGCACGGCTCGGCCTGCACGAGGGGGTATGCAACCACTTCTCGCTGGCGGTGGCCGGCGAGGACGGGACGGCGCGCGGCGACCGCTTCCTGATCAATCCCTATGGCTGGCACTGGTCGGAGATCACCGCCTCCTCGCTCGTGCTGTGCGATGCGGACGGCACCGTGCTCGAGGGCGACAACACGGTCGAGCCGACGGCGTTCTTCATCCACAGCCGGGTTCACCTGAAGGCGCCGCAGGCGGTCTGCGTCCTGCACACCCACATGCCCTACGCCACGGCGCTGACGCTGCGCCGGAACGGCCGGCTGGAGATGTGCGAGCAGAACGCGCTCATCTTCTACGGCCGCATCGCATACGACGAAGCCTATGGCGGCCTGGCGCTGGACGGCGGGGAAGGCGATCGCATCGCGGCCACGCTCGGCAATGCCAGCGCGCTCATGCTGGCCAGCCACGGCGTCATCGTCACCGGGCGCACCGTCGCCCAGGCCTTCACCGACCTCTACTACCTGGAGCGCGCCGCACAGGCCCAGATATTGGCTGCCTCCGGCGGCCACGCCTTGCGCACCATCCCGGAGGATCTCCAGCGCCGCACCGCGCAGCAGCACATGCAGGAGTATGAAGGCTTGGCCCACCGGCTGTTCGGCGCCTACCGACGCATGCTCGACCGCGAGGAGCCGGCCTACCGCTCCTGAGCCGCCGCCACGTGGCCGCTGACCTCCGCCCCGGCGTCGTGCGGCAAGTGCAGGTAGGCCAGTCCGGATAGGACCGCCAACGCTCCCACGGTCAGGAAGGCCGGGGTGAAGTCGCCCGCCGCCAGGACCCCGCCACCCCGTCCGGCCATGGTCGCGTGCAGGATGATGGCGCCCGTGGCCACGCCGGCACTGAGCGCCAGCTGCTGGGCCATGCTGGTGAAGCTGGTGGCGCGGCTCATGCGCTGCTGGTCGATGTCGGCGTAGCCCAGCGTGTTGACGCTGGTGAACTGCAGCGAGCGGAAGAACCCACCGATCAGGAGCACCGTCAGGACCAGGAGGTGCGGCGTGTCCGGGCGGAACAGGGCGATGGCCGCCAGGGACAGGCCGCTCAGCACCGCATTGGCCAGCAGCACACGGCGGAAGCCGAAGCGGCGCAGGATCGGCTTGGCGGCGAACTTCATGGTGAGCGCACCCACCGCGGCCATGAAGGTCAGCTGGCCCGACTGGAATGCGTTGAGGCCGAAGCCGGCCTGGAGCAGCAGCGGCAGCAGGAACGGCAGGGCGCCGATGCCGGCGCGGAACAGGAAGCCGCCGATGATCGCGGCGCGGAAGGTGGGCACGCGCAAAAGGCCGAGGTCGAGCACCGGATGGGCGATCCTCGTCGCGTGGTTGACGAAGGCCAGGATGCAGGTGGTTCCCAGTCCGAGCAGCAGGGCACTGGCCCAGGCCGGGACGATGTCGCGGCCGATGGTCTCGAACCCGAACATCAACCCGACCAGGCCCGCAGCGGTGAGCAGGAAGCCGCTGGAATCGAACGCGGGCGGCCGCGGCTCGCGCCCGGCAGGGATGAACAGGGTCGCCAGCACCAGTCCCAGGACCGCGATCGGCACGTTGATCCAGAAGATCCAGCGCCAGTGGAAGTATGTGGTGATGAACCCGCCGAGCAGGGGACCGATCACCGGGCCGATCAGGGCGGGCACGGTGAGCCAGGCCATGGCGCCGACCATCTCCGCCTTGGTGACCGAGCGCAGCAGCACCAGCCGCCCGACCGGCACCATCATCGCGCCGCCGAGCCCCTGCACCATACGGGCGGCGACCAGCTGCCACAGGCCTGAGCTGAGCCCGCATAGGATCGAGCCCAGCATGAAGACGAGGATCGCCGCCCGGAACACATGCTTGGCCCCATGGCGGTCGGCGACCCAGCCGCTGATGGGGATGAACACCGCCAGGCTGAACAGGTAGCTGGTGATGGCGAAGCTGAGCCGTACCGGACTTTCGCCGAACGAGGCCGCGATCGCAGGCAGCGACGTCGCGAGCACCGTGGAGTCCAGGTTCTCCATGAACAGCGCGCAGGCGACGATCAGCGGGACGAGGATGTTGCGCGGCAATGTCGGGCCTTCGGTGAATCGCCGGGTCGGGAGGCCAATCCTACCGGCTATCGGTCACCTCGGGCAGAGCTGGCAAGACTAGCGGACATGCACCAAGGCGCGGCGCCACGAAGGGCCAGACCATCGCGGCACCGTGAACATCTCAGCCACCGGCTGCCGGTGCCGTCTGGTGCAGGAGGTGTTGCGCGCTGCCACGCATGCCGTCGGGCACGGTCGCCGTCAGCCGCCAGGGACCGGCGCCGGGCTCCGCCGCCTCGCCCGGTGTGGTCGCATCCGAACGCAGGTCGACGGCGATGCCCGGAATGCTCAATTCCAGCACGGCGCGGCTGGCGTCGGCGTCGCTGAAATGGTCGAAGGTCGCGGTCAGTGTGCTCTCGCTCATGCCGTCTCCAGTTTCGCGGCGGGTCTCGATGCTTTTCGAACCCGCTCTCGCCATTCTCGTTCCTCTCCCGCGCACCATCTACAGTCGACGGCAGCCAACCGGGAGACCGCCCATGACCGCCTGCATCGTCGGCTGGAGCCACCTGCCCTTCGGCAAGCACGCGGGCCGCAGTGCCGAGAGCCTGATCGTCGAAGCCGCCACCGGTGCGATCGCCGACGCCGGCCTCGAGCCCGGGGAGATCGACGAGATCTGGCTCGGCCACTTCAATGGCGGCTTCGTCGCGCAGGACTTCACCAGTTCCCTCGTGCTGCAGGCCGACCCCGCCTTGCGCTTCAAGCCGGCAACCAGGGTCGAGAACGCCTGTGCGACCGGCTCGGCCGCAGTCCATCAGGGCCTGCGTGCCATCCAGGCGAGGGCCGCGCGGATCGTCCTCGTGGTGGGTGTGGAGAAAATGACCGAGCTCGCTGGTCCCGCCATCGGCGAGACGCTCCTCCGCTGCGCCTATGTCGACGAGGAGCGCGGTATCGAGGGCGGCTTTGCCGGCGTGTTCGGCCAGATCGCCCAGAGCTACTTCCAGCGCCACGGCGACCAGTCCGACGCGCTGGCCGCGATCGCCGCCAAGAACCACAAGAACGGCTGCGGCAATCCTTACGCTCAGCTGCGCAAGGACCTGGGCTACGAGTTCTGCCGCCAGGTTTCCGAGAAGAACCCCGTCGTCGCCGGGCCGCTCAAGCGCACCGACTGCTCCTTGGTCTCCGACGGTGCCGCCGCCCTGGTGCTGGCCGACGTGGAGACCGCGCTGCGGATGAACAAGGCCGTGGCGTTCCGCGCGCACGCCCAGGTCAACGACTTCCTGCCGATGAGCCGGCGCGACATCGTCGCGTTCGAGGGCTGCGCGGCGGCCTGGGGCAAGGCCCTGGACAGCGCGCGCCTCACCCTCGACGACCTCGACCTGGTCGAAACCCACGACTGCTTCACCATCGCCGAGCTCCTGGAATACGAGGCCATGGGCCTCGCTCCGCAGGGCCAGGGCAGCCGGGCCGTCCTCGAAGGCTGGACCGAAAAAGACGGCCGACTGCCGGTCAACCCCTCCGGCGGCCTCAAGGCCAAGGGCCACCCGATCGGCGCCACCGGCGTCTCGATGCACGTGCTCACTGCGATGCAGGTTCGCGGCGAGGCCGGCGGGATGCAGGTGGAGGGAGCGCGGCTGGGCGGGATCTACAACATGGGCGGTGCATGCGTGGCGAGCTATGTCAGCATCCTCGAGCCGCTGCGTTGAGGTTGATGACCGCCGTCTGCCTGACCATGGCGACCCTGATCGGGGCGCACGCCGCCGAGGTGGACGTCCAGGCGCTGTTCGCCCGCGCCGAGCAGGATGGACGCGTCGGCACCGCTCGTAAGATCAAGCCCGTCGACGCGCGCCCCGCCAAACCCGGCGAAGTCGTCGACACCGTCATCGCCGGCGAGGGCAAGGAGACGCGGAGCCCGCCGGCGGAGGCCGGGGACATGGTGGTGCGCAACCGCTGCGAGGCGACCGGGGACGAGGAGATCCTGGTCAAGGCGGCCAAGTTCGCCCAGCGCTACGAGGGCCCCATCGGAGCGGCGGGTGCGGACGGCTGGCTGCCCTATCGGCCGAGGGGGGTGGAAATGCGCTATCTGACGCTTGGCGAGGAGGAGGGCCCGTTCAGCTTCATCGCACCTTGGGGCGAGCCCATGGTGGCCATGCCGGGCGACGCCATCGTCCAGGACCCGGACAACGCCACGGACACCTACCGGATCGCGGCGGGCGCATTCGCCTGCACCTATGAGGTGATCGAGCCCGCCGCGTCGGCCGGTTGAGCCACGGCCCGGCGAACCGGGCCGTGGACCCCACCGTCGTCAGTGCTGGTGATCGTGTTCGGCCTCGTCCTTGACGTGCTCGGCCACCATGGCCTCGGTCGTGACCAGCAGGCCGGCCACCGAAGCCGCGTGCTGCAAGGCACTGCGCACGACCTTGGTCGGGTCGATGATGCCCTTGGCGACGAGATCGCCGAACTCGCCGCTCTGGGCGTCGAAGCCCCACTTGTCGTCCGTGCTCTCGAGCAGCTTGCCGACGATCACCGCACCGTCGCTGCCGGCATTGTCGGCGATCTGCCGCGCCGGTGACGATGCCGCGCGCCGGACCAGGTCGATGCCGAAGCGCTGGTCGCCGTTGGCCGCGTTGAGCCCGTCCAGCGCCTTGAGGGCGTAGAGGAGCGCCACGCCGCCACCGGGGACGATACCTTCCTCGACCGCCGCCTTGGTCGCATGCATCGCATCATCGACGCGATCCTTGCGCTCCTTGACCTCGGTCTCTGTCGCACCGCCGACGCGGATGATCGCCACGCCGCCCGCGAGCTTGGCCAGCCGCTCCTGCAGCTTCTCGCGGTCGTAGTCCGAGGTGGTCTCCTCGATCTGCGCCTTGATCTGCGCGATCCGGCCCTGGATCTGGTCGTGCTCGCCCGCACCGTCGACCACGGTGGTCGCTTCCTTCTCGATCAGGACGCGACGGGCACGGCCCAGCATCTCCAGCGTGACGTTCTCGAGCTTGATGCCCACGTCCTCGCTGATCACCGTAGCCTTGGTGACCACCGCCAGGTCCTCGAGCATCGCCTTGCGCCGGTCGCCGAAGCCCGGCGCCTTGACCGCTGCGATCTTGAGGCCGCCGCGCAGCTTGTTGACGACCAGCGTCGCCAGCGCCTCGCCCTCGACGTCCTCGGCCACGATCAGCAACGGCTTGCCGCTCTGGACCACGGACTCGAGCACCGGCAGGAGCGCCTGCAGCGAGGACAGCTTCTTCTCGTGGATCAGGATGTAGGGATCCTCGAGCTCGGCCCGCATCTTCTCGGCGTTGGTAACGAAGTAGGGCGAGATGTAGCCGCGGTCGAACTGCATGCCCTCGACGATGTCGAGCTCGGTGGCGAGGCTCTTGGCCTCCTCGACCGTGATCACACCCTCGTTGCCGACCTTCTGCATGGCCTCGGCCAGCATGCGGCCGATCTCGACATCGCCGTTGGCCGAGATCGTGCCGACCTGCTGGATCTGCTCGCTGGTCGAGATCTTGGTCGAGCGGCCGGCGAGATCGCGCACCATGGCCTCGACGGCAAGATCGATGCCGCGCTTGAGGTCCATCGGGTTCATGCCGGCGGCAACGCCGCGCAGACCTTCGCGCACGAGCGCGGCCGCCAGCACCGTCGCGGTGGTGGTGCCGTCGCCGGCGACATCGCTGGTCTTCGAGGCCACCTCGCGCACCATCTGCGCGCCCATGTTCTCGAACTTGTCGGAGAGCTCGATCTCCTTGGCGACGGTCACGCCGTCCTTGGTGATCCGCGGCGCCCCGAAGCTCTTGTCGAGCACGACGTTGCGGCCCTTGGGGCCCAGCGTCACCTTGACGGCATCGTTCAGCATCTGGACGCCCTTGAGCATCCGGTTGCGGGCATCGGTCGAAAATCTGACGTCTTTGGCGGCCATGTCGGTCTTCGTCTTTCCGTTATGCTGCGTGGTATTCGGACAGCGACGAGATCAGTTTGCGATCACGCCCATCAGGTCGCTCTCCTTCATGATCAGAAGGTCGTCGCCGTCGAGCTTGACCTCGGTCCCGGACCATTTGCCGAACAGCACCCGGTCGCCGACGGCCACACCCATCGGAGTCAGCTCGCCCCTGTCGTTGCGGGCGCCTGGCCCTACGGCTAGCACCTCGCCCTGCATGGGCTTCTCCTGGGCGGTATCGGGAATGATGATCCCGCCCTTGGTCTTCTGCTCTTCCTCGCTGCGCTTGACGACGACCCGGTCGTGCAACGGCTTGAACCGCATGGCGGAAACCTCCCGGTACCAATCTTGGTGTGGCGCTGTTGGCACTCTCTATCGTCGAGTGCCAGATGCTGCGGAGGTGGCCACGCCATCGCACCAGTTCAAGGTTGGTCGGCGCTCCGCCGCCGCCGAATGCGCAGAATCTCGATCCGGCCGACACGGGCCCGCGACTAATCCAGATTAGCGTGGAGAACCCTGAGTTGCCCCACCTTGGACTTGCACGCTGTGATTTCACACCGCGCCCTGCGTTCATGAAGGTCAGCCATGGTACCCGCCCTGAGCCGGATCGTCGACACGGTACCCGTGCAGCACTCCCCGACCCTCGTGCGGCGGCGACCGCGTCTGGTTCCGCAAGCGGTCGGTGCTACGGTCGAGTTCGGCGTGGCGCTGCGTCGCCAGTGTGATGAGCTCGCCCGCGCGATCGGCAGCGCGGACGGGGTCGCGCTCTCATGCGATGCGCAGCAGGTCCAGCTGCCGGCGACCGTGGCGGCGGAGCTGGCGCTGGTCGCGCTGGGGCTGATCGCCAGCGCCTCGGCTTCCTTCGCTGTCCGGCGCCACGCTCGGATCGGCGTCATGTTGCGCGCCACGGCGAACGAGCTGGAGCTCACGGTCGAGCAAAGTGGACTTGGGACGCAGGCCGAGCGCGATCGGGCCAACGAGGCCGCACGGCTGGAGCAGAAGCTTGTCGCTCGGCTGGGCGGCCGGATCGACTGCCCAAGGGTGATCGGCGGCGTCCGCATCGTCGTGACGCTGCCCCGGCCGTGAGCCGCTGCCGCTCCTCAACCTGATGGCGCCGGTGCTCTGACACGAGCGGCTGACCGGCGCGCAGGATTTAGGCTTGGCGCTGGGATCTGTCGCTGCCCGGCGCCAACCTTCGAGCGCCGGCACTGATCCAGATCAGCATCGATCGCCTGCCGGCGTCTCATAATGCGGCAGCGCCGACCCGTAGCTTGGCCCTGCGCGGCACGAACGGAAAAGTGGAGCCATGGTTCACGTCGCGACGATGCGCGTCGACACGATGCCGGTCTTGCCGCCGCCGTCCCTGTCCACGGTTTGCCCACGGCTGCGCCTCGTTCGCTCGATCGATGCGCGCAGCCTGGAGTTCGGCGCGATCCTGATCCGCAAATGCGCCGACCTCGCCCGCCTCTTCAGCACACAAATCGGAGTTGGCAGATGCACGAAGTGCAAGGCCCTTCCAATGGCGACGCGCTTGGGATCGCCCAGCGGAATCTTCGCATCGGCCAGGAGCTGACCGTGGTCTCCGGGGAGGTGATCGCCCGGCGTCTGGCGATGGGCGTGTCCGGGGTGCTCGACCCGGCCAACGCCAATCATGCCGAACTGGCGCGGCTGATCCCGGAGAAGGCCGCAGCCGGCATTGCCAGCGCCTTGGCGATCCTCGCGCGGTCAGGGCAACTGGCGGAACGCATGACGAAGTTCGTGGCCGACGAGATGCTGCTGGCCACGCGGGACTTCGTCTCGCTCGCGTCCTGCCGCACGCCCGCGGCCTTCGTCGCGGCGCACCATGGTCTCACCCTGTCGCGGGTCGCGCGCATGATGTCGCACGCTGGCGACATCGGCGCCCTGGCCGGGCAGTCGCAGACCGATACGATCACGCCGTTCCATCGGGCGGCCACCGCCAATGCCAGTCGGCTCGCCGGTGAATGACCCGCGAACCCGACAAGCCGGCACTCCGCCGGTTACTTGCCGGACAGCGGCAATTTCCACGCATCCGCCCAGAAGCGCCACACCTGCTTGGTCATCTCGTTCATCATCGTCGTCTGCTGGCGATGCATTTCCGCGGTCCAGAAGGCGCGCGCTTGTCCAGCGGCGCTGTTCATGGCACTCAGCCACATGCTCATGAAGGGGTTCGTCATCGGCGTTCTCCGACTCGGGTGAGCAGCCATGCTGCAATGCAACAGAAATGGCGTCCCGGCGCCGGAAAACAATCGGGCCTGGCGAAAGGCACCTGCCCAGCATGAGCACAACAGCTCCGGCCGCGCGCTGGCCAAGCGACGACGCCGCCGGCCCGACCTTACCCGGTCCGGGCGGTCTGCTCGCCAAGCTGCAGCCCTACCGACGTCCGATCCCGACCCGCGCCTGGTGGGAAATCATGGTCACCGGCCTGCCGTTCGCGGCGCTGTGGCTGGCGATGTGGCACAGTCTCGCACTGGGCTATTGGCTGACCCTGTTGCTGGCCGTGCCCACGGCCGGGTTCCTGGTCCGGCTCTTCGTCATCCAGCACGATTGCGGCCACGGCTCGTTCTTTCGCGGGCGCCGCGCCAACGATCTGTTGGGCCGTACCATCGGCGTCCTGACCCTCACACCCTACGACCATTGGCGCCACCAGCATGCGCTGCATCATGGCAGCTCCGGCAACCTCGATCGTCGCGGCCAGGGCGACGTCGAGACGCTAACCGTGGCCGAGTTCCGCGCGCGGCCCTGGTGGGGACGGATGCTCTACCGGCTGTTCCGCCATCCCGCTACGATCCTCGGCCTCGGCCCGCTGTTCGTGTTCGTCCTGCGTCAGCGCCTGCCGGAGAATCCCCGGACGGCGACGGCGGGGGCCTGGCGCCAGGTCATGGCTTCCAACCTCGCCATCGCCGCTGTCCTGGCCGCGCTGAGTTGGCTGGTCGGCCTGCGCGACCTGCTGCTGGTGCAGTTGCCGGTCACCTGGCTGGCATCGGCCGCAGGCATCTGGCTGTTCTACGTCCAGCACCAGTTCGAGGACACCTACTGGGAGCGCGGCCAGGGCTGGAGCCTGCACACCGCCGGACTGCGAGGCAGCACGCATTTCGACCTGCCGCCGGTCCTGCGGTGGTTCACCGCCAATATCGGCGTGCATCACGTACACCACCTGTCGGCCACGATCCCGAGCTATCGCCTGGGAGAGGTGCTGCACGACATCCCCGACCTGCGCGGCGCGAACCGGCTGACCCTGCGGCGCAGCCTGGACTGTTTCCGGCTTGCCCTGTGGGACGAAGCATCCAAGCGGCTGGTCAGCTTTCGCGAGGCGCGCGCCTGACGGACGTCAGCGCTCGTCGGGCGGAGCCACGGTCCGGACCGTCACGGCAACGTCCATGCCCAAGAAAGCGTCGGCGGCGCCTTGGAAGCTGCCCGAGATCGGCACGATCTGATGGATGTCGCGCGCGACGGCGACACGGATGAGATCGTCCCCGCCGATGGTCCCGTTGGTCGGGTCGAACGCGATCCAGCCGGGACCCGGAACGTAGATCTCGACCCAGGCATGGGTCGAGCCGGCCTGCGCCGACCAGGCCGGCAGCGTGCCGTCGCCGTGCTGGTGCAGATAGCCGGTGACCACCCGCGCGCCGAAGCCCAGGCTGCGGGCCGCCTCGGCCAGGAGCACGGCGAAGTCGCGGCACGATCCCCAGCCCCGGTGCAGGGTTTCGACCGGCGTCTGCGTTCCCTGCTCCTCACGGGTCTGGTAGCCGAACTGGACCCGGAAGCCGGCGTTGAGATCGGCGAGCAGCGCCAAGGTGTCGGTGGTGGCCCCGTGCACGAAGCCGCGCGCCCAGGTCCCGGTGCGGTCGCCGGGATCCAGGTAGTGCTGCTCCAGCATCCGCCCGAGGTCGAAGCGGTCCTGCATCGAGTAGACGAACGGGTAGCGCACGGCACTCGCGTCGACCTCGCCCCGCGGCGGCCGCGAGCCGAACCGCTCGATGGTCAACCGGCTGAAGAAGCGCAGTTCGCTCGCCGGCTCGAGCAGATCCACCAGGGTCACCGAATTGCCCAAGACGTCGTAGACCCATTTCGATCTGCTCGCCGGGGAAATCTCCAGCTCGGTCGTCACCAGGCGCAGGTCGTGCCCGTCCCGCGGACGCAACATCAGCCGGTGCGGTCCGAATTCGACCGGTCGCAGGTAACGGTAGACCGTGGTGTGCTGCACCTCGAGCAGGTCCAGGATCGTCTCCTCGCCGGGCTTCGCCCAATGGAGCATGCGCCTGGAGCGGAGCGCAGGGCCAGATGTTTGCACTCACGGCGGGCGCCGCTACCCTGTACCAGCACCATGGAGGAGTTTCGATGTCCCTATCCGCGCTCGCTTCCGGCAACGTCGCCGTGATCACCGGCGGGGCCTCCGGCATCGGGCTCGCGGCCGCCCGGCGCTTCGCGGCCATGGGGATGAAGGTAGCGATCGCCGATTTGCCGGGGGAGCGCCTGGACTCCGCCGCCCAGGACCTTGCGCGATCCGGTGCCGAGATCTTGGCCCAGGCGACCGACGTTTCCGACCGCGACCAGGTCCGGCGGCTGGAAACCGCGGTGCTTGACCGGTTCGGCCCGGTGCACGTGCTGATGAACAATGCGGGTGTCCAGCACGACAGCAGCCTGTTCGAGGACGCGGCCGCGTGGGAGAAGGTGCTCGGCGTCAATCTCTGGGGCCCGATCCACGGCGTCCAGATCTTCGTGCCCGGCATGATCGCCCACGGCCAGGACGGCCTGGTGATCAACACCGGCTCCAAGCAGGGCATCACCACGCCGCCAGGCAACCCTGCCTACAACGTCTCCAAGGCCGGAGTGAAGGTGCTGACAGAGGCCCTAGCGCACGAACTGCGCAACGTGCCGGGAGGCAGGCTGACCGCGCATCTCCTCATTCCCGGGTTCGTCTTCACCTCGCTGACCGCGCAGGGCCGGACCGAGAAGCCCGCCGGCGCCTGGACGCCGGAGGAAACGGTGGCCTTCATGCTCGACTCGGTCGAGCGCGGCGACTTCTACATCCTCTGCCCCGACAACGACGTCCCGCGTCGCCTCGACGAGCGCCGTATTCTCTGGGCGGCGCAGGACATCGTCGCCAACCGTCCACCGCTGTCGCGCTGGCACCCGGACTGGGCCGAGCGCTTCGCGGCGTGGGTGGAGGAGGCGTGATGAGCTCGGCACTGCCGGCCTTGGATCCGCACATGGCCGAGATCCTGCGCCTGATCGACGGTCTGGATCTCCCGCCCTACGAGAGCATGACCGGTGCCGAGGCGCGGGCGGCGGCAGAAGAGCGCAACATCTTCTGGAACGAGGACAATCCGGCCGTCGCCGCCGTGCGCGAAGTGGAGATCCCGGGTCCCGGCGGACCGATGCGCCTGCGGCTCTACGAGCCGGAAGACACCGCGTCCAGCGGACCCGCGATCCTCTACCTCCACGGCGGCGGCTGGGTCATCTGCTCGCTCGATACCCATGACGGCGTCTGCCGCAGGCTGGCCAACGCATCGGGGCTGCGCGTGGCGAGCCTCGACTATCGCATGGCGCCGGAGCACCCCTTCCCCGCCCCGCTCGATGATTGCATCGCCGCGACGAGCTGGCTGACGGAGCACGGGTCCGAGCTTGGCATCGACCCGTCGCGGCTGGCGCTCGCCGGTGACTCGGCAGGTGGCAACCTGTCGCTGGCCACGCTCCTGGCGTTGCGCGATCGCGGCAAGCCGTTGCCGCGCACCGCGGCGCTGATCTACGGCGCCTTCTCCGCCGACCTCGAATCCCCCTCGCATCGCGCCTTCGGCGGCGGCGCGTACGTGCTGTCCACGCCGACGATGCGCTGGTTCTGGGACCTCTACGTCCCCGACCGGGTCGCACGCGACAATCCCTTGATCTCACCCCTGCGCGCCGATCTCACGGGCCTTCCGCCGCTCTACCTGTCCGCCGCCGAGCTCGATCCCTTGCGCGACGACAGCGAGCGGCTGGCGGCCCGCCTCGCCCTGGCCGGTGTGGATTTCGACTACCGGCTCTGGCGCGGCGTCTGCCACGCCTGCATCATGATGAGCCGCCTCCTGCCCGCGGCCGACGAGCAGATCGCCGAGGTGGCGGACTTCCTGCGTCGCCGTCTGGTGCCGTGACCAAGCCGGCCAGGATCGCGGCGGAGAACTGGTTTCGCGTCCGCCGGCTCGCGGACGGGGTCGCCTGGATCGACGAGCCGTTCGTCAAGGAATTCTATCGCTGCAACATCTGGCATCTGCGCGGCCGCGACCGCGACCTCTTGGTCGATTCCGGCTGGGGCGTGGTCAGCCTGCGCGCCCAGATCCCACTGGTGACCGAGCGGCCGCTGGTGGCGGTGGCGAGCCACACGCACTTCGACCACATCGCCGGCCACCACGAGTTCGCCGAACGCTGGGTGCATCGCGCCGAGGCCGAGATCCTCGCCCGGCCGACACGACGCAGCACGCTCGCCGATCCCTACGCCGCCGACGAGGCGTTCGACGCCCTGCCGCCCCTGCCCTACGCTTCCACCACCTATTGCCCGAAGGCGGCCCCGGCGACGCGGCTGCTCGAGGACGGCGATGTGGTCGATCTCGGCGACCGGGTGCTCGAGGTGGTGCACACGCCGGGTCACTCGCCGGGCGGGATCGCGCTGTTCGAGCGGGCCACGGGCATCCTGTTCTCGGGCGACATCGTCTATGACGGCCCGCTGATCGAGGACTGCCCCGGCGCCGACCTCGACGACTATGTGCGCAGCATGCGGCGGCTGCTCGGCCTGCCCGTCCGGGTCATGCACGGCGGCCATTTCCCGAGCTGCGCGGGCGAGCAACTGAGGACATTGATCGAGTCTTGGCTTCGCGCGCACGAAGCCTGAGCGCCGGGCTTAGGCACGGATGACGGCCGCACTTTCGGGGCGAGCCCACAAGGACAGTCGGTCCCCTGCCCGCGGCGCATGCGTGGGCGGCAGCTCGAGCAGCAGGCGGCCGGCATCCGCGGAATGCAAGGCGACCACCCGCCAGTGGCTGCCCAGGAACATGGATTCTGCCACAACCGCCTCGCCGATCCGCCAACCCTGTTCCGGCGCCTCGCCGCACTCGATCTGTTCCGGCCTGATCGCCAGCAGCACGCGGCCGAGTGCCGCCGGATCGTGATCCGGAAGGACCTCGCCATACCGGGTCCGCACCGGCGCCCCCGCCATCGCGATCTCGCCTTCGATCAGGTTGCTGTCGCCCAGGAACGTCGCGGCGAACCGGGTGCGCGGGCGCAGGTAGAGCCGGTCGGGCGGCCCTGCGTCCTCGATCCTGCCCGCGTTCATGACCACGAGCAGGTCGGCCAGCGCCATGGCCTCCTCCTGGTCATGGGTGACATGGACGAAGGTGGTGCCCACCTGCCGCTGCAGCGCCTTGAGCTCGCCCTGGACCTGGCGGCGCAGGGCGACGTCGAGGGCGCCCAAGGGCTCGTCGAGGAGCAGGACCGCGGGCCCGACCGCCAGCGCCCTGGCCAGGGCGACGCGCTGCCGCTGGCCGCCCGAGAGCGCATGGATGCGGCGGTGGCCGAAGCCCTCCAGGCCGACGAGACGCAGGACGGCGTCGCTCCGTTGCTGCCGCTCACGCCGTGGGACCTGGTGCATCGCCAGCCCGAAGCCGACATTGCCGGCCACCGAGAGGTGCGGGAACAGCGCATAGTCCTGGAACACCGTCGCGGTCGGCCGGCGCGCCGGGGGTACGGTGGTCACGTCGGCACCGTCGATCAGCACCGCACCCGCGGTCGGCACCAGAAAGCCGCCGAGGATGGACAGGAGCGTGGTCTTGCCGCTGCCGGACGGCCCGAGCAGGACCACGTAGCTCCCGGCGGGCACCGCGAGATCCACCGCCGCGAGCGCCTGGATCTCGCCGAAGCGCTGCGCCACGCCGCGCAGCTCGAGGGAGGCGCTCACGCCGCGCGGCTCCGGCGCAGCAGGATCAGCTCGACCAGGAGGACCAGGACGATCGAGACGCCGAAGACCAGCGAGCCCACGGCGTTGGTGGCGGGGTTCAGCCCGGTGCGCAAAGCACTCCAGATCTCGACCGGGAGGGTGACGTCGAAGCGGGTGAGCAGGAATGCGATGATGAACTCGTCCCAGGAGAGCGTGAAGGCGAGGAAGAAGGCGGCGAACAGAGCCGGCCAGAGCATGGGCACGGTGACCAGCAGCAGCACCTGCCACTCGGCGGCACCCAGGTCGCGCGCCGCCCGCTCGATCCGCGCCTGCGGTTCGCTCATCTGGGCGTAGAGGATGGCGAAGCAGAGCGGCAGGTTGATCACGACATGGCCGATGCCGACGGACAGAAGCGAGCGCGGCAGGCCCAGCGTGTTGAAGGTCGCGAGCAGCCCAAGGCCGATGATCAGGTAGGACACGGTCAAGGGTGCCAGCAGCAGGCCGTGGATGGCTCCGGCCCAGCGCGGCGGATCGCGGGCGAGGCCGTAGGCCGCGAGGAAGCCGAGTGCCGTGGCGACCAGCGACGAGAGCGCGCCCACGAGCAGGGAATGGCCGAGCGCGCCGAGGAGCCGCCCGTCGTGCAGCACCGCGCCATACCAGCGCAGCGACGGCCCGTTGAACGGCGGTACCGGCAGCGTCGAGCCCTGGAACGAGAACAGCACCAGGACCAGGACGGGCAGGAAGATGAACAGGTAGGCGAGCCCGAGATAGAGCGGCGCCAGGAGCCGGCATGCCCGGGTCATCAGGCGCGCTCCAGCCGCAGCCAGCGGGCGCAGGCGAGATAGGCCAGGGTCACCACCAGCATCAGGATCAAGGACAGGGCGGCGGCCATCGGAAAATCGGCCTGCCGGCCGATCTGGAGCATGATCGCCTGCGGCATCAGGAGCTCGCGGTTGCCGCCCAGGATCTGCGGGGTGATGTAATCGCCGATGGTGAGCACGAAGGTGAGAAAGGCGCCGACCACGATCCCCGGGGCGCTGAGCGGCAGGGTCACGCGCAGGAAGGTCTGCCAGGGCGAGGCCCCGAGATCGGCGGCCGCGCGCAGGCAGCTGGCGGGGATCTGGGCGAGGCTCGCATAGATCGTCAGCGTCAGCAGCATGGTGAAGAAGTGGACGAAGCCGATCACCGTGCCGGTGCGGTTGCTGACCAGCGGCACGCCGAGGTCGATCCCGATCAGGCGCAGCGCCGCCGGCACCACGCCCTCGGGCGACAGGACCAGGAGCCAGCTGTAGGAGCGGACAAGGTAGGAGGTCCAGAACGGCAGGATGGCGAGCAGCAGGGCGACCCGCTGCCAGCGCGCCGGCACCCGGAAGGCGATGATCCAGGCCAGCGGATAGGCGAGGACGACGCTCAGCCCGGTGACCAGTGCGGTCACCTCGAGCGAGTTCCAGAGCGCCTCGTGGAAGTAGGGCTTGTCGACGAAGCGGGCGTAGTTGGCGATGGTCCAGCCGGGCATGGCGCGCCCGCCGACCCGCAGCCCCAGACTCTGCACGGCCATGACCCCGAGCGGCACCAGGAAGAAGGCGGCCGTCCACAGGAGCGCCGGCCCGGCCAGCGCCAGACCGGCGCGGCCACCGCGCATCAGTGCTGCAGGAACTCGGTCCAGACCTCGAGCATCTTGGCGTCGAGCTCGGCGTCCGGGATGAAATAGGGGTAGGAATTGGCGATGAAGCCCGGCTGCTCGTCCCAGCGCAGGACCTCTTTCTGCTCGCCGGTCAGCGTCGCCTTGCTGTTCGCCGGCATCGCCCAGTAGCAGGAGGAGGTTGCGAGCCGCGCCTGGCCCTCGGGGCTCAGGATGTACTTCACGAACTCGGTGGCGAGCTCCTGCTTCTCGCTGCTTGCGAACACGCCGATGGCCTGCATCCAGCGCACGCCGCCATCGTCGGGCAGCACCCAGTCGAGATCGGGGTTCTCCGCGTGGAGCCCCGCCGTGACATACTCTCCGCCGCCGGCGATCACGTCGACCTGACCGGTGGCGAGCGCGGTCTGCGAGGTGACCACGTCGCCGACCAGGGCCGCATTGTCCTTGATCTCGAACAACTTGTCGCGGATCTGCGGCAGCGTCGCCTCGCTGATGTCGGACGGCTTCATGCCGAGGCCGATGGCGACCATGCCCATGAGCGGGATGTAGTAGTCGTAGACGGCGATCCTGCCCTTGTACTTGGGATCCCACAGCACCGGGGTCTGGCGCATGTCGGCCGGGTCGACCTTGGCTTTGTTGTAGGCCAGCGTATTGTAGCCGAACTTCTCCGGTACGGCGTACATCTTGCCGTCCTTGAAGTGCAGACCTTCCTGGCGCAGCTCGGGAAAGATGTCGGACCACGGGAATTCCGCTTCCGGCAGCGGCGCCAGGAGGCCGGCCTCGACCACGCGCGGCACGTCGACGCTGTCGACCACGAACACGTCCCAGTCGCCGGGCCTGCTCTGCTCAAGCAACGCCAGGGCCGTGCCGGTACCTTCATAGTCCTTGACGTTGACCTTGACGTCGAACTGCTTCTCGAACGGCTCGAGCAGCGCGGGATCGGTATGGTCGCACCAGACCAGGGCATTGAGCTCCTGCTGTGCATGTGCGGGCGCGGCCGCCATCGCGCCCGCCATCAAGGCTGCGCGCAGCCCGCTCGTCATCCAGGCCATTGCCGTTCCTCCGCAGTACCCGGCATCACTACGCACGGGATGCCGGTTGCGATCAGCCGACGATCTCGATCCCGGAAAAGAAGAACGCGATCTCGATCTCGGCGTTCTCGGGACTGTCGGAGCCGTGCACCGAATTGGCCTCGATGCTCTCGGCAAAGTCCTTACGGATCGTTCCGGCCGCGGCGTTGGCCGGGTTGGTCGCGCCCATCACCTCACGGTTGCCGGCAACCGCGTTCTCACCCTCGAGGACCTGGACCACGACCGGTCCGCTGGTCATGAACTCGACCAGGGAGGCGAAGAACGGCCGCTCGCGGTGCACGCCGTAGAACGCCTCGGCCTGGGCCCGGCTGAGGTGCAGCCGCTTCTGCGCCACGATCCGCAGGCCCGCCTTTTCCAGGCGGTCGTTGATGGCGCCGGTCAGGTTGCGCCGGGTCGCGTCGGGCTTGATGATCGAGAAGGTCCGCTCGAGGGCCATCTGGTGCTTCCGCAAACTTGAGGTGTCGATTGAGCCGCGCGCCTTATAGCGGCGGCGGCCGCGACGCGATAGGTCGCCCGGCCGATGGATCAGCCGCCGCCCTTGGTCCATCCGCCGCGTTCGGACTGCTGCCAGTAGACGCAGCCATGTCCGGCGGCCGTGGCCGCCCGCCAGCGGCCGCGCGCCCGATCGACCGCGCTCGGATCGTCGCCGTCGAACAGGTCCAGGCAGCGGTCGAACGAAGCCAGATCCGGCGCTTCCGCATCATGGACCAGCACCAGGATCGTGGCGCCGTTGGGGTTCTCGATCTGGGTGGTCAGGTAGATCGGCTGGTCCTCGGCGAAGCCGTCGGCACGGGTACCGTGCGGCAGGAAGGAGTCCTTGCCGTGGGTCCACAAGGCCCGGTTCAGCAGTTCCAGCCGCTCAGCATCGCCGATTCGCACCAGAACCCGGGTGGCGCCGGCATAGGCCTTTTCCAGAAGCCGCGGCAGGGCCTCTTCGAGCGTGCTGCGCGTCAGATGGTAGAAGCCGATCTCGGTCAAGCGGTCGCTTCGTGCTTGTCGGCCACGAGCTTGTCGAGCAGCCGCACGCCGAAACCGGTGGCCCCCTTGCCCGACAGCGGCAGGTCGCGCGAGCTCCAGGCCATGGCCGCGATGTCGAGATGCGCCCAGGGCGTGTCGCCGACGAACTGCTGCAGGAACACGGCACCGGCCGTGCTGCCCGCCTCCCGGCCTCTGCCGACATTCTTGATGTCGGCGATGTCGGACTTGATGTGCTTTTCGTAGGCCTTGCCGAGCGGCAGCCGCCACAGGAGCTCGCCGGTGGCGTTCGCGGCACGGATCAGGTCGGCCGCAAGGGATTCGTCGTTGGCGAACAACCCGGCCTGCTCGTGCCCGAGGGCCACGATCACCGCCCCGGTAAGCGTGGCGAGGTCGACCATGGCCTTCGGCTTGAAGCGCTCGCGGGTGTAGTGGAGCACGTCGCAGAGCACGAGGCGCCCTTCGGCATCGGTGTTGATCACCTCGATCGTCTTGCCCGCCATGCTGCGCACGACGTCGCCCGGCCGCTGCGCATTGGAGGAAGGCATGTTCTCGACCAGGCCGAGGACGCCCACCACGTTGGCGCGCGCCTTGCGCCCGGCCAAGGCCTGCATGGCGCCGAACACCGCGGCAGCGCCACCCATGTCGGCCTTCATCTCCTCCATGCCCTGCGCCGGCTTGATCGAGATGCCACCGGTGTCGAAGCAGACGCCCTTGCCGACCAGGGCGAGCGGCGCCTCGCTGCCACCCCCCCGCCATTGCATCACCACGACGAACGGCGGCTGCGCGCTGCCCTGCGCCACGCCGAGCAGGGCATTCATGCCGAGTCCGGCCAAAGCATCCCGGTCCAGGATCTCGACCTCGACGCCAAATTCCGCGAGCCCGGCGCAGGCATCGGCGAACGCGGCCGGCGTAAGGACGTTCCCGGGTTCGCTGACCAGGTCGCGGGCATGACACACCGCGGCGGCCATCGAGCGGGCTGCAGCGATGTTCGGCTCCGCCCCCTCGACGGCCACCCGCAATCGCTCTGGCGCGCCGTCGTCGTCCTCCTTGATGCCGTTGCCGTGGTACTTGGCGAAGCGATAGGCGCGCAGGGAGGCGCCGAGCGCCAGGGCAGCGGCCACCTCCGCCGGCGGCAGGCCGAGTTCCAGCCCCTCGGACGAAGCGAGTGTCGCCTCGCGGATCTTCAGTGTCCGCAATTTCTGCGCCAACGCTCCGCCGGCCTCATCGAAGTCGCGCCGCTCCAGTCCCTCCGTCTTGCCCAGCGGCAGGAGCAGTACCCGGTCGAGGGACACGCCGGCAGGCAGGAAGAGATCGAGAGCCCGGGCGTGCTTCAGCCCGCCAGCAACCGTGCCGAGAGCGCGGGAGAGCAGACCGTGCGTCGCCCGGTCGAGACGCTCAGCTACCCGTCCCAGTCTGCCGTCGTGGCCGACAGGCACGACGACGGTGCCATGCTCGGGCAACACCGCCGGGTTGAGCAAGATCTCCATGACCGTCCGTCCCTCGTCATGACCCGGCCGCAGCCCTGCCCGAGCCAGCCCGCCGTTGGTTACCTTCAATCCCTGCGCCGCCGTGCACCAGCTTGTCAACGTTGCGCCAGCGGCATGGACGCTCGCCCACCCCCTGGCTAGAACGGGGGCCTTGCCCGCTACAGAACCGACCGGGGATGGACCCGTGCCGATCAGCCAAAGAGCATCGCGCCCAGGGTCGATCGCTGCGGTACTGGGTGCCGCCATCCTGCTCTGTCAGATGACGACGGTGGCGGCGCAGGAGCCCGCGCCGGACCCGAACTCACCCGAGAACGCGCCGTCGGTGCTCACGGCGGACACCGTGACCAACAACTCGACGACCGGCGTGACGACCGCTACCGGCAATGTGGAGATCAGCACCGGACGCCGCCGGCTGCTGGCGGACGAGGTCCGCTACGACCGCCGCTCGGGCAAGATGTACGCACAAGGCAACGTCATCCTGATCGAGCCATCGGGCGACGCCCTGTTCGGCGACCGGGTCGAGGTCACGGAGGACCTCAAGGAGGGCTTCGTCGAGGCCGTGGGCATGCTGCTCGAGGACGATTCGCGCATCGCCGCCAACACGGCGACTCGCCGCAACGGCAATGTGGTGGAGTTCGAGCGCGCGGTCTATTCGCCCTGCCCCGTTTGCGCCGAGGACAAGAGCGGGCCCTTGTGGGAGATCAAGGCGCGCCACGTGGTCCTCGACGAGGAGGCGCAGACTCTCACCTACCGCGACGCGCGCCTGGAGATGTTCGGCCTACCGATCGCCTACACGCCATGGTTTCGCCATCCCGCGCCAGGGGTGACCCGCCAGTCCGGCTTCCTGACCCCGACCTTCGGCTCGACCTCCGAACTCGGCCTGGTCGCACAGATTCCCTACTACTACGTCATCGACCAGAGTTCCGACGCCACCATAGCGCCGATCTTCACCCAGAAGGGCGGTACCGTGCTCGCCGGCGAGTACCGGCGCCTGGGCAACAATGGCTACACGCAGCTGGCTGGTGCGGGCACCTACGCGGTACGCGACGAAAGCGACGTCGACAGCGAGCAGGGCCACGGGTTCCGCGGCTACTTCCGCGGCTTCGGCGGCTACGGGGTCACCGATCACACGCAGGGCGGCTTTGACGTCTATCTGAGCTCCGACAACACCTTCCTCGACCGCTACCAGGTCGACGATGCCGACGTGCTGCGCAGCCGCGTCTTCCTGGAAGGTTTCGATCGCCGCGATTTCTGGTCTCTGAACGGCTACTACTTCCAAGGCCTGCGTCCGTTCGACGACCAGGACACGATCCCGGTGGCGCTGCCGCTGGCCGAGACCCGGCTGGTGAGCGACCGCATGCGCTGGGGTTCCTACTTCACCGCGGATTCGAACGTGCTGGCGTTGACCCGCAGCCAGGGCCTCGACACGCGGCGGATCTCCAACAGCGTCGGCTGGACGCTGCCCCATGTCGGCCCGATCGGCGACGTCTATCGTCTCAACGTGAGCCTCCGCGGCGACGTCTACAACACCGAGGGCAATCCCGAGACCTTCAGCTCGGAGGGCGGTGATCAGACCAACGCGCGGGTACTGCCCCGGATCTCCGCAGACTGGAGCTGGCCGCTCGCCGACCTGGAAGGGCAGTGGGTGCACGAGGTCGAGCCGATGGTCAGCGTCCAGGTAGCGCCGACCTTCGGCAACACGCGCAAGATCCCGAACGAGGACAGCTCCGACTTCGAGTTCGACGAGACCAACCTGTTCGAGTCCGATCGCTTTCCGGGCCTAGACCGGATCGACACCGGCTCGCGGGTGGCATACGGCCTGCGCTTCAGCTCGCTGGGACCGCGCGCCACCGAATTCACCGGGACCTTCGGCCAGAGCTACGGCTTCACGGAGAACTCGTTCGTGCCCCCTGAGTCGGGCGTGCAGGACAATCTCTCCGACTATGTCGGCGCCTTCTACGTCCGACCCAGCCCGCTGCTCGACCTGAGCTACCGCTTCCGCCTCGGCAAGGACGACCTCAAATTCCGGCGCAGCGATGCGCTGGCCTCGTTCGGGCCGAGCTTCCTGCGCTTCAACATCGGCTACGTCAACTTGTCCCGCGAGCCGGAGGCGTTCGACGAGGACAACCAGTCGAGCTCGAATCCCACGGGTTTTCAATCCCGTGAGGAGATCACGGCCGGCGTCCGCATCAGGCTGACCGACCAGATCTCGATCGGCGGCCAGACCCGACGCGACCTCAGCGCCAACGAGACCATCGCCAATCAGGCGGGCCTGATCTATACGCACCCCTGCCTGATCCTGGCGCTCGGGTTCGAGCAGCGCTTCACGCCGGATGCGGAGCTCGGCGACGAGACCGCGTTTCTGTTCAGGATCGCATTCAAGAACCTCGCCGACTTCGAGACCGGAGGCTCGCTGTTCGGCTCACAGTCGGACGGAGGTAGCTGACCTTGATGCGTCCACTTGCCCGGCTCGGCGGCGCCGTCCGGCTCGCAGCCTGCCTCTTGGTCCTGACGATGGCCGCGGCCCAGGCGCAGGTTGCGACCCAGCGGATCGCCGCGGTCGTCAACGACGAGGTGATCACCACCCAGGACCTGATCGACCGGATCAATCTCGCCATCGCCACCGGTGGCCTCCCAAACGACGAGGCGACCCGGCAGCGGCTGGCGCCGCAGATCCTGCGCGGGCTCATCGACGAGAGGCTCGAGCTGCAGGAGGCCAAGCGTCTGGGCGCGGAGGTCACCGAGCCCGAAATCGACCAGGCGCTGGCGACCATCGCCCAACGCAACCGGACCAATGCCGCCGACCTCGTGCGCTACCTCTCGGACCGGGGCCTCAACCCGCGCGCACTACGGGACCAACTCAAGGCGCAGATCGCCTGGATCAAGGTCGTGAACCGGGAGCTGCGGCCGAAGATCGTGGTGACCCGGGAGCAGATCGACCTGGCGCTGCGGCGCGGCGCAGGCCCGGCGGACGACCGCGAGCTGCAGCTGAGCGAGATCCTGCTGCCGGTCTACGAGCGCGGCCAGGAGGCCAAGGCGCTCGAGGACGCCCGTGGGCTGGTGTCCACCCTGCGCGGCGGCGCCAGCTTTCCGGCGCTCGCCCGCCAAGTGTCGGCCGCCGGCAGTGCCGAGAGCGGCGGCGATCTCGGCTGGGTGCCGGTCAGCGCCATCATCCCCGATCTGCGCGACCAGATCGCGGCCCTGCCGGTGGGTCAGGTGTCGGATCCGATCGTCAGCGCCGCGGGCGTCCACATCTTCATGGTGCGCGATCAGCGGGCACGGACCGATGCCGGCGCGGCCGACCGCGAGACCGTTCGCCAGACCCTCGAGCAGCAGCAGCTCGAACGCCAGGCCGGGCGCTACCTCCGCGACTTGCGCCGGGACGCCTTCGTCGACGTCCGGCTCTGATCCCGCCGGCAGACGCCCGGCCCGCCAGCGCGCACCGGGCCTGCACGCCGACAAGCGGCTGGGCCAGCATTTCCTGTTCGATCCGTCGATCCTGCGCCGCATCGCGGCCGCGGCGGGCGATCTCGCCGGTGCCGTGGTGCTCGAGGTCGGCCCCGGCCCGGGCGGGCTGACCCGCGCGCTGCTCGGTGCCGGCGCAGCGCGGGTGGTCGCGGTCGAGCGGGATCACCGGTTCGTGGAGCATCTGCGCGGGCTCGAGGCGGAGGCGGCCGGGCGGCTGGAGATCATGGCCGCCGACGCGCTGGAGGTGGACCCGTGCGCGCTGGCGCCGGCGGGCGGGCTGCGGATCGTGGCCAACCTCCCCTACAATGTGGCGACCCCGCTCCTGTTCGGCTGGTTCGACCGGCTCGCCTGCATCGAGCGCATGGTGCTGATGTTCCAGAAGGAAGTGGCCTTGCGCCTGACTGCCGCCCCCGGCGGCGCCGACTACGGCCGGCTGGCGGTGATGGCGCAGTCCCTGTGCCGGGTCGAGCGCCTGTTCGACCTGCCGGCGGCCGCCTTCACCCCGCCACCCAAGGTGAGCTCCAGCGTGGTCCGCCTGACCCCGCGGGAGGACCAGCCGGCACCGGAGCTGCGCGCCACCCTGGCCGATCTCACCCGCGCCGCGTTCGGCCAGCGCCGCAAGATGCTGCGCGCCAGCCTGCGCGGGTTCACGCCCGATCCCCTGGCCCTGCTGGCGGCGGCCGCCATCGATCCGACGCGGCGGGCCGAGGAGCTGGACATCGGCCAGTTCCTGCACCTGGCCTTCCTGCACCGCACCGGCACCGGCCGGAGCTAGAGTCTGGAGAGTTCGCTCCAGTGGACGAGCTCGACCCGGTTGGTTGCGGCGAGCTCGATGCAGCTGGCGGTGAAGCGCTGGTTGGAGACCACCAGCGCCCGGTCGGTCTGCTGGTGCGCCCGCGCCGCCACCACCTCCTGCACGGCGTAGTTGCCGATCGGACGCGCCAGCAGCTTGCACTGCACCGCCAGCCGCTCGCCGTCACGCTCGGCTACCAAGTCGGCTCCCTGGTCACGCGAGGCGGCGGTCAAGTCCACCCGCCAGCCGGCGCGCTGCAGCTCATGGGCACAGAATTCCTCGAACTCGCGCCCGGTGCGCACCCGCTCGAACCGCGCCTCGGCCGCCGCGTCCGGCCGATCGGCCGCGACGACGGCGTCCAGCCGCGCATGGTAGCGGTCGCGACCCTCGCGGACCAGCGCGGCGTCGCGTTCCGGCAGGGAGGGCAGCACCACCCGGTCGATGACGTAGCCGAGCTCCCGCTCCCAGCGGCTGCGGTCGACCACGCCATAGTCGTCGATCCGGACCAGCTGGCGCTGCTTGCGCCGCAGGACCGGCAGGTAGTCGGCCACCACCCGGTCGAAGCGCGCCTGCGCCCGCTCGCGCGCCCGCTGGCGTGCGGTGCCCCACAGCACCAGGGCCGCCACGGCGATGGCAGCGGCGATGAGGGCCTCGTTCAAGCTGCCTAATCCGTTGTACTCCAGATAGTTCGGCAACCTAGCTGAGGTGTCGCCTGAATGCCAGCGGCCGGTCGCGCACCTCAATCGACCGCGACCAGATGCGGCGCCGAGCGCGACACAAGTGGTCGAGCGTGTCGGGACTGGCACGTCGGCGGGCAACATGCCAGAAGGCGCCGAGGCGCCGCCCGCCAAGCATCGCCGGGCTCGTTTTGCAAAGACGGCATCGTCGTTGCCGAGTGGGACCGCAGGCTCGCACATGGCACTGGCTCCGGTCACGATCGACCGGAATCAGGATAGAACCTGTTGGACCTTTTCAGGCGGTCCGCGGCGATCACCAGACTATCCTCGACAAGAATGCACCGGACCTCGATGGTGTCGGAGCCGGTGCCCAGGGGAGGCACCACGCGATGGAGTCGGTGGCTCGGCGCGGTCGCGGGGATCTACTTTCCAGGGCCCATGCTGCGGGATCGAATGGAATGGCGACGCCCGAGCACAGCATGATGGCTGTCGTCACCACCGGGCATGGCGGCTACGAGAAGCTCGACTATCGAGTCGTCGCCATGCCTGAACCAGGTCCTGGCGAGGTGCTGGTTCGCGTGAGCGCCGCCGGCGTCAACAACACGGACATCAACACGCGCCTCGGCTGGTATGCACCGACGGTGACGGCAGGGACCAACGCGACCACCGCGGAGGAGGCGTCCACTGGCGCAAACCGCGGCCAGGGCTGGAACAGAAAGACCAGGTTCCCTCTGATCCAGGGTACGGATTGCTGCGGCCGGGTTGCCGCGGTCGGGACTGGCACCAGCGCAGAGCTGATCGGCTCCCGGGTCCTGGTTCGGGCCTGCATGCGTGTGCACGGCTTCGGCTCGAGCGAAACCGTCTGGATGGGATCGGACTTCGACGGCGCCTTCGCCCAGTATGTCAAAGTGCCGGCCGCGGAAGTCTTTGCAGTCGAATGCGACTGGTCGGACGAGGAGCTGGCCACCCTTCCCTGTGCGTACGCAACCGCCGAAAACATGCTGCATCGGGCCGGTGTCGGTCCCGGGGAACATGTCGTGGTGAGCGGGGCTTCGGGCGGCGTCGGTTCGGCCGTGGTGCAGCTCGCCAAGCGTCGCGGTGCCGAGGTCACCGGGATCGCAGGAGCCCGCAAGCGAGACGCCGTGCGCGCCATCGGCGCCGACCGGGTCATCGACCGGGACAGCGATGTGGTCGAGGAGCTAGGCGAGCGCGTCGCGGACATCGTGGTGGACAACGTGGCCGGCCCCGGATTTCCGGCCATGCTCAGGCTGCTGCGGCCGGGTGGGCGCTACGTGTCGTCGGGGGCCATCGCCGGACCCGTGGTGAGCCTGGACATGCGGGACCTCTATCTCAAGGACATTCACCTGATCGGCTGCACCGCCTGGGACGAGCCGGTATTCCCGAATCTGATTTCCTACGTCGAGCGGGGGCAGATCCGACCCTTGCTGGCCAAGGTCTTCCCCCTGGAGCGGATCGCCGACGCCCAGCGCGAGTTCCTCTTGAAGGAGCATGTCGGGAATTTCGTACTCGTCCCAGCCCCGGATGTCTGACAGGAGGCGACTACCCTCGCGGTACGCTACGAAACTGCTGGACGAAGTCGGTGAGCCCCGGCTGGCGGGCCCGGCGCAGGCGCTCGGCCGCCACGATGGCGCGGACGGCGGCGACGCTGGCCTCGAAGCTCTTGTTGACCAGGACATAGTCGTATTCGGGCCAGTGGGTGACGTCCGAGGCGACCTGGGTCAGGCGGTAGCGGACGATCTCTTCCGGGTCCTGGGCACGGCCCCGCAGACGCCGCTCCAGCTCGGGCAGGTCGGGCGGCAGGATGAACACGCCGACCATGTCCTCAGAGGCGGCGGCCCGCAGCTGCTGGGCGCCCTGCCAGTCGATGTCGAACAGGACGTCGCGCCCGGCGGCCAGCGCCGCTTCGACAGCGGCCTTGGGGGTGCCGTAGGAATGGCCGTAGACGGTGGCGTGCTCGAGCAGCTCGCCGCCTCCGGCCATTGCGGCGAAGCTGCCTTGCGCGATGAAGTGGTAGTGGACGCCGTCGGTCTCGCCCGGGCGCTGCGGGCGGGTGGTGACCGAGACCGACAGCTCGAGCTCGGGCTCTAGCTCGAGCACCCGGCGGGAGATCGAGGTCTTGCCGGCGCCGGAAGGGGAGGACATGACCAGCATCAGGCCGCGGCGCCGCTTCGGGTCGGGCATCACCTCGTCGAGCATCGCCGGCCGTTCTCCGCTGGGGGCGGGCCCACATCCGCCCATGGGCAGCTTCTAGCCGCATGGCCGACATGATCCAAGCGCGGGCGGCACCGGAGCATGTCCTGATCACCGGCGCCTCCAGCGGGATCGGGGCGGCGCTCGCACGGGCTTACGCGTCACCCGGCGTGCGGCTGGCGCTGTTCGGGCGCGACGAGACGCGGGCGCGGGCGGTGGCCGAGGACTGCCGCGCCAAGGGGGCGCTGGTCGCCTGCATCCTGGTCGACGTCACCGATGCCGAGGCCATGGCCGAGGCGGTGGCCATGGTCGACGACGCTCACCCCGTCGACCTCGTCATCGCCAATGCCGGGGTGTCGGGCGCGGTGCTGGGCGGGGGTGCAGGCGTGGCGCGGCTGTTTTCGATCAACGTCATGGGCGTGGCGCACACGGTGGAGCCGCTGATCCCGCGCATGACCGGGCGCGGGCGGGGGCAGATCGCGCTGATGAGCTCGCTGGCCTCGTTCGTGGCGCGACCGGGCACGGAAGGCTACTGCGCCAGCAAGGCGGCGGTGCGGGTCTGGGGCGAGGGTCTGCGCGCGCGGCTGCGGCCGCAGGGGATCAAGGTGAGCGTGATCTGCCCGGGGTTCGTCGACACCCCCCTCACCCGGCTCAACCCGTTCCCGATGCCGCAACTGATGGCGGCCGAGCCGGCGGCGCGGCTGATCCAGGCGGGGCTCGCCAAGAACCGCGCGCGGATCGCCTTTCCCGCGGCGCTCTATTGGGGTGCGCGGCTGGCCGGGCTGTTCCCGGCAGCCGTGCAGCAACGCCTCACCGGCGGCTGGCCCGGTAAGGAATAGACCGGGCCGGAACCTCGCCGTCGGCTCCGCCGTTGCCCGCCGACCAAGCGGAGGGTGCGATGCGTGCGACGGCGACGGCTCTCGTGGGGCTCTGGTGCGTCCTTCGCTGCGCTGCCTGGGCGGCGGACCAAGCCGAGGCCTGCGTCGCCGAGGTCGGGCGCCTGAGCGAACGCTTCCCCGTGAACGGCGAGGGCGAGCAGGCGCGGCCGATCGCGGGTGCCGCCGGCGCGCGCAAGGATGCAGCGCTGAGCGACGAGCAGCGGCAGGCGATCGGCAGCGAGATTCGCGCCGCGCGCGCCGCTGGCGAGCGCGGCGACGGTGCCGGCTGCCTGGGGCATTTGGGCCGGGCCCGTGCAGGGCTGCGTCAGGCCGGGGTCGGTGGGGCACTGCCCGGCATGGCGGGGACCGATGCGGCCATGGGTGCGCCGGGCGGCGGCAGCGGCACCAGCTCCGGCACACCGGGCGCTGGTCCGGACGTGCTGACCGGGCCGGGTGGGTCGACGGGCGCGGGCGGCAGGACTGGCAGCCTCGCCGGCGACGGGACCGGCACAGCGACCGGTGGAACCTCGGGCGGCGGGGGCGGGCTCTAGCCGGGCTCAGCCGCCGTTCTGGCGGAGCCTGCGCCATTTGGCGACATTACGGTTGTGCTCGGCCAGGGTAGTGGCGAAGGCGTGGCCGCCGCTACCGTCGGCGACGAAGTAGAGATAGTCGACCGCGGCGGGCGCCACGGCGGCGGCCAGCGCGGCGCGGCCGGGATTGGCGATCGGGCCGGGGGGCAGGCCCGGGATGCGGTAGGTGTTGTAGGGGTGGTCGAGCTGCAGGTCGGCACGGGTCAGCTCGCGTCCCAGCGGGCCGCTGCCGCCGGCCAGGGCATAGATCACGGTCGGGTCGGTCTGCAGCGGCATGTTGCGGCGCAGGCGGTTGACGAAAACCGCGGCGACCAGCGGATACTCGGCTGGGACCGCGGTCTCCTTCTCGATGATCGAGGCCAGGGTCAGCACCTCCTCGGGCGACCGCAGCGGCAGGTCGGCGGGGCGGCCCTGCCAGGCCTTGGCCAGCTCTTCCGACATGGCGTCGCGCATGCGCTCGATCATGGCGGCCCGCGGCTCGCCGCGCGGGACGAGCCACGTGTCGGGCAGGAGACTGCCCTCGGGCGGTGCGGGCGGCAGGTCGCCGGCGAGGAAGTCGGCGGCGGCGAGCAGGGCCATGACCTCGTGGACGGTGAGTCCTTCCGGCACCGCCACGGGATGGAGCACGACCTTGCCGCTGGCCAGGAGCGCCATGATGGCGTCGGGCGACATGCCGGGCTGAAGCGCGTACTCGCCGGCCTGGAGGCTGCGATCGCGCCCGGTCAGGCGGGCGAGCAGGGCGAAGGCACGGGGATGGTCGACGGCGCCGGCGGCGGCCATACGCTCGGCGATCGCGACCACGCCGGTGCCGCGCGGCAGGTCGACGGTGACCGGCTGGGCGAGCGGGCCGGGCGCCTCGAGGTAGGCCTGCGCCCACCACCAGGCGCCGGCGGCTCCCGCCGCGGCCAAGGCCAGCAGAACGGCGGCGCCGGACAGGACGAGGCGCAGCGGCCTGGACATGGCGGGCAGGCGGTCAGCTGGCGGCGGTGAAGATCACGCTGGCGTTGGTGCCGCCGAAGCCGAACGAGTTGGACAAGGTGGCGCGGACCTCGCGCTCCTTGGCGCGGTGCGGCACGAGATCGATGTCGCCGCAGCCTTCGGACGGGTTGTCCAGGTTCAGGGTCGGCGGCACGATCTGGTCGCGGAGCGCCAGGATGCAGAAGATCGCCTCGACCGCACCGGCGGCCCCCAGCAGGTGGCCGACCGCGGACTTGGTCGAGGACATCGACATGGTGGCCACGGCGTTGCCGAACAGGCGCCTGACCGCACCCAGCTCGATCTCGTCCCCGAGCGGGGTGCTGGTGCCATGGGCGTTGACATAGTCGATGTCGTCGGCGCGCAGGCCCGAGCGCTTCAGCGCGGCCTGCATCGAGCGGAAGCCGCCATTGCCCTCGGGGCTAGGCGCGGTGACGTGATACGCGTCGCCGGACATGCCGTAGCCCTTGACCTCGGCATAGATCTTGGCGCCGCGGCGCTTGGCGTGCTCGTATTCCTCGAGCATGACGCAGCCGGCGCCCTCGGCCATGACGAACCCGTCGCGGTCCCTGTCCCACGGGCGCGAGGCCTTCTCGGGGGTGTCGTTGAAGGCCGTCGACAGCGCGCGGGCGGCAGCGAAGCCCGCCATGCCGATCCGCCCCACCGCCGCCTCGCAGCCGCCGGCGACCATGACGTCGGCATCGTCGATGGCGATCATCCGCGCCGCGTCGCCGATGGCGTGCGCCCCGGTCGAGCAGGCGGTGACCACCGCGTGGTTGGGACCCTTGAAGCCGTAGCGGATCGAGACCTGGCCGCTGGCCAGGTTGATCAGCGCCGAGGGGATGAAGAACGGGCTGACCCGGCGCGGGCCGCCCTTCTCCAGGATCAGCGTGGTCTCGGCGATGCTGTTCAGGCCGCCGATGCCGGATCCGATCAGGACGCCGGTACGGCAGCGCTGCTCCTCGGTCTCGGGGCGCCAGCCGGAATCCTCCACCGCCTGCACCGCGGCGGCGATCCCGTAGACGATGAAGTCGTCGTTGCGGCGCAGTTCCTTGGCCTCGACATAGTCGGTCGGCGCGAACTCGCCCGCGCCGTCGCCGCGCGGCACCATGCCGCCGATCTTCGCCGGCAGGTCCGACACGTCGAAGCTCTCGATCCGGCGAATGCCGGACTCGCCGGCCAGGAGCCGGGCCCAAGTCGGCTCGACCCCATCGGCCAGCGGTGTCACCATGCCCAATCCGGTGACGACGACACGCCTCATCCTGACGGCCTCTTGCTTGTCGAAACGCTGTTACCGGCCGCGCGGGCCGGACCTCAAGACTGATGGGTCTTGATGTACTCGATCGCGTCCTTGACGGTCAGGATCTTCTCTGCGGCGTCGTCCGGAATCTCGCAGCCGAACTCTTCCTCGAACGCCATGACCAGCTCGACCGTGTCGAGACTGTCGGCACCCAGGTCGTCGACGAAGCTCGCCTCCTCGGTCACCTTGCCCTCGTCCACGCCGAGGTGCTCGACGACGATCTTCTTGACGCGCTCAGGGATGTCACTCATCGCTTCTTCTCTCCGCCACCTTGGCTCTGGCTAAAGTCCCGGGCGCCTTCTCGGGTTGCAGAGGCTCGACGCGCGCGGCGTCGGCGCTTGTACACGAAGGCCCCATACTTGGCTAGGCAGGCGGGCCGGTCGCCGGCCCGCCGATCCAGCGTCAAATCATGGCCATCCCGCCATTCACATGGAGGGTCTGGCCGGTCACGTAACCGGCTTCGGCGCTGGCGAGGTAGACCACGCCGGCCGCGACGTCCGCACCCTCCCCGAGCCGGCCGGCGGGGATGCGCGCCAGCAGCGCCTCGCGCTGCCGCTCGTCGAGGCCGCGGGTCATCGCGGTGTCGATGAATCCGGGTGCGACGCAGTTCACGGTCACCCCGCGCGTCGCCACTTCCTGGGCCAGCGCCTTGGACATGCCGATCAGGCCGGCCTTGGCGGCGGCATAGTTGGCCTGGCCGGCATTGCCCGTCACGCCGACGATCGAGGTGATGTTGACGATGCGGCCCCAGCGCCGCTTGAGCATGCCCTTGAGCGCCGCCCGCGACAGGCGAAAGGCGGAGCTCAGATTGGTGTCCAGCACCGACTGCCAGTCGGCGTCCTTGAGGCGCAGCACCAGCATGTCGCGGGTGATGCCGGCATTGTTGACCAGGATGTCGACCGGGTCCGCGGCCGCCACCAGCGCGTCGGCCGCAGCCGCGTCGGCGACATCGCCCGTGACCACCTCGCAGCGCTCGCCTAGTGCGGTGGCCAACTCGTCCAGCGCCTCGCGGCGCCGCCCGGCCAGAACCACATGGCAGCCCTGGACATGCAGCCCACGGGCGATGGCGCCGCCGATGCCTCCCGAGGCGCCGGTGACCAGCGCCCTGCGGCCGGACAGATCGAACATGATCAGACGGCACTCCCGGCCAGCAGGGCGGCAAGCGCCTCGACGTCGCCGGGCTCCTGCACACTATGGAGCGCGGCACCGGGCACGCCACGCTTCGCGAGGCCGGTGAGGACCTTCCCGGCCCCGAACTCGATCACGGCCGTCACGCCGAGGCGCGCCATGGTCGCCATGCTCTCGCGCCAACGCACCCGCGACGTCACCTGCCGGACCAGAAGGTCGCGGATCGCCGCGATGTCCCGGACCGGCTCGGCGGTGACGTTGGCGATGACCGGCAGCGAAGGGGCCGTCAGCGGCACCGCGGCCAGCGCTTCGGCCAGCCGCTCGGCGGCCGGCCGCATCAGCGCGCAATGGAAGGGTGCGGACACCTGCAGCATCACGCTGCGCCGGGCGCCCCGTTCCTTGGCCAACGCCACCGCGCGTTCAACCGCGGCGGCACTGCCCGAGATCACCTGCTGGCCCTCGCCATTGTCGTTGGCGAGTTCGCACACGCCGCCCGCGGCGGCCGCTTCGACGCAGATCGCCTCGACCGTGGCAACGTCGGCACCCAGGATGGCAGCCATGGCACCCTCGCCCGCCGCGACCGCGTCCTGCATCGACTGACCGCGCAGACGCAGCAGCCGTGCCGCGTCGCCGATGCTGATCGCACCCGCCGCGGCCAGCGCCGAATGCTCGCCCAGACTGTGCCCGGCAACGTAGCCCACCAGCCGCGGCAGACCGGATCCGAGGCGCTCCTCGAGCGCGCGCACGGCGGCGAGCGAGGTCGCCATCAGGGCCGGCTGGGCATTGGCGGTGAGCGTGAGACGTTCGGGCGCGCCCTCGAAGATGAGCGCCGAGAGAGGCTCGCCCAGTGCTTCGTCGACCTCGTCGAACACGGCGCGCGCAGCAGGGCTGGCCTCGTAAAGCGCCCGACCCATGCCCACGGCCTGGGCACCCTGCCCAGGGAACACGGCTATTCTGGTCATCGACGGAGCGGCGCCCTCGTTTGCGGTGCGGCCGGTCATAGCGGCCGTCATCCGGCTGTCAAGCGCGCCGGACGGGACCGATGCCGAGTGCGGGTGTCGTTTGGCCGGACCCCTCCCGATCGACCCCGCGCCGAGGCGTCGGGGTCGAGCCAGTCGAGTCGGCTTCCTATTCGGCCTTGGGCTTGGCCGGGCGCTTCTCGATCACCTCGTCGACGATGCCGAACTCCTTGGCCTGCTCGGCGCTCATGAAGGTGTCGCGCTCCATGCGGGACTCGATCTCGGACAGGGTCTGCCCGGTGTGCCGCATGTAGATCTCGTTCAGCCGCCGCCTGGTCGAGAGGATCTCGCGGGCATGGATCTCGATGTCGGTCGCTTGGCCCTGAAAGCCGCCCGAAGGCTGGTGGGTCATGATCCGTGCGTGCGGCAGGGCAAAGCGCTTGCCGACGGCACCGGCGCATAGCAGCAGCGAGCCCATCGACGCCGCCTGGCCGACGCAGATGGTGGCGACGTCGGGCCGGATGTACTGCATGGTGTCGTAGATCGCGAGGCCGGCCGTGACCAGCCCGCCCGGCGAGTTGACGTAGATGTTGATGTCCTTGTCGGGATTCTCGGCCTCGAGGAACAGGAGCTGGGCCGTCACCAGGCTCGCGACCCCGTCGTCGACCGGACCCATCAGGAAGATGATCCGCTCCTTGAGCATCCGGGAATAGATGTCGTAGGCGCGCTCGCCCCGGGCGGTCTGCTCCACCACCATGGGCACGAGCTGGCTGTGCGTGGTCATGGTCGTCCTCGCTGCAGGGTGATGGGTCAGGCGGCGGCCGGGGCCGCCTCCGACTCTTCGTCCGGGTCCTTCATCAGCTCCTCGATCGAGACCGGCTGATCGGTGAGCTGCACCTTCTCGAAGATGAAGTCGCACACCTTGTCCTCGAACAGAGGCGCGCGCAGCTGCTCCAGGGCACCGGGGTTGCCCTTGAAGAACTCGAACACCTTGCGCTCCTGGCCGGGGTAGCGCATGGCCTCGCGCATCACCGCCTGCTGCAGCTCCTCGCCCTCGACCTGGACCTCGTTCCTGGTGCCGACGTCGGAAAGGATCAGGCCCAGGCGCACGCGACGCTCGGCGATGCCGCGATATTCGGCCTTGAGCTCGTCCTCGCTCTTGCCGTCCTCGCCGAACTTGTCGCCGGTCCGCTCCATCTCTTCGGTCAGCTGCTTCCAGATCGCCTCGAATTCGAGCTCGACCATGCCCTCGGGCACGGCGAAGGCGTAGTCGGCCGCCAGCCGGTCGAGCAGCGCGCGCTTGAGCCGGGCCCGGCTCAAGTTGCGGTACTCGTCGGTGAAGCGCTTGGCGAAGGTCTCCTTCAGCTCGTCCAGGCTCTCGAAGCCCAGATCCTTCGCCCATTCCTCGTCGATGGCATAGGGTACGGGCGTCTTCACCTCGTTGACCGTGACGGTGAACACCGCGTCCTTGCCGGAGATCTCCGGCCGGCCATAGCCTTCCGGGAAGGTCACGGCGACCTCGCGGGTCTCGCCGGGCAGCGCACCCAGGAGCTGATCCTCGAAGCCGGGCACCATGTTGTTGGAGCCGAGGCGAAGGGCAAAGCCCTGCCCCGCGCCGCCCTCGAACGCCACCCCGTCGATCCGGCCCTCGAAGTCGATCACGACCTGGTCGCCATCGACGGCGGGCCGGGACTCGGCCGGGGCGTCGAACTTCTGGCGCGACTTGGCGAAGTTCTCGATCGCCTGCTCCACCTTCTCGGGCGGGGTCTCGGCGACGAGACGGGTCAGGCTGATGGCCTCGAGCTCCACCGCCGGCACCTCCGGCAGGATCTCCATCTTGACCTCGAACTCGAGGTCCTTGCCCTCGTCGAACGAGGTGACCTCGATCTTCGGCCGCAGCGCGGGGCGCAGCTGGTTGTCGCCGATGGTGCGCTTGGAGCCCTCGTCGACGGCCTGCTCCAGCACCTCGCCCAGGATGGAGCGGCCATACTGCTTCTTGAGGAGCGGCAGGGGCGCCTTGCCTGGCCGGAACCCGGGCAGCCGAACGGTCTTGGCCAATTTCTCGAGCCGGGTACGGACCCGATCCTCGATCTCTCCCGCCGGGACCGTCACCTTGAACTCCCGCTTGAGTTCCTCGGCCGCAACCTGCTCTACCTGCATCGCTCTCGCCTCAAACGCCGCCGTCCCGCGCACCGGTCGCGGCCCAATCGTCCATCCTCGACTGTGCTGGCCTGGTGCGGGCGGCGAGACTCGAACTCGCACGGCTCGCGCCACAGGAACCTAAATCCTGCGTGTCTACCAATTCCACCACGCCCGCGGCACAGCACCCCCGCCAGCGCGCGAGGGTGTGCCCTATAGCACGGCCGGGCGCAAGGCCAACAGGCTCAGCCGCGCGGGGCCGCAGCCACGTGGTCGGCGACGAAGGCGCCGCGCCGACCCAGCGGGCGCTCGTGGCCACGGGTGGTGTCGCGGCCGGTCTGCAGCTCGAGCTCGGCGTTGAGTTCGGCGCCCAGCATCACCACGAAGGCGGAGATGTAGAACCAGACCAGAAGCACCACCACCGCACCCAAAGGGCCGTAGGTGGCGTCATAGGAGGCGAAGCGGCCGACATAGAAGGAGAACAGGATGGACGCGGCGAGCCACACCACCGCCGCCAGGATCGAGCCGGGTGTGATCCAGCGCCAGCTCGCGCGCCGTCGCGACGGCGCGAAGCGGTAGAGCAGGGCCAGTCCGATCACCACGCTGACAAGCAGGAGGACGTAGGATGCCAGTCGGGCGGCGATCCGTCCGCCGGTGCCCACCAGCTCGAGCCGCAGCACCGCCGGCAGGCCGACGATCAGCCCCAGGGCCACGACCACGCCCGCGATGCCGCAGAGGGTGAAGAACAGGGCGGTGAGGTTGAAGCGCACCAGGCCGCGCTTCTCCTGCTCCTCATAGGCGGTGTTCAGCGCCGACATCAGGGCCTTGGTCCCGGCCGAAGCGCTCCACAGGGCCACCAGCACGCCGACCACCAAGCTCCAGCTGAGCTGTGCCGCGGGCCGGGTGGCGAGATCGTGCAGCCGCTGGGCCACGAGATCGAACGCGGCCTCCGGCAAGACCCCCCGCACCGCCTGGAGTTGCTGCTCGATGGAAGCGGGATCGAAGGCGAGCCCGTAGAGCGAGATCAGGACGGATATACCCGGGAACAGCGCCAGCAAGGCGAAGAAGGCGCAGCTGGCCGCGGTCATCGAGGTCCGATCGGACGCAGTTTCGCGCCAGACCCGGCGCATCACCTGCAACCAACCGGCCGCCGGAATCTGGGTCGGGGCCGCCGCATCGCGTCCGGCCCCGGGTGCCACTTCCTTCAATCCGCGGACACGCTCGGACCGGGCGATTTCGCCCGGCCCGAGAACGTCAGCGCGGTCGGGGTCAGCTGCCGGCGTGTCGGACGCCATGCTCGGGCTTACGCTCTGCTCCCGCGACGGGGATGCCATTGCCCGGACGGGTGCCGCCCGACGGATCGGACTCGCCCTTGCCGGAAAGCTCGCGGCGCATGGCCTCGCGCCCGGCAGCCGCGGTGTCCTCGACCACGTGGCGGGCGCGCCCGGCGACGTCACTCACCTGGTCGCGGGCTGCCCCCGCCAAATCCTGACCGGACACGTCGGCGAAACCCTCGCGGCGGCTCGAACTCACGGGCGGTGTCGAGAACCGTGTCCGCTACCCGCATCGCCCCATGGCCGGCGTCGCTCGCCATCTCGCGCGCCGCCTCGCCGATCTGACCCCGCAGGGAACTGGCCACACGTCGCTCGTAGCGCGACGCCGGCACCAGCATGCCGATGACCGCACCGACGGTGATCCCCAGCGCTCCCAGCAGCAGCGGCTGCTCCTGCACATAGTCGATGGTCCGGTCGCCCATGCCGCGCATCTGGTCGACCGCCTGCCCTGCCCGCTCCCGAGCGTCGCTCAGCGCGGACTGGCCCTGGCGATAGAAACCGCGAGCCGCCGACTGGCCGCTCTCGGCGTAGCGACCCGCTCGCGATCCCGCCTCGTCCGCTACCGAGCGGACCCGGGCGGCCGCCGCGCGCATGGCTTCCTCCACCCGCTCGCGAAAGCCGTGCGACGCTTCGCCGGCTTGGCGGCTGATGCCCAGCACCTTGCCACGCGCCGCGTGCACGCGGTCGCGGAAGGAATCCTCGCTCTCATTGTCGTCGCGCCGGATTTCGCTGCCGGCGATCTCGGCCTTGGAGGCGAGGTCGTCGTAGGCAGCGGCCTCGTAGGGCATCGGCTGGTGCACGGAGCTGTCGGCATACTCGCCGAAGCCGCCGGGTCCACGGCCATAAAGGTCGCGATCCCGACCACCGACCCGGAATTGGTCGTCGCGCGACCAGCGCCGCTCACGCCACCCGTCGCCCTCGTCATCGCCACGGCGCATGCCCGAGAACATGAGCCAACCCAGACCCACGCCGATCAAGGCGACCGGCATTGGGTTGTCGCGGACTGTACGTCCGAAATTGCGGCTGAATTCCACACCACCACCCTCTCTGAAGTATTCCACCGCCTGATCGACCACCGTCCCCGGCGCCAGCTTCTGCTGCAGCGCGCCGATGGTGGCGTCGAGGCGGGAGCGCGTGTCGTCGAGCTCCTGCTCGATCACACCGGTTTCCGGCAAGCCTTCCCTCACGACGCGTGCTCCTTCACCATGTTCATGTCCTTGCGCACGCTGGAAACCGTGCGCTCGGGCGCGAGGCGCGTGGCCGACAGGTCGTTCTGGCCCTTGCGCACCAGGATGAAGCCGATCGCGGCCACGACGCCGCCAACGATCAGCGCCGCAAGCCAGCGCTCCAGTCCGGCTTCCGTCAGGCCGTAGACCAAGGCGTCGAGCAGCACGATCAAGGCAGCGAAGGCCAAAAGCGCGCCCGCCATCAGCGCCATGATGGCCGTGGTGGACTGGTGGAGCTTGTCATGCGCCTCGGTGCGGGCAAGCACGAGCTCCTGGCGGACCAGGCTCGCCGAATTGCTCGCGAGATCGCGCAGGAGTTCACCGATCGAACGGGTTTCGTTGCCGTTCGGAGTCATCAGATGTTGCTCCCGCTGACGAACGGTGCCTCTCCCGACCGGCTGCTCGAGGCAGATGTGGTAGGCGCAACGGGTGTCCCGAAGGGAGCGGACGTACCCGGCGTGGTGTGCGCACCGGAGCTGGTCTGCGCGCCCGGGGTGTTCTGTGCGCCAGTGTCCGTCTGCGCGCCGGAGCTGGTGGGACGATCGTACGTCCCTGCCCGGCTGCCGTAGCCTGGGGCGTCGTAACTCCCGCCGCCCTCGCGCCGGCGGCCCTCCGGGCCCGGCGAGCGGGCGGTGGCGAGACGGGTCATCGCGAAGCCGAGTGCCACCGACGCGCCCATGAAGAGCGCGGGCTGGCGACGGGCGAACACCTCGACCGAAGACAGGAGGCCGGGGAAGTCCTGGCGTCGGACCTCGTCGGCGACGTCCTGCAATTCATGGGCACCGCGTGCGACGAGTTCACCGAGCCATGCCTCATCGTCGCCGAGATCGTCGGCGGTGCGCTGCGCCCGATCGGCGACGGCACTGAGCCGGTCGGCAATGCGGTTCTTGCGCTGCTCGGCCTGCTGGCTCAGACCCTGCCGAATCGTGTTGCCGAGGCCGGCGGCCTCCTTGCGCACGCTTGCCGCAGCGCCGCGCGCCTCGTTGGCAACGTCGTGTGCGGCACCCTTGATCTCGCTTGCGGCGCCGCGAGTCCGGTCGGCGTCCGTCTGCGAGCCCATGCCCGCCGCGCCACGCCCTGGTTCATTCTGAGTCATGTCCGGCATCCTTGCGTCCTATCGTGGGCCAAGAACCCCCGCCGTGCGGTGGGGTTCCCCAAATCCGCGAGAGTTCCCCGCCGAACTGCCTGTCGTTCGGCAGCTTCAGGCCCTTGTGCGGCCGGCGAGGCCGCCCAGATCAAGTCGAGATCGGCAAGGCGCCATGAAACGGGCCGCGCCGGCGAAGGTCCGCTCGCACGAGGGACAGAGGAGAGACGTGATGGACGTGGAAAAATACACCGACCGGGCCAAGGGATTCCTGCAGTCGGCGCAGGGTTTGGCGCTGCGCGAGGGTCACCAGCGGTTTCTGCCCGAACACCTACTCAAGGTGCTGCTCGACGATCCGGAAGGCATGGCCGCCAACCTGATCCAGGGTGCGGGCGGCAACGCCAAGACGGCGCAGCGCGCCACCGAGGAGCTGCTGAAGAAGCAGCCCAAGGTCGAGGGGGGCGGCGCCGGCCAGCTCTACATGGCGCCCGAGACCGCGCGCCTGTTCGACCAGGCCGAGCAGGTGGCCAAGAAGGCCGGCGATTCCTTCGTGACCGTCGAGCAGCTTCTGCTGGCGTTGGCGATGAGCGGTACCGACGCCGCCAAGGCGCTGAGCGCCGCCGGTATCGAGCCGAAGGCGCTGAACAATGCCATCACCGAGATGCGCAAGGGCCGCACCGCCCAGAGCAGCGGTGCCGAGGAAAGCTACGACGCGCTCAAGAAGTACACGCGCGATCTCACCGAGGCTGCGCGCTCGGGCAAGCTCGATCCGGTGATCGGCCGCGACGAGGAGATCCGCCGCGTCATCCAGGTGCTGTCGCGCCGGACCAAGAACAACCCGGTGCTGATCGGCGAGCCGGGCGTGGGCAAGACCGCGATCGCCGAGGGTCTCGCCCGGCGCATCGTCGACGGCGACGTGCCGGAGTCCCTGCGCGACCGCCGGCTGCTCTCGCTCGACCTCGGCGCCCTGGTCGCCGGGGCCAAGTACCGCGGCGAGTTCGAGGAGCGGCTCAAGGCGCTTCTGGGCGAGGTGCAGCACGGCGAGGGCGACATCATCCTGTTCATCGACGAGCTGCACACCCTGGTGGGTGCGGGCAAGGCCGAGGGGTCGATGGACGCCTCCAACATGCTCAAGCCGGCGCTGGCCCGTGGCGAGCTGCACTGCGTCGGCGCCACCACGCTCGACGAATACCGCAAGCATATCGAGAAGGACGCCGCCCTGGCCCGGCGCTTCCAGCCGGTGTTCGTGGGCGAGCCCGACGTCGACGACACGGTCTCGATCCTGCGCGGCCTCAAGGAGCGCTACGAGGTCCACCACAAGGTGACGATCACCGACGGTGCCATCGTCGCCGCCGCCACTTTGTCCAACCGCTACATCGCCGACCGCTTCCTGCCCGACAAGGCGATCGACCTGATCGACGAGGCCGCGGCCAGAAAGCGGATGGCGATCGACAGCAAGCCCGAGGCGATCGACGAGCTCGATCGGCGCATCCTGCAGCTCCGGATCGAGGAGGGTGCGCTCAAGAGGGAGGCCGATCAGGCCTCCAAGGACCGCCTGCAGCGGCTGAGGAAGGAGCTGGCCGAACTCGAGCAGCGCTCCTCCGAGCTCACCGCCCAGTGGCAGGCCGAGAAGAGCAAGCTCGCCTCGGTGACCAGTCTCAAGGAGGAGCTGGAGCGCCTGCGCAACGAGCTTGCCACCGCCCAGCGGCGCGGCGATTTCGAGCAGGCCGGGCGGATCGCCTATGGCGAGCTGCCGCAGGCGCAGAAGGCGCTGGAGGAGGCCGAGGCGCAGCAGGCCCAGCGCATGGTCCATGAGGACGTCACCGACGAGGACATCGCGGCCGTGGTCTCGCGCTGGACCGGCATTCCGGTCGACCGGATGATGGAGGGCGAGCGCGACAAGCTCCTGCGCATGGAGGAGACCCTGCGCACGCGCGTGGTCGGCCAGGAGGATGCGCTCGAGGCCGTGGCCAACGCCGTCCGGCGCGCGCGTGCGGGCCTGCAGGACCCGAATCGCCCGATCGGCTCGTTCCTGTTCCTGGGTCCGACCGGCGTCGGCAAGACCGAGCTGTGCAAGGCGATCGCCGCCTTCCTGTTCGACGACGACCAGGCCATGGTCCGGATCGACATGTCCGAGTTCATGGAGAAGCATTCCGTCGCCCGGCTGATCGGGGCGCCCCCGGGCTATGTCGGCTACGAGGAGGGCGGCTCGCTCACCGAGGCGGTGCGCCGGCGGCCCTATCAGGTGATCCTGTTCGACGAGGTCGAGAAGGCGCACCCCGACGTGTTCAACGTGCTGCTCCAGGTGCTGGACGACGGCAGGCTCACCGACGGCCAGGGGCGCACCGTCGACTTCCGCAACACCATGATCGTGCTGACCTCCAATTTGGGCTCGGAGTATCTGGCGGCGCTGCCCGACGGCGCCCCGGCCACCGACGCGCGCGAGCAGGTGATGAACGTCGTCCGCTCCGCGTTCCGGCCCGAGTTCCTGAACCGGCTCGACGAGGTGATCCTGTTCAACCGCCTCGGTCGCGCGCAGATGAAGGACATCGTGGCGATCCAGCTCGGCCGGCTGCGCAAGCTGATGAGCGACCGGCGCATGACGCTGGAGATCAGCGACCGCGCGCTCGAATGGCTGGGCAATGCCGGTTACGACCCGGTCTACGGTGCCAGGCCGCTCAAGCGGGTGATCCAGCGTTCGCTCCAGGACCCGCTGGCGCTGATGCTGCTGGAGGGCCGCCTCGGCGACGGCGAGACGGTGCGGGTGGATGCCGGCGAGGACGGACTGGTGATCCGGGGCACGGCCGCGACCGCGGCCGCCGCCTAGCTAGAGCGGTGCCGGCGGGCGGTCCGCGGGCCGCCCGTCCGCCACCATGCCGCCGGCGGCGCGGCGCCGGCGGTCGACGCCATCGCGCCGCTCCAGGAACGCCCGCAGCAGTTCGCCGGCGAGCGGCTCGCCGCCGGTCACGTCGACCTCGAGCGGATTTACCTGCCTGCCTTGCCGCAGGATCTCGTAGTGCAGGTGCGGGCCGGTGGCGAGGCCGGTCGAACCCACCAGGCCGATCACCTCGCCCTGCTCGACCCGCCGCCCCGGCTTCATGCCGGGTGCGAAGCGGGCGAGATGGCCGTAGGCGGTGGCGTAGGTGCCGTTGTGGCGCACCCGCAGATAGTTGCCATAGCCGCGGTTGCGGCCGGCGAACTCGATCACCCCGGTCCCGGCCGCCAGCACCGGCGTGCCGGTGGGCGCCGCAAAGTCGATGCCCTTGTGCATGCGCGTGTAGCCCAGGATCGGGTGGCGGCGCGGGCCGAAGCGCGAGGAGAGACGGGCTCCGTCGACCGGCGTGCGCAGCAGCCATTTGCGCAGCGAGCGCCCGGCGCGGTCGTAATAGTCGCTGCCGCCGTCCGGCGTGACGAAGCGGTAGGCCTCGATGGCGCGCCCGGCGGTGGCGAGCCCGACGAATTCGAGCTCGCCCTCGCCCGCGAGTTCGCCCGCCTCGTTGCGCTGCCGGCGGTGGACCGCCTCGATCAGGTCGCCCGGCCGCAGGTCGCGCTGGAAGTCGACGTCCCAGCTCAGCAGCTTGATGGCCCGGGCCAGGATCGCCGGCGGCAGGCCCGCGTCCGATCCCGCGGCGTAGAAGCTGTCGACCACCGGCACGGCCAGGGTCACGGTCTCGCTGCGCAGCCGCCGCTCGATGCTGCGCGCGGCGAAGCCGCCGTCCGGGTCGCGATCCAGGTGGATCTCGGTCGCCGGGTCGAGCGGCAGGACCAGCCGCGTCAGCAGCGCGTCGCCGCCCGCGCCCGGGTCCAGGGCGAGGTCGAGGCGCTGGCCGATCTGCAGCCGGCGCAGGTCGGCCACCGCACGCAGGCTCCCGACCGCCGCATGCGCCTCCGCCGCGGCCACCCCGGCACGCTCGAGCACGGCCAGCAGCGTGTCGCCGCGCCGCAGCTCGACCCGGGCCA
>CAVRGN010000011.1:385000-409563 GCA_963720725.1 uncultured Alphaproteobacteria bacterium
GCTGGGGCCTGGCGGTGGCGGGTCGTGTTCCTTGGACATCGTGAGGTGGTGACGAGGTGCCCGTCGTCGCGGGGCATGGAGGAAGCGATTCCTTCATGCATCCCTGGTACGGCGGGCGCCGGCAAGTGGCGCGGTTCTGCCCTCTTCTTCCGTCTGTGGCAGGGCCGTGCTTTGGCATGGGTATGCTTGCCGCTGGTTGGCTTCGGCCGGCCATCGGCCAGCACTTGTAGTTTGTAGTTGACGCTGGAATTGTTCCCGGCGGCGGCTGCCGCATCCGATGTTCCGACAGGCCGCAGGCTTGACGGGGCGAGGCCGTGGTTGTCGCTGGTGGGGGTCGAGGAAAGCAAGGGCATCTGGTGGATGCCTTGGCGCCAAGAGGCGATGAAGGACGTGGCACGCTGCGAAAAGCCTTGGGGAGCCGCGAGCAGGCTTTGATCCGAGGATCTCCGAATGGGGCAACCCCTCCCAGCGATGGGAGATCCGCCGCTGAATCCATAGGCGGCGGAGGCGAACCCGGGGAACTGAAACATCTCAGTACCCGGAGGAAAGGACATCAACCGAGACTCCGCTAGTAGTGGCGAGCGAACGCGGACCAGGCCAGTGGCATCAGCGTAAGAACCGGAACCGTCTGGAAAGTCGGGCCATAGCGGGTGACAGCCCCGTACGGGTAGAAAGCGCTGGTGTCCTCGAGTAGGGCGGGACACGTGAAATCCTGTCTGAACATGGGGGGACCACCCTCCAAGCCTAAGTACTCCTTGGCGACCGATAGTGAACCAGTACCGTGAGGGAAAGGTGAAAAGCAGCGCGACGAGCGCGGTGAAACAGACCCTGAAACCGGATGCCTACAAGCAGTCGGAGCCTCCGCGTGGGGTGACGGCGTACCTTTTGCATAATGGGTCAGCGAGTTACCGTGTGCAGCAAGCTTAAGCCGGTAGGCGTAGGCGCAGCGAAAGCGAGTTTGAACAGGGCGATCGAGTTGCACGCGGTAGACCCGAAACCGGGTGATCTAGCCATGGGCAGGTTGAAGGTGCGGTGACACGCACTGGAGGACCGAACGCACGCCTGTTGAAAAAGTCGGCGATGACCTGTGGCTAGGGGTGAAAGGCCAAGCAAACCCGGAGATAGCTGGTTCTCCGCGAAAGCTATTGAGGTAGCGCGTCGGATTATAGACCCTCGGGGGTAGAGCACTGGATGGGCTAGGGGGACGCAAGTCTTACCAAACCTAACCAAACTCCGAATACCGAGGTTTCTGGTCCGGCAGACAGGCGGCGGGTGCTAAGGTCCGTCGCCGAGAGGGAAACAGCCCAGACCACCAGCTAAGGTCCCCAAATCGTGGCTAAGTGGGAAAGGATGTAGGACGGCCATAACAACCAGGAGGTTGGCTTAGAAGCAGCCATCCTTTAAAGAAAGCGTAACAGCTCACTGGTCTAATCAAGCCGTCCCGCGCCGAAGATGTAACGGGGCTCAAGCCACGTACCGAAGCTGTGGACTCCCGCAAGGGAGTGGTAGCGGAGCGTTCCGTAGGCCGGCGAAGGTCGGGTGTGAACCCGGCTGGAGGTATCGGAAGTGCGCATGCTGACATGAGTAGCGATCAAGAGCGTGAGAGACGCTCTCGCCGAAAGTCCAAGGGTTCCTGCGCAAGGCTAATCCACGCAGGGTGAGCCGGCCCCTAAGGCGAGGCCGAAAGGCGTAGCCGATGGCAACCAGGTCAACATTCCTGGGCCCGCGGGTGGTGACGGGATCCGAACGTCGTTCGTCCTGATCGGATTGGACGGGCGGCCAAGGGTCTCCAGGAAACAGCCCCCGCAACATGGACCGTACCCGAAACCGACACAGGTGGACTGGTTGAGCATACCCAGGTGTTTGAGAGAACGGCGTTGAAGGAACTCGGCAAATTGCCCGCGTAACTTCGGGAGAAGCGGGCCTCGTTGTTGGGCAACCAGCAGCGAGGGGCACAGGCCAGGGGGTGGCGACTGTTTACTAAAAACACAGGGCTCTGCGAAGTCACGAAGACGACGTATAGGGTCTGACGCCTGCCCGGTGCCGGAAGGTCAAGGGGAGCGGTGCAAGCTGCGAACCGAAGCCCCGGTAAACGGCGGCCGTAACTATAACGGTCCTAAGGTAGCGAAATTCCTTGTCGGGTAAGTTCCGACCTGCACGAATGGCGTAACGACTTCCCCACTGTCTCCAACGCCGACTCAGCGAAATTGAATTCCCCGTGAAGATGCGGGGTACCCGCGGTCAGACGGAAAGACCCCGTGCACCTTTACTGCAGCTTTGCACTGGCACGCGCTTGGATCTGTGTAGGATAGGTGGGAGCCAGCGAAGCCCGGGCGCCAGCTCGGGTGGAGGCAACCTTGAAATACCACCCTGATCTCAGCGCGTGTCTAACCGAGGCCCGTGAAACCGGGTCCGGGACCCTGCATGGCGGGCAGTTTGACTGGGGCGGTCGCCTCCCAAAGAGTAACGGAGGCGCGCGATGGTGGGCTCATGCCGGTCGGAAACCGGCAGCCGAGTGCAAGCGCACAAGCCTGCCTGACTGCAAGGCCGACGGGCCGCGCAGAGACGAAAGTCGGCGCTAGTGATCCGGTGGTCCCGCGTGGAAGGGCCATCGCTCAACGGATAAAAGGTACGCCGGGGATAACAGGCTGATAACCCCCAAGAGTCCCCATCGACGGGGTTGTTTGGCACCTCGATGTCGGCTCATCACATCCTGGGGCTGAAGCAGGTCCCAAGGGTTCGGCTGTTCGCCGATTAAAGTGGTACGTGAGCTGGGTTTAGAACGTCGTGAGACAGTTCGGTCCCTATCTGCCGTGGGTGTTCGAGACTTGCGCGGAGCTGCCCTTAGTACGAGAGGACCGGGGTGGACGAACCTCTGGTGGACCGGTCGTGGCGCCAGCCGCGCAGCCGGGTAGCCAAGTTCGGACAGGATAACCGCTGAAAGCATCTAAGCGGGAAACCTACCGCAAAACCAGGTCTCGCCATCAGAGCCGTGGTAGACCACCACGTCGATAGGCCGGATGTGCAAGCGTGGCGACGCGCTGAGCTGACCGGTCCTAATCGCTCGAACGACCTCGACCCCCATCAGCGACAACCACAGCCACGAGAACCCATGCCAACACTTGCCGGCACAACGCCCCAAGGACCCGCGGTCCAGCACCGCGGCCCCGGGGATGGTTGCCCGACCTGGTGGCCGATAGCGCGGGTGCCCCACCCGATCCCATTCCGAACTCGGCCGTGAAACCCCGCAGCGCCCATGGTACTGCGCCTCAAGGCGCGGGAGAGTAGGTCGCCGCCAGGTCCACCAACCACCCCCCACACGATCCACGTCACCACCACACCCTTCCCCACCGCGGGGTGGAGCAGCCCGGTAGCTCGTCAGGCTCATAACCTGAAGGTCGCAGGTTCAAATCCTGCCCCCGCAACCACCTTTACCGAACTTCCAGAACAAGACGCGAACGCCTCGGGCCGGGCTCCCGCTGCCCAGGGCCAGCATCGCCGTCAGATCGCACCCTCCACCACCAGATCGACCAACCCTTCGCCCGGTCGGCACCACGACCCGGGTCGATCAAGCCGCGCGAGAGCCTCCAGCGCCGCGTCGCGGATCCGCGGCTCCTGCAGCGACGTCGCGCAGCTGCGCCACCTTCTCCCGGTAGAGCTCCGGCAGGTTCGGGTGCAGCCGCACGGGCGTCGGCTCGGGCTGCCGCCAGTCCCGCCAGCAACATCCCGCGCTCGGCCTCCAGCTCCTGCAGCTGGCCGAGCAGGCCCGGCGTGCGCAGGCCCTCGGCGATGGCGTCGGACAGCCCCGCAGCTTGCGCTCGAGCTTCGCCAGCCGCTGCGCCTGCTCCGCCCGCCGGCTCGTGCACTCCGGCACGGCAGCGCGGTTCATCTCCGCGGTGAACTCGGCCACGAACGCGGCTACCGCCCGGGCTCCAGCAGCCGGTCGCGCAGCAGATCCAGGATCAGGTCCTCCACCTCTGCGCGGCGCAGGCCGGTGCGGTGGCCGCAGGTGCCGAGCTTGCGGGCGTTGGCGCAGGCGAGATAGTCGCGGCCGATGGAGGCGTAGCCGCCACCGCAGCAGCCGCAGACCAGGAGCCCGGAGAGGAGGTGCTGCGGCCGGCGCCGCTCCCAGAACCGGCTGGCCTTGATCTTCTGCGCCGTGGGTGCTTGCTCGAGCTGTGCCTGCCTCGCCTTCACCGCCTGCCACAACTCGTCCGCGACGATCCGCAGCTCCGGCACCTCGACGACTACCAGCTCCGCCGCATCGTTCGGGCGCGACACCCGCTTGCCCGTCGTCGGGTCCTTGACGTAGCGCAGCCGGTTCCAGACCAGCCGGCCAATGTAGAGCTCGTTGTTGAGCAGGCCGGTGCCGCGCTGTCGGTGGCCGCGGATCGTCGTGTCGCGCCAAAGCTCGCCACGCGGGCCGGGGATGCCCTCGGCGTTGAGCGCCTTCGCGATCGCCTTGGGCGAGGACCCGCCGGCGAACGCGGTGAAGATCCGCCGCACGATCGCGGCCTCGGCGGCGACGATCCGACGCCCGCCGCGCACTGGCCCATCCCTGCCCGGCTCGTGGGCCACGGCGTAGCCGTAGCAAAGCCCGCCAGCGCTGCGTCCCGCCCGCACCCGGCCGGCCAGCCCGCGCCGGGTCTTCTGCGCCAGGTCCTTGAGGTAGAGGGCGTTCATCGCCCCCTTCAGCCCGACATGCAGCTCGCCGATCTCGCCCTCGGCCACGGTAACGATGCGCACGCCAAGAAAAGTCAGCCGCTTGTAGAGGGCGGCCACGTCCTCCTGGTCCCGCGACAGCCGGTCCAGGCTCTCCGCCAGCACCACCTCAATCCGCCCAGCACGCACGTCCGCGAGCAGCCGCTGGTGGCCCGGCCGCATCGCAAGCACCGCTCAGGGCATGGTCCCACCGGCCAGCCCTGCCGCAGGGCCAGCGCGCGGCACAGCCGCACCTGAACCTTGATCGACGCTGCGACTGCGGTGTGCTCGTAACGGGCGCGAAGCTTGGCGCTGCTCTTGCCGATGGAGCGATGACCGGTCCCCTCCGGCGGCGGGCGAGGCCGGTCAGCAATCCAGCTGCATGGCCATAGTCTGCATGACCAGCTGCGTCCTGTTCTGCGCCTGCACCTTCCGCATCAGCTTGCGCACGTGCACCTTCACCGTGCCCTCGCTCATCCCCAGCTCGAACGCGATCAGCTTGTTGGCCAAGCCGCGCCGGAGGCACCGGAGGATCTGCGACTGACGGGCGGACAGGTCGCTCGGGCACGGTGCCGTGAGCGTCGGATTCTCCGACGGGGCGCGATGCGCTGCCAGCAGGGAGCGCAAGGGCGCGTAGGTGCCGCCGGCGCAGATCAGCCGCACCGCCTCCGCCACGACGGCGGACGGCAGGCTGGTCGGCAGATAGCCACGAGCGCCGGCCTGCAGCGCGGCGACGATCGCTTGGCAGGCATCGCTCTCCGCCACGAAGGCAAACGGCACCCCCGGCAGAGCCCCTTGAACCTGATCCAAGATGTGGCTGACAGCTGCGTCGTGGATGCCGGCGCCGCCGATGTTGATCAGCACGATCGCCACTCGCTCCTCGTCCGGCAACACGGCGGGCGCTTCGGCAATATCGGCGAGCGCCAGAATCCGTCGCTCGGCCAACCCATGTGACAAGCAACTTGCAATACTGTCACGGGTCAGTGGCTTGTCGTCGATATAGATCACAATGTCTTTGCTGCTCGGCCCAGCCAAGGTTGCGGTACCTAGGTAAGCTGAAGATGATACGCGTCTCTGCCCCTCATGGCTCACATCCGACATCAACGTACCCCGACTGACGACGCTGGGTTCTTAGCTTTCTACTGTACTGCCATACACCAGTGTTCCGAGGTTGCAAGAAGCAATCTTCGCGCGACTATACCTCAGGCTTCCTTCGAAGCTTTACAGATACTTCCAGGGTTGTCCGTTTGCGCGTTTGCCGAGTGCCGCCTTCCAAGGTGGTACCGAGCCCACCCAGATTGGGGTCACGTCGCACTCCTTTGGGCCGCGGGCCTGACCGATCGGCCATACCGTCACCTCTCCGGGATGTCCCTGTCCGCCACCCCAAGGCCGAAATCGCGGCTTGCGGCATCGGATCGGGCCATATGGCTGGAATGCGCACGCCTTGTTGCGTCCAATATCCGCCGTTTGACGCTGCCCAGAGCCTAAGGACTCGGTCACCTAGCACTTTGCCGAACTTAACCATATCACAACATCAACTAAGGTGCAGCCGATCTGAATAGCGCAGCGGGTCGGGGTTATTTCATGCCTATTGCTGATGTGCTGCTAGGCGACGAGGTGCTCATTCCTCATCGTGAACTCGTTAATCTTTATGGCTGCGAGATCGGCGCGCAGAGTTCGATTGGGCCTTTCGTCGAGATCCAGCGCGGCTGTGTGGTCGGCAGCCGCTGCAAGATCGGCTCCCACAGCTTCCTGTGCGCCGGCGTGGTCATCGAGGACGCGGTCATGGTCGCTCACGGGGTGATGTTCACCAACGACCGGCTCCCTAGCGCGACGCGCGCAGACGGACACCCTAAGGCGCTGGGCGATTGGCGTCTTGAGCCCATTTTAGTTCGCTGCGGTGCGACAATCGGCAGCAACGCCACCATCCTCGCCGGAGTGATTATCGGTCGCGAGGCGCTGGTAGCCGCCGGTGCCGTGGTCACCCGCGACGTACCCGACTTTGCCATCGTGAGTGGCGTGCCGGCTCGAGTTGTCGGCGACATCCGCGAGCGGCGGGCCGCGGAGGTCGCGGCATGATCGGCTTCGGGCTGGTCGGCTACGGCTATTGGGGTCCGAACCTCGCCCGCTGCCTCGGGGAACATGACGGTTGCCGCCTGCTGGCCGTGCACGACCAGGACAGCACGGCCCGCGCACGGGCCATCAGTCGGCATGCCGGGCTGCGCGAGTGCGCCAGCGCCGAGGATCTGTTCGGCGATCCGGAGATCGACGCGGTCGCGATCGCAACCCCGGTCCACTCTCATCATGCCCTGGCGCTGGCGGCGATCCGTGCGGGCAAGCACGTGCTCATCGAGAAGCCGCTGGCGGCGAGTATCGCCGAAGCCGAGAGCCTGGTCGCAGAGGCCGAGCGCCTCGGCCGCACCCTGATGGTCGACCACACCTTCGTGTTCACGCCTGCGGTCCGCAAGATCCGCGAGCTGGTCGCGGCGGGCGAGATCGGCGCCGTCCACTACTATGATTCGATCCGTATCAATCTGGGTCTGTTCCAACAGGACGTGAGCGTGGTCTGGGACCTCGCGGTCCACGATCTGGCCATACTGTCCTACATCCTGCCGGAACGGCCGGTGACCATCTCGGCGCAGGCCGCCCGCCACCTGACCGGGCGGCCGGAAAGCATGGCGTTCGTCACGCTAGGCTACCCGAGTGGCGCGGTGGCCCACATCAACGTCAATTGGCTTGCGCCGGTGAAGGTGCGCCAGACGCTGATCGGCGGCAGCCGCCGCATGATCGTCTACAACGACCTCGAGCCCAGCGAGAAGGTGAAGGTCTACGACCGCGGCGCCCATCTGATCGCCGGCCGCGAGGAGCGCGACCAGCTGCGCGTCGGCTACCGGACCGGCGACATGTGGGCGCCACAGCTGCCGGCCACGGAGGCGCTGAAGTCGGCCATCGGCCATTTCGTGGACTGCGTGACCTCGCGCACCCGCCCGGTCACGGATGGTGCGGTCGGACGGGAGATCGTCGAGCTGCTCACCTCGGCGACCAGCTCGATCCGCCAGGGCGGCCGCCCCGTGGAGCTTGCCCAGCGGAGGCTCGCCTCGTGATCCCGCTGCTGGACCTGCAGGCCCAGAACCGCGGCCTGGCGGAGGAGCTCGAGGCGGCGTTCGCGCGGGTGCTTCGCAGCGGCCGCTACGTCCTGGGGGAGGAGGTCGAGCGCTTCGAAACAGCGTTTGCGACCCATTGCGGCACCAGCCATGCGGTGGCGGTCAGCTCAGGCACCGCGGCACTCCATCTGGCCCTGCTGGCGGCCGGGGTGGGGCCGGGCGACGAGGTGATCACCACCGCGATGACGTTCGTGGCCACCGTGGCCGCGATCCAGCAGGTCGGCGCCCGCCCGGTGCTGGTCGACATCGATCCGCTGACCCGCACGCTCGAGCCGCGCTCGGTCGACCGCGCGGTGACCGGTCGGACCAAGGCGATCCTGCCCGTGCACCTGCACGGGGGCATGGCCGACATGGAAGCGATCGCCGGCATCGCCGAAGCCTACGGGCTCACGGTGATCGAGGACGCGGCCCAGGCGCATGGCGCCGAGTATTTCGGCCGACGCGCCGGCAGCCTCGGCGATCTGGGCTGCTTCAGCTTCTATCCGGGCAAGAATCTCGGCGCATGTGGCGAGGGCGGCGCCGTGGTCACCGACGACGCGGACCTGGCGGCCACCTTGCGCATGCTCCGCGACTGGGGCCAGAGCGAGAAGTACCGGCACGTCGTCAAGGGATTCAACTACCGGATGGATGCCATCCAGGGCGCCATCCTCGCAGTCAAGCTTGCCCATCTGGACCGGTGGACCGAAGCGCGCCGCGGCCATGCCGCGCACTACCGCGAATTGCTCGCCGGCAGCGGCATTGCGCTGCCGCACGAGGCCGCCGGGTGCCGCCACGTCTTCCACGTGTTCGCCGTCGAGGTCGACGACCGTGACCACGCTCGCGATCAGCTGGCCGGCGCCGGCATCGCCACCGGCATCCACTATCCAGCGCCGGTCCATCTCCAGCCGGCCTATCGCGACCTCGGGCACCGGCGCGGGGCTTTCCCGGGCGCCGAGCGCTTCGCGGGCGCCACCCTCTCCCTGCCGCTCTATCCCGAGCTGCGCCCCGATCAGGTCGAGCGGATCGCCGAGGCCGTGCTCGCGGTCCGGGCCCTCCACCATGTCTGACGTCAGCCATCCCCGGCGTGTCGCCGATGCCGTCCGGCCGGGCTTCGCCTTGGACCGGATGGTGACGCTGATGCGGCAGGCGATCGAACGGCTGGGCCTCGATCTCGCCGACGTGCCGGTGCTCACCGAGGCAGCGAGCGGGGCCTATGCCTCGACGGCGGTGCTCGCGGCGCTGGCGGGCGCCGATTGGGTGTACGCGGTCGCCCGCGACTCCCGTCACGGCAGCTGCGGCGACCTGGCCCGCCAGACGCTGGCGCTGGCACGTGCCGCCGGTGTCGCCGACCGCGTCGAGATCGTGATCGGCCCGCCTTACGCTGCCGCCAGCAAGAGCCTGATCGTGACCCATAGCGATGGTCTGCACCCGCTGGACGCGGAGACGATCGCGCGGCTTCCCAGCACAGCCGTGGTGGCCCTGATGCATGGCGGACGAGAGCAGCGCGATATGGGCCTGGACCTGCTGGCCTGCAGCCGCCGCGGAATCCCAGTGGTCACCGTCAACGAACATCACCCTCAAGCTGGCACATTTCCGTATCTCGGCTGCCTGGCCGTGCGCGAACTGCACGATGCCGGCTTCGCGGTGCATGGCTGCCGGATAGCGTTGCTCAGCGACGCCGAGTTCGCGCCCTGCCTGCGGCTCGCGCTGGAAAGGCTTGGCGGTCGCGTCGCACTGGCGGCACGCTGCGCCGACCTGCCTCCAGGTCCCTTCGATGCGCTGCTGGTGGCGATGTCGCCTCGGGGGCGCGACGCATTCTCGGTGGACGAGTTGCTCGAGCACCTGGGACCACTTCCGGTGGTTCAGTTCTCAGGCGCGCTCGACCGCACGGGCGTTGCCGACGCCGGCGTAAGCCTTTGGCCGCCGGCCATGAGCGACGGGGACGAGGGAGGTATCGACCTGTCCGCGATCGGTCCCGATCTGGTGATTGGCCGGACCGCGGCGGTATGGCGCGCTGCCGAGCTGGTGCTTCGGCATGGTCCCGGCGCAGCCACACGGACCAGTCCGGCCCTGCTCGTCAGGCAGTCCTTCGACCATCTGAACGGCCGGCCATGATCGAGCCTCGGCATCTGCAACGCAGCGCGGCATCGTCCGCCACCGGTCGGCGTGTGGTCGGCGCCAGTCACGGGGCGGCGCTGCCAGCGCGACCAGCTTCCTATGAGCTCGAACTGGCGGCGCAGCTTAAGGAACGCTGCTCGACGGCCGAGTTGGAACAGCTCTACCGAAGCTATGGCGACGGTGTCGGGTTCGTGGCCGAGTTGCTGCGGCGCGTGGCGATCCGGGCACTGGCCAAGGAGCTAGGCAGCGACCTTACGGTGGGTCCGAATGTCGGATTTCGCCACTTGGAAACCTTCACGATCGGCGACGGTGTCTACCTCGGCGAACAGGCTCTAATTTATGGCCGCCACGATGGTGCCTGTAGCATCGGCAGCGGAGCTTGGATCGGGCCGCAAGCATTCCTGGACGCACGCGATCTGGTGATTGGCGAGTTTGTCGGCTGGGGACCCGGAGCGAAGATTCTGGGTTCGCTCCACACCGGCCAACCGCTCGATGTCCCGGTGATCAAGACCGACCTGGTGATCAGCCCGGTCCGCATCGGCGCGTGGGCCGACATCGGCACGAACGCGACCATTCTCCCCGGGGTAACGCTCGGTGAGGGATGTCTGGTGGGTGCCGGAGCGGTCGTCACCGGTGATGTCCCGGCCATGGCCATCGTGGCGGGAGTACCCGCGAAGCTGATCGGCTGGCGCGACCGGACGCGGGGGCGCGCCACGTGACGTCCGCGCGCGCTACTGAAGGCGACCGCAGCAGCGGCAAACGGCCTGCCGTTCTCCTGATCGGCTTCGGGCCGACGGCCGGCACGGCCATGGCGGCGCTGCTCGACCATTTTGACCTGTTGGGTGTCGTGCGCGGCACGCTGGAGCCCGACGACCCGGTGGCTGCCTTGGCCCGCGAGCGTGGCGTTCCGCTGCATCAGGCTCGTTCGCGCCGGCAGGTCGAGGAACTGGTCCTGTCGCTGCGACCCAAGGCCACGGTGATCTCCTCCTACAACCGCTTGCTTGGCCCAGCCGTGCTCGAGGCCTGTCCGGTGTTCAACGTCCACTATGCGCCGCTGCCGCGCTACCGGGGCAACGCACCCGTCAATTGGGCGCTGCTCAACGGCGAGCAGGAGACGGCGATCACGGTCCATCGCGTGATCACCGGATTGGACGACGGCCCAATTCTCTTCCAAGAGAAGGTACCGATCAGGCCCGAAGACAGCGCCACCAGCCTGTTGGAGCGGCTGAACGCCATCCAACGGCGCGAGCTCGGTACCGCCATCGAACGAGGGCTGTCCGGCTGGCCCGGAATACCGCAGGACAACTCCGAGGCCACTTATGGCTGTCCGCGCAATCCGGAGGACGGCGAGATCGACTGGCGTCGACCGGCGGCGGAGATCGACAGCCTGACGCGAGCGCTGACCGCGCCTTTCCCGGGCGCCTTCACGCACCATCAGGGCACGACACTCGTCGTCCACCGGGCGGGCAAGGCCGAGAGCGAGCGGCGCTACGTCGGCGCCATTCCCGGAAGGGTGATCGACCTCTCACCCGATGACGGCTGGATCGACGTGCTGACCGGCGGCGGCGTGCTGCGCGTGCACGAGATGAGCCGCTCCGGCGAGCCGCCACGACCCGCCACCCACTTCGTGAGCTCGCGCCGGGCCCGTCTCGGACTGACTCGCAACGACCTTCTGCAACGCATCACGGAGCTCGAGAAGCGCTTGGCCCGTCTCGAGGCCCGTCGCACCACCAGCTCGGGGGGTTCCGCCAGCCATGGCTGACCACATTCTGGCCGGCAGCAGCGTGCTGGTCACCGGCGGCGCGGGCTTCGTCGGCTCGCACATCGTCGACCAGCTCGTGGCCGCCGGCTGTGCCGAGGTCCGGGTGGTGGACGATCTGGTCCGAGGCTGCGAGGCCAACCTGGAAGAGGCTGTCGCCAGCGGCCGGGTCGAGCTGATCGTAGACGACGTCCGTGACCGGAGCCTGATGCAACGGCTCGTCGCAGATGCCGACTACGTCTTCCACCAAGCGGCGCTGCGCATCACCCACTGCGCCGCCGAGCCGCGGCTCGCCCTGGAGGTCATGGTCGACGCCACGTTCGACCTGGTCGAACTCTGCGCCAGGTCCGGAGTGCGCAAGCTGGTCGCGGCGTCCTCAGCGTCGCTCTACGGCCTTGCCGACATTTTCCCGACGCCCGAGGACCAGCACCCATATGCCAACCGTACGCTGTACGGCGCGGCCAAGCTCTTCAACGAGGGTCTGCTGCGCGCCTACCACGACATGCATGGCCTGGATTACGTGGCGCTGCGCTACTTCAACGTCTACGGCCCCCGCATGGACCTGCACGGCAAGTACACCGAGGTGCTGGTCCGGTGGATGGAGCGCCTGGCGGCCGGCGAACGCCCCGTGATCTTCGGCAGCGGCGGCCAGACCATGGACTTCGTCCATGTCCGCGACGTCGCTCGCGCCAACATCCTGGCGGCGGTGGCGCCGGCCAGCGACTGCGCCCTCAATGTCGGCACCGGACGCGAGACCAGCCTGATCGAGCTCGCCCAGGCGCTCGCGGCCGTGTTCGGACGCAGCGATCTCGCGCCGGAGTTCCGGCCCGAGCGCGCCGTCAACCCCGTGGGACGTCGGCTGGCCGATGTCCGCGCAGCGCGTGCCGTGCTCGGCTTCGAAGCCGAGACGTCGTTGGCGGACGGGCTCGCCGACCTGGTCGCATGGTGGCGCCGGCAGCCATCCACCGCTCAGCCGATCGCGGCTGCGGCATCATGATCCCCATTGCCAGACCCGCGGTGGGCGACGCCGAAGCGGACGCCGTCGCCCGCGTCATCCGCTCGGGATGGATCACGCAGGGCCCGGAGGTGGCCAGCCTCGAGCACGAGTTCGCCCAATTCGTCGGCGCGCGGCATGCCTGCGCGGTCAGCAACTGCACGACCGCCCTTCACCTTGCGCTTCTGGCACTCGGGGTCGGACCGGGCGACGAGGTCGTCACCGTCAGCCATTCCTTCATCGCCACCGCCAACGCGATCCGGCACTGCGGAGCCCGGCCGGTCTTCGTCGACATCCACCCCGACACATTCAACATGGATCCGGCCGCGCTGGCGGCTGCCATCTCGAGGCGCACGCGGGCGATCCTGTGCGTGCACCAGATGGGCATGCCCTGCGATTTGGACGCGATCCTCGCGGTCGCGCGACGTCATGCCCTGCCCGTGGTCGAGGATGCCGCCTGTGCCGCCGGCAGCGAGATCCGGCGCGAGGGGGAGTGGCAGCGAATCGGACGACCCCACGGCCACGTCGCCTGCTTCTCGTTCCATCCGCGCAAGGTGATGACGAGCGGCGAAGGTGGGATGCTCACCACCGGCGACCCCGTGCTCGACCGGCGGTTCAGGCTGCTGCGGCAGCACGGCATGACCATCGCGGACACCGTGCGCCACGCCTCACCGGTGGTCCTGCTCGAGTCCTATGAGGCGGTCGGCTACAATTGCCGCCTGACCGATCTCCAGGCGGCCATCGGTCGGGTGCAGCTGGCGCGGTTGCCGGCCATGGTCACGGAGCGGCGCGATCTCGCCGCCCGCTATCGCTCCCTGCTCGGGGCGGTGCCGGGGATTCGACCCCCGGCCGAGCCGGCCGACGCGCGCTCGAACTGGCAGAGCTACTGCGTGCGCCTGCCCGACGGCACGAACCAGGTCGCGGTCATGCAGGCGCTGCTCGAGCAAGGCATCGGCGCGCGCCGGGGCATCATGTGCGCCCATCGCGAGGCCGCCTACCAGGACCTGCCGTCGCCATCGCCGCCGCTGCACCATTCCGAGGCGGCGCAGGAGCGCTGCATCCTTCTACCACTCTACGCCGGCCTGACTGCGGAGCAGCAGGCGGAGGTGGTGGCGGCACTGCGCGCGGCCGTGGCGGCGCATTCGGCTTCGCCGGCCGAGTACGCGGAGGCGCCGGCCAGGATGCCGTGCCGCGACAGCAGTTCGGGAGACATGCGCCATGCTGCGCGTTGAGCGGAACCTGGACCACTCCGGCCCGCTGCACGGCAAGCATCGGCTCGCCGGCAGTGCAGCGAGCGCCTGCGTCGCGGGTGGCGACCTGATCGCGCTGTTACTCGCCTTCCTGCTGATGCAGCAGGTGCCGGAAGCCAGCTCCGGAACCATGCTCGCGCAAACGGTCGCCTGCTTCGCCGGCTTGCTGCTCGTGGGTCACTACGGAACGCACCGGGCACTAGCCGCCGAGGTGAGGCAGATCCTGGCGGTCTCCGCAACGGTCCTGGCCGGGCTCCTGCTCCTGGATGCCGTGGCCGGCTGGCCGCAGCCCGGATCCGACGCCGTGCTGTTTGCGGTTTCCGCCCCCGCCCTGGTCGTCCTGGCCCGGCTGCTGGTCAAGGCCAGCCTCTACCATCTCGGCGCGTGGCGCGTTCCGGCCGTGCTGGTCGGATCGCCGGATCGCCGCGATGCGGTCCGTCCGCTCATTGCTCGCGACTGGTATGCCGGCTGTGCCGTCGAGACCGAGCTGGACCTCGCCTACGCGCTACCGGCGCTCGACGCCGTGCTGTTGCGCCCGTTTGCCGCCGACAGCCCCACGCACGTGATCATCGCCATCGCCTACGACGACTCGGCAGCGGCCGCGGCGCTCGTCGAACGACTCGATCATCATCCCGGGCTTTCCTACGATCTGATCCTGCCACCGTCGCGCCTTCGCCTGGCGCAGCTGTCGGTTCGACGGATCTTCGGGCACGATGAGTTTCTGTTGTGCGTCGGGCGCAAGCACAGGCATGCCGCGGTCATCAAGCGTGTCTTGGACGTGGTGCTGGCATCCGTCCTCATCCTGGTGCTGGCCCCGATACTTCTCGTGGTGGCACTGCTGGTCAAAGCCGACGGAGGTCCCGCACTCTATGGCTCGGCCCGCCTGGGCCGACATGGCCGACCATTTCGGGCGCTGAAGTTCCGCAGCATGGTTCCGGACGCCGAGACGAAGCTGGCGAGAATGCTGGCGGATGATCCGGACCTGCGCGCCGAGTGGGAGCGCAAGTTCAAGCTCGTCGACGATCCGCGGATCACGCCGGTCGGCCGTTTCCTGCGCCGGACCAGCCTGGACGAGCTGCCGCAACTCTTCAACGTGCTCAAGGGTGAAATGAGCCTGGTCGGCCCGCGACCGATATTGCCGGAGGAACGCGCCAGCTACGGCAAATACTTCGCAAATTACTGCAAGGTGGCTCCTGGGATAACAGGCGTCTGGCAGATTTTGGGCCGCGACAAGATACCCTATGAGCGTCGTGCTTCGCTGAATGATTGGTATTTGCGCAATATGTCAACCGGAGTTGATTTTTTCATACTGTACAAGACGGCCATCGTGGTCTTTCGCCGACTGGGTGCATCGTGAGGAATCCCATGAAGAGCTACAGCTCGAAGCGAATCCTTGTCACCGGCGGTGCCGGGTTCGTCGGTAGTTTCCTCTGCGAGCGGCTGGTCGCGCAGGGGAACGACGTACTGTGCGCGGACAATCTCTTCACCGGTACGCGCGCCAACATCGCGCATCTACTGAAGAATCCCCGCTTTGAATTCATGCGCCACGACATCACCTTCCCGCTCTACGTCGAGGTGGACGAGATCTACAATCTCGCCTGTCCTGCTTCGCCGATCCACTACCAGTTTGATCCGGTACAGACGACCAAGACGTCGGTGCTCGGCGCCATCAACATGCTCGGTCTGGCCAAGCGTCTTCGCGCCAAGATACTGCAGGCGAGCACCAGCGAGGTGTACGGTGATCCGAAGATACATCCGCAACGGGAGGACTACTGCGGGTACGTCAATCAGCTCGGCAGACGCGGTCTGCTACGACGAGGGCAAGCGCTGCGCCGAAACGCTGTTCTTCGACTATCACCGCCAGCACGGTCTGCGCATCAAGGTCGCACGGATCTTCAACACCTATGGCCCGCGGATGCACCCTGAGGACGGGAGGGTCGTGTCGAACTTCATCGTCCAGGGTCTCGCCGGTCGCGACCTCACGGTCTACGGCGACGGCAGCCAGACCCGGTCGTTCTGCTTCGTCGAGGAGCTCGTCGACGGGCTGATCAGGCTGATGGACACCTCGGACGAGGTGACCGGTCCGATAAATCTCGGCAACCCCGTCGAGTTCACGATCCTGGAGCTCGCCAATCGGGTGATCAACCTGACCAATGCACGCTCCGGCATCGTGTTCAGGCCGCTGCCCGAAAACGACCCGGTTCAAAGGCGACCCGACATCGGGCTCGCCCGCGAGCTTCTCGAATGGGAGCCAGCGATAGCGCTAGATGACGGCCTGCAGCGCACGGTGCCCTATTTCGAGGACCTCTTGAGCGAGCGCGCGGCATGACGCCCACGGTGCTGGTCACCGGTGGCGCCGGCTATGTCGGCAGCCACGCCTGCAAGGCGCTGGCCGCCGCGGGGTTCGTGCCCGTCACCTACGACAACCTCTCGACCGGGCACCGCTGGGCGGTCCGCTGGGGCCCCTTCGAGCTCGGCGACGTCCGCGATCCCGCGCGGATCGAGGCGACCCTGCGGCGCCACCACGCGGTCGCGGTTCTGCATTTCGCCGCCGTGGCGTTGGTCGGCGAATCCATGCGCGACCCCGGACCGTACTACGACATCAACGTCATGGGCACGCTGCGCGTGCTCGAGGCCTGCCGCGCCGCGCGGATAAACCTGCTGGTCCTCTCCAGCAGCTGCGCCACCTACGGCTTGCCCGAACGCCTGCCGATCACGGAAGGCGCCGGGCAACATCCGATCAGTCCCTACGGCATGAGCAAGCTCATGGCCGAGCGGATCGTAGCGGACTTCGGCCGCGCGCATGCGATCGCCCATGCGACCTTGCGCTACTTCAATGCGGCGGGCGCCGACCCGGCGGGCGAGATCGGCGAGGCACGCGAGGTCGAGACTCATCTGATCCCACTCGCGCTCGACGCCGTGCGTGGGGTCCGGCCGCCGGTCACCGTCATGGGTACCGACTATCCGACCGCCGACGGCACCGCCGTCCGCGACTATGTCCACGTAGCGGACCTCGCGGATGCCCACGTGGCCGCGCTGCGGCGCCTGCTGGCGACCGAAGGCAGCATGGTCCTGAACCTCGGCGTCGGCCAAGGCCACTCGGTGTTCGAGGTCCTGCGGACGGCCGAAGCGGTGACCGGACGATCGGTGCCCCATCGGCGCGCGCCCCGTCGCGAGGGCGACCCAGCCGAGCTCGTCGCCGACGCGAACCTGGCTCGCGCCACCCTCGGTCTGACCTTCGCGCGTTCCCGGTCGCTGCACGCCATCATTCGGGATGCTTGGCGCTGGCATGAAGGTCGCGGCCAGGCCCGCGTGGCATGAGCGGTGCGCCTACCGTGCATGAAGCGGCACCCGCGAGCGAGCTCTCGGGAGGGTCGACCCATCCCGGCCTGGGTGAGCTGGTGCGGGTCCTGTGGCGGCACTGGTTCGTTCTGCTCGCCGCCGCGGTGGCATGCGCGGCGCTGGCCGTGGCGGTCGGTCAAGTCCTGCCGCAGCGCTATGCCGCGCAGGGAATCTTGCGGATCGACACCAGGGAAGTGACCATCCCCGAGCTGCAGACCGTCCGTCCGAACGAGGCGGGCAGCCCGTGGGTGGCGCGCAGCGAGGCGGCGGTGCTGACCTCGCGCGAGCTGGTCGAGGCGGCGGTCCGGTCGCTGGGCCTCGAGGCCGACCCCGACTTCAACCCGGAACTGCGCCCCTCCCCGCTCGACCGACTGGCCGAACGATTCCCGCTCCTGGCCCGGCTTTGCGCCTCACTGGCGTCCGGTCCGGCCGATGGTCCGCCCCCGCCAGCGCCGGAGACCGTGACAGCCGAGGCGATCCAGCTCGATCTTCAGGCGGTCAGCGAAGAGCGCAGCTTCACCATCATGCTGCGTTATCTCGGCCGCGGCGCGGAATCCGCGGCTGACTTGGTCAATGCGATGCTCGACCAGTACATCGAGCAGGATGTCCGCGCCAAGCGCGAGGCCACGGCATCGGCCGGCGCCCAGCTCAAGGCGCGGATGGAGGCGCTGGGCGGGGAGCTGGAGGTGGCGCGGGCCGCCATCCGCGAGCTCGAGGCGCGGAGCGACCTTGTCCAGACTGGCGAGGGAACGATCACCGCCCAGGAAGCGGCGGGCCTGGCGGAGGAACGGCTGAAGCGGGAGAGCAACCTCGCCGCGGTCGAGGCGGATCTGGCTCAGGTCGACGCGGGCCTCGGCGCCGGCGGTATGAACCTGCTCAACGAGCGCCTCGTCACGCCCCGCCTGAAGGCGATGTGGGAGGCCGAAGCCGAGCTGCAGCGGACCATGGCGCAGGACGCCGTAAACTTCGGTCAGCGCCACCCCCGGATGGTGGCGCTCGAGAACGAGATCAAGCGCATCCGCGGCGAGATCGGTGCCGAGGTGCAGGCCGTGCGTGCCGGACTCGCCGAGCAGGCCCGGACCCTGCGCACCCAGACAGCGGCTCTGGGCGAGCGCCTGACGCAGATGCAGCAGGCGGCGGGGGTAACCGCCCGCGATCGGTTGCAGCTCGCCCAGCTGCAGGAGAAGATCGCCGGCAAGCAGTCGCTGCATGACCGCTACCGCGCCGTCTATGAGCAGACCCTAGCCAACGATGCGGTGTTTCGGGCCGATGCCCGCGTGGTGTCGCGCGCCGTACCGGCTACCCGGCCCGCTGGGCCCTCGGCCCCGCTGCGGGCGGTCATCGGGGCGATGATCGGCGGACTGCTGGCGATCGCGTTCGTGGTGAGCCGAACCTGGCTCAGCGACCGAATCATGAGCCTGGACGATGCCGCGCGGTTGGCCAACGCGCCAGCGCTCGGCAGCGTGCCGGAAGTCGGCGGTTGGGCGCGTCGACATCGGCTGGCCGATCTCGACCGCATCGGCGCGCTGAGCCCGGCGTTCGAGACGGTCCGCGGCATTCTCTATCGGATGCAGCTCGGCGACCGGCGCGCGCTCGGGCGCGTGATCATGGTGTCGTCGCCCGGCAAGGGCGACGGCAAGTCGTCCCTGGTTACCGCCTTGGTTCGGACCGGCGCCCATGACGGGCTCCGCTGCGTCGCCATCGACTGCGATTTCCATCGTGCGGCGCTGTCGGGACTGATCGGGCAACGTCCGGCCCGCTGGCTCGACGAATACGGCCAGGATGGGGCCAGGCTCGAGGACCTGATCGTCCCCGACAGCAGCGGCGCCGACTTCATCCTCGCCCGCCCGGTCGCGTGCTGCTCGCGCACCTTCATCGAGAGCCTTCGCCTCGATCTGCTGACCATGCAGCTGCGCGGCCACTATGATCTCGTCGTCATCGACACGCCGCCGCTCCTGAGCGTGGTCGATGCGCAGCTGCTGAGCCGGTTCGCGGATGCGGTGATCCTCGTCCTGCCCTGGCGGGCAATCAGCCGCCGTCTCGCGCGCGAGGCGATCGAGCGGCTGCAATGGTTCGCCTGCCCTCTGGCCGGCGTCGTCCTCTCCCGGGCGCGCGGCAGGGCGCACGAGCGCTATGCCTATGCCGGCTACCCGGTGGTCGGAACCTGAGCGGTGACGCCGATGCTGGCCGGGCCGCAGCCGCCAACCCTCGCCCACACCGCGGCCGCCGTGGCCTCCCTCGGCGAGGCGCGGCGTGCCGTCCTCGTGACGGTGCTGCTGTCCGTCACCGTGCTGCAGCGCTTCGCGCTACCGTTCGCGGGCAGCGTGGTGGGCTGGGGTCTCGTGCTGTGCTCTGCCGCCAGTGCCTGGGAACTCGTGACCGGAGTGATGCGGTTCGACCCAGCGCGGATCGCGATCTACGCCGTCGCCATGTCCTGTCTGCTGATCGCGATCCTGACCAACCCGCACGGGTACTCCAAGCAGTCCTTTGCGATGCTGGCGGTAGCCTACCTCTTATTCAACCTCTACATGCCGATGACACGTACGGGCTACCTGCAGCTTCTCCGCATGGTGCAGACCGTGATCGGCTTCGTCGCGCTGAGCGGGCTGCTCCAGTTCGGGGTGCAGTTCCTGGCCGGCAGGGACTGGATGTTCCCGTTCGACCGCATCATGCCGGCTTCGTTCTTCATCCCGAACTTCAATCTGCGGATCCCGCTCGACGACGGCCTGACGATGCTTAAGAGCACTGGACTCTGGTTTCTCGAGCCGTCGCACTTTTCCCAGACCTTGGGCATGGGTCTCGTCATCGAGCTGCTGTACTTTCGCCGCCTGTGGCTGCTCGGGACGTTCGGGCTGGCCTACCTAGTCTCCTTCTCCGGCACGGGACTGGTGCTGCTGACCTGCGTCGCGCTGTTCGGCGCCGTGCAGACGCGCCGCTGGGAGATCCTGGCCGCCCTGTTCCTGCTGGCGATCATCGCTGTGCTGGCCCGTGACGTGCAGCCGTTCGCCTACTTCGCCGAGCGCACGGTTGAGTTCGCCAATCCCCTGGCCAGCGGCTCGATGCGGCTGCTCGCGCCCTATTGGTGGCTCAACGATGTCTTCTTCACCAGGTTGGACTATACGCTGTTCGGCTTCGGCCCCGGTAACATCGAGGCCGTGCTGGCGCGCATGGACTATGCGGTTCAGGACTCGTCGTGGCTCAAGCTGCTCGGCGAGTATGGCCTGGTAGGCGGCTTGCCGTTCCTGATCTTCTACAACTATGTATTGTTCCGATATTCACCCGATCGGATAATTTCCTTCGCCTGCCTGATCCAATTCTGCTTGCTTGGCGGGTACCTGAACTCCTTTTACATCCAGTTCTTGCATCTGCTGCTGGTCGGCTGGCCGCGTCGGTCCGACCGGAATGCGCCCGCCTCGCGCGGCGAGCGAAGGGACACCTGACATGTCCGCAAGCCTCGTCCTCGGTATCCTCGCTGGCGTCCTGCTGCTCGCCGCCTTATGGCCGTTCGGGCCCTACCAGCTGTCGCTGGCGCTCGCGCGCCGGCTGGGCAAGTTCGCCCCCGTTGCGGCATCCGAGGTGGCGGCGCCGGAGACCTTCGCGATTTGCCTGTGCGCCTACAACGAGGCGACGGTGATCGAGCAGAAGATCGAGGATCTGCTGCGGCTGCGCGCGGCTGCCGGCGGCGAGGCGCAGATCCTGGTCTATGTGGACGCGGCCACGGACGGCACGGCCGAGATCGCGCGACGCTATGAACGGCAGATGGAGCTGATCGTGTCGGCGGAGCGCCGCGGCAAGACCCATGGGATGAATCTCCTGGTGCGCCGGACCCGCGCTTCGGTGGTCATGTTCACCGACGCCAACGTCCTGATCGATCCGCAGGCCATCGCCGTCCTGCGGCGATACTTCGCCGATCCGGCCGTCGGCTGCGTCTGCTCGGATCTCACCTATGTCAACGCGGGCTCGTCGGCGACGGCCGTGGTCGGCGCCCGCTACTGGCGCTTCAACGAGTGGACCAAGAGTCTCGAGACCGCGACGGGCTCGGTCATCGGCGCCGACGGCTCCCTGTTCGCGATCCGGCGCCGGCTCCACGCGCCGGTGCCCAAGGGCCTGTTCGACGACCTCTACGTCTCGCTGTCGGTGCTGCTGCAGGGCTTTCGGGTCGTGCGGGCGCCGGAACTCAAGGCTTACGAAACCCATACCACGCAGCCCGGCGACGAGTTCCGGCGCAAGATTCGCATCGCCTGCGAATGCCTGCACGTGCATCTGGCCTTGTGGCCGCGTCTGCGCGCGCTCGATGCCTGGACGCTCTACAAATATCTCGCCCACCGCTTCCTGCGCTGGGTCAGCGGCTATCTGCTCGGACTTGCGGCATTGTGCGCCCTCGCCGCGCTGGCCCTGGCAGCCGGGCCGATTCCGGTGGCGCTCGCCATGGCCGTAGCGATGGCGGCTTTCTGGCTCTGCTGCCGCCTTCGTCTCCCGCCGGCGCTGTTGGTCTGGAACGCGGCCTTGGCGTTCCTGGGCACCAGCATCGGGGTATGGCAGGCGTTTCGCGGCAGGCGGGCGGTCACCTGGGACGTTCCCGAGTCCGCTCGGCGCGCGGCGCTGTCGCGATGACGCAGGGCATTGGACGCGGTGGACACGATGGCCGCAACGGGTCCTGGCGCATTGCCATGATCGACCCCGGCAACTTCACACCCGCCTATGACCGTGCCCTGTGTGACGCGCTGGCGGATGCCGGACACGAGGTCCGCCTGTACGGGATGGCCGACGGCACCGACGCTCCGACCGACCACCGGCAGGCCTGGTTCTACCGGGGAATGCAGAGCCCCTGGTGCGCGCGCCTGCCCGGATCGCTCCGGCGCGCGGTGAAGGGTGGACACCATGCGCTCGACAGCGTCCGACTGCTCGCGAGCCGGCTGGCAGGCTTCGACGCCGATATCGTACATTGCCAGTGGCTGCCGCTGCCGCTCGTGGACCGCGCTTGGCTGGCCGCGCAGTGGGCGAGGACGCCGGTCGTCCTGACCGTGCACGACAGCAATCCCTACAATGGCGCCGTTGCCGGTGCGATGCGGTGGGGGTTGAATGGTGCGATCCGTTGCGCCGATTCCGTCATCGCGCACACCCGCCAGGCGGAAGAACGACTGAAAATGGCGGGCGTCGCGGCCGAGCGGATCCACCGCGTGCCGCACGGCCTGCTGCATGCAGCTCCGAAGATCACCCCGGTCGTCCGGTCGGTGGACGGTCGGCTGCGACTGCTCCAGTTCGGTAAGCTGCGCCCCTACAAGGGCCTCGACGTTCTGTTACGCGCTCTGGCTTCGCTCGGCTCCGACGAACGCGCCCGCGTGAGGCTGCGCGTGGTCGGGCGGCCGTACATGGACATGGCCCCGCATATCGAGTTCGCGCGCCGGCACGGGCTCGCGCGCAGCGTCGAGTTCCGGCTGGACTACGTGAGCGACGCCGAGATCGGTGACCTATTCGCGGATACCGATGCCGCGGTGTTTCCCTATCGGGAGATCGACGCCAGCGGCGCGGCGATGACGGCCGTAGCGCACGGCGTGCCGGTGCTGGCGTCGGCGGTGGGCGGCTTCTCCGAGCTCTTCGAGGATGGCCGCGAGGCACGCCTCGTGCCGCCCGGTGACGCAAGGGCGATGGCCTCTGTCCTGCGGTGGTGGATCGCGGAGCCTGCGGTGCTCGATGCACTTAGCGCCGGCATGATTCAGCGCCGCGCCTCGATACCCGACTGGCGCCAGATCGCCTCGCAGACGCTCGCGGTCTACGCGGCGGCGCACCGAAGGTGGCTTGATGACGTCCGCGACGTTGAGAGAAGGCGCGTCTTGAGCCGCCGCGTCGAATGGTCGGCCGACCCATGAACGATAGCCCAGAGGGATGCCATCCGATGCGTCAGCCCGGCCGAACTGTCGATGATCTTTCCAGCGTCGTCATCGTTTCCGCCGCCGATGCGAGGTTCTTCAGCTTGTTGCGTGACCTGGTGACGTCCGTCCGGCGGCATTTGCCGAGCGTGCCCATGGCGGTTTTCGACCTCGGGTTGGCTCTCGATCAGCGAGTATGGCTCGGGGAACAGCGCGTGACCTGCGTGCAGCCGGAGGTGCATTTCGGCTTGGGAGACGACTTCAACCAGCCGCTCGCACTGTCGTCGCTCGTCCGGCCGTTCGTCCGCGAGTACTTGCCGGGATATGAACTTTATCTCTGGCTCGACGCCGATGTGTGGATCCAGGACGGCGTGGCCATCCGCCGATTGGTTGCCGGTGCCCTCGACGCGGGGCTGGCTTGTGTGCACGAGCGCGATCCGGCGTATCGCTTCGACCCCTGGATTGCGGCGTGGGCCTGGAAGCGCGCAACTCTTGCATTTGGCCTGCGTTCGGCGATCCGCCAACGGCGGAATCGTCAAATCAACGCGGGTATCTGCTGCATCCGCACGAGTGCGCCGCATTGGCGCCTGTGGGAGCATCGCTTCGAACGCGCCATCCGCCGAACAGGCCGTGTCTTCCCCAACGAGCAGTTCGCGCTCAACGAGGTCATCTACGGCGATCGTGCGCACGCGACGGTTCTCGACCCGGAGAACAACTGGATCTGTGATCGGGCGCTTCCGGCGTGGGATGCTGATCGCGGTATCTTCGTGACACCGCGATCGCCACATCGCCGGATCTCCATCTTGCACTTGGCCGGCCCGGCCAAGTCCTCCGCGCACACCGTCCCGGTGGTCGGGGGTGGTAGCACGACGAGGTGGCTTACCTACTCGGGGGCTCCTTTCGTCAATCCGGGCCGCCGATCAACCACATCGAAGTACATGGATTAACTCGCTGCATACGCAGTCTGAACACCGCGGAACCGAGGGCACTGCTCGTCAGTGGCCGACGCTCCATCCAAGACGTCGCCCCAAACTACCCTTTCGAGCATTGGCTAACCTATTCAGGCACATCGTGCGCGCACCCAAGTGCCGCCGAAGACTCCGCAAATCACCACCAAGGGGAGCTATTCATTGATCAAAAACAGACGGCCACTTTTTTCGGTCATTGTACCATGCTACAACTATGGTAGGTATTTGCGGCAATGCGTAACCAGCATTCAAGTTCAACACATCGATGACATCGAGATCATTATAATCGACGACGCATCGACAGACAATACATCGGAAATAGCGCATGAACTTGCTGCGGCGGATCACCGCATAAAGGTCTCGACACACCGGAGCAATCGTGGTCACATTATTACATACAATGAAGGCATCGATTTAG
>CAVRGN010000012.1:0-37218 GCA_963720725.1 uncultured Alphaproteobacteria bacterium
AGATACGGGTAGGAGCGGGCTCGTGGGCTGCAGCCTGCCATGGCCGCCCGCAACCTCGCCATGAACCCGATATTGTCCAGGGACGGCGGCGTCCCGGGACATCAGCGATGGCGACAGCATTCGGCTCCGGCAGCGAACGGCTCCCGGTGCAGGCCGGCGCCGGTGCGCTTCTGGGCTGGGCCGGTGGCCACCGCGAAGGTCGCGAACCCGGCGCCGAACTGCAGCACCAGCACTCCGAGGCTCGGCGCTCGGGCTGGTGGGCGCGGTGCGGGTCAGGCCGGCGGCCGTCCGAGCCTGCGCCGCAGCAGCTTCTCGGCCTCGACGACGGCGAGGAACAGGGCGGCCACCGCCACGATCGCGGCGAGGTCGGCGAGGTGCAGGGGGCGGGTGGCGAAGACGCGGTTCATGAAGCGGCAGCCAGGTGAAGGCCGCCTGCGCCAGGACCACGGTGCCGACGCCCAGGAGGACCGCGCGCGTGCCGAGCACGCCCTGCCAGGTCAGCGAGGTGCCGTGCACGTAGCGGGTGCTGAACAGGTAGGCGATCTCGAGGGCCACCAGCAGGTCGACGGCGATGGTCCGCGCGGTCTCCAGGGGCAGGCCGCGTTCGAGGGCACCCAGGAACATGGCGAATACCGCACCGGCGGCCAAGAGCGACACGAACAGGATCCGCCAGATCAGCTCGCCGGTGAGGATGGGCTCGTCGGGCCGCCGCGGCCGGCGCCGCATCGTGCCGGGCTCGGTCGGCTCGAAGGCCAGCGTCATGCCCAGGGCACCGGCCGTGATCAGGTTGACCCAGAGGATCTGCACGGGGCTCAAGGGCAAAGTGAGCCCGGCCAGGATGGCGCCGATCACCAGCAGCGCTTCGGCACCGTTGGTGGGCAGCGTCCAGGCGATCACCTTCATCAGGTTGTCGTAGACGGTCCGGCCCTCGCGCACGGCGGCGGCGATCGAGGCGAAATTGTCGTCGGCCAGCACCATGGCGGCGACCTCCTTGGCGGCCTCGGTGCCGCGCCGGCCCATGGCGACGCCGACATCGGCGCGCTTGAGCGCCGGCGCGTCGTTGACCCCGTCGCCGGTCATGGCGACCACCGCACCCTGGGCCTGGAGTGCTTCGACCAGCCGGAGCTTGTGCTCGGGGCTGGTGCGGGCGAACACGGTGGCCTCGAGCGCCACGCGGCGCAGGCCGGCAGCGTCGAGGCCGTCCAGGTCGCGGCCGGTCACGGCACGGGGATCCTCGGCGAGGCCGAGCTGGCGGGCGATGGCCAGTGCCGTCGCGACATGGTCGCCGGTGATCATCCTGATGCCGATCCCGGCGGCACGGCAGTCGCGGACGGCGGCCACGGCCTCGGGGCGGGGCGGGTCGATCAGGCCGAGCAGGCCCAGGAACCGGATGCGCCCCTCGAGCAGGGCCGGCGTCAGGCGATCGGGCGCCTCGGGCAGGTCGAGGCCGGCCACCGCCAGAACCCGCTGGCCGTCGGCCGCCAACGCTTCGACGGCACGGTGCCAGCGGTCGGGAGCGAGGGGCTCGTCGCCGGCGGCCGTGCGCTGCCGGCGGCACATTTCGAGCACCCGCTCGGGCGCACCCTTGACATGGACCACAGCGCCGTCGCCGGGTGTGCCGTGGAGCGTCGCCATGTAGCGGTGGCGGGCGTCGAACGGCACCTCGTCGATGCGCCGGTAGCGAGCGCGGACGACGTCCGGCGCCTGGCCGGCCTTGCCGGCGAGGACCAGGAGGGCGGCTTCCATCGGATCGCCCGCGATCGACCAGCCGGCTTCCGTCTGCACCAGCCGGGCGTCGTTGCAGAGCAGGGCCGCCAGCGCGATCTCGCCCAGCACCCCATCGCCGGCAGGCTCGATCGTCCCCTCGGGCGCGTAGCCGACGCCGGAGACCGAATAGCGCCGGTCGGCCGAGACCACCGTCTGCACGGTCATCTCGTTGCGGGTCAGGGTCCCGGTCTTGTCCGAGCAGATGGCCGTGACCGAGCCGAGTGCTTCCACCGCCGGCAGCCGCCGGATGATGGCATGGCGCGCGGCCATGCGCCGGACGCCGATCGCCAGCGTGATCGTCATCACCGCCGGCAGGCCCTCGGGGATGACCGCCACCGCCAGCCCGACCACCGCCATGAAGGCGTCGCCCACGGCGTAGCCGCGCCAGGCGACCGCGAACAGGAACACGACGGCCGAGCCGGCGAGCGTGATCAGGGTGATCTGGCGCGCGAACCGGTCCATCTGGCGGATCAGCGGGGTGCGCAGCGGCGTGACGTCCTGGAGCAGGGAGCTGATCCGGCCGAGCTCGGTCCCCGCACCGGTGGCGAAGGCCACGCCGGCGCCGCTGCCGCTGGCGACGAAGGTGCCGGAGAAGGCCAGCGACAGCCGGTCACCCAGAGCGGCGTCCGCCGCCACCGCGGTCGTGCCCTTCTCGACCGGCACCGATTCGCCGGTGAGCGCCGCCTCGTCGAGCGTGAGGCCGCGGGCCCGGATCAGCCGCAGGTCGGCCGGGACGCGGTCGCCGGCCTCGAGCAGGACGATGTCGCCGGGGACGATGCCCTCGGCCGGAACGGCGGTCCGGCCGCCGTCGCGGATCACCGAGGCGTTGGGGTCGATCATGCCGCGGATCGCGGCCAACGCGTCCTCCGCACGGCCTTCCTGCACGAAGCCGATGGCGGCGTTGACCACGACCACCGCCAGGATGACCGCGGCGTCGACGGCGTGGCCCAGCAGCGCTGCGACCAGCGCCGAGGCCAGCAGCACGTAGATCAGCAGGTTGTGGATCTGGCCGAACAGCCGCGCCAGCACGGTACGCCGCGGCGGCGCCGGCAGCCGGTTCGGCCCGTGGCTACGCAGGCGTGCTTCCGCCTCGGCCCCGGCGAGCCCGTCCGGGCGCGCGCCGAGCTCGGCCATGGCCCTTTCGGCATCCAGCGCGTGCCAGGCTCTCGCGTCCGCCAGCGGGTGGGTCTGCTCCAACATCGGCCTTCGTGCTAGACGATGCCGCAGCGAAGCGTAAGCGCACCGCGTCACCGTCGCGCAGCGAGCCAGGGAGGCAGCGACCACGTGTCGCCCGACGACAGGTCCGCCTACCTCCTGAACGAGACCAGGCGCCACGATCCCGACCGCTATCTGTGCGCACTGCTCGCACCGGCCGAGCGGCGCGATGACGTGCTCACGCTGGTCGCCTTCAACCATGAGCTGGCACGGATCCCGGAGATCGTCTCCCAGCCCATGGCGGGCATGATCCGGCTGCAATGGTGGCGCGAGGCGCTGGACGAGCTCGCGGCCGGCCAGCCCGGCCGCCGCCACCCGCTGATCGCCGCCTTGCGCGCGCTGCTCGCGGCCGGCCTGGTCGAGCCGGACCGGCTGCAGGCGCTGATCGACGCGCGCGAGCCGGCGCTGGAGCGGATCGAGCCCGAGCCCGGCCCGCTCGAGCACTACGCCACCACGACCAGCGGCGCGCTGCAGAGGCTGATCTATGGCGTTCTGGGCGGCGGCGATGCGGGCGCGGCGCAAGGTGCCCAGGCGATCGGCAGCGCGTTCGGCCTGGTGCGGCTCGCCGAGGCGTTGCGGGCGGAGGTCGAGCCTGGCGCTGCCGCCGAGGAGGCGACGCGAACGCTGCGCGCCGCCCTGTGTGCTCGGGGCGCGGAACTGCTGCGGGCCGGGCGCGCCGCCAGCGGCCGGCCGAGCCGCCGGCAGATCGCCGCCTTCCTGCCGGCGGCCCTGGCCGACGCCTATCTGCGCCAGCTCGGCGCCGGTGCGACCGGCCTGCACCGGCCCGCCGCCATGCCGCTGCTGCTGACAGTGCGCGCCCTGGCGCGCCGGCCGTGATCGTGGTGAGCGGCTATTTCTGGATCTGGTCGTAGACGAAGCCGCCAGCGGCACCCGCCGCGGCGCCGGTGAGCGTGGTGGCCAGGAAGTCGCCGGAGAGCAGGCCCACCGCGGCACCGGCGGCGGCACCGACCGCGGCGCCGGTGCCGGTCCGCTTGCCGGTCTGGCTGTCCATGGAGCAGCCGGCGATCGCCAGAGGCAGCGCCGCGGCGGCGACGAGGATGATCGAGTTCCTGCGCATGGTACTGGCTCCGCTCGCGACGTGGCTCACTTCGGGCACGGGTAGGCAGCCGCCATGGCGCGCCACAGCCCGTCGATGGGCTTGCTGTCCATGTGCTCACCGTTCTCGGCCGCCCAGGCGACGAACGCTTCGCGCGCCTGGGCCAGCGTCGGGACCGGGTCGGCGCAGGCGATTTTCTTCATCTGACCGGCTGCCACCAGCTCCCGATACAGCATCCCGCTCCCGGCGATGAAGCCGTCGCAGAAGTTCTGGCCGTCGCGCACCTCGCCGACCGGCCCCAAGGTGTCGCAATAGGCCACGAGGTCGGCCGTGGTCTGGAGCTTCGGGCCTTCCGCCCGGGCCTGATCTGCCGCAAGGGCGCAACCGGCCGCGGCCATCATGACGACAACGGATCTCATCTTACCTCCCCGCGCATGGTGGCACAGCATAGGCGCGCGGCGCGGGAAACGCGAGTGGACCGCGCGGGCGGAATATCCGGATACGATGGAAGAGCGCCGGACTATTGCGTCCAGGTCACCTGCTGGCCAGCCAGGGCCACGCTGCTGATCCCCATCTTGGAGGAGCCTTCGCTGATCTGCCGGCTGTAGACGATGTAGACCAGCGTCTGGTTCTTCTCGTCCCAGATCCGCCGGACGCCCAGGGACTTGAAGACCAGGCTGATCCGCTGGCTGAACACCTCCTCGCCGCTTTTGTCCTTCTCGATGTCGCCGATGGTGATCGGGCCGGTCTGCTGACAGGCGATCGCGGCGTTCGAGGGGTCCTCGAACCAGTTGCCCTTACTCAGCCGGTCGATGAGGCTGCGGTCGAAGTGGCTCATGTGGCAGGTCACGCCCTGAACCTTGGGATCCTCGATCGCCTCGACCACGATCCCGTTGCCGATCCAGTCGTTGCTGAAGCTGCCCACCTCGTCAGCCCGCGCGGTCCCGCCGAGGCAAGCGGCGGCGATGCAGGCCAGAGCTGCCCGCTTGTGCATTCCTTGTCTCCGAAGAAAATGGCCCGGACCGATGCGTGCCGTGGATAGGACAACGCTGCAGCCCCGTCGAGGTGCCGCTGCGTTGGGCTAGTAGGTCTGGTCGAGGCGCAGCCAGCGCATCCGGTCGATCGAGGGGACGGAGAACTCGAGCACCTGCCGCTTGCGCAGCACCCGCATGGGCACGGTCACGCCGGGATCCCCCAGGCCCCAGATGCCGCGGTAAAGTGCGGCCAGGGAGTCGACCGCGACGCCGCCCACCGACAGGACCACGTCCCCCGGCTGCACGCCGGCCGTCTCGGCCGGTCCGTCGTCGGCCACGCTGCGGACGATCACGTGGCCGCCATGCTCCTGGGTCGACATGCCGACCCAGGGGTGGCCGGGCGCGTCGCGGCGGCCGAGGGCGAGCAGATCGGCGAGGATCGGGGTCAGCGCGTCCACGGGCACGAACATGTTGCCGGGCGAGGCCACGTCGGGTGCCGTGGCATCCCCGACCTGCAGCGAGCCGACGCCGACCAGGCGCTGGTCACGGTCGATCAGCGCGGCCCCGGCGAAGGCCGGGTGCGGCGGGGTGGTGAACATCGCGTCCGGCAGGAGGTATTCCCAGTAGCCGGCGAACTCGCGGCGGCTGACGAGCTTGGTCTCGCGCCCGCCCAACGCCCCGTCGCGGCTCAGCACCAGCAGCGGCTCGCCCACCGCCACCTGGCGGCTCGGGCCCAGGCGGATGGGCGTCACGTTCATGGGCGCGGTGGCGCGAACCAGACCCAGCCCGGTGTCGTGGTCGTAGCCCACGATCTCGGCCGGCACCCGCTGGCCGTCCGCCGGGTAGAGATCGACCGCGGACGCCTCCAGGATCAGGTAGCCGATGGTCAGCACCAGGCCGCCATCGTCGATCACCACGCCGGTGCCGCTGCGCTCGCGCCCGAGGGTGGCGGCGGTGCGGGCGGTGGCCGGCACCTCGGCCTTGAGCCCGACCACGGCGGCCACGGTTTCGGCCGGTCCCGCCCGTGCTGCCTGCGACGCGACGGCCAGGACTGCGCACAAGAGCCAGGCGAGCGGACCGGAAGCGGTTCGTGGCATCGGCGGACATCCACCGCAGGAGGGGCGACGACTGGGTAACATGGTGCAAGCCGGGGCCGGAGGCGAGTCACCTGACGTTGAACCCGGGCCGACCATGACAGCTCCGGCGGGGCCGCGTATGCTCGCACCATGTCCGCCTCCGCAGAACTCCTGGAACGCCTGCTCGGGTTCGACACCCAGAGCTTCCGCTCCAATCTCGAGCTGGTGGCGTTCGTGCGCGACCATCTGGGCCGGCAGGGCGTCGAGTCGCGGCTGGTGTTCGACGACACCGGCGACAAGGCCAATCTGTGGGCGGCGATCGGCCCGCCCGACGTGCCGGGCCTGGTCCTGTCCGGGCACACCGACGTGGTGCCGGTGGCCGGGCAGGCCTGGAGCAGCGACCCGTTCCGCGCCAGGATCGTCGACGGACGCATCCATGGCCGTGGTGCCGCCGACATGAAGGGCTTCCTCGCCTGCGTCCTGGCCCTGGTGCCGGAGCTGCTGGCCCGGCCCTTGCGACGGCCCGCGATCATCGCCTTCTCCTATGACGAGGAGGTCGGCTGCAAGGGCGTGCCCAGGCTGATCGACGCGCTCCTGGCCGAGCTGCCGCGTCCGGAGGCCTGCCTGGTCGGCGAGCCGACGCTTATGGGCCTGGTCGACGCCCACAAGGGCAAGGCCGGCTACCGCTGCGTCGTCACCGGCCGCGAGGCGCATTCGGCCTATCCGCGACTCGGGGCCAACGCCGTGGTCGCCGCTGCCAGGATCATCGCCAAGGTCGCCGAGCTCGGGGTGCGGTTCGAGACGGAGGGACCCTACGGCGAGGGCTTCGACCCGCCGCACCACACCTCTGGCGTGGGCCGGATCGAGGGCGGGTCCCAGCTCAACATCGTCCCCAACCGGTGCGGCTTCGAGTTCGAGTTCCGCACCCTGCCGGGGGTCGACCCGATGCGCTTCGTCGGCGAGGTCGAGGCCTTCGCGCTGGAGGAGGTGCTGCCCTCCTTGCGCGCCACCGCACCGGAGGCTGCGATCCGGTTCGAGGAGGTCCTGGCCTATCCCGGCATGACCCCGCCGCCCGACAGCGCCTTCACGCAGCTGTGCCGCGAGCTCACCGGCACGACCGACCCCGCCAAGGTCCCGTTCGGCACCGAGGGCGGCTGCTACGACGCCCGCGGCATCCCGTCGCTGGTCTGCGGGCCGGGCGACATCACGGGTCGCCCACAAGCCCGACGAGTGGATCGCCTTGGAGCAGCTGGAGCGCTGCGACGCGTTCTTGCGGCGACTGAACGAGGCGATGCTCGTCGGGGCTTAGTAGTCCTGGTGTGAGTTCCAGCACAGACCCGAGCGGCGTCCTTCCCAGATAAGTACGGCTCAGACTGCACCTGTCTGATCCACTGATCTGGGGAGAGGATCATGCCCGACGTGTACAACGGCGACACGGAGGTCGGCGGCAATCTCGGCGACGTCTACGTTGTTCGCGAGGATCTATTTGCCGGCACGTTCATCGACGGCAATGGCGGCAGCGACACGCTGGATGCCGACGGCGCCTGGGTCATCAACGACGCGGTCACGCTGCTCGACCTCGAGAAACTGGCGCTCGACACGGACGAACTCACCCTGTCGACCACCGATTTCGCCAGCTTCGAGGACATCACGAGCTCCGGTGCCGCAAGCGAGGGACGGGTCGCCCTGACCCCGGGCGGCGTCACTAACGCGACACTCGACGTCCTCGGGCTCGACAAGCTGGTGGTCAACGCGTCGAGCCTCGGCGACACGCTGTACTTCGTCACCCCGTTGGGCAGCCCGCCCGCCGACATCACCCTGTTCGGCAACGAGGGCAACGACGTCCTGGACACCGGGGACGGCAACGACCGGATCCATGGCAACGAGAACGACGACACCCTGGACGGCAATGGCGGTGCGGACAAGCTGTTCGGCGAGAAGGGCAACGACACGCTCATCGTCCGCACCCAGGACGTCGAGATCAACGGCGGCAGCGGCAACGACACCTTCGTGCTCAGCGCGCAGTTCATCGACGAGAATCCGGGCACCGGGACCGAGCTGATCGGCGGCTCGGGCACGGACACATTGCGCGGCGCGGACGCCGGCGTGTCGTGGATCCTCGAGAACACCGTGAGCATCCAGGGGATCGAGAAGCTGGCGCTCGATCTCGATCCGATCTTGATGTCGGCGACACAGCTCCAGAGCTTCAGTACGATCGTAAAGGACGGCTTCGGTACGACGGGTGAATTGCTTCTGGGCACCGGCGGCACGGCGACGACCGATGTCACCGAATTGACCACGCTCAACGTCGACGTGGTCGGCGACTTCAACGACGCCTACCGGCTGACCTTCAACACCAGCGGTGCCGTGAAGACCGATATCACCGTCGAGGGTGCGGCGGTCGCGGACCGGCTGATCACCGGCGATGGCGACGATACGCTTCGCGGCTACGGGGGCGACGACACGCTCAAGGGCCGGGCGGGGATCGACCGGCTCGATGGCGGTGCCGACGACGACCGGCTGACCGGCGGCAGCGAGGCCGACTTCTTCGTGTTCTCGGGTGCCTTCGGCCAGGACGTGGTGACCGATTTCCAGAACGGCACCGACCGGTTCGACATGGATTCCGGCCTGAGCTTCGCCGCGCTCACGATCACCGCGGTGGATTCGGACGCCGATGGCGCCGCGGACGACGTGCGCGTGGCCGTCGGGGGCGACCGGTTCGACGTGCTCAACACCAGCCTCGCCAGCATCGATGCCGGCGACTTCCTGTTCTGAGTGTTCTGAGGCTCACGCCGGCTTGGGACGGCGCTCCAGGGCCTCCAGCAGCTCCTGCAGCCGCTGCTTGGTGCGCTCGGTGGCCTGTTCGTCGATGACGTCGAGATCGATGAACAGGTCGAGGCCCTGCGCGTGTTCGCTGATGACCTGGGTGCGCTGGGCGACGTCGCCCAGCAGGCCCTCGACGGCATAGGGCACGATCTGCCGGCTGATCCCCTTCATCTGGATCGGCGGCATCGGCTGGGCGCGGACCAGGTCGCGCACCAGGGCGTAGGTCTCGTAGCTGAGTACGATGCCGTTGACCGCCGCGATGGTCTGCAGGCGGGCGGCGAGGTTGGCCTCGGCACCGATGATGGTGTAGTCCATCCGGTCGTTGCTGCCGAAATTGCCGACATTGCAATAGCCGGTGTTGATGCCGATGCGGCAGCGGAACGGCTTCTCGATGCCGCGTTCGCGCCAGTCGGCGTTGAGTTGCGCCAGACGCTGCTGCATCGCCACGGCCATGCGCACGCAGGCGCGGGCATCCTCGGCCACGCCCTTGGTCTCCGGATCGCCGAAGAAGCCCAAGATCGCGTCGCCGATGAACTTGTCGATCGTGGCGCCGTACTGCAGCGCGATCGCCGACATCTCGGTCAGATACTCGTTGAGCAGTGCCGTCAGGTCCTCCGGCTGCATCCGCTCGGTGGTGCCGGTGAAATTCTCGATGTCGGAGAAGAAGATGGTGAGCTTCTTGCGCTCGGTGTTGATCGCGACGTCCTTCTGCCCGCTGAAGATGCTCTTGTAGATCTGGGGCGACAGATACTTGGCGAGCTTCATCGAGATCGCCGCCAGGAAATCGTTGGCCTGCGACAGTTCCTGGTTGATGCCGCGGATCAGCCCGGCCTGCCGGCGCTGCATCAGGATGAAGGCGATGCCGGCACCGGCGGCGAGGACGAAGTAGGCGAGCAGGAACTTGAAGGCGAGCAGGTTGCTGCCCAGGCTCTGCGAGACCGCGACCTCCTGGATGCCGCGCACGTCGCCGACCTTCCAGTCCAGCTTGGGGCTGTCGGGATGGCTGTTGTGGCAGCCGACGCAGACCTCGCCCATCCGCACCGGCGTGGCGATCCGTACCTTGCGGTCGAGGAGCGAGCCCGAGACGTCGACCACCGGCTGGTCGGGATCGGCGCGCAGCTCGCTCAGCGCCCGCTGCTCGAACCCGTCGAGCTGGTGCGCGGCGCGGCCGCGGAACGGCAGGTCGGAGAAGAACCGGTACTTCACCGCCCCGTCATGGGCGCTGATCCGGTCGCCGAGCTCGATCGAGAGCGTGGCCGGGATCGGGATGGACCCCGGCACGCTGAGATAGTCGGCCGCCCCGGTCGTGACCTGGCCGTGCGCCTGCAGCACCCGGCCGACCACGTCGCTGGCGTAGAAGCTGCGCATGTCGTCGATGATGCGCCCGGTCTCGGTGGCCTGAAGCCGCAGCACCTGTTCGGAAAGGCTGCGCAGATCGAGCCACACCGCGATCGGCAGCCCCATCAGGCCGAGCAGCACCGCGACGACCAGGAGCGGCCCCATGGTACGCTGCTGGCGTACTGCCTCCTCGGTCAGCGCCGGCACGAAAACGTCCGCATCTGGCCTGCCCCCACCTGTCTGCCTGGCGGGACATTAGCCGAGTTCGCGCAGCAGCGGTTGTGGTTTTCCGCACGCCGCCGCTGCCGGCGCGCCCTGTTCCGGTCGCTTCAGACCAGCTGCGGGCGCGCCATCACGCTCGGCAGCTCGACGTTGAGCTCGAGGATCGACATCTGGTCGCCGCGCTCGATGTCGACCTTCACCTTGCGGGCGTCGATCTCGACATATTTCTTGATCACCTCCAGGAGCTCGCGCTGCAGCAGCGGCAGGAACTCGTAGCCGCCCGAGCCCTTGTCGTGCGCGATGACCAGCTGCAGGCGCTGCTTGGCCGTGTCGGCCGAGGGCGGACGACGGTTCAGCCCGAAGAACTCGAACAGTCTCACGCCGTCCTCCGCAGCAGCCAGGAGACCAGGCCCTTCTTGGCGGGAGCCGTGAACCGCATCTCGATCTGCTCGCCGGCGAGCCGGCGGACCGCGTCGGTGTAGGCCTGGCCGGCCTTGGAGCGCTCGTCCAGCACCACCGGCATGCCGACATTGGAGGCCTGCAGGACATTGTCGTCCTGCGGGATCACGCCGAGCAGCGGGATCGCCAGGATCTCCAGCACGTCCTCGACCTTGAGCATCTCGCCCTTCTCGACCCGGGCCGGATCGTAGCGGGTGAGCAAAAGATGCTGCTTGACGGCTTCCTCGCCCTTCTCCGCCCGGCGCGTCTTGCTGTTGAGGATGCCGATGATCCGGTCGCTGTCGCGGACGGAGGAGACTTCCGGGTTGGTGACGATCACCGCCTCGTCGGCGAAGTAGAGGGCGGTCTGGGCACCCTTCTCGATGCCCGCCGGGCTGTCGCAGATGATGTAGTCGAACTCGAGCTTGAGCTCGTTCAGCGCCTTTTCCACGCCTTCCAGGTCCAGCGCGTCCTTGTCGCGGGTCTGGGAGGTCGGCATGACGTACAGGTTCTCGACCCGCTTGTCCTTGATCAGCGCCTGATGGAGGCGGATGCCGTCGTTGATGACGTTGATGAAGTCGAACACGACCCGGCGCTCGCAGCCCATGATCAGGTCGAGGTTGCGCAAGCCGACGTCGAAGTCGATGACGACGGTCTTCTTGCCCAACAGCGCCAGGCCGGTGGCGATGGCGGCTGCCGAGGTCGTCTTGCCGACGCCGCCCTTTCCGGACGTAACCACGATGACTCTAGCCAAATTCCCCTCCTTCGTGCCGGAGCAGCCGCCCGCGCCCGCGGGCTCAAGACAAGGCGTGGATCACCAGCCGCTCGCCGTCGAGCGCGACGCGGGCGCGCCGGCGCTGGTGCTTCGGGTCGATGGCCTCGCTCACCAGGTGCACCCCGGCGATGGACAAGAGCTCGGCCTCGAGCTGGTCGCAGAAGATCAGGGCACTCTCGTCGCCCTCGATGCCGGCGAAGGCGCGACCGCGCAGCGTGCCGTAGACGTGGATGTGGCCCGAGGCGCAGAGCTCCGCGCCGGCACTGACCGAGGCGGTCACCACCAGATCGCCGTCGGTGACGATCTGCTGCCCGCCGCGCACCGGCTCGGAGATCACGCGCGCCGGACGGGTGCGCTGGGTCGGCGCCGCTGCCGCCATCGGCGTGCGGCGGGCCGGGTCGGGCGCCGGGCTCTCGGCGACCTGGCGTGCCGGGCTGCCGGCGCCGAAGACCGCCAGCCCGGCCGCGAGGGCGGCCTCGTTCCACGCCGGCGTGCCGTTCTGGATGCCCACCGGCATCAGCCGATGCTGGCGCAGATGTTCGGCGAGCAGGAGGAGATCGAGCGTCGGTTGCCCCGTCAGGGCGCCGACGTCGAGCACCAGCGGTGCGTCGCGGAAGAAATCCGGCGAGTGCGCGATCTTGTCGACCAGGAGCGGGATGAAGTTGGGATCGTCCGGCGACAGCAGCCGCAGCGAAATCACGGTCTGCAGCGAGCCGCGGACTTGGAACGGGACCTGACCACCCTCGATCGAAGACTTCACAGCGGCGACTGTTGCCACCTGACCACTCTGCGTTCGGCACCTACTGCGGCAAGGCAGGCTGGCGCGTTTTCTCGGACCTCGGGACGACCACAAGATCTTGTGGTTCGGGGCAAGCCGGTCCCGCCTATACGGTAGTCGGTGAACTACTAGCAATTTTCGCGCGCATGGCAAGCGGCGATATCGCCGTAGTGCTACTTATCCCCAGGTGCTTAGCGCCGCGAGCGCACGGCGCGCGATGGTGGGCTTGCGCTCGCTCTTGACGGTGCCGGGCGGCGGCGGCGGGAACAGGCCGAAATTGACGTTCATCGGCTGGAAGGTCTCGGCCGCGGCTCCGCCGGTGATGTGTGCGAGGAGCGCGCCGTGCGCGGTCTCGGGCGGCGGCGGCTCCGGCTCGCGTCCATGCGCCTCCGCCGCGGCGAACCGGCCGGCCATGAGCCCCACGGCGGCACTCTCGACATAGCCCTCGCAACCGGTGATCTGGCCCGCCAGGCGGACATGCGGGGCAGCCTTCATGCGCAGCGTGAGGTCGAGCAGGCGCGGGCTGTTGACGAAGGTGTTGCGGTGCAGGCCGCCCAGACGTGCGAACTCCGCCCGTCCGAGGCCGGGGATGGTACGGAAGGTCCGGACCTGCTCGGCATGCTTGAGCTTGGTCTGAAATCCGACCATGTTGTAGAGCGTTCCCAAGGCGTTGTCCTGCCGGAGCTGAACCACCGCATGAGGTCGCCGGCCGGTCCTGGGGTCGGTCAGGCCCACCGGCTTCATCGGCCCGAAGCGCAAGGTCTGGGCCCCGCGCTCGGCCATCACCTCGATCGGCAGGCAGCCTTCGAAATAGGGCGTGCCGAGCTCCCAATCCTTGAAGCTGCCCTTCTCGCCGGACAGCAAGGCGGCGATGAAGGCCTCGTACTGGTCGCGGTCCATGGGGCAGTTGATGTAGTCGGCCTTGCCGCCGCCCGGGCCCTCCTTGTCGTAGCGCGACTGGAACCAGGCCACCTCCAGGTCGATCGAGTCCCGATGGACGATGGGTGCGATGGCGTCGAAGAAGGCGAGCTGATCCTGGCCGCCGATGCGGCGGATGTCCTCGGCCAGCCCCGGCGAGGTCAAGGGGCCGGTGGCGACGATGGCCCGGCCCCAAGCGGCGGGCGGCAGGCCCGGCACCTCCTCGCGCACCAGCGTCACCAGCGGCTCGTCGGCCAGCGCCTCGGTCACGGCGGCGGAAAAGCCCTCGCGGTCGACCGCCAGCGCCCCGCCCGCCGGCAGCTTGTGCCGGTCGCCCATGGCCAGGATCAGCGAGCCCAGGCGGCGCATCTCCTCGTGCAGCAGGCCCACGGCGTTGCCGAGCGCGTCGTCCGAGCGGAACGAGTTCGAGCAGACCAGCTCGGCCAGCCGGTCGGTCCGGTGCGCCTCGGTGCGCCGGACGGGCCGCATCTCGTGCAGCACGACCGGCACGCCGCGCCGCGCCAGCTGCCAGGCGGCCTCGCTGCCGGCCAAGCCGCCGCCGACGACGTGGACGGGTGAAGGCATGGTTGTGGTCCAGGATGCCAGGGTCGGTACGGGACGAGGCTTCTAGCCGATGGCGCCGCCCGCTGCCAGGGCGCCACAGGGCCACGGCGCCCCGAACAGCTTGTGACAAAGGTCACCGACGCGGGCCGCCGGCCGTCCGCAACCTGCAACCGGCCTCGGCGTCGGGGCGTCGACCGATGGGGACCACGCGCATGTTCGTCTATGTCCTGACCTTCGTCGCCTGCCTGAGTACCGGAGCGGACCGCTGCCGCACGGTCGAGCTGCCATGGGACGGCTCCTTGATGCAGTGCATGCTGTTCGGCCAGCAGGCGGCCGCCCAATGGACCAACGAGCATCCGCCCTGGGCGTTGCGGCATGGCTGGCGCTGCGAGAGCGGCCGGAGTGCGTGACCCCGAAAGCCGCGGCTAGCGTCACATCCCGCGATGGAGCAGCGGCAGGTCCATCGACCATGGCGGCGAGGGTTGGAACCGCTCGACCAGGAAGTCGATGAACGCCCGCACCTTCGCCGGCAGGTGCCGGCGCTGGGGATAGACGGCGTGGATGGCGGTGCGCTCGTCGATCGCGTGCTCGGTCAGGAGCGCGACCAGGCGGCCGGCGGCGAGATGGGGCAGGGCCAGGAAGTCGGCGGCCCAGGCGATGCCGAGGCCGTCCAGGAGCAGCTCGAACAGGGCGTCGCCATTGTCGCTGCGGAAATTGCCGCGCACCTGGATCCGCATGGTCGACCCGTCCGCGGCGCGGAACGGCCAGCGGTTGAGGTAATCCGGCTGGTCGAACAGGATGCAGTTGTGCTCGGCGAGGTCCTCGGGCCGGACGGGCGTGCCGTGGCGCTCCAGATAGGCCGGGGCGGCGCAGACGATCCGGCCATGGTCGCCGAGGCGGCGCGCGATCAGGGATTCGTCGATCACCGGCCCGAGCCGGATCGCCAGGTCGATGCCCTGGCCGGCAAGGTCGAGCCGCCGGTCGGCGAAGGCCAGCTGCAGCTCGACGTCCGGGTAGCGGTCGGTGAACGCCGGGACCAGCGGCACGATCTGGCTCATGCCGAAGCCGTGGCTCAGGCTGATGCGCAAGGTGCCGCGCGGGCGCAGGCGGCCGGCGCTGACCAGCTCCTCGGCGGCGTCCAGCTCCTCCAGGATCTCGCGCGCGCGCTCGTAGAACATGCGCCCTTCGGCGGTCGGCCGCGATCGCGGCGGGTGGTGCGCTGCAGCAGGCGGGCGCCGAGACGATCCTCCAGGCGGGCGATCAGCTTGCTCACGGCCGACGGCGAGAGACGCAGGCTGTGCGCCGCGGCCGTCAGGCTGCCATGCTCGACCACCTGGACGAACACGGCCATCTCGCCCGCCCGGTCCGCTCCGCCGATCTGTGCCATCGCCTCATCAATGTCGTGACATGATCGCCGATTATTCTCGTTCGTTCTCGGATTATCTGCAAGCCACCCGATGAATGGAGTGGGCCATGTCCGACCTGAACGAGCCGATCGCGTTCGACCGCTACCGCGCGGAGGCCTTGGCGCTGCGCAGCGCCGCCATGGCCGGGATGTTTCGTGTCCTGTGGCACCTGATCGCCGCGCGCCGGCGCCGGGGCTATCCCGGCGTGGCCACGGCCGCCTGAGGCCAGTGGTCCGGCACCCGCACCGCCTCGTCCATCCCGGGCCAGGGTGGCATGGTCACGATGACGATGACCAGCCGCTCGGTGCCCGGGTTGCGGAACTGGAACCGGGTGCCCAACGGGATCGAATGCGCCGTGTGCGGCCGCAGCGGCACCACATGCTCCCGTTCGCCGTGCCGTCGCCACAGCTCGCCGGAGCCCGCCACGACATACCAGAGCTCGTCCACGGTCCGATGCGTGACGGCCAGCGACACCGCACCCGGCGGAAGCGTGCAGTGGACCATGCTGCCGCCGGCGACCCGCGGCAACAGGCGGATCTCCGAACCGTCGGGTGCGAGGACGTCATAGTCCGCGGCCGGACTGGTGGTGGCGAACGGCGCGCTCACGGTGCCGGGTTCACAAGGTTTCTCGCCACGACCGCTCAGCCCAAGGCCAGCATGCCGAAGAACATGGCGACGACCATCCAGCCGGCAGCGGCGGAATCGCTGTAGGGAACGGGCTCGATCGCATAGACGGGCATGATCCTTATCCTGCGTTGGGACGGACGCTCGTGCGGAGCATCCGGCCGCACTCCTGCCAGCGGCCAGCGGCGGCTGCTGTGACGGATGTCACGGCCGCGGCGATTTCATGCGTTCGCGGCGAGCAGCGCCAGGAGCCGGCCATCGGCGCGCACCAGGCGCCAGCCGGGCAGTTCGCGCATGGCCAGACGGGCATAGAACCCCCGCGCCGCGTTGGCTTCGCCGACCACGAGATCGAGGCGATCGGCCCCGCCCGCCGCGGCGATGCGGGCCAGTTCCGCGAGCAGGCGGCGCGCCACGCCCTGACCGCGTGCCGATCGGCGCACGTAGAGATCCTCCAGGAACAGGCCGGGCCGTCCGCTCCAGCTCGAAAAGGTCGGGTAGTACATGGCGAGACCCACGGCTTCGCCCGACCGCTCGGCGATCAGGCACGCGCAGCGGCCAGCGGCGAGACCGGCGGCATAGTCCTCCGCCCGGCCGCGTACGGTCACGCCCTCCTCGATGCCGTGCTCGGCGACCAGAAGGGCGATCAGCCGGCCCTCGGCCGGTCCGGCCGCGCGGACGACGACCTCGCCCGGCATGCTCAGCCGGTGGCGCCGGCGGCGTGCGGCCGGCGCGGCGACAGCGTGGTCACGGTGAGGATGCTGAGCGCCATGACCGTCGGCACCAGCACGAACACCGCCCCCGGATGGCCCGCGTCGAGCAGGCCGCCGACCAGCGCCGGCGTCACGGTGGCGCCGAGATCGAGGCCGGAATAGACGAAGCCGAACACCTTGCCGGACGCTCCGGGCGGTGCCGCCGCCCGGACCAGCATGTCGCGCGAGGGCGTCGTGGCCCCGGCCAGGGCGCCAGCCAGCGCCACGGCCGCCAGGAGCACCGGAGTGGGCATGGCGATGCGGCCCACCAGCGCCAGGATCACCGCCGCCAGGGCCAGGCCGCCGACGATGATGCGCTGGTGGTTGCCGCTGCGGTCGGCCACGACCCCGCCCGCCATCGTGCCGGCGGCGCTGCCGATCATGAAGAAGGTCACGGTCGCGGTGGCCGCCACCATGTCCAGCGCGAACAGCTGGTGCAGCGACAGCGGCATGAACCCCTGCAAGGCGACGAACGAGGTGGCCTGGAGGGCGAAGAACAGGAAGCACACCAGGATCGGAGCGGAGGCGAACAGACGCGCATGGCCGGCGAGGGCGCCGCCGGCCGAGGCCTGCGGCGGCGCCCGATGGGCGGGCGTCTCGAGCCGGCCGCGGTTGGCGACGACCAGCGCCGCGAGCCCGAGCCCGACGCAGCCGCTGAACAGCAGGGCCGCCCGCCAGGAGGCGAGGGCGGCGATGCCGGCGACCAGCACCGGCGCCACCGCCCAGCCGATGGTGCCGCCGACGGTGTGGATGCTGAAGGCCCGGGCCATGCGCCTCGGCGCCACGTGATGGCCGAGGATGGCGTAGTCCGCCGGGTGGAAGACGCTGTTGCCCAACCCGATCAGGACCGCGGCCGCGAGCAGCGTGGAATAGCCCGGCGCCAGCCCGGCGAGCAGTCCGCCGCAGCCCAGGCAGGCGAGCCCCGCCGCGAGCACGCGCGCGGCGCCGAGCCGGTCGACCAGGAAGCCGGCGGGCGTCTGGCACAAGCCGGAGGTCAAGAACAGCGCGCTGAGCAGGAGGCCCAATTCGGCGTAGCCGACGCCGAAGGCGGATTTGAGCAGCGGAAACAGCGGCGGCAGGACGAGATGGAAGTAGTGGCTGCCGCCATGCGCCGCAGCGACGATCGCGACGATCCGGGCATCGTGCCGCGCCGGCTGGACTGCGGCCGCCACGAGTTCAGCCCAGCTTGACCGCGGTGCCGCTTGCCGCGACCATCAGCATGCTGCCCTCCTTGCCGATGACCTCGTAGTCGAGATCGACCCCCACGACCGCGTCGGCGCCGCGGTCGGTGGCCTCCTGGATCATCTCCGCGATCGCCCTATCTCGCGCTTCGCGGAGCACATTCTCGTAGGCGCCGGCCCGCCCGCCGACCACGTCCCGCACGGAGGCGAACAGGTCGCGGAAGATGTTGGCGCCGAGGATGGCTTCGCCGGTGACCAGGCCATGATAGGCGGTGATCGTTCGGCCCTGGACATCGGACGTGGTTGTGACAATCATGCATCGCCCAGATCAGGTTGCCCGACCGACCAAGCCCAGCAGCGTGCCCAGCCGAACGGCAGTTCGCAAGAGAGGAAGAACATGCGGTGGAAAGCCCTAGCCTTGGTGTTGCTGACCTGGCTCGTCGCGGGCCCCGTGCCCGCCGCCCCGGTCAGCGCGCCCAACGCTTCGGACATGGTGGCGATCCGGACGGTGATCCAGGGGCAGCTCAAGGCTTTCCAGGACGACGACGCGAACCAGGCCTTCGCCTACGCCTCGCCGGCGATCCAGAGCATCTTCAAGAACCCCGACACCTTCCTCTCCATGGTCCGCACCGGCTACCGGCCGGTCTACCGCCCGCGCGAGGTCGAGTTCCGCGACCTGGTACCCGTGGAGGGCCGCTGGACCCAGCGCGTGCTGGTCGTGGGCCCGGACGGGGTGCCGGTCGTGGCGCAGTATGTGATGGAGAAGCAGCCCGACGGCACCTGGCGCATCGACGGCTGCGTGTTCGAGCGGACCAACGAGAGCACCACCTGAGCCCGAAGCCGTAGGCGCTCAATCCTCGGCGCAGCGGCGGGCGCCGCCGCGCCGCTGCGCAGCGGCCGCTCGGCCATCAGCGAGAGCCACAAGAAGGCGCAGGCGAAGCCGGCGGCCGCGGCCAGGAACAACATCCGGAACACCCCGTCGGCTTCGCCGGTAAGGGCCAGCTGCGCCCCGCCCTGGCGGTGCGCGCCGCCCAGGACCAGTGCGCCCAGGACCGCCACCGCGATGGCGCCGCCAAGCGCGCGGAAAAAGCTCATCACGCCGGTGGCGGTGCCGAGCTGATGCATCGGCACCGCGTTCTGGATGGCCACGGTGGTCACCGGCAACACCGTGCCGACGCCGATTCCGACCAGGGCCAGGAGCACCAGCGCCAGCGGGAAGGGGAGCTCGACTGGGTGCGGCGCCAGCGCCAGGCAGCCCGAGACGGCAAGTGCGAGGCCGGCGAGCGGCGGCCGCTTGTAGTGGCGGATGCGGGACATCAGCCGCGCCGCGGTGGTCGCCCCCACGATGACGCCGGCCATCAGCGGGATCAGGGCCATGCCCGACTGGCTGGCGGACAGGCCCCGCGCCGCCTCGAGATAGACCGGAACGTAGATCGACAGCCCGATGAACGTCCCCATGGCGAAGCAGGCCGAGGCGGTGCCCAGGGCGACGACGGGCTCGCGCAGCACGGACAGCGGCAGGAACGGCTCGGGCGCCACGGCCAGCCGCCAGGCGAACAGGAGCGACAGGGTCAAGCTGCCGCCGATCAGGCCCAGGATCGGCGGCGAGCCCCAGGGATGGCGGCCGCCACCCCAGCTCAGGGCGAGCAGGAACGAGACCGTCGCCGCCACGATCAGGGCGGCACCGATCAGATCGAGCCGGTGAGGACGCTCGTGGCGCGGCAACCGGCGCAGCGCGCGCTCGGTCATCCACAAGGCGGCCAGCCCCAGCGGCAGGTTGATCCAGAAAATCAGCGACCAGTGCAGCTTCTGGGCGAACACGCCGCCCAGCACCGGGCCGAGAACGCTCGAGGCCACGAACACCGAGGCGATCAGGCCCTGATAGCGGGCGCGCTCCTTCGGCGCCACCACGTCGGCGATGACCGTCTGCGCCAGCGAGATCAGCCCGCCGCCGCCGATGCCCTGGAGCGCGCGGGCGAGGATCAGCGCCAGCATCGAGGGCGCCAGCGCGCATGCGACCGAGCCCACCACGAACAGGGCGATGCTCGCCAGCAGCATGGCCCGGCGGCCATGGATGTCGCTCAGCTTGCCGTAGAGCGGCGTGACCGCGGTCGAACTGAGCAGGTAGGCGGTGACCACCCAGGGCAGGGCGTCGACGTCGCCGAGATCGTGGCCGATGGTGGGAAGCGCGGTCGCGACGATGGTCTGGTCGAGCGCGCCCAGGAACATGGCCAGCATGATGCCGGCCAGGATGCCGCGGATCGCGGAGTGGTCCAGATTGGCCGCGTGAGCGGTGGCGGCGGTCACCGGCCGTGCCGCCGGATGGCTGCTGCGGTCAGGCGTTGCCGCTGATGTACTCGCGCAGTTCGAGCGCCTCGTGCTGGATCTCGTCCAGATGGTGCTTGACCACGTCCCCGATGCTGACGATGCCGCACAGCCTGCCGTCCTCCTCGACCACGGGGATGTGGCGGATCCGCCGGTCGGTCATGGCCGCCATGATCGCGCCCACGCTGTCCCCACGCGAGCAGGTGAACACCTCGCGGGTCATGACGTCCCCCAAGGGGCGTTCGAGCACGTCGGTGCCATGCTCGACCAGGGCATTCATCAGGCCGCGGTCGGAGACGATGCCGTCGATGGCCGCACCGTCGTCGGAAACCACCAGCGCGCTCATGCGGCCGTGGCTCATGATCCGCATGGCCTCACCGACCTTGACGCCGGTCGCGACCGTCCGGACCTCGCGGCCCTTGGTGGCCAGGATCGATTCGATCTTCATGGCTCTGCCTCCCTGCCCGTCCCACGGCGGGAGCGGGCCTCAAGCGCGGATCAGAACGGTATGTCGTCGTCGAGCTCGTCGGCGATGCTGGCCGGCCGGCCGCGGCCCTGGCCGCCGGCCGGCCCGCGCGCCGCCGGCGCCGAACGCGGCGATCCCCCCTGGGCGGCGTCGTCGCCATGGTCGCCGGCGTAGTCCCCGCCACCGCCCTCGCCACGGCCGCCCAGCAGCGTCAGCTCGCCCTTGAAGCGCGACAGCACGACCTCGGTCGAGTAGCGCTCCTGGCCGCTCTGGTCGGTCCATTTGCGGGTCTGCAGCTGGCCCTCGACATAGACCGAGCTGCCCTTGCGCAGGTAGCGCTCGGCGATGTCGGCCAGGTTCTCGTTGAAGATCACCACGCTGTGCCACTCGGTGCGTTCCTTGCTCTCGCCCGACTGGCGATCGCGCCAGCGCTCGGAGGTGGCGAGCCGCAGGTTGACGACCTTCTGGTTGCTCTGGGTGTGACGAACCTCAGGATCGCGGCCGAGATTGCCTACCAGGATCACCTTGTTCACGCTGCCGGCCATGGCCCTGTCGCCCGTCCGCTGGAGTGCCGGCCGGCAGTAAAGCGCATCTGGCAGCCGGTGTCAGCCTGAACGGCAGGGCGCCGGTCGACGATCCAGGCCGACCGATGCTTCGTGCCTTGTGCGCACCTTGTCGTTCATGCTTTGTTCTCTGTAACCTCGAATGGCCTCACCGGTGCGGTGACCGCTCTGCCGGTGCCCCCAACCAGTGGCAGAGATACACCCCGCCACGGCTTGCCGCGGAGGAGTGCCGAAGCCATTGTGAGGTGATCAAGCTAGCGGCGGCCGTCTGGCCCGCCGACCCGGAGCCTCGATGGACGATTTCATCCGCATCCGCGGTGCGCGCGAGCACAATCTCAAGGGCATCGACGTCGACATCCCGCGCCACAAGCTGGTGGTGATCACGGGCCTGTCGGGCTCGGGCAAGTCGAGCCTCGCCTTCGACACGATCTACGCCGAGGGCCAGCGCCGCTACGTCGAGAGCCTCTCGGCCTATGCCCGCCAGTTCCTCGAGCTGATGCAAAAACCCGACGTCGACCTGATCACCGGCCTGTCGCCGGCGATCTCGATCGAGCAGAAGACCACCTCGAAGAACCCGCGCTCCACCGTGGCGACGGTGACCGAGATCTACGACTATATGCGCCTGCTCTGGGCGCGCGTCGGCATTCCCTATTCGCCCGCCACCGGCCTGCCGATCGAGGCGCAGACCGTCTCGCAGATGGTCGACCGGCTGCTGGCCATGCCCGAGGGCACCCGGCTCTACCTGCTGGCGCCCATCGTGCGCGGCCGCAAGGGCGAGTACCGCAAGGAGTTCGCCGACCTGCTGCGCCAGGGCTACCAGCGGGTCAAGGTCGACGGCGAGCTGCACGACCTCGACGCGGTCCCAGCACTCGACAAGAAGCGGAAACACGAGATCGAGGTCGTGGTCGACCGCGTGGTCACGGCACCCGACCTGGCGCAGCGCCTGGCGGAATCGATCGAGACCGCGCTGGGCCTGGCCGAGGGGCTGGTGATCGCGGAGAACGCCGACGGCGGCGAGCGGCTGACCATGTCGGCCAAGTTCGCCTGCCCGGTCTCCGGCTTCACCCTGCCCGAGATCGAGCCGCGCCTGTTCTCGTTCAACAATCCCTACGGCGCGTGCCCGGCCTGCGACGGGCTCGGCAGGAAGATGCTCATGGACCCCGAGCTGATCGTGCCGGATCCCGCCAAGTCGGTGGCGGGCGGTGCCGTCGAGCCCTGGTCGTCCACGACCATGAACTGGTACCCGCAGACGCTGCAGTCGATCTGCAAGCATTACGGCGCCAGCCCGGACACGCCCTGGGCCAAGCTGCCGGCCAAGGTGCGCGAGGTCATCCTCTATGGCTCGGGTGCCGAGCAGGTCCGGATCGAGCTCGAGGACGGGCTGCGCAAGTTCGAGACCAGGAAGCCGTTCGAGGGCGTGGTCAACAACCTGCAGCGGCGCTGGCGCGAAACCGAGTCGGCCTGGATGCGCGAGGAGCTGTCGCGCTACATGAGCTCGACCACCTGCGAGGCCTGCGCCGGCTACCGGCTCAAGCCCGAGGCCTTGTGCGTCAAGATCGCCGGCCGGCACATCGGCGAGGTCACCGAGCTCTCCATCCGCGACGCGGTGCTCTGGTTCGCCGCCCTGCCGGCGCAGCTGACCCAGAAGCAGCAGGAGATCGCCGCCCGGGTGTTCAAGGAGATCCGCGAGCGCCTGGGCTTCCTCGACAAGGTGGGCCTGTCCTACCTGACCCTGGCGCGCGACAGCGGCACGCTGTCGGGCGGCGAGAGCCAGCGGATCCGCCTCGCCTCGCAGATCGGCTCTGGCCTGACCGGCGTGCTCTACGTCCTGGACGAGCCCTCGATCGGCCTGCACCAGCGCGACAACGACCGGCTGCTGGAGACGCTGCGCAACCTGCGGGACCTGGGCAACACGGTGATCGTGGTCGAGCATGACGAGGACGCGATCCGGTCGGCCGACCATCTGATCGACATGGGCCCCGGAGCCGGCGTGCATGGCGGCGTCATCATCGCCGAGGGCGAGCCGGCGGCCGTGATGCGTGAGCCCGCCTCGCTGACCGGCCAGTATCTTTCCGGCGTCCGTGCCATCCCTGTCCCGACGCGACGCCGCAAACCCAAGAACCTGCGTTGGCTCGAGCTTTCCGGCTGCCGTGCCAACAATCTGCGCGAGGTCGACGCGCGCTTCCCGCTGGGCTGCTTCGTCGGCGTCACCGGCGTCTCCGGCTCCGGCAAGTCCAGCCTGGTGGTCGACACCCTCTACCCGGCGCTGGCGCGCCGGCTGATGGGCGCGCGGGCGATCGCCGGGGAGCATGCGGCACTCGCCGGCCTGGAGCATGTCGACAAGGTGGTGGACATCGACCAGTCGCCGATCGGCCGCACGCCGCGCTCCAACCCGGCCACCTACACCGGCGCCTTCACCCCGATCCGCGACTGGTATGCGGGGCTGCCCGAGGCCAAGGCGCGCGGCTACGGGCCGGGCCGGTTCAGCTTCAACGTCAAGGGCGGCCGCTGCGAGGCATGCCAGGGCGACGGGCTGATCAAGATCGAGATGCACTTCCTGCCCGACGTGTTCGTCACCTGCGACGTCTGCAGCGGCAAACGCTTCAACCGCGAGACGCTTGAGGTGACCTATCGCGCGAAGTCGATCGCCGAAGTCCTGGACATGACCGTCGATCAGGCGGTCGACTTCTTCGAATCGGTCCCGCCGGTGCGCAACAAGCTCGTGGCCCTGCAGCAGGTCGGGCTGGGCTACATCCATATCGGCCAGCAGGCGACCACGCTGTCCGGCGGCGAGGCGCAGCGCGTCAAGCTGGCCAAGGAGCTGAGCCGGCGTGCCACCGGCCAGACCGTCTACATCCTGGACGAGCCCACCACCGGGCTGCATTTCGAGGACGTGCGCAAGCTCTTGGAGGTGCTGCACGCCCTGGTCGACACCGGCAACACGGTGATCGTGATCGAGCATAATCTGGAGGTCATCAAGACGGCCGACTGGCTGCTCGACATGGGTCCCGAGGGCGGCTCCGGCGGCGGCCGGATCGTCGCCGAGGGTACGCCGGAGGAGGTCGCCGGCACCGCGGACAGCTACACCGGCGGTTATCTCGCCCGGCTCCTGCCGCCGCTGGAGCGCCGGGCCAGCGCGTGACGGGCAGCATCGCGGCCCGCGCCCGCGTGCCCTCCGATGCCGCACCCTTCGCCCCCCGGACCGTCCGACGTGGCACCCGCGGTGCCGCCGTCTCGCTCATGCCCGCAGCATCTCCGCCGCGGCCGCCTCGGCCAGGGTGTCGCGCGCCTCGCGGTGGTCGCCGTGCTCCGCGGGGTCCGCCTCCTGGATGGCGGCCGCGCGCGGATGGAATTCGAGATCGATCAGGATCGGGAAGTGGTCCGAGCCGAAGCCCGGCAGGCGCTGCAGGCCGTGCAGCAGGAAATCGGGGCTGTAGAACACATGGTCGAGGGGCCAGCGCAGACCGGGATAGTGGGCGTGGAAGCTGTTGTAGAAGCCCCGGCCGATGCGCGGGTCGATCAGCCCGCTGAGGCGCCGGAACAGGCGGCTGGTGCGCGACCAGGCGACGTCGTTCAGGTCGCCCGCCACGATCACCGGCTTGGCCTCGCCGGCGATCTCGCGCCCGACCAGCACGAGCTCCGCGTCGCGGGGCAGGGAGCTGTCGGCTTCGGTCGGGCTCGGCGGCTCGGGGTGGAGTCCGATCAGCACCACATCCTCGCCCGAGGTCAGGCGGACGCGGGTGCGGACCGACGGGACCCCCTCGCGCAGCAGGAACCGCGTTTCCGGGTGGAGCAGCTCCAGCCGCGAGTACAGGGCCATGCCATAGGTGTTGTCGAGCGGGTGCAGGACGCGGTGGACGTGGTCCGGCAGCATGGCCGACAGCCGCTCCACCCACCAGGCATCGGTCTCGAGCGCGAGCACGATATCGGGCTCGGCGGCGGCCAGGCTCGCCGCCAGGCCGTCCGCCTCGCGGTTGGTCATCAGCACGTTGACCACGACCAGGCGCAGGCTGCGCTTGGGATTGCTGCGGGTGCGCTTGCCCTGGCGCCGCCACAACGGCGTGTAGGGCAGGATCATGGCCAGCTGCCAGGCGAGCGCCAGGGCCAGGGCGGTCAGCAGCGCCTGGTCCAGGGGCGTGGCCGCTCCGCCGCCGCCCACCGTGAGGGCCGCCGCCAGGAGACCGGTGACCATGATCTGCTGGCGCGGAAAATCCCACATGCGCACCCACCAGGCGCGGGCACGCGTCAGGGGCAGCAGCGTGACCAGGATGCACAGGCCGGCGAGCAGGCGGCCGGCCGCGGCGACGATATCCAATCCATTCTCCAAGTTCGCCGCGTGCAGTTATGCTCGACGGCGTGACCGCGGTTGCCGATAAGCGGCGCGAAGCGGCAGCTTAACGGGGAGGTGCCATGCCCGGTTCATTCGTCGAGCGATTTTCCCTGGCCGGCAAGCGTGCGTTGGTGACCGGTGCCTCGAAAGGCATCGGGCTGGAGATCTGCCGGGTGCTCGCCGACGCCGGGGCCGACATCGTGGCGGTCGCTCGCGACCGCGCCGGCCTCGCCGACGCCATGACCGGCGTCGCGGCGCAAGGCCGGCGCTGCCTGACCGTCGTCGCCGACATGGCCACCGTCGAGGGTCCCAAAGCGGCGGCACGGGCCGCGCTGGATGCCTGGGGCGGGATCGACATCCTGGTCAACAATGCCGGCATCGCCCGGGTCGAGCCGCTGCTGACGATGAGCGTGGAGGACTGGGACATCGTCCAGGCGGTCAATCTGCGGGCGCCGTTCCTGCTCGCCCAGGCGCTGGCGCCGGGCATGATCCAGCGCCGCGCGGGCAAGATCGTCAATGTCAGCTCGCAGACCAGCAACGTGGCACTGGTCGACCACGGCGCCTATGCCGCCTCGAAGAACGGCCTCAACGCGCTGACCAAGGTCATGACCGCCGAATGGGCGCAATTCAACGTCCAGTCCAACGCCGTCTGCCCGACCGTGATCCTGACGCCCATGGGCGAGCAGGTCTGGGGCGATCCGGCCAAGGGCGACCCGATGAAGGCCAAGATCCCGCTCGGCCGGTTCGGCAAGCCGATCGAGGTCGCCGACCTCGTCCTGTTCCTGAGCTCGGCGGCGTCGGACATGATCACCGGCGAGACCATCTACATCGACGGCGGCTACACCGCGCTGTAGCCGCCGGCCGCACCTAGTAGGGCGGGAACCGCGCCATCAGCTCGGCTTCCAACGCCTCGGCCGCGGGCTCGACGTTCAAGCCCAGCATGTTGGTCGCCATCAGCACGGCGTAGCCGAGAGCCGGGATCATCCGGATGCGGGCCGACCAGTAGCCGTCGCTGCCATTGTGGCGCAGCTCGGTACCCCAATTGCCGAGGTCGACGTGCCACCCCGACGCGTAGGATTCGCCCAGGTCCGGCGTCCAGGGCTGGTGCAGCCGGGCCAGCAGCTCCGGGGCGAGATAGTCGGGCCTCAGGCCCATGTGCACCTGGGCGTAGCTCGCCCAGTCGGGCAGGGACAGGTGGTAGAGCCCCGCGGGAGCGGCACCGGCGGTGGGATAGAGGTCGGAATCGGCGGGCAGCGGCAGCCAGAAGGCGGTGTGGCCCTGCGGCGCCTCGCCCTGAGGCGCACCGAAGCCGGCACTGGCGAGACCCAGAGGTGCGAACAGCTCGCTCGCCGCCAGGGCCTCGAACGGCATCCCGGCCAGGCGCTCGAGCATGGCTCCTGCCACGACGTAGCCGAGGTTGGAGTAGAGGTAGGTCTGTCCGGCGAGGCCCTGCGGCGGCAGGGCCAGGATCACCGGCAACGCCTGCGCCCGGGCCGCCGGCGGGTCGCCAGGGACGGGCAGGGGGATCGGCGGCACCTGCGGTATGGCGGCACGGTGCGCCAGCAGCATGGCCAGCGTCGCGTCGCGATAGGCCGGCTGCATCGCCGCCGCCAGCTCCGGGAAGGCGTCGGCCAGCCTGGTCTCGAACCAGAGCACGCCGCGCGCGGCGAGCCGGGCGGCGATGGTGGCGGTCATCGACTTGCCGCACGAGCCGATCACGAACGGGTCGGCCAGGGTCACCGGCACGGAACTGGTGACCGAGCGCACACCCGCCACGCCCTGGGCCATGACGGCACCGCCGCGCATGACCATGGCCGACACGCCGGGCAGGCCGTAGCGGTTGCGCACCGCCGCGACCTCGGCGGCGATGTCGATCACGTCGGCCCGGGCGCGCGGCAGTTGGAGCCCGCTCAGCACGGCGGCACCACCGCTGGCCAGCAACGCGCGTCGGGAAAGGGAAAACGGTGAACGGGGCATGGGCTGTCGACTGCAGGCGGGCTGGAGGTCGCTTGGTGGAGCCGAAGGGGATCGAACCCTCGACCTCTAGAGTGCGATTCTAGCGCTCTCCCAGCTGAGCTACGGCCCCACGCTGCGCGGCCCGTGGTATGGGGATGCGGCCCTTGGCTGTCAAGGCCCGCGCCCGGGCTGGTGCTGCCGGACGGCGCCGCTATAGTGCGGCCGCCCAGGGCCCCGGGCGCGAGGCGGGGCGATCATCCAGCCACCGGTCTTGCCCATGTACGCGCTGCTCAATCTCTTCAACACGATCGTCTCGATCTACATCTGGCTCCTGATCGCCTCGGTGGTGCTGAGCTGGCTGATCGCCTTCAACGTGATCAACACCGGCAACCGCTTCGTCTACCAGCTCCGCGACTTCCTCTACCGGATCACCGAGCCCGTGCTGCGGCCGATCCGCAACCTGCTGCCGAACCTGGGCGGGGTCGACATCTCGCCGATGATCCTGATCCTGGCGCTCTACTTCATGCGCGACCTGGTCAACGAGATGGTCCGCTACTGACGGCGGGTCCGCCGGTCACGCTGCGCGCCGACGGCATCGAGCTCGCGGTGAAGGCGACGCCGCGGGCGGGGCGTGCCGGCATCGCCGGCGTCGTCGTCGATGCCGCCGGCGATGCCTGGCTCGCGGTCAAGGTCACCGTGCCGGCCGATGGCGGGCGCGCCAACGCGGCGCTGCTCCGGCTTCTCGCCCAAGCACTGGAAGTTCCCGGCAGCGCCTGCCGGCTCGTCGCCGGCACCGCCAGCCGCTGGAAACGCGTGCATGTGGCGGGCGATCCGCAGGCGCTCCGGGCCCGCGCCGCGGCCCTTGCCGCCCGCACGGGCGACGCCTAGGGTTCGCGCCCGAAGCGCCCGGCGCACGATCCGGGGCCGATCAGGGAGAACGACCGATGACGCGACCGCTCGCCGTGGCGATGGGTGCCGCCGCCCTCGGGCTGGGCCTTCTCGGGCAACCCGGCCCGGCCGCCGCACAGGACCAGTGCACGATCGCGCTGATCCCCGGGCTCACCACGGACGCCTTCTACATCACCATGCGCAAGGGCGCGGAGATGGCGGCCAAGGCGGTCGGCTGCGAGCTCCTGTTCCAGGGGGCACCCGACTTCAACCCGACCACCCAGGTGCCGGTGCTGCAGGCGGTGATCGCGCGCAAGCCCGATGCGATCCTGATCGCCCCCACCGACAAGCAGCAGCTGATCGCACCCCTGCAGCAGGCGGTCGATGCCGGGATCCCGGTCATCACGGTCGACACCTTCATCGACGACGGCAAGTACCAGGACGGCAGCGGTCCGGGCGACTTCCCGCTGGCCTACATCGCCACCGACAACGTGCTGGGCGGCTTCCTCGCCGGCCTGGCGCTGGCCAAGCAGGTCGACGGCAAGGGCAAGGTCTACGTCTCCAACGTCAAGCCGGGCATCAGCACGACCGACCAGCGCGAGGAAGGCTTCAAGGCGGCGATGCAGAACTTCCCCGACATCACCGTCCTGGAAACCCAGTTCAACGACGACGACGCCAACAAGGCCGCCGCCCAGGTCCAGGCGGTGTTCGCCCGCAACTCCGACCTCGACGGCATCTTCGGCGCCAACCTGTTCTCGGCCATCGGTGCCGCCGACGGCGTCAAGGCGCTGGGCAAGTCGGGCGAGATCCGGGTGGTGGCCTTCGATGCGCCGACCCGGATCGTGGACGACCTGAAGTCCGGCCTGATCGACCTCGCCGTGGCCCAGCATCCGGCCGAGATCGGCTATTACGGGGTCATGACCGCCTACGCCGTGATCCACGGCCAGTCGGTCCCGCCGCAGATCGGCACCGGCGCGACCATCATGACCAAGGACAATATCGACGATCCGGACGTGATGAAGTTCGTCTACAGCGATTGATCCGGAGCCGGTCTTGGCCGCCCGGACCCTGACGGCGCCGCCCGAGCGGCGCCACCCCGCTCTGGCGTTTCTCACCGTCGCCTGGTCGTGGCTGTTCCTGCTCCTCCTCCTGGTCTTCTTCGAGAGCTGGGCCAGGGCGGCCTACGGCGTCTCCTTCCTGCTCAACGGCTACAACCTGCAGAGCATCGCCGTCTCGGCGGCGATGCCGCTGCTGCTCGGCCTCGGCCAGACCTTCGTCATCATCGCCGGCGGCATCGATCTCTCGGTCGGCTTCGTCATGGGCTTCGCCAGCGTGGTCATGGCCCGGACCATGCAGACCCTGACCCCGGTCGACGCCGCACTGGCCCTGGGTGCCGGTCTGCTCGCCGCCATGCTGGCGGCCCTGCTCCCGGGTGCGATCAACGGCACCTTGATCTCGCGCCTGCGCGTGCCGGCCTTCATCGGTACCTTGGGCATGTACGGCGTCGCGCGCGGTGCCGGCTTCCTCACCGCCAACGGCACCACGGTCCCGGTCAACAACCCGCTGCTGTTCTGGCTCGGCAACGGCAAGCTCCTGGGCGTGCCGGTGCCGGTCGTGCTGACGGTGCTGCTGGTGGTCGTGATGCACTGGGTCCTGTCGCAGACCCGCTTCGGCCAGCACACCTACGCCATCGGCGGCAACCGCACCGCCGCCGTGCGCGCAGGCATCAACATCCGCCGCCACACGCTCATGCTCTACCTGATCAGCGCCGGCTGCGCGGGCATCGCCGGCATGATCTACACCGCGCGGTTCTCGGCCGGTGCGGCCCAGGGCGGCGAGCCGCTCCTGCTCGATTCGATCGCGGCGGTGGTGATCGGCGGCGCCTCCCTGTTCGGCGGCTCCGGCACGATCATCGGCACCGTGATCGGGGCCTTGATCATCGCCGTGATCCAGTACGGGCTGGTGTTCATCAACGTCGAGCCGTTCTGGCAGTTCGTGGCGGTGGGCATCGTGATCATCGTCTCGGTGCTGATCGACCAGACGCGCGAGCGGCTGACCGGCGAGGCCCGCGATGCCGACTGAGCCGCCGATCCTGGCCGTCTCGGGCCTCACCAAGCGCTTCGGCGGCGTGACCGCCCTTGCCGGCGTCGGCTTCGAGCTGCGCCGCGGCGAGGTGCTGGCGCTGGCCGGCGACAATGGTGCCGGCAAGTCGACGCTGATCAAGGCGATCTCCGGCGTGCACCAGCCCGACGAGGGCGAGATCGTCTACAAGGGCGAGCGGGTGACGCTGCAGAACCCGCGCCACGCCCGCGAGATCGGCATCGAGACCATCTATCAGGACCTGGCGCTGGCCGACAATCTCGACGTCGGCGCCAACATCTTCCTCGGCCGCGAGCCCGCGGCACCCGTCCTGGGCTTCCTGCCGCGCCTGGACCGGGCGCGCATGCGCCACGCGGCCCGCGAGACCCTGGCCACGCTCGACATCGACATCGCCGAGAACAAGCTGGGCCTGCCGGTGCGCAGCCTCTCGGGCGGCCAGCGCCAGGCGGTCGCCATCGGCCGCGCCATCTACTGGAAGGCCGAGCTCCTGATCATGGACGAGCCGACCGCGGCCCTGGGCGTGCCCGAGCAGCGCAAGGTGGTCGAGCTGATCAAGGGCCTGCGCCGGCAGAACGTGGCGGTGATCTTCATCAGCCACAATCTGGTCGACATCTTCGCCGTCGCCGACCGCATCCTCGTGCTGCGGCGGGGACTGGCTGCGGGAGAATGCCGGCCGGAAGCGAGCAGCCACGACGAGATCGTCCGGCTGATGGTCGGGGGCTAGCGACGGCCGATGCGCGGCAAGTTGCTCCAGGCACAATAGCAAGGCTCAAGCTCGGTGCCGGCGCGGTGACGATCGTCCGACGCAGTTTTCCCGTATGGAACGCCAGATCCACCTCGGGCGAAGGCGGTGGGCGCAACTCCGGAACCTGCGCCCGTGACTTTATTGCGCGCGGCGGAGGGAACGGATTCGGGCAGACTGCGCCCCGGCGAGCCGCTAGACCTCGCACCATCGGGTAGCGCCCCGGCCGGGCGGGCGGTGCCCGGTGCGTCGACGGGTACCGCGCCGCGCAGGGCTGGGAAGTGACGAGGCGCCAAACGGGGAACGCGTGCAAGGGTGATCTGGATGCCTGACAAGCGAGACGACGAGCCGTTGCATCGGGCGTCCGTCGTCGCCCTGACCGGCCCCTTGGCCGAGCTCGGCAGCCAGGCGGCCGGCGGCCTTGACCTGGAGCGGCTGCTCGGGCGCGCCTGCGACGAGGTGGCTTCGGCGCTCGGTGTCGAATTTTCCAAGGTGCTGGAATTCGAGCCGGGCACGAACGCGTTTCTCGTGCGCGCCGGGCGCGGCTGGGGACCCGACGTCGTCGGCGTGGCGCGTCTCGGCGCCGATCTGGACTCGCCGGCGGGCTATGCGCTCAAGACCGGCGTGCCGACGATCGCCAACGACCTGGCAGCCGAGGAGCGGTTCCGGATTCCCCGGCTGCTCCGTGACCATGGCGTGGTGAGTGCCGTCAACGTCATCATCAGGACCGAGGGTCTGGTCTTCGGCGTGCTCGAGGCGGACAGCCGCGAGCCGCGTGCGTTCAGCGCGGGCGACACCCAGTTCCTGCAGGCCTATGCGAATATTCTGGCGCTCGCCATCGCGCAGCACCGGCTGGCCGACGAGAACCGCAGGCTGTCCGACCACGCCACCTTGCTGCTGCATGAATTCCGGCATCGCAACAAGAACAGCCAGCAGCTGCTCGTCAGCCTGCTCCATCTCAAGAAGAACGATCATCGCGACGAGAAGACCAGGGAGCTCATCCAGGGCATCTCCGACTACATCATGATGCTGAGCAAATCCGACGAGCTGCTCATGAATGCCGGTCTTTCGGCGTCGATCGAGCTGGGCGGGTACCTGTCGAATGTCGCGCGCTGTGTCCTGGCCAGCATCGCCTTGAGTGGCGTCGCCATGGAACTCGAGACGGTGGCGGTCCCGCTGATGGGCACGAGCCAGCAGGCCCAGTACCTGGCGCTGATCCTGGGCGAGTTCGTCACGAACAGCGCCAAGCATGGCAAGCCCGCGGGCAGGAGCGAGATCCGGCTGCACCTCAGCCGCGATGGCGGCACCGGGCGGCTGGAGCTCTTCGACGGCGGGCCGGGCATTGCCGACCATGCGAATCAGGGGACGGGAATGCGCCTGATGGCGGCGCTCGCCGCTTCGCTCGGCGGCGAGGCGGCCTGGTTGTCGGGGCCGGTCGCGCATCTGCGCATCGCCTTCCCGATCGCCGACCTGCCGCCCTCCCGGTAGCGACGGAGGTCAGCGCCGGCGAGGTTCCGACGGGGCCGCCGGGTCGGGGGTTTTCCTCAAGACGGCGATCAGCCGCACGGCGCGCTCCGACAGGTCGAACGGCACCTCCAGATCGTAGTCGCCGTAGAATTCCGTCACCTCCAGGACGCCCGACAGCTCCGCCAGGGCCACGAGCTCCTGGGGATGGAAGAAGCGCTCGCGGGCGCGGTCCAGGATCTCGCGGGTGGTGCCGCCCTCCTCGACCGTGATGCGCATCTCCGTGTCGGCGATCTGGGCGGCGGCGTCGATGGGCGGGCCGTTGACGCCCGCCTCGATCACCACCCGGATGCCGTCGCGCTCGCCCTCGTAGCGGTGGCTGCCATAGTGCCAGGGCGAGCAGTCGCGGGGATGGCTGACGTCGACGACGTAGAGGCCGTCCGGTGCCAGCGCCGCCGCGACCGCCCGGAAATGCGCCACCACGTCGGCGTTGGTGAGCAGCACGTCGATGGCGTCGAACGGGGCCACGATCAGGTCGACCGGCGCCGGCAGGGTAAAGCTGCCGAGATCGGCGCGCAGCCAGGTGGCGGCGAGGTCCTGCCGTGCCGCGAGGGTCCGGGCGTAGTCGAGCATTTCGGGGCTGAGGTCGATGCCGGTCGCGGCGAGCCCGCGCCGTGCCGCCTCGCGGACATGGTAGCCGGGGCCGCAGGCGAGTTCGGCCATGCTGCCCAGGGGGCGGTGGGCGGCGCGCCGATGCAGGGCTACCAGGAAGTCGACCTCACGCGCGAAGTCGCGCCCGACCGAGCTGCCCATGCCGATGTCGTAGACCATGGCGCGGCCATAGAACTGGGTGAACTCGGCCAACCGCTATCTCCACTAGGTTGATTATCTTTAGAGTGCACTCGCTCGAATAGCAATCCGTGAGCGAAATGCTGGCCGATCAACCCGTCGCGTCGATCGCGTGACGGGCGGCGGATCAGTTGCCGACCCGCACGCGGATGCGGTGCGCGCCCGACCGGCCTTGCGCGTCGAACACGCGCATGGTCAGCGTGTGAATGCCGTTGGCGAGGATCGTGGTGTTCCAGCGATTGTGGTCGCCGCCGAAGTGGTAGTGTCCAAGCGTGTTGATGTCGGTATAGCGGCGCACCCCGTCGATCTCATACTCGGCTCGCACCGTGGCGCCGGTCGGCTGCCCGTCGCCGAAGAACTCCGCCGTGGCCGTGGACACCGTGTCGCCGTTGCGCGGTCGGCTGATCACCGCCCGCGGCGAGCCTGGGGGCCGATCATCGTCGATCGCGGTCACCGTGACGGTCGCCGCCGGCATGCCTGGACCCGACAGGCGAAGAAGGCCGCCGTCGTCGAGGTCGTCGCCGTCCTCGGCGGCGCTGACGACGACGCGGTGCTCGACGTTCCAGTCGGTCCGGCTGAAGACGAGCTTGGCCTTGTCGATGTTGATGCTGGGGTCGCTGAGCTGACGGGTCAGTGCCACGGTCACCCGGACGCCCGGCCGCGCGGCGAGCTTCACGCCCAGAACCGCAGCGCCGCCCTCGGCGATCTCGAGCTCATGGGCGGAAACCACGACACTCTGCGCCGCCTGGCCGGTATATCGGATCCGGCGAACCTGTCCGTTGCCCCGCTGGATGTAGTAGAGCGCGCCATCCGGGCCGACGGTCAGGCCCACCGGTGCGCTGAGGCCGGCCTGGAACGTCGTGGCCGTGGCCGGAGCGGCCGGGTCGAGCTGGTTGATCCAGCCGCCGCAATAGTCGGCGAAGAAGTACCGGCCGACATAGCTGGCTGGAAAGTTGGCGTGCTGCGGGTTGTAGAAGGTGCCGCCGCTGATCGCACAGGCTGCCGGCGCGGCGGCCCGATGGCGATAGGCGAAAACCGGCCCGGTGAAGTGCGCGTCGGCGGTCGGGCCCTCGCTCGCCGGCCAGCCATAGTTCGCCCCAGCTCGCCCGAGGTCGATCTCCTCGTAGGTGGAACCGCCCACCTCGTTGATGAACATGACCTCGCGCTGTGGCTGGAAGGCGAAGGTGAACGGGTTGCGCAAGCCTACCGCCCAGATCGCGCGGTTGGCCCCGCTGGTCGTACCGGCGATGCCGGGAAAGCTCTTCGGGTTGTCCGCAGGAACCGAGCCGTCGGGATTGAGTTCGCAGGATCTTGCCCAGCCGGGTGGCGAGCGACTGGGCGTTGCCCGGCTTCTTGTTCTCGCCGACCGCGACGTAGAGCTTGCCGTCCGGGCCGAATTGAATGGCGCCACCATTGTGGTCGGTAGCCTGTGACAGGTTGTCGAGTTCCAGGATCGTGACGGCGCTTCCCGGCTTTGCGACGTCGCCGGCGGCGGTGAGGCGGGTGACCCGGTTGTGCGCCGGCGTGCCGGCAACCGTATGGTAGAGGTAGACACGGCCATTGCCGGCGAAGGCGGGATCCAGCGCCACCCCGAGCAGGCCCCGCTCACCCCGAGAGTCGACGGCGAGACCGACGAAGGGCGCCGCCCGCAGAGCGCCCGCCTTCACCACCCGCAGCTTTCCGGCCTGCTCGGCGATGAACGCGCGGCCATCGGGCGCGAACGCCATGGCGGTGGGCTGATCCAGACCGCCCACGACCAGCTCGTCGCCGAAGCCGGCCGGAAGAGCATGAGTCGGACCAGCGGAAGCCAGGATCGCAATCATGAAGGTTATCGAAGCGAACAAGCTGACCTGGGGGTCGAGTTGCCCGGATTTACAAAATGTCTTTGCCTCGGTGTCGACGATCGGTCCAACGTACACGACATCCTCCATCGGTATTTACCGATGCAAATAACTCCAGATGATTTCAAACAAGAACGAGCGTCAGAGGCCGGTCATTAAATATATCTCCAGATTAGATACGATCGGCGATTCCGGAGCAGATTGACTCACGACGGTCCATTTGTAAAGGCGGCGCATTGCTGTCACGTCTTATTTCATGTTTCCTTGAATACACAAGAATACTTAAAGCGAACAGGCCAAGAAGCGGTTAGGTATCCGGTTGCGGTCCGCCAACCGCAGGGCGCCCAGCGGTCGCGAGTTTGCGGTAGGAGCGGCCCGCCTTGTCGATCGGGCTTGACGCATCGTCCGAGGTCCGGTACTTCACCATCTAGCTAATTAACCGGAAGGTTCAACGCGTGCGCGCCGACCAGCGCCTGGACCATGTCTTCGCCGCACTCGCCGATCCCACGCGCCGGGCGATCCTGGCGCGGCTGGCGGCCGGCGAGACGACGGTGGGCGAGCTTGCGGCGCCATTCGCGATCAGCCTTCCGGCGGTTTCCAAGCACCTGAAGGTGCTGGAGCGCGCCGGGCTGATCAGCCGCGGCCGCTCGGCGCAGTGGCGGCCCTGCCGGCTCGAAGCCGGTCCCTTGCAGGATATTGCGGCTTGGCTCGAGCATTATCGTCGAATTCTGGGACCAGAGCTTCGATCGTCTCGATGCGTATCTCGACGAGCTGCAGAAGAAGGGGAAACCGCATGGCACCGAGCAGTAGCCCAGCCGCGGCACCCGCCGACCGGGTGCTGTCGATCACGCGCACCTTCGCCGCCCCGCGCGAGCTGGTGTTCAAGGTCTGGACCCAGCCCGAGCATCTGGTCCGCTGGTGGGGGCCCGAGGGGTTCACCACGCCGTCCTGCCGCATGGATGTCCGGCCGGGCGGCGACTACCGCACCGTGATCCGCTCCGCGGAGGGCCGGGAGCACCGCATGTGCGGCACCTTCCGCGAGGTCGTGCCGCCGGAGCGCCTGGTGATGACCTTCGCCTGGGAGGACGAGCAGGGCGAGCTGGGCCACGAAACCCTGGTCACGGTCACGTTCGAGGACGTCGCCGGCCAGACGCGGCTGATCTTCGAGCAGGGCGTGTTCGAGACCGTCGAGGCCCGCGACGCCCACCGCAGCGGCTGGACGGCCTTCCTGGAGCGGCTCGTCGCCTACCTTGCGGCCACGGACGCGGCCGCACCCTGAACCGGGAGCACCACCATGGATCTCGATCAAGCCACCGGGCCCGCCGCCGACGAGCGCGTGCTGGAGATCACCCGCGTGTTCGCGGCCCCGCGCGAGCTGGTCTACCGGGCCTGGACCGATCCGGCCCATGCCGTGCGCTGGATGGGGCCGCGCGGCTTCACCGCGACGCACTTCAAGCAGGACGCGCGCGCAGGCACCCGCTGGCGCGCGTGCCTGCGCCGGGACGAGGACGGCGCGGAGCTGTGGCAGGGCGGCGTGCTGCGCGAGGCCGTGGCGCCCGAGCGGCTGGCCTTCACCTTCGCCTGGGACCAGGCGGACGGCCGGCCCGGCCACGAGACCCTGGTGACCGTCCACTTCGCCGAGGAGGCCGGCGGGACCCGGATGACCTTCCGCCAGGCGGTGTTCGCGTCGGCGGAAAGTCGGGACGGCCACCGCGGCGGCTGGAGCAGCGCCTTCGAGCGGCTGGAGGAATTGCTGGCGCAGTCCTGCGCCGGTTCGGCCACAGGA
>CAVRGN010000013.1:0-822500 GCA_963720725.1 uncultured Alphaproteobacteria bacterium
GACGCCGGCCATTGAGGCAGCGGCGACGGATGGCTCGCGAATATCCTGGACAAGCAACTTGCTCGAGCGCGGCAAATACTCGCGCGATCCGGTCGTGAGGTCGTCGATGACATGAACCGCACCTCCAGAGTCCGTAAGCCGTGCAACCAGGTGCGAGCCGATAAAACCGCCGCCGCCCGTGACGAGGAAGACTCCGGCCTTTTTCATTGGATCCATCCGCCTTGCCCGTCGGGCCGGCGGATACGAGCACATGCTGCACTCGATATCCGCCATCCGGCCGTGGCCTACGCCCTTCGCACGAAGTCGATGACTCGCATGAGTTCCGAGCGCGCAAATAGGTACATCATTGTCAGATAGCATGCCAAACCAGTCAATCCCAATGCAGCGATCTCTGTTGGCAGTGGAATTACGTTGGAAATCGTGATACGCAGCATGTAGATTGTGGCAAAGGCGCACAGGGAGCCGATCAGCGGAAATTGAATAGAAACAAGGAGCGACTTTAGGGAGAATTCCGTCCAGTCCCGAGCGAGGCACACGAAAAAAACACTTGAAACGATCATAGCGGAGCACCATCCAAGACAGGCGCCCAAAAGAGACCATTGACATCCGACTATCAAGGCAATCAGCAGCACGATACCTTCAATTATTTGTCCAAATATCACAATAATCATTTTGCCCTTAACTGTTAGAACATGCTGGATCTGTTCTTTTATGACAAAGAAAGGTACAGTTGTAGCCAGTAAAGTGATAACGATGGAAGAAGCATTCCACTGGTCCCCTAAAAGTAGCTGCTGAAGGTCTGGCGCCGTTGCAGAAAGGATGGCGCTGACCGGAAACATGAGCAGAGCGAGCATGTTGGTCGCTTCCGCCAGCGCGTTATGAGTTTGTCTAACGTCATGCTGCAGCTTCGCATACACCGAGAACGAAATAGAGTTGACGATGGCTCCTGTTTTTGAAAGAGGAATGAATGCAAAGTTCTTTCCGACGGTGAAGATGCCCAGTTGTGTGGTATCAAGCATCCGCCCGATCACGATTATATCGACCGAACTGACCAGCGCGTAGAGCAGCCTGGACAGGACGATCAGAAGGCCGAAGCTCATCTTGTCGCGGCCGTGACCCATCTTCAGCGACGGCATGTAGAAGCCGCGAGTGGCGAATGCGAACAGCAGCGTCTTGATCGAAGTGGTTACGAGATAGCCAACCGCAAGGGACCATACACCGAAGCCCGTCGTTGCCAATACGAGCACGACGCCCGATCCGAGTACTGCAGTGATCGCCTGAATGATCGCCTGACGACGGAAGTCCATGGTACGGATCAAGTCCGCCTCTTGGATGATCGAGAAGGAGTTGACGACGATCGCGATGCTGATCAGGCGGATCAATGCATCCAGGGGTTGGGAGAAGTACCAAGACAACAGAGATGACGTTAGGGTCAGGACCAAGGCGAGGAAGGCACTGAAGAGAAAGATGACGCCCTGCAGGCTTCGCCGCTCCCCGGGATCCAGCATATGGCGGACCGCCGCGGTCCCGATCCCCAGGTCGTTGATGGTCATCGCCCAGGAGATCGCCACCATCGCCATGGCCATCTGTCCGTAGTCGCTCGGCGAAAGCAATCGGACGACGACCAAGGTGGCGAGCCATTGCACCGCTTGGCTAGAGAAACGGAGAACGACAGTCCAGCGTACGCCACGCGCGGCAGCCGTGCGCAAACTGATTTGTTCGACTGGGTTCACGCCCGAGGCCGGGAAGCGCTGGGCGCCAAGACTACGGTCCCCCATGCCCGCGCGATAGCAGGAAGCGCTGTTGATCGCACTCGGCCGAGGAAGGCGGACTCGGCCCACCGACCAGGCCCCTCAATCAGTGACGTGGCATGGCCTCGCTGGGCCGCAGCTTTGCCGCGTGGTGAATTGGCAGCGTTGACGAGGATCTGGTCAGCGAAGATCATACCATCCACCGAGGCGAAAGGACGTGACAATCTGATGGGGAAGCCAAAATCGGTATCTGCCACGCGCACGACGTCATGCGTGTTAACCGGAAACGCCGGCGGGCGAAAGCGCCCAAGATCCTGCCTGTCTGGATGAACGCCTCGATTGACGTCTCGATCGCACCCCTTTCTCGACTCGGCGATCTGGAGAGCGCATGGCGGGACCTGGAGGCACGCTCCGACGCGGAGTTCTTTCTGACCTGGCACTGGATCGGCCCCTGGCTGGCAACGGTTCGGTCTCCGCCCTTCGTGCTCGTAGCGCGCAGGGCGGGGCGCGTCGAGGGGCTGGCGCTGCTTGGCTACCATCCGGTTCGGCGCCACCGAGGCCTGGTGCGTGTACCCACCCTTCACCTCAACCAAAGCGGCCTTCCCGAACAGGATGTGACGACAATCGAGTACAACGGCATCCTGACCGACAAGACGAGTTCGGTCGCGGTTTGGCAGGCCTGCGTCGGGCTCCTCATGTCGCTCCATCGCCTCCCCGATGGTCGCCGTATCGACGCGGTGGCATGGAATGGTGCGCGTGAATGCACCATGCGGCGCGCGCTCGGGCCGCATCGCGCCCGCTGGCGGACAGTTGCCGAAGCGCCCAGCGCTGCCGTCGACCTCGCTGCGATCCGCGCGAGCGGGCTGCCATTCCTCCAGCAGATCAGCGCCAACACCCGGCGGCAGGTCCGTCGTGCGATGGCGCTGTATGAGGAGCGCCACGGACCGCTGCAACTCGAGGTCGCGCGCGACGTCGCAGAGGCCCACGCCTGGTTCCATGCTGCAGGCGTGCTCCACCAGGCTCGCTGGGAACCTCGTGGCAAGCCTGGCGCTTTCGCCTACCCATTTTATGTCCGCTTCCACGAGCGGGTGATCGCGGACGGGCTGCCCGCCAGGGTCGTGGAACTGGCCCGCATCTCGGCGGGTACCATGCCGATCGGCTACCTCTACAACTTCCTTTTCCGTGGCCGGGTCTACTACTATTTCAGTGGCTTCCGCTACGAGGGCGACAACCGGCTGAAGCCGGGATTGGTCAGCCATACCATGTGTATAGAACGGTACCTGGCTCGAGACATAGACGTGTACGACTTCATGGCGGGCGACAACCGCTACAAGACCAGCCTAGGCCGCCCGGGCCCACGCATGGTGGGTGTCGTGGCCGAGCGCTCGCGTCTGGACCTGCGACTTGAGGCAGGGATCCGCGCCATGAAGCACTGGGTCGATTTGCTAGTCCGCCAGGGCTAGGATTTGCATCCCCTCGTTGGCATCGCACCATGACCACGAAGCGGGAAAACCCCAAGCGCATGGGGCGCCTAGGGATGACCGGACGAGATCATGAGATGACGGCGCTGCCGCTCCCTGCCAATCTCGACCCGCCAGGACCTGCGATCCAATCCGCCGCCGACCTGTCCATGCTTGACCGTGTGAACGTCCTGGTGATCTCCAGCAACTTCCCGCCAGTCATCGGCGGCTCCGGTCAGGTCTATGACAACCTGTGCCGCGTCCTGGCGCCACGCATTCATGCATTGGCGCCCGAGCATGACTATCGCTCGGGCGAGCGGCTCGCCTTCGCCGCCCACGATGCGGCGTGCGACTATCCCGTCTGGCGCATCCCCTATCTGCGTCCATGTGAACGCTGGCGCGGGGGACCGGTCGGGCGCTTGCGCGAGCTCGCGGTCTACGGTCGGTTGCTGCTGACCATCGCTCGCCTGGTCCGCCGCGAGCGCATCAAGGTCGTCTGCATCGGCGATCTGGTCTACAATGGTTGGTTGCTCTGGCCCCTGCGCTATGGTCTGCGCCGGCGGGTCATGGTCTATGTGCACGCGGAGGAGATCACCTCGCAGGGTGACGGCCTGATGGCGCGTCTGCGCCACCGCGTCCTGCGTCGCGCGGATCTCGTGATCTGCGTGAGCCAGTATTGCCGTCGCGAGGTCATGGCGCGGGCCGTTCCCGATCCGGCCAAGGTGGTGGTCATTCCCAATGGCGTCGAGCCGTCGCGGTTCTTCCCGCCCGCCGCGCCAGCGCCGTCTGGAGCGGTCGGCTGCGTTCGCTTCCTCGGTGTGGGCCGGCTGGTCGAACGGAAGGGCTTCGACACGGTGCTGCGGGCCCTGGCGCAGTTGGTTCGCGAGGGTCTGCCGGCACACCTGACCCTCATCGGCGACGGTCCCAGCCGTACGGCTCTCGAATCCCTGACAAGAGAGCTTAGCCTTTCGGGACGTGTAACGTTCACCGGCGCCGTGGCGGACGGAGAGCTCCTTGCCGCCTACCGGCAGCACGACGTGTTCGTGATGCCGAACCGCCAGCTCGCCAATGGCGATACGGAAGGCTTCGGCCTGGTCTTCCTCGAAGCGAGCGCAGCGGGCATGCCGGTGATCGCCGGCCGGGCGGGGGGCGCACCCGAGGCGGTGCTCGATGGCGAGACCGGGATCGTGGTCGATGGCGACGACCTCGCCGACATAACCCGTGCCATGCGCCAACTGGCGACGGACCCTGCCCGACGAACCGCCATGGGCGCGCGCGGGCGCACGCACGCCCGGGCGAACAGCTGGTGCGGCAAAGCAAGGCATTTTGCTGCGGTTGCGACCGAGGTGTCGCGCGCGCCCCTGACCAGGGTCCACAAAGCCACGCGAGCGGCGGAGCGCGTCGCCGACGCCGAATGGGCGGCGGTTCGGGAGGGCCGAACCCTCACGATCAACTCGGGCTCGTACCTGTGCATCTGCTGCGACACCGAAGAAGAGTTCGATTGGGGTGGTCCCTTTCTCCCTGAGACAGGTCGACTGACCAGCATCGACGGACTGCAGCGCTTCCAGGCCATCTGCGAGCGGCACGGCGCGGTGCCAGTATATGTCGTCACCTATGTCGCAGCCCAAAACGATGCACTGATCGAGTTCCTGCGGGACCGAGTCGATGCCGGCAAAGCCGACGTCGGCCTTCATCTCCATACTTGGAATACGCCACCTTTCGAGCATACCTTTTCGCTGGCCAACACGTTTCAGCGAAATCTGCCGGCGGCGTTGGAGGAGCGTAAGCTGCTTCACCTTAAGGTTCTTCTAGAGGGGAAATTCGGCCGGGAGATCGCCATCCACAAGGCCGGCCGCTACGGCCTTGGGGTAAGGAGCATTTGCACGCTCGCCAAGCTGGGCTTTCGGCTAGATTTGAGCCTGAGCCCGCGTCTGCGCACGGGCAGTCTTGCGGCCGATAACTCAATCGCCTGGGGCGGGAGGCCGTTCTGCTTGCCCGAGCATGATCTGACGTTCATTCCCAACACGCTCCTGAGGCTCCCTAGACCTCTGCCAACTCGTCTGCCGACCACCATGGCGACGGCGCTGGCAGGCCATTTCGCCAGAACGCTGCGACTGTCTGCCGAAGGTGTCACGGTCGAAGATATGATATCGGGGATCCGCTACATGACAAGCTCTGAACCAAACATGTTGAGCTTCTCACTGCACAGCAGTTCGCTTGTGGCTGCTGGTAATCCTTACAGTAGCAGCGAAAAAGCTGTAGACGACATTCTTAAAAGGGTCGATGCCCTCCTCGCGGCTGTATCTTCCATGTCCGGTCTATCGCTAGCGAGTGCGCGCTGCGTGCTTACGCGGCTGATGCCCGACACATCTCTACATATGGGAGACCATTGTCAACATTAGCAGCTTCGGGGCTCAACCAAGGGTCAATGGGCAGAACGCCCGCGTTGCAAAGCGTGGCGAGCCATGTCCCGCAGAGGTTCGCGCATTAGGTCGCATAATTGACCTAATATAACAACGACGACGATCGTACCGCCAATCACAAGACACCGATGAAGCCATTCTTCGGGATCGCCGGGAGCTACTACCGTGAGAACCTGAATCAATGGTCTGTGGAATAGATAAAGTGGAAATGTTAAGGTCGCCAAATACTTGACCCACCGGCCAAATTCCTGACCTCGAAGCCTATCGATTAACCCGATCTGCGACGCCCCAACCAGATGCACGCCAAACGCAAAACCAATGACGAAATCTGCTGCTATCTCACTGACTCTATCCCGAAGTATAGGCATTGCCAAAATCACCAATAGACCTCCAACTGCTAATGACCAGCTTGCGCGTGGGCCTAGGCTAAACCTTGAAATCAATCTCTGCGCAGCTAATCCCATCAGCCAAATAGGAAACATTATAGTGATTTGCGGCCCACCTGCCATCAGAACCAACGCTGGTAGCGCGAACCGAAGTGGTGATCGTAGGAAAAAGAACGTCGCAAAGGTGGCATAGTAAAAACCTTCAAAGCTCAATGACCAAAATGGCACGTTGATCCCTGGCTCAAGGTCCGCGCCCCAAGCTTGGTTCACCAAGAATAGACTTGCTACATAACGCATTACAGAATTGTCTATCGGATATCCCCAGGGGCCATCATAGTAGAGTCGCGGCTCGATTGACAGTCCGATTCTATCGCAAATCATCGTTAAGCCCAAAGCAGGAATAATCACCGAATACAGACGGCTTATGCGTGCGGCGCAAAACGACACCGGTTCATTCTCGCGCTCTGATGTAACATAGGCGATAACAAACCCAGATAGGACAAAAAATATAATTACCGCATCGTGTGTCCATAGTCCGACCTGCCATAGCAGACCGCCCGTAAATAGTTTACCTGATGCGTGACCGATGAACACGGCGAAGGCTGCAACAATTCTGGACAAATCAAGATAAAGAGAAAAAGACGGCTTCACTTGTCGCCCTCCATGGGCAAAATTCAAACATTCCATGTGTCTACAAGCCAGCTCATACGCCGATCTCTTTCCAGAAATATTGCACGGTAATATTGGCATCAATTGGACTGTCCATCATTCGGCCGGTGGGCCATTACTTGGCCAGAAGCGTAGCGGGCCAGCTAGGTACCGCTTCTCACCAAATAGCCCAATTAGGATTCGGCGACGACACCCACGCCAGTTAGTTAAATTCCTAATGCAATAATGCCACCAGAGGTGGACTAGAGATGTGCGCGAATTACCGGGGATGCGGGCACCGCGTTTGAAGCCAACGAAATATAAATCGTTAAATGAAAGATCCTCGAAAAACATAGCGGGGGAAAAAAATTCCCCTATTTTTATAATTTGCCGGAAATCCTTTGCCGTCAAATTGTGATAATAAGACCAATTAAGTGTAAATGGCGAGTCCCCTGGATTGGTCGCAGTGGTGCCATGTTCCGGCCTACCTACGGAGGCGCATGTCATTATAAGGAGACCACCGGGTCGAAGCATACGGATCATATTTTTGAACGTCTCATGCCAATATGGATTGTGCTCCATTACTTCACAAGAGACAACAACATCATATGATGCGTCGTAGGCGTCATATGACTCTCCCGACGACACTATATCGACCCCAGGTCCTTCAGCGAGATCAATTCCTGTATAGTCACACTCCGTAAATTCGTTTCTCACGCTGCCGTTTACGTCTAAACTCCCAATCTCTAGCACGGCTTTTTTGGAGAAGAAATGCGGAAAAGCGGCTTTGACGTGCGCGATGAAAGCTTGTTGCTGTGGGTGCGACATTATCTTGCAAGCCCATGTGCTGCTCTGTTTCTACATTCAAGATGGCTGGCAAAATTGGCTTTGGCACGTCGATCGCCGGAGCTAGAGTCTAGACTGATTGCCTTGGCGAATCGTCGGTGTCGCCCGATTTGGCCCGTTCATTACCGACTTTCCGCGGGAGTAGGCATTTTGCCAAAGCGTCGGATGAGATAGTCTCGAACGCCGTGTCGGGTGGCGGAAGCAAAGGGATCCGCAGACAATAACCAAAATAGAATGGAATAGTTTCGTTTTCCTGCAGTTCTCTTTTCTTCTCTAATATTGATTATCGACCAGTAGATGCGACGTACTGTCCGAAGATAGCCGTACATACTAAATTCGTGTTTTTCCGTTAGGAGGAGGTTATTACGCACGATATAGTACACCTTCGTAGGCGTCATTCGCCCACCAAAGCTTCGCGATTCCGCATGGATAATGCGGACTGCGCGAGTGCACACCGATCGGACCCCAATTGCCCGAGCCCGAATAAAAAAGTCAGTTTCCTCGAGCTGCAAAAAAAATCTTTCGTCAAAAAGGCCTACACGACGGAATATTTCTGCAGGCACTACTAGGCAGGCACCATATGCATAATCTATTTCGAAAAGGTCATTGTATCCGTCGAGGGACGCGCTATCTTTTGTCAATAATGGGTCAAGCTGCGCTCCTTCTGTTGGATCAGCAAAGTCGATGGCGGGATGCAATAGACAAAAGGGTAGCTCTCTACTGAGGGCCGCGAGAGTGGCTATACTCTGCGGGGGAAACAGTGTATCGTTGTTGACGAACATAAAGCACTTAGCATCGAATTCTTTACCCCATTTTATTGCCGCATTGTTCCCGCCAGCCCATCCTTGATTACTAGACAGTCGGAGGAGTTGGATCGTTGGAAAGGTTGATTTTATCACGTCCTGAATATTGTCAGTAGATCCATTGTCGACAACTAGAATTCTGACTCTGTCACTCTGTTGATTGGTAATAGTATCTAAGCACGAAATAGTATCGTCGTATCCATTATAATGCAGGACAACTACCAGCATCTCGATGGTAGAAGCACCATTTTGATCCGAGGAATCGAGCGTGTTGTCCACTACACTTCTATGCGTGTTCTTATTTGGGATCTATACATGGGTTTTCTCCAATATGGAATGCGTTCACTTCGAGCCCGGGACGTGTCTTTGGAGTTTTGTCACAAGTTTTTCCTTGCATACCAAGAGGCTATTCCGACACTTCACGCCAGCGTCTCTGAGCGTGAAGCTGCTTTAGGGATGCCAATCCACGACCAGATCGCGACAAAGATGGATCACATGTGCCCTGGCGTCAATCTATGTCGGCTGTTCTGGGCGTCAGCCGGTTGTGAGGTGGGTGTCCTACTCGTGTCAAGTGGCAGCAGCACATTTGCCCTGAAATAGGCGCGATTGGGTGATCTGAGTTGTTGGAGTAAGGTGTCCACTAGCGGCGCAGGCGAACGTGCCGCTTGGCTAGAGACGAAATGTCAACCCTACAAAGAACACGTTTCGATAGTAGCTATCCAGACCTTGCTCGTCGCCGCTATCACTGCCGCTCGCGAACTGCTGTGTGTAGCGATAGCCGGCCGAGAAGGCGAGCGAGTCGGTGAACGCATAGCCATATCCTACGGTCGCGAAGATCTGGTCGTTCTTGCTGTCGATGCCTTCGAACTCGTTGCGGCTGGCGCCGACGGTGGCGCCGAGCGCCATGTTGCGGCCGAGCGCGCGGGTGATGCCGACGGAAAAGCCGGTCGAGACCTCCGCCGAGGCGCCGTCGACGTCCGTGTCGCCGATGGTGCGGAAGGCGGTGAGATTGGCCGAGGTGTTGCCGTCGATGACATAGGACAGGCCGCCGCTGAAGATGACGCCCTGGGTGTTGTCGTCGGAAAACTGCCAGCTGTAGCCGACCGAGCCGTTGGCCGACAGGCGCGGGCCGACCGTGTAGCTGGCACCGGCGCTGATGCTGTAGCCATAGGAGTCCTGGTCGCCGCCGGTGGAGTCGGTGGTCTCGTCGTAGGTGGTGCGGGAGTAGCTGGGGGTCAGCGAAGACCGACAGTTGGTGGTTCATCTGATAGCCCAGGCTGGTCGAGGCGCCGTAGCTCCAATTGTCACGCCCATTGTCGTCGCCATTCTCGTATTCGGTGCGGCTGGCGTTGGTGCCGACGGACCAGTCAAAGCGCCGGAACTGCTGGTTGTAGCTCAATCCGCCATTGAACAGATCGAAGGTGTTGTCGCTAGCATGTCGGAGGACGCGCCGGCCTCCTCCGGGCTCTCCTTGTCGCGCGTGTAGGTGAGGAACCCGCCGAGGCTGCTGCGGGGCGTGAAGTCGAGCCGCCCGTCGGTTCCGACCAGCCAGTTGATGCTGCTGTCACTCTGGTGTTCGAAGTAGCGGCTGGTCCCGGCCGTGGCCTGGAAGCCCAGGCTGTGGCGCCGGAACAGGGACTGGGCACGGACACCCTGCTGGATCGTCCAGATGAAGTCGCTTTCGCGGTCCTTGTCGGTGGCGTCGATATTGTCGTCGTAGGCCAGCCCGGTCGAGGTCACCGACTGCAGGGCGAAGCTGCCGACCCTGATGCCCCGGCCCGCGCCCAACCGCTCCGGCAACGGCAGCGACGACGGCAGATAGGCGCTCGAGCGGGGGATCACCACCGCCGCACCGGGCGGGGGCTGCAGGCCGACCGCCGGCCCGCCCGGGCCACCGGAGAACGGCAGGAACGGGCCGGGTCGCGGCAGGGCTGGCTGCGCATTGCTCGGCGCATCGCCGCTTTCGCCATCCTCGGCTCCGCCGGGCGCCACCACCGGCTGGGCGCAGCCGACATCGGGGTGAAGGGCGACGAGGGCCACGGCCATGAACACAGCCGCCCAAAGGCACGCCGGGCGTGACCGGGGAGCGCCGATCGGCTGTCCGGCGCGGTTCCCGACCAGCCACCGTTGACGGCGGCAGCCGATGCCGCCATTGTAAGGGCATGGTTTAAAAAGTGAATAGGGCGCGATTTCCATGAACTCACAGTTTAGCGAGCCACTGTTTGACAAATCTCATGCGCCATCCCCTTGGATAGGCATCGGTCCTGTTGCTCGAACTTGTGCAACGGTATTTTCCGAAGCGCAACCTTGATCGGCGCTGGTTCGCCTTCAAGCTGAACATGAGGCGCTCCCATTGATAGCGTCATGCTTTGCCCTGGCTGCTCTGGCCTATGTCGCGGTCGGTGCGCTCCTGCTCCGGGGCTGGCGCCGCAACCAGGCCGGCCTTCCGTTGCTGTGCGCGGTCGGCGCGACCCTGGCCTGGGCATTGGCTGGCGCGGCGTACTTCGCCGGCGTACTACCCTTTGCGAGCTTGCTGGAATTGGCCAACAGCCTGCGCGCGGTCTGCTGGGCCTGGCTCGCCTATGGCGTGCTAAGCCTGGTCCGCAGCGGCGAGGCCGTCGAGGTGGACTGGGCGCGCCCCCTGTTCCGGATCGGCGTCGGCTTCGCCGTGGCCAAGCTGGCGCTGGCCGTGCTGGCGGCCATCGTGCCGGCGGCTCCCTGGGCAGCGCAGTGGGACCGCGCCGCCGGGCTGGCGCTGGCCGTACTGGGGCTCCTGCTGATCGAGAACATCTATGCGAGCGCCGATCGGGGCTCGCGCTGGGCGCTCAAGCATCTCCTGATCGCCGGCGGTTTTCTGTTCGCCTTCGATCTGTTCCGCTACGCCGACGCATTGCTGGTGCGCAGGTTCGGGGAGATCTCTTCGCTGGCCCAACCGCTGCTGACGGTGGCGGTGGCACCTTTGATCGTGGTGGCGGCCGCCCGAATTCGCCAGTTCGCGATCTCCATCCATGTCGCACGCCGCTTCGTCCTGCAGACGTCGGCGCTGCTGATCAGCGGCGCCTACCTGCTGCTCGTGGCCATCATCGGGTTCATGCTGCGGCGGCTCGACCTGGTATGGGGTCCGACGCTGCAGATCGCATCCCTGGCTGGAGCACTCGTGCTGCTGGCGGTGCTGTTGTCCTCCGGCCAGGCGCGCGCGCACGGGCGCCGCTTGGTCGAACGCAGCTTCTTCAACTTCGCCTACGACTATCGCGAGGAGTGGCAGCGGTTCGTGGCCACCATGGCCGGTGGTCATGCCTCCGGTGTCGCCCTGCCGGAGCGTTCGATCAGGGCCGTTGCGGAGCCCCTCGATTGCAGTGCCGGTCTGCTGGCGATCCGCGATGCCAGCGGGAGCGATCGCTACGCAGGAGTCTGGAACTGGTCACGGGCCGCAGGAGCCGCTCTGCCGCCGCCCGACACCATGGCGCGTCTCGAGTCGCATGCAGCGACGGTGATCGATCTGCAGCAGGAGCCTGCGGCCTGGCCCAATGCCCCTGAAGGAGCATGGATTCTTCTCGCCGTCCGCGCCCGAGGCGCCTTGATCGGGTTTCTGGTGCTGGGGCGTGCCCGGATGCGGCGCCGCCTGACCTGGGAGGACCACGATCTCTTGAGCATCCTGGCGGCGGAGGTCGGCAGCTATCTTGCCGAGGAGCAGACGGCGCGCGCCCTGGCCGACGCGCAGCGCCTGGAGATGATCAGCAAGAGATTCAGCTTCGTCGCCCATGACCTGAAGAATCTGGTCACGCAGCTGTCACTCCTGCTCCAAGGGGCCCGGCGCCACGGCGACAAGCCGGAGTTCATGCACGATACGCTGCTCACGGTTGCCAACTCCGTCGACAAGATGCAGGCGATGCTGCTCCGGCTTCGGGACACGCGTTCGGGCTCGGCGCCGGAGCTCGAAGCGGTAGACCTCACGGGTCTGCTGTACGGAGTGGGGCTCCGCTGCGGCAAACTTGGTCAGCCGGTCGAGATGGATCTGCCCGAGCGCCCGGTCATGGTCGAGGCCGAACCCGACAGCTTGGCGAGCCTGGTCGAGGGTTTGATCGCCAACGCGCGCGAGGCCGGGGGCGAGCGGACGGCTGTCGAGCTTCACCTTTCGCTCACGAACGGGGATGCCGTCGTCGAAGTCCGCGACGACGGGCCGGGCATGAGCCGAGACTTCATTGAGTGCCGTCTCCATCGGCCGCTGGGCTCCGCCAAGCCTACGGGCTTTGGGCTCGGTCTCTACCAGGCCCGCGAGTCGGTGGAACGCTGGGGCGGCCGGCTCGAGGTCGACAGCGAACTCGGGGTCGGGACGCGCGTGCGGCTGGTTCTGCCCCTGTGGTCGAACGATGCGACGGCTCAATCCAATGGCTTGTCGCGGGTGCCCGACATGGTCGCCGTATGAAAAAGCTGCTCCTCGTCGACGACGACCCCGGCATCCTGCGCTCGTTGCGCTGGACGTTCGACCAGTACGAGGTCTTGACCGCGACGGACCGAAGCAGCGCCCTGCAGCAGGTGCGCCGCCACGCGCCGGGTGTCGTCACGCTGGATCTTGGCCTGCCGCCTGCCACCGACGAGCCGACGGAAGGGCTGGCCGCGCTGGACGAGATTCTCGCCGTCGCCCCCGCGACCAAGGTCATCGTGGTCAGCGGCCAGGAGGATCCGGGCTTCGCGATAGCGGCGATTGGCCACGGCGCGCTGGACTTCTGCACCAAGCCGATCGACGCCGAGATTCTGGGGCTGATCGTTGCCCGGGCCTTCCATGTCCAGGAGCTCGAGGCAGAAAACCGGCGGCTGCGTGCCCAGGCCCGGCCTGGCACCTACGGCATCCTCGGCAGCGATCCGGGCACGGTCCAGCTTTGCCGCACGATCGAGAAGATTGCTCCCACCAATGCCAGCGTCCTGATCAGCGGCGAGAGCGGAACCGGCAAGGAGCTCGTGGCGCGGGCGCTGCATGCTGCGAGCAGCCGAAGCAACGGACCATTCGTCGCCATCAACTGCGCCGCGATTCCGGAGCCTCTCCTGGAAAGCGAGTTGTTTGGCTTCGAGAAGGGAGCCTTTACCGGTGCGGTTCGGCTGACCAAGGGCAAGATCGAGCTGGCCCATGGCGGCACACTGCTCCTGGACGAGATCGGCGACATGCCTCTGTCGCTTCAGGCAAAGCTGCTGCGCATCGTGCAGGAGCGCGAACTCGAGCGCCTCGGAGGGCGTGCCTCGATCAGCGTCGACGTGCGCATCGTCAGCGCCACCCACCGCGACCTGGCGGCCAGGATCGGCGAAGGCTCCTTCCGCGAGGATCTCTTCTACCGTCTCGCCCAACTCGTCGTGCAAGTGCCGGCCCTGCGCGATCGCGGGGAGGACGTGGTGCTGCTCGCGAAGCACGTCGCGGAGCGGTGCGCGATCGAGCAGAAGAAGCGCTTGCCGCGATGGTCGCCCGCGGCCATCACGGCACTGCGGCGGTACGAATGGCCTGGCAACGTCCGCGAGCTGGAGAACCGGGTTCAGCGCGCGGTGATCCTGAACGAGACGGGCGAGATATCAGAAGAGGATCTTGCCTTGCCCGGGGCAGAAAGAAGCCAGGACTTCGATGTCCACATCGTGACCCTGCGGCAGGCGCGTGAAAATGCCGAACGTCGTGTCGTCTCGGCTGCGCTGAACCGGGCGGCAGGAAACCTGACTGCTGCAGCACGAATGCTAGAGATCAGCCGACCGACACTTTATAATCTCATCAGACAGCTTGACCTTTCGGTTTCTGTTGGATCGGAAGCCGATTGATGCCCGCCGTAACCGGTTGGAGTGGCCCGTGATCTCCTCAATCAGCCATGAGCTTTGCCGAAGCGCTCGAGTGCTTGCCATCGGTGCGTGCCTGGTGCTGCCCGCGCTGGAGCGCGCACCGGCGGCGACCGATCCGTCCCGGGAGTTCCTCGACAATGCCCGGCAGCGTCTCGAGCAGGGCGACGTTCGCGCTGCGATCATTCAGCTTCGCAACGCCCTGCAGTCCGATCCGGACAATGTCGATGCGCGCCTGACGCTCGGTCAACTGTACCTTCGCGTCGGCGAGGCTGCCGCCGCCGAGACCGAGTTGCGCCGCGTGTACAAGGCCCGACCGGACGACGCCAGCGAGGTGATGCTCGGTCAGGCTCTCCTGGCGCTGAACCGCTCCGACGAGGTGCTCGCGATCGTGGGCGAAACTGCGACCGACGCCAAGCAGACGCGCCAGAAGTCGCTGCTGCGCGCCGAAGCCCTGATCAATCTCGGCCGCCTCGACGAGGCCGGGAAGCTGCTTGATTCACTGACCGTGGCAGAAGACGAAAACTCCACCGGCGACCTTCTCCAGGCTCGTCTGCTGGCAGCGAGAGGCGACCTCGACGGCGCGCGATCGGCTGTCCAGCGAGCCTTGGCAAACACAGTCGATTCGGTGCCCGGCTGGTTGCTGGCGGCTCAGATCGACCTTGCCGGCAATCAGCCGGACGAGGCCGAGCGGGCCGCGCGTCGCGCCCTGGAGCTGAGCCCCGGCAGCATTCCCGCACAGCTCATGCTGGCCGAGATCGACTTTCGGCGCGGACGACTGGAAAGTGCGGAGCAGCAGGCCGCGACTTTGCGGGAACAGGCACCCGCCAACGTAGCCGCGGCCTATCTTCTGGCCAACATCCAGGCCGCGCGCGGAGAGTATGCGGAGGCCGATCGGACATTGCGGCAGATCGCCGACGCGATCCGAACGTTCCCACCGGGCCTGCTTCTCTCGGGCTCCGTCAAGGCGCGCGCCGGGCAGCTGGCGCAAGCCCAGGATCTGCTTGGTCGCTATCTGGCCCTGGTGCCGACCGACCGCAACGCCCGCCGCTTGCTCGGATCGGTGCAACTGGACGCCGGTCAGGCGCGCGACGCCGTCAGCACCCTGATGCCGCTGGCCGGACCGCAGAGCCAGGATAGCGCGACGCTCCAGTTGCTCGCGAGTGCCCAGGTTCGAGCCGGCGACATGGCCGGCGCGCGCCAGAGCTTCGGTCGCCTGGCGCAGATCGGTCAGCCGGCGGAGGCGCAGCAGGCCCGGAGCTTCCTGGGCCTGCTCGACCGGGCGCTTGCGGCGCCCGAGGATGACAAGGCCCAGGCGACCATCCTGATCCTCGACGACCTTCGCCGAAACCGCCTTGACCAGGCGTTGCACGGCGCCGAGGCGCTCGCCGCGGCATCACCACAGGAGCCGGACATTCTCAATCTCGTCGGGGCGGTCCATCTGGCTCGTGGCGAGGATGCGCCGGCACGCGAGGAGTTCGAGGCGGCCTTGGCGATCGATGCGAGCTTTCAGCCCGCTTTGGACAATCTCGACCGGCTCGACATCCGAGGCGGCCGGACCGAACGCGTCGAGGCGCGGCTGCGTGAGCGCCTCGGGGCCGCGCCCTCGGACGAGGCGGCGATCTTGCGGCTGGCGGGCCTTCTGGCGCAGCGCGGCGACGCTGCGGGTGCCGAAGGGCTACTCCGCGAGAAGGCTGCCACGTCGCCAGGCTCGGTCGGGATCCGGCTCGCCCTGGCGGCGCTATACCGCGCCCGCTCCGACACGGCGGCAACGCTGCGGATTGCCGATGAGCTCATGGCCATCGGCGCCGACGGCGAGGCGACCGCGTTCGATGCAGCGGGCAATCTCTACCTTCTCGGACAGCAACCAGCTCGCGCCGAAACCGCCTTCCGATCCTTGGTCGAGCGCCAGCCGGACAATGTCGGCGCCAAGCTGCTGCTCGCGCGCGCGCAATATCTGGCTGGCAATGTGGACACGGCCGAGGCGACGCTCGGACAGGTCAGAGAAGTCGCCCCGGCCAATCCGGTCGCCAACAACAGCCTGGTCGACCTGCGCCTCAAAGCCGGCGACAATGCCGGTGCGCTCGCCTTCGCCACGGGCTTGGCCGCGATCGACCCCGACCAGGCCGCTCTGCTTCAGGCCAAGGTACTCCTCGGCACGGGGCGCGGGTCCGAGGCGGTAGCGCTACTGGAAAAGGCGCTCGTGGACCGACCCAGCCCGGCCATGGCGCGCGCCTTGTACGATGCCCGCAGCAAATCCGGGCAGGAGGCCGTCGCGGTCGATGGGCTTCGCGAGTGGGTGGTGGCCCATCCCGACGACGCCGGCAGTCTGAACATACTCAGCCAGGCGATGATCCGGGCTGGTGACCATGCCGGGGCCTCGCAGGTCGCCGAACAGGCGGCGCAGCTCGTTCCGACCAACCCGGTGATCCTCAACAATCTGGCTTGGCTGCGGCACGAGCTGAAACGACCCGGTGCGGAGGACTTGGCGAAACGCGCCTATCAGCTGGCGCCGAACTCCCCGGAGATCGCCGACACGCTCGCCTGGATCCTGGTGGACGACGGCAAGCTGGCGGAGGGCTTGGCCATGTTGCGCGAGGCCAATGAACGCACCCAGGGGTCCAATCCGGACATACGCTATCACTTGGCCTACGCCCTGCAGCTGAACGGCGACAAGGAGGGCGCCCGTGCGATCCTGCAGGAGTTGGTGGCACTCGAAGCCCCCTTCTCGGAGCGGCAATCCGCCGAGCAACTGCTCACCAAGCTGAAGTCTTCGTGAGGCGGCCGGGATAGAGTTCCCGTGGCCGTCGCGAGCCTGCCGCTACCGACAGTTGCCGCCGGGCGCCGTCCGGCGAAGTTGCTGCACGTCTTCCCGACCTTTGCCCTCGGCGGTGCGCAGAGGCGGACGATCGACCTTGCCAATGCTTTCGGCAGCGCGCAGGCGCACACCATTGTCGCGCTCGACGGAAACACATCGGCGAACGTGCAATTCTCAAAAGACGTCGCGGTAAGTCTGCGTGAGGTGCCGGTCAAGGCCTGCTCTGGGCTCAGTCTCGGTAATCTGTGGCGGCTACGCGAGTTGCTCCGCAGCGAGGCCCCCGACCTGCTGCTCACCTACAATTTCGGGGCGCTCGAGGCCGCCCTGGCGAATCGCCTGTGGCCGCTCTGCCCGCATATCCACTTCGAGGATGGTTTCGGACCGGACGAGTCCGATGGCCGGCAGCTACCGCGCCGGGTCTGGCTTCGTCGGGTCGCTCTCAGTGGTCGCAGCACGTTGGTCGTGCCCTCCCGGACACTGGAGCGCATTGCTCTCCAGTGCTGGCGCCTGCGTCCGGGCCGCGTGCGCTACATTCCAAATGGAATTGATGTCACCCGTTACGGTCCTGAAGTCCCCTTGCCGGCGCCGGCGTGGCGACGCCCGGGGGAACTGGTCATCGGCTCGGTCGGCGGACTGCGGCCCGAGAAGAACTACGCCCGGCTGCTGAGGGTGTTCGCGAGCCTGGACGAAGGGCTGCCACCTCTTCGCCTCGTGCTCGTTGGCGACGGTGTCGAGCGGACATCGCTGGCGCGGCTGGCCGACCAACTCGGCGTGGCGGACCGCGTCACCTTCGCTGGATTTTTGGCCGACCCGCGGCCCGCCCTTCGAGGGTTCGATGTCTTCGCTCTGACTTCAGATACGGAGCAAATGCCGTTTGGCCTTGTCGAAGCCATGGCCATGGGATTGCCGATAGTCGCGACCGAGGTCGGCGACGTCGCATCGATGCTGCCCGACGGTGGCGACGAGTGGGTAGTTCCCGCGGCGAAGGAGGATGCATTCGCCAGCAGGCTGAGGGCTTTGATTGAAGATCCCGTGCTCCGCCGAGAGCTTGCCGTACGGCACCGTCGTCATGCGCGGTCAGCGTTCAATGTGGATGCGATGCTGGCATCCTACAGTCGGCTGTTCAAGACGACAGCGGCCTATCGGCTGCAGCTGTCATGAAGGTCGTCCTGCTCGACGAAGCGGACGAACCCGCCTGGGAGAATTTCGTCCAAGGACACCCGGAGGCCACGTTCTTCCACCGATGCGGGTGGCGGCGAGTGGTCTACCAAACCTATGGCCATAAGACCGCATTCCTGATGGCTCGTGCGAACCACGAGGTTCGGGGCGTGTTGCCGATCGTTCACTGTCGCAGTCGACTGTTCGGCAACTCCTTGATCTCGACCGGCTTCTGCGTACAGGGGGGCGTTCTTGCCGTCGACGATGAAGCTCATGCCGCTCTTATCCATGCGGCCACCGAGTTGGGACGCGATCGGAACGTCGCCTATGTCGAGCTCCGCGATGCCGACGCTCGTGACCTCCCGGGATGGGAGAGGAAGGAAGGCGTCTATGCCGGATTCGCGCGCCGCATCTCGGGGGATGAAGGCACGAACTTCAAGGCGATACCGCGCAAGAAGCGGGCCGATCTGCGCAAGGCCCTGGCAAGCGGTCTTACGGTCGAAACTGGAGCGACGCCCGGGGAGTTCTGGCCAGTCTATGCGGAGAGCCTGCGCAATCTTGGGACGCCGGTGTTCCCGTTGCGCTTTGTCGAGGCCCTGCGACGCGAGTTCGGCGCATCGGTCGAGATCTCGCTGGTCCGCGGCCCCTCGCGAGAACCCCTCGCCGCACTGGTCAGCTTCTATTTCCGGGACCGCGTGCTCCCCTACTATGGTGGCGCCGTACCCGCCGCCCGCGCGGTTCATGCCTATGATCTCCTGTATTGGAGCTTGATGTGTCGTGCGGTGGCGCGGGGCGTGCGGGTGTTCGACTTCGGGCGCAGCAAGGTCGGCACCGGAGCATATGATTACAAGCGCTTTTGGGGTTTCGATCCGACGCCGATGAGCTACCGGTTCCGCCTGATCCGGGCCCGCTCCGTGCCGGATGTGAATCCCCTCAACCCGAAATACAAGTTCATGGTAGACGCATGGCGGCGGCTGCCCTTGCCCGTGGCCAACCGGCTCGGCCCGGTGCTGGCGCGTCATCTCGCCTGACGCGATGGGCGACCTGCTGTTCCTGGCCCATCGCATACCCTTTCCGCCGGACAAGGGCGACAAGATCCGATCGTGGCACGTGCTTCGTCACCTGGCGGGCAAACACCGCGTGCATCTCGGCTGCCTGGTCGACGATCACCATGATCTTGTCCATCTGCCCAAGCTCGAGCGCATCTGCGCCAGTGTCTGCGCCGTGCCGATCCGCCCGTGGTGGCGCCGCGTGGCCAGCCTGGGCGGGCTCCTGACCGGGGCGCCGCTGACGTTTGGCTATTTCGCCGATCACCGGCTCGCCACCTGGATCGACTCGCTTGCACGTTCGACCAGGCTCGATGCCGCGTTTGCCTATTCGTCTGGCGTGGCGCCCCTGATCGGCCCCGACGTTCTGTCGGTTGGGCGGCGCGTGGTCGACATGGTCGATCTCGACTCCGAGAAATGGCGCCACTACGGGGCGGCAAGTCAGGGGCCGATGGCGTGGATCTGGCGGCGCGAGGCCAAGTGTCTTGCCGCGGCCGAGACCGCCATAGCGCTATGGGCCGATGCTACCCTGCTGGTAACCGAGCCCGAAGCTGCGGACCTCCGCCGGCGCCCGGGCGTGCCGGCGGGACGGGTGATGTCCTTGGCCAACGGCGTCGACCTCGCAGCGTTCGCGCCGGCACGGTGTTGGCCGCTGCCCGACCCGCAACTCGCCGACGGTGCGCCGCTCATCGTCTTCACGGGTGCCATGGACTACCGTCCCAACGTCGATGCGGTCGTCTGGTTTGCCGACGCCGTCCTGCCGGCGCTTCGGGCGCGGCACCCGTCATTGCGGTTCGCGATTGTCGGTGGCAGCCCCACAGCCCTGGTACAATCTTTGGCCACCAGACCGGGAATTATCGTAACCGGGCGCGTGGCGGCAGTCCAGCCATGGCTTGCGCACGCGACGCTGGCAGTGGCCCCGCTGCGCATCGCGCGCGGTATGCAGAACAAGGTGCTCGAGGCGATGGCCATGGCCCTACCCGTCGTCTGCACGCCTGAGGCCGCCAAGGGCATCGAGGCCGAGGTTGGGCGGGAGTTGCTCGTCGCCGCCGACGCGCAGATGTTCGCCACGACGATACTGGCCACGCTGGCCGATCCGCCGATGTGCCGGGCGATCGGCGCAGCGGCGCGCCGGAGGGCCGAGTCGAGCTACGATTGGCGGGCGAGAATGGCCGACCTCGACCGGATCGTGGCCGTGTGATTCGATGCGGTGGGTCGTGGCGCTACTGCTCCTGGGAGGCTGCACGAGCTTCGGGGCTCCGCACGATGCGTCACAGGCCTCAATCCGGTTTGGCACAGGATTCCGAATCGGGCCCGAGCACCTGCTCACCGCAGCTCACGTGGTCGACGGGTGCCCCGCGCTGGCCGCCGAAGGTCCGGGTGGCGCCCGGCCGGCATCCGTGGTGGCGAGCGACACCGAACTCGATGTGGCGGTACTCCGCACGGCGCCCGTTCCTCCACCCTATGCCACGTTGGCGTCGACATCCCCACCACCTGGCGCGGCGCTGACGGCCGTGGGCTATCCGGGTCCAGCGGTGTCCGGCCACCCTGAACATGTCCCGTTCCGTGTGATCCTGCTACCGCTCTCCCAGTCCGACGAGCGCACGGCGTTACGCGGCGTGGCACGTCATGGCATGAGCGGCAGCCCGGTCCTGGACGGCAACGGAGCGGTCGTGGGCATGCTGGTCGCCAAGGGCGACGGCAGCTCCCCATGGTCGAGCCAACTTGCACGACAGCTAGGCTTCGCGGTGGACGACATAGCTCTGCTGGTGCCGGCACCTTGGCTCCGAGCGATGGCCGCCGTCGGCGGGGTGGGAGCATCGCCTACGTCGGCGCCAATTCTCGAACCAGTCCCTGAACGGATCATGTGCGGCGCCACTGCGATCGAAGCGGTCCAAAGGCAAGCTTGGCTGGACCATTGGTTGAAAGAGCCGGACTATTTATGATAGTAAAGTTGATATCTCGGATGTAGAATGAAGCGTCTTGGAAGATACATTGGAGGATAACAAGATTGTCACGGGATGCTGGCCTTTGGGCCGAGTTGCTTTTTATTGGAAGGTCGGCAAAAGTGCGGCTAATCAGAAAAGCATGATTGAGGCATATTACGGCCTGAGCGCCGCGCCCTTCAGGCTGGCGCCGGAGCCCCGGTTCCTCTTTGCGAGCTCGACGCATCGCAAGGCGCTCTCGTATCTGGACTACGGGCTTCGCCAGGGCGAGGGCTTCCTCGTCCTGTCCGGTGAGATCGGCGCCGGCAAGTCGCTGCTGGTGGCCCATCTTCTGACTGGGCTCGGTCGCGAAGGCTTGGTCGCCGTCAGTCTGGCCAGCGGTGCGCTCGAGCCCATGGACGCCTTGTGGCTGATCGCCGAGGGGCTCGGCCTCGAGCCCTCCGGTTCCGGCAAGGCGCCGCTGCTCGGTGCCATCCGCCGCTGTCTGGCCGCGCAGGAGCAAGCCGGCCGCCGGGTTCTTCTCATTGTCGACGAGGCGCAGAGCCTTCCCGTCGCGACCCTTGAGGAGCTGCGGCTTCTGACGGACCAGGGCAGTGGCGCGCGCGCCGGTCTGCAGTGCTTCCTGGTCGGGCAGCAGCAGCTGCGGCGGTCTCTGGCGCGGCCCGAGCTTGAGCAGCTCCGCCAGCGGGTGGTGGCGTCCTGTCATCTCGAACCGCTGGGCCAGGACGAGACTGGCCGCTATGTCCGCCACCGGCTCGAGATCGCGGGGTGGCGCGGCGCGCCGGCTTTGGCCGAGGGAATCGGCGTGGCGGTGCACGCAGCTACCGGCGGTGTGCCGCGGCGCATCAACCTGCTGTGCGGTCGGCTCATGCTCCTGGGTGCCGTCGAAGGCCGCGACCGCTTGGACGAGAACAACGTGGCCACGGTGCTGGCCGATCTGCGCGCCGAGGGTCTGGCGCCCTCTCCGCCCGGAGCCGACGAAACTGTCGGAACTGCGACCGGCGACGGGGTCGCTGCCCGTCTCGAAGAACTCGAGGAACTGGTCCGCGAGACCCATGGCATGATGGCGGCGCTCATGCGTCCGAGAGGGTCGGATGGCACCGGCCCCGCCTGACGGTGCGAAGCCGCCATCGCCGCGCCACGCGATGTCGGTCGATGTCGAGGACTACCTGCATGCCTGGGCGCTGTCGCCCGTCATCCGGCGTGAACGCTGGGATGACTGGCCGTCCCGCGTCGTGGAGAGCACGCGTCGCGTTCTGGCCCTGCTGGCCGCCGCCGACGTCAGCGCCACTTTCTTCGTCCTGGGCTGGGTGGCACGCCGGCATCCGGGATTGGTACGCGACATCGTCGCCTCCGGACACGAGCTGGCGAGCCACGGGCACGATCACGACAAGGTCTGCGAGCTGGGCCGACGAGCCTTCCGCAGTGATGTCGCCGACACGCGCAGGCTGCTCGAGGACGTGGGTGGCGTGCCGGTGCGCGGTTACCGCGCCCCGAGCTTCTCGATCGGAGCGGACGAGTGGTGGGCGTTCGAGGCTCTTGGCGAGGCCGGCTATGGCTACAGCTCCAGCGTGCACCCGATCGCGCACGACCATTACGGCCTGCCGAGCGCACCCCGCCTTCCATTCCGTCCGGCCGACAATGGCCTGCTCGAGATACCGGTGGCGACACTCGATTTCGGGCGCCGTGTGCCTTGCGGTGGCGGCGGGCATTTCCGTGTCATGCCCTATGCTTGGTCGCACTGGTGTCTGACGCGTTTCGAGCGAGCCGCACCAGGACCCGCCACCTTCTATTTCCACCCATGGGAAATCGACCCGGGCCAGCCGCGCGTTCAAGGCCTGCCATGGCGCTCGCGCTTCCGCCACTATGTGAATCTCGCCAGGATGGAGACGAAACTCGCGCGGCTTCTGGCTGATTTCGCGTGGGATCGCATCGACCGTGTCCACGATTTGAATCCGGCCAGCCATCCGAGCTGGCGGCCGGCATGCCCATGACGCCTGCCGTCGCTGCCGCACCTGCGTCCTTGTCCCGCTGGCCCTTGGCACTGAGCGGGCTCGCCCTCGCCGTCCTGACGCTGATGGCGGCATTCTGGCCGTCTTGGAGGTCGATGGCGCAAGTTTGGTGGAACACGACGACGTTTCACCATGGCTTCCTGATCGGCCCGATCGCTCTCTTCCTCGTCTGGCGCCAGCGGCGTGCGCTGGCCGAGCTCGAGCCACGGCAAGAGCCACTCGCCCTCGTGCCTCTTGCCGTTGCCACGGCCCTGTGGCTGGTCGGCGAGGCTGGCGACGTCCAACTCCTGCAACATGTCGCGGTGATCGGCATGTCGGTCGCGGTCGTTATCGCCCTCCTGGGGCGCGAGATCGCTCGGCTCTTGTGGTTCCCGCTCTTGTTCCTGTTCCTCATGGTGCCGTTCGGCGAAGGGCTAGTCCCTTGGTTGCAGGACGTCACGGCGCGCTTGGCTGTGTTCCTGCTCAGGCTCACAGGGGTGCCGGTCTTCCATGATGGCGTTCTCATCGAAACGCCCAGCGGCCTGTTCGAGGTCGCCGAGGCGTGCGCCGGCATCCGCTTCCTGATCGCCAATCTCGTGATCGTGGTTCTCTTCGCCCATCTGGCGTTCCGGAAGGTCTGGAAATGGGCCCTGTTCTTGATCTTGGGTGCGGTGGTGCCGATCGCCGCCAACGGGGTCAGGGCATTTGGCATCGTCTACATCGCCTACCGCACGGACAACGCCTACGCTGCGGGAATCGATCACTTGGTCTACGGTTGGGGCTTCTTTACTGCCGTGATGCTCCTGCTCCTGGTGATCGGGCGTCAGATGGCGGACGAGGACGCCTCGGGGCCGAGTGAGCGTGCGACGCGGAAGCTCCGACCTACGGACCGTCCCTGGCGGGTCTCCTTCGTGCCGCTGGTGCTCGCCGTTCTCGCTGCCGGCCCTGCCTACGCTGCGCTGGGCATGACTTCGTCGAAGCCGATTGCACCGCCCCAGGTTGCTCTCCCCGACGGCGAAGGCGCTTGGCGCAGCGCTCCGGAACAGCCGCTTTCGTGGGAGCCGTCGCTGGTAGGCGCGGATCTCGAGCAGCGCCGTCGTTACACTCGAGGCGATGACGGCCGTCCGGTCGACCTGTTCGTCGGCTTCTTTGCCTCCCAGCGCCAGGGGGCGGAAATCGTGCATCAAGGACATCGCCTGTCCGACGGTGATCATTGGCTTAGGGCCGCGAGCGGCAGCATGCCCTTCCACGCGCCTGGGCTGCCCGCCGAAGTGCCATTCGAGCGCCAGGTATCGAGACCGGGCGGAGAGCAGCAGCTCGTATTCTGGTGGTACTGGATCGACGGCACGTTCACCGCTGACCCTCTGCACGCGAAGTTCTTGCAGATTGCCGACCGTCTTCTTGGCCGGTCGGCGCCGGGCGCGATCGTCGCCATCGCGGTGCCGCTCGATCCGGAGGCGCCCGCCGCGGCTAGGAGCTTGGTCGAAAGCTTCCTGGGGTCGGGTGGACCGGGAGTGGCCCGCCATCTCGCGGCCCTGGTCGAGGCGGCGGGGTAGGGGAGCGCCCGGCATGTGCGGCCTGGCAGGCATCATGGATCTCGGCGGCGAGCGGCCGATGGGGCCTGCACGGATCGGGCGCATGGCCGATGCCGTCCGTCATCGCGGGCCGGACGGCGGCGGCACTCATATCGAGCCGGGGCTGGCGCTCGGCCATCGGCGTCTCGCAATCATCGACCGCGCCGGTGGCGTGCAGCCGATGCCCAGCGCCGACGGGCGCTGGCGGATCGTGTTCAATGGAGAGATCTACAATTTCCGCGAACTGCGCCGCGAGCTTGAGGGGCTCGGCCATCGCTTCGCCAGCCGAAGTGACACGGAGGTGTTGTTGGCGGCGTTCGCGCAGTGGGAGGAGCGCTGCCTCGCCCGCCTCCGCGGGATGTTCGCGTTCGCGGTCTGGGACAGCCGGGCGCGGCGCCTGTTTCTCGCCCGTGATCGGCTGGGCGAGAAGCCCCTCTACCACGCGACGACGGCCGACGGCCTGTTCCTGTTCGGCTCGGAGATCGGCGCCGTGCTTGCGGGCCTGTCCGACACCCCGCCTTTGGATCATGAGGCATTGGCCGACTACCTGACCTATGGCTACGTCCCTGATCCCAAGTCGATCTATCGTGGGATCCGCAAGCTGCCGGCCGGCCATTATCTCGACATCGTCAGGGGCAGCCGATGCCCCGAGCCGGGGCCGGTCCGCTATTGGCGGCCCACCTTCGACGCTGCCCCGCACCGCGGTCGGCCCGAAGACCTAGCGCACGAGCTGATTGCCCGGCTCGGCGAGGCCGTAGCCTCCCGGCTGGTCTCGGATGTCCCGCTGGGGGCGTTTCTCTCCGGCGGCGTGGACAGCAGCGGCGTGGTGGCCCTGATGGCGCGGGCAGGAATTGGCCGGGTGACCACCTGTGCGATCGGCTTCGGCGACCCCGCCTTCGACGAGAGCGTCCATGCCCGCCGGCTTGCGCAGAGCTACGACACCGTCCATCACGAGGAGCGCGTGGAGGTCGACGCACCCCTCGCGTCCATCGACCGCCTGGCTAGGATCTACGGAGAACCGTTCGCCGACAGCTCCGCCTTGCCGACATGGATCGTCAGTGGTGTCGCCCGACGCCATGTGACCGTGGCCCTCACCGGCGATGGCGGCGACGAGGTCTTCGCCGGCTACCGCCGCTATCCCATGCTGGTCCGCCAGGAGATGGTGCGCCGCCGGCTTCCCGGCAGCTTGCGCCAGTTCGTGTTCGGTCCGTTGGCCCGTCACTACCCGAAGCTGGATTGGGCGCCGCGATCGCTGCGTGGCAAGGCCACGTTCGAGGCACTTAGCACCGACGCCACGGGCGGCCATCTGCGGGCGGTGACGGCATTGCCCAACGCGGACCGCGACCGGCTGTTGAGCGCGGAGTTCGTCCGCTCCCTCGGGGGCTACGATCCGATTTCCGTCCTCGCCCATCACGCCGGCGAGGCTGGAGAGATCGAACCGCTGGCTCGCGCCCAGTATGTCGACCTGATGACCTGGCTTCCCGGCCGCATGCTGGTGAAGGTGGATCGGGCGAGCATGGCGCACGGCCTGGAACTGCGTCCGCCCTTCCTTGACCATGAACTGGTTGAATGGGCGGCTCGCCTGCCGTCGGGCATGAAGCTGCAAGGCATGTCCGGCAAGTGGCTGCTCAAGCGCGCGCTTGAGCCGCTGGTGCCGCATGACCTGCTCTACCGTCCCAAGCAGGGTTTCACCCTTCCTCTGGCGACGTGGCTGCGCCGCGATCTGCGACCGCGCATCGAGGCGCTCGGCCGCTGCAGCGGCCTGCTCGATTCCGGCCTGTTCGCACCGTCGGGCCTGCGGCGCCTCGCCGCCGAGCACGGCTCCGGCCGGCGCGACCATACCGCCATCCTGTGGTCGATGCTGATGCTGGAGGCTTTCATGACCGCGCACCGGCCAGCCCGCACGTCGTCGTACCAGACGGCAGCTGCGTGAGCGCCCCGAGACCCGCACCACATGATTGTGCCGGGATGCACCGGGTGCTGCACGTCCTCGACCATTCGTTGCCCGTCCAGAGCGGGTATACTTATCGAACGCTTTCCATTCTCAAGGCGCAGCGCTCTCTCGGTTGGGAAACATTCCACCTGACTTCCCCAAAGCAGGCTAGCCCTAGCATCAGTTACGAAGCCATCGACGACTGGCATTTCTTCCGCACAAAGTCCGGCATTGTTTGGCCAGATCTACCCGGGTGGCGCGACCTTCACGCAGCACGCGCTACCATGCGGAGACTGGACGAACTCGTTCGACAGCTGAAGCCCACGGTCATCCACGCTCACTCACCTCTGCTCAATGGCTTCCCAGCCCTTTGGATCGGCCGGCGGCATCGGCTGCCCGTACTCTATGAGGTGCGTGCTTTTTGGGAGGACGCAGCCGTCGATCAAGGAACGACTCGGCACAATGACGTCCGCTACCGGACGACGCGCACGCTCGAGACGGAATTGATGCGCCGTGCAGATGCCGTGGTGACGATCTGCGATGGGCTACGGCAGGAAATCGAAGCCCGCGGCATCACGAGCGACAAGCTTACGGTGGTCCCAAACGTCATTGACAACGCCGCGTTCTCTCGGACCGGTGATGGAAACCCAGATCTTCGAAAGAGTCTCAGTATCAAGAGAAACGATCTCGTTCTCGGTTTCATCGGATCTTTTTATCACTACGAGGGACTAGATTTTCTCGTCCGGGAAAGCGCAAAGTTGTTGCATGCGCAGCCCGAATTAAAATTTCTGTTGGTCGGCGGCGGACCGGCGTACGGCGAGATCGATGCACTAATCAAGAAGTTGGATCTCACCGGCCAAATCATTCTGACGGGACGGGTGTCCCACGAGAATGTCGCCGCATATTATGAGTTGATCGACGTGTTCGTCTATCCGCGCCTTCGTCTTCGCCTCACGGAATTGGTCACACCCCTGAAGCCGCTTGAGGCAATGGCCATGGGACGCATCGTGGTGGCATCGGACGTCGGCGGGCACCGCGAACTCATCGACCACAGCCGCACCGGCTATCTATTCGCAGCCAATAGTGGTGAGGCTTTGCGGTCTACACTTTCCCACGTCCTAAAAAGCCGGATCCATTTGCAGACCATGGGTGAGCAAGCTCGGGCGTATGTGGTGGCGCATCGCTCAATCGACCGGATGGCGCAATGCTACGCCAGGGCGTACAGCTGCCTTCCCGCGAGAACTGGCGCACCCACTGCGAACCAACATATACTGTCATGAAGCTCCTGCTGGTGTCGTGGCATTTCCCGCCGCACAACACGATCGCGGCGATCAGGCTAGGCAAGCTTTCGGCCTTCCTCCAGGCGCGAGGCCACGATGTCCGGGTGATCACCTCGGTCAAGCCGAATGCCGACTGCTCGCTGAACTCTTGAACTCGACCATGATCGGGTTACGCGCACCCCGTTCCTCGACGTCGACGCCGTCGTGAACCCCTTGGCTTGGCGGGACCGTCTTCGCGCTAGATTGGTCGAGCGCCGTGGCTCGCCACTAGTGGCGCCACGTACCACACGCAGCGGCGGTCAGAGCTGGCTGTCGAAGCTCTATCGGGAGCTCGTCTTCGTTCCTGACCGCTACAATGGCTGGATACTCCCGCTATTCCTTTCCTTAAGGCGATTGCTAGCCGGCTGGACGCCGGATCTGATCATGGTTTCGGGGCCGCCATTCTCGGCGTTCGTGGCCGTCGCGGTGTTCGGATCTTGGGCCAAGGTGCCATGGATCGCCGAGTTCCGCGACCGCTGGGCCGACGACCCCTATGCCCTGATTCCAGATTGGCGTCGCGTTATCGATCGCCGGCTGGAGGCCTGGAGCGTCAGCCGTGCCGCCGGGCTGATCACCGTCTCGGAACCATGGTCGCGCCATTACGCTCGTCGCTACCGCCTGCCGGTAGTCACGGCAATGAATGGCTTCGATCCGCGCGATTTTCGCGATCTGCCGATAGGAATTTCCCCTTCCGATCTTCCGCTGCGGCTGGTCTATACTGGGTTCGTCTACCCGGAACGCCGCGACCCGACGCGATTGTTCCTGGCGGTGCGCGCCAGCGGCTTGGGGCCGGGCGAGGTGCGGATCATCTTTTTCGGCAGTCGCAGCGACTATCTTCAAGCCCGCATCGACGAGGTCGGCGTCCGTGACTGGGTTGAAGTGCGGGATTCGGTGCCCTACGCCGAGGCGCTTCGGCGGCAGGCGCAGGCGGACATCCTCCTGCTGCTGCAATGGGACGATCCTGCCGACGAGAGCAATGTTCCGGGCAAGGTCTTTGAATATCTGGCTGCCCGGCGTCCGATCCTGGGCCTAGGTCCGCTGCAGGGCATCCCGGCCCGCCTGATTCGCGAGCGGCGCGCCGGGTTCTTCAGCAACGATACCCGAGCGATCACCACGCAGTTGCAGCTTTGGGCCAACGAAAAGCGGCGCAACGGCGCTGTTGCGCCGCTGCCGCCGGAGGTCAGCGCCGGCCTTGAGCGCGATCAGCAATATGCCTTGATCGAACGCTTCCTAGGCCAGATCCACGCCGAACGGACGGCGGGCACGCGACGCGGAGAAATCGGCCGGACGGCCAGCTTGGCGGCGATCTTGCGCAGCCCATGCTTCGCCTCCGCCGACAGCTCGCGGCTGGAGCGGCCGGCGCTTTGCGTCATCGTCGATACCGAGGCGGACTTCGACTGGACCGGCCCCTTTTCGCGCGAGGAACACAGCTTGCGCTCGATCGCCGGAATTGGGCGGGTCCAGGAACTCTTCGACCGTTTCGGGGTGCGGCCCACCTATCTGGTCGACTATCCGGTCGCCACCGATCCTGCCGCCATCCGCACCTTGGGAGCACTTCTGGACCAGGGTCGTTGCGACATCGGCGTACAGCTCCACGCCTGGACCACACCACCATTCGACGAGTTGCTGTGCGAGCGCAACTCGTACGGCTGCAACCTGCCGAGGCACCTACAGGAGGCGAAGCTCGCAACCCTAATGGCGGCCGTCGCGCGCGCCTTCACGATCAAGCCCCGGGTGTTCAAGGCTGGCCGCTACGGCTTCGCCGACGTTTCCGCCGAGTTGCTGGAGGAAGCCGACTTCCTGGTGGACACCAGCGTGCTGCCGTTCACCGCCCTCACTCAACAGGGCGGGCCGACGTTCCACGGCGTGCCGGATGGCCCCTACTGGTTCGGTCAACGGCGCCCGATGCTCGAACTGCCGGTGACACGCCATTTTGCCGGGCTGCTGCGCCGGTGCGCCCCTGGGCGCGTGCACCGTCTCGTCGACAACCGTCTCGGTCGCGGTATCCGACTGCCCGGCATCTTCGCCCGCCTCGGCCTGCTCGACCGGCTGACCCTGACCCCGGAAGGCATGACCTACGAGAACATGCGCGATCTCGCGGCAGGCTTGGTTGCCGATGGCCGCCGCGTGCTGACCCTTTCGTTCCACAGCCCGTCGCTGGCTCCCGGCAATACGCCCTATGTGCGGAGCGAAGCGGAGTTGCAGTCCTTCCTGGAGCGGCTCGGCCGGTTCGTGACCTACTTTCTCGAGGATCTCGGCGGCAAGCCCCGAACAGCGCTGCAGTTGCACCAGGAGCTGCTGCCGGGTGGCCATCCGTTCGCGGAGAAGGGTCGCCGGTCAGGCCAGGTTTCGACCGCTTCGCCGGGCGCCTGAGGCTCCATGGTGGACCGGCTGCGCGTACTCACCTTCACCTCGCTCTACCCGAACGCGGCAATGCCCAATTTCGGCGTCTTCGTCGAGAACCGCATCCGCAGAGTCGCCGAGACCGGCGAGGCCGAAGTCCGCGTCGTCGCCCCGGTGCCCTGGTTTCCCAGCGGCTCGCCCAGGTTCGGCCGCTACGGCACATGGGCGCGGGTCCCGCACCGTGAGGTCCGCCACGGCCTCGAGGTGGTGCATCCCAGATACCCTTTGGTCCCCAAGGTCGGTATGCTCGGGCACCCGCTGGCCATGGCCGCCGGCGCGCTGCCCGCGATTCGCGGCTTGCGGGCGGCCGGCTTCGATTTCGACCTGATCGACGCGCATTTCTACTTTCCCGACGGCGTCGCCGCGCTGCTGCTCGGATCGGTTCTGCAACGGCCGGTGGCGATCACGGCGCGAGGATCCGACCTGAACCTGTATCCGCGGCGTCATCCACTGGTGCGCCGCGTCATCGCCTGGAGCGCGCGACGGGCCGCCGCTTCGATCGCGGTCTCTGCCGCTCTGGGCGAGGTCCTCGCCCATCTCGGAACACCGCCCGGCCGTCTGCATGTTCTCCGCAATGGTGTCGACCTCGACCTGTTCCGACCGCTCGACCGTGGATGCGCGCGGCGCGAACTCGGAGTGGCCGGAACCGTACTCCTGTCGATTGGCAATCTGATCGAACTCAAAGGGAATCACTTGGCAATAGAGGCACTCACGATGCTGCCCGACTGCCAGCTGATCATCGCGGGCACTGGGCCTGAACGCCGACGCCTCGAAGCTCTTGCCAGCTCACTAGGGGTGGCTTCGCGGGTCCGTTTTCTAGGCGAGATAGCGCATGGCGGGTTGGCATCGGTCTACAGCGCTGCCGACGTGATGATTCTGGCTTCCAGCCGCGAAGGCTGGCCGAACGTGGTCCTGGAAGCCATGGCCTGCGGCACGCCCGTGGTCGCCACCGTAGCAGGGGGCGTGCCCGAGATGCTGACCGTTCCGGCCGCAGGCCGGCTTGTCCGCCGACGCACGGCCCCGGCCTTGTCGGATGCTGTCAGCGAACTTCTTGCCGATCGACCCGATCGCCACGCCACCCGGCGGCACGCCGAGCTCTTTTCCTGGGAAAGCACCACGAAGGGGCAGCTGGCGATCTTCCACGCCATCTCGGCGCAGAACGGTAGGGCGACGAACCAAGCGACGGCGATCTCGGGCCACAGTTGACTTCCAACCCGCCCCGCCGCTAGAGATTGCGGGCGTGGAGACGTGGCCGAGTGGCTGAAGGCGGCGGTTTGCTAAACCGTTATAGGGGCCCAAACCCCTATCGGGGGTTCGAATCCCCCCGTCTCCGCCAAATCAAAGACTTAGCTACAAAGAGGCAGACAGTGGCAGCCATGCGGCAGCCGCCCATAGCTACCATAGAGCTACCTCGGGCGTCGAGATTGCCCGCGGGAGCCGTCGATCCCACGCCGGAATGGGCCAAGACCCGCTCGACGCCGCGATGATGCGGACGCTGCAGCATGGCGGCGGGCTCCACCTCCTGCGGCAGGAGCTCGGCCGCGATCTGGACGTGTCCTACAAGTCGGCCTTCGTCCTGGCCCACAACCTGGGCGAGGCGATGGCGGCCGATCAGGCGAAGTACCAGCCCAAGAGGCACGTCGAGGTGGACGGCGCCTACTTTGACAGCAAGCTCTATAATGCCGGATAGACCCACTGCCAGGACCGCGGCTATCCCGCGCGGTGGTGGGCATAGGTCGCGTCCAGACGCTCGCGCAGATATTCGGCACCGGTAATCGCCAGATAGCGCGGCGGCCGGTCGGGGCCGGTGCGGCGGGGCAGACATTCAACCACTGCGTCGGGGTTGGGGTCGAGGAAAAAGGCGATCGACAGCCGGTCGCGACCGCCCGGGCTCGCGACCCGATGGGGCGTTGAGACGTAGATGTCGATGGTCCAACGCATCAGGCAGTCGCCGATGTTGCAGACGAAGGCGTCACCGACGATCGGAGCCTGGATCGGGACGGCGACGATGGTCCCGTATAGCGCGCGGTATTCATCATCGCGCTCTGACGCGTATGCCGGAATCCGAGCCGGGCCGGTATGCAGGTTCGGGTTTCTCGATCGAGGAATGGTCTGTTCAGCAAGCGCTTGGCGTGCGATCGGTTCGTGTGGCGGTCGCCAGCGCAAGGCCGTGTGTCGGTCACGCTGGCGTAACGGGCGATGCTCTGGGACGGCATCGACGGGCGGCCCGGGGATCGGCGCGTACCAGAGCCGCACTTGAGGCGGGAGCGCAATCGGGGGCAGACTGCGGCGGCGCGAGGAACACGGCGGAGGATAGAGCATGGTCCGGCGGACTGCGAGGATGGCGAGTCTCGTCCTGGGGTCCTGGCTTCTGGCGGGGAGCCTTCCCGTCCATGGCGAGAATGCCTGCCCCAGCATCGACGGACCGAAATGCCGGACCGCGCTGCCAACCGGGATCGACATGGCCTATCTCGAGACCGGGCCCACGGACGGCCCGGCCGTGATCCTGGTTCACGGGCTGACCGACAGCAGCCGCTCCTGGTCGACGACCATGGACGCCTTGCATCAGCTCGATCCGGCCCTGCACGTCCTCGCGATCGACTTGCGGGGCCACGGGGCGAGCTCGATGCCAGCGGTGGCCGAGTGCGCGCCGGCGCCCGAAAAGTGCTTCCGCATGACCGACTTCGCTGCCGACCTTGAGGCCTTCATCGCCGCCAAGGGGATCGCGAGAGCGACGCTGGCCGGGCATTCGCTTGGTAGCTTCGTCGTGCAGCAGGTGGCGCTGGACCGTCCCGAGCTGGTCGAGCGGACGGTCCTGGTCGCGACCGCGGCGCGCGGGGTGGACAATGTGGCATTGCGCGACTTCGTGCTGAAGGAGCCGGTCGAGGGCAGTTGGAAGGCGGCGCTGGAGGCCAAAGGCAAGAAGTACCCGGATGATTTCTACGAGCTGACCCCGCTCGACGCGGATCCGAACGCCATGGAGTGGATGGCCAAGAACTGGGTGGTCGACCCGGTGGCGCCCGAAGCGTTCCTCAAGCCCTACACGCCGGAAACCGCGGCGGTGAAGCTAGGCACCTGGATCGGCGCCACCAAGGCGCTGCTCGCCACCGACAACCGGGCGCGCCTGCCGGCGCTCGCCGTGCCGACGCTGGTGCTCTGGGGGACACAGGACAGCATCTTCCTCGCCGACCCGGACCAGGCCGAGATCAAGGCGGCGCTGGCGGCGGCAGCCAACGACCACGGAACCAAGGCGTTCTGGAAGCAGTACGGCCTGCGGCCGTTGCCGGCCTCGGGCGTGCAGGAGGACGACATCGGCCATAACACGCAGTGGGGTGCGCCCGAGCAGGTCGCGGCCGACATCGATGCCTTCATCAAGGACGGCCGCCCGCAGCCCGGGCTGCCGCGCAGCGAGGCGCCGGCGCAGATTGGCGAGGTCGTCGTCGATCCCGACCACACCATGATCCAGAGCTGGCCCTGAGGTGTGGCCTCAAGCAGGCGCAACCTCGCCGTTCCGTCGGCCGGCCCAGCAACGGCTAGGTGGCGGCGAGACGAAGCAGGAGGCCGTCGCCAATCAGCTTGTCAATATGACGCTCGATTGCGCTGGCAATCTCCCGAGAGCGCGCCAATAGACCAATCTCAATATTTCTAAGCTGGGCAGCTTCTGTCAAGTTGGCAGATCCCACAAAAGCTATCGTGCTATCCACCACTATGCACTTTGCGTGTAGGCTGGCGCGCGACTGGTCATCAAAAAGAAGCGCTCGGGGATCGTAGAAGATTTCTGGCACCGCTTGACCGGGCCATTCCTGCGTGACGAAGCGTCGACTGAACCGGCGCAGGATAGCGTCGTTGCTGGAGGTATCGCCATGGCGGCGCGAGATATCCAGGCAGAGGCGGACTGCTAGGCCCGGATATTGCACCATACGCTCGGCCAGAGCTGCGAATACTTTACGACCTTGATACACGGCAAAGCCGACCACCAAGACCCGGTTTTCAGCGCAAGCAAACAGATCGCGAACGACTACAGCCGTATTACAACTCCGGACGGAAAGCTCTGGTCCGGTGGTAACTAGGTCAAGTAGGCAAGCGTCTCCGCCTGCAGCCCGCTCAACCAGTACAGTATCCAGAAGCAATGCGGCATGCTCCGGCTTCAGCCCAGCGTTGATTAAGGCAGCGAGCTCGTCCGCTGCCGCGTTACAGCTATCCGGTGCTGCGTGCTGCACCGTGAAGCGTGAAGCTGGCGCAACTATTGTTCCCATTCGTAGTGCGACACTTAGGGTGGCTAGAGTCGAATGCTGCAAGGCGCGAAGATGTGGAATTGGTCCACTCAAGCGAAGAATGCCGCGCCCGGGGTGGTGACGGTGGGCACCACCAGCGCCCGGTCCAGCCAGTCGTTGCGCTGCTCGCAGCTTGTCTCCGCTATCAAGAGGCACCCGTGACAGGCACCGCCGTGAAGGCGAAGTGGATCATGGGCCGCGGTCGGGTCATGCTCGGCACAAACAGGGTCATTGGAGCACAACCTCGCCGCCTCAAGCGCCGACAACAAGTGCTCTCCGACTCGTCGCCCGGCCTCGACCAGCCCGCCCTCCGCATCGGACGTCCCGGTGTGAATCAAGATACCATACATGCTCTTTTCATGCAGGGCGTACACCCGCTCCCGCAGCGACGCTGACGGGTAACCGCAGTCCAGCGCGATCTGGGTCAGCAGCAGATGCGAGAGCGAGTGGAGCATGACGTAGGCGGCGCCCGGCCAATTCCGCTTCGACTTCGGTCGCTCCAACTCCCATTGCTGACAGCCGCGCATCAGCAAGGCCGCGCGCTGCTTGACGGCACCGCGGGCGAGCCAAGCCTGGATGTCAGCGGGCCGGAATACGAGGAAGATGCCCTCGCCGCGATTGTCGATGGCCGGGAGCCACTCACGATTGACGTCGAGAGCCGCCGTCTCGACACCCAAATCTAGCTCGCCGTTGGCATCCGCGCCGGCAGCCTCGAAGCGGGTAAAGCCGACCTGGGCAACCACCTCGCGCAGGCGATGCGCGAGCACTACCCGCTCCAGCCGCTGCAATGCCGGCGCGCCGATGTCCCAGTCGCTGCGAGACAGTGCCTCGGCATAAAACGGGCTCTCCGGTCCATCCTTGCCGCGCGTCCCGACTGCGACATCAAGCAGGTCGAACTCAGCCACCTTAACCGGCAGGTCCGGTCCGGCAGCACCCTGTCCCCTGCGTTTCTGAATTAGCGCGAATGCATCTGCATCCGTCAGCCCGTCGATGGCCTTCGCAACGTCCGGAATGGTCCGGAAGATCGCCAGCTTGGTGACGTCATCGACGGCCTGGAGGATATTCCAAACCGGGTCGAGCCGTTCTGCGCCGGAAACGAAGTCCTGAGGCAGCGAGATCACGCTGAAGAGCTGAGGAAAATAGGCGTTGCTCGCGCTGCGAACCAGGAGCCGTAGAGGTTGAGTGCAGTCCTCTTCGGTATGCGGGCCGAGCCACGGGCGGCGACCCTTGCAGGTACCGAGTGCGCGCGTGTCGAAGCCGAGCGCATCGTAAAGGGGGCGAGGCGCGATCGCGCACTCGCAGCCGACAACTGTTTCGGAGATGTCCCCGCTGGTGCCGCGCTCCTCGAGCCACATTGCCCGGCCACAGGAGGGGCCAGTGCCGCGGTGTGCGAATACGCGCCAGTCGAGCTCATCGAGGTGCCCGCGCGGGCAGCCGCAGACGAACCGTACCGGCACCACTTGGACGGTCCGCGTCGGTCGTGTTGTGTCGTCCCTGAACTTGCCATTGGCCAGGGCGTCGAAGCGCAACAGTCGGCGCCTCCGCCACTGGCCTCCTGGGCCAGTCGCCTTTGCCTCTTGTACCAGGAACCACTCGGGGAAGATCCGCGCTCCGATCGAGGCGCGCTTGGCGCCGGGGCGCTCGTCGAAGGGTGGCGGTTTCACCAGCCGGACGTCTAGTAGTTGCAGCGTGCGCATCAGCTTGGCTCGGAGGCGCGGCTCGTGGATCTCTTCCTTGCGATCGCCATAGCGCCAGCTCTGCAATCCTTCGATCAGCACCGCTCGGTCCGGCAGGTCGACCATGGCGCCGGGGCCAAAGGTTGTCAGCACCTGGCTCTGGCGCAGGAAGTCCTTCATCAGGCATCATCCTTGATATCGGCACCGTTCGGGGCGTGCTTCGTCAAGAGCACGCTAGGCTCCACGTCGCGCAGCGAGCGCGGTGCTCGAAAACGCTTCTCCCGGTCGCTGGCGAGCGCAAGCTCCGGATCGAGCATCTCGCGGAGCAGCGCCTTGGAAATGCCGGGGGCAGACGTGTAGCCAAACGAGGTCCCATCGGACTTGCGTGCGTGGGCGAGGGCGGCCCAGTCGTCCAATAGGCTGGCTGTGAGCGCTCGCACTTTCGCTCCCTTGGCAGAGCCGGCTCGCTGTCCAATGGCGGTGACGACGAAGTCGAGATCCGCTCGCCTTGGATCGGCCTCATCGGCGGCGTCGGTCGGCGTGAAATCAGCATCGCCAAGGCGGGCGAGCGCGATCGTGACGGCGGCGAGGCCGCGGTCCAGCGCTCGAGGCGCGAATGGCGTCACGCTGATGGCCTCCACGGAGCGATAAAAGGCGCCATGCCAGCGGACGAAGCGCTCGTAGTGCGAGCGGTCGCGCGGCTTGTTGAGGTTCAGCAGCGTTACGACCAAGCCGGGGCGCTCAGGGTCGCGGCCCACGCGGCTGGTTGCCTGGATGTACTCCGCGGCTGTCTTCGGCTGGCCAGAAACGAGCATCAGGCCGAGGCGGACGACGTCGAGGCCAACGGAGATCATGTTGGTGGCCAGCGCCACGTCGACCGGCTTGGCCCCATTGAACGGCGTGGCGAGCCGGGCTTTGGCTGCGGCAACCTTGGATGTGTCCTCGCGCGAGGTGAGCTCCACGGGATCGCCCAGCTTCCGGTCGGCAAATCGCGGGAGGGCTTCGCCGATGCGCAGGCGGTTGGAATACCCTGTCGCGCGGGTGCGTACCTCGTCCTCGACGATACGACGCGCGCTGCCGAGTTCTCTCAGTGCGTTGAAGTAGCTGACGAGGGTCATGTACGGGTCGGCCGGATTACCTGGCACCTTGCCGCCGGCCTCCTCCCAGGCCTTGCGCGCGATCGCCGCCAGCGTCGTGGCGATGCGCAGGAAGATGACCTTGGGGCTCCGTCCCGGCGCTGCGACGCCCAGGTAGAGCCTAGCCTCGCTGGGCGTCTCGATGCTGTACGCGAAGAAGCTGTCGCGCCGATCCGGGCCGGGTGGCGGAAAAATCGCGGTCTGGGGGCGGTCGAACAGGGCTTGGATCTGCCTCTGCGCGCGCCGGACAGTCGCCGTTGAAGCCACGATCTTGGGGCGCACCGACACTTCGCCAACCTTACGCACGCACAGCGCTTCGAGCGCCGTCTCGTACAGGCCGGCCATCGAGCCCAGCGGTCCGGCGATCAGATGCAACTCATCCTGGATGATCAGATCGGGTGGCGGCAGCGGGGCTGGCAGCGGATACCCGCCGACGGGTCGGCCGGGCCGTAGAAGCCGCTCTGGTCGCCGCGGTCAGCGCGACCGAAGAACGAGGCAACTTCGCCAACCCAGGGCATAGCCGCGAACTTGTCGGCGGTGGCGATCATGAAGCCCGGTAAGCGGCGGTAGATCGGCTCGTCCACGGTGAGCACGGGCAGGCCCGGAGCGGTCCGAACTCGCATTTGCGGTTCTTGCAGCGCAGCTCGAGGTTAACCGGCCGCTTCATGTCGGGCACAAGCTGGAAGCTATGCTGGTCGAACTCGGTGCCGCACCAGGGGCATGAGCTGATCGGTATCGGCGGATAGCGCGAGCTGTCGCGCTTGTAGCTCAGCACACGGGCGCGCGCAGTAGTGTCGTCGCGGTCGCCATCCGCACCCATCCGGTTCGGCGTGGCCGCCCGGCCGACCCAAAGTCCGATCTCGAACGGCCAGTCGCCCAGGCGGCTTGGATCGCCGCGGCGCTCCAGCTCCAGAGCGCAGACGACAGCCGCGGCGCGGCCGAGCTGGTCGAGGGTAAGCAGCCGCAAAGTGTAACGCATCAGCACGGCGAGGCCGCAGCCCTGCCGCCCGGGGTGGATCAGCCGACGCCAGACGAGGACGAACGCGGCGAGGCCTAGATAGGCCTCGGTCTTTCCGCCGCCGGTGGGAAAGAACAGCAGGTCGACCGTCTCTCGGTCTTTGTGGGTAGGCGACACCAGGCCCTCAAGATTGAGGAGGATGAATGCGAGCTGAAACGGTCGCCAGCGTGGCGTCTCGTCCGGCCTTTGCCGGCGCGCGGCCGCTGCGATGGCCCGGTTCATGGTCCTGAACGCATCGAGCGCCCGAGGATCGGCGAGTTGGGCAATGCCAGAACGCACGCGCGCCGCGGCGATTCCGGCCTGCTGCAGAAGCCCGTCAGCCACCTCACGCCGTCTGGCCGACAGTCCGCCCAGTTTCTTTTTCTGGCCGGCGATCCAGGCCTCATATAGGGTGGGCAGCCGATCCAAAGCGCTCGCGGCTGCGGCCGCGTCGGGGAGTTCGGCCAGTTTCTCCATGGCTAGCTCAACCTCGGTGCCAACATCGCCCGGCACCACGCGCGGTACATGGGCCAGCGGCAGCCAAGCGGTGCGTACCCTCCGGCACGCCTGTATGGGCTCGCCCAGCGGCATGACCGAGACGTTGTGGCCGACTGTCCATTCGACGACGTCGCGGTAGTGCAGGTCACCGATGCGGGCGTCGGTGTCGCTGATGCCGTGACCGGTGAGGTCCGGGCGGGCGACGAACGGCTGCTCGGCCGCGACCTCCAGCTCCGCTTGAAAGATGCTGGCCTCATCCTCGCGGCCCGCCACGTCGATGGCCGCGCGGCGGTTGACCAGGAACAGCGACACCGCCTGCACCTGGTGCTCGCCTGCATCGGTGCGGATCTTGGTCGAGCGCACGTGGCAGGAGATCTCCAGGCCACCGCTGCCCGCAATCGCCAACGGCTTGCCCGACACCAGGGGCACCCGCAAGGTGCCTTCACGGCCTCTCCGCTGCCACGGCCCATAGGTGCTCGCGCGCCATACCTTGCCATCGCTCGCCTCGGCATGGCTATCCGCGGTTGCTAGGGCCACGGGAGCAGCCGACCCATCTTCCTGGACCGCATCGTCTGCCGCAAAGTCACCGTTCTCGGCGAGGTTGGCCGGGCCAGCGGCAGCCCCTAAATCGATCGTGCCGATTTGAGTGACACAATCCTTTCTCGCCTGGCCAAGGTTGACGTAGTCGGCCCAGCGGGCGGTCACCTCGAGCTCGGTTGTGTCGTCCTCGACCAGGACGCTCAAGCCCATTGAGGATGGCAGCCACGACCGGCGGCCGGAGCCCCGCTCCGGGACGGCACCGTCGTCACCGCCGCCCGCCTCGCCGACCTCCATCGCCTCCTGAGGATCGGGCTCCTTCTGGCGCTCCGGTGCGCCCAGTGGAACGAGGTACCCGGTCAGATACCAGCGCGACGGCGGGTCCGGTAGAAGCTCTGCGGCAAGCTCGGGATCGTCGTTGCGGGGGCCCACCAGATCCAGGGCGAGCTCGCGGACGAGACGGGCGCGGACATCGCTGCTGGTGGTCATGCCGGGTTCCCCTGGGTCATGCCGCCTCGGCTTGGAATGTGGTGACCGGTGTCGGCCGGGGCCAGCATTCCAGGGCCAGCTCAAAGAGGCGAGCCGATCGCTCCCGGATGGCGATCTCGTCCCAAACCTCATGCTCGCAAAGGTCGCGGTTGAGCTTAAGGACCGAGTGCTCGGCCAGGGCCTGCCGCTTTCCGACCCAGGAGCCATTCGAGACAAACGGGTTCAGCTTCTGGTTCAGAAGGGTCAGGTTGCCGATGGTGTGCAGCGCGGACTGCCGTTTCAGTTGCGCCTCGATCGGCGACGGTCCTTCCGGCAGGGGCCAATGTGTGGACCAGGACCGGGGCAGAATGTGCTCAACGGTGAGCCAGCGCGGGACGTTGCTGGTCTCGGCGAACTCGCTGCGCAGTGCCGCCTCCAGCGCCTCCAGCAGCAGCCGTAGGCGGGGCCGGGTAAGGTTCTCGTAGAGTGCATTCGTGGTCCAGGCGGACCTGAATTCGCTGTCATCCGGCCAGCGGTCGTATTCGGCCGTGGCTGACAGTATCTTTGCCCGCAGGGCGCCCTCGACGTCGCTCGACGCATGGTGGAGAGTGCTAACGAGGTCCAGGAACAGGCGATTGTAGCCGCGGGTGCTCAGCCGGCAGACCATCCGGCGTACCAGCAAGCTTTCAACGTCGCCGAGCACCGCGACGATACGAGCTTCTTCAGCGCCTAGACGAGCAATCAACTCGAGCAGGAACGGGTAGGCCGTCCCGATCTCCATGACACCGAGCCGCTCGAAGAACAAGGCGATCCGAGGTTGCTGCGCGGTATCGTCGAACCGGCGGTAAATCCGGGCATAGCGTTGGATGCTGGCCAAGCGGGCCTCGGGCGTCTCGGCGACGTCCGGCTGGTCACGCACGAAGTCGCGATAGGCGGCATAAAGGTGCGCAGCCGGCACCTCAGCTTGGTCTTGAGCGTCAGCAGATGCTGCAGAAACACGTCAATGCGCGGACGCTGGGCGTGGCCCCGGCCGATGAGCTTGCGCCAGTAGCCGGCATCCGTGTCGAACGGCATCCAGTGCTGCTGGTAGAGATCGTCGGCCGGGCCACCCTTGGCACGAATTTCCTGGAGCAGGGCGTTTTTGACGAGATCGGCTGCCAGCAACGGTGTGCCGCGAGCGTTCAGTGTCTCGAAGATGAGCTGAGCATCGTCCTTGTCGTCCAGGTCAATGACGACCAGCCGCAGCTCCTGGTAGAGCACGCTGTAGAGCGCGCGCACGCGGGGCTCCGCCTCACTCTGTCCGAGCCAAATGTCGATGACCCCGGCAAAGTAGAGGTAGGCGTCGGGCAGCGGCCGGCCGATCCTTGCCGCCGACTGCTTGGTTCCGCAAACCTCCTTCAGCGCAGCCGGAGAGCCCGCCTCCATGACGCGCCGGAACTCCTGGCGGTCGGCGTTGGTCGGCCAAACCTTGAATCGCTCCTCGACCTTCGTGATTAAGGGGTGGTTGTTGCGGGTGAGATTGGCCAAAGCCTGGGCGAAGCTGTCCAGGCCCTTGGCGAGGGCCACGTCCTGGAAGGCCTTCAGCAGGAGCTGCAGCGTCGTCAGACGCTGCTGGCCGTCGATCACCAGCCGGATCTCGATCTGGCCCGGCGGCACGGCCGCCTTCTCATGGACCGTGGCGCCGAGAAAGTGAGCCCGCACGGGCTGCCCGAGCAGCAGGCACTCGGCAAGGCGCCGGAGGTCCTCCCAGAGCGGCTCCCACTGCTGTTCTCGGCCCCAAACGTAGGGGCGCTAGTAGAGCGGCACGACGTGATGGACGTTGCGATCAAACAAGTTCTGCAGCGAAAAGGTACCTACCAGCATAACATTCCTCGCCCGCTCTCCGCGTCTAAAGACATCCTACTACAAAACCACGCTATTGAGTGGTAGAAATGACGAAACACGCAATTGGCCATACCGCTTTGATTCTGTCCGATAATCCGCTGCCCGTATCTCCTGTCCGAATTTGAGCCGCAATCTCCGCTTGTACTTCTTCCAGCCAATCCATTAGGCAATCAGATTCTGGGGAAGTTTGACGCTCAGCCGAAGCGATACTTCGGACGAGGTCGGCCAATTCATCTTCTCTGATGCCGTAGGTCGACCTGTCCGCGTTGATAACAAAGCCATGCAACTCTAGGTCACGATCTTCTGCGTTTCCTGCGATGATCTCCAAGCGCTGCGACACGAAAAACAACACAGTAGCCGTCTTCCCAACAATAGGAAGCTTCCATTGTATTCTTGAGAGGCGAATTGCGCCTGCACGATTCTGCGGACTCTCAGATAAACGGATCCGAGTTCTCTGCTAAAATACGGCGATCCTCGGTACCAAGTCTCGGCAATACTTGACCGTACGCGTCATAGGCCGGAAGTCCGTCAGTTTCATCGCAGACGAACGTGCCATCGAATACTCTAACAGTAGCAACGGAGGTTTCTCCTGAAACGATGTCGTTGCCTCTATGCGAAAACACTGGCTTAGTAGCAGGTGTCCCGTCGGCAGCTCCTAAACATCGGCGCAAGAAATCTCGGACATCACCCCAATCCGCGGCACCTGGTTTCAAGCCTGCGATCTGTCGTCCTCCTTCAGCAAACTTAGTCGAGAAATCTCTCCAACGCTGAAACCCGAGCCCAACAATGCTGGCGATTTGCGTTGCCGTATCGCTCTCAACGTGCCCGAAGGAAGATTCGCTTAGAATATCCGCCAGTTCCTCGGGAGGTACTAGGCTCATCACCCGGCTAAACAGCAACTCGAATTTCTCGGGGTCCAATTCTCCAGCGATCAATCGGAGTTTATCACGAGCGATGCGATATGCATCTTCTTCTCTCGTGTTGGCGACAACTATGGTATCGACGATGACGGTTTGGCGGGATCCAAAGCGATGAATCCTACCGACCCGTTGCTCGAGGTCCATTGGATTCCACGGAATGTCAAGATGCAGCAAGCGCCGCGCAACCTGGAGGTTGATACCTTCCCCGCCGGCACGGGAGGATACGAGAAAGCAAGGGCCTTGCCGTGAACGGAAGCGGGCGACCTCCGTGTCGCGCTCGGAGTTTGTTTGTCCACCAATGATGATCGCGGGCCTTACGCCGTATCGCTGCTCGATTTCTTGAGCGACGACCCGAACTGTTTCGACCGGCTGACAGAATAGAACGACCTTCTCGCCCGCGCTTTCGTCTAGAACGCTGGCCATTACGTCCCATTTTGCGGCATCAGCCCGGGTGTGCTTTAGATTGATTCCTTGCTTGAGTAGTTGGGCCAGGAAGATTGGGTCAGGCGACCACTGCTCTTCATCGCCGTCGTGCAGTTCTTCTGTGTCTTCGAGTTCAGTGAGTAGGCCCATCTGCTTCAAGAGGCGTGTGTACAAGGCCAGTACAGGTTCTGTTGGGGATCCGCCACGATAAGGCCGTAGGGCGGCAAGTGCATCCCTTAGGTCTGGATGCTCTGGGGTCCAGCGCAGACGTCTGATCGCCAGACGGGTGAGGAACCCAAGCCCAGCCTCCACACTCGATGCCGCCCATTGGAGCGCCTGGCCCTTGGCCCAGCCGCCCGCCCGCGCCCGCGCGGCGCGCTCGCTCCCGGCCGACGCTCCATCGTAAAGAGCCGATATCGCTTCATAAAAGGTAGCCCATGGCCCACCGAGCTCAACAACCCTTGGCTTGCGTACATCCCGGCTCGGAAAGAGGGGACGATCGTGCCAGTCGCGAATGGACTCCTTGGTTCGGAAGATCACTCGACCGGCGACCTGCTTCAGCTCCTCGTGATCTCGGCGGAGCAGCTCAAGGATGTTCTCGAATCGGGCCTTATGGCCCTGATGAGGTGTTCCGCTCAGTAGTAGCAGCCGGCCGCTATCGGGCCGTTGAACTTTCAGCAGGTCACGGACGAGTTTATAGCCCGCGTTTGGGCTGCCACCTCCGGGTGCCCAGTCTGAGAGATGATGGCACTCGTCAACGATCAGCAGGTCCCAAGGCCCTGACCGAAGCAGTTCTGAAGCGTTGTTCTCCCGAACGGCCTTTTGAATACTGGCGATGACGATACGGTCCGCTTCAACGCGGGCGTCGCTCTCGGCTCCCGCGACCCAGCGCCGCGCATCCATACCGAGCCGTCGGAACTCCGCGCTGACATTCCGGACCAAGCGTGCAGGGGCCAGATAGAGTACACGAAGGTCGGCTCGCGAAGCTAGGAGGCGCTGGGCAATCAGTCCTGCCTCGACCGTCTTACCCAAGCCCACCTCGTCGCCGATCAGCACGCGCGACAGGTCGGAGCTCCCGAGGACATGCTCGACCAGAGAGAGCTGGTGCATGAGGGGCGCCACCTCCCGCACAACAAGACGGCGCTGGCGATCTTCGGCGAGAATGAACCAAGCCAGCAGGGATAGCTGGGCGCGGCGTGTCGGTGCGAGCCAGCTCTCGCCCGAGGCCGCGCGCTGCAGGGCGGCTTCGACGGGTGTCATGAAGGGCTCGGTTAGCCGAGCGTCGACGAGCGGATCTAGAAGTGGTGGTGCAAGATGTTTCTCGCTATCGGCGTACGCGCGCCGGGGCAAGCCCGCGAGTGTAAAAACTCTCAGGCCCAGGTAAGGCAGCTCGGCGACAATAGCACGTGGCTCACCCTGGTAGTTGACCATCAGCGGATGCATTAGGTGGTTCCCACCGTCACGGAAGGCTTCGGCACGGGGCTACTCGCCACTATTGCGGCCAGCTCCTTTATGACGAGATGCTGTTGGGCTTCACTCTCGCGTCTGCTGCGTGCCTCGTCACCCTCAACGATTGCATCGGCGGCCTTCTGGAGAGGATCGCCCCAGTCGCTCAGCGCCACGATGATTTCCTGTCGTACCTCGCCATAGCGCCCCTTGAGAATGCGGGTCGTCGGCTTTGCCGCGGCGGTGACCGCGGCCTGACCCAGCTCGGCGAAAAGCTGGAGAATCCGCATTTTGACTCCGGCACCCTGTGCGTTGCCGCGTTCCACAAACTCAAGGCACGCCTGACGCATTGGAGCCGAGATCTGCTCCATCAGGTCGCGCTTGACCACTGCCCTGAGCTCGTCGACCGCGTCCTTGCCGACCTGCCCGAGGCGGGCGGCCTGATCCTTGGCGAGCTGGCGGTTGGCCTTAAGATTGGCCTGCTGGCTCTCCGTAGCGGCATACTCTTCGCCCCAGGTACACACCTCGAGAATGAGTTGCTCCAGCGCCGAGGCGTGCTGCTTCGTGCGGGACCGCACGTCTTTCAGCAATGTCTGGCCCCACACGGCCGCCGTTGGCTCCTGGAAGCGCTGTGCAAGGCTTGCTGGGAGGTCCAGCCGACGGTTGATACCGGCCACCCAGCTCCCGCCGCGGGTTACCGTGGCGCGGAGCGTCGCCCAGTGCAGTGACCGGAGCTCGCTCAGGAACTGAGCAATTTCCGCCTGCGCCACGCCCTGAATGCGCGCCACCAAGTCATCAATCCGCGTTGTGTAGGAAGTCTCGACGAACTCCCGAAACGCTCCTTCCCGATTGGCGAGCTCGCGCCGCTTGGGCTCCAGAAACCGATCGAGCTCTTCTCGGAGCTTGGCCGCCTCCTTGCTCGCCCGGGTCTGGTCCGTCCAGGTTGCATGGATCCGGTCAGTCACAGCAAGAGCTGTCCGCGCCAGACGATCTGCAACGTCGCTGCGCTGCTGCTGCAGAACCTGCCTGTGCTTGGCCGCAAGAGCCTTTAGGTGCTCCTGCAGCGCCAGGACTCCCGACTCCTCGGGAGTTTGGATAAACGGTCTTGATTCCTCGTCCTGGACGAGCAGATCGCGATACTCTGTCGCCGACAGCGGAAACACGGCTAGCAAATCGAGCAGGGCCTGTCCGGCTGCCTCACGCGCCGTCCGGACCGACTCGTCATCGCTCTGAGCCGACGACAGTTTGCTGAAGCAAGAAGCAGCTTGATCACGCATCTTTTGCTCGGCCTCCGCACGGAGCCGGAGGAAGATGTCACGCAGTTTGGGGCGCTCAGAAGGCGGCAAGGATTCATACTGCCGCCGCTCCTCGCGCGCGACCTCATCGATTTTTGAGACGGCGAGTAGGAGGTCGCACGGATCACTATTTGGATCATCCGACGCCAGAAGCAGGCGATCCCAGTAGCCGCTTTCCCGAATCAGCTCCACCGAGGCCTCAGTGGGGCCGGCTCGATCGACGAGGAGAATGACCGCGCGTGCCTTTTGTCGAATGTACTCGGCTGTCACGGAGCGGTAACGGTCGCTGGCGATGCCGACCCCGGGAAGGTCGACGAAGACGATGCCCTGGCGTAGCAAGTCGGAAGACCAGCCAACCTTCAACTCGCTGATGAGCGGCGCTAGCGGACCGGTCACATGATCCTTCAGCTTCGGCAGGAACGCCCGTTCTAATCGCGACCGCTCGTAGCGCGCGGACTGTCCACTACGGCCCACAGCAAGGGCTGCGCCGACCTCACGGCATCGCTTTTCGTCCGCTTCGCAGAGCTTCGGTAACAGCGGGCTTGATGCTAAACCTAGGGCTAAGCGGAATCCTGCGACGAGTTCCGGCAGATCATCGTCACCAAACTGATTGCCCTTGACGACCTGCCTGACCTGACGGATCAGCTCGTCCGTACGGTTGTCTCTCTCCCGCTCTACCGCTGCATGATGATTGACGTCCTCCACCGTCGCTTTGTTCGACGTCGATTTGTCATCGTCTGCGTCGATCTGCAGGACATCCAGCGGATTCTCGACCTCGCCAGCTTCCGGCTCTGTCATGCCCTCATCAACCAATACCCGGCCCCGGCGGCGCAGCTCGCCCTCGAGCGCCAGCCGGATGCCGTCCAGCACCTTCCGGTCGTGATAGCGGACGTCGAAGTACGGCTCCGGGCTGTAGCGAAGCTCCGTAGCGATCGCGGTAAGGGGCCCGATACCACCGGCAGGAAGAACCGTGTCCGTACCCGTCGCGAGCGCATTGAGCAGCGTGCTCTTGCCGACGGCCGCTTGGCCGAGCACGCAGACAACAATCTCCTCAGGGCGCCGCAGTATGGCGCGAAGTCGGTTGGCGTCATTGTCGACGGCAGCGACGGCCGACGGGTCGTATTTCTCCAGGGTTCCGCGGTGCGTCTCCCACCAGCTCAGGACCGCTCCTTCCTTCATCACCTTCCCCGTCCGTATCTTATGACGCACTATAACCCGCAGTTAAGCGAGCAGCCCTAAGCCTTGCAAGCGGCCGGCCGCATAGAAGGACGTTGGGCCAAATGAATTAACCACTTGTGAGGCGCCCGCGCCTTTGATCGCCGCCGTGTGTCAGCCGCTCCTCCTCCGCCCGCTCCTTGTTCAGCGCCAGGAGGCGGGCGAGGACTTCGTCGCGGAAGTCGTCGGGCCAGCGGTAGCGCCAGGGCTTCTTGCGGCGCGGCGCCTGCCGTCCTCCTCGTCCTCTCCTCGTAGTCGAGGAGGAACTCGCAGGTCGGTGGGGAGGTCGGTCCAGCCGTAGGCGTCGAGGACGGCGCGGTCCATCGCGGCGTGCAGCTCGCGCAGCTCGAGGATGTCGGGCGAGCGCTCGTCGGGGTCGTGGAAGCGGTTGTAGGTCTTGGTCAGGCCCTCGTCGTTGCGCGACCATCAGCTCGGCGCGGAAATCGTAGTAGGCCTCGCCGGCGGCTTCGAGCGCTGGGTCGGTCTGCGAAGCTCTGGCGGGAAGGGGAAGGTCTCGAAGCAGTCGGAGGGGGTGTAGCGCAAGTCGTCCTTCATCGACGAACCAAAGAACCGTGCCCAGAGTTCGTGGGGTCGGGCCTGGAGGGCGCAGAAGGCGGCGTGGGTGTCTAGAGCGATTACAACAACAGTATGGGCAAATATCACGTTTGATGGCGAAAGAGCAAATGCCATGTGCTGGCCAACCTGAGAAAGACACATACAATGTCTCAGATTTGCAAGCTGTGAATAAAGCTCTGGGCGATGTGCTTGGTATGTCCACCACCGTCGCTTTAGAGGAATGTTATTTGGGTTGTTGCCAAGTTTGTCTCTTTCGGGTTTTACTTTTGAATAGACTATGTCTCTCAAAATCGGCCAGTCGTTTAGCTCATCTTCTTCCTTAAGATCACTAAGGAATATCGCATACCGACTAGATATTTGACGTGGGCTCGAATTAATATCCTCACCTCCAACGTATGACAAAATTCTTAGTAAATGATCTGGAGATGCAGAAATCAAACTCTCCATGACGTGAATTGGACTTATCTCTTCGTCATTGTCATCAAACAAAAATCCTTGGCCGTAGATTTTACTGCCAAGCGAGAAATAGGGATTTTCAGCGAGCCTTGATGGGCTTACATCGATTGTACCATTGACGAGATAGGCGCTGATGCGAGACGCCTGCTTCCCGTCGATCTGCTTCCTATCAACATCTAATCCTTTGGCCACATGCACAACGCTAACGACAACGGCTGCGTCACCCGGCCAGGGAAGCCGCCGCTGCACCGAATAGATTACTCCACCTGCCCTGATCAGTTGCAATAACCCTCCCTCTCGCGTGTCACCCTGCGACAGCGTGTTGGTCGCGACAAGGCCAAATGTTCCTCTATCACGTGTTAGTAAAAATACACCTCTGAAAAAGTAAGCGACTAAATCACAGTGATGTCCGGCGCCTGTATGGTTTGTTATCAGCCAATCGAAATATCCCATTCCTAGCTTTTCTGATATTACTGTTCCGCCCATGAATGGGGGGTTACCAACCACAGCATCAAAGCCGGGGTTCAGTCGATCAAAAACCTCAGGGAACTCGAGCCACCAGTGGAAGGGCGTAACGGGCTTCGCGGCATAGCGCAGGCCAGCAACATAGGCCTCTAGCATCTCGTGCCACTGCAACGGCTCGGAAAGAGCCCGGCGCATCTCGCGCAGTGCCCGCGAGCGGTCCGCCGGCCGGTTGCCGGCGAAGAACGCGGCCACGACCGCATCCGCAATCAGCTTCGGGTCATCGAGCTGTCGAAGCGCCCTGGCCAGGATGGGGCGGAGATCCTCCTCGCTCAGTTCTTCCATTGCCTGCCGGATGCGGTTGCGCTCCGCTTCAATCTTGCCCAGGCGATCCGCAACGAGCTGATCGACGAGGTCGTTGAGCTGGGCGGCCAGCAGGTCTTCGTCGGGCGGCTCTTTGCTCCAGTGGAGGTTGCCGAGCTGCCGGCGGTTGAGGCCGACCAGACTGTCGCCGTGGCGGATGCAGTGGTCGAGGAAGGTGAACTCGTGGTCGCGGGCGAGTGTCGCCAGCCACAGCGAGAGCTTGCCCAGCTCGGCCGCAAAGGCGTTGCGGTCGACACCATAAAGGCAGCGCTGGGCGACCAGCCGGCGGGCGTGGAGCAGCGCGTCCTCGTCCGGCGGCAGGGTGGGCGTGGCGCCGTGCACGTCCCAGGCGCTGCACCAACGCCTCGGCGAGCTGGCGGCAGGCCTCGACCAGGAAGGCGGCCGAGCCCATGGCCGGGTCGAGCACCTTCAGGTCGAGGATCTGCTCTGGGGTCGCCTCCGGGCCCAGCCGCTCGAGGATCGGCCGCAGCGTCTCGCGCGACGATGGGCTGCGTCAGCGAGCGCGGCGTGTAGTGCGATCCGGAGCGCCGGCGCTCGTCGGTCGGCTGGAGCACCGGTGTGCCGGCCGGAACGATGTCTGCGGTGGCGGCGCCGATCGATCTTGCCGGCGAGCGCGTCCGCCAGCTCGGCGACGCTCCGCGCCGCCTTCTAGCGCCTTGGCCTCACGGTCGGTGAGCTTGGCGATGTCGGGGTCCGCTCAGCGCCCTTGGCGCTTGTCCGGCGAAGTGGCGAGCAGCCCGTCGAGGTCGACCACGACGGCGGCGCCGCTCTTCGGCCTTGGAGCGCAGCGCCGCGGCCCGGGCGCGACCTCGACCGTGAAGCCCATGACAATCTGGTAGACCGAGCCGATCTGCTCGACGTCGAGGGTCCGGTAGGACAGCCGCTCGCCGTCGAGAACGTCAGCAGGTCCTCGAGGACACGCCAGACCGTGCCGTCCGGGATCATCGGCACGGCGGTCACGGGCTCGCCCGCGGCGCGGCCCTCGAGGAACGGGTAGGCCTCGGGGTCGAACAGCCGCCCCTTGCGGGCGGTGAAGCGGAAGCCGTCGTGACCACCGCCCTTGTGGATCAGCCGGAACAGCGCCAGCAGCCGGGCCAAGCGCCGTAGCGCTGGCCCATGAGGTCGCCGACCCGGGCGGCGTCGTCTTGGAGCTGGCGGAACAGGCCACGCAGGCCGTAGGAGTTCTCGTAGGCCGGGTCGGCCGGCATCAGGTCGCGGTCCTCGGCGTAGAGCACGAAGACCAGCCGCATCAGCGTGGTGACGAGGCCGCCATAGACCTGTTCGGGATCGTCCCGGCACAGGGCGGCGAAGCGGTGCTCCGGGTCGCGCGCATCGGCGGCGACGAAGCCACGCAGGAGCTCGTAGAGGGCCTCCAAGACCTGGCCCGACAGCTTGGTCGATACGGTATTCTGCGCCTCGCGCGAGGCCGCCAGCAGCCCGCCCAGCCGGTCCTTGGGGTCAGCGCGGAACAGGCGGTGCTCGCCCAGCAGCAGGTCCATGGCGGCCAGGATCGGCCGGCCCATCACCGTGGCCATGGCTGCGACCGGGAAAGTCAGGTGCCCGGAGGTCTCGCCCTTGGGGGCGTGGACGAGGCGGATGGCCTCGGGCGTGACCAAGAGGCCGGTGGCGACACCGGTCTCGCGTAGCAGCCGCTCGAAGCGGGCCTGCGGCGAGGCGCTCCAGCCATCGACGCTTTCCGACATAGTGCCGTCGAGATCTGTGTCGTCGGGCTCAAGGCGGATCAGGAGCTGCGTGCCGCCGTCCGGGTCGCGCACCTCGAAGCTGGGCTCGAGGGTGACGCCGAGCTCGGGTAGCCGCAGGACGTGAGCCGGGTCGGGGTCAACCAGATCGTCGGGCTGCCAGCCGAGGAAGGCGGTGAACAGTTCAACCGGCTCGACCAGTCGGCTTTCCTCCGCATCGAGTAGCTCGACAAAGGTCTCCTGGCGCGGGCGGGCGTTGCGGTCGAGGATCACGCCACGCTCAACCAGTGTAGGTGCCGCAACGACGAGGCCCACGGGCTGGACGAAGCCCAACCACTCCAGATGCGCCTCGATGGCGGCGCGGGTCAGGGCGTCCATCGAATCAGCCCGTCGCCGGCCAGAGGTAGACCAGGCCAAGGGGCTCCAGGCGGCTGGCCTTGACGCGATAGCCAGCTTCGATTCGCGGCGGCAGCTCGTCGAGCTCGCGGTCGATCCGCCCGAGGCGGGTGTCCCAGGCCTTGCGGTAGTCGATCAGCTTGATCGAGGCGAAGTCCGGCGCCTCGGGCGGCGGCACCGCGTTCGTGTTCGACGGCACCTGTTAGGCCTTGGCCTCCTTGGCGAGGCTCTGGACATCGGCGCGAAGCGCGATAGCCCGTGCCCTCGCAGGGTGAGACCACCTCGATCGGGGCGCCCGAGACCGCCATGGTCACCGCGTCGTGCTGGCACACGATGCCCACCAGTGCCCGCTCAGGCGATGAGCAGATCGACGCTGAGGGCGGCGATGAGCAGGAACAGCGTCTCCCCGACCACGAGGAGGATGTGCTGCGGCCCGAGGTCGAGCATGGCCTTCAAGGACGTCTTCACGCCGAGCGCCGAGATGGCGACGACGAGCAGCCATTGGGAGATGACCGAGGCGGCGTCGCGGACCGGCACCGGTACGAGGCCGGTGCTGTCGAAGAGCACGATCGCCACGAAGGCCACGACGAAGGCCGGCAGGCCGATCCGTCCGCTCGCCGCAGTCCCCGACGCCCGCAGCGTCAGGATGATGGCCAGCAGCACGACCGGCAGGAGCATGACGCGGCCGAGCTTGACCAGGGTCGCGAGGTCGCCCGCCCGCTCGCCGATCGAGTAGCCGGCGCCGACCACCTGCGCGACGTCGTGGATCGTGGCGCCGATCAAAAAGCCGCTCTGCGCCTCGTCGAGCCCGAGGGCGCGGAACAGCACCGGGTAGAGGATCATGGCGACCGTCGACAGCGTGGTGACGGCCACGACGGTGAACAGCGTGTCGCGCTCCAGATCGTCGCGGCGCGGCAGCACGGCGGCGATCGCCAGTGCTGCCGAAGCACCGCAGATGGCGACCGCACCGCCGGTGAGCAGGCCGAAACGCCAGCGCCGGCCGAGCAGCGGTGCCAGCAGGATGCCGAAGCCGATCGTGGCGGCGACGAGGCCGACCAGGCTAAGGACCGAAACGACGCCGAGGGCCGCCACGTCACCCAGGCTCAGCCGGAAGCCGAGCAACGCGACGCCGATGCGCAGCAGGCTTCGGGATGCGAATTCGATGCCCGGCTGGAAGCGCGGATCGGTGCCGAGGAAGTTGAAGGCGATGCCGAGGAGCAGCGCGAACAGCATGACCGGCGCGCCGTAGTGGTCGGACAGAAAGCGCGCCGAGGTGGCGACCAGGCCGGCCAGGAGGAGGCCACGCAGGAGCGGGGTCGCGGCCAGCCAACCCGCCGCCAGCCGCGAGGCGGCGTTCATGCGTCGGCGGCACCCGAGAGCTGGAACGACTCGTCGGGAAAGAAGCGGCGCAGGCGGATGTCCGCGGTCCGCGCGTGGCCCTCCATGCCTTCCGTGCGCGAGATGCGCGCGGTGGCCTCGGCGATCCTGCGCACGCCCGCTCGGGTCGCGCGCTGCCAGGTGACGGTCTTCAGGTACTTGCCGACCGACAGCCCGCCGGTGTAGCGCGCCGCACCGGAGGTCGGCAGCACGTGGTTCGGGCCGGCCGCCTTGTCGCCGAAGGCCACCGTGGTCTCCTCGCCGAGGAACAGCGAGCCGTAGGCGCGCAGCCGCTGCAGCCACCAGTCGAGGTCGGCGGCCTGGACATGGAGATGCTCGGGCGCGTAGCGGTCGGCGACCGCGGCCATCTCCTCGCGGTCGGCGCAGAGGATCACCTCGGCCTGTTCGCGCCAGGCGGCCGCCGCACTCTCCCGGTTCGGCTCGGGCAGTGCAGCGACCAGGGCGGGAACGGAGGCGATCACGGCCTCGGCGAGGCTGCGGTCGTCGGTCACCAGCCACACCGGCGAGTTGTAGCCGTGCTCGGCCTGGCCGACGAGGTCGACGGCGACCGTGGTCGGATCGGCCGTGCCGTCGGCGACGACCATGGAATCGGTGGGCCCCGCGAACATGTCGATGCCGACGCGGCCGAACAGGAGGCGCTTGGCCTCGGCCACGAACTGGTTGCCCGGACCGACCAGGATGTCGGCCCTGGGCAGGCCGAACAGGCCGAACGCCATCGCGGCGATGCCCTGGACGCCGCCGATGGCGAGAACCTGGTCGGCGCCGCACAGCCGCATGGTCCACAGGATCGCCGGGGGGATGCCGATGCCGGGCCGCGGCGGCGAGCAGGCGGCGATGTGGTCCACGCCAGCGACCTTGGCCGTGGTGATGGTCATGATCGCCGACGCGACGTGGCTGTAGCGCCCGCCCGGCACGTAGCAGCCGGCGGCTGCCACCGGGATATGCCGCTGGCCGGCCCAGAAGCCCGGCTGCACCTCGATCGCGCAGTCGGCGATCGTCGCCTTCTGCGCTTGCGCGAAGCGGCGGATATTGTCGTGGGCGAAGCGGATGTCGTCCTTGAGGGACTGCGGCACGGACGCCTCCGCGGCCGCGAACGCCGCCTCGCCGACGACCACCTCGCCCTCGAATCGGTCGAGGTGGCGAGCGTAGCGGAGGGCCGCCTCGTCGCCCCCGGCCTCGATCTCGGCGAGCATGCGCTCGACGGTCTCGCGCACGTCGCTGCCGCCGCCGTGCACGGGCCCGGCGGCCGTCTTCAGATGCTGCATGGGTCAGTCTCCCGGCGAGGCGGCTACATCCGGCCCTTCCAGGGAACGAGCCGGCGTTCCAGGGCGCGCATCAGGAGGTCGAAGGCGTAGGCGATCGCGGCGATGATCAGGATGCCCAGGATCACCGTCGGCGTCTGGAGGAACTGCGAGGCGGAGAGCACCATGTAGCCGAGGCCGTGGGTGGCCGCGACCATCTCGGCGGCGACCAGCGTCGTCCAGCCGAAGCCGATGCCGATCCGCATGGCGGTGAGGATCTCCGGCAGGGCCGCCGGCAGGATCACGTGGCGGAGCACCTGCCAGCGCGTGGCGCCGAAGGAGTAGGCGGCGTGGATCTGCTCGATCGCCGCCGACTTCACGCCTGCGCGCGCCCCGAGGGCCACGGGCGCGAACACCGACAGGAAGATCAACAGCACCTTGGAGACCTCGCCGATGCCGAACCAGATGATCATCAGCGGCAGGTAGGCCAACGGCGGGATCGGCCGGTAGAACTCGATCGGCGGATCGAAGATGCCGCGGATGGCCGGGCTCATGCCCATGGCCAGGCCAAGCGGGATGCCGACGACGCAGGCGAGCAGGAAGGCGCCGAAGACGCGGGCGGTCGAGATCGCGACATGGTGGAAGAGCGAGGCCCCGGTGAAGCCGTTGGCGAGGATGTCGCCGAACTTGGTGACGATCGCCGCCGGCGACGGCACGAACAGCGGCTTGACCATGCCGAGCGCGGTGACCAGCCACCACACGAGCAGGAAAAGCAGGACCGTCCCGAGGCTGAGCACCAGGCTGTCGCCCTGGCCCGGCACGCCGTAGGTCTCGCCAGCCTTGGTGGGACGGGCGCGGGACAGCCGGGCGAGGAGCCCGCGGGCGGTCGTCGCGGGGTAGGGGTCCCCCTGGCTCATGTGACCTCCTCCTCCGCCGCTTCGTCGGCGAAGATGATCCGCAGCACGGCCTCGCGCATCGCGATGAACTCGGGCGAGGCCTTGACCTCGCGCGCCGTGGCACCGTCGAGGAAGCGGCGCGAGAAGGGCAGATCGAAGCGGTGCGCGATCCGGCCCGGGCGCGGCGACATGACGATCAGCCGCGTGCCCATGAACAGCGCCTCCTCGACGTCGTGGGTGATGAAGAACACGGATTTCGCGGTCTCGGCCCAGACGCGCAGGATCAACTCCTGCGCCTTTTCCCGCGTCAGCGCGTCGAGCGCGCCGAGCGGCTCGTCCATGAGCAGGACCCTGGGATCGCAGGACAGCGCGCGGGCGATGCCGACCCGCTGCTGCATCCCGCCGGAGAGCATGTAGACCGGCGACTGCTCGAACCCCTTGAGGCCGAGAAGCCCGATGTATCCGGCGGCGATGCGCCGTCGCTCGGCCGCGGGCATGCCCCGCAGCTTCAGGCCGAAGGCGACGTTGTCGGCGACGTCGAGCCAGGGGAGCAGCGCATGTTTCTGGAACACCACCGCACGGTCCGCACCCGGACCCTCGACCGGCCGGCCGTCGAGGAGCACATGGCCCCCCGTCGGCCCGAGGAAGCCGGCGATCAGGTTGAGGAGCGTCGACTTCCCGCAGCCGGAGGCGCCGAGGGCGACCACGAACTCGCCGTCGTCGATCTCGAGATCGACCTCGCGCAGCGCCTCGACCGGCCCGCCGTTCTTCCCGCCGGGAAACATGACGGATGCCTTGCGGATGTCGAGCGCCACCGGCCTTCTCCCTGCTCGCCCCGGCCGATCGTCAGCCGATCACTTGGCCGCCGCGGCCTTGGCGATCTCGACGGTCGCGAAGGCCGAATAGTCGTCGGCCACCGTGTCGATGCGGCCAGCCTGCTTCAGGAACTCGGCGGTCTCCTTCATGGTGGCGGGCGCCGAGCCCAGCCACTTCTCGCCCGCCTGCTCGGCGAGTGGCACGAAGGTGTAGCCCTCGAGGATCGCCGGCACCTGGTCCGGCGCGGCGCCGGTCTGCGCGGCGATCGTCTGCACCGGCGCGCTGTCCGCGGTCCAGGCGGCGGGGTCGGCGAGATAGGCGGCGTTCGCCTCGTCCATCACGCGCGCGAACTTCGCCATCGCGTCGGCGTTCTCGGCGGCGAACTCCTTGTTGACCACCCAGGCGTCGAAGGTCGGGTAGCCCCAGGCGGCGGTCTCGTCGGCACCGACGAGGCGCTTGCCGGTCTTCAAGATCTCCGACTGCACCGGCTCCCAAATGAAGGCGGCGTCGATCGCCTCCTGCTGCCAGGCGGCCGCGATCTGGTCGGGCGGCATGCTCATCACCGTGGCGTCGGTGTCGCCAAGGCCGGCATGCTTGAGGGCGCCGATCAGCGAGAAGTGCGCGGTGGAGCCCACCGGCACGGCGATGCGCTTGCCCTTGAGATCCTCGAGCTTCTCGATGCCCGAGCCGTTCCGTACGATCAGCAACTCCGCGGTGCCGATCACCTGCGCGAGCATGAACATCTCGAGGTCGACGCCCTGGCTGGCGGCGATCGCGAGCGGCGAGGAGCCGAGCTCGGCCACCTTCACGTCACCGGACGCCATGGCCGCGATCACCTCCGGCCCGGCGTTGAACTTGCGCCACTCGATGTCCCAGCCGGTCGCATCCGCGAACTTCTTCTCGGCGACCGCGACCTGCATCGGCGTCGGATTGCCGAAATGGCCGATGATGAGCGTCTCCGCCGCGAGCGCGGGCTGGGCGAGAAGTGCCGTCGCCGCAAGGGCGGCGCCGGCGACGAGGAGTTCGAAGCGTCGTGTCATGGTCGCTCTCCGCTAGGCATCCGGTTTGGTTGTGTGGTGGCCGACCCGTCCCTACCGGAAAGGGCGAAGGCAACGACCGCGTCGGCCAGCACGTCGAGGCTGTCGACGACCCGCTCCGTCGGGCGGAGCGCATCGGCGATGAGCGAGAACTCCGAGCAGCCGACAACGAGGGACTCGGCCCCCGCCCCTAGAAGCGCGTCGCCGGCGTCGCGGAGCGTCGCACGCGCGTGCTCGAGGTCGCGCCCGGCCTTGACCGCACGGATGGCGGCGAGCATCGGCGCCTCTTCCGCGGGGTAGAGGGTCTCGATGCCGCGCGGCCGCAGCGCCCGCTCGAACACGCCGGTGATCCGGACCGCGGGCGAAGCGAGGAGGCCGATCCGCCGGACGCCCGTGCGTGCGAGGCTTGCCGCCGTTCCCTCGACCATGTCGAGGAAGGGGACGGACGCGGCGGCACGGATCACCTCGGCGTAGTTGTGGGCGGTGTTGCAGGGCATCGCCAGCGCCTGGGCCCCCATCGCTTCCAGCCGCCTGGCCATTCCGGCGAGCACGGGTCCGGGATCCTCGCCCGTCCCTTCGATCAGGGCCCGGATTCGGGAGGGGACCTGCGTGTTCATGTCGACCAGCATCGGCACGTGGTCGGAATCGTCGTCGGCCGGCGTGCGCGCGATCACCCGCTGCAGCAGGAGGACGGTCGCCTCCGGCCCCATGCCGCCGATGACGCCGACCCGCCGCGGAGGGGCCGTGCCGCTCACGCGACGCTCCGCAGACCGAGCAGCATCGCCGCATCGGCGATCTGCCGGCCGATCTCCTCGCAGTCGGCGACCGAGAAGGTGAGCGGCAGGCGCATGTCGAAGAGGCCGGAGAGGATGCGGTCGGTCCGCGGCAGCGCCTGTGCTTCCACGTAGCGCCAGGACCTGTGGGTGCTCGTGAAGGCTGCCGGCTCGGCGGCGCCGAACCACTTCACCTCGATGCCCCTGGCCAGAAGTGCGGCGACCAACCCTTCCGCCTCGGCCGGCGCGATGCCGGGGACCAGGAATTGGATCGAGGAGCCGACGAAGCCCTCCGCCGGCGGCCGGGGGATCACCCGCAGCGGCGGGGCGGCGCGGCGGAGTTCGCCTTCCACGGCACGGTAGCGCTCGTTCCAGCGGCAGATGTTCTCGTCGAGCCGGGCGATCTGGGGCCGCAGGATCGCGGCACGGAGATTGTCCATGCGGCCGGACATGTTGGGCGTGTCGAGGCGGATCTCGGCGAAGACGTCCGGATCGGGCCCGGCGCCGTGGCGGCCGTAGAGCATGTAGGAGCCCGACAGCATCGTGGCGCGCGCGATGAAGGCCGGGTCGTCGGAGACCAGGAGGCCGCCCTCGCCGGAGTTCATGTGCTTGTAGGTCTGGGTGGAGAAGCAGCCGGCGAGGCCGAACGAGCCGCTCTTCCGCCCGTTCCAGGTCGCCCCCATGGTGTGGGCGCAGTCCTCGATCAGCGCGACGCCGTGCCGGTCGAGCACGGCGGCGAGCCGGTCCATGTCGGTGAGGTGGCCGCGCATGTTCGAGAGCAGCAGGAAGCGCGCCCCGCTCGACCCGATCTTGGCCTCGAGGTCGGCGAGATCGAGGACCAGGTCCTCGGTGATCTCCACCAGCACCGGGCGGCCGCCGGCGCCGACGATCGCACCCGGCACGGGTGCCAGCGTGAAGCCGTTGGTGAGCACCGGCTCGTCGGCGCGGAGGCCCGCGGCACGGAGTGCGGTCGCCATGGCATAGCCGCCCGACGCGCAGGCGAGGCAGAACTTGGCACCCTGCCAGCGGGCATAGTCGGCCTCGAGGAGTGCCGCCTCGGCGACCTCGCCGGGCTCCACATTGTAGCGATGGAGCCGGCCCGAGCGCAGGACGCGCACGGCCGCCTCGATCGCCGCGTCGTCGATCGGCTCCTGCTGGGTGAAGCTCCGGCGGGAACGCCCGCCGGAACCGCTGGCGGGAGCGTCGCTCATTCCGCGGCTACCGCCGGCCGGTCGTAGGCGAAGGCATCGGTGTAGCCGAACAGGGCCACCGAGCCGCCGGTGTGCAGGAAGACGATGCGCTCGCCCTTGTGGAACCGGCCCTTGCGCACGAGGTCGACCAGTCCGGCGGCACCCTTGCCCGAATAGACCGGATCGAGAAGGATGCCCTCGAGGCGCGCGAACATCTCGATCGCCGCCAGTCCCCCGGGCGTCGGGATGCCGTAGCCGTCGCCGACATAGTCGGTGTTGGCGACCACGTCCTCGCGCCGGACCGCGTCGGGGCAGCCGAGCTTGGCGGCGGTCGCCCGGGCCAGCGCGAAGACGTTCTCCTCCTGCTTGGCCTGCGGCGCCCGCACGCCGATGCCGAGGACGGGGATGCCCGCGTTGATCGCCCGCAGGCCCGTGACCAGGCCGGCCTGGGTGCCGGCGCTGCCCGTGGCGTGGACGATGTGGTCGATCGCGACCCCCGTCTCGTTCGCCTGGTGGACGAGTTCGAGCGCGCAGTTGGCGTAGCCGAGCGCGCCGGTCGGGTTGGAGCCGCCGCCGGGGATCGTGTAGACGCGGCGCCCCTGCGCCCGGAGCCGGTCGGCTGCCGTCTCCATGAGCGCGTTCATGTCGCCGCCGCCCGGATGCCGCTCGGTGGTGGCGCCGTGCAGGTGGTCGAGGAAGACGTTGCCGTTCCAGTTGTAGTTCGGGTCGCGCGAGCCGGTCCGGTCCTCGAGCAGGATGTGGCAGGCCATGCCGAGGCGGGCGGCGAAGGCGGCGGTCTGGCGGGCGTGGTTCGACTGGGTGGCACCCTGCGTCATCACCAGGTCCGCACCCTGTGCCTGGGCCTCGGCCATCAGGAACTCGAGCTTGCGGGTCTTGTTGCCGCCGGTCGACAGCCCGGTGCAGTCGTCGCGCTTGATCCAGATCTCCGGTCCGCCGAGTTCGCCCGACAAGCGTGGCAGGAACTCGAGCGGTGTGGGGAGATGGGCGAGGCGCACGCGCGGGAAGCGGGCGAGGTGCATGGGAAGTTCGTCCAGGATAATGCCGTCCGCGCTAGAAGGACGCGAAACCTCCCCGATGGCAAATACGAAATCCGCGCTCTATTATGCAGATCCTGCATGGAGAGCTCGATGCGCCTCGAATGGCTGGAAGATCTCCTGGCGATCGTCGACCATGGCGGGCTGGCGCGCGCGGCCGAGGCGCGGCGGCTGACCCAGCCCGCCTTCTCCCGCCGCATCCGATCCATCGAGGAGCATGTCGGCGTCGACCTGGTCGACCGCTCCTCGAAGCCCGTCCGGCTGACCGCCGCGACGCTCGCCCAGGAAGCGCGGATGCGCGAGCTTGCCGCCGGGCTGCGCCAGATCGGCCGCGATCTCCGTCGCCAGGGCGATCAGTTCCGCAACAGCGTGGTGCTCGCCTCGCAGCACGCGATCACCACCTCGCTCGCCCCGCGCCTCCTGCGCCATCACCTGCCGACGGCGGCCGACTTCCGCCTGCGCTCGGCCAATCGCGAGGAGTGCTACACCCTGGTGATGACGCGGCAGGCCGACATCGCGCTCGCCTACCAGACCGCCACCGACCCGTTCGCGACCGACGACGATTTCCTCGAAGGACAGAGCCTCGGCTGGGACTGGCTCGTGCCCGTGTTCGCGACCTTCGCTGTCGAGGCCATCCGCGATCGTCTCGTCGGAGGCGACCTGCCTGCGATCCTCTACCCGGCCGACGTGTTCCTCGGTCGGCTGATGGAGCGCGAGGTCATGGGCCGGCTGCCGGCACGGGCTTACCCTGGCCAAGCGGGCGGAGACGGCGCTGACCCCGGCAGCGCTGCAACTGGCGCTCGAGGGGATCGGCGTGGCCTGGATCCCGCGCGCGCTCGGCGCCCGCGACCTCGCCCGCGGCACTCTGGTCGATCTGTCCGACCGGCTGCCACGCGTCGAGATCGAGATCATGGCGTTCCGGCTGCGCCGACCCGAACCCGGAGCTGCGATCGAGGAAGCTGTCTGGGAGCGCCTTGCCGTCATCGATGACCTAGCCGCCGGGAACAGCACGGCAGTGGTCCGACAAGAGGGACGAGACTGTACGTCTGGTGCGCCGTACAACGGCGAAACGCGATAGATTGCAAAGTCTTCAAGGCGGGTTGCTCACCCGAGGTGGTCTTGGGCAGGTGGTAGGTGCCACCCCACCATCTGCCTGGAGGCGCGCCTCGGAGGCGCACCCGCGAGAACGCCAGGACCACCCACGTTGCTGCCTACCTCGGCTTTTGCCTCAAGCTGGCTCGCAATGTGCGCAATCGGTCGCCGCAGCCACGGAAAGCACCGAGCTGGCTGGCGCAAACTCGGAAACCATGGCTAGCCGGCGGCCGGGGTCACCCCGCACGCTCACCCGCATACGGATTGGTGCGCCGCTCCAGGGCGATGGTCGAGCCCGGCCCGTGGCCGCACAGGAAGCTGACCTCGTCGCCGAGCGGAAACAGCTTCTCGCGGATCGAGCGCAGCAGCGCGTCGCCGTCGCCATAGGGGAAGTCGGTCCGGCCGACCGAGCCGCGGAAGATGACGTCGCCGACCAGCGCCAGCCGGTCGGCCCGGCTGTGGAACACGACATGGCCCGGCGTGTGGCCCGGGCAGTGCAGGACGTCGAACTCGTGCCCCGCAACCTCGACCCGGTCGCCCTCGACCAGCCAGCGGTCGGGCACCAGGTTGCGCACGCCGGCCATGCCGTATTCGCGCCCCTGCCGCTCCAGCCCGTCGAGCAGGAAGCGGTCGCGCTCGTCGGGGCCCACCACCGGCACCGGCGTCTCCGGGGTGCTCAGCGCCTCGCGCAAGGCCGCCGCCCCGCCGGCATGGTCGATGTGGCCGTGGGTGAGCAGGATCTGCTCGACCGTCACCCCCAGCCTGGCGACCGCGTCCCGGATCCGCTCGATCTCGCCGCCCGGGTCGACCACCGCGCCGCGCCGGGTCCCGTCGTCGAACAGGATCGCGCAGTTCTGCTGGAACGGGGTGACCGGGACGATCGCTGCCTTGAGGCCGGACATGTGGGCTACCATGGTGGACGGCTTGCGGGAGGGGATATCGGGTGGGCGCGCCACTGGCAACCACCGCAGCACCTTGTCCTATGGTCAAGCGGGCGCGGATCGGGTCTAGCTTGGGGCACGGCCGGGCCCGTGCACGCCCGCGGCCGCACGACCGGGGAGGAATTCCATGGCGCTGAAGCAGGATTTCACCAGGCAGCTCGAGGGCCAGCTCACGGCCTGGCAGGGCCAGATCAAGGACTATCAGGAGCGCCTGGGGCAGGCCGGCGCGCAGCTCAGCGAGCAGGCCAAGGCCGATTACGAGAAGGGCCTGGCCCAGCTCAAGGTCAATGCCGAGGAGGCCGGCAAGCTCCTGGAGAAGGCGCGCCACGCCAGCGAGGGCGCCTGGGCGGACATGCACAACGCCTCGAGCAAGGCGTTCGCCCAGCTGCAGCAGGGCTGGGCCGACGTGCTGCGGCGGTTCCAATAACCGGCGCGGGCCGGCCGGCGCGGCCAAGGAGGGGCGGACCATGGCCGACCGGCCGGACCGGCTGACGCTCGCGCACCCGGAGGCGACGGCGGCGGGCCCCGATCCCGCGCCGCCCGCCACGGCACCCGACCTGCCCCGCATCGTCGTCGTCGGCGGCGGTGCCGGCGGGCTGGAGCTGGTCACCCGCCTGGGCGATACGCTGGGCAGGCGCGGCAAGGCCGAGGTCACCCTGGTCGACCGCGCCCGCACCCATCTGTGGAAGCCGCTGCTGCACGAGGTCGCGGCCGGCAGCATGGACCTGGACGACCATGCGCTGGATTACCTCGCCCAGGCCCACTGGCACCATTTCCGCTACCGCGTCGGCGAGCTGACCGGGCTCGACCGCGGCGCCAAGGAGATCCGCCTCGCCGCCACCCACGACGAGGAGGGCCGCCTGGTCACGCCCGAGCGCACGGTGCCCTACGACATCCTGGTGCTGGCCATCGGCAGCCGCAGCAACGATTTCGGCACCCCCGGCGTGGCCCGGCACGCGATAGCACTCGACACGCCCGAACAGGCGACCCGCTTCCACCGCCGCCTGGTCAACGCCTGCCTGCGCGCCCACACCCAGGACCAGCCCGTCCGCCCCGGCCAGCTCCACGTCGCCATCATCGGTGCCGGCGCTACCGGTACCGAGCTCTCGGCCGAGCTGCACCGCACCGCGCGCGCCGTGGTCGCCTACGGCCTGGACCGCATCGATCCCGAGAAGGACATCCGGATCACGCTGATCGAGGCCGCCCCGCGCATCCTGCCGGCCCTGCCCGAGCGCCTCTCCGCCGCGACCATGGCGCTGTTGCGCAAGATGGGCGTCGACGTCCGCACCGGTGCGCGCGTCACCGAGGTCACCGACCAGGGCGTCCAGCTCGCCGACGGCGACTTCATCCCCTCCGAGCTCGTCGTCTGGGCCGCGGGCGTGAAGGGCCCCGACGTCCTGGCCGACCTCGACGGCCTGGAGGCCAGCCGCGCCAACCAGCTCGTGGTCACCCCCACCCTGCAGACCACGCGCGACCCCGCCATCTTCGCCATCGGCGACTGCGCCTTCCTGATCCCCGAGGGCCACGAGCGCCCGCTCCCGCCGCGCGCCCAGACCGCCCACCAGCAGGCGACCCACGTCCTGGCCCAGATCCGCCGCAAGCTGAAGGGCCAGCCCCTCAAGCCCTTCGTCTACCGCGACTTCGGCTCCCTGGTCTCGCTCGGCCACTACTCCACCGTCGGCAGCCTCATGGGCTTCATCGTCGGCAAGAGCATGTTCATCGAGGGCTGGTTCGCGCGCCTCATGTACCGCTCGCTCTACAAGATGCACCAGCGCGCCCTGCACGGCTGGCCCAAGGTCGCTCCTGGAAACCCTGGCCCGGACGCTCACGCGCCGGACCGAGCCGCACGTGAAGCTGCACTAGCTCGCCACGCCATTTGACGCTATGCACGTCAGATGATGTGGAGACCCCCGGCATGGACCTGATCGCTTCCTCGGTGGCCGGCGGCAGCTTCTCCCCCGACCGGATCGCCGCCCTCCTGCGGACCACCAAGGAGGAGGTCGCCGCCACGGCCGGGCTGAGCCGGGACGCGGTGGCGCGCCGGGCGCGCGTCGGCAGCCCCGCCACCCAGACCCGCCTGCGCGAGCTGGTCGAGATCCTCGCCCGGATCGAGCCCTGGGCCGGCTCGGCCCTGGCCGCCTATGCCTGGTACCGCTCGCAGCCCTTGCCGGGCTTCGCCGGCCGCACCGCCGAGATGCTGGTCCGCGAAGGCCACGCCGCCGCCGTGCGCGCCTATCTCGACGAGGTGGCGCTCGGCGGCTTCGCTTGACCCTCCCGCTCGGTCCCTGGCAGGGCCTTGCCTACCGCGCCCACGATCCGCGCTGGTCCTTCGACCCCTGCTCGGGCGAGGGTGCTCGGCTGAAGGGCGGCCGCTTCAACCGCACCGGCACGCCCGCCCTCTACCTCGCCTTGAGCCCCCTGGGTGCCTTGCGCGAGGCCCAGGCCGGCTTCCCCTACCGCTTCCAGCCGATGACCTTGTGCGCCTACGAGGTCGCGGCTTCGCACACCTTCGACGGCGGCAGCCCGGCCGCCCTGGCCGCGGCCGGCGTTCCGCCCGAGGACCTCGCCTGCCCCTGGCGCCTGGACCTGGCCCAGGGCCGCGAGCCCGCGAGCTGGCGCCTGGCCGAGCGGCTGGTGGCCGCCGGTGCCACGGCCATGCTCTACCCGAGCCAGGCCCCCGCCGCCGCCGCGGCCGACCGCAACCTCGTGGTCTGGCGCTGGAACGACGCCACGGGTGCGCGCGTGCGGGTGATCGACGAGGAGCACCGCCTCGGCGGCGGCTGAGGCAGGGCGGATCCTTGGCGGCGCGGCTCCGGCACCGTCAGTGGCCTAAGCTCCGCACGCCGTGGTATCCTGCCCACGGGCAACTCGGAGGCGCGACTTGGCCAAGGTGGACCTGGAGTTCCTGGGGCGGCAGCTCGGGCTGCTGATCGAGGGCCAGCGCGAGATCAAGGCCGAGATCGCCGACATCAAGGCCGATCTCGCCGAGATCAAGGCCCGGCTCGCCGAGACGGCATCGCGCGACCTGCTCCTGCGCGTGCTTCAGAGCTTCGCGGGCCAGGTCGAGCTGGCGGAGATCCGGACCAAGCTGCTCCAGGAAACCCTGACCGCCCGCCTCGCCGCCGCCGAGCGCCGGATCGGCGCTCTGGAAGGGGTCTAGGGCGCGAAGGGGGCAGGCCCCCCTCGCGGGCTCCCCCAAACGCGTCGGGAGCGCTGGCATCTCCCCTTATGCGGTCGTTCCAGCCAACCTTGACGCAAGGTCGCCGGCACCGGACAACGGGCACCCGCGCTGCGGATTGGCTTGCCCACCGCGGCCGCTTGGAAATTGATCGGAAGGCCAACCCCCGCCCATGTTCCAGTTTGCCTGAATGACGTTCTTTTCAATATAACAGGCGCCTCTATAGCGCGATGCTGTAGGGCGCCAGAATTATTTTTGCCCGCGCGCGTAAATCAACATGTGGCTATTATCAGGCCGATTTCCGCAGTAGTTGATCCGGATTTTCTATGCTACTTACTTATTAGCAGTTCGTACAAAGGTAGGCTTTAAAAACAGGTGAAAAGGCAGGTGCTACTAGGCAGGCCATTACGCAAGCCCAATTGCGCGGTCTCTCCATCGCTTTTCCCTCATCCCCTTCCGAGCAAAAACGCATCGTTGCCATTCTCGACGAAGCCTTCGCCGGCATCGATGCTGCAATTGCCAACACTGAGAAGAATATTCGCAGCGCGGGTGTTCTTTTTTCAGATACCATCTGATCACTTATTCGCTAAGCCGCCGTCAGCGTGGCTTAGAAGGCGTCTGATCGATCTCGGACGAATTCAGACGGGCAGTACGCCAAAAAGCTCAGACCAGGGGAATGCTGGAAACTTCATTCCATTTATAAAACCCGGCGATTTTCGGTTAGATGGTTCGCTAAATTACGACAACGAAGGACTGAGCGAGCAGGGCCTATCGAACACTCGCAAGATCCCGGCAGGGTCGGCCCTAATGGTTTGCATCGGAGCGACGATTGGTAAATCTGGCTTCACATCGCGCGATATAACGGCAAACCAACAGATCAACGCAATTTCACCAAAGGCGGGTGTATTCAGGAAAATTTCTCTACTACGCGATGATATCAAACGCGTTCAAGATCCTGTCTTATCGAATACTGGTACTACACTACCAATAATCAACAAATCCAAGTGGGGCAATCTGGAAATCGTACTGCCAGATTTCTCGAGGATCAGTGCCGTATTGTCGAACGATTTGACGCATTAAGGCGGAAAATCCTGTCGCTCAATGACGTCTATCGGCGAAAACTCGCGGCTCTGACAGCCCTCAAGCAATCCATCCTCCATCGGGCCTTCGCTGGTGAACTGACCGTCACCCCCGACCGCCGCCTCGAAGAGGCCGTCGCATGAATGAGGCCGAAACCCGCGCCGAACTCATCGACCCCGCCCTCGCCGCCGCCGGCTGGGGCGTCGTCTCCGAAAGCCGGGTCCGCCGGGAAGTGATCACCCTCGGCCGCCTCCAGGGCGCCGGCCAGCGCGCCGCGCAGGAGATCGCCGACTACGTCCTGACCTACCGCAACCACAAGCTCGCGGTGATCGAGGCCAAGCGGCGCGACCTGCCGGTCACCGAAGGGCTCGGCCAGGCGAAGAAATACGCCGCCAAGCTGCAGACCCGCTTCACCTACGCCACCAACGGCCTCGGCATCTACCAGGTGGACATGCAGACCGGCGCGGAAGGCCGGTCGCCGCTTGGCCGACGCCGGATGCGCTCTGGGCGCTCACCTTCGCCGTCCCCAATGCCTGGCGGGACCGCTTCGCGGCCGTCCCCTTCGAGGACAAGGGCGGCCAGTGGCAGCTCCGCTACTACCAGGACATCGCGGTCGACCGCGTCCTGGAGGCCATCGCCGCCGGCCGCGACCGTATCCTGCTGACGCTCGCCACCGGCACCGGCAAGACCGCCATCGCCTTCCAGCTCGCCTGGAAGCTGTTCCACAGCCGCTGGAACCTGAAGGACTGGCGGGAGGGGCGAGCCGAGCCGCCGCCCGCGCATCCTGTTCCTCGCCGACCGCAACATCCTGGCCGACCAGGCCTACAACGCCTTCTCCGCCTTCCCGGACGACGCGCTGGTCCGCATCGACCCCGACACCATCCGCAAGAAGGGCCGCGTGCCGAAGAACGGCAACGTCTTCTTCACCATTTTCCAGACCTTCATGAGCGGCCGCGACGCCGCCGGCCAGCCGTCGCCCTGCTTCGGCGACTACCCGCCGGACTTCTTCGACCTCATCGTCGTCGACGAGTGCCATCGCGGCGGGGCCAACGACGAGAGCAACTGGCGTGGCATCCTGGAGTATTTCAAGCCGGCCGTGCAGCTCGGCCTGACCGCCACGCCCAAGCGCCAGGTGAACGCCGACACCTACCGCTATTTCGGCGACCCGGTCTTCGTCTACTCGCTGAAGGAAGGCGATCAACGACGGCTTCCTGACGCCTTTCAAGGTCAAGCAGATCGCGACCACGCTCGACAGCTACGTCTACACCTCGGACGATCAGCTGATCGAGGGCGAGATCGAGGAGGGCCGGCGCTACGACGAGGACGACTTCAACCGCGTGATCGAGATCGCGGAGCGCGAGAAGCTACCGCGTCAGGCTGTTCATGGAAGCGATCGACCAGGGCCAGAAGACCCTCGTCTTCTGCGCCACCCAGGACCACGCGCTGGCGGTTCGCGACCTCGTCAACCAGATGAAGACCAGCAAGGAGCCGAACTACTGCGTGCGCGTCACCGCCAGGGATGGTGCCGTCGGCGACCAGTTCCTGCGCACGTTCCAGGACAACGAGAAGACCATCCCGACCATCCTGACCACCTCGCAGAAGCTCTCGACCGGCGTGGACGCCCGCAACGTCCGCAACATCGTTCTGATGCGGCCGATCAAGTCGATGATCGAGTTCAAGCAGATCATCGGCCGCGGCACCCGCCTGTTCGAGGGCAAGGACTACTTCACGATCTACGATTTCGTGAAGGCCTACGAGCACTTCAGCGACCCCGAGTGGGACGGCGAGCCGCTGGAGCCCGTCCAGCCCGCGCCGCGCGGCCTGAGCGAGGACCCAGCACCCCCGCCGGCCGAACCCGAGCCGGCCGAAGAGGACGAGCCTGCGCCGCGCCGCAAGATCATCGTCAAGCTCGCCGACGGCAAGGAGCGGGCCATCCAGCACATGATCGCCACGACGTTCTGGAGCGTCGATGGCCGCCCCATGTCCGCGGCCGAGTTCGTCACCCAGCTGTTCGGCACGCTGCCCGAGCTGTTCAAGGACGAGGACGAGCTGCGCCGGCTCTGGAGCAAACCCGACACGCGCAAGGCGCTTTTGGAGAGCCTGGCCGAGAAGGGCTACGGCCCCGCCCAGCTCGCCATCGTCCGCGGCCTGATCGACGCCGAGAAGAGCGACCTGTTCGACGTCCTGGCCTACATCGCCTTCGCCCTCACGCCGATCACCCGTGCCGAGCGCGTCCAGACCCGCAAGCCGACGATCCTCTCCTCCTACGACGACAAGCTGCAGGCCTTCCTCGACTTCGTCCTGGCCCAGTATGTCAGCGAAGGCAGCGACGAGCTGGACGAAGCCAAGCTCCCCGACCTCCTCCACCTCAAGTACCGCACCATGAGCGAAGCCATGACCCAGCTCGGCGCCCCCGCCCAGATCCGCGCCGCCTTCATCGGCTTCCAGCAGCACCTCTACAGCTGACTGCTTGACCCACAGAGCTGTCCCCTGCCTCGCCGTCCGCCCTCCCTTCGTTCGGGCTCCCGGCTCGCCGCGGCACCTGCTCCACCATCCGCCGTTCTGCCCGAAGATCCTTACCGCCCCGTCAACGCTGACGCTCCATCTGCTGCCGCAGCTCAGCCACGGCGGAGCTCATAGATCGCTTGGCCGCAAGCCGGTCTGCTTGGCGATGCGTGCGAGCATCCTCGGTCCGATCTCGTCGCGGTCGTGGAACGCGAACACGATGTCGGGCGAGCCCTCGCGCGCCAGGGTACGGTGGGAGCCGGACTGGCGCTTGATACGCCAGCCCGCGCGCAGGAGTGCCGCAAGGACTCGGGAAGCCCGGGCCGACGGCCAGTCGGTCATCGGCCAGACGAAGGCGCTGTCGCGCTCAGGGCTGCGCGAGCCTCAAGCCGCCTCGACGAACAGGCCGCTGATCTCCGGCACCGGCTCGCCATGCTCGATCCGCTCGGCCAAAGCGCGCAGGGCCAGAGCCTCCGCCCGAGCCGCGGCCTCCGCGCGCGTCGAGCCATAGGCCAGGGCTCCGGGCACGATCGGCACCTCGGCCAGCCAGCGACCGTCCAGCTCCTGCTCGATCTCGATCGTCAGAACGGGTGCGATCGACAAGGCCCGGCTCCATGGCTGTGCTTCCGTCCGTCCAGATAGCACATCGCCGTCCGCCGATCGACCGCCCCTGCCTCGCCGTCCGCCCGCCCTTCGGTCGGGCTCCCGGCTCGCCGCGGCACCTGCTCCACCATCCGCCGTTCTGCCCGAAGATCCTTACCGCCCCGTCAACGCCGCGCTTGACAGCCCGCCCCCGTCATGGAACCTTGCGAGGCTTTTGATCCTAGCAGCGCCGGAGCCCGTCATGTTCGGTGTAGCGTTCAGACTTCACGAAAAACGCACGTCCGAACCCGAGCCCACATTCCGGCACCATCGATTCTGCACAAACGAATTCCTGTCCGGCACGAACGAACCCGAGACCCGCCCCGCCGCGCGATTCTCCCACGACGAAACGAACCCAGCCAACCCCTTGATATTCCACCGAACCTCCGGTTGGCCGCATGGCCCTCAGCCAGGCGGGTCGACCCGGCGCAGGGTCAGGCTGATGCGGCCGCCGCCGGGAACCAGCGCGGAGGTTCCGGCAGAATGTGCCCGCAGATCGGCACGCGGCAATGCCGGGCCGGCATGTCGACACACAGTGTTCTCGTGGCACACGATGCAAAGGCGGTTGCGGCTGACCGCCAGCATTCTTGAGGATGTTGCGGCCGACCTTCAGCACTCCGGCAGATTGACGGCGAGCCCGCCGGTCGAGGTTTCCTTGTACTTCACGCTCATGTCGTGCCCGGTCTGGCGCATGGTCTCGATGCAGGCGTCGAGGGGGACCACGTGCGTGCCGTCGCCGCGCAGCGCCAGCGAGGCCGCGGCGACCGCCTTGATGGCACCCAGGCCGTTGCGCTCGATGCAGGGCACCTGGACCAGGCCCCTGGCCGGGTCGCAGGTCATGCCGAGATGGTGCTCGAGCGCGATCTCGGCCGCGTTCTCGATCTGGGCATTGCTGCCGCCCAGGGCGGCGCAGAGCCCGGCCGCGGCCATCGCGGCAGCCGAGCCGACCTCGCCCTGGCACCCGACCTCGGCACCGGAGATCGAGGCGTTGGTCTTGATGATCCCACCGATGGCGGCGGCGGTCAGCAGGAAGTCGCGGACGCCGTCATGGGTCGCACCCAGGCAGTGATCGCGGTAGTAGCGGATCACCGCCGGCACCACCCCGGCAGCACCGTTGGTGGGGGCCGTGACCACGCGGCCGCCGGCTGCGTTCTCCTCGTTGACCGCCATTGCGTAGACCGACAGCCAGTCGTTGACGACGTGGGGCTGGATGAAGTTGTGGCCGCGCTCGGCGAGCAGCGCCCGGTGGATGGCGCGGGCCCGGCGGCGGACGTTGAGGCCGCCCGGCAGAGTGCCGTCGGTGGCGAGGCCGCGGTCGATGCAGTCGTTCATCGCCTGCCAGAGGCGGTCGAGGTCGGCATCGAGCGTGGCGTGGCCGCCGGCGATCTCGTTGGCGCGCTTCATTTCGGCCACGCGCAGGCCCGAGGCCTCGCCCATGTCCAGCATCTCGGCGGCGGTGGCGAAGGGATAGGGCCGCGAGATCGCCGCGTCGTCGCCCCTGAGCGACGCCGTCCGCAGCTCGCCCTCGGTCAGGACGAAGCCGCCGCCGATCGAGTAGTAGGTCTCGGCGAGATGGAGGTTGCCCTCGGCGTCGAGCGCACGCAGGACGAGGCCATTGGCGTGGCCGGGGAGCGGCGGCCCATAGTCGAAGGCGACGCCCCGGTCCGGGTCGAAGGCGAGCCGGCCGACGCCGGTGACGTCGATCGCGGCGGACGTCCTGAGATCGGCCAGCCGCCGCTCGGCCAAGTCGGCGTCGAGGGTCTCGGGCACGAAGCCGAGCAGGCCCAGGATGACGGCACGGTCGGTGGCGTGGCCCTTGCCCGTGAAGGCGAGGCTGCCGTGCAGGCTCGCCTCCAGGCGGGCCGGGGCGCCGGAGCCGGGCGCGCGGTCCCTGCCCTCGCGGAGTGCCTCCAGAAAGCGCGCCGCGGCGAGCATCGGGCCCATCGTGTGCGAGCTCGAGGGACCGACGCCGATCTTGAAGATGTCGAAGACGCTCAGGAACATCGGGTCTCCGGGCGTGCGATGCGCAGAACCCCACGGATGCGACTTGGTCAGACCCATGAAGGAGGCCAGTGTCCCGCGTCTGGCGACCGCGCGGAAGGAAAATCGGCGCTTCAGTCGGCGTAGCTCGGGCAGGGTCTTGTGGGCGGTCGAGGTGGTGACGTGCGCGTGCGGGACCGGGTCCGGGCAGGAGTCGGCCGCGATCAAGCTCGCCTAGTGTGCCATGTTGACCATCAGGTAGGCGCCGACCTCGTCGACGATCGCGCGAATGCCCGCAAAGTCGATCTGGCGCGGAGAGGCGAGGCGCCGGCCATGACAAGCTCGGGCCGGGTCTTCGGCGCGCGGCTGAGGACGTGATCCATGTCGATCCGCTGGTCGGATCCGCGAACCTGGTAGTCGACGACGTCGGACACTTGCCGGACATGGTGACCTGCCAGCCGTGGTCGGGTGGCCGCCATGGGCGAGCGACATGCCCCGATCCGCCTGCGCGAGCGGAAGATGCAGGGGCTTCCGCTCGCCCGGATCAGCTCAACGGTTTCTCACTGCCCATGCCGCCGTCGCCAACACCTTCACCACCTGCCGTCATCCGATCTCCGCTGACACCCATGGCAGTTCCGGGCCCAGGCTGCGGAGCTCCCAGCGTAGTCGGACGCAACCAGGGCTCCAACGGCGACGAGAGTCGCCAACTTGACGAGGACGGTGCGACAGCTGTTGGCGGATTCCGCCCGCTACGTCGTGCCCGACCTCGGCAGCGCCGACGCGGCCGAGGTCAGGACCCACGGCTTGCGGGACTGCCGCGGCTGCGACGCTGCCATCGCCAGGGAACACGGGCGCCGAGCAATCCACGGTCGGGGTCATCAGACGGATCAGTGGCGCGGAACATGCGGTCAGGTTCTGCATCCGCGACACCCGGACCGGTGCCCCCGTCGCTGCCGCGGAAGTGGGCTGCGCATGGGAGCCAACGGTTCCTGGGGGTGAGGTGCCACACGGCTGATCGAGGATCGGCTGCTGGGAGTACCGTCCCGGCGATAGGGCGTCGCGCCGTCCTCGCCGCACCCCTCGCTGCCGTCCCCGGATGGGTGGGCCGCGCGGCCATACCGTTCTGGACCGGACCGCCACTTGCGCTAAGCTTCTGTTCGACCTCGGACGAGCGGGAGACGGCCATGGCGGTGCTGGTGCGCGGCGGGACGGTGGTGAACGCGGACCGGAGCTTCCGGGCGGACGTGCTCTGCGCCGACGGCAAGATCGTGGCGGTCGGTGAGGGCATCGAGGCGCCGGCCGGGGCCGAGACGATCGAGGCTGGCGGTGCCCTGGTGATCCCGGGCGGGATCGATCCGCACACCCACATGGAGATGCCCTTCATGGGCACGGTGGCGGTCGAGGACTTCTTCTCGGGCACGGCATCCGCACTGGCCGGCGGCACCACCATGCTGATCGACATGTGCCTGCCCTCGCCGCAGAGCCTGACCGAGGGACTCGACCAGTGGTCGGAGTGGGCGAAGAAGGCTTGTGCGGACTACGGCTTCCACGTCGCGATCACCGGCTGGACCGAGCGCACGCCGCAGCAGATGGCCGAGTGCCTCGACCGGGGCGTGAACAGCTTCAAGCATTTCATGGCCTACAAGGGCGCGCTCATGATCGACGACGAGATCATGTTCCAGAGCTTCTCGCGCTGCCGGGAGCTGGGTGCCCTGCCGCTGGTCCATGCCGAGAACGGCGAGGCCGTGTTCCGCCTGCAGCAGCAGCTCCTGGCCCAGGGGATCACCGGGCCGGAGGGGCACGCGCTGTCGCGCCCGCCGCATGTCGAGGCCGAGGCCGCATCGCGTGCGATCATGCTGGCCCGGATCACCGGCGTGCCGCTCTATATCGTGCACACCTCCTGCCGCGAAACCACCGAGGCGATCGCACGGGCCAGGGCGGACGGCCAGCGCGTGTTCGGCGAACCGCTGGCGCAGTACCTGGTGCTCGACGAGAGCGTCTACCAGAACCCGGACTGGGAGTTCGCGGCGTCCCGGGTGATGAGCCCGCCCTTCCGCTCCAAGGAGCATCAGAAGGCGCTGTGGGACGGGCTCGCCGCGGGGACGCTGCAGGTGACCGCCACGGACCACTGCGCGTTCACGATCCAGCAGAAGAGGATGGGCCTGGAGAATTTCACCCAGATCCCCAACGGCACTGGCGGCATGGAGGAGCGTCTGAAGATCCTCTGGCACTTCGGCGTCGGCACCGGGCGGATCACCCCGAACGAGTTCGTGGCGGTGACCTCGGCCAACTGCGCCAAGATCTTCAACCTCTATCCGCAGAAGGGCTGCGTGGTCGCAGGGGCCGACGCCGACCTCGTGGTCTGGGACCCCAAGGCCAGCCACACCATCCGCCAGAAGACCCACCACTCCAAGCTCGACGTCAACGTGTTCGAGGGCATCACCGTGACCGGCGTGCCGGCGGTGACCCTGAGCCAGGGTAAGGTGGTCTGGAAGAATGGCCAGCTCGACGTCGTCAGGGGTGCCGGCCGCAACGTGCCGCGGCCGGCGATGGCGCCGATGTTCGAGGCGCAGTCGAAGTGGAACGAGCTGACCCGCCCGCATGGCGTCAAGCGGCAGGTGGCGACGCACCAGACGCCCTGAGCGGAGCCGCCGCTCTCGCTTCCGCGACCCGCAAGGACGACAGATGATGCCCGACCTCGTGGTCCAATCCATGCTCCTGGCGTTGGGTCTCGCATCGGTGTCGGCGACGCCGCAGGCGGCGACGCCCGCGCAGCCGGTGATCGTCAGCGGCGACGACCATGGACGGGTGTTCGCTCACTACCTGCCCGCCGCCGATTCCGGCAGCCCGTTGATCCTGCTGTTCCATCAGGCCGAACTCGAGCAAGGGCGAGTACGCCCCGATCCAGCCGCGGCTCGCGGCCGCCGGCTATGCCTCGCTGGCGATCGATCAGCGCGCCGGCGGCGACTATTTCGGGCCGAACGAAACCGTGGCGGCGCGCGGCGGCGCTGCCGCGTCTTACGACGCGGCCTATGCCGACCTGGAGGCGGCCCTGGCCTGGGCACGGGCGCAGCAGCCGCCGCGCCCGGTGATCGTCTGGGGCAGCAGCTACTCGGCGTCGCTGACGTTCCTGCTGGCGGCGGCGCATCCGGGCGAGATCGCGGCCGTGCTGGCATTCTCGCCCGCCGAATATCTGCGCGGCCCCGGCAGCGTCGGTGCCGCGGCCGCCAAGGTGCGCGCGCCGGTGTTCGTGACCTCGGCACCGGACCCGGGCGAGGAGGCCGCGGCGGCGGCCATCCTCGCCGCCGTTCCGGCCAAGCTCAAGCGCCAGTTCCACGAGCCGGATGGCGGCATCCACGGCTCCGCGACCCTGCGCGACGACGAGAACCCCAAGAGCACGCCGGCGATCTGGTCGGCCGTCCTGGCGTTCCTGAACGAGGCGGTGCCGGCACGGTAGACGCGAGCGCCGGCGCCTTGCGGCCGCGCACGAACCGCTGCTCGACCACTTCGTTGCCCCATTGCCGGCCGACCTTCTCCTCGGCGAGCGTGAAATCGTGGCGCTCATGGAGGCGGCGGGCGCCGATTTCCACCAGGGCGTGGACCGCGGACGGCGGCAGCTGGGTGTCGGCCAGCGTCGCTCTCGTGAAGCCGAGTTCGCGGACCAGCCGGCGCGAGGCGTGGCGGACCGCCCGCAGCCGCTGATCGGGCATGATGCGGTCGCGATCGCGGCCGTTCAACCGGCCCGCGGGATCGCCGTGATGCTCCAGGACCGCAACCCGCAGCTCGGTTCGGCAGGCGCTTGCCGGGCGCCCCTGGACGGGGATAGTGGAGGCTCGATCGCCGGAGGAGGGCAGGCCCATGCGACATGTTCTGATCACCGGCGCCGCGGGCGGCGTCGGGCAGCGGCTGCGGGCCGACCTGGCCGGCATCTACCCCCTGCTGCGCCTGTCGGACCGCGTGGTGCCGGCACCCGCGGGTCCGGACGAGGAGGTGATGGCGGCCGATCTTGCCGACCTTGCCGCCTGCGAAGCGATCTGCGCCGGCATGGACGGCATCGTTCATCTGGGTGGCCAGTCGATCGAGGCCGACTGGGAGACCGTCCTCCAGTCCAACATCGCCGGCTGCTACAACCTGTTCGAGGCCGCGCGGCGGCAGGGCGTCAAGCGGGTGGTGTTCGCCAGCACCAACCATGTGGTGGGGTTCTACCCGCGCGACACCCGCATCGACCATCAGGTCCCGCCCCGGCCGGACAGCCGCTACGGCGTCAGCAAGGCGTTCGGCGAGGCGCTCGGCCGGTTCTATGCCGACAAGTTCGGCCTGGGCGTGTTCTGCATCCGGATCGGCAATTTCGGCGACCGGCCGCTCGACCGGCGGCGGCTGTCGATCTGGATCAGCCCGCGCGACTTCAGGCAGCTGGTCCGGATCGGCCTGGAGCATCCGGACCTGCATTTCGAGACCGTCTACGGCGCTTCGGAGAGCGACCGTTCCTGGTGGGACAACGCCAACGCCTACCGGCTGGGCTATCGGCCGGAGGACGAATCGGAGCCCTTCGCGGCCGAGATCCTGGCGGCGGAGCCGGAGCCCACCGACCTCGTCGCCGAGCGGTTCCAGGGCGGCAGCTTCTGCTCCAACGAGTTCGCGGGCGATCCGGACCGGATCGACTAGCTGTCGCGGTTCCGCGGCCCGCTCAGGGCCGGGCGCTTCCGCTCGGAGCGAAGGCGCTCAATCGCTCAGTTGGGCTGCTGCCACTGCTTCTGGATCACCTCGCGCTCCTGGTCGGGCGACAGCGGCGGACCGGCCGGCTGCAACCCGACGTCGCGCGGATCGTCGACGCCCAGCGTGTCCATGAACGTTTCCAGCTCGGACTGCGAGCCCTGTTGCCGTGGACTTTGGGATCGCGCGGCCGCCTGCGCGCCGGACGGACCGGTCGAGCCCTGAGCGCTCGGCATAACTTCTCCGGCCGGGGCTGCGCCTGATGAACCGCCGCCCTCGGCTGCGCCCTCCTTGTTGTGGACGATCCAGCCGTCGGCGACGTAGCTGTGATCGCCGTCGAGGAGCAGGTTGAACAAGGGTGTCCCGGGGTCGGCTTCGACCGCGGCCAGGGCTTCCAGCACCATGGCCGACTGGAGGAACAGCAGTTGCTGGGCGCCGGCGTGCTCGACGCGGCGCACGACAGCGCGGCAGACCCTGTCGCCCGGCTGCAGCGCGGCGACATGCAGCCGGTCGTTCTCCCGCCTGGTCGCTTCCGGATCGAGCGCCTTCCAGCCCTCGCAGGTCAGGAACGGGTGCTCCGCGGTGACGAACGGCTGCCCGCCGTTGAAGGCGTAGAGCCGGCGCCTGCCGAGCGAGGTCCGTTCGCTGGCGACCACCCGGTTCACCCGGCCGCAGCGCCCCAGCACGGCATCACCGGCCCGCACGGAATCGATCGGCCGTTCGCTGCCGTCCGCCATGAGCACGCGCGTGCCGGCAACGAAACAGGAGGATTCATCGGCCTGCGCCGCCTTGAGCGCGACACTGACCGAAGGGTTCAGCAGGCTCGAAGGCCTGCCGACGAGCTGGATCGCCAGCAGACTGGCGCCGCACAGCAGCAGGAGGCGTTTTTTGTCCAACGGTGCCATCGCTTGCTCTCCGGAGCCGGCCGAAACGGCAACTCCGAGCGCAACAACGCTTGAGCCAGCGCGCCTTATCCCGAACTCTCGAAAAATAAATCTATGGCTCTGCGCGGCAATTTTTGTGATCTTGTCGAGGCTTGCCGTGCGATGCGGGGTTGCCGTCGCCGGTCATGTGGGACGGAACGGTCAAGTCATGGAAGGCAGCGAACCCTGGTCGCAGCAGGCGGCTTGGCAGGCCCTGCTGGCACTGCGGCCGCGGCTGCGGCGCTTCGCGTCCGGGCTGACCGGATCGCTCGAGGAGGCCGACGATCTGGTGCAGGCGGTCTACGAGCGTGCGGTCGAGCGGCACCTGCAATGGGAGCCGGGTACGCATTTCCACAGTTGGGTGTTCAAGATCGCGCACAGCATCTGGATCAGTCGCAAGCGATATGCGATCGTGCGCGGTGGCGGTGCCGAACCGGTCGATCCGGACACGCTCGTCGGCTGCGACGGCGTGCGCGAGGTCGAGGCGAGGCTCGCTCTGTCCGACGTGCGCCGGCTGGTGGCCGCGTTGCCGCCAGATCAACGCGCCGCCCTGATGCTGGTGGCGGTCGACGGACTTTCCTACGCGGACGCCGCGGCGGTGCTGGCCGTACCGGCCGGAACCGTGGCGAGCCGCGTGGCCCGGGCTCGGCTGGCATTGGCGCTGGCCATGGAAGGCAGGGAGGCTGCCGAACCGACACCCAAACCGGCTTTGGCGAGGATTGGGACATGAGGCGAATGATCGAGCCTGCGACGCTGGTGGCCTATCTGGACGGCGAACTGCGCCCGTCGGTGGCGGCGAGGGTCGAGGCGGCGCTGGCGAGCGACGGCGAGCTGCGCGCCCAGCTGGAACGGCTGCGCCGGGTCGACGGCGCGCTCTCGGCCGCCTACGACCCGATCCTGGAGTGTCCGTTGCCGGCCCTGGCGCTCACCGGTCGGCCGGCGCCCCTGCCGAACCGGCTCAGCCTCGCCCGGCGCATGACCGGCCGGCTGGCCTGGGCGGCGGGTCTCGGAGGGCTGATCGTCGGCTTCACCGCCGGGCAGATCGGCCCGTCGCTGCTGACCAAGGACGAGCCGGTGGCGGTGGTCGCGATCGATTCCAAGCTGCCCGACGTCCTGGAGAGCGAGCCCAGCGGCAGCACGGTGGCCTTCAACGACCTGGTCCAGGGCGTGTCCGGAACGGTCCGGCCGCTCAGCACCTTCATCACCGCGGACGGCAAGTATTGCCGCGCCTTCGTGGCGCACGCCATGGGCGACAAGGGTCACCTCACCAGCCGCGGCGTGGCCTGCCGCGAGCCGTCCGGTGGGTGGACGACCCGCGTTCAGGTCAACCTGGCCTGATATCGGCGGCCCTGCTCGCCTCCTGCCGGTGAGACGGCCTACCAGCTGCCGACATTGGGCATCGAGGTCCAGGGCTCGCACGGCGCCTGGGCCTCGCCCTGCTGCAGCAGCTCGACCGAGATCCCGTCCGGCGACTTGATGAACGCCATGCGGCCGTCGCGCGGCGGGCGGTTGATGGTGACACCCTTGTCCATGAGCCGCTGGCAGGTGGCGTAGATGTCCGGGACCGAGTAGGCGAGGTGGCCGAAATTGCGCCCGCCGCCATAGACCTCGGGATCCCAGTTGTAGGTCAGCTCGACCTGCGCTTCGGGATTCTCGTCGGCGCCGAGGAAGATGAGCGTGAACCGGCCCTGCTCGCTCTCGATCCGGCGAACCTCCTTCAGACCCAGCTTGTCGACGAAGAAGTCCAGCGACTGGTCGACGTCGCTGATGCGGACCATCGTATGCAGGTAGCGCATGCCTCGGCTCTCCATTGCGGTCGGGCGTTCCTGCATCCTATGTAGCGCTCGCGCCCGGAGGACGCCATCCGCCGGTCGCCGGTACTGCGGGAGAAATCGGGCTGCTGTTCCATGGGGACGGGCTGCTGGAAGCGGTGGTGCTTCTGGCGCTGATCGCACTGGCCTGGAAGACGTGGCGGCGCGACCACGACCTGCAAGAGCGGGTGGCGGCACTCGAGCGGCAGCTCTCCTTGCTTCCGGTTCCGGCCCAAGCGCCCCCGGCCCCGGCCTCCCCAGCGCCTGCGGGCCCGACCACCTTGGTGCCGCCCGCGGCGCCGGTTGCGGCCGGCCCCGCGGAGCCGGCGCGCCCGCAAGGTCTGGCCCGGCTCGAGACCGTCGTCGCCGAGCGTTGGCTGGTCTGGCTCGGCGGCCTGGCGCTCGCGCTGGGTGGCCTGTTCCTGGCAGGCTGGGCGATCGATCACGGCTGGCTGGGTGCCCGCGCCCGGATCGCCGCCGCCGCGAGCCTGGGACTGGCGCTGCTGGTGCTGGCCGAACGGGCCCGCGACCGCGGTGCGGAGCCGCCGACCCGGCCCGACGCCGTCCCGGCAGCCCTGGCCGCAGGCGGCCTCGCCACGCTCTACGGCACCACGCTGGCGGCACATCTGCTCTACGCCCTGGTCGGCCCTGGCCCGGGGTTCGCCCTCCTGGCGCTGGTTTCGATCTGCGGCATCGGCCTGGCGCTGCGGTTCGGTCCGCTCGTGGCACTCGTGGGCACGCTGGGCGCCTACGCCGCACCCCTGGTCGTGACGATAGCGGCACCAGCACCCTGGCCGCTGTTCCTGTTCCTGGCGGCACTCGCACCGGCGCTCGCCATCCTCGCCCGCCTGACCGGCTGGGCGTGGCTTCTGGGCCCGCATCTGGCAGGGATCATCGGCTGGCAATTGGGGGCCGCCGCCACGGAGCAGGTCGCCGGCGCCTGGGGTGCCCCGTCGCTGCACCTCCTGCTGGCGGGCGCCTCCGCGGCAGTGACGTTGCTGCCGTGGCGTCGCTGGCACGAGCCCTCGACCGCGGCGCTGCAGGGTCTGCTCGCATCCATCGCCGCGACCTCGGCTGCCCTGCTCCTCCTGCACGCCGTGGCCGCGGGCCAGCCGGCTCCCGTCATCGCGGCGCTGGTGGCACTGTCGGCTGCCGCCATCGCCGTGGTGGCGCTGGTCGGCGCACCGCTCTGGCTGCCCGCCGCGATGGCCGGCATCGGCCTGATGGCCGCAGGCTCCTGGCGGCTCCTGCCGTCCGGGATGCCGATCAGCCAATGGCGCGACCCTTCCGTGGGGCTGGAGCCGATCTTCTGGATCGCGCCCGAAGCGGCACCGGTGGCCACGGCACTCGCGGTCTGCGCCGGTGCCTACGCCCTGCTCGGCGCCTGGATCGCCCGACAGGGCCGCCAGCCGGGATTCTGGGCCGGCCTCGCGGTGGCGGTGCCGCTGCTGGCCCTGGCCCTGGGCCATGCCCGCCTCACCGGGTTCGCCGTCAGCCCCGGCTACTCCGCCGTGGCGCTGGCCCTGGCGGCGTTGGCACTCACGGCCGCCCGCTGGAGCGCTGGGCGGCCGGATCAGGCGCCGGCCCTCGCCGCCTACGCGCTGGGCGTGGTTGGAGCGCTGGCCCTGGGTGCCACGCTGGCGCTCGAGCACGCGGCCCTGACGGTGACTTTGGCGGTGTTGCTGCCGGCATGTGCCTGGATCGGCGAGCGGCTCGACCTCGCGGCCCTGCGCCGCGTCGCCTGGCCCTTGGCAACCCTGGTCCTGGCCCGGCTGGTGCTCGACACCGACCTGCCGAACCTGTCCCTTGACCGAGGATGGCTGTGGCCGGTCTATGCCTACGGCGTGCCGGCGGTCTGCTTCTGGCTGGCCGCGCGGTGGTTCGCGCGCACGGCCGACGATCCGCTGGCGACCTTGCTCCAGGGCGGTGCGCTGGTCGCGTGGCTGCTCCTCGCCGCGCGCCTGATCGCTGCCGCTGCCCGCCCGCCGGGCTCGGGGTTCGGCCTTGCCGAGGCCGGACTGGACGCCACCGCATGGTTGGCCACCGCCTGGGCATTGCTGCGCTGGTGGCGGCGCGAGCCCCAGGCGCGCCTGCCGGCACCTGCGGCCGCCGTCCTGATCGCGGCCGCCGCACTCGTCGTGCTGGGGCACAATCTCCTGCTCGCCAACCCGGTGCTCACCGGCGACCCCGTCGGAAGCCTCCCGATCGTGAACCTGCTGCTGGCAGCGGTCGGGCTGCCGGCGGCGCTCGTGCTCGCTTCGGCGCGCGAGCTTGCATTGCTCGGGCGAATCCGGCTTGCACGGACGATGGCCATCGCCGGGCAGGTGCTGGCGCTGGTCTGGCTCACCCTTGAAATCCGCCACGCCTTTCAGGGCAGCGTGATGGACGGCGCGACCGGCGACGCCGAGCTGCTGGCATGGTCGGCGGGCTGGCTCGCCTGGGGCGGGCTGCTGCTGGCGATCGGCATCCGCACCGCCAGCCGCCCGCTGCGCGCCACGGCGCTGGTCGTGGCCAGCCTCGCGCTGGCCAAGGCGTTCCTGTTCGACCTCGGCGAACTCACCGGTCTCTACCGCGCCACCTCGTTCCTGGCCCTGGGGCTGGCCCTGGTCACGGTGGGCTGGCTGTACCGGCGCTTCGTCGCCGCCTGAGCCCTAGAACGGGGGCGCCACCCGCACCCGAAACAAGGGGATGGTCTTGTTCTCGAGCAGATCCTGAAGCACGCCCTCGCCGAAGCTGAGGTCGCCCAGAGCATCGGTGCCGGCCACGCGCCGGTTGGGCGTGGGGGTTTCCGCGACGCGATCGACGTCGCTCACGATCTCGGGCACGCTCTGATCGTGCATCCGCGGCGGCACGGGTGTATCCGACAGTCCCGGCGGCAGTGCCGATACGACGTCCGACGGCTGCAGGCGCAGGTCGAGGCCCGCCAGATCCGGCGCGGATCTGGCACTGGCCGGCAGCGTCAGCAGCACGCCACCGCCGAGCACGAGCAACGCGACGACGCCGCGACGGCGGGCACGCGGATGGAAGACGACCGGGGGCAGCACGGGCGTTCTCCGCTTGATCTTGGGTTTCCAGGCAAGCGACTTGGCACTCTAGCTCAAGTGCGCGCCAAGTGTGCGCTCCGATACGCACCGGTCCGTGTTCTCGACCGGGAATGTTGCCTTGGCGCCGCAGCAGCCCGCGCTCAAGGCCCGTAGCGGCTCCGCAGGGGCACGCCCGTCACCAGGCTCACCAGGTGGGCCGCCGCCACGACGGCGAGCAGAACGCCCACGGCCACCACCGCGGTCGTGGGCACCAGGCCGACCTCGCCGAGCTCACGCGGGCGGACCTCCTGCCAGCGCCCCAGCGCCGCCAGGGCGAGGCCGGCTGCCAGCATGCCCACGGTCCAGCCGAGCCCCATCGTCGCCGCTCAGCCCCGCTCGAAGTAGCGGGTCAGCTCCCAGTCGGTCACCGCCCTGTCGTAGGCCGCCTGCTCCCAGCGTCCGGCATGGACATAGTGCTCGACCACCTCGTCGCCGAAGGCTTGGCGCAGCACCGCCGAGCCGTCCAGCCGGTCGACGGCATCGCGCAGCGAGTGCGGCACCGAGGGGATGTCGGCAGACCGGTAGGCGTCGCCCTCGAATGCGGGCTGCAGCTCCAGGCCCTGCTCGACACCGTGCAGGCCGGCGGCAAGGAAGGCGGCGAAGGCGAGGTAGGGATTCACGTCCGCGCCGCCGACCCGGCATTCGACGCGCGTCGCCGGCCCGTGGCCCAGCACCCGGAAGCCCGAGGTGCGGTTGTCGCGGCTCCAGACCAGGTTGGTAGGTGCGAACGAACCGGCGACGAAGCGTTTGTAGGAATTGACGTAGGGCGCCAGGAAGTAGGTCATGTCGGCGCCGGTGGCGAGGAGTCCGGCCAGGAACTGGCGGAACAGCTCGGTTTCGCTCTTGCCGTCGCTGAAGGCCGGGCGATCCTGCGCGTCCCACAGCGAGCCGTGGATGTGGCAGGAATTGCCGGCAAGGTCAGCGCGCCACTTGGCCATGAAGCTCACCGCCTGGCCGTGCAGGAAGGCGATCTCCTTGACGCCGTTCTTGTAGATGACGTGCCGATCGGCCATCTCGAGGGCCTCGGCATAGACCAGGTTCAGCTCCTCCTGGCCGGGCCCCCACTCGCCCTTGCTCTCCTGGACCGGGATGCCGGCGGCGTCCATGCCGTTGCGGATCGCCCGCATCAGGGGCTCGCGCTTGGTGGTCTCGAAGACGTGGTAGTCCTCGATGTACCAGCCGGCGGTCTTGAGGTCGCGATAGCCCTTCTCACGGGCCGCGGCGTAGCTGTCGTCGAAGACGTAGAACTCCAGCTCCGAGGCCATCTTGGCGCCGTAGCCACGCTCCTTCAGCCGCCGCAGCTGGCGCTTGAGCATGGTGCGCGGGCTGAACGGCAGCTCGTCGCCGTGATGGTCGCACACGTCGCCCAGCACCAGCGCGGTCCCGGGCAGCCAGGGGATGCGGCGCAACGTGGCGAGGTCGGGCCTGACCACGAAGTCGCCATAGCCCTTCTCCCACGATGCGGACTTGAAGCCCGGTACCGGCTCCATCTCCATGTCCACGGTGAGCAGGTAGTTGCAGGCGTGCCATTCCTCGTGCACGGCATCGAGAAAGAAGCGTCCGGTGCAGCGCTTGCCGATCAACCGCCCCTGCATGTCGGTGAAGGCCGCGACCACCGTGTCGATTTCGCCGCTCGCCACCAGGTTCTCGAGCTGCGCCTTGTCTAGTCTGCCGGACATGATCGGGGTCTCGTTGGTTCGTGGCTGCAGAGGCTCCCTAGAATGCAGGCGGCCCGGCTGCAAGAAGGGTTCGGCATGGCGTTCCTGCTCGGCAAGCTGCTGTTCGTCGTCCTGCGGCCCAGCAACCTGCTGCTGTTCCTGGCTCTGGCCGGGCTGCCGGGCGCGGCGCGGCGCCGTCGCTGGAGCCTGCGGCTGACCGCGGCGGCCGTGTCGGCCATCGCCGTGTGCACCATCCTGCCGGTCGGGGCGTGGCTGAGCGTGCCGCTCGAGAACCGCTTCCCCGCGCCGGGCGGCTACCCGCCCGACATCGACGGCGTGGTGGTACTCGGCGGCGGGATCGCCGGCGGCATCAGCGCCGCCCGCGGCCAGCCCAGCTTCCGTGAAACCATGGAGCGGTTCGCGGCCATTCCCGAGCTGGCGCGCCGCTATCCCGGCGCCAGGATCCTGTTCAGCGGCGGCAAGGCCTGGGTCGACGACGACGATCCGCCGGAGGCGCAGGTGATCCGGTCGTTCCTGGACGCGCAAGGCGTGCCCGAGGGCCGGGTGATGCTGGAGGCAAGCTCGCGATCGACGCGCGACAACGCCACCTTGTCCTTCGCCATGGCCAAGCCGCAGCCCGGCGAGCGCTGGCTGCTGGTGACCTCGGCCATGCACATGCCGCGCTCGGTCGGGGCGTTCCGCGCGGCCGGCTGGCCGGAGATGCTGCCCTGGCCGGTCGACTACCGCACCACCGGCGCCTACGACCTCAACAACGCCATCGACGTGAGCGGCAGCCTGGCCGAGCTCGATCTTGCCGCCTACGAATGGTTGGGCCTCGTCTACTATCGGCTGCTCGGCTATACGGACCGACTGTTGCCAGGACCTCTGCCCGGTTGAGGAGTCCCTTGCGCGCCTCGTTCGCGGCCCTGCTCCTCGCTTCCATGCCGGCCCTGGCCGCGGAGCTGCCGGCCAAGGAACTGTTCGGCGCCGCCGCGGGACCCGCGCCGGTGGCCGGCCCGAGTGTGATCGGCAGCTACGCCAAGGGCTGCCTCGCCGACGGCCAGGCGCTGCCGGTCGACGGTCCGGGCTGGCAGGCGATGCGGCTGTCGCGCAACCGGTTCTGGGGCCATCCGGTGCTGGTCGCGTTCGTCGAGCGGCTGGCGGCGGGGGCCCGCGACGATGGCTGGCCCGGGCTCCTGGTCGGCGACATGGCGCAGCCGCGCGGCGGACCGATGCGCACCGGGCATGCGTCGCACCAGATCGGTCTCGACGTCGACCTGTGGCTGACGCCGATGCCGGCCCGGAGGCTGAGTCCCGAGGAGCGGGAGACGATGTCGGCGGTCTCGATGCTGCGGCCAGGCACCCGGATCGCCGACGAGACACTGCTCACCGACGCCCGCATCGCACTCGTCCGCCGGGCGGCGCAGGATCCGCAGGTGGCGCGGATCTTCGTCCATCCGGGGATCAAGCAGGCGATGTGCGCCCGGGTCACCGGCGACCGTTCCTGGCTGGGCAAGGTCCGCCCGTGGTGGGGCCACGATACCCACTTCCACGTCCGCCTTTCCTGTCCGCCCGGCGAGCGGGCGTGCCGCGATCAGGAGCCGCCACCGCCGGGCGACGGCTGCGGTGCGGATCTCGCCTGGTGGCTGAGCGACGAGCCGTGGAAGCCCAAGCCGCCCGGCCCGCCGGCGGCACCCTTGCGCTTGGCCGACCTGCCGGCGGCGTGCGCGGCGGTACTAAACGCGCGCTGAACGAGGTCCGGTCGTGGGGTGGCGGCCGGGGTTGGTTCCCGGCCGCCACTCGGAGCTCAGGAGTCGAAGGCGCAATTCGGCGCCCGCGGCGTTCCTCCTCCGGCGACCGGCAGCGCCATGTCGTTGTTCAAGACCATGCGGACATGCGGGTAGATCTTGCGTGCGTCGCCGCGGAAGGTCCGCCGCATGGCGAAGGTGACTTCCTGGTCGGCCTCGATCGCGCCGGCCGTGCAACCGCTGCCGTCGGCGACGTAGATGCCGTAGTTCTGGATCGCCTCCGCCAAGCGGACGCCGATCTCGCTCAGGCCCAGCGAGCGGACGTTGACGGAGGGTGGAATCGACAGCAGGCCGCCATAGGGGATGTGGCCCGTGTTGTAGCCTTCCTTCGAGGCATTCCGGTCGCCGGTGGTGGCGGGCGCCACGATCTCACGGGACAGCATGATGTTGCACCCCACCTTGCGCGGCAGCCCCATGCGCAACGCGTGCTCGATCTTGTGGCCGGGGAGGCTCAGCTCGTGTCCGCGCAGCACGCCGAACAGGCCCGTGACACCGGAGGCGCTGGTCCCCATTCGCTGACCAGGCCTGGTTCCGTGCCCCAGGCCGCGGATGTCCCAGGTCTTGTACTGGCCGGCGGTGGGGGCGCCGCCGTTCCAGTCATACTGGCGCAGCTGATGCGGCTTGCCCGAGACGCGGTCGTAGATCACGACGACGCCGTCGGGGCAGCCGGCGTGGTTCTTCACCACGTTGGTCTCCACCCCGCTGATCGGCATGCGAATGTCGATCGGCAGGCCCACCACCTTGTCGCAATGCGACTGGGCGCCGATTCGCCGGACCGCGTCGCGCCCGTCCGTTGCAACGACGGTCGTTCCCCATGGGGCGCCGTTGTTGACCTGGAACCGGTCGGTCTTGAGCCAGTCGCGCGTCGCCGGATGCGAGTTCGACGCGTAGATCGCGCCGCTGCCGATCGGTCGATGATGCGCGCTGTTCTTGCTGTAGGGATTGAAGAACAGATCGGCCTTGGACGAGGTGCAGGCCGTCTGAGCGCCAGCGTCCGCCACGACGCCCATGGTGCAGGTCGCGACCAGCACGCCGGCGACGATTCGGCGCCGGTGCCGCCCCACTGGGTACGCGGCCGGCTTGTTGCCAGGGGCTGCCGGCGCGACTGAGCGCGACCCGGAATGGCAAAGCTCGTGCTTGCAGGCCGTGGATCTGGTGATCCAGCCGAAGGCTGATTCTTTTGTCATTTTGCTCCCGCGCAAAGCAGATATGTCGATTTTCTGCCCTCACCGCAAATGACAGGCGCAATCCAGGATTGGCCTTATTGAAAGCCCGGCGGTAGAAGGCGCTTGAAGCCCGGATCTTTCCTCCGGCTGTGTAGGGTTGATTCGGTTTCCGCACATGATGGACGCAGGCAGGCGAAACTTATTCCCCGCGGGAATAAGAAATCTCTTCGTTAGCCTTGGGCGCGCCGTGGCGGTCGAGGCGCCGGGGGTATTCGACCGCCACGCGGCGCCACGGCGTCAGGCATTCCACGCCGTAGAGGCGGTGTCGGGATAGAGGGGTCCACCGCCGCTGGCATAGGCCATGCCGTCGGTCCAGACTTCCGTCTCGCGGTCGAGCGGCCGGACGTTCCGTACCGGCCAGCACAGGGGCACCAGCTTGCTGAGCTGGTCGATCACCTCGCTCCGCATCGGCTCCGGCCATTCGCCTCGGCCGCCGCTGCCCTGATCGGTGCGGAAGGTGATGCTCGAGCCGCCGCCCGCCCCGGCCTCCGGCGTGCCGTCCACAACATAGAAGCCATAGTGCAGGAGGCAGTCGAACAGCCGCAGGCCGCGGGTCGACAGACCCAAATTGTTGCGGAGGTTGCGATCGATCCAGCGGATCACGAACCGCGTGCCGTAGGGTATGTCGCCGAGATTCTCGTCCAGATTGCCGGCGGTGCTGTCCCTGCCATAAGCCGGCCACACCCAATGCTTGGCCAGGATGTGCGTTTCCGGCGGCGCTGTCTTGCGGGTCGCCAGGACGTTCAGGCAGTGGCGGATCGGGCCCGGGTCGTCGCGCCTCAACTCGTCGAAGCGCAGCATGGAGCTCGGCCACCGAAGCCGGCTGGCGCTGCTACCCTGGTCGAGACCATCCGCACCGTCGCCGGTATCCGTGCCGGCCAGGCCATATTGGCGACGCAAGGTCGCCCGGTTTTCAGACACGAAGCGGGCCGAATAGAACAAGTCGCCGATGTCCTCCCCTCCGCCATCGCGCGGGTACAGGAGCACGTTGCTGTCGGTCAGCTTCGGGGTCTCGGGTGGGTAGGGAGCGCTCTCCGGGACGCGGCAGGCGAAGGGCAGGGTGGCGCTGCTGGTGTCCGGGTTGCGCTGGACCGTGACCAGCGGATCGGACCGCTCGACCGGGCGGTGGAACTTGATGCCCACCGGACCAGGCAGCAGGACGGTCGTGACCATCGTCATGCGACCCCGCGTCGCCGGGCCGGTGGTGCCGGGTATGCCGTAGTACACGCTCGGATTGTTGACGGCGTCGGCCCCCGGCAGCCCGCGCCCTACCGGCCGATGGTTGGCAGCCGACTTTTCGAACGGGACGGCAAGGAGCCGCGTGAGGTCCGGATCGCGCCCGACGAGGGGGATCATCGCAGGAGCCGCCAGTCGGAGCCGCTGGTCTGCATGACCACCGCCCGGAGCGGGCCGGTCGCGACATAGCTGGTCAGCGGCGCGGACGCACCGCTGGCCCGCAGGGTAACTCCGGGTGCCGGCACGAAGGTCACGGCCACATCCGGCTCGATCAGGAACACGAGGTTGCGCCAAGACCGGAAGCCCGCGGGCCCGGTGGCACCATGCAGACGGTTCGGCAGGCTGACGGTCGCGGGCGCGCTCGGCACCAGCAGGATCTGGCCGCCCTCGGCGTCGACCGCGCTCGGAATATAAGGAAAGCCTGTGATCGGCCCGCCCTCGATCGCGACCGTGGCCGGCGCGCCGGGTGAGCCGGCATCACCCTGGGGGCCAGCCGGCCCCATGGGACCGCGTGGTCCGGCGGGACCCGGCGCGCCCGGCGGAATCGCCGCCACCTGCGCCATCGCTGTCGTCGCGGCGGCACGAGCCGCCGCGACATCGTTCGTCAGCGCGGCCAGATTCTCTTGGATCGGATGGACCGCCGTGGTGATCAGGCCGGTGATGGCCTCTTCGGCCGCGGTGCCGCTGGCCTTGAGCGCGAGCTCGGCGATGTTCATGAGTGGATCCTTGCGAAGGTGTGGACGGCAAGGTCGGTCGCGTCAGGCGTCCCAGGCGGAGTTCAGGCTGCCGGAGCCGAGCGGACCGCCCCCGCCCGCATAAGGCAGACCGTCGGAGTGCCGCTCGGTCTCGGAGTTGTGGGGACGCGGGTTTCGCAGCGGGTAGATCAGGGGCAGCAGCTTCTGCAGCTGCGTGTCGAGATCGTCGACCACCGTGCTGGACACATCCTGGTCGATGCGCAGCTGCAGCACGCCGCCGCCGGCGGAATACTGGCCCTGGCCATCGATGATGTAGCAGCCGAAGTAGAGGAAAGTGTCGAACAGGACGAGGCCGCGCGCGCTCAGGCCGAGCGAGCCCCGCTGCGTGCGGTCCTGCCAGCGGATGAAGATCCGCGTGCCGTAGGGCAGGTCGCCGGTGTTGTAGCCTGCATTGCCGGCATTGCCGTCGGTGAACATGGCGGGCCAGACCCGCTTGTCGCTGAGCACGTGCGCCGTGGCAGGAGCGCCCTCGTTGCTGTGGCGGGTCGCCGTGACGTTGAGCGCGTGGCGGATCGGCGCCGGACTGGCGGGGTTGATCTCGAAGCCGCGCAGGACCGTGCTCGGGAACCGCAGGCCCGAGGCGCTGCTGCCGCGATCCCAGCTGTCCGACCCGTCGGGCATGTCCATGCCGCCCAACGGGTACTCGTAGCGACGTTTGGCCTGATTGGCGCTGTCCTCGAAGTTGAAGAACAGATCGCTCATGTCCGTCGCCGAGCCGTTGCGCGGCCACAGCTGGATGACGTCGTCGCCGGAGGTCGAGGGATAGGGGACCCCGCCCGGCATGCGCAGCGTGAACGGCAGCTTGTTGCTGCCAGGAGCGCCCGGCTCGTCGCCGATCGTGCGCTGTGGGTCCGTGCTGCCCACCCTGTAGATGTACTTGCGGCCCTGCTGGCTGGCACCGCAGCGGAACAGCTTCACGTTGGCCAGCCGCCCGCGCGAGTTGAGGGCACCGGGCGCCTCGTAGGAGGGGCTGGAGGCAGTCGGATTGGCGGTGCCGCCTGGGACCCCGGCCTCCGCGCTGGCGCCGATCGGCCGATGGTGGGCGCTCCATTTGTTGAATGGGTTGAGGAACAGGTCGACGCTGCTCGAGGCGGCTACCGTGCCGTAGATCCGGCTGCGACTGGTCCGTCCGCCCGGATCGCGCAAGCTGAACTCGATCACGAACGCGCCCGCGGCGGCGAGGTCGGGGGTGAAGCGCACCTGGCTCGCGTTCGGCACCGTGACCGTGCCCGCGCCGGTGATCAGCACGGCGTCGGTGACGGTGAGCGTGTCGCCGTTCGGGTCCCAGGCCGCACCGGTCACGGTGTAGTTCTTGGCTTGGCCGGCATTGGCGGTCTGCCCCTTGAGCGGCAGGGCCACCGGGCTGCGGTTGGTCTCGGTCACCGCGTTGGCGTCGCCGATGCCGTAGACCAGCCGCGGATCGAGCATCGCCGCGGTCATGGCCTCGGTCGCCGCCACCGGCAAGGCAGCGGCGCAGAAGCCGAGGAAGGCAAGCTTGCCCGTCCAGTGGATCAGGTCGCCGCGGCCGCCCGCACCCCATTCCAGCGTGTCGGAGATACTCAGCGTGCCCGCCAGGTTGGCGGTGACCTGGCCCGGCACCGTGGCGGCTCCGTCGATCGCCATGCGCATGGGCGAGCCGGCCGCTGCCACGAACGCCACCGCCTGCGGCTGCGTGGTCTGGCGCTCGTTGGCGCTCTGGAACTGGTGGAGCGTGGTGCCGAACTTGGCCGTCGCGGTCAGCCGGTTGTTCTCGTTGGCGAAGTGCAGGCTGAGCTCGGCCGCGGCACCGGCCGCGACGTTGAAGACCTCGGACTTCTGGTCGGTCCGGCCGGCCTGGTGCAGGCTGAGCACGGTCAGCGCCGACAGCCCGTTCAGCCAGGCGCTGCTGGCCTGGGTGAACTTGTCGTCCACGCCGTCCAGACTGGCCGCGGGCCAGAGGCCGAGGGACGCGGCCGTGGGCCCGCTCGCGACCAGGTCGCGGCCCTGGCCGCTGCGGTCGGCGCCGGAGAGGCCGGCGTACCAGGCGAGCCATCCGCCGGCGCGGGCGGCCGCACTATCCTCCTCCGAGCCGGTAAGACCCGCCCTGCCGGTGTAGAGGAAGACGCTCTCGGCCGACGCCAGCGCGCGCGGCATGTTGACCAGGGCCAGGAGTGTGCCGGTGGCCCCGTCATATTTGAGGATGACGTGGCCGAGCTTGATGCCGGCCGCCGACTCGAACCGGATGTCCCAGCCCGAGGCACTCTGCACCGGACCGCCATTGGCCGAGGATTTGAGGTCGTCGCGCTGCTCGGCCACCGGTAGCAGGAAATTGTCGAGGACCGGCGCGCCCGCCGTCCAGGCCGGCAGGCGCAGCTCGTGCTGGTTCTTGTATCCGTTGGCGAAGGTGGCGATCGGCGCCGCGCTGACGCTGATGTGGACGTCGGCCTCGGCGATCGAGTTACCGTCGGTGACCTGGTAGCTGAAGCTATCGGTGCCGATGAAGCCGGGGGCCGGGTTGTAGGTGACGCGGCCGTCCGCCTGCAGCGCGATGTCGCCCGAGATCGGCAAGGTCAGCGCAGCGAGCCTCAGGCTGTCGCCGTCCGGATCATTGTCGTTGGCGAGCAGGTCGAGGGTCACTGGAGCGCCTTCGGTGCGGGCAAAGTCGCTCACCGCCACCGGCGGCGCATCGGCGGCCGTGACCGTCACGGTCGCATGGCCCGTGGCGGTGTCGCCCTCCCGGTCCGCGACGATGTAGCTGAAGCGGTCCGTGCCGCTGAAACCGGGCTGCGGCGCGTAGATCAGACGGTGGTCGGGGGTGGGTGAGAGCGTGCCGTGCGAGGGCATGGTGAAGCCGCGCAAGCTGACGGGGCCACCGTCGGGATCCTGGTCGTTGGCCAGCACGTCGAGCGTGACCGACTCGCCCTCCGCGGTGACTGCGGCGTCGTCCCGCGCCAGCGGCGGCGTGTTGGCGATCCCGACCGTGATCCGCACCTGCGCGGTGGCGGCGGCGCCCATGCCGTCGCCCACCGTGTAGGCGAAGCTGTCCAGACCGGCGAAGCCCGGCTGCGGCACATAGCGGATGCTGCGGTCGGGGAGCACGGTGACGGTGCCGTGGCCCGGAGCGTCGATGGCGAGCAGGTTGAGCGGGTCGCCGTCCGGGTCGTTGTCGTTGGCCAGCACCGCGATGTCGACCGGCGACCCGGCCACCGTGCCGATCTCGTCCTCGACGGCAACCGGGGCCGTGTTCGGCCGCCGCACGTCGATGGTGACCTCGCCGTCGGCCGTCCCGCCGACCCCGTCCCGCACCGTGTAGGCGAACGCGTCCACGCCCACGAAGCCCGCCGCCGGCGTGTAGGTGAAGGTCCGGTCGGGATTGAGGACCAAGCTCCCATGCACGGGCAGGGTGTAGCCGACGATGGTCAGGGAGCTGCCTTCGTCATTGGCGAGAACCGCGATGGTGACGGGCACGCCCCGCAGGGTGCTGGATAGGTCGGGCTTGGCTATGGGCACGAACGATCTCCGCAGGACTGGTATTCGTTCCTGTTACCTAAGCATTTCTTCCTATCAAAAGTCAAGTTGCTTTATGCGTGCGCCCCTCGCTCGAGTCGGGGCCGGCCGCTCCCGACCGGAAAGGAGAATGCCCGTGCCTAGGTGGCGAACAGATCCCGGAAGCGGTCGCGCAGCTGGTTCTTCTGCACCTTGCCCATGGCGTTGCGGGGAAGCTCCGCCACGAGCTTGATGTGCTTGGGCAGCTTGTAGCGGGCGAGCCCGTCGGCGAGCCGGTCCAGCATGGCCGCCTCGTCGAGCTTGGCGCCCGATTTCGGGGTGACCACGGCGACGACGCCTTCGCCGAAGTCAGGATGCGGCACCCCGACGACCGCCGCCTCGGCGACCCCGGGCAGCGCCTCGATCGCACCCTCGACCTCCGCCGGATAGACGTTGAAGCCGCCGGAGATGATCAGGTCCTTGCCGCGGCCGGAGATGAACACGTAGCCGCGCCGGTCGACATAGCCCAGATCGCCGGTCACGAAGAAGCCGTCGGGGCGGAACTCGGCCGCGGTCTTCTCCGGCATGCGCCAATAGCCCTTGAACACGTTGGGACCGCGCACCTCGATCATGCCGATCTCGCCCTGCGGCAAGGGCTTGCCGGTCTCGGGATCGCTCACGCGCAGCTCCACGTCGGGCAGCGGGAAGCCGACGCTGCCGGGCACGCGTTCGCCGTCATAGGGGTTGGAGCTGTTCATCCCGGTCTCGGTCATGCCGTAGCGCTCGAGGATCGCGTGGCCCGTGCGCTCCTGGAACTCCCTGTGGGTCTCCGCCGACAAGGGTGCCGAGCCCGAAACGAACAGGCGCACATGCCCGACCAGGTCGCGGGTGAATGCGGGGCTGCCGAGGAGGCGGGTGTAGAAGGTCGGCACCCCCATCATGGCGGTGGCGCGCGGCAGCAGCGCCAGGATCCGGTCGAGCTCGAAGCGCGGCAGGAAGAGCATCGACGCGCCGGAGGTCAGCACGATGTTGGTGGCGACGAACAGGCCGTGGGTATGGAAGATCGGCAGCGCGTGGAGCAGCCTGTCGCCGGCGGTGAACCGCCACAGATCGCGCAGGCTGAGGGCGTTCGAGGCCAGATTGCCATGGCTGAGCATCGCACCCTTGGACCGGCCGGTAGTACCCGAGGTGTAGAGGATCGCGGCAAGGTCGTCGCGGCGCCGGTCGACATCGGCGAAGGCAGGATCGGCCGCCAGCACCGCGGGCCACAGGCTGCCCTCGGCGGCAGCTCCCAGCGTCTCGGTCCGAACGCGCGGGACGGGCGAGGTGCCGCCCGGGCCGGTGACCAGCAGGCGCGGCTCGGCGTCGGTCAGGAAATAGCGGAGCTCCGCCTCGGTGTAGGCGGTGTTGAGCGGCAGATAGACGGCGCCGGCACGCAGGCAGCCCAGATAGAGCAGAAGTGCTTCGGGACTTTTTTCCACCTGAGCGGCGACGCGATCGCCGGGCATGACGCCGAAGTCCTTGAGGACCCGGGCCACCCGTCCGGACAGGTCCAAGAGCTCGCCGTAGCTGAGCCGGCCGCCGTCCGGCTTCTCGAGGAAGGTGCGGCCAGGATCGGCGGGAAAGTTCCGGCGGAAGGTCTGGAACAGGCTCCCGTTCATGCGACGCTCTCCGGCGCGGGCTGGACCGCGGGCAGGTGGCGGCGGACGGCATCCGCTGACACCACGGTTCCCGCGTTGGCGAAGGCCTCGTGGTTGGCCTCGATGAAGCGCAGGTCGTAGAGGTAGTTGACCATCAGCCCGTGCGCCTCCCGCATGCCCTTCGCGGACGGGTCGCCCAGCAAATTGATGCGCTCCAGGCGCGCGCCATTGCCCAGGTGGAACCGGGCGACCGGATCCAGCGGTTTGCCGCCCGGGTCCTTTGCGGTCAGGAGATAGCGGGCGGCGAACTGCAGGAACTGGGCGCGGACGCGCGGTTCCGTCGCGGGGTCCTGGTGCCAGCCCGGATCGAACGACGGAGCCTCGGCCTGCCGCGCGAGCCAGGCCGAGAAGCCCGGCACCGGCGACAGGGTGACGAAGGTGGCCAGGGCGGGCAGCTCGCGCTTGAGCTCCTCGACCACCTGCTTGATCAGGAAGCTGCCGAACGACACGCCGCGCAGGCCGGGCTGGCAGTTGCTGATCGAGTAGAACACGGCCGTGGTCGCCTCGCCCGCCGGCAACACGCCACGCTCTTCGGCCAACAGCTCCCCGATCGTGCCGGGAATTTCGCGGGTCAGCGCCACCTCGACGAAGATCAGCGGCTCGTCGGCGAGCGAGGGGTGGAAGAAGCCGAAGCAGCGGCGATCGGCGGGCTGGACCCGGCGGCGCAGGTCGTCCCAGCCCTGAATCTCGTGGACCGCCTCGTAGCGGATGATCCGCTCGAGGATGTCGGCCGGGGTCGACCAGTCGATCCGCCGCAGCATCAGGAAACCGCGGTTGAACCACGAGCCGAACAGATGCGCGAAGTCGTCGTCGACCTTGCGCAACGACGCCTCCCGGCCGCCATGGAGGAGCAGATCCGCGCGCATCCCGACCAGGGCCGCCGTGCCGCCCGGCGCCAGGTTGAGCCGCCGGAACAGTTCCTGCCGCGGCGGCTCGACCACCTCCAGCAGCCGGCGCAGATGGGCCGGCGAGTCCTGCCGCTCATAGGCCTCCCAGGCGCCGCGCATGGCGTCCGGGTTCGGGTCCATGTCCCGTGCGAGCAGGCGGAAGAAGTCGATCCGCACCGCCATGGTTTCCGCGGCGTAGCGGTCCAGCAACCGTCGTGCCAGGGCCACGCCCGATGCTTCGCCGCGCCCCGACAGGAGCTCGCGGGCGAGACTCTCCAGCGTCTCCGGCGGCCGCGGCCGGGTGCGCGCCCCGGGTCGGGCCGGCGACCGGTCGATCAGCGCGCGTCCCCGCTCGGCGATGCTGCCCAGCATGTCCTGGAAGAAGCTGGTGCTCACAGGCTCGGTCCCATCAGCGTGTCCGGCAGCCAGGTGGCGAGGCCGGGAAACAGGCACAGGATGAAGATCGCCAGCAGCATGCACAGCACGTAGGGCACCGAGCCCCACAGCACCTTGGCCAAAGGCACGTCCGGTGCGATGCCGTTGATCACGTAGAGATTCAGACCGACCGGCGGCGTGATCAGGCCCACCTCCATGTTGATGGTGAGGATCACGCCGAACCAGATCGGATCGAAGCCGAGCGAAGTCAGAATCGGCAGGAGGATGGGTGCGGTCATCAGGATGATCGCGGCCGGCGGCAGGAAGCATCCCGCCACCAGGAGCAGGAGGTTGATCGCCGCCATCACCACCCACCGATTGACCTCGAGGGTGGCGATCCACTCGGCGAGGCCCTGGGTGAGATAGAGGGAGGTCAACATGTAGCCGAACAGGATCGACGTGCCGATGATCAGCAGGATCATCACCAACTCGCGGGTGGTGTCGCGCAGCATCACCCACCAATCCTGGGCCCGCCACATGCGGTAGATGACGATGGCGAGCAGGACGCACAGCAGGGCGCCCACGCCGGCGGCCTCCGACGGCGTCGCCACGCCGCCATAAAGGGCCCACATCACCCCGGCCACGATGATCAGGAACGGGACCACCTTCGGCAGCGCTTCGAACTTCTGGCGCCAGGTGAAGCGGAAATCCGCGGCGTAGGCCTGGTGACCGCTGCGCCGGACCGCGAACCAGGTCCACAGCATGAACAGGCTTGTCAGCAGGATGCCGGGCACGATGCCGGCGAGGAACAGGCGCCCGATCGAGCTCTGGGTGGCGATGCCGTAGAGGATGAAGGTGAGGCTGGGCGGGATCAGGATGCCGAGCGTGCCGCCGGCGGCGATTGATCCGGTGGCGATCTCGTCCGGATAGCCGCGCCGGCGCATCTCGGGGATGCCCATCTTGCCGATCGCGGCGCAGGTCGCGGGCGACGAGCCGGTGAGTGCGGCGAACAGCGCGCAGGCGCCGAGATTGGAGATCACCAGCCCGCCCGGCACCCGGTAGAGCCAGCGGTCGAGCGCCAGGTAGAGGTCGGCCCCCGCACGCGAGGAGGCGACCGCTGCTCCCATGAGGATGAACATCGGGATCGAGACCAGGGTGAAATCGTCGAGGCCGCCGAACATGGTCTCGGGCATGAAGGCCACGCTGTCGAAGCCCTCGAACAGGATCAGGCCCGCCATGGCGGTAAACCCGAGCGCGAACGCGATCGGGGCGCCGACGGCCAGAGCGGCGGCCAGGATCGACAGGACGGTGATGCCGGTCAGCAAGGGGCTCAACGGCGTCCCTCCGGCTCGGCGGCGAACAGATCGGAGGGCCCCGGATGCAACCGCCCGCCCTGCTCCGCATCACGCGGCGGCAGGCCGAACGGCAGGGTCCGTCCGGTCGCCAGGCACAGCAGGTCGGCGACGAATTGCAGCGTCAGCAGGCCCATGCCGACGGGCATCGCCAGATAGGGGATCCACAAGGGTGTCCTGATGACGGTATCCGACCGCCAGCCGCTGTCCCAGGCTTCGTACCAGAAGTGGACGGCGTAGAAGAACAGCATGGCGCAGAATGCCAGCGCCACCAGATCCGCGGCCACGGCGAGACCGAACCGGGCCCGCTGGCTCGCATAGAGGACGAGGATGTCCATGTTCACGTGGCCACGGTGCAGCAGCACGTACGGGCTGCCGAGCAGCGTCGTGGCCACGAGCGCGTAGACGACGAACTCGGTCTGCCAAGTGGTCGGGAGGCCGAGAAAGTAGCGCGCGGCGACCATCTGGCAGACCACGACCACCGAGATCACGATCAACGCTGCGGCGAGCACGCCGGTGGCGCGCGCCGCCAGAGCGACCAGGCGCACGAAAGCGTCCATGACGGCTGTTCCCTTCGCGCCGCTCCCCGGGCGCCGGACGGCACCCCGGGGTGGCCGAGCCTTGGCGCGTCTATTCGACGCCTTGAGCGAGGTCGAGCAGCTCCTGGCCGCCCTTCACCTGCTCCGCGAAGGTCTTGTAGGCGGTCTCCTTGGCGAGCTCGTGCCAAGCCTGGGCCTGCTCGGCGGACATGGTGACCACCTCGACTCCCGCCTTGGCGTAGGTGTCCGCCATGTTCTGGTCGGACGCGGCCGCCTTCTCGTAGCCGAAGGCCTCGGCTTTCTTGCCGGCGGCGAGCAGGGCTTGCTGCTGGGCCTCGTCGAGCTGATCGAAGGAGCGCTTCGACATCAACATGGGCTCGTACATGAACCAGATCGCGTGCTCGCCGGGAGCGGTCATGCACTTGACCTGCTCGTAGAGCCGGTAGGAGACGAAGCTTTCGGAGGAGGTGTTGGCGGCGTCGAGCACGCCGGTTTGCATGGCGGTGTAGATCTCCGAGCTCGGCATCGAGGCCAGCGAGGCGCCGGCACCCGCGAGCATGGTTTCGAACATCGGTCCGGCGGCGCGGGTGACCTGGCCCTTGATGTCGTCGGGCTCGAGGATGCAGTTCTGCTTCGAGGCGAAGCCGCCGGCGAGCCAGCCATGCGCCAGCACCATGATGTCGTCCTCGGCCATGATCTTCTCGATCTCGGCCATGAACGGTGATTCGGAGAGCCGCTTGGCGTGCTCGTGGTTCTTGACCAGGGCCGGCATCAGCGTCGCGCTGAACTGCGGGTGCTTGCCGGCGGCATAGTCGAGCGGGAACAGCGTCAGGTCGATCTGCTTCTTGGCCAGCGCGTTCCACTGGTCGCGCGGCTTCACCAGCGAGGAGCCGGGATAGACCTTGATCTCGATGCCGACGTCCGCCGCCTTGAGCTCGTCGGCGATGATCTGGAACATCTCGTCGCGGAAATCGCCGGTGCCGGACGGCCACTGATGCGAGGCCTTCAGCACCGTATCGGCCTGCGCGCCCCCCGCCAGGGCCACCATGGCCACGCCGCCGGCGAGCATCGATAGGATCTTGGTCACGATTTGCCTCCCCTATGGGCCGTTGCGAACGGTCCCAGCCTTGATACCGGCCCATGCATTCACCGTCAACCTTCTTGTATACGAAATTGGCATTGCTGGATCCGCCAGTGGTCCGCTAGAATGCGCTTCAGCGGGATGGAGCAATCGGATGCGGCGGGCCGACGGGCTGCGGGACCAATTGGAACAGGAGATCGTCACCGGGGCGCTTCGGCCCGGCGCACGCCTGGACGAGCAGACCCTCGCCGGACGGTTCGGCGTATCGCGCACGCCGATCCGCGAGGCGCTGATGCAACTCGCTTCCAGCGGGCTGGTGGCCCTGCAGCCGCGGCGCGGCGCCTTCGTCGCCTCGCTCAGCCTCAAGGAGGTGGTGGAGCGCTTCGAGGTGATGGCGGCGCTGGAGGGGGCCTGCGGCGCGCTCGCCGCCCGCCGGATCAGCGAGATCGAGCGGCACCGGCTGGTGGAGGCGCACGAGGCCTGTGCCAAGGAGGCCCCGCGCGGCGACGCCGACGCCTACTACTATGCCAATGAGCGGTTCCACCGGATCATCTACCTGGCCTGTCACAACGCCTATCTGGCCGAGCAGGCCCTGCAGCTGCACAACCGGCTCAAGCCCTACCGGCGGCTGCAGCTGCGGGCGCGCAGCCGGGTCGCCACCTCGCTGGCCGAGCATCAGGGGATCGTCGACGCCATCCTGGCCGGGGATGGCGGCCGGGCCGAGCAGCGGCTGAAGGACCATATCCTGATCCAGGGCGACCGCCTGAGCGACTTCATCGCGACCTTCAACGCGGCGCAGGTCGCGTAGAGCGCGGCTCAGGCGTCGATCCGCACCCGCTCCTGCGCCGCCAACCACTGGGCGAAGGCGGCAGTCTGGGCCTGGCTGAGGTGCAGGCCGTGCTTGGTGCGGCGCTCGAGGATGTCCTCGGACGTCTCGGCCCATTCCTCGCGCTGGAGGAACCGCACCTCGCGCTCGTAGAGCGTGCCGCCGAAATGCCGGCCGAGGTCGGCGATCCCGGACGCGCCCTTCAGCAGCGCGTCGGCCCGCGTGCCGTAGAGCCGGCCGTAGTGCAGTGCCAGGGCCTGGGGCAGCCAGGAATGCGCGCGCCGCAGGCCGGCGAGCCAGCGGTCGAAATCGGCGTCCGGCATGTCGCCGCCGGGCATGGGTGCGGTGGCGGTCCAAGCCGGGCGAAGTGCCGGATAGAACGGGGCCAGCTTGTCGAGCGCGTGCTCGGCGAGCTTGCGGTAGGTGGTGATCTTGCCGCCGAATACGGACAGCAACGGTGCGTGCTGCGCCTCGGGCTGCTTGGGCTCGACGTCGAACACATAGTCGCGGGTGACCGCCGACGGGTTCTCCGTGCTGTCGTCGTAGAGCGGGCGGACGCCGCTGAAGCTGTGGACGATGTCGGCCTTGGTCGGCGGGTCGCGGAAGTAGCGGCCCAGCACCGCCAGCAGGTAGTCGACCTCGCCCTGGTCGGTCACCGCGTCCTCGGGCCGGCCCTCGACCGGAATGTCCGTGGTCCCGATCAGGGCGAGTTCGCCCTCGTAGGGATTGACGAAGATCACCCGCTTGTCGGTGTTCTGGAGCAGGTAGGCTTGGCTGCCTTCCCAGAACTTGCGCGTCACCAGATGGCTGCCCTTGACCAGCCGGACCCGCCGGCTGCTGTTCACGCCGACGGCACCGCTCAGGACCTGCTCGACCCACGGGCCCGCGGCATTGACGATCCCCCGCGCCCGCAGCCGCCGGCGCGTTCCGTCGCGGCGATCCTCGAGCTCCACCAGCCACTCGGCACCCTCACGGCGGGCGCTTGCCAGGGCCGTGCGGGTCAGGATGGTGGCGCCGCACTCCCGGGCGCCGAGGGCGTTGAGAACCACCAGGCGTGCGTCGTCGACCCAGCAGTCGGAGTATTCGAACGCCTTACGGTACTGCACCTGCAGGGGCCTGCCCTCGGGATTGCGCCGCAGGTCGAGGGTCCGGGTCGGCGGCAGCAGCTTGCGTCCGCCCAGATGGTCGTAGAGGAACAGACCGAGCCGGACCAGCCAGGCGGGCCGCATGGCGGGCACGTGCGGCAGCACGAAGCGCATCGGCCAGATGATGTGCGGTGCCGCGCGCAGGAGGACCTCGCGCTCGATCAGCGCCTCGCGCACGAGCCGGAACTCGTAATATTCCAGGTAGCGCAGGCCGCCATGGACCAGCTTGCCGCTGCGCGAGGACGTGCCCTGGGCGAGGTCGCCCTGCTCGCACAGCAATACGCTCAGGCCGCGACCGGCGGCGTCGCGGGCGATGCCGGCGCCGTTGACGCCGCCGCCTACGACCAGGAGGTCGTAAAGCTCCATGGCCCGTGCCGCGGTCAGCCCTTGCGCTTCTTCTTCTTGGCGGGCGCGTCCCGGTTCTCGTTGGCGGGCGCCTTCGGGCGCGGGCCGTAGCCCTTGAAGCGCTCCTGGACGTGGGCGATCTCGACGTCGCTCAGGAGGACCGGGCCGCCGATGCACAAGGTCAGGTAATACTGCTTGGCAATGGTCTCGAGCTCGACCGCCAGCCACTGCGCCTTGGCGAGGTCGGGGCCGGTCGCGATCATGCCGTGATTGGCGAGGATGCAGCAAGTGCGGTCCTCCAGCGCCTCCAGCGCCGCCTCGGAAAGCTCGGCCGTGCCGTAGGTGGCGTAGCGGCCGCAGCGGATCGAAGGCCCCCCGGCCGCCGCGATCATGTAGTGGACGGGCGGAATGTCCTTGCGCGCGCAGCCCAGGACCGTGGCGTAGAGCGAGTGGGTGTGGACGATGGCGCCGACATCGGGCCGGGCGCGCATGATGTCCAGATGGAAGCGCCACTCGGAGGAGGGCACGTTGGCGCCGCTGGCGAGGTAGCTGCCATACTCGCCGGTCAGCGTCATGGCGACGATGTCGTCGGGCTCGAGCTGATCGTAGGGCACGCCCGACGGCGAGATCAGCATGGTGTCGCCGTGACGCACGCTGATGTTGCCCGAGGTGCCCTGGTTCAGGCCCGAGCTGTTCATCCACAGGCAGGCGGCGATGATGTCGCGCCGCTTCTGCACTTCTTCCTTGCTCATCGGCGATTCCTGTCCGGCATGACGAAGTTCAGCTTGGATTGAGCGGCGACTCGCCCGCGAGCCAGCGGCGGACTTCTTCCGCCACCATCCGCGCGGCGATGCGGACCGTGGTCGTCGAGGCCCCGGCAATGTGCGGCGTGAGCGTGACATGATCGAGCTTCAAGAGCCGCGCTTCGGGCGGCGGCGGCTCCTGCCAGAAGGTCTCCAGCATGGCCCCGCGTACATGCCGGCTGGCCAAAGCGTCGTACAGGTCGTCATAGTTCACCATCGGGCCGCGCGCGGTGTTGACGAAGTAGGCGCCACGCTTCATGCGCGCGAATTGCGGTGCCGCCAGGAAGCCTTTGGTCTCCTCGGTGACGCGGGCATGCAAACTGACCACGTCGGACCGGGCCAGCAGCGTGTCGAGGTCGGTCATGACCACCCCATCGGCCACATCCTCGGGCGCCAGCTCCTTGTAGGGGTCATTCACCAGGATCCGGCAGCCGAACGGCTTGAGCAGACGGACGACACGGGTGCCGATCAGGCCGTATCCGATCAGGCCGACGGTGAGCTCGGAGAGCTCGGTGCCGGTGAGGTCGGCGCGGTAGAGGTCGCCCCGCCAGACGCCCTGCCGCAGCGCCTCGTGCCCGGCACGGATCAGCCGGGTCTCGGCGAGGATGGCGGCGATGGTGAACTCGGCCACCGCCGAGGCGTTGCGCCCCGGCGCGTTGACCACCCGCACGCCGCGCGCGCGCGCAGCCGCCAGGTCGATGTTCACCGGGCCGCCGCGGCTGACCGCGATCAGCCTCAGCGCCGGCAGCCGGTCGAGCATCGCCCCGGTCACCGGCGCCAGATGGGTCACCAGCACCGGCGCATCGCCGACGAACCCCACGATCTCGTCGGGATCGCCCTGATATTCCTTGAGCCCCTCGAGACCCGAGCCGGCGTAGCCGTGCACCATGGGCTCGTCCGGCCAGGGCAGCTCGAAGGTGCGCAGACGGGCCGAGGCGCCCACCACCTGGCGCAGCGCTTCGGCGAAGGCGCCCGGCAGCATGAAGCGGTCGCCGATGATCGCGATTTCGGTCATGCGCCCGCTCCGCTGCGAATGGCCGCGAGATCCGCCCAGACCGGGGGCATCACGGTCCGGGTGGCGACATAGGCCGGAAAGGCCTGGGCGTAGAGCGCCGCCAGCTCCGGGTCCGGTCGGACCAGATCGCCCAGGAGCGGCGTCACCCAGCGGGCGGTGGCAGCACCAAGGTCGGGGAACAGACCGATCGACACCGCCGCCATCATGGCGGCTCCCGCGGCACCCGCCTCCTGGCGCGCACTTTCGCGGACCGGTGCGTCCAGGACCGCCGCCAGGATGGTCTTCATGGCCTTCGAGCGAGCGGCACCGCCGGCGATGCGCACTTCCTCGGGCACGTGGCCCATGGCGGCGTAGCAGTCGCGCGCGGCGAAGGCCAAGCCCTCATAGACCGACCGGACCAGATCGAGAAAGGTCGTGCGGGTGGACAGGCCGGTGAACTGCGCCCGGGCGTTGACGTCGACGAACGGGCCGCGCTCGCCGGCCTCGTGGATGTAGGGGTGGTAGAGCACGGCCGCGGCCCGGGCGTCGAGCACGCGCGCGTCGAGGGTGGCCAGCGTGGTCTTGCGGTCGAAGGGGTGGCCAAGCAGCTCGGCGGCCTCGCGCGCCCGGTCCACCACCCAGTCGATATTCAGCGTGGCCGCCATGTTGGACTGCATCTGGGTCACGCTGCCGGGCACCGGGAACGGCATGGTGTAGCCCGAAGGCTCCGGCCCGAGCCGGAGCGTCGTCGCGTCAGGCACGAAACGCATGTGCATGCCGGTAGAGCCCACGATCGAGCAGCCGATCGCACGCCCGGGCTCGTAGATTCCGGCACCCAGGCCCGTGCACAGCACGTCGAGATAGCCCAGGGCCACGGGCAGGCCCTCGGGCAGGCCCGTGGCCGCGGCACCGGAGCGGGTCAGGGGGTGCGTTGTGCTGCTGCCGTCGATCATGGGCGGCAGCAGGTGGGCCTCGGCGGCGAGGCCGAGGGCGGCGGTGAGCTCTGGCACGTAGCGGCGGGTACGGAAATCCCCGAAGGTGAAGGTGCCCTCCGACGTGTCGGTGACCCGTTCGCCGGTGAGCTTGAAGTAGAGCCAGTCCTTGCAGTGACAGGCGGTGGCGGTGCGGGCAAGCAGGTGTGGGGCGTGGCGCTTCAGCCAGACCAGGTGCGCGGACTGGTTGCAGGCGTTCATGCCGCAGCCGGTGTAGCGGTACACCAGCGCCCGCACCCCGTCCTGGTCGAACTCGCGCACGATCGCGGCGGCACGGGAGTCGAGCCAGAGCCACGCCGGGGCCACCGGCTCACCGTCCTGGTCCATCAGCCAGGTGCCGTCGCCCTGGCCGGTGACCGCAAGCGCCAGGATGCGGCGGTCCAGCCCCTCCACCTGGTGGGCGAGGTCGCGCAGCACCGCGGCCGTGTCTTCCCAGGTGCGCGCCATGTCCTGCTCGACGCCGCCGCCCGGCAGGTTGGCATACTCGTTGGGCCGGCCGGCACAGGCGAGCTCGCCACCGTCGCGGTCGAACGCCACGGCCTTGATCACCGAGGTGCCGGCATCGACGCCGACGATGACATCCCGGCTCATGCGGCGGCGGCCTCCACTCCCTCGAGACCATGGAGCAGCGCATTGCCGGTCACGCCGTCGAACAGATGCATGGCCGAAGGCGGCAGGCTGATCGGGACGGTGGCGCCGACCGGCGCATCGATCCGACGATGAGCGACGACGACCAGGAAGCAGCCGCACAAGTCGAGCGCCAGATGCGCCTGATCGCCGAGCCATTGGTTGGAGACGACCTGGGCCGGCTGGCCCTGCGGGACGCCGACCAGAACCCGATGCGGCCGGATCCCCAGCTTCAACGTAGTACGGCCCTGCTCCAGGCGCGCCCGCACCGGGGCGGCAAGGGGCACGCGGAACGCTGCCTGGCCATCGGGTGCCGTGGCGACCAGGCCGACGCCGTCCGCACCGTGGGCCAGGCCCGCGTCGACGATGTTCATCGGCGGTTCGCCGATGAAGCTCGCGACGAACAGGTTTGCCGGCCGCTCTTTCAGCACAGTCGGCGGCGCGTATTGCTGCAGGATGCCCTGCTCCATGACCGCGATACGGTCGGCCAAGGCGATCGCCTCGGTCTGGTCGTGGGTCACGAACACCGTCGTCATCCGGTGCTCGATCAGATAGTCCTTGATCCGCGCGCGCAGGATCGCCCGCAGCTGCGGTTCGAGCTGCGACATCGGCTCGTCGAGCAGGGAGACGGCCGCGCGCCGGATCAGGGCGCGGGCGAGGCTGGTACGCTGCTGCTGACCGGCCGAGATCGTCGGCGGGTGGCGCTCCAGGATGTCGGTGATCTCGAGCAGGCGCGCGATCTCCTCGACCCGGCCAGCCGACCTCCTGGCGCGGCCTGCCGCTCGCGCAGGAGGGCGAAGCCGATATTGTCGCGGATGGTCAGGGGCGGGTAGAGGGCATAGCCCTCGAACGCCATGGCGACCCCGCGGTCCTTGGGCAGGAGATCCTGGATCGGCCGGTCGCCGATGTTGATGCTCCCCGAGCTCACGTCCTCGAAGCCCGCGATCATCCGCAGCGTGCTGGTCTTGCCGCAACCCGAGGAGCCCAGGAGGCCCACGATCTCGCCAGGACCCGCCGCGAGGTCGACCTTGTCCACGGCCAGCACCGGCGGCTTGCCGCGCGAGCGATAGATCTTGGTCAGCCGGTCGAGGGTGAGGCCGTCGCTGCTCATAGCCTCGTCCCGGTCGCCGGGTCGAAGGCGAGGAAGCGCTCGGGCCGCAGCCGCGCCCAGACCGCGCGATGGCCGCGGCCGAAGCGGGACGCATCGTCCTCGGCCACCGTAGCCAGCAATTCCTCGCCGTTGCGGCCGCGCAGGTAGAGCACGGCCCGGACGTTGAGCGGCGTCACCGCGTCGAGCTCGGCCGGGACGGCGTCGGGCGAGGGCTCGGTGGTGACCTCCACGTCCTCAGCCCGGATGCCGAGCAGGATCTCGCGACCGGCCATCTCGGCCATGCCGTCGACCCGTACCCGGTCGCCGAACAGCTGGACGGCGCCGTCCTGGGGTCGGCAGCGGAAGAGGTTGATCGTCGGGTCGCCGAACAGGCGGGCGATCTCGACATTGGCGGGCGCACCATAGACCGTCTCGGGTACCGCCACCTGCTCGAAGCTGCCCTGCCGCAGCACGGCGATGCGACGGCCCAATGCCATGGCCTCGCGATAGTCCTGAGTGACGTAGATCACGGCCGAGCCGAAGCTCGCGAGCAGCCGCGGCAATTCCAGGCGCATCTCGTAGCGCAGCTTGGCATCGACGTTGCGCAAGGGATCGTCGAGCAGGAGCACGCCCGGGCCGCGCACCAGCGCCCGTGCCAGCGAGGTCCGCTGCTTCTGACCGTTGGAGAGCTCACGCGGAAAGTGGCCGAGCACATGGCCGATGCGCAGGAGGGCCGCGATCTTCTCGACCCGCTCCTTGATCTCCGCCTGGCCGAGGCCGCGGGCCTGCAGCGGACTCGCGATGTTGGCGAAGGCGTTGAGGTGCGGGTAGAGCGCGAAGTTCTGGAACGCCATGCCGACCTCGCGCTGCTCCGCACCCAGTCCGAGCACGGAGCGGCCGTCGATCCTGATGTCGCCGCGATCGGGGGAGTCGGTGCCCGCGATCAGGCGCAGCAGGACGGTCTTGCCGGCGCCCGAGGGGCCGCAGACCACGACGGTCTCGCCGCCCGCGACCTCGAGGGTCACCCCGTCCAGGACCTGGGCGCGGCCGTAGCGCTTGGCGACGTCGGCGATGGCGAGGCGCACCGTCATCCCTTGACCGCCCCCAGGGACAGACCCTCGACCAGGTAGCGCTGGGCGTAGAGCGCCAAGAGCAGCGTCGGCAGGATCGACAGCATCACGGCGGCCGCGATCTGGCCGTACTGGATGCCCGAGGCGGTGACGAAGGCCAGTGCTCCCACGGTGACCGGCTGCTTGTCGGCCGAGGCCAGGATCAGGGCGAAGACGAAGTTGTTCCAGCAGAAGATGAACGACAGGAGACCCGCGGCGGCGATGCCCGGACGGGCCAGCGGCAGGGCCACGCGGGTGAAGGTCCGCCACCAGCCATGGCCGTCGATCCGATAGGCGTGCTCGATGTCGGGGCTGATGTCCTCGAAATAGCCGCGCACGATCCACAAGATCAGCGGCAGGGCGATCAGCTGGTAGATCCAGATCAGCCCGAACCAGGTGTCGGTCAGGCCGAGCTGGCGGAAATAGAGGCTGAGCGGCAAGAGCACCAGGAGCGGCGGTGCGAACCGGAACGAGAGCAAGGTGAAGGCGATGTTCTCGCCGAGCCGGAACTTGAACCGGGCGAAGGCGTAGGCTGCGGGCACACCCAGGATCAGCGCCAGGAGCACCGAGGTCGTGCTGAGGAACACGCTGTTCCACAGGTTCCTCATGAACGCGATCTCGAGCGTGCCGGCATTGGTCTCGAGCTTGCCGGAGATCAGTGCTGTGTAGTTGGTGAGCGTCGGCTTGAAGAACAGCGAGGGCGGGATGCGCAGGATGGTCTCGTTGGTCTGGAACGACATCAGGACGACCCAGAACAGCGGGAACAGGAAGAACAGCACCACCAGGAGCAGAAGGACGGCGCGCAGGATCCGGCCGGGCAAGGTATCGCCGTTCATCTCAGGCACTCACCCCACGGGCGCGCTCGCGCAGGCGCAGCCAGTGCTTGATGAACTGGACCGAGAGCACGTTCGCGATCAGCCAGAGCACCATCAACATGGCGGCCGAGCGGCCGACGTTGAAGTTCTTGAAGAAGTCGAGATAGGCTTGGACCTGGAACAGCAGCGTGGCGTTGCCCGGCCCGCCCTGGGTCATCGCGTAGACGATGTCGAACTGCTGGATGCTGTCGAGCATCCGAAACAGCGCCGCGGTGATGATGTAGGGCATCAGCATCGGCAGGGTGATGCGGAAGAACACGAAGCTCGCCGGCACTCCGTCCAGTTCGGCCGCCTCGAACGGCTGGCGCGGCAGGGAGCGCAGGCCGGCGAGGAGCAGGATCATCATGAAGGGCGTGTAGACCCAGACGTCGACCAGGATCACGGTGAACAGGGCGCTCGACGGGGCGGAGGCCCAGCGGAAGTCGGTGATCCCGATCAGCGACAGCAGGTAGCTCAAGATCCCGAAATCGGGATGGGTCATGAGCTTCCACATCAAGGAGGCGATCGCCGGGGCGACCATCAGCGGCATCAGGAGCGCGATCGAGAGCGTGTTGTTGAGCCAGGTCGAGCGGCGCAGGAGGAGCGCGATTCCCAGCCCCAGGACGAGTTCGGCGCCGACCGTGAACAGCGCGTAGAGCAGCGAGACCTCGCACCGTGTTCCAGAACGCGCCGCTCTGGAACAGCTGGATGTACTGATCGAACCAGACGAACCCACGCAGCATCGGCAGGTTGAGGTTGTAGCGCTGCAGCGAATACCAGACCGCGGTGCCGAACGGGACCAGGATGCCGATGCACACGAGCAGCGCCGGCAACGACAGCAGATAGGGCAGCGCGGCGCGGCCGAAGCTCTGCCGCGGCGCGGTCGGTACGGCGATCTCGGCGGTGGCGGCCATCGGTTTCATGCCCTCGGCGTGAAGGCGGGCGGGCGCCCGGCGGCGCCCGCCCGGCCGGCTCAGCCGAGGCCGGCCTGCTTGAGCTGCTCGTCGATGCTGGCGGCGAGCTGGTCGAGGCCCTCGTCGACGGGGACCTCGTTGGCCACCATCTGCTGCAGCGTCGCCGCCCACTGGGTGGTCACCGCCTCGAACAGCGGCTCCGGGGTGAAGTAGATCTTCGAGCCCGGTGCCGAGGCGTCGAACTGCGCGAGGTAGCCGGGATAGGTTTTGTCGATCCGCGCGCGGAACGCCTCGTCCTTCCACACCGAGGCGCGGACCGGGTTGACGAAGTCCATCTGGCGCGCACCGAACAGGCCGTGCTCGGTGCCGGACGCCCACTGCATGAACTTCCAGGCGGCGTCCTTCTGCTTGGAGGCGTTGGCCATCGCCAGGGACCAGATCCAGACGTTGGGCGTCGGTGCCGCCGCCCCCGGCTTGGCAGCGAACGCGGCGTAGGCGATGTTGCCCGCCTCCTTGTTGTCGCCGCCATTCATGAAGTAGCCCAGGATGTCGGCGTCGTAGATCATCGCCGAAGCGCCCGCACCCAGGTCGGTGCCGACCTGGTACCAGGTGTAGGTGGCCCAGTTCTTCGGCCCCGCCTCCTGGATCATCTTGACCCACAGCGCGGTCATCTCCTTGCCGGCAGCACTGTTCATCGCCGCCCGGCCCCTGCCGTCGGCGACGTCGAAGTCCGTGGCACCGTAGTTGGCGAAGGCCGAGAGGTAGCCGGGGTGGATCGTGGCCCAGCTGCGGCTGCCGCGCACGCCGATGCCGTAATAGCCCTTGCCGTCGGCGCTGATCTTCGCCGCCTGCTCGACCAGCGACGGCAGGTCCTTGGCCAGCTCGATGCCGAGGTCGCCGAAATATTTGCGGTTGTAGGAGATCGAGTTGAGCTCGAAGCCCCATGGGATCGCCCACTGCTTCGCCCCGTCGCCGCCCAAGGGTGCGAAGGGCACGCCCGACCAGGAGGTCGAGGCGCGCAGGTTCGGCAGCACGTCCTCCCAATCGTAGCTCGGGCTGGTCTTGCCCGGGTCGGAGATGAACTCGTTCAGGTCGACGATCCAGCCGGCCGGGCCGTACTGCCAGGTCTGGTAGGCGCCGGTCATGAACGCGTCGTACTGCTCGCTGCCGGAGGACAGGGCAGCACCGACCTTGTCGAAGTACACGTCCTCGGGGAAGACGTCGTACTTCACGTCCATCCCGGTCATCTGCTTGAAATGGTCGAGGTCGGCGATCATCGCATCCGTGTAGGGATGCTTGTTGAGCAGGAGGTTGACCGTCTTGCCGCTGTCGGCCTGCCAGTCGAAATCGGCCGCCATCGCCTCGCTCTGGGCCTCGTTGAGCAGATAGCCCGCCGCGGCGGCGCCGAGGCCGATCCGGCCGGCGGAGCGCAGCAATTCGCGGCGGTCGATCCGGCCGCGCGCGAACGCCCGCATCAGCTCGCGTTCCTTGTCATACATGACCAGCTCTCCCTGTGGTCGCCGTCGATGGTCGAAGCGCGCCGGCCGGTGCGGCCCTGGCGCCGAGCGCCGCTATCTCGCGAGCGGTCGCCTCGTCGGTGATCAGTCCGGTCAGCAGCCCGCTGGCGAGCACGGCCGCGATGGCGTGCACCTTGTCGCGGCCGCCGGCGATGGCGACCACCTGGCGGCCGGACAGATCCTCCAGCGGCACGGCCAGGGCGCGATCGTTGATCGCCGCCGCCACCGGGCGGCCATGCCCGTCGAGGAAGCGGCCGAGCACCTCGCCGACGGCGCCCGACCGTTCCACCTCGGCGAACTCCTCGGCGGTGATCATGCCGCTGGTGAGCAGATGCGAGTTGAGGCCGACCTCGCCGAGGCCGACCACGACCAGCTCGGCCTGGCGCGCCAGGGCGAACACCGATTGCAGGCTCCGTTGGCCCAGCAGGACGGCCCGGTCCTCGACGCTGTCGGCGAAGAACGGTGCCGGCATGAAATAGCTTTCGGCCCCGGTGAGCGCGGTCAGCCGGTGGATCACGTCGAACGGGTTGGCCGCCGCGTGGCGGGTGAGGCTGCCCAGAAGCGAGACGAACCTGACGCCAGGGCGCTCGAGGCGCGGCAGGCTGGCGACGACAGCGGCCAGGGTACGGCCGTGGCCGACCCCGATCAGCGACACCCGACCGGCGTCGAGCACCCGGTGCAGCCAGTGCCCGCCGGCGCCGGCCAGGGTGGCGAGCGGGAGCGGTGCGTCCTCCACCGCCGGCGCCACGGTGCAGAACTCGAGGCCCCAGTCGCCGGCGAGACGCTCCTCGAGGGCGATGCACTCGGCCGCGGCACCTTCGACGAAGACATGGACCAGGCCGGCGCGTACCGCCTGGCCGATCAACCGGTTGACCTTGACCCGCGACACGCCGAGCCTGCCGGCGATCTCCTCCTGGGTGTGCTTGCCCACATAGGAGAGCCATGCCGCCCGCGTGGCGAGGCCGAGCTCGTCTGCTTCCAAACCGCGGCCTCCCTGAGCCGGTCGAGCAGCCTGAACTTTAGTTCATGTCATGAAAACGTGTTCGTTGGTGCCATGGACACCCATGGCTGTCAAGCCGGGGAGCGGCGGGGCGCGATCCCGGAAGTGGGTTCGTCGGCTCCAAGGGTGGCGTTCGTCACCGACATCCGAAGGAGCCGGCGATCCGTTCGACCCGCCGACGACTACCACCGCACCATCGAGAACGGCCTGGTCGGTCGTTCGGGCGCCGGGCCCGATCAGCTGGCCTCCTGCGCCGCGCAATCCGGCAGCCGCCGCACCACCGACTGCTCGACCAGCGCCGCGGCACTGGCGCACAAGGGAAACCCGGCCTTGCGCATGGTCGCCACCCAGCGCAGCCGCTCGGCGTCGCTGTAGCCGGCCTGACCCGACCAGCCTTCGACCGAAACCGAGGGGAAACGCCGCAACACCTGGGCCACGGCCGTCCGCGCCTCGTCGGCCTTGCCGGTCTCGTTGAGGAGGACGGCCCGATAGATGTACTCCTCGCGGCCATAGGCCTCGGGAGGAATCCGTGCGTTCAGCCGCAGGGCCTCCTCGTAGCTGCCGTTCATGAAGAAGGCGTACCGGTACTTGCCGAGGGCGCTCGGCGGGATGTTCGCGTTCAGGCGCAGGGCGCGGCGAGCCGCCGCCACGCCCGCCTCCGGCTCGCCGAAGGTGCTCGCCCAGCCGGCATAGGAGGTCAGGATCTCGCTGGAACCCGGATTGAGCGCCAGCGCCCGATCGAACAGCGCCTCCGATTCCTCGAGGCTGCCCTGCTCGCCCAACGCGTGGGCCAGCGTAGCCATCGCCTCGGCATCGCGGGAATCCAGCGCCACCGCCCGGCGGCCGGCCTCGATCGCCCGCTGCAGCGGGGCCCGGCCATCGCCGACATGGTCGCGCATTTGCAGGTTTGCACGCGCGAGTCCGGTCCACGCGCGCACGAAGTCCGGATCGGAGGCGATGCTGGTTTCGAAGTGACGCATCGCCGACTCGACGCCGGGAAGGGTACCCGTGCTCAGATCGGCCAGGCCCATAAGATAGTGCTCATAGGCATTGAGAGCGTCCGGCCGCTTGCGTTGCGCCTGCTCCCGATCGGCCGTGACGATCGCGCCGTTGTAGCCGCCGAGCTGGGCCGCGACCGCCTCGGCCACTTCGCTCTGGATCGCGAACAGGTCGGTGGCCGGCCGGTCCCAGCGTTCGGTCCAGACATGGGCGCCGTTGGCCACCTCGAGCAGCTGCGCGGTCACCCGCACCTGTGCACCTTCCTGCTGCAGCGAACCCTCGAGCGCGTAGCGGACGCCGAGTTCACGTGCGAGCTGCCGTGCATCGCCCGCACCCTCGGCACGGCGGGCGAGGGAATCGGGCCCGATCACGTCGAGCTCGCGAAAGCGAGCCAGATCGGTGATGAGGTCCTCGGTCAGACCGCGCGCCAGCCTCGCGGAACGCTCGTCCCCGCCGAGATCGACGATGGGCATCACCGCGATCGAGGTGTTGGTCGTGGCCGACGCCTGCAGGGCGCGCAACGAGAATCCCAGGCCGGCGAATCCGGCCAGGGTCATGACCGCGAAGACCGCGCAGGCCGCGGCGACCACGCGGCCCCGACCCGTCGCCGGGGGCGGCGGATCGGCCGCGGCGGCACGGGGCTCGATGGCGACCACCGAGGCCTCCGGGTCGGTGAGCGGTGCCAGGATCCGCGCCACCTCGGTGGCGGAATCGGGGCGCTCGGCCGCTTCCTTGGCGAGAAGCCGCTCCATGAGGCGGGTCAGCTCGACGGGCAGACCGGGCCGCAGGCGCTCCAACGGCTCCGGCGGCTCCTGCAGGATGGCGAGATAGAGCTTGGCCAAGCTACCGGCTGCGAAGGCCGGCCGGCCAGCCAGCATCTCGTAGAGCGTGGCGCCCAGCGCCCACAGGTCGGTTCGGGCGTCGACCGCCTCGCCATTGACCTGTTCGGGCGCCATGTAGCGGGGCGTTCCGACCGTCTGCCCATGCGCGGTCAGGGCCTGCGCCTCGGGCCGGTCGCGCTTGGCGGCGCCGAAGTCGGTGAGCTTGGCCGTTCCGGCTCGGCGGTCGATCAGCACGTTGCTGGGCTTGACGTCGCGATGAACGATGCCGGCGGCATGGGCCGCTCCCAGCGCCAGGGCGATGTCGCGGGCGATGCGCGCGGCCTCTGCGAGCTTGAGCCGTCCGCGCTGCGCCAGCAGCCGCTCCAGCGTCCCGCCGTCGACCCACTCCATGACGATGAAGGGCATGCCATCGGCGACGTCGAAGTCGCGGACGCCCACGATGTTGGGATGATTCAGCGTTGCCGCGGCGCGCGCGTCTTCCAGAAACCGGTCGGCATAGGACCGGTCGCTGCATACCTCCGCGCGCAGCATCTTCAAGGCGACGGGCGGCTCGAGCTGCGGGTGCCGGGCGGCGTAGACGCAGGCCATGGCCCCCTCGCCAAGCTTCTGCTCCAGCAGGTAGCGCCCGACCCGATCTCCCGTCTGCATGGCGACGCCGCTCCTCGACCTGCGCCGCCGCCGTCGCGGCAGCGAGCGAACCCGAGGCAGGATAGCCGCCCATTGGTTAAGTATTTGGCTACGGTGCACGCCTTGGAGGCGCTACTCGACCGTGACGCTTTTCGCCAGATTGCGCGGCTGGTCGACGTCGGTGCCCTTGAGGACGGCCGTGTGGTAGGCGAGCAGCTGGACCGGAACGGCGTAGAGGATCGGCGCCACGAAGGGATCGACGCTCGGCAGCACCACCGAGCGCCAGACGAACTGGCCGAGCCGGGCCACGCCCTCCTCGTCGGACAGCAGCACCACCCGGCCGCCGCGGGCCACCACTTCCTGCAGGTTCGACGCGGTCTTCTCGAACAGCTGGTCGCGCGGCGCCACCACGATCACCGGGACATTGTCGTCGATCAGTGCGATCGGCCCATGCTTCAGCTCGCCCGCGGCATAGGCCTCGGCGTGGATGTAGCTGATCTCCTTGAGCTTGAGCGCACCCTCGAGCGCCACGGCGTAGCTGGTGCCCCGGCCGAGATAGAGGACGTCGCGCGCGGCCGTGAGTTCCTGCGCGATGCCGCGGATCTCCTGGTCCTTCTCCAGTACCTGCAGAACCCGGGCCGGCAGCTCGTCCAAGGCACGGGTCAGCTCGTCCTCGCGCTCGGGCGTCAGGCGGCCGCGCGCCCGTGCGGTGCCGATGGCGAGGCAGGCGAGCGTGGCCAGCTGGGTCGTGAACGCCTTGGTCGAGGCCACGCCGATCTCGGGACCCGCCAGCGTGCGCAGCAGGCCGTCGGCCTCACGCGCCAGCGTGCTTTCCGGAACGTTGACCACGGCCAGCGCCGGGTGGCCGGCCGCCCGGAGGTGGCGCATCGCGGCCAGCGTGTCGGCGGTCTCGCCGGACTGCGAGACGAACAGCCCGACCTGGCCGGGCACCAGCGGCGGCTCGCGGTAGCGGAACTCGGAAGCGATGTCCCAGTCCACCGGGAGGCCGGCCAGGGACTCGAACCAGTATTTGCCGATCAGGCAGGCGTAGGAGGCGGTGCCGCAGGCGACCGCGGCGAGTCGCGTCACCTCGGCCAGATCGAACGGCAGCTCGGGCAGGCCGATCCGGTGGGTCGCGGGGTCGGCGAAGGAGCGCAGCGTATCGCCCAGGACGGCCGGCTGCTCGAAGATCTCCTTCTCCATGAAGTGCCGATGGTTGCCCTTGCCGATCAGGGCACCGCTCATCGCGGTCTGCCGGATCGGCCGTTCGGCCGGGCGGTCCCCGGCGTCGACGATTCGGGCACCCTTGCGGTCGAGAAAGGCGATGTCGCCCTCCTCCAGGTACTGGATGCGCTCGGTCAGGGGCGCCAGGGCCAGGGCGTCCGAGCCCACGAACATCTCGTTGTCGCCATAGCCGATCGCGAGCGGGCAGCCCTTGCGCGCCACCACCAGGAGCTCGCCCTGGCCCTCGAACAGGATCGCCAGGGCAAAGGCGCCCTGCAGGCGCCGGATCGCCCGCGCCGCCGCTTCGCGCGGGGGCAGTCCCTGGCGGATCAGTGCGCTCACGAGATGCGCCACGACCTCCGTGTCGGTCTGGGTAGCGAAGGCGTGCCCATGCGCGATCAGCTCCGCGCGCAGCTCCAGGAAGTTCTCGATGATACCGTTGTGGACCAGGGCCACCCCCTCGCTGACATGCGGGTGGGCGTTGGTCTCGTTGGGGACGCCGTGGGTGGCCCAGCGGGTGTGGCCGATGCCGGTGATCCCGCCCAAAGGCTCGGCCTCGAGCCGCTCGGCCAGCCGGTCGAGCTTGCCGGGTGCCCTGCGGCGCTCGATCCGCCCGGCGACCAGGGTGGCGATGCCGGCGCTGTCGTAGCCGCGATACTCGAGCCGGCGCAGCGCATCCAGCAGCAATGGCGCTGCCGGCCGACCCCCGATCACCCCGACGATCCCGCACATGGCCTGTCCCGCTCTTCCGCCACCGCCCGATCGCGGACTATAGCGATCCGGATGCCGCACTGCATCAGGAAGCGCCGCGGTTCACCCCGGATAGATGTACCCGGCGCCGCGCACCGTCTTGATCAGCTGCGGCTTGCCGGGATCGCGCTCGAGCTTGCGGCGCAGCCGGGTGATGCGGTTGTCGACGCTGCGGTCGAAGGACTCCCCGTCGCGGGCCGGCGCCAGCCGTAGCAGATCCTCGCGCGACAATGCGCGGCCGGGATGGGTGGCGAACGCGGCCACCAGGTCGAGCTCCATGTCCGCCAGCGGAATCTCGGCGCCGGCGCCGTCGGAGAGCCGAAAGCGCGTCGTGTCGAAACGGTAGGGACCGAACGCCAGGATGCCCTCTGGCAGCGACCGCCCCGCGCCGGCCGGAGCACGGCGTCGCAGCACGGCCTCGATCCGAGCCTGCAGCTCCGCCGGATCGAACGGCTTGCCGAGATAGTCGTCGGCGCCGACCTCGAGGCCCACCACCCGGTCGATCACCGTGTCGGAGCCGGTGAGCATGACGATGCCGGGATCGTGGTGCTCGCGGAGCCAGCGGGCGAGCCAGAACCCGTCCTCACCCGGCAGCCCGACATCCAGCACGACCAAGTCGGCCGGTGCCTCGCCGACCAGCCGCCGCAAGGCCGGACCGTCCGCCGCCATGCGCACCTCGTGTCCGGCGAGCGTCAGGAACTCGCCGAGCATGTCTCGCAGGTCGGGCTCGTCGTCGACCACGATCAGCTGGGGCACGACGATGGGTCCTTCGCAGTCCTAGTCGACACGATTGAAACACAGCCGACGGCGCGAGGCGACATGACTGAAACGATGCCGTCCGATCTTCGCGGACATCCGTGCACGGGAATGCTGCGGCGAGGTCGCGTTCGGCCGGCGCCGGCCTCTTGACCAAGCGGTGTCGGTGGTGACCATGCAGGCTCGCGTCGAACCTTTCGCGCCCGCACCGGGCTGCGGGGCGGCGGCGGAGGCCGCAGGCATGGTCAAGGAACATGCGCGACGGCTGACCAGGCATTACGCCCTGCTGCTCAGCGCGATAGCCGTTCCCTTGCTCGTCCTGGTCATCGCGCTGGCACTGCAGCAGTTCTCCGGCCAGCGCGACGCGCTGCTCGACGAGCTGGCTGGGCGCGCGCACGCCGAGCGGATCGCGCTCGAGCCCGTGCTGCGCGCCGCCACCGGTCATGTCCGCGGACTGCGCGAATATGCCGAGGACCGCCTGAGCGGTCGCCTGCCGCAGCCGGAATCGCCGCTGCGGCGCGAGCTCGGCGAGCGCGAGCACGCCAACGGCGTCGTCGGCGTGCATCTCGACGGGCTCGAAGGCACGGCTGTGGCTGGCAGGACCGGCAACGTCCTCGGCGACCCATCCTTGCTGCGGCGCCCGCCCGAGGCCATGGCCGAGCTGGACCAGGCCCTCGACATGTTCGCGCCGATGCGCCTCGCCCATATCGCGGCTCCGCAGCTGCAGTGGAGCTACTACCTCTCCGCCCAGGGCGATTTCATGACCATGTTCCCGTTCGCGCCGGGAGCGGAGTTCGTGCCGCTGGACGGCTATCGCAGCATGGCCGAGCTGATCGCGCGCTGGCTCGGCGACGAGGTGTTCCTCGCCGGCACCCCCGCCCGCAACCCTGACCGCATGCCCTACTGGACGCCGATCCATGCGGATGCCGGGGGTGCCGGGCTCGTGGTGAGCCATGCGGCACCGGTCTATGCCGGCGACCGCTTCATGGGGGTGGTCGGCACGGACATCCTGCTCAGCCACTTGCGGGAACTGCTGACGACCGCGAACTGGCCGATGGGCGAGATCCTGATCGTGAGCGACGCCGGCGAGGTGCTCGCCGCAACCGGCGAAGGGCAGCAGCCCGCCAATGCGACCGCGGCGCCAGCCCTGCCGCCGGCCCTGGCCACGCTGCCGCTCGCCGAACTCCTGCACAGCCGGGGCGGGTTCCGCGAGCTCTCCGGCTGGGCCGTCCTGGCCGAACCCGTGCAGGGCACCCCGTTCACCATGCTCTACCTGATCGCGGCACCGGATCTGACCGCACTGATCCTGCCACGGTTCAAGCCCTACGCGATCATCCTGGTCGGCCTGATGCTGTCCCTCCTGGCCGCCCATTTCCTGCTGCAGGGGCGGTTCGTCCGCCCCGCCCTGCGGCTGGTCCGGCACATCCAGGACGAAAGCGACGGCCGGCGGGGCCAGGTCCGGACGGTGCCGGCACTGTGGCAACCCTGGTTCGACGCGGTGAGCGAGGCCTTCGCGACCGGGCGCGATTCGCAACGCCGCGTGGAAGCGAGCGAGGCCCGGTTGCGCGCCGCCGCCGAGAGCATTCCCGACGGGCTGGCGATCTTCGACGCGGAAGACCGCCTGACCTTCTTCAACAGCCACTATCCGCAGCATCTCACCGACAATCTGAGAAGCACCCTGGCGCTCGGCAGGCGGTGGCGGGAATGGAACCGCGAGGCCGCGGCCCTGGGGCCGGTCTATCACCCCGAGATGGGCGAGGACTATCTGGAGCGGCGGATCGCCGATCGCGACCTCGCCACCGTCGACCGCGAGCATCGGCTGATCGACGATCGCTGGGTCCGGGTGCGCGAGAGCCGGATGCCCGACGGCGGCCGCGTGCTGCTGACTTCCGACACGACCGCGGAGCGGCGGGATCGCCAGGAAAGGGCGATGATCGCGACGGCGATGGCGCAGGTCGGCGATTCGATCGAGATCACCGATGCCAGTTACCGCCTGCTCTACGTCAATCCGGCCTTCACCCAGCTCACCGGCTTCACCGTCGAGGAGGCACTCGGACACAGGCCGGCGGAGCTGGTCCAAAGCGACCAGCATCCAGCGGAATTCTATGCGGAGATCGACCGGGTTACGCGCGCCGGCCGGATCTGGCAGGGTCGGATCGTCGGCCGCCACAAATCCGGCACCCTGATCCACCAGGACGCCACGGTTTCGCCGGTGTTCGACGAGCAGGGCCGGCTGGTGAACTTCGTCGCCGCCAAGCGCGACGTGGCGGACGCGATCAGGGCCGAGGCGGCCTTGCGCGCGAGCGAGGCCCGGTTCCTGGCGGCGGCCGAGAGCATTCCGGACGGGTTGGTGATCCTCGACGCCGAGGATCGGATCGTGTTCCACAACAGCCGCCATCCGGAAATGCTGCCGCCGGCGCTGCGCGAAGGGCTGCGGCTGGGGATAAGGTTTTCCGACTGGCTCCGCGAGGGTCTGGCCCGCGGGCCGGTCTATCACCCCGACATGGGGGCGGACTATGGCGAGCGCCGCCTGGCCGGACGTGGCAAAGACCGGACCGAGCGCGAGCATAAGCACGTGGACGGTCGCTGGGTGCGCATCCGCGAAGCGCCCATGCCCGACGGCGGCCGGGTGCTGCTCACCACCGACATCACCGACCGCCGCGAGGCCGAGGCCAGGTTCCTGGCGGCGGCGGAGAGCATTCCCGACGGCCTGGCCATCCTGGATTCCGAGGACCGCTTCGTCTTCTACAACAGCCGCTACCCGTCGCACCTGCCGACGAACCTGCGCAAGGTCCTGCGGCTGGGACAGCGGTTCGAGGACTGGATCAACGCGGGTGCTGCGATCGGGCCGATCTACCATCCCGACATGGGGCAGGACTTCGTCGCGCAGCGCCTGGCGCTGCGGACCGCCGACGAGCACGAACACGAGCACAAGCTCATCGACGGGCGCTGGTGCCGGGTGCGCGAGAGCCGGATGTCCGACGGCGGGCGCGTGCTTCTGGCCAGCAACGTCACCGAGCGGCGGCGGCGGCAGCAGCAGCTCTCGCTGCTGGCCATGGCGGTCGACCAGGTCGGCGACGCGGTCGAGATCGCGGACGCGGGCGGGCGCTGCACCTACGTCAACCCGGCGTTCGTGAAGCTCACCGGGTTCACGCCGGACGAGGTGAAGGGCCGCAACGTGCGGGATCTGCTGCGCAGCGGGCGACACGACCAAGGCTTCTTCGACGCCATCGACCGCTGCCTGCAGCAGGGCCGCAACTGGCAGGGCCGCCTCGTCAACCGGCGCAAGGATGGCGAGCTGGTGTCCCAGGACACGACCATCTCGCCCCTGCGCGACCGCTCCGGCGACATCACCCACTATGTGGCGGTCAAGCGCGACGTCACCGAGCGGGAGAAGGCCGAAGCCGCCATTCGCGCCAGCGAGGCGCGCTATCGGGCCGTGGTCGACACCCAGACCGAGTTCATCGCGCGGATAACGCCCGACGGGCGGCTGAACTTCGTCAACGACGCCTATTGCCGTTACTACGGCCAATCGAGGGAGACGTTGCTCGGCCGCGTCTTCAACGAGTTCACCGACACCATGCCAGAGGATAGGGAGCGCGATGCGGCCCATCTCCGCGCCCTGTCGCTGGAACATCCTTCTCGGACGATCGAGCTGCGTCGGCGGCTGCCGGACGGCCGTACCCGCTGGGTGCAGTGGACCGACACGGCCATTTTCGACGACAATGGGGATTTGGCCGAGATCCAGTCGGTTGGTCGCGACATCACGGACCAGCGGGACGGCGAGCTTGCCCTGCGCGCCAGCGAGGCGCGCTACCGCGCCCTGGTCGAAACCCAGACCGAGTTCGTCCTGCGCCAGCGGGCGGATGGCAGCCTGACCTTCGTCAACCAGGCCTATTGCCGCTATGTCGGCAAGACACGCCAGGAAATGCTGGAGGCCGGCTGGAACGAACTCGACATGATCGCACCCGAGGATCGGGCGCGATACGAGGAGCATCTGCTCGCCCTTGAGCCGGACCGCGCCACCGCATCGATCGAGATCCGAGCCATCCTGCCCGATGGCAGCGAGCGCTGGGAGCTCTGGGTCGACACCGGCATCTTCGACTCCGACGGCCGGCTGCTGGAGGTCCAGTCGGTCGGCCGCGACATCACCGAGCGCAAGCAGGCCGAGTTCGCGCTCCGCGAGAACGAGGCGCGCTACCGCGCCCTGGTCGAGACCCAGACCGAGTTCGTCCTGCGCCAACTGCCCGAGGGCCGGCTGACCTTCGTCAACGAGGCCTATTGTCGATATGTCGGCCGGCCGCGCGAGGAGCTGCTCTCTCCCGCCTTCAACGGCCTGGACATGATGGTGCCGGAGGACCGGCCGCGCTTCGACGCGCATCTGCGCCGCCTCACGCCCGAGCGGCCCACCGCGGTCATGGAGACGCGGGCCGTCCTCCCCGACGGGTCGCTGCGCTGGGAACGCTGGGTCGACACCGGCATCTTCGACGCGAACGGCCAACTGATCGAGCTGCAGTCCACCGGTCGCGACATCACCGACCAGAAGAACGGCGAGATGGAGCTACGCGCCAGCGAGGCACGCTACCGCGCGGTCGTGGAGGGCCAGACCGAGTTCATCCTGCGCCTGGATCCGGATGGCTTCCTGACCTTCGTCAACGACGCCTACTGCCGCTACCGCGGCGTCCCGCGCGAAGCCATGCTCAACCGGTTCAACGATGTGGCCCACTATCCGCCGGAGCAGCAAGCCCTGATCCGGGCCGCCTGGGCCGGTCTCACCCCGGAGGCCCCGACCGTCACCTACGAGCTGGTCAAGCCCTACGCCGACGGCAGCCAGAGATGGGAGGAGTGGACTGATACGGCCGTGTTCCGCCCCGACGGCCGGGTCGTGGAGTATCAAGCGATCGGCCGCGAGGTCACCCAGCGCAAGCTAGCCGAGCAGTCCTTGCGCGCCAGCGAGGCGCGCTACCGGGCGCTGATCGAGACTCAGTCGGAGTTCATCATTCGGCGACGGCCCGAGGGCCAGCTGACGTTCGTCAACGAGGCGTTCTGCCGGTACACGGGGCTCGCGCGCGAGGAAATGTTGGCGCCCGGCTGGAACGACTACGATCTCATCGTGTCCGAGGACCGCGAGCGACACGAACGGTTTCTGGCGTCCCTGACGCCGGCCACTCCCGCCGGTACGATCGAGATCCGGGCGATACTGCCCGACGGGCGCCGCCGAATTGAGCAGTGGAACAGCGTCGGCGTCTTTGACGCCAGCGGCAAACTGATCGAGATCCAGGCGGTGGGCCGTGACGTGACCGAGCGGCGCGAAGCCGAGCGTGCCCTGCAGCAAAGCGAGGCGCGGTTTCGGCTGATCGCCGAGAGCGTGCCGCTGCCGATCGCCATCACCGCCGTCGACCGGAACTGCATCCTGTTCATCAATGCCATGGGACGCGAGGTGTTCGGGCTCGAAATGGGCACGACCGACGTCGAGGCGATCAGGGCCGTCTGGGCGGACGCCGATTCGCGCGAGGAGATCGACCGCCGGATCGCGGCGGAGGGCAGCGTCGAGCAGGCGGAGGTACGGATGCGTCGACGCGACGGTTCCCTGTTCGATGCCATCCTGTCCGCACGACCGCTGAACTATGGCGGCGAGCGCGCGGTGCTCGGCGTCATCACCGACATCGGCGAACGCCGGCAGATCGAGGAGGCGCTGCGCGAGAGCGAGGCCCGGCTCGCGGCGCTGATGGACAATGCGCCCCTGGTCGTCCACCTCAAGGACCGTGAGGGACGCTATCTCCTGGCCAACCCGGAATCCGCCAAGATCTTCGGGCGCGAACCGGAGCAGGTGGTCGGGCGGACGGCCCAGGAGATCTTTCCGCCCGAGGAGGCCGGAACGATCAGCTGCCATCACCAGGAGGTGCTCGAAACCGGCCAGACGCACTTTCACGAGGAATACCAGCCCAGCCTCGACGCCTATCGCTGGAGCATGGTGATCCGGTTCCCGATCCGCGATGCCCAAGGCGAGATCGCCGTGGTCGGTTGTTTCGCGCTGGACATCACGCGCTCCAAACTGGCCGAGGCCGAGGTCAAGGCCAGCGCGGAGCGCTTCCGCACCATCGCCGACATCCATCCAACTCCGATGGTGATCACGCGCATGGGCGACCGCGAGGTGCTGTTCGCCAATCGCGCCTGCTACGACGTGTTCAAGGTGCGCCCGGACGAGTTCCCGATGATCGACCGCAGCCGTCTCTACGGCAACCCCCGGGACCGCGAGCGGCTCTACGACGACATCGCCGGTGGCGGCCGGATCGAGGGTCGAGAGATCGTCATGCGCACGGCGACGGGCGACGAGTTCCCGGTCATGCTGACTGCGCGCAGCCTGACCTACGAGGGCAGCCCCGCCTGCGTCATGAGCTACCTCGACTTCAGCGCGCTCAAGCGCGCCGAGGCGGCCCTGCGCGCGAGCGAGCAGAGGTTCCGCAGCATCGCCGAGGCCCATCCCATGCCGCTGGTGATCGTGCGGAAGCTGGATGGCCGGCTGCTGTTCGCCAACCAGCCCTTCCGGGAGCTGTTCCGAATGGGCCGGGAGCGGCTGGAGCAGCTATCGCCGGAGCAGTTCTACGCCGATGCCGCAGCACGCGAGCGGTTCCTGGCGGAGATGCGGGCCGACGGCATGGTCGAGGGGCTGGAGCAGAACCTGCGGCGGTTGGACGGGTCGACCTTTCCCGGCGCCACGACCTCGCGCCTCATCGAGTATGAAGGCCAGCCGGCGTTCGTGACCTCGGTGGTCGATCTCACCGAGCGACGGGCGGCCGAGGCGGAGATCCGGCGCCAGCGCGAGTTGCTGCACCAGAGCGAGAAGCTGGCCGCCCTGGGTGCGCTGCTCGCCGGCGTCGCCCATGAGCTCAACAACCCGCTCTCCGTCGTCGTCGGCTACTCCAGCATGCTGCAGGAACTCGCCCAGGACGAGGCCTCGCGCCAGCGGGCGGCCCGGGTGCACGGCGCGGCGGAGAGGTGCGCCCGGATCGTCAAGACCTTCCTCGCCATGGCGCGCTCCCGTCCGCCACAGTACGGGCCGGTCCGTCTGGGCGAGATCGCCGAGAACGCCCTGGAGCTCGCGGGCTACGGACTGCGCACCGCCGACATCGAGATCGTGCGCGAGTTCGATCCCGAACTGCCCGCGGTCTGGGGCGACAGCGACCAGCTGCACCAGGTGCTCACCAACCTGATCGTCAACGCGCGGCAGGCATTGCTGCAGGCTCCCGCACCCAGGCGGCTCCTTCTCCGGCTGCACGCCGAGGGCGATCGAGTGGTGATCGAGGTCGAGGACAATGGTCCCGGCATCCCGGAAGCCGTGCGCCAGCGCGTCTTCGAGCCCTTCTTCACCACCAAGCCGCAGGGCGTCGGCACCGGCGTCGGCCTGTCCGTGTGCCTGGGCATCGTCACCGCGCACGAGGGGCGCATCGATCTCTGGAGCGAGCCGGGCAGGGGTACGCGCTTCAAGGTCATCCTGCCTCTGCCGGCCGTCCCACCGACGATCGACGCGCCGATGGTGCCGCCGGTCGCCGGGCCTGCGCGCGGCCGGGTGCTCGTGGTCGACGACGAGGCGGAGATCGCGGAGCTGGTGGCAGAGCATCTGCGCCGCGACGGCCTCACGGTCGCGGTGGTCGCCAGCGGTAGCCAGGCATTGGCGCGGCTGCAGAGCGAGCCGTTCGACGTGGTGGTGAGCGACCTGCGCATGCCGGACCTGGACGGGCCGGCGCTGGTAGCGGCCCTGCGGCAGCACCATCCCGAGCTGGCGCGCCGCGTGGTCCTGATCACCGGAGACGCCCTGGGGGCCGAGTTCAACGAGGCCATCCGCGACGCCGAGCTGGCCGTGTTCGAGAAGCCGCTCGACATCGCTGCATTGCGGGGCGAGGTACGGCGGCTGCTGGAGGCGGCATGACCGGCCCGGCGCGCATCGTCGTCGTCGACGACGAGCCCGAGCTGCGCCTCCTGCTCGAGGACTATCTCGGCGCCCACGGCCTTGCGGTGCGCTGTGCCGCGTCGGGCGCCGAGCTCGACCTGCTGCTGGCGCGGGAGCCCGCGGACGTCCTCGTCGTCGACGTCAACATGCCGGGCGAGGACGGCTTTGCCGTCGTCGAGCGCCTGCGCGGCTCCGGCAGCGCCGTCGGGATCCTCATGCTGACCGCCGCCGGCACGGTCGAAGACCGCCTGTTCGGCCTCGGTGCCGGAGCCGACGACTACCTGCTCAAGCCGTTCGAGCCGCGCGAGCTCCTGGCCCGCATCCGCAGCGTGCTGCGGCGCCTCGCCTCGCCGCCCGCGACCTCGGACCCGGAGCGCGCGGTGCGCTTCGGCCGCTGCCGGCTCGACCTCGAGGCTCACCGTCTGCTCGACGCCCAGGGCGGCGAGATCGCCATCACGGCCATGGAGTTCGACCTTCTGGCCACCTTCGCGCGCCACCCGCACCAGGTGCTCTCGCGTGAGCGGCTGAGCGAGCTCGCGCATCACCGCGCGCTCGAGCCGGCGGACCGCAGCATCGACATCCGCATCACCCGGCTGCGCCGCAAGCTCGAGCCCGACCCCGCGCGGCCGAGCGTCATCCGCACCCTGCGCGGCGAGGGCTATGTGTACGACCCCGGCGGCTAGCTTCCCGGGGACCATGCCGCTGCGGTCATCGCGCCGGCGCCGGCGACGGGCCATGTCGAGGCACAAAGCCTTACGATCTCGACAATCGCGCATCTTCTGGTGCGCTCGCCGCCTGATCCGCACCCTTCTGAAGCGAAGATTGCCCAGCCGCCTCGAATAGCAAATCCTCCCCTACCGGCTGGTAAGAGAGATAGCGTCATTTGTCCGCAGCCATCCCGACGATCCGACGACATTTGCGGCCGTCACCGAAGCGGAACTCCTGGCGCCTCACCTTCTCCATCCGGTCGAGCCTGCACCAGACGTGGGTGGCATCCTGCCAGACATCTCCGGCATGCGTCTGTTCAGCTCGGATGGAGCCTGCGATATCTCGTCTTCTATGGCAGGTGTTCGACCTGTCGCGCTGGAAGATGGTGATGCGGAATCTGGGGAACTTCGAGCACCGGGGCGAGCGGCTGCTGACGGTCGACAGCTATGCCGGTCGGCTGATCGCCGGCCGCCTGGACGGGAGCCTGGATGTGGTGTTCGAGAACGGCTGGGTCGTTCCGGATGAGGCACCGGTGAGACTGCAGGTCATGAACGCAACCGAGCTGACGCCTCGGACGTTCCGTCGCCTGGAAGGTTCATGCGGCGAGCCGAATGATCTAATGCTTAGCTCGTTCTGACCAATGGAGTGCCACCAACCGTGACGACCAAAAACGCAGTCCGCGTACTGATCATCGCCACCCTCTGTGTGCTGGCCGCGCCGGGGACTTCCTTCGCCTATGTCGGTCCCGGTCTCGGCGCGGGCGCGATCGGCGCAGTGGTAGGCGTCATCGGTGCGGTCTTGCTCGCCCTGTTTTCCATCGTCTACTACCCGATCAAGCGCGTCATGCGGCGGCGCAAGACGGCCGGTTCCACCGCGCCGATGCCGGCCGGCGACAAGAAGACCCCGGGATGATCTGGCTCGTCCTCGGGCTGGCGACCCTGGCGAGCTGCGCGCTGGTTCAGCGCCTGCCAATCCTCGTGCACTTCCGCCGCGCCAGCGGCCAGGCCAGCCGGGCTCTGCGCCTGATCGCCAACGGGGCGGTCTCGGATCATTGGAAGGAGCGGGTCCTGCCGCGCTACGCGGCGCGGCTCGCCTTCGACTCGGTCAGCGGCTTCGGCTTGCTGGTCGCGGCACTCGCCCCCTTCCTGCTGCTCATAGTGGTCGACATGATCTGGCCGCAGGGCATCCAAGCCGCCATGCTCGGCTGGCCCGGCCTCGCCTTCGTCATGGCCGTGGCATTCATCTATCTGGGCCTGTCGCGGTTTTGGTCCAGTTCCGGCTCGGCGGCGTCGGTCGACGCTTCCGGGTACTCGCCCCTATCCCGGGCCCTGCACCGCTTGGCGCTGGCCCGGCCGGGCCAGGTCGAGATGCAGTTCGACCTCGAGCGCGCCACCGCGCCGCTGCCGCCGGCAGGCGCCGAAGAGGGGCGTCACGTGTTCGTGGCCGGTCTCGCGCGCGCCGGCACCACGGCCCTGACCCGGGCGATCCACGCCAGCGGGGCCTTCGCCTCGTTGACCTACCGCGACATGCCCTTCGTCGCCGCACCGAACCTGTGGGCCCGCCTCGCCGGGCGCTCGCGCCGCGAGATGGTGCGGACCGAGCGGGCGCATGGCGACGGCGTTCTGGTCGACTACGACAGCCCGGAAGCGCTGGAGGAGCCATTCTGGCGCGCGTTCTGCGGCGACGCCTACATCCATCCGCAGGCCTTGCTGCCGCACCCGGTGGATTCGGACACCCGGGAGAACTATCGCGCCTTCGTCTCCCACGTGCTGGCCCGCTACGGACGTTCCCGCTACCTGGCCAAGAACAACAACAGCCTGCTGCGGCTGGGCTCCCTGCTGCAGACCTTTCCCAACGCCGTGGTCCTGCTGCCATTCCGCGATCCAGCGGCGCAGAGCCGCTCGCTGCACCGCCAGCATGCGCGGTTCGCCGCGAGCCCGGACCCGTTCGTGCGCGACTACATGACCTGGCTGGTGCATCACGAGTTCGGGCCGGACTACCGGCCCTACATCGTCGACGGAGAGCGCCCTGGCGGCTCGCCGCAAGACGTCGAGCATTGGCTGGCGGTCTGGATCTCGGTCTACCGTCATCTGCTGACGGCGGCCCAGGCGGGCGGAGAGGCGGTCGTGCCGGTCGCATACGAGGATCTGTGCGCTGCCGACGGCGTTGTCTGGCGGGCACTCTGCCGCCGGATCGGCATGGAGCCGGAATCGCCAGCGTTCACGGCGGCGGCCGCGCAGCCCCTGGCGGGCGAGCCGGGCCTGCTGCACGAGGCGCGTTCGCTCTACGATTTGTTGCGACACCTGTCGTTGCAGCGTCTGGACCTTCCGAACGGCGGGCGATACGCGGAGCGTGCCGTCGCGTGATCTGGCTGCCGCAAAGATCGGTTCCAGCGTCGCCCTGACTGGTCAGTCGGCGCGGCGGCGTGCATGCTCGGCCGGCAACGCGGGGAGGGCGCATGGCGGACGAGCCTAGGATCGCATTGGTGACCGGTGCCGGAAGCGGGATCGGCCGGGCGGCAGCGCTGGGGCTGGTCGAGGCCGGCTGGACCGTGGCCGCGGTCGGCCGGCGGCTGGCGCAGCTGGAGGAGACGGCGGCGCGTGCCGGCGACGCCAGGGTGCGGGTCCTGCCGGTGGCGGGCGACGTCGGCGATCCGGTGGCCGTGGGCGGGATCTTCGCCAAGGTCGAGGAGGCCTTCGGCCGGCTCGATCTCCTGTTCAACAATGCCGGCACCGGCGCACCCCCGGTCCCGCTCGAGGATCTGACCTACGAGCAGTGGCAGGGCGTAGTCGACGTCAACCTCACCGGCGTCTTCCTGTGCATCCAGCACGCCTTCCGCATCATGAAGAGCCAGGAGCCGCGCGGCGGGCGGATCATCAACAACGGTTCGATCTCGGCCCATGTGCCGCGGCCCAACTCGGCTCCCTACACCGCGACCAAGCACGCGGTGACCGGGCTCACCCGCTCCGCCTCCCTCGACGGCCGCAAGTACGACATCGCCGTGGGCCAGATCGACATCGGCAACGCGGCCACCGAGATGACCGAGCGCATGGCCGCTGGCGTCCCGCAGGCCGACGGCAGCATGGCGGTCGAGCCGCGCATGGACGTGGCCCATGTCGCGAGCTCGGTGGTCTACATGGCGAGCCTGCCGCTCGACGCCAACGTCCAGTTCCTGACCGTGATGGCGACCAAGATGCCGTTCATCGGCCGCGGCTGAACCCCTGCCCGGGAAGCGGTTGGTCACGATCACCGTCGCGCCCACCTCGCCGTTCGTCCATAGGTTGGCGGGGTTTGGTCAGGTGGCGCCCGCTCAGCTGGGCGCCGTCGCCGCTGCTGCGGGCAGGGTCCACAGATCGATCGTTTCGGCCCGTCCGCGCACGGCACGGTGGGCGTGCCGGCGCAGTCCCGCCAGCGCGCCCGGGCCGAGCTGCGCCAGCGCCCGGTCGACCAGCGCCTGGCTCGCGGCCAGCGACGCCCCGAGCTCGCGGGTCAGGCCTTCCAGGCGGCTCGCGGTGTTGACCGTGTCGCCCAGAACCGCGAATTCGACCCGCCGCTCGTCACCGATCTCGCCCAGCACCACCGGCCCGAAATGCAGGCCGATCCCGGCGCGCAGCGGCGGCTCCGAGCGCCCGGCCCGCTCGATGTTCCAATCGTCCAGCGTCGCCAGCATCGCCCTGGCGCAGGCGAGCGCGCTGGCGGCGTCGTGCGGGCCGGGACTGGGCGTGCCGAAGGTGGCCATCACGCTGTCGCCGATGAACTTGTCGAGCGTGCCGCCATGCGCGAACACGCAGTCGGCCATGCGTCCGTGGAAGCCGCGCAACATGGCCATGACGCCTTCCGGGCTCATGCGCTCGCACAAGGCGGTGAAGCCGACGATGTCGACGAACAGGACCGCCACCTCCTGGGTCCGGACCGGCCCGAACGGCTCGTCGACCGCGGCCAGATCCTCGACCAGGTTGGCCGAGACGTGGCGGGCGAGATTGGCCCGGGCGCGCTCGAGCCGGGCCTGGGCGTAGACCAGCCGCTGCATGCGGCCGACCACGACGGCGAGAATACCGGCGATCAGGCAGGCGGTGAACACGCTGCAGGCCCAGGCGGCGGTGTCGACGAAGCGGGGGTCGAGAAAGCGCGCCACGGACTCCCCCGGGGTGGCGCCCTCCGGCAGGCCGAAGCCGAGCAGGGTGTCGGGCCGGATCAGGATGACGCCGACGCCCAGGCTCCAGGTCGCGACCACGATCAGCGCGGTGCCGATCACCATCCGTGGCGACAGGGTGAAGCTCGCCCAGGCGACCAGCAGGAGGAAGAACAGGAACTTCGGCGGCCGCAGCGCCATCTGCACCGGCGTCAGCGCCGGGACGAACGGGTTGGGGACCAGGAGCGTGACGGTGAGCAGGACCGAGTTGGCCAGCACGAACCCCAGGACCAGCCCGGCCGGCACCGGCCGCCGCGAGCGCCGCCCCCAGCCCCAGGCGAGGCCGACGAAAGCGGCGACGATGGCGAGATAGTAGAGCAAAGCGGGCCAGGGGTGCACCAGCGCGCACCAGACCGCGACCGCGCAGTACGCCAGGGTAAGGGCGTGGGCGCCCAGCCGCCCGCTCACCTGGCGCTCCTGGGCCAGTGCCGCTTCGATCCGCCGTTCCATGGCGCTGGGCAGGGCCGAGGGGACCGTGGAGCTGCGCAACGCGGCGATCCGGACCGTGAGCCGGTGCAGGACGGGCCAGTCGCCGGTGAACGCAGGAAACGCCGGCGGCGGTGCCGGCAAGGCAGGGCTAGGGATGGCGGAGGCGCGCATGGGCGGGGCTCCTGGATGGGCGGCTGGGGCGAGCCCGGGCCGCCGCGCGACGGCCAAGCGGCGCCGCTGCGGCCGGCTCGAGGGTGGCGCTCTGCAGGGCAGCGGAAGACATGAGCGTCACGCCGCTGCGGCCGGCGTCACTGCGCCGGCATGGCTACCGGCTTGTCGCTGTTCTTCAGCAGGACGACCAGGAACTTGGCGGGTTCGGTCAGGCTCGCATTGTGCCCGATAGTGTGCACGTCGTCGGGGCCTTCGTAGAAGGTCTGGCCCGGTTCCAGCGTGACGGTCTCGCCGCCGCGCACGCCCATCACGATCGAGCCTTCCAGCACATAGACGAACGCATGCGCCTGGTGGCGATGCACCGGTTCGACGGCACCCGGCGGGTAGACGACCGTCAGCACCATGGCTTCCTTGCCTGGATAATCGGCCAGTGCCTTGGTCATCAGCGGTGCGACGATCGCCTCCGGCGGGGTTTGCTGTGCGTTGGCGCTACCTGCCGCCAACAGCAACAGCACGGCGCCGTGCTTGAGAAGGGTCATGGTCCGTTCCTCCTTGCCGGGCTGAGCCCGACGAAGTCGATGGGTGTCGATGCTGGTCCGCGGGGTCACCGCAGCGTGGTGTGGCCGAGCCAATCCTGGAAGCGCGTCGCCGCGAGTCGGGCTCCGGCGCCCGCCGTCAGCGACCGGTCGTTCAGCTCGGTGCCGAAGTAGCGGGCATGAACATCCGAAACGACCTCGTGGGGATCGTTGGTCGCGCGCAGAAAGCTGCCGACGAGCGCGTCGAGCGGGATCCTCTCGGGGCCGGCCACCTCGATCGTGCCGTTCGCGGGGGCTGCGACCGCGACCTCGGCCAGCGCCGCCACCACGTCGTCCGACGCTATCGGCTGCAGCAGCGCCGGCGAGACGCGGACCATTCGCCCGACGGTGCTCGACTGGGCGATCCGGCCCACGAACTCGAAGAACTGGGTCGCGCGGACGATGGTGTAGGGAATGCCCGAGGCCTTGATCAGCCGCTCCTGCGCGAGCTTGGCGCGCAGGTAGCCGCTGTCTGGCGAGCGGTCGCTGCCGACCACCGACAGCGCCACGTGATGGCCAACGCCGGCGGTCGCTTCGGCCGCGAGCAGGTTGCGGCCCGAGGTCTCGAAGAACTCCAGCACCGCCTGGTCCTCGAACGATGGCGAGTTCGCCACGTCGACGACGACCGCAGCCCCGGCCACGGCGTCGGCCAGTCCTTCGCCGGTGATGCTGTTGACGCCCGTGTTGGGGGAAGCCGCCACGACCTCGTGGCCGCTCCGACGCAGGCTGTCGACGAGCTTCGACCCGATCAGGCCGGTACCGCCGATGACGACGATCTTCATGCTCTGGTCCTCCATTCGACCTCGACCGCCTTCGCCGCGGTCGACGTGAGGAGGTTGCCCGAAGCCCGTGGCGAAGGCTTTGTCGCCACCTTGGATTCCCCGCGGCTTTCGCCTGGATATCTGTCCAAGAATCAGCGCCGAGGTGCTAACGGTGATGCCACTTGGCCGCTGATGGCGCGTCGCATGCCGACGCGGGAAGACCGGGGAACGCCGCATGCGGTTCCTGTTCGGCGATTGCACGCTCGACCGCGACCGGCGGGAGCTTTGCCGCGGCTCCGCGCCGGTCGCGACCGGTCCGCAGGTCTTCGACCTGCTGGTCTACCTGGTGGAGCAGCGGCGGCGCGTGGTGAGCCGGGACGATCTGCTCGAGGCGGTGTGGGGCGGGCGGATCGTCTCGGAATCGACCCTGGCCAGCCACATCAATGCTGCGCGCAAGGCGATCGGCGACACCGGCCAGGAGCAGCATCTGATCCGAACCGTCGCGCGCAAGGGGTTCCGGTTCGTCGGCGAGGTGACGGAGTCGGCAAGTTTCGAGCCCGCCGCAGCGGACGAGTCCGCGGAGGCGTTGGTCCTTCCCGACAAGCCCTCGATCGCCGTCCTGCCGTTCGTCAATCTGAGCGGCGACCCCGAGCAGGACTATTTCGCCGACGGCGTGGTCGAGGACATCATCACGGCCTTGTCGCGCATTCGCTGGCTGTTCGTCATCGCGCGCAATTCCAGCTTCACCTACAAGCGCCGTGCCGTGGACGTGCGGCAGGTGAGCCGCGAGCTCGGTGTGCGCTACGTGCTGGAGGGCAGCCTGCGCCGGACCGCCAGCCGGGTGCGAATCACGGCCCAGCTGATCGACGCGACCACCGGGGGGCATCTCTCGGCCGATCGCTTCGACGGTACGCTCGACGACATCTTCGAGCTGCAGGATCAGGTGGCCTCGAGTGTGGTCGGCGCCATGGCACGGGAGCTGGAGCGGGCGGAGATCGAGCGCGCGAAGCGCAAGCCCACCGAGAGCCTCGACGCCTACGACTACTATCTACGCGGGATGGCCCACCTGCATCAGGGGACACGGGAGGCCGTCGACGAGGCGCTGCCGCTGTTTCGCCGGGCGATCGAGCTCGATCCCGAGTTCGCGTCGGCCCATGCGATGGCGGCGTGGTGCCATTTCTGGCGCAAGGTCAATGGCTGGATGACCGACCGCGCGCGGGAAACCGCCGAGGGGATCCGGTTGGCGCGGCGGGCGGAGGAGCTGGGCCAGGACGATGCCGTGGCCCTCACGCGCAGCGGACATGCGCTTGGCCATCTCGCCGGCGACCTCGACAGCGGCATTGCACTGCTCGACCGGGCGTTGCTGCTCGATGCGAACCTGGCGGCGGCCTGGTTCCTGGGCGGCTTTCTGCGCGTGTGGAGCGGCCAGCCGGACGCCGCCGTGCCGTATTTCGAGCGGGCGATGCGGCTGAGCCCATTGGATCCGGAACTCTATCGGATGCAGGCCGGAATGGCGGCGGCCCACCTGTTCGCCGGGCGCTTGGATGCCGCGTCGTCATGGGCGGAAAGGTCGTTCCGGAGCTTGCCCAGCTTTCTCATGGTGGTGGCCATCATCGCCGCAAGCCACGCTCTCGCCGGTCGGCTCGGTGAAGCACGGCGGGCGCTGGGCCGTTTGCGCGAGCTCGATCCCGCGCTGCGCGTCGCCGATCTCGAGGACTGGCTCCCGATCCGCCGGAGGGAGGATCTCGCCATTCTCGCCGACGGCCTGCGCCGGGCGGGGCTGCCGGAATGACCCAGGGCACGAGGAGTCTGGCCAATCGGGGCGGACTCTCCTAACAGACGTGGCCCACCGCCAACGGCCGGTAGAAGCGGAGAACATGGACAAGACCGAATTCAGCGACACCAAGGACGGCAGCGCCTCGATCAGCGCCGAGCAGCTGCGCAACTTCGTCGACCGGATCGAGCGGCTGGAGCAGGACAAGGCCGGCATCGCCGACGACATCAAGGACTGCTACGCCGAGGCCAAGTCCCTGGGCTACGACGTCAAGATCCTGAGGAAGGTGATCGCACTCAGAAAGCGCAAGCCGAACGAGCGCCGCGAGGAGGAGGAGCTGCTCGAGATCTACCTGCAGGCCCTGGGCGACCTGGTCTGAGCCAAGGGGCTCAGTGCTTGTCCTCGGCGACGATCGAGCCGTCCCAGCCGGGCGGCGGCGGCTCGGTCATGTAGAGGGCGATCCGTAGCCCGTACATCTCGTAGAAGTCGTGGAGGCCGTAGGACTGGCCGAGATGGTGGCAGCGCCGCAGCCGCTGCATCGCCGTGGTCCAGTCGCGCTCGCGGTAGGCTTCGAGCATCGCCGCATGCTCGCCGGCCAGCTCGCCGAACCGCTCGCTGCGGGCCACCTGCTCGTCGCCGATCAGCGTGTAGAGGCAGCTGGTGGTGGTCTTGCCCAACAGGCGCACGCGGTCGATCTCCAGGGCCGCGAGCTCGGATGCCGCGGCGCGCGTCGGCTCGCCGATGACGATGTCGACGCTGTAGGCGCGGCAGCGGCCCTCGATGCGCGAGGCCACGTTCACCGGGTCGCCGATCACCGTGTAGTTGAAGCGCTGCTCGGAGCCCATATTGCCGACGAAGCACACGCCGGTGTTGAGGCCGATGCCGATCCGGATCGGGTCGGCGGCCTCCCCGCGCTGGCTCGCCTCCTCCGCCAGCGCCGCGTTGAGCCCGGCCAGCTCCGCGCGCATCCGCAGTGCCGCCAGGCAGGCGGCGCGCGGGTGGTGTGCCACCGGCAGCGGCGCGTTCCAGAACGCCATGATGGCGTCGCCGATATACTTGTCGATCGTGCCGCTGTGCTCCTGGATGGTGGCGCTCATGGCGGTGAAGTAGCGGGTCAAGAGCTCGGTCAGCCCGACCGGGTCGTCCTCGAACCGCTCCGACAGCGCGGTGAAGCCGCGGATGTCGGAGAACAGCACGGTCAGCTCGCGGCGCTCGCCGCCGAGATTGAGCGCCCGGGCGCTGCTGGTCAGCCGGTCGACCATGACCGGCGACAGATAGCGGCTGAAGGCGGTGCGGATCGTCCGCCGCCGCAACTCCTCGCGCACGTAGCGCGCCATCGCCAGCCAGAACAGCAGCACGGCCAGCGCGCCCGCGACGTAGATGCCGTCGACCAGCAGCTCATGGTAGCGGAAGGCGTACCAAGTCACGCCGAGGCCGCTGGCGACGACCAGACCCAGCAGGACGGGCAGGAAGCCGGCGCGCAGAAACGCCCCCGTCCAGGCCAGGGCGAGTCCCAGGACCAGGATTGCCAGGTTCTCCAGTTGCACGGTCTCCACCGGCCGGCGCAGCACCGAGCCCGACATCAAGGTCCGCAACAGCGAGGCCTGGATCTCGACCCCCGGCATGACGCCGACGACGGGTGCGGGCTTGATGTCGCCCAGGCCGGCGGCCGAGGCGCCGACGAGGACGATGTGACCCTGCAGCCGGTCGGCCGCCACCCGGCCGGCGAGCACGTCGGCCGCGCGCACATACTGGTCGGGGTCGGGCAGGCCGTAGCGCACCCAGGCGCGGCCCTCGAGGTCGACCGGCAGGGTGGTCCCGGCGAGAGAGACGCCGGTCATCCCCGCGGGGCCGCTGCGCAGGAACAGCTTGTCCGCACCGACCGCGATCGCGCAGCGCTTCGAGCGCCAGCCCCGGCAGGAGCTGGCCGTCGACGGCGCCGACCAGCGGCACGCGGCGGACGATGCCGTCGACGTCGGGGGTCAGCGTGACCAGGCCCAGGCCGGCGGCCGCGGCCGTGAGTGCCGGCACGGCGCCGACCAGCCCCGGCAGCTCGGGCAGGAAGCGGCGCGGGTCCTCACCCAGCGCTATCACCGCCGTGGGCAGGGGCCTTCGCTCCTCCCGGTCGAGGGCGGTGGCGGTGCCGGCGACGCCCAGGACGACCAGCTTGTCGGCCATGGCCCCGGCCATCAGCGCATCGTTGTCGGGCAGCGTCCGCAGGGCCGCGGCCAATTGCGGATCACGCGCGGCCAGGGACTGGGCGTAGACCGGCGGCGAGTAGCGGTCGCTCTCGGCGAACAGGATGTCGCAGGCCACAACCCCGGCCCCGAGTGCCCCCAGCCGCCCGAACAGCTCGGCGAACACGGTCCGCGGCCACGGCCACTGCCCGATCTCGGCCATGCTGGCGTCGTCGATGTCGACGATCGCCACCGGGATCGGCGATGCCGCCGGGCGCGGATAGAGCGTCTGCAGCTCGTCGAAGATCTTGAGCCGGAAAGCCTCGACGATCGGCGGGTTGAGGATGTGCAGCAGGACCAGCAGCATGACGATGAGCGAGCCGATGATGCTGGTCGGCAGATCGATCCGGCTCGCAAGGCCACCTTCCGGGACGACCGCGGCCGCCCCGTCGCGCGTTTTCCTTGCGGTCACGTCCGGTGAAGGTGGAGCGCGCCGGCCCCCGTCATTGGCTGACCGATGCTTCGCAGGTCAAGTCGGCGACGCCTTCGCTGGAGATGCTGATCGAGGGCGTGCTCGCCTCGAAGAACCCCGAGAGCCCGCATTGCGAGCCAGAGATCTGGCACTTCACACCCGTGAGCGACGTCGGCGATCCCGACGGGTAGCCCGGGACTGGTCCGCTGCAGTGGAGCTTGAGGATCCCGTTGTTGTACTGCGGGCAGAACTTGTCCGACAGGGTCGCCGGCAACGTGAACTTGAACTGCTGCGCCACATTCGTTTGCGCCAGATCAATCCGGCAGCCGAAATCGCTGTAGTCCGGCTGCACGGTGCCGGAAAGGATCAGTACTTCGGGAAGCCCATTGGCCGCCGAGTAGATCAGGCGGTAGTCGCCACCGGTACCGGGGAAGGTCGTGTCCTGTTGTGGTGGTCGGGCCCGCCGCTGCCCCGCTGGAGTGAGCAGGGTTTCGCCGACGTAGAGGCTCACCCCGTCATCGTGCTCGATGCTGCCGTCGGGAATCCTGCCGGTCGTGAAGGTGATATCCAGAAAGGTCGTCGTGCCGAAGCCGCCGGAGCTGAGGACTTTGCCCGTCAGCCCGCCGGTATCGCCGGTAATGGTTCCGCCCCCGGACTGCAGGAAATGCAGGATGTCGTTGACCCCGCCATCGGTGAAGTCGAGCACGCCGCTGTAGTTGAGCGTCGCCAGCGGCGTACCGCTGAGCACAGGACTTGCCGGGTTGGCCGTCGCGCACGACGTGCTGCCGCCGCAGTCGGCCTGATAGACCTTGATTTCGTAGGAGCCGTTCAGGAGAGGAGGCCCCTCCTGCGCCCGGACCGCCGTCGCGCCGAGCATCAGCGCTGCCATCAAGACGTACCGCATGAGCGACATCGAACTCTCCCGACGGCGTTGCAGGCCACCCAGCATCTTCGACACGCCCCAGACCGGGCCCTGCCTGTCCGGCCGGGCCATGGTCAGCGAGAGCCCTTGAGGTAGATGCTGAAGCAGTCGTTGTTGCCCTTGGTGGTCAGGCAGAGGAGGTTCTCCTTCTTGCCGTTGGCGAGGGCGTACTGGAGGAAGGTATCGACCTGCGAGGCCAGGAGGGTGACGTTGGAGATTGTCTTGTTGGCCGGGGTCGAGACGATGGAGTAGGGCGCGGCCGGCGGCAGTACGCCGCCGTCGAACACGCAGACCACGGGCCCGGTGTAGTCGGTCTTGTTTGCGAGCCGCTGACCACCGTTCGGGTTGGCGGCCGACCGGATCGTGATCGAATCGACGCTGAGCGACTTCACGTCGAGCCCGAGCGCCTGCTGGCCGTTGGCGAACACAAGCGCCACCTTGATCGCCGCAGCCACCCCGCCAGTCAGCACGCACGACCCGGCCCGATCGGCCTTCAACGCCGCCGCATGACCCGCATGCGCCCCCACGGCGAGCAGCATCGCGGCTGCCATCATAATGCGTCGCATCGTCAAAACTCCCTCATACCCATTTCCTGCGTCGTTCGCCGCATGGTCGCAAGCCAGCTACGGCTTCCTGGTGATCGTGGTGCCGCGTACGGTGAAAGTGAGCGGCGTGTAGACAATGCTGAACGGAACCTGCCCGACGATGGAGGTTGCCGGAGGAGCCGCGCTCGGCGAGCGGCAGGACCACTGGTAGCCCGTGCACACGAGAACGTTCAAAAAGCTGCTGTTGGCGGTCTCCTGGACGTCGAACAGGAGCGCGTGGGACAAATCCGGCGGGTTGCTTATCGCCGCCTGAGCCAAGCTGGAAGTGATCGCATCGCAGGCAACCTGGCTGAGTGTTACCGGGATGCCTCCGCAGGACGGCGGGCCAGCAGGGCTGGGACACCCGGCACCGCAGGGCTGCACGTCGACCAGGCCGAGCACCGTGCCCAGACCAGCCGCCACGGCGGTCACCGAAATCTGATCGCGGTCGCCCAGCGCCAGATTGGAGCCAGCGGCCACGGCGAGGACATCGGTGTTCGCCTCGAGAACCGTATCCGAAGGTCCGGCCACGACCAGAGGAACGGGGAAGCTCTGACGACATTGGCCGACCGGCACCCCGGCGTTGATGCTGGTGTTCTGCAGGTTGAGCAGGTCGCACGCCGCATAGTCGGCCCCCGGATTGGTCGGGCGCTTGCTGCACGCGACGATCAGGTCGATGGGCTGGTTGGCTACTTGGTCCCGGACCGTGTTACATGCATCGTCGGGGATCGTGTAGGTCTGGACGGCATTGGGATTGTCGCCCACCGGGGCGTCACCGCTGTCAGCGGACGCTCCGCCAATCGACATCATGCCGCAGATCACGACGACCACGGCCGGCAGAGCACCGGCCTCCCTGCTCCACGCCCGGCTCTTCGCGTGGACCGCACGCTCGCGTCGATGCAGGGACGATCTCTCATTCATGGCTCTCGCCACCTTTCTGCTCACCAGTTCAGCGTAAGAAAGAGAAGAACCTGACGTTGCGGAATGTAGGGCCCGACCGACGGGGAGTCCTGGCTCTCACGGTAACTGTCGTCCTGGTAGTTGAACTTCTCGTCGAAAATGTTCGAGACCTGCAGGGAGATGATGCCGAACCTCTTCGGCAGTCGATAGCCGATCTGCGCATCCACCAACGTGAAGTTGCTCTCGCCGTCGCCGAAACCCGTCGTATTGTTGTCGGCCCTGGTGAGGTCCTGTCGCACGAAAGTAACGCCTGCTCCCGCGAAGAAACCGCTTGGGTCGTAGTAACGTACGCCCAGAGGTACACTGTAGGTTGTAGCTCTCTTGGGTACGTCGGTTTCTGCGGTGAATGCAGAATTCTGCGCACTGAAACGATCATAGACCAGCTGACCCGTCAAGGCCCAACGGTCGGCCGGCGCCCAATAGGCGTATAAGCGGTGCGTCTGTTCATCCCAGTCGGTCGAGTCGCTCTCGTCGAAGCCGTCGACGAAGCTCTGCACCTCGATCTGGCGCCAAGTGGCCTCGGCGCCGACGAACACATTGTCGGCCAACTTCCAGTCCGAGCCCACGCCGGCGCGGCGCGACACCGAGCCGTTGTTGTCGTCGAAGAACTGGTTGAAGCCGGCGATCTGCGTCGGCTCCAGGGTGCGGTTGGTGCTGAGCGGCGCCTTCACCACCTGGAAGGCGGCGGCCCGCAGCCGGACGGCGTCGTTCACTTGCCACTGGACGCCCAGCTTCGGGTTGATCTTCTGGGACTCGATCGCCTCTTCCTTGTAGTCGTCGGCGCTGACGCCGACGGTCCACACGACTGAGGTCGGCAGATTGATGTTGCCGTAGATGTAGCCGCGCGGATCCGTGATGTCGTAGCTGTCGTCGGTGCTGTCGACTAGCGCGCCGTCCTGCAAGATCTCCAGCGGCAGATCGCGATCGACCCGGAAATACGCGCCGCCCGCCGTGATGTTGAATACATCGTCGCGGTAGATGTATTGGGCCTCGGGTTGGTAGCCTTTGTCCTTGATGTCCGAGTTGACCACGAACAGCGTGTCGGGAAACTCGAAGAACTGACCCTGACTGTCCTTGGTGTCGCTGTAGATCATCGACAGGAGCAGGGTGGAGTTCGGTGCCGGCGACCAGCGCAAGCCGGCGCGGTAGCTGTCCTGGTCGAGGTCGCGGTTGTTGTCCGGCGAGAAGCTGTCGGGATCCCAGATCTGCTCGATGTCCTCGTAATTGCTGCGGCGGCTGGTAAACTCGAGCTGGGCATTCAATTCTGGCGTAATGGCGCTCTGGAAGTAGACGTCGCCAACGGTGTGGGAAATGCCGCCATTGTCGCGCCAGCCGTCGGTGTCGAACGCGAAACCGCTGGCGCTGATCGAGTAGCGGTCATAGAGCACCGAGGCGCTACCCTCGATGCCCTTGGTGCTGTCGCTGCCGATGACGCCGTTGACCCCGACCGAGAGGCCGTTGCTGAGGAACATCGGCGTGAACTCGCTGTAGCCCGGCGTGGTCGGTCCGCCATGCGAGACGATGTTGAGGTTGGTCTGGCCGAGCGCCGCCGGGATCGGACTCTGGTTGAGCTCCTGCAGCATCTGAGACTGCAACAGTTCGCTGACCCGCGACACCTCGGTACGCCGGGTGCCGGCGAGAATGTCGGCCAGGAAGCGGTGGGCGCTGGGGTTGGTGGGGTCCAGCGTCAGCGAGTTGGTGGCCTCGCGCACGCCGGTGTCGAGGAAGTCGAGGTCCTGGTAGATGCGGGCGAGGCTGGCGCCGCGGGCGGCGCGGTCGGAGTCGAGCAGGAGCCGGCTGCGGTACACGGCACGGTTGTCGTTGAGGTCGATCGATTTCTCGATCTGGCGCAGGGCCTCGACCGGCCGGTTGATCGTCTGCAGGCGAATCGCATCGTAGAGGTAGGCCGTGGGATCGAGCGGATCGAGCTCCTTGGCCAGCGCATACTGGTCGGCGGACAGAGCTTCGCGCCGTTCCTCGAAGTAGGCGCGGCCGAGATAGGTCCGCAGCAGCGCGTTGCTCGAATCCAGGCCGACGGCCAGCTCGATGTTGGCGCGGCCCTGATCCAGGCTACCCTCGCGGATCTGGGCCAGGCCCAGCCCGAAGCGCGGCAGCGGATCGGCGGGATTGATGGCGATCGCCTGCTCGAACGACATCGTGGCGGGCCGGGTGCGGAACTCCACCAGATCGGCGAAGCCGCGCACGGTCTGGACGCGCGCGAGGTCCGGCGCCAGCTGGGCGGCACGGTCGGCGGCCTCGCGCGAGCGGTCGCGGAAGCCGCCCATCAGCCACAGCTCCGACAGGCGTGCCCAGGCCAGAGCGTCTCCGGGCTGCTCGGCTACCGCCTGCTCCATGGTGGCACGCGCGCCGTCGATGTCGAACTGCGCCTGCTGGGCATAGGACAGTGCGGTCTTGGCCGCGGCCGAGGTCGGCGCCAGCTCGACCGCCTTGCGGGCATCGGCGAGCGCCGCGTCTCGTTCGTTCTGCACCACCCCGATCACCGCGCGCAGAGCCAGGGCGTCGGCCGCGGCCGGATCCGCCGCCAGCGCCGCGTCGATCGCGCTGCTGGCCTCCTCGGCCCGGCCCACCCGGAGCAGCAGGGCCGCACGGTAGGTCTGGGCCGTCGCATCGCGGCCGCTATCCGGCAGCGCGTCGAGTGCCGCCACCGCCCCGGCCACGTCGCCGCCGGCGGCGAGCCGCTGCGCCTCGGCGAACTCCGGCGCGCCGCCTGGCGGGGCGGCGAAGATCGGCGGGTAGTAGAGCGACCACTGCACCGCGTCGCGTGGCCGCGCGACCAGGAACGGCTGCGGTGCCTCGCCCGGTGTCGCCACCACCGACTGGTTGCGCGGCACGGGCACCTCGCCCTGGTCGTTGCTGGCCAGGACCTCGCCCTCGAACACGGTGAGCAGGCTGCGCTCGGGCTCGGCGCGGACCACGAACTCGGTGCCGCGGATCGCCAGCGTCATGTAGGAGGTCTTGATGTTGACCTTGCGCGGGCTGCGGCTGAAGGACTGCACCGCTCCCGCCGCGAGATCGAGCAGCGAGGGTTGCGCGACGTCGAGCGGAACGTCCTCGAGCTTGAGGGTGGTGTCCTCGTCGAGCCGGAGCACCTCGTCGTTGACGAGGACCAGGGCCGCGCGGCTGAGGCTGCCGGTGCGGACCGAGCCGGACTGGCACAGCTCCTGGCCGAGCTGCGCGGGGCGCCAGGCGGAATCGCCGGCGTCCTGCACGGAGACCTCGCCTTCGAGCGACTGCACGCTGCCGACGGACTGCTTGCATTCCTGGGCCCATGCGGCCGGCGCCGAAGCCATCGTCGCCCAGAACGCCGCCAGCCCCAAGAGCCGGAGAGCGCAACGACCCGGCAGGGTCGCTGACGGGTCGCAGAGCCGCTCAGTCACGCTTCCACCCCGCACCATCAGGCACAGCCACAAAGCGCCAATGCATCATTGCGGCCGCTTGTATGCAATTCCGTGTAGTGTGCAATCGGCTTTGTCCACGCTGCAACAGGATTTCGCCCGGCGCGCGGCACGAACTCACGCGCAGCGAATATCTGGAGCACCAGCCGAGACCCGGCCGGCAAATCTATGCTCGCAAGCTCGCCGATCACCCGCGCCGCAGTCGACTTCAACCATCGCGGCGACCGCTGCCGCATCGGCGATGCATACCATGAAGTCGCTCGCCCGGACAGGGAGCGGCAGCGCCCCGCCACCGCGGGCGGCGGCCCGAACCGGACCGACGCCGCTGCCGACGGCGTGCCGGTGGACCTCGTCGATCGGCACCGTTCCGTGCCGGCGTAGACCTTGTCACGTTCGCGGCGATGGGCGATGTCCGTCGCGCTCGAGCCGGACGGATGCTAGCGAGGCCTCCCATGCATCAACGACGTCGCGTGGTGTCCCTGATCGCGGCCAGCCCGCTGGTCGGCCTCGCCGGCGCGGCACCCGCCACGGCCGCGGCCGCGAACATCACCCTGCTACACTGCAACGACGTCTACCTGACCGGGCCGGCCCGGGGGCAGGGCGGCTTCGCGCCGTTCATGACCCTCCTGCGGGCCGAGCGCGCGCGCAACCCCGCCAGCATCACCACCTTCGGCGGCGACCTGCTCTCGCCCTCGATCCTCTCCGGCCTGACCCAGGGCCGGCAGATGATCGAGCTCACCGACGCGATCGGGATCGACGTCGCGGTCCTGGGCAACCACGAGTTCGACTTCGGCCCCGCCGTGGCCGAGGCGCGGGTCCGCGCGGCGCACTATCCCTGGCTGGGCACCAACGTCCTGGGGGCGGACGGCAAGCCGGCCGTCGGTGCCGCCGATTTCTGGCTGAAGGAGGTGGGCGGCTACCGGATCGGCTTCTTCGGCGTGCTCACGCCCGAGACCGCGACCCTCTCGCAGCCCGGGCCGGAGATCAGCTTCGCCCCGCCGCGCGCGGTCGCGGAAGCCTCGGTGCGCCAGCTGCGCGAGATGGGGGCGGACCTGGTGGTGGGGCTGACCCATCTCGACCTCGCCGACGACCGGGCGCTGGCGGCCGACGTCGACGGCATCGACATCCTGCTGGGCGGCCACGACCACGACCCGATCACCGTCTACGAGGGCGGCAAGCTGATCCTCAAGGCGGGCTACGACCTGCACTACCTCGCCGCCATCGACCTCTCCCTCGAGCGCGTGACCGAGCAGGGGCGGGAGACCGTGCTCTGGCGCCCGGCCTGGCGCTTCGTCGCCACCGCCGGCGTGGCGCCCGACCCCGAGATCCAGGCCGTGGTGGCACGCTGGAACGCCACCCTCGACGCCGAGCTGGCCCAGCCCGTGGGCCGGACCATGGTCGAGCTCGACACCCGCCGCAGCACCCTGCGCGCCGGCGAGTCCAACTTCGGCGACCTGCTGGCCGACGCCCTGCGCGGCGCCACCGCGGCCGACGTGGCGCTGACCAACGCCGGCGGCATCCGCGGCGACCGCACCTACGCCGCGGGCACGGTGCTGACCCGCAAGGACGTCCTGACCGAGCTGCCCTTCGGCAACGTCACCGTCCTGGCCGAGGTCACCGGGGCCGACCTGCTGGCCGCACTCGAGAACGGGGTCTCCCAGGTCGAGGACGGCGCCGGCCGCTTCCCGCAGGTGGCGGGCCTGCGCTTCGCCTACGACCCGAGCCGCGAGGCCGGGGCCCGGATCGTCGAGGTCACCGTGGGCGGCCGGCCGCTCGAGCTCGGCCGCTTCTACCGGCTGGCCACCAACGACTATCTCCTGGGCGGCGGCGACGGCTATGCCGTGCTGCGCGGAGCCAAGCCGATCATCGACGCCTCGGCCGGGACGCTGATGGCCTCGACGCTGATCAACTACATCACCGCCCTGGGCGGCGAGGTGGCGCCCGAGACCGACGGGCGGATCGAGCGCCGCTAGCCTACCCGGCCGCCTTCTTCAGCATCGGGCCGAGCGGCCGGCCGGCGAACAGGTGGACGTGCAGGTGCGGCACCTCCTGGTTGGCGGCGACCCCGTGGTTGGCCAGCACCCGGTAGCCGCCGTCCTCGGCGCCCAGCTCGCGCCCGACCGTGCCCACCGCCCGCAGGAAGCCCGCGAGCTCGGCGTCGCCGGCCTTGGCGGTGAAGTCGGCCATGGAGACGTAGGCACCTTTCGGGATCACCAGGACATGGACGGGCGCAAGCGGGTTGATGTCGTGGAAGGCCAGGGCCCACTGGTCCTCGTAGACCTTCCGGCACGGGATCTCGCCGCGCAGGATGCGGGCGAAGATGTTGTCGGGATCGTAGGCCATGGCGTCCTCCGCGCGGTCCGGCAAGGGTTGAAGCGGCCGGGCGGCGGCCTTGTCAAGCCGCGGGCCGCCTGCCAAACAGCAGCCTTGCTCAGCCGGGGGTAGTGCATGTCGCTCGCCGTCGCGATCCAGATGGACCCGCTCGAGACCGTCGCCGTCGACGCCGACAGCAGCTTCGCCCTGGCGCTGGAGGCGCAAGAGCGCGGCCACGGGCTCTACCACTACTTGCCGCGCCAGCTCACCTACCGCCAGGGCCGGATCGTCGCCCGCGCCCGGCCGTTCGAGCTTAGCCGCAGCCAGGGCGAGCATGTCGCGTTCGGGGCACCCGAGACCATCGACCTCGCCACCATGGACGTGGTCCTGATGCGCCAGGACCCGCCCTTCAACCTCGCCTACATCTCGGCCACCCACCTGCTCGACCGCATCCACCCGCAGACGCTGGTGGTCAACGACCCGCACCATGTCCGCAACGCGCCCGAGAAGCTGTTCGTCACCCAGTTCGCCGAGCTGATGCCGCCGACCCTGATCACCAACGAGCTCGACGAGATCAAGGCGTTCCGCCGCGAGCAGAAGGACATCATCGTCAAGCCGCTCTACGGCAATGGCGGGGCGGGCGTGTTCCACCTCAAGCCGGGCGACACCAATCTGGGCTCCCTGGTCGAGCTGTTCCGCAGCTTCCTCGACGAGCCCTTGATGGCGCAGCGCTACGTCCCGGAGATCCGGGCCGGCGACAAGCGGATCATCCTGATCGACGGCAAGCCCGCGGGTGCCCTCAACCGCGTGCCGGCGGCCGAGGAGACCCGGGCCAACCTCCATGTCGGCGGCCGGGCCGAGAAGGCCGTGCTCACCAAGCGCGACCACGAGATCTGCGAGATGATCGGCCCGACGCTGGAGGAGCGCGGCCTGATCTTCGTCGGCATCGACGTGATCGGCGACTGGCTGACCGAGATCAACGTCACCTCGCCCACCGGCCTGCAGGAGATCGGCCGCTTCGACGGCACCAACCTCGCCGGGCCGGATCTGGGACGCGATCGAGGCCCGGATCAACCGCCGCCCGGAGCACCGGCACCCGACCTGACGCGCGGCGCGTGCCCCCACAGCCGCTCGAAGCTGCCGGGCGGCAGGTCGGGGTCGGCCGCGCCAAGCGGCGGGACGTCGTGGCGGGGCGTCGGCGGCGGCGCCGGAGCGGTCGCTTGCCCGGGCGGTTTGCCCGGCGGATCAAGGACTTGGCTGGGTTCGTTCGGTCGTGGGGGATTCGCCTGTCCGTGCGGCCAGGGCCGCGGCACCCAGGCTCCCTCCTCCAGCGCATGGACATTGCCGTCGGCGTCGACCGGCAAGGGCTCGGCACCCGGGAAGGCCTCGTTCTGGTACCAGCGCCAGATCGCCGGCCCCTTGCGCTCCACCGGGCGCAGCATCAGGCAGCCCGGGGGCGGCGGCGGGGGCGGGGCCGCCGCACCCGCACCCCAGGCGAGCTCGGCCACGTCCGTGACGTCCGGCGCCGGGGCGGCGGCGTCCTGCTCCACCAGCGGCCGGCGGCGCAGGTTCTGCAGTGCCCGCAGGAGCCGGAACAGGTCGCGCGAGGCGCTGGCCTGGTAGCGCAGCGCCAGCTCCAGCTTCGCCGCGTCCGGCCGCTCGCCCGCCAGCGCATCGGCCTCGAACCGCCGCGCCCGGCCGGTGCGCCACATGGCGGCCGCGAGGTCGGCCACCAGGAAGCCCTCGAGCTCGCCCGTGGGTGCGAGCTCCGCGAACAGCCGCTCCGCCATGCCGCGGAACGCGGCCGCGTCCTCGGCCGGCACGGTGAGCTTCGCGCACAGCCCGTGCCGGAGCGCGTTGCGCGAGGAGCGCGCCTTGCCGACGGCGGTCGCCGGCCCGCGCGAGCGGGCGCCGTTGCGCCGCGCGCGCTCGGCACGGGCGAGGGCCAGGGCGTCGGGCGGGTCGGGGACGGGGTGCAGGTCGGGCATGGCGGGCTCGCGGGCAGGGGCGGATGATAGGAATATTAGCATAAGAACGTCGCGCGGATGCCACGGATTGGGTGCCGTTAACCGATCGTTCGCGATGTTGACGGTAAGGTCGGGAGGGTGGACCAGGGGCCGCGCCGAGCCTGGACCCCGAGCGAAGCGAGGGGGCAGGATCGAGCTGCAGGGTCGCGGATCGGTGGCGAAGCGTTCGGCGGGTGTGGCGGTTGCATTCTCTGCGTGGCTTTGATCAACTTAAGGTTATGGTAACCGCGATCGGGTGTCATGACTCGCGAGGGCAAGGCGGGCATCGGCCGATGGTGTCGGTCTCGCCCGCGCCGCGGACATGATCGTCGCGGCGGGCCGGGCGGCGAGCGACGCGGCTTGCGGTGAGGTAGCGCCGCAGCCTACTCGCTTGGGCATGCGAGCGAGGCGACAGCGGGGGCCATGACGCCGGAGCAGTTCATCACCAAGTGGAAGCTGTCGACGCTCGGCGAGCGGCAGGCGGCGCAGGCGCACTTTCTCGACCTGTGCGCGCTGCTCGACGAGGCCAAGCCCGAGGACCCGGACAACTACTGCTTCGAGCGCGATGCCTTGAAGGCGTCCGGCCGGCGCAGCGGGGCCGACGTGTGGAAGCGCGGCCACTTCGCCTGGGAGTACAAGGGCAAGGGGGCGAACCTCGACGACGCGCTGGCCCAGCTCCAGCAATACGCGCTGGCGCTGGAGAACCCGCCGCTCCTCGCGACGTGCGACCACGAGGGGTTCTTGATCAACGGACAACGGACCACCTTGTCCGTCCTCTTTCTAGGCGCTATCGTTCACCCAATGTTCTGGCAGAGAAATGGCTGACGGCAGCGCGATCGAGTGGACGGACGCCACGTGGAATCCGGTCACCGGATGCACGAAGATCACGCGCGGCTGCGACAACTGCTATGCCGCGCGCTTCTCCGAGCGATTTCGTGGCGTCCCTGGGCATCCGTTTGCATCCGGCTTCGACCTGACGCTTCGGCCCGAGCAACTCGACCAGCCTCTAAAGTGGGCTCGGCCCCGGATGATCTTCGTCAACTCGATGAGTGACTTGTTCCATAAAGACGTGTCACAGCGAATTCATCGATCAAGTTTTCCAAACTATGGAGAAGGCGGACTGGCACGTTTTTCAAGTACTAACCAAACGCAGTTCGTTGATGCGCAATTATTTGGGCAAGCGCTACGGCGGCAAGCGCGGTCCCGTTCACATCTGGTGCGGAGCGTCGATCGAGGACCGCAAAGCAACCACGCGGATCGCGCATGTGCGGAGTTGCCCGGCCGGGACCCGCTTCCTGTCGATCGAGCCCCTGATCGGCCCTGTCGGCAAAATTGATCTTGTAGGGATCGACTGGGTGATCGCCGGCGGCGAATCTGGTCCCGGGGCGCGCCCCATTCAGCTCTCATGGGTGCGTGAAGTGCGCGACCAGTGCGTGGCACAGGGAGTGGCATTCTTCTTCAAGCAGTGGGGCGGCCTCAGGCCCAAGTCGCGCGGGCGCGAACTCGACGGTCGGGAATGGAACGAGTTTCCGTCGCGCCCGGTTGGCGTCCACGGGTGAAGGGCCTTGCCGAGGTCGGTCCGTGGGCCAAAGAGAAGCTTCAAGCGTTGGGGCGCTATCTCGACTTTTATACTAAGGTCCTGAAGAATCAGCGCTGGCGAACCATCTACGTTGATGCGTTTGCCGGCGGTGGCCGCGCTGTCGTCAGGTCGGACCCGAAGCGAGCGATGCCAAGCGCAGCCCTGTTTTTGGGCGAAAGCGAGGTGGACTCCGACCAGCGCGAGCTGATCGACGGGTCGCCGCGAGTCGCCCTCGACATCGCCAATCCCTTCGCACGTTACGTGTTCATTGATCCGGATCCCGCGCGTGTAACAGAACTCCTCGAGTTGCGCGAGGAATACGCCGCTATCCGGTCGATCGACGTACTGGCCATGGATGCTGCGGCAGGGATTGACTGGGTTGCATCGCAGGCGATCTCACGCTCAACACACCGCGGTGTGGTCTTTTTAGATCCGTTCGGTGCGAATCTGACGTGGAACAGTATCCAACGGCTGGCCGACACTAAGCTCTTTGAGGTGGTTGTCAATTTTGGCCTCAACATGACAATTCAGCGAATGCTGCCGAATACAGGCAGGTTAACAGAAGCATGGGCAGTGAAGCTCGACGCATATTTTGGCACGCACGAGTGGTTTGATGCAGCCTATCGCGAGCGTAGTGGCGGTCTATTCGGCATGGATGGGTTGGAAAAATATCCTGATTATTCCGAACGACTGCTTGAACTCTACAGGACACGTCTCAAAGCAGCCTTCGGGTATGTCTCGACCGCCCGTCTGATCAGGAATACCCGCGGCGTGCCGCTTTATCACCTGGTCTGGGCGGGTCGCCATCGTAAAGGTCTTGAGGGTGCTGACTACATTCTGCGGATGGGTGAGCGCGTCGGTCGTCAGACAGCCACGCGCAAAACGTCCTGAGGAGCACGACGAAGCCCAGCGGCGCCTTACCCGCGCTTGGCGCAATGTGTCACAAAGCGCCCGCACAAGCTGCGCCAGCACTGGCTCAATCCGCCGGAGCTGGTCAAGCGCGTGCACGAAGTGGTCTCGGGCTATCCGGACCGGCTCTTGCAGCGCGACGAGGCGGCGGCGAGGGAGCTCAAGAAGCGCACCCTGACCAACGTCTGCAACCAGCCCCCGGCCTGGCTCGTCCGTCTCCACCGCGAACTCGCCGCCGCCGCCTACGGCTGGCCGGCCGACCTGTCCGACGACGCGATCCTGAAGCGGCTGTTCGATCTCAACCGGGAGCGGGCGAAAGTGGCGGCGGTTGACGCGGACTGATGACACGGGCGCTCAAGATCCTGGAGATCATGCGGGGTAATCCACGCGGCTGGCGGATCGAGGACCTGGAGCGGGTCGCTGCGGCGTTCGGGATCAACCTGCGCAAGCCCGGCGGAAGTCATGTATACTTCACCCATTCGGCCGTGGCGGAGGGCGTCAGCGTGCCGGCGCACCGGCCGATCAAGCCGGTCTATGTGCGCGCCTTCGTGCGCCCGGTCGATCGCGTGAGGCAGGCATGATCCCCGATGTGCCCTATCGTTTCGTGGTCCGGCCGCTCACCGAGGAGGAGGGCGGCGGCTACCTGGTCGAGTTCCCCGATCTGCAGAGCTGCATGTCGGACGGGGCGACGGTCGAGGAGGCGATCGTGAACGGGATCGACGCGATGCGGGGCTGGATCGAGGCGATGCGCGCCGAGGGCCACCCGATCCCGCTGCCGGTCGTGCCGCGGGCGGCATAGTGCACCGTAACCAGAACTGAAGCCCAGCGATGACCGCGCAGCTCACCGCCGTGTTCCGCCAGGTGCCCGAGGGCTGTATCGGCTGGGTCGAGTAGATCCCCGGGGCCAATGTCCGCGAAGCGGCGCTGGCCGAGGGGCGCGGCGGTCTGGTCGAGGCGGTGCCGCGGGTGCTTGACGCCGATCGTGCGCTGGCCCGCCTGGGCATGACCGACGCGGCCGACCTCATCCGCAAGCCGTTCCGCGTCCACCCGGCCGCGTGAAGCCGCGCGATCGCATCCGTCATCGCGAGGCGCAGGGTGCCGAGCTGCTGCGCGAGGGCGGCGGGCACGCGGAACAAGTCGACCGGCGGGCGGAGTGGGCATCGACCGTAACACGGCATACCGCGGTCGACGCACATCCGGCACGGACGATCTGCCGGGACCGGGACCTGCCGCTGCCGTGAGCGGGCGTCCGAGGCGGGGCATCGGCTCGAGCCGGATTCGGCTGCATCCCGCCTTTGCCCGGCGACGTCTTTATGTCATCCTCGCCGGCAAAGATCAGGGAGCGCGGCGATGGGCATGAGCAGGCGCGAGGCGCTGGCGACGACCGGGATGGGCGTCCTGGGGGCGGGGGTCGCGTGGCCGGCGCTGGCGGCGGCACCGGTGAGCCCGGGGGTGCCGGCGGGGACGGCGGCGGCGGCCAGCCTCGAGGCGCTGCCGGGCAAGCGGCCGCTGATCAAGCTGAGCTGGCGGCCGCCCAACTACGAGACGCCGGCCGAGTACTTCAAGACGGTGATCACGCCCAACGACGCGTTCTTCGTCCGCTACCACCTGTCGGAGATCCCCGAGGTCGACGCCGGCAGCTGGAAGGTGCGGATCGGCGGCGAGGGGGTGGCGCAGGGCGCCGAGTACGGGCTGGACGAGCTGCGCCAGATGGAGACGGTCGAGATCGTGGCGGTGTGCCAGTGCTCGGGCAACCGGCGCGGGCTGTCGCAGCCGCACGTGGCCGGGGTCGAGTGGGGCTACGGGGCCATGGGCAATGCGCGCTGGAAGGGCGTGCGGCTCAAGGACCTGCTGGCCAAGGCGGGGATCACGGACGCGGCGGTCGAGGTGGCGTTCAACGGCGCGGACGGGCCGCCGGTCGAGGCGACGCCGGACTTCGTGAAGAGCCTGCCGGCCTGGAAGGCCATGGACGAGCACACGCTGATCGCGTTCGAGATGAACGGCGAGCCCTTGCCGCACTGGAACGGCTTTCCCGCCCGGCTGGTGGTGCCGGGCTGGACCGCGACCTACTGGATGAAGCACCTCACCGACGTCTCGGTGCGGACCCAGCCCCTGAGCGGGTTCTGGATGAACCCGGCCTACCGGCTGCCCAAGGCGATGTTCCCCCTGGTGCAGCGCTTCACCAGCCAGGAGGGTGCCACCAACACGCCGATCACCGAGATCATGGTCAACTCGCTGATCACCGCACCGGTGGCCGGGGCGGCGGTGCCGGCGGGGCAGGAGGTGGCGGTCGAGGGCATCGCCTGGGACGGCGGCTACGGCATCGACCGGGTCGAGGTGTCGCTGGACGGCGGCGCCTCCTGGGCGCCGGCCACGCTGGGCGAGGATCTGGGGCCCTACTCGTTCCGGCCGTGGCGGTTCGCGGGCACGCCCGCCCCGGGCAAGGCCACGATCACGGCACGGGCCAGCAACCGCCAGGGGCAGAGCCAGGCGCCGGCGCTGCTGTTCAACGGTGCGGGCTACCACAACAACGTGCCGCAGCGGATCGAGGTGACGGTGGCATGAACGGCGGCATGAGGAGAGGACCGATGCGCACCACGATCATCGCCGTGGCCCTGCTCGCCGCCGGCCCCGTGCTCGCCGACGAGGCGAGCTTCGCGCTTCGGGACGCGCCGGGGCGGGACGCGGTCGAGCAGAACTGCGGCGCCTGCCACAGCCTCGACTATGTCGAGATGAACTCGCCGTTCCTCGACCAGGAGAAGTGGGCGGGCGAGGTCAAGAAGATGCGGGCCGCGTACGGCGCCCCGATCAGCGATCAGGACGCCGACACGATCCTGGCCTATCTGGTGGCCAATTACGGCAAGTGAGCGGCGGCCTCAGGCGGCCTTGACCAGGACCTGCTCCAGGCGGCGGCTGGCCTCGGCCTCGTCGATGCGCTCGATCGCGGCGACCTCGCGGGCGAGGCGCTCCAGCGCGGCGCGGTACATCTGGCGCTCGCTGTAGGACTGCTCGGCGTCCTCGGCCTTGTGCAGCTCGCGCACCACCTCGGCGATCGAGACCGGGTCGCCGGAGTTGATCTTGGCCTCGTACTCCTGGGCGCGGCGGCTCCACATCACGTTGCGGCGCGGGCGGGTGCGGATCTTGAGCGCCTCGAGGGCGGAGGTGATCTTCTCGCGCGAGCTCAGCTTGCGCATGCCCGACCGGCCGGCCTTGTCCACGGGGACCCGCAGGATCAGGCGCTCGTTCTCGAACGAGACCACGTACATCTCGAGCGAGATGCCGGCGATGGTCTGGCTCTCGATGCCCGTGATCCGGCCGACGCCGTGGCTCGGATAGACGATATAGTCCCCGGTGGCGTAGGCGAGCTTCTTGTTTACCAAGGCTGAGTCTCCCGACGTAGCGGCGGCGACGGCAGGGGCCGTTCGCCGTGGACGGTGGCCGGCGCGGGCGCAGTCAGCTCCAGGTTCCGACCGGCGGGGCCGATCGGATCGCGCGCGAGGGCGACGGAACGCTGACGAGGCGCTGGCGCGGACACCAAGCTCGAACGCGGAACAGCCCGCGATCATGTTGTGTGATTATTAGCACAAAATGTGGCAATTAGCCAGCGTCACGATTCCGGGTCCGCCATGCCCGTGGCGCATGGGGGCAGTGTCGGATGGTCGCAGCGCGCGGGCGCCGCCGAAATGGGCTCAGGCGCCGCCGGGCTCGGGCGAGAAGTACTTCTCGAACTTGCCCTCCTCGCCCTTGTGCTCGTCGGCGTCGGCGGGCGCATCCCGCTTGCGGGTGATGTTGGGCCAGGCGTTGGCGTAGTCGCGGTTCAGCTCCAGCCAGCGCTCGGCCGCGGACTCGGTGTCGGGCAGGATCGCGTCGATCGGGCATTCCGGCTCGCACACGCCGCAGTCGATGCACTCGTCGGGATGGATCACGAGCATGTTCTCGCCCTCGTAGAAGCAGTCCACGGGGCAGACCTCGACGCAGTCCATGTACTTGCACCGGATGCATGCTTCGGTGACCACGTAGGTCATCGATCTCTCCGCTTGAAAGCCAAACCACCGGCCGACCGGCGGCGTCCGGCCGGCGGCGCCGGACCATAGGGGCGCCCCGGGCGCGGTGCCAGCGCTTTTCAGCCCCGCCGCCCGAACAGCCGCTCGACGTCCTCGCGCCTGAGCTCGATATAGGTCGGCCGGCCGTGGTTGCACTGGCCGGAGAAGGGCGTGGCCTCCATCTGCCGCAGCAGCGCGTTCATCTCCTCGAGCGACAAGGGCCGCCCGGCGCGCACGCTGCCATGGCAGGCGACGCCGGCCAGCACCGCCTCCAGTGCGGCGGCCAGGCCGGGGCCGTCCGGGGCGGCGGCGAGGTCGGCGGCGAGGTCGCGCACCAGCCGCGCCGCGGGCGCCTGGCCCAGGATCGCCGGCAGCTCGCGGACCAGGACCGCACCCGGGCCGAACGGCTCCAGGACCAGGCCGAGCTCGGCCAGCTGCGGCAGCCGGTCCAGGAGCCGGGCGCGATCGGCCGGGTCCAGCTCGACCACCTCGGGCAGCAGCAGCGCCTGGCGGCGCACGCCCCCGGCGCGCAGCTCGACCTTGAGCCGCTCGTAGACGATGCGCTCGTGCGCCGCGTGCTGGTCGACCAGGATCAGGCTGGCCTCGGTCTCGGCCAGGATCCAGCTCCGGTGCAGCTGGGCGCGGGCGGCCCCCAAGGGATGGGCGGCATTCGCCGGCCTCGGGCTCGGCGCAGCGGCCCGGCCGGCGGGTGCACCCACCGCCAGCGCCGCCTGCGGCGGGCCGGGCTCCCAGCCTTGGCCCGGCTCGGCCAGGCCCGGCGGCCGGAAGGCGCCGCCGGGGCGGAAGGCCGCCAGCGCGCCGGCCCCGGCGGCGGCACTGCGGTGGCCGTGCTCGGCCAGGGCGCGCTTGAGCGCACCCACCACCAGCCCGCGCACCAGGGCGGGATCGCGAAACCGCACCTCGGCCTTGGCCGGGTGGACGTTGACGTCGACCAGCTCGGGCGGGAGCTCGAGGAACAGGGCGGCGAGCGGCTGGCGGTCGTGGAACAAGAGGTCGGCATAGGCGGCGCGCAGGGCCTGCTTGAGCAGCCGGTCCTGGACCGGGCGGCGGTTGACGAACAGATGCTGCTGCCGGCCGTCGCGGCGGCTGAAGGTCGGCAGCGCGGCGAAGCCGGCCAGGGCGATGCCGTCGCGCCCGGCCTCGAGCTCGATCGCGTTGGCCACGAACTCGCGCCCCATCACCGCCGCCAGCCGCCGCAGCAGCGCTTCGGCGAACAGCTCGCCCGCGGGCTCGGCCCGGAACAGGGCGCGGCCGTCGACGGTGAGCGCGAAGGCGAGCTCGGGCCGGGCCAGCGCCAGGCGGCGGACCACCTCCAGGGCGGCCTCGGCCTCGGCCCGGTCGGAACGCAGGAAGTTGAGCCGCGCCGGCACCTTGAAGAACAGGTCGCGCACCTCGACCCGCGTGCCCCGCCCGCCCGCCGCCGGTGCGGGCTCGCCGGCCTCGCCGCCGGCGACCGCCAGCGCCCAGGCCTCGGCCATGGCCGCGGTGCGGCTCACCAGCCGCAGCCGCGCCACCGACGCGATCGAGGGCAGCGCCTCGCCGCGGAAGCCCAGCTGGGTGATCCGGGTCAGCTGCTCGTCCTCGAGCTTGGAGGTGGCGTGGCGCTCGAGCGCCAGGGGCAGCTCGTCGGGCGCCATGCCGCAGCCGTCGTCGGCGACCTGGATCAGCGCCTTGCCGCCTTGCTCCAGCACCACCTCGATCCGGCCGGCCCCGGCGTCGATCGCGTTCTCGACCAGCTCCTTGACCACCGATGCCGGGCGCTCCACCACCTCGCCGGCGGCGATGCGGTTGGCGACGGCCTCGGGCAGGCGGCGGATGGTGGGCATGGGCCGGTTCTAACCGGCCGCGCCGGCGAGCGAAAGCGGCCGGCCGGTCCGCTAGCCGGGATCGGCCGGCCCGGGTGCGCGGGCCAACAGGGCGGCGAAGCGGGGATGGCCGCGCAGCGGGTCGAAATCGGCGTCCTGGGCCAGCCAGGCCCAGCGATAGGCCGGCGCTTGCGGCATGGTCCGCTCGAGCACGTCGAGCGCCAGCTCGAGCTCGCCCAGGCAGGCATAGGTACAGGCGACGTTGTACTGCACCGGATGGTCGGTGGGCTCGAGCGCCAGCGCGCGCGCGGCGAAGCGCATGGCGCCGGCGCGATCGCCCAGGGCCGCCAGTGCTGCCGCGGCGACATAGGCCGCGCGCGCACTCTCGGGCTGGCGCTCGAATTCGTGCTCGGCGCGCGCCAGCGCCTGGCGCGCGGTGGCCAGGCTGCGCTCGGTCTGGCCCAGGCCGTTCTCGATGCCCATGAGGACGAGGGGGGCGAAGATGTCGCTGGGGCGCAACGCGGCCGCCCGGCGCAGCAGCCGCGCCGCCTGCTCCTTGCGCCCGCGCTGGAAGCAGACCCGGGCATAGGCGAAGTTGGCCTCGTAATGCTCGGGCTCGAGTGCCACCGCCCGCTGATAGGCGAGCTCCGCCTCGTCGAGCAGCCCCTGGGCGACCAGCGCCAGGCCGCGTGCGACATGCGCCGCGGCGAGGCTGGGCTCCAGCCTCAGCGCCAGCTCGGCCGTGGCCAGCGTCTCCGCGATCGGCAGCACGCCGCCATGGTGCAGATAGAGGCTGGCCTCGCACTCGGCGATTCCGGCATGGGCGCGGGCGAAGTCCGGGTCGAGCCCGACCGCCTGCACGAACAGGCGGCGCGCCACCTCGTAGGCGTGCCGGGTGCGCTGGCGGAACAGCTGCTGGCCGCGCAGGTAGAGCTGGTAGGCGTCGATGTCGCCGGTGGGCACCCGGCGGATCGCGTCCTCCTCGCCGGGGAGCAGCTTGACTTTGAGCACGTCGACGATGCCGCGGGTGATCTCGTCCAGCACCGCGAACATGTCGGTCAGCACGCGGTCGAAGCGCTCGGCCCACAGATAGCCGCCGGTGTCGGTGTCGACGAGCTGGGCCGTCACCCTGATCCGGTCGCCCGACCTGCGCAGGCTGCCTTGCAGCAGGTAGCGCACGCCCAGCCGGGGGCCGACCTCGCGGACGTCGAGCTGGGCGCCCTTGAGCGCGAAGGCGGTGTGGCGCGAGGCGACGAACAGGCCGGAAACCTTGGTGAGGTCGGTGATCAGGTCGTCGGCGATGCCGTCGCTGAGAAAGTCCTGGTCCGGGTCGCCGGCCCGGTTGGTGAACGGCATCACCGCGATCGACTGGTGCCGCTGCAGGCCGGGCGGCGGTGCGACGAAGGTCCGGCTCACGATCACGCGGTAGACCCGCACCGGGCGCTCGATGTTCTTCAGCCGACGCTCGCCGACATATTCGAGCTCGCGGTCGAGCCGGCCGCGGAGATGGTCGTAGGCGGTGCCCGAGACCGCGACCCCGCCCGGCTCGCACAATTGCTCGAGCCTGGCGGCGACGTTGACCCCGTCGCCGTAGACGTTGCGCTCCTCGGCCAGGATATCGGCGAGATTGACGCCGATGCGAAAGAAGATCCGGTCGGGGCGCGGAACGTCGCGCTCGCGCTCGGCGACGCCGCGCTGGATCGTGACCGCGCATTCCACGGCATCGACCACGCTCGCGAACTCGCACAGCGCGTTGTCGCCGGGGAAGTTGATGATCCGGCCGCGATGCTCGGTCACCAGCGGCTCGAGCAGCTCCCTGCGGCAGGCCTTGAGGCGGGCGAGCGTGCCGGCATCGTCGCGACCCATGAGGCGCGAATAGCCGACCACGTCCGCCACCAAGATCGCGGCAAGCCGGCGCTCGGCTCGGGAAAGGGCCACCATGCGGCGTCCGAAGCTCCTTGGCCGGCCAACCTCGACTGCTCAGGGGAGTATGAGTTATGCGCGTTCAAGGCCAACGCGCAACAGCTGTCCTTGCCGGCACGCGCCCGCCGCCCTGCATCGTGTCGGCCAGGCAGCAGCCCGCCGCCGCACCCCGGGGATGGAGCCGCCGCCCAGCGGCGACCGAAACGTGGCGCAGATCGTGTCGAGCCGCGCTTCCTGGCGACGTCGGCTCAAGCTATTGGTGAAGAACCTCGGGTGGAGTTTTCGTGGCATGGCGAAGCTGGTCTTTGGGATGAACCAGTCCTTGGACGGCTATGTCGACCACCTGGCGTTCGCGACCGGCCCCGTGCTCTTTCGTCACTGGATCGAGCAGGTTCGCGCCCTGACGGGCAGTGTGTACGGTCGCCGCATGTACGAGATCATGCGGTATTGGGACGAGGATCGTCCCGAGTGGGACGCGGAGCGGATCGCGTTCGCGGCAGCGTGGCGGAGCCAGCCGAAGTGGGTCGTGTCGCGCTCGTCGCCGTCCGTCGGCCCCAACGCAACACTGGTCGAGGACGACCTCGAGGCGGCGATACGGGAGCTGAAGGCCCGGCACGCCGGGGAGATCGCCGTTTCCGGACCAAACCTCGCGCGCAGCCTGACCGACCTCGGCCTCATCGACGAATATCGGCTCTACCTCCACCCCGTCGTGCTCGGTCGCGGCACGCCGTTCTTCGCCGGCCCCCGGCCGGGGCTCCGGCTCGTGGCCAACGACCTGATCGGCGAGGACGTGATCCGATTGACCTACGTTCCCGGTTGATCGCGCGAGCGCTTCACGAGGTTCGCGATTCTCCGGCCGCCCTCAGGCGGGGCGGGCCGCGAGCGGCCTGGGCGGGGCCAGGGTCGCCGCGAGCAGGGCCGCGACCAGGCACAAGGCGCCGGCGGTGAAGAAGGCGGGCAGGTAGCTGTCGAGCAGGGTGCGCGACAGGCCGGCGCCGAACGCCGCGGTGGCGGCACCGAGCTGGTGGCCGGCGAACACCCAGCCGAACACGAGGTTGGCGTGCTCGCGGCCGAAGCGGTCGGCGATCAGCTTGATGGTCGGCGGCACGGTCGCGATCCAGTCGAGACCGTAGAAGACGGCGAAGAAGGACAGGCCGTAGAGGGTGAAGTCCGAATAGGGCAGGTAGAGGAGCGAGAGGCCGCGCAGGCCGTAATACCAGAACAGCAGCCGGCGATTGTCGTAGCGGTCCGACAGCCAGCCCGAGGCGACGGTGCCGAAGAAGTCGAACACGCCCATCATCGCGAGCAGCCCGGCGGCGCGCAGTTCGGGCACGCCGTAGTCGGCGCACAGGGCGACGAGGTGGGTCTGGATCAGGCCGTTGGTGCTGGCGCCGCAGATGAAGAAGGTCGCGAACAGCACCCAGAACAGGCGGGTGCGCGCGGCGAGCCGCAAGGCGTCGAGGGCGGCACCCGCCACCGAGGAGGCAGGCTTGGGCACCGGCGGCGGGGCCACGGGCGTCGGGTCGCCGAACGGCGCCAGCCCGAGATCGGCCGGGTAGTCGCGCAACAGCGCGAGCACGGCCAGCGCGGCGAGGCCCAGGAGCGCACACAGCAGCAGGAGGGCGCCGCGCCAGCCGAACTGGGCGGCGAGCAGCGCCAGCAGCGGCATGAACACCAGCTGGCCGGTGGCCGAGCTGGCGGTCAGCAGGCCCACCACCAGGCCGCGGCGGGCCGAGAACCAGCGGGTGGCGACGGTGGCGGCCAGAACCAGTGCCGTGAGCCCGGTGCCGAAGCCGACGACCACGCCCCAGAGCAGCACCAGCTGCCAGACCTCGGTCATCGCCAGCGACAGGAGCAGGCCGCCGGCGATCAGCGCCAGCGAGGCCAGCGTGATCCGGCGGACGCCGAAGCGGTTGATCAGCGCTGCCGCGAACGGTCCCATCAGGCCGAACAGCAGCAGCCGCAGCGCCATGGCGAGCGAGATGTCGGCGGTGGCCCAGCCGAACTCGCGCTGCAGCGGCAGCAGGAGGACGCCCGGCGCGCCGACCGCGCCGGCCACCACCAGCATGGTCGCGAAGGTGGTGCCGACCACGACCCAGCCATAGTGGACGTGCCGCCGCGCCAGTGCGACGCTCAGGGCCGAGGCCGACATGGGTTCACTCCCGCCAACGCGCAATTCTCATGACGGTCATCATGATTGACATGAAACATGATCGACGTCATCATTGCCGTCAAGTGCTTTCGTGTGGAGCCGGGCGATGAAGGTCACCAAGCAGCAGGCGGCGGCGAACCGCGCGGCCGTGGTCGAGGCGGCGGGCCGGCTGTTTCGCGCCCGCGGCTTCGGCGGGGTCGGGGTGGCCGAGATCTCCCGCGCCGCCGGTCTGACCCATGGCGGGTTCTACGGGCAGTTCGCCTCGAAGGACGCCCTGGCGGCCGAGGCCTGCGACCGGGCCTTCGCCGAGAGCCTGGAACGTCTCGAGTTCCGGCTGGGCGGCCCGGAGGGCGGGCTGGCGCGGCTGCTGGACGGCTATCTGTCGCCACGGCATCGCGACCGCCCGGACGATGGCTGCCCGATGGCCGCCTACGCCGCCGAGGTCGCGCGCGGGGAGCCAGCGCTGCAGGATCGCTTCGCTGCCGGGGTCGAGCGCTATGTCGACGCGCTGGCCGAGGGGCTGCCCGAGGGGGGCGACGCGGCGGAGCGCCGCCGGCGCGCGCTGACCGTCCTCGCGGCGCTGGTGGGTGCGATGACCCTGGCGCGCGCCACCGCCGCCACCGACCCCGAGCTGTCCGCCGAGCTCCTGGCCGCCGTGCGGCAGGAACTCGAGCGGCTCACAGCCCTTCCGGGTCGCCCACCACGCTGACCAGCAGCTCGCCGCCGAACAGGCGGGCCGAGACGCGCTTGAGATCCTCCAGCGTGACCGCCTCGATCAGGGCGTTGCGGCGCTCGAGGAAGTCGCGGCCGAGATCGTGGACCAGCATGCCGACCAGCATCTTGGCGATCTGGTCGTTGCTGGTCAGGCGCAACGGGAACGAGCCGGTGAGATAGGTCCGGGCGTGGCCGAGGTCGGATTCGTCCAGCTCGCCGCGCGCCATCCGCGCGAGCTCGCCGCGGACGATCGCCAGGGACTGCGCCACCTGCTGGTTGTTGGTGGCGACCCCGCCGAGCCACAAGGGTGCCCGGTCGAGCTCGTGCAGGTAGGAATAGGCCGAGTAGGCCAGCCCGCGCTTCTCGCGCACCTCCTCGAGCAGGCGCGAGCTGAAGCCGCCGCCGCCCAGGATGTAGTTGGCGACATAGCCGGCATAGTAGTCCGGGTCGTGGCGTTCGAGCCCGCCATGGCCGAACACCACCACGCTCTGCGGGATGTCCAGGCGCAGCACCTCGGTCCGGCCGACCCGCGGCGCCACGGGCGGCAGCTCGGGCAGGGGGGCGCCGGCCGGCAGGTCGCCGAAGGTCGCATCCAGGAGCGGCGCCAGTTCCTCGCGCGGTGATGTCGCCGGCGACCCCCACCACCAGCCGGTCGCGGGCCAGGTGGCGGGCGGCGAAACCGCGGCAGTCCGCGACCGTGATCGCGGCGATGCTGGCGGGCGTGCCGCGGCTCGGCCGGCCATAGGCGTGATCGGGGAAGGCGGTGGCGAACCAGGCGCGCGAGGCGAGATAGTCGGGATCGGTCTCGCGCCGGCGCAGGTCGGCCAGGATCTGGCTGCGCACCCGCTCGACCGGCTCGGGGTCGAAGCGCGGCTCGGTGAGCGCCAGGCGCAGCAGCGCGAAGGCATGCGCGCGGTTGGCGTTGAGCGTGCGCAGCTCGCCGATGACCCCGTCGCGGTCGGCCTCGAAGCTCAGCCGCAGCGCATGGTCGTCGACCTCGGCGCGGAAGGCCTGGCTGTCGTAGGGGCCGGCCCCTTCGTCGAGCAGGCCGGCGGCCATGAAGGCGAGGCCCTGCCGGTCGGCGGGGTCGGCGGCCGAGCCGCCGCGGAAGTGGAGCGACAGGGACAGGAACGGGATCGCCGCCTCGCGCATCAGGTAGGCGCGCACGCCGCAGGCGCACTCACCACCTCCTCGACGCGGGCGGTCGACTGCAGGGAGCCGGTCGGCGGCGTCGCCAGGAGCTCGGCCAGCATCAGGCCGCCTCCGCCGGCAGCAGGAGGGCCGTCACCGATCGTTCCGGCCGGAACACGTGGCGCGCGGCGGCGTGCACCTGCTCCAGCGTCACCGCGGCGATCCTGGCCGGCCAGGCCTCGACGTCGCCCACGCTCTCGCCGCAGGTCAGCGCCGCGCCGAACACCCGCGCCGCCCCGCCCAGCGAGTCGCGGGCGTAGATCGCCTCGGCGATCAGGCGCTGGCGGGTGCGGGCGAGCTCGTTCTCGGTGACGCCCTCGGCCAGCACCTTGGCGACCTCGCCGGCCACGGCACCCTCGAGCTCGGCCATGTCGGCGTCCGGGCGCGGGCTCGCATAGATGCGGAAGGTGGCGCTGTCCAGGCCGGTGCCGCGGTAGAAGCATCCGGCAGCGGCCGCGAGCGAGCGCTCCACCACCACCTTGCGGAACAGCCGGCTGGTGCCGCCGCCGCCCAGGATCTCGGCCAGCAGCTCCAGCGCGTAGCCATGCTCGTGGCCGGGCGAGGCGTAGCTGGGCGCCAGCCAGGAGCGCAGCAGCACCGGCTGGCGCACCCGCTCATGGTGGAGTGCCACGCGGCGCTCGGCATGCTGCGGCGGCTCGGCCAGGCGGTGCCGCGGCGGCACGTGGCGCGCCGAGACGGCGCCGTAGCTGCGCTCGGCCAGCGGGCGCAGCTCGGCCGCGGTGACGTCACCGGCGACCACCAGCACCGCATTGTTGGGCGCGTACCACTGCCGGTAGAAATCCAGCGCGTCCTCGCGGGTGTAGCCGGCGATCTCGTGGAACCAGCCGATCACCGGCAGGCGATAGGGGTGGTGCAGATACTGGGCCGCCATGAGCTGCTCGCCCAGCAGCGCCGAGGGCTCGTTGTCGACGCGCGAGCGGCGCTCCTCCAGGATGACGTCGCGCTCCGGGTAGACATGGTCGTCCGACAGATCGAGATTGACCATCCGGTCGGCTTCCATCGCCATCACCAGCTCCAGCCGGTCCTTGGCGATCATCTGGAAGTAGGCGGTGGAATCGTAGCTGGTCATGGCATTGTCGTTGCCGCCCAGCCGGGCCACGATCTTGGAGAACTCGCCGGGCGCGATCTCGCCGGTACCCTTGAACATCAGATGCTCGAGGAAGTGCGGCAGGCCGGACTTGCCGGGCGGGCTGTCGGCGGTGCCGACCTTGTACCAGACCCAGTGCGCCACCACCGGCGCGCGGTGGTTCTCGACCACCACCACCTCCATGCCGTTGTCGAGGGTGAAGGTCGCGGGGTGGAAGACGCCGCTCGCGGGCAGTTCGGCGGCGAGGTTCAGCCCCGCGCCGGCGTTCGCGGCCGCATGGTCGAACCTGCTCATCGACGTCTCCGCTACTGGGGAATGGGCGTGCTGCCGGTGCGCTGCGTGATCACGCCGCCTTCGGCCGACGCGGCCTGCAACCGCCGTGCCTCGGCGACCGGGTCGATCACGTTGGGCTGGTCCTGCATGGCGCGCCGCTGGAAGTCCAGGATGAACAGGAACCTGCTCTCGTCGAGGTTGATCAACTCCGGATCCTCATTGGCCAGAATCTGGCGGATGCCCGGCTCCGCCTGCACGCCGCTGCGCGACAACAGCGCCAGCTCGGCCTGGCTCTGCGCGGATTCGGTGGGCACGCGCGGCTGGCCGGTCAAGATCTCCTCCGCCTGCGCCGCGGTGTCCTGTGCGGCCGGACCCGGCGTGCCGGGTGCCGGCGGCCGCAGGCTGTAGTCGGGAGGCAGGATCAGCGGCGCCCGGCGCACCACCTGGAACTCGTCCGGCTGGCGCTTGCCCAGCCCCAGCGATTCCTGGACGTTGCCGGAGCAGGCGGGCAACGCCGCCATGGCGCCCATCATCAGCGCGATGCGCAACCTCGCCACGCCGTTCATCCTTCCCCTCGCCCGAATTTGGTTCTCGATTGCGACAGCACAAGGCTGTCGAGCAGGATCAGCCCGGCCCCGACCACGATGGCGCTGTCGGCCACGTTGAAGGCCGGCCAGTGATAGCCGAAGGCATGGAAGTCGAGGAAGTCGACGACGGCGCCGAAGCGGATCCGGTCGATGGCGTTGCCGACCGCCCCGGCCAGCACCAGCCACAGGGCCAGCCGCGTCACCGGACGCCGCTCGCGCAGCAGCCAGACGATCAGGAAGGCGCCGATGGCACAGGCGAGCAGCGTCAGCAGCCAGGGCCCGTGATCGCCCAGCGCGTTGAACATGCCGAAGCTGACCCCGCGGTTCCAGACCAGCACCAGATTGAAGAACGGCGTGACGGTCAGGTACTCGTAAGGGTCGAGCGCGCCCAGGGCCAGCCACTTGGTGACCTGGTCGAGGACCAGGATCGCCAGCGCCAGCAGCGGCCCCCGCCATGCCGCCACCGGCTCAGGCCGCGTGCGCGGTGGCGAGGGCGCCGGTGCAGCGCACGCACAGATGCTCCGGCGAGGCTGCCACCTCGGGCAGCACGCGCCAGCAGCGCAGGCACTTCTCGCCTTCGGCCGGTGCGGGCAGGACGGCCACGCCCGGCACCTCCTCGAGCGTGAACGCCCCGGCCGGCGCAGGACCCTCGGCCAGGGCGGCGGCGCTGGTGATGGCGAGCTCGGCCAGGTCCAGGCCGGCCAGCAGCCCGCGGTCCGCAGCCGGCAGGTAGAGGATCGGGGCCGCCTGCAGGCTGGCGCCGATCCGCTTTTCCTTGCGCTCGAGCTCCAGCGCGCCGGTGACCACCCGGCGCACCTCGCGGATCCGCTCCCAGCGCGTCCCCAGCGCCCGGTCGCGCCAGGCGCCGGGCAGCTCGGGGAACATCCGCAGATGCACGCTGCCCTGGTTCGGGAAGCGGGTGAGCCAGGCCTCCTCGGTGGTGAACGCCAGCACCGGCGCCAGCCAGGCGGTGAGGCAGGAGAACAGCTCGTCCAGCACGGTCCGGGCGGCGCGGCGGCGCGGGCTGTCGACCGCGTCGCAATAGAGCGCGTCCTTGCGGACGTCGAAGTAGAACGCCGACAGGTCGTTGGCGCAGAAGGCGTGCAGCTGGGCCGCGAGCTTCGGATAGTCGAACTCGCGGTTGCAGCTGCGGACCTGCTCGTCCAGCTCGGCCAGCCGGTGCAGCACCCAGCGCTCCAGCTCGGGCATCTGGGCGTGCGGCAGGCGCTCGGCCTCGGTGAAGCCGGCGAGGTTGCCCAGAAGGTAGCGCAGGGTGTTGCGCAGGCGGCGGTAGGTGTCGGCGATGCCGTCCAGGATCGCCTTGCCGATGCGCAGATCCTCGGTGTAGTCGCCGCTGACCACCCACAGGCGCAGGATGTCCGCACCGTGGGTCTTCATCAGGTCGATGGGCGAGACCACGTTGCCCAACGACTTGGACATCTTGCGGCCCTCGGCGTCCATGACGAAGCCGTGGGTGAGCACGGCGTCGTAGGGTGCCCGGCCGCGCGTGCCGCAGCTCTCCAGGAGCGAGGAGTGGAACCAGCCGCGATGCTGGTCGGAGCCCTCGAGATAGAGCGAGGCCGGCCATTGCAGCTCGGGGCGGCGCTCCAGCACGGTGGCGTGGGTGCAGCCGCTCTCGAACCAGACATCCAGGATGTCGTCGACCTTCTCGTACTCGTCGGCGGCGTAGGAGTTGCCCAGGAACTCCTGCGGGTCGCGGGTCCACCAGGCGTCGGCACCCTCGGCCTCGAACGCCCGGGCCACGCGCTCGACCACCTCGGGGTCGCGCAGCACCTCGCCCGTGGCCTTGTGGACGAACACGGCGATCGGCACGCCCCAGGCGCGCTGGCGCGAGACGCACCAGTCGGGCCGGCTCTCGATCATCGCGCGCAGCCGGTTCTTGCCGCGCGCGGGCACGAAGCGGGTCTCGTCGATGGCGGCCAGCGCCTTGGCGCGGAGATGGTCGGCACCCTCCATCGGGATGAACCACTGGGCGGTGGCGCGGAAGATCAAGGGCGCCTTGGAACGCCAGGAATGGGGGTAGCTGTGGACCAGCGTCCCGCGGGCCAGCAGCGCGCCATGCCCGATCAGGGCGGCGATCACCGGCTCGGCCGCCTTGAACACGTGCAGACCCTCGAAGCCCGGCACCTGCGCGGTATAGGTGCCGTCCTCGGCCACCGTGTCCGGCACTTCCAGGCCGTGGCGGGCGCCGAGCTCGAAATCGTCCTCGCCATGGCCGGGGGCGATGTGGACCAGCCCGGTGCCCTGCTCGGTGGTGACGAAGTCGCCGGCCAGGAGCGGCACGGCAAAGCCGTAGCCGCCGGCTTGGCCGGCCAGCGGATGGCGGGCGACGCTGCCGGCGAGCTCGGCACCTGCGAACTCGGCGAGCGTGCGGTGGGTCAGGATGCCGGCGGTATCGGCGACCTCGGCCAGCCGCTCGGCGGCAATGACGAGGCGGTCGCCGGGCTTGGCCAGGGCCGTGTCCGCGACCTCGCCGACCTCGATCAGGCGGTAGAGGATCTCGGCCCCGTAGGCGACGGCCCGGTTGGCGGGCATGGTCCAGGGCGTGGTGGTCCAGATGACCACCGAAGCGCCCTCGAGGTCGGGCCGGCTCGCCTCGGTGAGCGGGAAGCGGACCCAGATCGTGGTGCTGGTATGGTCGTGATATTCGACCTCGGCCTCGGCCAGTGCCGTCTTCTCGACCACCGACCACATCACCGACTTCTTGCCGCGGTAGAGCGCACCGTAGAGCAGGAACTTGCCGAGCTCGCGGTAGATGCCGGCCTCGGCCGCGAAGTTCATGGTGGTGTAGGGGTCGGCCCAGTCGCCGAGCACGCCCAGCCGCTTGAACTCGGTGCGCTGGATGTCGATCCAGCGCTGCGCGAACTCGCGGCACTCGCGGCGGAAGTCGACGATCGGGACCGCGTCCTTGTCCTTGCCCTTCTTGCGGTACTCCTGCTCGATCTGCCACTCGATCGGCAGGCCGTGGCAGTCCCAGCCCGGCACGTAGGGCGCATCCTGGCCCAGCATCTGCTGGCCGCGATTGACCACGTCCTTGAGGATCTTGTTGAGCGCCGTGCCCATGTGCAGATGGCCGTTGGCGTAAGGCGGCCCGTCATGGAGCACGAATTTGGGCCGGCCCGCCGAGGCCTCGCGGACCCGGTGGTAGAGGTCGGCCGCGTCCCAGCGCGCCAGCGCCTCGGGCTCGCGCCTGGGCAGGTCGGCCTTCATCGGGAATTCGGTGCGCGGCAGGAAGACCGTGTCGCGATAGTCGGTGGTCATGGCGGGTGGACTTAAGCCGGAATGGGGGCGTGGAGGGCGCGGGCCTGCTCGCAGTCTCGGGCGATCTGCAGGCGCAGCTCGTCGATGCCTGAGAACTTGCGCTCGCCGCGGATGCGGGCGCGGAAGGCCACGCGCATCCGCTGGCCGTAGAGGTCGCCGCCGCCGTCGAGGAGATGGACCTCGAGCAGGAGGCTGCGGCCGTCGAAGGTCGGGCGCCGGCCGAGATTGGCCACCGCCGGGTGCCAGGCAAGCCGGCCGCCGCGCCGCAGACCGGCCTCGACCGCGTAGACGCCGATGCCGGGCAGCATGGGCTGGCGCGCGAGGGGGTGCACGTTGGCGGTGGGAAAGCCGATGGTGCGGCCGCGCTGGTCGCCGGGACGCACCACGCCCTCGATCTCGTAGGGATAGCCGAGGAGCGCGCCGGCGTGCTCGACCAGCCCGTCCGCCAGCGCGGCGCGGATCGCGGTGGAGGAGCAGACCGCACCTTCGGCGGTGACCGGGTCGACCGCCGTCGCCGGCCGTCCGGCGTCGCCGGCGAGCGCCGCCAGCAGCGCCACGTCGCCCTGGCGGCGATGGCCGAAGCGGAAGTCGCGGCCGGTGGTGATCGCGGCAACGTCCAGCTCGCCGAGCAGGCGGCCGGTCACGAACTCCGCGGCCGAGGTCTCGAGCAGGCGCCGGTCGCAGCGGAACACGTAGAGCCGCTCGACCCCGAGCTCGCGCATCAGCTCGGCCTTGCGGCGCAGCGTGGTCAGCCGCGCCGGAGCCGAGGCCGGGTTGAGCAGCTCGCGCGGGTGCGGCTCGAACGTGATCACGCCGAGCGGGCGCTGCAGTGCCCGGGCGTGGCCGGCGGCGACGCGGATCACCTCGCGGTGGCCGCGATGGACGCCGTCGAAATTGCCGATCGCCACCGAGGCACCGCGCGCTGCTGCCGGCAGGCCAGCGTGATCACGGTGGATGAGCATGGCGCGCTATCTCCCATGCGGCCACCGGCCTGTAAAGAGCGGGCTGCGCGTCCGCGCTCAGTCGCGATCCGGCGCGCCGAGCGGGAAGTAGTGGCGATAGGGCCGCGCCTCCTCGATGGCCCGCGCGAAGGAGGGCCGGGCGTTGAGCCGCGCCCGGTAGGCGCGCACCGCCGGAAACGCCGGGCCAATCGGATGCGCCCAGTCGGCGTAGAACAGGGCGGGTGCCGCGGCGCAGTCGGCAAGGCCGAACGTTCCCGCGGCCCACTCGCGGCCGGCCATGCGGAGCTCCAGCCAGCCATAGGCGGTATCGAGCAGGGTCTGGGCCTCGGCCAAGCCGCGCGGGTCGTGCTCACCCTCGCCGCGCATGGCGTCGAGCACGATCTTCTGCATCGGCGTGTGGAGGTAGTTGTCGCAGAAGCGGTCGAGGAACCGGACCTCGAGCGCCGCAGCCGGGTCCTCGGGGATCAGCCTGACCGCGCCCCGATGGTGCAGGTCGAGATGCTCGACGATGATCGTCGCCTCGGCGATAGGGCGATCGCCGTCGAGCAGCAGCGGAAAGCGCCGCAGCGGCCACAGTGCCGAGAACTCGGCGAAGTTGTCGGGCTCGCCCTGGTCGAGCAGGCGCAAGGTGAACGGCGTGCCGTTCTCGTACAGCGCCACCAGCGCCTTCTGGCAGTAGGACGAGAACGGGTGCGCGAACAGGCTCAGCGCCACGGAGGGCGCTCGCGCTCAGGCCGCGGCCGTGGCGACCGGCCGGCGCGGCACCATGGTGAGCGCCTCGCCCTCGAGCACCGCCTTGCCGCCGACCTTGCACACGGTGGAGAAGGTGACGCGGCGCCGCTCGCGGTCGATGGCGGTGATGGTGGCCTCGGCACGCACCGTGTCGCCCGACCGGACCGGCGCCATGAATTTCAGGGTCTGACTGAGATAGATGCAGCCCGGCCCGGGCAGCTTGGTGCCCAGCACGGTCGAGATCAGGCTGGCGGTGAGCATGCCGTGGGCGATGCGGCCCTGGAACGAGGTGCCCGCGGCGAACTCCTCGTTGAGGTGCACCGGGTTGGTGTCGCCGGAAACGCCGGCGAACATCAGAATGTCGGCGTCGGTGATGGTCTTGCCGAAAACGGCGGACATGCCTTCGGTCAGGTCCTCGATGTAGTAGCCGTCAAGGCTCATCGCCAATGCTCCGCGCGCCCGGTGCGCCAGTCTTGTTGCACCGCACCCTGGCCATCCGCGCAATGGTTATCAAGTGGCAAAGCCGCTATGGGTCCAGATCCGACGCCCGCGCATGGAAATTCCACCCCTATGAACGTCCTCGACGCCATCCATTCACGCCGTACCGTACCACCCGTGAAGATGGGGCCGCCCGGGCCTGACGACGCGGCCCTGCGCCGCATCCTCGAAGCCGGTGCCGCGGCACCCGACCACGGCATGCTGCGGCCGTGGCGGTTCCTGGTGGTGCGCGGCGCCGGGCGCGAGCGGTTGGGTGCCGTGTTCGCGGATTTCGTGCGCCGGACCGCCCCGAATGCCTCGGCCGAGGAGGTGGACAAGCAGCGCGCCGCCCCGGCGCGGGCACCGGTGATCGTGGTGGTCGCCGTCCGGCTGCAGCCGAACCACCCCAAGATCCCCGAGGTCGAGCAGGTGGCGGCGGTGGCCGCGGCGACCCAGAACATGCTGCTGGCCGCCCACGCCCTGGGCTTCGCCGCCAAATGGGCGACCGGCAGGCAGGCCTATGACGCGGTGGTCAAGGAGGAGCTGGGCCTGGGCGGCGACGACCGGATCCTCGGCTTTCTCTATCTGGGCAGCCTTGCTGCGGCCCATGAGGGCCCGCCGCGGCCCGGACTGGACGGGATGGTCCGCGACTGGCCGTCGGCGCCGCCGGGATGAGCGCGCTGGCGCGCCCGGCAGCACTGGCGTTGGCGCTGCTCGCCGGCTGCGCCACGGTGGCGCCCGAGACCCCGGCCGAGGCCGTGGCGCGGCGCGAGCTGAGCTGCAGGGAGGCCGGCTTCGAGGCCGAGAGCCCCGAGTTCAAGCTGTGCCTGCTGCTGCAGCAGACCAACGAGCGCCTGGCCGCGGTCGAGCGCCGCCTCGGCTGGCTCGAGCAGGACACGAGCCTGGCGCGGCCCCGTCTCGGCCCGGGCTGGTGGTGGTAGCGGCTCAGGCCCGGCGGGGCGGCGCGAACAGCCAGCCGCACAGGAGCGTCGCCAGGAGCGCGCCGACCAACTGTGCCAGGATGAAGCCGGGCACGTCCATGGGCCGGATGCCGGCGAAGGTGTCGGAAAGACCGCGCGCGATGGTCACGGCCGGGTTGGCGAAGCTGGTGGAGCTGGTGAACCAGTAGGCCGAGGTGATGTAGAGGCCGACGCACCAGGGCACGGCGGCGGGGTTGAAGCGAACGGCGCCGAAGATCGCGAGCATCAGGCCGAAGGTCGCGGTGAGCTCGCCCAGCCATTGGCCGGCCCCGGTGCGCACGGTGGCGCTCGCCTGGAGCAAGGACAGGTCGAACATGCCGTGGGCCAGCCAGCTGCCGGCGATGCCGCCGACGACCTGCGCCAGGAGGTAGGGGCCGAGCAGTCCCGGCGACAGGTCACCCCGCAGCGCCATCGCGGCCGAGACCGCCGGGTTGAGGTGCGCGCCGGAGACCGGGCCCATGATGGTGATCAGCACCACCAGGATGGCGCCGGTCGGCAGGGTGTTGCAGAGCAGCGCCAGGGCCTGGTTCCCGCCGGCGAGCTTGGCCGCCATGATCCCGGAACCGACCACCGTGGCGACCAGGAGACCGGTGCCCAGCGCCTCGGCGACCAGCCGGCGTGGCAAGTCGAACGCGCTCATGACCGCGGGACCGGGCTCGGCTGGCAACCAGCTCACTTGACGCCGGCCAACTCGGCCCGCGCCGCGGCGGCCAGTGGTTCCGCCAGCGGCACGTAGCCCAGCGGCTCGCCCATGGCCTGTCCCTCGCTCAGGCCCCAGCCCAGGAACGACCGCACCCCGGCGGCCTTGCGGGGATCGGTGTAGGCTCGATCGACCAGCGCCCAGGTGAGGGTGACGATGGGGTAGGAGCCGGCGCCGCCGGGATCGCCGATCAGGCGCACCAGATCGGTGCCGCCCGCGTCCAGGCCGCTGGCGAAGGCGGCCTTTGCCGCAGCCAGGGATGGGGCGACGAAGGCACCCTCGCGGTTCTCGAGCGCGGCCATCGGCAGGCCCAGCCGCTGGGCGAACCCGTATTCGACATAGCCGATCGCATATTCGGACTGCAGGATGGCGGCGGCGACGCCCTCGTTGCCGCGCGCGGTCATCGGCCCTCCGGGCCAGTCCGCGCGGATCGCGGCGCCCTGGCCGAGCTCGCGCCATCTCGGGTCGATCGCGTCCAGGTGATTGGTGAACGCGAAGGTGGTGCCGCTGCCGTCCCGGCGCACCACGACGGCGATCGACCGCTTCGGCAGCGTCAGCCCCGGATTGGCGGCCGCGATCCTCTCGTCGTTCCATTGCCGGATCGTGCCGTCGAAGATCCCGGCATAGACGTCACGGGGCAGCCGCAGCTCGCCCGCGAAGCCCGGCAGGTTGTAGCAGATGGCGATCATGCCGCCGGCCAGCGGCAATTGGAGCACACCCCCCTCCACCAGCGCCGCCTGGTTCTCGTCGAGGGGGGCGTCGGTGCCGGCGAAGTCGAGCGAGCCGGTCACGAAGCGGGCCATGCCCTCGCCGCTGCCGATCGAATCGTACTCGACCGTCAGGCCGGGTGCCACGTCGGCGAACGCCTCGATCCAGCCCCGAAACAGCGGTGCGGCGAAGGACGAGCCGCCGCCGCGCAGCAGCACGCCGTCGAGCGTCTCCTCGGCACAGGCCGACGTGGCGGCAGCCGCGCCGATCGTCACGAGCAAGCCGGCGGCAGCCGCTGCCCGTCGCATTGGACCGAGCATGTCCCGTCTCCTGGCGGATGGCGATGTGGCGCTAGGGTGGTGCGATGCGACGTCCGTCGGCGCCGACCACCGCCGCGCCGTCCTCCTTGGCGAAGGCGCCGCGCTGCGGGTCGGGCAGGATGTCGAGCACGGCCTCGGACGGCCGGCAAAGCTTCACCCCTAGGGGTGTTACGACGATCGGGCGGTTGATCAGGAGCGGATGTGCCAGCATCGCGTCGATCAGCTGGTCGTCGCTCCACTTCGGGTCGTCGAGGCCGAGTTCGTCGTAGGGCGTGCCCTTGCGGCGCAGGAGCTCGCGGACCGGGATCCCCATCCGGGCGATCAGCTCGACCAGTTCCGCTCGGCTGGGCGGGGTCTCGAGATACGCGACGACCTCGGGCTCCGCCCCGCTGTTGCGGATCAGGGCCAGCACGTTGCGCGAGGTGCCGCAGGCCGGGTTGTGGTAGATGGTGATCGCGCTCACGCAATGGCTCCGTTCAGTCGCTGCAGCCGCAGGCGGCCACGGTCTCGATCAGGCCGCCGCAGATCTCCGGGTGGCCGTTGCAGCAATCTGCGGTCAGGTACGCGAGCAGGCGGCGCAGGCCCTCGAAGTCGGCGGCGTAGCGGATCTGCCGCTGCACCCGCCACGAGCGCGCCAGCCCGGCGCGGTCCAGTTCCTTGAGATGGAAGGACAGGGTCGAGGCCGGCACGCCCAGGCTCTCGGCAATGGCGCCGGCCGGCAGCCCGTTCGGCCCGGCCTGCACCAGCAGCCGCAACGTCGCCAGCCGGGTTTCCTGTGCCAGGGCTGCGAAGGCCCGCACCGCGTCCGTCGTTTCCATGATTGTCGAACTATCCCACTCACGTGACAGTTTCGTGGCAGAAACGGCCGTTCACGCGACCAGCGCGTGCAGGGCCGCCCGGCCGATCGGCGGCGCGGCGCGCCAGGGCACGATCGCCACGCGGGCCGCCAGCCCGTCCCGGACGCGCGCGATCTGCGCCAGCTCGGCCCGCGCCCGCGCCGCCAGGATGGGGTCGGTGGTGCCGGCGGCCGCCAGGCTGCGGTTCACGACCCAGCCGAACGGCTCGATCCGCGCCCGGCGCAGGTCGGCCTGGAGTGCGGCCGCTTCCGAGACCGGCGTCGTCTCGGCCAGGGTCACCAGGAGGACACGGGTCCAGCTCGGGTCCTGCAGCCGCATCAGCGGCGTCGACAGCCGACCGCCCGTGCCAGGGTCGAGATCGCGCAGCATCTGCCGGTGGTAGGCGCCGGTCGCATCCATCAGCAGCAGCGTGTGGCCGGTCGGGGCCGTGTCGAGGACCACGAAGTCGGTGCGTGCCTCGGCCACGATCCGGGCGAAGGCGTGGAAGACCGCGACCTCCTCCGTGCAGGGCGAGCGCAGGTCCTCCTGCAGCAGCCGCCGGCCGTCCTCGTCCAGATCCCGGCCCTTGGTGGCCATGATCTTCTCGATGTAGCGCCGCGTCTCGGCCGCGGGGTCGATCCGGTCGACGCGCAGGCCCGCGACCTCGGCGGCGAGGGTGCCCGCCAGATGTGCTGCGGGGTCGGTGGTGCTGAGGTGCACCGCGAGCCCGCGCTCGGCCAGGCCCAGCGCCACGGCGGCGGCGATGGTCGTCTTGCCGACGCCACCCTTGCCCATGACCATGATCAGGCCGCGGCCGGCCCGCGCCAGCTCCTCGACGAGCACGCCGAGACCGGGCAGGTCGGGTGCCGGCGGCGTGGCAGTACCGGTGGCGACCGACGGCGAGGTGGGCGCCAGCAGTTGCCGCAGGGCGGCGAGGCCCAGCATGTCGACCGCGCGCAGCGGGACCTCGTCGCGCGGCAGGGCCGCCAGGACCGGCGGCATCGCGGCCAGTGCCGCAGCCCCCTGTGCGGCCACCGCCCGGGCCAGCGGGTCCACCGTACCCCGCGGGCTGAACACGGCGTTGACCACCAGATACTGGCTGGTGAGCCCGAGCGGCACCAGTTCCGCGGCGGTACGGGCGGCCTCCAGCAGTGCTGGACCGTCGGGGCGGGCGACCAGGACGATTCGGGTCTGGGCAGGGTCGGACAAGGCATCCAATGCGGCCTGGAACCGCTCCTCGCGCATCTTGAGGCCGGAATGCGGCCCGAGGCAGGCGGCACCGCGATCGTTGCCGGCGAGGAATCCCGCCCAGGCCTTGGGCAGGCTCAAGAGCCGCAGCGTATGGCCGGTGGGGGCGGTGTCGAACACGACATGGTCGAAGCCCGGCGCGTCCCCGGCGAGCAGCCCCGCGAAGGCGTCGAAGGCTGCGATCTCGGTGGTGCAGGCGCCGGACAGCTGCTCGCGGACGGTCGCCAGCTCCTCATCGCTGCTGCTGGCGCGCATCGGCGCCAGCACGCGCTCGCGATAGGCCTCCGCCTCGGCTTCCGGGTCGATGTTCATCGCCAGAAGACCGGACACGCCCGGCACCGCGCGGGGCGTGCCGGTGAGTTCGACCTCGAGCATCTCGTCGAGGTTGGAGGCGGGATCGGTGCTCACCAGCAGCACCTGCCTGCCGGCGTCGGCCAGGGCGATGGCAACCGCACAGGCGATCGAGGTCTTGCCCACCCCGCCCTTGCCGGTGAAGAACAGGTAGCGGGTCGGTCGATCCAGCAGGTGCATCGGTTCAGCTCAGCGCTTCGAGGCAGAGCGCAATACCCTGCCCGCCGCCGATGCACATCGTAACGACGCCGCGCTTGAGCCCGTCGCGCCGCATCGAATGCAGGATGCGCGTGGTCAGCACGGCACCGGTGGCCCCTATGGCATGGCCGTGAGCGATCGCACCGCCCTCGACGTTGGTGATCTCATGCGAAAGGCCAAGCTCTCGCATGCAGGCGATCGCGATCGCGGCAAAGGCCTCGTTGATCTCGATCCGTTCAATGTCGCCGATGGCCCATCCCGCCCGTTCCAGTGCCTGGTGGACGGCCGGGACCGGCCCGATTCCGAACATCCCCGGCTCGACGGCCGCTATGCCCCAACTCACCAGTCGCGCCGTCGGCGCCACGCCGTGCCGGTCTGCCCAGCTCCGCTCGGCGACAACCATCGCCGCGGCCGCGCTGTTGAGCCCCGGGGCATTGCCGGCGGTGATCGTCCCGTCCTTGCGGAAAGCCGGCTTCAGCTTGGCGAGGCTCTCGGCGGTGGTGTCGGGCCGGTTGTGCTCGTCCTTCGCGAAGGCCACCGGGCCCTTGCGCGTCTTGACCTCGACCGCGACGATCTCCCCGTCAAAGTTGCCGGCAGCCTGCGCCGCGCTGAAACGCTGCTGCGAGCGTAGCGCCCAGCGGTCCTGGTCCTCGCGCGTGATCTGGTGCTTGGTCACCAGATCCTCGGTGTGCCAGCCGGAATGCTCGCCCGAGAAGGCATCGTTGAGGCCGTCATAGAGCAGGGCGTCGAAAACGGGCTGTGACCCATGCGGTAGCCCCATCGCCCTTCCGTCAGCAGGTATGGGGCACGATCCATGTTCTCCATGCCACCGGCCACGGCGGTGTCGATCAGGCCGAGCCCGATCTCGGCCGCCGCGGTGACAATCGCCTGGGCGCCCGAGCCGCAGACCCGATTGACGGTCATTGCGGGCACCGCAACCGGCAAGCCGCTCTTCACCCCGGCTTGCCGAGCCGGGTTCATCTTGACCCCGGCCTGAATGACGTTGCCCATCACCAGGGTCGCGACATCGTCACCGGCAACGCCCGCCCGCTGCAAGGCCTCGCGGATCGCCACCGCGCCGAGATCCGGTGCGGCCATGTCCTTGAGGGCACCGCCGTAGGTGCCGATTGCGGTGCGTACGGGTGCGCAGAGCACGATTTCACGCGTTGCCATCAGCCGAGTCCTGGCTCGCCGCAAGCCCAATGCCCGCTTGGCCCAAGTAGGCATTCAAGCACGGTTCGACGATTATCGAATTGATCCAGATCAGCCTCGCCGTCCTCTGCGGCAACTAACCGCTACGCGCGTCGCGCAGGCTCGCCGCCGCTGGGGCGGCCGCGGCCACCTGCTCTCTGCGCTCGCTGTAGCGGTCGAGGAAGTAGGCGGTGCGGCCGCGCAGGATCAACGTGAACTTCACCAGCTCCTCCATCACGTCGACGACCCGGTCGTAGAGGGGTCCGGGCCTCATCCGGCCGGCCTCGTCGAACTGCTCGTAGGCCTTGGGCACCGAGGACTGGTTGGGGATGGTCACCATCCGCATCCAGCGGCCGAGCACGCGCAGCCCGTTCACCGCGTTGAAGGACTGCGAGCCGCCCGAGACCTGCATCACCGCCAGGGTCCGCCCCTGCGTCGGCCGCACGCCGCCCTCCTCGAGCGGCAGCCAGTCGATCTGGCTCTTGAACACGCCGCTGACCGCACCGTGCCGCTCCGGGCTGCACCAGACCTGGCCCTCCGACCACAAGGACAGCGCGCGCAGCTCGGCCACCTTGGGGTGGTCCTTGGCCGCACCGTCCGGCAGCGGCAGCCCGTGCGGGTCGAAGATCCGGACCTCGCCACCCATGCGGGCCAGCAGCCGCCCGGCCTCGTGTACGAGGAACCGGCTGTAGGAGCGCTCGCGCAAGGAGCCGTAGAGCAGCAGGAAGCGCGGCGGGTGCACCGGCCGGTCGCCGCCCTCGACGCGTGCGAGGTCGGGCCGGTCGAACAGATCCGAATCGATGTTGGGCAGGCCGAGATCGTCGAGCATCACGCGGTCCTTCAATTCATTCGAGAGTTGTCGAACTATCCGAGGAGCGTCAAGCCGTGGTTCGCCCGCCGGTTTGACCGCCGGCGCCGGCAGTCCGATCATCACGGGGCCCCATGGGGAGAGGAGTAGCCGTGAGCGAACTGACGCGCGAGGAGGTGGCGGCGACCGCTGACCGGTTGCGGGCGCGGCGGGCCGAGCTAGAGGCGCTGGGTGCGACCACCCGCGACAGCCGGGCGCCGGTGGAGTTGGACCAGGCCAGCGTCGGGCGCCTGTCGCGGATGGACGCCATCCAGGGCCAGCAGATGGCGCTCGAGGCGGAGCGCCGTCGGCAACGGGAGATCGGGCGCATCGACACGACCCTGGCGCGGATCGCGGCGGACGAGTTCGGCTGGTGCGCCCATTGCGGCGAGCCGATCGATCCGGCGCGCCTCGCGGTCGACCCGACCACGCCCTTGTGCGTCGCCTGCGCCGGCCGATGAGCCGGCCGTTCGAGGAGCTCGACTACCGCGAGACCCCGATCGGCCCCTTGAGCCTCCGGCGACGTATCGAGCCCCGCCTCGGGCGGGAGGTCCACGAGATCAAGCTCGGCGACGAATTCCTGATGTCCAGCCTGTTCACCGTCGGCGAGATCGCGCTGGCGCGCCTGGGGCTGGCCGCACTGGAGGAACCTGCGCTCGAGGTCGCCGTGGGTGGGCTCGGTCTCGGCTATACCGCGCAGGCCGTGCTGGCGGACCCGCGCGTGGCCTCAGTGCTGGTCGTCGATGCGCTGGCAGCCGTGATCGACTGGCACCGGCAGGGCCTGTTGCCGCTGGGTCCCGAGTTGACCGCAGATCCCCGCCTGCGGCTGGTCGAGGGCGATTTCTTCGTCCTCGCCGCCAGCCCGTCCGGCCTCGATCCCGACCGGCCGCGGCGGCGCTACCACGCCGTCCTGGTCGACATCGACCATTCGCCGCGTCAGCTCCTGCATGCGAGCCACGCGGCATTCTACTCGGCGGCGGGCCTGCGCCGGCTCTCGCGCCATCTGCATCCCGGCGGCGTGTTCGCCCTGTGGTCGAACGATCCGACCGGACGAGCCCTTCACCCGGCTGCTGGCGGAGGTGTTCGGCCACGCCGAGGCCCACATCGTGAGCTTCGCCAACCCGTTCCAACGCCGCGCCGCGACCAACACGGTCTACGTCGCCAGGCTCGTTCAGCCAGCCTGATACTCCCACGGTTTGAACGTGAGCCCCTGCACCGCGCCGGGGGCCGAGGCGATCTTTCTGATGTTGCCCCAGGTCTGCTTGTAGTTGGGGATGATGAACTCGTTGACCCCGGCATTGACCACGTTGCCCTGCACGCCGCTGGGATAGGCGAACAGCATGAAGGCCTGCTTGGGCTTGGCGGTCGGTGTCGGCTGGACCATGGCCTGGGTCGAGCCGGCGTCGTTCCAGACCTCGACCAGGTCGCCCGCCGCGACGCCCAGCTCGGCCATGTCGCCCGGATGGAGCTGGATGTAGGGGTAGGGCCAGCGATCCATCAGGAACTCGTTCTTCTGGTCGAGATAGGCGTTCTGCCAGACCGCGTTGGCGCGGCCGTTGTTGATCAGGTAGGCGAACTTGTCCTTCTGCTCCTGCTTGCCGGGTGCCTCCAGCCCGCGCCACTGGGTCGCCATGAAGACGGCCTTGCCGTCCTTGCCGAACTTGCCGTCGGCGTAGAGGCGCTTGGTGCCGACGATCTTCCCGTCCGCGAAGCCCGTCGCCGGCTCCTGGAACCCGTTGGTGCCCATGGCGCGCAGGCGCTCATAGGTGACGTGCTCCCCGCCCTTCTCGTGGGCGTGGTAGCCGTCCATGAACGCGTCCTCCTCGGTCTGCCAGTCGAAGCCCTGGAACTGGTCGGCGAACGCGTCGTCGCCCAGCGCCCGGAAGGCCGCTTCCAGATGGTTGGCGATCCGTGCCGCGATCAGGCAGTCGGGCGTGGCCTGGCCCGGCGGGTCCATGTAGCGCTCGGTCAGACGCATCCGGCGCTCGCCGTTCATCGAGGTCAGGTTCATCTCGCCCGCGGTCGCGGCCGGCAGCCAGACATGGGCGGCCTCGCCGATCTGGGTCGGGACGATGTCGACGTCGACCGCGAACAGGCCGCCGGCACGGATCGCGCCCATGATCGCCTCGACCATGGCCGGCCGGTCGCCGGCCGGGACGCCGTTGATGGCGTCCTTCACCAGGTCGGTGCGCTTCTTGTAGACCCGCTTGAATTCCATGGCGTTGAGCGTCGTCTTGTAGTGGTCGCAGGCCCAGATGTGGTGGACGCCGCCCTGGCCCTCGATCAGCAGCTTGTCGACATAGGGTGCGGGCCGGCCGATGAAGCCGTCGCTGGGGCGCGAGTAGCCCTCCTGGTGGCCGCCCATGCGCACGCAGCCGCCGCCGGGCCGGCCGATGTTGCCGGTGGCGAGCGCCACGTTCACCAGGGCGCCGTTGGTGCGGTAGTTGTCGTTGCCCCAGATCAGGCCCTTCTCGTAGGCGAACATGGTCCGGCGCCGCTGGCCGTCCTTGGGCTCGGCGATCCAGTGGGCCGCCTGCCGGATCTGGTCGACGGTCAGGCCGGTGATCGCGGCCGCGTCCTCGAGCGAGGTCCTGTTGGCGGCCACCGCCTCGTCGAAGCCGCCGGTGCTGGCGGCCAGGAACTCCTGGTCGGTCCAGCCCTGCTCGGCGATGTAGGTCAGCCAGGCGTTGAACAGGGCGAGGTCGGTGCCGGAGTTGATCGCGAGATGCAGGACATTGTCCTTGCCCGCCTCGACCTCGCAGGCGTTGACCGTCACCGTGCGGCGCGGGTCGACGATCACCACCCGGGCCTGGGGGTGCGGCTCGCCCGGCAGCTCGGCTGCCTTCTTGGCCGCCGAGGTGCCGCGCAGGTTCGGGACCCAATGGTTCAGGAAGTAGTTGGTCTGGGTCTCGAGCGCGTTGGTGCCGACGGCCACGATGGTGTCGGCGAGCTCGGCGTCCTCGTAGCAGTTGTTGAGCTCGCCCACGCCCATGTCGCGGGTGGCGTGGACCTCGCTGTTGTAGGCCGGGCGGTTGTGGATCCGGATGTTGCGGATCTTCATCGCCCCGAAATAGAGCTTTCCGGTACCCCAGGTGTTCTCGTAGCCGCCACCGGCGCCGCCATGGTCGAAGGCCGAGACGAACAGGCCGTCCTCGCCCTGCTCCTTGATCACGCGGGCGGTGATCTCGGCCACCAGCGACAAGGCGTCGTCCCACGAGGTCGGCTGCATCTGGCCGTAGCGCCAGACCATGGGCTCGGTCAGCCGCTGCAGCTGGGTCGAGGTGATCTTGGAATAGTTGAGCTCGGCCATGCGCGCGCCGCGCACCGAGCCCAGGCCCGAGTTCACCACGCAGTCCTTGTCCGGCTTGATGACGAGATGCACCGGACGGCCGTTCTGGCGGACGATGTTGTACATCGAGGGCGGATACCAGGCGTCGGTCTCGGCCGGCTGCTGCTGGCCGAGATCCACGCCGGCCCAGTTGTCGCCGGCGGCGGAGCCGCCCTGGCGGCTGACGTCCCAGCTGTAGGCCTTGTAGCCGCAGCCGACGATGCAGAAGTTGCAGGTGACGTTGTGGACCGTGGCGTCCTTCGGGATGATCGGCAGCCGGTCGACATTGCGCTTGAAGGTCATGGCGGCATCTCCCTCAGAGCACGTTCGACAGGCGGCCGTAGATCAGCTCATCGATGCCCGAGGCCCAGATGTCGCCCTGGTCGTCGATCGTGAGCTGAAACTGGGCGAGATTCTGCGTCGCCTGACCCCAGATCTGCATGCCGCCGTTCTCGGCGTCGAACCTGGAATAGTGGCCCGGACAGTCGAAGGCTCGGTCCCCGGCCGTGTAGCGCAGCGGGAAGCCCTTGTGGGGGCAGAGGGTGGAGAACCCCACGATGTCGCCCTCCGGGCCGACGCCGGTCGGCACCGACGTGCCGAGCTTGAGCAGCACGCCCGGGCTGCCCATGTCCGGATAGGCGACCTCGAACGGCTCGTTCGGCGCGAGGTCGGCGAGGTTCGCCAAGCGGTTGCTGGGGTAGGCGACCCGCGCTCCGGGGAGGGGCGCGGCGCTAGCCGAATCGCCGACAACCGCCGCCGCGGCCGCACCGGCCACTGCCGCACCACCGCCGCGCATGAACTGCCGCCGGCCCACGTCGGCCAGCGCCCGGCAACAATTCATGATTGCTCTCCCCGATTCTTCGATAGTTCGATCATACGATAAGTATGGAATGATGCAAATGATCGATCGACAGCACTCAGGCCGCGGGTTCCCTTCCGGCCGCCGGGCGCTAGGCTGCGGCCCCGAGCAACCGCGCAGGGGTCCTCAATGCCGACCCGGCCACCCACTGCCATAGCCGGCCATATCCACCCGCCCTGGCTGCGCTATCTCCTCAAGCATCGCCTGGGTCTGCTCCTGGGGCTGGAGGCGTTCGCGATCTTTGCGATCGCGCCGCTGATCGAGCTCGGCATGCTGCCTCACCTCCTGCTCGGCGCCACCTTCACCCTGATCCTGCTCGCGGGCATGCTGATGGCGGACCTGCGCACGACCAGGGGGCGGGTCATCCTTCTTCTGTTTTTGGCGCTGCTTCCGCTCCAGTTCTGGCGCTACCTGGCGCCCGGCGAGCTGATCCTGGCCCTGCATCCCCTGGGCCTGATCGGCTTTCTGCTGCTGATTTCCTGGGCCCTCTCGGGCGAGGTGTTCGGCAGCAGCCGGGTCAAGATCGACCACGTGCTCGGCGGCGTGGCGCTCTACCTGAACATCGGGCTCACCTTCGCCGTGGCCTACTCGCTGGTGGCGCACCTGTCGCCGGGCGCCTTCCTGCTGCCTCGGCACATGCCGGCGCCGCCCCTCCACCCGACCGACTTCGCCTATTTCAGCTTCGTGACCCTGACCACCGTCGGCTATGGCGACACCGTGCCGGTGGAGGCGATCGCCCGCTCGCTCGCCACCCTGGAGGCGGCGCTGGGTCAACTCTACCCCGCCATCATCCTGGCGCGGCTGGTGTCGATCGAGGTCGGGCAGCGAGACCGCAAGGATCGGTCACAGGACCATAAGAAGCCGGCGCAGGATCCGCGCCGAGCTGCCCGCGACCTCTGAGACGAAGGCGGTGAAGTCGAAGCGGGAATCGCGCCCGGCCAGGTCCGACAGCGCGCGGATGTCGAGGTAGGGGATGCCGAACGCCTCGGCGACCTGGCCCAGCGCGCCGCCCTCCATCTCGACCGCGGCACCGCCCAGCTCGCGGAACAGGCGCTCGCGGGTGGCCTCGCAATGGACGTACTGGTCGCCGGACAAGATGGTGCCGAAGACGATGCGCGGCGGCGTGCCGGCGCCGCCGGCGGCGTTGGAGAGCGGCGGCAGGGCGAAGCCTTCGAGGCGCTGGCGCAGGCGGGCGACCAGCGCCGGGTCGACCGGGTAGCCCAGCCGGTCGGTCGGGTTGAAGAACGGCACGTGGCCGGCCTGGTAGGTGGCGAGCCGGCCGGCTTCGACGACGCCGGCATCGTGCTGGAGGGTGCGGTCGGCGATCACCACGTCGCCGATGCGCAAGTCCGGGTCGAGCCCGCCGGCCACGCCCGAGAACACCACCAGCCGGCAGGCGAAGCGGTCGGCGAGCAGCGTGGTCACCAGGGCGGTGTTGACCTTGCCGATCCCCGCACCCACCAGCACCACCTCGTGGCCGTCGAGCCGGCCGAGGTCGAAGCGGACCCGGGCCAGCTCGACGGTCCGCGTCAGCTCCATGGCCTCGCGCAGATGGGCGAGCTCCTGGGGAATGGCGCAGATCAGGCCGATGGTCATGGCCGGTGCTCCTCGCGGGCGACGGGGCGAGCCCAGCCGGCTTGCCGCCGCCGAGCTTCCGCAGCCATATGCGGGTTCGAGCGGAAAGGGGAGGGCCAGCGCCATGAATCACCAGCTGATCGGGATCGACCACGTGATCGTCGGCGTCGGCGATCTCGAGGCGGCGCGGGCGCAGTACGCCCGGCTCGGCTTCAACTCGACCCCGCGCGGCCGGCATGTCGGCTGGGGCACGGCCAATTACTGCATCATGTTCGAGCAGGACTATGTCGAGCTCCTGGGCATCGTCGACGCGACCCAGTTCAGCAACGGGCTCGACCGCTTCCTGGAGCGCGGCGAGGGCCTGCTGGGCGTGGTCCTGGGCAGCCGCGACGCCGCGGCGACGCACGCCGCATGGCAGGCGGCAGGGCTGGCGGCCGAGCCGCCGCGTGCCCTGGGCCGCCTGCTCGAGGCCGAGGGCGCCCCGGTCGAGCTGCAGTTCCGCAACGTGCTCCTGCCGCGGGCCGACACCGCCGGCATCGCCCTGTTCGCCTGCCAGCACCTGACCCCGGGGCCGATGCGGCGCCCGGCCTGGCTGGTCCACCCCAACGGCGCGCGCGCGATCCGCTCCTGCACCGTGGCGGTCTCGGACATCGCACCGGTGTCGGCCGCCCTGCGGCGGCTGTTCGGCTCGGCGGCGCTGACCGAGACCGACAATGTCGTGGCGGCGCACACCGGCCACGGCGTGCTCCTCGCGGCCCCGCCGGAGGATGCCATGCTGATCCATCCCCTGCTCGACCTGCCCGAGCGGATGCCCGACCCGAGCCTGGTGGCGCTGACGCTGGAGGTCGCCGACCCGGAGCGGACGGCCGCCTTCCTGCGGCTGCAGGCGGTGCCGTTCAGCCGCTCGCCCGCCGGCGACGTGCTGGTGCCGCCCGGCGCGGCGCACGGGGTGGCACTGGAGTTCGTGCCCGGCTGAGCCCGCCGCCGGAACCGGGCACCGCCGCCCAGGTTCATCCTCGACCGACAGAATGGTGCGGGGCAGGGACGCGACGACATGCTACGGCGGCTCATCCAGATCGTCCTCGCGACGGTCCTTCTGATCGTCGTGGCGGCCTCGGTCGCGGTGGCATGGGTCGCCTGGCACCCGGACACGCTGCGCCAGCCGCTCGCCCGCCTGCTCGGCACGCAGCTCGGCCGGCCGGTGACCATCACCGGTCCCCTGGGCCTCGATCTCGGCCGGGTGACGACGGTGGAGGTGCGCGGGCTGCACGTCGCTGCGCCGCCCTGGGCCCGCAGCGACGAGCTGGCATCGGTCGAGCGGCTCAAGGTCGGCGCCGATGTGTGGGCCTATCTGCGCCATGGTGCGATCGACCTCACCGAACTCGTCCTGACGGCACCAAAGCTCGCGCTCGAGCGCGACGCGGGGGGTCGCACCAGCTGGCCCGCCGCGGCAGGCGGCGAGGACGGCGGCGGCCGTATGCCGGCGATCTCGCTCGGGCGGGTCGAGATCACCGAGGGCCAGGTCGCATTGCGCGACGAGGCGGCCGCCATCGACCTCGCGGCCGGATTCGCTTCCGAGCTGGCGGGAGCGGGCAAGCTGGGCCTGCGCCTGGACGGGAGCGGCACGGTGCAGGGCGACCCCCTGCGCTTCGAGCTGCGCGCGGCCGGAGCACCCGCCGCGGGCGGGCTGGGTCCGGTCACCGTCGACGGATCGCTCGCATTGGCCGACAGCCAGGTGACGCTCGCCGGCGGGATCGAAGATCCGGTCCGCCTCGCCGGAGTCGACCTGCGTCTGGAGCTGGACAGCCCCGACCCCGGCAGCCTGCTGGCGCTCGCCGGCCTGCCCGCCACCGAGCCGCTGCCCCTCTCCGCTTCGGCGCACCTCGCCGGCGGCGAGCGCAAGTTCGTGCTCGACCTGACCCGGGCGGCCTGGGGCGACAGCTCCCTCTCCGGCCGGCTCGCCGCCGATCTGGCGCCGACGGAGCCTCGGGTCGACGGCCGGTTGCAGGCGGAGCTGATCGATCTCGGACAGCTGCAGTCGGTAGTGCTCGCGGACAGGGTGGCGGACGAAAAGCCGGTGCCCGTGGGCAACCCGCTACGGCCATTGGCCGGCTATCGCGGCAAGCTCGAGCTCGCGGCCGCGACCGTAAGGCTGCCCAAGGGCGCCCTGCTGCATGATGCCGAGGTGACGCTGGATCTCGGCGAGAACGGCCTGCGCGTACCGTTCAGCGTGGCGCTGCCGGCAGGCTCGATCGAGGGCGAGCTCGCCACCGGACCCCTCGACCGGCCGGAGCTCGCGGTCGACACGCGCCTGACCGCCCAGGATGTCGGGATCGCGGGCCTCGCCGGCGATGGCTATGGCGGCACGGTGACAGGCGAGCTCCGCGGCAGCGTGGCCGTGGCCGATCTGCCGACGATGCTCGCGCGCAGCCGGCTCCGGTTCGAGGGGCAGGGCTCCGATCTGGTGGTGCCGCAGGCCGAGCTCGGCTCGTTCACGGCCACGGCGCTGCTCGCGGACGGACGGCTGCGGCTCGACCCGCTGCAGGCGAGCCTGCCGCAGGGCGAGATCGCCGGCCGGGTCGAGGCCGGACCGTTCGACGACGGCTTCACCGCCGACATCGATCTCGAGGCCCAAGCCGTCGACCTCGCCGCCGCCGCGCGCTCGGACGCGGTGGGCGGAAGGTTCGACGGCCGCATCAACGGCGTCCTGCGCGGGACGGCACCCTTGGATCTGCTGACGCGCAGCCGGATCGACCTCGAGGGGACGGTGGCGGACCTGCGGCTGCCGCAGCTGGAGCGACGGCTCGATCGGGCCGAGATCAAGGCCTCGCTCGACCCCGACCGGCGCGAGGCGCTCGTGGCCACGGTGGACGCCCGGGCCGGTGACCGGCCGCTGGCCCTGAGCCTGTTCGGCGGCTCGGCCGGCACGCTGGCGGACAATCGCGGCGACTACCCGTTCACGCTGCACAGCGAGCTCGGCCGCAACAAGCTCGACGTGAACGGCACCGTGACGCTGCCGCTCACCGAGCGGCGCTTTGCCGCCACGGTCAGTGCCGAGGGCCAGGACCCGTCGCCGATCCTGGCACTGTTCGATCTGCCGCGGCTGCAGGTGCCGCCCTACCGGCTGCGGGGCGCCCTGAGCAGCCGGGGCGACGAGCTGCGGCTGCGCGACTTCGACGGGCGGGTGGGCGACAGCGATCTCGCGGCCGACCTCGACCTGAGCCTCGCCGGCCCACGGCCGACCGTCACCGGCAAACTGCGCTCCAAGACGCTCGACGCCGACGATCTCGGCGGCCTGGTCGGGGCCACGCCCGCCACCGGCCCGGGTGAGACCGCCTCGACCGGCCAGGAGCGCGAGGCGGAGCACCTGGAGCGGCGCACCGAGGTGCTGCCCGACGAGCCGATCGACCCCGAGCGCTGGCGCCAATTCGATGTCGACCTCGACCTGCGCGCCGACCAGATTCATGCCGGCGCCCTGCCGCTCGACGGGTTCACCGGCCATGTGCGCATGACCGACGGTCTGCTGCGCATAGAGGACGCCGATCTGGCGATCGGCGGCGGCCACCTCACCGGCAGCATCGAGGCGGATGGCAGGCGCAGCCCGGTGCGCGGCGAGGTCGACCTCGAGCTGCGGCAGGTGTCGGTGGCGCGCCTGCTCAATCGGCTGGACGTCGACGTCGCGTCGTTCGGCACACTGTCGGGACAGGCGCTGGGCGGGGTCGGGCTCGGCGGCAGCGGGCGCAGCATCGCCGATATTCTCGGCCGCTCGAACGGCCGGGTGCGGCTCCTGATGGAGGGCGGGCGCATCGACCGCACCATCGTGGCCGCCGCCGGGCTCGACCTGCTGCGGCTCGTCGGCGCCGCCACCGGCGCCTCGCCGGACACGGTCGAACTCCACTGCGCGCTGGCCGACCTCGACATCCGCGACGGGATCGTGCGCACCGATCCGCTGGTGATCGACACCGAGATCGCCGAGCTCGGTGGGCGCGGCACGATCGACCTGAAGAACGAGGCGATCGACATCTCGCTGACCGCGCGGCCGAAGGAGACGCCGCTGCTGACCGATCTCACCGGGATCGCGATCGGCGGCCACCTGGGCGCGCCCGAGATCGAGATCAACCCGGTGGCGGTGGCGGCGCGCGGCGTGGCCGCGGCGACGCTGGGGCTGGTGCTCAAACCGTTCACGGCTCTCGCCGGGTCGGCCGAAGATCCGCAGAGCCCCGGCTGCGGCCGCCTGCTCGCCCGCGAAGGGCCACCGGATAACTAGCGGCTGAGCTGGTCGACCAGCCGATTGTTGTAGTTGTGGGTCATGCCGGGGATCAAAAGGGCGTCGATCAGCCACCACAGGCCGAGAATGCCGAAGCCGGCGATGCCGATCAGCACCCAGTAGGTCAGCCAGGACAGGCCGTGCAGGACCAGCATGGCGATCCCGGAGGTGACCCGGCCGAGATACATGCGGTGGATGCCGAACAGGCCGAGGAAGAACCAGAGCAGATAGGCGAGCAGCGCCGATTTCCGGTTGGCCTCATAGCGCATCATGGTCTCGGTATCGCGGGGCGCGGCCACCTGTTCCATCCCGTCGCTGCGGCCGTAGCTGGCCGCCGAGGCGGATGTGGCGCGTTCGTGCGGAACCGCAATGGCCCCACGCCGGATCAAGCGAAGCCCGCGAGACGCAGAACGACCAGGACGACGACGACAACGCCGATGACGTAGAACACGGTGTGCATGAGACTTCCCCAGCGGCGGCTTGTTGATCCTGTTGATGCCGCCGCGAAACGCGCGAGCGGCGACGACGGTTCCCCCGCATCCGCCGGGGCCGGTCGCCGCCCCTCGATCAGGGACAAGAACATGACCGAGAACCAAACGCCGACGCAGCCCGTGTTCAGTGCCGCGGACATCGGTGCCCTGGCTCACCTCTATCGCGGCGAGGTCTATCGCAGCACGGTCTGGCGCACCCGCCTGGACGCCACCACCAACTGGGCGGTCGTCGCCACCGGCATCGCGCTTTCGGTCACCTTCAGCAGCGCCTCGGCCTCGCCTCTGCCGCTGGCCCTGGTGGGTCTGCTGGTCGCGGTGTTCCTCCAGATCGAGGCCCGTCGCTACCGCTTCTTCGACTTCTGGCGCATGCGCGCCCACGTGCTGGAGCTGCAGTTCTTCGGCCCGATCCTGCGCGGCCAGGGGGTGCGGGTGGACAATGGCTGGAACGAGATCCTCTACCAGGACTACATCCACCCGAACATGCACATCACCCTGCTCGAGGCCGTCGGGCGCCGGCTGCGCCGCAACTATGGCTGGATCTTCTCCATCCAGGTCGCGGCCTATGTCGGCAAGCTGCTGATCCACCCGGTGCCGATCGAGCATATCAGCGAGGTCTGGCAGCGGGCGGCGGTCGGGCCGATCCCGGGCCAGCTCGTGCTGCTGGCCGGGCTGGTGTTTCACGGTGCCTGGGTCGCCGTGGCCTACCTGACGCTGCGCAGCCGCCGCGGCCGCGACCGGCCGCGGGAGAAGCGCCCTCAGCAGGACCGCATGCTCCAGCTGGCGTCCGGTCGCAGCTGAGGCTCAGGGTGCCGGAGTAAGGATGCGGGCGACCTCTGCGGCGACCGCCCGCCCGAGAGCCGCATGGCTCGCGGCCGTGAGGTGGACCCGGTCGACTCCGTCGACGCGGGCGAGGCGCTCAGCTCTCGTCGTCGCGGCCCTCCATCCGCAGCACCGTCGCCTCGTCCATCCCGAAATGATGGCCGATCTCGTGGGTGAGGACGTCGAACACGACCTCCTGCAGGGCGCAGCCGCGCTCGCACCATTCGAACAGGATCGGCAGGCGGTAGAGGTGGATCAGCTCGGGCTCGCTCGGCGGTGCGGCCATGCCGGCCCGCTCGCCTAGGGGCACGGCGGCGTAGAGGCCGGTGAGGTCGAGCGGGTCGTCGATCCCCATGGCGTCGAGCGTGGCCTCGTCGGGCCAGTCCTGGACCAGGATCGCGACATCGGCCACGGCCCCGCGGAAGGGTTCGGGCAGGTCCTTGATGATGGCCTCGCCCATGGCGGCAAGGTCGTCGGCGCTGGGCGGCAGCACGGGCTAGCGCGCCGCCATGCGCAAAGCACCGTCGAGACGGATCACGCTGCCGTTGAGCATGGGGTTGCGGACGATGTGCAGGACCAGCTCGGCGAACTCCTCCGGCTGGCCGAAGCGGGCGGGGAACGGCACGGTGGCGGCGAGGCTCTGCTGCACGCTTTCGGGCATGCCGAGCAGGAGCGGCGTGCCGAACAGGCCGGGTGCGATCGCCATCACCCGGATCGCCTGGCTCGCCAGCTCGCGGGCGGCGGGCAGGGTGAGCGAGGCGACGCCGCCCTTGGAGGCGGCGTAGGCGGTCTGGCCGATCTGGCCCTCGAAGGCGGCGACCGAGCTCGTGTTGATCACGAGCCCGCGCTCGCCGCCCGGCAGGGGGTCGAGGCGCGTCATCGCGGCGACGGCGAGCCGCATCATGTTGAAGCTGCCGATCAGGTTGACGCGGACCACGCGCTCGAAGCTGGCCAGCGGCATCGGCCCCTCCCGGCCGGCGATCCGGCCGGCGGGCGCCACGCCGGCGCAGTTCACCAGGAGCCGCACCGGTCCCAGGGCCTCGATTTCGGGCAAGGTCCCCTCCGCGGCCCCGGCGTCGGCCACGTCGAGCGCGAAGGCATGGGCTCCGACGGCACTGGCAGCCTCGGCGAGCGCGCCGTCGTCGAGGTCGAGCATGGCCACCACGGCACCGGCCGACGCGAGCGACGCCGCGGTGGCGCGTCCCAGCCCGGAGGCGGCACCGGTGACGATGGCGACCTGACCCTCGAGCTTCATCCCGATGCCTCCTGCACGTTCGGTTGCTCTTGCCATGCCGAGAGGCAAATACAAAGCCTGCCTGTGCGTAGACGAGGTGACCAATGACCTTGAACATCCGGGATCCGGAGGTGCGCCGGCTTGCCCGGCAGTGGCGGATGCCACCGGCGAAATGATCACCGATGCTGTCTAACGGGCATTGCGCGACCGTCTCGCCACCATCACGGATCAGGGAGAGGCCGAGCGCGAGCGGCGCTACCTTGCGATCATGGAGCGTGGCCGGCGGTTTCGTGCCTTGCCGGCTTCCGATCCGCGTCCGCTCGCCCAGATCGTCGCCCCGGTCGGGCGGAGGTGGAGGGCCTGCTCTCGGACGCCCGAATCGAGCTGATCGCCGTTACCCGCGCCCATGCGGAATTGGCGATCAAGGGCTTCGAGCGCTTTGGCAAGGGCCGCCACCGCGCGGCGCTCAACTACGGCGACTGTTTCGCCTACGCCCTCGCCAAGGAGCGGAGCGAGCCGCTCCTGTTCAACGGCGGGGACTTCGCCCGGACGGACGTCGTCCCCGCGCTGTAGCGATCAGGCCAGCTTGCGCTTGACGTCCTCGATCGCGCCGCGGATCAGGTTCTGCGCCTCGCCGCCACCCACCTTGTCGTCGAGCAGGCGGCGGGTGGTGCGGACCGCGAGGTCGGCGGCACGGTTGCGGACCTCCTGCAGCGCCCGGTTCTCCTCCTGGGCGATGCGCTGCATGGCGAGCTCGGTGCGCCGCTTGACCGCGAGCTCGAAGTCGGCGCGCATCTTCTCCTCGAAGCGCTGCCGCTGGACCTCGCCCTGGGACACGATCTCCGCGGCCAGCGCCTCGCCCTCGCCCAGCTGGCGCTGGTACTTGGCGAGCATGGCCTTGGCTTCCTCGTGCAGCCGCTGGGCCTCGTCGAGATCGCTGCGGATCTTCTCCGCCCGCGCGTCGAGGGCCCCCAGCACGACCTTCTTGGCCGGCTTCCAGATCACCACGAACAGGATGATCAGGCAGATCAGCAGCAGGAGCTCGAGCATCTCAGGCGGCCTCCCCCAGCACACGCTTGACGGCGGCCTCGACCTCCTCGGTCGCGACCTCGATGCCGGTGAGGCGCTGGACGGCGGCCCGGGCGACCTCGCCGGCGACGCCCTGGATCTGCGCCAGCGCCGCGTCCTTGGCGGCGCCGATCCGCTGTTCCGCCTCGGCCAGCTTGGTTTGGAGCTCGGCGTCGAGCTCGGCCTGCCGCTTGCCCGCCTCGGCGGTGAGGCGGTCCTGGGTCTGCTTGAGCTGGGCCGCGGCACGGCCCTGGGCCTCGGCCACCACCGCCTCGTGCCTGCGCAGGGCGTCCTCGGCCTCGGCGCGCAGGGCGGCGGCCCGGTCCAGATCCTCGGCGATGCGCGCCTGGCGCGCCTCCAGGATGTCGCCGACCCGCGGCAGCGCCTTGCGGCTGAACAGCCAGTAGAGGGCCAGGAAACTGACGATCAGCCAGAAGATCTGGCTGGGGAAGGTGGCGGCGTCGAGCTGCGGCAGCCCGCCGCCATGCTCCGCCGCCGCGATGCCCTCCTCGAAGCCTTCGACGCCCGGGCCGCCGGCGGGGCCGGGCTCGACGGCGGCATGGCCCGTGACGGGATCGAGCGTGCCGGCGGCGTCGGCGGCGGGCGCGCCCAGGGCCAGGGCGGCGGCCAGCAGCAGGAGCCGGGCCGGGCGGAAGATGGGATCGGGGCGGAGCATGTCGCGGTTCTCCCGTTGCGATGGGCGCCGGGCCGGCCGCGGCCGGCCCGGAACGGAGGACGCGATCAGGTGAACAGGATCAGAAAGGCGATCAGCAGGGCGAACAGGCCGACGGCCTCGACCAGGGCGAACCCGATGATGGCGAACGGAAACACGCGCTGCTGCACCGACGGGTTGCGGCCGACGGTGGCGATCAGGGTCGCGAAGATGTTGCCGATGCCGATGCCGACACCGAACAGCGCGATCACCGCCAAGCCGGCGCCGATCATTTTGGCTGCGTCGAGTTCCATCGAGGTGCTCCCGAGTCGAGGCGCATGATTGCGCCGGGTGGACTACCCAGCGACGTGTCCAGGGGCTGGCGAACCTACGCCCTCAGTGCATGTGGATCGCGTCGTTGAGGTAGAGGCAGGTAAGGACGGTGAAGATGTAGGCCTGGAGGAAGGCCACCACGAACTCGAAGCCGAACAGCACCACGGTGATCGCCATCGGCGCGATGCCGGGAACCACGAAGTAGGCGCCGAGGCTGATGATGAAGCCGGCGAACACCTTCAGCATCGTGTGCCCGGCCATCATGTTGCAGAACAGACGGACCGAGAGGCTGATCGGGCGCACGCAGTAGGACATGACCTCGATCGGCACCAGCAGCGGCAGCATCGCCTTGGGCGCGCCGTGCGGCACGAAGAAGGTCAGGAAGCGGATGCCGTGGTACCAGAAGCCGATGATGGTCACGCCGACCCAGACCGCGACCGCCATGGCGAAGGTGACGATGATGTGGCTGGTGAAGGTGAAGCTGCCGGGGATCATCCCCAGCGTGTTGCCCATCAGGATGAACATGAAGATGGTGAAGATGAGCGGGAAGAAGCGCATGCCTTCCTTGCCGGCGGCGTCGCGCAGGATCCCGGCCACGAATTCGTAGATCATCTCCACCGCGGCCTGGAGCCGGCCCGGCACCATGGCGTGCTGGCGCGTGCCGGCCATGATCAGCAGGTAGGCGCAGCCCACCGCGATCGCCATCCACAAGGACGAGTTGGTGAAGGACAGATCGTGGCCGGCGATGCTGATCGGCACGAGCGGCGTGATCTGGAACTGGTGCAGCGGGTCTGCCACGGGCCTGCCTCTCCTCGCTCGTCGTCGCGGGCGCTCACGCGCCGTTCTGCATCCGGCGCAGGTGCCGGTAGGCGTTCAGCACCCCGGCGGCCGCACCCAACATGAAAAACACGATCAGGAACAGGGGCAAGGTGCCCAGCCACCGATCCAGGGCCCAGCCCAGCAACGTTCCCAGTCCGACGCCGGCCACCACCTCGATCCCCGCCTGCAGCCCGGTGCCGTAGTCCAGGCGCGGGGGCGGCCCGTCGCCGTCGCCCGAAGCGCCCTGTTTGTCCGGTCGGGCCTTGCCGAGGCGGGCGTCGAAGTCCTCGAACCCGGATGATCGCTTCGGTTCCGACATGGGGCTGGGTCCTCCGCGGTGCCGGGCTCCTCCCGCTCCGCGCAGGCGGCGCGAACCTAGGTAGGGTGGTCGGAACGTGTCAAGGCGGCCACCTTTTATGCGGCACTATGCCGTAGCGCGCAGCTCCAGGGCGCGCTCGAGCGCCACCGACACCAGTCGCGAGATGCCGCGCTCGGCCATGGTGACGCCGTAGAGCCGGTCCATCCGCGCCATGGTGAGCGGGTGGTGGGTCACGACCAGAAAGCGCGTGCCGGTGGCCTGGGCGATCTCCTGCATCAGCGCCACGAACCGGTCGACATTGGCGTCGTCCAGCGGCGCGTCGACCTCGTCCAGCACGCACAAGGGCGATGGCTGGGCCAGGAAGAAGCCGAACACCAGCGCCAGCGCGGTCAGCGTCTTCTCGCCGCCCGAGAGCAGGGAGATGCTGGAGAGCTTCTTGCCCGGCGGGCTCGCCTCCAGCTCCAGGCCCGCCTGGAGCGGATCGTCGGCCCCGGTCAGGCGCAGATGGGCCTTGCCGCCGCCGAACAGGGTCGTGAACAGGCGGCGGAAATGGCCGTCCACCGCCTCGAACGCCGCCGTCAGCCGCGCCCTTGCCTCGCCGTCGAGGGTGGCGATGCCGGCGTGCAGGCGGTCCACCGCCTGCTGCAGCTCGGCCTGCCGGCCACGGCTCTCGCCGAGGCTCGCCTCCAGCTCGCCGGCCTCGACCTCGGCGCGCAGATTGACCGGGCCCAACCGGTCGCGCGAGGCGCGCAGACGTGCCAGCCGGCCTTCCAGCTCGTCCGGGTCGGCCGCGGCCACCGCGTCGCGGGTCGCCGCGTCGGCCAGGAGGTTCAGCGGCTCCTGCTGCAGGCGATCGCGGACCGCAGCCAGGCTGGCCGCCAGGGTCTCGTGGGCATGGCCGCGCTCCGCCTGCGCCACCGCCAGCCGCTCGCGCAACTCGCCGAGCGCGCTCTCGGCCGCGCCCAGATCGGCTTCGCGGGCCGATGCCTCCGCATCGCGCCGCCCCAGCTCGTCGCGCGCGGCCTCGGCCGCCGCCACCACCTGCGCCAGCTCGGCTTCGAGCCCCGCCAGGGCCGCGGGATCCGACCGGCGCGTGCGCTCCGCCTCGGCCAGCTCGGCCTGGAGCCGCTCCTGCCGCTGGCGCAGCTCGGCCAGGACCTGCAGCGCCGCGTCGTGGCGCGCCTGCGTCTCCTGCCGCGCCCGCGTCACGATCTCGGCCCGCTGCGCCTGCCCGCCCGCGGTCGCCTGGATCCCGGCCAGACGATCGGCGCAGGCGCGCCGGGCCTCGTCCGCCGCGGCGAACGCCGTCTCGGCCGCGGCACGCTCGGCCGTGCGCGCTCCGGCCAGCTCCGCGGCGCGATCGGCATGGGCCGTCAGCTCGCCGAGCCCGGCCGCCAACTCGGCCCGCTCGCGCTCGAGCGCCGCTTCGCGCGCCCGGCGGTCCGCCTCCAGCTCGGCCGCCTCGCGGGCGAGGTCGGCGGCGGCGGCGCGGGCATGCTCCAGGGCGGCGGCGGCGGCGATCGCCGCCTCGTCCTGCGCGCGCTGGCGCCGCTGCGCCTCGGCATGGGCGGCATCCAGCCGGCGCCGGTCGGCCTCGGCGGCGGCGTGCCGCTGCGCCGCCTCCGCCGCCTGCCGCTCGCTCGCCGCCAGCGCGGCTTCGGCCGCCGGAGCGTGGTCGAGCCCTGCGAGGCCGTCCAGCTCGGCACCCTCGCGCTCGAGCTCGGCACGGTCCCGGGCCAGGCTCGCCTCCTCCTGCTCGATCTGCGCCGTCTCCGCCGCGCGCCGCGTCGCCAGCGCCCGGGCCTCCTCGACCCGCTCGCGCGCCCGCAGCTGGGCGGCATCGGCGGCGCGCCAGCGCGTCTCGGCCTCGGCCAGAGCCGTCCGCGCCCGGCCCAAGGCCCCGTCCGCGGCGGCGGTCGCGGCTTCCGCGCCGGCGAGCTCGTCCAGCAGCAGGGCGTGCTCGTCGCGGGCGGCGTGGAGCCGCAGATGGTGTCGTACCCGGGCCGCGGCCGGATCCTCGCCGCCGGGTGCGCGCACGAAGCCGTCCCAGCGCCACAGCCCGCCGTCGCGGCTCACCAGCCGGTGCCCGGGCAGCAGGCCCGACTGCAGGGCCGGGGCCGCCTCGGCCGCGACCATCCCGACGCGCGCCAGCCGGGCGGCCAGCACCGCCGGCGCCTCGACCAGCGTCAGGAGCGGCACCGCCCCCGGCGGCAGGGCCGGCGGCGGCAGGTCTCCGGCCGGCGACCAGTGGCTGGGCGCGTCGGCGTCGGTGCCGGCCAGCACGTCGTCGCCGAGCGCGGCCGCCAGCGCCTGCGTCAGCTCCTCCGGCGCGTTCAGCCGGTCGACCAGCCCGGCGGTGCCGTCGGACGGCGCCAGGCTCTCCAGCACGCGGATCTCGGCCTCGAGCGCGTCCGCCGAGCGGCGCAATCCGCGCTGGCGCGCCTGCGCTTCGCCGCGCGCCTGCTCCGCCGCCGCCAGCGCCAGCCGGGCGCCGTCGAGGATCGCGTCGGCCGCGGCGAGCTCGGCCTCGCTCTCGGCCAGGTTCCGCTGCACGGTCGTGGCGGCCGCGGCCTCGCCGCCGGCCGCCAGCAGCTCGCGCCGGCGGTCGAGCGCGGCAGCGCGCTCCGCCGCGCGCGTCCGGCCGCGTTCCAGGGCCGCGCGCCGCTCGCCCAGCCGCTGCACGGCGGCGCGCGCCTCGCGCAGCTCGACCTGGGCGCGCTCGAGCTCCGCGCGGACCGACGCCAGCGACCGCTCCGCCGCCAGCGCCGCGTCGCGCCCGGCCTCGCGTTGCGGCTCGATCGCCAGCAGCTCGGCCGTGGCCCGCTCCAGTCCCAGACGACCCGCGGTGGCCGCGGCCTCGCGCTCGCCCAGCGTCGCCAGGGCCTGGTCGGCGCGGCGGCGCGGCGCGTCCACCGCCGGCAGGGCGGCGAGGGCCGCCGCCACAGCCGCCTCGCGCGCGCGGAGCTGGGCTAACCGCTCCGTGGCCGCGTCGCGCTGGGCCGTGGCCTCGGCGGCGAGGGCCACGGTCGTGCGCAAGGTCTCCTGGGCTTCGGCCAACGCCGCGGCGGCGGTTTCGTCCTCCGCCCGGGCCGCACGGTGGCGTTCGGCCGTCGCCGACCGTGCCGCCGCCAGGCTCGCGGCCTCGCGGTCGAGCTCGTCCATGGCGGTCCGCAGCTCGATCAGACTGCGCTCGGTCCGTGCCAGGTCCTGGGTCGCCTCGTCGCGCTGGCGCGCCAGGGCCGCGAGATGCCCCGCCTCCCGGCCGCTCGCCTCGCGCAGTCCGGCCAGGCGCTCGCGCAGTCCGGTCGCTTGCGCCTGCAGCCCGGCGGCACGCTCGCGCAGGTCCGGGAGGGTATCGGCGATGGCCGTGCGGGCGGCGCGCGCGGTCGCGACCGCCTGCTCCTGCCGCTGGCAGTCGCCGACCAGCGCCGTCGCCTGCTCGTTGCCGGCGCCGGCGCGGCGGGCCGCCTCCGTGTAGCGGGCCAGCAGCAGGTGGGCCTCGGCGGTGCGCAGCTCGGCCGCGAGCTGGCGGTAGCGTTGCGCCTGCCGGCCCTGCTTGGTGAGCTCGGCCAGGCGGGTTTCCTGCTCGCCCAAAAGATCCATGACGCGCTGCAGGTTGGCCCGGGTCGCCTCCAGGCGGAGCTCGGCCTCGCGGCGGCGCGACTGCAGGCCGCCGATCCCGGCCGCGTCCTCGAGCAGCTTGCGGCGCTCGCCCGGCTTGGCGTCGACGATGAAGCCGATCTGGCCCTGGCTGACGATGGCGGGGCTGCGCGACCCGGCGCCGGCATCCGCGAACAGGAGCTGCACGTCGCGCGCCCGGGCCTCGCGGCCGTTGATGCGGTAGCTGGAGCCGGTGCCGCGGGCGATCCGGCGGGCGATCTCGAGCTCGCCCGCCTCGGCGAAGCCGGCCAGGCCCTCGGGCCGGCCGGTCAGCTTCAGCCGTACCTCGGCCACGTCGTGGGCCGGGCGGGTGGCCGAGCCGTTGAAGATCACGTCCTCCATGCCGTCGCCGCGCAGGCCCTTGGCCGAGCTCTCGCCCATGGCCCAGCGCAGCGCCTCGACGATGTTGGACTTGCCGCAGCCGTTCGGCCCGACCACGCCGGTCAGGCCGGATTCGAGCTGCAGCTCGACCGGCTCGGAAAACGACTTGAAGCCGCTGACACGAAGTCTGGTTATTTCCAAGAACGGCTACGCAGCATGTTGGGGCAAGGGCCCAGCCATAGCAGCCATGGCCGGCGCGGAAAAGCCTACTGGGTGAGCAGCGGGTCGATGATCTCGGCGAACTTCTCGATGCTCTGGTCGCCCGAGTAGGTCTTGCCGTCGATGATGAAGGACGGCGTCGACTTGATGTCGTACTTCTCCTGCCCGTCCAGCCGCGCCTGGAGGATGGCCTCCTCCAGCGACTTGTCGGCGAGGCAGGCGTCGGCCTGATCGGGGCCGAGGCCGCCCAGCTGCGCCAGCTGTTTGAGCGCCTGCACCGGATCGGCGGCGCGGGCCCAGCTCGCCTGCTGCTCGAAGAACACCGCGATGAACTGGGGTGCGCGCTCGGGCCCGGCGCAGTGGGCGAGCATGGCCGCGCGCAACGCGACCTGGTCGAGCGGGAAGTCGCGCAGCACCAGCCGGACCTTGCCGGGCTCGATGTAGCGCTTCTCCAGCTCGGGCAGGGTATCGGCGTGGAAGGCGGCGCAATGCGGGCAGGTCAGCGAGCTGTATTCGATGATGGTGACCGGGGCCGACGGATCGCCGATCGCGGGCTCACCCAGATCCGCCGACCGTGCCGGCGGCGGCAGCAGCAGGAGGCCGAGCAGGAGGATCGCGGCGAAGCGGAGCGAGGGCAGGCGCATGGAGGAGGGTCTCCCGAGGCGGGCGGGTCGCGGTCGGTGGCTGCTATAGGGTCGCCTCCGGGCGGGGGCAAGCGGGCCTGCTCACCGGCGGCTGCCCGCGACCGTCCGGCCGAGCGCCAGCAGTGCGTCGCGCAAGGACTCGTCCGCGACCGCGGCGACGTCGGCCGCCAGCCGCGCCTCGGCCTCGGAACTCACCGGCCGCAGGCGCGGGGGCGCCGGGGCCGGTGCCGGCGGCAGCGGCATCTGCACCAGCCGCAGCTGGCGGATCGCGCGATGGCCGAAATAGGCGTTGATCCGCTCCAGGAGCTGCGGCGCGGCGTGCTGGATCTCCAGCGCCGCTGCGCCATTGGCCTGCAGCAGCAGGATGCCGGCGCCGCGGCGGCCGGGGGCGTGGTCGACCCGGACCGGCTGGCAGCGCCGCGCGATCGCCGGTCCGACGATGGTCGCCCAATCGGCCAGGAGGCTGGCCGTGGCGAAGCCCCGCCGGCGCGCCGCCGGGTCCAGGATGCCGCCCAGCAGGCGTGCGACCTGGAGTTCGGCCTGGCCGGTCCGCCCTTGCCGCGTGCCGTCGTTCGCGCCCACCTTCGTCGCGCACTCCATGGCGATCACGTTCCGGCTAGCATGGGCGCCACCCCGACGCCAGCGATCACCGCCCCCGTCCCCGCGCTGCGCGCGGCCCTGCTCGCCTGGTACGACCAGGCGCGGCGGGCGCTGCCCTGGCGGGCGCTGCCCGGCGAGGTCGCGGACCCCTGGGCCGTCCTGGTCAGCGAGCTGATGCTGCAGCAGACCACGGTGGCCGCCGTGCGCGCGCGCTTCGCGCCGTTCCTGGGCCGGTTCCCGACCGTGGCCGGCCTCGCTGGCGCGTCCCTCGACGACGTCCTGCATGCCTGGCAGGGGCTGGGCTACTACCGGCGGGCGCGTGCGCTCCATGCCTGCGCGCAGACGGTGGTCGAGTCCCATGGCGGGCGGCTGCCGCTGGAGGTCGAGGCGCTTTCGGCGCTGCCGGGGGTCGGCCCCTACACGGCGGCGGCGGTGGCCGCCATCGCCGGCGGGAGGGCGGTGGTGCCGGTCGACGCCAATGTCGAGCGCGTGCTGGCGCGGATGGCGGCCCTGGCTTCGCCGCTGCCGGCGGCGAGGCCCCAGCTGAGGGCCGCGGCCGCCGCCCTCGCGGCACCCGACCGGGCCGGCGACTTCGCCCAGGCGCTGATGGAGCTGGGGGCCCTGGTCTGCACGCCGCGCCGCCCGGCCTGCCTCGCCTGCCCCTGGCGGGCCTGGTGCCGTGCCGCCGCCCTGGGCGAGCCCGAGCGCTTTCCGGGCCGGTCGGCGCGCAAGGAGCGGCCGGCGCGCTTCGCCGTCGCCTTCCTGCTCGAGCGCGCCGATGGTGCGGTCCTGTTCCGCCGGCGGCCGGAGACCGGCCTGCTCGCCGGCATGGTCGAGCTGCCCTCCACGCCCTGGCTGGACGAGGCGGTCGCGGCCGAGGCCGCGGTGGCCGGATCCGTGCCGGTGCCGGCGCGGCTGTCGCCGCTGGCGGGCGCGGTGCGCCATCTGTTCACCCATCTCGACCTGACGGTCCGCCTGATGCGGGGCCGGGTGGACCGGTCGCATGACGGGCTGTGGGTGCCGCCCGGCCGGTTCGCCACCCTGGCCCTGCCGACCCTGACCAAGAAGCTGCTGCGGCATGCCGGGTTCGCCTGCTGAGCGGGTCATGCCCGCCAGACGTCCGTGACGTGCCGCGGCAGCCGCCAGGGTGCCACGGCCACCAGATCGAAGCGGACGGCACAGAAGGCGAGGTCCTGCCGGCGCTGCAGGAAGGCCTCCGCGGCCCGCGCGATGCGGGTCTGCTGCAGGGGCTGGAGGGCCGCCAGCGCGGCTTCGGCGTCGCCGACGGCGCTTGACCTCGACGAACAGGAGCAGGCCGCCGCGCCGGGCGATCAGGTCGATCTCGCCCACCGGCGTGGCGTAGCGCCGTGCCAGGATGCGGAAGCCGCGCAGGCGCAGATGCCAGGCCGCGGCGGCCTCGGCCAGCCGGCCGGCGCGCTCGCGCCCTTGCCGGCTCATTCCTGCGCCCGGCTCAGCGTCAGCGCCCGGCGGTAGAGCTCGTTGGCGCTGCGTCCGGTGGCGGCGGCCACGTCGGCGGCCGCACGCCGGGGCTTCTCGCCCGCCAGGGCCGCGCGCAGCAGGCGGTCGACCTCGGCATCGTCGGGCGCGTCGGCCGCGGCTTCGGGCGGCCCCACCACCACCACCGCCTCGCCCCGGGGCGGCCCGGCGCCGGCATAGTGGGCGGCGAGCTCGCCCAGCCTGCCGCGCCGGTGCTCCTCGTGCAGCTTGGTCAGCTCGCGCGCCACCGCCGCCGGCCGGTCGCCGAGCACGGCCGCGGCGTCGGCCAGCATCGGGGCCAAGCGCTGCGGCGATTCGAACAGCACCAGCGTCGCCGGGACCCGCGCCAGCTCCTGCAGCAAGTTCCGGCGCGCGGCGCTGCGCGGCGGCAGGAAGCCCTGGAAGAAGAAGCGGTCGGTGGGCAGGCCGGAGGCCACCAGCGCCGCGAGCACGGCCGAGGGGCCTGGCACCGGGTAGACGTCGCTGCCTTGCGCGATCGCGGCGCGCACCAGCTTGTAGCCCGGATCGGAGACCGCGGGCGTGCCGGCGTCGCTGACCAGGGCCACCGTCGCCCCGTCGCGCAGGCGGGCGAGAAGCTCGGGCCGCGCGGCTTCGGCATTGTGCTCGTGGTAGAGCGCCAGCGGCCGGCGCAGGCCCAGATGGCTCAGCAGACGGCTGGTGACGCGGCGATCCTCGCAGGCCACGATCTCGGCCGTGGCGAGGACCCGTTCGGCGCGGCGGGTGAGATCCTCGAGGTTGCCGATGGGGGTGGCCACCAGATAGAGGCCGGCGGCGAGTTTACCGTCGGTTGCCGCTCGTCTAGGCTCCTGCGCGCTGGCGATGGTCCGATCCGGCTCGAGATCGCCTTGGTTCACCGACCCGGAGAGGTGGCGCGTGCGTTTGCGTCTCAAGTTCGGCCTGATCGCCCTCTTGCTCGCGGCCGGATGCGCCGGCCGGGAGCAAACCACAGCGCCCGCGTCGCCGCAACCGGCCGCGGCGCCGCCGGTGGCGTCGGCCCCGCCGGCACCCACGGTGCCGATCCGGACCGGCCCCGCCAAGGTCGGGCTCCTGATCCCGATGACCGGGCCCGGCGCCGCGCTGGGTGCGGACCTGCTCGACGCGGCGCAGCTCGCCCTGTTCGACGTCGGCGCCACCGATCTCGAGCTGCTGCCCCGCGACACGGGCGACGATCCGGCCAAGGCCGACCAGGCGGCGCGCTCCGCCCTCGCCGCCGGTGCCGAGCTGCTGCTCGGCCCGCTCTACGGCCGCTCCGCCAGCGCCATAGCACCCCTGGCCGGCAGCGCCGGGGTCAGCGTGGTCTCGTTCTCCAACGACGCCGCCGTCGCCCGACCGGGGGTCTACGTCCTTGGCTTCCGGCCCGAGGAGCAGATCCGGCGCGTCGTCAGGCAGGCGGCGGCGGCCGGGCGCACGCGCTTTGCCGCCATCGCGCCCACCGACGCCTACGGCAATCTGGTGCTCGCCGCCTGGCGCAGGGCAGTGGCCGAGGTGCCCGGTGCCACGGCCGAGATCGCGGTGACCTTCCCGGCCGACAGCGTCGAGCCCAGGGCCGAGGTGCAGCAGCTCGCCGCCCATGGCCGGCCGGGCGGGCTGCCGCCGGAGCCCCCGCCCGCCGAGCCCGGTGCCGAGGCGCCGCCGCCCGCGCCGCCACCGATCCTGCCGCCGCCGGGCTTCGACGCGCTGCTGATCGGCGACGGCGGCGAGCGGGTGGCCAAGATCGCGGACATGCTCGCCTTCTACGACATCGGCCCCGCCAACGTGACCATCCTGGGCAATCTGCGCTGGCAGGAGGATCAGACGCTCCTGCGCGACCCGGCACTGCAGGGCGCCCTGTTCGCCACCTGGCCGCCGACCGACATCGCCCGGTTCGAGCGCCGCTTCAGCGAGGTCTATGGCCGCCGGCCGGCCTCGCTGGCGGTGCTGGCCTACGACGCCACCGCCCTGTCGGTGCTGCTGGCCCGCAACCAGCCGCGGTTCACCCAGGCCCAGATCAGCGATCCGCAGGGTTTCGTCGGCGGGGGCGGCATCTTCCGGCTGCGGCCCGATGGCCTCGCCGAGCATGGGCTGGCCGTGGTGGCCATCGACAGTGGCGAGATCCGGGTCGTCGATCCCGCGCCGACCTCCTTTGCCGACGCGGTGCTCAGCCAGTAGGCGTACAGATCGCGGTTTCTCAACCTAGAGTTTACAGTCGTTTAACAATGCGCTACCCCAGGGTCAGGGCCAACGGGGTGGTGCTGAGCGATGAGCGGCGACGACCCAGTTTCGCGTGACGACGGCCTGGCCGAGGCTCCGCCGACGGCGGGCTTCGAGGCCGGTTCGGCCCGGGCGGTCGTGCGCTTCGCCGCCCCGCCGGTCCGCAGTTTCGGCCGCGTCGCGCGTCGCGAGCCGGCCGGTCCCACGCACGTGCTTCTGGTCGACGGCTGCGACGAGGACGCGCTGCTGGTCCAGGACCTCCTGGCCCGCGCCGGGCAGGGCGCGTTCCTGGTCGACCGGGCAGCCGACGCGGAACGCGGCTTTGCCCGCCTCCTGGCCGGCGGGCACGATGTCGGGCTGGTCGAGCAGAAGCTCGACGGCGGCGACGGCCTGGACTTCGTGCGCGCCGCATTGCGGCGCGGCATCGCCACTCCGCTGATCCTGCTCAGCGCCAGCGGGGAGGACGGCGTCGACCTCGCCGCCATCGACGCCGGTGCCGCCGATTTCCTGGACAAGGAGGAGCTCGCCGTCGAGCGGCTGGAGCGGGCGATCCGCGTGGCCCTGGCGCGGCAGCGCCGCCGGGAGCGCCTGGACGGGCCGCCGCTGCTCGATCCGCTCACCGGCCTGTGCGGGCGCGACGCCTACCACGACCGGCTCGAGTTGGCGCTTGGCCGCGCGCGGCGCCGCCGCGGCCTCGCCGCCGTGGTCCTGCTCGACCTCGACCGGTTCGCCGCGATCAACCATCGCTTCGGCCATGCCAGCGGCGACTCGCTGCTGCGCCTGGTCGGCGGGCGGATCCGGCGCCAGCTCCGCACCACCGACACCACGGCGCGTCTCGACGCCGACCGCTTCGCGGTGATCCTCGAGGATCTCGCCCGCCCGGAACATGGCGCGGCCGTGGCCGCCAAGCTGCAGGCGGCGATCGCCGGCCCGATCGCCCTGGGCCCGGCGACGGTCACGGTCACGGCCGGCGTCGGCCTCGCCCTCTATCCCGAGGACGGCGCCGACGGGACGGCGCTCCTGCGCCATGCCGAGGCCGGGCTGCGGTCCGCCAAGCAGGCGGGTCCGCGCGACGGCTCCGCCGCGCACGCGCAGGCCGTGGTCGCGGCGCCGGCCGTCATTGAATTGGCCCCGGCACTGGGCCGAGCCATCGCCGAGGATGCGCTGGCACTCCTGTTCCAGCCGCAGGTGACCCTGAGCACGGCCGATCTCGGGCTCGCCGCCCTGCTCCGCTGGCCCGACGGGCCCGAGGGCACCAGGGATTTCGACGCGGTCTGCGCGCTCGCCGAGGCCGCGGCGCTCACCGAGCCGCTGACCGACTGGCTGCTCGCCGCCGCCTGCGCCCAGGCGGCGCGCTGGCGTGCCGGCGGCCTCGGCCCGCTGCACGTGGCGGTCCCGCTGCTGTCCCGGCGGCAGCTGGCATGGAGCGACCTGGCCCGCCGGCTGGGCGAGCATCTCGCCGCGGCGAACCTGGTTCCGGGCGAGCTCGAGCTGGAGGTCGACGAGGCGCTCCTGCTGCCGGCGGACGACGGTGCCGCCCGTACGCTCGCGGCCGTGCGCGAGCTGGGGGTCCGCCTCGCCGTCACCGGCTACGGTGCCGGCACCACCTCGCTGACGCTCCTGCGCGACCTGCCGCTGACCACGGTCAAGCTCGCACGGCAGGTGCTGGCGGGCGTGCCGCAGCACGAGACCCGCACGCTGCTCGCCCGCACCATGATCCGCCTGGCCGTCGAGCTCGAGCTGCGCGTGGTCGCCGAGGGGGTCGAATCGCAGGCGCAGCTGCAGCTGCTGCGGCAGCTGGGCTGCGACGCGGCGCAGGCGCTCCTGTGCTGCCCGCCGCTTCCGGCGGCGAAGTGCGCGGACTGGCTGCGGCAGGCGGCAAGGCGGGTCTGAGGCCGGCCGGCCTCAACCGCAGGCGGCGAGCAGCACCGGCTCCGGCAGCGCCAGCTCCTCCGGCGAGCGAGCGACCGCGACGCGATTGCGGCCTTCATGCTTGGCCTGGTACAGCGCCTCGTCGGCGCGACCGACCCAATCGGCGCAATGTTCCCCCTGGTGGAACTGGGCCACGCCGATCGAAAGCGTGACCCGGCCCAGCGTCTGCCCGCGATCCTTGAGCTGGACGCGGCGCGATGCCACCAGCTCGCGCAGCCGGTCGGCCAGCGTCGCCGCGTCCGCGAGCCGGGTCGCCGGCAGGATCACGGCGAACTCCTCGCCGCCGTAGCGCGCGACGAGATCCTGGCCCTTGACGCTGTGCTTGAGCAGGCTGGCCACCAGCCGCAGCACCTGGTCGCCGAGCATGTGCCCGTAGTGGTCGTTGAACTGCTTGAAGTGATCGATGTCGGCGAGCAGCAGGCAGGAGGGATCGCCATGCTCGAGCGCCTGGGCGGCGGCGAGGCGCAACGCCTGGTCGAAATGCTTGCGGTTGGCGACGCCGGTGAGGCCGTCGGTGCGGGCCTCGCTCCAGGCCACCTGCAGATCGCGGCGCAGCCCGTCGATCTGGGCCATGTTGGCGCGCAGGCTGCCTTCGACCTGCAGGGCCTGGTCCTGCATCCGCCTGGTCTCCTCGACCATGCCGCGGACGATCGAGCAGATCCGCTCGCCGGTCGGCGCCTGGCTGACCTGATCCTTGGCGGCACTCAGCGTGGTGCCGAAGCGCGCGGTCTCGCCGCCGAAGCCGGCGACCTCGCCGATCAGCTCGGTCGCGAGCTCGTTGAGCCGCTTGCCGGCACTGAGCAGCGCCCGCTCCTCCGCGGCCCGCACGAAGAAGCGCTCGTAGAGGTCGGCGCAGCGGCTCTCGTCCAGCGTCTCGCCGGCCTTGTCCGCCTGGCTCAGCGCCCGCGACAGCGCCGCGTCCTCGCCCGACAGGTGGACGTACCAGATCCGGAAATGCTCGGGCGTGGGGGCGAGCCGGCGTGCCGAGAGTTCGGCCAGCACGGCGGCGGCCAGCTCGGATGCCCGTTGGTACAGTCGCTCGCTCGCCATGTTCTGCCCCGATGCGCGTCCAATGCGGGGCAGTGTGGCCCAATTCGGCTAAGGGATGGTTAATCTGCGCGCGTCATCGCTGGGACGGGCGGCGCCGACAGTCGTTTCGGGCTTGCCTAGTGGCTTCAAGAATAACTAAGGTCCGGGCAAGCTCGACGTGGAGGAAATACAAATTGCCCAAGCTCCGGTTCCTCTGTGCGATCGGCGCCGCTTGCGTGGCGACGCTCGCGATCGCCGCACCCAAGGCGGCCCTGGCCGAGGACGGTGAGAACGAGATCGTCACCACGATCTCGCTCAAGGACTTCAAGAAGGCCTATGGCCTCTACTCGGTGCGCACGCTGACCGATCCGAAACCCGACGACGGGGTCTCGTTCAAGCTCGTCAAGGTCGACGACGCCGGCAACCGGATCATCTGGCGCGACCCCGACCACAACGGGGTCAACGTCCGCAAGAGCTACATCTCGTTCACGACCCAGACCTCGGGCGGCACGACCTCGCGCACGTCGGGCTCGGACGTGGAGAGCAGCATGGACCTGCTCGGTCGCGAAAAGCGCGGCGGGTCGCTGGTCCCCTCGTCCTGCGGCCTGTCCGGCTCATCCTCCAGCGGCGTGAACGGCGTGACCTGCGGTGCCGGGCCCACGGTCAGCCCTTCCTGAATCGTCGCGGCGGGGCAGTTCGACCAGGGCACGAGGGCGGTCGACGGTCGCGGACCTGGGGCTGGCCGCGATCGGTCTGGTCCTGGGCGGCGTGATCGCGGCGCTGGCGGCACCGCGTCTCGAATCCGCCTTCGCTCTCCTGCCCGGCAGCGCCGCGCTGGCGCTGGTCCAAAGCGGTGCCCGGCCCGGCAGCGCCGGGCTGCAGCGTGCCGTCTCCGCGCAGACCGACGCCCTGGCGCTCATGCCCAGGGCCGAGACCCATCTCGACCTGGCCTTGCTGACCCTGGCGCTGGCCGACGGGACCGGGTTGCCGGCCGAGCAGGAAACCGAGCTCCTGGCCATCGCGCGCTACCATGTCGAGGCGGCACTGCGCCGTTCGCCGTCGCAGGCGCGTGGCTGGCTGATGGCGGCGGCCCTCGAGCTCGCGGCCGGGGAGCGCGCAGCGGCCGCGCGTGCCCTCACCTTGTCCTTCGTCGCCGATCCCCACCTGCCGGCGCTGGGCGCCTCGCGCTGGCCCATGGCGATGGGGCTGGCCGGCGAACTGGACCGGCTGACCCGCGAGCGTGCCAATCTGGAATTCCTGTCGTTCTTCCGCCGCCAGCCCGATGCCGCGGTCAGCGTCGCGCTGCGCCTGGACCGGCTGGCGGAGCTCAAGGCCCTGGCCGGGCAGGACAGCCTGGACCGGCAGCGACTCGGCCGGGCGATCGACCGGGTGCGCTACGACTGGAAGGGTGCGTGAGGGGCGCGGCATCCGCACTGGCCGCTCTCCTGCTCGCGACCGGCCCCGCGGCGGCGCTCGAGCTGATGACGGGCGACGGCCTGCTGCTCGAACTCGCCGAGGGCGATGCGCGCAGCAGGGCCGCCGACGCCTACCTGGCCGGCGCGCTCGAGAGCCTGATCGTGGTCAACGAGGTGGCGACGGCCGAGGACGGACGAATGTTCTGCCTGAGCGACGAACGCTCCCGGCTCCTGGACAGCGCGCTCCTGCGCCGGGAGTTCGTCGACTGGCTGCGCGCGCCGGCGGCGGGCCGGGCACCGGATCCGGCCCAGGGGCGTCTGCCGCTGGCCATGCTGGGCTGGTCGTTCCTGGCCCAGAAGTTCCCCTGCACCAGCCCCGGGCCGCAGCCGCTCGACGAGGGGCTGCGCTCGCGGCTGCAGGACTCGGTGCCCAAGCCCTAGGACGGGTCAGCCGTAGATCGGGAACCGGTCGCAGAGCTCGATCACGCGCGCCTTGACCTTGCGCTCGACCTCGCCCGTGTCGCCGCCCGCCGCCAGACCGTCCAGCACGTCGCTGATCAGGTGGCCGACGTCCTGGAACTCCTTGACGCCGAAGCCGCGGGTGGTCCCGGCGGGCGTGCCCAGGCGGATGCCCGAGGTGACGGTGGGCTTTTCCGGGTCGAACGGCACGCCGTTCTTGTTGCAGGTGATGCCCGCCCGTTCGAGCGCGTCGGCGGCGGCATTGCCCTTCACGCCCTTGGGGCGCAGGTCGACCAGCATCAAGTGGTTGTCGGTGCCGCCCGAGACGATGGCGCAGCCGCGCTCGGTCATCACCGAGGCCAGCGCCTTGGCGTTGGCGACCACGTTCTGGGCGTAGAGCTTGAACTCGGGGCGCAGCGCCTCGCCGAAGGCCACGGCCTTGGCGGCGATGACGTGCATCAGCGGCCCGCCCTGCAGGCCCGGGAACACGGCCGAGTTGATCTTCTTGCCGATGTCCTCGTGATTGCTGAGCACCATGCCGCCGCGCGGACCGCGCAGGGTCTTGTGGGTGGTGGTGGTGACCACATGCGCGTGCGGCAGCGGCGAGGGGTGCAGCCCGGCCGCGACCAGGCCCGCGATGTGGGCCATGTCGACCAGGAAATAGGCGCCGACCGCGTCGGCGATGGCCCGGAAGCGCGGAAAGTCGATGATCCGCGAATAGGCCGAGGCGCCGGCGATGATCAGCTTGGGCCGGTGCTCCTTGGCCAGCCGCTCGACCTCGTCGTAGTCGATCAGGCCGTCCTCCTGGCGCACCCCGTACTGGACCGCGTTGAACCACTTGCCCGACTGCGCCGGCTTGGCGCCGTGGGTCAGGTGGCCGCCGGCATCCAGGGACATGCCGAGGATGGTGTCGCCGGGCTGGAGCAGGGCCAGCATCACCGCCCCGTTGGCCTGGGCGCCGGAATGGGGCTGGACGTTGATGTAGCTGCAGTCGAACAGCCGCTTGGCGCGCTCGATCGCCAGCGCCTCGGCGACGTCGACATGCTCGCAGCCGCCATAGTAGCGCTTGGCGGGATAGCCTTCCGCGTACTTGTTGGTCAGCACCGAGCCCTGCGCCTCGAGCACGGCGCGGCTGACGATGTTCTCGCTGGCGATCAGCTCGATCTCGTGCTGCTCGCGGCCCAGCTCCGCCTTGACGGCCGCCGCCAGCTCGGGGTCGACCTCGGCCAGCGATGCGCTGAAGAAGCCCGGCCAGCGCTGCTCGGTGGTCTCCGCGGCCGCACCCGACCTCATCGCCGCATTCGCCATGCTGGGCCACTCCCCTGATTGCAAGATAGTCACGGGCGCCGGAAGCGGATTCTACCAGCCCGGCTCGCGCTTGTTCGTCTGCTGCCATGCCCCGGATCAGCCGACAATGCAATTTTCCCGGCCGTGGACGCGTCGGGCGGGCTCAGTGGCTGTGGATGCGCGGCGCGTGCGGTCGACCGCCGCGGAACGCCACCTTGCGCTCCCCGGTGGCGAAGGCGTCCACGGACTGCCGCCACTGCGCGCCGCGCCAGCGCAGGGTCAAGGCGGTCTCGGCCGGCTGGTAGCAGGCGGTGTAGAGGGTGCCCCAGCCATGGCGCGCCGGATCGCGCCACACCGGCTCGGTCAGGAAGCTGTCGATCACCTGGCCCAGACCGCAGGCCGGGTCGGACAGCCGCGCCTGGACCACCGCCTCGCGCAGCGCGGAATCCTGCACGCTGGCGTCGTCCGGTCGCGCGTCCTGCGCCTGGCGATTGGCCGAAACCAGCCAGGGCTCGACCCGTGCCGGCCGGTCCGGGGCCACGAACACGGTGGCGTGGTGGCCCCAGCGGTCGAGCAGCGCCACATTGTAGCCGACATGGATCGGCACCCGCTTCAGGACCGCCACCGCTTCCGCGACCTCGCCGCAGAACTCCAGGATGTAGCGCAGCACCACCGTGATCGCGAAGCCCTGGCCCACCGGGTAGCGGCCGCCATAGGCGAGCGAGACGGCGAGCCCGTGCTGGTTGATGCCGTCGAGCACGCCCCAGACGCAGTCGCTCATCGCCACCACGCCGGTGCCGTTCCAGGCCGTGCGCAGGATCAGCCCGTCGAACAGCTCGGGCGCGTAGTCGTAATTGCGCACCAGGGCCGGCGCCCGGTGGGTCCACAGCGCCTGGGTGCAGCCGGCGACGAAGGCCGGCGGATCGTAGAGCGACAGGAACCGCGCCTCGAGGTCGCCGCCGCCGAACAGGTCGACGAGGCGCTCCCAGGTCGGCAGCAGCTCCGGCAGATGCTCGCGCAGCATGCGCCGGCACTGGACGAAGGAGGGACGGGGTGCTTCGCCCTCGCGCAGGTACCAGGCCCGGTAGGCGGGCCAGGTCCGCTCGAACTGATGCAGCAGGTTCGCCCCGGGGAGGTCCTCCTCGACCGCCCGGAACGTCACCTCGATCATTCGGCGGCCAAGGGCTCGGCCGGATCGGGCTCGCGGGCGAGGCGCCCGCGCTGCGGCTTCTCGAGCGGCCCCAGGGAATCGAGGTAGGACAGGTCGGCAGCACCGCGATCGTAGAGCGGGAACCGCACCTTGCTGTCGCGGAAGCTCTTGAGCGGCTGGCCCAGGGTGCGCATGCCGCGCACGCGCTGCCGGCGCACCTGCTCGAGATCCACCTCGACCGGCACCAGCTCCTCGGTCGTGCCGCACTGGTGGATCACCCGTCCCGCCGGGTCGAGCACGCAGGACTGGCCGTTGCCGCCGGCGTCCAGGCCGTTGATGTCGAACACGTAGGACTGGAACATGGCCGCACTGGCCTTGGCCACGTTCAGGTCGACGTCGCGGTCGATGGTGTGGGTCATCACCGGGTGCAGGATCACCTCGGCACCCATGGCGGTGACCGTGCGCGCGGTCTCGGGGAACCAGATGTCGTAGCAGTTGAGGACCGCGAACTTGCCGACGTCCGGCACCTCGAACACGCAGAACTCGTCGCCGGGCGTCACGCCTTCCTCGAACGGGGCGAAGGGGAACATCTTGCTGTAGCGCGCCACCACCTTGCCGTCGGGGTCGATCACCGGCGTGGTGTTGTAGATCCGGCCGTCGCGGCTCTCGTAGAGCGAGCCCGGCACCAGCCACAGATCGAATTCGCGGGCCATGGCGCACAAGCTGTCCTCGGCCGGCCCGGGCAGCCGCTGCGCCCGCTGCAGCCCCGGCCCGAACACGCACAGCTCGCTGAACACCGCCATCTGCACCCACGGATAAAGGTGCGTCATGACCCGCAGCCGGTGGCGCATGGCCTCGAGATTGTCGCCGTGCTGAAGGTGCATCTGCACGCCGGCGATGGCGAAAGGCGTCATCGTTCACTCCTGAAACGGCGGCGCGCAGTTAGGCACCGCCGGGAACGGAGATCAACCCCCGCACCCCGCGCGCGTTCCGGCGCAGCCGTTCCCCCGGCCGCATGGCTGTCATGCGCAGCCATCAGGCGAACGTTTCGACCGCGATTGAATCTAAACCTATAGTTGATTATGGGTGGCTGACTTCAACAATCAAGGAAGCGGGCATGCTAGCGTCGCCATCGCGCCACCCCGGTCCAACCGGGCTCGTCCGGCTCGCCCGAGCCGTCGGCATCGGCTGGCTTCTCCTTGCCGCGGCCGGTGCTGCCGTCACGGTCCGGGCCGACCCGTTCCTCGACGATTTCGAGGGCGAGAGGGAATACACCCGCTATCCGGTCAAGAGCCTGCGCAACTGGACGATCATCGACAGCGTCGACCTGACGATCGAGCGGAGCAGCCCGCCACTCTGCCGCCACACCGGCACCTGCATCGATCTGGTCGGCACCAGCGGCGCCACCACCGGCGGACTGCTGTCGAAGACGAGCCTTCCGGCCGGGACCTACCTGATCGGATTCCAGCTGTACGGCAGCGGCCGCACCGCGACCGGCGATGCGGCTGCGGCGGACGGTGTCGCCACCCGGATCCAGGTCAGCTTCGGCGCCCGCTCGATCTACGCCAACAACGCCATCCCCTCGGACTTCTCGGACTTCGTCCTGCTGCGGGTGTACGGGTCCGGCAAGCTCAGGTTCGAGGCCGGGAGCGACGCCGCGGATGTCGGCCCGCTCCTGGACAACGTCCTCGCCCTGCGGCTGGGCCCGGTGGGACCGTGACGGACCCGGACCGACCTCGGATAGCCGCAAGGAACGCGCCGCTCCAGGAATAGCTCCAGCCGCTTGGCGTCGGCGCCAGCACCGGGGCGGCCTTGCCGAATCGACGCTGTTGAACCGGCCTGCGCACCGTCCGCCCCCCGGCGGAATGTTGCAGGTCGGTGCGGCCCCGAGCGCAGGGCCGGGTGGGCGCCGAGGCGACGTGTCGGCAAGAAAGCCTTCCTGAATCCGCAACCGCCTGGGCCCGTGAGAAATGCCACATCCGGTCCAAGGGACTCCTGCCATCGATGGTCAATTCTTCGACGATGCAGTGGCCAGGGGACGAGACGATGAGTGGCAGATCCGGTTTCGGAGCACAGCGCTGGCGGAAATCGAGCGGACGGAGAACAGCCGTCTGGGGCAGCGGGCTGGGGACGGTCCTGGCTCTTGCGGCCGGGATCGCCGCGCCGCCCCCGGCGGCAGCCGCGACCCAGCGGGTGAGCGTGAGCTCGGCCGGGGTCCAGGGCAATGGCGGGAGCCTGAGAGAGAAGCTCTCGGCGAACGGGCGCTTCGTTGTCTTCCAATCGGCCGCAACCAACCTGGTGCCAGGGGACACGAACGGTAAGACGGACATTTTCGTCCGCGACCGCAAGACCGGGAAAACCCAGCGGGTGAGTGTCGGCCCCGGCGGCAGTCAGGCCAACAATTCCAGCGAAGCGGAAGGCATCTCGGCCGACGGCCGCTATGTCCTGTTCGAAAGCAATGCGACGAACCTGGTGCCAGGGGACACGAACCTGAAGGGGGACGTGTTCGTCCGCGACCGCAAGACCGGTACGACCGAGCGCGTGAGCCTGCGGCAGGGCGGCGGCCAGATCGGCGGCCTGAGTTTCGCCGCCGGGATGTCTGCCGACGGACGGTTCGTCGGTTTCGCCACCAAGGTCGCCAACGTGGTGCCGGGCGACACCAATGGCCAAAACGACATGTTCGTCCGCGACCGCCAGACCGGCACGGTCGAGCGCGTGAGCCTCGGCCAGGGTGGCGCCCAGGCCAACAGCCTGAGCATTGGCGTCGGGCTCTCACCGGACGGGCGGTTCGCCCTGTTCAATTCCTTCGCCACCAACCTGGTGCCCGGACCTGCCAGCGGCTTCGAGGACGTGTTCGTCCGCGACCGCCAAACCGGCACCACCCGGCGCGTGTGCGTCAGCACCAGCGGCAAGCTGGCCAACGATCGATGCTTTGGCAAGTCAGTGTCCGCCGACGGGCGCCTCGCGGCCTTCATCACCCCTGCGTCCAACCTGGTGCCAGGCGACACCACCGATACGTTCGACCCGTTCGTCCGCGATCTCCAGACGCAGACGACGGAAATCGTCAATGTCGGTACCGGCGGAGTCCGAGGCAACGACGAGAGCGATGGCTTGGCGCTGTCGGCGGACGGCCGGTTCGTCGTCTTCGACTCCGCAGCCACCAACCTGGTGCCGGGCGACACCAACGGCAGGAGCGACGTGTTCGTGCGCGACCGCCAGACCGGAACCACAAGGCGCGTCAGCCTCGGCCCCGCGGGTGCGCAGGCCAGCCTGGGGGCCAATTTCGGGGCGATCTCGGCCGATGGCCGGTTCGTCGGGTTCTACTCACAATCTCCCGACCTGGTGGCGGATGACACCAACGGCACGGGCGACGTGTTCGTGCGCAACTTGGTGCCGTAGCGCAGCCAGCTGTCGTCGCTGTGGATGTCGTCCATCCGGTCGATGCCGAACGGGAAGGTCGTCGCTGCCAAGCACGCGACCCCAGCTCGGAGCGATCGGATGGACGTCCTCCTTCCTTCGGCCCCCCGCAAGGCGCGGACCCGTCCGCGATCGACCAGGCGAGCGCGCGCACCCGCAGGTCGACCGAACGCGGACCCCCGAGTCTCCACGTCAGCACGCTAGAACATCTTCATCCACTTGGCCTCGGCCGGCAGCACCGGGGCGGCGGGGGCAGGCGGGACGCCCTTGAACTGCGCCTTCATGCCGGCGTTCCAGAGCTTGGCGCGGTCGGTGAGCTTGCGGTCGTCGGTCTGCAGCCGGCCGCGGGTGATCAGGATGCCGAGGTCCGCACCGTGGTAGCGGTACTGGCCCACGCCGTAGACCCGGAGGTAGAACGCCTCCTGCTCGTCGCCGACGCTCGAGATCTGCGCCGCCCGGCGGACCAAGGCGATGTTGCCGTCGCCGTTCATGCGCCAGATGCCCGAGGTGGGCGCTTCGGTGATCAGCTCGACCTTGTCCTCGGTCTGCTTGAGGATCAGCTGGCTCCAGGTGTCGTAGTCGGACCAGCGCGCCTGGACCTCGGCCAGGTCGAGCTCCCAGTCGACGTCCATGAATTCCAGCAGGTGGAACAGGAACAAGGGGCAGCCGCCATAGGTCATGGTGATCAGGTTGGTCGGCGGCGAGGCGCCGCTGATGCGCGGGTTGATCTCGCCCAGCCAGATGTCGTCGGTGTCGGTGTCGATCAGGAAGTCGCAGCAGAACACACCCTTGTAGCCCTCCTGCCACAGCCGGTCGCCCAGCTTCTGCACCATGACCCGGACGCGCTCCTTGACGTCGGTCGGCAGCACGTAGGGCGAGGCGTCGTTGCCGCACCAGCCGCCCTTGTAGGGGGTGACCTCGGCAAAGCCGGTGATGTCGGTCATGATCGGCCCGACCAGCGTGCCGTGGCGCGTGGCGCAGCCCTCGACCGTGCCCGGCATGTGGTTGACGTAGCGCATGACCTTGAGGTCCTCGTCGGCCATGCGGTCGGCGTACTTGTCCCAGTCGGCCTCGGTCCTGACGAAGAAGGTGGTCCGCCCGGAATCGCCGTAGGGCGTCTGCACCACGAGATGGTCGCCCAGATTGTTGGCCTCGGCGAAGGCCCGCAGCTCGGCGAAGCTGGCGGCGCGCCCCAGCGCGTTGGGGACGCTGGGCACGCCGGCGTCGTTGCCGAGCTTGGTGGTGACGATCTTGGAGTCGATGTGCGTGCGCAGCTTGGCCGGCGGCAGCGCCATCTCCAGGCCGAGCTCCTTGACCAGCTCCTCGCTGGTCTCGTCGAACATGATCAGCAGCACCTTGCCCTTGCCGCCGCGCGCGCGGACCAGGTCGGCCGTGTCCTTGTGGCCGAGCAGGTAGTTGCCGACGTCCTCCATCGACTTGAACTCGCGGGCACCGGTCTCGGGCGGGGTGAAGCAGCGCGGATGGTAGCCGTCGAAGCTGTCGAAATAGGTGATGTACTCGAAATTGCCGACCCACTGGTCGATGCCCAGCAGGTTGTAGGGGGCGGGGGTGACGAAATAGATCGGTGTCTGGTTGGTGCGGAAGAAGGTGTAGATGTCGGTGAGGCTGGTGAGCTTCTGCCGTGACATATTGGTCCCCCCGGTGGCGCCCGGCCGTCCCTGATGGATCGTCCGCCGCAGCGACGATATGACCGGCGGGTGGCCACCGCAAGCAGCGGGCGTGGAGGAAATCATGGCGGAGCGGCAAGCTGGCGGGCAGCGGGTGCTGGTGACCGCGGGTGCGGCGGGGATCGGCCGCGCCATCGTCGAGGCGCTGCTGGCGGCCGGGGCCCGGGTGCATCTCTGCGATGTCGACGAGACCGCCCGCGCCGAGATGGCGGCGCTGCCGGGCGTCTCCACCAGCCGCGCCGACGTCGCCGACGAGGCCGACGTCGACCGGTTGTTCGCCGATGTGCGCGACGGCGTTGGGCGGGCTCGACGTGCTGGTCAACAATGCCGGCATCGCCGGGCCGACCGCGGCCATCGAGGACATCGACCCGGCCGACTGGCGCCGCTGCCTGGAGGTCGACCTCACCGGCCAGTTCCTGTGCGCGCGCCGCGCGGTGCCGATGCTCAAGACGGCGGGCGGCGGGGCCATCGTCAACCTGTCCTCGGCCGCCGGTCGCCTCGGCTACGCCTTCCGCACCCCCTACGCCGCCGCCAAGTGGGGCGTGATCGGCCTGACCCAGAGCCTCGCCAAGGAGCTGGGCCCGCACGGCATCTCGGTCAACGCGATCCTGCCGGGCGTGGTGCAGGGGCCGCGGATCGACAAGGTGATCGCGGCGCGCGCGCAGCAGCTTGGCGTCTCCCACGCCGAGATGGAGCGTCAGTATCTGGAAAAGGTTTCCCTGCGCCGCATGGTGACGCCGCAGGAGGTGGCGGCGATGGTGGTGTTCCTGGTCTCGCCGGCGGGGCGCGCGGTTTCCGGGCAGTCGCTTGGGGTGTGCGGCAATGTCGAGACCCTCTGAGATGACCGGCACCGCCGCCATCGTCGGCACCGGCCTGATCGGCCGTGCCTGGGCCATCGCCTTCGCGCGCGGCGGCTGGCAGGTGCGCCTGTGGGATCCGGCCGCGGCGGCACCCGCAGCGGCCCTGACGGCGATCGAGGGCCTGCTCGCCGATCTGGCGGCCCAGGACATGCTGGGCGGCGCCGACGCCGCCACCGTGCGGGCGCGGCTGACGGCGGCGGCCGAGCTGGCGCCGGCCCTGGCGGGTGCGGCCTGGGTGCAGGAGAACGCGCCCGAGGAGCTGGCGGTCAAGCAGGCGCTGTGGTGCCAGCTCGACGCCCTGGCCCAGCCGGATGCGGTGCTCGCCAGCTCGACCTCGGCCATCGTGCCGTCGCGGTTCACCGAGCCGCTCGCCGGGCGCGCACGCTGCCTGGTCTGCCATCCGATCAACCCACCCTACCTGATCCCGGCGGTCGAGCTGGTGCCCGCACCCTGGACGTCGGCGGCGACCGTGGCGCGCGCCGAGACGGTGATGCGCGGGCTCGGCCAGGCGCCGATCGTCATGCGGCGCGAGCTGGACGGCTTCGTCATGAACCGGATGCAGGGTGCGCTGCTCGAGGAGGCGTTCCGGCTGGTCGCCGACGGCTACTGCACCAGCGAGGACATCGACACCGGCCTCAAGGACGGGCTGGCCCTGCGCTGGTCGTTCATGGGCCCGTTCGAGACCATCGACCTCAACGCGCCGGGCGGCGTGCGCGACTATGCGGAGCGCTACCAGCAGATCTACGAGCGCCTGTTCCCCTCGATGCAGCGCCGCGTCGACTGGGCCGGCCCGGTGCTCGACCAGGTGGAGCAGGAACGCCGGGCGCGGCTGCCGTTTGATCGTCTGGCCGACCGTCATCGCTGGCGCGACCGCCGGCTGATGGCGCTCTTGCGCCACAAGCGCAACGCGGCCCGCGAGATCGGGAGCTAGCACCATGCCGGACCTGCCGCTGACCGGCCGCTGTCAGTGCGGCGCCGCCAGCTACGCGATCACGGCCGAGCCCGAGACGGTCTATGTCTGCCACTGCCGCGAGTGCCAGCGGCAGTCGGCCTCCGCGTTCGGGATCTCGGTCTCGGTGCCCAAGGCGCACTTCCGGCTGGAGCGCGGCGAGGTGCGGACCTGGTCGCGGCGGACCGACAGCGGCAGGATCCTCGACTGCAGGTTCTGCGGCGTCTGCGGCACCCGGCTGTGGCACGAGGGTGCGGGCTGGGACGTGCTCAGCGTCAAGGGCGGCTCGCTCGACCGGCCGGTCGATCTGAGCCGTGCGATCCACATCTGGACCTCGCGCCGGTTGCCGGGTGTCGCGATCCCGCCGGGCGCGCCGCAGTTCGTCGAAGAGCCCATCTAGCGACATCGGGGAGCGCACATGGCGCCAAGCCGCAAGGTCATCATCACCTGCGCCGTCACCGGCGCGATCCACACGCCCTCGATGTCGCCGCACCTGCCGGTGACGCCCGAGGAGATCGCCGACGCCGCGATCGGTGCCGCCGAGGCCGGCGCCGCCATCGTCCACCTGCACGCGCGCGACCCCGTGACGGGCAAGCCCGACCAGACGCCCGAGGCGTTCGCACCCTTCCTGCAGGTGATCAAGCAGCGCAGCGACTGCGTGATCAACCTGACCACCGGCGGTGCCCCCTACATGAGCATCGAGGAGCGGGTCCGGCCGGCGGCGACCTTCAAGCCCGAGGTCGCCTCGCTCAACATGGGCTCGATGAATTTCGGCCTGTTTCCGATGCTCGACCGGTTCAAGGAGTTCCGGCACGACTGGGAGCGGCAGCACCTCGAGAACAGCCGCAACCTGGTGTTCAAGAACACCTTCCAGGACATCGAGTACATCCTGCGCACCTGTGCCGAGAACGGCACCCGGTTCGAGTTCGAGTGCTACGACGTCGAGCCACCTCTACAGCCTGGCGCATTTTCGCGACCGCGGGCTGGTCACCGCGCCCTTGTTCGTCCAGACCGTGTTCGGCATCCTGGGCGGCATCGGCCCGCATCCCGAGGACGTGCAGCATATGAGGCGCACGGCCGACCGCCTGTTCGGCGGCGACTATCGCTGGTCGGTGCTGGGTGCCGGCCGACACCAGATGCCGATCGCGGCCATGGCCGCGGCCATGGGCGGCAATGTCCGGGTCGGGCTGGAGGACTCCTTGTGGGACGGCCCGGGCCGGCTGGCCGAGAGCAACGCGGCGCAGGTCCGGCGGGCGCGGTCGATCCTGGAGGGGCTCGGGCTGGAGGTGGCGACGCCGGCGGAGGCGCGGGAGATCCTGTCGCTCAAGGGCGGGGACCGGGTCGGGTTCTAAGCCGTGGTCCGGCCGCGCCGGGTCAGCCGCGCGAGCGCCAGGTGCGGCGCAGGAGGACGGCTGCCAGCAGCGCGCCCGCCGGCCACAGGAACCAGGGCTGGCCGGAGCCGGTGGCGAGATTGACCAGGGCCAAAGCCGCCGTGATCACAGCACAGCGCACGAGCTGCACGTCAAGCCAACCCTGGGCCAGCAGCGGCGCGGCCTGCAGGCCGATGGCGGCCAGGAAGGCAATGCCGGGCCACACCGCCCAAAGCTCGGCACCGGTGCTGAGGTCGATCGCGAGCAGGAGCAGCCAGACGATGCCCAGTGTTTGGATCAGGCGCACGGTCGTCGACGGTGCCGAGAGCGGAGGGGCGGGTCGCGGCGCCGGGCGCGCTTGCTCGCGCGGGCTGGCGGACGCGGTCGAGCCGTCCATCAGCAGACGGTAGACCGGCACCCATTCGTCGAGATTCTTGGGCTGTCGCTCGCCCAGGAACTCGTAGCCGAGCGACAGCTTGCTGCGCACCTGGTCGTACACGGGTTGCGAGATCAGGACCCCGCCGGGCTCGGCCATGGTCTGCAGGCGGGCCGCCAGGTTGACGCCCTCGCCGAACAGGTCGCCGCCATCGACCATCACGTCGCCCAGATGCACGCCGATGCGAAAGCGCATGGCGCGAGCCGGCGCCTCGCGGCGGGTGCGGGCCGCAAGCTCGGTCTGCACCTCGGCCGCGCACTGCACCGCCTCGACCACGCTCGGGAAATCGGCGATCAGCCCGTCGCCGGCGGTGTTGGCGATCCGGCCACGGTGGCGCTCGATCAGCCGGGCGAACACCGCGCGGGAATCCCGAAGCGCCGCCATCGCCGCCACCTCGTCGGCGGCCATCAGCCGGCTGTAGCCCTCGACGTCGGCCGCGAGGATGGTGGTGAGCTTGCGCTCGATCGGGCTGGCCACCTGTGGGCGGACCCCAAGTCATGCCGGCGCCGCGGCGGCCCCGACCGCCGCGATCAAGTGCCGGGATCCGCACCTGGAAGCAAGCGTCGGCGCTCAGCCGTCGTTGCGCCAGAGCTGGACCGCGGTGCGCCCGGTCCGGTCGTAGTCCGCCCCCATCAGCGACGGCCTGCCGCTCCCGTCGGCGTCGACGACCTGCATGTTGTGCGAGCTGGTGGCGGCCAGGATCTGCGGCGGTCCGAAGGTGCCGTGGCCACCCTGATTGTAGTAGATCTTGATGGCAGGTGCGGCGGTGAGCTCGGTGGCGGCGGTGGCGAGGTCGGCATACCCGTCGCCGTCGAAATCGGCGATGCCCGCGAAATGCACGTCGGCCTCGACGCCGTCCTCGACCACGATCTCGGCCCAGGGCGTGCCGGCGGCCGGATCGGCCGGCGCCTTGAACCAGGAGACGCGGCCGAGGGTGCCGGCCCGGTGTGCCGGCGTCACCACGATGTCCGGGCGGCCGTCGCCGTCGATCTGGCCTATGGCGACGACGCCGTTGGCGGGAGCCGCCGCATTGTAGGTGAAGCCGGTGAAGGCCAGCAGGCCGACCGTCCCGATATTCCTGAACCAATGGCGCGGGAGGACGATGTCGGGCCGGCCGTCCAGGTCGAGGTCGGCGACCTTCAGCCCGTCGCCATCCTCGACGGGCAGGCCGATCGTGCGATGCGTCCAGCGGCCGGCGGGCCACTGCCGCCAGAGATGCAGCCGGTTGCCGTGGCGGCTCTGGCCGCGCGCCACGAGGTCGGGCAGGCCGTCCAGGTCCAGGTCCGCCACCTCGACATCGTGCAGCTTGTAGCCCGAGACCAGTTGGCGTGCCCGCCAGCCCCGATCGGTCGACACGAAGGCGGTCAGACCCGTCACGCCGCCCGTGTCGGTGGTGGCGACGATGTCCAGCCGGCCGTCGCGGTCGAGGTCCACCACCTCGATGTCCGTGCCGACCACGGCCCGGGTGCTGATGGCTGTCCGCTGCCAGTCGGAGCTGCGATACCAGTAGAGCCCGGGCCGCTCCTCCGAGTGGCCGCCGAGCAGGAAATCGACGCGACCGTCGCCGTCGAGGTCGGCTGCGGCCTTGCCCCAGGCCTTGGGCGGTCCCTCAGGGTCGATCACGACGGGGCTGAACGAGGATGCGGCGAGGGCCCCGCCCCCGGTCAACATGCACATGGCGAGGGTGAGCAGACGGCCGATCTGGCTGCGCATGAAATTGTTCTTTCCGATTGCCGCGGCGGACGATGCCGCCGTCCATTGGCGCCGAGGGGGACGGCGTGCTTGATTCCGGACCGGTTAGCGCGGCAGGACGGGGATGGTTCCATCCGGGGAAGGAGAGGCATGGGCGTGATAGCCGAAGTCGGCGCCGAAGCCGAGGTGGAGTTGGTGGTCTCCGCGGGCGACACCGCCGCGCGGCTGGGTGTCGAGCCCGGGGAGGCCTATCCCGAGGTCCTGGCGACGCGGACCATGGTCGGGGAGATGGAGCGCGCCGCGGCCAAGCTGCTGCGGCCGCATCTGCGGCCGGGCGAGCTCTCGGTCGGCGTGCGGGTCGAGGTGGAGCATGCAGCACCGACCCCGGTCGGCGCGCGGGTCGTCACCCGCGCGCGCTATCTCGGCACCGAGGGCAGGCTGCACCTGTTCGAGGTCGAGGCATTCGATCCGGGCGGCCGGATCGGCCACGGCCGCCATGCGCGTGCCGTGGTCGAGGAGGCGCGCCTGCTGGCCGGCGCGGGCCGGCGCCGCGGCTGAAGCGGGTCAGTACTGGGTGCTGCGCCAGAGCTTGATCCGCGTGCGGTCGCGCCGGTCGTAGTCGGCACCCATCAGCGACAGGTTGCCGTCATTGTCGAGGTCCATGACCTGCATGTTGTGCGAGCTGGTGTTGGCCAGGACCTGCGGCCCGGTCAGCTCGCCCGTACCCTTGGGATTGAAGTAGAGCTTGATCTGCGGGCGGCGGGTGAGCTCGGTCATCGCGGTGGCGACGTCATTGTGTCCGTCGCCGTCGAAATCGCCGATGCCGACGAAATGCCCGTCGCGCTCGACGCCGCTCTCGATCACCGTCTCGCTCCACGGCGTCCCGTCCGCCGGATGCTCGGGTGCCTTGAACCAGGAGACGCGGCCGAACGTGCCGGCGCGATGGGCGGGCGAGACCACGATGTCGACCAGCCGGTCCTCGTCGATCCGGCCCAGCGCCACCACGCCATTGGGCGGGGCCGCCAGGTTGTAGGTGATGCGCACGAACTCCGGGACCGCCGTGGTGCCGACATTCTTGAACCAGTAGCGCGGGATCACGATGTCCGGCCGGCCGTCACGGTCGAGATCAGCGACCTTGAGCCCGTCGCCGTTCTCGATCGGCAGGGCGATCGAGCTGTGGGTCCACCGGTTCGGCGGCCCCTGGCGCCAGATGCGCACTCGGTTGCCGAGCTTGCTCTGGCCGCGGCCGACCAGGTCGAGCAGGCCGTCGCCATTCACGTCGGCGACCTCGACATCGTGCAGGCGGACGCCGCCGACCAGCCGCCGCGCCTTCCAGCCGCGGAAGGTGTTGACGAACGCGGTGATGCCCGGGACGCCGTCGGTGTCGGTGGTGGCGACGATGTCGGGCCGGCCGTCACGATTGAGGTCGACCACCTCGATGTCGGTGCCGACCTGCGCATGCCGGCTGATGGTCTGCCGCCTCCAGTCGGGATTGCGGTACCAGTAGAGGCCGGAACCCGAATCGGCATGGCCGCCGATCAGGAAATCGACGCGACCGTCGCCATCGATGTCGCCGGAGGCCTTGCCCCAGGCCTTGGCCGGACCGGCGGTGTCGACGACCGAATAGCTGAACGATGCCGCGGCCAGGGCGGGAACCCCCGGAAGCGACATCAGCGATGCCAGGGCAAGGCCGACCGCAAGGCGCTGCATGGATCGTCTTCTCCTCCTTGGTGCCTCTTGCGGGCGCCAGGCCGAAACCTGTTGGAGCTGCCTCCCTTGCCGACGCGCCGCGGGCAATGCGGTGAGTCACGCGGTGCCGGCATTGCCTGCCGGCTTTTCCAGCCGCCAATCTAGCAGTCGGCCCTGCAACAGGTTGGCTGTGGTTTGGTGCGGACGGCTCCGGCGGCACCTCAGGTCGAGGATTGTGCCGCCGATGCAACAGGAATGGCGGCGAAGCCATAGCTTCGCCGCCGGAGGATGTGCGGTTGGAAGAGGGGCGGCCGGCCGCTCAGCCGGTCACGTCGACCCGCAGCTCGCCCACGCCGTCGACATGGCCGTGCAGCTGGTCGCCGGGCTTGACCGCCGCCACGCCGGCCGGGGTGCCGGTGAAGATCAGGTCGCCCGGCGCCAGCTCGAACAGCCCGGACAGGTAGCTGATCGTCTCGTCGATCTTCCAGATCAGCTGGGCGAGGTCACCGGTCTGGCGCCGCTCGCCATTGACGTCGAGCCAGATCTCGCCACTGCTCGGGTGGCCGATCCGGGCGGCGGGCACCAGGGGCGAGATCGGTGCGGAGGCGTCGAAGCCCTTGGCCGTGTCCCAGGGCCGGCCGGCCTTCTTGGCCTCGGCCTGCAGGTCGCGCCGGGTCATGTCGAGGCCGACGCCGTAGCCCCAGATGCAGTCCAGCGCCCGGTCGACCGGGATGTTGCGGCCACCCTTGCCCAGGGCCACGACGAGCTCGATCTCGTGATGCACGTCCTTGGTCGCCTGCGGGTAGGGAAACCGCCCGTCGGTCGTCAGCGCGTCGGCCGGCTTGGCGAAGAAGAACGGCGGCTCGCGGTTGGGATCGTGCCCCATCTCGCGCGCGTGCTCGGCGTAGTTGCGCCCGACGCAGTAGACCCGGCGCACCGGGAACAGGCCGGACTCGCCCTCGACCGGCAAACCGACCGCGGGCGGCGGCGTGATGACGTACCGGGTCTTCCCGGTGGCAGCCGGCTGATCCATCTGCGTCCTCTCCTCATGTTGCCGGGTGCCGCGCGTCTAGCCGCGCGTGCCCGCGAAATACTCCACCCGCCGCTCCAGTGCTGCCACGCCCTCGGCAAGGACGATGGCGAACGCGAACAGGATCAGGGTCAGGGCCCAGAACGGCTCCAGAAGGAAGCTGCGCGAATAGAGCTCGAACAGCTCGCCCAGGCCCACGATCGACACCAGAAGCTGGCCGATCACCACGCCCTTGACGCCGCGGATCACGCCGAGCCGGATGCCGGTCAGGATCTCCGGCAGGGCCGACAGCAGCAGGACCTTGCCGTAGAGCTGCACGGGCGTGGCGCCGAACGAGCGTGCCATCTCGACCAGCGACGGGCTGGCGTTGCGCACTCCGGCGCGGGTGTCGAGGACGATGATCCAGATCGCGAACATGACCACGGTGACGATGATCGTGGTCTGGCCGAAGCCGAACAGGATCATGATCACCGGCACCAGTGCCGTCAGCGGCGCGCTCAGGAACAGGTTGACCCACAGGCCCAGGAAGTCGTCGGCGACCTTGGACCGGCCCATGGCCACGCCCAGCGGCACGCCGGCCGCGATCGCGATCGCCATGCCGGCCACGAAGGCCAGGAGCGTGTCGAGGGCGGCGCGGGCGAAGGTGCCGGTGAGCACGACGTCGCCCATCGCACCCAGGACCGCGGTGAGGGGCGGCAGGAGCTGGACCAGGCCCAGGCGGCCGACCAGCTCCCAGATCAGCGCCCAGGCCAGGAGCGAGGTTGCCATCGGGAAGCGGCGCAGGAGGCCGGGCATCGCGCCGCTCCTACTCGACATATTGCTTGAGGAGCTGCCAGATCTCGTCGACCAGGTCGAGATAGTGGCGGCTGCGGCGGATCTCGTCGGGGTCGCCCTGGGAGCCCAGGCTGGTCTCGATCTCGCGCCAGACCTGGCCCGGCCGCCGCGACAGCAGCACCACCCGGTCGGAGACGTAGACCGCCTCCTCGATCGAGTGGGTGACGAAGATGAAGGTCTTCTTCTCGACCGCGACCAGGCGCAGCAGGTCCTCCTGGAACTTGCGCCGGGTCTGCTCGTCGACGGCGGAGAACGGCTCGTCCATGAGCAGCACGTCGGCGTCGACCGCCAGCGCCCGGGCGAGACCGACGCGCTGGCGCATGCCGCCCGAGAGCTCGTGCGGGTAGCGCTCCTCGAAGCCGGCGAGCCCGACCTCGTGCAGGTGCTGGCGCGCGATGTCCTCGCGCTCGGCCTGCGAGACCCCGCGCAGCTCGAGCCCGAAGGCGGCGTTGCGCAGCGTGGTGGCCCAGGGCAGGAGGGCGAAGTCCTGGAAGACGAAGGCGCGCTCGGGCCCGGGTGCCGTGACCGTCCGGCCATTGACCAGGACACTGCCGCCGGTGGCCGGGATCAGCCCGGCAATGATCTTGAGCAGCGTGGTCTTGCCGCAGCCGCTGGGGCCCAGCAGCGTGGTGAGCTGGCCGCGCGGGAAGCGCAGGTTGATGTCGTTCAGCGCCTCGGTGCCGCCGGGATAGACCTTGCCGACATGGCGCACCTCGACCGCGGCGTCGTCCGCCGTGCCGGCCGAGGGTGCGAGCGGCATGGCGACGACGCTCATCGGCCACGCCGCTCCGGGCGGAACAGGCGGGTCTCGAGCTGGCCGAGCAGCTCGATGGTCACGGCGGAGAAGACGATGATCGAGAGGATGGTGGCGTACATCTGCGCATAGTCCGCCATGGAGCGGTAGTAGGTGATCAGGTCGCCGATGCCGGTGGGCGTGATCAGGAGTTCGGCCAGGACCACGCCGATGAAGCCCGCGGCCACGCCCAGCCGCAGCCCGGCGAAGATCACCGGCGCCGCGTCGGGGATGATCACCTTCGCCACCTGCTGCCAGCGACTGCCGAGGAACGCGCGGCACATCTGGATCAGCGACGGACTGGCGTTGCGCACGGCACCGAACGAGTTGAGCACGATCACCGGCATGCGCCAGGATGCACGACCGCGATCACCTTGGAGGTCAGGCCGATGCCGTAGACGAAGGTGATCAGCGGGATCAGTGCGGCCATGGGTGCCGCCTGCAGCACGGTGAACAGAGGCGCCCCCAGCCATTCCAGCCCGCGCGACAGGCCCATGGCGACGCCGAGCCCGACGCCGGCCACGGCCGACAGCACGACGCCGATCACCAAGGGCTGCAGGGTCGAGAGATAGGCGCGCGGCAGCTCGCCGCTGAGCACGAGGTCGAACAGCGCCGCCATGGTCGCCGAGAAGGTCGGGAAGGCGAAGCTGATCGGCACCCGCCCGGCGAGCTCCCAGGCGAGCGCCACGACCGCGACCGACAGCACGCGCCACACCCAGCCGGGGACGGCGGGCCAGCCCGCCGCATCCGGCCGGCCGGCCGCGACCGCGTCGAGCGGCAGCGCCACTCAGCCCGGCCCGAGCTTGGCCACCGCGCGGTCGAGCGGCCCCAGCTCCCAGAAGTCCTCGACCACCAGGGTCGCGGGATCGCCCTCGAGCTTGCCGGCGAGCGCATTGAACTCGAAGTCGGCCCTGGCCGCCTCGGCACCGCCGCCATCGTCGGGGAAGGTGCCGCTGGCCACCGAGCTCTCGAAGTAGGGCACGACCTCCGGCTCGAGTTCGGCCGGCAGGTCGGGCAGGAGGTTGTACTTGGCGCGCAGCTCGACCACCACGTCCGGGTCGGCGTTGATCTCGCGCCAGGTCCGGACCAGCTCCTCGACCAGGATGTCGACGGCCTCCTGCTCGCGGGAGAGGAAGTCGGTGTTGGCGTAGAGCGCCTCGTCGGTGGCGTCGACGTTCTCGATCGCCAGCACCTTGAACTTGTCGCCGCCCTTTTCCTGGACGATCCGCCAATTGGTCGAAATCGACGATGGTGGCCTTGATATGGCCCTGCAGCAGTGCCGCCGCGCGGACCTCCGAGCCCGGCACGTAGGAGATGTTGCCGTATTCGATGCCCTGGCGCTTGGCCATCAGCTGCATGATCGCCTCGGTGCCGGAACCGCGCGAGTGGACGGCGATCTCCTGCCCGTCCAGATCCTTCCAGTCCTGGTAGAACTCGGTGTTGACCACCGGGAAGAAGCGCAGCGTGCTCATCTGGTAGAAGATGCGGATCGGCGCCTTGACCTTCTGCAGCACCGTGTAGGGGGCGCCCACGCCGACGTCGGCCTGCCCGCCGACCACCGCCTGGGCGGCGATGTCCTCGGACTTGAAGTAGGTGACCTCGATGTCGACGCCGCGCTCCTTGGCGCGCTCGACCGCGATCAGGAAGTTCAGGGTCTCGACCGTCGCGATGTCGCCGAAGGCGATGCGGATCTTGCCGGCGGCGGCCGCGGGCGGGACGGCGGCGGCCGCCACGAGCAGGGCGCTGGCCGCCACGCCGAGCATCAGACGACGGGTGAGATTCATCGCGACAGACTCCCTGACATGCTCGACGATTGTACCAATCGAGCTTTGGTTCGAACCATCTGGCATGGACGCCCGCCTGTCAAGCTTGCAAACGGTCGGAAATGCGGCTAGCGATTCCTGACCAATATCGGGATCGATCGAAGATTGGTTCATGATCGACGGCGAAACCCAAGGTGTCCTGACCCAGCTGCGGGCCTATCTGGCGCATGAAGGCCGCTTCGCCGGAGCGCGCCTGCCGGCCGAGCGCCAGCTGGCCGAGGAGTTGGGCGTCAGCCGCGGCAACCTGCGCCGGGCACTGGCCGACCTCGAAGCCGAGGGGCTGATCTGGCGCCATGTCGGGCGCGGCACCTTCGTCGGCAACCGTCCGGTGGCGACCGTCCAGGACCTCACCGACGTCGCCCGCCGGACCAACCCGGCCGGGGTGATGGAGGCCCGCCTCGCGCTCGAGCCGGAGCTGGCCCGGCTGGCGGCGCTCCACGCCACGCCGGCCGACCTGGACGAGCTGGCCGAATGCGTCCACGAGAGCCGCGGTGCCGGCGACTGGCGCAGCTACGAATATTGGGACAACCGGCTGCACCGCGTCGTCGCCCAGGCCACCGCCAACATCGTCCTGCTGGCCCTGTTCGACGGCCTGAACACCATCCGGCGCACCGTCACCTGGGGTCGCCTGCGCCGGTTCGCCGCCCGGCCCGATCCCAGCCATCACAGCTTTGCCGAGCACGACCGGCTGGTGGCGGCCATCGGCGAGCGCGACCCGGGTGCGGCGGCCGAGGCGATGCGGCTGCACCTGCGCTCGGTGCGCGCCAACCTCCTGCTGGCGGCCGAAGGCGCCGAGGAGCGCCGCGCCTGACCCGACGCGCTACGGCACCCGCCGTGCGAGGCCGGCGATCACCTCCAGCAGCGGCGTCCAAGGTCCGCGCCGTCTTGGACTTCGTCCAGGACACCGCCCGCAGCCGCTAGTCTTCCGCCGGGCGGTCCTGAAGCTGGGCCTCGATCGCGGCCCTGTCGACGACCGACCATACCTGCCGGATCTTGCCTTGCAGGAATTCGTAGAAAACGTTCTCGGTGAAGGCGACGCGCCTGCCGTCCACCTGCAGCCCGAGGAACGTTCCGACCGGCGTGCAGTCGAATGCCAGCCGGCTCGCCACGAATGGCGGCTCCACGACCAGCAGGTCGATGTGGAAGCGCAGGTCCGGGATCTGGGCGACGTCCCGCTCCAGCATCAGGCGATAGCCCGCCACCCCGAGCCGCCGGCCATTGTGGTGCGCGTCGGCGTGGACGAACCGGCCGAGCGCCGCCCAGTCGCGCTCGTTCAGACAGCCGATATAGGCCCGATAGATCTCGGCGAGGTCGGTCATGGCCATGCTCCACTCATGCCTGCGAGGTCGCACCCCTACCCGTCCAGCGGCAGCGCCACCCGGAAGCCGATCTCGTCCTCGCGGTGAGTGTCGTCCATGCCGTTGCGGCTGGCGCAGCGCACGCGCCGGGCGCGGTCGTCCCACGAGCCGCCCTTGATGACGTGCTCCTGCGGGTCGGGGCCGCCCGTGCGCGCCGCCGCGTCGGCCGGCCTGCCGCCATGGCCGTCGTTCCAGACGTCCTCCACCCACTCCCAGACATTGCCGTTCATGTCGTGGAGGCCCCAGGGATTGGGCGGGTAGCTCGCGACCTCCCGCGTGCCGGGATGCTTGCGGTCGTAATTGGCCAGCGCCGGCCCGATCGCGTCGCCGAACGGATAGGCGGTCGACGTGCCGGCCCGGCAGGCATATTCCCACTCGGCCTCGGTCGGCAGGCGATAGGGCCGGCCGGTGTGCCGCCGCAGCCAGGCGAGGTAGGCCTGGGCGTCGTTCCAGTCGACGTCGATCACCGGGTGCCGGGCACGGCCGAAGCCGGCATCGTCGGGAACCCGCCCGCCGCAGCCGCCCCCGGACCGGCACGCCTCCCACTCGGCGAAGGTGACCTCGGTGCGGCCGATCGCGAACGGTCCCGCGACCGTGACCGTCACGCGCGGCCGTTCGTCCGACTGGGCGTCGCGGTCCCACCAGGAAGCGCCCATGCCGAACGGGCCGGCCGGCAGCGCCAGCATCTCCGGACAGTCCGGGCAATCCTGGAACCGGCTGACCACGTCGCCCGCCCCGGGCTCCGGCAGCTTCGGCCGCTCCCGGTTGTCGCGCCACTCGATCAGCGACGGGAGCAACAGCCAGGCGCCGAGGCCGAGTGCCGCGACGGCGGCCAGCGCCAGGGGCACCCGCAGCAGGGATAGCCATCGGCGCCAAGGCGGTGGCGTCGGCGGCGCCAGTTCGGGCCGGTCGCCGACCGGGATGCCGGTGCGCAGGGCGTCGATCGCGAGCTCGAGGTCGGTGAGCGCCGCATCCTCGCCGCCCGTCCAGCCGCCCAGGTCGACCGCGTGCAGCGACCGGTAGCCGAGCGGCGGTTCCGCGACGCCGGCGAGCACCGGCACCAGCACGCCGCGATCCAGGCCCTCATGCGCCTCGTCGCGCACCCAGCGCGACGCCACCGAGGCCGGCGACCAGATCACCACCACCGCCTTGGCCCGGGCGAGCTCGGCCCCGATCAGCTCGGCGAAGTCGGTGCCCGGCAGGATCTCCCGGTCCCACCAGACCGTCCGCCCGCCCGACTCCAGCGCGTGCGCGAGCCGTGCCGCCAGCGGCCGGTCCTCGCGGGCGTAGCTGATGAACACGTCGGCCATGCCCACTGGCTTACGTCCGGGCGGATGTGCGGTCTATCACTGCGTGGGGCGCGGGACCGCGCGAGGTTGACCGCCGTCGTGCCCGGGAAGGCCGTCGTGCCAGGGGAGGAGCGTGCCATGCCGGATCAGCAGGCCGAGATCGCCGCCGCCTATGCCCGTGCCGGAGAGGCGCTCGCCGGCGGCGCGGGCGGGGTCGACGCCCTGGACGCAGCAGCCGGCCGCCTGCGCGACCCGGCGCCCGAGCTGGCACGGATCCTGGGCTGCTCCGAGGTGCGGGCGCATCGCGGCACCTATGCGCGCTGCAACGAGGAGGCGATCCGGCAGCGCGGGCGCCTGTTCCATGAGGCCACCGCCGCCAACCTGTCGCTGATGGCGGCGGCGGTGCTGAGCAGCTTGGTACTGGCCGGTCCGGTCCTGCTGCCGATGCTGGGTCTGGCCTGGACCAGCGCCATTCCGCTGGCGCTGGGCCTCGCCGCCCTGGTGCTCGGTGCCATGGCGGCGCTCTACAGCTACCGGGCGCGCGAGGGCGACCGGCTGCGCCGCTGGCTCAACATGCGCGGCCGCGCCGAGGTCGCCCGGCTGGAGGTCTTCCGCGCCATCGCCCGCCGTGCCGCCGCGGCCGGTCCCGCCGCCGCGGCCGTCGGCCTCGCCCTGTTCTGCCGCCATCTGCTCGAGCACCAGCGCGCCTGGCTGGCCGAGCGCGGCAGCTCCCATCGCCTCTCCTCCGACCGGACCAGCCGCTGGGGCGGCCTCGCGACCGCGCTGACCTTCCTCGGCGGCAGCGCCGCCACCATCGCCGCGTTCGAGGAGAGCCTGAGCTGGCTGGCGCTGGCCGGCGTGCTGGGAGCCGCGGTCATGGCCTACGCGCTCAACCGCGAGGAGCTACGCCGCGACCGCGCCAACGCCGACCGCTACGAGGAGGCGGCCGTGGCGCTGGACCAGCTCTCGACCCGCGTCGACGAAGTGGCGGGCGAGATCGCCGCCGGCCGGCCCGAGGCGCTCACCGCCTTCGCCGACGCGGTGACGGCCCAGCTCGAAGCCGAGCACAAGCAGTGGCTCGACGGCACCGCGCAGGTCGAGGCGGCGCTGGCCCGACTGGATGCCCGGCTGCAGCAGCTGCGCGAGAAGCGGGAGGCGGGCGGGCGCGGCCCGGCGCTGGTGGTGCCGATGACCGAGGCGGAGCGCGAGCCGCAACGGCCGGGCTAGCTGCCAAGGCCGAACAGCTCCTGGGTGTCCAGGATCACCACCTTGGCGCCACGCGCCCTGGCCTTCGCCACCATGTGCTCGGTGCCGCCGGGGCCGTCGCCCTTCTCCCCGTCCCACAGCGCGATCAGCGTGACCTGGTCGCGCCCCAGCGCCAGCGCGGCGTGCAGCATCCACAGATTGCTGCGCTGCCAGATGTCGTAGCGGGGCTTGCCGGCGAGCCAGCCGGGCAGCTCCTTGGTCCGGGCCAGCTCGCGCTGCGGCAGACGCTCGCAGGCGCGCCGGAAGCGCTCGACCCAATCCGGTCCCGCCTGCTGGACCGATTCGACCACGAATTGGGAGGGCGGCAGCGTCAGGTAGAGTCGGGTGGCGACGCCGAGCTCGGCGCAGACCTCGTGGAAGAGCAGGTCACCGCCGTTGGCGCCCCCGGCGATGCCGATCTCGATGCTGCCGGTGAGCGCCAGCTCCGCCGCCAGCGCGGACCTGATCGCCTCGCGCGCCGTCGCTTCCCGGTCCGGCGGGAAGCGCCTCGCCTTGCGCCCCGGCGCGTCGATCATGTGACCGGTGAACAGCACCACCCGCGGCGGCCGTTCGGCGGCGGCGGCCGGCTCCGGCGCGGGCGGGAAGGCCTCGAGCGCCGCGTCCACCTGGGCGGTGCGCAGGCCGAGTTCGCGATAGAGCGCCAACTGCCGGCGCGCCGCGGCGATCGCGAACTGCGGCTGGCCGGCCAGGGCACGGCGATAGGCGTTGGCGACCGAAGCCGGCCGCGACGAGGTCAGCAGACGCAGATCGGCTCCGCTGATGTCGGTCCAGACGTCCGCCTTGCCGGTGCGCTCCAGGCGCTGCCTGGCGGATTGCAGCGAGAATTCGACCGCCACCGCCAGCCGGTCGCGCGCGGCGACGAGAGCGTCCAGCTCCTGGGCGGGGTCCTGGCGATCCTCCAGGCGCTCGGACCAGACCTCGGGCACGAGCCCCGCAAGTTCGGCCTCCACCACCCGCAGGCCCAGGGCGTTGATCCCGGAGTAGAAGTGATTGCGGTCCTCGGCGAACCCCGCCTCGTAGGCCGCGGCCGCCTTGTCCAGCCAGGGCGAGCGCAGGGCGGCGGTCCGCTTCTCCGCGGCCCCCGCCCAGTCCTGCCGCCAGTTGGCCTTGGCGTTGCGCCCCCTCAGCGCCCAGAGCTCGGCCCGCTCCCGGCCGCCGGCCTCGGCACTCGTCAGCGCCCGCTGGATCGCCTGGTCGGAGCGGACCGGATCGTCCAGGCGCTGGTGGACCGTGGCCAGGTGCGTGTTGGCCTCCAGATCCTCCGCACCCTCGAGTTCGCACACGGCTTCCCAAGTGATCCGGGCACCGTCCCAGGCGCCGAGCTGGAACTGCGCCCGCCCGACCTGGCGCAGGCCCACGCTCTCCCATTCGAAGCCACGCGCCTCGTCGGCCAGCAGCTCGAGATCGCCGGCCTGCCCGTCGGCCCTGGCGCGCTCGACCTCCTCGCCGAAGCCCAGGGGCGGGGGCAGCAGCACTGCGCGCGGCGGCGCGGCGAGCCGCGGCAGCAGCAGGTAGACCGGACTGTCCACGCGCGCCCCGGCCAGGGTCTGATCCAAGGCCCCGACCAGCGCCGACTTGCTGGCTCCGGGCCGGTCGCGGTCATATTCGAGGTAGCGGTCGGTCTGCAGGTCGAACACGGTCTGGTCCGCCCGGCAGCGGATCATGATCGTCCGCGCCGGCCGCAGGGCGTGGCGGATACCCAGCTCGTAGAACACGTTGGCGTTGTGGATGGAGACGTCGGCGATCACCACGTCCGCCGCGATCAGCATCCGGAACATGTCCTCGCGGATGTTCCCCGCCGCCGCGATCTCGCCGGTGGTCCGGCCCTCGATGCCGTGCCAGGCGAGCGCTGGAGCGATCAGCGCCTTCTCGACCGCGTCGAAGTCGATCGGACGGCCTTCCCGGTCGTTCTTGGTGCCGAACGGCCGCACGATGAACGCGCGCAAGGCTGGTCCTCCCCGGAGCGGTGTCCGGGGAGGATAGCAGACCCGATGCCGCTCAGTCCGGGATGTGCAGCACGTTGCGGCGGAAGCGGATCGCCTCGTCGCCGGGGTCGGTGGCGATCGGCGGCACGTTGGCGACCGTGATCGGGATCCCGCCGGCGCGCGGCGTGGTGGCGACGACCTGGCTCGCCGGCAGTGCTGCGCCGTCGGTCAGGTGCGCCCACATCAGGTCCAGGGCCTCGATGAAGTATTTGTGCAGGGGGATGAACCGGTCGTTGTAGCCGGGCAGGAAGTTGAAGGCGTCGAGATGCTGCGCGTTGGTGACCTCGTAGTAGCGCGTCGGCGCCCGCGGCCCTTCGCGCAGCTGGTTCAGGCCATAATAGGCGCGCGAGCTGTGGTTGGGTGCGACCAGCGCGTCGCTGCGACCGTGCAGGATGATGGTGGGCGTCCCGCGCAGCCGGCCCGAGGCCAGGATCCCGGCCACGCCCTTGGCGAGGCGCAGGCGATAGGGCAGCGGCGCCTTGCGACCCGTGTCGGCCTGCGGCCGACCCAGCCACAGCGAGCGGAGGCAGACGGCACCGTCGAGGTTCTGGTCGGCCCGGCCGAAGGTCGGCGAGACCGAGACCGGATCGTAGAGCGGTCCGCCCGGCGCCAGGTCGTTGACGACGCCGATGCCGCCGGTGGGCGGGATGCCGTTGCCGGTGCTGAACAGCAGCGCCGCGCTTGCGGCGGGCAGCGCTGCCGGCGCCGGTGCGGCGAGCGAGGCGGCGGCGAACGAGTAGCCGCACAGATCGTCGGTGACGGCGGCGCGGGCATAGGCGTTGGCGTAGGTCACGACCACCGCCTGGTGGACGTAGAAACCCCAGTAGGACGGCGCCACGATGTTCTGCTCGGGCAGCAGCCCGTAGCGGTTGAGGCGCGCCTGCGCCTCGGCGGGCCAGTCCGCGGCATCGGCCGCGGCGAGCAGCCCGGCCTCGTGCAGCGACAGGCAGCGCGCCTGCTCCAGGGCATCGTCGGCGGGGACCGCCGACCCGAAATAGGGGGCCTCCGGCTGGGCCAGGTTGGCGCAGGCCTGGTAGAGATCGACCATCGAAAGATAGTCGTAGAGCGGCCGGCTGTGGCGGTAGAGCACCGGCCCGCCGCCCTGCTCGATGCCGAAGCGCGGATCGTAGCGCGGGTTGACGTTGGGCTCGGAGACCACGACGCCGTCGATCAGGCCCGGCTGCGCGATCTCGGCCGCCCGCAGCGACGCCGCCCCGCCGTTGGAGACGCTCGACGCGATCACGAGCGTGTTGTTCGCCCCGAAATGCCGGCCATACCGGTTCTCGAGCGCCCAGAACGCGAACGCGATCGAGTCCAGCACGTCCTCGTCCCAGTCGGCCTCGGGATTGGCGCGCGAATGCGCGTGCTTCCAGGCCCAGCGCTCCGGCAGGCGCTCGAGATAGTGCTCGAGCTTGCGCGGCGGAACCTTGGCGGTGAAGTTCGAATCGTTCCCCGCCTCGGCCACGGTCTCGCGCACGCCGCGCAGCGTCGTCACCGTGCCGCCGGCGAGGTCGTGCGCGCCGATGCCGGTGCCCTTGTCGGTGTAGGCCACCGCGCAGCCCTGCTTGAGGCCCCATTCGCCCGAGGTGCCGATGGCGCCGTACACGCCGCGCGAGCCCGAGGACGGCCCGGTGACGATGCAGGCCGGGCGGCCGTGCTGGCCGAAGAAGTCGGGGATCTGCACCATCATGGTGACGTTGCGGCCCGGCCCGTGCCGGTCGGCGTAGGTCAGATATTCCCAGCCGTAGATCTGCCCGTCCGGGCCCGCCTCTTTCGGTGGCGCGACCGTGGGCCCGTAGAGCGTGCCGTAGCCGCCGCCGGCGCTCGTGTCGACCAGGGCGCGGTAGTTGTTGTAGATCGCGAGGCGGCGCAGCTGCGCCGGGTCGGTCGGATCGTCGACCGCCGGCGGTGGCGCGACCTGCAGGCCGGTGGCACCGAGCCCGGCCGTCAGCAGGTCGTCCTCGCCGGTGGCGGGATAATGGGTGACGACGACGTCGCGATAGCCGTTGGCAGCCGCGGCGGTGGCGAGACCGAGGATGCACAGCCCGGCCGCGACGGCTGGGCCCGTTCTCCCCAAGCGCATGTCTTCCTCCCGATGTTTCCCCCCGGCGAACCGGGATTCACCTGCTGTCTAGCATGGGATCGGGCGCAGGCAACCCGCCGCGGTTGACCGCAGAGCGCGCGGAACCCATCCTCACGTTGGTTCAAGCGAGAGTGCCGCCAATGCAGATGCCCGAGCCCGACGCCGAGGTCCTGGCCAAGCGCGAGCGCGTGCTCGCGGCCTTGCGCAGCATCGTGCCGGGCGAGGGGGTGATCGCCGCGGAGGACGAGCTGCGCGCCTACGAGTGCGACGGTCTCACCGCCTACCGCACGGTGCCGATGGCCGTGGTCCTGCCGACCACGACCGAGCAGGTCGCGGCGATCCTGCGCTTTTGCGACGCGGAGAAGGTCAAGGTGGTGCCGCGCGGTGCGGGCACCGGGCTCTCGGGCGGGGCGCTGCCGCTGACCGACGGCATCGTCCTGGGCCTGGGCAAGTTCAACCGCATCCTCGAGATCGACTACGAGAACCGCACCGTCACGGCCCAGCCCGGCGTGACCAATCTCGGCATCACCCGTGCGGTCGAGCACCGGGGCTTCTACTACGCGCCCGACCCGTCCTCGCAGATCGCCTGCACCATCGGCGGCAACATCGCCGAGAACTCGGGCGGGGTGCATTGCCTGAAATACGGGCTCACCACCAACAACGTCCTGGGCCTGGAGCTGGTCCTGCCCAATGGCGACGTGATCCGCCTTGGCGGCAAGCATCTCGACGCCGACGGCTACGATCTTCTGGGCCTGATGACCGGCTCGGAGGGCCTGCTCGGCGTGGTGACCGAGGTCACCGTGCGCATCCTGCAGAAACCCGAGACCGCGCGTGCGGTGCTGATCGGCTTTCCCACCGTCGACCAGGGCGGCCAGTGCGTGGCCTCGATCATCGCCGCCGGCATCATCCCGGGCGGGCTGGAGATGATGGACCACCCGGCGATCAACGCCGCGGAGGATTTCTGCGGTGCCGGCTACCCGCGCGACGCCCAATCCTTGCTGATCTGCGAGCTGGACGGGCCGGCGGCCGAGGTCGACCATCTGATCGGCGTGGTCGGCAGCATCGCCCGGCAGCATGGCTGCACCTTCAGCAAGGTGTCGGAGAGCGAGGAGGAGCGCCTGGCCTTCTGGGCCGGGCGCAAGAACGCCTTCCCCGCCGCCGGCAGGCTCTCGCCCGACTATCTGTGCATGGACGGCACGATCCCGAGAAAGCAGCTCTCGAACGTGCTCGACCGGATGCAGGAGCTGTCGCGCAAGCACGGGCTGCGCGTCGCCAACGTCTTCCACGCCGGCGACGGCAACCTGCACCCGCTGATCCTCTACGACGCGAACCTGCCCGGCGAGCTCGAGGCTGCCGAGGCCTTCGGCGCCGACATCCTGCGCCTGTGCGTCGAGGTCGGCGGCGTGCTCACCGGCGAGCATGGGGTCGGCGTCGAGAAGCGCGATCTCATGGAGACCATGTTCGACGAGGACGACCTCGCCCAGCAGCAGCGGGTCAAGTGCGCCTTCGACCCGACCCAGATCCTCAACCCGGGCAAGGTGTTCCCCAAGCTGCACCGCTGCGCCGAGCTGGGCCGGATGCATGTCCACAAGGGCCAGCAGAAGTTCCCCGACCTGCCGCGGTTCTAGGCCGGCACCAAAGACTCCCGCATACGGGCGGAACCACCCGGTCGGGCCCGCGTTCCTGCGCCACGATTCCGTGGCCGAGCGGATCGGCTGACGCGGACAGGCCTCGGCGGGTGGGTGCCGATCGATGATGATCTCCAGGCTCGCGCTGGTCCTGATCACCGCCATGGCGGTGGCGGCGATCCCTTCTATGCCAACCTATGCCCGCGACGGCCGGGATGGGCGTTCGGCGTCGCGTGACGGACGGGAGGGCCGAGCGGCGTCTCGCGACTCGCGCGGCGATCGCGCCCAGTCCCAAAAAGCCGCCCGCGACCGGGAGCGCGGCGCACGGTCGGCGAAGCCCGGCGACAGCGCTGCCGCGCAGAAAGAGCGGCGCGCCAGCACCGGGCAGCTCCGCGAGCGAGTCGTGGACATTCAAGAGCGGCAGATCCATCAGGAGCGGCGCCAGGCCCGGGCGGTCGAGGCCGGCCGGCTCGGGCGGTTCGGCACGCTCCAGAAGAGCCAGGCGCAGCTGGAACAGCGCGAGCGGGCGCTGGCCGACCGAATTGAACGCCGCGCGACGGAAGCCGACAACCCGGCCCTCGCTCGCCGCGTCGAGCGCTTCGGGCGGCTGCAGAAGGTCGAGCGCCGGCGCGACCGTCGCGAGAGCAGTCTGGCCCACTCGCTCCGCAGCCTGCTCGGCATGGACGATCCGCCGGCCGCGCGCGTCGAGCGGCTCCAGGGCCGGCTCGATGCCATCCAGGTGTCCGAGATCGCGGTGCACCGCCGCGAGGCCCGCGTGATCGGCGCCGCCGGCAGCCCGGGCCCTGGTCCTGGCCCCGGCCCCGGTCCGTCGCCCGGCCCCGGTCCGTCGCCCGGCCCCGGTCCGTCGCCCGGCCCCGGTCCGTCGCCCGGTCCCGGTCCATCGCCTGGCCCGGGTCCATCGCCCGAGCCAGGCCCGTCCCCAGGTCCGACGCCCGGTCCCGGCCCAGCACCGGGTCCTGGACCGGCTCCGGGCCCCGGGGCAGGCCCGCCCGGCACTCCGGCCGACGAGCAGGGCGGTACCGGCAGCACGACGATCGCCGATCGGCGGACCTTCTGCCGGGACCGCGGGTCCGTGACGTTCGCCGCCGGAGGTTCCGCTGCGCCCGATCTGGTCTGCGTATCCCGGTGATCACCTTGGTACCCTGCCGCTCAGCAACTCCGGCGGCTCCGGCGCCGGATGCGCGGATCAGGCGGCGGCGATGGCCCGCACCTCTTCCGCCGTGAGCCGGATCGCGGCCGCGGCCACGTTCTCCTCCAGATGGTGCAGCGAGCGGGTGCCCGGGATCGGGACCATGGTCGGGCTGCGCGCGAGCAGCCAGGCCAGCGCCAGCTGTGCCGGCGTGCAGCCCCGCGTCCGCGCGGCGGCGGCATGGCCGGCGCCGGCCTCGGCCAGGGGTGCGCCCTGGGCGAACGCCTCGGCGTCGAGAGGTCCGTAGGGGAAGAACACGATCCCGGCCGCGGCGCAGCGGTCGACCAGCTCCCCATGCTCCTGCCGGGCAAGGCTGAACCGGTTCTGGACCGAGGCGATATGGCCGGTCCGGCGGGCGCGCTCGAACTCGTCCAGCGTGACGTTGGAGATGCCGACATGGCGCACTTTGCCCTGGCGGACCAGGTCGAGCATGGTGCCCACCGCCTCTTCGATCGGTGTGTCCTCGTCGACCCAGTGCAGCTGCAGCAGGTCGATGGTCTCCAGGCGCAGCTGCTTCAGGCTGGCCTCGCAGATGGTGCGGATCGCCTTGGGCCGGCTGTCCCGGTACATGATGCCCGGCCCGACCTTGGCGATCCCGCACTTGGTGGTGATCGACCAGTCCCTCGGGATAAGGGTGCAGCGCCTCGGCCACCAGCGCCTCGTTGAACCCAGGCCCATAGGCGTGCGCGGTGTCGATCAGCGTCACGCCCAGCTCGACCGCGCGCCGCAGCACCGCGATTGCGCCGGCCGGATCCGGGTACGGCCCCCAGTTGCCCGGCTGCCCGGTGAGCCGCATGGCGCCGTAGCCCAGCCGCGCCACCTCGAGCTCGCCCCCGATCCGCACGGTCCCCGCCGCGTCCGCCGTCGCCGCCATGCCGGTTCTCCTCCCGTGAGGCATCCGCGATGCCACGTCTAAGGTGGAGACGCCAGCGCGGCGCGCGCCCGACGGGGCCGGAACCATCAAAGGCCGCGCGGACTTGTCCATGCAACGGTGCCGGGCAGCGCCCGCACCTGACCCGGAGGCTGGGAGTTGCCATGGTCCCCGCATGGTTGCACGGCCTGGCGATCGCGGCCCTTCTGCTCGGCGCCGCCTCGGCCCTGGTCATCCTGGTCGACGTGGCGCGGCACCCGCAGCACATGTGGATCATGAACATCGTCTGGCCAGTCACCGCGCTGTTCGGGACCGTGCTCTCGCTGTGGGGTTATTTCACCTATGGACGCCTGGCGACCGACCGGCGCGCCGAAGCGGCCATGGCGCGTGGCGAGCCCATGCCCAGCCAGCGCGAGACGCCGTTCCCGGCCCAGGTCGGCAAGGGAGCCGCGCATTGCGGCAGCGGTTGCACCCTGGGCGACGTCGTGGCCGAGTGGCTGGCGTTCCTGGTGCCCACGGTGGCGGTGTGGTTCGGCTGGCGGTGGCTGTTCGCCGAGAAGATCTTCGCCGTGTGGATCCTCGACTTCGCCTTTGCCTTCGTCTTCGGGGTCATCTTCCAGTATTTCACGATCAAGCCCATGCGCAATCTCAGCGTCGGCCAGGGCCTGATACAGGCAGTCAAGGCGGATGCCCTGTCGCTCGCCTCCTGGCAGCTGGGCATGTACGGCTTCATGGCGATCGCCTACTTCTGGATCTTCCGCTCCGTGTTCGACACCGAGCTGCGGGTGCCGACGCCGGAATTCTGGTTCATGATGCAGATCGCCATGCTGGCGGGCTTCGCCACCGCCTATCCGGTCAATTGGTGGCTGATCCGCGTCGGCATCAAGGAACGCATGTAGCGGCCGGGCCGTCCCGTCGCTACTCCCGCACCACCATGACCGAGCAGTTGGCATGCTGGACCACCTTGCGGGCGTTGGAGCCGATCAGGAAGTCGGCGAGGCCGGGCCGGTGGGAGCCCATGACGATCAGCTGGACCGGCAGCTCCTTCGCGACGCGCAGGATCTCCTCGTAGATCCGGCCCTCGCCGATCACCGACTGGGACGGGACGCCTTGCGGCACCTCGGCGGCGACGAAGGCATGGAGCCGCTGCAGCAGCTCGTCGCGCATGTGCTGCTCGTGGCCGGCCGGCAGGTATTGCGAGATCATCGGCAGCTCGTAGGCCGGCATCACCGCCATCACGTGCAGGCGCGCGCCGAACGTCTGCGCCAGCGCCACCGCGGTCGCGCGCGGTGCCGTGCCCGGATGGTCGAGATCGACCGGCAGCAGGATGTCTTGATACATCGGCTGTTCGCTCCTCACACGGGCTGCGGCGTGGGCTGGCTGGCGAGCCGGGCACGCTGCGGCACGACCACCAGCGCCAGCAGCAGGAGTGCGGGCAGCCACATCAGCTCCTTGGGCACCCGCGCGGCCGGCACCTGGACGCGCTGGACCTCCTGGTCGAAGTCGAAGCCGGCCGCCTGGGCCGGGCTGTCGAAGGCGGCGGCGTCGACCAGCGTCTTGCCGTCCTCCTGCAGCAGGGTGAGGCCCGCAGCCTCCAGGCGCTCCTCGCCGGTGGCACCCTCGGCCACCGGCAGGAGCAGCACCATCTGCTGCGGGCTGCCGACGGCGTCCTGGCCCATGACGGTGACCCGGACCTTGGTGCCCGGCTCGGCCCTTTCCAGCGCCTGGGCGAGTTCGGCTCCCGGGCGCTCCTCGAACGGCGGCACGATCAGGTCGAGGAAGAAACCGGGCCGGAACAGGGCGAAGGCGATGAGGAGCAGCAACAGGCTCTCGTACCAGCGGCTCCTGGTCAGGAACCAGCCCTGGGTGGCGGCCGCGAACAGCAGCATGGCCACCGTGGCGACGATGAAGATCGCCACGCCGTGCAGGAAGTCGACGTTGATCAAGAGCAGGTCGGTGTTGAAGATGAACAGGAACGGCAGCAGCGCCGTGCGCATGCTGTAGAAGGTGGCGACCATTCCGGTGCGGATCGGGTCGGCGCCGGAGATCGCGGCGGCGGCAAACGAGGCCAAGCCCACCGGCGGCGTCACGTCGGCCATGATGCCGAAGTAGAACACGAACAGGTGGACGGCGATCAGCGGCACGATCAGTCCGTTGGCCTGGCCAACCTCGACGATCACCGGCGCGAGCAGGCTCGACACCACGATGTAGTTGGCGGTGGTCGGCAGTCCCATGCCCAGGATCAGGCTCAAGACCGCGGTCAGGATCAGCATCAAGAGGATGTTGCCCATCGACAGCACCTCGACCAGGTCGGCCAGTACCGCGCCGATCCCGGTGAGCGACACGGTGCCGACGATGATGCCGGCGGTGGCGGTGGCGATGGCGATGCCGATCATGTTGCGGGCACCGGTGATCAGACCGTCGATCGTGTCGTCCCAGCCCAGGCGGAAGGCGCCGGCCGGATCGCCGCGGCCGCGGAACATGGCCGCCAGCGGGCGCTGGGTCAGCAGGATCGCGATCATCAGTGCCGTGGCGTAGAACGCCGAAAGGCCGGGCGAGAACTGCTCGACCATCAGGCACCAGACCAGCACGATCACCGGCAGGATGTAGTGCAGGCCGGTCTTGAACACGACCCCGGCCAGCGGCAGCTTGACGATCGGCTGGTTCGGGTCGTCCAGCTCCAGTTCAGGGTAGCGCGAGCCATAGGCGATCAGCGCCACGTAGACGGCGGCGATCAGGGCCGAGATCACCCAGGAGGCGGCGCCGCCCAGTGCTGGCTTGAGCCAGCCGATGCCGTAATAGACCGCGAACGCGATCACGGCGAAGCTCAGGAAACCGAACAGCACGCCCATCAGGCGCTGCTGCCAGGGCTTGGGCTCGCCCGGACGCGGCAGGGCGCGCAAGCCCGCCTTGGCTGCCTCGAGATGGACGATGTAGAACAGCGAGATGTAGGAAATCACGGCCGGCAGGACGGCGTGGGTGATGATCTGGGTGTAGGGAATCCCGACATACTCGATCATCAGGAAGGCGGCAGCCCCCATCACCGGCGGCATGATCTGGCCGTTGACCGAGGACGAGACCTCGATGGCGCCGGCCTTCTCCGCCGAGTAGCCGACCCGCTTCATCATCGGGATGGTGAAGGTGCCGGTGGTGACGACGTTGGCGATGGACGAGCCGGAGATCACCCCGGTGAGTGCCGAGGACACCACGGCCGCCTTGGCCGGGCCGCCGCGCATGTGGCCGAGCAGCCCGAAGGCCAGCTTGATGAAGTAATTGCCGGCGCCGGCCTTGTCGAGCAGGCTGCCGAACAGCACGAACAGGAAGACGAAGCTGGTCGAGACACCGAGTGCTATGCCGAACACGCCCTCGGTAGTGATCCACTGATGATTGATGACTTCGCGCAGGCCGGCACCCTTGTGCGAGATCATCGACGGCATGTAGGGGCCGAAGAAGGTGTAGACCAGGAACACGATCGCGACGACCATCAAGGGCGGGCCGAGCGCGCGTCGGGTCGCCTCCAGGAGCAGCACGAGACCTACGGTGCCGACGATCACGTCGGGCAGGATCAGGGCCCCGGGCCGGTTCGCCAGAGCACTGCTGAACAGGAACAGATAGCCGGCGCAGAAGGCGGCGACGATGGCCAGGAGCCAGTCGACGGCCGGAACGTGGTCCCGCGGCGAGCGTTTCAGCGCCGGATAGGCGAGGAACGCCAGGAACAGCGCGAACGCCAGATGGATCGAGCGCGCCTCGGTGTTGTTGAACACGCCCACGCCGACCATGAACGGCAGCGGCGAGGCGATCCAGAGCTGGAACAGCGACCAGGCCAGCGCGGCGCCCAGGAGGACTCGCCTGGTCACGCCGGTCGGATTGCGGCCGCCGGTGTCGGTCGAGGCCACCAGGTCCTGCAGCTCGGCGTCGCTCAATGGTTGGTGCTCGGTCGCGCTCGCCATCTAGGCCTCCCCCGGAAACTCGTCCCGCCGACCCCTGCCTGCCACCGGCCGGGCCGCGTGCGCCGCGACCCGGCCGTCAGGTGACTACATCCAGCCCTGCTCCTTGTAGTACTTGGCAGCGCCATCGTGCAGCGGCGCCGACAGGCCGGCGCTGATCATCGCCTTCGGGTCCAGGTTCTCGAACGCCGGATGCAGCTTCTTGAACCGGTCGAAATTCTCGAACACGGACTTGGTCACCTCGTAGACCACGTCCTCCGGCACGTTGCTGGACGAGACGAAGGTCGCGAGCACGCCGAAGGTGGGCGTGTCGGCATCGGTGCCGGTGTACATGCCGCCCGGGATCACCGCCTTGGCGTAGTAGGGGTTTTCGGCGACCAGGGCGTCGATCGCCTCGCCCTCGATCGGAATCAGCACCGCCTCGCATGAGGTGGTCGCCTCCTTGATCGAGCCGTTCGGGTGACCGACCGTGTAGACGATGGCGTCGACATTGTTGTCGCACATCGCCTGCGCCTGCTCGGCCGGCTTCAGCTCGGCTGCCAGGGCGAAGTCGCCGGCCGTCCAGCCAAGCGTGTTCATCAGCACCTCGAAGGTGGCGCGGCTGCCGGAGCCGGGATTGCCGATGTTGACCCGCTTGCCCTTGAGGTCGTCGAGGGTCTTGATGCCGGAATCGGCGCGCGCGACGATGGTCAATGGCTCCGGATGGACCGAGAACACGGCGCGCAGGTCGGTCATCTCGCCCTGCTGATCGAAGGGCGCCTTGCCCTTCATCGCGTTGAACTGCATGTCGGACTGGGCCACGCCCATATCCATCTCGCCGTTGCGGATCGCGTTGACGTTGGCGACCGACCCGCCCGTGGCCGGTGCGGTGCATTTCAGGCCGGTCTGCTCGGCATCGCGATTGACCAGGCGGCAGATCGACTGGCCGACCACGTAGTAGACGCCGGTCTGACCGCCGGTGCCGATGGTGATGAACCGCTCCTCGGCCGCCCGGCCGGCGTCCGCCGTGACCATGCCGACCGCGACCACCGCGCCCATGGCGAGCGTGCTACGCCAATCTTTCAGCATCGTGCCATCCCCTGTAAAGTTGCCTGCTCCAGTCCGAAGTCTGGCACAGGCCATCCCTGGATGCAACGCAGCACTCAGCTTCATGGCGGGGATCAGGATACGACGTCATTGGCTCCACGAGAGCCATACATCAGGAATCTCTCATCGAGTGAAGTATAAATGGCCGCCTATTATCCGTTTCCTTTCCGACAATCTGAACATATACTTTAGTTACTGTCTAAGTTGTCATCGATCTTCCAATCCGCGCACCCCTCAACGGGTAAACCGAGCGATCCGGGGCCCAGACCGTTACCGCTCGCCGAACACCGACCAGCCGGTAGCCTTGGCCAGCTGTTCCAGAGCCAGGGAGCCCAGAAGCGAGTTGCCGACCTGGTTGAGCCCAGGCGACCAGACCGCGATCGAGGCCTTCATCGGCGCGATGGCCAAAATGGCGCCGCCGACGCCGCTCTTGCCCGGAAGGCCGACCCGGAAGGCGAAGTCGCCCGAGCCGTCATAGTGGCCGCAGGTCAGCATCAGCGCGTTGATCCGGCGCGCCCGTTCCGAGGAGACGATCTGCCCGCCCTCGGGCGAGATGCGCCCCGCATTGGCGAGGAACCGGCCGGCGAGTGCCAGCTGGCGGCAGGACATGGCGATGGCGCAGTGGTGGAAGTAGACGCCCAGGACATACTCGGGCAGGTGGTCGAGATTGTCGTAGCTGCGCAGGAAGTTGGCGAGCGCCGCGTTGCGGAAGCGGTGCTCGGTCTCCGAGCGCGCCACCGCCGGGTCGATGGTGATCGATTCGTCGTCCGCCAACACCCGCATGAAGCTGACGATCTCGGCCAGGGCACCCGCCGGCTGGTGGCCGGCGAGGACGACGTCGGCCACGACCAGCGCACCGGCGTTGATGAACGGGTTGCGCGGGATGCCATGCTCCTGCTCGAGCTGGACGATCGAGTTGAAGGCACTGCCCGAAGGCTCGCGGCCGACGCGCCGCCACAGCGCGTCGCCGACCTTGCCCACCGCCAGCGTCAGGGTGAAGACCTTGGACACGCTCTGGATCGAAAACAGCGTGTCGGCGTCCCCGGCCGTCAGCACCTCGCCGTCGACGGTGGCGACGGCGATGCCGAACTGGCCGGGATCGACCTTGGCGAGCTCGGGGATGTAGCTGGCGACCTTGCCACGCTCGCCGGCCCGCTCCATGCGGCCGGCGATCTCGGCGAGGATCGTCTTGAGCTCCGCCATGGTCGCCCGCCGCCGCGGTTCAGCGCGACCAGATCTTGCGGTCGATGCCCTCCCCCAATTCGGGATAGTCCGCGGCGTGGAACACCGGCTCCTGGCCAGCCTTCCTCTGGCCGAAATAATCGCGGGTGAGCTTCACCACCGTTCCCGAAAGCAGGACGATCGCGATCAGGTTGATCGTGGCCATCAGACCCATGGAAGCGTCGGCGGCGTCGAACACGGTGGCGACGGTCTGCCAGGCGCCCCAGACGACCATCAGCAGCACCAGCACCCGCAGGAAGACGAAGGCGGTGGTGTGCCCGTGCCCGAGATAGGTCACCGCGTTCTCGGCATAGGAGTAGTTGCCGATGATCGAGGTGAAGGCGAAGAAGAAGATGGCGACCGCCACGAAATACTTGCCGGCCACGCCGAAATGAACGGTCAGCGCTGCCTGGGTCAGCTGGGTGCCGGTGGGACCGGTGCCGGGCTCCAGGGCACCGGACAGGAGGATCATGATCGCGGTCGCCGTGCAGACCAGGATCGTGTCGATGAACACGCCCAGCGCCTGGACGAAGCCCTGCGAGGACGGATGGTGCGGGTTGGGCGTGGCGCAGGCGGCGATGTTGGGCGCCGAGCCCATGCCGGCCTCGTTGGAGAACAGGCCACGCTTGACCCCGTTCAACATCGCTGCAGCGACGCCGCCCGCGACCCCGCCGGCAGCTTCCTGGAAGCCGAACGCGCTGCTGAGAATGGTGCCGAGCACGCCGGGGACGGCACCGATGTTCACGATCAGCACGTAGATGGCCATGAGCAGATAGGCGCCGGCCATGAACGGCACCACCACCTCGGCCACCTTGGCGATCTGCTTCAGGCCGCCGAAGATGATGACGCCGGCAAGTGCCGCGACCACCACGCCCACCACGAGCTTGGGTGCGCCGAAGGCGCCCTCCATCGCGTCGGCGATCGAGTTGGCCTGGACCGCGTTGAACACCAGACCGAAGGACAGGATCAGGCAGACCGAGAACACCGCACCGGCCCAGGGCACGCCGAGCCCGCGCGCGATGTAGAAGGCGGGGCCGCCGCGGTACTGGCCGTCGTCGTCGGTGACCTTGTAGAGCTGCGCCAGCGTGCTTTCGGAGTAGGCCGTGGCCATGCCGACCAGCGCCACCATCCACATCCAGAAGATCGCACCCGGGCCGCCGAGATAGAGGGCCACCGCCACGCCGGCGATGTTGCCGGTGCCCACCCGCGAGGCGAGGCTGATCGTCAGGGCCTGGAACGGCGAGATGCCCGCCTTGTCGGCCTGCTGCGAGCCGGTGATGACCCGGAACATCTCGCCGAAATGCACGAACTGCTGAAAGCCCAACCGGATCGTGAAATACACCCCCACGGCGAGCAGGCCGTAGATCAGCACATAGCCCCAGAAGATCGTGTTCAGGAACCCGATCACGGTTTCCATTGGCATTCCCCCGTCCGGTGCGATGCGAGCGTGCCCGGTCGCGAAACGGTCAAAGATCCGGTCGGTCCTGTCAACCTCTTGCCCAGTCGCCATCAAGGCCTAGCCCGGCGGCGAGCGGCCACCCTATAGTCCGGCGGCGGACAGGGGAGGCTTTGGGCGCGTGATTCTCAACGGCGTCATGATCGAGGACACATTCGCCGAGGCGTTCCCGATGCGGGCGACGCGGCTGGTGATCACGGCGGACGAGCCGCGCTGGGCGCGGACCGCGGCCGAGGCCATGACCGGGTTCGCGACCTCGGTGATCGCCTGCGGCTGCGAGGCCGGCATCGAGCGCGAGCTGGCGGCCGACGAGACGCCGGACGGGCGCCCGGGAATCGCGGTGCTCCTGTTCGCCATGGGCGACAAGGATCTGGCCAAGCAGCTGGTCGCACGCGTCGGCCAATGCGTGCTGACCTGCGCCGGGACCGCCTGCTTCTCCGGGCTCGCCGGCGACGGCACGGCGGCGCTGGGCCGGGCCTTGCGCTACTTCGGCGACGGCTTCCAGAGCAGCAAGCGCCTCGGCGGGCGCCGCTACTGGCGCGTGCCGGTGATGGACGGCGAGTTCCTGGTCGAGGACGCGGCGGGCGTGCAGGGAGGGGTCGGCGGCGGCAACTTCCTGATCCTGTGCACGACCGGCGAGGTGGCGCGCGCGGCGGCGCTGGCGGCGATCGATGCCATGCGCCGGCTGCCGAACGCGATCATGCCCTTCCCCGGCGGAGTGGTGCGCTCGGGGTCCAAGATCGGCTCGCGCTACAAGGGCCTGGTGGCCTCGACCAACGACGCCTTCTGCCCGACCATCCGCGCCCAGACGGCGCACTCCGCCCTGCCGGACGAGGTCGGTGCCGTGCTCGAGATCGTCATCGACGGCCTGAGCGAGGCCGATGTCGCCACCGCCACCGCCGTCGGGGTGCGCGCGGCCTGCAGCCTCGGCCGCGGCGGCGGGGTGGTGGCGATCAGCGCCGGCAATTATGGCGGGCAGCTCGGCCCGTTCCACTTCCATCTGCGCAAGGTGCTGCAATGAAGGCCGTGCGCCTGCGGTTCACCGCGCCGACGCCGCTGCCGGTCGACGCGCGCGCCCTCGATCCCGCGGCGCTGGCCGGACGGAGCGAGGCCGAGCTGGCGGCGATCCTGCTCCAGGTCGGCAACCGCCGCGTGCCCTTGGGCGAACTCGCGCAAATCGTGCCCGGCACCGTCGACCACCTGGTCCTGGAAGGCGCCTTCGCCGGCCTCGACCGCCTCGGCCACCGCATGGCCGGAGGCCGGCTCGAGATCTATGGCGACGTCGGCGCCTATCTCGGCCAGGGCATGAGCGGCGGGCGGATCGAGCTGTTCGGCAGCGCCGGCGTCTACGTGGCCTCGAACATGCGCGGCGGCACCATCCACGTCACCGCCAATGTCGGCGATTTCCTCGCCGCCGCCCTGCCCGGGGACGCCGCCGGGATGGAGGAGGGCACGGTGCTGGTCGGTGGCGACGCCGGCGACCGGGTCGGCGACCGCATGCGGCGCGGGCTGATCGCGGTCAAGGGCCGCCTCGGCGACTTCGCCGCCAGCCGTATGATCGGCGGCACGATCCTGGGCGCCCAGGGCTGCGGTGGCGATCCCGGGCTCGCCATGCGCCGCGGCGCCTTGATCCTGGGCCGGGCGCCCGGCAACCTGCTCGCCACCTTCGCCGACAACGGCACGCAGGCACTCTCCTGGTTGCGCCTGCTGGCGCCGTTGCTGGCAGCCCAGGAGCCCGTCTTCGAGCTGCCCGGAGCGCTGTTCCAGCGCTGGACCGGCTGCGCTTCGGTCGCCGGCAAAGGCGAAATCCTGGTCGCCGCCTGATCGGCGCCGGCGGCAGCGCATGAAGAATTCCCGATGACGCGCTATCTGCATCCGGTGGTCTGCCATGGAGGCGGCCTGCCGGCGAGTCGTGCCGTGCCGCTCCTGGGCGGCCGCCTCGCTTGCGTGGCCGCCGAGGTGATCGAGTGGTCGCCGGGCGCCCCACGCCGCAACGCGTGGAACCACGCCGCCGCCGTCGATTGGCCGGCCGCCCTCACCGCCGGGCGCATCGCGCCCTTCGACCGCCCCCGGTTGATGGGCATCCTCAACGTCACGCCGGACAGCTTCAGCGACGGCGGCGCGTTCGGCGATGCGGACCAGGCGATCGCACGCGGCGTGCAGCTGGCGGCGCAGGGTGCGGACATCGTCGATGTGGGTGGCGAATCGACTCGACCCGGTGCGGTCGAGGTGCCGGCCGAGGAGGAGCTGCGCCGGGTGCTGCCGGTGGTGGAAGCACTGGCCCGCCACGGAGTCACCGTCTCGATCGACACCCGCAAGGCGCAAGTGATGCGGGCGGCGGTCGCAGCCGGTGCGACGATCATCAACGACGTCAGCGGGCTCACCCACGATCCCCGCAGCCTGGAGGTCGCCGCCGGCTCCGGGGCGTTCGTCGTGCTCATGCACATGGCGGGCGAGCCTGCGACCATGAACCTGGCACCACATTACGAGGAGTGCGCGCTCGAGGTGTTCGACTGGCTGGCCGCCCGGGTCCGGGCCTGCGAGCGGGCCGGCATCCCGCGCCGACGGATCGTGGTCGATCCGGGCTTGTGCTTCGCCAAGCACGAGCCGCACAATCTCGACGTGCTGCGCCACCTGGCGCTGCTTCACGGCTTGGGTTGCCCGGTGATGCTCGGCGCCTCGCGCAAGGGCTGGACGGCCATGATCGACCGGGAGTGGCCGGCAGGCGACCGCCTCGCCGCCTCCCTGGCGGCGGCTCAGTGGGGCCTGGACCGGGGCGTCCAGCTCTATCGCGTCCACGACGTGCCGGCGCACCGGCAACTGCTCGCCGCCTGGCGGGCCCTGAGCGGAATGGAGCAGCCATGAGCGAAGCCAAGGGCGATCCCATCGCGGTCATCGGCCTGGGTGCCATGGGCCTGGGCATGGCCAGGTCGCTGCTGCGCGCCGGCCTGCCCGTGCGCGGCTACGACCTGCGCCCCGAGGCCGGGCGGGAACTCGCCGCGGCCGGCGGCACGGCCCTGGCCTCGCCCGCCGCAGCGGCCGAGGAGGCGGGCGTCGTGATCGTCATGGTGGTGAACGCCGCCCAGGCCGAGACCGTTCTGCTCGGTCCCGACGGCGTGCTGCCCGGCATGGCCCCGGACGGCGTGGTCGTCCTGTCCAGCACCGTGCCCGCCGACGACGCGCGCGCCCTGGCCGAGAAGGTCGCGGCCGCCGGGCGCCTGTTTCTCGACGCGCCGGTGAGCGGGGGCACGGTCGGTGCGGAGGCCGGCAAGCTGACCTTCATGGCCAGCGGGTCTCCGGCCGCGTTCGCCCGGGCCGACGCCGCGCTCACGGCGATGGCGGGCAAGGTCTACCGACTGGGCGACGCGGCCGGTGCCGGCTCGACCGTCAAGGCCGTCAACCAGCTCCTGGCGGGCGTGCACATCGCCGCCGCCGCCGAGGCCATGGCCTTCGGCGTGCGCGCCGGCGCCGACCCGCGCACCTTGTTCGACGTCATCTCCAACAGCGCCGGCAACAGCTGGATCTTCGGCAACCGCGTCCCGCACATGCTCGACGGAGACTACGCGCCGCTCTCGGCGGTCGAGATCTTCGTCAAGGATCTGGGCCTGGTGCTCGATGCCGGCAGGTCGCTGCGCTTTCCGCTGCCCCAGGCGGCCGCGGCCCACCAGCTCTTCCTGATGGCCGCCGCCGCCGGGCTCGGCCGCGAGGACGACGCCGCCGTGGTCAAGGTGTTCGAGCGCCTGGCCGGCATCGAGGTGAGCCGCCCGCGAGCAGGTCATGAGTGACGGGATCACGATCGTCCCGGTGGCGCCCGAACACCGTGTCGCCTGGGCGGAGCTCTATGCCGGCTACGCGGCGTTCTACCGGGTCGAGCAGACGCCGGCGATGCGGGCCACGGTCTGGGGGTGGCTGTTCGATCCCGCCCATGAGGTCGAGGGGCTGGTGGCGCTGGGACCTGGCGGTGCGGTGGTCGGGCTCGCGCATTTCCGGCCCTTCGCGCGGCCGCTCGCCGCCTCCACCGGCGGATTCCTCGACGACCTGTTCGTGGCGCCCGAGGCGCGCGGCTCCGGTGCGGCCCAGGCGCTGATCCGCGGCGTGGCTGCACACGGTCGCGCAAGGGGGTGGAGCGTGCTGCGCTGGATCACGGCCGAGGACAACTACCGCGGCCGCGCCGTCTACGACCGGGTGGCCGAGAAGACCCGCTGGCTCACCTACGAGATCAAGCTCGCCTGATCGGCATGGAAAAGGGGCGGCCCGAAGGCCGCCCCGGTCGTCAGCATCAGTTGCGGATCGAGGATCGAAAGGCGGACCCCTGACCGTCGGGCTTTCGACCCGATCTCCCTACGGCCGGACCCAAGGAGCCGCCTCCATCGAAACTATGCATGCAATCTAGCACGGGTTCCGGCGGCGTTTGTGAGAAAACTCACAAATCGTCGAAAATTTTAGCGATCGTGCGGGCGGCTGCCGGGCCGGCATTGACCGGTGTCCCGGCGCCGCGCAATGTCGCGCCCGCTCATCCAGGGAGGCACAAAGATGAGGTCATTCAAAGCGCTGGCGCTGGCCGCCGCGGCGGTCGCGTTCGGAGCCGGTGCGGTCAGCGCCGACACCTCCGACAAGCGCATCGCGCTGTCCAACAACTATGCCGGCAATTCCTGGCGCCAGGCCATGCTGCGCAGCTGGGACAAGGTCACCAAGGAAGCGGTCGCCGCCGGGGTCGTGGCCGCGGCCGACCCGTTCACCACGGCCGAGAACCAGGTGACCGAGCAGGCAGCACAGATCCAGAACCTGGTGCTGCAGGGCTACGACGCCATCGTGCTCAACGCCGCCTCCCCGGACGCGCTCAACGGTGCCGTCAAGGAGGCCTGCGACGCCGGCGTCACCGTGGTCTCGTTCGACGGCATCGTCACCGAGCCCTGCGCCTGGCGGATCGCGGTCGACTTCAAGCAGATGGGCAAGGACGAGGTGCTCTACCTCGCCAAGCAGATGCCCGACGGCGGCGACCTGCTGGAGATCCGCGGGCTGGCCGGCGTGTTCGTCGACGACGAGATCAGCAAGGGCATCCACGAGGGCGTGGCCGAGAACCCGCAGTTCAAGATCGTGGGCTCGGTCCACGGCGACTGGGACCAGGCCAAGGCACAGGCCGCCGTGGCCGGCATCCTGCCCAGCCTGCCCGAGATCAAGGCGGTCGTGACCCAGGGCGGCGACGGCTACGGCGCCGCCCAGGCGTTCAAGGCGGCGGGCCGGCCGACGCCGCTGATCATCATGGGCAACCGCGAGGACGAGCTGGTCTGGTGGAAGGAGCAGAAGGACGCCAACGGCTACGAGACCATGTCGGTCTCGATCGCACCCGGCGTCTCGACCCTGGCCTTCTGGGTGGCGCAGCAGATCCTCGACGGCCAGGAGGTGCCCAAGGACCTGGTGGTGCCGTTCCTGCGCATCGATCAGGACAATCTGGAAGCCAACATCGCCACCACCGAGAAGGGCGGCGTGGCCAACGTCGAATACTCGCTGGACGACGCCAAGCAGGTGATCGCTGGCAAGTAGCGGCTGCATGGCGGCAGCGCCGCCGATCGTCGGCCTGGACGGCGTCGAGCGCAGCTTCGGCGCCGTCCGCGCGCTGGCGGGGGTCGATCTCGCCTGCCGCGCCGGCGAATGCCTGGGCCTGGTCGGCCACAACGGTGCCGGCAAGTCGACCCTGATGGCCGTGCTCGCCGGCACGCTGGCGCCGGACCGCGGCACCATCACGGTCGATGGCGACGACCAGACCGACCGCTACGGCGTGGTCGGCGCCCTGCGCCACGGCGTGCGCTGCGTGTTCCAGGAACTGTCGCTCTGTCCCAATCTGAGCGTGGCCGAGAACACGCGCATCGTGCACCCGTCCCTTGCCGGTCTCGGCTGGCGCGCCCGCGCCGGCCGCCTGATCGGCGCGGTGCTGGACGAGATCTTTCCCGGCCACGGCATCGCCCCTGGCGACCTGGTCGGCGACCTCGCCATCGGTCAGCGGCAGCTGGTCGAGATCGCCCGCGCCTTCACCGCCACCGACGTCCCGGCGCGGCTGGTGATCCTGGACGAGCCGACCTCCTCGCTGGACGCCGTCGTCGCCGGCCAGCTCCTGGCGTTCGTGCGCCGGTTCGTCGCCGGCGGCGGCAGCTGCGTGCTGATCTCCCACCTCCTGGGCGAGATCCTGGAAGCCTCAGACCGGGTGGTGGTGATGCGCGACGGCCGCGTGGTCGCGGCGCGGCCGTCCGGCGGGTTCACCCGCGATACGCTGGTCGCCGCCATGGGCAACGTCGCGGAGGCGGGCCAGACGCCGGACGGGGCCGCCGCCGAGGCGCGCGCCCGGGCCGGGAGCCCGCTGGTTCGCGCCACCGCCGGCCGCGAGCTCGTGGCCCATGCGGGCGAGATCGTGGGCCTTGCCGGACTCGCCGGCCAGGGCCAGAGCGAGCTCCTGCGCAACCTGTTCGACGCCGCGGGGCGGCGCCGGCGCCCGGGCGTCGAGGTCCTGGGCAGTGCTGCACTGGTGGCCGGCGACCGGCAGACCGACGGCATCTTCCCGCTCTGGTCGATCGCGGCCAACATCAGCATCGGCTCCCTGCGCGCGCTGACCCGGCTGGGCCTGGTCGACCCGGCGGCCGAGGCCAGGCTCGCCGCCGGCTGGCGCGCGCGGATCGGCATCCGCACCCCCGACATGGACGACAACATCCTGACGCTTTCGGGCGGCAACCAGCAGAAGGCCCTGTTCGCGCGCGCCCTGGGCTCGAACGCGGCGATCGTGCTCATGGACGACCCGATGCGCGGCGTCGACGTCGGCACCAAGCGCGAGGTCTACGCCATGATCCGGGCCGAGGCCGGGGCCGGACGCACTTTCGTCTGGTACACCACCGAGCTGGACGAGCTGCAGCATTGCGGCCACGTCTACGTCTTCCGCGAGGGGCGGATCGTCGCCGACCTGGCGCGCGCGGCGGCCACCGAGGAAGCCGTGCTGCACGCCTCGTTCGCGGAGCCGGCGTGAGCGGCGGCCTCCTGTCGCGCCGCACCTTGCGCGACGCCCTGCCGGCTCTGTCGCTGGCGGCGTTGCTGGCCGCCATCTTCTGGCTGCAGCCGCGCACCATGAGCTATGTCGGCCTCAACCTGATGCTGAACCTGGCGATCCCGATCGCGCTGGCGACCGTGGCCCAGATGTGCGTGATCACGGTCAACGACCTCGATCTCGGCATCGGCACCTATGTCGGCTTCGTCGCCTGCGTCGCCGCGACCTGGCTGGTCGAGACCCCGCTCCTGGGGATCGCGGCCCTGGCCGGCGGCATCCTGGTCTATGCCGCTCTGGGTGCTCTGATCCAGCTGCGCGGCCTGCCCTCGATCGTGGTCACGCTCGGCATGTCGTTCGTCTGGCTGGGCCTCTCGGTGCTGATCCTGCCCACGCCCGGCGGCAGGGCGCCCGAATGGGTGCGCTGGCTGATGACCCAAAAGCCCCTGCTGCCGCTGCCGATCATCGCCGCCGCCGTCATCGCGCTGGTCGCGCACCTGCTCCTCATGCGCACCCCCTACGGGGCCGTGCTGCGCGGCGCCGGCGGCAACCCTCGGGCCATCGAGCGCGCCGGCTGGTCGCTGCTCACGGTCAAGATGACCATGTTCGCCGCCGCCGGCTGCTTCGGCATGCTGGCCGGCCTGGCGCTGATCGGGCTCACCACCTCGGCCGACGCCAACATCGCCTTGCGCTACACGCTGCTGTCCATCGCCGGGGTGATCCTGGGGGGCGGCGAGTTCACCGGCGGCCGGGTCTCGCCGGTGGGGGCGGTGATCGGCGCCATGACCCTCACCCTGGCCGGCTCGTTCCTGTCCTTCCTGCGCATCCCGCCCGACTGGCAGATCGGTGCGCAGGGCGGCATCCTCATCATCGTGCTGGCCTTGCGCGTCCTGATCGACCGCAAGGGTGCCCGGCCGTGACCCGGCTGCTCGCCAGGCCCTGGCTCTGGGCCTGGCTCGCCGCGGGCCTGGTCTGGCTCGCCACCGCCTTCGTCACCGGCGGCCAGGGCGGCGGCGAGGTGCTGACCGCGGCCTTCACCTTCGCCACCTTCTACGTGATCGTCGGCCTGGGCCAGATGTTCGTGATCACGCTCGGCCCCGGCAATGTCGACCTCTCGATTCCGGCCACGATCACGCTGGCCGGTGCGGTCGCCACCAAGGTCATGGACACCCAGGACTCCATGATCCTGGCCGGGCTCCTGGTGGCGCTCGTGATCGGCGTCCTGGTCGGCTGCTTCAACTTCCTGTTGATCCTGGCCTTACGCATCCCGCCGATCATCGCCACGCTGTCCTCGAGCTTCCTGGTCCAGTCGGCGGCCATCGCCTATGGCCGCGGCCTGCGCATCAAGCCGCCGCCGCTGCTGGCCGACTTCACCACCGCCCAGGTCGCGGGCGTGCCCATCCTCGCCTTGTGCGTCCTCCTCCTCACCGCCGCCATGGGTGTGGTCCTGCACCGCACCGTCTACGGCCGCTGGGTCGTGGCCATCGGCCAGAACAGCCGTGCCGCCCACCTCGCCGGCGTCGACGTCCAGCGCACCCGATTTCTCACCTACGTCATGAGCGCGGTCTTCGCCGCCTTGTGCGGCTATCTCCTCTCCGGCTTCTCGGGCGGCGCCTCGCTCAGCATGGGCGAGGAGTATCTCCTGACCTCGATCGCGGTGGTGGTCATCGGCGGCTCCTCGGTCGCCGGCGGCTTCTCCAACGTCCCCGGCCTGTGGGGGGCAGCCCTGTTCCTGTTCCTGACCGTCACCATGCTCAACACCTACGGCTTCGGCGCCGGCATCCGCTACCTCGCCACCGGGCTGATCATCATCGCCGTCATCGTGGCCGCGAGCGGCAGGCGGGCCGGGCGCGCGTGAGGGCGCTCGGCGCGTCGGGTTTAGACCGGGCGCGAGCATGCAGCGGTCGAAAATGCTAATCTGTTGATTTTCCATGGTTTTCTGGGTTCGTTTGGTCGTGGGGGGATCGCGCGCGGGGTTCGCTCGTGCTCTCGAATGGTGCCGCGCTCAGGGCCGATTCGCAGAAGCTCGGGACCGACAAGGCATGGGCCCCGATATAGGATCAAATACCTTAAAGAATTTCATGCGCGGGCGGGGGTGTCAAGGGCGGCGTTTACAGGGCGGTAAGGACCTTCGGGTAGACCGGCGGATGGTGGAGGAGGTGCCGCGGCGAGCCGGAAGCCCGAGCGGAGCGAGGGCGGACGGCGAGGCAGAGGGCGACGGCGCGCCCCAGTTCCGTGGCAGCCGCCCCGTTCCGGTTGGCCGGCTCGGTCGGGGTTCGTTCGTGCGTTCCGGGGCCGTGGGTCCGGCCTCGGGCTCGTCGCGCAGCCCGTCCCTGACCGCCTTGCGGTGGGCGAGGAAGGCGCGCTGGGCGCGGGAGGTCGCCATGCCCGCGGCCGCCTGGTAGCGCAGGGCCGTGGTCAGCGCCCGGCCGTGCTCCGGCTCCTGCAGGTCGGTACCGTGGCCGCGGCCGGGGGCGTCGGGCACGATCCGGGCCAGCGTCTCGACCAGCGCCCGGTCGGCGCGGATCTCCAGCCACATCGCGGCGGCCAGCGCCGCCAGCAGCTTCTCCTCGGCATCGTCGCGCGGCCGGTAGCTGGCCCGCAGGCCGCCCGGATGCTCCGCCCACGCGTCGGCACCTTCCGGTGTCTTCGGGCCGGGCTTGCGGCGGGTGGTAGCGGGGGCGGGCATGGTGGGCTCCGGGCAGAGACAGGGTGCCCGGAGGATAGCAGAAATAGGAACACAAGCCTAGAAAGTCCGACATCGTGCGTGCCGGTGGGCGGAGTGTTGGGTCGATGCCGGGTGCGTGGTAGTCTCCGCCGACCGCGATGGAGCGATGCCGATGCGGGCCGCAGCGCCGACACCGCCTTTGGATCTGGAGGGGTTCCTCGACTGGGAGGAGCGCCAGTACGAGCGGTACGAGCTGGCGGGTGGCGTCGTGCGAATGATGGCGGGCGGCACCGAGGACCACGACCGGATCGGGCTCAACATCGCGACGGCGCTACGCACCCGGCTGCGCGGCAAGCCCTGCTCGGTGCACGGGTCGAATCTCAAGCTGCTCAGCCGGAGCATGGGCGCCTCCATGTATCCGGACGTGTTCGTCCGCTGCGGACCGCGCGAGGGCGGGCGGACGCGGACCGACGACGCCGTGATCGTGTTCGAGGTCCTGTCGGAGGGCACCGCCCAGTTCGACCTGACCCGCAAGCGGATGGCCTACGAGGCGATCCCCACCCTGCGCCGGATCGTCTACGTGTCGACGGTGGAGGCGCGGCTCGACGTGCGGGTCCGCGGCGAGGACGGGCTGTGGCGGGACGAGCCGGTCGAGGGGTTGGATGCGGGCGTGCGGCTGCCCGAGATCGACGTCACGCTGACCATGGCGGAGATCTATGAGGACAGCGAGGTGGCGGCCAGTCGCGCTATAGTAGCTGGTTAGCCTTGGAGAGGGTCCGATGGCGCCGCTCGCTCCTTGGGCGTGCGCCGCAATGCATCCCGGCGCAGCCACCGCCTTGTCCTTGCCCGACCGACGACGATCTGGTCGAACGTCTCGATGCCGAACCGGTTCAGTGCGAAGTTCACGGCTGCGAGCACTAGGCGGCAATTGTCGAGGCTATAGGGACCTTCGGGGTCAATCCTGTCCAGTGAAGGCGCAAAGGCGCGCTTTGTCTGCCCGGTACCGACGATTGTCCCGGTAAAGCGAAGTCCGGTAAGGCTGCAAGCACCGTCACATCGATCCCAGAGCTGGATCATGTCCGTCGCTGTGATCGCCGCAGAGAAGCCGGAGGCACGATTCACGCTGTTGGCGCGCCTGCGCAGGTTTTCCGCCCATTGAGCGAGGGACCCGTTTTGCTGGACCGCCGAGATGGCAGTACCCGGCTTTACGATGATGTCTGGCTCAAGTGCGTAGTGGCCACGGCTCACCTTGCGGATCCGGTAGCATTCCTGAAGTCGCACCAGCGCCCAAGCATGGTTGTTGACGAACGCTGACCAGTTGGCGTTGCCCTCTCTAGTCCCAGTTGCTGCGCGATCTGCCGCCGCATCGAGGTCACCTCGCCAATGCCAGCCGCGATCAGTTCCAGCGTGCGCTGTTGTAGTTCCCCGACAGTCGGCACCAGGGGCTCGGCAGCGATCGGATCGGCAGTCGCGTCGAGAACCAAGCCAGCCATTGCCAATTCTCCCAGGCGTTTGCCAGCGGACAGCATCGTTATCCCGGTATGAGCACTTGATTACCAATCGGAGTTGAGTCGGGCGACGCTCCATTCCGAGCGGGTGAACCCGGAGTTCAGGTAAGTGTCGGAGAGGACGACGAGCGTGCGCTCGGAGCGGTTCCAGCAAGGGTCGGTCGTCGGTTGCATAGCGCGTTCGCCGGCTCTACGTCTGAGCTTGATGGCCGCAGCCGGCGGCTCATGCGAGGCTCAGCTACCGAGGAACTAGTCCGGCGTCAGACCGGCCTGCTTGAGAATCGCCCGCAACGTCCCCTGTCGCCGGGCTCGTCGAGTTGCACGGGGTCATGGCGTTCGGCCTGCGCCTCGATCAGGCGGCGGGCCACGTCACGGGCGATCTCGATCGTTTCCGCGACGGTGCGGCCCTGGGCCACCAGGCCTTGTACGGCGTCGCTGGTGGCGAGGTAGAGCCCCTCCGGCAGCTTCTCGATGTGCAGAGGCACGATGCGTTCCAAGGGCCCAGCCCGATCCCTGACACCGCGGCCCGGCCATTCGCCGAGCGACAGGCATTCCATAGCAGCTCCGGCGGCTGCGGCCCAGCGGGCGGCGTCAGCACCTCGGGCAGGAAAGCCGGAGCGGGAATGTCCTGGGCGACGTGTCGATTTGGCCGGCCGCCGTTCGTCGTCCTGGCGAAACGGGTGTTCAAGCGAAGGGAGCCACCCATGCGGTTCATGATCATGGTGCGGGCGACGGCGGAGTCGGAAGGGGAGCCGACGCCGATGCCCAGCGAGGCGTTGATGGCGGCGATGGCCGAATATCACGAGGAACTGGCCAAGGCGGGGGTGCTGCTCGACGGCAGCGGGCTGCAGCCGAGCCGGAAGGGCTGGCGGATCCGCTACGAGGGCGGGAAGCGGACGGTGATCGACGGGCCGTTCGCGGAGACCAGGGAGCTGATCGCGGGCTACACCCTGATCCAGGTCGGCTCGCGCGCGGAGGCGCTGGAATGGACGCGGCGGTTCCCGGCACCGTTCGAGGGGCCGGAACCGTGCGCGATCGAGGTGCGCCAGCTCTACGAGCTCGAGGATTTTCCGCCGAGCGAGACGCTGGAGCGGCTCAAGGAGCTGGAGGCGCTGCGATGAAGGTGCAGCCCTATCTGTTCCTCGACGGCCGGGCCGAGGAGGCGATCGGCTTCTACCGGGAGGTGCTCGGGGCCGAGCTCCTGATGCTGATGCGCTTCAAGGAGGCGCCCGAACCGCCGCCGCCAGGGGCGGTGGCGCCGGGCTCGGACGACAAGGTGATGCATGCCAGCCTGCGGGTCGGCCAGAGCGAGCTCATGCTCTCGGACGGCGCCTGCGGCGGCGACACCATGTTCCGGGGCTTCTCCCTGTCGCTGTCGGTCGCGGACGCCGCCGAGGCCGAGCGCGTGTTCTCGGCCTTGAGCGAGGGCGGGCAGGTGCAGATGCCGCTGGGGCGCACCTTCTTCGCGCCGCGCTTCGGCATGGTGGCCGACCGCTTCGGGGTGAGCTGGATGGTGGTGAGCGAGGCCTGAGGGCGCGCTTGCGCCGCGCCGGCGCGGATGGTCTGATCGGCGGCCGTGACGCACGAAGCGACCCACCAGGCCATCCAGGCCGTGTTCAAGATCGAGCGGGCCAGGCTGATCGGCGGGCTCGTGCGGCTGGTGCGCGACGTCGGCCAGGCCGAGGAGCTGGCGCAGGACGCGCTGGTGACGGCCCTCGAGCGCTGGCCTGCGAGCGGCGTGCCGCGCAATCCCGGCGCCTGGCTGATGGCCGCGGCCAAGCACCGCGCCATCGACCAGCTGCGCCGCCGCCAGCTCCAGGCGCGCAAGCATGCCGAGATCGGCCGTGAGCTGGAGGCCCAGCCGCCCGAGGCTCCGGACTATGCGGCGGCACTGGACGAGGAGGTGGGCGACGACCTGCTGCGGCTGATCTTCGTCGCCTGCCATCCGGTGCTGCCGGTCGAGGGGCGGGTCGCGCTGACCCTGCGGCTGCTGTGCGGGCTGACCACCGAGGAGATCGCGCGCGCCTTCCTCCTGCCCGAGCCGACGATCGCCCAGCGGATCGTGCGCGCCAAGCGCAGCATCGCCAAGGCCGGGGTGCCGTTCGCGGTGCCGCGCGGCGCCGAGCTGGCGGCCCGGCTCGGCTCGGTGCTGGAGGTGGTCTACCTGGTGTTCAACGAGGGCTACGCCGCCACCGCCGGCGACGACCTGGTGCGGCCGGCATTGTGCCAGGAGGCGCTGCGGCTGGGGCGCATCCTGGCCGGACTGGCGCCCGGGGAGCCCGAGGTGCACGGGCTGGTGGCGCTGATGGAGCTGCAGGCCTCGCGGCTGGCGGCACGGGTCGGGCCGGACGGGGCGCCGGTGCTTTTGCCCGACCAGGACCGCCGGCGCTGGGACCGGCTCCTGATCCGGCGCGGGCTCGCGGCCCTGGTGCGGTCCGAGCAGCTGGGCGGGGCCGGCGGGATCTACGCCCTGCAGGCCGCGATCGCCGCCTGCCATGCGCTGGCGGCCGAGGCGGCGGCGACCGATTGGGGCCGGATCGCCGCGCTCTACGGTGCCCTGGCGGCACGGACCGGCTCGCCGGTGGTCGAGCTCAACCGCGCGGTGGCGGTGGGCATGGCCATGGGCCCGGCCGCGGGTCTGGCCCTGGTCGAGGCGCTGGCGGAGCGGGGCGAGCTCGCGCGCTACCACCCGCTGCACGCCGTGCGCGGCGACCTCCTGGCCCGGCTCGGCCGCGAGGCGGAGGCCGCGGCCGCGTTCCGCGAGGCGGCGCGGCTGACCCGCAACGCGCCCGAGCGCGCCTTCCTGCTGGCGCGCGCCGGCGGCGGACCGGCCCGGTGAGCCGCCGCCTGCCGCCCCTGGGCGCCTTGCGCGCCTTCGAGGCCGCGGCGCGCCACGAGAGCTTCGCCAAGGCGGCGGACGAGCTCGCCGTGACCCCGGCCGCGATCAGCCAGCAGATCCGCCAGCTCGAGGCCGATCTCGGGATCGTCCTGTTCCGCCGCCTCGCGCGCGGGCTGGTCCTCACCCAGGCCGGGCGCAGTGCCTTGCCCGAGTTCGCCCAGGCCTTCGTTCATCTCTCGCGCGCGGTCGAGGGCTTGCGCGGCGGCTCCCTGGTCGGTCCGCTCGTGGTCTCGATCATCCCCTCCTTCGCCGGCCGCTGGCTCGTGCCGCGGCTGGGCAGCTTCGTCGCCGCCTATCCCGAGATCGAGATCACCGTCCGCTCGGAGATCCGCAACATCGACTTCGCCCGCGAGGACGTCGACGTGGGCATCCGCTACGGCAAGGGCGTCTATCCCGGCCTGGACACCCGCATCCTCCTGACCGAGCGCGTGTTCCCCGTCTGTGCGCCCTCGCTGCTGGCCGGCGAGCGACCGCTGAAGAGGCTGGACGATCTGCGCCACCACGCGCTGCTGCACGACCGCCAGCTCTCCAGCGAGGAGCCCTCGCTCTACTGGCGCAACTGGCTGCGCGACTTCGGCGTCGAGGGTTGGGACTTCGACCGGGGTCCCGGCTTCACCGACTCGCTGCTGATGATGGCCGCCTGCGAGCGCGGCATGGGCGTGGCCCTGGGCCGCGGCGGCCTGTGCGCCGAGGAGCTCGCCCACGGCCGCCTGGTCCGCCCCTTCGCGCAGAGCCGGCCCGCCGACTACGCCTACTACGCGGTGACCGTCCCGGGCCATGCCGAGGCGCCGCGCGTGCGCGCCTTCCTCGACTGGCTGGAGGCCGAGGCGGCGCGCACGCGGCCGGTCACCGAGGCGCGGTGACCCGTACGGCGGCGCCGCGTCGCGGCGGCCGGAACGGCGATGGCGCGCTCTCGACGACCGCGGGACGGGCGCCCCCCAATCCGTCGAGGCGCTCCTGCGCTGGGGCGCGGATACGGTTCGAGGCCGCCCTCAGCGGCGCCACGGGCACGCTCTGGACAGCGGGCCGCAATTCGGCTTAAGCTGGAGCGTAGCTGCGGGCGACGTCACCGTGGTGGCGGCGGAGTGGCACCCGTGGAGGGAGCCAACACCGGCCCAGGGTAAGGGGAATGCGCCGGATCTGGCTGGCATCGGCGGGCTTCATGCTGGCGATGGGAGCCCTCGCCACGGTCACCATCGTGCGGGACCGCGCCGCCGTCCTGCAGACGATCACCGAGCGGACCGATTCCGTGGCCCGCCTCATCATGGCCCATGGCGAGGAGGCGATCGAGAACGCCAACAAGATCGTCGCCGCTCTCGACGGGCCGGTGCGGGCCTGGGACCTGAGCGATCCGCAGGAGGGGCGGCGGCTGTCCGCCTCGATCGGCGAGCTGCTGGCCGGCAGCCCGCAGATCTCTTCCGTCTGGGTCGTGGACGGCCGTGGCATCAGCCGGCTCGACAGCTGGACCTACCCCGCCAAGCCGATCGACGCGACGGAGCGCCCCTACTTCAGGGCCCACCTCGCGGGGGCGCCCGAGCCCGTGATCCTGGGTGATTCAACTCCCGGCGCGGTGACCGGCAAGCAGCGCTTCACCTTCAGCCGATCGCAGCGCGACCCGGACGGCGCGCTGCACGCCGTGCTGGTGGTCGGGATCTACAACGGGTATTTCGACCGCCTCTACGCCAAGGTGGCGTCCTGGCCGGGCGCGCGCGCCGGCCTGTACAGCTTCGACGGCGGCGTCCTCGGCCGGCTGCAGTCGCCGCAGCGCGCCTCGCCCGAGTTCATCGCCGAGATCGAGGCGGGGGTGCGCTCGAGCCCGGGCGGCTCCAAGATCATCGCCGAGCCCGACGGCATCCGGCTGGCGTCGTGGCAGCGCTCGGCGAGGTATCCCAGCCTCTACGCCACCAGCTCGCAGCCGGTCGAGCTTGCGCTCGCGAACTGGCGCCAGCGCTCCTGGGCGCTGGGGCTGGCCACCGGGCTGGCGGCGCTGGGCGTCAGCGGGCTCACCTTCTTCGCCCTGCGCGCGTCCGTGGCACGGCAGGCGGTGCGGCAGCAGGAGATCCTCGCCCGCGAGGTGCACCACCGGGTGAAGAACTCCCTGCAGATGGCGGTCTCGCTGCTCAGCCTGCGGGCCCGGCAGGCGCCGGAGCCGTCGGCGCGGGATGCGCTGGTCGAGGCGTCGCAGCAGGTGTCGGCCATCGCCGATGTCCATGAGCTGATCCAGGAAGCGGCGGCCCTCGATCGGGTCGATGTCTGCGACCTGCTGCGGCAGCTGTGCACGCATCTGGAGGATCGCCCCGAAAAACAGCTGGCGTTCCACTCCGAAATGCCCCTGCTCATCGCCGCGGCACCGGCCGTCAACCTGGCAATCGTTTCCAACGAGCTGATCGCCAACGCGCTCAAGCACGCGCGGATGCGGGTGTGGGTCGACTGCTCGCACGAGCCCGACGCGTTCACGCTCGAGGTCAGGGACGACGGGCCCGGCCTGCCGCCGGGCTTCGCGGTGGGCCGCAATGCCCGGTTCGGGTTGCGGATGGCGGCCGGCATCGCTACCCAGCTCGGCGGCACCCTGACCGCAAGGTCCGAGGGCGACGTCACGACGTTCAGCCTCAGGATCCCGCTCGCCAGGCTGGCGGCGGGCGACGCCGCGCCCGGCCGGGATCACCTCGCGTCGCGGGGAGACGGCCGGACCAGGAGACAGGGCTGAGCTCGCCGATCAGGTCACGCCGCCTCCAGTCCACCCAGCTCGGCCACCCCGCCGCCGTCGCGGCTCGCCCGAGGCGGCGCTGCTCGAGCGCGTGCCCAACCCCGAGCCCGGGGCCACCGATCTCGTGCGCTTCGCCTGCCCCGCGTTCACCGCGCTCTGCCCGGTGACCGGCCAACCCGACTTCGCGCCCTGGTGATCGACTACGCGCCGGACGCCAAACTCGACCGGCTGGCCCGCAACGCCGCGTTCCTGCTCAGCCTGCGCGATGCCGGGATCGAGTTCACCGCCTGCGACATGCCCGACGCCAACCGGCTCACGGTCGGGATCATGGCGATGATCGCGGAGCACGAGGCCGAGGCGATCAGCGCCCGCACCAAGGCCGCCCTCGCTGCCGCCAGGGCGCGCGGCACCAAGCTTGGAGGGTTCAAGGGCTACGCGCCCGGCGAGGTGACCGGGCCAAGGCGACGGCCACCAAGCGGGCTCGGATGCGACGGCGGGCGGCCGAGGTCATGCCGGCGATCGCATCGGCGCAGGTCGACGGGATGACGTCGCTGCGGCGATAGCCGGCCGGCTCAACGAGCAGGGTGTGCCGGCACTGCTGGGCGGGGCCTGATTTCCCGCGACGGTGCAACAGGTGATCCGGGCAGCGGAGAGAGAGCTGTGACCATATGAGCCCACCCTAATCCCTAAGGACGGAACAATGGACGAGTTTGTGGCGTCTCTAATCGGTGTTGATGCAGAAACTCTCCGCAAAGTATCCCAGACACTCTTGTTGATCTACGCCATTGCTATGTTCTTTCATCGACCTGAGTACCGCTTACCAGTCTTGCTCGTGCTTCTGGTCGCCAATCTTTTAATGCACATCTGGGAGCGGTGATGGTTTCAAACATCTGTCGTGCGGCTCGCGGACGATGACGAGGCCTCCGAGGTCGACTTTGGCCTCCTCAAGCTGAAAGCCGGTCAGGTCCTTGCCGGTGGTAGCCTTGAAGCAGATGAGCAAGACCGCACCATGAAGGCGGCGCGCCTCCCGCAGCATGCCATCCTTGAGCGGCAGGCCGGGTCCGGTCTTCAGGTACTCGAACTCCTTCGCATCATAGGTCGGGCCGTACAGCTCAACGTGACGCTGTAGCTCGGCTGGGTCGGGCAGGTAATCGGCCAAACCGACCCTGAGTGAGGCCTGGAGGAGCTTCTTCAGGTCATGCCCGAAGCGCCTGCGCAGCCGGTCAACGGTGAAGCCATGGGCGCGCAGGAAGCCCTTGAGGAACAGCTCGACCCCGTGCAGCGCCAGGAAGATCACAGGGTCATCGAACTCCAGTCTGTCTTCACGAGACGGGTCCGTGCGGGGGAGCAGGATCTCGGCGGCACATAGGTAGGATCGCCCGTGATTGACGAGGCCGAGTGACGTCGTCCGCCGGTCCTCCGGCTCCTTGTCGACCTCGCCAAGGACCGCTTGCCTACCTTTGGTCAATTTCGCCATCCCCCTGCCTGCATCAAGATCGCCGACACAGCAGACACCAAGCGCGTCGCTACCTGTGCCACCACAACATTCGGGGCTGGACCCTCAGCGTTGCCACAGCCTGCTTGGCCCGCCGTCGCCGCCCGCTCATCAACGGTGAGGGCGCGTCGGCCCCGGTCAAGGCGGCCGGTGTCGTCATCGGCGGGGAGGGGTTGCGGGCCGGACGGCAATTCAAACTCCGGCCCTCCAGAGCATCTTACCCGCGACCGGGGTCGCGCTGCCACTGCGCTAGGAGCTGCAGTACCCGATGCCGGAGCCAGGCCCGGTAGTCCTTGCCGGCTAGGCCGCAGGTCACGCGCAGCGTCTCGCCCGCAGTTCCGCACAAGCGCAAACCAGCGGCCAAGGGCCGTTTGGGCGCTTCCCAAGGATGATCCGAGTTGACAGCTCAAGATGCAACCAGAAGATAAAAATACTTCAAATCCAAATCACACCGTGGATTTGATCGAATCGTTGAATGGAACCCATAAGTCTCGCGGCCATTGTCTGCTGGCAAAACAGCCCTGGAGAGATTGAGATGCGGTTGGACGCAAGCAAAGTTGCCCAGCCGGCAGCACATCGCTCCGGACTAGTTGCCCCGGAAGACAGACTGATGGCACGACGAGGCATCTGGGGCGTGATCGCCGCCATCGGCATTGGCTTGGTCGCCTGGCTGATCACCGGCGTGACAGTCGCAAGGGCGATCTTCGGCTGACCACCCACCCGCGTCGGCACCGGACGCACTCCTTGCCTGTTGTGATGAACGGCCGAGCAGATCTGGGTGAGCGGACATGAAAGCCATCGTTTCGTTCACCTGCCTGTTGCTCCTCGCGGCATGCGGCGAATCCAAGTTCGACCGCGGCGCGAGCGGTGCGGCCATCGGTGCCGGTGCCGCGGCTGGTGCGGTCACCGGTCAGGGTGCCGTCAAGGGCGGACTGCTCGGCGGTGCTGCCGGCGTGCTGACCGACGAGGACGATGTCGACCTCGGCACCCCGGTTTGGAAACGCTGACATGGAAAGGCAGCACGACAGGCGCGCATCGTTCCTCCGCCCACGGAAAGCAGCGGCATGGGCCGTGGTCCCGCTTCTCGCACTCGCCGCCGGCTGCGAATTGAACAGCGGTGGCGACCTGTTCAATCTCGGCGGCCGGACCAGCTCCGACCGCGTGGCCTTCCGCTGCGACGACGAGCGCTCGTTCCGCGTCAACTACAATGACGATGGCGACGAGGCGGTCGTCGATGCCGGAAACGACACCTACCGGCTGGATCTGCGCGACCATGACGGCGACCAGCGGGTGTACGAGGGCGACGACGTTGCGCTGACCGTGGACGGCGACGAGGCGCGCCTGCGGATCAGCGGCGCGCACGACTTCACCGACTGCGAGCGCAGCTAGGCGCGGGCAGGAGCGCAAGGATGACAACAGCCGCCACTGGGCGCCCGTCGAGCAAGCGTTTGTTGGCCGGGCTCACGCGGATCGAGCACTGCCTGTTGCTGGCCGAAACCACCGCCGGCCTGCTGGAGAGCGATTCGGATGGCGCGCCGGGCTCCCTGGTCGCGGAACTCAATCGGGAGGCCCAGGACGCGTTGGCGATCCTTGCGGTCGCCCGTTCCGACCTCGAGGCCCTGTGCGCGCGGCGAACGCTCAAGCCTGTGGCCCAGCGCAGCGGGTCGGAGAGGGCGCGCCTCAGGCGGCCTCCAGAGCCGCCAAGTCGAGCTTGACCATGCCCAGCATCGCCGCCGCGACCCGCGCCGCGCGGTCCCGGTCGGGCCCGCCGATCAGCTCCAGCAGCCGGCGCGGCATGATCTGCCAGCTGAGGCCGTAGCGGTCGCGCAGCCAGCCGCAGGCCTCGGCCGTGCCGCCGGCGAGCAGGCCCTCCCACAGCCGGTCGATCTCGGCCTGGGTGTCGCAGGTCAGGACCAGCGAGATGGCGTGGTTGAAGGATTCGAGCGGCTTGGCGGTCATGGCCACGACCGGTGCTCCGGCCAAGGTCATCTCGACGATCTGGACCGAGCCCACCGGACCGGAAGGCGTCTCGGCCGGCAGCGTGAACACCGCGTCCACCCGCGAATCCGGGATCAGCCCGGCATAGAACCGGGCGGCCTCTTCGGCGCGCTCGGCGTACCACAAACACGGGCTCAAGCTCACCGCCATGGCGCTCACTCCCCGCGATCGAGCAGCGGCACGAAGCCGCCATAGATCATGCGCTTGCCGTCGAACGGCATCGGGTTGACGTCCGACTGCAGGCGCGGGTCGGCCATCATCTTGGCCATGCCCGCGTCGCGCACCTCCTTGGACGGCCATTCGATCCAGGAGAACACGATCGTCTCGCCCGGCTGCGCCTGCACCGCCAGGTGCATGTCGGTCTGCTTGCCGTGGGGCACCTCGTCGCCCCAGCACTCGACCACCCGCAGGGCACCGACCTCGTGGAACACCTCCGCGGCCAAGCTGGCGTGCCTGGTGAACGCCTCGCGGTTGTCCGACGGCACCGCCGCCACGAATCCGTCGACATAGCTCATCGCGACCTCCTTTGGAGCTGTCCATGCCGGGCGCCCGGCACCGCCTCCACGACGAACGGCCCGGCGCCGGTTCGACAGCGGCGGCGCGGATTTCCGGCGTCCGGTGGCACCACCCTGGCGGAGCCCCGGGCGCGTCTCGCCCGTTGCCGCCGCACCCGACGCCCGGCCGGCACCGGCGTCCCCTCCCGATCCCTCCAGGTGGCAGTGCATGGCGACAGCGGCTCCGTTCGATCCCTACATCCTGCTCCTGACCCTGGTCGGCGGGCTGATCCTGGCCGCGGCCGGGCTGCCGCGGCTGATCCGCGAGCTGCCCTTGTCGGTGCCGATGGTCCTCCTGCTGCTGGGCGGCGTCGTCGGCCTGTTCGAGGTCGGCACGCCGATCCCGGATCTCCACGAACATCCGCAGCTCACCGAGCGGGTCACCGAGTTCCTGGTGATCGTCTCGCTGATGGGTGCCGGGCTGAAGCTCGACACCCGCTTCGGCTGGCGGCGCTGGGCGGTCACCTGGCGCCTGCTCGCCATCGCCATGCCGCTCTCGATCGTGGCGATCGCGCTGACCGGCTGGGTCGTGCTCGGCCTCGTCCCGGCTTCGGCGCTGCTGCTGGGCGCGGTGCTGGCCCCCACCGATCCGGTCCTGGCGTCGGACGTCCAGGTCGGCCGCCCGGGCGCCGGCGACGGACCGCGGGTGCGGTTCGCCCTGACCTCCGAGGCCGGGCTGAACGACGGCCTGGCCTTTCCGTTCGTGCATCTGGCGGTGGCCTGGACCCTGCACGCCGAGGACCAGGGTGCCGCATGGCTCGGGCAATGGCTCGCGGTCGAGGTGGTCTGGAAGATCCTGGCCGGCCTGGGCGTCGGCTGGATCGCCGGCCGGCTGGCTGGCCGCCTCCTGTTCAGGCTGCCGAGCGGTGCCGGGCTCGCCGAGGGCAAGTACGGCTTCGTGCTCGTGGGCCTGACCGTGCTCGCCTACGGTCTGACCGAGCTGGCGCACGGCTACGGCTTCCTCGGCGTGTTCGTCGCCGCCCTGACCCTGCGCGCCGTCGAGCGGCGGCACGACTATCACCAGAAGCTGCACGACTTCGCCGAGGAGATCGAGCATCTGGCGCTGGCGGTGCTCCTGCTCGTGCTCGGTGCCTCGTTCACCAGCCTCTATGTCTGGCTGGTGACCTGGCAGATGCTGCTGGCGACCGCGCTGATCCTGTTGGTGGTCCGGCCGCTGGCGGGCCTGGTCAGCCTGATCGGCAGCGGAGACGCCTTCGGCGACCGGGCCGCGATCGCGTTCTTCGGCATCCGCGGCATGGGCTCGTTCTACTATCTGGCCTATGCGGTCACCGCCGCCGGGATCGAGAATGTGGGCGAACTGTGGACCATGGTGACCCTGGTGGTCGTGAGCTCGATCCTGGTCCACGGCAGCAGCGCCGGGCCCGTGCTGCGCCGGCTGGAGCGCCGGTCGGCGGACCGCGTCGACAGGTCCCGGTGACCACGCCGGCGGGCCGGGGTCACTTGCTGGCGGCGACCGTCCCGTGGCTCTTGAGCAGGCGCAGGACCTGGACCTCGCGCGGCATCTCGACGAGGAACTCGGGATCGCGCTCCAGGTGATGCACCGCGGTGGGATCGCCGCCGGTGAAGGCGCTGATCTCCTCCAGGCTTTCCCAATAGGAGATGGTCACGAACTCGGTCTCCTGCCCACGATCCTCGCGAAAGCTCTGCACACCCAGGGCCTTGGCGATCAGCGGGGCGATGCCGGCCTCGTGATGATAGGCCTCGTAGGCGTCGGCCCGGCCCCGCAGGGTGCGGCCGCGCCAGATGCGCGCCACGGTCGGCTGTCGCGATGGTAGAGCGGCCATGGGGGGCGAACTCCGGCGATAGGTCCAGGCGGGGGAGAACGCGCGACGGGGCTTTGGGATCCCCGCCTTTCCCCTTGCAATCGTGGACGTGCCGCCTACCGTCCGGGCGGGCTCTCCCGAACGGATGGAGCGACGATGCGCGGGTTTCTCAGTGCCTTGGCGACGGTGGGCGTGCTGGCCGCGGGTGTGGCGCAGGCCGCGGACTTCACCCCGGCCGTCATTTTCGACATGGGCGGCAAGTTCGACAAGTCGTTCAACGAAGCCGCCTACAACGGTGCCGAGAAGTTCAAGGCCGAGACCGGCACGGACTATCTGGAATTCGAGATCACCAACGAGAGCCAGCGCGACCAGGCGCTGCGGCGCATGGCGCAGCGGGCCGACATCGTGGTGGCGGTGGGCTTCGCCTTCTCCACGCCGCTCGAGACCGTGGCCGACGAGTTCCCGGACAAGAAGTTCGTGATCATCAATTCGGTGGTCGAGAAGCCCAATGTCGAATCGGTGGTGTTCAAGGAGCACGAGGGCAGCTTCCTGGTCGGGATGGCGGCCGCACTCGCCTCCAAGACCGGCAAGGTCGGCTTCGTCGGCGGCATGGACATCCCGCTGATCCGCAACTTCGCCTACGGCTACGAGCAGGGCGTCAAGCACGTGAACCCGGACGCCGAGGTGATCGTGAACTACACCGGCACGACGCCCGCGGCCTGGAACGACCCCGGGCGCGGGGGCGAGCTCGCCATCGGCCAGTTCGGCCAGGGGGCCGACGTGGTCTATGCCGCGGCCGGTGCGACCGGGCTGGGCGTGCTGCAGGCCGCGGCCGACGAGGGCAAGCTGTCGATCGGCGTCGACAGCAACCAGAACCACCTGCACCCCGGCAGCGTCCTGACCTCGATGCTCAAGCGGGTCGACGTCGCGGTCCACGACGCCTTCGCCTCGGCCAAGGAAGGCACCTGGGAGCCCGGCGTGCAGAGCCTCGGCCTGAAGGAGGAGGGTGTCGACTACGCCGTCGACGAGAACAACCAGGCGGTACTGACGCCGGAGATGCAGGCCAAGATCGACGAGGCGAAGGCGGCGATCATCGCCGGGACCCTCGAGGTCAAGCCCTACGAGCAGTGAGCCGCCCGGGCACGCCGTGGCCGCGGCCGACCAGACGGTGACGCGATTGCCGGGGGCGCTGCCTCCGGCGGTCGAGCTGCGCGGGATCGACAAGCGCTTCGGCGCCGTCCACGCCAACCGCCACATCGACCTGGTGGTCCCGGCCGGCACGATCCACGGCATCGTCGGCGAGAACGGCGCCGGCAAGTCGACGCTGATGAACATCCTCTACGGCTTCTACCAGGCCGACAGCGGCACCATCCTGGTGGACGGCGAGAAGCGGCAGATCCGAGGGCCGCAGGACGCGATCCGCGCCGGCATCGGCATGGTCCACCAGCACTTCATGCTGGTCGAGCCGTTCACCGTGCTGGAGAACCTGCTCCTGGGCGCCGAAGGCGGCTTCACCCTGGCCGACGGCGCGGACCGCGCCCGCACGGAGGTGGCCGCGCTGGAGCGCGACTACGGCCTCGAGGTCGATCTCGACGCGCCGGTGGCGAGCCTGCCCGTGGGCGTGCAGCAGCGGGTCGAGATCCTCAAGGCCCTGTTCCGCGGTGCCCGCGTCCTGATCCTGGACGAGCCCACCGGCGTGCTGACGCCGCAGGAGGCCGACCACCTCTTCCGCATCCTGAAGAACCTGAAGGCGCAGGGGCGCACCATCGTCCTGATCACCCACAAGCTGCGCGAGATCATGGCGGTGACCGACCAGGTCAGCGTGATGCGCGCCGGGGCGATGGTGGCGCACCGCAGGACCGCCGCGACCAGCAAGGAGGAGCTGGCCGAGCTGATGGTGGGCCGCAAGGTGCTGCTCCGGGTCGAGAAGGGTCCGGCCCGGCCGCGCGAGCCGGTGCTGGAGGTGAAGGATCTGGTGGTGGCCGGCGACCAGGGCGTGCCCCGGGTCAAGGGCATCAGCTTCGACGTCCGCGCCGGCGAGATCGTCGGCATCGCCGGGGTGGCCGGCAACGGCCAGTCCGAGCTGCTCGACGCGCTGGCGGGCATCCGCACCCACCTCCGCGGCCGGATCCTGCTGCGCGGCCAGCCGATCACCGGCACCGCCCAGGCCCGCCTGCGCCGCTGCGCCCACGTGCCGGAGGACCGGCTGCGCGTCGGCCTGGTCAAGGGCTTCACCGCCTACGAGAACGCGATCCTGGGCTACCAGACCGAGCCGGCCTACGCCGAGCGGGGCTTTCTCAGGCTCGGCAGGATCGTCGAGCTGTGCCGGACCTGGATGCGCGACTACGACGTCCGCCCGCAGAACCCGAACCTCGACGCGCACTCCTTTTCCGGCGGCAACCAGCAGAAGCTGGTCCTCGCCCGCGAGATGGAGCACGATCCCGACCTGCTCCTGGTCGGCCAGCCCACCCGTGGCGTGGACATCGGTGCGATCGAGTTCATCCACAAGCGCCTGATCGCCATGCGCGACGCCGGCAAGGCCGTGCTCCTGGTCTCGGTCGAGCTCGACGAGATCCTCTCGCTGTCGGACCGCATCCTGGTGATGTTCGACGGCACGATCACCGGCGAGCTGAGCGCCGCCGAGGCCGACGAGCGGCGGATCGGGCTCCTGATGGCCGGGATCACCAAGGAGGCGGCGTGATGTCAGGCGGCGCGGGTGATGTCCGGCCGCGGCTGGACCTCGCTGGCAATTCGGTCAGCAACTTCCCGCTCCGCGACTTCGAGATCGTAGCGGGCTTGGAGGCGCAGCCACCAGCCAGCGTCGCCGCCGAAGTGGCGGGCGAGGCGCAGGGCCGTGTCGGCGGTGATCGCGCGCTTGCCGGCGCTGATCGCGAGCAGGCGGTTGTGGGGTACGTGCAGCGCACGGGCCAACTGCCGGGCGGACAACGCAAGCGGCTTCATGAAGTCCTCAAGCAGGATCTCGCCGGGATGGATCGGCGGCATCCTGGGCGAACCGGGCGCGTCAATGTCCGAGAAGTCGATCAGCCCGGCCTCCAGCTCCTCGCGGGTGATGGTCATCTGTTCCTCCACCCAGTGGTAGTCACCGAACCAGACGTCGTGGCAGTGCCCATTCTCCCAGCGGAAGCAGATGCGCCACTGCCCGCTTACCCGGATCGACCACTGGCCCTGCCGGTCACCGGTCAGACGTTCGAGGCGATGGCCGGGAACTGCCGCCAACTGCTCCAGCCGCTCGGCATCGTCGATCTGGTTCAGCTTGGCCCTGGCCCGTTCCTGCAGATCGGGATGAAGATCACGAAGGTAGATGCCTGCGAAGATGCGCGCGGTACGCTTATCGGCGAAGGACCTGATCACGACTGGTACATAGCGCGTACCGCCGCCCTCGTCAACAGCACCGGCCCTCAAAAGCCCGGTCCGACATAATGGCCGCCCGCAAGCTGCCCGCCTGGGCCGACTACGGTCTCCTGCCGCTGCTCAACCTGACGCTGGCCTTCCTCGTCTCCGGGCTGGTCGTGGTCATTCTCGGCGAGAGCCCGCTCAAGGCCGTGGAGACCCTGGTCTACGGCGCCTTCGGCTATGGCGAGGCCGTCGGCTACACGCTCTACTACGCCACCAACCTGATCTTCACCGGCCTTGCGGTAGCACTGGCGTTCCATGCCGGGCTGTTCAACATCGGCGGCGAGGGGCAGGCCTATCTGGGCGGGCTCGGCCTCGGGCTGGTCGGGATCTATCTGGGCTGGCTGCCGGGCATCCTGAGCATCCCGCTGGCGGTCCTGGCCGCCGCCCTCTTCGGCGGCGTCTGGGGGCTGATCCCGGGCTGGCTGCAGGCGCGGCGCGGCAGCCATGTCGTGATCACCACGATCATGCTCAACTTCGTGGCCGCGGCGCTGATGACCTACCTGATGGTCAACGTATTGATCAAGCCGGGCCAGAGTGCCCCCGAGAGCATCACGTTCCCCGACGCGGTTTGGATGCCCTCGCTGAAGGGACTGTTCGCGCTGGTCGGCGTCGATTTCGGCTATGCGCCGGTCAACCTCGCCCTGGTCCTGGCGCTGCTGTGCTGCGTCGCCATGTGGCTGTTCGTCTGGCGCAGCCGGATCGGCTACGAACTGCGCGTCGTCGGCCACAGCGAGCCGGCAGCGGTCTATGGCGGCATCTCGCCCGCGAGCCGCATCATCCTCGCCATGACGCTTTCGGGTGCCCTGGCCGGGCTGATGGCCACCAACGAGATCCTGGGCGGCCAGCACCGGATCATCCTGGGCTTCTCCGGCGGCTACGGTTTCGCCGGCATCGCCGTGGCATTGATGGGCCGCAACCACCCGGTCGGGATCGTGCTCGCGGCCCTCCTGTTCGGCGCCCTCTACCAGGGCGGCACCGAGCTCGCCTTCGAGATGCCGCGGGTCAACAAGGACCTGGTGGTGGTGATCCAGGGCCTGGTGATCCTGTTCGCCGGGGCGCTCGAGAACATGTTCCGGCCGCAGCTCGAGGCGCTGTTCGCCCGCGGCCGGGCGCAGGCGGTGCCGGCCTGATGCCGGGGGAGATCGCCTTCCAGCTGCTCTTGATGCTGGACAGCACGATCCGGCTCGCGGTCCCGCTCGTGCTCGCCGCCATGGCCGGCCTGTTCTGCGAGCGCAGCGGCGTGGTCGACATAGCACTCGAGGGCAAGATGCTGGGTGCGGCCTTCGCCGCCGCCGCGGTCGCGCAGACCACCGGCAGCGCCTGGCTGGGCGTGCTCGCCGGCATGGCGTTCGGCCTGTTCCTGGCGCTGGTCCATGGCTTCGCCTCGATCACCCACCGTGGCGACCAGGTGGTCTCGGGCATGGCGCTCAACGTCATCGCCGCCGGCCTCGGGCCCACCCTGGCCGACGCCTGGTTCCGCCAGGCGGGCCGCGTGCCCGTGACCGCGGAGGGCGCCCGCTTCGCCCCGATCGAGCTGCCCTTCGCCGAGGCCGCGCGCGACGTCCCGATCCTGGGGCCGATCTACGCCGAGCTGATCAGCGGCCACAACGTCCTGGTCTATCTGACCGCGATCCTGGTGCCGCTGGTCGCCTGGGTGGTCTACCGCACCCGCTTCGGCCTGCGCCTGCGCGCGGTCGGCGAGAATCCGGCCGCGGTCGACACGGCCGGCATTTCGGTGGCCGGGATGCGCTACCGGGCGCTCATGGTCACCGGCGCCTTGTGCGGCATCGCCGGCGCCTACCTCTCGATCGCGCAGAGTGCCGGCTTCACCCGGGACATGACCGCGGGCAAGGGCTACCTGGCGCTCGCCGCCCTGATCTTCGGCAAGTGGCGCCCGGTGCCGGCGCTCCTTGCCTGCCTGCTGTTCGCCTTCACCGACGCGCTGCAGGCGCGGCTGCAGGGCGTGCCGCTGCCAGGCATCGGGCCGGTGCCGGTGCAGCTGATCCAGGCGCTGCCTTACCTGCTGACCATCTTCCTGCTCGCCGGCTTCGTCGGCAAGTCGGTGGCGCCCAAGGCGATCGGCATCCCCTACGTCAAGGAGCGGTGATCGCGGCCATGCTGCGTGCTAGGCTCCCGCGATGAGTTCCTCCCCCGCCCGCCTCTACGAGCGCGACTTCGTCCGCTGGGCCGAAACCCAGGCGGCCGAGCTGCGCCGTGCGGCCGAGACCGGCACCAACCTGCCGCTGGACTGGCTCCGCCTCGCCGAGGAGGTGGCCGCCTTGGGCGAACGTGACCGGCGCGAGCTGTACAGCCGCCTCGTGCGGGCGCTCGAGCATCTCCTCAAGCTGCAGTTCGCCCCGGTGGACGAGCCGCGGCGCCTATGGGAGGTGTCCGTCCTCAACCAGCGCCGCGACCTGCAGCAGCTCCTGCGCAGCAGCCCCAGCCTGAAGCGCATCGCCCGGCTGTCGCTGGGCCAGGCCCACGAGGAGGCCGTCGAGCTGGTCGAGCGTGCCATGCCCGACGCGGAACGTCCCCGCTGGCCCGACCTGCCGCGCACCTGCCCCTACACCGTCGAGCAGGTGCTCGACCGCCAATGGTGGCCGGAGCGCCAGGCTCCGTGAGTGCGGCCGAGCTGATCGCGGCTGCTGCGGCCGTTCGTGCCCGCGCCTACGTGCCCTATTCCGGCTACGCCGTCGGTGCCGCGATCCGCGGAGTGTCGGGCGGGATCTTCGCCGGCTGCAACGTCGAGAACGCCGCCTACCCGCAGGGCCTGTGCGCCGAGGCCGCCGCCGTCGGCGTGATGGTGGCGGGCGGGGAGCGGGCCATCGCCGAGCTGGCGCTGATCGGCAGCGGCGACCTGCTCTGCACGCCCTGCGGCGGCTGCCGGCAGCGGCTGGCCGAGTTCGGGCGGCCCGACACGCCGGTCCATCTGGCCGATGCAGCGGGCCTGCGCGAGACGACGAGCCTCGGCGCCCTGCTGCCGATGGCCTTCGGGCCGATCAATCTGGGCGGCACAGCACCGGCGCCGGACGATGCCGCCGCCGTGATCCGCCGCACCATGGCGGAGCCGCCGCTCGTGGCCCTGATCCTCGGCTCCGGCCTCGGCGGGATCGCGGAGCGGATCGTCGATCCGGTTGTCCTCGACTATCGTGACCTGCCCGGCTTCCCGCGGCCCGGCGTGCAGGGTCATGCGGGCCGGCTCCATCTGGGCCGGCTCGGCGGCGTACCGGTGCTGTGCCTGCAGGGCCGCGTCCATCTCTACGAAGGGACCGGTCCGGCAGCGCTCAACATCCTCGTCCGCACGCTGCGGGCCGTGGGCTGCCGCGCGCTCCTGCTCACCAACGCTTCCGGCTCGCTGCGGACCGAAATGGGGCCGGGGTCGGTCGTGCTGGTCGAGGACCATATCAACCTGCAGGGAACCAACCCTCTGGTCGGCAGCAATGACGACACCGTCGGGCCCCGCTTCGTCGATCTTGGCGAGGTCTACAGCCTTCGCCTGCGCACGGCCCTGACCGCCGCGGCGAAGGCGTGCGGCATCGGCCTCGGCCGTGGCGTCTACCTCGCCGTGCTCGGCCCTGCCTTCGAGACGCCGGCCGAGATCCGTGCCTACCGCGTGCTGGGCGCGGACCTGGTCGGGATGTCGACCGTGCCCGAGGCCATCAGCGCCCGGCATTGCGGGCTGGAGGTGGCGGCGCTTTCCGTCGTCACCAATCTCGCCGCGGGAATGTCCGCGGAACCGCTGACCCATGCCGAAACGTTGACGCAGTCGGCGGCGGCGGTGGGCCGTGTCGGCGAACTGATCGAGGCCGCCCTGCCGGAGATCGCCCGTGGCCTCCCCTGACCTGCACGCGCTGATCACGGCCGCCCGTGCCGCGCGGGTGACCGGTGACACCGCCGTGCGCGCGATGGCGCTGATCGACCTCACCAGCCTCAAGGGCGGTGAGACCGCGGCCGAGATCGAGGCCTTGTGCGGGCGGGCGGTCGCGCACGGGACCGCCGCGGTCTGCGTCTACGCCGAGGCGGTGCCTGCCGCCCGGCCCCTGCTCGCGGGCAGTGCCGTGCGACTGGCGACGGTGGCGAACTTTCCCTATGGCGGCGACGACATCGTCGCGGCGGCCGAGGAGACCGGGGCGGCGGTGGCGGCGGGAGCCGACGAGGTCGACGTGGTGGCGCCGATCGAGTCGCTGCTCGAGGGCGATGTCGGCCTGGTCGGCGAGTTGGTCGATGCCTGCCGGGCCGCCGCCGGGCCGGACATCACGCTGAAGGTGATCCTGGAGACCGGCGCGCTGCGCGAGCCCGACCTGATCACGGCTGCCGCCCGTGCGGCGGTCATGGCCGGCGCCGACTTTCTCAAGACCTCGACCGGCAAGATCGAGGTCGGTGCCACCCTGGAAGCGGCGGCCATTCTGCTGGCGGTGTGCCGCGAGGCCGACGGCAGGGTGGGCTTCAAGGCGGCGGGGGGGATTCGCACTGCCGCCGACGCTGCCGCCTACCTGCATCTCGCCGACGCCGTCATGGGTCCCGACTGGGTGTCGCCCCGGACCTTCCGCTTCGGCGCCTCGTCGCTGCTCGACGACCTGCTCGGCCGGGGCGGCGCCGGCGCCGGCTACTGATGCTGCCCTACCTGCCGCAGGAGATCATCCGCGCGAAGCGGGACGGCAACCCGCTGGCGGCCGAGGAGATCGCGTTCTTCATCGCCGGCCTCACCGACCAGAGCATCTCCGAAGGGCAGGCGGCGGCGTTCGCGATGGCCGTGTTCCTGCGCGGCATGACCCGCGAGGAAACCGTGGCGCTCACCCTGGCCATGCGCGATTCCGGCCGCGTCCTCGACTGGGCGGGACTGCCCGGGCCGGTGGTCGACAAGCACTCGACCGGCGGGATCGGCGACAAGGTGAGCCTGGTGCTGGCGCCCGTGCTCGCCGCATGCGGCGCCTACGTGCCGATGCTCTCCGGCCGCGGCCTCGGCCATACCGGCGGCACCCTCGACAAGCTGGAGAGCATCCCGGGCTACACGACCCGGCCCGAGCTCGACCGGCTGCGGGCCGTGGTGCGGGCGGCGGGCTGCGCCGTCATCGGCCAGACCGACGACCTGGCACCTGCCGACCGGCGCCTCTACGCCATCCGCGACGTGACCGCCACGGTCGAGAGCATCCCGCTGATCACCGCCTCGATCCTGGCCAAGAAGCTGGCCGGCGGGCTCCAGGCGCTGGTGATGGACGTCAAGACCGGCTCGGGCGCCTTCATGCCGACGCTCGAGCAGGCGACGGCCCTGGCCGAGAGCATCGTCGGGGTCGCGCACGGCGCCGGACTGCCGACCGCGGCGCTGCTGACCGAGATGGGCCAGTGTCTGGGCCACACCGCCGGCAACGCGGTCGAGGTCGCCGAGGCCATCGCCATGCTCAAGGGCGAGCCGCCCGAGCCGCGGCTGGAGGAGGTGGTGCTGGGCCTGTGCGGCGAGGCGCTGGCCCTGGCCGGGCTCGCCGCCCATCCGGGGGCCGGACGGGCAGCGGCGGCCGCGGCGATCGCCTCCGGCGCGGCGGCCGAGCGGTTCGCGCGCATGGTCCATGGGCTGGGCGGGCCCGCCGACCTGCTGGAGCGGCCCACGACCCATCTGTCGCGGGCGCCGATCGAGCTGGCGGCATATCCCGCGCGGTCCGGCTGGGTCGGCGCGATCGACGCGCGCGCTCTGGGTCTGGCGGTGGTCCAGCTCGGCGGCGGGCGGCGCCATGCCGGCCAGGGCGTCGACCATGCGGTCGGGCTGACGCAGGTGCGCGGGATCGGAGACGAGGTGGGCCCGCAGACGCCCTTGGCCCTGGTGCACGGGCGTGACGACGCTGCGGTCGCGGCAGCGGCAAAGCGGCTGCGCGAAGCCTATATGATCGACGGCGCCCCGACGCGGCCACCGCCGGCGATTCACCGGCGGATCGGCTGACGCGCGGCGCTTGCGGGCGGTTGCGCCAGCCGCCATAGTTCCATCGAGAGCCATGCAAGAGAAACGAAACCGGGAGCACGAGCGGCGCGAAGCGCTGCGTCTGAAGGGCGTCGACGGCGGGCCGTCGCGGCGCTGCTGCGCGTGGTCGGGCTGCGACCAGGAGGCGACCTACCGGGCCCCTCTGGGCCGCGAGCAGCTGCGCCAGTTCCAGTGGTTCTGCCTCGACCACATCCGCGAGTTCAACAAAAGCTGGGACTATTTCCAGGGCATGAGCCAGGCCGACATCGAGCGCCACCGCCGCGCCGACGTCACCTGGCACCGGCCGACCTGGCGCTACGGCACCGCCTATGGCTTCGTCGAGAACTGGCGCGACGTGTTCGGTCTGTTCGGCGACGCGGGCGAGGGCCGGCGCCGGCATCCCGAGCCACGGCCGCGCAGCAAGGCCGACGAGATGATGGAGCGGCTGGGGCTGGTCGGCAGCGTCACCCTGGCCGAGCTCAAGCGCTGCTACAAGCAGCTCGCCAAGAAGCACCACCCCGACCTCCACGGCGGCGACAAAGCCGCCGAGGAGAGGTTGAAGCTGATCAACGAGGCCTATACCTATCTCGTCGATCAGCGCCTTTATGTCTGAGCCCGCACGAAGTGGCGCGCGCGTGACCCAGACCGTCGCGCCCGGACTACTGGGTGCCTGCTGAGCCTGCTAGCGACCGAACGCCTCGTCCCTCGCCCTGGCTGGAGACCAGTACCTTGCATCCGGAGGCAAACCCGCTCGTGACGGATCTCTTGGATCTGCCCGAGGAGCCGGACGTCCGACTGTCGGTCGCCGCCACTTTCGGCATCGCGTCGGAGCTCGATGTGCCGGCCTACAGCCGCCGCACCGAGTACGTGCCCGACATCGACCCGACCTACCAGTTCGACCGCGACACCACGCTGGCGATCCTGGCCGGGTTCGCCCACAATCGCCGCGTCCTGATCCAGGGCTATCACGGCACCGGCAAATCGACGCACATCGAGCAGGTGGCGGCCCGGCTCAACTGGCCCTGCATCCGCATCAACCTGGACAGCCACATCAGCCGCATCGACCTGATCGGCAAGGACGCCATCGTCCTCAAGGACGGCAAGCAGATCACCGAGTATCGCGAGGGCATCCTGCCCTGGTCGCTGCAGCGGCCGGTGGCGCTGGCGTTCGACGAGTACGATGCCGGCCGGCCCGACGTGATGTTCGTCATCCAGCGCGTGCTCGAGGCGCAAGGACGGATGACCCTGCTCGACCAGAACAAGGTCCTTCGCCCGCACAAGGCGTTCCGCCTGTTCGCCACCGCCAACACGGTGGGCCTGGGCGACACTTCGGGCCTCTATCACGGCACCCAGCAGATCAATCAGGGCCAGATGGACCGCTGGAGCATCGTGACCCAGCTCAACTATCTGGCGCATGGCGACGAGTGCAAGATCGTGCTCGCCAAGTGCCCCGGCTACGACACCGCCGACGGACGCAAGAAGATCGCGAGCATGGTCATGCTGGCCGACCTCACCCGCAGCGGCTTCATGGCCGGCGACATCTCGACCGTCATGTCGCCGCGGACGGTGATCACCTGGGCCGAGAACGCCGAGATTTTCGGCGACCTGGGCTTCGCCTTCCGGGTCACCTTCCTGAACAAGTGCGACGAGGCCGAGCGCCACATCGTGGCCGAATATTACCAGCGCTGCTTCGGGGCCGAGCTGCCCGAATCGGCGGCAAACCTCGCCTACGCCTGATCCCTTGTCGGACGACGCCAAGCAGAATCTCGACGAGCTGCAGCGGGCGCTCGCCTGCACGCTGCGGGCGGTGTCCGGCACGGCCGCGGTCGAGGTCGCCTTCCGCGGCCGCGAGCGCGGGCAGGCCGCACCCGCCGGCAACGCGCCGCCCGCCGTGCGGCTCAGCCTGCCGCGGCCCGACCTGATCCAGCACGAGCTCGGCCGGGTGCGGGGCGAGGCCGACAAGGCGGCCTTGCGCATCCGCCACCATGACAGCCTGCTGCATCGCCGCTTCGCGCCGAGCGGGGAGGTGGCGAGCCTGCTCTACGATCGGCTGGAGGACCTGCGCGTCGAGGCGGTGGGCGGCGAGAACATGGCCGGGGTCAAGGCCAACCTCGCCAACGCCTACCGCGCCCGGCAGTCCCAGTCCCAGTCCCAGCCCGGCGAGCGCGGCCAGGACGCGACCATGGCCGAGATCGTCGATCTTTACGCCCGCGAGCGGCTCCTGGGCTTCGACCTGACGCCGGCGCAGCGCAAGCTGATGGCGGGCTGGAGCGAGTGGCTGGACACGCGCGTGGCCGAGGAGCTGCCGGCGCTGGCTACCAACGTCACCGACCAGGAGGCGTTCGCGCGCCAGGTGCGCGAGCTCCTGGCGCATCTCGGCCTGTCGGAGCAGCTCGAAGAGCCGCCCGACGACAGCGACAGCGAGGACCGCGACCAGGACAGCGAGCAGCCGCCGGCCGGCGGCGACGAGGACGCCGACGGCGAAGGCGACGGCGAGGACCAGCAGCAGAGCACTGCCCAGGCCGAGCGGGAGAGCGGCGGCGACGAGCAGTCCGAGGTCGAGGCCATGGCCGCCGACAGCTCGGACCAGAGCGAGAGCCAGACCGGCGGCGAGGAGGATTCGGCCGAGGACCCGCGCACCAACCGGCCGCAGTTCCTGCCGCCGGGCGGCGAGGCGCTGGCCTACAAGGTGTTCGCGACCCAGTTCGACGAGGTCGTCACGGTCGAGGAGCTGTGCGGGCCCTCGGAGCTCACCCGCCTGCGCGCCCAGCTCGACCAGTCGCTGATCCGCTTCCAGGGCATGATCGGCCGCATGGCGAACCGGCTGCAGCGCAAGCTGATGGCGCAGCAGCAGCGCTCCTGGTCGTTCGACCTGGACGAAGGGATCCTGGACACCGCGCGCCTGTCGCGGGTGGTGATCAACCCCGCGACCTCGCTCTCGTTCAAGATGGAGGACGAGACCGAGTTCCGCGACACGGTGGTCACGCTCCTGATCGACAATTCCGGCTCGATGCGCGGCCGGCCGATCGCCGTCGCCGCGATGAGCGCCGACATCCTGGCGCGCACGCTGGAGCGCTGCGGGGTGAAGGTCGAGATCCTGGGCTTCACCACCCGGGCGTGGAAGGGCGGCCAGTCGCGCGAATCCTGGCTGCGCGCCGGCAAGCCCGCCAATCCCGGCCGCCTCAACGATCTGCGCCACATCGTCTACAAGCCCGCCGACGCGCCCTGGCGCCGCTCGCGCCGCTCCTTGGGCCTGATGCTGCGCGAGGGCCTGCTCAAGGAGAACATCGACGGCGAAGCCATCCTGTGGGCGCATCATCGCCTGACCGGCCGGGCCGAGCAGCGCCGCATCCTGATGGTGATCTCCGACGGCGCCCCGGTCGACGACAGCACGCTCTCGGCCAACCCCGGCAACTATCTCGAGCGCCACCTGCGCGAGGTGATCGGCTGGGTCGAGACGCGCTCGGAGATCGAGCTCCTGGCCATCGGCATCGGCCACGACGTGACGCGGTACTACAAACGGGCGGTGACCATCTCCGACCCCGAGCAGCTGGGTGGGGCGATGCTGGGGCAGCTCTCGGCGCTGTTCAGCAACGACGCGGGCGGGCGGGGGCGGCGGGCGGCCTGAAGCGCGGCCCCTACGCGGCCATGCCCAGGCTGCGCCCGCGTGGACGAAGTCGACGATGACGGCCTCCAGATGATCCACCACGGGCGACCGCTTCGGGGTTTCGCCCAGGAGCAAGATCCCGGCCTCGCCGAGCAGCTGGAAGCCGCCGTGGGCGGAGGATGTGCCGCAGCATCGCCGTGACCGCGAGTCCGTCGTCGATCGCGGCGTGGACGCCGGCCAAAGTCACGCTGGTGGAGGCTATCCTGCAGGTGCGACAAGCCGCTCGCACAGCAGCAGCGTGCAGCCGCGCCTGAGGCACGTCCGCGCGGCGATGACCCGAGGGTGCTGGGCCTGCTAGAACCGCCGTAGCAGGTACGACCCTCGGGTAGCCGTCATGCCTCATCCCGGCCGGTGCAGCAGCCGCGCTCTCGCCGCTTTTTGTCTGGCGCTCTCGGCCATCGGCTGCGTGCCGATCGGGCCGGACTCTGTGCGCACGGATCAGGTCGACTACGCTGACGCAATGAGCGACGCCAGCAAGCGCCTGACGCTCACCAACATCGTCAAGACGCGCTACGGCGATGCGCCGTCCTACCTTGTGGCGAGCCAGGTGGTGGCCGGCTACCAGCTGCAGGGCAACGTCTCGGTCAACGCCGACGTCGACACCAGCAATGGCTGGAGCCTCAGCGATTCCACCGGGCTGACGGTCGGCGGTCAGTTCAACAACAACCCGACCATCACCTACACCCCGGTTTCCGGCGCCGATTTCGCGGCACTCCTGCTCCAGCCGATCGCCCCGGCCGACGTCTATGCCCTGATCGCGGGCGGGACGCCGCCCGATCTCGTCCTGGGGCTCCTGGTCGGTCAGATCAACGGCCTGCGCAACGACCTGATCGAGCGTCCCGGTACCAGCACTGCGGACGGCCGGTTCCGGGAGTTCATCGACCTCGCCCTGGCGCTGGACACCGCCGGCGCCTTCCACATCCGGGTCGAGGGCAGCGGCCATGCGCGCAGCGTGTTTTTGGCGCTCCCGGCAACGGGCACGGCCAACGACGTCGCGGCGCAGACCAGGCGCTTCCTGGCCCTGTTGGGCCTCGATCCCACCAAGGACGAATTTCCGATCGTGTATGGCAATGGCAGCGGGGCGCCCGAGAAGCTCAACCTGTTGACCCGCTCGATCTCCGAGATCCTGCGCGACCTCGCCAGCCTGATCGACGTACCGCCCGAGGATGTCGCCACCGGCAGGACCTATCCCACCTTCACCGCCGAGCAGGCCGACCTCAAGCGGGTCCGCATCCGTGCGCGCGTCGGCCGCTATCGACCGCTGCTCGAGGATACCTACGTTACCGCCAACTACCGCGGCCGCTGGTTCTGGATCGAAGACACCGACTACCGCTCCAAGCAGGTGTTCAGCTTCATCATCCAGCTCCTCCAGCTCGCCCAGACCACCAATTCCCAGAGCCTGCCGGTGATCACCATCCCGAGCGGCTGAGTGGCCGATGGCGCGAGCGGCAGTTGGCGCTATGATCGTCGGCGACCTTGACCGGAAGGCTAGACGAGATGGCAGCGCTACCGCTCACCGTGCGACTGAACCCCAACGACAATGTGGTGGTCGCTCGGGTCGACATCCTGCCCGGCACGGCCCTGGCCGGCGAGGGACTCGCCGTCACCCAGCGCATCCCCGCCGGGCACAAGGTGACCACCGCGCCGGTCGCGGTGGGCGAGCCGATCCGCAAGTTCGACCAGATCATCGGTTTCGCCACCCAGGCCATCGGGGTGGGCGAGCACGTCCATGTCCACAATTGCGGCATGCGCGAGTTCGCGCGCGACTACGCCGTGGGCCAGGACGTGCGGCCGACCGCCATGGTGCCCGAGGCGCGAGCGCGCCTCGTTCGGCGGCTATGTGCGCGGCAACGGCAAGGTCGGGACCCGCAACTATCATCGGCATCCTGTCGACGGTGAACTGCTCGGCCTCGGTCTCCAAGTTCATCGCCGAGCGCTTCCCGGCCGAGGTGCTGGCGCAGTACCCCAACGTCGACGGGATCGTCGCGATCACCCACGGCACCGGCTGCGGCATGGCCGACCGCGGCGAGGGCTACGCCACCCTGCAACGGACCTTGTGGGGGTTCGCCGCCCACCCGAACTTCGCCTCGATCCTGATGATCGGCCTGGGCTGCGAGGTGATGCAGCTCTCGTTCATGAAGGAGGTCTACGGCATCGAATCGGGGCCGGCCTTCCGCACCATGACGCTGCAGGGCGAGGGCGGCACGCGGCGCACGATCGAGCACGCGCACGCCATGATCCGCGAGATGCTGCCGCACGCCGACGGCTTCGGCCGCCGGCCGGTATCGGTGGGCGAGATCAGCCTGGCGCTGCAGTGCGGCGGCTCGGACGGCTATTCCGGCATCACCGCCAACCCGGCGCTCGGCCACTGCGCCGACCTGCTGGTGCGCAACGGCGGCACCGCCATCCTGTCGGAGACGCCCGAGATCTACGGCGCCGAGCATCTCCTCACCCGGCGTGCCGTCAGCCAGGAGATCGCCGACCGGCTGGTCGAGCGGATCCACTGGTGGGAGGAATATTGCGAGCGCAACGGCGGCGAGATGAACAACAACCCCTCGCCCGGCAACAAGGCGGGCGGGCTCACCACCATCCTGGAAAAGTCGCTGGGTGCCGCGGCCAAGGGCGGGACCACCAACCTCGCCGGCGTCTACAAATACGCCGAGCCGATCACGCAGCGCGGCTTCGTCTACATGGACAGCCCCGGCTACGACCCGGCCTCGGCCACGGGCCAGGTGGCCTCGGGCGGCAACGTGATCGCCTTCACGACCGGCCGCGGCTCCTGCTTCGGCTTCAAGCCGACGCCGTCGCTCAAGATCGCCACCAACACCGCCATGTACCGCCGGATGGAGGAGGACATGGACATCAACGCCGGCACGATCCTGGACGGCGAGGAGACGGTGCAGGAGGTGGGGGAGCGGATCTTCGACCTGGTGGTGCGGGTGGCCGGCGGCGAGCCGTCGAAATCCGAGGAGCTCGGCATGGGCGACAACGAGTTCGTGCCCTGGCAGATCGGGGCGGTGATGTAGGGGCGCCTCGCGCCTTCAGAAGCGCTGGTCGTCGACCCTTCGTCAGAACGGACGACACGTCGCCGTTCTGACGAAGTGGCGTGGTGTGGCACACGCAACATTGAGCCGATCGCTCAGCGACTGTCATACTTGGGTATCGCAAGGAAGCCGGCGGCGGCTCGGATTGCGCTTCTCACTATGCTACTCCCGCTTGGAACAGGTCGCTCTGAGTTAACGATAGAGTGGATCTATTGATTGATCTGAGCAGAGTGCAATCCAGGGAGTACATCAGATGACGCTGGATATGGCGCTCGTTGTTTGACATGGTCGCCATTCTTGCGTGTGCTTGCCCTGCGCTGGCAGCGCAGGGATCGAGCTCATCAGCGTTGGTATCGGCGGTGCTCCGGCCAATGGGCCTAGCCGCCGGCTTCGGCCAGCGGACTATCGACGAACGGTCGCTTTGTGGTCTTCACTTCTGCCGCCTCCAACCTGGTGCCGAGAGATACCAATCATGCGGATGATGTATTCGTCCGGGACCGGACGAACACGTACGACGCGACGGGTCAGCGTGGTAATCTGGCGTTCAGGGAAATATAAGCAGCGCGAATGGTGTCATCTCCCAGATGGTCGTTTCGTTGCCTTCCAGTCGTTTGCCAACAATCTGGTTCCGGGCGACAGCAACGTAGATACGATATATTCGTGCGTGATCTATGCGGAAGACGAGCGCGTCAGCGTGGCGACGGTGGCACCCAGGCGGTGATAGCTTCGCTGCCGAGTATTTCGCCGATGGCCGCTATGTCGCTTCAGTCGTCCGCGAGCAATCTGGTGCCGCGCGACACGAACGGACCACGATATCTTCCTGCTGACCGGAAAGGGCGCACCTTCGCGCAGCCTCGGAGCGCCTTCAGTCAGCGAACGATTCAGCGACGCGCCGGCTCTCGCACGATGCAGGTCGTCGCTTCACTCGGCGCGAGCAATCTGGTGCCGGCGACACCAACGGGAGGTGACATCTTGTCGCGACCGCCGCATCAGACGATCAACGGGTGAGCGTGACGCAGACCGGCGCCCAATCGACGGGGGAGGCGTGACCGGCAATGAGCCCGAACGGCCGTTCGTGGCGTTCGCTCCGACGCTCCAACATCGTGCCGCGAGACACCAACGAGGCCTCCGACGTTTCGTGCGCGACTACGAAGACACGACCAGCCGGGTCAGCCTCGGCGCCGGCTTGCCCAGGTGGAGGCGCAATATCCGAAATTCGGCGGAGGGAAGAAGGTGGTGTTCTTGGCCGCTCGTGGCCAGACAAAACGTGGCGACACAGGAGCAGTCCATTCGACGTTTGAGCGCACCGCTGCGCAATGTGCCTGGCTCCGGTTTGAGCGAGGCGCCCGCGATCTCGCCCGACGGCAAAGTCATCGCCTTCTTCTCAGAAGCATCCAACCTGGTGCCCGGCGACACCAACGGGGTACGAGACGTGTTCGTCGCCACGGCCTAGCCAAGGCGACGCTGCTCTCCGCGCCGGTTGGGCACGCCACCCGATCGTCCTGGCCGGCGCCAGCCGTTCCGCAACGGACTTGGAGCCAAGGTGCGTCGCCGGTCCCATGGCCGGCCGTGCCGGGTCAGGGCGTCAACATCACCGCGTTCCCGACCGGCCGCGGCTCCCACTTTCTGCTTCGGCCTCAAGCCTGCCCCGTCGCTCGAGTGCGCGACCAACACCGCCCTGTACCGCCCCATGGCGGAGGCCATGGACATCAACGTCGGCACCGCGACCCCGAACCTCGCGCTTGGTCTCAACACGCGCGACGTGATGCGGCCGAAGCCCGGCCGGCTCTGCACCGGCCTTGAGCGCACCCGCGTCGGGCCGTTTCGGCTTACCCTGCCCGGGCTGCCGTCCTAACTGGTGGTGGGACGGCTATTTCGGGAGGAGCGGACGGATGGAGATCAGGCGGGTCGGGTCGCGACCCTCGCGCAGCGGCCCAGCGGAGTGGTTCACGGGCATGGTCCGCATGGACCCCCTGGCCGACGCCAGCGAGCCGTCGCGCGTGGCGGCGGTGTCGGTCACGTTCGAGCCCGGGGCGCGCACGGCCTGGCACACGCACCCGCTCGGCCAGATCCTGATCGTCACCGCCGGCTGCGGTTGGACGCAGTGCCATGGCGGGCCGAGGGAGGAGATCCGGCCCGGCGACGTGGTCTGGATCCCGCCCGGCGAGAAGCACTGGCACGGGGCAACCGCGACCACCGGCATGACCCACATCGCCATCCAGGAAGAGGCGGACGGCAGGTATGCCGACTGGCTCGATCAGGTTGCCGACGATCAGTACCGCGCAGGAGGCGCGTGAGGATGCGCTCCCGCACCCTGGGTACCAGCGGCCTCGAGGTCTCGGCGATCGGGTTCGGCTGCATGGGCATGAGCAGCGGCTACGGCCCGCCGGGCGACCGCCATGAGATGATCGCGCTGGTGCGCGGTGCGGTCGAGCGGGGCGTGACCTTCTTCGACACCGCCGAGGCCTATGGACCCTTCGCCAACGAGGAGCTGGTCGGCGAGGCGCTGGCGCCGGTCCGCAACCGGGTCGTGATCGCCACCAAGTTCGGGTTCCGGATCGGTGCCGACGGCCGGCGGCTGCCCGGGCTGGACAGCCGGCCGGAGCACATCCGCGCGGTCGCCGAGGCCTCGCTGCGGCGGCTGCGCACCGAGGTGATCGACCTGTTCTACCAGCATCGGGTCGACCCCGAGGTGCCGATCGAGGAGGTGGCGGGCGCCGTCGCGGACCTGATCCGCGCGGGCAAGGTCCGCCATTTCGGCCTGTCGGAGGCCGGTGTGGCGACGATCCGACGCGCGCACGCGGTCCAGCCGGTGACCGCACTGCAGAACGAGTACGCGCTGTGGTGGCGCCAGCCGGAGACGGAGGTGCTGCCGACGCTCGAGGAACTCGGCATCGGCCTGGTGCCCTACAGCCCGCTCGGACGTGGCTTTCTCACCGGCCGGATGGACGCGACGACACCGTTCGCCGCTTCGGACTTCCGCTCCGGGCTGCCGCGGTTCACGCCGGAGGCGCGGCAGGCCAATCAGGGCTTCGTCGACCTCGTCGGCCGGCTGGCGGCGCACCGCGGCGTGACTCCGGCGCAGTTGGCCCTGGCCTGGATCCTGGCGCGCCGGCCCTGGATCGTGCCGATCCCCGGCACCACCAGGCTGCATCGGCTCGAGGAGAACATCGGTGCGGTCGCGCTCGAGCTGGGTGCGGACGAACTCCAGGCGATCGACACCGCGCTGGCCGCCGTCCCGGTGCAGGGTGAGCGCTATCCGGAGCACCTGCAGCACATGGTCGGCCGCTAACCGCGACGCGTGCTGTCCTCGCGGGGAGCTGCCACGGCCTCGTTCCGCATGACGAACTCGTGGAACAAGTGGCCCAGGACGGTCTTGACGATCAGGCGGGCTGCTGCCGGCACCAGCCGCAACACTCGTTCGCTGCACGCAGGCATACGTCGGTACAACACGAAATGTTGGTCTCGCGATTGAATCAAGCTCTCGATGATGATAGTCCGGTCAGGCGTTCTCCGATCCGCAAAATGGTCGGACAAGACAGTTCAAACAAAAGGAGTAAGTCAGGGTGAATGTAACTTCAAGTATTCGTTGCCTTGGTGCGGTCAGTTTGTTCGCCTTTGTCTCTCCAAGTATTGGCTTTGCGGCAGGAATGCGGGGCGGTCGAGCTGATCAGTGTCGGCATGGGCGGGGCTCCTGCCAATGGCGACAGCTAGCCCAGCGGTGTGGGCGCATCATCGGCGAATGGCCGCTTCGTCGTTTTCAATCCTCGGAGCCTCGAACCTCGTGCCGAGCGATACCAACGGCCAACGGGACGTCTTCGTCCGGGACCGGAAGAAGCGCACCACCCGTATGGCCAGCCTTCGCCAGAACGGCATCGCGAGCAACGGTTTCAGCGGGGGGGGCGTCATCTCCGCGGATGGCCGGGTCGTCGTCTTCTTTTCGCCTGCCACCGATCTCGTCTCCGGCGACACGAACGGCGAGTGCGACATCTTTCTTCGCGATCTTCGTGCCGGGACGACCAGCGGATCAGCGTGGCCACGGACGGCAACCAGGCGAACGGTAGCGGCATCGCCGAGCATTTCGGCCAACGGCCGCTATGTCGTCTTCATATCGGATGCGACGAATCTGGTGCCCCACGACACGAACGGCAGGATGGATATCTTCCTGCATGACCAGAAGAAGGCGGACCTTCCGCGTCAGCCTCGGTGCGCCATTCGCCCAGGCGAATGGCTACAGCTCCCGGGCCGCGGTGTCGCGCGATGCGCGCTTCGTCGCCTTTCAGTCCTCCGCCAGCAATCTCGTGCCTGGCGACACCAACGGGGCGTTCGACATCTTCGTGCGCGACCGCCGCAATAGGACGGTCACGCGGGTGAGCGTCTCCCAGTCCGGTGCTCAGGGGAACGCGGAAAGCCTGCGCCCGTCGATGAGCCCGGACGGCCGCTACGTGGCGTTCGATTCCTTCGCGTCCAACCTCGTGCCCCGAGACACCAACCGCACGTCAGACATCTTCGTCCGGGACCTGCGGACCAACACGACCAATAGGGTGAGCCTCGGTGCCGGCTTCGCCAAGTCGCCCAAGGGCAGCTTCGCACCTAGCATCTCTGCGGATGGCAAGCGAGTGGCGTACGAATCCATCGACGACAAGATCTACCTTCGCGATCGCCGCGCCATTGCCACCGAACAGTTGGATGTGCCCCTGCCAGGCGTGCCGGGCAGTGATTTCAGCGGCGGCGCCGCGATCTCGGCCAGTGGCCAGATCGTCGTATTCAATTCGCTGGCCGCGAATCTGGTGCGTGGGGACACGAACGGGCTGGAGGATGTGTTCGTCGCGAAGCCGTAGCGGCTCGGCCGATTCCTGAACACAGCTTGAACGGCCGAACGCCGCGCAATCCGATCTTGCCGCCGGTGTTCAGGCGGTCACCCGACGGCCCGGGTGCTGGCCAAGCCGACCGCGCCAACTAGCTTGTTTCGCACGCTCTTCGCGCGGAGGTCGCATGGCGGGCCCGACGCGCCCCCGCCTGATCGGGGCCATGATGACGCTGGCTCTGGTGCATCAGGCGGCTGCCGCGAGGGCGAGCTTGTGGGCTGACTGACGCATGGCGCGATCGGTGGTGGCCAAGGGCAGCCCCCGGCGCAGCTCCATCTCCCAATAGCGGGCATCGCAGACGGTCAGGGCTTCGCGACGCACGATGGCGAAGGTCTCGCGCAGCGCCCGGCCGCCCTGGCCGAGGCGGCTGCCCGGCACAAGACGCCGTCCTTCTGGAAGCAGTACGGCCTGCGGCCGCTGCCGGCCTCCGGCGTGCAGGAGGACGATATCGGCCACAACACGCAGTGGGGTGCCCCCGAGCAGGTGGCGGCGGATATCGCGGCGTTCATCCATGACGGCCGGCCGCTGCCCGGGCTGCCGCGCAGCGACGCGCCCGGACAGATCGGCCGGGTACTGGTGGATTTGGAGCGCACCGTCATCGTGGCGCAGCCCTGACCATGCAGGGTTGAAGATCGGTCCTGGCTGACGGAGCCTATGCCATCAAGCGCCAGCTTTCCTTGGCGCCGGACTCAATCTCCATGTTCTCCACGAGCGCTGCGGTGGCATCCGACGCAGTTCTCCAGGTTGCCGATGCCTTCTTCCCTATGTTGCGCCAACACCCTATCAGGCCGGTGCTCATGGCAGCCGTAGCAGGTGTAGCTGCTGTAGTTGTTGTCGACATGGCAGGTGACGCAGCTTGCGTTGTGATCGCCATCCAGAACAAAGAACCTATTGTGGTCGAAGGTGGCTGGCTTCCAGCGCTCCGAGGTGTGGCATTGCCCGCAGTTGCCGCTGATCTGGCGGTGCAGCGTGTCGACCGGCGCCTTGTGGCAGGACTGGCAGCGCTCCCGGACAGCAGGTGCCAGCCGCGCATGCTCGAACGTCGCCGGCTTCCAGGCTTCCCCGGTGTGGCATTGGCCGCAGCCGACGGCGAGATCGCGGTGGATGTCGTTGGCGGGTGCGGCATGACACGTCGCGCAGTCCTCGCGCACGTCTGGCTGGAGGAGGGCGTGGGAGAATCCCTTGCCGCCGACCTGTAACAGTTGCGGCCCCTGGTGATCGCTGTGGCAGGCCATGCAGTCCTGCTCGATCAGCTTTTGGTGGAAGGACGCCTTCACCTTCGCTTGCGCGATCGGCACGCCCTTGGTCGTGCGCAGGCCGATGTCGGGAAGGGCATGGCAGGCGACGCATCGCGCCGGCGCCGCACCGCGCAAGGGCGCATGGCAGGCGAAGCAGTCCGTCTCCAGCTCGGCATGCGCGGGCATGAGCGGCCCAGGGCGACCATCTGGTGCGGATAGACGAAGACGAGCACAAGCAGTGCGACCAGGTTGGCCGCGATCACGGCCAGCAGCCAGCGGCGCTTCACCGCCAGCCCCAGAACAGGAAGATGCTCAGGATGTGCGCGGTGGCCAGGACGGCGAACGCCAGCGTGATCGGGTAGTGCACGACCCGCCATTCCTTGACCGCATCGAAGGTCATGGCTGTCCCAGTACATCCGGTCCTCGACCTCGCCGGCGGCGAGACCCTTCTGCTGCAGCCGCTGCCGGGTCGCCTCCAGCCGCCGGCGGGCGCGCTGCAGCAGGAACTTGCCGGTGAGCCCGCTGCCGATGTTGATCAGCATCGCCCAGACCGCGAGCCAGGCCAGGATGGCGTTGAAGTGGATGCCGGCATGCACGAGGACGAGCAGGATGCCGGCCCAGGCCATGCGCTCGTGCAGGCGCAGCAAGGTCGCCGGGCTGCCCGTGCGGATCAGCTTGCGCTTGCGCAGCGAATAGCCGAACGAACCGATGATGAGCAGCATGCCGGGAATGCCGAGATAGCGCCCGATCCAGACGGCATCGAGCAGGTGCAGGACGGCGTCGATCAGCAGGGCCGCCGCGGCCAGGGCGGCCAGCGCCAGCAGGAACGGCAGGACTTCGCGGGCGAGCAGGCTGCGGGTCATGCGCGATCAGGCCTCGAGCACCAGGGCCGATTCCGGCGTGCCGACGCACAGGAGGCAATGGCCCGGCGGCGATCTCGTGGTCCGGCTCGTGGGCATAGCGAACGGAGCCGGCGACGAGCCTGGTCTCGCAGCTGCCGCAGCTGCCCGAGCGGCAGCCGGACTCGACGGCCACGCCGTGGCGCTCGGCGAAGTCGAGCAGCGTCGGATCGTGCCCGTCCCAAACCAGGGTGCGCCCGCTGCGGCTGAAACTTCACCTCGACCGGAGCGGTCAGGGCCGGAGCCGAGTCCGTGATCGTCGCCTGCGCGGATGCGGGGCCGAATGCCTCGTGGTGGATGTCCTGCGCGGGCACGCCCCAGGCACTCAGCGCCGGCAGCAGGCTCGCCATCATCGCCGGCGGGCCGCAGACGTAGAACCGATGGCGAATGGCGGCAGGGTGCGCTGGAGGAGATCGACGTCCACGTAGCCGGCATGGCGAAAGTCGCGGCCCTGCAGTTCCTCGGAGCCCGGGCGGCTGTAGACGACGTGCAGGTGGAAATTCGGGCTCGAGGCGGCCAGATCCTCGAGCGTCTGCTTGAACGCATGCTCGCCGCCATGCCGGAGGCCGTAGAACAGATGGACCGTACGCTCCGGCTGCTCGGCCAGGCACCAGCGCAGCATGCTCATCATCGGTGTGATGCCGATGCCGCCGGCGATGAGGACGGCCGGAACGCTGGCATCGGGGTCGATGAAGAACTGCCCGGCCGGAGCCCGGACCCTGAGAACATCGCCCTCGTGGATCTGATCGTGGAAGTGGGTGGAGCTGACGCCCGGAGGCAGCTCCGGGTGGTCGGCCGGTGGCGGCACGCGCTTGATGGTGACACGATAGCCCGCCGGATCCGGTCGGTCGGACAAGGAGTAGCAGCGGGTGATCGCGCGCAGCTCGCCGGCCTGGGTGGCTGCGACCCGCAGGTCGAAGGTCAGGAACTGACCCGGCTTGAACGGCGGCAGCGGGTCACCGTCGACGGGCTCGAGATGGAACGAGCACTGCGTCCGTGCCGCGTCCTCGAACGCACGGCGGGCGACGCGGAACTCGCGCCAGCCCGCCCAGGCGCCTGATGCGGTCGTCGGCGCCACCCCGGCCGCGGCCAGCGGCAGCGCTGCCGCATCGCTGCGCCGCCGCCACACCGCGACAGCGGTCCCGACCACCAACTGGAGCAGCAGTGCCGCACCGATGTAGGCGAGCAGCTGGGGCGCGGTCATGAACTGCCTGGCATCCGGCGCCTCACGCCCGATCTACTCGGGGCGCTTGCTGCCGGTGACCATGGCCCGGGCCAGGTTCTCGTGGTGAACGAAGCTCGCGAGCACCACGCCCACGATATGCAGGATCACCAGCGCCAGCACGAGGTTGGCCAGGACCTCGTGGGCCTCCTCCCACCACTCGACCGCCCCGCCGGCGGTACCGGCTTCGCCGGGCTCGGCCACCGCCTCGTCATCGTCTCCGCCGACGACCGGTGCCGACATGGTGGCGCCAGGGGCCGACGTCGTCAGTCCGGCCAACGGTCCGGCATGGTCCTCCACCGCGTAGAGCTGCAGGCCCGAGCCCACCAGCAGCACGAGCATGACCAGCAATGCGAACACCATGGCCGCACCGGCCGGGCTGTGGCCGACATAGCGGCGAGAGCGCCCACGGACGAGGTCGCCCAGATAGCGCAGGCTGGCGAACGGCCCGAAGGCGAAGTCGGAAAAGCGCGCATGCTGCGGGCCGATGAAGCCCCAGAGGATGCGCAAGACGATCAGGCCGCCGACGGCATAGCCCGACCAGACATGCAGGGCCAACAACTCCTCGCCGCTCAGGTACGCGACGGTGAAGGCGATGACGAGGGTCCAGTGGAAGACGCGCACCAGCGGATCCCACACTTGGACCATGCGTTGCGGCGTGGCGGCGACGGCGCCGGGTACGGTCGAGGATTGCATGGAGTTCCACTCCTGTTTCATCGTAGGTGCCTGACGAATTTTCCGGCCTATCCGCGCTGGCTTGGGCATCAAGTGCGCGAGAGCCTGACCTCCGCTTGCCGGCACTGAGATCTGGCTCAATTTCTCAGGCATTGATTGCCCGGCCCGAGACAGTTCCATCGCCTCGTGTCGCGGTATCGTTGGGTGACGAGTGCCTCAACTGCCGGCCGGCTTCGCGTCGATGGCTGCAGCATGTAGGCCCGTCTGCTCGGCGAAAGTTTCCGGCGACATGCCGGGCGTGGTGGCCAGGAAGGCGACCAGGGACCAGATCTCCTCGTCGGAATGGGATTTGGCGAAGCCGGGCATCCCGGTCATCTTGACGCCGTTGCGCACGAACCAGAACGTCTCGTCCATGCTGGCGTCGCGATCGGCCTCGTAGAGATCGGCCGGGGCCGGGTTGAGCCCCTGGGCGACGCTGCTGGGCTTGTGTCCCGGGCCGCCATGGCAGACGACGCAGTTCTCGGCGAACAGCCTTGCGCCCGCCCTGACCTTCTCCGGCGCGTCCAGGCCGACCGGTACCTTGATATCGCCGAGCCGCGCGCCGACCGAATGGTCGGAAGCCTCGTGCAACGCCCAGGCCACCACGGGATTATCGGGAACGATTGCCGCCACGTTGTAGAACCCGGAATAGATGAAGCCAATGCCGCCGAGTACCGCGACAACGACGCAGGCGCCAACTGTCAGTAGGACGGTCGCTATCTTCAATTCTGCCATCACTGGCTCCTGTTTTGAACGTTCTCTGGTCAGATATTTAGACAGTTTCCAGTGCCACACCGACGTTTGGCGGAATGGCCGCGTCGTTTCGCAAGGGCATTGGCTCCTATTCTGGCTCGGAGAAGTCACCGCGATCGGCCGCCGTGTGGCAGGCGATGCAATTTGCTGGTGACTTCACCGTGGCGCTGGCGAACTGGCGGGCAGAGACTTCCTCGTGGGCGTTCCGCCAGAACGGCGTCTCGGAGATCCGCAGGGGTACCACGCCGGCCGACAGGCCGCGCAGGAAGCGCTGACTTCCGTTGGTCCCCGGAGCATCTGCGGCGTGGTCGACAAGGTAGGTCGTGACCGTCTCGCCGGGCCGGTTCGGCGAGGCTGGCGTCCTCGCCGAAATGCGACGAGAGGTCGGCCATGAGCTTCTGCCAGGACCGTGCCGGCAGGAGCTGCGGCGGGAACACCATGTGGCAGGCGCCGCACTCCTTGACGCACGGTCGCATCGGTGACCGGCGGCAGGTAGGTGCCTTCCTCGGCCATGGCCGGAAGGATCGGTGTGGCCAGGGCCGCGGCGAGGAGCAGTGCCAGGCGATTCATGGTCGGCCTCACTTGCTGGACAGGTAGGTGATCACGTCGCCCTTCTCGGCGGCGGTGCATTCGCGCCCGAGGACGCTGTTGCAGTTGCGGGTGAACCACTTGGCCACCGTCTCGGCATCGGTGAACCGCTTGGGCGTGAGCGAGACCGCCATCGGTTCGATCGCCTTGCCGGCGCGTGTCTGCCCGGCCTTGGTGGGGTCGGCGGTGTGGCAGGTGGTGCAGGACGGCGTGTCGGGCTTGCCGCCGGTGTGGCTGGCGCTCCAGAAGGCTTGGCCCTGCGCCGCGGAGAAGCCGGCGAAGGCCGGGTCCGCCTGCTTGGCCTCCGCAGCCAGCGTGGCGAGGATGGCGTCGCGGCCGGGATCGGCCGCCGCGCCGGCGGCGATCAGGGCAAGGACGGTGCCGGTCAGCACCGGCAGGATTCGGGTCATGGGCTGGCTCCGGGGGCGGTGGGTGGCGGCAGGCGGATCGCCTGGTCGTCGAAGCGGCCGCTCGCGGCATCGGTGTGGCAGGCGGCGCAGTTGGCCTTGGTCCGCACGGGTGCCGAATCGAACCGCTCGGGTGCCACGTCCGCGTGCTTGGCCACCCAGAACGGCGTGGCCGTGATCCGCAAGGGCTCGCCTGGCGAGACGACGGCGAAGCGGCGTGCCGCCTCGGTGTCCCAGGCCTCGGCGGCGTAGGTGTCGAGGAAAGCCGCGATCTGCGCCGTCCTTGGCCTCCGGCAGGCTGGCGTCCTCGCCGAAATGGTCGGCCAGATCGCCCATCAGCGCAGCCCAGGAGGCGCGTGGCAGGAGGCTCGGATGGAAGGGCTGGTGGCAGTCGCCGCATTCGGCGGCCCACGCCTGATCCATGGGCATGGTGGGCATCCCCAAGGGCGGGAGCCGCGACAGCAAGGCCAGGATCGCGACGCAGCCGACGGCGAACGCGGCAAGCCACGCGGCGGCTGCCGTGGGACGGGCGGCGCGCGCGTGGTGGGGCTTGGGCGTGCCGGCGGGCAGCGGGATCCAGCCGGTGATCATGGCCCGCACCAGCGGCGATCGCAGCAGCCAGGTCTCGACCAGCACGCCCGCCAGATGGCCCGCGATCATCGCCAGGAGCAGCCACACCAGGGCCTCGTGGATGCCCTTGGCCCCGTGCCCGAGGGCATAGCTGGCGATGCCGGCCAAGGGGCCTTGCTTCTCCTCGCCGCCCTGGACCAGCAGGCCGGTGAGGACGAGCCCCGTCAGCACGCCGAAGAGCGCGAAGATCATCAGCGAGCCGGCGGGGTTGTGGCCGAGGTGATGCGGCGGCCGCAGCAGCAGGAGGCCGCGCAGATGCTCGGGCAGCCGCCTGGTCGCCGCGACCATGCTGGCGATCCGGCTGTACTCCGGCCCGAACACGCCCCAGATCAGCCGGAAGACGAGGAGCGCCACGATCAGGTAGCCGGCGACGAGATGGACCCCCATCCAGGATTCGGGCGCCACGAAGCCGGTGAGCAGGGCCGCAGCAACCGCCCCGACGAGAAGCCAGTGGAACAGCCGCGTCGGCAGATCCCAGACGTAGACGGCCGGTGGCGGATCGGCAGCCGTAGCCGCGGCGCCGAACCGTGCCGCTGGCGCGTGGCGGGTCGCAGACTCATCCATGGCCGATCTTGCCCAGGCCTGGCCTGAAGCATCCGCGGTTCAGGCACGACGCGGTCGCGGTGCTTAAGGACTCGATCACGCAAGTAATCGCGTCTGTTGTGATCGACGATCTAATCGAGCTGACCTGAACACGGCCTGAACGGGTCCGACCGCACGCCGGCAACGATGCGCTCAGGGCTCCGGGCGCGGCGTGGTCGCGACGCTGGGCGGGAGCTGCGGGAATTCGACGCGCGGCTGCTCGCCGGTCAACGCACGCAGGAAGGCCGTCACCTGGTCGATCTCGGGCTCGGTGAGATCCTCGCCGAGCTGCGACTGGCCCATGACCGCCACCGCCTGCCGCAGGTCCCAGGCATGCCCGGTGTGGAAGTAGGGTGCGGTCAGCTCGATGTTGCGCAGGCTCGGGACCTTGAAGACGTAGTCGTCCTCGACGGTCTTGGTCACCTCGTAGCGGCCGCGGTCACCCGGCGGCAGGAATTCCCAGCCGGGCTTCTGCACCACGCCGAACGGCGCATACATGCCACCGCCGATGTTGATCCCGTTGTGGCAGGCAGCACAGCCCTTCTCGATGAAGGTCGAAAGACCCTGCTTCTGCGCGGCGTCCATCGCCGCGTCGTCGCCTTCCAGCCAACGGTCGAACGGGCTGGCCGGCGTGATCAGCGTGGCCTCGAACAGCGCGATCGCGGCCTCGATGTTGGTGTAGGTGATCGGCTCCGCCTCGCCCGGAAAGGCGGTCTTGAAATCTTCGACATAGCCTGGGATGCCGTTGAGCTGGCCGACCGCGTGCTCCTTGGTGATGCCCATCTCGACCGGGTTGGCGATCGGGCCGCCCGCCTGATGCTCGAGATCGGCGGCGCGGCCGTCCCAGAATTGGGCGGTGTTGAAGACGGCGTTCAGCACCGTCGGCGCATTGCGGCCGCCGAGCTGCCAGTTATGGCCGAGCGAGGTCGGGCGGCCGTCGACGCCGCCCAAGCCGATGAGGTGACAGGTATTGCAACTGATGTTGTGGCTCTGGGAAAGCCGCGGCTCGAAGTAGAGCATCCGGCCCAGATCCACCTTCGCCGGCGTCGCGGCATTGTCCGGGAGTGCCGGCGCCTCTTTGGGAATCGGTTCGAACAGCTCCTTCGCCTGGTCACGTAACGGATCGGCGGCCAGCGCCGGCGCTGCCAGCGACGCGATCGCGATGTAGGGATAGACAGCTGACAGGCGCATCATGGATTTGCTCCCGTAGGTGTAAGGAACCTGCGCGCGCCGTTTGGCGGGCCGACTTCAATCGTCCAATGGATGAGTTACATCCAACCGACGCTAACCTGGATCAGTTCGCCTGCCGTTTCCTTGATCTAGATCAACAAAGTGCCTTCGTCGGCTGGCGCGGCGCAGGCAGGCGGGGGATATCTTCATGAATCCGCGGCGACATTCCGAACGACACCTCGTCGAGCGGGTCGGCTGGCTGCGTGCGGCCGTGCTCGGGGCCAATGACGGCATCGTCTCGACGGCGAGCCTGATCGTCGGCGTTGCGGCGGGAGCGGCGGGCCGTAACGAGGTCCTGCTCGCGGGCATGGCGGGCCTGGTCGCCGGTGCCATGTCGATGGCCGCGGGTGAGTATGTCTCGGTCAGCTCGCAGTCCGACACCGAGGAGGCCGATCTCGGGCGTGAGCGCCTGGAGTTGGCCACGGATATCGAGTCCGAACGGGTCGAGCTGGCGCAGATCTACGTCAAGCGCGGGCTCGAGCCGGGCCTGGCGCGCGAGGTCGCCCTGCAATTGATGGCCAAGGACGCCCTGGCTGCCCACGCGCGCGACGAGCTCGGGATCTCGGCCGCGACCACCGCACGCCCGGTGCAGGCAGCGCTCACCTCGGCGGCGACCTTCACCGTGGGTGCGGCCATGCCGCTGCTGATGGTGCTGATCGCACCGCCGGATCTGCTGGTCTGGGTGGTCGCGGCCGCCTCGCTTGGATTCCTGGCCCTGCTCGGTGCGATCGGCGGGCGCACCGGTGGCGCCAATGTCTGGCGCGCGACCCTGCGGGTGACCTTCTGGGGTGCCTTGGCGATGGCGCTGACCGCCGGCATCGGCTTCCTGTTCGGCACGGTCGTCTGAACCGACCGGGCGCGATGCCGCCGTTGGCGCCGCGTTCCGTTCAGCGGGCGTTCAGGTCGGAAGGTCCAGATACGCGGCGACACGCTTTGCCGTGCCGACCGGGCGGCCTGAACCGGCGCGCCCCCAAGCCAAGGATACCCAAATGCCCGCTCTTGCTCGCCTGCGTGCCTTCTTCCTGGCCGCCCCCATGGTCGGCCTCGCGGTCTTGCCGGCGCTCGCCGCCGCGCCGACGATCGTCAAGGTCAAGCTCGACAATACCGGCAACATGCAGATGTTGGCGGTGGATCCGGTCACGGTGCCGGCCGGCAAGGTCGAATTCGACGTCACCAACGCGTCGATGGATTCCGAGCACGAGATGATCGTGGTCAAGACCCCGCTCGCACCCACCCAGTTCCCGACCAACGCCGACCGCAGCCGGGTCGAGGAGAAGAAGTTCAAGAGCGCGAAGGAGGTCAGCGAACTCAAGCCCGGCGATTCCGGTAAGCTCGACGCGACGCTGACCCCTGGTCACTACGTCCTGTTCTGCAACGTCAAGAACCATTTCAAGGACGGCATGTACGCCGAACTCACGGTCACCGACTAAGGTCCGGCCTGCGATGGCGGCGTCGGCCCGGACCCACGGGCCGGCGGCGCCGGCGACCGACCGTCTATTTCACGGTGAGCGCAGCCCACATCCCGGCCATGTAGTGGCCCGGAATATTGCAGATCAGCAGATAGGTGCCCGGCTTCAGGTTCAGGCGGAGCGCACCCGACTGGCCCGGCTCGAGCTCGGACACCTCGCCCAGATGCCCGGCGGCATCCTCGTCGAAGCGGCCGAATGCCTGATCGTAGGGCAGATCCTTGCCGGCCGCGGGCGCCGGCACGATGACCATCTCGTGAATCATCTCCTTCGACGCGTTCTCGACCTCGAACGCGACGTCGCCGGCGTCGACCGTACTGGGGCTGATCTTCAGGCCCATGCTCGCCCCGGCCGGGTCTCCGCCAGGGAAACCGTGCCCACTGACCGACAAGGAATCCGCACCTTTGTCCCAGAGTTCGACCTGAACCACGGGCGCGGCGGCCCGGGCTGGTCCGGCAAGCGCGGCAAGCACTGAGCCCAGCAACAGCGGCGTGACCGAACAGAACTCGAGAACGCGCATCGCACTCTCCTTGCAAAGCCACCTGCGGGCCGGGACGATGGCCGCTATGGTGCGCAACGGAGCGTGCTAGCACCGGTGAGACGGCGCCGCCGTGATCTGCATCAACTCTTCGACAATTCGGATCGGACAGACCGCCGTCCTGCTCGCCTGGGCCGCGCTGTCGTGGCCGGCCGCCGCGAAAGCCGGCGAGGGCGAACTGCGCCGCGGCAAGCTCTTGTTCGACCAGCCATGGCGCGTGCCGGCGGGCCAGGACCCGGTGGGGCCCTTGTTCAACGCGCGCGCCTGTGCCGACTGCCATCCGGGTGGCGGGGGTCGGGCCGACGGTCCGGCGCTGGTGCTGCGCACCGGTGGCGATCCGTTGCTGGGGCAGCAGATCCAGCCGCTGGCGATCGCGGGCCTGGTCGGCGAGGCCGTGCCGCCGCCGCTGGTCGAGATGGTGCCGGTCGGCGAGGCGCTGCTGCCGGCGGCCGTGTGGGCGGGCGAGCCGCGACTGGCCGCACGGCTGGCGCCACCCCTGCGCGGCGTCGGGCTGCTTGCGCTGATTCCCGATGCGGTGTTGCGGCGCGCCGCCGATCCGACCGACGAGGACGGCGACGGCGTATCCGGGCGGCCCGGTTCGGGCAGGTTCGGCCACAAGGCGGAGCATCCGACACTGGCTGCGGCCATCGAGGCGGCGCTGGCGGTCGACATGGGTCTGGCCACTCCGTCGCACGCCGCTCCGGCGGGCGACTGCACGGCTGCGCAGGTGGAGTGCCTGACCGCGGCGGCCAACGGCACGCCGGTGCCGGCGCGGGATATCGGGCGGCTCGCCTCGTTCGTAGCGGCGCTGCGGCCGCACCCGGCGCAAGGCCGGGAGGATGCCGGTGCGGGTCTGCTCGCGGCGGCCGGCTGCGGCGCCTGCCATGCCGGACCCTACGTGATCGCCTCCGATCCCGCGGTCACCGGGCGGCCGATCGAGACGATCGCACCCTATACCGATCTGCTGCTGCACGACCTCGGTCCGGCACTCGCCGACCCCTTCCCGTCGCCCGGGGCGGAAGCGGGCGAATGGCGCACGGCGCCGCTCTGGGGCCTGCGGCAGCGGCGCGCCCTCTTGCATGACGGGCGCGCCGGCAGCCTGCGCGAGGCGATCGCGTGGCACGATGGCGAGGCTGCCGCCAGCCGCCGCCGCTTCCAGGCATTGGCGCCGGACGAGCAGGCGGCACTGCTGGCGTTCCTGGCCGACCTCTAGCGAAGCCTAGACGGGCGCGCGGCTGGAGCGCCCGGCGGCCGAACGCGGAGCGGCGCAGGGCCGGGTCGGCGGCGATGTAGGCGCTGACCCGCTCGTCGGCGCCCTCGGCCGCGATGTCGGCGATCTCCGAACGAGTTCAGGCGCAGGTCCGTCATCAGCTCCCGGTCGGAGTAGGTGGCGAGCTCGGCCTGCATCTGCCGGTGGGCACGACGCCAGACCAGTGCCACGCGGGCGCGGCGACCCGGCTCGGACTCGCGAACCGCAGCGACGACGGGTGCGAACAGCTCTTGCACCCGGCGGCCCAGCCACTGCCCGAACCCGGACATGGTCTCGGCGCGCAGGCGATGCGCCTCGGCCAGGTAGCGATCGAGATCGTTGCTGTAGGTCAGGGTCTCGGTCTGGCGCACGCTCATGCGCTCGAGCGCGGCGAACGCCCGATCGGCGAAGGTCGGGCGGTCGTGGCGGGCGGCGTGGACCCGCGCCACGACGTCCGCGAGCGGCACGCCCGCGGCTCCCATCCGGGCGCCCTGCCGCGCAACGGCGCGGATATCCTCCCTTGCCACTCCCAGATCGGCGAGTGAGCGGGGGCCGAGACGCGACAGAGCGCCCCGAATCGCCGCCTGACGGCGGAAGGTCGCGATTTCGTCGGTGACTCGGTGCAGCAAATTCATGGCACCGTTCTCCATTCCGGGCCGGCAACGGCGGGGTCGTATCCCGCGCGAGGCCGGCGCATGATGACCGACCTCCCCAATCCGACAGGCCTCTACCGGGCCCACGGCAGATCATGTGGCGCAGCCGCCGCGTTGCACCACCACCCATGCTGCATCGCAGCGTTGCAGAAATGGAATGCTAATATAAGCCTGTTTTCATCGATTTCTCAGGCCAGCAATCATGCTGCATCGCAGCGTGAGATAGGCAGAGGGCTCCGGTCACTCCGCGGCCGGCGCCTGCCGCATCGTCATCGCCTGCTGGGCCGCGGCAGCCGTGGCATCGCCTTCTCCGGCCACCGAGACCGTGGGCACCGCCATCTTGATGCCGTTCTCGGCCAGCGCGCGCTTGATCCGGTCGTAGGCGGCGCGGCGGACCGCGAACTGACCGCCGGGCCGGGCCTTGAACTTGACCCGGACCTGCATGGCGAAGTCGTTCATCGCCGCGACGCCCTGCGACTTGATCGGTTCCAGGATCCCCTTGGCCAGCTCGGGATCCGCCATGATCCCGGCGCTGACCTGCTTCACGATCTTCTTGACCTTGGCGATGTCGGTGTCGAACGGCACGTTGAAGGTGAGCTTGTCGATGACCCAGTCGCGGCTGAGGTTCTGAACCGCGCCGAGATTGCCGAACGGCACGGTGAACAGAGGCCCGCGGTGGTGGCGCAGGCGGACCGAGCGCAGCGAGAAGCCCTCGACCGTGCCGCGAAAATTGCCGCTGACGATGTACTCGCCGACCCGGAAGGCGTCGTCGAGCAGGTAGAACATGCCGGAGATGATGTCCCGGACCAGGGTCTGCGAGCCGAAGCCGATGGCGACGCCGATCACGCCGGCGCCGGCGACCAGCGGCCCGATCTGCACGCCCAGCGCCGACAGCGCCATCAGGATCGCCAGCACCGCGAGCACGGCGAACAGGGCGATGCGCAGGATCGGCAGGAGCGTGCGCAGGCGCGCGCGACGCCGCTCCTCCTCGGGCGCCAGATCGGAGACGGTCTCGGGGCCATGGGCGTCCGGCGAGCCCGAGAGGGCAATGTGACGGTCGATCGCGGTGCTGGCGAGCTTCCACAGCAGGTCGGCGACCAGGAGGATCACCAGGGCATGCAGCGCGCCCCGGGCCAGGCGGGCGACGGGGTCGTTCTGGTCGGTGAGGGCGCCGTAGTCGAGGTCCCAGCCCCAGGCGAGCAGCCACAGAGCGCTCATGATCAGGAGGAAGCGCAGCGCCCGGTCGAGCAGGACGGCCCCGGCCGGTAGCGGTTCCCGCTCCCCGACGGCCGCGGCATCGCCGGGACGGTAGAGGTGCGCCACTGCCCGCTTGGACGCACGCAGCGCCAGGGGCAGGAGCAGGGCCACGACGAGGAGCCACATGAGCGGCCGCGGGCCCAGGATCCAGGTGGCGTAGACCGCCACGACAGCGGCGAAGGCCAGCAGGCGCTCGGCCGTGGTGGCCGGCGCGCGCCAGACCAGGTGCAGGGCGATTGCGAGCAGGCCGATGCCGAGCAGGTAGGCGAGGATCTGGACGGTGGGCTCGTCGGCGCCGAAGCGGCGCAGGAGCTGGATGGTGACGAAGCCGAAGGCGTACCAGCCGACGAAGGCGATGCCGGCGCGATACCACAGCCGTGCCGCCGGATCGCCCATGGGCACCACGCGGAACCGCGGCTGCCGTGGCGCGAACAGGAAGCGCGCCACCACCATGGCGACGCGCAGGACCAGAAAGGCCAGCAGGTAGCCGAGCAACAGCGCGCGCAGGCTGGGCGGCCAGGACAAGGCCAGGAAGGCGCCGATGCTGCCCAGCGCGAACGCCAGCACCCAGGCGATGCCATAGCCGAGCCGGGCCAGCACCACGCGCACCCGCGCCCGCGGCGCGTCCAATGGCGAGGCGGCGATCCGCGCGCGCAGAGCCGTGGTGGCGCGCCAGAACAGACGCTCGCAGCCATAGCCAAGGCCCACGAAGGCCACGAGCAGCAGCAGCACCCGGACCCAGCCGCTGGCCTCGAGATCGGCGAACAGGCGCGCTTCGGCTGCCAGCAAGTCGCCCGGCATGTTGGGCACGGCAGCGGCCAGCGCCTCCAGGCGGAGCCTGAGCGCGGCGAGGCGGTCCTCGAAGTAGGTGGCGGCCTCCGTCTCCAGGGACGGCGCCGTGGCCGCCGCCGGCGCCTCCGCGGCCGGCGACCGGATCTCCCGGGCGATCCAGCTCTTGACCACGGGGTCGGCCAGGAGCTGGAGCAGGGACTTGACCTGCTCGGGCGTCGGTTCCGTCGCCGGCTGGGCCGCGAGCGGGCCGGCCGCGAGGCCGGCGAGGCAGAAGATCGCCAACAGGAACTGACGCATGCGAGGAGTACCCCGGGGCAGGATCGCGGGTGCGGTTCTAGCGCCTCGTCGGCCCACTGCCGAGTTCGCGCCGGCGCAGCAGCACGTAGAGGGCGCCGTCGCCGCCATGATGGAGCTGCGCCTGCACGAAACTCAGCACCCTGGCGCGGTTGGGCGCGGCCTCCAGCCAGTGCGGGGTCATCGCGCGCAAGGTGCCGCCGGTGCGCAGGCCGCGCCCGGTGATCACGAGCACGCAGCGGTTGCCCCGCGCCTGGGCGGTGGCGAGGAACGCGGCGAGCCGGGCGTAGGCCTCGGCCTGGGTGAGCCCGTGGAGGTCGAGCCGGGCGTCGATCGGGTAGCTGCCGCGGCGCAGCTTGAGCCAGGAGCGGCGGTCGAGATCGACCGGCCCGCCGGGGTCGAGGCGCCGGGCTACCGGTTGCGGCGGCGGAATCCTGGCGGCGACGCCCGTTGCGGGCGGTCCTGGCGGCAGGGATGCGGCCGGCGCGGCCACGGGCGCTGCGGGCGGCGATTGCGCCGGCTCGCCGTGCAGCGGAGCGGCGTCCCGAACCGCGTGGTGCCAGAGCGCCAGCTCGTCGTGGGTCACGCCGCGCTGGCGCCGCATCGTCCGGTGTCGCCCGATCAGGCGTCGAGCCGCTCGACGATCAGCACCAGGAGCCGCTTCGGCCCGTGTGCGCCCAGCTCGAGCTTCTGGGCGATGTCGGCGGTGCGCGACGGACCGGTGACGAAGTTGACCGAGCGCGGCACCCCGCCCGGCATGGCGCGGATCGACTCCCAGGCGTCCTCGTAGCTGGGCTCGATCCAGTCGGCGGCGACCACGACCACGCTGGTCTCGGGCAGGTAGGCCAGCAGCGTCGGTCGCTCGGGCGCCGAGGCCAGCACCAGCGTGCCGGTCTCGGCGACCCCGGCCACGGCCAGGGTGACGCCGACCGCATCCGCGTCGACCGCGGTGCCGCGCCGCACCCGTAGGAGTGGCTGGCTGTCCCAGTTCGCCCGCTCGAGCAGCGGCTCGGGCGCCAAGACCACGCGCTGCGGCAGGTTGTGCTCGCGCAGATATCCGGTGACCGCCGCCGGCACGTCGTCGATGGTGGCGAGCCGGCGCACGTCGGTCATGACCGCCATCGCCAGCTCGGCGAACAGCTGGACGCGCGCCTCCCGGTCGCGCTGCCCGCGTGCCGGCACGAGATTGCGGGGATGTCCCTCCAGGCGGGCCGCGACGGCGCTCTGGGCCGCGGCCTCTTCTTCGGCCGTCCGCGGCAGGGCCAGGCGAATGCGGCCCAGGACCGCGTCTCGGGCGCTCACCGGTGGCCCCGGGCGCGCCACTGGCTCATGAAGGTGCCGCGCTGAGGTGCCGGCAGGTCGCGCGTGTCGGTCCAGCCGCGCGCCAGCGGCGCCCAGCGCAGCCGCCCGTCGCGCCCGAGCAGGCGCAGACCGGAGACCGCCATCCGGGTGGCGAGGCGATAGAGCGCCGGTCGCCTGGCGAACCAGCCCCACAGGCTCAGGCCCCAGCGCGCCGAGGGCGGGGCGAGGCCGCGGCCGAACTGCTCGGTGCGCCAGTGCCGCATCAGCTTGGGCAGCGGGATGCGGACCGGGCAGACCTCCTGGCAGCGGCCGCAGAAGGTCGAGGCGTTGGGGAGCGGGAAGCCCTGCTCGATGCCGACCAGCTGCGGCGTCAGCACCGAGCCCATGGGCCCCGGATAGACCCAGCCATAGGCGTGGCCGCCGGTGGCGAGATAGACCGGGCAGTGGTTCATGCAGGCGCCGCAGCGGATGCAGCGGAGCATCTCGCGCAGCTCGTTGCCCAGCATCTCGGTGCGGCCATTGTCGAGCAGGACGACGTGGAACCGGTCGGGTCCGTCCAGGTCACCCTCCCGCTTCGGGCCGGTCATGACCGTGGTGTAGGTCGAGAACTCCTGCCCGGTGGCGGAGCGGGCGAGCAGGCGCAAGAGGGTCAGCGCGTCCTCGACCGTGGGCACCACCTTCTCCAGGGTGGCGACGACGATGTGGGTGCGCGGCAGGCCCTGGGTCAGCTCGGCATTGCCCTCGTTGGTCACCGTGATCGCCGAGCCGGTCTCGGCGATCAGGAAGTTCGCACCGGTGATGCCGACATCGGCGGAGAGGTAGCGCTGGCGCAGGATGCGGCGCGCCTCGGCGACCAGGTCGGACGCCTCATCCAGCCGTGGCCCGCCGTGGTGGCGGGCGAACAGGTCGCTGATCTCGTCCTGGGTCATGTGCACGACCGGGCCGACGATGTGGCTCGGCGGCTGGCCGGAGATCTGCAGGATGTACTCGCCCAGATCGGTTTCGATCGGGTCGAGCCCGTGCGATTCGAGAAAGGCGGTGAGCCCGATCTCCTCGGTCACCATGCTCTTGCTCTTGGTGACCGAGCCCGCGCCCCCGGCCTGGCACAGCTCGAGGATCACGGCGCGGGCCTCGGCGGCGTCGCGGGCCCAGTGCACCGTGCCGCCGCGCTCGACCACCTTGGCCTCGAAGGCCTGCAAATAGAGGTCGAGATGGGCGAGGCTGTGGTTCTTGATGTCGCGGCCCTGGTCGCGCAGCGTCTCGAACTCGGGCAGCCGATCGGCCGCGCGCGCCCGGTTGGCGACCCAGCCGGTCTTGATCTTGGCCAGCGCCGACTGCAGCGCCGGATTCTCCAGCGCGTGATGGGCGTTGTCCTCGAAGTCGAGCGTGGTGATTTCCATCGGCGGTCTCCCGGCTCAGCTCTCGGCTTCGCCGATGGCCGGCGTGGCGGTGTCGCCGGCCAGCACCTCCGCCACGTGCCGCGCCTGGATGCCCGAGCCCAGCCGCTTCAGCCGGCCGGCCATGTTCATCAGGCAGCCCAGGTCGCCGGCAAGCACGAGATCCGCGCCGGTGGCCGCGATCCGCTCCGCCTTGTTGCTGACCATCCTGGTCGAGATCTCCGGGTATTTGACGCAGAACGTGCCGCCGAAGCCGCAACAGACCTCGCTCTCCTCCATCTCGAGCAGGTCCAGCCCGTCGACGCCGGCCAGGAGCATGCGCGGCTGGCGCTTGATGTGGAGCTCGCGCAGGCCCGAGCAACTGTCGTGATAGGTCGCGGTGCCCGCGAACTGCGCCGCCACTTCCCGTACGCCGCGCACGTCGACCAGGAAGCTCACCAGCTCGTGGCAGCGCCCGGCGAGCTCGACCGCCTGCTCCTTCATGGCCGGATCGTCGTCGAACAGCTCGGGCAGGTGGGCGCGCAGCATGCCGGCGCAGGAACCCGAGGGGGCCACGACATAGTCGTAGCCGGCGAAGGCGGCGATCAGCTCGCGCGCCAGCGCCTCGGTGGTGGCGCGATCACCGGAGTTGAAGGCGGGCTGGCCGCAGCAGGTCTGCCGGCGCGGCACCTCGACCCGGCAGCCGGCATGCTCGAGCAGCTTGACCGCGGCGAAGCCCACCGACGGCCGGAACAGGTCGACCAGGCAGGTGACGAACAACGCGACGCGCGGGCTTTCCGACATGGGATGGGGCTGTCCAGGGCCAAGGCAGGCCGGGCACTGTTAGCCTACCGGGCACTCGGCCCGCAACCTCGCCCGGATTCCGGGTGCCGTCAGGCCAGGCGAAGCTGCAGCTTCGGAGCGTAGAAAGCCTCGGCGAACCGCGTCGGGCTGTTGCTCTCCAGGCCGCGCAGACGGGCCAGGCCGCGGAAGGTGTCGCGGTCGAACCACTGCTTGGTCGCCTGGCTCGGGAAGTGGCGATGCAGGAGGTCGACCTTGCGCTCGATCGCGGCCTCGCCGACGGGGGCATAGACCGAGGGCCGCCCCAGGTCGCCGTCCCATTTGGGAATCTCGTATTCGAGGATCAGGTGGTCGCGGAAGGTGTTCCAGGTCAGGCCGCAGACTTCGCGATGGTCCTGGTGCCGGTCGTCGCGGGTGTGGGTCAAGATCACGTCCGGGCGCGGCAGGGGCTTCAGGGTCTCGAACCAGTCCTTGATCTGGGCGGTCTGGGTGGGAAAATAGCCGTCGCGGAACGACTGCACCTCGATCCGCGATTCCGCGGCACCTGCCAGGAACGCCTCGGCGCTGGCCCGGGCCTCGATCGCCCGTGGCGGCGTGGAGCCCACCACGCACCAGACCACCGCGAGCCGCACCCCTTGCGCGATGAGCTCGAGGATGGTGGCGCCGCAGCCGATCTCAATGTCGTCGCAATGCGCGCCCAGGCAGAGCACCCGCAGGGGCTCGCCGGCGCGGGCCAGGGGCAGGGGCATCATTGCGGGCGCTGGTCCCGGGTCCAGGGCAGCCACGGGGTGCGGCCCTTCTCGAACATGTCCTCGAGCAGCTGCTTGTCGCGCAGCGTGTCCATCGAGGCCCAGAAGCCGCGATGGCGGTAGGCGATGATCTCGTCGGCCTCGATCAGGCGCTGGAAGGGTTCCACCACCAGTTCCTCGCCCGGACGCATGAACTCGAAGATGCGCGGCGTGAAGATGAAGAAGCCGCCATTGATCCAGATTTCGGAATCATGGCTGGTGCGGAACGCCTGCACGCCGCCATTGTCGCCGAATTCGACCAGATGGTAGCTGAAGTTGGGCCGGATCGCCAGGAAGCAGGCGGCCTTGCCGCTGTCTCGGAAGAACTCGACCATTTCCGGCAGCGGCACGTCGCTCAGGCCGTCGCTGTAGTTGGCGAAGAACATCTCCTCGCCGATCAGCTGCTGCTTCACCGCGCTCAGCCGGTCACCGATGTTGCGCCAGATGCCGGTGTCGATCAGCGAGGCACGCCAGTCGTCCTGCTGCGCGCCGATGATCTCGACCCTGGTCCCCTGCTCGGAGATCACGAAGTCGCTGTGGATCGTCGGCCGGTAGTCCAGGAACCACTGCTTGATCACGTTGGCCTTGTAGCCGAGGCACAAGACGAAGTCGCGATGGCCGTAGTGGCCGTAATACTGCATGATGTGCCACAAGATCGGATGATGGCCCACGGGCACCATCGGCTTGGGCACGTTCTCGGAATAGTCACGGATGCGGGTGCCGAGCCCGCCACAGAACAGCACGACCTTCATGCTTGCGACTCCGCACCGATGGTGTCAGCGCCCGGTTCAACCGCGCGCGCGGCTTGGTTGGGGCGAGCGGCGCGCGTCATGTCCGTCATTGCAAAACCGCCCAGTGTGGTGGCTGCCGGTCGGCCGCCGCGCCTTCATGCGACGCACGCGAGGATCCAATCGTGTCGCCCGTCGCGACTATCGCTGTCCGGTGGCAAGAAATCAACGCTCTCTCAACCGTTTCTGTAAGTGTTACGCCGACTTGCCCCCGTTCTGCGCGTGCGGCGAGGAGCATCGTGGGACCGCGCCACACGCCGCGGGGCGGCGGCACCTGCATGACTGCCACCTATCGTGCGGCAGGACGCGCGTCCAATCCAGATCGCAGCGCCGGCGAAAACGGCAGCGACCTGTGGCCATCGGGTCCCGATTGCGGCGGCCACGCCGCTGCTGCAGGCGGAAATGGTCCAGATCGGCCGCATCAGAGATGGTAGCGTGTTGCGCACTTCCCCTGGTATGCCACAACCCGGCCGAATTCGGGGCGCGGGACTGGCTCGTCGTCGCCTCGTGGTGTAGCTAGCTCGCGCGCCGCTACCTGCGAAGCGGCGTCGAGCATGCACTGGTGCCGGCACGTGCCGGAGGCTGGGAGATGACGGTGACCATGAGCGATGCGGATCCCGAGCTGGTGCTGCCGCCATGCCGCTTCTGCCGCACGCCTTTGCGGCACACCTTCGTCGATCTCGGCATGTCGCCACTCTGTCAGCGGCACATCCGGCCCCAAGAGCTGAACGTGATGGAGCCGTTCTACCCGCTGCATGTGCGGGTGTGCGAAGCGTGCTTCCTGGTCCAGCTCGAGGAGTATGTCAGCCCGAGCGAGATCTTCAACGACTACGCCTACTTTTCCTCCTTCTCGGACACCATGCTCGCCCACGCCGAGGCCTATTGCCGGGCCATGCAGGCCCGCCTCGGGCTGGACGGCAGCAGCCTTGCGGTCGAGCTCGCCAGCAACGACGGCTATCTCCTCCAGTACTTCAAGCAGCTGGGCGTGGGCGTGCTCGGGATCGAGCCGGCGGCCAACGTCGCCGAGGCGGCGATCGCCAAGGGCATCCCGACGGTGACCGAGTTCTTCGGCGTCGAGCTGGCACAGCGCCTGGCGCCCAAGGGCCGGGCCGACCTGATCGTCGGCAACAACGTCCTGGCCCATGTGCCGGACATCAACGATTTCGTCGGCGGCATGCGGGTGCTGCTCAAGCCCGCGGGCGTGGTGACCATGGAGTTCCCGCATCTGACGCGCCTGATCGACGACAACCTGTTCGACACCATCTACCACGAGCACTTCTCCTACCTGTCGTTCCTGACCGTGCAGAAGGTGTTCGCCGCGCGCGGCCTGACGCTGTTCGACGTCGAGGAGGTCGACACGCATGGCGGCTCGTTGCGCATCTACGCCCGGCACCAGGAGAACGACGCGCTCGCGGTCACCTCTCGGGTGCAGGACTGGGCCGCGTTCGAGCGCTCGCGCGGCCTGGACGACATGGCGGCCTATCAGAGCTTCGGCCCCAAGGTGACGGCGACCAAGCGCAAGCTGCTGTCGTTCCTGATCGACGCCAAGAACAGCGGCAAGTCTGTCGCGGGGTACGGTGCGCCGGGCAAGGGCAACACGCTGCTCAACTATTGTGGTATCCGGACCGACTTCCTCGACTACACGGTCGACCGGAATCCGGTGAAGCAGGGCAACTACCTGCCGGGCACGCGGATCCCGATCTGCCCGCCCGAGAAGATCCGCGAGACCAGGCCCGACTATCTGATGATCCTGCCATGGAACCTCAAGGACGAGATCATCGCCCAGAACGCCTTCATCCGGGAATGGGGTGGGCAGTTCGTGGTGCCGCTGCCCGAGACCAAGGTCTATCCGTGACGGCCCAGCCGTCCCGCCGGACATTTGCATGAGGACTACGCGATGAAGACTGCGGCCGATGTCGTGCGCGCCGATCTCGACTACCTGCACCACGAGCTGCGCGAGGAATGGCCGGCCATGGCCGGGCGCCGGCTGCTGATCACCGGCGGCGCCGGCTTCCTCGGCTACTATTTCACCCAGGCCGCCACCCACTACAACCGCAGCGCCGCCAAGGCCGACCGGATCGACATCACCGTCTACGACAATCTGGCGCGCGGCGCGCCGGCGTGGCTCGAGGAGCTGCACGGCGCCGGCGAGCTCGCGCTCGTCACCCACGACATGCGCCTGCCGCTGCCGGCGGACTTCGCGCAAGTCGACTATGTGGTCCACGCCGCCTCGGTGGCCTCGCCGACCTACTACCGGGCGCACCCGGTCGAGACGATGGACGCGAACATCAACGGGCTGCGCAACCTGCTCGACCATGCCCGGGCGCGGGTGGACGGCAACAACCCGGTCAAGGGCATCGTCTTCCTCTCCAGCAGCGAGATCTACGGCGACCCGGCGCCGGAAGCGATTCCCACGCCCGAGGACTATCGCGGCTTCGTCTCCTGCACCGGCCCTCGCGCCTGCTACGACGAGGCCAAGCGCTTCGGCGAGACCATGTGCACGGTGTTCGCCAACAAGTATGGCGTCGCCGCCAAGATCGCGCGTCCGTTCAACAATTACGGACCGGGCCTCAAGATCAACGACGGCCGGGTACTGCCCGACTTCGCCCGCGACGTGCTGAGCGGCCGCGACATCGTCATGCTGTCGGACGGCAAGGCGACGCGCACCTTCTGCTACGTCGCCGACGCCATCACCGGCTATTACAAGGTGATGGTGCGCGGCCGCAACGGCGAGCCCTACAATGTCGGCACCGAGACGCCCGAGATCTCGGTGCGCGAGCTGGCGGAGAAGGTGGTCGAGGCGTCGGGCCGCCTGTTCGGCTACAAGGGCAAGTTCGTGTCGCAGGCGCCGCAGGATCGCGACTATCTGGTCGACAATCCCAACCGGCGCAGCCCGATCATCAAGAAGGCGCGCGACGAGATCGGCTACGACCCGAAGATCGCCTTCGCCGACGGGCTCGACCGGACCCTGCTCTGGTACCAGGGCAACCAGACGGCGGTGCCCGAGCCGTGGATCTCGACCACGCCCACCCGGACGGAGAACGCCGCCTGATGCGGGTCTCGATCATCGGCACCGGCTATGTCGGTCTCGTGACCGGGGCCTGCCTGTGCGAGAAGGGGCACGAGGTGGTGTGCGTCGACACCGACGCCGCCAAGGTCGAGGCGATCGCCGGCTCCAAGGCGCCGTTCCACGAGCCGGGGCTGGACGAGCTGCTGGCGCGCCATGTCGGCGGCCTGCTGTCGGCCACCACCGACCTGCGCGCCGCGGTCCTCGGCTCCGACCTCACCCTGCTCGCGATCGGCACGCCGTTCGACGGCCGCCACATCGACCTGACCTATGTCCGCGAAGCCAGCCGCCAGGTCGGCGCCGCGCTCAAGGACAAGCCCGGCTACCATGTGGTCGCGGTCAAGAGCACGGTGGTGCCGGGCACCACCGACGCGGTGGTGCTGCCGATCCTGGCCGAGGCGTCGGGCCGCGCGCCCGGGCCGGAGCTGGGGGTCGGCATGAACCCCGAATTCCTGTCCGAAGGCTCGGCGGTCGAGGACTTCATGCGCCCCGACCGGATCGTGATCGGCGGCATCGACCGGCGCAGCCAGGAGGTGCAGGAAGCACTCTACCACGACTTCCCCGGCACCCCGATCCTGTGCACTGGCAACGCCACGGCCGAATTCATCAAGTACACCTCGAACGCCCTGCTGGCGACGCTGATCTCGTTCTCCAACGAGGTCGCCAATCTGTGCGCCACCGTGCCGGGCGTGGACGCGGCGGAGGTGATGCGCGGCGTGCATCTGATGCGCGAGCTGCAGCACCGGCTCCCGGACGGCGAGCGCAAGGCCGCCGGGATCAACTCCTTCATCTTTCCCGGCTGCGGCTTCGGCGGCAGCTGCCTGCCCAAGGACGTCAAGGCGCTGGCGGCCTGGGGTGCGGGGCGCGCCCAGGCGACGCCGCTCCTGGACGCCGTGCTCACCGTCAATCACGGCCAGCCGCGCAGGATGGTGGACATGGTCGAGGCGGCGCTGGGCTCGCTGCGCGGCAAGCGCGCGGCCGTGCTCGGCCTGGCCTTCAAGCCGGGCACCGACGACGTGCGCGAATCGCCGGCCTTCCCGATCATCGCCGAACTCACCGGCCGCGGTGCGGCGGTGCACGCCTACGATCCGGTGGCGCGTGTCACCGGCGGGTCGGTGCTGCGCGGCAAGGAGGGGGTCACGGTGGTGGCCAGCCTGGACGAGGCGCTGAACGGCGCCGACACCGCGATCCTGGTCACCCGGTGGGAGGATTTTCGCGGGCTGCCCGATCTCCTCGCCACATCGCTCGCCGCGACCCCTCCTCGTCGACGGCCGACGCATGCTCGACCGCGCGTCCTACGCGCCCTACGCCGGTGTCGGGCTGGGGCCGAGCGCCTAGGCAGCCATCGGGCGGCTCGCCGGTTGTACCGGCAGCAACGGAGGCTGCCCATGCCCGTCGAGAGCTACCGCTTCGTGGACGATGGCCGCATCCCCAACAGCGCGCTGCCGCTTGTGGTCTATCGCGGCGCGCTCACCGGCGACGACCTGGCCGACGGCGCCGAGCGGCTGTTCGCCGGCCATGGGTGGCTGGGCGCGTGGCGCAACGGAATCTTCGACTATCATCACTTCCACAGCACCAGCCACGAGGTGCTCGGACTGGCCGAGGGCGAGGCCCGGGTCAGGTTCGGCGGTGAGCAGGGCCAGACGCTGACCTTGGCGGCCGGCGACGTGGTGGCGATTCCGGCTGGAGTGGGCCACCGCCTGGAGCGGGGCTCGGCCGACCTTCTGGTCGTTGGCGCCTATCCCGAGGGACGCAGATGGGATGTCCGGCGTGGCGATCCGGCCGAGCGCGACGAGGTCATGGCCAATCTCGCCGCCGTGCCGTTGCCCGCGACCGATCCCGTCGAGGGTCCTGGCGGTCCCCTGCTCGCAGCTTGGTCGGCGGGCGACGGGACCTGAACTACCGGCTGGGATCGACCGCCCGCGCGAGCGTGCGCAGGAGGTCGGCCAGGATGTAGGGCTTGCCGATCAGCGGCGCCGCGCGATGTCGCTCCGGCAGGTGATCGCGGTCGTAGCCGGTGAGGAACAGGAAGGGCACGCCACGGTCGGCCAGCGCGTCGGCGACGGGCACCGCACTCTCGCCGTTGAGGTTGAGATCGAGGATCGCGGCGTCGGGCGCGGCCTGCTGGATGGAGGCCAGCGCCGCAGAGATCGTGCCCATGGTGCCGACCACCGTGCAGCCGTTGGCCTCCAGGGTCGACTCCAGGTCCAGCGCCAGCAGAGTTTCGTCTTCCACGATCAGGACGCGCACATGGTCGAGGCCGTGATCCACCTCCCAGATCTCAGTGCGCGGGTCGCGAGTACAACTGACCGTTCTCCGGAAGCCGCAGCGTGACGTGACAGCCCTCCTCAGAGAACGCCACGTCGAACGATCCGTTCCATTCATGCTGCGCCTGCCGTTGCAGCAGGTCGGTACCGAATCCGTTGTGCTCGGGTGGCTTGGCCGGGGGTCCACCGGTTTCGATCCAGCGGAGCACGAGCGCGGCGCCGCCGTCGCCCTGCTCCATCTCCCAGGCGACCGACACCTTGCCCTGAGGTGCCGAAAGGGCACCGTGCTTGACCGCGTTGGTGGCGAGCTCGTGGATCATCATGCCCAGGGTGAGCGCGGCCTTGGGCCTGAGCTGGACATCGGGCCCGGCCACGTCCACGCGGCCGGGCGTGCCGAGGGCGTGCGGATCGAGCTCGATGCGCAGCAACTCGGCAAGGCCGATATCGCCCCAGCGCTGGCGCGCGAGCAGGCTGTGGGCACGGCTCAAGGCGTTGATGCGGCCGAGGAAGCTCCTGGCGAACTCGGCCGGGGACGGTGTACGGGCCAGGGTCTGCCGGGCGATGACGCCGACCACCGCCAGCAGGTTGCGCACGCGGTGGTTCAGCTCCTGCACCACCGTCTGCAGCTGCTGCTCGCCGCGCACCGGCCCCGAAATGTCGATGAAGATCGCCAGCAGCCCGCTGACGCTCTTCTGCGCTGTGAGGTAGGGCAGCAGGCGCATCTGGAAGTGTGTGACCCCGTCGCGGGTGCTGACCCGCCGCTCGACCGCCTCGTTGCCGTCCAGGGCCAGGCGCGCATCCTCGGCCAGGCCGTCATAGGCCAGCCTGGACGCGATGTCGGTCAGGGGTCGGCCATGGTCGCTGGGGATCAGGTTGAAGACGGAGGTCACGGCCGCGGTGTAGCTGCGAATTGCGAGATTGCGGTCGAGGAAGATCAACGCGATCCCGGTGCTGTCGAACAGATTGCGCAGATCGTCGTTGGACTGGTTGAGCTGGTCGACCTTGGCGCCGAGCTCCTGGTTGACGGTCTGCAGCTCCTCGTTGACGGATTGGATCTCCTCCTTGCTGGTCTCGAGCTCCTCGTTGGTCGACTGGAGCTCCTCGTTCATCGAGACCAGCTCCTCGTTGGCCGCCTTCAGCTCCTCGAGCGCCGTCTCGTATTCCTCGATCATCGCCTGGAGCCGGTCGCGCGTCTCGCGCAGCTCCGCCTCCGCCGCCCCGGGCTGCAGCACGCCCAACGCCGCTTCCTCGACCGTCATCGGCGGCCCGACATCGGTAAACAGGACCAGGAACAGGGGATCGCTGTCCGTCTCGGCCAATGGCTCGACGGTCAGGCCGATGAGCTGCACCCGATCGTCGATCTCGACCGCGATGCGGTCGCGGGTGACCGTGCGCCGGCTCTCCATCGCCTCGTGCAGCGCGCTGCGCAGATCGAGACGGAGCCCCTTGCGGGCCATGGCCATGAGCTGGCGGTTCGGGTGCCCGGATGCCGCCTCCAGATACTTGCCGGTGCGGGCGGAGTAGTGGACCACGTCGCCTTCGGCATTGACGACGACGTGCGCCGGGGCATAGCGGTCCGCGATCCGGGCCTCGACCACCCGGCGCAGCGTAGGCTCCAGCGCCGCGCGCCGGGCGCGTGCCTCGGCCGAGGCACCGATCAGCCTCGGGCCGGAGATCAGCAGCGGCAGACGCAGATGCTCGCCACCGTCGTCCCGGCGACGGAAGATCCGGTGCTGGCGATCGACCGCCTCGAACAGGTCGGGGTGCTGCGACACGCTCTCCGAGCTGCCGAGGAACAGGTGCCCGGCCGGCCGCAGCGCGTAGTGCAGGATCGGCAGCACCCGCGACTGCAGCTCGGCGTCGAGGTAGATCAGGAGGTTGCGGCAGCTGATCAGGTCCATGCGCGAGAACGGCGGATCACGGATCAGGCTGTGGCTCGAGAAGATGCACATCTCGCGCACCTCCTTGGCCAGCAGGTGGCTGCCGCCTTCCTCCCCGAAGAACCGGCGCAGCCGCTCGGGCGAGAGCCCCTCGAAGGCGCCGGGCGAGTAGCGTGCGGCCCGGGCGAAGTTCAGCGCCGCCTCGTCGATGTCGGTGCCGAATATCTGCACCTTGGGCGGGCGCGGGCGCTCGTCCATGTGCTCGCGCAGCAGGATCGCGAGGGAATAGACCTCCTCGCCGGTGGCGCAGCCCGGCACCCATGCCCGAACCGTGTCGCCGGGCCCCTTGTCCTGGAACAAAGCGGGAATGACCCGCTGCTCCAGCGCTGCGAAGGATTCGGGATCGCGGAAGAAGGCGGTGACGCCGATCAGCAGGTCGCGGAACAGGAGCGTGACCTCGTCCGGATCCGTGCGCAGGCGGGCGATGTAGGCGGGCAGCTCGGCGAGCTGCAGCACCTGCATCCGCCGCTGCACGCGGCGCAGGAAGGTCTTCTCCTTATAGCCGGTGAACTCGTGCCCGACCCGTTCGCGCAGGATGGCGCAGATCTCGCGCCGGGCCATTTCGGTCCGCTGCTCGTCGGTCTCGCCCGGCAGCCCCTTCACCAGTTCGGCGGTGGGCACGAAGCCGTTCACGTAGCCGGCCAGCGTCGACCCGATCGCCTCCACCGGCAGGACCAGGTCGACGAGGCCCGTGGCTATGGCGCTCAGCGGCATGCTGCCGTGGCGCGGCGCGCTGTGGTCGCTGCCCTGGGCGATGGTCAGGCCGCCATGCTCCTTGATGGCCTTGATGCCGAGCGTGCCGTCGCTGCCGCCGCCGGACAGGACGATGCCGATGGCATGGTCGCCCAGATCCTCGGCCAGGCTCTCGAAGAACAGGTCGATCGGGTGCTGCGCGCGCTGAGGGCGCGCGAGCGGGTGCAGCCGGAGCCGACCGGCTTCGATGGTCAGCGAATGGTCGGGAGGGATCACGTACACCCGGTTGGCCGCGGCCTCGACGCCATCCTGCGCCTGCTCCACCGGCATGGGGGTGAAGCGGGCGAGAATCTCGTCCAGCATGCTGACCTTGTGCGGCGCCAGATGCGCCACGATCACGAACGACATGTCCGTGTCGTCCGGCATCGACCGCAGCAAGCCCTCGAAGGCCTCGATGCCTCCGGCCGAAGCACCGATGCCGACGATGAACCGGTCCTTGTCCGTGGCCATTTGCCTCCGTTTCCCCCAGCGCCGCGCATCCAGATGGTACAGCTTTAAGCGCCTGCCCGGCGCCATCGGTGCCTAACTGTAACGCATCTCGCGACATCCTGTCGCTTCTGCCGTGGCCCGGACGCGTCTCCGGGAGCTTCGGCAGATGCCAGCAGTTGTCCGGGATCGGTAGCACCGCGGCGAGGCAGCGTGGCGAGCCAAGGCGAGACGACAACCCGCGACATCATCGTGATCGGCGGTTCGGCGGGGGCCGTGGAAGCGATCCGGCAATTGCTCGGCCAGCTGCCCGCCGAACTGCCCGCCGCCCTCCTGGTGACCATCCACCGCGGCATGGAGGGCCCGAACTTCCTGCCGGAGATCCTGGACGCGGCCGGGCCGCTCCCGGCGGTGCAGGCCGAGGAGGGCATGGCGCTCGGGCACGGCCGGATCTACGTGGCGCCGCCGGACCGCCATCTGCTCGTCGGCCACGGCCATCTGCATGTCCGCCGCGGCCCGAGGGAGAACCGCACCCGGCCCTGCCATCGACCCGATGTTCCGCTCGGCCGCGGTGACCTTCACCACGCGGGTCGTGGGCGTGGTCCTCAGCGGCGCGCTCGACGACGGCACGGCCGGGCTGCTCGCGATCCGGCGCTGCGGCGGCATCGGCGTGGCGCAGGACCCGCTCGAAGCGATCCACGGCGGCATGCCCCGGAGCGCCATCCGCGCCGGCGGGGTCGATCATGTCCGCCCGTTGCGGCTGATCGCACCCTTGCTGACCCAGCTGGTGGCCGAGGCGGCGCCGCCGCCACCCGAGCCGCCCGAGCGGTTGCGGATGGAATCGCTGATCGCCGCCCAGGAGCTGCGCATGGAACCCGATCACGACCGTCTGGGGTCGCTTTCGCCGCTGACCTGCCCCGACTGCCACGGCGCGTTGCGCGAGATCGACGATGACGGCTTCCTGCGCTTCCGCTGCCATACCGGGCATGCCTACTCCGCCGAAACGCTGCGCAGCGCCCAAGGGGAGGCCTGGGAGCGGGCACTCTACGATGCCCTGCGGGCGCAGGAGGAGCAGCTCGCCCTGCTCCGCAGGATGGCGCTGGACGCGGTCGCGCGCGGCGTGGGCGCGCACGCCCGCAGCTATGAGACGCGTGCCCGGGGCTACGAGGAGGGCGTGGCGATCATCCGGGGTCTCCTGCGCGGCAACGGGCAGGACGACGCGGCGCACCACGAGCGCGGCGCGGAGCCGACCGGGTGAGGCGCATGGCCGCGACCGCGCTGATCCTGCTGACGCCGGCGCAGGTCCATGCCGCTTGCGCGGGTCTCGACCCGGTGACGGCCACGGTCAGCATCGAGACCGGCGAGCCCGCGGAACCGCGGATCGTGGCGGCATCGGCGGAGGAGATCGGCAGCCGCGCGGCCCGCACCGGTGCTGGCTTGCCGGGCGGTGCGGCGACACGCGGTCTGACCGTCGACGAGCTCGGCGCGCAAGCGCGGTTCACGCTGGCCTCGGTGACGCGCGACGGCCAGCGCTGTACCGCCCTGAAGGCCATCGAGGCCACGGTCCGCAACCACGATGTCGAGGTGCTGGTCGACAGCGACTACGGGCCGGGCAGCTGCCAGTACCGGGCGATCATGGAGCATGAGCGCCAGCATGTGCGGATCAATGCCGAGGCGCTGACACGGCTGGGCGAGCTGCTGGAGGCGAAGCTGGGCGAGGTCGCCGCGCGCTGGGACGGTCGCTGGGTGCCGGCGGGCCGGGAGGACGAGCTGCAGGCCGAGGTCGACGGCGCGCTGGAGGACGCCACCCGGCAGGCGCGCGCCGCGGCGGAGGAGCGCCACCGCGTGCTCGACACGCCGGAATCCTACGCGCAGGTGCAGGCGAGCTGCGACAGCTGGTGATCAGGCCGCCTGCCCGAGCGGGCGCTCCAGCGCCCGGTTGCCGAGCACCAGGTCGCTGGCCTTCTCGCCGACCATGATCGCGGGCGCGTTGGTGTTGGACGACGGCACCCGCGGCATGACCGAGGAATCGCACACCCGCAGCCCGTCGAGGCCGCGCACCCGCAGGTCGGGGCCGACCACGGCCAGGGCTCCGGTGCCCATGGCACAGGCGCCGGAGGGGTGGTGGTCGGTCTTGCAGGTGCGAAAGGCGTACTCGGCCAGCGCCTCCTCCGTGGTGACCTCCGGCCCGGGGCTGCGCACCGCCTGGAGGAAGGGCCGCAGGGCCGGCTGCTGCAGGATCTCGCGCGCCATGCGCAGGCCCTGCAGCGACATGCGGCGGTCATGGGGGTCGGCCCAGTAGTTGGGATCGATCAGGGGTGCCGCGGCCGGATCGGCGCTCTGCAGCCGCACCGTGCCGCGCGAGCGGGGCTGCAGGAAGGCGGAGTTGAGGGTGAGGCCCGGGTTCTTCAGCTTCTCCACGCCGGCCTCGATGCCCGAGCCCAGGCCGAGGTGGAACTGGATGTCGGGCTGGCGTGCCGACCGGTCGGCGAACCAGAAGCCGCCGGTCTCGAACAGGGTCGAGGCCACCGGCCCGCGGCGGAACAGGAGGTACTGCACCCCCGCCCACACGGTGCGGTGCAGCTTGGCGTAATTGTCGTAAGTGTGGTCGCCGGTGCATTCGGCGACGGCATAGGTGTCGAGATGGTCCTGCAGGTTGGCGCCGACGCCGGGCAGGTCGTGGACGACCGCGACGCCGACCTGCCGCAGATGGTCGGCCGGGCCGATGCCGGAAAGCAGGAGCAGCCGCGGCGAGCCGATCCCGCCCGAGGTCACCAGCACCTCGCGCTCGCAGCGCAGCAGCTCGGGCCGGCCGCCCTCGGCCACCGCCTCCACCCCGACCGCACGGCCGCCCTCGACCACGATCTTGGTGACCAGCACGCCGGTGCGGATGGTCAGGTTCTTCCGATCGCGCACCGGGTTGAGGTAGGCGCCCACGGCCGAGGAGCGGCGCGCGTTGCGGACCGTCACCTGATAGTGGCCGACGCCTTCCTGCTTCGCCCCGTTGAAGTCGGGATTGTAGGGGATGCCAAATTCCTGTGCCGCGCGCAGGAAGGCCTCGCTGATCGGCAAGGGATTGACCGGGCAGGAGACGCCGAGCGGCCCGCCATAGCCGTGATACTCGTCGACGAAGCGCTGATTGTCCTCGGCCCGGCGGAAATAGGGCAGGACCTCGCGGTAGCTCCAGCCGGTGCAGCCTTCCTCGGCGGCCCAGGCGTCGTAGTCGGCGGCGTTGCCGCGGGCATAGACCTGCGCGTTGATCGAGGAGCCGCCGCCGATGACCTTGGCCTGGGTGTACCAGAGCACGCGGCCGTTCAGGTGGCGCTGCGGCACGGTCGACCAGCCCCAGCTGGCGATGCCCTTGGTCATCTTGGCGAAGCCGGCGGGCATGTGGAAATAGGGGTGCCGGTCCGACCCGCCGGCCTCGAGCAGCAGCACCTTGACCGTGGGGTCGGCGCTCAGGCGGTTGGCCAGCACGCAGCCGGCCGGGCCGCCGCCGGTGATGATGTAGTCGTAGGTCATCGGCTTCCTCTGGCTCACAGCCGCGGAATGGCGAGCCCGCCGTCGACGTCGATCACGCTGCCGGTGGCGAAGGCGAACTCGCCGCGGGCCAGGGCCGCGACCACGCCGGCGACGTCCTGGCGCTCGCCCCAGCGGCGGGCGGGCACCAGGCCCTCGGCGATCCTGCGGTCGTAGGCTTGCGCGACGCCCGCGGTCATGTCGGTGCGGATGATGCCCGGCCGCACGTCGAACACGGCGATGCCCTCGGGTGCGAGACGCAGCGCCAGGCCCTTGCTCCACATGGCGAGGCCGGCCTTGGAGATGCAGTAGTCGAGGCGCTCGGGCGAGGCGAGGGCGGCGCTGACGGAGGTGACGTGGACGATGGTGCGCGGCTGGCCGGGTGCCGGGTTGGCGAGCATCCAGCGGGCCACGGCCTGGGTCAGGAAGATGGTGCCGCGCAGATTGACGCCCATCACCCGGTCGAAGTTCGCGGGCGTCAGGTCGAGCAGGTCGCCGCGCGCGACCGTCCCCATGCCGGCATTGTTGACCAGGCAGTCGACGCGGCCGAAGCGGTCCAGAACCCGGGTGAGCGTGGCGGCGTGCGCCTCGACCTCGGCGAGATCGGAGCGGAAAAAGGCGGCCCGGGCCCCCAGTGCTGCCAGAGCCTCGTCGGCCTCCTCGGCGATGTCGGTGATGGCGAGATCGAAGCCCGAGGCGGCCAGGGCCTCGGCGATGGCGCGGCCGATGCCGCGGCGCGCGCCGGTGACCAGGGCGACCCGTCGCTCAGGCATGGGCGAAGGACGGTGCGGACGCGGCCGTGGTTCCGGCCAGATGGTCGGCGACCCGCAGGGCCTGGGCGGCGATGGTCAGCGCCGGGTTGACCGCGGCCGAGGTCGGCAGGAACGCGGCGTCGACCACGAACAGGTTGGGGTGGTCGTGGGCGCGGCAGAACGGATCCAACGCCGAGGTGGCGGGATCGGTGCCGAAGCGGACCGTGCCGCACTGGTGCGAGGGCGTGCGGCGGTCGAAGGTGCGGGCGAGCACGATCGGGTAGCCGGCGGCCTGGAACAGCTCGCGCATGCGCGCGACCAGGCGTTCGTGGGCGGGCATGTTGGAGCGGCGCCAGTCCAGGACGATGTCCGCACCATCGACGCGGACACGGCTGTCCGGGTCGGGCAGATCCTCGCTCATCAGGTACCAGTCGACGCTGTGCCGCGCGAGCCAGGAGAGCGCGAAGCCGGGGGCGAAGCGCAGATTGGCGCGGAAGATCGGGGCGGTGATCTTGCCCAGCAGCTGGACGTTGCCGAGCGGCGGGCCGTCCTCGCCGTCACCGAAGTAGAAATCGTTGATGCCCAGCGTCTTCTGGTAGACCGCATGGTTGGGCACACGCGGGTCGACCGCCAGCATCGCCGTGCAATTGTGGTTCATGAAGTAGCGGCCGACTACGCCCGAGCGGTTGGCGATCCCGCCCGAGCGCAGCAGCAGTGCAGCGGAGTTCACCGCACCGGCGGCGAGCACGACGATGCCAGCCCGCATGACCTGGCGCTCGCCGTCGTGGAGATACTCGACGCCCTCGATGCGCCTGCCGTCGGCCGCCGGCAGGAGCCGTTCGACCTGGGCGCCGGTGACCAGGGTGACGTCGGGACTGCGCAGGGCGCAGGCCAGGGCCGCGGTCTCGGCGTCCAGCTTGCCGCTGCGGGTGTCCGGGAAGGCATCCCAGGGCGTGGCGGCGCGGCTCAGCCAGCGGTCGATGTCGACCGCCAGCGGCAGGGAGAAGGGATGGACGCCCTGTGCCGCCAGCCGGGCGCGTACGGTAGCGATGGCGGGCTCGTCCGGTACCGGAGGGTGCGGGTAGGGGGCCGAGCGCGGCGGCTCGGTCGGGTCCTCGCCGGCGGCGCCGCGAACCTCGTACAGCCTTTCGGCTCGGACGTACCAGGGCTCCAGCTCGCCGTAGGAAAGCGGCCAGCCCGGCGAAACGCCGCCCTCGTGTTCCAGGGCCTCGAAGTCGCGCGCGCGGTAGCGCAACATCACCGCGCCGTAGAATTTGGAATTGCCGCCGACGCAATAGTAGTTGCCGGGATTGAACGGCGCGCCCTGGCCGTCGCGCCAGGTCTCGTCCGGGCGATAGCAGCCGTCGACGAAGATCGCCTTGGCGTCGCGGGCGGAGGGTCCGTCCGGCAGCTGCGCGCCGCGTTCCAGGATGGTGATCCGGGCACCGCTGCCGGCGAGCCCGGCGGCCAGGGTAGCACCGCCGATCCCCGAGCCGACGATCAGGACGTCCGGGGCGGCAGCCATCACACGATCCGGCGCTCGCTCTTCGGGTCGAACAGGCACACCTTGCTCATGTCGACCATGAAGCTCGACAGCTCGCCGGGGCGCGCCTTGGTGTCGGCGTGCAGGCGCGCCGTGGCCTCGACGCCGCCCAGCATCATCACCGCCAGCACGTCGGGGCCGGTGGGCTCGGTGACCTCGACCAGGGCGTCCAGCCGGCGGTGCTCGGGCCCCAGCGTCTCGGTGTTGGTGGGGTCGCTGATATGCTCGGGGCGCACGCCCAGGACCACGTCGCGGCCGGCGTAGGAATCCCAGGCGGCGTTGCCGTGCGCCAACGGCAGGGTGGCCGGGCCGCCCTCGGTCCGGGTGAGCTCTACCCCGATGCCGCCATTGGCCTGGACCAGCTTGCCCGGGATCAGGTTCATCGAGGGCGAGCCCATGAACCCGGCCACGAACAGGTCGGCGGGGTTCTCGTAGATCTCCTTGGGCGTACCGAGCTGGAGCAGCTCGCCCGCCTTCATCACCGCGATGCGGGTCGCCAGCGTCATGGCCTCGATCTGGTCGTGGGTGACGTAGACGATGGTGGCGCCCAGCCGCTGGTGCAGCTTCTTGATCTCGGTGCGCATCTCGACGCGCAGCTTGGCGTCGAGGTTGGAGAGCGGCTCGTCGAACAGGAAGATCTTTGGGTGTCGGACCAGGGCCCGGCCCATGGCCACGCGCTGGCGCTGACCGCCGGAGAGCTGGCCGGGCTTGCGGTCGAGCAGGTGGTCGATCTGCAGCAGCTTGGCGACCTCGCCCATGGCCTGGTCGCGCTGGTCCTTGGCCACTCCGCGCATCTCCAGGCCGAACACGATGTTCTGGCCGACGGTCATGTTCGGGTAGAGCGCGTAGGACTGGAACACCATGGCGATGTCGCGGTCCTTGGGGTGGCGCTCGTTGACGCGCGTCCCGTCGATCGCGATCTCGCCGTCGGTGATCGTGTCCAGGCCGGCGATCATGTTGAGCAGGGTGGACTTGCCGCAGCCCGAAGGGCCGACCAGGACCAGGAACTCGCCATCGTCGACGGCGATGTCGATGCCTTTCAAAATGTGCAGCGGCCCGAAGTGCTTCTTGACGTTGCTGATGGTCAGCGAGGCCATGGCGTCACCCCTTCACCGCGCCGGCCATCATGCCGCGCACGAAATATTGTCCGGCCAGGACGTAGACCAGCAGCGTCGGCAGGGCGGTCATCATGGCCGAGGCCATGTCGACATTGTATTCCTTCACGCCGGTCGACGTGTTGACGATGTTGTTGAGCGCCACGGTGATCGGTGCGGCCCCGCCGGCCGCGAACGAGGCGCCGAACAGGAAGTCGTTCCAGATGTTGGTGAACTGCCAGATCACGGTCACGACCAGGATCGGCAGCGAGTTCGGCAGCATGATCCGCCAGAAGATGGTGAAGAAGCCCGCACCGTCGATCTTGGCCGCCTTGACCAGGTCGGTCGGGAACGCGGCGTAGAAGTTGCGGAAGTAGAGCGTGGTGAAGCACAGGCCGTAGACCACGTGCACCAGCACGAGGCCCGGCGTGCTCGACGCGATCCCGAGGAAGCCCAGCGTGCGGGCCATCGGGATCAGCACGATCTGGAACGGGATGAAGCAGCCGAACAGGATCAGCGCGAAGACGACGTTGGCGCCTTTGAACGTCCATTTGGTGAGCACGTAGCCGTTGAGCGCGCCGATCACCGTCGAGATCGCGACGGCCGGGATGACCATCTTCACCGAGTTGAAGAAGAACCGGCCGATGCCGGTGCACTCCACGCCGACGCAGGCCGAGGACCACGCCTTGGCCCATGCGTCCAGGCTCGGGGCCACCGGCAGGGCCAGGAGGTTGCCGGAGCGGATCTCCTCGACGCTCTTCAGCGACGTGCCGACCATGACGTAGAGGGGTGCGAGGTAGAACAGCGCGAACAGGATCAGGATCACCCAGAGCAGGACGCGCGCCCAACTCGTGCCCGAGGTCCCCGCGACGGCGGCGGAAGGATCAGCCATGGCCGCTCTTCCCCGCCTGCCGGAGTTCGGAATAGAGGTAGGGCACCATGATCGCGGCCACGGTCATGAGCATCATGACGGCCGACGCGGCACCGAGCGCCACCTCGTTGCGGGTGAAGGTCATCTTGTACATGAAGATCGCCGGCAGCCAGGTCGAGGTGCCGGGCCCGCCGTCGGTCAGGGCCACGATCAGGTCGTAGCTCTTGATGGCGAGGTGGGAGAGGATGACGAACGAGGACAGGAATACCGGGCGCATCAGCGGGATGATGATCCGCCAGTAGATCTTGAAGGTCGAGGCGCCATCGATCTGCGCTGCCTTGATGATCTCGCCGTCGACACCCCGCAGGCCCGCCAGGAACATGGCCATGACGAAGCCGCTGGATTGCCAGATCGCGGCGATGACGATGCAGTAGATGGCGGTGTCGGTCTGCACGATCCAGTCGAGGGTGAAGTTCTCGAACCCCCAGTCGCGCACCACCTTCTGGATGCCGATGCCGGGATTGAGCAGCCATTTCCACGCGGTGCCGGTGACGATGAACGACAGCGCCATCGGATAGAGATAGATGGTGCGCAGGACACCTTCGCCGCGGATTTTCTGATCGAGCAGAATCGCCAGCAACAGGCCGATGATGGTGGCGAGGCCGATATAGAGCACGCTGAAGATCAGGAGATTTTCAAGAGCGGTCCACCAGTTGCTGTTGGCCCACAGGCGCTCGTAGGGCCGCAGGCCGTCCCAGGACATCACGGGCATGAACCGCGACTTGGTGAACGACAGGAAGGTCGTCCACAGGATGAAGCCGTAGACGAAGAACAACGTGATCACGAAAGTCGGCGCCAGCACGATCTTCGGGAGATGCTCGCCCAGCCAGTCAGCTTGCCGGCTCGGCGCCGTGCTCTCGACGGCGACCGCCATCCTCGTCCCTCCCCTTGTCGGTGGTGCCGACCCGCGGGCCGGCACCACCTCTTTTGGCTACTTCGCGTTGGCGACCGCTTGCGACAGCTTCTGGGCGGCGTCGGCCGAGCTCATGTCGCTGTTGAAGAACTCGGTCACCACGTCGTAGACCGCACCCTTGACCGCCTCGGACGCGGCGTGGCCATGCGCCATGCTGCCCATCAGGGCGTCGTTGGCGGTCGCCTCCTTGGCGTCGGCGATCGCCTTCTTGCCGCAGGCGTCGAAGTTGGCGTCGGAGACGTCGGTGCGTGCCGGGATCGAGCCCTTCTTGAGGTTGAAGCTCTCCTGGAACGCCGGGTCCATGATCGCGGCCGCGAGCTTGAACTGCGCGTCCTGGGCGTCCTCGCTCACCTTCATCATGCCGAAGGCGTCGCTGTTGAAGGTCACGGCGCCCTGCGTGCCGGGATAGCGGAAGCACAAGACGTCCTCGCCCGGCACCTTGCCCGCGTTGAGCCACTCGCCCTTGGCCCAGTCGCCCATGATCTGCATGCCGGCCTGGCCGTTGATGACCATGGCGGTGGCGAGGTTCCAGTCGCGGCCGGGGAAGTTGGGATCGACCATGCCGCGGATCGCACGCAGCTCGTCGAACGCCTTGACCATGGTGTCGCTGGCCAGCGCCTCCTCGTCGAGCTCGATGAAGGCCTTCTTGTAGAACTCCGGCCCGCCGGCGCTGATCACCGCACCGTCGAAGATCGTGGCCTCCTGCCAGGCCTGGCCGCCATGCGCCACCGGGGTGACGCCCGCTTCCTTGAACTTGTTGGCGAGCTCGACGAAGTTCTCCCAGCTCGTGGGCTCGGGCCCGCCGACCTGGTCGAACAGCGCCTTGTTGACCCAGACCCAGTTGGTCGAGTGCATGTTGAACGGTGCCGCCACATAGTGGCCGTCATACTTGTCGATCGCCTGCAGCGCCGGCGGGATGACATTGTCCCAGCCGTCCTTCTCGGCCAGCGGCGTCAGGTCGCCCAGGGCACCCTGCTCGGCCCAGTCCTGGATCACCAGGCCCAGCATCTGCATGGCGGTCGGCGGGTCGCCCGCGGCCATGCGGGCCTGCAGCACGGTGCGGGCCTGGTCGCCGCCGCCGCCGGCGATGGCCGCGTCCTTCCACTCGACGCCCTGCTTCTCCAGGTTCTCGCGCAGCACCTGCAGCGCCGCGGCCTCGCCGCCGGACGTCCACCAATGGATGACCTCGACCTCTTCGGCCGCGCGCACTTGGGCCGCACCCAGCGCCAAGCCGATCACGGCCGCGCCGGCGAGAAGATAATGCTTGGTCGCCATGTATTTCGTGCTCCCTATCGCCTCGCGGCGGTTGATCTCGTTGTCTCGGCTGCTTGCACGGCCGGCTGACGCCGCATAGCCCCTGCCCCGGGCAAGTGCAATCGCGCCATCGGCAAACGGGAAGACGCGCAGCCTTCACCTTCCCTCGAATGTCGGATTGCGCTTGTCACGGAACGCGCCGACGCCCTCGCGAGCATCGGCCGTGGTCGCGGCCAAGGCACCGGCCAGGACCTCGATGCCGGCCGAGGCTTCCTCGCCCTCGGCGGCGTTGACCAGCAGCTTGGCGATCTGCAGCGCCACGGGCGCCCGCGAGGCCATGGTGGCGGCGAGCGCCCGTGCTCGGGTCATCCCCTGGCCGCTGGCCACCACCTCGTCGACCAGGCCCAGGCGCAGCGCCTCGGCGGCGTCCACCGGCTCGCCGGTGAGCACCAGCCGCCGGACCGCGGGCGCGCCCGCGCGGCGGACCAGGCGCTGGGTGCCCGACCAGCCTGGCACGATGCCGACCTGGCTCTCGGGCAGGCCGACGCGGGCATGGGCCTCGGCCAAGCGGTAGTCGGCGGTGGCGGCAAGCTCGAGGCCGCCGCCGAAGGCGATGCCGTTGAGCATGGCGATCACCGGCTGGCGCAGCCGCGCCCAGCGGTCGAACACGCGGTGGCCCTCGGCCACCCAGCGGCGGCCGAACTCCAGCGGCCCGAGCTCGCCCCATTCGGCGATGTCCGCACCGGCGCAGAAGGACTTGGGGCCGTCGCCGGTGAGGATGACCACACGGCAGGCATCGTCGCGTTCGATCGCGTCGGCCAGTGTGACGAGGCCGTCGATCATGACGCGGGTCAGCGCGTTGAGCTTGTGCGCCCGCGTCAGGGTGACGATGGCAAGCGGACCGTCGCGATCCAGGCGCAGCTCAGACATGAGCCGCCTCCGGCAGCACGAGGCCCATGGGCTCGGGCCGGAACAGCACCTCGGCCATGGTGCCGAGATCGTCGGCGACGAGCAGCGGGATCGCCGACTGTTCCAGCACGTCGCGGCGGAGATCGACGCCGGGTGCGATCTCGGTGACGGTGATGCCCTCGGGGAGGAGGCGCATGACGCAGCGCTCGGTGACGTAGGTGACGTCCTGGCCCTGCTCGATGCCGCGCCTGCCGCTGAAGGAGACGTGCTCGACCTCGGACACGAGCTTCTTGACCTTGCCCTCGGCCGCGATGTGCAGCCTGCCGTCCTCGACGTGCAGCTTCGCACCGGCGGTGAAGTAGCCGCTGAACACGATCTTGCGTGCGCGGGCGGTGATGTCGACGAAGCCGCCGCAGCCGGCCGTGACGTGCGGCTTGGCGGCCAAGCGCGAGACGTTGACGCTGCCGTCCCGGTCGATCTGCATGAACGACAGCAGCGAGCAGTCGAAGCCGGCGCCCTGGAAGTAGGTGAACTGCTGCGGCGAGGGCATGATCGCCTCGGCGTTGGCCGAGCAGCCGAACTGGAAGTCGAGCAGCGGCACGCCGCCGACCGCACCCTGCTCGATCACCCAGGTGACGTCGCCGTGGCGGCCCTCCTCGAGCAGCACGCGCGGCACGTGGGCCGAGATGCCGAAGCCCAGGTTCACGGCCCAGCCGGCGCGCAGCTCCTGCGCCACGCGCCGGGCGATCACCTTGTCGACGCCCCAGGGCGTGTGCCGGAAGCTGCTCTCCGCGCGAAAATACTCGCCGCTGATGGCAGGGTCGTAAACCGTCTGCGTGGTCTGCATCTGGTCCGGAGCCACGACGATGGCGTCGACCAGCACACCCGGCACATGGACCGCGAACGGCTTGAGGGTGCCGGCCTTGGCCAGGCGCTTCACCTGGGCGATGACGATGCCGCCATTGTTGCGGACCGCCAGCGCCTGGTCGAGCGGGCCGAGATAGGCACCCTCGTGCTCGTAGGAGAGGTTGCCGCGCTCGTCGGCGGTGGTGGCCCGGATGATCGCGACGTCGGGCACGATGCTCGGGAAGAACAGCCAGGTGTCGCCGGCAAATTCGGTCTTGGTCACGATCGGCTCGGCGGCACCCTTCGCGTTCATGGCGCAGCCTTGCAGGTCCGGGTCGACGAAGGTCTGCAGGCCGATCTTGGTGAGCACACCCGGGCGCTTGGCGGCGGCCTCGCGGGTCAGGTCGAACAGGATCCCCGACGGCACGTTGTAGGCCGGGATCCGGTTCTCGGTGATCATCTTCCAGATCGCCGGCGAAGGCGCCGAGGACGGGCCGCTGGGGTAGGAGCCGGCGAGCACCTTGGCGAGCAGGCCTTCCTGCGCGATGTGGTCGATGCCGTTGATGCCGTACATGTCGCCGGCGGCGATGGGGTGGATGGTCGTGAGGTTGCGGGGATGGCCGGTGGTGCCGAAGCGCTCGCCGACCGCGGCCAGCACCGCATCTGGGCAGCCCAGTCCGCTCGACGAGCTGACCGTGACCACGGCGCCGTCCTGGATCAGCGCTGCCGCGTCGGCCGCGGCCATGATCTTTGCGCGCGCCATGGCTTCAGCCCAACCCGGGCTCGATCGCGATCAACCGCTCGCGTTCGGCGGCGCTGCGGACGGCCAGAGCGGTCGCCAACGACCACACGCCGTCCTCGCCGGTCGCCGCGGGCTCGCCCTCGCCGCGCACGGCGGCGTGGAACCGGCGGACTGCCCGCTCGTAGAGGCCCTCGTGGCCGACCGGCAGCTGCTCCTCCCCGGTCCCGGAGCGCAGCATCACCTCGCCGACCGGCTGCTGGGTCATCACGTCGCGCGCGATCAGCGAGCCCTCGCTGCCGTGGACCTCGAAGCCGGTACCGGCGTATTTGGTGGTGAACGCCTCGTGGACCTGGGCCAGCAGGCCGGAGCGGAAGCGCAGCACGGCCATGTTGCCGTCCTCGAGCCCGGCCGCCGCCATGAACCCCGACTGGCTCAGCGCCACCGCCTCGATCGGGTCGTCGGCGAGCACGAAGCGGAGCGTGTCGGCGTCGTGCACGGTGATGTCCAGGGTTACCCCACCGCCGGCCTCGGGCGTCTTGATCCGCCAGCCCTGGAGATGCGGCGGCAGGTAGACCGCATGGAAGACGCGCGCGAACAGGGGCCGGCCGATCCGTCCCGCCGCGATCGCGTCGCGCATGGCGCGGTGGGTGGCGGCGTTGCGCAGATGGTGGTTGGTGCCCATCACCACGCCGGCGGCGCGGCAGGCCTCGACCATCCCGACCGCGTCGGCCACGCTCAGGGCCAGGGGCTTCTCGCACAGCACGTGCTTGCCGGCGGCTGCGGCGGCCAGCGTCTGGGCGTGATGCAGCTCGTTGGTGGTGCTGATGTAGACGATCTCGACCGCGGGGTCGGCCAGCAGAGATTCCACGCTGTCATGGCTGCGGACGATACCGGCTGCGGCGGCGAAGGCGCTGCCCCGCTCCGGATCGCTGCTCATCACGGCCACGGCCTCGCCGCCCTCCGCGCGGATGGCGGCGATCATGTGCTCCTTGGCGATGGTGCTGGCGCCGATCAGGCCCCAGCCGTGCTTGGCGGTCATGTCAGGCGGCTTTCGGTTGGGGTGACCCGGACGCCCCGCAGGAGGCGCGGACGATCAGGCGGGCGTCGCCCGTGACGTGGCGGGGACCGCTGCCGGTCATCTGCTCGAGCAGGATGGCGGCGGCGTGCTCGCCCAGGCGGTGGCTGTCGACCGCGACGGTGGTGAGCGGCGGGTGGATCAGGCGGGCGTCGGCGATGTCGTCGAAGCCGACCACGGCGAAGTCGCGTCCGGCGGCAAGGCCACGCCCATCCAGCGCGTAGATCGCCCCGATCGCCACCACGTCGTTGAAGCACAAGGCAGCGGTGGGTGGGTCGGCCAGCGAGAGGACGCGCTGCAGGGCCATGGCGCCGCCGTCACGGTTCGGGATGCATTCGACGGCCATGGCCGGATCGGCGGTCAGGCCCGCCCGCCGGAGCGCCTGCTCCCAGCCGGCCCGGCGATCCTCGTGCACCGCCATGCCCGCCCGGCCGCCGAGAAAGGCGATCCGGCGGTGGCCCAGGGCCAGCAGATGCTCGGTGGCGCGGCGCGCCCCACCGACATTGTCGGGGGCCACGCTGCTCAGCCATCCCGCCCGCAGCCGGCGCATGACCGTGACCACGGGCAGGCCCCAGGCCTCGACCTCGGCGAGGTCGTCGGCCGCGGTGCCGATGGCGGGGCAGAGGACGTAGCCCACCGCACCGTGCTCGCGCATGGCCCGCATCACTCGGGCCTGCCGCTCGCGGCTTTCGCCGGTGTTGGCGAGGAATGGGATCAGGCCGGCGCTCTGCAGCGCTGCCTCGAGGCCCACGGTCATCTCGGCGAAGAACGGGTTGGTGAGATCGTTGATCACCATGCCGACCACGTCCGAGACGCTGCGGCGCAGGTTGGCGGCGCCGCGATGGTAGACATAGCCCAGCTCGCGGATGACCGCCTGGACCCTTTCGCGCTTGGCCGGCTTCACCAGCGGGCTGTCCTGGAGCACGAGCGACACGGTCGACTTCGACACGCCGGCGGCGCGCGCGATGTCGACGATCGTCACCCGGCCTTGCGTGGGCTCCAGCGCCACCCGTGATGCCTCCTTGACATTTGGAACGTTCCAAATCACTACGGCGGCCAATCGCCGACGTCAAGAGGGTCGTTCCGCCATGGTCACCGTCCGCCTGCCGACCGCCCAGCGCCGGGTGGAGGAGTACCGCCTGGGGCCGACCTCGCCCTTTCCGGCGCAGGCCACTGGCGGCTTCCCGCGGATCGCCTACGCCGCAGCACACGTGGTGGCCGATCCGCTGGCGGACCTGCCACCCTGGCAGCGGGCGGCCGTGGACTGGGACGCCACCCTGGCGTTCCGCCGCCATCTCTGGGGCCTGGGCTTCAAGATCGCCGAGGCCATGGACACCTCGCAGCGCGGGATGGGCCTGGACTGGCCGACCGCGCGCGAGCTGATCCGCCGCTCGGTCGCCGAATCCCGCACCATCGAGGGTGCGGACCTCGCCTGCGGCGTCGGCACCGACCAGCTGGCGCCGGGCGCCACGCTCGACGAGGTTCGCGCGGCCTATGCCGAGCAGCTCGAGGCCGTCGAGGCGGCCGGCGGGCGCGCCATCCTGATGGCGAGCCGCGCCCTGGCCGCGGCGGCGCGTTCGGCGGACGACTATCTCGAGATCTATGGCGGGCTGATCCGGCAGGCGGCCGAGCCCGTGATCCTGCACTGGCTGGGCGACATGTTCGACCCGGCGCTCGCGGGCTATTGGGGCAGCCGCGACCTCGAGGCCGCGACCGACACCGTGCTGACGCTGATCGGCGAGCACCGGGCGCGGATCGACGGCATCAAGATCTCGCTCCTCGACGAGCGCCGCGAGGTCGAACTGCGCCGGCGCCTGCCGCCGGGCGTGAAGATGTTCACCGGCGACGACTTCAACTATGCGCGGCTGATCGAGGGCGACGGTGCCTACCACAGCCACGCGCTGCTCGGGATCTTCGATCCCATCGCCCCTGCGGCGGCGGCGGCACTGACCGCCCTGGGCGCCGACGACCGGGACAGGTTCCGCGCGGCGCTGGAGCCCACGGTGCCGCTGTCGCGCAAGATCTTCGAGGCACCCACCCAGTACTACAAGGCGGGCGTCGTGTTCCTGGCCTGGCTCAATGGGCACCAGGAGCATTTCGTCATGGTCGGCGGCATGCAGTCCGCACGCTCGGCGCTGCACTATGCGGACGTGTTCCGGCTGGCGGACCAAGCCAACCTATTGCGCGACCCGGAGCTGGCGGCCACGCGGATGCGCCAGCTCATGGGCCTGCACGGCATCGGATGAGGGCGCCGTTCAGCGATCGGCCCGGTACTGCGCGTCGCTGACCCGCTCCAGCCAGTCGACGGCCCGGCCGTCCTGTCGTTCCTGGATGGCGATGTGAGTCATGGCGGTGGTGGCGGTGGCGCCGTGCCAGTGCTTCTCGCCGGGCGGGATCGCGACCACGTCGCCCGGGCGGATCTCCTCGACCGGACCACCCTCGCGCTGCGCCCAGCCGCAGCCCGCGGTCACGATCAGGCTCTGCCCGAGCGGGTGCGTGTGCCAGGCCGTGCGCGCACCGGGCTCGAAGGTCACCAGATTGGCCACGGCACGGCCGGGATCGGGCGTGTCGAACAGCGGGTCCACCCGCACCGTGCCGGTGAAATATTCGGCCGGGCCTTTGCCCGAGGGCCGGGAACCGACGCGCTTGATCTCCATGGGCGTTCTCCTGCGGTAAGTGGATTGGAGGATTCTAACCGGGACGATGGGGGTGCGACGATCTAGGGGCCTTCACGAACCTGTGGTGCTGCACGGCGCGGTCCGGGGCCGAGGATCGCCAGCAGCAGGCCGAGCGTCGCCAGCAGCATTCCCAGCACCTCCAGCCGCGTCGGCAGGTGCCCCAGCGCCACGATGCCGAGCAGCGTGGTCACCGCCGGCGTGAACGAGGGCAGTGCCGAGGCCTTGGCCGCACCGAGGGCGCGGACCGCACCGCCGAACGCGGCCACGCCCAGGACACCGCCCATGGCACCCTGGAAGAACCATTGGGCCAGGATGGTCCCGGCGGGGACGGCCGGCGGGACGCCGCCCGTGATCACCAGCCAGACCGGCACCATCGCCAGCGCGGAGGGTATCGTGACCGCCGCCACGGCGCGCAGCGGGGCCACCCGCCAGCGGCGCAGCAGGAAGGTGAACACGCCCCACGAGCAGCCCGCGAGCGCGAACAGGAGGTCGCCCAGCCAGGTCAGGCGGCCGCCGGCGGCGAGGCCGTCATAGGCCAGGGCGACCAGGCCCGCGGCGAGCAGGGCGCAGCCGGCGAGCTGGAACCGGCCGGGCCGCTCGCCGAGAAAGACGGCGCTGAGCACGAGGCCGGTCACCATCACGCAGGCGGGCGGGAACACGGTGGCGTGCGCCAGCGGTGCCAGGGCGAAGGCCGAATAGACCACGAGGCCGAACAGCGGCCCGCCGGCGAGTGCCAAGCCGACGCCCCGCTTCCAGCCCAGCCCGTCGAGGTCGTGCAGGCGGCCGCTGCGCAGCAGGAACGGGAATACCAGGAGCGCACCGCCGGCGAAGCGCAGCAGCGTCATGTCCCAGGGGCGAAATCCCTGCGCGGCGCCGGCGGCGGAAGCGATGCTGTAGGTCGACCAGGTGAGGACCGTGAGCAGCGCCAGCGCCAGTCCCGCCAGGCCGCTGCCTGGCGGAGACGCCGCCTGCGCCTGCACCTGGGACCGTGGCTGGGGTTCGGTGGCGCCGCCGTGGTCGCTCGACAAGCGTTCGTCCCTTGGCCCGAGGTCAGCCGAGTGCCGCCAACGAAGCCGCGAAGGCCGAGGTTCCCATCAGTGCCTTGCAGCGCGCGAAGCGGTTGAGCGCGTAGGCCCAGAAATCGTCGGCGGGATTCCGGTTCGCGTGCTGGATCAGGCCCCAGAGCGTCCAGAGCAGGTCGCACATCGCCTTGTAGATCACCATGCGCGCCCGGTCCTGGGGTGCGACCGCGCCCCCGAAATAGCCCCTGAGCAGTTCCTCGTCCTGATCCTCGGCGAAGCCGGCCTCGACCGAGAGGTCGCCCAGGTCCCACATCGGGTCGTTCATGCCCGAATACTCCCAGTCGACCAGCCACATCCGGTCGCCGGCATCGAGGAAGTTCTCGCACAAGGGATCGCAGTGGCAGGGGGCCAGCGGCCAGACGCGCGCGGCCAGCGCCCGGCGGACCGCGTCCGCCTCGGCCACGACCGCGTGGTAGCCCTCGGGCAGCTCGGCACCGCGATCGGCCAGGAGCTCGAGGTAGTTGTCGATCATCGCGAACAGCTCGAAGCGGAACGCGAACGTGCCGGCACCGTCGTGCAGGCGGCGGAACAGGGTGCCGGCGCGTTCGGGCGCGCCGGGCCGGCTGCGGAACAGCTCGGGCGTCATGGTCACCATGTCCGGCAGGTAGCGGGTGAGCATGACGCCGGAGGCCGGATCGACGAAGACGACCTCGGGCGACACGCCGGCGGCCGCGGCGGCGCGGGCGTTCACGGCCTCGACCTCGCGGTCGATGTAGGCCTCCGTCCCCTGGCCGGGCAGGCGCAGGCACCAGCCGCCGACGCGGTAGACCCGGTTGGTCAGGCCGCCCAGGCGCTCGCAGGCGAGGGAGTCCAGGTCGGTGCCGGCGAGCTGCGGGATGGCGGCCAGTGCGGCGCGGACCTCGGGCTCCATGGGCAGCACTCCCGGCACTCAGTGGCCGATATGGTAGTAGGTCTCGAGCACGTGGCGTGCCCGGCGCTCGGCCTCGCCCCAGTCGCCCACACCACCGCCGAAGCGATCGGGCGAGAGGCTGCGGACATAGGGCGAGGGATTCTTCTCGGTCAGCGCCTCGACCAGATGCCGGCCGATGCCGGCAGAGCCCGACACGCCGTGCGCGTTGCAGCCGATGGCACAGACGAACCCGGGCACGGTCCGCGCTCTCGCCGATGATGAAGCGGCCGTCGGGGGTGAAGGTCGGCCAGCCGGTGAAGGTGTGCCGCACCGGCTGGTCGGCGAGCGCGCCGGCGAAGGGGCGGAACTGCTCCATGAAGCCGGCCAGCACCGGCCAGTCCTGCTCGATCGGCGGCGGCTGCTCGTCCAGGGGATAGCTGCGCGGATCGAGCGACAGCCCGTGGGGCTCCCAGCCGCCGAGCAGCAGGCCGTTGACGTCGGCCCGGCCGTAGAGCGTGGCGTCGGGCACGCGCAGGCAGGGCATCTCCGGCCGGATCCAGTCGGTGGGCGTGGTGATCACGTAGTGGTGGCGGACCGGGAACACCGGCAGCTCCAGCCCGACCAGCCGGCCGACATGCCAGCCATGGGTCCCGGCGGCGTTGATCGCTATCTCGCAAGCGATCTCGCCTTGGTCGGTCGCGACCGCGGCGACTCGACCCTGCGCCAGCCGGATGCCGGTGACCCCCACGCCGGTGCGGAAGCGCACGCCCTGGCGGCCGGCATGGTGACGGTAGCTCGCGACCAGATCTGCCGGCTGGAGGTAGCCGTCGCTCGGGCACCACAGGATCGCCTGGGCGGCGGTGAAGTCCAGGCCCGGCCACAGGCGGCGGGCGGCGGCGGCGTCGATCAGCTCCGCCTCCAGCCCGGCCTCCTCGGCCACCGCCAGGAGACGGGCGAACTCCTCGACGCGCTCGGGCGTCTGGGCGAGGCGCAGGCTGCCGGTCCGCCGCCAGCCCGGCCGGACCTCGCCCGCACGTTCCAGCCGGTCGAAGGTCGCCACCGACCACATGGCCAGCCGGGTGCGCTCGACCGTGCTGCGCACCTGCCCGACCAGCCCGGCGGCCTGGGCGCTGGTCACCGCGCAGAGCTGGGGCTCGCGCTCCAGGACGAGCACGTCCGTGATCCCGGCCTCGGCGAGCTGGAACGCGACGCCGCAACCCACGGCGCCGCCGCCGATGACGACGATGCGGACATGCTCGGTCATTCCGCTGCTCCCTGACGGCCAACCGCCACAGCGCCGATTAGGGCGCAGTAGTGAGCCGCGGGCAAGGAGCGGTAACCGGTTCGCGCCGTTACTTATGCCGAGGGCGCGACAAAGCTCTCGCGTTCGCGGAGTCTCAGTGTGATGCAGGATCGAGCGTCTGCCCAGGTCGCGGCGAGCCGGCCGGCGTTCCGGTCGTTCGCGGAGTTCTTCCCGCACTATCTGCGCGAGCATGGCCGACCCGGCACCCGCGCCCTACACCTCGCCGGCACCGGCGTGGCCGCAGCGCTGCTGGTCGCGGCGGTGGCCGACCGGAGGCGGCGGCCCTGGTACCTGCTGGCGGCACCGGTCGCCGGCTACGGCGCGGCCTGGCTCGCCCACCAGCTGATCGATCGGAACCGGCCGGCCACCTTCCGCCACCCGATCTGGTCGCTGCGCGGCGACGTCAGCATGCTGGGCCTGTGGGCGACCGGGCGGCTCACGGAGCGGGTACGCTCGGCGCAGATCGAGAAGGCGGAGCGGCCGATCCCGCGCGACACCGCTCCCGACAGCACCCTGGCCCTGCTCCGGCAAGGCTATCGGTTCATCTCGGCGCGCTGCGCGCGCTACCGCTCCGACATCTTTGCGACCAGGCTGATGCTGCAGGAGGCGGTCTGCATCCAGGGGGCGGAGGCGGCAGAGACGTTCTACCGGCCCGGCCGGTTCACGCGCCGGGGCGCCCTGCCGGTCACGGTGCTCAAGCTGCTCCAGGACCGAGGCAGCGTCGCCACGCTGGACGGCGAGGCGCACCGCCACCGCAAGCGGATGTTCCTGTCCCTGCTGCTGCCGCCGGCCACCGACGAGCTGGGCGATCTGATGGAGAGCCGCTGGCTGCGTCGTCTGGCGAACTGGCAGGGGCGGCACTCGGTCGAGCTTCTTCCCGAGGTGCAGGAGATACTTTGCGACACGGTCTGCGCCTGGAGCGGGATCCCGGTCAGCGGTCCGGAGCTGCGGCAGCGCACGCGCGAGCTCGCCGCCATGGTGCACGGTGCGGGTGCGGTTGGGCCGCGCAACTGGCGCGGGCTGCTGCTGCGCGCGCGCAACGAGCGCTGGGCGCGGGGTCTGGTCAGGGCTGTCCGCGCGGGCGAACGGCAGGTGCTTGCGGGCAGCCCGGTCCACGTCATCGCCTGGCACCGAGATCTCGAAGGCGAGTTGCTGACGCCGGAGGTCGCGGCGGTCGAGCTCATCAACGTGCTCCGCCCCACCGTTGCCGTGGCCTGGTTCATCGTCTTCGCCGCCTTGGCACTGCACCAGCATCCCGCGTGGCGGGAGCGGCTGCGAGCGGCCGAGGAGGAGGATGTCGACCTGTTCGTGCAGGAGGTCCGCCGCTTCTATCCGTTCTTCCCGGTCGTCGCCGGGCGCGTGCGCGAGCCGTTCACCTGGCGCGGCCACTGGTTCGCCCGCCGCGACTGGGTGCTGCTCGACCTCTACGGCACCGACCACGACCCGCGCAGCTGGCCCGACCCGGAAGCCTTCCGGCCCGACCGGTTCGAACGGTGGAGCGGCAGCGCCTTCGACTTCATTCCGCAGGGCGGCGGCGATCATCGCACGGGGCACCGCTGCCCGGGCGAGTGGGTCACGATCGAGCTGATGAAGCGGGCGGTCCGGCTCCTGACTACCGCCATGCGCTACGACGTGCCGGCGCAGGATCTGAGCGTCGACTTGTCCCGGATGCCGACGAGTCCGGCGAGCCGGTTCGTGATCGCGAACGTGCGGCCGATGGAAGATGCGCCGCTGCCCCCTTCGGCGTCGGTGCCCTCGCACTAGGTCTACGGCTGTCGCGTTGCGAAGCGCGCGCGCAGCAGCGCGGCCGCGGCCAGGGTCGCCGCGCCGATCGCCAGTGACAGGTAGAGAGCCGCCGCATCGCCATATCGTTCGATGATCAGCGCGTAGGACAGGGGTGCGGCCGCCGAGAGCACGAAGCTCGGCACGAGCAGCCGGCCGACGAGCGCGCCGTAGGTGCGCGGGTCGAACAGCACCAGCGGCAGGGTCCCGCGGGTGATCGTCAGCAGCCCGTTGCCCGCACCGTAGAGGAAGGCGAAGGCGACCGCGGCGGCCAGGAGCTGACCGCTGAGCAGCCCGGCCAGCAGGCAGAGCGGCAACAGCGCCGCCGCGAACAGGTTGAGGTCGAGCGGGTGGATGCGGGCACCGAACAGGACCTCGCCCAGCCGTGCCGAGGACTGGCCGATGCCGCGGAGCGCGGCGATCCAGACCGCGGTCGAAAGGGCGACCCCGAGGCCGGTCAGCAGCCCGAGGATGTGCGCGGACATGGCCGCATTCAGAAAACTCGTGAGCATCGTGACCACGGCATAGAGGATGCCGGCATGCGAGAGCCCGCTCCGGTTCGTGCCCGGCTCCACCGGATCGGCCGGCGGGCGTGGCGCTCCACCCTGGCCGCCGCGCGGCAGCGCCAGGTGCAGCGGCACGGTCAGGAGTGCGAAGCCGGCATAGGCGAGCGCGCCGCCGCGCCAGCCCAGCCACTGCGCGAGCAGGTAGCCGATCGGCCAGAACACCGTCGAGGCGAGGCCGCCGAGGAGGGTCACCTGCGCCATGGGCCGCCGCGCCCGAGCGCCGCCGATCCGCGCCAGCGTCGCGAACGCCGCGTCGTAGAGGGTGAGGCGCATGGCGACGCCGAGGCAGGCCCAAGCGGCATAGTAGGCGGGCACCTCGTGGGCGAGGCCGATGCCGGCGCAGCCCAGGGCGGCGAGGCACGAGCCCGCCGTCATCACCGGCCGGCCGCCATAGCGGTCGATCAGCCTGCCGACCAGCGGCGAGATCAGGGCCATGACGAGCAGCGCCAGGGAGAAGCCGCCATGGACGAGGGCGAGGCTCCAGCCGAGATCGGCGGCGATCAGGCCACCGAAGGCGCCGATCAGATAGTAGGAGACGCCCCAGCAGACGAGCTGCGACAGGCCGAGGCACAGGACCGTACCCGGCCTGATCACCCGCGCGGCCGCTCGCTCCCGGGATCGTAGGGAGGGTCGAGGAAGACCTCGGCGGGGACGCGCTCGCCCGCGACCTCGAGCTCGTAGCGGCCGGCCAGGACGTGGTCGCGGTCGACGCCGGCCGGGTCGCGGACATAGCCGTAGCCGATGCTGCGGCCGAGCGTGTAGCCGAAGCCGCCGCTGGCGAGCCAGCCGACCCGAACCCCGTCGCGGTAGATCGTCTCGCGGCCGAGAAGGACCACCTGCGGCTCCGCAGTGAAGCCGGCGAGCAGGCGCGGCAGGGGCTTGGCCTTCTGCGCCAACAGGGCCTCGCGGCCGAGGAAGGGGATGTCCTTCTTGAGCTTCACCGCCCAGCCCAGGCCGGCGACGAGCGGCGAGTGGTCGGGGCCGATCTCCGCCCCCCAGGCGCGGTAGCCCTTCTCCAGACGCAGGGATTCGATCGCACGGTAGCCGGCGTTGACGAGCCCGTGCGGCGCACCGGCGGCCATGAGCGCGTCGTAGACCGTCAGCGCGAACTCGACCGGGACGTGCAGCTCCCAGCCCAGCTCGCCGACATAGGTGACCCGCAGCGCGATGACCGGGGCGCCGGCGACGCGCAGGCGCCGCCAGGTCGCGAACGGGAAGGCGGCGTTGTCCAGCGGGTCGGCGGTGACCGCACCCAGCACCTCGCGCGCCCTGGGGCCGAACAGGGAGAGGACGGCGTGCGCGCTGGTGCCGTCGATCAGGTGGGCGTCCAGGCCCCCGGGGATGTGTCGGGCGATCCAGTCGAAATCGTGGGTGGCGAAGCCCGTGCCGGTGACCAGGTAGAAGCGATCCGGGGCGAGGCGCGCCACGGTCAGGTCGCACTCGATGCCGCCGCGCGCGTTGAGCAGCTGGGTGTAGGTCAGGCTGCCCGGCGGCTTGGCGACGTCGTTGGCGCACAGCCAGGAGAGGGCGGCCTCGGCGTCGCGGCCGACCAGCAGGAACTTGGCGAAGGAGGACTGGTCGAACAGCGCCGCGGCCTCGCGGCAGGCCCGGTGCTCGCGGCCGACGGCGGCGAACCAATCGGCCCGGCCGAAGCTGAGCCCGTCGACCGGCTCCTCGCCGGGCCCGGCGAACCAGTTGGGCCGCTCCCACCCCAGCTTCTCGCCGAAGCAGGCACCCTGGTCCTTGAGCCGCTGCCACAGAGGCGAGCGGCGCAAGGGGCGGCCGGAATGGTACTCCTCGTGCGGCCAGGCCATGGCGTAGTGCCTGGCGTAGGCTTCCAGCGTGCGGGTGCGGACCCAGTCCGTGTCCAGGTGGTTGCGGCCGAACCGGCGGATGTCGACCGGCCAGACGTCGAAGGGCGGCTCGCCCTTGGCGACCCACTCGGCCAGCGCCATGCCCGCACCGCCGGCCGAGGCGATGCCGAAGGCGTTGAAGCCGGCGCCGACGAAGATGCCCCTGGTCTCCGGGGCCTCGCCGATGATCCAGTTGCCGTCGGGGGTGAAGCTCTCCGGGCCGTTGATCAGCTGCTTGACGCCGGCCGTGGCCAGGGCCGGGACCCGGCCCAGCGCCAGCTCCATGATCGGCTCGAAATGGTCCCAGTCCTCGCCCAGGAGCTGGAACTCGAACCGCTCCGGCAGCCCGCGCTCGGCCCAGGGCTTGGGGTTGGGCTCGTAGCCGCCCATGACCAGCCCGCCGACCTCCTCCTTGTAGTAGGTCAGCCGGTCGGGATCGCGCAGGGTGGGCAGGCCCGGGGTAACGCCGGATATGGCCTCGGTGACGATGTACTGGTGTTGGACGGAGACCAGGGGCACGTTGACCCCGGCCAGGGCGGCGAGTGCTCGGGTCCACTGGCCGCCGCACAGGACCACCTTCTCGCAGGCGATCCGGCCGGCCGTGGTCCGCACGGCGCGCACTCGGCCCAGCTCCAGTTCGAAGCCGGTCACCGCCACGCCCTCGCGCAGGGTGACGCCCGCCATGCGGGCACCCTTGGCCAGGGCCTGGGTGATGTCGGCGGGATTGGCCTGCCCGTCGGTCGGCAGGAAGGCGGCACCGACCACGTCCTGCGACGGTCATGATCGGCCAGAGATCCTGCGCCTCCTTCGCCGAGAGCAGGTGCATCTCCAGCCCGAAGGAGTGTGCCGTCGTCGCCTGGCGGCGAACCTCGGTCCAGCGGTCGGCGGTGCAGGCGAGGCGCAGGCCGCCATTGCGCTTCCAGCCCGTGGCCTGCCCGGTCTCGGCCTCGAGCCGGTCGTAGAGCTCGACCGAGTAGCCCAGGAGCTGGGTGATGTTGGCACTGGTGCGCAGCTGGCCGACCAGCCCGGCGGCATGCCAGGTCGAGCCCGAGGTCAGCCGGCCCTGCTCGAGCAGGATCACGTCGGTCCAGCCGAGCTTGCCCAGGTGATAGGCCACCGAGCAGCCGACGATGCCGCCGCCGACGACGACGACCTTGGCGGAGGCGGGCAGGTCGGTCATGAGTGGACGGCCGAGGTCATGTACAATATATCTGTACGGGTTGGAGATACGATCATGCCGCGAGCCCTGACCTATTCGCGCCTGCGCGCCGAGCTGAAGTCCGTGCTGGACGAGGTGTGCGACACCCACGAGCCGGTCTATGTCGAGCGCCGCACGGGCGGCGACGTCGTGATCCTGGCGCGTGAGGATTACGAGGCGCTGGACGAGACCGCGTATCTGCTGCGTTCACCCGCGAATGCCCGGCGGTTGCAGGCGGCGGTAGACCGCGGAGCCGTCCGAGTCTCGTGCCCGTGGATCCTTGGCGACGCTGAGGCGCGAGATCTGAGGAGCGTTGCAAGCTTCATCCGCGGGCCGTCGACGACCTGGCGTTCTGGATCCGTGACCCGGACCCTCGCACCGCGTTGCGCATGCATGGACCTGCTCGATGCCTGCGCATCGCGACCCATACAAGGGCATCGGCAAGCCCGAGCCTCTGAAGCAGAACCTGAAGCGGTCTCTGGTCGCGTCGCATCACGGTCGGAGCATCGCCTTGTCTACCGTGTCGCCGACGAGCGAATCAGGTGGTGTACTGCAATGCCGCTTCCATTACGAGTAGCTCACTCCATCGCCTCAAACTCCGCCCAGGCCCGCTCGAACCGGGCCAGGTTCTCGGCGGTGTAGGCGACGAAGTCGAAGTCGAGCTGGGAGTGCACCTCCGAGACCATGCTCCACATCGCCTCGCGCAGCAGGGAGGCGGTGAGCATGGCGTGCGCGCGCAGGCGCAGCTCGTCGTCGAGCGCGCGCTCGAAATAGGCTTCGAGCAGCCAGTCGCGGTCGTCAGGCGGAAGCTCGCTGTTCGAGGCCAACCCGCCCAGGTCGAACAGCGGGCTGTTCCAGCCGCCATAGTCCCAGTCGACCAGCCACAGGCGGCTCCCATCGTCGATCAGGTTGGCGGCGAGCAGGTCGTTGTGGCCGAAGACCAGGTCGATCGGACCCACGGCCCGTTCGAGCCGTTCGGCACGGGCGAGCAGGCCCGGCAGCTCGTCCACGAGGCGGTGGCGGACGTCGGCGAGGCCGGCCGCATAGTCGCGCAGGACGTGGAACACCCAGAAGGCCAGGGTCGGCCCGCGCAGATGGCGCGGCAGGTCGCGGTGGACCCGGCGCAGCAGCGGGACGATGCGCTCCAGGTTGCGCCGCTCGCACACGTCCGCGGAGCCGAAGGTCCGGCCCTCGACCAGGTCGAGCACGAGCACGCCCGGCTCGGCGTGCAGCACGGCGGGCGAGATGCCGGCGGCATGGGCGGCACGGCTGGCGGCGAGCTCGTGCCAGCGCAGGATGTGGTGGACCGGGATGTCGTCGCCGATGCGCACGAAGCAGCGGCGCTGCCCGTCGTCGACCAGGAAGTTGGCGTTGGTGATCCCGCCGCCGACGGGCTCCGGCACCACCGGCCGGCCCCAGATCGCGAGCGAGGCTGCCTTGGTGCGCGCGTCCATCCTCAGCCCAGCTCCTCCAGCAGCGCCTTGGCCTCGATCAGGTCGGGTGTGGCGAAGCCCTCGGTGAACCAGGCGTGTATCGGGGCCAGCACCGCCAGTGCTTCCTGCCGCGCGCCATCCTGGGTCACCAGCCGCGCCAACGACGTCGCGGCGCGCAGCTCGAACAACCTGGCCTCCTGGGCGGCGGCGAGGTCGATTGCACGCCGGTAGCAGGCGGCGGCCGCCGGCCGGTCGCCCTGGGCTAGACGGAGATCGCCCGCGATCCGGTGGATGTCGGCCTCGATCCAGTGCTCCGCGCTGGCGGCGATCTGGGCCTGGACCTCCGCCAGCCGTCGCTCACAGTCGTCCAGCCGACCGAGCACCTGCAGCGACCGCAGCTCGCCGGTCGCCACGAAGGGCAGGAACAGTCCGGTTCCGGTCGCTGCGAACAACGGCCGCACCTGCTCGGCAGCGGCCAGCGCCTGAGCATGCTGGCCGCTGGACGAATGCAACACCACTAGCCAACCCAGCGTGAACACGTGCCAGATCCTGATGCCGTTGGCCTCGGTGTAGGCGAGGTTCTCTTCCGCGACTGCCCTGGCACGGACGGTGTCGCCGAGCATGAGCCAGAGGATGTTGGCGTGGCCCATGGCGTAGGCGAGCGTGAGTGGGTGTCGGGTTTCCCGTGCCAGCGCCACCGCCGCCTGCGCAGCCTCGCTGGCTTGGTCCAGAAAGCCGCGCTGCCCAAGGGCCAAAGAACGATAGGCCAGCACCGCCACGCCGGAATCGTGGCCGACCTGCCCGATCAGCCCGCGATGGCGCACCGGGTCGTAGAGCTGGATGGCGCGATCGAGATGCCGCAGCGCCTCGCCGGTCAGCCCCATCATGGCGTGGGACGTGCCGAGTATGCGGTGGGCGACGACTTCGGCACCGTCGTCGGCACCACGGGCCGCCCGCTCGGCCAAGTCTTGGGCCAGCGGCAATGCTTCGCGATGCTCCGCCCGGACGTAACGGACAACCCAATTGCCGTAGTAGACGGCAAACCACAGCGGGCTTTCGCCGGATCGGCGCAAGAGTTCCAGAGCCTGCTCGTAGGCGGCCGCCGTCTCATTGGCACCATAGCCGAAGGCGGCGAGGCAGGCCTGGCCGATGGCGATCTGCAGCTCCAGTTCCCGCTCCCGCCATGCAGGGTCTTCACTCAGCATGCGGATCAGCTCGGCCGCACTGCGAAGATGAGCTATCGCCTCGGCGTAGGCTGGGCGGTGCAGCGCCGCCCTCCCGGCCTGCTCGTAGCAGTCGACGGCGCGCTCTGTGAGTTCGGCCTCGCGGGCATGGTAGCCCAGGACCTGCGGCAGGGCCGCGGTGGCGGCAAGGGCATCGAGAATGCGCCGGTGCAGGACCTGCCGCTTCGCGCGCAATAGGCTCTCGTAGGCCGCGTCCCTGACCAGGGCGTGCTTGAAGGTGTAGCTGGCGTCCGGTGGGGTGCCGCGGCGGAAGACCAGCTCGGCCGCGATCAGGCGCTCCAGGGCCGCTTGGACCACGGCCTCGGTCTGCGGAGCGGCGGCCGCCAGAAGGCGGTAGTCGAACTCGCGGCCAATGCACGCGGCGACCTGGGCCACCTCCTTGACCTCCGGGAGGCGGTCGAGTTGGGCCATCAGGCTGTCATGCAGGCTGGCCGGGACAGCGCTGGCACCCGTCTCAAGGATGGCCTTGGTCAACTCCTCGACATAGAGCGGCACGCCGTCGGTCCGGGCGATGATGGTGTCGATCGTCGCTGGCGCCAGCCGCGCACCGCCGAGCCGTGCGACGATCGCCGCCACGCCGGTGCGGCTGAGCCGGTTCAGGCTGAGCCGCGTGACGTGCGGATGGGCGGCCAGGGCGGGCTGCTGATCGGGGCGGCTGGTGACGAGCAGGAGCACGCGCGCTGCCGCGGCCTCGTCCAGCCATCGCTCGACGAGTTCCAGGGTCGTGGGGTCGATCCAGTGCACGTCCTCCAGCAGAACCAGGACCGGCTGGGTCGCCGCCAGCGCCTGCAGCTGCCGGGCGAGCACGGCCAGCGTGCGCGCCCGCAGCTGGGTCGGGGCGAGCTCGATTGTGCCATAGCGCGCGCTGCCATCGAGACCAAGCAGGCGGGCCAGGAGGGCACGGTCCTCGCCGTTGGCGTCGTCGAACAGGGCTTCGAACCTGTCGAGCCTGGCATCCTGCGAGTCGCCGGACGCGAACCGGGCGGCGTGCTCCAGTTGCTGGATCACCGGCCAGAGGGCGCTGCCGGCGTGGTAGGGCGAGCACTGGTAACGGATCAGGACGTGCGATTCCTCCGCCAGCGCGTCCTGCAGCGCCCGGCTGATCCGCGACTTGCCGACCCCAGCCTCGCCGACCAGCAGCACCGCCTGCCCCTCGCCGGCCCTGGCCTGAGCCCAGCGCTCGAGCAACAGCGCCAGCTCCTGGTCGCGGCCGACGATCGGCTGCAGGCTGCCGCTCCGGGCCTCGAACCGGCTTGCCACCGCCCGCTCGCCCAGCACGGCGAAGGCCGCCACCGCCGCCCCGATCCCCTTGAGCGCCTTGGGTGTCAGCGCCCGCAGCACGAACAGGTCGCCGAGCAGCCGCCGCGTGCCCTCGGCCACCACCACCTGCCCGGGCTCGGCCACGCCCTGCAGCCGGGCGGCGAGGTTGGGGGTATCGCCGACCACCGCCTCCTCCTGCGCGGCACCCTCGCCCACGAGGTCGCCGACCACCACCAGGCCGGTGGCGATCCCGACCCGGCAGGCCAGCGCCGCCGCCGCCGCCGCCGCCGCCGCTGAGCTTGGCCACCGCAGCGACGATCGCCAGCCCCGCACGGACCGCCCGCTCGGCGGCGTCCTCGTGCGCCCGCGGCCAGCCGAAATAGCACAGGACCCCGTCGCCCATGAGCTTGGCCACCAGGCCCTCGAAGCGCGACACCTCGCCCGCCACGGCGTTCTGGTAGGCGCGCAGGACGTCGCTCATGACCTCGGGATCGAGCTCGGCCGAGAGCCTGGTCGAGCCCACGAGATCCACGAACATCACGGTCAGCTGGCGGCGTTCCGCGTCGCGACGCGCTGTGGCTGCGGGTGGGGGTTTGGAGGTCGCCGTGGGTGCGGCCGTTTCGAGGGCGGCAATGGCTTCGAGCAGCTTCTTGCGGTGGCCGAGCGACGTGATGCCCAGCTCCTTGAGGTCGTCGCCGCTCAGCCCGCGCAGTAGGTGGCCGTCGATGTCGTTGGCGCGGAACAGCTCGCCGTACGCGCCGAGGCCGAGCGCGTTCAGCCAATCGCCGACATTCGGGACGGCCGTGCTGGCCATGTTCAGCCGATCCCCATGCGCTCGCGGACCCTGCGGGTGGCGGCGCCCACCAGCCGGTCGGCGACGATTGCCAGGAAGGCGACGCACAGGCCGGCCACCAGCCCGCGGCCGATGTCGGCCTTGGCGAGGGCGACATAGACCTCCTGGCCGAGGTCGCGGGTGCCGACCAGGGCGGTGATCACCAGCATCGAGATCGCCAGCATGATGGTCTGGTTCACCCCCAGCATGATCTGCGGCAGCGCCAGCGGCAGCCGGATCCGCCACAGGAGCTGGCGGCCGGTGCAGCCGGACGCGGTGCCGGCCTCGAGCAGGCGCTCGGGCACCTGCATGATCCCATGCGCGGTGTAGCGGATCGCCGGGGCCAGGGCATAGAGGACGATGGCGAGCATGGCGGTGAAGTCGCCGACGCGGAACAGCATGACCGCCGGGATCAGATAGACGAAGGAGGGCAGGGTCTGGAGCGTGTCGATCACGGCCTGCACCACCCGCCACATGCGCGGCCGGGTGGCGGCTGGCGATGCCCAGCGGCATGCCGATCAGGCAGGCGATCAGCACCGAGACCGCGGTCAGGTAGACGGTGAGGATCGCGTTCTCCCACTGGCCGGTGACCAGGATGAACAGCGGCAGGGCGGTGCAGAGAGCCGCGAGCCGGATGCCACCCAGCCGCAGCCCGGCGAGCCCGACCAGCAGGATCACCCACGGCCAGGGCTGGGCCAGGAGGAACCGCTTGAGCGGCAGCATCAGGTCGAGCAGGACCGCGTTCTTGAAGGCCTCGAGGCTGTCGAAATAATGGACGTTGAGCCAGCTCACGACGGACCCCCAGAAGGAGCCGGTCGAGAGCGTCCACGCGTCCGGCCAGCGCGCCAGGGCGGGCCAGGTCCAGGCCGCCAGCACGCCGGCGGCGAGCAGCATGGCGGCGGCGGCGAGGTGGCGGGCGATCTCGCCGCGCCCGGCGGGGCCGCGTCCGGCCAGCGCCTGGCTCACCCGGTCGAGGGCGATCGCCAGGGCGACGATGGCGATCCCGGCCTCCAGGCCGGCGCCGATGTCGAGCCGACGCAGGGCGGTGAGCACGTCGTAGCCGAGGCCGCCCGCACCGATCATCGAGGCGATGATCACCATGTTGAGCGAGAGCATGATCACCTGGTTGACGCCCACCATCAGCATCGGCCGGGCGCTGGGCACCAGCACCCGCCAGGTCAGCTGGCCGGCGGTGCAGCCCGCCATGCGCCCATACTCGGCAATCTCCTCGGGCACGCCGCGCAGGGCCAGGACGGTGACCCGGACCATCGGCGGCATGGCGTAGGCGATGGTGGCGATCAGGGCGGCCACCGGGCCGAAGCCGAAGAAGAACAGCACCGGCACGAGATAGGCGAAGGTCGGCACGGTCTGCATCAGGTCGAGCAGCGGGTTCAGCGCCGCGCTCGAGCGCCGGATGGCGGAAGGACGCGATGCCGAGCAGGAGGCCGCCGAGTGCACCCAGCGGCACCGCCACCGCGATCGCGGCCAGCGTGGTCATGGCGCTGGCCCATTGGCCGAAGGCGACGAGGTAGGCGAAGCAGCCGCCGGCCAGGAGCGCCAGCCGCCAGCCGCCGGCGAAGGCGCCGGCCAGTGCCGCCAGCGCAACGACGGCAAGCCAGGGCAGCGGCGGCAGGACCTGCGCCGCGGTCGAGCCCTGGCCGTCCATGAAGCCGGTGGCCAGCAGGCTGGTCGCGACCCACAAGGGCCAGTCGAGCAGCCCGGCGAAGCCCCGGGTCAGCTCCTTGACGGTGACGAAGCCCAGGCTGGCGTCGTTGACCAGCCAGCGCATCCAGGCGCTGAGTTCGCGGGCGAGGCCCCACTGCCAGGCGCGCGGGAACGTCGTGGCCCAGGCGGGCAGGGTGCCGCGCGGGACCAGGGTCCAGGCCAGCGAGATCACGAGGGCGAAGAGCCAGAGCGCACCGGCGGTCGGGCGCGTTGCGCGCCACCGGTCCGTGCCCAGGGTCGCGACGGCACTCACGGCGCCGCCTCGCCGCCCAGCAGGACCCGCATGACGGCGGCGCGGTCGACCAGGCCCAGGATGCGGTCGCCCTCCACCACGGCGAACGGCCGCGCGGCCCGGTCCACGGCGGCGGCGAACTCGGCCACGCGCGCCGTCGGCTGCAGCTCCCCGGCGAACTCGGCCACCCTGCCCACCGGCCGCATGATCGCCCGCGCGCTCAGGATGCGGCTGCGCGGGGCCTCGCGGGTGAAGGCGGCGACGTAGGCGTCGGCGGGTTCGAGGATGAGCTCTTCGGGCGTGCCGGTCTGGACGATGCGGCCGTCGCGCATGATGGCGATGCGGTCGGCCAGCCGCACCGCCTCGTCGAAATCGTGGGTGATGAAGACGATGGTCTTCTGCAGTGCGGCCTGCAGGCGCAGGAACTCGTTCTGCATCTCGCGCCGGATCAGGGGGTCGAGGGCGGAGAACGGCTCGTCGAGGAACCAGAGCTCCGGGCCCACGGCCAGCGAGCGGGCGATGCCGACCCGCTGCTGCTGGCCGCCGGAGAGCTGGCGGGGATGGTGGTCCTCGCGGCCCTCCAGGCCCACGAGGCGGATCATCTCCCGGGCGCGGGTCTCCCGGGTGGCCCGGTCGACGCCCTGCACCGCCAGGGGGAAGGCGACGTTGCCGAGCACGGTGAGATAGGGCAGGAGCGCGAAATGCTGGAACACCATGCCCAGCCTGTGACGGCGCAGCTCGATCAGCGCGCGCGGCGAGGCGGCGAGCAGATCCTGGCCGTCGAGCAGCACCCGGCCGGCGGTGGGCTCGATCAGCCGGGCGAGGCAGCGCACCAGCGTCGACTTGCCCGAGCCCGACAGGCCCATGATGACGAAGCACTCGCCGGCCCGGACCTCGAGATCGACCGCCGCCACCGCCGCGATCAGCCCGGCGGCTGCGATCTCCTCCCGCGTCGGGTCCGGGCGCGCGCGCAGGAAGGCCTCGGCCCGGGCGCCGAAGAGCTTCCAGACGCCGCGGGCCGCGAGCTTGACCCCGCGCTCGGCCATGCCGGGCCCGGGGCCGGGCTCAGCCGCCGATCCAGCCCTTCCAGACGGCCTCGTTGTCCTTCATCCAGCCGGCGACCACGTCCTCGACCTTCTGCCCCTCGAGGTCCACCTTGGCGATCAGCTCGCCCATGGTCCGGTTGTCGATCTTGAAGTTGCGGATCGCCGCATAGGCGTCCGGCCATTTCTGCTCGCCGCCGGCCCAGCCGACCTTCTTGATCCAGCCATGCGGCTTGCCGCAGTCGTGGGTGGCGTCGGGATTGAGGCCCCAGGCCGGATCGGCGTAGCAGGCGTCCTCATATTCGGGGAACTCGACCCAGGCGCCCTCATATTTGATCGGCGCCCAGTGCGGCGTGTAGATCCAGCCGATGAACGGCGCCTGGCGCTGGTAGGCGCTCTCCAGCTCGGCGAACAGTGCCGCGTCGGTCCCGGCATGGACCACCTCGAACGGCAGGTCCAGGGCGTCGACCCGCTCCTCGTCGAACCCGCCCCAGGTCACCGGCCCGCCCAGATAGCGGCCCTTGGGCGAGGTCTCGGCGGTGGCGAAGGCCTCGGCGCAGGCGGGCTCCTTCAGGGCCTCCCAGTTCGGCAGGCCCGGGCACTTCTCGACCATGTAGGCCGGGTACCACCACTCCTCCTTGGCCTCCATGCCGGTCTCGCCGAGATCGACCGTGTTGCCGGTGGCGAGCGAGGCGTCCATGGCCTCCTTGCCGGTGGTCTGCCAGATCTCCATGGCGACATCGAGATCGCCGGACTCCAGGCCCGGGAACTGCGCCAGATAGTCGGCCTGGACATATTCGACATTGCTGCCGCCGGCCTTGAGCGCCTCGCCCATCAGCCGGGTGGTGATCAGCTGCCCGGTCCAGTCGTGCAGGGTGAGCTTGATCGGGTCGGTGGAATCCGCGGCCCGCGCCGCGCCCGTGGCGCCGAGCAGCGCCGCGACGGCCAGCAGGGCCGCGCCGCGATTGTTCTTGTTCATGGTGACCTCCTCGCCGCCTCCGACCCGCGTCGGAGCGACCGCACCCAGCTTCCCCGCCCCCGGCCCCGCTCGTCAACAGCCAAGGCGGCAGCGGCGCACCGGAAGGCACGGCGCCGGCGCCAGGACGGCGCGCCCAGGCACAGCATGCCGGCAGCAGCCGGATGGCCAAGCCATTGGAAGAACGCATGTTTCTGGGTTCGTTTGGTCGCTGGCGATCATGCGGGCGCTGCATCCCCTTGTGTCGTTCTAGGAACATCAACCTATGAAAGAACCATGAGAGGGCGGCGTTGTCAAGGGCGCGGCGCCGGAGCGGTGCCTTGCGCTGCTGGCTCCGCAGCCTGGTCTGTCGCGTTGACGTCGGATGTGGCATGGCTATCAGAGGACAAGAGGACGAAGTGGGCCGGACCATGGAGATCACGACCCCCGGAATCGCCAATCTCTGGCTGTTCGCCGGTGCTGCCCTGGTGCTGCTGCTGATCCCGGGGCCTGCGGTGCTCTACATCGTCGGGCGCTCGGTCGAGCATGGCCGCCGCGCCGGCCTGGTCTCGATCGCCGGCATCCACGCCGCGACGCTCGTGCACGTCGCCGCCGCCACGCTGGGCCTGTCGGCCGTGCTCGCCTCCTCCGCCCTGGCCTTCGGCGTGGTCAAATATGCGGGTGCGGCCTACCTGATCTGGCTCGGGCTCCAGAAGCTCCTTGGCCGCAGCGAAGCCGCGGCGGCCGCGGCGGCCGCTCGAGAGCGCGGCCACGCGCGGCTGTTGCGCGACGGCTTCGTGGTGAACCTGCTCAACCCCAAGACCGCGATCTTCTTCCTGGCGTTCCTGCCGCAATTCGTCGAGCCCGGGCCGCGGCCATGTCGCGATGCAGGTCGCCGTCCTGGGCCTCCTGTTCACGGCCCTCGGCTTCGTCACCGACGGCGGCTACGCGCTCGCCGCCGGCACGGCCGGAAATTGGCTGAAGCGCAGCCGCTTCTATCTCGCGGTCGAGCGCTACGTCAGCGGCCTGCTGTTCATCGGCCTGGGACTGACGGCGGCGTTTGCGGGGAACCAGCGGAAGTAGGGGCAGCATATTGGGGTCCCTCTGCTTCCCACGCCGTCAGACCTCAATTTCTACCTCCGGCGCGATGATGGTTCGTATGGCGGTATAGAGGTCGACGCCTATTGGGGCCTGGAGGCTGACGATCAGGCTGTAGCGGACAACCCGATCTGCCCGCTGGAGGCTTGGTTTGTACCGCCACCAGCCGCCGGTTGGGTACACCGCAATGGCATGACGGCTCGCTAGGTCGGTTGCCGTTCCTTCCCAAACGTCGCTGTGGATTGACCCGCGGTTCCGCAGGCGAGGGCCAAGGAACCAACCTGCTTCCGCACCGCCCAGATCACCGTGTTCCTCCTCGTCGCGGGCCGCCCTGTTGATACGCTGACGGAAGGTGTCGGTATCTTCCTCCGCCCGTTTTACGGCGAAACGGAGGCCATGCGAGGCGTACTTATGCCGCTGAGTCCAACCGCGTTCGCCCGGATTAGGCTCAATAAAGTAGCTGAGGGTCACCCGCATCGTCACTAAGGCATCGCCCAGGGCCTCAAGCTCTGCACTCGGCCACGGGAAATCGTGCAGCACCATATCTCGCGTTCTGACTTTGCTGCCGTTGCTTTGGAACGGCTGCAAGGTACGCTCGGCGATGAGCGTCACGTCATTCATGGCGCTCCGGAGAGCGCGATGGAGGTCCGGAACGCCATAACCGTACCGTCGTAAGAGCAGACGCTTGTGAGCTTGCCGCGCACCTGCGGGCAAATGGCCCAGCATGGCCGTCGTCCACTGCGCTGAATGGACGATGAGGCCTCGTACTGTCTCTGGCCAATTCTCCGGGCTGTCGGCAAGGAGTTGCGCGCCCAGGCGCGACACGAGCGCCGTCGCCGCGCTGGTATCGCCGGTCACGGTCAACAGCCTCTCGTTCGGCCGATGGAATGTGCTGAGCAACGCAAGGTCGTCGATATGGTCGCCGGCGTTCGTCGCCGGGTTGACGCCGTGATTGCCACCCTCGAACACTACCTCCGGCTTGATCGGCCAGTCGTCCCCGAATATCACTGACGTTCGGCTTGCCGGTGCCAAGTCTCCGGCGGGCGCCAAAACTTGCCAGCCTGCAAACGTCAGATCTGTGATGGTGCAGCGCTCGGTCATCGCACCTACTGTCAGGCCGTTCCAAGCCTGCGCAGGGCTTTCTATTCCGGCCGCGTCGTTCTGGTCCAGATACTCAGCAGCAGCATAGTAGCCGTCTATGTTTCCGGCGGAGATGACGAACAGGCGCTGATCGACCCCTTCGCCATAGGCTAGATCATCGACCTTCGCGGACCACGATGATGGGCGGCCACGCCAGTGGTTGCCTTCCGCAGTGACCGCCAGACAGAACACACGCTTGCGGGCCGGCGCTTGTATTTCTGCGCGCGACGCTGCAGACGCCGTGACGTAGCCGTAAAGTTCAGGATCGTTCTGCCCGCGGTCGGGCAGAATCTTCACGCTTTCCAGTCGATGAGGAGGCGCAACCGGTTCGGTGCCTACTATCACAGGGGTTAGGTCCCCATAGAGAGCGAGCCCGCTCATTTGCGTCCCGTGCCCGAGCCACTGACCGCTGTCGTCAGGTCCCCAAGTCGCTGTCCACGCTTGATGGTCTGCTGCACTGAGAGCAGGCTCAATTAGTGGATGGACGCGTGTACATCCGCTATCCAGGATGCAGACGGCTGGTGCATTACCGGGTGGCGGCGTCAGCCGGGTGCGGACGTCGTTCACCCATTCGATCTGACCGGCAGGCGTCATCGCCATGAACAGCGCGGGGGTGTCACGATTTAACCGCAGTTCTGCTACTGCGTCGGTGTTCGAAATGAGTGTGCTCAGCGTCTGCGGTGTCGACCGCGCTAGAACGACCTCGCGTTCCGCGAAACGGACCACGTGATCTCGGAGCACAATTTTCAGGCGCGCGGCGGCATGTTCAAGCGTCGGGTGTGCATCAGGACGAAGCCAGATCTCCCACCAAACCTCTTGAGCAGGCTCGGGAAACAATGCTAGTTGGTCGGTGTAAAGGTCGCGGACCTGTGCCAGTCGGACCGCATCGATCGACGCGACGAGTACATCGTTCTTCGGTCGTCGGGACCTTTCGATGCGGTTGCCCTGCGCGTTGATCAAGAATTCGCTGTTGGCACCTTTGAGGTAAGTGACATTGTCCTCCGTCTCGTATGCGTTGACTTTCTTCTCGTAAAAGTCCTTGCGGGCTGCGGGCACAAATACGGTCGCCGAAAAGTGCCCCTCCGGGTCGGTTAGCGATGGTCGCACGGCCACCAGCTCGATGTCGTTGCGCCCTTGACGGTTCTCGAGCTTTTCCACGACAGCGGCTTGCGCGACGGGAATCTCGAATTCGAGATAAAACCCCTCCGCACCAGCGGCAACGTCTGGGTCACGCGCGGCTAATTGGGCTTCGGCGGCTACGATAGCAGCCCCGATGTCCCGCTTCAGACGGGCGGCGTGCTGCGCCCGGTCACGGGCCGGCAAATCCATATCGCCGCCGCCCCCGAAAGGGGACGTGAAATCCTCCCGGTCACCGTGGCCGTGCAGCAGGATATGAGGAAGATTGCGGTCACTTTCGTTCGGCATCCGGCAGTCCTCTTACGCGCCGGTGGCAAGCTTGCGCTCCGAAATTGCTTTCCTCATATCGTCGTCGGTGACTTCCGAACGATCGTCAAGGACGGCAAGCTTCGCAGCCTCGTCTGCCGCGCGCGCGATTTCTGCTTGGCTTATCCCCGAACAGTCACGAGCCATCGAGTGCCACTGAACGGACGGTGTCTTGAACGTCACAAGCCGCGAACGAAGTATGCGCTGCGCAATCGCCTCGTCAGGCAGGGCATAATGAATGACATCATCAAATCGCCGGAACAACGCAGGGTCCAGAAGTTCCGGATGATTTGTCGCCGCGATGATCAAGCCATCGCTCTCATCCTTCTCCAAGAACTGAAGAAATGAGTTCAGAACGCGCCAATCTCCCCGACGTCGTTCCGTTCAGCTCGGCGTGCGCCAATAGCGTCGAATTCGTCGAAAAAGTACACACCACGCGTTGTTACCATTGCATCGAAAACGAGCCGCAGCTTGGACGCCGTTTCGCCCATGAAGCGGGTGATCAGCGCCTCGAAAAGCACAGAGAACAGAGGGAGGCTGAGTTCCCCGGCCAGAGCGGCCGCGGTCATCGTCTTTCCTGATCCAGGCGGCCCGATGAGAAGGATCTTACGCCTCGGCACCAAGCCATGCTCATGGAGCCGATGCTGCTGGCGCTGCTCGACCACGAATTCGTTTCAGACGTTGCTCGAGCTCCGGTGGCAGGATCATGCTCGATAGCCGTGTGTCCGAATACGAAACCGATAGGATTGCAACGAGGTCGCCTTTGGGCTGCGCCAGGGGGACCGGCTTCTTGCCAACGATGGATTTCCGCGTCCGTGCGTCATCGACCAAGTCCCGGAGCTGGACGGCGAGCTTGCCGTGCCCCTGTCGCGCCTCATGCGCGGCGACCTGCAGCGCTACGGATAAGAACTGTTCGTCATCGCCGCTTATGTGACTGCGCAGCAAGGCAATGAGATGCTTCGCAGCCGTCATGCGTGCCCCTTCAGTCGCTTCCGACAGCAGCTCGGCCTACCCGATACAAACGGCGTCACGATGGAAGAATGGGGAAAAGTTTTGCCACCTGGCTTGGCACTTCGTATTCTCCTGCAATGCGCGCGCCGCCTGCACACGCCTTAGAACTTGCACGACGTGGGTGAGGGCTCGTGGCCGACAGTGCCGACGTGGTGTACGACGTTCAGACGATAGCCGGAAGCGGCTCCGATCGTTGCACGCGAAGCGGCCACGCCAGCCATCCGAGCGAAATGTCTCCCCTGCTTCGATCACGGAACACTAGCCGAGGACAATGGGCTGGATTGCGTCACTCTGTATACCGTCAAGTCACCGGTCAGGTCTGTGGCCGACCAAGCTACGATCGGCATAATGGCCGCAGCGTCCTGCCTTCCGCTCACGCCGCCGCCAGATACCCCGTCACGATCTTCTGCACGCTGGGATAGTCCGTCTTGCCCGTGCCCAGGAGCGGCAGGTCGGGGCGGTGGAGGACCTCGGCCGGGAGCATGAGCTCGTTGAGGCCGGCGTCGCGCGCGGCCCGGAGGAGGGTGTCGCGCTCCAAGGAGTGGTCGGTGGTGACCAGGACGATGCGCTCGCCCTTGCGCGGGTCGGGCAGCGCCACGACGGCGTGCTGGGCGTCGGGGCTGAGGCGGTGGAGGAACTCCTCGACGGCGGCCAGGCTCACCATCTCGCCGCCGATCTTGGCGAAGCGCTTGGCACGGCCGAGGATGGTGACGAAGCCGCGCTCGTCGAGGTCGACGATGTCGCCGGTGTCGTACCAGCCGTCCGCGGGCGGCTGGAGGAGGCCGGGCTGGTCGTAGAGCAGGTAGCCCAGCATGACGTTGGGGCCCTTGACCCAGAGCCGGCCGCCGTTCTCCAGGCCGGCCACGGGCTCGAGCCTGTGCGCGATGCCGGGCAGGAGGCGGCCGACGCTGCCCCAGCGATAGTGCATGGGCGTGTTGAGGGCGAGGACGGGGGCGGTCTCGGTGGCACCGTAGCCGGCCAGGATGCGCAGGCCGAACTTGTCGAACCACATCTTCTGCGTCTCGTCCTGGATCGGCTCGGCCCCGGCCACGGGGTAGCGCAGGGAGCGGAAATCGTACGGGTCGCCCATGCGGGCATAGCCCTTGAGGAAGCTGTTGGTGCCGAAGATGATCGTGGCGTTGCTGTCGTAGACCAGCTCCGGGACGATCCGGTAGTGCAGCGGCGAGGGGTACATGTAGACCGAAACGCCGCCCAGCACCGGCAGCAGCAGGGCGCCGGTGAGCCCGAAGCTGTGGAACACCGGCAGCGCGTTGAACACCTTGTCGAGCTGGTTGAAGTCGACCCGGGCGGAGATCTGGGCGCAGTTGGCCAGGAGGTTGCGGTGGCTGAGCACCACGCCCTTGGGCCGCCCTTCCGAGCCCGAGGTGAACAGGACCACGGCCGGGTCGTCGCGCCCGACCCCGCAGGCCTGGTGGATGCGCCTGGCGAACAGGCCGTCCCACAAGCCGCGCAGGCGGTCGGCGGTGCCGATCTGGCCGCGCAGATCCTCCAGCCACAGGAACTTGGCGTGGCCGCCGATGGCGGCGATGGCGGGCTCGAGCTTGCCCTTGGCCACGAACTCGCCGGACGAGATCACCAGCCGGATCCGGGCGGTGACCACGGCGGCCTCCAGGTTGGCGGGGCCGGCCGAGAAGTTGAGCATGGCCGGGACGCGGCCCATGGCCTGCAGGGCGAAGAACACGACCGCGGCGGCGTTGACGTTGGGGACCAGCACGCCGACGCGCTCGCCGGGCTCGGTCTGCGCCGCGAACTTGCGGCCCAGCACCAGGGCCCCGGCGACGAGACGCATATAGTCGAGGTGGGTGCCGCTGGTGTCCTCCAGCACGGGATAGCGCCAGCCGTGGCGCCAGCGGGCGCGCAAGAGCGCCGCGAACAGGGTCGGGCCCCAGTCGGTGGTCGCGAACACCATGTCGGACATGATGTCGTAGAGCTGCAGGTTGGCGACCTGGCGCCGCGCCTTGCCGCGCAGGGCGGGATCGACGTCCAGGGTGCGCGGCGGACAGACGGTGATGGTGATCTTCGGGAACCAGTGGCGCGTGACCTGGCCGTGCTTCAATCGGCTGAACGGCGTCAGCTCCGGCCCGTCCAGGCGCACCGGCAGGATGGTGGCCCCGGTGCGGTCGGCGATGTAGGCCGGGCCGGCGTAGATCTTCATCAGCGCGCCGGTGACGCTGAGCCGGCCCTCGGGGAAGATCACGCAAGGCTGGCCGGCGTTGATCTTGCCGATCAGATCCTTGATCGCCAGCGGGTTGGTGGGGTCGAGCGGGTAGAGGTTGGCGATCTTGCGGAAGGGCCGCAGCCACCAGCGGTTCGCCATGCCGGTGTTGATCGCGAACACCGGGATCTCGTTCAGCGCCGCCATCAGGAGGGCACCGTCCAGGAACGAGACGTGGTTGACCACCACCAGGACCTTGGCCCCGGGCTTGATGATCGCGGCGTGCTGGATGCCCTTGACCTCGTAGCGGTAGCCCAGCCGCAAGAGCAGGTGGAGAACGAGCTTGAGCAGCTTGGTGCGGCGCATCAGGCGGCATCCTTGGGAGCTTGGAGGCGCTTCACACCGGCGACGAACCGGCCGAGGGTGGCGGACATGGCGCCGCGCGGGAGCATGGCCTCGACCAGCTGGAACCGGCCGCGGGTCGCCACGGCCTGCTCCAGGGCAGCCGCCAGCTCCGCGCGGGTGGTCACGCGCCGCCCCTCGCCGCCGATCGCGGCCGCGAGGTCGGCGAAGCGCCAGTCGTCGAGGTCGTTGAAGGCGGATTCCGGCTGGAAGGCGCGCAGCATCTCCCAGCTGGTGTTGTTGAACAGGATCACGATCGGGTCGATCCCCAGCCGGCGGCAGTTGCCGAGCTCCCAGCCGGTCATCTGGAAGGCGCCGTCGCCGACCAGGATCAGGGTCCGCCGGCCGGTGGCGAGCTGGGCACCCATGCCGGCGGGCACGCCGTAGCCCATGCCGGCATAGTAGCCGGGTGCGGTGAGCTCGGTCTGGGCGATCTCCATGGCGGTGAACAGGCAGTCGCCGACGTCGCTGGCGATCGGCATCGCACCGTGGCGGGCGAACAGGTCGTTGACGCCGCGGGCGATGTCGTCGGGGGCGATGGCGGCCTCGTCGGCCACGAGCCCGCGCGGATAGCCGGGTGCGGGTGCCGGTGCGGCGCGCCCCAGCGGCACGGCCCGCGCCAGGAGGGCCTCGACCAGGTCGGCGAGCGGGATGTCGCGATACTGGTGGAAGCCCATGCCGACCTGGCGGTCGAGCGCCTGCATGGTCCGGCGCAGGTCGAGCTTGCCGGCGTTCACGCCGAAATTGGTGTCGCTCAGGATCACGCCCAGCAACAGCAGTCCGTCGGAGCCCTCGACCAGCTCGGTGACCGCAAGATCGCCGGCCACACCCAGATAGGTGCCGGCGAGCGGCGCGCCGGTGGAGGAGAGCAGGCCGCGGCCCATGAAGGTGGTGGCGACCGGGATGCCCAGCCTGCGGGTGAGCTCGGCGACCTTGGCCTCGAGCCCGTAGCGGCGGACCTCGACGTCGACCAGGACCACCGGCCGCCGGGCCGCGGCGAGCCGTGCCATGATCTCGGCGGCACAGGCTGCCACCGCCTCCGGGTCCGCCGGCGTCGCGGCATAGGCCGGCACCGGCGCGCAGGGTACCCCCACCATGTCGCGCGGCAGCTCGATGTAGACGGGGCGCGCCTGGTCGATGGCGGCGGTGAGCACGCGGGCGATCTCGGCCGGGGCGGTGGCGGGATCGTCGAGCCGGGCCTGGGCGCAGGTGATCTCCTGGTAGACGCGGAACTGGGTGTCCAGCGTGCGGCCCTGATGGTGCAGCAAGAGGCCCGAGCGGCTCTCCAGGCGGCCGGGGGCGCCCGAGATCACCACCACCGGCGACTTCTCGGCGAAGGCCCCGCAGACGGCGTTGACCAGGTTGAAGGCGCCGGCACCGTAGGTGACCGCGGCGACCCCGATCGTGCCGCGGAACCGGGCGGCGGCGTCGGCGGCGAAGCCCACCGCCGGTTCGTGGCTCAGCGTGTGCAAGGGCAGGATCCGGCTCTCCTCGGCCACCTTGAAGAACGGCAGCGCGAAGTCGCCCGGGATGCCGAACATCTCCCCGGCCCCGTAAGCCTTGAGGCCGTGGAGCAGCGCCTGAGCGACATTCATGGCCTGCCTCCCGGTCGTCGATCACCGGCGCCACCATACGTTGTCGCGGGGAGTTGATCCAACCCGGCCGTGCCGGCCGGGTGCGACGATGGTATCCGTGGCGCAACCCGCGTGGAGGCCGCCGATGCTCGACAACCCTCGCGCCACTGGTGCCCGCGCGCTGGCCGGCCTGATCGCGACGTTGGCGGTCGTCGGCTCGCCGGCCGCGCAGACGCTGGCGCCTGCCGAGGTCGGCGCCGGGCTCGGCAGCTTCTTCGAGGCCTATCTGGGCCGCCCGCTCGACGCCGGCGAGGCGAGCGAGGTCGGGCGGGAGTTCGTCCTGCACTTCGGCGCCGAACGGTGCGAGGCGGACTGCGCGGCCGCCCTGACCGCGCACCTGCGCAACGTCCCGGTGTTCCGCGAGGATCCTGGCGGTCCTGCCGATCTCCTGCTGCGCCAAGCCTATCTGACCCAGGCGGTGCTGGGACCGAGGCCGGCCGAGCCGGCGCTCCTGCGGCTGCTGGCCGAGCCCGATCCGATCGCGGTCGTCAATCGGCGTTCCGGCCGGTTGATGACCCAGGCCGACGTGGCGGCCCTTGTCGATCTCGCCCGGTTCGCACGGAGCGACGGGCCGCCGACGCGCCGGCCCCTGTCACCGGAAGCCGCGACGCAGATCAAAGCGCAGCTGGACCGGGCCGTCGGCGCCGGTGCGCGGCGCATGCCGATCCGCCTCGTGCTCGCCGCCGAGATTCGCGCCGGACTGGAGCGGGAGTGGCCCGAGCTCGGCCATTCGGACCGCGAGCGGGTCCGACGCTACCTTCGCGACGGTGCCGCCAACCCCATGCCCGAAGCGCTGTTCGCCCGGCTGCTGAAGCTCGACCCCGCCGACGTGCGCGGGCTTCAGGCGGCCGCCTCCGTCGACGACCAGCTCGCAAGAATGTGGGCGGATCTGGACCGGCAGCTCGGAGCCCAGGGCGACGCCCTCGTCACCAAGTCCGCGCTGGACGCGGTCGGCCGGGCCTCGCGCTGAGCCGCGCGTGGGCTCGGCTCAGGTCCAGTTGCCGATCAGCAGGAACGGCGCCCAGTAGAAGGGATGGACGGTGGCCCGGTTGGACATGACCTCGCGCTGGGCGCTGCGCAGCGCTTCGGCCTTGTTGACGCCGGGCTCGAGCAGGTTCTGGTAGAACCGGGGCATCAGCTGTGCCGTGGTCTGGTCGTCGACCTCCCACAAGGTCGCCAGGGCGCTGCGGGCGCCGGTCTTGACCGCGAGCCCGGCGAGCCCGAGGGCCGAGCGGTCGTCGCCGGCGGCGGTCTTGCAGGCGCTGAGGGTGAGGATCTCGACCGGCTCGTCGCGGAACTGGCTGAGCCGGACGAGATCGGCCAGCTCGTTCATGTTCAGGCGGCCGTCATAGGTCAGCAGATAGCTGTCCTCGGGGTTCGACGCGAACTCGCCGTGGGTGGCGAGATGGATGACGTTGAACGGCGTCCGCCCCAGCGCCTCGCCGAGCTCGGGCTTGACGAAATCGCTGTTCATCAGGATGCGGCCGCCACCCAGCACGGCACTGAGCGTGTCGATCTCCTTGGCGACGGCCGGCAGCGCCGGGGCGCCGGCCACCGATTCGCTCAATCCGCCCAGGAGCACGTCGACCTTGCGCTCGGCCAGGGGGCGGGTGTCGAGCAGGTTGAGGCCCAGGCTGGTCGCGACCGCGAAGCGCTCGGCGACGAAGTAGGTGCCGTCGTGCAGGGCGGCGATCGGGATCGTGCGCAAGGCACCGTCCGGCACAAACACCAGGGTCTTGATGTCGTACTGCTGCAGCAACGGCTCGACCGGCTTGATCAGCTGGGCGTCGAGATAGACCGCGGGGCGCAGCCAGTTGGCGGGATGGACCGGGTCCGGCGGGCTGCCGATCGCCAGGCGGAACTGCTGCGCCGCCTCGGCGATTTCGGCCCCGGAGGCGGCGCTGCGGGCCGCGACCAGCCGACCGTCCGGCAAGCTCAGGATCAGCTCGGTGCGGTCGGCCAGCAGCACCGGATAGAGAACGGCCGTGTTCTCGCCCGGATTGTCCACCGGCTTGACGCGGGAGGTCAGGTCCGCGGCGCAGTCATCCTTGAAATAGTCCTCCAGCTCGACGGTCTTGAGCTGCTCGATGACCGCGCGGGCGTCGCTCAGGTCCACCTGCTGCACCTGGCCTTCGCTGGCGCTCGCCTGCCGCAGCAGCAGGTCGGCGAGCTCGGTGAACACCGGGCCCAGGGTCTCGCGGAACAGCGAGCGGCCGGTCTGCGGGTCGAAGGCGGGCAGATCGAGGCGGACGCGCTCCAGGTTGGTCACGGCGCTGCGGTAGGCGGCGATGGCCTCGTCGTCGTTGCCCTGGGCGCCGAGCACCCGGCCGGCGTACCACTGCCACCGGAACAGCAGCTCGGGCGCGCCGGCCTGCTCGGCGTCGAGCGCCGCCTCGCGATAGAAGCGCAGCGCATCCGCGTCGCGGCCGGCCAGCGCGTAGAGTTCGCCACGCAGGCCCGTGGCCCAGCTCAGGTCGCGTCGGCTCCCCGAGGCGTCGCTGGCGCTCTGGGCGTGCTCCTGCAGGTCGGCGGCGAGCTGCAGATAGGCGTGATCGAGCCTCGCCAGTTCCAGCGCCTGCCCCGCCGCCGCCAGCCGCTCGAGGGCGTCGTTCTGCCCGGCGGGCATGGCATCGAGCATGTCGGCGGCCTGGCGCAGCAGGGTGGCGGTGCGTTCGGTCTCTCCGCTGAGCCGCTCGGCACGGGCGGCGTTGATCAGGGCGCGCACCCGCAGCCGGGGCAGATCGGCCCGCTCCGCCAGCTCCGCGGCGCGTTGATAGGACGCCAGGGCATCCAGCGGTCGGCCGCGCATCTGAACGTTGCCGAGATCGTTCAGCGCCCCCGCCTCGAGGTCGGTCCGGTCGCTCGTGGCGGCGAGCTCGATGGCCTCGTCGAGCAGCTCCGCGGCGCGCTCGTCGTCGCCGGCGTCGCCGACCACGGCACCGAGCCGCGCGGTGATCAACGCCCGGCTGGCTGCCGGCGCGTCGGCCGGCAGCGCTGCCTGCGCCCGCTCGAGCACGGCCTGGGCGCGGCGCAGCTCGCCCTGGGCGACATAGGAATCGGCGGTGGCGACGTCGGCGAGGACCGGATCCTCCGGGGCCGCCGCCAAAGGGCAGGCCACGATCAGCAATGCGGCCACCGACGCCACGATCCGGGACAGCTCGACCGCCCGCCGCATGGTCCTCTCCCGACCACCTGAAGCTCGACGGCCCCGATCGACCGCGGGCGCCATTCGGTAGGCCAACCGCCGGGAAATGCAACAAGGCCTGCCGGCTCGCCGCTCGGGCCGCGGCTTGACCCGCGCTTGGCCTTGCCGGCGAAGGCGGCTATGGCTGAAGCATCGCGTGAGCGCCGGGATGGCAGCCGAGAGGACAAGATGGCGGCAGCGCAATGGCGAAAGGCCCGGCGGGCGCGGCTCCTGGCGACCGGATCGGTCCTTGCATTATCCCTTTCCTGCCTCCGGCCGGCCGGCGCCGAGGTGGTCACCGATGGGACGCTCGGCCCGCGGGTGGTGCTGGGCGGACCCGACGTGACCGTCGGCGCCGATCTCGGCCAGACCCGCGGCGCCAACCTGTTCCACAGCTTCCAGCGCTTCAACATCGACACCGGCGGCCGGGTCACCTTCACCGGCCCGGACGGGATCAAGAACGTGATCAGCCGGGTGACCGGCGGCGAGCGCTCCGCGATCGACGGCACGCTGGCCTCCGCCGTCGAAGGGGCCAACTTCTACCTGCTGAACCCGGCGGGCGTGCTGTTCGGGCCCAATGCGCGGCTCGACGTCAAGGGGTCGTTCCACGCCAGCACGGCCGACGGGCTGCGGTTCGCGGACGGTGCGGTGTTCAGCGCGCTGGACACCGCCGGCAGCACGCTGAGCGTCGCGGAGCCGCAGGCCTTCGGCTTTCTCGGCGGCAATGTCGGACGGATCGACGTCAGCGGCAGCAACCTGGTCATCCGCTCGGGCGCCACGCTCGGCCTCAGCGCCGGCGAACTGGCGCTCGAGGGTGCCGTGCTCGGCAACGACGCCTCGGTTCAGGTGCCGGGCTCGGCCATCGCCCTGGCCGCACAGCGCGGCGCCGGCGAGGTGCCCGTGGATCCCGCGCTGCCGGCGGTGGCGCGTGACGGCGCCATCACCCTCGCCGCCGATGCCGCCGGCAATCCGAGCGGCGCCATCGTCAACGGGCCGGGCGGTGGGCGCGTGCGCATCGAGGGCGGCGACATCCTCCTCGACGTGTCGAGCGTCGGCAGCTTCAACTTCGGCGACGTCGACGACACCGGCGGCGTCGACCTCGCCGCCGAGAACCTGCTCATCCGTGGGCAGCAGACCGCCGGCGGCCGTGCCGGCGGGATCGCCACCACGACCTTCGCCGGCGGGCGCGCCGGGCCGGTCCAGGTCAGTGCATCCACCATCTCGGTCGTCGACGGCGTCATCGCCAGCACGCCGCTCGGTTCCGGCGGCGGCGGGCCGATCACCATCGCCGCCGACAGCATCAGCCTGGTCGGCGGCCTCGTCGGCGTGCCGCTGTTCGGCGGCGCCGCCTTCGGCGCCAGCGCCGCCACCACGATCACCGCCACGAACTCCCTGAGCCTGGACGGCGCGGCCGGGATCTTGAGCATCTCGCAGGGCGACCAGTCGGCAGGGCCGATCACCATCCGCAGCCAGGGCACGGTGGCGCTGGCCGGTGGCTCGCTGATCTCGACCGAGGCGTTCGCCCGCGGTGCGGGCGGATCGATCGATCTCGAGGCCGCGAGCCTCGTGCTCGACAATGGCCGCATCACCGCGTCGACCAACGCGGGGGGCGACGCCGGCGACGTCGCGGTGCGGGTCTCCTCCCTGCAGCTGCGCAACCAGGGCCAGATCGCGACCAGCACCAACGGCAGCGGCGACGGCGGCGATCTCGCGGTCACCGCCGACCTGATCGATGCCGACGGTGCGACGACCCTATCTGGGTTCCGCCTGACCGGCCTCGTCGCCGACACCGGCGGCTACAGCTCGGGCGATGCCGGCCTCATCGCCGTGAGCGCCGCCGAGATCGGCCTGCGCAACGGTGCTCAGATCTCCGGCATCACCCGTGGTTCCGGCCAGGGCGGCACGGTCACGATCGCGGCCGACCGCGTCGCCGTCGATGGCGGTTTCCCGGCCGGGAGCTCTTCCTTCGCCAGCGCGATCCTCGCCACGGCCGAGCAGGGCAGCACCGGAGCGGCCGGGTCGATCAGCGTCCAGGCGGACTCGGTGTCCCTCACCGGCGGCGGGCAGATCTTCAGCGGCACCTTCAGCTCGGGCGACGGCGGGACGGTCGCGATCGACACCCGTCTGCTCGTCGCCAGCGGCCGATTTTCGAGCGGCTTCTTCTTTCCCAGCGGCGTGCTGGCCTCGGCCGAGCGGGGCAGCAGCGGCGATGCCGGCGCCGTCATCGTGACGGCGGAACGGATCGAGCTCGCCGACCGCGGCCGGATCGCCACCAACGTCAACGGCAGTGGCGCCGGCGGCGACATCACCGTCCAGGTCGGCACGCTCCTGGCGGACGGCGCCGGCGCCTCGCCGGTGCCCGAGAGCACCGGACTGCTCGCCGACACCGCCGGCCCCGGCGCGGCAGGCTCCATCGGCGTCGCCGCCGGCAGCATCGTCCTGACCAACGGCGCGCAGATTTCCGGCAGCACCTCCGGCAGCGGTGCCGGCGGCCGCGTCGCGATCACCGCCAACTCGCTGGCGATCGACGGCGCCTTCGCGGCGGGTGCGGATTCGATGCCCAGCGGCGTGCGCGCCACCGCCGATGCCGGCAGCTCGGGTGCCGCGGGCTCGATCGTGATCGATTCCGGGACGATCGCCCTCAGCAATGGCGGCCAGATCTTCAACGGCACGTTCAGCTCGGGCGCGGGCGGCGCGCTGCAGATCGCCGCCGGTTCGGTCAGCGTCGCCGGCGGCTTCCTCGACCAGGGCTTCTCGTTCCCGTCCGCCATCGCCGCCGGGACCACCGAAGGCAGCAGCGGTGCCGCGGGGGCCATCGGCTTGACCGCGACCACGCTGGAGCTGCGCGACGGCGGCAGCATCTCCGGCAGCACCGCCGGTCTCGGCGACGGCGGCGACGTCGTGGTGACGGCCGATGCCGTGGCCATCGGCGGCGCGCTCACGCTGGGCGGTCGGACTCTGGAGTCCGGCATCCGCGCGGCGGCGCAGAGCGGGAGCGGCGGCGATGCCGGGCGCGTCAGCGTGCGGGCCGACCAGGTGACGGTGGGCGCGGGCGGTTCGGTCACCAGCCGGACCGACGGTCCGGGCGATGCCGGACTGGTCGAGGTGCGCGCGGCCGGGCTGCTCGACGTCAATGGCGGCTCGATCGAGACCAACAGCTCGGCCGCGGGTGCTGCCGGCGACGTCGGGCTCGCCGCCACCCGCCTGCGCCTGCGCGACGGCGGCCTCGTGGGCTCGTCCGGCACGGGCACGGGTGCCGCCGGCGACGTCCGCCTGCAGGTCGTGCGCCTGGAGATGCAGGACGCCAGCCTGCGGACCAGCGGCAGCGGCGGCGAGGGCGGGCGGATCGACGCTGCCGCCAGCGACCGGATCTATCTCCGCGGCAGCGAGGTCACCTCGAACGGCATCGAGCCCGCCGCCGGCGCCAGCGTGATCTCCCTGGCCGCCAAGCAGATCGTCCTCAACGGCAGCACGGTGACCTCGCTCACCGGCGACGGCCAGCCGCTCGCCGGCTCGGGCGAGGCCAGCCTCCTGGGCGACGTCACCGTGATCTCGGCCGACAGCCTGGTGGCAGGCAGCTCCAGCGTGGTGATCGCCGGGCTGCAGAACAATCTCGGCTCGGACCTGCAGCTCGCACCGGCGGCGTTCGTCGACGTCGGCCGCCTGTTGCGCGAGAGCTGCGCCACCAGCGGTGCGGCGCCGCGCTCGACCTTCACCCGCGGCGGCCGCGGCGGCCTGCCGCCGTCCCCGGACCGGCCACTGCCGTCGGTGGGGACGGACATGCCGGACGTTGGGCCGGATGCAGGCGTCACTGAACCTGCGGGCGTCGCGTTCTCCGAATTCTGCACCGGGACCGCAGCAGAAGACCCAACCTGAGCGCGCGCTTCCTGTCAGGAGTTCCGCCAATATTTGAGTTCGATTTTCTTGTGCCGCAAGTCGAAGTGCGGTCCCCACGACGTTGTGGACAAAACGGTCCAACGCGGTAATCTTGCCCGCAAAGAAAATCGATAACGCGTTGGGGTGGAAACAGTGGCGGATGCTCGTCGGCGACATATCGCGCGCGGCATATTGCTAGGAGGAATATCCTACATAGCTGTGGCGCTTTGCAGCGGTGGCCCTTCCCTGGCCGAAGTGGTGACCGACGGCACCATGGGGCCCCCGGGCGCGGTTCCGGGTGGGCTGGACGTGGTCGTCGGCGCCGATCTGGGCCAGCAGCGCGGCAGCAACCTGTTTCACAGCTTCAGCCGGTTCGGGATTGCCGAGGGCGGCCGGGTCACCTTCACCGGGCCCGACGGCGTGCGCAACGTGATCAGCCGGGTGACCGGCGGCACGCGGTCCGACATCCTGGGAACACTCCGTTCCGACATACCCGACGCCGACTTCTACCTGATCAACCCGGCGGGAATCGTGTTCGGGCCGAACGCGAATCTGGACGTGAAGGGATCGTTTCACGCCAGCAGTGCCGGCGAGCTGCGGTTGGCCGATGGTGCCGTGTTCAGCGCGCTCGACACCGCGGGCAGCGTGCTGTCGGTGGCCGAGCCGCAGAGCTTCGGCTTCCTGGGTGCCGCGGGCGGGATCACGGTCGACCACGGCATCCTGCGGGTCGTCGCGGGCGAGCATCTGTCGCTCAGCGCAGGCGACGTCACACTCACCGGCGGCGCGCTGCTCGCCGGCGATCCCATGCCCGTGGACGACGTGGTGGCCCCAGGCGGGCGGATCACCCTGGCCGCGATGACCGAGGGGCGGCTCGACCTCGCCTCCGGCACCATCGGCGCGGCGGCGGGCGGCACGGTGCGGTTGGACGCAGGCGCCGTGGTCGACGCCAGCGGCGGCGACGGGGGCGGCATTCGAGTGCGAGCGGAGGACATCACGCTCGATGGTGGAGCCGCGCTGCTCGCCAGCAATCTCGGCGACACCAATGCGAGTTCGGGTATCGACATTGCGGCCGGGCGGCTCACGTTGACGGGCGAGAGCCTGATCGCCGCCGATGTCGGGCGGCCGCGGATGACGCTGGCGGACGGGACCACGATCCCCGGAGTGGGCGCTGCCGGTCGAGGCGGCACCGTCGCCCTCGACGTGAATGGGGCGGTGACGCTCGAAGACGGCGGCCGAATTCGGAGTGCGACCTACGGCTTCGGCGACGCAGGCATGATCCAGGTAACAGCTCGGGAGCTGACGATCGACGGTACCGGGTTCGACCGGGTGACGGGCATTCAGAGTGTCGCCGGCCTGGACCCGGGAGGACCCATCCTGCCCGGCCGGGCCAGAATGACCGGGGCGGCGGGGAACGTGACCATAGGGGTCGAGGACCTGATGCTGCGCGGTGGCGGCTCGATCGGCGCCTCGACCTTCACCACCGGCAATGCGGGTCGGATCGCCATTGAGGCCCGGCATGCGCTGACGATCGACGGGAACGGCGCACGAGCCCAGCCGGGAGGGCAGCTCCGACCGACGCAGATCGTGGCCTCGTCCGGGCGGGGCGGTCCTGGTGGACCCGGAATGATCCGGGTGATCGCCGGCGAGTTGACGATCGTGAACAACGGCACCCAGGTGACGGAGATCCGCGGTTCGACCTCGGGTTCCGGCCAGGGTACACCCGTCTACGTGCACGCGCGCAACCTGACCATCGACGGCCGGTTCCTGGGGGACCTGACGTCCGAACTCGGGACCCTTCACCGGCATCGTCAGCTCGGCCAGGCCGGGCAGCGGCGGGGACGCCGGACCCATCACCGTGGTCGTCGACGGGCTGCTGCATCTTCGCGACGGCGGCGAGATCAACGGGCTCACCAACGCCTCCGGCAGGGCCAGCTCCATCCTCGTCATGGCGCAGGATCTGACGATCGACGGACTGGGGGCCGATTCCAGACGTCGGTCGCAGATCATCAGCAATACCGGAGGAGATCGCGTCAGCGGCGATGGCGGTTCCATCGACGTTCAGGTGGCCGACCGGCTCGAACTCCGCGATGGCGCAAGGATCGTCACGCTGACCCAGCAGGGCGGCACCGGCGACGCCGGCCCGATCTCGATCAACGCCCGCGACATCGCCTTGTCGGGCGCGAGCGTGATCAGTGCCAGCACCGGCAGCGTCGGCAATGCCAGCACGGTCACCATCGCAGCCTCCCACGGCCTGTCCCTGGTCGGCGAGAATACCCGGATCACGAGCAATGCGCGGTCGACTGGCCGCGCGGGTTCGGTGGTGGTGGCCGCCGGTTCGATCGACCTTCGCGACGGCGGCCAGATCACCAGCGACACGTCCGGCAGCGGCGACGCGGGAGCGGTCACGGTCGACGCGAGCGACATCGTCATCGGGCGGGGAGCAAGCATCAGCACCGGTACGTCGGCCCAGGGTGCGCAAGCCGGCAAGGGTGGTCGGATCACGCTGAGCGTAGGACGCAGCCTGACGCTCGATGGCGGCGGCATCACTTCCAGCAGCACCGGTGCCGGCGACGGCGGCAACATCACGATCGCGGCGCGCGGCGCGGACGTCCGCCTGCTCGGCGTCGACGCCAGGAACGAGCTCGGTCGCGTCCGGGGCACGGGCGAGATCAGCGCCTCGGCGCAAGGCAGCGGTCGCGCGGGGAACATCAGCGTCCTCGCCCGCGACTTGGCGGCCCAGGACGGATCGATCCGCACCACGAGCACCGGCGCGGAAGGCGGTCGGATCGAGGTTCGCGCGAGCCGGCACATCTTCCTGCGCGGCTCGGAAATCGCCGCCGACGGCAAGGATTCCAGGGGCGGCACCAGCGTCATGACGATCCGAGCGCCGACCATCGTTCTCAGCGACGGTCAGATGACCTCCTTGACCCAGGGGCGAGTCGCCGCCGGGTCGGGCGAGGTGACGGTGACCGGGGACGACGTGACCGTGGTTTCGGCCGACAGCCGCATCCAGGGCTCCACCAAGACGGAGATCACCGGCCTGCAGAGCACGCTCGGCTCCGACCTGCAACTGTCGCCCAGTATCTTCCTCGACACCAGCAGCCTGCTGCAGCCCAGCTGCGCCGACCGGGGTGCGGCGCGGTCGACCTTCACCCGCAGCGGCCGCGGCGGCCTGCCGCCGGCACCGGACCGGCCGCTGCCGTCGGTGGGGGCGGACGGGCCGGGGGTGGAGCGTCTGGCTGCGGGCGGGACGGTGTTCCTCGACGGTTGCGCGGGGAGTCTGGTGTCGGGGACGAATTCGTAGCACGGTGCACGCGCCGGTTGCCGGCCGCCAAGAAACGACCAGCCTGGATGCTCCCATGACGCGCTGGCAACTGATGCTCCTCGCCGCCATGACGCTTGTGCTGGGCAGCGACATCCGACCGGCGCTGGCGCAGCAGGGTCTGATACCCGGCTTCGAGCGTGGCGACCCGCGCGAGAACCAGCCCACCTTGCCCGAGCCGGAGTTCCTGCCGCGCGAGGCGCCGACCTTCGAGCTGCCGCCGGCGCCGCCGCCGCGCCAGCCCGGGCTGGCCTCGGGCAAGAGCCTCCTGGTCAGGGACGTCGTGGTCGAGGGCAACACCGTGCTGCCGCCGGAGGAGCTCGAGGCGCTGGTCCGCCCCTACGAGGGGCGCGAGGTCACGCTGGAGGAGCTGTTCCGGCTCAAGGACGAGATCACGCTGGCCTACGTCAATGCCGGCTACGTCAATTCCGGGGCGACCCTGCCCGACCAGGACGTGACCGGGGGCACGGTGCGGCTCCAGATCGTCGAGGGCGGGCTGGAGGCGATCGAGATCACCGGCACCAAGCAGCTGGACGCGGACTTCCTCGAGCAGCGCCTCCGCCTGGGCGCCGGCCCGCCGCTCAATGTCAACGCGCTGCAGGACCGGCTCCAGCTGCTGCTGCAGGACCCGGCGATCGTCAAGCTCGACGCGCGGCTGCTGCCCGGCTCGCAGCCGGGCCAGGCGCGGCTCGCGGTCGCGGTCGAGGAGGAGCCCAAGCGGTTCTCGGTGACCGCGCGCGCCGCCAACGACCAGTCGCCCAGCATCGGCGCCAACGATGTCGGGCTGACCTTCACCTGGTTCAACCTGTTCGGCCGCAACGACCCGCTGGTGGTGACCGGCGACCTGACCGAGGGGCTGCAGGAGGCCGGCTTCTACTATTCGCTGCCGCTGACCGCGCGCGACCTGCGCTTCCACATCGGCGGCCAGATCAGCAATGCCGACGTGGTCAACGACGACGTCGAGGACCTGAACATCGAGAGCAGCGCCAAGCAGATCACGGTCGGCTTCGGCATGCCGATCGTCGACACCACCGCCAACCGCGTCGGCCTGGATCTCTCGTTCAACCGCGAGCGCAACCGCACCTACCTGCTCAACGAGCCGTTCGCGTTCTCGCCCGGCACGGACGACGGCCGCAGCGACGTCTCGGTGCTGCAGTTCACCCAGGACTGGCAGAACCGCGGCCGGCGGCGCGCGATCTCGGTGGCCTCGACCTTCAATCTCGGCCTGCCGATCCTGGGGGCCACGGACAATGACTGCTGCGAGCAGCCGGACGGCGAGTTCTTCTACTGGCTGGGCCAGGGCCAGCTCGCGCACCGCCTGTTCTCCGACCGCGACCAGCTGGTGGTGCGCGGCCAGGCGCAGCTCGCCACCGACCCGCTGCTCGCCAGCCAGCAATACTCGCTGGGCGGCATCGACACGGTGCGCGGCTACTTCGTCAACGAGGTGGTGCGCGACAGCGGCTTCGCGGTCGGCATCGAGTACCGCTACCCGATCCTCGACCTGTTCGACCGCGAGCGCATCCGCGGCCCCGACGACATGTCGGTCGAGCTGGTGCCGTTCATCGACTATGGCTACGGCGTCAACCACCACGACAATGTCGAGGACGTCGATTCCGAAACCCTGGCGAGCGCCGGCCTCGGCGTGCGCTGGATCTGGCCGCCCCGGGTCCTGGCCGAACTCTACTGGGGCAACCGGTTCAGCAACCGCGACGGCGACCCCGACGACTTCCTGCTCGACAACGGGTTCAACTTCCGGGTTTCGGTCCAGCTCTACTGAGGGCACTCCATCCGGGTTGCCCCGGCGCCGCCGTTGCGCCATGGGTCCTCTCCGGCGGCGGCAGGGGAGACGGATGGAGGTCGAGCGCAGCGTTCTCGGGCGGCACTGGCGGCTGCGCCCCTGCGACGAGTCGGCCGCCCTGGCGATCAGCCAGCAGCACGGCATCCCCGAGCTCCTGGGCCGGGTCCTGGCCGGGCGCGGCGTCGGACCGCAGCAGGCGGCGGCGTTCCTCCAGCCGCGCCTGCGCGACTGGCTGCCCGATCCCTCGCACCTGCGCGACCTGGACCGGGCGGCCGAGCGGCTGGCCGACGCCATCCTGGCAGGGGAGCGGATCGGCCTGATCGGCGACTACGACGTGGACGGGGCCACCGCCACCGCCCTGATGACCCGCTACCTGCGCGCGTGCGACGTCGCGGCCGAGATCCGCATCCCCGACCGGCTGCGCGACGGCTACGGCCCCAATGCCCGGGTGCTGGCCGAGCTCGCCGGGCTGGGCTGCCGGCTGGTGGTGACGCTGGACACCGGCACCACCGCCTTCGCGCCCCTGGACGCGGCCGCGACGCTCGGCCTGGAGGTGATCGTGGTCGACCACCACGCCGCCGAGGAGGCGCTGCCGGCCGCACTCGCCGTGGTCAATCCGAACCGGGTCGACCAGGCGAGCCCGCTCAAGCATCTGGCCGCGGTCGGGGTCACCTTCGTCGTGCTGGTGGCGGTGACCCGGGTGCTGCGCGACCGGGGTGCCTTCGCCGCCCGGCGCGAGCCGCCGCTCCTGGAATGGCTGGGCCTGGTGGCCCTGGGCACGGTCTGCGACGTGGTCCCGCTCACCGGCCTCAACCGCGCCTTCGTCCACCAGGGCCTGAAGGTGGCGCAGGGTGCTGGGATCGCCGGCCTTGCCGCCCTGGCCGAAGCCGCGGGGCTGGCGGCTCTCAGCGACGCGCGCCAGTTCGGCTTCGTGCTCGGCCCGCGCATCAATGCCGGGGGACGGATCGGCCGCTCCGATCTCGGGGCCATGCTGCTGACCACCGACCTCGCGGAGGAGGCGGGCCGGCTCGCGGCCCAGCTCCACAGCCTCAACACCGACCGCCAGACGATCGAGCGCGAGGTGCTGCAGGCGGCCGAACGCGCGGTCGAGCCGCAGTTGCGCGCCGGCCTGCCTTTGCTGGTCGCAGCGGGCGCCGGCTGGCATCCGGGGGTGGTCGGCATCGTCGCCAGCCGGTTGACCGATCGGCACCATCGGCCGGTCGTGGTGCTGGGCGTCGCCGACGGTACCGCCAAGGGCTCCGCCCGCTCGATCCGCGGCTTCGACCTCGGCGCCGCGGTGATCGCCGCCCGCCAGCAGGGACTGCTTCAGCAGGGCGGCGGGCATGCCATGGCGGCCGGCATGACCCTGGCCGAGGCCGACCTGCAGCGGTTCCACGACTATCTCGTCGCCCGCTTTGCCGCCGAGGTCGGGCGCGGCGTGCCGGACCCGGCGGCGATCGATCTCGACGGGGCATTGAGCGTCGGTGCCGCGCACGCCGCCCTGGCGCACCAGGTCCAGCAGCTGGCCCCTTACGGCGCCGGCAATGCCGAGCCCTGCTTCGCCCTCACCGACGCGCGGGTGATCCAGGCCCGGACCGTGGGCGACGGGCATGTCAGCTGCGTGCTGACCGGGGCCGCCAACGGTCGGGTCAAGGCGATCGCCTTCCGCGCCGCCGCTTCGCCGCTGGGACGCGAGCTGCTGGAGGGGCGGGTGCCCCTGCGGCTCGCCGGTCGCGTCCGGCTGGACCGCTGGCAGGGGCGCGAGCAGGCCTGCTTCGAGATCGACGACGCCGCTGCGGCGCCCTGACCCGCCCTTCGGTGCCCAGGAACCCGTCCAACGAGAGTGCGTTCTCGCTGCAGTGAGCCGCCTGCCAGACCCGGACGGCGGCGCGGCAGGTGGAGAGCATCATGAACACGCGCAACTTCGCGCTCATCTTCGGCATCATCTTCCTGGTCGTCGGCATCGCCGGCTTCATTCCCGGCCTGGTGACCTACACGGCCCCGGTCGCCGATACCGCGCCGGACGCGGCCCCGGCCGCCGACATGCTTCACCAGCACGGCTATCTGCTCGGCCTGTTCCCGGTGAACTTCCTTCACAACCTGTTCCACATCGCCTGGGGCGTCTTCGGCCTCGCCACCTACCGCAGCTTCTCGAACGCCCGCCTCTTTGCCAGGGCCACCGCGATCGTGTACGGCCTGCTGACGGTCATGGGTCTGATCCCGGGGCTGAACACGCTGTTCGGCTTGCTGCCGCTGTATGGAAACGACATTTGGCTGCACGCGCTTCTGGCGCTGATCGCCGCGTATTTCGGCTTCGCCCGGCCGGCGGAGACCCGCCACCGTGGCCACGACCGACCGCACCGCCACGACGGCGGGCACCGGTCGCGGGCGCTGATCCGCAGCGTTCTAGGCTGCCTGCTGCAGGCCGCGGTCCTTTGGGGCTGCGGCCTGTTGGTGTCGGGGTCGGTTCTCGCCTGTCCCGGCGCGGGCTATTGCGAGGTGCGCGGTGGGCGCTATCTCGCCCTGCCGCCGCCCGGCTGGGACGGTCAGCGGCCGATCGCGGCCACGATCTTCTTCCACGGCTGGCAGAGCAGTGCCGAGGCCTTCGCCCAGGACGCGGCGTTCACCGCCTCGTTCGCGGCCGAGGGCGTCATGCTGGTGCTGCCCGACGGCATCAACAAGACCTGGGCGCACCAGGGCTCGCCGAGCCAAGCGCGGGACGAGATCGCGTTCATGGACGCCGTGCGCGCCGACATGCTCGCGCGCTGGCCGATCGACCCCGGCCGGATCCTGGTCACCGGATTTTCGCAAGGCGGCTCCATGGTCTGGGACCTCGCCTGCCGACGTGGCCGCGACTACCACGCCTTCGTCGCAGTGGCCGGCGCGTTCTGGGAACCGATGCCCGACCGGTGCACCGGCGGGCCGGTCGACCTGCTCCACATCCACGGCACGGCCGATCCGGTGGTGCCGATGGCCGGCCGCTCGATCCGCGACACCTGGAAGCAGGCCGACGTGTTGGCGGGCCTGGCGGTGCTGCGCGGCCTGGACGCGTGTCCCGCCGCTCCGAACCGGCACGAGGAGATCGACGGCCTCGACTGCGCCATCTGGAGCGACTGCGCGACCGGGCGCGAGCTGCGGCTGTGCGAGCATGGCGGCGGCCACGTGATGCCTCCGGGCTGGGTGGGGTTCGCCCATGCCTGGGCGCACGGCCTTTCCGCGGCGACGGGAGGGGGATAGCGGATGCTCACCGCCGACGCGCGCGGCGTCTACCTGATCGCGGCCACGCCCTTTGCCGAGGACGGTGCCCTGGACCTGGAGGGCGTGGACCGGCTGGTGGACTGGTACCTCGCCCGCGGCGTCGACGGGCTCACCATCCTGGGCCAGCTCGGCGAGGCCCCCAAGCTCACCCTCGCGGAGTCGCTGAGCGCGGCGCGGCGGGTGCTGTCCCGGGTGCGGGTGCCCGTGGTGGTGGGTGTCTCCAGCCCCGGCTTCGCCGCCCTGATGGAACTGACCCGCTCGGTGATGGACGCCGGTGCGGCCGGGGTGATGGTGGCTCCGCCCGGCACGCTGCGCGGCGACGAGGCGGTGCTGGGCTGGTGCCGCGAGATGGCGGGGCTGCTCGGGCCGGTGCCCTGGGTGCTGCAGGATTTCCCCTTGGCCGGCGGACCGCCCATGTCGGCGGCGCTGGTCCGGCGCATCGCCGACAGTTGCGCGAACATGGTCGTGCTCAAGCACGAGGACTGGCCGGGCCTGGACAAGATCACCGCGATCCGCCGGCAGGAAGCCGAAGGCGCGCGTCGCCTGGCGATCCTGTGCGGCCACGGTGGCATCCTCCTGCCGCACGAGCTCGCCCGCGGTGCGGACGGAGCCATGACCGGGTTCTCCTTTCCCGAGATGCTGGTGGATGTTTGCCGTCTCGTCCGCGACGGCGCGCTCGACGCCGCCCTGGACCTCTATGACCGCTATCTGCCGCTGGTCCGCTACGAGCAGCAGCCCGGGCTGGGGCTGGCGGTACGCAAATACGTGCTCTGGCGCCGCGGCGCCCTGCGCTCGCCAACGCTGCGCTCGCCCGCCGCCCGGCTGAGCGAGGAGACCAGGGCCGAGGTCGACCTGCTGCTGGCGCGCCTCGACCGGGTCTCGCGTCAGCCCTAGCCCAGCCGGATGCCCAGCATGGCCGATCTGCGTTCCGACTACGATCTCGTGCTCCGTGGCGGCACGGTCGCGACCGCGACCGACGTCTTCGCCGCCGACGTGGCGATCCGCGGCGAGCGGGTGGCGGCGATCGGAGTGGGACTGCCCGCCGGCAGGGAGGAGATCGACGCCACCGGCCGGCTGGTGCTGCCGGGCGGCGTGGACAGCCACTGCCACATCGAGCAGCTGACGGCCTCGGGCCTGATGAACGCCGACACCTTCGCCACGGCCACCGCTTCCGCGGCGGCGGGTGGGACCACGACGGTGATCCCGTTCGCGGCCCAGCATGTCGGCACCAGCCTGAGCCGGGTGGTCGCGGACTATCACGCCGCCGCCGAGCGCGGTGCGGTGGTCGACTACGCCTTCCACATGATCCTGTGCGACCCGCGTCCGGAAGTGCTGGCCGAGGAGCTGCCGCCGCTCGCCCGCTCGGGCCACGGCTCGCTCAAGGTGTTCATGACCTACGACCGGCTACGGATCGAGGACGGGCAGTTCCTGGACGTGCTCGACGCCGCCCGCAGCCACGGGCTGATGGTCTGCGTCCATGCCGAGAATCACGGCATGATCGGCTGGATGGGCAAGCGGCTGCTGGCCGGCGGCTACACCGCACCGCGCTACCATGTGCCTTCCCATCCGCGGCTGGGCGAGGTCGAGGCGATCGGGCGCGCCATCGCCTGTGCCGCCCTGATCGACCAGCCGCTGATGATCTTCCACGTCAGCACCGCCGAGGGTGCGGCCGTGATCCACCGCGCGCGGGGGGAGGGGCGCAAGGTGTGGGGCGAGACCTGCACCCAATACCTCACCCTCACGGCCGCCGACCTCGACCGGCCCGGCCTCGAAGGTGCGATGTGGATGTGCTCGCCGCCCTTGCGCGAGCGCTCGGACCAGGAGGCGCTGTGGTGGGCGCTGGAGGTCGGCACGCTGCAGACCGTGTCCTCCGACCACGCGCCCTACCGCATGGATGCGAGCGGCAAGCTGGCCAAGGGACCGGGTGCGAACTTCAAGGAGATCGCCAACGGCATGCCGGGGCTGGAGCTGCGCCTGCCGGTGCTGTTCGACACCATGGTCAGCCGGGGGCGGCTGGGCCTGAGCAAGTTCGTCGAGCTCACCGCCACGGCACCGGCGCGGCTCTACGGGCTGCAGGCGAGGAAGGGCAGTGTCGCCGTCGGTGGCGATGCCGACCTCGCGCTGTGGGATCCCGAGCGGGTGGTGGAGATCGGGCAGGGCCCGCGCCACGACGGTGCCGGCTATACGCCGTTCGCCGGCCGCACGCTGAAGGGGTGGCCCGAGACGGTGCTGCGCCGCGGCCAGGTGATCGCCCGTGACGGCGCGCTGCTCGCCGCTCCGGGCTCCGGCCGCTTCCTGCCCCGCGGCGGCGGCGAGGCGGCGCGGCCTTCGGGCCGGCCGGCGCCGGAGCTCGATCCGACGCGCAATTTCGGGGCGGCGCTGCGCGACTGAGCGCTACTCCAAGCCGGCGCGCTTGGCCTCGAGCCGGTCGACGTTCTCGAGCTGGCGCTTGGCCGCGTCGAGACCCGGGTCGAGGCGCAAGGCCTGGTTGAAGTCGGCGCGCGCGGTCGCGAGCTGGTCGGCCATGGTGTAGGCCCGCCCGCGTCCGTAGAAGGCCGGTGCCGAATCCGGGCGCAGGCGGATCGCGGCGTCGAAATCGGCGATGGCCTTGGCTGGCTGGTCGAGGCGGACGAAGGTGTTGCCGCGCGCCAGGAACGCCACCGGATTGTCGGGCGCCAGGGCTACGGCCTGATCGTAGTCGAGCAACGCCGCCTGGTCGTCACCGCTCTTGGCCAGCGCATCGCCGCGCGACAGGTAGGCCGCCGCGAAGGCGGGATCGAGCCCGATCGCCTGGGTGAAGTCGGCGATCGCGGCGTCGCCATTGCCCTGGTCCAGTTGCGCCAGGCCCCGGTAGCGGTAGGCGCTGACGAGGCCGGGATCGAGCTCGATCGCGCGCGAGAACGCGGCGATGGCCGCCGGCAGATCATCGCGCGCGGCTGCGATCCGGCCACGCTGGGTGTAGGCCTCGGCCGAGGCGGGGTCGATCGCCAGCGCCGCGTCGACATCCGCAGTCGCTGCAGCATAGTCGCCCAGTTGGTAGAGCGCGCTCGCCCGTGCCAGATAGACGTTGGCCGCATCGGGCCTGAGCTCGATCGTCCGCCCGTAATCGTCGGCGGCGGCGGCATTGTCGCCGGCGCGCCGGTTGGCCGAGCCGCGCAGGAGCCAAGCGTCGGAGCGTTCCGGCCGGAGTTCCAGCGCCGCGGAGAGGTCGGCGATGGCGCCGTCGTAATTGCCGGTCTCCATGTCGACCCGGGCGCGCCCGACCAGCGCGTCCACCAGCCACGGACCCTCCTTGACGGCCTGGTCGTAGTCGGCGCGGGCGGCGGCGAGGTCGCCCGCCTTCTCCTCCAGCTTGGCGCGCTCGATCCGGACGTTGGTCATGCCCGGATCCATCTCCAGGGCGCGGCTGATCTCGGCGATGCCGTCGGCGGTGCGCCCGTCGCGACCGTACGCGATGCCCCGCGACGCGGTGTAGTAGGCGAGCTTGTCCGCGGGCTGGTACACGCCGAGCAGCCGGTCGCAGGACTCGATCGCCTGCGAGGCGTTCCAGTTGCGGTCGCGGCAGTACCACGTCGCCTCCTTGAGCTGGTCCCTGGTCGGGCCGCAGCCGGCGAGCACCAGGAACGGCAGACAGGCGGTCGCGATCCGGTTCATGTCGATGGTCTCCCTTCGCCTGCTTCGCCCCCGGATGGGCGAGAGCCGTCCGGCCGATCCTGCCAGACCCGAGGGCCAGCGCCCAAGCCGAGTTGACGCCGTCGTGATCGGGGTACGCTGCCGCCGCAGATCCGCAAGGCCCGATCCACCGTAACACCCGACGACCAACGGCGCGTCCGGGCCTCCCCCGGAGCATCGTGGTTTTCCCCCGAATTGTGCTGCCCGGCCGCGGCTTCGCGGTCGGGCACTTTTTCGGGTCAGCCGTTGCCGCCGCCCGAGGGTCGCCGCGCCGGCCGGGCATCGGCCGACGGCCCGGCGGGCCTTGGCTGACGGCAGACATCGTAGGACAGCCAGCCCACATCGTCGCCGGTCGCGTCGCGGGCCACCGCCACCGACAGGCAGGCGCTGCTGGTGGGCTGGGCCTGCGAGCGCGGCGTGTAGAGCGGTTCGCGCTCGCCCGGCAGCTGCGAGACCGTCCACACCCGCTCGGTCAGCAGCACGTCGCCGCCCTCGGCCTCCACCACGCAGTCCATCCGCTCGCCGGCCGGCGTCAGCAACCGCACCCCGGCGAGATCCTCGGCGATCGGCCAGGCCTTGGTCACGCCGACCGGGGGCTGCTCCGGGGCGCCGAGGCAGGCCTTGATGGCCGGAAGGAGTTCGGGCAGATCGGCCGACCAGTCGGGCCTCGGCTCGGCGGCGGACCGGGCGGCGGACCGCGGCGAGGGCGGCGCCGGCTCCGGCGCGGCGCAGCCGGCCAGGGCCACGATGCAGATCGCGCCCAGTGCCGCAACTCGCCCCATCGTTCGCTCCATCGGCCGAGGCCGGTCCAGGACCGCGGCTCCGCTCAGCAGGTCATGCCACCGTCGATAACGTGAACGCCGCCCGTCGTGTAGGCGCTTTCGTCCGATGCCAGATAGAGTGCCAGCCGGGCGATCTCCATGGGCGTGCCCAGCCTGCCCATCGGCTGCCGGGCAATGAAGGCGGCGCGGGCGGCATCATAGTCTCCCTGGGCGCGCATGCGATCCTCGAGTGACGGGGTTTCCACGGTGCCCGGGCAGATCGCGTTGCAGCGGATGCCGCGCCCGACGAAGTCCATGGCGACGGCCTTGGTGAGCCCGATCACCGCCGCCTTGCTGGTGCCGTAGACGAACCGGTTGGGCACGCCCTTCACGCTCGAGGCGACCGAGGCCATGTTGACGATGCTGCCTCCGCCACGCTCCAGCATGGCCGGCAGCATGGCGCGGATCAGCCGGTACATCGCCCGGACGTTGAGGTCCATGGCGAATGCCCACTGCTCCTCGGTGCAGTCGAGCACGGTGCCGTGGTGGACGAACCCGGCGCAGTTGAACAGCACGTCGACGCCGCCGACCTCGGCCGCGAACCCGCCGATCGCGGCGGCATCGGTGACGTCGAGCCGCCGGTGGTCGCAGCCCGCGACCTCGGCGAGCTTGGTGGCGTCGATGTCGGTCGCGATCACCTCGGCACCCTCGGCGGCGAACAGTTCCGCCGCGGCGCGGCCGATCCCCTGCGCCGCCGCGGTGACCACCGCCCGCTTGCCCTGCAGCCTGGCACCCATGGTCGTCTCCCTCCACCCGGCATCGACGGGGGAGCGATGCGCGGGCGCCGCCGCCGCGTCAAGCACCGGGCTTGCCGTCCGCGGCGCCGCTGCGCCATGATGAGCCGGTCCAGGAACGGGAGGCCCGTCGAATGAAGCTCGTGCTCACGCTCGCGGTCGCATTGCTGGCGACCGCACCGGCGCTGGCTCAGACCTCGGCCCAGGATCCGCCGCCGGCGGCCGGCGGGGCCACCGCCACTCCGATCACGCCCGGCGAGGCGGCCGGTGCGCATGCCGCACCGGGTGCGAGCACCGAGCCCAGCCCGGCCGCACCGGCGCCGCCGGCCGCACCGGTCGCGGCGGCCGACATCGGCAAGGCGGTCGATTGCGCCACGCTGAGCCAGCAATATGGCGACGCGCTGACGGCACTCACGGGGCCGACCGCCAAGACCCCGCTCGACGAGGCGGTCAAGACGACCGGCAACGAGCAGGCGGGCGCCGGCCGCAAGGCCTGCATGGCGCACGACTACGACGCCGGGCTCGACAGCCTGCGCCAGGCGATCTCCACCCTCGGCAAGAAGCCGATCGCGTGACGCCGGGCGGCGTCAGCCGCCCTTGACCACCACCAGCAGGTGGACGCCGTCCTCCACCCGCTGCTCTGCCAGGGCGTGCCCCGCGATCTCGGCGAATTCCTCGAAGTCGCGCGGGGCCGCGGGGTCGGTGGCGAGGACGCAGACCCGGGCACCCTTGGGCAGGATCATCAGCGCCTGACGAGCCTTGACCAAGGGCAGGGGGCAGCTCAGGCCGCGGGCGTCGATCATCGCATCGTAGGCCGTCTCGGGCATGCGGGCTGGGTCCTTGACCGATTGTCGCCGGCTCCGGCGAGCATACCCGCCGGCCGCCGGGCGTGCGACCGCCTATCGGTCGGGGCTCAGGTGAACTATGTATGGGCGGTCGCGAGCGATCGCACGCCGGTCCTCGCGGCCTCTTGACCTTTCGGATCCTGCCCCGATGTCGACGGCCTCGCCCCTGGAGCCAAGCGCGTCGCGCACCGCCTCGACGGCGCTCGAGGACCCGCGCACGCGCCAGCTCGACCCCGTGCTGGCCCGCCTCGTGCTGGCCGGCCGGATCTCGGCCGACGCCGCCGTCCGTGCGACCGCGACCGCGCAGGAGCAGCGCCAGAGCTTGGCCGCCGCGGTCACCAGCCTCGGGCTGATCACCAGCCGCGACTGGGCCGAGGCCGTGGCACGCCATTATGATTTCGAGCTGGTCGGCCCCGACGAGCTGCCGCGCGAGCCGCTCCTGGCGGACCTGGTCTCGCCCCGCTTTCTCAAGCACACCGCCGTCCTGCCGGTCCGCGCGACCGAGGACACGGTCTGGCTGGCCATGGCCGATCCGGGCAACAGCTACGCCGTCAAGGCCGTGGGCCTGGCCGTCCGGCGCCGCGTGGTGCCGATGATCGTGGCGCTCGAGGACCTGCAGAGGACCTATTCCCGCTATTGGGACGCGGGGCAGTCCGCCCTGCAGCGGATCGTCGACGACATCGGCGAGGACCTGACCGGCGAGCTCAGCGCCGATGTCGAGCACCTGATCGGCGCCGCCCAGGAGGCGCCGGTGGTGCGGCTGGTCAACCAGCTGCTGACCGATTCCCTGCGCCTGCACGCCTCGGACATCCACATCGAGCCCGCACGCGACCATCTGCGCGTGCGCTACCGCGTCCACGGCCGGCTGCGCGAGGCCGGCGCGCCGCCGGCGCGCCTGTCGGCGGCGGTCATCTCGCGCATCAAGATCCTGGCCAAGCTCGACATCGCCGAGCGCCGTCTGCCGCAGGACGGCCGCGCGCGGCTCACCCTGCTCGGCCGCCGGATCGACCTGCGCGTGGCCACGGCACCCTCGGTCCATGGCGAGAGCCTGGTCATCCGCATCCTCGACCAGAGCGCCCAGGGCGGCGGATTCCCCGACCTCGGCCTGGGGGCGGACCTGGAGCCCAAGCTGCGCCACGCGCTGGCGGCACCGCACGGCATGATCCTGGTCACCGGCCCGACCGGCAGCGGCAAGACCACCACGCTCTATGCCGCCCTGCGCCACCTCAACAAGGCCAGCGACAAGCTGATCAGCATCGAGGACCCGATCGAGTACCAGATCGACGGCATCACCCAGATCCAGGTCAAGCCGGAGATCGAGCTCGACTTCGCGCGGGTCCTGCGCTCGGTGGTGCGCCACGATCCCGACGTGATCATGGTCGGCGAGACCCGCGACCCCGAAACCGCCGACATTGCGGTCCATGCCGCGCTCACCGGTCACCTGCTGCTGACGACGCTGCACACCAACAGCGCCGCCGGCGCCATCGCGCGGCTGCTCGACATGGGCGTGGAGCCCTACCTCCTGGCCTCGGTGCTGCGCGGCATCCTCGGCCAGCGCCTGGTCGGCATCCTGTGCCCGGCGTGCAAGGTCCGCCGGCCGGCCACCGCCGACGAGCTCGCCTTCTTCAACCAGGCGGGCGTGGCTCTGCCGCCGGAGCCGCACCTGCACGACGCCAGGGGCTGCGAGGCCTGCGAGGATGTGGGCTTCGTCGGCCGCGTCGGAATCTTCGAGTTCCTCGAGGTCAACGAGGAGGTGCGCGAGCTGATCCGCGCCCGCGCCCCGACCCAGGCCGTGGCCCAGGCCGCCGCCCGGGTCGGCATGCGCACCATGTATGTCGACGGCCTGCTCAAGTGCCTCGCCGGCACGACCACGCTGGAAGAGGTCTCCAGCGTGACCAGCGAGGACTGGTAGGGGGGCTCGGACCGGGTGCCGAACTTCGCCTACCGCGCCTTGACGGCCAGCGGGGAGCGCGTCACCGGCGAGCTGGAGGCCGCCGACGTGCCGACGGCGATCGCCCGGCTCCAGGACAGCGGCCTGATCCCGATCGACGCGGCCCCGGCCAGCCGGGGCGAGCGGCGGGCGACGGCGCCGGTGGTGGCGACCCGCGCCGCGCGCCACGTCACCCAGCTCACCCGCGAGCTCGCCACCCTGATCGGCGCGGGCCAGACCGTCGAGGGCGCGCTGTCCCTGGCCCGCGAGGAGGTGCCCGATCGCGGCCTCGCGGCGGCGCTGGAAGGCGTGCTCTTGAAGGTGCGCAGCGGCACCAGCCTGAGCGAAGCCCTCGCCGCCGAGCCGCGCTACTTCGCGCCGCTCTATGTCAGCCTCGTCCGCGCCGGCGAGGCATCCGGCCGGCTCGGAGCCTCGCTGAGCGAACTCGCCACCATGCGCGAGAAGACCGAGACGCTGCGCTCGAAGCTCAACTCGGCGCTGATCTATCCCATCGTCCTGTTCCTGACCGCCATCGGCGCGGTGGTCATCCTGCTGACCGTGGTGGTTCCGCGGATGGAGCCGATGTTCGCCCAGGCCGGCTCGTCGCTGCCGGCGAGCACGCGGTTGGTGCTGGCCGCCACCGACCTGTTGCGCGACCAGGGCTATCTGCTGCTGGCATTGACCGCGGCGCTGCTCCTGTTCGGCGAGCGGCTGCTGCGCCGGCCCGGTCCGCGGCGCGCGGTCGATGCCTGGGTGATGCGCCTGCCGTTCCTGGGCCAGCTCGTCCGCGACCGGATCACCGGCCAGCTCTGCCGCGCGCTCGCGACCTGCCTCGGCGGCGGCCTCGACCTGCCGGCGGCGCTGGTGGTGAGCCGCGACACGCTGGCCAACCTGCATGCCCGTGCCGCCATGGACGAGGTGGTGACGCGGGTCCGTACCGGGCGCACCGTTGCCGAGAGTCTGGCGGCCGCCGACATCATGACCCCCTTGGCGGTGAAGATGCTGCGGGTCGGCGAGGAGAGCGGCCGGCTGCAGCCGGTGGCCGCGCATCTCGCCGAGACCTTCGAGGATCGCGTCGCGACCCGGCTGCAGCGCCTGGTGGCGATGATCGAGCCGGCCACCGTGATCGTGCTCGGGCTGGTGGTCGGCGGGATCGTGATGTCGATCCTGACCGCGGTGCTCAGCGTCAACGACCTGGCGTTCTAGGCGAACGGAAACCATGCGACCCAGGGTACCGCCACGCCTATTGACGCCCGGTCGGGGCGTCACCAACCTACATGCTGGCCCGTGCCCGAAGGATGATCGACCCTCGTGAAGCAGTGGCATCCCGTCACCAAGCTTGTGGTGCTGGCGGCCCTGCTGGTGCTGCCCTACCTCCTGTGGACCGGAAGCGACCGCAGCCCGGTCGTGGCCGCCAGCGTGGTGCGTCCAGAGGCGGCCGAAACCGATGTCGCGGCTCTGGAGCCGCCGCCGGCGCCGTTCATGCTGCCGCCGCTCGAGCGGTTCACGGCGGTGGTCGAGCGGCCGTTGTTCTCGCCGACCCGACGCATGCCGGATCCGCCGCCCGTCGCCCCCAGCGCGCCCGAAGCGCCTGCGCCCGAGGCGCCGGTGGCGGCGGGGCCGGCCGAGCCCGACTTGCGCTTCTTCGGCACGGTGCGGCAGGGCGGGACCGCGGCGGCCCTGGTGACCTACCCGGCCACGGCGGAGGTCGGCAGGCTCAAGCCCGGCGACTCGGTCGGCGACTGGCAGGTGCTGTCGGTCGACCGCAACCGGCTCGAGCTGGGTCTGGGCGAGGAGCGGCGCAGCTTCGAGATCTTCGGCGCCGGCGTACGCGGAACCCAAGGCGAGCCTGATCCGCCGGAGGAGCCGTCCGCCGACGAGTTGCATTCGGCCGACGATCCGGTGCCCGCCGACGAGGCCTATTACGGCGACGAGAACTCGAACGCGCAATGAACGATGGGACCGAAGCGCCGGTCTCCTGCGGAGTAGGGCTGTCAATGACGAACAAGCAGGACGAATCCTGCCGGCGCGACCGGCGCCGCGAGGCCGGGTTCACGCTGATCGAGCTCCTGGTGGTGCTCGTGATCCTCGGTCTGCTCGCGGCCCTGGCCGGGCCACGGGTGATCGGCTATCTCGGCGGTGCCAAGAGCGACACGGCCGACCTGCAGGTCAAGAACTTCAAATCGGCGCTGGACCTCTACCGGCTCGACACCGGCGTCTATCCGTCGACCCAGCAGGGTCTCGCGGCCCTGGTCCGCAGCCCCGGCAACGCGCCGGGCTGGAAGGGCCCCTACATCGACAGCCCGGCCCTGCCGGAGGATCCTTGGGGCAATCCCTATCTCTACAAGGCGCCCGGCGAGCACGGTGCCTACGACCTCTACTCCCTGGGCTCCGACAAGGCGCCGGGCGGGACCGGCGAGGCGGCCGATGTCACGAGCTGGGGCAGCTGACCGCGGCTTCACCCTGGTCGAGCTCCTGGTGGTGCTGACGATCGCCGCCCTGCTGGCGGCCGTGGCGTTGCCGCAGGTTCGTACCCTGCTGCGCCCCGACATCGACCGGACCACCCGCACCGTCGCCCTGGCGATCCGCGATCAGCGCAGCCTGGCGATGCGCACCGGCATGGCCGCGGCCGTGACCGCGGCGGCGATCTCACCCATGCTCCCGGACGGGACCAAGCTGGTCGAGGACGGCCTCGGCGCCGAGGGCCTCCTGTTCTTCCCCAACGGCACCTCGACCGGCGGTCGCGTCGTCCTGGGTGCCGTCGACGGCTCGCGGGCGGTGAATGTCGACTGGCTGACCGGCCGCGTCACCGTCACGGCCGTCCCATGATCGGGTCCAGGCGCGGCGATGGCGGCTTCACCCTCCTCGAGACGCTGGTGGCGCTGGCCATCCTGGGCGTGGTGATGAGCACGGTCTACGCGGTGATCGGCAGCGGCCTGCGCATCGCGCATCGCGACGAGGACCGCCTTCTGCTGGCCATGGTCGCGCAAAACCTGCTGGCGCGCAGCCACTACGACCTCAATCCCAGCGCCGGGGCTCTGAGCGGCGACATCGGCGGCGGTCTGCGCTGGCGGATCGAGAGCGAACCCTATGCGGTGCCGCAGGACATCCTCCCCGAGGCGCCGCCCGCCTTCGAGGATGCGGGGACGCTGGACGGGGGCGGAGAGACGGGAGCAGGAGGCGTCGGGGATCGCGCCGGCGGCACCGGTGGGTTCGCCGATCGGACCGGCGGCGACGGCGGTGGCGCCGGGCGCGGACGGCGGGACGCCGCCGGGGACGGCCCCGCCGGGGACTCGCGCCGACGGCGAGCGGCCGCGGCCGCGGGCGCCGGTCAGGCTGCGGCTGGTCCGGGTTTCGGTGGAGAAGGGCGACCAGCGCTACCAGCTCAGCAGCCTGGCCATGGAGCCGACGGTTGAGAATCCACAGCCGCGCTGAGCCTGTGGCCGGCTTCACGCTGGTCGAGCTTCTGGTCAGCATGGCCGTGCTGGCGCTGGTGGCGCTGGTCATGGCCGCCGGGCTGCGTTTCGTCGTGCACGCGGTCGCCAGCACCGACGACCGGCGCGAGGCGCTGGAGGAGTTGACCCTCGGCCTGTCGGTGCTGCGCGGCGAGCTCGAGCGCGCCGAGCCGCTGATGGTCAAGGTGGGCAATCGCGATCTGGTCATGTTCTCCGGCCAGGGCGACCGGCTGCGCTTCGCCAATGTGGAGCCGCCCTACCTCGCCGGGCCGCCCTACCTGGCCTACGAGTATGCCGTCTCGCCCGACCGGGGTGCCTATCGCATCGAGCTGCGACGGGCCCCGATCGATCCGGACCAGCCCGACCTGGGCGCGGTCGAGGCCGGCGAGCCGCGGACGGTCCTGCGCGTGCCCGACGCGCTGCAGTTTTCCTACTGGGGCAGCCTGGAACCGCGCGAGGCACCCGCCTGGCACGGCGAATGGCCGCCCGGCCCCCGACTTCCCGAGGCGATCCGGCTATCGGCGGGGCAGGCTCCGGGATGGCCGGACCTGGTGGTGCCGCTGCGGATCACGGCGCCCTGGTATTGCGGCGGTGCGAGCAAGGACGGCGCGGGCAACGAGGGCGCCGCCACCGAGGAGGCCGGTGCCGAAGGTGTCGGCGGCGGAGCCGATGCCGGGCTTGGATCGGGGTCGGGCTCGGGCAATGCGGGCTGTCCGGGCGGCGACGATGCGGGCGAGCGCCGGCTGCTGCGCCCCGGCAGCGCGGCGCAGACGCCGTTCGGCGACACCGGGGGCGGGTTCGGCACCGGGCGCGGGGATGCGACCCGATGAAGCGGGACCAGCGCGAGCGGGGTGCCGCCCTGGTGATCACGCTGGTGTTCGTGACCGCCATGGCGGCGGCTGCCGTGGCGTTTCTGGCCGGCCGGCGCACCGACGCCTTGGCCCTGCGCGGCCAGATGCAGGCGATCGAGGCCCAGGCCATGCTCAATTCGGCGCTGCAGCAGACCGTGACCCTGCTCGCCAACCGCCAGCCGCGCCAGACCGTGCCGCCGCAGCTGACCTGGCAGTTCGGGGAGGTCGCGGTCCGGGTCCGCTTCGAGCGCGAATCGGGCAAGATCGATCTCAATGCCGCGCCCGACCCGCTTCTGCGGGGACTCCTGCTGGCCCTGGGGCTGAGCGAGGACCGCGCCGCCGCGTTCGCCGACGTGATCCGGGACTGGCGCGACGAGAACCAGCTCAAGCTGAATGCCGGGGCCGAGGACCGCGACTACCGCAGCGGCGGATCGGCCGCCGGCGGTGCTGCCGACCGGCCGTTCGCGAGCCCGGCCGAGCTGCGCTACCTGCCGGTCGTCGATCCGCTGGTCTGGTCGATGGTGGAGCCCTACGTCACGGTCTATACCGGTGCCGCCGAGCCGTCGCCCCGCTACGCGGCGGGCCCGGTGCGCAAGGCGGTCGAGATCGCGCGCAGCCTCAAGGTGGACGATCCCGACCCGGGAACGACCAAGGCCGCGGAGTCCGATGGCTCCAACGCCGATGCCGCCGCCGGCGGGGCCACCGGCCGGACCGACAGCGACCGGTTCGCCCGCCGCGACCGCGCCGCGGACCGCGGCCTCGGCGGCGAGGGCGATCGCGGCCGCGGCGTCACCGGCGCGGCCGGGGCGGAGGACCGGGCGACCGCGGAGGCGGGCGCGGGCGATGCCGCGGGCGGCCAGGACGAGAGCGGGCCGCAGTCCGTTCTGCTGGACGTACGATTTCCCAACGGCTACGAGGCCGCGGCCAAAGCCGTGATCGCGCTGGCCAGCGGTGCCTCCGGCGGGCCGCCCTTCATCGTCCTGGACTGGACGCCCATCCTTCGTGCGCGAGGTGACGCATCTTGATGGCTTTGGCCCGAACCGGGCAGCCCGAGGCGGAGAACGGGTTCTTCGCCTGGTGGATGGGCGAGCTGCGTGGCCTCCTCCCGCGCAGCTGGCGCGAGACCGGTCCGCGTCGCTACCATCTGGTGCTGCGGCTCGAGCGGCCCTTCGCCCGGATCTTCGAGCGGCGCGGGCGCCGACTGGAGTCGCTCGGCAGCCTGGTCCTGCCCGAGGCCAACCCGGGTGCCGCGCCGCCGCAGCCGGAGGCGCGGTTGCGCCGTGTCGTGGCAAGGCACAAGGACTCGACCCTGTTGGTCCTGGGCGACGACGACGCGCTCACCTGCACCGATCTGCTGCCGGCCACGGCCGAGGGCGATATCGGCCGGATCATGGGTCACAAGCTCGACCTCCTGACCCCCTGGTCGGCCGAGCAGGGCTATGTCGCGCACAAGGTGCTCGGCCGCCGCCGCGACGGCATGCTGGAGGTGCTGGTGGCAGCGGCCTCGCGCCCGCGCCTGGACGAGCTCCTGCGCGATCTCGCCGCGGTGGGCGTGCATCCGGCGGCGGTGGATGTCGCCCTTGCCGGCGAGGGCCAGCCCACGGCGGGCGTCGACCTCTTGCGCGCCGGCACGCCCGAGCCCCGCAGCGGCCTGCCCGGGCTTCTCCTCGGGCTCGCACTGCTGATCCTCGCCTGCGGCGTCGGGGTGGTCGGCTGGCAGATCTTCCAGCGCCAGCAGCTGCTCGCCGAGCAGGCGCGGCTGGTGTCGGGCCTCGAGCAGCGGCTGGCCGACCTGCCCGACCTGCGGGCCAGGATCGACGCCCTGCGCACCCAGGCGCGGTTCTTCGCCGACGACCGCAGCAACCGGCCCTCTCCCCTCCTGGTGCTCGAGGTGCTGAGCCGCCTCCTGCCCGACACGGTCTGGCTCACCGAGGCCAGGCTGGACGGCAGCGAGCTGTTCATCTCCGGCCTCGCCGAGGACGCGTCGACCCTGGTGCCGCTGATCGAGGCCGCGCCCGAATTCGAGCAGGTCCGCTCCCAGGCGCCGAGCACGCGGGTGACGGTGCGCGGGGTCGACGACAATGACCGCGAGGTCGAGCGGTTCTCGCTGCGGGCGGTGGTCGATCCGACCGCGGAACCGACGCTGTGATGGAGCGGCTGAGCCCGCCGCAGCAGCGCGCCCTCGCCGTGGCGGTGCTGGTCGTCCTGCTGGGGCTGGTGGTGGCGGCGGTCTGGCTGCCGGTGGCCTATCTGCGCGGCCAGGGCGCGGCCCTGGCGGCCGGCGCGCAGCACCTGGCCGAGCTCGAGCGGCGCATTCCGGGTCGCGAGGCCCTGCTGTCGCAGGAGCGGGAACTGCAGGGTGCGCTCGACACCGAGCGGACTCTGCTGCCGGGGAGCACGCCGGCCGTGGCGGCGGCCCAGCTCCAGGGCGACCTCGCCGGGCTCGCCGCGGCCATGGGAGGGGAGATCACCACCGTCCAGATCCTGGAGCCGGAGGAGGTGGACCCGTTCGCCCGGATCGGCCTCAGGCTGAGCTTGAGCGGCGACACCGCGACGGTCCGCGACTTCCTCTACGCCATCGAGACCCGCGAGCCGATGCTGATCGTGCGGCGCATGGACCTCGCGGTCAGCGGTGCGCTCGGCGCCGAATCGCCCGAGAATCCGACTCTGGTCGCGACCTTCGAGATCTATGGCTACGCGCCCGGCGCGATTTTGCGCTGACTTGTGGCACCCTGGGCGACGCTCCGCGGCCGCCGACGCTTGAAGCGTGCCAGACGGTGTGACACCCATCCCGGCCGGTGCAGCAGGCGAGGAGTTCGGGCATGGCCGTGGTGACCTACCGGCGAGGCGACAGTGACGACCGGCCTTGGGGCCGCTGGGAGGTCCTCGACACCGGCGAGGGGTTCGCGGTCAAGCGGATCACGGTCAATCCCGGCGCCATCCTGTCGCTGCAGCTGCATCACCATCGCGAGGAGCATTGGGTGATCGCGCGTGGCCGGGCGCGGGTGACGCGTGGCGGGGAGGTGCTCGAGCTCGCCCGCAACCAGTCGGTGTTCATCCCGCTCGAGACCGCGCACCGAATCGAAAATCCCGGCACCGAGGTGCTCGAGTTCATCGAGGTGCAGGTGGGCGACCGGCTGGACGAGAACGACATCGTTCGGCTGGAGGACCGCTACGGCCGCGCCTGAGCGCGCTGTCGCACCGGCTCACGATGTCGCGCCCGGGTGCGCCGCCACCCTTGCGAGCTTGGAGCCGGCCTCGTATCTCGATGTGAGAAGGATCACTGCGGCGTCGTCCGGCCAGGGTGTAGCCTTCGCTAGAGGTTCGGGCCGGATCGAAGGCGGGACAATGTTCGTGCGTGCGGCGCTGTTGGCGGTCGGTCTGGCGTTGGCGGGAGCCACGCCGGTGGCGGCTTGGGTGCCGGCGCCGCACGAGCCGTTCGACGTTCAGATGTCGGCCCCCTTCCAGCTGCCGTTTGCGGGCACCCTGGGGCTCGGGCTGTTCGAGACCTCGCCGGCACGGGTGCAGGAGCTCAAGGCCCGCGGCGTGCGCACGGTCTGCGTCGTCAATGCCGGCGCCTGGGAGAACTGGCGCCCCGACAGCGGAGCGTTCGACCAGCGGCTGATCGGCGCCAACTATGCCGGCTGGCCCGGCGAGCGCTGGCTGGACATCCGGGCCCAGGAGGCACTGCGGCCGGTTCTGGCGCGGCGTCTGGACCTGTGCGCCGCCAAGGGCTTCGACGGCGTGCTGCTGCGCAATGCGGATGGCTACGCCCACCGCACCGGTTTTCCGCTCACCGCCAAGGACCAGCTCGCCTACGACCGCTGGCTCGCGGCCGAGGCGCGCGCTCGCGGACTTGCGGTCGGGATCATGAACACGCTGGAGCTGGCGCCCGAGCTGGTCGAGAACGTCGATTTTGCGCTGATCGAGGGCTGTTTCACGGCCGGGAACTGCCAGGACGCCCTCATCTACCGAAAGCGCGACATAGCGGGCTATGTGGTGGAGTACACCAACGTCAAGCGCAAGATGGACGCCTATTGCGCCGAGGCGGCGGAACTCGATCTGCAGCTCATCTTCAAGACCCAGTCGCTGAACGGGAAGGTCCATCGCCGCTGTCCGTGACCGCGGCTTCGCGCAGACCGCGCGCCAGCAGGTAGACTTCCGAGGAACTCGGCCCGGGTGGCCTTCGGCCGCACCACCCGCGCATTGGCGAACAGTGCCGTCGCGCGCGGCATCAGCGTCGCCTCGCTGCCCTTGATCAGCTTCAGCACGCAGGCGCCACCCGCCGCCAGCACCTCGCCCGCGAACTCGAGCACGGTCTCGCCCAGGCCCTCCGCGCGCAGCCGGTCGATCGCCCGCCGGCCGGTGGCCGGTGCCGCCATGTCGCTGAGCAGCACCTCGGCGGGCCCATCCAGGCGCCGGCACAGCTCCTTCTGCACCTCCGGGTCGAGGAAGTCGCCCTCCAGGAGATCGGCCCCGGCAATGGGGGCGATCGGCAGCAGGTCGACGGCCACCACGCGGCAGCCGCGCTTGACCGCGTACTGGGTCCAGCTGCCGGGCGCCGCCCCCAGATCCAGCACCCGGGCGCCGCGCCGCAGCAGCGAGAAGCGCTCGTCCAGCTCCTGGAGCTTGAACACCGAGCGCGCCCGCCAGCCTTCCTGCCGCGCCCGGTGCACGAACGGATCGTTGAGCTGTCGGCGCAGCCATTGCTGCGAGGAGGTGCTGCGGCCGCGCGCGGTCAGGACCCGCGTCTTGAGCGGCCGGTCCGCACTCATGTCCGGACGTCGGCGCGCAGCAGGGCGGGCCCGAGCGAATGGCCGAGCAGGGCGTTCAGGATGCCCTCGCGCAGGCCGCGGTCGGCGACCTGGAGCTGCTCGACCGGCCACAGCCGGTGCACCGCCTCGAGAATGGCGCATCCGGCCACCACGAGGTCGGCCCGGTCCTGGCCGATGCACGGATGCGCCGCCCGGCCGGCATCGTCCAGCTCGCGCAGCATGCGCGAGACCGACTGGATCACCGAGAACGGCAGCGCGATGCCGTCGACCTTGCGGCGATCGTAGCGACGTAGCCCGAGATGCACGGCCGCCAGCGTGGTCACGGTGCCCGAGGTGCCCAGCATCTGCAGGCCCGGGCCGTGGTCGAGGCAGGCGGAGGCCGGCAGCCGGTTGACCTCGGCCAGCCGAGCGGCGACGTGCGCGACCATCCCGGCATAGGTCGCACCGTCGCTGCCGCCGCCGAAGGTCTCCGAGAGCGTCACCACGCCCAGGGGCATGGACAGGCTGTGGCCCGGCTCGCGGCCCGGTGCCGCCTCGCGCCGGTCGAGCCACATGATCTCCGTGCTGCCGCCGCCGATGTCGAGCATCAAGAGCCGGTCGGCCGCCGGATCGATCAGCGGCAGGCAGCCGAGCATGGCCAGCCGCGCCTCCTCGTCGTGCCCCAGCACCTCGAGCTCGATGCCGGCGAACCGGCGCACCTGGCGCAGGAACTCCGGACCGTTGCTGGCCCGGCGGCAGGCCTCGGTGGCCACACAGCGGGCGCGCACCACCCGGTGGCGGTCCATGATCCGGCGGCAGACCTTGAGCGCGGCCAGCGTGCGCTGCATGGCCGGCTCGCCGAGCGTACCGGTCGCCGCCAGGCCCTCGCCCAGGCGGACGATGCGCGAGAAGCTGTCGACGACGTGGAAGCTCGTGCCGACCGGCTCTGCCACCAACAACCGGCAGTTGTTGGTGCCGAGGTCGAGCGCCGCCAGCCGACGGCCGCGCGACGTCCGTTGTCCGGTCAGGACCTGATCGTCTCTATCGGTAGCCAGCATGCGCTCGCCCAGCATGGAGGACAGTGTAGGGACAGATGGCCGTGGCGGATAGGGGCGTGTGGGTGTGGCTTTGCGGCCGGATGGGGCTTGTCAGTGTCCCGGCCGACCGGTACGCCAGCGCGCGAACCGCCCGCGGCGGCGAACGGGCGCAGGGGAGCCGGATGGACGAGCGGTTGATCGCGCAGAAGGCGCCTTTCCGGGTCGGGATCGAGGCCGGCACACCCTGTCGGTGGTGCGCCAAGCGCACGGCTGCCGCGCCGACCTGCGACGGCAGCCACGAGGCGCTCTAGCGATGGGCCGCGCCGCACGCATGCGTTTCCTCGCCCCGGCGCTCCTCGCCCTGCTCCTGGCCGGTTGCAGCGGCGACGACACCCCGCCGCCGCCCTTGTGCCCCGAGGTCGGGATCATCAACGGGCTCGAGGATCTGGAGCAGCCACCGGACGCTGCGGCCGGCGACCTCGCCTATCGCGCGGCCCTGGAAAACCTGGACGGCGGCTGTCGCGTCGAGGGCGACGACCTCGTGGTCGAAATCGCGCTCGATGCAGTCGTGCAGCCCGGGCCGGCCATGGCGGGCGGGATCGTCGAGCTGCCCTACTTCGTTGCGATCAGCGCGCCGGACGGAAAACTGCTCGACCGGCAGGACTTCGTCGCCCGGGTGACCGTGCCCAGCGGCGCGCGGCGCGGCGGCGTCACTGAGACCTTCGGCCAGCGGTTCGTCGGCCGTGCCGCCGGTGCCGGCGGCTATCAGGTGCTGTTCGGCTTCGCCCTGCCCGAGAGCGAGGCCCTGCGCCAGTACCGCGGCGGCTAGGGTGCTCGGCGTGAGCGCAGACACCAGCCTTTCCTGAGGCATGGCAACCCCTGGCCAGGGCGACGCCGCGTTTCCGGTGAGCGCGCGGGAATGCTCCACACCCTTCCGCAACGCGCGGGAACGGCGTCGAGGGGGCGGAGCGACGCCGGTGCGGCGGGCTCAGGCCGCGACGGTGACCTGGGTCTGGACCCCGAGCCCGGCGATGCCGAGCCGCATCGTCTGGCCGGCCCGCAGATAGCGCGGCGGCTTCTGCCCCATGCCGACCCCGGGCGGGGTGCCGGTCGAGATCACGTCGCCGGCCTGCAGGCTGACCACCTGCGACAGGTAGCTGACCAGGAACCCGACCTGGTAGACCATGGTGCGCGTCGACCCGTCCTGGAAGCGATGGCCGTCCACCTCGAGCCACATGGCGAGGTCCTGCGGGTCGGGGACCTCGTCGCGCGTCACCAGCCACGGGCCGATCGGCCCGAAGGTGTCGTGGCTCTTGCCCTTGGTCCACTGGCCGCTGCGCTCGGTCTGGAAGGCGCGCTCGGAGACGTCGTTGACCACGCAGTAGCCGGCCACGTGCGCCATGGCGTCGGCCTCGGCGATGTACTTGCCGGGCGTGCCGATCACCACCCCGAGCTCGACTTCCCAGTCGGTCTTCTCCGAGCCGCGCGGTATCTCGACCGCGTCGTCCGGCCCGCAGATGGCACTGGTGGCCTTGAGGAACATCACCGGCTCGGGCGGGACCTTGAGCCCCAATTCCGCGGCATGGTCGGCATAGTTGAGGCCGATGCAGACGAACTTGCCGACCTGGCCGACACAGGGGCCGAGGCGGGGCGTGCCCTCCACCAGCGGCAGTTCCGCCACGTCCAGCCCGCGCAGCCGCTCCAGGCCGGAATCCGATAGCACCTCGCCCGCGATGTCCGGCACGATGCCGGCAAGCGAGCGGATCCGTCCGTTCCCGTCGAGCAGCCCCGGCTGCTCCTGACCCTTGGCGCCGTACCGCAACAGCCGCATTTCGCGTTGCCTCCCTGCCGCCCGACCCATCCGGTCGCCTGCGGCGGCTAGTCAGCACGCCAAGACGCAGCTGGCAAGCGGGGCCGGGCTAGTGCTCGGGCTCGGCGACGACGGTGAGATCGGGGTTGGACAGGGCGCGCGCCAGGCTGCACATGGCCTCCTGATGCTTGCGGCTCGGCATGTTGATGAAGTTGCGCGCCAGCTCCAGCAGCATGCGCTGCTGCGGGGTGGGCTTGAACGAGCGCTCGCTGTCCATGCCGTCGAAGAAGTAGCCGACATCGACGCCCAGCGCCTGCGCGATGGTGAACAACCGACCGGCCGCGATCCGGTTGATGCCCTTCTCGTACTTGTGGGCCTGCTGGTAGGTGACCCCGATCAGCTCGGCCATCTGCTGCTGGGTCAGGCCCAGCATGATCCGCCGCTCGCGCATGCGCGAGCCGACATAGCGGTCGATGTCCTGCGCCCGCGAGCGGCCCGGCCCCGCCTTCGCCTTCAAGCCTGCAGTTGCCATCATGCTCTCCATCCACGATCCTCGCCAAGGGCCGCCGCCGTCTGCCGCCAAGCACACCAGGAACCCAAGCCGATCCCGAACTCCTCGGCGTTGCGAACGGCGCTACCCGAAGTTACGAGCCGCATCTTCAAGAAGAGTTAATGCCGAATTCCCAAAACACTAGCGAGCGAATTGGCCCGGATGCTATTTCCACGTACGCATCCGCCGATGATTCATCGCCTAGGTTAACACGGCATGACGTTCAGTTAATCTTAGGGTTTAGACGGGTCGACATGGCCGGTCACCCCTCAGTCTGGAGAATAGGCGCATGAATGTCGCGCAGGAACTTCGAGTGGCGTTGGAGCGCGGGCTGCAGCCCGAGAAGCTGGTGATCACCGACGAATCGGCGCGCCATCATGGCCATGCCGGATGGCGCGAAGGCGGCGAGACGCATTTTCGCGTGGAGATCGTGGCGGGCTGCTTCGCCGGCCGCAGCCGGATCGAACGGCAGCGCCTGGTCCACGCCGCGGCGGCCGACCTGCTGCGCGAGCGGATCCATGCCCTCACGATCAGCGCCTTGGCTCCCGGCGGGGGCCCGGCGTCCACCTAGCCGACCGCGATCTCCGCCGTCGCCGCCCCTGGGACGATGCTGCTATTCGCCGCTGGGAGGAGCGACGGTGCCCTTGGCCCGTTCGATGCCCTCGAGGATCAGCTGATGGGCGCGCTCCGGCCCTTCCCAGCCCTTGACCTTGACCCACTTGTTGGGCTCGAGGTCCTTGTAGTGCTCGAAGAAATGGGCGATCCGCGCGATGTCGATTTCCGGCAGGTCCTTGTAGGTCCGCACGTTCCGATTGATCGGCGTGATCTTGTCGATCGGCACCGCGAGCAGCTTCTCGTCCATGCCGGCCTCGTCCTCCATCTCGAGGACGCCGATCGGGCGGGTGCGCAGCACCGCCCCCGACATGACCGGCATCCGCCCGACCACCATGACGTCGAGCGGGTCGCCGTCGCCCCCGAGCGTGTTGGGGATGAACCCATAATTGCAGGGATAAAACATGGTCGTGTAGAGATACCGGTCGACGAAGATGAAGCCGGTTTCCTTGTCGAGCTCGTACTTGATCGGGTCCGAACGCAGCGGCACCTCGATGAAGACGTTGATCTCGTAGGGCGGATTCTTGCCTACCGGTAGGCGGTTGATGTCCATGGCGTGCTCCTGGAGCGGGTTCGGCCGGGTCAGGGCCAGGCGGCGACCGGCGGCAGCGACATCAAGATGGCCTCGGGATTGCCGCCGGTCTTGAGGCCGAACTGGGTGCCGCGGTCGTAGATCAGGTTGAACTCGGCGTAGCGGCCGCGGCGGACCAGCTGGTGCTGGCGCTCCTCCTCGGTCCAGCACCGGTCCATGTGCCGGCGGACCAGACGCGGATAGACGTCGAGGAAGGCTTCCCCCACTGCCTGCGTGAAGGCGAGGTGGCGGGCGAAGTCACCCTCGAGATAGTCGTAGAAGATGCCGCCGACGCCGCGGGGCTCGTCCCGGTGGGGAATGAAGAAATACTCGTCCGCCCAGCGCTTGAACCGGTCGTAGGCATCGGGTGCGTAGCCGTCGCAGGCCGCCTGCAGCCGGGCGTGGAACGCCGCCGTGTCGGCCTCGTCCGGGTAGATCGGGTTGAGGTCCGCGCCGCCGCCGAACCAGGTCTTGCTGGTGCGGATGTGGCGGGTGTTCATGTGTGCCGGCGGTGCGTGGGGCGAGCGGAGATGGGCCACCAGCGAGACGCCGCTGGCCCAGAAGCGCCCGTCGCCCTCCGCCCCCGGCATCTGCTTGCGGAATTCCGGGCTGAACTCGCCCCAGACCGTGGAGACGTTCACGCCCACCTTCTCGAACACGCGGCCATGCATGAGCGAGATCACGCCGCCGCCGCCGCCGGGCCGGTCCCAGGGCCGGCGCGCGAAGCGGCCGGGAGCCAGGTCGCGGTGCGTGGCCCCGGCATAGTCGTCTTCGATCGCCTCGAAGGCCGCGCAGATGCGGTCGCGCAGCTGCTCGAACCAGGCCCGTGCGGTCTCGGCCTCGTCCCGGTCGGGAACGCTCATCCTTCATCTCCGGCATAGCCGCCCGTCTGGCGCAGCGCCTCGGCCAGGCCGATCGCCGCCGCCATGGCGACGTTGAGCGAGCGCAGCCCCGGGCGCAGCGCCACCCGCACGCGCAGGTCGGCGCGGCGATGGACGCAGGCCGGCACGCCGGCGCTCTCGCTGCCCAGCATCAGGATGTCGTCCGGCAAGTAGGCCACATGATGGTGCGTGTGCTCCCCTGCGGTGCTCAATAGGACCAATCGGCGCCGATTCACCAGCCGCGACGTGTCGAACGCGGCGAAGTCCCGGTGTCGCACCCAGTTCGCCCGGGGCGCGTAGTCGAGGGCGCCGGCGCGGATCCGCCGGTCGTCGAGCGGAAAGCCGCACGGCTCGATCACCTCGAAGGTGACGCCGAGGCAGGCGCACAAGCGCAGGATGGCACCGAAATTGTGCGGCCGGTCAGGCTGATAGAGGGCGAGACGCACGGAAGGCGGCGATCGTCCGGCCGCTTCCGGCGCCGGTTCCAATGGGATCGTCGGCACATGCAAGACCATGAATTTACAGTGAAATTATGCGACCAAACGTCGCTTGTTCAGGGTGGCGGGGGGGCCTAGATTGCCGGCCACAGCGTTCCTCCCCTCTCCAGCCATACCGGGCCCCGTTGCAATGTCCGACGCTGCCAACCCGTCCTCGACTTCTGCCGACGGCACGACCCGACGTGACTTTCTCGACCTGGTGACCTGGTCGACCCTGGCGGTCGGTGCCGGCGCCCTGGCCTGGCCGCTGATCAACCAGATGAACCCGTCGGCCGACGTACTCGCCCTTTCCAGCGTCGAGGTCGACATCTCGTCGCTCGAGGTCGGTCAGGCGGTGACGGTCAAGTGGCGCGGCAAGCCGGTGTTCATCAGGCACCGCACCGAGGAGGAGATCAGCGAGGCCGAGGCCGTGCCGTTGAGCGAGCTGCGCGACCCGCAGACCGACGCCCAGCGCGTGATCAAGCCCGACTGGCTGGTGATCGTCGGCGTCTGCACGCACCTGGGCTGCGTGCCCCTGGGCAACAAGCCGGGCGAGCCCAAGGGCGACTATGGCGGCTGGTTCTGCCCGTGCCATGGCTCGCACTACGACACGTCGGGGCGGATCCGCAAGGGGCCCGCGCCGCTCAACCTTCACGTACCTGACTACGCCTACCTGTCGGACACCAGCGTCCGTATCGGCTGACGCGAACCCAAACGATCTCCGCGCCCCGCAGCCGGCGCGGCCACGCTACGGAAGGTAACCCATGGCGGCCGATGTGCCCAATCCCGTGTTCAAGAGCGGCGTCGTGCGCTGGATCGACGATCGGCTGCCGCTCATCACCTGGGGCTACAAGGAATTCGTGGCCTACCCGGCGCCGAAGAACCTGAACTATTTCTGGAACTTCGGTTCGCTGGCCGGCATCATGCTGATGCTGCAGATCGCGACCGGCATCGTGCTGGCCATGCACTACACGCCGCACACCTCGATGGCGTTCGAATCCGTCGAGCACATCATGCGCGACGTGAACTATGGCTGGCTCCTGCGCTACGCCCACGCCAACGGGGCGTCGATGTTCTTCATCGTGGTCTACATCCATATCTTCCGCGGGCTCTATTACGGCTCCTACAAGGCGCCGCGCGAGCTCTTGTGGATGCTGGGCGTGGTCATCATGCTGCTGATGATGGCCACCGCCTTCATGGGCTACGTGCTGCCATGGGGCCAGATGAGCTTCTGGGGCGCCACCGTCATCACCAACCTGTTCTCGGCGATCCCCTTCGTCGGCGAGGGCATCGTGACCTGGCTCTGGGGCGGCTTCTCGGTCGACAACCCGACCCTGAACCGGTTCTACGCCCTGCACTATCTGCTGCCGTTCGTCCTGTTCGCGATCGTGTTCCTGCACATCATGGCCCTGCACCAGTTCGGGTCGAACAATCCCGTCGGGATCGACCTGACCAAGAAGGACAAGATACCCTTCCATCCCTACTACACGATCAAGGATACCTTCGGGCTTTCGATCTTCTTCATCATCTTCGCCTTCTTCATCTTCTACGCCCCGAACTCGCTCGGCGACCCGGAGAACTACGTTCCGGCCAATCCCCTGAGCACGCCGCCGCACATCGTGCCGGAATGGTACTTCCTGCCGTTCTACGCCATCCTCCGCTCGACCGTGTACGAGCAGCTGTTCACGCCGCTGGCGTTTCTCGGCTGGTTCGGCATCTCGGCCAAGCTCGCGGGCGTGATCGCGATGTTCGGCTCGATCGCCGTCCTGCTCGTGCTGCCCTGGCTCGACACCTCCAAGGTGCGCAGCGCCACCTTCCGCCCGATCTACAAGTGGCTGTTCTGGGTCCTGGTGATCGACTGCATCGTCCTCACCTGGGTCGGCGGGCAGGTGCCCGACCGCACCGTGGTCTGGATCGGACAGTTCGCGACGCTGTACTATTTCGTCCACTTCCTGGTGATCATGCCGCTTCTGGGCAAGATCGAGCGTCCGCGCCAGGTGCCCACCAGCATCGACAAGCCCGTGCTCGACCGCGGCCTCGCTGCGCAGCCGGCGGAGTGAACCTGATGAGCCTGCGCCTACGCCTGAGCAGCGCCGCCTTGGCCGTCGCGGTGATCGCCGCACCTGCCGCCATGGCCGCCGAGGGCCACATCGAGCTCAAGCACCGCGACTGGCCGACCTCCGGCATGTTCGGCACCTTCGACCGGGCGGCCACCCAGCGCGGGTTCCAGGTCTACCGTGAGGTCTGCTCGGCCTGCCACGGCCTGAAGTTCATCGCCTTCCGCAACCTCGCGTCGCTCGGCTACTCGGAAGACGACATCAAGGCGATCGCAGGCGAGTACACGGTCACCGACGGTCCCAACGACGAGGGCGACATGTTCGAGCGGCCGGGTCAGCCGTTCGACCACGTGCCGGGACCCTATCCCAACGACGCCGCCTCGGCCGCCGCCAATGGCGGCAAGGCGCCGCCCGACCTGTCGCTCATCGCCAAGGCCCGCGTCGGCGGCGAGAACTACATCTACAGCATCCTGACCGGCTACGAGGAACCGCCGGCCGACTTCGAGATGCCGGACAACGGCTACTACAACGCCTATTTCCCGGGCCACGTCATCGCCATGCCGCCGCCGCTGAGCGACGATCAAGTGACCTACGCCGACGGCACCAGCGCCACGCTCTCGCAGATGGCGCAGGACGTTTCGGAATTCCTGATGTGGGCGGCCGAGCCCAAGCTGGAGGAACGCAAGGCCACCGGCCTCAAGGTCATCCTGTTCCTGGTGGTGCTCACCGGGCTGACCTTCGCGCTCAAGCGCAAGATCTGGGCCGACGTCCCCCACTGAAGCGGCATGCCGGCCGCGGCCCGCAACATTTCGTAACCTTAATTGAATTCGGCCCCGTGCTGCGCTGCGGCATGGTCGCGGTTGACGATACAACCACGACCAACGCCTCGTCGGTGCCCTGGGCAAACTCATGTCCGCCTTACGTCTTCGAGCCGAACCGGTCCGCGACGCGGCTGCGACGTCGCGGCCGCACCATGCGCCGGCGTGCCAGCCCAGCGTGTGGGTGCTGGCATCGCACCGGGCCGGTGATGCCAGCCAGGTGCTGGCGCTGGCCGAGGCGGTGGGTTGGCAGTTCGAGGTCAAGCGCCTGGCCTTCAACCGGCTGAACCTGCTGCTGGCACCGCCCTTCTCGACCAGCGACGCCGGTCTCGACCGGAGCCGTTCGAGTCCGCTCGCGCCGCCTTGGCCCGATCTGGTCCTCGCCTCCGGCCGGGAGAACGAGCCGGTGGCGCGCTGGATCAGGCGGCAGTCCGGCGGCCGGACCCGCATCGTCCAGGTCGGCCGGCCCTGGGGCCCGATCGCAGCCTACGACCTGGTGGTGACCACCCCGCAATATCGCCTGCCGGCGAGGCCCAACGTGCTGGAGAACGCCGCGCCTCTGCATCGCATCACCGCAGAGCGGCTGGAAGCGGCGGCCGGACGCTGGTCGGAGCGGCTGGGGCGGCTGCCGCGGCCACGGATCGCCGTGCTCGTGGGCGGCAACAGCGGCCCTTACGCGATGACCCGTTCCAGTGGGCGGCGGTTGGCTGCCGCGGTCAGCGCCATGGCGTCCGAACTCGGCGGATCGCTGCTGGTGACCACGAGCTCGCGCACGCCACGCGCGGCGGCGCAGGCCCTGGAGGGGGCGCTGGCCGGTCCTCGTCTGCTGTATCGGTGGCGCCGTGGCGACACGGACAATCCCTATGTCGCCTTTCTCGCCCTCGCGGACGAGATCGTCGTGACCGGCGACAGCATGTCGATGGTGAGCGAAGCCCTGGCCACCGGCAAGCGCGTGCACCTGTTCGACCTCGGCCGGGGCTGGACGTCGATGCGCGCAGCCGTGGCCATGCGCGGCGAGCCGGCGGTGCCGGGTCCGGGTCTGCGCGCCTGGCTGAGCGACTTCCATCTCCAGGCGCGCCTCTACCGCTGGCTGCTGCGCCTGGCACCCTCGCGGGTCACGCGCGACATCCGGCTGGTGCACCAGCAGCTGGTCGAGTCCGGCCGGGCGACCTGGCTGGGCGAAGCCGGCGCCGACGAGCCGCCGCCGCCGCCCGACGATGTCGGCCGCGCGGTCGCCCGCGTGCGCGGGCTGATGGCGCGACCGGCATCGCTGGGTGGTGCGGACCGGTCGGCGCAGCCGGCCCTGGCCGAAGCCGCGGGCTGAGCCGTCAGGCCGCCCCGAGCCAAGCCACGCCCACCGCCAGCGTCGCCAGGGTGAGGGGCACGCCCACGGCCAGGTGACGCCAGAAGCCGACCCTGATGCCGGCAGCGGCGGCACTCTGGACCACGATCAGGTTGGCGACCGAGCCCACCAGGGTCAGATTGCCGGCGAAGGTCGAGGCCATCGCGACGACGAGCCAGGCATGGGCGGGGTCGGCCGCGGCGTCGGCCAGCGGCTGCAGCAGCAGGACCGCCGGGACGTTGCTCACCAGGTTCGAGAGCAGGGCGGTGGCGCCGGCGAGCCCCACGTCTCCGCCGGGCATGAGCAGCCGCGCCTGGGTCAGGAGCTCGGGCGTCAGCACCGCCCGCTGAAAGCCGGCGACGACCACGAACAGGCCGGCGAACATGACCAGCAACGGCCAGTCGATGTGGGCGTAGACCTTGCGCGCCTTGACGCTGCGGGTGAGCAGCAGGACGCCGCCGCCCAGGATCGCGACCTCGGCCACCGGCACGCCCAGGAAGAACGCCGCCACCATCGCCACGGTGACCAGCACCGACTTCAGCGCCAGCCAGCGATGCACGCGCACGCGCGGGTGGCTGGCCTCCAGCCGTTCGCGGTCGAGGATCTCGCGCGGGTTGCCGAGTGCCACGAACAGGACGGTGATCAGGAGCGCCAGCCCGGCGACCGGCGCCAGGGCGGCGGCGAAGTCGGCGTAGGGAATGCCGGACAGATTGCCCACGATCATGTTCTGCGGGTTGCCGGTGATGGTGGCCACGCTGCCGGCGTTGGCGGCCATGGCGACGGCCAGGAGATAGGGCACCGGTTCGCGTCGCAGGGCCCGGGTCAGCTCGATCACCAGAGGCGCCATCACCAGGCAGATCGCGTCGTTGACCAGGAAGGCCGAGAGCACGCCCGCGGCCAGCACGATCGCCGCGAGCAGGGGCAGGGGCCGGTGCGCACGGGTCACCGCCCAGGCGGTCACCAGGCGGAAGAAGCCGGACAGCCGCAGGTTGGCGGCCACGATCATCATGCCCAGGAGCAGGACGATGGTGTCCAGGTCCACGGCACGGTAGGCATCCTCGAGCGACAGGATGCCTGTGGCCACCATGAGCGCTGCGCCCAGGAGTGCCGCGCCCGCCCGGTCCAGGTGAAAGCCGGGCAGCTTGCCGACCGCCATGACCGCGTAGGTCGCCACGAAGACGGCCACCGCCGCCGTCGCGCGCAGCTCGGCCCAAGGCACGTCCAGCCAGCCCGGGATCACCCCTCAGGCTGCCGGGATCGCGCGCGCCTCCGCCGTCGAGCGGCGGCGGCAAATCGGCGCAGCGTGGTCGCGCGTTTCGGGCATCAGCACGGCGTAGAGGAGCAGTCCCGCGGCCGCAATCGCCGCCAGCAGGAGGAAGGCCGCCGAGTAGCCCGCTGTGACCACCACCACCCCGGCCACGATGCTGGAGAGGGCCGCGCCCACCCCCTGGGCGCTGGCGATCGCACCCTGGCTGACGTTGAACCTTCCGGTGCCGCGCGTGAGATCGGCCACGACCAGCGGGAACAGCGTGCCGAAGATCCCAGCCCCCACCCCGTCGAGGCACTGCACCCCCACCAGCCAGAAGGGGTCGTCGGAGAGCGGGTAGAGGGCACCCCTGGCGGCCAGGGTGGCGAACGCGGCCAGGAAGATCGGCTTGCGCCCCCACAGGTCGGCCCTGGCACCCACCAACATCGCCACCGGCACCATCACCAGCTGGGCCGCGACGATGCATATGGCGGTCAGCGTCGTGGCGAGCGTGGCGTCGGCCAGGGCCAGCTTCTGGCCGACCAGCGGCAGCATCGCCGCGATGGCGAAGTGGAACAGCACGGCGCACGCCGCGAAGACCAGCAGCGGCCGGTTCGCCAGCAGGGCGGCGAGCCCGGAAGGCCTCGCCCCGCCCTCGCCGCCAGGATCGTCCCGATCGGCGCTCAAGCCGCGGGCGACACGGTCGTCGATGGCTCCCGGCGGTATCCGCAAGGTCGCCACGATGCTGGCGACCGCCAGCACTGCCATCAGCCAGAACACGACGGTGGGACCCCACAGGTAGGCGGTGGTCCCGGCGATGGACGCCGCGGCGGCGTTGCCGGCGTGGTTGAACGCCTCGTTCCGGCCGATGCGGCGCGCGAAGGCGGCAGGTCCCACGATCCCCAGCGTGACGGCGGAGAGTGCCGGTGCGAAGATCGCCCCCGCCGCCGCCGTCGCCGACTGTGCTGCCGCCACCAGCCAGAAGCTGGACAGGAGGGGCAGGGTGATCGAGCCGGCGGTGACCACGATCGCGGGCGGTATGCTTCCTTCTGCGCCATCTTCGTCCCCGCTCGCGCCGCGTCGCCACAGCAAGCCGGCGGCCTGGGCACGGTTCCGCCCGTCGCTTGCGCCAAAGCTTGAGTGCAGCTCCAGCTACTCTTGAAGCGGGGTCCTCGGCCGGGCCACCCTTGACCCGGCCGCGGGCCGCATGCACTTGCACGGGATGCCAGTTTCCCCCGGATTCCGCCCATCCCGCCACCACGCCAGCCTCGGCGTGGACTTCTTCGACCTGGTGACCCCGGCCGAGTTCCCGCGGCACGTCCTGCGCTACCGCAACCAGGACTGGGCCGCGCGCGTCGGGCTCGAAGGCCTGAGCGACTCGGAATGGCTCGACCATTTCGGCCGGTTCGCGCCTCTGCCGGGCAGCTTCGCCGAGCCCCTGGCGCTGCGCTACCACGGCCATCAGTTCCAGGCGTACAACCCGCAGCTCGGCGATGGCCGCGGCTTCCTGTTCGCGCAGGCGCACGACCTGGTCGATGGCAGGCTGCTCGACCTCGGCACCAAGGGCAGCGGGCGCACACCCTGGTCGCGCGGCGGCGACGGCCGGCTGACGCTCAAAGGGGGCGTGCGCGAGTTGCTGGCCAGCAGCCTGCTGGAGGCCGTGGGCGTCGACACCTCCAAGACCTTCAGCCTGGTCGAGACCGGCGAGGAGCTGGAGCGCAGCGACGAGCCCTCGCCGACGCGCGCCTCGGTGCTGGTGCGCCTCAGCCACTCCCACATCCGCATCGGCAGCTTCCAGCGCTTCGCCTACCACGAGGATCGCGCCGGGCTCAGCCGGCTGCTGGACCATTCCGTCCGGAGCTACCTGCCCGAAGCCTGGCGCGAGGACGAGGCCGAACGGGCGCTGGCCTTCCTGGAGCGGGTGGTCGCCGGCGTCGCGCGGACCGGTGCGCGGTGGCTGGCGGCCGGCTTCGTCCATGGCGTACTCAACACGGACAACATCAACATCACCGGCGAGAGCTTCGACTACGGCCCGTGGCGCTTCCTGCCGACCTACGACCCCGGCTTCACCGCCGCCTACTTCGACCATGGCGGCCTCTACGCCTTCGGCCGGCAGCCCGCGACGCTGTTGTGGAACCTCACCCGGCTCGCCGAATGCCTCCTGCCGCTGGCGTCGCAGGGCGAGCTCGAGCGCGTGCTCACCGGCTACCGGGCTGTGTTCCCGCGCGAGCTCGCCTTGTCGGTCTTGGCCCGCCTGGGCCTGCGCCCGTCCGGGGAGCCCGGCGACGGCGCGCTGGTCGAGGCGCTGTTCGAGTTCCTGCAAGCTACGCAAGCACCGTTCGAACAAACCTTCTTCGATTGCCGCGGTGGCGTGGCCGACGCCGAGCGGGTGCGGCGCAGTCCTTCGGCGAGCCTTTACGCCGGTGCCGAGTTCGCCCGCCTGCGTGGGGCCCTGGCCGAGCATGAGCCTGCGGCCGACGCAGCTCTCGACCACCCCTATTTCACCCGTGCGCGGCCCGTCACCCTGCTGATCGACGAGGTCGAGGCACTGTGGGCGCCGATAGCGGCCGCCGACGACTGGTCGCCGCTGGCGGCCAAGCTGGCCGCGATCGGGGAAGTGGCCGCTGCCTACGGCACCGCGCCGACGCCCGTTGGCGCGGTGCGCTAGCGCGAACCCGCCGCCGGTTGCGGTTTCTCGCCGGCGCAACCCTTCAGGTTCGGCGGAACGTGCGGCGGCGTCGACGGGTTGGTCGGGCAGCAGCGCAAGGGAGACCGCATGCACGCCACGACCCGCGACGCCATTTGGCCGAGCTTGGCGCTCGCCCTGTCCGTTGCCCTGTTGTGCGGGCCGCTGTCTGCCCAAGCGCAAGAGCCAACCGTGCCGGCCGATCCGCCTCCCGCCGGCAGCCCGCAGGTGGTGCCGGAGAAGATCGAGCCGCAGCGTCCGATCGGGCCGCCGCCGCAGACCGACAGCCTGAGCGAGGATCTGTCCGAGACCAACGGCGTCATCCAGCCGCCCAAGGGCATCGACCCGGGATTGGTCGAGCCGCCGCCGGACGATGGCGCCGCGGTAGGCCCGGTGGTCAAGCCGCCTCCGCCACCGCAATAGGTGCGGCGCGGGTGCCGTTTCGCTAGGGATCAGGCGACGCACCCAGGCGGAATCCGACCATGCCCGACCAGCCGGATCAGTTCCACGAGCTGCGCGAGGCGATCCGCGCATTGTGCACGCGGTTTCCGGCCGAATACTTCCGCGGCGTCGACCGGGCCGGCGGCTATCCCGAGGAGTTCGTCGCGGCGCTCACCGCGGCGGGTTGGCTGGCGGCACTGATCCCGCAGGACTATGGCGGCTCCGGCCTGGGACTGGCCGAGGCCTCGGTGATCATGGAGGAGATCAACCGTGCGGGCGGCAATGCCGGCGCCTGCCACGGACAGATGTACAATATGGGCACGCTGCTGCGGCACGGCTCGCCCGAGCAGAAGGCGCGGTGGCTGCCGCAGATCGCCAGCGGCGGGCTCCGTCTGCAGGCTATGGCGGTGACCGAGCCGGAGGCTGGCACCGATACCACGCGGATCAGGACCACGGCCGTGCGCCGGGGCGACCGGTACGTGGTGAGCGGGCAGAAGGTCTGGATCTCGCGCGTCGGTCATTCCGACCTGATGATCCTGCTCGCGCGCACCACGCCGCTGGCCGAGGTGGCGCGCCGATCCGACGGCCTGTCCGTGTTCCTGGTCGACCTGCGCGAGGCGGTCGGGCGCGGCCTGGAGGTCCGCCCGATCGCCAACATGGTCAGCCACGACACCAACGAGCTGTTCATGGACGGCCTGGAGATCCCGGCGGAGAACCTCATCGGCGAGGAGGGCCGGGGCTTCCGCTATATCCTGGACGGGCTCAATGCCGAGCGGGCACTGATCGCCGGCGAATGCGTGGGCGACGGCCGCTGGTTCGTGGCCAGGGCCGCGGCCTACGCCGGCGAGCGGCAGGTGTTCGGGCGGCCGATCGGCCAGAACCAGGGCGTGCAGTTCCCGATCGCCCGCGCCCATGTCCATGTCGAGGCCGCGAGCCTGATGCGCTTCGAGGCCTGCCGACTGTTCGATGCCGGGCTGCCCTGCGGCGCCGAGGCCAACATGGCCAAGCTGCTCGCCGCCGACGCCTCGTGGGAGGCCGCCAATGTCTGCCTGCAGACCCATGGCGGCTATGGCTTCGCCGTCGACTACGACATCGAGCGCAAGTTCCGCGAGACCCGGCTCTACCAGGTGGCGCCGGTGTCCACCAACCTGATCCTGGCCTTCATCGCCGAGAAGGTGCTGGGCCTGCCGCGCTCCTACTGATCCGCCGGCCCCGGTCCGGCTTGAGGCGCGGCGCGGGGCTGCTAGGCTCGCCATCGTGTCGGCCCTTGAGGAAACGCGCCCATGCTTCTGCGCCCCCTTCTCGTCGCGTTGGCCCTGCTGCTCGGCGGCCGCACCGCCGAAGCCGCGCTGCGCACGATCGACGTCGACAGCAAGCTGGTGGAGTGCTCCGGCGTCGCGAAGACGCAGTGCATGCGCATACGCGACGGCGCCGACGAGCCCTGGCGCCTGTTCCACGGCCAGATCGAGGGCTTCAGCTTCGAGCCGGGCTACCGCTACCGGCTTTCCGTCGAGGAGATCCCGGTGGCCGATCCACCCGCCGACGCATCGGCGGTGCGCACGGTCCTGCGCGAGCAGGTGCGCAAGGTGGCGGTCGAGCCGCCGGCCGACCCGTTCGCCGGCAAGACCTGGCGCCTGTTCGAGCTGCTGCCCGCGGCGGAAGGAGCAGTCCGGCGGCCGACCGCCATGATCACGCTGGCGATCGACACGCCGGCCGAGCAGGCGTCGGGGCAGGGCGGCTGCAACCGTTGGTTCGCCACCGCCGCGATCGACGGGCGCAACCTGAAGCTCACCGGGATGGGGGCGACGATGATGGCCTGCCCGCCGCCGGCGATGGAGGAGGAGCGCGCCTTCTTCGACGCCCTGGGCCGCACCGAGGGCTATGTGGTGGGCGACGACGGCACGAGCCTGACGCTGACGCTGGCCGGCGGCGGTCTGCTGCGCTTTCGCGAGCTGATCGACTGAACGCTCCGCCCGCCGAAACGTGAGCGGACAGTCCGGCACGGCTCCGCTTTCCTGGCTGCCAGGTGGCAACCGGCGATGGACGGGCGACATGCGGTACGGCATTCGGGCGCTGGCGGTGGGCTTGCTGGCATGCGCCGGCACCGCCATGGGCGCCGAGCCCGTCGATCTCGAGCTGGTGCTGGCCGCCGACGCGTCGGGCTCGATCGACGAGGGCGAGATCCGACTGCAGCGCGAAGGCTACGCCGCCGCGATCACCTCGGGCGAGATCCTGCAGGCGATCGGCGTCGGCTATCTGGGGCGGATCGCCGTGACCTATGTCGAATGGGGCGACCAGTCCTCGCAGGAGGTGGTCGTGCCCTGGCAGGTGATCGACGGGCCCGAGAGTGCCGCCGCCTTCGCCCAGGCGCTGCGCACCACCCCGCGGCTCGCCTTCGGCCGCAATGCCATCGGCAGCGTGATCGACTTCGCCCAGCGGCAGATCGAGGCCAACGCGTTCCAGGGCGAGCGCCTGGTGATCGACGTCTCGGCCGACAGCGCCTGGAGCTGGGGCGGCGTGCCGCTGGCCCTGGCGCGCGAGCGGGCGCTGGACGCCGGCATCACCATCAACGGCCTGGCGGTGCTCTGCCGCACCTGCTCGGGCCGCCCCGTGGGCGGCGATCTCGAGGGCGAGTTCGCCCGGCGGATCATCGGCGGCCCCGCCAGCTTCGTGGTCACGGTCGACGGCGACACCAGTTTCGAGGACGCCGTGCGCAAGAAGCTGCTCTTGGAGATCGCCGGGCTGGCGCCGGGGGCACAGGGCGCACCCGGTGCGGCAACACGCGGCTGACCACCCGCCCGTCCCGGGGCCTGCGAACGTTTACTCCATTGTCACCGCTTGGTAGAAACCGGCGCCCTTCGTCATGCCCGCCCGCCGCGCCGGGGACGCCGCTCCATGAAACTGCTCGCCGGCAACAGCAACCGACCCCTGGCCGAGGCGATCGCCGCCTCGTTGCGGGTCGAGCTGACCAAGGCCACCGTGCATCGCTTCGCCGACATGGAGGTGTTCGTCGAGATCCACGAGAACGTACGCGGCGAGGATGTGTTCGTCATCCAGTCGACCTCGTACCCGGCCAACGACAATCTGATGGAGCTGCTGGTGATCATCGACGCGCTCAAGCGCGCGTCGGCCAGGCGGATCACGGCGGTCATCCCCTATTTCGGCTATGCCCGGCAGGACCGGAAGCCGGGACCGCGCACGCCGATCTCGGCCAAGCTCGTGGCCAACCTGATCACCGAGGCGGGTGCCGACCGGGTCCTGACGCTGGAGCTGCATGCCGGGCAGATCCAGGGCTTCTTCGACATCCCGGTCGACAATCTCTACTCCGCACCGCTCATGGTGCCGGACATTCTGAGCCATGTCGGCCAGGACCAGCTCATGGTGATCTCGCCCGACGTCGGCGGGGTCAGCCGGGCGCGCGGCTTCGCCAAGCGGCTTGACGTGAATCTGGCCATCATCGATAAGCGCCGCGAGCGCGCGGGCGTCTCCGAGGTCATGAACGTGATCGGGGACGTGCGTGGCATGCGCTGCATCCTGGTCGACGACATCGCGGACAGCGGCGGTACGCTGTGCAACGCCGCCGACGCCTTGATGGAGGCCGGGGCGGTGTCGGTGCAAGCCTACGTCACCCACGGCGTCCTGTCGGCCGGGGCGGTGGCCCGGATCGCCGCCAGCTCCCTGGAGCGGCTGGTGATCACCGACAGCATCCGACCCAGCGAGGGCGTGCGGGTGACCTCCAAGGTCCGCGTGCTCTCGGTGGCGCAGCTCATGGGCGAGGCGATCAGCCGGATCTCGAGCGAGAGCTCGGTCTCCAGCCTGTTCGACTAGATTGTGCAACGGCCTGTCCGGGGTGCCGATGGTCGGCATGCCGGAGGGGCGAAGGGAAACGAGCATGACCACGGTGTTTGCGGCCGAGCGCCGCGAGAAGCTGGGCAAGGGCCCGGCACGGCAGCTCCGGCGGGAGAAGAAGATCCCGGCCATCGTCTATGGCGGCGCCAAGGAGCCGTTGCGGATCGCGATGCCGCTGAAGGAGATCCGGCTCGAGCTGTCCAAGAACCCGCGCTTCTTCAGCACGGTGTTCGAGCTCGACTTCGGCGACGAGCGCCTGAAGGTGCTGCCCCGCGAGGCCCAGCTCCACCCGGTCAGCGACGATCCGCTGCATGTCGACTTCCTGCGCGCCGAGCAGGGTGCGGTGATCCACGTCGACGTGCCGGTGCGGTTCGTCCACGAGGAGCAGTCGCCCGGCCTCAAGCGCGGCGGGGTGCTCAACACCGTCCGCCGCACGCTGGAGCTGGTCTGCCCGGCCGACGCGATCCCGGGCGAGATCCTGGTCGACCTGGCCGGCCGCGAGATCGGCAATTCGATCCATATCAGCCACGTCACGCTGCCCGCCGGCGTGAAGTCCGCGATCACCGACCGCGACTTCACCATCTGCTCGATCGTGCCGCCGACCGTGGTGACCGAGACCGCGGCCGCCGACGCCGAGACCCCGGCGGCCGGCTGAGCGATGCCGGGACTGCCGGCCCGATGAAGCTCTTCGTCGGGCTGGGCAACCCGGGCGACCGCTACGCCCGCCACCGGCACAATGCCGGGTTCATGGCGGTGGAGCGGATCGCCGACCGGCACCGCTTCGGGCCGTGGCGTCAGCGGTTCCAGGGCAAGCTCGCCGAGGGCCTGCTCGACGGCGAGCGCGTCTGGCTGCTGGAGCCGCAGACCTTCATGAACGAGAGCGGCCGGGCCATCGCCGATGCCGCACGCTTCATGAAGGTGCCGCTGGGCGACGTGGTCGTGTTCCACGACGAGCTCGACCTGGCACCCGGCAAGGTGCGGGTCAAGCTGGGCGGCGGTGTCGCCGGCCACAACGGCTTGCGCAGCGCCGACGCCTGCCTCGGCTCGCGCGAGTTCCGGCGCGTGCGCCTGGGCATCGGCCATCCCGGCCACAAGGACCGGGTCACCGGCCATGTCCTGTCGGATTTCCACAAGGTCGAGCAGACCTGGCTCGAGCCGCTGCTGGACGCCGTCGCCGACGCGGCGCCGCTGCTCGCCAGGGGGGAGGACGCGGCCTTCATGAGCCGGGTGGCACTGCTGACCCAGCCGCCCAAGCCGCCCCGGCCCGAGCGTCCCGCACCTGTGCCAACCGCCACCAGGGAGCCCGACTGATGGGCGAGACAGCTGCCACGGTCCGGGCAACCTCACCGGGCGACCTGCCGGGCCTGAAGGCCCTCGTCGACGCCGTGGGCCTGTTCCCCTCGGCAATGCTGGACGGGATGATCGCCGCCTATCTGCGGCGCGACTTCAGCGAGGGCTTCTGGCTGACCCTCGACGCGGGCGGGCCTATGGGCGTGGTCTATTGCGGCCCGGAGCGGATGACCCAGGGCACGTGGAACCTCTATCTGATCGCGGTCCATCCCGACCTGCAGGGCCAGGGTCACGGCAAGGCGCTTCTGCGGCACGTCGAGGAGGCGTTGACGATGCGCGGCGAGCGCCTGCTGCTGGTCGAGACGTCGGGTCTACCGGCCTTCGCGCCAGTGCGCGCCTTCTACCGCAAAGGCGGCTACGACGAGGAGGCGCGGATCCGCGACTACTACCAGGAAGGCGAGGACAAGGTGGTGTTCCGGCGAGCACTCGCCGCGACCTAGCCGGCTGCTGCGGGATCACGTCGGAGCCGGTCTGCCGGCGTTCGCTCAAGGTCGAAGGAAGAGGGTGGTGGAGCCGAACGGGATCGAACCGTCGACCTCCTGAATGCCATTCAGGCGCTCTCCCAGCTGAGCTACGGCCCCTCCGAAGTCTGGGCTAGATAAGGAAGACGCCGACCGCACGCAAGCGGCAAGTTGGCGCCGTCCCGGGCCTAGCGCGGCTCGTCGTCGATGCCGCCCTCGATGACGTCGGACATGTCCTCGTCCTCGCCAAGTTCGGACACGTCCTCGATCAGGCTCTCGTCCTCCTCGGCGTCGTCCTCGGTTTCGATGACCGGTTCTTCCTCCTCGATCACCGCCTCTTCCTCGACCTCCTCGGTCTCGGCTTCCGGCTCGAGTTCGGCCTCGTCGGCGACGATGCCGGTCGCGGCGACCGCGGCTATGCGCGAGGACGGCCGCGTCCGGCGGGCGCGGTTGAGCACCTCGACGTCGAACACGGCCCCGCAGGCGGGGCAGGTGATCGGTGAGCGGCCGAAGTCGTAGAAGCGGGCGCCGCAGCTCTGGCAGATCCGCTTGGTGCCCCATTCCGGCTTGGCCAAACACTCTCTCCGGTGGCAGGTGCGAAGCGAGGCGGGCAATTGCCATGCCGGCACCAAGCTGTCAAAAGCAATTTCCTCGCCCGGGCGGGGCGATCGGGTTCCAGGGCTTCCAACAGGTTTGCGGGTCATGTTGTTGCGGGCGGCGCCGCACGGCGCTCTTTCCGGTGCGGCGCCACTGCCGGGCGACAAGTCGATTTCCCACCGCTCCTTGATGCTGGCGGCCATGGCCGTGGGCGAGAGCCGGATCGCCGGCCTGCTCGAGGGTGAGGACGTGCTCGCCACGGCGGGCGCCCTGCGCGCCATGGGCGCCGAGATCGAGCGCCTCGGACCGGGCAGCTGGCGGGTCTGGGGCGTCGGGGTCGGCGGCCTCGCCGAGCCCGCGGACGTGCTCGACATGGGCAATGCCGGCACCGGCGCCAGGCTGTTGATGGGCCTCCTCGCCGGCCATGCCTTCACCAGCTTCCTCAGCGGCGACGCCTCGCTGCGCTCGCGGCCGATGCGTCGGGTGATCGAGCCCTTGAGCCGGATGGGCGTCAGCTTCCTGTCGCGCAGCGGCGGCCGTCTGCCCCTGGCACTGACCGGGCGGACCGATCTCCTGCCGATCGTCTACGAGAGCCCGGTGGCCTCGGCCCAGGTGAAGTCGGCGGTGCTGCTGGCCGGCCTTCACGCACCCGGTGCCACCACCGTGGTCGAGCAGGCGGCGTCGCGCGACCACAGCGAGCGCATGCTGACCGCCATGGGCGCCGAGGTCGCGGTCGAGGTCCTGGCAGGCGGCGGGCGGCGGGTGACCGTCAAGGGCCAGCCCGAGCTCCGGCCGCAGAGCTTCCTCGTCCCCGGCGATCCGTCCTCCGCCGGCTTTCCGACCGTGGCGGCGGCCTGCGCGCCCGGATCGGTGGTACGGCTCGAGGGCGTCTGCCTCAATCCGTTGCGCACGGGTCTCTACACCACCTTGCGCGAGATGCGGGCCGACCTCTTGGTCGAGAACGAACGCAGCGCCGGCGGCGAGCCCGTGGGCGATCTCCTCGTCCGCGGCGGCGAGCTGCATGGCGTCGAGGTGCCGCCCGAGCGGGCGCCGGCCATGATCGACGAATATCCCGTACTCTCGGTCGCGGCAGCGCTGGCGCGCGGCACCACGGTCATGCGCGGGCTGGCCGAGCTGCGGGTCAAGGAAAGCGACCGCCTCGCCACCATGGCCGACGGCCTCGCCGCCTGCGGGGTGGCGGTCGAGGTCGCGGGCGACGACCTGATCGTGCATGGCGGCGCCAGGCCCGCCGGGGCCGCTACCGTCGACGCCAAGCTCGACCATCGCATCGCCATGAGCTTTCTCGTCCTCGGCGGGCTGGCCCGCGAACCGGTTGTGGTCGAGGGCGCCGAGGCGATCGAGACCAGCTTTCCCGGCTTCGCCGACCTGATGAACGGCCTCGGTGCGGCGATCGCGCCCGTCGGGGGCGGGAGATGAGCGCGCCCGTGGTCATCGCCGTCGACGGCCCCGCCGCCTCGGGCAAGAGCACGCTGGCGCGGCGCTTGGCCGAGCATTTCCAACTCGCCTTCCTCGATACCGGCCTGCTCTACCGGGCGGTGGCGCGGGTGCTCCTGGATCGGGGGCAGGCCTTCACCGATGCGGTCGCGGCGGTAGCGGCGGCCCAGGCGCTGGCGCCCGGCGACGTCGAGGCCGGCCGGCTGCGCGGCGAGGGCATCGGGCAGGGGGCGTCGATCGTGGCCGCCGTGCCGGCGGTGCGCGCGGCCCTGCTGCCCTTCCAGCGCCAGTTCGGCGGGAACGGCCGGGGTGCCGTGCTGGCGGGGCGCGACGTGGGCACGGTGATCCGCCCCGATGCGGCCTTCAAGCTGTTCGTCACCGCCAGCGACCCGGAACGGGCGCGACGCCGGTACGAGGAGTTGCGGGGTCGCGGCGATGCGCCTATATACGCCGCGGTTTTGGAAGAGTTGCTGGAGCGTGATCGCCGCGATGCGGACAGGGCGGTCGCGCCGATGCGTATTGCTCCCGACGCCTGGGTGCTCGACACGACCGAGCTCGATGCGCAGGCCGCCTTCGCGGCGGCCCGCGACCACATCGCAGCCGGGCTTGCCGCCGCCGGACGCCCCGTCGACTGAACCGAATCGTTCGCATGTGCAACCCCAACCCCGGCCGGTTGGTCGGACGGTGCCCGTCGCGCACGACGGCACCTTGCCTGGAGCCCGAATGCAGGAAGCCACCCAGACCATCGCGCCGCGGCCGTCCCTGGACGATTTCGCGGCGATGCTCGACGAGACCCTGAGCCCGAGCGCCCGCCTCGAAGGCGGCGTCGTCCGCGGCACGGTCGTCGGTCTCGACGATGACATCGTCATCGTCGATGTCGGCCTCAAGTCGGAAGGCCGCGTGCCGCTCAAGGAGTTCGGCTCACCCGGGCAGCCGCCCGAGGTGCGGGTCGGCGACCCGGTCGAGGTGTTCGTCGAGCGGTTCGAGAACAAGGGTGGCGAGGTCGTCCTCAGCCGCGAGAAGGCCAAGCGCGAGGAGAGCTGGAACCGGCTCGAGCGCGCGTTCACCGACACCAGCAAGGTCGAGGGTCACATCTTCGGCCGCGTCAAGGGCGGCTTCGCCGTCGATTTGGGCGGTGCCGTGGCCTTCCTGCCCGGCAGCCAGGTCGACATCCGGCCGGTGCGCGACATCGGGCCGCTGATCAACAAGACCGAGCCGTTCCTGATCCTCAAGATGGACCGCCGCCGCGGCAACATCGTGGTCAGCCGGCGCGCCGTGCTCGAGGAGAGCCGGGCCGAGCAGCGCAACGAGCTCCTGGCGACGCTGGCCGAGGGCCAGATCCTGGACGGCGTGGTCAAGAACATCACCGACTACGGCGCCTTCGTCGACCTGGGCGGCCTCGACGGCCTGCTCCACGTCACCGACATCTCCTGGAAGCGCGTCAATCATCCCAGCGACGTCCTGGGCGTCGGCCAGAACGTCCGCGTCCAGGTGATCCGCTTCAACCGCGAGACCCAGCGCATCAGCCTCGGCATGAAGCAGCTCGAGGCGGATCCCTGGGAGGGCGTGGAGCTCAAATACCCGGTGGGTGCCAAGTTCACCGGCCGTGTCACCAACATCACCGACTACGGCGCGTTCGTCGAGCTGGAGCCGGGCGTGGAAGGTCTGGTCCACGTCTCAGAGATGAGCTGGACCAAGAAGAACACGCATCCCGGCAAGATCGTGTCCTCCTCCCAGGAGGTCGAGGTCATGGTTCTCGAGGTCGATCCGGAGAAGCGCCGGATCAGCCTCGGCCTCAAGCAGTGCCTGGGCAATCCCTGGGAGGCGTTCCTCGAGACCCATCCCGCCGGCACGATCGTCGAGGGCGAGGTCCGCAACATCACCGAGTTCGGCCTGTTCGTCGGTGTCGACCACGATGTCGACGGCATGGTGCACCTCTCCGACCTCGACTGGCAGCTGCCGGGCGAGGAGGCGGTCAAGAAGTACACCAAGGGCGACATGGTCCGCGCGCAGGTGCTCGACGTCGACGTCGAGAAGGAGCGCATCTCGCTGGGCATCAAGCAGCTCGGCGAGGATCCCTTCCGCCAGGCGACCTCGGGCATCAAGCGCGGTGACCGGGTGACCTGCACGGTCAAGGAGATCAATGCCGGCGGCATCGAGGTCGAGACCACGAGCGGTGCCACGGGCTTCATCCGCAAGGTGGAGCTGGCCCGCGACCGCGACGAGCAGCGCCCCGAGCGGTTCGCCCCCGGCGAGAAGCTCGACGCCAGGGTGATGAACGTCGACGCCGGCAGCCGGCGGCTGACCCTCTCGGTCAAGGCCCTGGAGCTCGATGACGAGAAGCAGGCCATGGCCGAGTTCGGCTCGTCCGACAGCGGCGCCAGCCTGGGCGACATCCTGGGTGCCGCTTTCCGCCAGAAGCAGGAAGAGCAGACCAAGGATTGAGGTGGCACCCGGGCCGTCCGGGTCGAGGGAAACCGAGGGGGCGGGACGCCATTGTGTCCCGCCCCCTTTCCTTGACGCTCCATCCGCCGTTTGGCACTGTCCGACGAAAGGGGCCGGATCCCGCGACAGACCGGACGATGCCCCTGTGCACCGGATCGGAGGCATGACCAAGTCGGACTTGATCAAGCGGCTCGCCGAGGCGAACCCGCATCTCTACGTGCGTGACATCGAGCGCATCGTGGCGCGCGTGTTCGACGAGATCAGTGCCGCCTTGGCCCGGGGCGATCGCGTGGAGCTGCGGGGGTTCGGCGCGTTCTCGGTCCGCTCCCGAGGCGAGCGAGTCGGCCGCAACCCGCGCACCGGCGACGAGGTCGCGGTGCCCAACAAGGTTGTGCCCTACTTCAAGACCGGCAAAGAACTGCGTGACCGGTTGAACGTCTTCGAATGAATCGCGCCTGCCGGACGAGCTTGCCCTAGGAGTCGTCGCCGATGCTGAAGCTGTTGACCTTCCTCCTCGCGCTCCTGGGCGCGCTCGTGATCGTCGTGCTGTCGGTGGACAATCGCCAGATCGTCGAGATCGTGTTCTGGCCGTTGCCGTTCATCTACCGAATGCCGCTCTACGCCGTGTTCCTGATCGGGCTGTTCGTCGGTGCCGTCCTCGGCGGCACCGCGACCTGGCTTTCCGCCCACGCCGACCGGCGCGAGGCGCGGGCCCTGCGCCGCAAGGTGCGCGCGGTCGAGTACCAGGACCGGCTCAAGCGCGAGCGCGAGGAGCAGGAGGCGCTGGAGCACGCCCGCCGCAAGACCCAGAGCATGGCGCTGACGGCACCGCAGGCGTGAGGCCGCAACGGCGAGGGGAAGGTCCGATGCGCGAGGCGCTGCTTCGCTCCGTTCTGGCCGCCGCGCTGGCCGCGGGACTGGTACAGGGTGTTGCGGCCACGGAGATCGAGGTCGTCGCCAAGGACGTGAAGTTCCCGGAAGGCCCGCTCTGGTTCAATGGCGCGCTGCTGTTCGTCGAGTATGGCGGCCACACCATCCTTCGGCTCGAGCAAGACGGCACCCTGACCAAGCTGTGGGAGCGTCCGGGCTGCGGTCCGGCTGCCCTGGTCCAGGCCGGATCCGATCTCCTGGTCACCTGCTACGACCAGAACATGCTGGTGCGGGTAGCACCCTCGGGCGGCACGCTGCAGGTCTACGACCATGACGCCGTCGGCGCCGCGTTCGTCGGCCCCAACGACTTCGTGGCGGACGCCGGCGGCGGCGTGTTCATGTCGGCCTCGGGTCCGTGGGAGACCGCACCCATCGTCGGGAAGATCCTCTATCTTGCGCCCGGCGGAACGCTGCGCACGGTCGCCGACGACCTGCACTACGCCAACGGCTTGGCTTTGTCGCCGGATGGCCGGACCCTCTACTGCTCGGAAACCTATGCCTACCGGATCGTGGCGTTCACGGTCGGCGATGACGGCAGTCTGTCCGACCGGCGCGAGTTCGCCCGTGTCAACGACATCGCCGGCGGTGGCCCGCCCTTGGCGCCCGACGGGCTCAAGACCGACGCCCAGGGGAATCTCTACATCGCGCTCTACGAGGGCGGAAAGGTGCTGGTCGCGGACCCCGAGGGCAAGCTGCTGGCGACGATCGACCCGCCTGCACCCAACGTCTCCAATGTCGGCTTCGGCGCCGACGCCAGCGTGCTCTACGTCACCGGTGTGCTGGACCCCTCTGCTGCGCCCTGGCCGGGCGAGGTCTACCGGATCGCCAACCCGGTGGCACAATAGACGGCGACGCCGTCCCGCCGCGGCCAGCCGCGCTTTGGCAGCGCTGGCGGCCTCTGCTATAAGCTCGCCTCGCCTTGCTCCGCCGTCGAACCGGTACCTGCCCCGTGAACAATCCCGTCTTCTGCGCCGTCGACCGCCCCGACCTCCCGGGTACCATCGCTCTGGTCCGGGCGCTGGCGCCGCATGTCGGCGGGATCAAGCTCGGCCTCGAGTTCTTCACGGCACAAGGTCCGCGCGGTGTCGAGGCGGTGACGGCACTGGGCCTGCCGGTCTTCCTCGACCTCAAGCTGCACGACATCCCCAACACCGTGGCAGGCGCCGTGCGCGAGGTTGCGAAGCTTGGCGTGTCGATGCTCACCCTACACGCGTCGGGCGGCCGGTCCATGCTGGAGGCGGCGGCGGAAGCCGCGGCTGCGGCGCCCGTGCGGCCCTGGCTGCTGGGGGTGACCGTGCTGACCAGCCTCGACGCCGCCGATCTCGCCGAGACCGGGGTCGCAGACGCGCCCGACCAGCAGGCGCTGCGGCTGGCACGCCTGGCCGTGTCCGCCGGCCTGGACGGCCTGGTGTGCTCGCCGCTTGAGATCGCGGGGCTGCGCCGTGCGCTCGGGCCGGGCCCGAAGATCGTGGTGCCCGGCATCCGCCCCGCCGGCGGCGGCGACGACCAGAAGCGCACCATGGCGCCGGCGCAGGCCCTGGCGGCGGGTGCCGACATCCTGGTGGTCGGCCGGCCGATCACCCGCGCTCCGGCGCCGGATGCGGCCGCGGCGGACTTGGCACGGCAGCTTCGGCCCGCCGCCTGAAATGTCGCCGCGGGTCAAGATCTGCGGGCTCACCGAGCCCGAGCGCGTCGAGCAGGCCGCGCGCCTGGGCGCGGCCTTTCTAGGCTTCGTGTTCTATCCGCCCTCGCCGCGCTGCGTCGCCCCCGCGCCGGCGCGCGACCTCGTGGCGCTGGCGCCGGAAGGCGTACGCACGGTGGGTCTGGTCGTGGATGCGAGCGACGCCGAGATCGAGGCGCTGCTGCGGGCGGTGCCGCTCGATGCCCTGCAACTGCACGGCTACGAGGCGCCCGAGCGGGTGGCCGAGATCGGGCTGCGCTTCGGTTGCATGGTCATCAAGGCGCTGCGCGTCGAGACGGCGGACGATCTGGCGGCGCTGCCGGCCCATGCCGAGGCCGCCGACATGGTCCTGTTCGATGCCAAGCCGCCGCGCGACGCCGCCTGGCCCGGCGGCCACGGCCTGCCATTCGACTGGCGGCTGCTCGAGGGCCTGGCGCTGGACCGACCCTGGCTGCTGGCCGGCGGGCTGCATGCCGGCAACGTGGCCCTGGCCCTGGCCCTGACCGGAGCGCCGCTGGTCGACGTGTCGTCCGGGGTCGAGAGCCGGCCGGGCGTGAAGGACCCCAACAAGCTCGACGCCTTTTTCGCGGCCGTGGCCCGCGCCGATGAGGATTCCGCTCGATGACCATGCCCAACAGCCTGCGCAACGGCCCGGACGAGCACGGGCGGTTCGGCATCCATGGCGGCCGCTTCGTCGCCGAGACCCTGATGCCGCTGATCCTGGAGCTCGAGCAGGCCTACGAGGACGCCAAGCGCGACCCGGCCTTCGCCGCCGAGCTGGACGGCTGGTTCAAGGACTATGTCGGCCGCCCCTCGCCGCTCTACTTCGCCGAGCGCCTGACCGACCATCTCGGCGGGGCCAAGGTCTACTTCAAGCGCGACGAGCTCAACCACACCGGTGCGCACAAGATCAACAACGTGCTGGGCCAGATGATGCTGGCCCGGCGGATGGGCAAGAAGCGGATCATCGCCGAGACCGGGGCCGGCCAGCACGGCGTGGCGACCGCCACCGTCGCCGCCCGCTTCGGCCTGGAATGCATCGTCTACATGGGCGAGCGCGACATCGAGCGGCAGCAGCCCAACGTCTTCCGCATGAAGCTCCTGGGTGCCGAGGTCCGGCCGGTGAGCTCGGGCTCGCGCACGCTGAAAGACGCGCTCAACGAGGCCTTGCGCGACTGGGTCAGCAATCCGCAGGACACCTTCTACGTCATCGGCACGGTGGCCGGCCCGCACCCCTACCCCGCCATGGTGCGCGACTTCCAGTCGATCATCGGCACCGAGGCCAAGGCCCAGCTGCACGAGAAGGAGGGCCGGCTGCCCGACGTGCTGGTGGCGGCCGTCGGCGGCGGCTCCAACGCCATGGGCCTGTTCCATCCCTTCCTCGACGACCGCGAGGTGCGGATCGTGGCGGTCGAGGCCGCGGGCCACGGCATCGCCAGCGGCGAGCATGCGGCGGCGATGACCGCCGGCCGGCCGGGCATCCTGCACGGCCAGCGCTCCTACCTGCTCCAGGACGAGGAGGGCCAGGTGATCGAGCCGCACTCGATCTCCGCCGGGCTCGACTATCCGGGCATCGGGCCGGAGCTGTCCTGGCTCAAGGACATCGGGCGGATCGAGGTCGAGGCGATCACCGACGACGAGGCGCTGGCCGCGTTCTCGCTCTGCTCGCGCCTGGAGGGCATCCTGCCCGCACTCGAGCCCAGCCATGCCATCGGCCAAGTGGTGAAGCTGGCGCCGACGCTCGGCCGTGACCAGATCATCGTCATGAATCTGTGCGGGCGGGGCGACAAGGACGTGTTCACGATCAGCAAGGCCATGGGGTTCCAGCTGTGAGCGGGCGGATCGACGCGCGTTTCGCGCAGCTGCGCGCCGAGGGCCGGGCGGGGCTGGTCACCTTCCTCACTGCGGGCGATCCCGATCTCGCGACCTCGGCCGAGCTCCTGGCCGGCCTGCCCGAGGCGGGGGCCGACCTGATCGAGATCGGCATGCCGTTCACCGACCCCATGGCCGACGGGCCCTCGATCCAGGCCGCGAGCCTGCGCGCGCTCGCGGCCGGGGCGCGCATGGCCACGACCTTCGAGCTCGTCCGTAAGGTTCGGGCGCGGGACAATGCGGTCCCGATCGTGCTGATGGGCTACTACAACCCGATCTACAGCTACGGCAACGCGCGCTTTCTGGCCGATGCCAGGGACGCCGGGGCCGACGGGCTGATCGTAGTCGACCTGCCGCCCGAGGAGGACCCCGAGCTCTGCCTGCCGGCGCGCGCCGCGGGGCTCGATTTCATCCGGCTCGCCACCCCCACCACCGACGACAAGAGGCTGCCGGCGGTGCTCGAGAACATCTCGGGCTTCCTCTACTACGTCTCGGTCACCGGCATCACCGGCCAGAAGGCGGCCGTGGCGAACCGGGTCGCACCCGAGGTCGCGCGCATCAAGCGGCACACGCGCCTGCCGGTCGCGGTGGGCTTTGGCATCCGCGAGCCCGAGCAGGCGGCCGAGATCGCGCGCATCGCCGATGCCGCCGTCGTGGGCTCGGCGCTGGTCGACCTGATCGCCGCGAATCTCGCCCAGGCGGGCCGGGCGACGCCGGACCTGGTGCCGGCCCTCCATGCCAAGGTGCGCGCCCTCGCCGAGGCCGTGCGTGGCGCCCGCGCATGAGCTGGCTCACCGACTATGTCCGGCCCAAGATCCGCGCCCTCTACACGCGCGACAAGCCCGAGGTCCCGGAGAATCTCTGGCAGCAATGCGCGTCGTGCGAGCGGATGATCTTCCACCGCGACCTCGAGGCCAACCAGCGGGTCTGCCCGCACTGCGACCACCATATGCGGGTCGGGCCCGACTACCGCTTCGCGGCGCTGTTCGACCAGGGCAGCTGGCAGCAGCTGGAGATGCCGCGCAGCGCACCCGATCCCCTGCGCTTCCGCGACCAGAAGAAATACGCCGACCGGCTGCGCGAGGCGCAGGCCAAGACCAGGGCCGGCGACGCGCTGGAGGCGGCCATCGGCCGGATCGGCGGGTTGCCGGCGGTGATCGCGGTCATGAACTTCGAGTTCATGGGCGGCTCGATGGGCACCAGCCTCGGCGAGGGCTTCGTCGCCGCCGCCCGCGAGGCGGTCGCCGGCGACGCCGCCTTCGTCGTGGTGACGGCCTCCGGCGGCGCACGGATGCAGGAGGGCGCGCTGTCCCTGATGCAGATGGCGCGCACCACCGTGGCGGTCGGGGAGGTCAAGGAGGCGGGCCTGCCCTACATCGTCATCCTGACCGACCCGACCACGGGCGGGGTCACCGCCTCCTTCGCCATGATCGGCGACATCCATCTCGCCGAGCCCGGGGCGATGATCGGCTTCGCCGGGGCGCGGGTGATCGAGCAGACCATCCGCGAGAAGCTGCCGGAGGGATTCCAGCGGGCGGAATATCTGCTGGCGCACGGCATGGTCGACCAGGTGGTGCACCGCTTCCAGCTGCGCGCCACGCTGGCGCGGCTGCTCGACCTGCTGCAGCGGCCCGACCGGGCGACCGACGCCCGCGTGATCACCGAATTGGCGCCGGGCCAGGTCGAGGCGCCGCAGCCGCGCGCCGACGCTCATGCGGATGCGGGGCATGGCGAGCCGCGCGTGTGACCTGATCCTGGCGCGGCTGCAGGCACTCCACCCCAAGAGCATCGATCTCTCGCTCGGCCGGGTGGAGCGCCTGCTGGCGGCGCTGGGCAACCCCGAGCGCCGGCTGCCGCCGGTGGTCCACATCGCCGGCACCAACGGCAAGGGCAGCACCCTGGCCATGCTGGCCGCCATGCTGCAGGCGGCCGGGCGCCGGGTCGACCGCTACATCTCGCCCCATCTGGTCGCGTTCAACGAGCGCATCCTGATCGACGGCGCGCCGATCGCCGAGGAGCGCCTGGCCCGCTGCCTCGAGCGCTGCGAGGACGCCAATGTCGGCCAGCCGATCACCTTCTTCGAGATCACCACCGCCGCCGCCTTCCTGGCCTTCGCCGAGGGCGGGGCCGAGTGGGTGCTGCTCGAGACCGGGCTGGGCGGGCGGCTCGACGCCACCAACGTCGTGCCCAGGCCGCGCCTGTGCCTGATCACGCCGGTCTCGATGGACCATGAGAGCTATCTCGGCGACCGACTGGCCAGCATCGCGTTCGAGAAGGCCGGCATCCTCAAGCCGGGCGTGCCGGCGCTGCTGGCGCCGCAGCACCCCGAGGCGCTGGCGGTGATCGAGACCCGGGCAGCGGAGCTCGGCGCGCCGCTGCTCCGGCACGGCCGCGACTGGGACCTGCACGCCACGGCCGACGGACTCGTGGTGGAGGCGGGTGCGGCACGGCTGGACCTGCCGCGTCCGGCCCTCGCCGGCCGCCACCAGCTCCTCAATGCCGGGCTGGCGGCGGCCGCGGCGCTGCAGCTGGCGGAGGCCGCCGATCGACGAGCGGGCCGTGGCGCGCGGTCTGCGCGAGGCCCGCTGGCCCGCCCGGCTGCAACGGCTCAGCGACGGGCCGGCGGTGGCGGTGGTGCCCGCGGGCACCACCGTCTGGCTCGACGGCGGCCACAATCCCGCGGCGGCCTCGGTCCTGGCCGAGAGCCTGCCCGAACTGGTGCGCGGCCGCGCCCTGCACCTCGTGGTCGGCATGCTGAGCACCAAGGATCTCGGTCGGTTCCTGGCGCCCCTGGCACCCCTGGCCGCGAGCTTGCGCTTCGTGCCGGTGGCCGGCGAGCCCCTGGGCCGCGATCCCGTGGCTTCGGCCGCCACCGCCGCGGCGATGGGGGCCCGCGCTTCGGCCCTGCCCTCGGTCGAAGCGGCGGTGGCGGCGATCGTCGCCGAGGAGCGACCGCCCTACGACGTGCTGATCTGCGGCTCGCTCTATCTCGCCGGCGAGGTCCTGCGCCGTCACCGCTGAGCGGCGGCGCCGGAAGGTGGCCACGGAGCTCGGTCGGGCCACCCGCGCGGGCGATCCATGTGCCCTTCCGGCCCTTGGCCCATCTGAGGCAAAGCATGGCCGCTCGGTGCCAGAACGCTTCAGGCGGTGCCTGCGGTGAGCACGCGCGCGAACAGCTCGGCATCGACATTGCCGCCCGAGACCACGACCCCGATGGTGCGGTCGCGGGTGGGGATGCGACCGGCCAGCGCCGCTGCCAGTGCCACCGCTCCGCCGGGCTCGACAACGAGATGCAGATGGCGGAAGGCGAGGCGCATGGCGGTGGCGACTTCGGCGTCGCTGACGGCGACCCCGCCGGCCAGCAGGCGGCGGTTGAGCTCGAAGGTGAGTTCGCCCGGCATCGGCGCCAGGAGGGCGTCGCAGAACGAGCGGCCGCCGGGCGCGTTGACCAGCCGGGTCCCGGCTGCCAGGGAGCGCGCCGTGTCGTCGAAGGCGGCCGGCTCGACCGCGTAGACTGCGGCGCCGGGCGCGCGCGCGGCCAGGGCCACGGCACAGCCGGCGATCAGGCCGCCGCCGCCGCAGCAGACCAGCACCGCATCGAGGACGGCATGGCACCGGCTCGCCTGCTCGGCGAGCTCGAGCCCGACCGTCCCCTGGCCGGCCACGATCAGCGGGTCGTCGTAGGGGCGGATCAGCACCGCCCCGGTCCGCTCGGCGACTGCGCGGCCGATCGCCTCGCGGTCGTCGGCGTAGCGGTCGTAGGTGATCACCTCGGCACCCAGGGCGCGCGTGCCCTCGAGCTTGGTGCGCGGAGCGTCGACCGGCATGACGATCGTCGCCGGCAGGCCGAGCAGCCGCGCCGCCATCGCCACGCCCTGGGCATGGTTGCCCGAGGAGTAGGCGACCACGGCCGCCGGCCGCAGGGTCGAGATCGCGTTGTAGGCGCCGCGGAACTTGAACGAGCCGGTGCGCTGCAGCGGCTCCGGCTTGATCAGCAGCCGGCCGCCGACCAGCTCGTTGAGTGCCTCGCTCTCGAGCAGCGGCGTGGCCACCGCCACGCCGCGCAGCCGCTCCGCGGCACTGGCGACGTCGGCGAAGCGCACCGGCAGCTCCCCGGTCATCGCCGCTGCCCGGTCGCCGGTCCGCTTGGTGTGGCCCTCGCCGACATGCGCCCTCCCGTGGTCCCGCGCGGCGCGCGCCGCCGGCCACCGCGATAGGCCGCTAGCCGCGGCGCGCGCAAGGCCCCGATCGTTCCTCCGCCCGGCACCAGCACTCAGCCCTCCGGCTTGGCTCGGGGCGCCGCCGGCGGCTCGCGCGCGGCCGAGCGGGCCGGCGGCAGCGCCGGCTGCCCCAGTGCCACCCGGTACATGCTTCGGCCCTCGAGCACGCGCTGGACGTAGTTTCGGGTCTCGGCGAACGGGATCAGCTCGATCCAGTCGACCAGCCGGTAGGGATCGCTGCCGCGCGGATCGCCGTTGAGCTCCAGCCACTGGGTCACGCGCCCCGGCCCGGCATTGTAGGCGGCCAGCGCCAGGACCGGCTCGTTGCCGAAGCGGGCGAGCTGCATGCTCAGATAGTGGCGGCCCAGCCGGACATTGTAGTCCGGGTCGCGCACCAGCCGGCCCTTGGTGAAGTCCTCGCCCAACTCGCGCGAGACGGTCTGGGCGGTGCCGGGCATCAGCTGCATCAGCCCCATGGCCCCGGCCGAGCTGCGGGCGAGCGGGTCGAACAGGCTCTCCTGACGCGCCACCGCGAGGACCAGCGCCGGCTCGGCCATGGCATCCTGGTCGCGGCGAAACCCGGCCAACCGCGGCACCGGAAAGGACTCGCGCACCAGGTGGGTCCCGTTGCCGGCGGCGCCGCGCGTGGCGGCGAGCACGAGGTCGGCCCGGCCGCAGCCCTGCGCCAGCTCGACCACGGCGCCGAGCTCGTCCGGATCGCCGGCCGCCTCGAAGCCCAGATGGCGGAAGAAGGGCTGGGCGTAGCGTGTCTGGCCGGCCCGGCACAGCAAGCCCGCCAATACGGCCGGCGTGCGCCGTCGCAGCGAGTCGCGCGCAGCCGCCGAGGGCTCCAGCGCCGGCGGCACGCGCACGCTCGGGTCGTGCCCGACCTCGGCTGCGGCCAGCTGGCCGTAGAAGCTGTTGGGATAGGCGGCGGCACGCTCGTACCACTCGGCCGCCCGGTCGCCGGCGCCGACCGCGGCGGCCGCGCGGCCCGCCCAGTAGCCGGCGCGGCCCTTGCTGATCGGCGTGCTCACCGCAGGCCACAACCGCTCGAAATGCCGGCGCGCCGCCTTGGGCTGGCCGGTGAACTGCAGCGCCAGCCAGCCGGACTGCCATTCCGCCTCGGCGAACGGCAACCCCTCCTTCTGGCGGCTCGCGCTGGCCAGGCGGTAGGCGAGCTTGAACTGGCGCTCCGCCAGGGCGGCGCGGATCGCCTTGTCCTGCTCGCGCCACCACAGCTCGGGCCGGCGCAGCTCGTCGGGCGGGCTCAGCAGGATCTCGCGCACGCCGGCCTCGATGCCGTTCTTGCGGCGCCAGCGCAGCCGATCGTACATCACCCCGGCATCGCGCCGCGCCTCGGTGGGGAGGGCGGCCAGGCCGGCCTCGACATCCGGCGCCGAGCGCTGCAGCTGCAGGCGCGCCTTGGCCATGGCGCGCTCGGCCGGGCCCACCCGCGGCAACATGCGCGCCGCCTGGTCGGTGCGGCTCTCCCACAGCAGCCGGTCGAGCCGCGCGGCGTGGGTGGCCACGTCGAGCTCGGCGGCGAAGCGGTCGAGGAACAGCTGCTCCTCGGCCGCGCCGAAATCGTCCTCGATCCAGGCCTCGCGCAGTTCGGCCACGGCCTCGGGCTTGCGGCCCGCCGAGATCAGCGCCTCGGCCAGCAGGATCCGGCCCTGCCGGGTTCGTGGCTGCCGGCCGGCGAAGAACGCCAGCCGGTCCGCGAAGGAAACGGTGGCATCCATGGCCTCCTCGCCCCGGGTCTGCACCCTGGCGAGGCTCGGCCAGTCGGTTCCGCCGGCCAGGAAGGCGGCGTAGGCGGTGAAGGGCGGCCGGTCCTTGCTCTCAGCCAGCTCGCGCCAGCGGACATAGCTTCTGAGCTGCGGCACGCCGCTGTCGGCGGCGAGCTTCTGCGCCCAGTCCCACTCGCCCTGGTCGGCGGCGTCGAGCAGACGCTCCAGGTTCGAGCGACCGTCGCCGGCCCGCGCCGCTCCGGGCCCGAGGCCCACGCCGAGCAGCGCCATGAGCGCAGCGATCGCGAGCCGCGTCCCGAGGCGGCGGCCCCAGGCCCGTGGACGGTCCTTACACACGCAGCACTCCTTGCCGGGCAGGGCCACGACAGCACCGCAGCGGGGGCGCTTGTCGCTCCAGCCTCCTGCGGTTATGAGGGCACTCTACTAATTCCGCCCTAAGATCCGGAAGGCCGAACTGCATGTTCCACGGTTCGATTGTCGCACTCGTGACGCCATTCCGCCATGGCGCCCTGGACGAGGCGGCATTCCAGGATCTCGTGGCCTGGCATCTCGCGGAGGGAACCGAGGGCCTGGTGCCGGTCGGCACCACCGGCGAGAGCCCGACCTTGAGCCATCCCGAGCATGAGCGCGTGATCGAGCTCTGCGTCGAGGCGGCCGGCGGGCGCGTCCCGGTGATCGCCGGCACGGGCTCGAACTCGACCGAGGAGGCGATCAGCCTCACCCGCCACGCCAAGCGCGCCGGGGCCGATGCCGCCCTGGTGGTCACCCCCTACTACAACAAGCCGACCCAGGACGGGCTCTACGCCCACTACCGCGCGATCAACGACGCGGTCGATCTGCCCTTGATCATCTACAACATTCCAGGCCGCTCGGTGGTCGACATGACGCCCGAAACCATGGGCCGGCTCGCCCGCCTCGCCAACATCGTGGGCGTCAAGGATTCGAGCGCCGACATCGTGCGCCCGCTGCTCACCCACGCCGCCTGCGGCGCCGAGTTCCGCCAGCTCTCCGGCGAGGACGCCAATGCCCTGGCCTTCCTGGCCCATGGCGGCCATGGCTGTATCTCGGTCACCGCCAACGTGGCGCCGCGTCTGTGCGCCGCGATGCACGCCGCGTGGCGGGCCGGTCGGCCCGACGAGGCCCTGGCCGTGCACCGCCGGCTGATGCCGCTGCACCGAGCGCTGTTCTGCGAGACCAGCCCGACGCCGGCCAAGTATGCCCTGAGCCGGCTCGGCCGTTGCGGCGACCAGGTCCGCCTGCCGCTGGTGCCGCTGACCGAGCGCGGCCGGGCCGAGGTCGACGCGGCCCTGGTCGCGGTCGGCCTCGCGAACTGAGCGGCGATGGCGCGCGCGCCGGGCGAGCGCAAGGTCGTCGCGCAGAACCGGCGCGCCTTCCACGACTATTTCGTCGAGGAGCGGGTCGAGGCCGGGCTGGTGCTCAGCGGCACCGAGGTCAAGTCGCTGCGCGAGGGCCGGGCCACGATCTCCGAGGCGCATGCCGGCGAGATGTCGGGCGAGCTGTGGCTGTTCAACGCCTATATCCCAGAGTTTCACGGCGGCAACCGGTTCAACCACGAGGTTAGGCGGCCGCGCAAGCTGATGCTGCGCCGGCGCGAAGTCGCGCGCCTGTTCAGTGCGGTCCGGCGCGATGGCATGACGCTGGTGCCGCTCGCGCTCTACTTCACGCCCCGCGGCTGGGCCAAGGTGGAGCTGGGCCTCGCCAAGGGCAAGAAGCTCCACGACAAGCGCCAGGCGACCAAGGAACGCGATTGGCAGCGCGAGAAGCTGCGCCTGATGCGGCCGAAATAGGTATCTTGGCTTACCGGTTGTTAATGCCGGTCCACTAGAGCAGGTCCCTGGCGCGTCAGCCGGGGCCATTGATGCTCGCGATCGTCGGAGTCGTTCTCGTCATCGGGATGGTGTTCGGCGGCTATCTTCTGGCCGGCGGCAAGTTCGGCATCATCCTCAAGGCGCTGCCGTTCGAGCTGATGATGATCGGCGGAGCCGCCGCCGGGACCTTCCTGATCGCCAACAAGGCCGACGTGGTGAAGGGCGCGCTCTCCGACACGAAGCGGGTCGTCGCCGGGCCGCACTGGCGCAAGGACGACTATCGCGACCTGCTCTGCCTGATGTTCATGGTGGTCAAGCTGCTCAAGACCAAAGGCATCCTGGCGCTCGAGCCGCATATCGACAACCCGCACGAGAGCGCGCTGTTCGGCCGCTACCCCAAGATCCAGAAAGACCATTTCGCGCTGGAGTTCATCACCGACACGCTGCGCATGCTGACCATGAGCATGGACGATCCGTACCAGGTCGAGGACTGCATGCAGCGTCAGCTCAAGAAACACCATGCCGAGCTCCACGCCCGCGCCGGTGCATTGCAGAGCATCGCGGATTCCGCGCCGGCGCTCGGGATCGTGGCGGCGGTGCTGGGGGTGGTGAAGACCATGGCCTCGATCAACGAGCCGGTCGAGGTCCTGGGCGGGATGATCGGCGGCGCCCTCGTCGGCACCTTCCTCGGCGTCTACATCGCCTACGGCTTCATCGGCCCGATCGCCGCCAAGATGAACCAGACCTACGAGGAGGACGCGCAGTTCTACGCCATCATCCGTGACTGCCTGGTGGCCTACCTGCAGGGTCATTCGGCCCCGATCGTGGTCGAGCTCGCGCGCGGCAACGTGCCCACGACCCTCCAGCCCAGCTTCCACGCCATGGACGAGGTGCTGGGCACCATGCCCAGCGATCCCTTGGCCGCATGAGTCGCGAGGCGCGCCCGATCATCATCCGCCGGTCCGAGGTGGTCGGCGGCCACGGCCATCACGGTGGCGCCTGGAAGGTCGCCTATGCCGACTTCGTGACGGCGATGATGGCGTTCTTCCTGCTGCTGTGGCTGATCAGCAGCGCCAGCGACGAGACCAAGAAGGGCCTGGCCGAATTCTTCAGCAACGCCACGGTCAACATCGGGCCGCCAGGCGGCGTCGGCGGCGTGCTCGACGGCATGACCGTGACGCCGACCTCGGTCCCGCCCTTGCCGACCTCGCCCTTCGACCGCCCGCCCGAATTGCCCGACCGGCCCGAGGACGAGGAGGCGCTGGAGGCGGGGATCCCCTCCGGCGATGCCGTCCCGGTCCAGGCGGCGACGGCCGGACAGGCGGGCGAGGCCGACGCCCTGCGCGATCAAGCCGGATTCGCGCGGGCCAAGGCCGAGATCCTGGCCGCATTGCAGCTCGAGCCGGGCCTGCGCGGCTTCAAGGACAGTCTCCTGGTCGAGGAGGCGCCAGAGGGTCTGCGGGTGCAACTCCTCGACCGCGAGCAGCTGCCCATGTTCCCGATCGGCAGCGACGAGATGTACGCGCACACGCGGCGCCTGCTGGAGGTGGTGGTGGCGGCGGTGGCCGGAACCGCCAACCGCCTGTCGGTGCGCGGGCATACCGATTCGCTGGCCTTCGCCCCGGGGTCGGGCAGCGACAATTGGCGACTCTCGGCCGACCGGGCCAACGCCACCCGGCTGGCCATGCTCGCGGCCGGGCTGGACCCGGCGCGCGTGGCCGAGGTCGTCGGCCGGGCCGATGCCGAGCCGCTGCTGCCCGACCGGCCGGACGATCCGCGCAACCGGCGGATTTCGATCGTGCTCCTGCGGACGGCCGCCGGCGAGCCGGGCGGCGGTTGACGGCCGGCCGGTCGCGGCCTAACCGTCCGACGCCGCGCCGGCGGCTCGCGGAGGCAGCATGGACGTACCGGCATCCGGCCCGGAAGCACCGCCGCTCGACATCCCGCCGCCCGTGGCGCTCGACCAGATCGAGGTCGCGGGCATGCGGGTCCGGCTGGGGCATCTGCCGCCGCCGGCCGTCGGCGCGCGGGGCACGGTGGTGGTGCTGCCGGGGCGGGCCGAGTTCATCGAGAAATATGCCGAGACCATGGCAGCCCTGCGGGACTGGGGCTACGCCGCGGCGATTCTCGACTGGCGCGGCCAGGGCGGCTCCGACCGGTTCCTCGCCCTGCGCCATCGGGGACACGTCGTCCAGGTCGAGGACTATCTGGCCGATCTCGACGCCATGATGGCGTGGCTGGCACGGCTGCGGCTGCCGTCGCCCCACCTCGTCCTGTCCCACTCGATGGGCGGCCATATCGCCTTGCGCTACCTGCACGCCCATCCCGACCGCTTCGCCGCCGCCGCCATGGTGGCGCCGATGTTCGGCATCCGGCTGGCACCCACGCCCGAGCCGCTGGCGCGGCTCCTGTGCGACGCGGCGATCCGGTTCGGCGGCGGCTCGCGCTACGCCCCCGGCCAGCACGACTTCAGGCTGGAACGCTTCGTGTTCGCCCGCAACCGCCTGACCTCCTCGCCCGAGCGCCACGCGCTGTTGCGCCAGCACGTCGCGACCACGCCCGAGCTCGCCCTGGGCGGGGTGACCTATGCCTGGCTCGGCGCCGCCTTGCGCTCGCTGCAGCTGACCCGGCGGCCCGGCTATCTCGAGGCGATCTCGACCCCGATCCTGGTCTGCCAGGCGGGGGTCGAGCGCATCGTCAGCAACCGCGCGCAGACGGCCGTCGTGCGCCGGTTGCCGCACGGCCGGCTGCTCGCCTTCTCCGGTGGGCGGCACGAGCTCCTGATGGAGCGCGACGAGGTCCGCGAGCGGGTACTCGCGGCGATCCGGACCTTCTTCGCCGAGGTCACGCGCTGACCGCCAGCGAGCGTTCGGCCGCCAGCGCTGCCGCCAGTCGCGCCACCACCGCGTCGAACATCGCCACGGTCAGCCGCCCGGTGTTCACGTTGTAGCGCGAGGTGTGGAAGCTCGCGGCCAGGATCCGCCCGTCCGGCAGCGGGTGCCAGGCACCATGTGCGAAGGGGTGTGCTGCCAGCCGCAGCCCGAGGCAGCGCAGCGCCGAATCGTGGGCGATACGCCCCAGCGCCAGCATGGCGCGCGGTGCCTCGGGTCCGGTGAGCTCGTCCACCAGGAAGCGGCGGCAGGTCGCGATCTCCGCCGGCGTCGGCCGGTTCTCCGGCGGCACGCAGCGCACCGCGTTGGCGATCCGGCAGTCGACCAGCGCGAACCCGTCCGCCGGATCGGCGCCGTAGCTGCCGCTGGCGAAGCCGTGGCGGCGCAGAGCCGGGTAGAGCACCTCGCCGGCGAAGTCGCCGGTGAACGGACGTCCGGTGCGGTTGGCGCCGCGCAGGCCCGGGGCGAGCCCGATCACCACCAGCCTCGCCGCCGGATCGCCGAACGCCGGCACCGGCGCGTTGAACCAGTCGGGCCGTGCCTCGCGGTTGGCGTCGCGGAAGGCCTGCAGCCTCGGACAGAGCCCGCAGTCCCGATGCGGCGACGGCCGCGCCGGCTCAGCCGTGCTCGTCGTCGAACTCCACCTCTTCGTCATCGTCCTGCGGCAGGGAACGACCGCGTTGCGCATCGTCGTGGCGCGCCTGGTACTCGCGCGCCACGCGGCCCTGCAAATCGGCCAGGTCGAGGAAGAAATCGGCTTGCCGCCGCAGTTCGTCGGCGACCATGGGCGGCTGGGTGCGGATCGTGCTGATCACCGTCACCCGCACGCCGCGCCGCTGTACCGCCTCCACCAGCCGCCGGAAGTCGCCATCGCCCGAGACCAGGACGACATGGTCGACACGGGCGCTGATCTCCATGATGTCGACGGTGATCTCGACGTCCATGTTGCCCTTGTACTTGCGCCGTCCGGTGGCCTGGGTGAACTCCTTCAACGGCTTGGTGACCATGGTGTAGCCGTTGTAATCGAGCCAGTCGACCAGCGGCCGGATCGGCGAGTACTCCTGCTCGTCGAGCAGCGCCGTGTAGTAATAGGCGCGTAGAAAGCGGCAGTCGTGGGCGAGAGTCTGCAGCATACGCTTGTAGTCGATGTCGAACCCCAGTGCCTTGGCGGCTTGGTAGAGGTTGGCACCGTCGATGAACACGGCGACCCGGTCATCCGGGTGGAATAGCCGCTCCGCGGCAGCTAGAGCCATCTCGAGAAACTCCGGCGGGATAATCCATATGGACTAGGCGAAGGTAGGGCCTGCGTCGGCCGTTCGCAAGAAAAGTTAGGCACTCGGTCCCTTGATAAGCTTGAGGTTGCGCAGCCCGGTCGATCGGGCAATCTGGGGATTCCACCGGTCGCCGCGGCCTTGCGGGGTTGCGTGGGAACGGCCATCTCCACCATAAGGACATGGTTGCCCCGACCTTTGTTCCTCCGCCGAATTTGCCTGCGTCCGCGACATCGGATAAAGCGGGCGCAGGCATAGACCTTTCCGTCTCCGGAGTCCCGCCAGAATGGCCCGCATCACCGTCGAAGACTGCGTCCTGCGCGTGCCCAGCCGCTTCGAGCTGGTCATGATCGCGGCCCAGCGCGCCCGCGACATCTCGGCCGGCGCCCAGCTGTCGCTCGATCGCGACAATGACAAGAACCCCGTGGTCGCCTTGCGCGAGATCGCGGACAGCACGGTCGATCTCGACCATCTGCGCTACGAGCTGATCCACGGCCTGCGCCGCCACGTCGATCTCGAGCCCGAGTCGCCCATGGACCTGGCCGAGGAGCTCGAGGCGCTGATCCCGCCGCAGGAGGCCGGGATCGTCGCACCGATGCCGGACGGGGTGAGCTACAGCGAGTTCAACGTCGCCGACGAGGACTGATCTTCCGGCCGTTCCGGCCGGAGCCGCTGGAAGGGGCTGATGGGGGACACCGCGGAGCTGGTGATCGAGGCCGACGGGCCGGCCCTGCCGCCGCCCGCCCTGGCGGTCCAGCGTCCGCCCCGCCGGCCGGTCATCCGCCAGTACGAGCTGGTCGAGCGGGTCCGCTCCTACGACCCCGACGCGGACGAGGACCTGCTCAACCGGGCCTACGTCTTCGCCATGAAGGCACACGGCTCGCAGCTGCGGGCGTCCGGCGACCCCTACTTCCACCATCCGGTCGAGGTCGCGGGCATCCTCACCGGGTTCAAGCTCGACAGCGCCTCGATCGCGACCGCGCTCCTCCACGACACGGTCGAGGACACCGGCGCGACCCTGGAGGAGATCCAGGGACTGTTCGGGCGGACCGTGGCGCGCTTGGTGGACGGCGTCACCAAGCTGAACCGGCTCGAGCTGCAGTCGGCGCACACCGCCCAGGCCGAGAATTTCCGCAAGCTGCTGCTCGCGATGTCCGAGGACATCCGGGTGCTGCTGGTCAAGCTGGCGGACCGGCTGCACAACATGCGCACGCTGCACTTCATCAAGAGCCCGGACAAGCGCCGCCGCATCGCCGCGGAAACCATGGAGATCTACGCCCCCCTGGCCGAGCGCATCGGCATGGAGGGCCTGAAGGCCGAGCTCGAGGACCTGGCCTTCGCCGAGCTGCGTCCCGACGCGCGCGAGAGCGTGCTGCACCGGCTGCGCCATCTGCGCCAGGGCGACGTGGACCTGGTCGACCGCGTCGTCGCCGAGCTCACCCAGATCCTGCGCGCCGCCGGCATCGAGGCCGAGATCGCCGGTCGCGAGAAGACGCCCTACTCGATCTGGCGCAAGATGGAGCGCAAGAACGTCAGCTTCGAGCAGCTGTCGGACATCATGGCGTTCCGCGTCCACGTCGCCACCGTGGCCGACTGCTACGCGGCGCTGGGCGTGATCCACGGCGCCTATCACATGCTGCCGGGCCGCTTCAAAGACTTCATCAGCACCCCCAAGCCCAACGGCTACCGCTCGGTGCACACCACGATCATCGGCCCCGAACGGCGCAAGATCGAGGTCCAGATCCGCACCGCGGACATGCATGAGGTGGCCGAGCTCGGGGTCGCCGCGCATTGGGGCTACAAGCAGGAATCGCGGATCACCGAGGGCAAGCAGTATCGCTGGATCCGCGAGCTGCTCGACATCCTCGAGCATGCCGTCGATCCCGAGGACTTCCTCGAGAACACCAAGCTCGAGATGTTCTCCGACCAGGTGTTCTGCTTCACCCCCAAGGGCGACCTGATCGCCCTGCCGCGGGGCGCCACGCCGCTCGATTTCGCCTACGCGGTGCACTCGCAGGTCGGCGACCGCTGCGTCGGCGCCAAGATCGACGGCCGCATGGTCCAGCTGCGCACGCCGCTGCAGAACGGCGATCAGGTCGAGATCATCACCAGCCGCAGCGGCACCCCCTCGCCGGAATGGGAACGGTTCGCCGTCACCGGCAAGGCCCGCGCGCGCATCCGGCGCCACCTGCGCCAGCGCCGGCGCGAGGATCACCTCGTCCACGGCCGCGAGCTGCTGGCCAAGGCCGCGCGCCAGGAGCAGGTGGCGGTCAGCGACAAGCTGCTCGAAAGGGCGCTCGAGCCCTTGCGCCAGAAATCGCTCGACGACCTGCTCGCGGCGGTGAGCGACGGCGCGCTCACCGCGCGGGCCGTGCTGGAGGCGGCGCTTCCCGAACTGAAGCGGGCCGAGAACCGCAAGGACGAGCTCGAACTGCCGCTGCCCACGCTGCGCCGATCGGGTCCGGAGGCCGCGGCCGCCGGCTCGCCGCTGGTCGGGCTGGCGCCGGGCATCGCCTTCCACTTCAGCGGCTGCTGCCGCCCGGTTCCGGGCGACGCCATCGTCGGGCTGATCCGCACCGGACGTCCGGTGAGCGTGCACCGCGCCGAATGCTCGGTGCTGACCCGCACCAAGCTGACCGAGAACCGCCTGCTCTGCCTGGGCTGGAACACCGCCGAGGCGATCGCCAAGGTCTCGGGACGCCTGAGCGTCACCACCATGAACCGACCGGGTTCGCTGGGCTCGATCAGCACCGTCGTCGGCAAGCAGGGGGCCAACATCGTCGACCTGAAGATCGGCCGGCGCACGCCCGAGACCTACGAGTTGCTGCTCGACGTCGAGGTGGCCTCCCTCGATCAGCTGCAGCGGGTCCAGGCGGCGCTGCGCGCCACGAGTTGCGTCACCTCGGTCGAACGGAGCCTCGGATAGGATCATGAGCGACATCACCGAGGCCGAGGTGCTGGACGAGTTCCGCGCGGCGGGCGCTCTGCTCACCGGCCACTTCGTCCTGACCTCCGGGCTGCACAGCCCCTACTATCTGCAGTGCGCGCGCGTGCTCATGGATCCGGCCAGGGCGGGCCGTCTGGTCGCGGCCCTGGTGCCGCGGGTGGCGCCGGCCCGGCCCGATCTCGTGGTGGCACCCGCCCTTGGTGGCATCGTGCTCGGCTACGAACTTGGGCGGCAACTGGGCTGCAACTCGCTGTTCGTCGAGCGGGTCGAGGGCAGCTTCGCCCTGCGGCGCGGATTCGAGATCCCGCCGGGCAGCCGCATCGTCGTCGCTGAGGACGTCATCACCACCGGCCTGTCGACGCGCGAGTGCATCGCCTGCTGCGCCGCTCTGGGCGGGAAGGTCGTGGCCGTCGCCTGCCTGGTGGACCGGAGCGCCGGCAAGGCCGAGCTCGGCGTGCCTTTGCATTGCCTCGCCACCCTCGACCTGCCCACCTACGCCCAGCACAAGGTGCCACCGGAGCTGGCGGCGATCCCGGCGGTCAAGCCGGGATCGCGCGGTCTCGACGCCCGCGGCGTGGCGCCCGGTCCGTCGCCGGCCTAGCTATTCCGCCGCGCGCGCGGCGTGGCGGCCCTCGGCGATCTCCTCGATCATCTTGTTGCAGAAGTCGGGAAGGTCGTCGGGCCTGCGCGAGGTGACCAGACCCTGGTCGGTCACCACGGGCTCGTCGACCCATTCCGCACCCGCGTTGGTCAGGTCGACCCGCAGCGAGGGCCAGCTGGTCATGCGCCGGCCGGACACGCCCCCGGCGTCGATCAGGGTCCACGGCCCGTGGCAGATCGCGGAGATCGGCTTGCCGGAGCGGACGAACGCACGCACAAAGTCGATTGCTTCCGGCACCAGTCTCAGCGCGTCGGGATTGATGACGCCACCTGGCAGGACCAAGGCGTCGTACGCGTCCGGGTCGGCCTGGTCGAGCAGGCGGTCGACCGCGACCGTCTCACCCTTCTCGTGATGCTGCCAGCCCTGGATCCGGCCCTGCTTGGGAGCCACCACCTCGACCGTCGCGCCCGCGCGCCCGAGCGCCGCCACGGGCTCGGTCAACTCGACCTGCTCGAAGCCGTCGGTCGCCAGAACCGCCACGCGCCTTCCGTCGAGTTCGCCTGCCATTCCATCCTCCATCATGTGTCGACTGAGGCTCGCAACCAGCCGCGCCCGCCACGGTTCCCGTCGGGCGGGATCATCAACCGATAGACGAATTCTTTGACTGATCATCAACCTTATGTACGCTCGCCCGGTGCAATTCGGGGCGATGCGCCATGGCCGGCTCCACCACTTCCCTGACCACCGCGCGCGTGCGGACCGTGGCCTTTCTGGGTCTGGACACGGCCGAAGTCGACGCCGAGGTGCAGATCGCCAACGGGCTGCCGAGCTTCGCGATTGTGGGCCTGCCGGACAAGGCGGTGGCGGAGAGCCGCGAGCGGGTGCGCGCGGCCCTGGGTGCGATGGGCCTGGCCCTGCCGCCGCGCCGCATCATCGTCAACCTGGCGCCGGCCGACCTGGCCAAGGAAGGCAGCCACTTCGACCTGCCGATCGCCCTGGGCGTGCTCATCGTCATGGGCGTGCTGCCCGTGGACACCGTCGAGCGCCACCTCGTCCTGGGCGAGCTGGCGCTCGACGGCGCCATCCGCTCGGTGGCCGGCGTCCTGCCGGCGGCGGTGGCGGCCGCCGAGCGCGGCCTCGGGCTGATCTGCCCCGCGGCCTGCGGCGCCGAGGCGGCCTGGCTGAAGGACCAGGTTCCGATCCTGGCCGCTCCGAGCCTGCTGGCGCTGATCAACCACGCCCGCGGCTCGCAGCTCGTGGCGCCGCCGGAGCCATGCATCGCCGACGACGAGGCGCCCTATCCCGACCTGCGCGACGTCAAGGGCCAGGAGACCGCCAAGCGGGCGCTCGAGATCGCCGCCGCGGGTGCCCACAACCTGATGCTGATCGGGCCGCCCGGAGCGGGCAAGTCGATGCTCGCCGCCCGCCTGCCGGGCATCCTGCCGCCGCTCGATCCCGCCGAGGTCCTCGAGGTGAGCATGATCGCGTCGGTCGGAGGGCATCTGGATGGCGGCCGGCTCTCACGGCGGCGGCCGTTCCGCAGCCCGCACCACGCCGCCTCGACCGCGGCCCTGGTCGGGGGCGGCAGCCAAGCGCGGCCGGGCGAGATCTCCCTGGCCCATCTGGGCGTGCTGTTCCTCGACGAATTGCCCGAATTCGGCCGGGCGGTCCTGGAATCGCTGCGCCAGCCGCTGGAGGCGGGGCGCATCACCGTGGCGCGCGCCCAGGCCCACATCACCTATCCGGCGCGCTTCCAGCTCGTGGCCGCGATGAACCCCTGCCGCTGCGGCCATCTCGACGACCCGATGCTGGCCTGCCCGCGCGCGCCGCGCTGCGGCGCCGACTACCAGGCGCGCATCTCCGGGCCTCTGCTCGACCGCATCGACCTGCATGTCGAGGTGCCGGCGCTCAGCGTCGGCGACATGACCCTGCCGCCGCCGCGCGAGGGCAGCGCCGAGGTGGCCGCCCGGGTCGCCGCCGCCCGGCAGCTGCAGGGCGAGCGCTTCGCCGAACTCGGCGCCGCCGCGCCCGCGCACCAACAGCGAGGCCGACGGCCAGCTGCTGGACCGGGTGGCCGTCGCGGACGAACCGGCGATGGCCCTCCTGCGCCGGGCGGCGCAGCAGCTGCACCTCAGCGCCCGCGGCTACCACCGCGTGCTGCGGGTGGCGCGCTCGATCGCCGATCTCGACGGCAGCGAGACCGTCCGCAAGCCGCACATCGCCGAGGCGATCGCCTTCCGGCGGGTGCCGCGCGCGCGAAGCTGAGCCGCGCCGCTCCCTCGACGGCCGGGGCGGAACGTGCCATGGCTGCCGCCAGAGGATGGAGCCACCACGACCCGGCCATGATCATCGGCCTTGGCAGCGACCTGATCGACATCCGGCGCATCGAGCGGACGCTGGAGCGCTTCGGCGAGCGGTTCGTCACGCGCGTGTTCACGCCCCTCGAACGCGAGAAGTCCGACCGGCGGGCCAACCGGGCCCATTCCTATGCGCGGCGCTACGCGGCCAAGGAGGCGCTGTCCAAGGCGTTGGGCACAGGCTTCCGCTCGGGGGTATTCTGGCGCGACATCGGGGTCGTCAATCTTCCCGGCGGCAAGCCGACCCTGGCGCTCACCGGCGGGGCGGCACGCCGACTGGCGGTGATCACGCCGGCCGGCATGCGCGCGGTGATCGACGTCACCCTCACCGACGAGCCGCCACTCGCTCAAGCGGTCGTGATCATCACCGCCTTGCCCGCAGTGTGATCACGCTGCCTTTTGGCTCGCCTTTACCTGATCCGTCCCCTCCGCTAGCTTGCGCGTCGCTCGGGGCGGGCGCTGTCCGCCCCACAGGTCAGCGACACGTCGGCGGCCGGCATTGCCTATCGCGGCGCTTGCGTCATTCCATTGGACATATGTGAGATCATGCGCGAGTCGTTGGCGATGCCGGAACATAAGAGCGGGGGGTTGCGCGAGACCCTCAAGACCCTGGTCTACGCGGTGCTCATCGCCCTCACGGTGCGTACCTTCCTGTTCGAGCCGTTCAACATACCCTCCGGATCGATGAAGCCGACGCTGCTGGTGGGCGACTACCTGTTCGTCTCCAAGTTCGCCTACGGCTACAGCCGCTATTCCCTGCCCTTCGGGCTGCCCCTGTTCTCCGGCCGGATCATGGAGCGGCTGCCCGAGCGCGGCGACGTCGTGGTCTTCAAGCTGCCGAGCGACAACAAGACCGACTACATCAAGCGCGTGGTCGGCTTGCCGGGCGACCGGATCCAGGTGCGCGACGGGTTGCTCTACATCAACGACGCGCCGGTCCAGGTTCGCCAGGTGGGCGAGTTCCAAGAGGACGATGGCGGGCGCCCGTTCCCCGTGGCGATGCTGGTCGAGCAACTGCCCAACGGCCGCGAGCACCTGATCCTCGACCGCACCAGCCAGGGCAGCCTCGACAATACCGGCGTCTACGTCGTGCCGCCCGACCACGTCTTCGGCATGGGCGACAACCGCGACAACTCGCAAGACAGCCGTGTCAGCCATGTCGGCTACATCCCGATGGAGAACCTGATCGGGCGCGCGGAGCTGCTGTTCTTCTCGGTCAATGGCGAGGCCACGTTCTGGCAGCCCTGGACCTGGCCCTTCGGCATCCGCTACGGCCGCCTGCTGAACTTCATCCACTAGCGGCGGTGCGCCAGCGCCACGCGCGGCAGCTCGGATCGACGCCTGACCGGCGCGCGCTCGAGGAGCGGCTGGGCCATCGTTTCCGCGATCCGCGGCTGCTCGAGGAAGCGCTGACCCACGGCAGCGTGCTCGGCCGGCGCGGCCGCGGCGACCGCACCTACGAGCGGCTGGAATTCCTGGGCGACCGCGTGCTGGGCCTGGTCGTCGCTCACCTGCTGATGGAGCGGTTTCCCGACGACGCGGAAGGTGCGCTGACCCATCGGCTGGTGGCCCTGGTGCGACGGGAGAGCCTGGCCTCGGTCGCGTGCGGCCTCGGCCTCGCCGACTGGCTGCGCACCTCGGCCAGCGAAGCCGGCACGCGACGGCCGGCGATCCTCGCCGATTGTTGCGAGGCGGTGATCGGCGCCGTCTACCTCGATGGCGGCTTTGCGGCGGCGCAGGCCTTCGTGGCGCGCCTCTGGGCCCCGCTGGTCGAGAAGGTGCAGGTGCCGCCCCGGGACGCCAAGATGGCCTTGCAGGAATGGGCGCATGCGCGGGCGCTGCAGCCGCCCGCCTACCGTGTCGTCGCTACGCTCGGCCCGGCCCACGCCACCACCTTCACGGTCGAGGTCACGCTTGCCGGGCGGCCGCCGCAGACGGCGGCGGCCGCGACCAAGCGGTCGGCCGAGCGGGCCGCCGCGGCACTCATGCTGGAACGGATCGAGGCCGATGACCGAGCTTGAGGCTGACCCCCGGCGCGCCGGGTTCGTGGCGATCATCGGCGCGCCCAACGTCGGCAAGTCCACCCTGCTCAACCGCCTGGTCGGGACCAAGGTCTCGATCGTCTCGCCCAAGGTGCAGACCACCCGGCGGCGGGTGATCGGCATCACCCTGGTGGGCCAGGCGCAGGTCCTGTTCGTCGACACGCCCGGCATCTTCGCGCCCAGGCGACGGCTGGAGACTGCCATGGTCAAGGCCGCCTCGGCCGGCATCGCCGACGCCGATCTGGTCCTGCTCGTGCTGGACGCCAAGAAGGGGCTGGACCCCAACGCCCAGCTGGCGCTGCGCCAGCTCCAGCGCGAGAAGCGGCGCGCGTTCCTGGTGATCAACAAGATCGACATGACCGCCCCCGAGCGCGCGCTGCCGCTCATCGCCGCCGCCAACCAGGACTTCCCCTTCGCCGAGACCTTCATCGTCTCGGCACTGAACGGCGAGGGCTGCGACGAGCTGCTGGCGGCCGTGGCGCGCGAGCTGCCCGCTGGTCCGTGGCTGTTCCCCGAGGACCAGCTCTCCGACCTCTCCGACCGGGCCCTGGCCGCGGAGATCACCCGCGAGCAGATCTTCCACCGCCTGCACCAGGAGCTGCCCTACAGCATCACGGTCGAGACCGAGGGCTGGACGGAATCCGCGGACGGCGGCGAGGTCCGGATCGACCAGACCATCTACGTCCTGCGCGACAGCCAGAAACCCATCCTGATCGGCAAGAAGGGCCAGCAGCTCAAGGCCCTGGGCGAGGCGTCGCGCCACGAGCTCGAGCGCATCCTCGACAAGCGGGTCCATCTGTTCCTGTTCGTCAAGGTGCGCGAGAACTGGCTGGACGACCCCGAGCGCTACCGCGAGATGGGCCTGGACTTCGAGCGCTGAGGCTCGGGCAAAGCTCAAGCCTCCTTCGCCCCGGCGCCTCCGCGCGGCGAGAACTGCCGGACGAGGCGGACGACGTAGGCCAGGAGCACGAGCGCGAACACCGCCAGCATCACCCATCCGAGATAGTCCGCCGCGGTCTGCCATTGCCGGCCGCACACGAACCCGACGGCGGCCAGGGCCAGGACGACGGCGCTCGACCCGACGCTGGCCAGAGCCAAAAATCGCCAGGACGGCTGACCGAGCGCGCCTGCAGGGATGGCGATCAGCGTGCGCAGGATGGGCATGGGCTGGCACAGGAGGACGGCCAGCGCGCCGTGGCGCTCGAACCATGCCGTGGCGCGCTCGGCCTGCTCCGGTGCCAAGGTGAGCCAGCGGCCATGATTGCGGAGCAGTTCGAGCAGGCGCTCGTGCCCGAGCCGGCGACTCGGCAGGTACCAGAGGAATTCCCCGGCGGCCGAGCCCAGCCCGGCGCTGAGCACCACCATGGCGAAACTGAGGCGGCCGTTGGCCGCCGCCAGACCGGCGAGCGGAACGACGGCCTCGGCCGGCACCGGCGGGATGGCGCGCGAGAGGGCGAGGAGCAGGAAAATTCCCGGATAGCCCAGTCCGTCCACCACTTGCTCGAGCCAGGCCGTCACGGGATCGCGGCCTTGCCCGCGGCGCCGGCCAGGGCCCGGAACAGAGCGAGCTGTCGCCGGTCCAACACCAGGAATTCCGGGTGCCACTGAACGCCCAGATGGAATCCCTCGCCCGCCTCCACCGCCTGGACGATCCCGGCCTCGTCGCACGCGACGACGCGCAGACCGTGGCCCAGCCGGTCGATCGACTGGTGATGCAGGGAATTGACCCGGCAGCGGCCGATGCCCAGGACCGCATGGAGGCGGCTGTCGCGCTCGATCCGGATCGTCTTGCGCGGCAAGGGTGTGCGCATGCGCGGCGCGTCGCCGTAGGTGGCATGGATGTCGGGGTGCAGGGAGCCGCCACGATGCACGTTGATCATCTGCGCGCCACGGCAGATTCCGAGCAGCGGCAGCCGCCGCGACGCCGCCCAATCGAGCAGGCGCAGTTCCAGGCGGTCGCGCTCGGGATCGATCCGAACCGTCGGTTCGACCGTGGCGCCGTAAAGGCTGGCGTCGATGTCGTCGCCGCCGCCGATCACCAGCCCCGCGATCCCGTCGGGCAAATCTGACCGGTCCGGCGTGATCCGCACCGGTCGCGCCCCCGCGCGCAGCAGCGCCCATCGGTTGAACTGCCACATGACGCGACCGCCGCGGCTCGAGCCGGTGACGCCGATCACGGGCCGCACCCTCAATCACCGACCCAGCGCGCGGTTTCGTCCACCCAGCTCGGCGATTCGTCACCGTCGTGGAAATCGAGGAAGCGCCTTGAGAGCGCCGCGAGCCGATCGGCGTCGGCAGCCAGGCGCTCGACCGTCACCCACCGGTTCCAATCCTCGACCACGCCCCAGCCCGGCCGGTCGACGTCCGAATTCGGCAGCCGGTAATGGAAGGCCGGCCGCGGTTTCACCTTGCTGTCGCCGATCCGGGCATGGATCCGGCCGGGGTCGAGCACGGCGAAGATCGGGAGCATGTCGAGTTCGCGATCTCGGGTCGGGCTGGCATCGAGATAGTCGTCGATCAGGCCGGCAAGGTCCGGGCGATAGCGGGGATCGGCCAGCTTTCGGACATACTCGCCCGGGAAAGGGCGCGTGAACGGGCCGAGCCGGCGCGCGAGGTCGACGTCCACGCGCGAGCGCAGCCAAGCCGCGAGGAGGGAGAACGAACGCAGATGCGCCAACAGATAGCTGCTATCCAGCGCTGCGACCTCCACGTTGAGGTGCAGTCCGAACGCGTTGAGCAGCCCGTCGCGCGTGCCGACGGCTCCGTCACGCCGGAGGTCCGCGACCAGCCGGTCGATCTCCGGCAGGCGCTCCGGGGGCAGCGGCGGGAACACGACCTCGATCGGCATGATCAGGCTGCCCAGGGTGCCGACAGCTTTGTGCACGGTCTGCTTCAGCTTGCCCGTCAGCCCATCCTCCGGCGGCTGCGCCGGATGTGCGACGCTCATGTCGAGCTCGACCGTGATCTCTCCCAGCTCGCCGCCCGTCACGCAGTACCGGAAGCTGTCGATCTGTGAGATCCTGCCGCCGAACAGCTCACGCGCGCGTTCGGCCACCTCGGCGCCGGACAGCCCGGAGAGTTCCAGCTCCACGCCGATCCGCCGTGGAGTTCCGTCGGATCCGGTCTGCCGGGGCGGGAAAGCGGGTTGTGCGGACATCGGCCGTCTGAGCTTCCAGTTGCGCGGCGGCCGCGTCGACACGACCAGCCTCGCTAAACCGCCGAGCATGGCCGGAGTGCCCTTGGCTGGGCCCGCACCAGGGCCTGCAGGCGCACGACCTCCTGGCGCTGCCGACCGGTTGCACCTATTCCTGGGCGGATAAGACAGAACTACTGATTTCGGAGCACTCGGAACTCCGATGCCAGGAACTGCGCGCTCGACCTGGGCTTCGTCTTGGGCCTGCTGCTCGACTTAAGCCGGTTCAGGGCGTCGACAGCTCGGGCTGCCACAATGTCCGCAAGCTCGTCGAGCTCGCCCAGCGGCGCGCGTTCCGCATGGTGCTGACCCGCCTGCTGTCGGCGGTCGAGCGGCGGCGGCAGGCCGAGGCGGAGGCCCGGCCCGCACCTGCCGCACGTCCATGACCTGCCCGACCTCGACCTCGGCCTCCTGCGCCGGCCGCGTACCGCCTGGACCGTGGCCGACACCGCCGATCGGATCACCCGCGCCGACGTCGCCCGCATGGCGGCCGAGTAGCCGCAGCTGCTCGTGGCCCTCCAGACGGCCATGCTGCGCATCCTCGCCCGCCGCGTATCCGACAGCACCGAGCTCGTGCAGCTCAGCCGGTAGCAGCCGCCTCGGCGTCTACGGCGTCGAACACCTCCTTGGCGATGGCCAGCGCGGTGAAGCCGGCCGGAAAGCCGGCATAGTAGGCCAGGTGCATGAAGGTCTCGATCAGCTCCTCGCGGCTGAGCCCGGCGTTGAGCGCGCCGCGCAGATGCAGGCGGAGCTGCCGCTCGCGGCCGAGGGCGGCGATGACCGAGACGGTGATCAGCTCGCGGTCGCGCAAGGAGAGCCCGGGCCGGGCCCAGACCTCGCCGAACAGGTGCGACGTGCTCAGCGCCATCATCGCGGCGCTGACCTCGTTGGCGGCGGGCTCGCCACCGAACAGCCGCTCGAGAATTTCCAGGCCGGCCTCGCGGCGCTCATCGCTCATGGCGTCCTCCTCGATTCGAGATCGAATGATCAACTATGTTATCTGATCGATTGATCATCTAGAACCACCGAGTGCCGCCGTCGCGCTCTGGGCGACGTGCTCGAGCATGCGACAGTCGGCGCCGGCCCGGCCTAGGGCCATGATGCTGATCACCGCGCCCGCCAGCGCGTCGGCCGCAGCCTCGATCGGAAGGCCGGCCCGCACCTCGCCGCGCTCGATCGCCACCGCCAACTGGCGCAGGAAGAAGTCGCGGATCTCCTGCAGGCGTCCATTGGCCAGGGCGCGGGTCGCCGCCGAGTGGACCTCCCGCTCGGCCAGCGTGTTGACGATCAGGCAGCCCTTGCGGTCCGGGTCCTCGGCGGCAAGGCGGACCTGCAGGTCGAGCCAGGCCTCGATCGCCGCCAGCCCGGTCCTGTCCGTGGGCAGGGTCTGGCGAAAGAACGCCGCATAGCCCTCGAAGCAGCGTCGAAACAGCTCCTCCTTGTCCTTGAACACCGCATAGAGGCTGCCCGGCTTCAGGCCGGTGGCCTCGTACACGTCCGACATCGCGGTCGCCGCGTAGCCGCGGCGCCAGAACACTTCGGTGGCCTGCGTCAGCACCTCGTCGATCGCGAACGCGCGCCGTCTGCCCATGACCGCAAGGTGGCGATCGATCGATCGCTGGGCAAGCCGAAAGATCAACGCTTGTTTTTGATCGATCAATCATTTACTGCGCATGTCGTGCAATCTCGCACCAAGGCAGGAGATCCACATGACGCATCGCTTCGCCGCCACCGCCCTCACGCTGGCCCTGGTGACGGGTGCGGGCGCCGCCCAGGCCATGAGCGAACCGCCCGCACCCGCCGGGACCGTCGCCTACAATGAATGGCTGGGACGGACCTTTTCCGTGGTCATGCTCAACGAGCGCTCGCAGGAGGCGCGGGTGGAGATCCTGAACCGCATCGTCGCCAAGGACTACATCCAGCACAATCCGCTGGTCCCGGAGGGACGCCAGGGCCTGGTCGACTTCATTCCCGTGATCTACCAGGCGATGCCCGACTCGCGCTTCGTCCTGCACGACGTGCTGGCGACCGAGGACCGGGTGGTCACCCGCTGGAGCTGGACCGGCACGCTCACCGGACCCGGCTTCCTCGGGATCGAGCCACGCGGGCAGAAGCTCGAGTTCGACGTGATCGACCTGTGGACCGTCCGCGACGGCCAGCTCTACGAGCATTGGGACCAGTTCGACTGGCCGCGAGCCTTCGTGCAGCTGGGCGTGCAGGGTCTGCCGCAGCCGTTCTACGACGTGGCCGCCAAGCCCTACGACCGTTGAGTTGCTGCCGCGGCGTCTCGCGGCGTCGCGGCGACCGGCTCAATCCTTGGGGAAGCCGAACATCTTGGGGTCGCGCCAGACGAACAGTTCGCGCTGCAGCTCGATGCCGGTGCGCACGTCCTCGATCTCGAGCGTGGTGACCAGCCCTTGCGCGTCGGTGACGCTCCAGCGCGTCAGGCGCATGGGATCCCTGGCGAAGGTCAGCACGACCTTGCCCTGGTCGGGCTCGTCGGTGCGCACCAGCACCACGTCGACCTCGTCCGCCCGCTCGGCGACCGACCGGACGGTGACGTCACCTTCCAGCTTCACGTCCTGGCTGAGCAGAAAGCCCAGCGGAGTCTCGCTGAGCGGGATGACGTTCACCTGCTGGATGCTGCCGTCGTAGAAGATCAGCCGCCAATCGCCGGGGGCCACCAGCAGCACCTTGGAAGGCGGGTCGTAGTCGAAGCGCATGCCGCTGCGGTTGCGGTCGAGGAACAGCTTGCCGGTGGTGCGGCTGCCGTCCGGCGCGGTCTGGCGGAAATTGGCCTCGAGCGTGCGGATATCGTTGAGGTAGGTCTCGACGCGCTCGACCACGGCCTGCTGCTGCGGCGGCAGCGCCGCCAGCGCCGGCATGCCCAGTGCGGCGGCCAGTAGGAGCGAGGCAAGACCTCGCCGGGCGAATGCGACAGCTGACATCGGTCGGTCCGAACAGGAGATCAGAACGGGTCGTCGGTCGGCTCGGTGCCGTCGATGCCGCCGCGCCCCATCAGGACATGGCGACGCCCGACATGGTCCGCACGGCTGATCAGACCCTCGTTCTCCATCCGCTCGATCAATTTCGCGGCACTGTTGTAGCCGATGGCGAGCTTGCGCTGGAGATAGCTGGTGGACGCCTTGCCGTCGCGCGCCACCACCTGCACCGCCTGGTTGTAGACCGCGTCGCCGCCACTGCCCGCGGCGTCGAACAGCGGCCCGTCGGGCACGGGCTCGCCCTCGCCGTCCTCGGTCACCTCCGAATGGTAGTCGGGCTCGCCTTGCGCCTTGAGGTGCCGGACCACCTGCTCGACCTCGCCGTCGGTCACCAGCGCCCCGTGGATGCGGCTGATCCGGTCGCCGGGCATCAGATAGAGCATGTCGCCCTGGCCCAGCAGCTGCTCGGCACCCGGCTCGCCCAGGATGGTGCGGCTGTCGATCTTGGAGCTGACCCGAAAGCTGATGCGCGAGGGCAGGTTGGCCTTGATCACGCCGGTCAGCACGTCGACCGACGGCCGCTGCGTCGCCACGATCAGGTGGATGCCGGCCGCGCGCGCCTTCTGCGACAGGCGCTGGATCGCGTTCTCGATCTCCTTGCCGGCGGTCAACATGAGGTCGGCCACCTCGTCGACGATGACGACGATCAGCGGCATCGGCGTCATGTCGATCGGCTGTTCCTCGAAGATCGGCACGCCGGTGCCGGGCTCGAAGCCGGTGCGCACCCGCCGGCTCAGCGCCTCGCCCTTGGCCTTGGCCTGCATCAGCCGCTTGTTGAAGGCGAAGATGTCGCGCACGCCCAGATGCGACATCAGCCGGTAGCGCTCGTCCATCTGCCGCACGACCCACTTCAGCGCCACGACGGCCTTGGGCGGATCGGTGACGACGGGGGCCAAGAGGTGCGGGATGTCCTCGTAGACCGAGAGCTCGATCACCTTGGGGTCGATCATGATCACCCGCAGCTGCTCGGGCGTCAGCCGGTAGAGCAGGGACAGGATCATGGCGTTGATCGCCACCGACTTGCCCGAGCCCGTGGTCCCGGCGATCAGCAGGTGCGGCATGCGGGCGAGGTCGGCCACGATCGGCTGGCCGGAGATGTCCTTGCCGAGCGCTATCGGCAGCCTGGCACCGCTGCGGCCGTAGACGTCGGCCTCGAGAAGCTCGCGCAGATAGACCGTGGCGCGGCGCTCGTTGGGCAGCTCGATGCCGATCACGTTGCGGCCGGGCACCACGGCCACGCGCACCGACAGCGCGCACAAGGAGCGGGCGATGTCGTCGGCGAGGCTGATGACCCGTGCCGCCCGGGTGCCGGGTGCAGGCTCCAGCTCGTAGAGCGTGACCACCGGCCCGGTCTTGGCGTCGATGATCTCGCCGCGCACGCCGAAGTCGTCGAGCACCGTCTCGAGCTGGCGCGAGGTCTCGGCCAGGGCCTGGGGCGACTCGCCAGGTCCGGCGACGGTCTTGACCGGTGCCAGCAGGTCCAGGCCCGGCAGCTCGAAACTGTCGTCCATCGGCGCCGGCAGGGGCTCGGGTGTCGGCGGTGCCTTGCGCGGGGGCGGCGCGTCCGGCGCACGCTGGCGCTGCCGCACGGCCGGCGCTTCCGGCTCGGGCTCCTTGGCCGGTGCCTCGAGCACGAGCTTGCGGCGGGCGCGGCGTACTGCCGGGTCGATCTCGTCCTCCGCTTCCGTTGCCGCCACCGGGATCGCTCCGGCGGGACGGCGGCGGCGGGCGAGGTCGATGCCGCGCATGCCGTCGCGGACGAGGCGGCCGGAGGCCAAGGTGGCCACGCCCGCGGCGTCGCCCAGCCGGCGGCCGACCCAGAGCGAGCCGGCGGCGAGCTTGCCCGCGGCCCACAGGCCCTCGGCCCAGCGCACGCCCAGGGCGGTGACGCAGGCGAGCAGGGCCGCGACCAGGCTGGCGGCGCCGAAGCCCATGGTGCCGAGCCGCGGCTCGAGCCAGCGCCACTGCAGGTCGCCCACGGCGCCGCCCATGCCCGCGCGCAGCGGCCAGGAGGCGGGCGGCAGCGGCGGCAGGGCGGCGAGGAACGCAGCCAGGGCCAAGAGGGCCAACGGCAGGCTGAAGATCGGCAGCCAGGGCCAAGCCAGGCGCCGACCCGCGGCGAGCCGCACCCCCCAGCTCGCCGCCACCAGGACCGGCAGCCAGGCGGCGAGGCCGAACAGCTGGTAGAGCAGGTCGGCGGCATAGGCGCCGGCGGCGCCGGCGGGATTGTGGACCGGCTCCAGGCTCGCCTGGTTGAGCGACGGGTCGCGCCAGTCGAAGCCCCAAAGAGCCACCGCCAGCCCGACCGCGGCGACGACGAGGACGACGCCGCCGAGCCGGCGCAGGCTGGCGCGGAGCCGGGTGTGCAGCGGCGCGCCGGCGAAGGCGTCAGCGGTCGACGCGGCCATCGGTCTCTCCTCGCTCCAGGGTCATGCCGCCGCCAGCACCTCGCCGAGCCGGCCCAGCGCCGCGTCGATCACCGCCGGCTCGTCGACCAGCGCCACGCGGACATAGGCCTGCCCGGCATTGCCGCCCGCACCGTCGACCGACAGGTAGCCGCCGGGCAGGACACGGACGCCGCCCTCGCGCCAGAGGCGCCGGCAGGCGGCCTCGCCGTCGCCCACGTCCAGCCACAGGAAGAAGCCGCCCGCCGGCCGGTAGAAGCCGAAGCGGTTGCCCAGCCGGCGCTGGGCGGTGTCGAATTTCGCCCGGTAGCGGGCCCGGCTGTCCTCGACATGCGCCTCGTCCCGCCAGAGCGCCGTAGCGGCCGCCAGCAGCGGCAGCGGCTGCACCGGCGAGGCATAGGAACGCAGCCGCAGCAGGCGCGCCATGATCCCGGCGTCGCCGGCGACGAAGCCCGAACGCAGGCCCGCGGCACTCGACCGCTTGCTCAGCGAATGGAAGACCACGACCTGCGCGAAACCGCCATCCTCGGCCAGCGCCGCTTCCAGCGCGCCCGGCGGCGGTGCCGTGTCCCAAAGCTCGCTGTAGCACTCGTCGACCGCGAGGACGAAGCCGTGCCGACGGGCGAGCCGCACCGCCCGGCGCAGATAGTCGAGATCGGCCACCGCACCTTGCGGATTGGCGGGCGTGCACAGGTAGAACAGGGCGGTCCGGTCGAGCAGAGCCGCGGGCAGGGCCTCCAGGTCCGGCAGGAAGCCGGTGGCGGCAGTGGCCGGGAGCAGGACCGGCTCGGCTCCCGCCATCACCGCGGCACCGTAATAGACCGCGTAGACCGGGTCCGGCATCAGCACGGCCGGGGTGCCGCTGCCGGGGGTCACCAGCGCCGCCATCTGGAACAGGCCCTCCTTGGTGCCGGCCAGCGGCACCACGTGGCGGTCGGGGTCGACGGCATCCGGCGGGAGCGCGAAGCGGCGCGTCAGCCAGGCCGCCACCGCGGCTCGGAACTCGGGCGTGCCCAGCACCGGCGGATAGCGATTCCAGAGATGGGCGTTGGCCGCCACGGTGTCGGCCAGCAGTGCCGGCGGCGCGTGCCGCGGTTCGCCCAAGGCGAGGTCGAAGATCGGCCCGGCCGGCGGCTGCTCGTGCGCCAGCAGGCCCGCGAGACGGCGGAACGGAAACTCGGCGAGGTGGTCGAGACGGTCGTTGCGCATCTCGGGGCAAGCTCGTTGACAGTCAGGCCGGCGGTGGATGCCGCAAGCTCACGCGCTGACTTAACATTGTTCGCGAACCCGTATCAACGGCGCGGCAAAGGTCGCGCGCCACGCCGGCGGGCGAAACGCTCAGCCGACGATCTGCTTCAGCGGCGTGTAGGCCAGCTGCAGGCTGCGAGCCACCGGCTCGCTGGTGACCTTGCGGTCGACGACGTTGGCGCCGTTCGCGAGATGCGGGTCGTCCTGCAGCGCCTTGCGCCAGCCCTTGTCCGCCAGCGCCAGGGCGAAGGGCAGGGTGGCGTTGTTCAGCGCGAAGGTCGACGTCCGCGGCACCGCACCCGGCATGTTGGTGACGCAGTAGTGGACGACGCCCTCCTCGACATAGGTCGGGTGGTCGTGGCTGGTCGGCCGCGAGGACTCGGCGCAGCCGCCCTGGTCGATGGCGATGTCGACGAACACCGAGCCCGGCCGCATCCGCCGCAGCATGCTGCGCGTGATCACCTTGGGCGCGGCGGCGCCCGGAACCAGCACCGCGCCGACCACGAGATCGGCGCCGGCGAGGTGGTACTCGATCGCATCGACCGTCGAGTAGATGGTGTTGAGGGTCGAGCCGAACTGGCTGTCGAGCTCGGCGAGCCGCTCCAGGCTCTTGTCGAGCACGTAGCACTGCGCCTCCATGCCCATGGCCATGCGGATCGCGTTGGTCCCGGACACGCCGCCGCCCACCACCACGACCTTGGCCGCATGCACCCCCGGCACGCCGCCCAGCAGCACGCCCGCACCGCCCTGCATCTTTTCCAGGAGGTGGGCGCCGACCTGGATGCTCATGCGGCCGGCGACCTCGCTCATCGGTGCCAGCAACGGCAGGCGGCCATGCCGGTCGGTGACGGTCTCGTAGGCGATCGCGATGCAGCCCGACTGGATCAGGCCTTCCGTCTGCGCCCGGTCCGCGGCGAGATGCAGGTAGGTGAACAGGATCTGCTCCTCGCGCAGCAGGCGGTACTCGCGCTCCAGCGGCTCCTTCACCTTCACGATCATCTCGCACATGGCGAAGATCTCGTCGGGGGTGGCGGCGATGCTCGCCCCTGCCGCGCGGTAGGCCTCGTCGTCGATGCCGATCCCGGCGCCGGCACCCGCCTCGACGGTCACCTGATGCCCGTGCAGGGCGAGCTCGCGCACGCTCGATGGCACCAGCCCGACGCGGTACTCATGGGTCTTGATCTCTCGCGGCACGCCGATGAGCATCCTGCACCCTCTTGCTCGACCCGTTCCACGGCGCATTGGAATGCGCGCCGCGCGGGGCTATTCCTAGACCGAGTCCAGCGCGGTCGCCATGCGGGCGGAAGACCGCGGGAGGAGTGGATGCGAATTTCCCGAAGAGCTGGGGCGGCCGGCCTGCGCTTCGCGCTGCTGTTGCTGCTGGCCTGGCCGGGCGCCGCCGCGGCCGGGGCGGTCGAAGACCTCCAAGGCAGCTGGGCCACCGCGGCGGGTGCGCCGACCGCGATGCAGTGGGCGGGCGACGCCGGCGGGTTCACCGTCGCCTGGACGCCGATCGGCGGGCGCGCGACCTCGGTCCGCTTCACGCCCGCGGGCCGCCCCAACGTCTTTACTGGCCGGGCCAAGGACGGCTGGTCGCTCATGGCGTCGATGTTCGGCGACGACGGTCCGGCCAATCCCCTCAAGGGCGACGCGCTCTACTGGGCTCGCACCGCCCCCGACGGCGTCTATCTCTATCGCATGGAAATCGACGATCACGGCGCCTTCACGATCGACCGCTACGCCCTGCGGCCTGCCGGAGACGGCCTCGACCTGGCCGTGGACCGCCGCACCGCGGAGGGCGGGAGCGAGATCGAGGCGCAGCGGCTGGTGAGGACCGCGCCATGAGGGTTTCCAGCCTCGTGCTCGCCCTGGCCGCGCTCGCGCTCCTGACGGCGACCCCGGCACCGGCCGAGCCGCCGGGCACCAAGCAGCTCATCGGCACCTTCGTCGGCCGGGCAGAGGACGATCCGGCGCTGGAGCGGAAGGTCGAGCAGCGCGACATCGTGATGGAGATCGCCCCCTATCAGGGCTCCGGCCTGCGGGTGGACTGGCACAATGTGACGCTCGTGGACGGGCGGCGCGACGTGCCCGGGGTCGAGTACCGTCACGACGAGGTACGGCTCGTCCCAGCCCCCGACCGCTCGTTCTTCCTGGCCGCGATCGGCTACGACCCGTTCGCGGAACAGAAGGCGCCAAACGCGATCGCCGGCGACCCCTTGCGTTGGGCCGTGGTGGCCGGCGAGGCGCTCGACCTCTACGCCGTCACCATCCTCGAGGACGGCACCTACGAGCTCCAGCAGTCGCGCCGGCATCCCAGCGGCGACGGCGTGCGCCTGGATTTCCAGCGCGTCGTGGACGGCAAGCTGGTCCGGCACATGGTGGGCCACGCGGTCCGGGCGGAGTAGCGCCGTGCCCTGGCGGCGCCGCACGCTCCTGAGCGCCACGCTGGCCGCGTCAGCGCTGGGCGCCGGCCGGCTGCGCGCCGAGGAGGGCCGCTACGTCACCATCGCCACCGGCAGCGTCACCGGGACCTACTATCCGGTGGGCTCGCTGATCGCCAATCTGCTGTCGCGGCCGCCGGGTGCCCGGACCTGCGACGAGGCGGGCGGGTGCGGCGTGCCCAACCTGATCCTGGTGGTCGAGGCGTCCAAGGGTTCGGTGGCCAATGTCGAGGCGATCGCCGCCGGTGAGGTCGAGAGCGGATTCGCGCAGAGCGACGTCACCCACGGCGCCTTCTCGGGCACCGGCGTCTTCGCCGGTCGTCCGCCCCTCACGAGCCTGCGTGCCCTGGCCAGTCTCTATCTGGAGAGCGTGCACCTGGTCGTCAGCCGGGAGTCGGGCATCTCCCAGGTGGCCGATCTGCGCGGCCGCCGCGTCTCGCTCGACGTCGAGGGCTCGGGCACGCTGGTCGACGCGCTGCTGATCCTCGAAGGCTTCGGCCTCTCCCGCGAGGATCTGCAGGAAGTCCACGCCACCCCCACGCGCTCGATCGACCTCATGGTCGCGGGCGAGCTCGACGCCATGTTCATGGTGGCGGGCTACCCGGCCGCGATCGTCGCCGAGGCGGCCCAGGGCAGCGGCGCCCGGTTGGTGCCGATCGTCGGCGAGCCGGCGGCGACCTTGCTGGAGCGCCATCGCTTCCTCACTCTGGCCGACATTCCCGCCGACACCTATCCGGGCATCCACACCGACACGCCCACCCTGGGCGTGGCGGCCTTGTGGGTGGTGGCGGCCGATCTCGACCAGGAGCTGGTCTACGCGATCACGCGCGCCCTGTGGCACCCCGCCACCGTCGAGAAGCTCGCTGCCGGGCACCCCAAGGGCGCGGAGATCCAGCTCGTCAACGCCCTGCGCGGCGTGTCGATTCCACTCCATCCGGGGGCGGCCCGCTTCTATCGCGAGCAGGGCATGGCCGAGTGAGCCTGGTGGAGGCCGTGCCGGCGGCTTCGGGTGCGCCCCAGCCGGAGCCGGCGATCCTGGTCGAGAACCTGGTCAAGCACTATGGCAGCGTGGCCGCGGTGGCCGGCATCGGATTCAGCGTCGGCAGGCGGCGCACCGTGGCGCTCTTGGGCCCGAACGGCGCCGGCAAGACCACGACCATCGCCATGCTCCTGGGCCTTCTCGAGCCCAGCTCGGGCAGCATCCGTATCCTGGGGGAGGCCATGCCGCGCCACCGGGCGCGGGTCCTGCCGCGCATGAACTTCACCAGCCCCTATGTCGACCTCCCCCAGCGGCTGACGGTGCGGCAGAACCTGAAGATCTACGCCGAGCTCTACGCGGTCGATCGGCCGCGGGAGCGGATCGGCGAGCTCGCCCGCGACCTCGACCTCGACCAGTTCCTCGATCGCCCGTTCGGCCGGCTGTCGGCCGGACAGAAGACCCGGGTGCTGCTCGCCAAGGCGCTGATCAACGAGCCCGAGCTCCTGCTGCTCGACGAGCCCACGGCCTCGCTCGACCCCGACACCGCCGATCAGCTGCGCGGCCATCTCGAGCGGTACCAGGCGCGCACCCACGCCACCCTGCTCCTGGCCTCGCACAATATGGGCGAGGTGGAGCGTCTGGCGCACCACGTCCTCATGCTGCGCAAGGGTGTGCTGGTCGACCAGGGCAGCCCCGCCGACCTCCTCACGCGCTACGGCCGCGACGATCTCGAGGACGTCTTCCTCGACATCGCCCGCGACCGCCGCCGGCCCGCGCCCGCAGCGTGACCTTGAGCCCGCCGCTGCGGCGCATCCGCGCCATGCTCTACCGCCACGCCTACCTGCTCCTGGGCTCCTGGCCGCGGCTGCTCGACCTCGTCTACTGGCCCACGGTGCAGATGATCCTGTGGGGATTCATCACCCAGTTCCTGGTCGGCCAGTCGGGATGGGTGGCCCAGGCAGCGGGCGTCTTCCTCTCGGCGGTCCTGCTCTGGGACACGCTGTTCCGCGGTCAGCTCGGGGTGTCCTTGTGCTTCCTCGAGGAGATGTACGCCCGCCATCTCGGCCACCTGTTCGTCAGCCCCCTGCGCCCGGCCGAGCTGGTGATCGCCAACTTCATGGTCAGCCTGATGCGCGTGCTGATCGGCGTCGGCGGCGCTGCGATCCTCGCCGTCCCGATCTTCCACTTCTCGCTCATCGGTGCCCTGGGCTGGGCGCTGATCCCGTTCTTCGCCCTGATGATGCTGTTCGGCTGGGCGATCGGCCTGATCATCGCCGGGCTGGTGATCCGCCTTGGCCTGGGTGCCGAGAGCCTGGCCTGGGCCGCGATCTTCTTCATCCAGCCCTTCTCGGCGGTTTACTACCCGGTCGACACCCTGCCGGTCGCGGTGCGGTGGATCGCCTATCTCCTGCCGTCCGCGCCGGTGTTCGAAGGCATGCGGGCGGTGCTGGTCGAGAATCGCTTCGACACGGCGCTGTTCGTGCAGGCATGCTGCGTTCTGGCGGTCTGGCTGCTCGTCGGCGGCGTCGCCTTCACGCTGCTGTTCCGGAGTGCTCGCCGCAAGGGGCTGCTGCTCCAATCCGGGGAGTAGGGGACATGATTGACCCTGGCCGCCGCGTGTCTACACACTCACTCGCGCGGTGCGCCTGGGAGCGGAGCTTGGGACGGGTGGACACTTGGCAGGTCGAGGCGCGGCGCACGCGGGCCGATGCGCTGCGCGACGATATCGCCGAGTCGATCGTCCGCGGTGAACTGGTGGCGGGGCAGCGGCTCGACGAGGTCTCGGTCGCCCAGCGCTACGCGGTGTCGCGCACGCCGGTCCGCGAGGCGCTCAAGCAGCTGGCGACCATGGATCTGGTCGTTCTCCGCCCCCACCGCGGCGCCGTGGTGGCGGGCCTGGATCAGGGCCGGCTGGTCGAGCTGTTCGAGGCCATGGAAGAGGTGGAGGCGATCTGCGCGCAACTGGCCGCGACCAAGATGCCGCGCGCCGACCGGGAGCTGTTCGAGGCGGTCTTCCTGCGTTGCGACGCGGCTCTGCTCTCCGGCGCCGGGCTCGAGCAGGTCCATGCGAGCAACATCGAGTTCCACAATGCGATCCACCAGGGTGCCCAGAACAGCTTCTTGGCCGAGGCGGCCTGGGTGCTGCGCCGCAAGCTGGCGCCGCTGTCGCGCGCCCAGTTCGGCCTGACCGACCGCCCGGCCGATTCCGCGGCCGAGCATCGCGCCGTCTACGACGCCATCGTCGCCCGCCAGCCCGAAGCCGCCGCCGAGGCGATGCGTGCGCATATCCGCAGCATCGCCTGCGCCTTCGACCGGTGGCTCGGCGTCACCGCCAAGCGGCCGCTCGCTTAGCCGCGGGCGGGGCCGAAGCCATGGCGCACACCGGCGCTTCGCCCAGCTTCGACGGCACCGCCCGGGCCGCCGCGCTGTTCGCCAGCGGTGGCGCCATGGGTGCCGCCGTCGTCGCCCACGACTGGCGCAATTCACCCTTGGGTCCGATCGACGACTGGCCGCAGAGCCTGAAGACCGCGGTCGGCATCATGCTGACCTCGCGCTACCAGATGTGGATGCTCTGGGGTCCGGAGCTCACCTTCTTCTGCAACGACGCCTATCGCCCGACCCTGGGCGTGAAGGCCGATTGGGCCCTCGGGGCCCGCTCGGACCGCGTCTGGAGCGAGATCTGGGCCGAGATCTGGCCCCGCATCGAAACCGTCATCACCACCGGCATCGCGACCTGGGACGAGGGGCTGCGGCTGTTCCTCGAGCGCAGCGGCTATGCCGAGGAAACCTACCACACCTTCTCCTACAGCCCCTTGCGCGACGATGCCGGCGCCATCGCCGGCATGCTGTGCGTGGTCAGCGAGGAGACCGAGCGCCTGATCGGCGAGCGGCGCCTGGCCACCCTGGGCGCGCTGGCCAGCGAGCTCGCGACCGTCCAGTCCGAGGCCCAGCTCGCCACCGCCATCGTCCGCGGGCTCGGCGGCAATGGCCGCGACCTGCCCTTCACCCTGGTCTACCTGTTCGACGAGCAGGGGCTGTCGGCCCGGCTGCTCGCCACCACCGGCATTCCCACCGGACATCCCGCGGCCCCGCCCGTGCTGCAGCTCGGCGATCCGTCGCTGCCCTGGCCGGCCGCGGAGCTGATGCTGACCGGCGCCGCCGTGACGGCGGAGGATCTCGCGGCCTGCGGCGAACTGCCGACGGGCCAGTGGGACGAACCCGCCCGGCAGGCGCTCTTGCGCCCGATCGCCCAGCCGGGCCAGGAGAGCCCGGCCGGCTTCCTCGTCACCGCGTTGAACCCGTTCCGCCCGCTCGATGCCGCCTATGCCCGCTTCATCGAGCTGATCGCGGGTCAGATCGCGGCCGGGCTCGCCAATGCCCAGGCCTACGATGCCGAACGCCGCCGCGCCGACGCGCTGGCCGAGCTCGATCGTGCCAAGACCGCGTTCTTCTCCAACGTCAGCCACGAATTCCGCACGCCGCTGACCTTGATGCTGAGCCCGCTCGAGGAGCTGCTCGGCCACTCGGCCCTATCCCTGCGCGCCGACGACCGGGCGCTGGTCGACACCGCGCACCGCAACGGGCTGCGCCTGCTCAAGCTGGTCAACACGCTGCTCGACTTCTCGCGCATCGAGGCGGGCCGGGTCGAGGCCAGCTTCGAGGCGGTCGATCTCGCGGCGTTGACCGCCGACCTCGCCTCCAGCTTTCGCTCGGCCATGGAGCGCGCCGGCCTCGCCTTCGTGATCGACGCCCAGCCGCTGCCGCAGCCGGTCTGTGTCGACCGCGAGATGTGGGAGAAGATCGTCCTCAACCTGCTCTCCAACGCCTTCAAGTTCACCTTTTCCGGCAGTGTCGTCGTGACGCTGGCACCTTCGGCCGACGGCAAGGCAGCCATGCTCACGGTCCGCGACACCGGCACCGGCATACCGGCGGACCAGCTGCCCCGGCTGTTCGAGCGCTTCCACCGGGTGGCGGGCGCCCGTGGCCGCAGCTTCGAGGGCAGCGGCATCGGGCTGGCCCTGGTCCAGGAGCTGGTCAAGCTCAACGGCGGCTCGATCGCGGTCGAGAGCACGCTCGGCAGCGGCAGCACCTTCACGGTCGTCCTGCCGTTCGGAACCGAGCATCTGCCCGCCGATCGCCTCGCCAGGGCGGCGGGCGAGCGGCCGGCGCCGATGCGGGCCGAGGCCTATGTGGCCGAGGCGCTGCGGTGGCTGCCGGACGCGGACGAGGCTCCGATCGAGGGCATGATCGACCCGCCCGAGCGCGCGCTCGGGTCCAGGCCGAGCGGGGAGGGCGGACGGATCCTGCTGGCGGACGACAATGCCGACATGCGCGGCTATGTCCGCCGCCTGCTCCTCGGCCAGGGCTACGAGGTCGAGGCGGTGGGCGACGGCGAGGCGGCACTCGCGGCGGCGCGGCGCCAGCCGCCCGACCTCGTCCTCACCGACGTGATGATGCCCGGCCTCGACGGCTTCGGCCTGCTGCGCGCGCTGCGCGGCGACCCCGCCCTGCGGAACCTGCCCATCGTCCTGCTTTCCGCCCGGGCCGGCGAGGAGGCCCGGGTCGAGGGTGTCGACGCCGGTGCGGACGACTACCTGACCAAGCCGTTCTCGACCCGAGAGCTCCTGGCCAGGATCGGCGCCAACCTCGCCATGTCCCGCATCCGCCGCGAGGCGATCCGCAGCCTGAGCGAGATCAACGAGAACCTGGAGGAGCGGGTCGCCGCGCGGACCCGCGAGCGCGACAACATCTGGCGCCTCTCGCGCGAGCTGATGTTCGTGGCCATGCCCGACTCGGTGGCGATCTCGCTGAACCCGGCTTGGCAGACCCTGCTCGGCTGGGAGGTGCCGGCACTCATCGGCAGCCGGCTGATCGAGCTGTTCCATGCCGAGGACCGCCCAGCGGTCCGGGCCGTCCTGGCGCCGCTGGCGGCGGGCGGGTCGGCCGCGCGCTTCGAGAGCCGGCTGCGTCATCGCGACGGCACCTACCGCTGGATCGACTGGACCGTCGTGCCGGAGGCGGAGGCCTATTACGGCGTCGGCCGGGACGTGACGGAGGCCAGGGTGACCGAGGAGCGCCTGCGGCAGGCGCAGAAGATGGAGACCATCGGCCAGCTCACCGGCGGCGTGGCCCACGATTTCAACAATCTGCTGACGGTGGTGATCGGCAACCTCGAGACCGTGCAGCGCAACGTCGACGGGCTGCTGGTCGAATCCGCGGGCTCACGGGTCAGGCGCGCGGCGGACAACGCCATGCGCGGCGCCCAGCGCGCGGCGGCTTTGACCCAGCGCCTGCTGGCCTTCGCGCGCCGCCAGCCCCTCGACCCCAAGCCGCTCAACGTCAACCGGCTCGTGAGCGGCATGTCCGAGCTGATCAACCGCACCCTGGGCGAGCACATCGAGGTCGAGACCGTGCTCGGCGGCGGCCTGTGGTGGACGCTGGCCGACCCCAACGAGCTGGAGAACGCGCTGCTCAATCTCGCCGTCAACGCGCGCGACGCGATGCCGGAGGGCGGCAAACTGACGATCGAGACCGCCAACGCCCATCTCGACGATCGCTATGCCCTGGGCCAGATCGAGATCCTGCCCGGGCAGTACGTCAACATTTCGGTCAGCGACACCGGGTCGGGCATGACGCCCGAGACCATCGCCCAGGCCTTCGAGCCCTTCTTCACCACCAAGGACGCGGGCCACGGCACCGGGCTCGGGCTCTCGCAGGTCTACGGCTTCGTGAAGCAGAGCGGCGGGCACGTGAAGCTCTATTCCGAGCTCGGCCAGGGCACCACGGTGAAGATCTACCTGCCCCGGCATCTCGCGGGGGCGGACGAGGTGGTGAGCCAGCCGGACGAGGAGGCGCTGCCGCATGGCGACGCCGCCGAACTCGTCCTCCTGGTCGAGGACGATGCCGACGTGCGGGGGTACTCCGCCGAGCTCGTGCGCGAACTGGGCTACCGCGTGCTGGAGGCCGGCACCGGCGCCGCGGCCCTGCTGCTGCTGCAACGCCATCCGACGGTGCGGCTGCTGTTCACCGATGTCGGGTTGCCGGGCGGCATGAACGGCCGTCAGCTCGCCGAGGCGGCGCAGGCGCTGCGTCCGGACCTGCCGGTCCTGTTCACCACCGGCTACGCCCGCAACGCCATCGTCCATGGCGGGCGCCTCGATCCCGGCGTCCAGCTGATCACCAAGCCCTACGATCGGCAGGCCCTGGCGGCGCGGCTGCGCGAGGTGCTGGACAGCGCGGCGCCGCCGACGCGGATCCTGCTCGTCGAGGACGAGGCGCTGGTGCGCATGGTGGCGGCCGACATCCTCAACGATGTCGGCCTCGAGGTCGCGGAGGCAGCCACGATGGGCGAGGCCCTCCAGGCGCTAGGCGAGGTCGGTGGCTGGGCCGCGGCGATCTTGGACTTCACCCTGCCGGACGGCTCGGCGGCCGAGCTGGCGCACCGTCTGCGCGAGATCTGCCCCGGGCTGCCGCTGCTCATCGCCAGCGGCCATGTCGAGGCCGATCTGCGACGCCACTTTACCGCTCTCGATGGGGTGGTCTATGTCGAGAAGCCCTACGAGAGCCGCGCCCTGACCGACGCGTTGCGGCAGCTCGGGGTGCGGATCAGCGCCCTGCCGCTTGAGTCGTGAGGTAGGCCCGCCAGCCGCCATGGGCGGTAATCTCGCCTTGCGCGTCGACGGCGTGATCCTCGCACAGGAAGCCCTTGACCCGGCTGCCGTCGGCCAGCTCCACGGTGCCGATGGCCAGCGGCGCCGGCACGCGCGCCACCAGCGCGCCGAACGTTTCGACCGGCAGCGCCCAGACCTCGACCTCGATGCCGTCGCCGGTGGCACCCTCGCCGCGGACCATGCCGGGCTTGGGCGGCTGGGCATCGGCCAGGGCATAGAGACGGTAGCAGACCGCCGTGCGCGTCGTGCGCAGGAGCCGCCCTTTGGCGCCGACCAGCTCGTGGTTGAGCGGCTCGCCGGACAGATGGGCGCCGACCACCGCGAGCTCGACCTCGTCGCAAGACGGTGCCGCCAGATCCGCTTCGTCCGGCAGGCTCGTGCCCGTCGCACCCAGGGTCAGGCCGAGTGCCCGCTGCCAGGCCTGGCCGAGGCCGGCAAGCATCCGGTCGCTCCAGGCGGGCGCCATCAGGGTGACGCCCTGCGGCATGCCGTCGGGGCGGAAGCCGGCCGGCAAGGCCAGGGCGCACAGGTCCAGGAGGTTGACGAAGTTGGTGTAGGTCCCCAGGCGGCTGTTGAGCAGGATGGGCTCGGCCGCCAATTCGTCGACCCGGTAGATCGTGGGCGTGGTCGGTAGCAGGAGGACGTCGATCCGCTCCCAGACCGGGAGGGTGGCGCGCAGGAGCTCGGCCAGCCGGTACTGGCCCGCGAAGGCGTCGATGGCGCTGTAGCGCCGTCCGGTCTCGATCACCGCCCGGGTCGCGGGCCAGAACGCATCGGGGTGGGCGGTGAGGAACTCGCCGACCGCGGCCGTGCGCTCGGCGACCCACGGGCCGGCATAGAGCAGCTCGGCGGTGGCCAGGAACGGCGCGAGGTCGATCTCGATCAGCTCCGCCCCGAGCGTTTCCGCCCGTGCCAGCGCCCGGTCGTACAGCGCCGCCGCCGCCGCGTCGCCGAAGAACTGGCGCTGGTGGGGCGGCGGCACGCCCGCCCGCAGGCCCGCGAAGCCGCGCAGCGGTGCCTGCGGGGCCGTGCGCGAGAACGGGTCGGCGGCGTCGAACCCGCCGGCGATCGCCAGCACCGTGTCGGCATCGGCCGCGGTGAGCGCGAAGATCGAGATGCAGTCCAAGGAGCGGCAGGCCGGGACCAGTCCCCTGGTCGGGATCATCCCCTTGGTCGGCTTCAGCCCGACGATGTTGGTGAACGCCGCCGGCACCCGGCCCGAGCCCGCCGTGTCGGTGCCGAGCGCGAAGCTCACCAGGCCGGCCGCGACCGCCACTCCCGAGCCCGAGCTCGAGCCGCCGGGAATGTAGCCGGCATCGAACGGGTTGCGCGCCACGCCATAGGGGGTACGCACGCCGACCAGCCCGGTGGCGAACTGGTCGAGATTGGTCTTGCCGACCAGGATGGCGCCCGCCGCGACCAGCCGCTCGACCGCCGTCGCCGAGCCGGACGGCGTGTAGGCGAACTCCGGGCAGGCGGCGGTCGTCGGCAAGCCGGCGACGTCGATATTGTCCTTGACCGCGAACGGCACGCCCCAGAGCGGGCCGCGCATGTCCTCGGGCATCGCCGCGAGCTGGGCCGCCCGCGCCCGCAGCGCACCCTCCGGCACGCGGGAGATCCAAACCGAGTCGTCGTCGCTGGCGGTCAGGCGCGGCAGCAGGGCCTCGACCAGGTCCGCGGGCGACCATCGGCCGCCGGCATAGAGCGCCTGGAGCCTCGTCAGGTCGAGTGGAAGATCTTCGCTCATGCTCGCGGCCACCTCCTGGCGGTCTCTTGGGCGTCTCGCCGTGCGGACGCCCTACGCCAGGGAGGCATTGCATGCAATGATCGCGCCGCCCCGAACTGGCACGGCCCTTGCCAACGGCTGGGCGAGCCCCGAGGAGTGCCCCATGGCCGAGAACCCCGACCCGCCGCCCTTCGATCCGGAAGCCTATGTCGAGCAGGCGAGCCGACTGGTCGGCCTGACCGTGGCCGAGCCCTTCCGTCCCGGCGTCGTCGCCAATATCGGGCTGATCGCCCGCATGGCCGATCTGGTCATGGGCCTGCCCATGCCGGTCGAGCAGGAGCCGGCGCCGGTCTTCGAGCCGCGGGGGCGGCGGTCATGACGGATCCGTTCGCCAGCGCCGTCGCCACCGCCGCCGCGATCCGCGCCGGCTCCGTCTCCGCGGTGGAGGTCGCGCGGGCGACGCTCGACCGGATCGCCGTCGAGGATGGGCGGCTCAACAGCTTCACCACGGTCACGGCCGAGCGCGCGCTGGCCGAGGCGGCCGCGGTCGACGCCGCCCGTGCCCGCGGCGAGGAGCCTGCCGCCGCTGGCGGGCGTGCCCTATGCCGTGAAGAACCTGTTCGACCTCGAGGGCGTGGTCACGGTCGCCGGTTCCAAGATCGAGCGCGACCAGCCGCCCGCCGCCGCCGACGCCTTCCTGGTCGGCCGGATGCGTGCCGCCGGCGCCGTGTGCGTCGGTGCCCTCAACATGGACGAGTACGCCTACGGCTTCACCACCGAGAACGCCCATGACGGGCCCTGCCACAATCCGCATGATCCGGAGCGGTCGGCCGGCGGCTCCTCCGGCGGCTGCGGTGCCGCGGTGGCCGGCGGGCTGGTCCCGCTGTCCCTGGGCAGCGACACCAACGGCTCGATCCGGGTGCCGGCCAGCTTATGCGGGATCTTCGGACTGAAGCCGACCTATGGGCGGCTGGCGCGCACCCGCACCTATCCCTTCGTCGCCAGCCTCGACCATCTGGGGCCGTTCGCCCGCGACGTGGCCGATCTCGCCGCGGCCTGGGATGCGCTGCAGGGCGGCGATCCGGAGGACCCCGCCCAGGGCGACTGGCCCGTGGAGCCCGCCACGCCCGTGCTGGAGCAGGGCATCGACGGCGCCCGCATCGCCGTCGCCGACGGCTATTTCGCCCGCAACGGCCAGCCGGAGGCGTTCGCCGGGGTGGCAGCGGTGACCGAGGCGCTGGGCGTGAGCCGCCGCGTGACCGTGCCCGAGGCAGCCCGCGCCCGGGCCGCGGCCTTCCTGATCACGGCATCCGAGGGTGCGAACCTGCACCTGCCCGACCTGCGGGTGCGGCCGCAGGATTTCGATCCCGGCACGCGCGACCGGCTGCTCGCCGGCGCCCTGGTGCCCGGGACCTGGGTCGTCCAGGCGCAACGGCTGCGGGCGTGGTTCCGCGCCCGGATGCTGGCGCTGTTCGAGGAGGTCGACGTGATCCTGGCGCCGGCCACGCCCTACGTCGCCCCGAAGCTGGGCCAGCAGACGATCGAGGTCGACGGCGAGGTGCTCCCGGTCCGGCCGATGCTGGGCGTGTTCACCCAGCCGATCTCGTTCGTCGGCCTGCCGGTCCTGGCCGTGCCGGTGCCGCTGCCGGGCGGCCTGCCGATCGGCGTGCAGCTGATCGGGGCACCGGGCAGCGAGAGCCTGCTGTTTCGCGTCGCCGCCACCCTGGAGCGGTCGGGTGCCGTGCGGGCGCCACGGCCGTGACCGCCATGGAGATCAACCTGCCCGAGGTGGTGGCCGAGGTGGAGGCGGCATTCCGGCGCTACGAGCAGGCCCTGGTCGGCAACGACGTCGCGGTGCTGCAGGAGCTGTTCTGGCGCAGCCCGCACACGGTCCGCTACGGCATCGCCGAGAACCTGGTCGGCTGGGACGCGATCACCTCGTTCCGCCAGGCCCGAGCCCCGGTCGATCTCGAACGCGAGCTGACCCAGACGGTGATCACGACCTTCGGCCGCGACTTCGCTACCGCCAGCACCGAATTCCGCCGCGAGGAGTTGGGGCGGCGCGGGCGGCAGAGCCAGACCTGGGTTCGCCTGCCCGAGGGTTGGCGCGTGGTCGCCGCGCATGTCAGCTTGCTGCCGGGCTGAGGCGGCGGCGCGAAGCCGCCGCCGGCCCGTCACACGGACTTCAGCAAGGTCGCATCGATCGGCAGCTTGCGCAGGCGCTTGCCCGTGGCGGCGAAGACGGCGTTGACCACTGCGGGGGCGATGGTCGCGGTGCCGGGCTCACCGATGCCGCCGGGCTCGTCCTGGCTGGCCACGATGTGGACCTCGATCCTGGGGGCCTCCTCGATCCGCATGATCTGATAGGTGTCGAAATTGCCCTGCTCGACTCGGCCGTCCTTCAGGGTGATCTCCCCATAGAGCGCGGCGGTCAGGCCATACATGATGCCGCCCTCCATCTGGGCGGTGATCGTGTCCGGATTGACCGCCGTGCCGCAGTCGACCGCACAGACCACACGCTCGACGCGCACGTTGCCGTCCTCGGCCACGGCGACTTCCGCCACATGGGCGACATAGGTGCCGAAGCCGAAGATGACCGACACGCCGCGGCCCTTTCCCGCCGGCAGCGGCTGGCCCCATCCGGCCCGTGCGGCGGCGAGATCGAGCACGGCCAGCGCACGGGGCGCCTTGGTCAGCAGCGCGCGGCGATACTCGACCGGGTCCTTGCCGGCGGCGGCCGCCAGCTCGTCGACGAAGCCCTCGACCACGAACGCGTTGTGCGTGATGCCGACGCCGCGCCACCAGCCGGTGAGCAGCCCGACCGGTGGCTCCGCCCGCACCCAGTCGACGCTCAGATTGGCAAAGTCGTATGGGCCGGCCGCACCATCCACGGCGTCGAAGTCGAGATCGTCCTTGAAGTATTCCGGCACCCAGCGCGCGACGATCGAAGAGCCGACCACGCGGTGCTCGAAGCTCACCGGGTTGCCAGCAGCATCGAGACCGGCGGTGAAGCGGTCGAGATAGATCGGCCGGTAGATGTCGTGCTGGATGTCCTCCTCGCGGGTCCAGACGACCTTGACGGGGCCGTCGACCTGACGGGCGATGCGCGCCGCCTGGGTCACGTAGTCGACCTCGAGCCGCCGGCCGAAGCCGCCACCGAGGAACTGGTTGTGCACCACCACCTGCTCGAGCGGCAGGCCGGTGACCTCGGCCACGGTCGCCCTGGCCCGGCTCAGCACCTGCGATCCGGTCCACACCTCGCAGCTGTCCGGCCGGACGTGCACGGTGCAGTTCTGCGGCTCCATGGTGGCGTGCGCGAGCAGGGGCATGTGGTAGACGGCCTCGATCGTCCTCGCCGCACTCTTCGCCGCCGCCGCGACGTCGCCCTGCTGCTTCGCCACCACGCCTTGCCGATGGGCGGCCTGCTCGAGCTGCGCCACGAGATCGGCCGTCGACAGCTTGGCGTTTGGGCCTTCGTCCCAGCTGATGTCCAGCGCCTCGAGACCTTTCTTGGCCGCACCCATATGGTCGGCGACCACGGCCACCGCATCGTCGAGCCGCACGACCTGCCTGACGCCTTTCACGGCCAGGGCCGCGGTGTCGTCCACCGAGGCCAGCCTGCCCCCGAACACCGGGCAGGCGGCGACGGTCGCGATCTTCATGCCCGGCACCTTGACGTCGATGCCGTAGATCGCCTCGCCATTAACCTTGGCGGCGCTGTCGACGCGCTTGGCCGGCGTCCCGATGAGCTTGAACTGACCGGGCGACTTGAGCGGCACCTGCTGCGGGAGCGGCATCGCGGCGGCTCGATCGACCAGCTCGCCATAGGCCAGACGTCGATCCGTTGCAGCATGGATGACGCTGCCGTTGGCGGTGTCGCAGGCCCCGGGCTCGACCTGCCACTGCTCCGCGGCGGCGCCGATCAGCATGGCGCGGGCGGCGGCACCGGCTTCGCGCAGCGGCGTGAAGAAGGCGCGGACCGAGGTCGAGCCGCCGGTGACCTGAAAGCCAATGAGCGGATTGCCGTAGAGCTTGTCGTCGGGCGGTGCATGCTCGACCTTCACCTGCGCCAGTTCGACGTCAAGCTCCTCGGCGACCAGCATCGCCTGGGCCGTGTAGATGCCCTGACCCATCTCGACCTGGGGCATAGTCACGGTGACCACGCCGTCCCGTCCGATCTTGACGAACGCGTTCGGTGCGAAGTCGCCTTCCTCGGCATTCGCCGTCCGAGACGCAGGCGGCGGCAGCATGAGTGTGAGGAGCAGCCCGCCGCCCGCCGCGCTGCCGCTGCGCAGGAGACTGCGCCGGGAGATGCCTGTGGAGGCCCGATCGGCGGGCGCGTGTGCCGACGAGATCGATGCCAGTCGGTCACCGAGCATGGTCAGCCTCCCTGGACGGTCGGGGCTGCGCCGGCGTGCGCAGCTCGCTTGATGGCATCGCGGATGCGGACATAGGTGCCGCAGCGACAGATGTTGCCGGACATCGCCGCATCGATGTCCTCGTCGGTGGGCTCGGCGGTCTCGGCGATGAGGGCGGCCGCGGACATGATCTGCCCGGACTGGCAGTAGCCGCACTGGACGACCTCGAGGTCGAGCCAAGCCTGCTGGATCATTTGGCCAGCGGGCGTGTTCCCGATCGCCTCGATCGTGGTGATCGCCGATTCGCCGACGCTGTCGATCGTCGTGATGCAGGAGCGGACCGGCTGGCCGTCGACATGAACGGTGCAGGCGCCGCACAGGGCCATGCCGCAGCCGAATTTTGTGCCGGTCATCCCGAGCACGTCGCGCAGAACCCACAAGAGCGGCGTGTCCGCGTCCACGTCGACCGTGTGCTCGCTGCCATTGACCTTGATCGCGTAAGCCATCGGCGGATCCCCTGCCCATGCGAGATCTGGTTACGGCCCGGTTCGGCGCCTCAAGTTCGGGCCCGGCGAGTTCGACGAGCGAGGCCACCGGGACCGAATGGCTCGATGAGCCTCGACGGCAGCCTGTCCGACCCGCCGGCCGCAGTCTTTCGGAATGCCACGCGGACGACGGCCAGAACGCTACCATGCCTTCTCGGCGCTCGCGCCCTCTTTGACAGCGCGCCAGCATCAAAGTAATTGCATGCAATCGTGGCGGATGCTGCCCGTTCGTTGGGCAGAAGCTGCGCAGCAGTGTCACCATTGTCAGGTTTGCGCTATTGGCACGGCTGTTGCTCCGGCTGCCCTAGAGGCATTCCCGGCCCATGGGTCCGGGCAGCGAGGGAATCACCGCATGACGATGCTCGATCGCCGCCGGCTGCTGCTGTCGTCCGCCGCGGGTCTTGCCGCCGCCTCCGCGCCCGGGCTGCTGGTGCCGCGCCGTGCCGCGGCCGCCGATCTGGTGGTGGGCTTCATCTATGTCGGGCCGAAGGACGACTACGGCTACAACCAGGCGCATGCCGAGGGTGCGGCCGCGCTCAAGTCCATGTCCGGCGTGACGATCATCGAGGAGGAGAACGTCCCCGAGACAGTCGACGTCCAGAAGACCATGGAGAGCATGATCAACCTGGACGGCGCCAGCCTGATCTTCCCGACCTCCTTCGGCTACTACGACCCGCACATGCTCAAGATGTGCGAAAAATATCCCGACGTGCAGTTCCGTCATTGCGGCGGGATGTGGGATGCGTCGAAGCATCCGGCCAATGCCGGATCGTACTTCGGCTATATCGGAATGGGCCAGTACCTGAACGGCATCGTCGCCGGCCACACGTCGAAAACCAAGAAATTGGGCTTCATCGCCGCCAAGCCGATCCCGCAGGTGCTGGTGAACATCAACAGCTTCACCACCGGCGCTCGACTGGTCGACCCCACCATCACCACCCAGGTGATCTTCACCGGCGACTGGTCGTTGCCGGTCAAGGAGGCGGAGGCCACCAACAGCCTGGTCGACCAGGGTGTGGACGTCATCACCTGTCACGTCGACAGCCCGAAGGTCGTGATCGAGACCGCCGAGCGGCGCGGCATCTACAGCTGCGGCTACCACGCCGACCAGTCGGCCCTGGCGCCCAACGGCTACCTCACGGGCGCGGAGTGGAATTGGGCCACGGTCTACAAGATGTTCGCCGAGAAGGCACTGGCCGGTGAGCCCTTGCCGAACTTCGTCCGCGGCGGCCTCGCCGAAGGCTTCGTCAAGACCAGCCCCTACGGGCCGGCCGTGGGCGACGCCGCGAAGGCGCAGGCCGATGCGGTCAAGGCCGACATGATGAAGGGCGGCTTCGTCGTCTTCAAGGGACCGCTCAACGACAACCAGGGCAAACAGGTCGTGGCGGCGGGCCAGAACTTCGGCGAGACTGCGACCGAGCTCGAGGCGACGGCCTACCTGATCGAAGGCGTGATCGGCTCGACCTCCTGAGCTGGAGGACCGGCCGGTGAGCGTCGCCCTGGACCGAGCCCTGGAACCGTCGGTGCCCACCATGCGGGCGGATCTCGAGGTCCGCCTGCGCCAGGCGGCCGAGGGCGTCGCGATCCCCCTCCTGGCGCTCCTCCTGTCGGCCGCGATCTTCTCGCTGTTCCTGCTCGTGCAGGGCTATTCGCCGCTGCAGTTCTTCACCCTGATGTGGACCGGCGGCTTCGGATCGTCCTTTTCGCTGCAGAACTCACTGCAGCGCGCGACGCCGCTGCTCCTGACCGCCTTGTGCGTCGCCATCCCGGCCCGGCTGGGCCTGGTGGTCATCGGTGGCGAGGGTGCGCTGGTCCTGGGCGGCCTGATGGCGGCCGCGGTCGCCGTGCCGATGCTGGGCCTGCCGGTACCCATAGTCTGGATCGCCATGGGCCTCGCCGGTGCCCTGGGTGGTGCGATCTGCATCGGCCTGGTCGGCGCCTTGCGCCACTATCGCGGCGTCAACGAGACCATCTCCAGCCTGCTGGTCGCCTACATCGCCATCGCCATCATGAACCAGCTGGTCGAAGGCCCCTTGCGCGACCCGGCCAGCCTCAACAAGCCCTCCACCCTGCCGATCGGCGACGCCTACATGCTGCCGGCGATGCCGGGCCTCGACGTGCACTGGGGCCTGGCCGTCGGGGTGGTCGCCTGCATCGGCGCCTGGCTGCTGATGGGCCGCACCACCTACGGCTTCGCCGCCCGGATCACCGGCGGCAACCCGCGTGCCGCCATGCTGCAGGGCCTGCCGGTCGGCAAGCTGATGATCTCGGCCTGCGCGCTCGCCGGTGCCTGCGCCGGGCTCGCCGGGATGATCGAGGTCGCCGCCGTCAACGGCAGCGCCAACGCGTCCCTGGTCGCGGGCTACGGCTACACCGGCATCCTCGTGGCCTTCCTCGCCCGCCACAGCCCGCTGGCGATCATGCCGGTGGCCTTCGTCTTCGGCGGCATCGTCGCCAGCGGCGGCCTGATCCAGCGGCGCATGGGCCTGCCCGACGCCACCATCCTCGTGCTCCAGGGAATCGTGTTCGTCACCATCCTGGTGAGCGAGACCCTCTACGGTCGCTTCAAGATCTTCCAGCCCAAGGGCCCGGCCACATGAACGAGACCGATCTGGGCTTGTGGACCGTCGTCCTCGCCGTCGTCGCCGGTGCGATCCGCGTCGGCACGCCCTTCCTGTTCGTCAGCCTCGGCGAGTGCCTGACCGAGAAGAGCGGGCGCATCAACCTCGGCCTCGAGGGCACCCTCGTCCTGGGTGCCATGGTCGGCTACGGCGGCTCCTACCTTTCGGGCTCGCCCTGGCTGGGCGTGCTCGCCGCCGGCATCACCGGCTCGGTATTCGGCCTCCTGCACGGCTGGATCTGCAAGTTCCCGCGCGTCAACGACGTCGCGATCGGCATCGCCATGATGCTGCTGGGCATGGGCCTCGCCTTCTACTTCGGCAAGCCGTTCATCCAGCCCTCTGCACCCATGCTGCCCTCGATCCCGCTCGGTTTCTGGTCGGACGTGCCGCAGATCCGCTCGGCACTCAGCATCAACGCGCTCTTCCTGGTCGGCGTGGTCATCGCCTTCGCGATGTGGTGGGCGTTCGCCAACACCAAGATCGGCCTGGTCATCCGCATGACCGGCAATTCGGCCGACGCCGCGCGCGCCATGGGCTACTCGGTCGACACCATCCGCCTGCTCGCCACCGCCTTCGGCGGCTTCCTCGCCGGCATCGGCGGCGCCTACCTCTCGCTCTACTACCCCGGCAGCTGGAACGAGCGCATCTCCTCCGGCCAGGGCCTGATGGCCGTGGCGCTGGTGATCTTCGCCCGCTGGAACCCCCTCTACTGCTTCCTGGCCGCGCTCCTGTTCGGCGGTGCCGGTGCCCTCGGCCCCGCCCTCCAGGCGGTCGGCGTCACCCAGGGCTACTACCTCTTCTACGCCGCCCCCTACGTCCTCACGCTCGTCATCATGGTCCTGACCTCCTCCGCCAGCGGCCAGCTCAAGGGTGCCCCGGGCGAGCTGAGCATCACCAAATGACCGCGGCGGAGCATTACGTCGCCGCCGAGCCCTACCGCTGGCCGTGGAACGGCGACCTGCGGCCTGCCAACACGGCACTCATCGTCATCGACATGCAGACCGACTTCTGCGGCGCGGGCGGCTATGTCGACAAGATGGGCTACGACCTGTCGCTGACCCGCGCCCCGATCGAACCCATCAAGGCCGTGCTCGCCGCCATGCGGGAGCGTGGCTACCACATCCTCCACACCCGCGAGGGCCACCGCCCCGACCTCGCCGACCTGCCGCCCAACAAGCGCTGGCGCTCGCGCCAGATCGGCGCCGGCATCGGCGACCCCGGGCCTTGCGGCCGCATCCTGGTCCGTGGCGAGCAGGGGTGGGAGATCATCCCCGAACTGGCGCCGCTGCCGGGCGAGCCCGTCATCGACAAGCCCGGCAAGGGCTCGTTCTGCGCGACCGACCTGGAGCTGATCATGCGCCAGCGCGCGATCGACAATTTGATCCTGACCGGAATCACCACCGACGTGTGCGTTCACACCACCATGCGCGAGGCGAACGACCGCGGCTTCGAGTGCCTGATCCTGGCCGACTGCTGCGGGGCCACCGACCGCGGCAACCACGAGGCGGCGATCAAGATGGTGACCATGCAGGGCGGCGTGTTCGGTGCCGTGTCGGACTCGCGCAGCCTGATCGAGGCCCTGCCGTGAGCGCCGCCCGCCCGCTGCCGGCGCCGGCTGCCCTCGGCCTCTCGGCCAAGGGCCTGACCAAGCGCTTCGGCTCGTTCGCCGCGTTGGAGAACGTCTCCCTGGACGTCACCCCCGGCAGCATCCACGCGCTCCTGGGCGAGAACGGGGCCGGCAAGTCGACCTTGGTCAAGTGCATCATGGGCTACTACGCCGCCGACGCCGGTGAGGTTCGGGTGGACGGCGCGCCGGTGACCATCGCGAACCCCAAGGACGCCCACCGGCTCGGCCTCGGCATGGTCTATCAGCACTTCACCCTGGTGCCGTCGATGACGGTCGCCGAGAACCTGGTCATGTCCCGGCTGGTCGTGCCGGCGGTGATCGACTGGCGCAAGGAGCGCGCCGCGCTCGACGCGTTCATGGCGCGCATGCCGTTCAAGGTTCCGCTGGGCGCACGGATCGAGGAGCTGTCCGCCGGCGAGCGGCAGAAGACCGAGATCCTGAAGCAGCTCTGGCTGGAGCGGAAGTTCCTGATCCTGGACGAGCCGACCTCGGTGCTGACGCCCGACGAGGCCGACGAGATGCTGGGCCTGCTGCGCGGCATGGCCCAGGCCGGGCTGCTCACCATCCTGATGATCACCCACAAGTTCCGCGAGGTGATGGGCTACACCGACGCCGTCACCGTCCTGCGCAAGGGCAGGCTGGCGGGCTCGGGCCTCGTGGCCGAACTCGATCGCGCGCAGATGGCCGCCATGATGATCGGGAAGAGCGAGCTGCCCCAGACCGCCAAGCGCGAGGGTGTCGCCGACATCAAGCCGGTTCTGGTGCTCAAGGACGTCACCGCCGAGCATCCCCGTTTCGCCGACGGCATCGCGATCCACCGGCTGGACGTTCATGCCCGCGAGATCGTCGGGGTCGCCGGCATCTCGGGCAACGGGCAGAAGGAGCTGGTCGAGGTGCTGGCGGGCCAGCGGCCGGCCACCGGCGGCGAGATCCTGGTCGAGGGCGAGGCCTACGATCGCACCCGCGCCTCGGCCCAGCGGCTGGGCGTCTACTGCCTGCCCGAGGAGCCCCTGCGCAACGCCTGCGTGCCGCGCATGTCGGTGGCCGAGAACCTGGACTTCCGCCGGTTCGACCGCCGCTCGAACGGCAGGCTCAGCCTGTGGCTCGACTTTCGCGACATGGCCCGCAACGCCCGCGCCCAGATCGCCCGCTACGGGATCAAGACGGCAAGCAAGGACTCGCCGATCGCCAGCCTGTCCGGCGGCAACGTCCAGCGCTCGGTGCTGGCGCGCGAGCTGTCGGGGGCACCGGCACTGCTGATCGTCGCCAATCCCTGCTTCGGCCTCGACTTCCAGGCCGTGGCCGACATCCGCTCGCAGATCGTCGAGGCCAGGAACCGCGGTGCCGCCGTGCTGCTGATCTCCGAGGACCTGGACGAGATCCTGGAACTGTCCGACCGGGTGCTGGTGATGAGCGACGGCCGGATCGTCTACGAGACCCCCGTCGAGGGGGCCGACCCGCATCTGCTGGGCTCGCACATGGCCGGCCACCACTGATGCCCGAGATCGCGGCCGAGCCGTTCCCTTTTCCCTGGCGGCCTGGCAGGCTCGCCCTGATCGTGATCGACATGCAGCGCGACTTCGTCGAGCCCGGCGGCTTCGGCGCCTCGCTCGGCAACGACGTGGCCCGCCTCCAGGCTATCGTCCCCACCCTGCGCCGCCTGATGGACGCCTGCCGGGCGGCGGGCGTGCCCATCGTCCACACCCGCGAATGCCACCGCCCCGACCTCGCCGACTGCCCGCCCGCCAAGCGCCTGCGCGGCAGCCCCTCCTTGCGCATCGGCGATCCCGGTCCGATGGGCCGAGTGCTGATCGACGGCGAGCCGGGTGCGGAGATCATCCCCGAGCTCGCCGCATTGCCGGATGAGCCGGTGATCGCCAAGCCCGGCAAGGGCGCCTTCTACGCCACCGAGTTCGGCACGACCCTGGAGCGCCTGGGCGTCACCCAGCTCGCCATCACCGGGGTCACCACCGAGGTCTGCGTCCAGACCACCATGCGCGAGGCCAACGACCGCGGCTACGAATGCCTCCTGGTCGAGGACTGCACCGAGAGTTACTTCGCCCACTTCAAGGACGCCGCGATCGAGATGATCCGCGCGCAAGGGGCGATCGTGGGCTGGACGACGCCGGCCGAGCCGATCATCGCCGCCCTGAAGGGCTGAGCAGCGCGGGCGGCACTCCACCAGATACGTTGAGGCAGGAGTACCAGCGGCTTGGTCGCGGGAAGGGCGCCGGGCGCGGAGCGCGCCGGCGTCGCGGAGCCAGCAAAGCGCACTGCGCTACTGCGAGGATACACCCCGCCATCTTTGTGGATAAGCTGTCCCTGCGGCTTGACCAGCGGAACACAGCGCCATGCCAGAGACCGACCGGCTGTTCGCGGGCTCGATCCCCGAACTCTACGACCGTTACCTGGGTCCGCTGATCTTCGCACCCTATGCGCGCGACCTGGCCGCCAGGATCGCTGCCTTCGATCCGGCCCGCGTGCTGGAGACTGCCGCCGGCACCGGAATCGCCACCAGGGCCATCGCCGGCACCCTGCCGGCCACCGCCGCGATCGTCGCCACCGACCTCAACCAGCCGATGCTCGACTTCGCCTTCCGGGAACTGGTGGCTGCCAACGTCGCCTGGCGGCAGGCCGATGCGCTGCGGCTGCCGTTCCCGGACGAAGGCTTCGACGTCGTGGCCTGCCAGTTCGGTGCCATGTTCTTCCCCGACAAGGTCGCCGCCTACCGCGAAGCCCGGCGGATGCTGCGGCCCGGCGGGCGGTTCCTATTCGCCGTCTGGGACCGGATCGAGTGCAACGAGCTGGCGCATCTGGTCAGCGAAGCGGTGGCCGCCGCGTTCCCGGGCGATCCGCCCCGCTTTCTCGCCCGCCTGCCGCATGGCTACCATGACACCGACCTGATCCGCGCCGAGGTGGCAGCCGCGGGCTTCACCGAGGTGGCGATCGATACGGTCGAGCTGCGCGGCAGGGCACCGTCGCCGCGCCATCCGGCCCTGGGCTTCTGCCAGGGCACGCCGCTGCGCAGCGAGATCGAGGCGCGTGACCCGGGCCGACTGGACGAGGTCACCGACGCCGCCGCGCGCGCCGATCGCCGCCAGGTTCGGCGAGGCTGCCCTCGATGCCGTGATGCAGGCCCATGTGATCACCGCCACCGGGTGAGCCGGCCCGGACACAGGCTGCGGCGACGTTGACATCGCGCGGCAGCCGCCCACGTCCCGGTGGGATGGACCCGCAGCGGAGGCATGCCGTGGTCAGATATCTTTGCAGCGCGATCCTGGCGCTGGCCCTGTCGGCCGGCACCGCGCTCGCCCACCATGGCTGGGCCTGGACCACCGGCGGCAATGTCGAGCTCACCGGCGTGATCCAGGAGGTCAGCCTGGGCAACCCGCACGGGCTGCTCGAGGTCGACGCCGACGGTGAGAGCTGGACCGTCGAGGTCGGCCAGCCCTGGCGCAACGAGCGCGCCGGCCTGAAGGAGGGTGACCTCGCTCCGGGGGTGGAGATCCGTGCCATCGGCGAGCCCGCGGCCGACGCCGCCGACAAGCGGCTCAAGGCCGAGCGGCTGTTCATCGGCGGACAGGAGTACCAGCTCTACCCCGAGCGCGACTGAGCCTCTTGGACGCAGCTGCTGGCCGCGCTCGAGGCCACGGCCGTCGCTCAGAGCCTGCGCGCCGCGCGCTGGCTCTATGCCGCGATCAACGCCGCCCAATCCTCGGCATAGCACTCCTGGTCGGCGCCATCCTGCCGTCGAACCTGCGCCTGCTCGGCTGCTGGCGCGACGTCCCGCGCGCCAAGCTCGTGCGCGTCCTGGTCCCCCTCGCCGCCACCGGCCTTGCCCTGGCGGTGATCGCCGATAGCCTCCTGTTCGCGGTCCGTGCGCGCGAATATGCGCCGATCGGCTTCCTCCAGGCCAAGCTGGCACTGGTCGCCCTCGGCACGCTGGCCGCACTGGCCCTGCACCGCACCCACGGCTTCCTGCTGGAGACGGCCGGCGACATGCGGCTCGCCGGGCACGCCCTCGTCTCCCTTTGCTGCTGGCCGGCCGCATTGGTCCTCGGGCGCCTGATCGCGTTTGCCGCCGACTGACGGTGCTCGCGCTCGCGCTCCGTATCCCTGGTCGACTACAAACGGGGCCGGGCAACAGGCGACCGGGAGGGGCGATGGCGCGCGCAATGGCAGGCAGGCGGTCACCGGACCTTGGGCCCAGCCTCGAGGAGCGGGCCTCGCACCTGCGCGGGCTGATTTCCGAACTCAGCCTCGCGGCGGTGACGTTCCTGCCCCGGGGCAAGGTCGAGGAGACCGCGCGCCACTGGCTCGTCGGCGGGAAGCTGGGCGAGGGCGACGAGCGGGCCGATGCGGCGGTCACCGATGCCATGGTGCTGGCGGTGGACGTGGGCCTGTTCACACCGTCGGCGAGTGGTGCCACCGCGATCGACCGCTTCGCCCGCCAGCACCCGCCCGCCGACGCGGACGAGCGGGCCGCCCTCGACCTGGTGCGCCGCGCGGTCTTCCGCGTGCTCCGGGTCGAGGCGGCACACCCCTACGGCGGCTGGTCGCTCACCGACCTCGCCACCGCCCAGCGCCTGCGCCTGATCGACGACGACTTCCCCGGCGGCTGCGAGGGGCTGGCGATCGCGGCGCGGATTGCGGTGCTCGCGGACGATGCCGTGATCACGGCCGGGCCCGTGACACCTCTGGACGAGGCGGCGCTGGCCATCGCCACCGCACGGATGCGCCCGGGCGGTGGTGGCCTGACCAACCCCAACCGCTGTGCCGAGGCGATCTACCGCCATGTCGTGCGCGTCGGCGCGCCCGAGATCCCCGGCCTCAACCGCCCGCCTGAGGCCGGTGGCCAGGGCTTCCTGTTCGGCCCCGAGGACGGGCAGGTCCACGCCGTGGCGTTCGCCTGGGCGCAAGCCGAAGGCGGCGTCGACCCGCCTGCCGCCGAGGTGCGGGCGGTGCGCGAGCTCCTGGGCGAGCAGGAGCTGCTGGAGGCCCTGACCGGCTGTGCGCTGGCCCGTGCGGTCGAGGCCGCAGCATTGGCGCTGGCCTATGAGCGGGTGCTGACGATCCAGGTCGAGACGATCGAGCGCCGGGCCGCCACCGGCGTCGGCATCGGCCTGGCCTCGCTGGAGGTGCTGGCGGCCCAGATCGACGAGGCGGTGCGCAAGGGGCTGGCGCCGCCCGACGTCGACCAGGTGCTGGAGGAGGTGCGGCGGCGGGTCCGTCTGGCCGGGGTCGGCCGTGCCGCGCGCCCGGCCGATGCCGATCTCGACCGGGTGCTGGCGCGGATCCAGGCGCTGCGCGCAAAGACCGTGGACCGCGGCTGCACCGAGGCCGAGGCCATGACCGCGGCCGGCAAGGTGGCCGAGCTGCTCGACCGCTACGGGCTCTCGCTGGGCGAAGTCGAGCTGAAGGAGCAGAGCTGCGAAGGCTTCGGTGTCGGTACCGGCCGCCGCCGCTTCGGCCCGATCGACGCCTGCATCCCGACGGTGGCTGCGTTTTGCGATTGCCGGGTCTGGAGCGAGCAGGCGGCCGACGGCGAGATCCGCTACGTGTTCTTCGGCCTGCCGGCCGATGTCGCCGGGGCGCGCTACCTCTACGAGCTGGTCGAGCGGACGTTCGCCACCGAGACCGAGCTGTTCAAACGCTCCGAGCTCTATGCCGGGCACGGCTCGGGCGAGCGCCGCAGCGCCACCAGCTCATTCCAGACCGGCCTCGCCCATGGCATCGCGCGCAAGCTCGACGCGCTGCGCCGCGAGCGCGAGGCCGGCATCAAGGCCGAGACCGGTCGCGATCTGGTCCCGGTCAAGGCGGCGGTGATCGACGAGGAGTTGGCGAAGCTGGGGCTGCATTTCCACGTCCGCGGCGGCGGCAAGGGCCGCCACCTGCTGCGGGACGCCTACGAGGCCGGCCAGGAAGCCGGGACCAAGTTCGAACATCGGCCCGGCATTCACCACGGCCGCCGCCGGGTCTGACTTTGTCCACGCGCCCGACGCCGCGCGTCACTCCGACCGCCGGCCGAACGACACCGCATAGGCCTCCACCCGGGCGTCGATCAGCGGGTCGTCCGAGGGCTCGATCCCGTCGGTGAGGTTGGTCGGCATGAACAGCAGCTCCTTGGCCTGCGCCTCGCCGTCCGCCGCGAGGTTGGTCACCGTGATCGTCCCGAGATCGATCCGCTTGCGCTCCCCCGGCCAGGGCTTGGTGGCGTCGTCGATGGGGTCGCCCGCCTCGGCCATCTGGGCCGAGAGGCGGAAGGCCGCCGGCGCCTGCTCCAGCCGGGAACCCAATTCGTCGATCAGGAAGTCGGGCGCCTGCTTGGCCGCGTCCTCCGCGCTGAGATGCTCCGCCCCGTCGACCGGGTCGATCCTGAACCGGAACGCCTGCCGGCTGCCATTGGAATCGACGAACACGAACGCGTTGACGCCGTTGTAGGTCTCGCGCGCGAAGCTCACAGGCGTCGCCGGGCTCTGCAGCGCGGGCAGGGCCGCCGGGTGGCTGCCCAGGAACTCCTCGAGCGGCGTGGGCTTGGCGGCATCGGGGCCGCTCGCCGCCACCGCTTCGAGCAGGTCGCGGAACTCTTCCCCGGTCGCCACCGGGAAGAACGCCAGCGAGTTGGCGACGATGTCCATCTCGCCGCCGTCCGGCAGGTGGAAGCGGACCGCCATGCCGTGGGGGTTGGCCTTGGGGTCGCCGTCCGGGATCGTCGGCAGGCCGGTACCGTCCGAGAACCGCACCGTCACCGGGATCTCGGCACCGTCGAACAGCACGGCCGTGCTCAGGGCCTTGCCGGCCGCACTCGGCTGGAAGCTGCCCTCGGCCACGATCCCCTTGGCATGGTTGGCGCGGACGCCGGGATGGCGGCCGAACAGACGGTTCATGACGTCGACGGTCTGCTCGCCCACCGAGGCGTCCTGCGCCCGCGGTGGCTGCGGCCATGCCACGAGCAGGCCAAGGGTCGCGACGACGGCCAACCGCATCGAGATCGCAGGCATGTGCTATCCAGTCCGACTTGGAGCACCGGCATTTTCTTAGCCCGAGCGGGCGCCGGCCAGAAGCTCCCGACCGGCCAGGAGCGGAATCGTGATCTCCAACGCCGACGCCGTGGCACGGATTGGATCGCGCGCGCATCGGGCCCACCTTCGATGCAGGCACCGACTGGTCCCGGGAGGACGAAGCGATGGCGACCAAGCTCAAGGTCTATGGCGAGGACGAGGCCAAGGCGCGGCTCGCGGCCGAGCTGCCGCACTGGTACCTCGAGGACGGCTGGATCCGGCGCAAGTACCGGACCAGCAGCTGGAAGGGCACCTTGATGGTGATCAACGCCGTGGGCCATCTGGCCGAGGCGGCGTGGCACCATCCCGACCTCACCGCATCCTATGCCTGGGTCGAGGTCCGGCTGATGAGCCACGACCACAAGGGCCTGACCGACAAGGATTTCGAGCTGGCACGAAAGATCGAGGAGGTGGTGCAGTGGCGGCCCGGCCAGGCCGGCGGCGCGCTCGAGGGCACGCCCGAGGAGGATCTGCGTTTCGCCTACGTCAAGTACGACGCGCCGAAGGCCTGAGCCGGCCCCCACCGATGTAGCAAGCGCGTTAACTTGTCCGCCATAGCGAGCGCATGAGTTGGCCGCTGTTGTGGCGCCGGTGGGGTTGTGGGCAGGGCGCAGCGCTGTCCACAACCCCAGCGGTTTGGCCGCGTCGCGGTGGTCACGCGGCCAGTTCCTGGACCGGCGGCTCGGCCGCCGGCGGGAAGGTGGCCAGACGGTGCGGACCCTTGAAGATTGCGACCGTGCCGTCCGGATACTGGTGCAGCCGCACGGTGCTGCGCACGAAGTGGGGCCGCAGCGGGCTGGGCGGGATCTGCAGCACGCGGCCCTGCCAGCGCACGCAGTTGTCGTTGCCGACCTGACGCTCCTCCTGGACGCAGAGCAGGTCCTGCCACAGCTCGGCCGGTGCCGGGACGAAGGCCGAAGCCGGCTGCTCGGGGCTGACCGCGAAGCTCGCATTGTGCTCGGCCAGATAGACTTCGCGCAGATAGCGGTTGGCGGCCGCGACGGTGTCGATCCCGGCCAGCATCAGCTCCTTCGGCAACCGGTCCTGCAGCGTGCGGAACGCCCGCTCGCAGCGCCCGCGCGCTTGTGGCGAGTAGGCGGCGATGTGGCCGATGCCCAGCTGCTTCAGCGCCCGGCCGACCATCGATCGCGACGCGATCGGTCCGGTGCCGGAGGCACGCAGGCCAAAGGCCTGCGAGGGGGTCAGCTGGGTCTTGGAGACCTTCCCACCCGCTGCGGGTGTCAGGAAGTAGTGGCTGCCGCGGTCGGTGTAGAGCTCGATGAACAGCCCGTGCCGCGCGATCACCTCGGCCAGGCCGGCGAATGTCGATGCCGTGCCCTCCTCCTCGACCAGGCAGGCCGAGTAGATCGCCGAGGTCGCGTCGTCGAGGGTGATCACCAGGTCCAGAGCGGGCAGCCCATCAAGCCAGACATGCCGCGAGCCGTCCTGGTGCAGCATCATCCCGACCATCGCCCGGCGCGGCCGCTTCCTGCGGTGGGCACCCCGCTTGGGCGCCACCGCCACCGCGCCGCTCTTCTGCAGCCACAGCCGGGTCGTCGTGTAGCCGAGTTTGTAGCCATGTCGGCGCCGCAGCCGGTCGTGGAAGTGCCGGATCGCGAAGCCCGCATAGTGCTCGTGGTAGAGCTGCAGCATCCGCTGCAGCTCCTCCTCCGCCGCTCGCCGCGGCGACGGCTTGCCAACCCGCCGGTCGACCAGCCCCAAGGCACCCTCCTCCGCATGGCGCCCCCGCCAGCGGCGGAACGTCCGCTCGCTGACCCCTAGCGCCGCCGCCGCCTCGCCATGGCTCAACGCCCCCGTCTCCCAACGCTCCAGCAACTCCTCAAAGCGCATCACCCCAATCCTCGAGCGCATCCCCGCCCGGCCCTCCCATCCCAGCCTTCTGGAATGGTTCTAGAACCGGACAGGTCACGCGCTCCCTACGCCGGCCAACTCGCGCGCTCGCTACAAGCCGGCCCCCACCGATTGCCCGGGCCCGCCGGCCCGGCTAGGTTCGCGCCACAGGACCGGGGGAGAGCGTGGTGGACGAGGGAGCGATCGTGTTCCGGGACGTGGTGTGCCCGTTCTGCTCCCTGGGCTGCGACGATCTGGAGGTGGCGGCCGAGGGCAGGGCACTGCGGCTGGCAGGGCCCGACTGCCCCATCGCGGCCGAGGGTTTCGCCCGCGCGGCGGCGGCCACGGCACCCCTGGTCGACGGTGCCCCCGCCACGCTCGAGGCCGCGGTCGCCCGCGCGGCCGAGCTGCTCCAGGCCAGTGCTTTGCCGCTGTTCGGCGGCCTCGGCACCGACGTCGCCGGCACCCGTGCCGTCCTGGCGCTGGCCGACCGCCTGGGCGGGATCGTCGACCATGCCGGCTCGCGCGGCCTGCTCGCCAACGTCCGCGCCATGCAGGACGGCGGCACCGTGACCACCACCCTGGCCGAGATCCGCAACCGCGCCGACCTCGTGCTGGTCGTCGCCACCGACGTCGCCGCCATCGCCCCGCGCTTCGCCGAGCGCTGCCTCGCCCCCACCACCGGCCTGTTCGGCCCCCTGCACCGCGAGCTCGTCCATCTCGGCCCGGGCACGCCCTTGCCGGGGGCGGAGGTGATTCCCTGCCCGGCCGAGCGGATCGGCGAGGCCGTGGCCGCCCTGCGCGCGCTGGCCGCCGGCCACCGCCTCGCCGCCACGACCGTGGCCGGCATCCCGCTCACCACGCTCGCCGCCCTGGTCGGCCGCCTGCACGCTGCCGCCTACCCGGTCATCGTCTGGGCCGCGCGCGACCTGCCCGGCGCCCATCCCGACCTCGTCACCGGGACCGTGGCCGGCCTCCTGCGCGAGCTCAACGCCAAGCAGCGCTGCTGCGGCCTGCCCCTGGTCGGCCCGGACAACATCGTGGGCGTCAACCAGGTCTGCGCCTGGCAGACCGGCGGGCCCTTGCGCACCAGCTTCGCCGCCGGTGCCCCCGACCACGACCCGGCGCGCTGGTCGACCGCCGCGGTCCTGGGTGCCGCCGACTGCCTCCTCTGGCTCAGCACCATCGGCAGCCAGCCTCTGCCGCCCGCCTGGCGCGGCCCCACCATCGCCCTGGTCCGCCCCGGCCACCCCCTGCCCGAGGGTGTGGCGGTCGTGATCCCCGTCGGCACCCCCGGCCTCGACCATGCCGGCAGCCTCTACCGCACCGACGGCGTGGTGGCCCTGCCGGTGCGCTCCCTGCGCGCCACCGGCCTGCCCAGTGCGGCTGCCGTCCTCGACGCGATCCGGGCCCGTCTCGCCGCCAGGGAGGCCGCATGACCACGACCAGGCTCAAGGGCGGCCGCGTCTACGACCCGCTGAACGGCATCGACGGCAAGGTCATGGACCTGTGGATCAGCGACGGCCGCATCGTCGCCCCGCCGGCGGACGGCCGTGCCGACGAGGTGATCGATCTTTCCGGCAAGGTGGTCATGCCCGGCGGCATCGACCTGCACAGCCACATCGGCGGCGGCAAGGTCAACATCGCCCGGATGATGCTGCCCGAGGAGCACCGCGCCCACCTCCAGCACCGCCACGGTGCGCTGCCGCTCCGGCAGCGGCCACGCCAGCCCGTCCACCTTCTCCACCGGCTACGCCTACGCGCGCATGGGCTACACCATGGCGTTCGAGCCGGCGATGCTCGCCGCCAACGCCCGCCAGGCCCACCAGGAGATGGCCGACATCCCGCTGCTCGACAAAGGCGCCTACGTGCTCCTCGGCAGCGACGATCTGCTCCTCGGCCTGATCAAGGACGGTGCCGGCCGGGACGCCATCCGCGACTATGTCGCCTGGACCTTCCAGGCCGCCCAGGCGCTGGCGATCAAGATCGTCAACCCCGGCGGGATCAGCGCCTTCAAGTTCAACGGCCGCCGCATGGACCTCGACACGCAAGGCCCCTTCTACGGCATCACGCCGCGCACCATCCTGACCACGCTGGCCGACGCCGTGACCGAGCTCGGCGTGCCGCACCCGATCCACGTCCATGGCTGCAACCTGGGCGTGCCCGGTGCCGACGCCACCACGCTGGCCACCATCCAGGGCATGGAAGGCCGCCGCATCCACCTCACCCACCTGCACTTCCACTAGCTACGGCAAGGAGGGCAAGGCCGGCTTCTCCTCCGGTGCCGGCCCCATCGCCGAGCTGATCAACCAGAGCCCCAACGTGTCGTGCGACATCGGCCAGGTCATGTTCGGCCAGACCGTGACCGCGTCCGGCGACACGATGAGCCAGGTCCGCAACTCCCGCTTCGCCTAGCCCGAAGAAGTGGGTCGCCATGGACATCGAGTGCGAGGCCGGCTGCGGCGTGCTCCCGTTCCGGTACCGCGACCGGAACCTGGTCAACGCGCTGCAATGGTGCGTCGGGCTCGAGCTGTTCCTCCTGATCGAGGACCCCTGGCGGGTGTTCCTGACCACCGACCACCCCAACGGTGCCCCCTTCACCACCTACCCGCATTTGATCCGGCTGCTCATGGACCGGAGCTTCCGCCGGGACATGCTGGCCACCATCCATAAAGGTGCCCGCGCCCTCTCGTCCCTCGACGGCATCGACCGCGAGTACAGCCTCTACGAGATCGCCATCGTCACCCGCGCCGGCCCCGCCCGGATCCTGGGCATCCACGACCGCCACGGCCATCTCGGCCCCGGGGCACTCGCCGACGTCACGGTCTACGAGGACCTCCCCGACCGCGAGAGGATGTTCGCCGAGCCCGCCCTCCTCCTCAAGGCCGGCCGCCCGGTCATGCGTGCCGGCACCATCCTCGCCCCCGACCTCCACGGCGGCACCCACACCGTCCGCCCCGGCTACGACGCCGCGATCACGGGCCGGATCGGCCGGTTCTTCGAGGACTACCGCGACATGCGGCTCGGGAACTTCATGGTGGCGGACGGGGAGATCGAGGACGGGGGCAGGGGGTGCGTGGTGGTGCACGAGTGCGGGGGGCCGGCATCGCGCCTTGCCCAAGAAGGCAACCCTAAGCCGTCCTAACATTTTGATGTACGGCGATTTCTCATACTCAGCCGTGGGGCATGTACTGCAGCGAATATGAAGCCGTCCACCGAGGTTTTTTGGATACAAGCGGCCTACTCAACGCTAGTCTCAGCAGACCACAAATGATGTTGCTGCCAGGGGGTACATGACGACATCTCGCCACATCGTCGCGCTGCTACAGAGCCACATTGCCGGAGACGACACTCGTTTCCTCGCCGTCGCGACGCAGCTTGCAGCGCATGAGGCGCGACAAGGCCATGGCAAGCTGGCGCAGGAACTGCGCGAGCTGATCGACGCTGCCAAGGGCAAAGGTGCGACGGTCGGTCGGCGCGGCGCTGGGCCGGTGCCGATTGCGCAGCCAAAGGGTGAGCTGACAAATCTGCTGGCTGCGCGGTACTCCGACGTTCGGCTCAATAGCATGGTGCTCGGGTCGAGCTCAAGGAGCGGCTGCGCGGGTGCTAAACGAACAGCGCCAGCAGGAAAGCCTGCGCGCCCACGGGCTATTCGCCGCCGCCGTAAGCTGCTCCTGGTGGGCCCGCCAGGTTCGGGCAAGACGATGACGGCGGCGCGCTTGGCCGGCGAGCTGAAGCTGCCATTGTTCACGGTCCTCTATGATGGTCTAATCGGCAAGCTGATGGGCGAGACCGCAACCCGGCTGCGACTGGTATTCGATGCCATGCGCCGTCCAGCGCGGCGTCTATTTCTTCGACGAGTTCGACGCGATCGGCGCGCAGCGATCGGGGACGAACGACGTCGGCGAGATCCGGCGCGTCCTCAATTCGTTTCTCCAGTTCCTAGAGAACGACGACGGGCCGAGCCTAATCGTGGCGGCAACCAACCATCCAGAGCTTCTCGATAAGGCGCTGTTCCGCCGGTTCGACGACGTCATCAGCTACGAGCTGCCAGACCGCAATATGCACGGGGCATTCTCGAGAATCACCTCGCGACATTCAAGCTCAGACGGTTGATTGGCCGCAGGTCCATCGAGGCCGACCGACGGGCTTAGTCAGGCTGAGATTGCTCGTGCCGCAGACGAAGCGGCAAAGGTTGCCGTGCTCGCGGACAGCGACGAAATCCGCACGCCGGCACTGCTCTTCGGCGCTGGCAGAGCGCAGTCAGCCACAGCTAGCCTGAACCGCTGGTGACCATGGCCCGACCGCCCCGAATCGTCCCCATTTCCATTGGCAGGCGGCGGCGAAGCAGAACCCTATACCTCGCCCGCGTCTGCCGCGGATGGGCTTCCACCTGCCCGCGCGCGAGCCGCGCACGCGGCAAAGCTCGAGCGTCGCTCGGCGACGGCGGTGGCCGCCGCCCGCACAAACTTGCCACACGCGACGCCGCGATCGCCGAAGGTGAGCACGGGTTTTACCTTGAGTTCGAGGCTGGCCGCGGCCGACCGCGCCGCGGTCGAAGCCCTGGAAAACAAGACGGAAGCAAATCGAGCTCGTAGCGGTTCGGCCCGCTCGTCAAAGGCGAGGAGACTGTTCCCGCCACGGTGTTCGTGCCCGAGACGTTCGGCGGAGTTTCACGGAAAAGGTCGAGGCCTACCGCGACGAAGAGACGCCGAACCGGCAGACCGAAGAACGAAGCCCTGGTCGCGCGCATCGAGGACGTGCGCATCGCTGCGTCGCGGTCGCTGTTCACAGACGATCCGCGCCTTCCCGGACGGCGGACAAATGGTCTGGTGGGAGGTATGGCTCCGCGACGACCGGCTGCAGACGTTCCACCGTGGCGCAGCGCCTTAACATAGCCTCAAGGATCACACCATCAGCTTTCCGGAACGGGATGTGGTGCTTGCGCTCGGCGACGTGGCGACGATGAGCCAGCCTCGTCGACAACACCGACGCAGTCGCCGAGCTCCGGCATGGCGAAGGACACGCCGAGCTTTTCTTGGAAATGCCCGGCCGAACAGGTCGAGTGGGTCGGCGATCTGGCCGGGCGGGTCGAGCCGCCGGCGCGCTCGCGCCCGCGATCTGCGTTCTCGACAGCGGAGCGACCCGCGCGCATCCGTTGATCGAGCCGGCGCTCGGCGGCGGACAACATGCATATGATGATGCCTGGGGCGTCGGCGACAGCGCCTACTGGAACGGCCATGGCACGTCGATGGCCGGCGTCGCGCTTTACGGGGACCTGCGAAGCGGCGCTCGTCACCGGGACCCGTCCACCTGCGGACACGGACTGGAAACGCGTCAAGGTGCTGCCGCCTGCTGGACGAAAACGACCCGCCTCTACGGCGCGATCACGGAGTTGGTATCGCAAGGCCGAAGAGCTCGCGCACGTCGGCGACGGCGTGTGTTCTGCATGGCGGTGACAAGTGATATCGGTCTAGGGCGCGGCCGACCCTCCTCCTGGTCGGCCGCGGTGGATCAGCTCTGCTACGGCGGCGGCGATCGCCGCCGCCTGATGGTGCTGGCGGCCGGGAATCTGCGCGACAACATCGACCCCGGAGCATATCCCGATCGCAATGATCTGGCAGGAGGCCGAAAGCCCGTCCCAAGCCTGGAACGCTCTGGTCGCTGGCGCCTACACCGACAAGATCACCATCACTCATCCCGATTACGCCGGCTGGGAGGCGGTCGCGCCGGCGGGTGATCTGTCGCCCGGCGAGCCGGACGTCGGCATCTGGGACCGGCAATGGCCGATCCGGCCGGACGTGGTCTTCGAGGGCGGCAACTTCGCCCATGACGGTATCAACCCGGCCGTCGGCGATCGATGACCTGCAGCTGCTGACGACCCACTATCGGCCGCAACATGCGGCTGTTCGAGATCCTTCGGTGATACGAGCGCCGCGGCGGCGCTCGCGGCTAACCTGTCGGCGGGATCATGGTGGGCGGCCGGAGCTTGGCCTGAGACCGTACGCGGGCTTGCCGTTCACTCGGCCGAATGGACGCCTGCGATGCGCGCCGGTTTGACACAGCCGGCACACAAACCCAGAAGATGGCGATGCTGCGCCGTTACGGCTGGGGCGTTCCCGACTCTCGGCCGGGCGCTGATGAGCGCCGCGAACGATGCGACGCTGATGGTCGAGGATGCTTTGCTGCCATTCCACAAGGAAGGACGGCATAAAGACGCGTGACATGAATTTTCACAGGCTGCCCTGGCCCGGGACGAACTGCTCGCGCTTGGCGCCCAAGATGTCGAGCTACGGATCACGCTGTCCTATTTCGTCGAGCCGAACCCTGGCGAACGAGGCTGGACGCGGCGGCACCGCTATGCCTCGCATGCCCTGCGCTTCGCGGTGAAGCGATCGCTTGAGACCTCCATCAGTTCCGGCAGCGCATCAACCGAGCGGCGCAGGCCGAAGAGGAAGGGGCTATCGGCGCGGCAGCAGGCGGTGACGACTGGGTGCTCGGCACGGTCCGGGATCGCGGCTCGATTCACTCCGACATCTGGCGGGGCAGCGCCGCGGCCCTGGCCGAGCGCGACGCGATCGGCGTCTTCCCGGTCAGCGGTTGGTGGAAGGAAAAGCCGGCGCTTCAGCGATGGGACCGGTCGGCGCGCTACGCTTTGCTGGTCAGCATTCGCGCGCCTGAGGCGGACGTTGATCTATACGCAGCAATAGAAAACCGGCTGGTTGTACCGATCACAGTGAGCTAATTTTGAAGTGACGACACCAAGAATTAACGGCGTCTACCTCAGCGACGTGGTCATGACTGTCCCATGACGCCTGAGCTCTGATCTTTGGCGAAACACCAGGCGAGTGGCACCGAATGGTCGAGCACGAGGCTCAACGCCGTCCTTCGTTCACCAGATCCTTGATCGCGAGCCCGCCGAGCGTGGTGCCACGGCTGGCCCGGCGCAGGCCGGCCGCGGCCTGCCGTGCCTTCTCGCGGTCGAAGGCCGGCCCCGCCGGCACCAGCTTGGCCACGGGCACACCGCGCTTGGTGATCGTGACCTCCACGCCGCGCGCGACCTCGGCGAGCAAGCGCTCAGTCGGTTCTTGGCCTCGAAGGTCGGGACTTCCAAGGGTCACCTCGCTATCTGGCCATATAGCTGGCTCAACCGGCAGCGCTCAGTCGAGGCTTCCGGGACCTTAACGGCCCGCCCCGCTCACCCGAGCGCCCGTCGCACCGCCTCCGGGTCGCGCTCGATAACACCAGGCGAGTGCCACCGAATGGTCGAGCACGAGGCTCAACGCCGTCCTTCGTTCACCAGATCCTTGATCGCGAGCCCGCCGAGCGTGGTGCCACGGCTGGCCCGGCGCAGGCCGGCCGCGGCCTGCCGGGCCTTCTCGCGGTCGAAGGCCGGCCCCGCCGGCACCAGCTTGGCCACGGGCACACCACGCTTGGTGATCGTGACTTCCACGCCGCGAGCCGACCTCGGCGAGCAGAGCACTCAGGCGATTCTTGGCCTCGAAGGTCGGGACTTCCAAGGTGCACCTCGCTATCTGGCCATATAGCTGGCTCATCCGGCAGCACCCGTCGAGGCTGGACCGGTACCCTACCGGCCCAATGCTTCCTGCCGAAGCTCTTGCGCCCCCAGCGCACCGCAACCGCCGCACCGGAGCGGCGGCTGTCACGACCACGCCTCCGGCCGCGGCACGGGCCGGACGGTGGCGACGATCTCCCGCTCGCGCTTCTTCACCTGCGCCAGGTCGTAGTTGCTCTGCATCCGCAGCCATGCCTCGGCACCGCCGCCGAACGCGGTGGCCAGGCGGACCGGCATCTCGGCGGAAATCCCGGCCTTGCCGTCCTCGATGGTGGCAGCCGCCTCCGGCCGAGCCGGGATGCTCTCGATCTTCTCGCCATGCTCCGGCGCGAGCCTGCTCCGGGCCTCCGCCTCGTCGAGACGCTTGCGTCTCCTCGCCCACGGGCAAAGCCACGCCCCGGCCACCAGCTTCTGCACCTGCCGCCCGGTCCCTCGCCAGGAGCCGTCCTAGCTGTTCAGCGATCTCGGGCCGCTGACGAACGGGCTGTCCCGCAGATAGAACCGCAGCATGCGGTGCGCATCCTGCGAAATGCCGATCCTGGTACTCTGCCCGATTTCGCCGGGTGCCTGGTCGCCGCGTCCGAGCCACAGCGGGCCCTTGCGACACAGGTCGAGCCCATCGAGTCCTCGGTCGATCCGCAGCGCTGCGGCCAGCCTGCCCGGCCCGCGCGCCAGGTCGCGCACGCGCTCGACGCCGCGATTGCGGCGCATGATCGGAACGCCTTCGCGCGGCTCGAGCGCCCTGATCAGGACGCCGGCACCGATCCCGGGCGGCTCGCTGGCGACGTTCAGCATCCATGAGGTGCCGTAGGCGAGATAGACGTAGGCGTGCCCGGGCTCGAGAAACAGCGAGCGATTGCGCGGGGTCATCCCGCGGTAGGCGTGCCCGGCGGCGTCGCCGACGACATAGGCTTCGGTCTCGACGATCCGGCCGCTGGCGACGCCTTCGGGCAGCTCCCGCACCAGCAGCTTGCCGACGAGGTAGCGAGCGAGCGCTTCCGTATCGATCGGCAGTTCGGAGCGGGCGAGGGCCAGCTGGCCATCCTTGTGCGGCTGGGTTTCAGGGCATCCGCTCGACCCATTGCGCGCGCGAAGGCCCGGGCGCGAACGGATCGCCGAAATACTGGGTCTCCCGGGCCACCTTCCCGTGGCGGAACTCCATGATGCTCACGGTGTAGGACGGCCTGCCGTCATAGGTCAGGACATATTCGGTGATCCAGAGGTCGCCCGTGCCGACGATCCGCCGCACCGTGAACCGTTTCCGGTTCGGCTGCGCGGCGCGTGATGCCTGGATCTGCCGCCGCCCGCGGATCCGCTCGCCTGACTGCGGATATTCCAGCACCGCGTCGTCCTGGTAGATCGCGTGCTCCCCCTCGAAGTCGTTCACGTCCGACGCGGCCCAGTGGCGATCCAGAGCCGCGCGAATCTCGCGATCATCCATCTCGGACCCTCCGGCCATCGCCCGTGGATGGCGAGCCATCCTACCATGCCCGGCCCGCTGCGCGAGCGGGGCATGGTCATGGAGGATAGGACGGTGGAATGGCGAGTTAATATGGGCTTGGCCGCCGCCCAGACCCAGCCATGCTGCAGCTTTCGAGCGACCGGCTGCGACGACCTGAGTTCGGGCAACAGCAATTGCGGCCACGAATGCGGCACGACCCTGATCTCGGCCCAAAAGCGAGCGCTGCTGGAATATCTCAACACCTTGTAGGGCGAGCACCCGCCCGGGTCGAGTTCCCGTATGGTCTGGAAATCCGTTCGGCCGCTACCGCTCCTCGCCGCCCCGCCGCTGCAGCAGGTTGGTGAGCAGGATCGAGAGGATCAGGACCACGCCGATGACGACGATGGTGGCGTCGCCCTTCACGCCGGTGAGTGCCAGGCCGTTCTTGAGCAGCTGGACCAGGACCACGCCCAGGACGGTGCCGAGGACGCTGCCGGTGCCGCCGAAGATCGAGGTGCCGCCGAGCACCACGGCGGCGATGGCGTCGAGCTCGACGCCGGTGCCCATGTCGGAGCGGGTGGTCGAGACGCGGCTGACGAAGATCCAGGCGGCGAGCCCGGCCATGCAACCGGAGAGGCCGTAGATGGTGAGCTTGGCGCGGTCGACGGCGAGGCCGGAGAAGCGGGCCGCGGTCTCGTTGTTGCCGATGGCGTAGAGGGTGCGGCCGAACGAGGTGCGGGCGAGCAGCACGGCGAAGACCAGGATGGCCGCGAGCAGGAACCAGAGCTGGGTCGGCACAGCCCAAACCTCGCCCTGGCCGAGGGTGAAGAACCAGTCAGGGTAACCGCGCACCGAGCGGGCCTGGCTGATGCCCTCGGCGAGGCCGCGGTAGAGCGCGAGCGTGGCCAGCGTGGCGATCAAGGGCGGGACGCCGACGCGGGTGATCACCCAGCCATTGACCAGCCCGGCCAGCGTGCCGATCACGAGGGTCAGGAAGATGGCGAGCTCGAGCGGCAGGCCCAGATTCTTCCACAACACGCCCAGCATGATGGCACACAGGCCCAGGATCGAGCCGACCGAGAGGTCGATCCCGCCGGTGACGATGATCAGGGTCATGGGTAGGGCGACCAGCCCGACCTCGCAGGCGAGACGGCCCTGGTTGAGGAGGTTGTCGACGGTGAGGAACTGCTCGCTGGTGAAGGCGAGTACCACCAGTGCCGCGGCCAGGATCGTGGCCAGCACCACCTCCTGGTTGAGCTTGAACGGCAGACGGGCGGTCGCGGCGGCGGTGGCCATCAGCGCAGCGCCTGCCGCGAGCGGCGCCACAGGTCGGCGAGCACGGTCAGGAGGATCAGGACTCCCTGCACGGCGCGGATCCAGTAGGGCGAGACGTTGAGGAAGACCAGCGAGCTGGCGATGGCGGCGATCAGGATGGCCGCCAGCGTCGCGCCGATCACCGTGCCGGTGCCGCCCAGGATGCTGACCCCGCCCACGACCGAAGCGGTGATGATGGTGAGCTCGAGGTTCGACGGGACGGTCGACTGGATCACCGAGAGCTGGGTGGCGAACAGGACCGAGGCGATGCCGGCGAAGGCGCCGTGGATCAGGAACACCTTGAGGATCACCATGCGCCGGTCGATGCCGGCCAGCCGGGCCGCTTCCGCGTTGCCGCCGACCGCGTAGATGCTGCGGCCGAGCCCGCTGTTCTTCATCCACCAGGCGGCGGCCGCGGTGAGCACGACCATGAACCAGATCGGCATGGCGACGCCCAAAGGTTCCATCTGGGCCAGGGCGTAGCCGGGCGGCAGGTTGGAGATCCAGGCCCCGCCGGTAGCCATGATCAGCCCGCCCTTGAGGATCGAGAGGAAGCCCAGCGTGGCCACGATCGAGGGGATGCCCAGCCAGGCGACGAGAACGCCGATGAAGCCCTCGATCGCCATGCCGGCCAGGACCGGGGCCAGCCAGCTCAGCCAGATCGGCCAGCCCGCGACCGCGATCGAGCCCGAGAGCACGGCCAGCACGCCGATCAGCGAGCCCACCGAGACGTCGATGTTGCCCGAGACGATGACCATCGACATGCCGATCGCGGCCACCGCGATGTAGGCGTTGCCGAGGAAGATGGTCTCGAGGTTGCGCTCCGCGAGGAAGCGGGGATTGACCGTGCCCACGACCGCGAACAGGGCGACGAGCGCCAGGAACAGCACGGTTTCCTGGCCGGAGACGAGCCGGGCGAGGCCGCGCCAGGGAGCGGGGCGGGCGAGGGCGGTCACGCGGCGGCGCCCACCCGCATCATGGCGTGCGCGATGGTCTCCTGGTCGGCCGCGCCACGGGCGAACTCGGCCACGAGACGGCCCTCGCGCATGACCAGGATGCGGTCGCTCATCCCCAGCACCTCGGGCAGCTCGGAGGAGATCATCAGGACCGCCAGGCCCTGGGCGGCGAGCTCGCTCATCAATTTGTGGATCTCGGCCTTCGCACCCACGTCGATGCCACGGGTCGGCTCGTCCATGATCAGGAGGCGCGGCTCGGTGGCGAGCCACTTGCCGAGCACCACCTTCTGCTGGTTGCCGCCCGAGAGCTTGCCCACGATCTGCTCCGGCCCGCGCGCACGGATCGCGAAGCGGGCGATGGCGTCGGTGGCCAGCGCCTCCTCCTCGCCATGGTCGATGAAGCCGTGCCGGGCGACGCGGCGCAGGACGGCGAGCGAGACGTTCTCGCGCAGGGTCATGGGGCGGATCACGCCCTGGCTGCCGCGGTCCTCGGGCACGTAGGCGATGCCGTGGCGCTTGGCCTGGGCGGCACTCGCGATGCGGACCGGCTTGCCGTCGATCCGGATCTCGCCGGCCGTGGCCGGGGTCATGCCGAACACGGTCTGGGCGAGCTCGCTGCGGCCCGACCCGATCAGCCCGGCGAGGCCCACGATCTCGCCCGCGTGCACGGTCAGGCTGACCCCGCGCACCACCGGCGGCGAGACCAGGTCCCTGACCTCGAGGACGGGCGCCCCGGGCTTCGTCGCGAGCTTGGGGAAGAGATGGTCGATGGTCCGGCCCACCATCATGGTGATCAGCTCGCCCTCGCTGGTGGCAGCCACGGGCCGGGTCGCCACGTACTGGCCGTCGCGCAGGACCGTGACCCGGTCGGCCAGGGTGAAGATCTCGGCCATGCGGTGGCTGATGTAGACCACGCCGACGCCGCGGGCGCGCAGGTTGCGCACGATCGCGAACAGCCGCAGCACGTCGGCCTCGGGCAGGGCGGCGGTGGGCTCGTCGAGGATCAGGACCCGGGCGTTCAGCGACAGCGCCTTGGCGATCTCCACCCGCTGCCGGTTGGCGACCGAGAGCGTGCTCACCGGCGCCTCGACGTCGAGCTCGTCGATCTCCAGCGAGGCCAGGATCTCGGCCGCCCGGGCGCGCATCGCCCGCCAGTCGATGCCGCCGAAGCGGGTGCGCGGCGCGTGGCCGAGGAAGATGTTCTCGGCGACGCTGAGCTCGGGAAACAGGAGCAGCTCCTGGAACACGGTCGCGATGCCGGCGGCTTGCGCCTCCTGCGGCCCGCCGAACCGGACCTCGCGCCCGTCGACCCGGATGGTGCCCGCGTCGGGGCGGTAGACGCCGGAGACGATCTTGATCAGCGTCGACTTGCCGGCCCCGTTCTCGCCGAGCAGCGCGTGCACCTCGCCGGCGCGCACGTCGAAGCGCACGTCCTGCAGCGCCTTCACGCCGGGGAACGACTTGGTCAGCCCATCGACCGCCAGCACCGGCGGGCGGGACTCGGTCTCTGCGCACGCTCGCCGACATCGGGCCTCCCTCGCGCGAGCTAGCCCGTGCGGCTCGGCGGCGTCAATGCGGGGCGGTTCCGTTTGACGCCGCTCGCGCCCGGGTCGTAAGCCGGTGCCCGCAGCCAGGGAGGGTTCGGCGATGGCAGGCACGGCACCGCTGGAGGACCGCTGGGACGATGCGCACGCGGCCTCGCTCGACGAGCCCGGGCGGCTGCTCTACCGCTCGAACCTGCTGGGGGCCGACAAGCGGATCACCAACTATGGCGGCGGCAACACCTCGGCCAAGTTGCAGGCCAAGGATCCGCTGACCGGCGAGCCGGTGACCGTGCTCTGGGTCAAGGGCTCGGGCGGCGATCTCGGCTCGATGAAGCTCGACGGCTTCGCGACGCTGTATCTGGACAAGCTCGAGCGGCTGAAGGGGCTCTATCGTGGGATCGCGCACGAGGACGAGATGGTGGGCTACCTGCCCCATTGCACCTTCGACCTCAACCCGCGCGCGGCCAGCATCGACACGCCGCTCCACGCCTACCTGCCCTGGCGGCATGTCGACCATGTCCACCCCGACGCGGTGATCGCGCATCGCGGCCTCGGCCCGGTCGGAGGAGCTGACCCGCGAAATCTATGGCGACGAGATCGGCTGGCTGCCCTGGCAGCGGCCGGGGTTCGACCTCGGGCTGAAGCTGGAGGCGATCGCCAAGGCCAACCCGCACCAGGTCGGCTGCGTCCTGGGCGGGCACGGGCTGTTCACCTGGGCCCAGGACGGCAAGGCCTGCTATCAGACCACGTTGCGGATCATCCAGCGCGCCCAGGACTGGCTGGACGCGAACAACCGTGCGGCCGCGTTCGGCGGCGTGCGGGTCCGGTCGGTGCCCGAGGCGGAGCGCCGGACCACCGCACGGCGGCTGCTGCCAAGGCTGCGCGGGCGGATCGCGGCCGCCGAGCCCAAGGTCGGGCATGTCGACAATTCGCCGGCGGTGCTGGAATTCGTGAACGCGAACCGGCTCGAGGAGCTGGCCGCACTCGGCACGTCCTGCCCCGACCATTTCCTGCGCACCAAGATCCGCCCGCTCGTGGTGCCTGCCGATGCCGACGACGCGGCGCTGGACCGGCTGGTCGAGGCCTACCGGCAGGACTATGCGGGATACTATGGGCGCTGCCGGCATCCCGACAGCCCGGCCATGCGCGACCCCAACGCCGTCGTCTACCTCGTCCCGGGCGTCGGCATGCTGACCTTCGCCCGCGACAAGGCCACGGCGCGGATCGCCGGCGAGTTCTACGTCAACGCGATCAACGTCATGCGGGGGGCGGCGGGGGTCGACCGCTATGTCGGCCTCGCCGAGCAGGAGGCGTTCGACATCGAATACTGGCTGCTCGAGGAGGCGAAGCTGCAGCGCCTGCCCAGGCCCAAGGCGCTGGCCGGACGGGTGGCGCTGGTGACCGGCGGGGCCGGCGGGATCGGCGGGGCCGTGGCCCGGCGGCTGCTCGCCGAGGGCGCCTGCGTCGCCATCACCGACATCGACGGCGAGGCGCTGGCCGAGGCCGAGCGGTCGCTGGTGCAGGCAGCGGGGCGCGACCTGGTGCATGCGGTCCGTGCCGACGTGACCGACGAGGCGGCGGTGGCCGAGGCCCTGGGCAGCACGGTCGAGCGGTTCGGCGGGATCGACATCGTCGTCGCCAATGCCGGGCTCGCGACCGCCGCCGCCTTCGCCGAGACCAGCCTCGCCGACTGGGAGAAGAACAGTGCCGTGCTGGCCAAGGGCGTGTTCCTGGTCACGCGCGAGGCGTTCAAGGTGATGCTGGCGCAGAAGATGGGCGGCTCGATCGTCACCATCGGCAGCAAGAACGCGCTCGCCTCCTCGGCCGGTGCGTCGGCCTACTGTGCCGCCAAGGCCGCGGCCCTGCACCTGACCCGCTGCATCGCCCTGGAGGGTGCCCCGCACGGCATCCGGGCCAACGTGGTCAATCCCGACGCGGTGCTGCGCGGGTCACGGATCTGGGGTGGCGACTGGCGCAAGGCGCGTGCCGTCGGCATGGGCATCGACGAAAGCCAGCTCGAGGAGGCCTACCGCCAGCGCTCGCTGCTCAAGCGCAGCGTCTATCCCGAGGACATCGCCGAGGCCGTGTTCTTCTTCGCGAGCGAGGTCTCGGCCAAGTCCACCGGCAACGTCCTGAACGTGGACGCCGGCAACCAGATCGCGTTCTCGCGGTGAGGCCGGCCATGACCTTCAGGATCACCGAGGACTTCGTCGCCGGGCACAACGCCAGCGCCGAGACCGATCTCGCCGCGGACTACGCCCATCTCGGCCGCCAGCTCGGCGCGGCGCGGCGTCGACATCGAGCGGGTGACCGCCGCCGTGCAGGCCTTCGCGGTGGCGGTGCCGACCTGGGGCGTGGGCACGGGCGGCACGCGCTTCGGCCGCTTCCCGGGCCCGGGCGAGCCGCGCGGGATCGAGGAGAAGCTCGAGGACTGCGCCACCATCCAGCAGCTCGTGCGGATCACGCCCACGGTCTCGCCGCACTTTCCCTGGGACCGGACGGAGGACCTGCCGGGGCTGGTCGAGCTCGCCGGCCTCGCTGGGCCTCGGCTTCGACGCGGTCAACTCCAACACCTTCCAGGACCAGCCAGGGCCAGAGGCTCAGCTACAAGTTCGGCTCGCTCTCCCACACCGACGCCTCGGTGCGCGAGCAGGCGGTCGAGCACAACCTCGAATGCATCGAGCTCGGCCAGGTGCTGGGCAGCAAGGCGCTGACGGTCTGGATCGCGGACGGCGCCAACTTCGCCGGCCAGCAGCACCTGACCCGCGCCTTCGAGCGCTATCTTGCCAGCATGGAGCGGGTCTACGCCGCGCTCCCGGCCGACTGGCAAGTCTTCATCGAGCACAAGTTCTACGAGCCCGCCTTCTACGCCACGGTCATCGCCGACTGGGGCACCTCGTTCCTGGCCGCCAGCCGGCTCGGTCCGAAGGCCAAGTGCCTGGTCGACCTCGGCCACCACGCGCCGGGCGTGAACATCGAGCAGATCGTGGCGCGGCTCATCGAGGCCGAAAAGCTGGCCGGCTTCCACTTCAACGACAGCAAGTATGGCGACGACGATTTGGACAGCGGCTCGATCGACCCGTTCCGCCTGTTCCTGGTGTTCCACGAGCTGGTGAGCGCCGAGGCCGAGGGCCGCCCCGGCTTCGCCCCGGCCTACATGATGGATCAGTCGCACAACGTCACCGACCCGATCGAGAGCCTGATGGCCAGTGCCGTAGCCCTCCAGCGCGCCCACGCCCAGGCGCTGCTGGTCGACCGCGAGGCGCTGGCGGCGCACCAGGACGCCAACGACGCGCTGATGGCGCTGGGCGAGCTGCAGCGGGCGTTCACGACCGACGTGGCGCCGATTCTGGCGACGGCCCGGCTGCGGGCCGGCGGGGCGGTCGACCCGATCGGCGTGTACCGGGCGAGCGGGTATCGGGCGCGCAAGGACGCGGAGCGGCCGCAGATGGCGAAGCTGGGCGGAGGCATCGTCTAGTTTGCGATGCGCGGCAGGCAATCGAAGAGGTCTGGCCCGTCCTTGAATCGCGCATTCTCGATGGCAAGCAGACGGCGCTTCGTGATCGCACCGCCGGCGGCCGAGAACCCGCCGAGCTTGCCGCCCGCGGCTACCACGCGGTGGCAGGGCACCACGAGCGGGAAGGGGTTCCGGCCGAGGGCCGCGCCAACCTCGCGCGCGGCTTCGGGGGCGCCGATTTCCGCCGCAACCGCGCCATAGGTCCTCACCTGGCCGGCAGGAATGAAGCGGACGGATTGGTAAACCCCGGCGTCGAACGCCGGGACGTCGGCCAGGTTCAGGCGCACGCGATCGAGCGCCGCCCGGCCCATGTGCAACAACTCGATCATCGCTGCGACCGCTGCCACAATCTCGGGCGGCGGGTCGCGCTCGGCAGCGGATGGAAATCGGGCTCGCAGCCGCTGCCTCATTGCCACAGCAGACCGCTCGGGCAACTGCACCCCCACGACGCGGGCGTCGCGCCACGCAATCGCGCACAGTCCGACGGCGGTCTGAAACGTCATGGTCGCAACGCTCATGACGCTATGCTAGGCCCCGGCGTCCCGGCAGTCACCTGCAGGAACCCTGTGCAATCTTGCGGCTTCGGGTGCCAAACGGACCACGCCACCGGACGCGATCGCAGGAGATGCGCACCTGACGCGGAGCCGGGCCGGTTGCCAGCTCGGCTTGGCAGCGCGTGCGTATGAATGACGCGCAGGCGCCGTGGATCGGAGGCAGCGGACATGGTCAACATCCGCCAGCACGACGTCGCCGCACCGATCCTGGACGCCGAGGCCGAGGTCAGTTCGCCAAGGCGTGGGGGACCTACCTGTAGATCGTCGACCACGACTATGCCGGCCATCGCGAGGTCTACGGCATCCTCCACCGCATCCTGGCGCGGGACATGCCGGGGCCGTTCCGGGTCCTCGATCTCGCCTGCGGCGACGCGCGCGGGGTCGTGGGTGCGCTCGAGGGCACGCGGATCGCGCACTATCAAGGCGTCGACCTCTCCCGGCCGGCACTCGATCTGGAGGCGCTGGACTGCCCGGTCGAGCTCGACCGGCGCGATTTCGTGGCGGCGATGGCCGACCGGCCCGAGCCCGCCGACCTGGTCTGGATCGGGCTGTCGCTGCATCACCTGGAGGGTGCCGACAAGCAGGTGATCATGCGCGAGGCCCTGGGCGTGCTGGGCGGCAGGGGCGCCATGGTAATCTACGAACCCACGCGCCGCGAGGATGAGAGCCGAGAGGGCTACGTCGCCCGGTTCGCGAGCATCACGAAGACGCTCTGGAGCGCCCTCGATCCCGACGAGTGGGCGGCGATCGCGGACCATGTGGCCCGCTGCGACCTGCCGGAGACGCCCTCGGGCTGGCAGCTTCTCGCCCGCGATGCCGGCTTCACGCGGACCAAGGAGCTGTTCACGGCGCCGACCGATTTCTACCGGATGTTCCGCTTCCGTCCGTGACGGTGCCGGGCAGGAATCGAGCGACGTACACGACCGAGCGCTCGGCGGCGCGCAGCATCCAATCAGGATCGGCCGCTTCGAGAAGCAGGCTGTCCATGGGGCCGAGTTCGGCGGTGCCGAGGCGGACCCGACCGGCGTGGCAAAGCAGAAGAGCCCGGCCGGCGTGGCCGGGCAGCGTGTCGCCGGCGGCGAGGGCATGGCAAGCGACGGCATGGTCGAGGCGGCCGCACCGCGTCATCACGTTGAGGACCAGGGCCGGTCCGCCAAGGAGCAGGGCCGCAGTCGGCAGGTCGCCTGCGAAGGAGAACGGTGGTGCTCCCGGATCGAGCAAGGTCGGCGCGCTGTCGCCGACCTGCAGCCGCAGCGGCCCACCCTCCAGCAGGGCGATCGTTCGGGCGACACCCGGGAAGAGCGAGAACGGCCCGTCCACGGCGATCCGGGCGAGGCTGACCCGCCAGTCGAAGCCGTCGGCCGCGGCTGGAGCGGGCGCAGCCGCGATCTCGGCGGTCTCGCCGCCGCCGTTCCGCCACGCCATCCGCCGATGATCGGCGGGCCGGATCAGCTGCAAGCGGTCACCAGCGCAGGGCGGCCGTGTGCACGGGCGCGTCCCACAGATTGCGCAGCTCGTCGTCGAATGCGGTGATCGTGAGCGAGCAGCCGGCCATGTCGAGCGAGGTGCAGTAGTTGCCGACCAGCGAGCGGGCGACCTTGAGGCCCTTGGCCTCGAGCAGGCGGCGCGCACTGCCATACATCAGGTAGAGCTCCATCGACGGCGTGGCGCCGAAGCCGTTGACGAGGAGCAGGACCTCGGAGCCGGAAGCGGGGGCGAGGTCGCCGGTGATGGCGCCCACCATCTCCTCGGCGATGGCGTCCGCCGACTGCAGCTTGACCCGGCGCCGGCCGGGCTCGCCGTGGATGCCAACGCCCATCTCCATCTCGTCCTCGGGCAGGTCGAAGGTGGGCTTGCCGGCGGCGGGGACGGTGCAGGAGGTCAGCGCCACGCCCATCGAGCGGGTGCGGCCGTTGACACGCGTGCCCAGGGCCTGAAGCGTCTCGAGCTCGGCGCCGGCCTCGGCGGCGGCACCGACGATCTTCTCGACGATCACGGTGCCGGCGACGCCGCGGCGGCCGGTGGTCCAGGTCGAATCCTCGACGGCGACGTCGTCGTTGGTGAGCATGGTGGCCTGGCGGCCCTCGTACATTTCCGACGCCATCTCGAAGTTCATGGCGTCGCCTTCGTAGTTCTTGACGATGAACAGGACGCCGGCACCGGAATCGACCGCCTGAGCGGCGGCGAGCATCTGGTCCGGGGTCGGCGCGGTGAAGACCGGGCCGGGACAGGCCGCATCCAGCATGCCGGTGCCGACGAGGCCGGCATGCATGGGCTCGTGGCCGGAGCCGCCGCCGGAGATCAGCGCCACCTTGCCGGCACGCGTCGGAGCGGCGCGGCTGACGAAGGTCGGACCGGTGTGGACCCGGACGAGGTCGGGATGGGCGGCGCCGAATCCGCTAAGGGCCTGCGTCAGCAGGTCGTCGACGTGGTTGACGAGCTTTTTCATTGGTCGAGCCTCCTTGGTCGTGGGCTGCCTCGGCGTGCTGGGCCATGCGGATGATGCGGGCGGAAAAGTCGAGGATCAACGCCTCGACGTCTCGGGCCGTCGCCGGCGAGTGGAACTCGGGTACGGCGATGCGCAGCTCGTGGCCGCGCGGGCCGGGCGCAGCGAGACGGCGGCCGCGCTCCGGGTGGGCGCGACGGTAGAGGGCGAGGAAGCCCTCGCGCTCCTGCGGCGAGAGGTGGCAGATCTCGAAGATGACCGGCAGGTCCCCGGCCGGAATCGGCACCGTGTAGGACGGGTTGGCGATCTGCGAGACGAAGCTCTTGTGCTTGCCCAGGGCCATCGCCAGTCGGCCGCGCAGGCCGGACGGACGGCGCTCGATGAACGAGCGCAGGAGCGATTTGTAGCCGGCGATGATCTCGGCCCGGCTGGCGTCCTCGCGGTCAGGCATCGCCCGCGCCGAACCGCGCCACGGCCAGCTTGACCCGGCCCAGGGCCGCGGGTGCCACCGAGAAGCGGCGCAGGCCCAGGCGCAGCAGGGCCTCGACCGCGGTCGGGTCGGAGGCCATGTCGCCGCACAGGCTCACGGCGGTGTCGGTGGCCAGCCCATGCTCGACCACGCGGCCGATCAGGCGCAGCACCGCCGGCTGCAGCGGGTCGTTGAGCGCAGCGACCCGGCCCTCGCCGTCGCGCGACGCGGCCATGACGTACTGGGTCAGGTCGTTGCTGCCGATCGAGAAGAAGTCGGCCGGGATGAGGTCGATCGCGACCGCGGCGGCGGGGGTCTCGACCATGATGCCCAGCGGCGGCATGGCGGCCTCGGCATCCTCGGCGTGGAGCTCGGCCAGGCAGGCGGCGAAGAAGGCCTGCGCCTCGGCGAGCTCGGCGGCCGTCGCCACCATCGGCAGCATCACCTTGAGCTGGCCGAACCGGGCCGCCCGCAGCAGAGCTCGGACCTGCGGCCGGAACAGCTCGGGGCGGTCCAGGCACAGGCGCAGGCCGCGCAGGCCGAGGAACGGGTTGCTCTCCGTGGGCAGGCTGACGCCGGGCAGCGCCTTGTCGCCGCCGATGTCGAGCGTGCGGATGATGCAGGGCTTGCCGCGCAGCCGCTCCAGCAGCTTGGCATAGGCGAGGAACTGATCGCCTTCGCCGGGCAAGGTGGGTTTCCCGAGGAACAGGAACTCGGTCCGGAACAGGCCGACGCCGTCGGCCGCGTCCAGGAGGTCGTCGCTCACTGCCGCGGGGTCGTCGACGTTGAGCATGACCTCGACCCGTTCGCCGGACGCGGTCACGGCCGGCCGCGTCAGCTGGGCCGATTCCAGGGACTGGGCGAGGCGCCGCTCGTCCAGCCGCCGCGCATAGGCTTCGCGCGTGGCCGGGTCGGGACGGATCACCAGCAGGCCCGCCTCGGCGTCGAGCACGCCCTCGCCGCTCTCCGGCACCTCGCCGAGATTGACCGCCATCGGCACGCCGCGGGCCCGGGCCAGCATGGCCACATGGGAGGATGCGCTGCCGCGCTCCAGGGCGACCCCGCCCAGGATCGACCAGTCCAGCGCCAGGAAGCCCGAGGGGGTCAGGTCCTCATCGACCACGATGGCCCCGGGCAGCTGGGGCAGCGGCCGGTCCTCCGCACCACCAAGGGCGCGCAGGACCCGGATGCTGACATCCTTCAGGTCGCCGGCTCGTGCCCGGAAATACTCGTCCTCGGCATCCTCGTAGGAGAGGATCTGGCGATACAGCACCGTCTGCCAAGCCCAGGTAGCCGCCACCCCGGCGCCGATCTGAACCAACGCATCCTCGATCAGGGCGGGATCCTCCAGCAGCGCCAGCTGAAACTCGAGGATCTCCGCACCCATCTCGTCGGCACCGTCGGCGAGGGCCGAAAGCTCCTGGCGCGCATGCTCGATCGCCTGCTCCAGCCGGGCCCGCTCGACTTCCGGGTCGACCTCCTCACGCAGGATCAGGCGATCGCCTTCCTGCTCGATGGTCGCCGGACGGTAGGGTGCGGTGACCTTGGGCGGCCGGACGAGCGGCCCCATCGCCAGACCCGGCGAGGCCGCCCGGCCGCGCAGGATCCGCTCAGGCATGGGTCTCGTCGAAGTCGCGCCGGACGAGTTCGGCGAGCTCGGCCACCGCGGTCTCGGCGCCCTCGCCCTCGGCCTCGAGCTCGATCACCGTGCCGGTGCGGAACTTGAGGCCCATCACCTTGACCACGCTCTTCGCGTCGACCCAATCGCCGTCGGGTGCTCGGCGCAGGCGGATCGTGGCCGGGAAGGTCTTGGCGAGCTTGGTGAACTTGACCGCGGGCCGGGCATGCAGGCCGGTGGGGTGCGTGATCAGGACCTCGGTGCGCATGGCCGTCACGCGCCCAGCTCCTCGGCCGCGGCGCAGACCGCCTCCAGGGTGGCCCCGCCCGAGGCTTCGGTGGCCGCGACCACGGCGCCCTCGACAATGGGCGCGTTGCAGATCCGCACGACGGCCGAGCGGTCGCCGTCGAGCATCTCGATCGCCATCTCGGCGTTCATCTCCGCACCGCCCAGATCGACCAGCACCACGACGCCAGCGTCGTTCCACACCTGGTCGATCGCCGCGCGGATCTTGACGGGATCGGTGCCGAGTTCGCCCGCCGGATTGCCGCCGGTCCAGGCGCAGGGGACGTCCTCACCCACCATCTGCCGGACCATGTCGGCCGCACCCTCGGCCACCTTGGACGAGTGCGAGACGATGACCACGCCCACGATCCCGCTCATTCGGCGGGCTCCAGGACGTCGCACACCGCATGGATCAGGAGGCATGAGGAGGTGGCCCCCGGGTCGTAGTGCCCGATCGAGCGCTCGCCCAGGAAGGAGGCGCGGCCGCGTGTCGCCTGCATGGGCTTGGTCGCCTCGAGGCTCTCGCTGGCGACCCGGCGCAGTTCCGCCAACGGCTCGCCCCGGCGCGCGGCGGCCACCACCGGCACCAGCACGTCCAGCATGGTCTTGGCGCCGACGTCCGACTTGCCGCGCTTCTTCACGCTTTCCACCCCTTCGGCGAAGGCCTCGGCCGGCGGCTGGCCGGCCTTGAGGCCCTTGCCGATGCCCATGAGCAGCGAGCCGTAAAGGGGGCCCGAGGCGCCGCCCACGGTGGTGACCAGGATCATGCCGGCCTTCTGCAGCGCGTCGCCGGGTTCCAGCGCGGCCAGCGCCTCGCGCTGGGCGGCGATCGCCTGGAAGCCGCGCGCCATGTTGCTGCCATGGTCGCCGTCGCCGATCGCCTGGTCGAGGCGGGTCAGCTCGTCGGCTTGGGCGGCGATCGCGGCGGCGGCAGCGTCGATCACGGCTAGGATCCGGTCGCCGGACATGTCTCGGCTCCTCAAGCGGCGAGCCGCCGGCCATCGGCGGCGAAGAACAACATGGCCTCGGGTGGGACGGCGATGCGCGTGGCAGTGCCGGCGTTCACCCGCGCCCGGCCCGACATCAAGGCGTGGAGCTGGGCCCGAGGGGTTGGACCCGCTCGGAATCGGGCTGCTCGAGGCCGGCGATCAGGCGCAGGGGTCGTGGTCTTGCCGGCACCGGTGGGTCCGAGCAGCACGACGAACTCGCCGTCCTTGACGTCCAGGTCCAGCGCCTCGACCGCCACCGTCTCACCGAACGTCTTGCGCACGCCTTGGAGCCGGACGTCAGCCATGGTCGGTCTCGCGCTCGAACAGCGCGGACGGCAGGGCGCACTCCTTGTCGAAGAGCTCGTTGAGCATGCGGTCGGCGAAGTTCGCCCAGGGCACGAACCCGAACTTCATCTCGATGCCGATCCGGGCGGTGAAGTCCTTGCTGAGCTCGACCAGCGCGTTCGCCGGATCCCAGGCCGCCCAGCCCAGGGTGAGCGACTCATCCTGCGCGCTCGCGCGTGTCGCCGCGGCGATGGCCAACAGCCCGGCACCGCCGGCGAGCGACGTCGAAAGCGTCCACATGAACTGCCTTTCTGGCTCGCGGAAGATACCTTGCCCGACGGCCGTTTCGGGCGGCGGAAGTCGAGTTTAGTTTAATTGAGTTTAGTAGACTGCGCACAGACGGCAGCTGTCAAGCGCTTCGTGTTCGCACTTCGTCCTGCTGTCAGCGCTCGTAGGCGACGATCAGGTTGTTCGCGATCTTGAGCCGCTCGCTCAGCAGCCGGATGACGACGCTGGTCAGCGCCGGCCCCGCTTCCGGTATCTCGGCCAGGAGCCAAGCGTGGGCTTCGCGCGACAGGCGGTAGACGATCGTCGGGCGTCTCGGCCAGCACCGTGGCGCTGCGAGGCGCGTGCATGAAGAAGCCCATCTCCCCGAGCACGGTGCGGCCGTCGATCACCCGCAGCCGGATCTGCCGACCGGACTCCAGGTCCAGCAACACGTTGACCCGGCCGCGATCGATGAACAGCAGCGCATCGGTGGCTTCACCCTGTCGGCACAGCGCCTGGCCGGGCTCGAGCTCCAGCCGGTCGGCGACCGAGGCCAGGGCGAGGGCGGTCTCGCGCGAGCCGAGTTCGGCGGCGAGCCAACCCGCGAAGTCCGCCCGCCCCTCGGTGCCGCCATGTCCTTCGACCAGCAGCAACTCCTCATAATGCTCCAGGGCCTGCTCGAGATCGCCCGTGTGCTCGACCGAGCCGTCGACCGCGATGATCCCGGCCCGAGCGAGTTCGGCCCGACAACCGTCGTTGAGCCCGGCGAAGACCAAGGTGACCTCGGCCGCCCGTGCGGCGAGCAGCATCTTTTGGAAGCTGAACGCAGTGGAGCTGTCGAGCCCGCTGACCTGCTTGAAGTCGAGGATCACCGCGCGCGCGCCGGGGAGCAGTCCCTTGACCCGCTGCTGCAGACCGTGGGCTGAGCCGAAGAAGAGAAACCCCTGCAGCTGCAGGATCGGGACCGCGGCGCCGAGCCGGGACAGCGATTCCGAAGCGTCGGTCGAGCGGTCGACCCGGCTGCGGCGTTCGGCAAGGCTCATGTGGTGCTTGACGATGGGCGTGCGGGCATAGCGCACGGCGAAGGTCACGCAACCGGCAAGGATGCCGAGACCAATGCCGGTGGCATAACCATAGCGGGCGACCACGAGCAGGATCGCGAAGATGGTCAGGTACTCCGACCATTGCAGCTTGCTGCGGACGACGATCAGCCAGTTCCACAAGAGCTGCACGCCCGCGAACGCGAGCAGGCCCGCCAGCACGAGCTTGGGGAGAAGCGAGATCACCTGCGCGCCGTAGAGCAGGCAGAGGCCGGCGCAGAGGCCGCAGACGACGGCCGAGAGCCGGCCGGTGCCGCCGGCGGCACGGTTCACCAGCGAGCGCGACAGCGAAATACTGCCGGCGAAGCCACCCAGCGCCGCCGACGCCAGCGTGGCTTGGCCCTGTGCCCGAAGCTCCTGGTTGAGATCGCTGTCGTAGCCGGCCGCGAGCTCGAGGCTGGACGCGCTCATCAGTACCGCCAGTGCTGCCACGGTGAGGACTGCCACCATCTCGGCTGCGACCTCGACCAGCGTGGACCATTGCACGCCGGCCCAGGCCGAGGGCAGCCACGGCTCCCAGTGGGTCGCTTGCGGCATGGGCCGAGCCCCGTGATCGCCGATGCCAGGGTCAATGCCGCGAACAGGGTCGCAGCCTGGGAGCCGGTGGCGAGGCCCGGCGGCAGGAGAGCCGCGATGGTCGCGAGGATAGTCGCCATCGGCGCCACGGTCGCGGAGTCCGCGCCGGTGATGGCGAAGGGGAGGATGCCGAGCAGCGCCGCGACGATGGCGGTCACGGCGCTCGTGGTCAGCGCCATGTCCATGCCGGTCGGCAGGTGCATGGTGAGGTCGCCCGCGAACATCAGGGCCGCATAGGAGAGCGAGAACGCCACGGTCAGGCTTGCGGCGATGATCCCTGCAGCGACATTTCGGCCAGCCGCGGCGATATCGAGGCGACCCACGGCAGGCGGCCGCACCGAGGCGGTTCCTCGCAAAGGCGCGCCAAGGCGGTCGAGGCCGCCATGTTGTCGGCCGTCCCGCCCGCGTGAGCGCAGGGGGAGGCGCCGTGCTTATTGAGGGGCCAACAAAGCCGTTCGGCCGAAGGCGGTCAATCCGTGAGCCGGGCCGGGAAGCCCGCCGCGCGCAGCTCCTCGCCGAGCGCCTCCTCGAGCAGCTTCACCACCGCGGTCGACCAGGTGCTTCCGCCCAGCTGCTGCCGGGCGCGGATGAAGGTCTGCTCGACCAGCCCGGCGAGCTCCAGGGGCACGCCGAACTCGCGGCCCATTCCCAGTGCGAAGCCCAGGTCCTTGCAGGCGAGGTCCATGGTGAAGCCGATGTCGTAGCTGCCGCTCAGGATCAGCTGGGTCTCGGTCTCGTGGACGAAGCTGTTTCCCGAGCTGGCACGGATCGCGGCGTAGGACTTGGCCAGATCGAGCCCGCCCCGCTTGGCCAGCATCATGGCCTCGCCCGAGGCCACGAGGTGGACGAAGGCCAGCATGTTGGTGATCACCTTGATCACCGCCGCCGAGCCCAACGGCCCCATGTGGATGATCTCACCGCCCATGGCCTGCAGCGCCGGCAGGTGGCGCTGGAACAGTGCCTCGTCGCCGCCGACCAGGACGGTGATCTCGCCGGCAGCCGCGCGGTGGACGCCGCCGGTCACCGGGCATTCCAGCGTGGCGATGCTGCGCTCGGCGGCCAACGCCGCGAAGCGCGCGATCTCCTGCGGCCCGTTGGTGCTCATCTCGATCCAGGTCGACCCGGCGGGGAGGCCGGCCAGGACGCCATCGAGCACGGCCGCCGTGGCCTTGGGCGAGGGCATGCAGGTGACGACAGCGTCTACCTGCCCTGCCAGCTCGCGCGGGCTCTCCGCCCATGTCGCACCGGCGGCGAGCAGCGGCTCGGCCTTGGCCCGGTCCAGGTCGGTGACGGTGGTCGGAAATCCGGCCCGCACAAGGCTGTGGGCAAGGTGCGCCCCGAGATGACCGAGACCGATGAAGCCGTATCGCATGTCAGGGAGCCTTCGGCGGCAGGGGGCAGGCGAAGTCGCCTTCCGGGCAGTCGAGCCAGGCCTGGAGCGTGGCGAGACGCATGCGGGCTAAGTCGGCCCGGCAGTTCGCGGTCACCATGGGCTGAATGCTGCCGCCCTCCGTCGGCAGGTCGACGAAGGCGCAGTCCGCGTCCCGGTAGGCCCGCCACGCGTCCCGGGCAGCGGCAAGCCGCTCGCGGGATGTCGCGTCGTCCGCGAGTTGGGTCATGGCCTCGCGGTAGGCTTGGTCCAAATCGGCATCGAGCCGCGCGAGGGTGTCGGCCGCGCAGCGGTTGATCTCGCTCTGGGTCGGCAGCGCACCGCAGTCCGGCTCGGCCGCAGCCGCCGCCACCGCATGTGCCAGGAAGGCCGCGACGAGCGGCAGGGACCTCAAAGCGGGCGGTCCACCATGTCGAGATGAAGGTCATCGCCGGCATAGGGATGCGCGTCGGCCACCGCCTCGTCCAGCTCGACGCCGAGGCCCGGTGCCGTCGGCGGGATGACGTAGCCGTCCTCCCAGCGGATCGGCGTCTTGACGATCTGCCCGTGGAAGCCGCCCCAGGTCAGGATGCTCTCCAGGATCAGGAAGTTGGGCGAGCAGGCGGCGAGCTGCAGGTTGGCGGCACCCACCACCGGCCCGCAATAGAGGTGGGGTGCTATCTGGGCGTAGTGGGTTTCGGCCATGCCCGCGATCTTCTTGGCCTCGAGCAGGCCGCCGACCCGGCCGAGGTTCATCTGCAGGATCGAGGCGGCACCGGTCTGCAGGACGCGGGCGAATTCGTACTTGGTGGTCAGCCGCTCCCCGGTGGCGACCGGAATGTGGACCGCGCGTGCCACCTGCGCCATCTCCTCGGGCATCTCGGGCGGGACCGGCTCCTCGAACCAGAGCGGCTCGTACTTCTCCAGCCGCTTGCCGAGGCGGATGGCGCCGGAGACGGTGAACTGGCCGTGGGTGCCGAACAGCAGGTCGGCCTTGCCGCCGACCGCCTCGCGCAAGCGGCGGCAGAAGGTCTCCGACAGCTCCAGGCGCTCCAGCGAGGGCTGGCGTGGGTCGAACGAGGCGAAGCGGCCGGCGGGGTCGAACTTCAGCGCGGTGAAGCCCTGGGCCACGTACTCCGCGGCGCGCTGCGCCGACAGGTCGGGATCCGAGTAGATCGCGTCGGTCTCGTCGCCCTGCGGGTAGATGTAGGTGTAGCTGCGCAGGCGCTCGTTCACGAGCCCGCCCAGGAGCTCGTAGACGGGCTTGCCCACCGCCTTGCCGACGATGTCCCACAAGGCCATCTCGACGGCACTCATGACCCCCATGAGCGAGATGTCGGGGCGCAGGCTGTAGCCGCGGCCATAGACCTTGCGCCACAGCGCCTCGATCCGGAACGGGTCGGTGCCGATCACGTGGCGCTCGACCACGTCCTCGATCATCTTGACGACGACCTTGGGGTGGAAGGTCGCGGCGTAGGCCTCGCCGACACCCTCGATGCCGTCGTCGGTCACCAGCTTCAGGAACACGAAGTAGCGCCCGCCGAAGCCCGGCGGCGGGTTGCCGACGACCCAGGTCTTGAGGCCGGTGATCTTCATGGGAACACGATCACGTTGCGCAGGGCCTCGCCCCTGACGACGCCGGCCACGGCCTCGTTGACCTCCTCGAGCGGAAAGCGGCCGGAGATCAGCTCGTCCAGCTTGAGCCGGCCCTGGCGGTAGAGGTCGACCAGCATCGGCACGTCGATGCGGATCCGGGCCGAGCCCATCTTCGAGCCCAGCACGCGCCGGCCGTAGCTTGCCACGTCGCTCGGATCGAAGCCGGTGATCACGCCGGCGGGCGGCATGCCGACGATAACCGCCGCGCCGCCGCGTGCGAGCAGGTCGAAGGACTGCTCGACCGCGGCCTTGGCGCCGACCGTGACGAACACGTAATCGGCGCCGCGGCCGCCCGTGAGCTGGCGGACGGCAGCGGGCAGGTCGTCCTTGCCAGGGTCGAGCGTGTGGGTGGCGCCGAAACGGCGCGCCGCGGCAAGCTTGCTGGCCGAGAGATCGACCGCGATCACCGAGCGCGCCCCGCACAAGGCAGCACCCTGGACGCTGTTGAGCCCCACGCCGCCGGTGCCGATGACGACGACCTCCGCGCCGGCGGGTACCTGGGCGGTATTGAACACGGCGCCGAGCCCGGTGATCACGCCGCAGGCGAGCAGCGAGGCACTGTCCAGCGGCACGTCCTTGGGGATCGCCACCACCTGGGAGGCATGCACGGTCACCCGCTCGGCGAACGCGCCGGTGCGCATCGCCTGATGCAACGGCGCGCCGTCGACCGCACTGAGCGGGCCTTCCGCGTCGAGGCGGAAGCGGCCATCGCACAACACGAGCTTGCCCTGCACGCAGTAGTGGCAGGCACCGCAGGAGCGGATCAAGGTGACCACCACGTGGTCGCCGGGAGCGAGGCCGATCACGCCCGGTCCGACGGTCTCGATCAATCCCGCGGCCTCGTGGCCGTAGACGGCCGGGAGCATGCCGCCCCAGCCGCCCTGCATGTAGGTGATGTCGCTGTGGCAGACGGCGCAGGCGGCGATCTTGACCGTCACCTCACCCGCCTGCGGCGGCTCCAGCCGCACCTCCTCGACCCTCAACGGCGCACCGAACTCGCGGCAGACCGCAGCCTTCATCGTCCATCGCCCCCGAGCGCACGGCCGTGGCCGTGCCTGGCCAGCGTCGTCGCCGGCGAGCTTGTGCGCGCAAGATTTGGCCGTGACAAGCGGCGGGTCGCCAGCCGAGCCCGGCAATCGCCACGGGCCAAATCACCCTCGGTCATGGCCGGCAATCGGCAATAATTTGGGTCCGGATCCTCGCTGGCGCCCTGTTCCGGGCGATCTTCGCTGGCGTCGCGGCCGAAATCCGGTCATCTTCCCACGGACGCGGACACATCCGGGCGGGGGAGAGCGGATGGACGAGGTCAAGCCCAAGCAGCGGGCGAAGCGTCGCAAGCTGACCTTCAGCCAGTATTACAACGCCAGCCAGCTGCGGGCCGATACCTGGAACCGTCTCAAGCACGACGCCTTGAGGCTCGCCGAGACCGCCTCCAACCAGCGTGACCTGTCGCGACTGCGCGACAGCGTGGCCGAGGCGCTCGATCTCCTGGAGCCGATCGAAAGCTATTGGGTGTTTCCCGGCCGCGACGCGGTCGCCGGCCTGCGGCGCCTGCTCGACACCGAGGACTATCGCAATCTCGGCGCGCTCGCCGGCCGCATCGTCCGCGCCCTGGGCAGCGACGCCTACCGCCGTCGGGCCGTCTCGCTGCGCACCTCGCAGGAGGCCGCCGAAACCGAGAGCGAGATCGAGGCCGCCGAGCATCTGGGAGAGGAGTTGGCGCACGGCCGCCCCTATTTCGAGGTGCTGGTGGTCGACACCATGGGGCCGCTGCAGGAGGCGTCCCTCAAGTCCGGGATGCGCAACGCCAGGCGACCTGACGATCCGTTCCTCTACGAGCTGCTGGTCGTGCAGAGCGTCGAGGACGCGCTGATCGCGATCCACACCAACTTCAACATCCAGACCGTCGTCATCCGCTTCAGCTTCCCCTTCCACAGCGTCCATCCGATACCGACGCTGCAGCGCGAGCTGTTCGGGGTGGATCAGAGTGCGTTCGAAGCGGTATCGCCCGCCGACCGTGGTATCCTGCTGTGCGAGCTGATCGGCCGGTTGCGGCCTGAGCTCTGCGTCTACATCGTCACCGACGTCTCGATCGAGGAGATGGCCGGGCGCACGCCGCCCAACTGCCTGCGGGTGTTCTACCAGCAGGAGGACTTCCTCGAGCTCCACCTCAACATCCTGCGCGGCGTCAACTCCCGCTACCAGACGCCGTTCTTCACCGCGCTCAAGGAATACAGCCGCCAGCCGACCGGCGTCTTCCACGCCATGCCGATCAGCCGTGGCAAGTCGATCACCAAGTCCCACTGGATCCAGGACATGGGCCAGTTCTATGGGATGAACATCTTCCTCGCCGAAACCTCGGCCACCTCAGGTGGACTTCGACTCGCTGCTGGAGCCGACCGGGCCGATCAAGAAGGCGCAGGAGCTGGCGGCGCGCGCGTTCGGGGCGCAGCGTACCTACTTCGTCACCAACGGCACCTCGACCGCCAACAAGATCGTCATGCAGGCGCTCGCACAGCCGGGCGACATCTTTCTGGTCGACCGCGACTGCCACAAGTCGCACCATTACGGCCTCGTGCTCGCCGGGGCGCAAGTCGTCTATCTCGACAGCTATCCCTTGCACCCCTACTCGATGTACGGGGCCGTGCCCCTGCGCGAGATCAAGCATCGCCTGCTCGAATTCAAGAAGGCCGGCAAGCTGGACCGGATCAAGGCGCTGCTGCTCACCAACTGCACGTTCGACGGCATCGTCTACAACGTGCGGCGCGTGATGGAAGAGTGCCTTGCCATCAAGCCGGATCTGGTCTTCTTCTGGGACGAGGCTTGGTTCGCGTTCGCGCGCTGCGGCGTCACCTACCGCCAGCGCACCGGCATGGCGACAGCTGCCGGGCTACGCCAGAAGTACCGCAGCGAGAAGTACCGCGAGGAATACGCGGAATTCCGCAAGAATTTCGACGAGAGCGACGACAATGCCTGGCTGGAGCAGCGGCTCCTGCCCGACCCAGACAAGGTGCGGATCCGGGTCTACGTCACCCACTCGACCCACAAGACGCTGACCAGTCTGCGTCAGGGCTCCATGATTCATGTCTACGATCAGGACTTCCAGCACAAGGTTTCCGATACGTTCCACGAAGCCTACATGACCCACACCTCGACTTCGCCCAACTACCAGATCGTGGCCTCGCTCGATGTCGGCCGGCGCCAGCTCGAGCTCGAGGGCTTCGAGTTGGTCAAGAAGCAGGTCGAAATGGCCATGGTGCTGCGCGAGAAGGTGGCCACCAACCCCCTGCTGAGCCGCTATTTCCGCTTTCTCACCGTGAAGGACATGGTTCCGCCCGAATACCGCAAGAGCGGGATCGAGGCCTATTATGAACCCGACAAGGGCTGGACCGACTTCTTCGAGGCTTGGCGCATCGACGAATTCGTCCTCGACCCCAGCCGCCTGACGCTCGAGGTCGGCAAGACGGGCGTCGACGGCAACACGTTCAAGAACGCCTACCTGATGAACAAATACGGCATCCAGATCAACAAGACCTCGCGCAACACCGTGCTGTTCATGACCAATATCGGCACGACCCGGAGTTCGGTCGCCTACCTGATCGACGTGCTGGTGCGCATCGCGAGGGAGTTGGAAGCGGAGCACGAGGATTCCAGCCCAGCCGAGCGGGCGGTGCTCGAGCGCCGGGTGCACAGCCTGACCCACGATCTGCCCGATCTGCCCGACTTCAGCTACTTCCACGACCGATTCCGCCCGGACCCGAAGGCCAGCACGCCGGAAGGCATCACCCGCGACGCCTTCTTCCTCGCCTACAACGATGACGCCTGCGAGTACCTGCCGCACCTTGACGGCACCATCGACGGGCTGATGGACTCGGGTCGCGAGATCGTCTCGGCGATCTTCGTCATTCCCTATCCGCCCGGGTTCCCGATCCTGGTCCCCGGACAGGTCCTGAGTTCGCGAAATCCTCGATTTCCTGCGCAAGCTCGACGTCACCGAGATTCACGGGCTTCGGCCCGAATTGGGCTTGCGCGTGTTCAAGCAGTCCGCTTTGGAGCATGTGGCCTGAGACTTGCTGCATCACAATCAACGAACAACCGCAGGAGACGCCAGTGCAGGTGGATGTCAACGTCGTCCTGACCCTTGTCGTGGCCATCGCTGTCCTGCTTCTCGGCAGGGTAGTCGTCGCGCATGTCGGCTTCCTCAATCGCTATAGTATCCCCGACCCCGTCGTGGGCGGCCTGATCGCGGCCTTCGTGATCACCGCGCTGCGGTTCGGCGCCGACATGCGCATCTCGTTCGACATGTCGCTGCAGAGCACCCTGCTGCTGGCGTTCTTCTCGACCATCGGCCTGAGCGCCGACGTGCGCATGTTGGCCAAGGGCGGCATGCGGCTGGTGGTGTTGCTCGTGGTCGTCACCGTGTTCCTGCTCCTCCAGAACGCGCTCGGGGTCGGTGCGGCGATAGCGCTCGACATGAACCCGCTGGTAGGGCTGCTGGCCGGATCGGTCACCATGTCCGGCGGACATGGCACCGGTGCGGCCTATGCCAAGCTGTTCGGCGAGGTCAACAACCTGCAGGGTGCGATGGAGATCGCCATGGCCTGCGCCACCTTCGGCCTGGTCATGGGCGGGATCATCGGCGGCCCGGTCGCTGAAAGATTGATCAACAAGCACGGCCTGCGCGGAACGGCCATGACGCCAGATCCGCAGGAGCTGACGGCACCTGGCGAACTCGGTCCGGAGGAACGGCGCCCGCTCAGCCCGGAATCCTTCTTCGAGACGGTCGCGCTGATCCTGTTCTGCGTCGGTCTGGGCAGCCTGATCGCCGCCTGGGTCAAGATCCCGTGGTTCACCCTGCCCACCTTCGTCTGGTGCCTGCTGGTCGGCATCGTGGTCTGCAACGTGATGAGCGCCACGCGGATCTACCGCATCGATACCGCCACCCTGGAGCTCTTGGGCACGGTCTGTCTGTCCCTGTTCCTGGCCATGGCGCTGATGGCGCTCAAGCTCTGGGAGCTGGTGGGCCTGGCCCTGCCGGTGATCGCGATCCTGGCCGTCCAGACCCTGCTCATGGCCGCGTACGCCACTTACGTGACGTTCCCGGTGATGGGACGGAACTACGACGCCGCGGTGATCGCCGCCGGCCATTGCGGCTTCGGCCTCGGCGCGACACCCACCGCGATCGCCAACATGCAGGCGGTGACCGGTCGGCACGGGCACTCGACCCTGGCTTTCCTGCTGATCCCGATCATCGGCGCGTTCCTGATCGACATCACCAACGCCCTGATCATCCAGGGCTACCTGAGCCTGCCGCAGTTCGGCTTTTGAGGAGCGGAGCCATGAAGGGTCTTCGTCACTTCGCGACCGTTCTCGTCCTCTTCGCGGGCTTTGCGCTTGCCGGCTGCGACTCCGCGCCGGACGAGGCGGCCGTGCGGGAGGTCCTTCAAGAACGCCTGGCGGCCGCCCTGAAACCGCCGGTCACCGACATCACCGCCTTTCGCCGGCTGGGCAGCGGACCGCTGCCTGCCACGCCGGACGGCAATGCGCGCCAAATCGTCTATTACAACGCGGTCCTCAAGCTGAGCCAGGATGTCGACTTCGCATCGTGGAACGGCCTGAACGCCACAGCCTTCGCGACGCTGCTCGGCTCGTCCGAGCGCGGCATCACCGGGATCGCGCCCAACGGCAACAAGGCCGGCGACGAGCTTCGGGTCCATGGCAGCGCCACCTTCGTCCAGCGTGACGGGACATGGCACGCCGTGCCTTGGGTGGCGCCCGAGCGGGGCGTCGCCTCGCCCGAGAACAACACGGGGCCGCCGAGCGAGGCCAAGCGGTTGTTGGATCAGGTGCAGCAGATGCTGGGTGGCAGCGATCGGGCGCTGCGCAGCACGATCGTCACCGAGGAACTCGCCAAGGCCTACGCGCAGATGCAGCTCCGCATCGACCGGCTCGACCGCGATCTGGTCATCGCCGGAGGGCCGGAAGGTGGCGAGTATGCCGGCGTGGCCGCCCTGCTGGCGTCGCGGCTGGCGACCCAGGGGTTGAAGGTGCGCGCCGCCACGACGGCCGGCAGCTACGACAATGTTCGCATGATCGCCCAGAAGCAGGCCGATGTCGGCCTGGTGCAGAGCGACGTCGCCGCAGCCGCGGCCAGCGGCACCGGTGCGTTCGCGAGCGACGGCGCCATGTCCGATCTTCGCGCGCTGGGCAGTCTGTTCCCCGAGGCGATCCAGATCGTCGCTGCCCCCGACTCGACCATCGCCTCGGTCGCCGATCTCAAGGGCAAGCGGGTGGATATCGGTCAGCCTGGCTCCGGCACGCGGGCGAATGCCGAGGCGGTCCTGGCCGCCAGCGGCGTGGCGGTGTCCGACCTCGCCGAGGTCAAGGGCGCCGGTCTGGTCGGCGGGCTGCGGATGCTCGCCGCCGGCGAGGTCGACGCGGTGATCACCACCCTGGCGGCACCGGGCTACGCATTGCAGCAGGCCGCAGCCGGCCCAGGCATCAAGCTGATCCCGATCGGGGTTCAGGAGCGCTCGATCCTGGCCGGCGCCGAGTCCGACCTGGTCCCGATCACCCTGCCGCCCAATACCTATCCCGGCCAGACGGAGACCGTGGAAACCATGGCGGTGACGGCATTGCTGGTCGGCACCGCCGCCATGCCGGATTCGACGGTCGAGACCATCATGGCCGACATGTTCGGCGGTATCGACTTCATCGCCGCGGGCAGCACCGCCGGGTCGCTGATCACGAAGGCGACGGGCCGCACCGGCCTGACGGTCCCGTTGCATCCGGCGGCCGAGCGGTATCTGCTCCGCTCGTCCGAAACGCAGTAGGGACGCGATGGACGACACCCTTTCCCCCCGCAAGGCCGCCGTCGCGCAAGCGGCGGTGGCGCAGGACCTGCTTGGCGGCGAGATCCTGCTCGCCGGGTTCGTCGACCTGGGAGGGATGCGGGCGGCGGTCGGTGCCCTGCGGGCGAGTTTCCCCGACCACTTCAGGCACGCCTTCGCCGCCAAGGCGGGCTGCCTGGAGGGCATCCTTCGCCCGCTGCGCGAATTGGGCATGGCGTGCGAGGTGGCCAGCCCGGGCGAGCTCGCGCAGGCGATGCAGGCGGGCTTTCCCGCCGAGCAGATCGTCTTCAACTCGCCGGCCAAGACCCGCGGCGAGATCGAGGTCGCGCTGCGCCACGGCATGACCTTGAACATCGACAGCTTCCAGGAGCTGGATCGGGTCGATGCCGCCATGCGCGCGCTCGGCGGCTCGCGCGCGGTGATCGGCGTGCGCATCAATCCGCAGGTGGGTGTCGGCACCATCGCGGCCATGAGCACGGCGACGCGGACCTCGAAGTTCGGCATCGCACTCGACGATCCGGGGAATCGGAAGCGGATCGTCGATGCCTACCTCGCCCGGCCGTGGCTCACCTGCGTGCACACCCATGTGGGCTCGCAGGGCTGCCCGCTCGAGCTGATCGCCGGCGGCGTCGGCAAGGCCGTTGCCCTGGCGCACGAGATCAACGACGCGGTCGGGCGACGCCAGGTGGCCACCGTCGACATCGGCGGTGGTCTGCCGGTGAATTTCGAGAGCGACGAGGTCTCGCCGACCTACGGCGAATATGCCGCGATCCTGCGCGACAACGTGCCGGCGCTGTTCAGCGGCGAGTTCCAGGTGATCACCGAGTTCGGCCGCTCGATCATGGCCAAGAACGGGTTCATCCTCGGCCGGGTCGAGTACACCAAGCTCACCGGCGGTCGGCATATCGCGATCACCCATGCCGGCGCACAGGTGGCGACCCGGACCGTGTTCATGCCGGAGCTGTGGCCGATCCGCGTCAGCGCTCTCGATCCGAGAGGTCGACCCAAGGCGGGCGCGAAGGTGGCGCAGGACGTGGCCGGCCCCTGCTGCTTCGCCGGCGACATCATCGCCAGCCGCCGCCTGTTGCCACCGCTGGAGCCCGACGACTGGGTCCTGCTGCACGACACCGGCGCCTACTACTTTTCCACGCCGTTCGTGTACAACAGCCTGCCGCGTGTCGCTGTCCACGGCTTCGACGTGGAGGGCGGCGAAGTCGAGTTCAAGCTCCTCCGCCGTGAGGAAACGGTGGCGGAGGTCGTGGCAGCGACGGCCTTGCCGCGGTGAGCACTGCGGTCAGAGGAAGCTGATCGGATCGACGTCGACCTGGAGCTGCACCGGACCCGGCAGCTTGATCGGCCGCAGCCAAGTGCGCAACCAGTCCGGCAGGTCCAGCGCCGGGCTGGCCTTCACCAGAATGCGCTCGCGATAGCGGCCGCGCAGGAGCGCCAGCGGTGCCGGCGCCGGGCCCAGCACCAGCGCATCGTCGCAGGGGGGCGCCGCGCGTGCGATGCGCCGTGCTTCCGCCTTCACCCGCTCGGCGTCGCCGCCCGAGACGATGAGCGCAGCCAGACGGCCGAAGGGCGGCATCTCACCCAGGCGGCGCTCCTCGAGCTCGATCGCCAGGAACCGGTCCTTGTCGCCGACGGCGAGCGCCTGCATCACCGGATGTTCCGGCAAGTGCGTCTGGATCAGCACCCGGCCGGGCCGGTCCTCGCGCCCCGCCCGCCCTGCCACCTGATAGAGCAATTGGAAGGTGCGCTCCGCAGCCCGCAGATCGCCGCCGCCGAGCCCGAGATCGGCGTCGACCACGCCCACCAGGGTGAGGTCGGGAAAATGATGACCCTTGGCGATGATCTGCGTGCCCACCAGCACGTCGACCGCGTGGGACTCCATCGCCGCGACGAGCGCGGTGGCGGCCTTGGCATCGCCGGCGGTGTCGCTGGTCATCACCGCCAGCCGCGCCTTGGGCAGGATCTCCGCCAACTCCTCGGCGAGACGCTCGACGCCGGGACCGGAGGCGGTGAGCAAGCCGACCGCGCCGCAGCTCGGGCAGTGCTCGGGGGCCGACATGGCATAGCCGCAGTGATGACATTGCAGCCTGCCGCGCAGGCGGTGCGACACCAGCCAGGCCGAGCAGTTCGGGCAGGCCAGCCGATGGCCGCAGGCTCGGCACAGCGTGAGCGGGGCGTAGCCGCGCCGGTTGAGGAACAGCAGCGACTGGGCGCCTTCCGCAAGGTTGCGGTGCAGCGCCTCGCGCAGCGGCGGCGACAGGAAGCCCGCTCGAGGCGGCCGCTCGCGGCGCAGATCGACCAGCCGCACCTCGGGCATGGCCGCACCGCCGTGGCGCGCCGGCAGCGCCACATGGCGCCAGCCCGGCCGGGCGGGAGGGCCGCCGCGGACGATGCCGGCGGAGACCGCCGACTCCAGCGACGGCGTCGCCGAGGCCAGGATCGCAGGGCAGCCCTCGAGCCGGGCGCGCGCCAGCGCCATCTCGCGGGCGTGGTAGTGGACGGTCTCCTCCTGCTTGAAGCTGGAATCGTGCTCCTCGTCGACGACGATCAGGCCAAGCTCGGTGAGCGGCAGGAACAGTGCCGACCTGGCGCCCACCACCACGTCGATCGCCCCTTCGGCGATCAGCCGCCAGGTACGGCGCCGCTGGGCCGAGGTCAGCGCCGAGTGCCAGACCGCCGGTGCCACGCCGAAGCGGCGCTCGAAACGGCCGAGCCACTGGGCCGACAGCGCGATCTCCGGCAGCAGCACGAGCGCACGCCGCCCAAGTTTGAGGGCGGTCGCCACCGCCTCGAAGTAGACCTCCGTCTTGCCCGCACCCGGCACTCCGTCGAGCAGTGCGATCCCGCTCCGGTCCTCCACCATCGCGCACAAGGCTGTGGCGGCGGCTTGCTGCGCAGGGGTCAGCACCACGCCCGGGCGCCCGGGATCCGGACGGGGCCAAGCCGGCCGGTCGGTCAAGCTGATCGGGACGAGGAGCCCATCGCGCGCCATGGCCTGCACGACGCCGGTTCCGACACGGGCGGCCTTGGCCAGGGCCGGCGCGGTGAGGGATCCAGCCGCTGCCAGGGCAGCCAGCACGGCGGATCGCTGCCGGCTCAGCTTGACCGGAGGCTCGGCATCACGGGGCTCGTAAGCCAGTTTGGTAGGCCATGGCTCCAATGCGGCTGGCACGCTCAGCGCCAGCTTCAGCACCGCCCCGCGCGGCGCCAGGGTCTCCAGTGCGATGTGACCTATCAGCTCCCTCAGTGCCGCCGGCATCGGCGGCGCCTCGAGCACGGCCCCCAGAGCCTTGAGGCGGCTGGCGGACACCGGCCGCTCGGGTGGGGCGTCCCAGACCACGCCGATCAGCTCGCGCCCCGCGAACGGCACGGCGACAAAGCTCCCGGGGAGCGGTGGTTCTCCGTGCTCGAGCAGATAGTCGAACGGCCCGTCGAGCGGGACGGGCACCAGCACGGGCACGATGGAGCCGAAGAGCAAAGGCGAACGGCCAGGCGGGCGTTGACAGAGAGCGGGCTGATAGCATCATCGCGCCATCAGCGTCAGCCGAAGGTTCAGCCCTGACCGTCCACGCCACAGGCATCGCGTCCGTCATCGACGGCTGGCGTGCGTGGCTGCGCGCCGAGCGCCGCCTCGCGGCACTGACGCGCAGCGGCTACGACGAGGATCTGCGGGCGTTCCTCGCCTTCGTTGCCGATCATCGCGGCGGTCCTGTGGACCTTGCCGAGCTCGCGGATCTGAGGCTCGGCGATTTTCGCGCATGGCTGGCCTGGCGCCATCGCGAGAACTACGCTCGGCGATCGACCGCCCGCGCGATGGCGGCGGTGCGCGGGTTCTTCCGCTACCTGGACCGGCGCCACGGCGTCCACAATCCGGCGCTGCAGGCGATGCGCACGCCGCGCCAGCCCCATCGGGTGCCGCGGCCCCTGGCCGAGAACGACGCCCGGGATCTGATCATCTCCGCCCGTACCGATGCGCGCGCCCCGTGGATCGGGCTGCGTGACACCGCCCTTCTGCTGTTGCTCTATGGTGCCGGGCTGCGCATCGGCGAGGCCCTGTCGCTCGACCGGCGGGTCCTGGGAATCGACCCGCGCGGTCTGCGCAGCCTGCGGGTGCGCGGCAAGGGCGACAAGGAACGGCTGGTGCCCGTCCTGCCCATCGTGGCCGAGGCGATCACCGCCTATCTTGCCGCCTGCCCAGTGCCGCCGCTCCCCGAGGAGCCGTTGTTCAAGGGTGCGCGTGGCGGGCGCCTGCAGCAGGGCGTGGTCCAGCGGCTGGTCCGCGAACTCCGCGTCGGGCTGGGCTTGCCCGAGACCGCGACGCCGCATGCGCTCCGGCACAGCTTCGCCACCCATCTCCTGAGTGAGGGTGCCGATCTGCGCGCGATCCAGGAACTCCTGGGCCATGCCAGTCTCTCGACGACCCAGGGCTACACCGAGGTCGACGCGCGCCGGCTGCTCTCGCTCTACGCCCGCGCCCACCCGCGGGCGTGACCGCCGAAGGACAGCGGCGGCCGTTTCGTGACGGAATGGTCACACCGGTCATTCCCGCGCCCTGGTCGCGCGTCTAGGGTCGCCACGTGGCCCGTGCCGCGGGCTGGCGCAGCGAGGGACGAACGGATCTGGTGGGCGTGCGCGGCATTCTCGTCCTTGCAGGCTTCGTTGCCGCGCTGGCCGTTGCGTTCCTGGCGGCGTGGCCGCGCCTGGTCGAGACGCCCGCCGTGCAGGAAGAACTGGTCCGACAGCTGCGCGCAGCGGGTGGCGCCGATCTGAGCATCGACGGTGCGACGCGGCTCGAGCTGCTGCCGCGACCGCGGGTGACGATCGCCAACGCCGTCATCGGCGACCGAGCCCAGGGAGCTGCCGGCGCGCGGCTGGTCGCCGACCGGATCGACATCCAGCTCGCCGCGCTCGCCCTGTTGCGCGGCCGGGTAGAGCCGGTTGCCGTCGATCTCGTGCGGCCGCGGCTGGAACTTGCCCCGCCAGGAGCCGGATCGGTGCGGGGCCTGATAGCTGCGCTTGGTGACGGATCGCTGGGCAGCGTCAGCCGGATCGAGGTCAGCGACGGCATGGTCGCCATCGCGGATCGGCCGGATGCTTCCCTGCGGCCGCTGGCCGACGTGGTGGACGGGCTCGCGGTCCGCGAAGCCGGCAACCGCTTTCGGCTGGAGGGGTCGGCCATCGTCGGGGGCGAGCCGGTGCGTTTCGGCCTGAGCGGCGAACAGCCGGCCGATGCTGGCGCACTGCCGGTGTCGATCAAGCTCGAGTCCGGTCCTGGCGATCGGCCGTTCCTGATGGAATTCACCGGGCTGGTGAAGCCGGGTCCCGCCGCGACCGGTAGAGTTCGGCTGAGTTCCGAGCAGGGCCTTCCACCGGCGTGGTTGGCCGGGAGCTTCGGCCTGAGGGGCACCTTGGATGCGCGGCTCGAGGCCGACCCGCAGCGGGTGGAACTCACCGAGCTGGCCCTGACCCTGCCGGACGGCGACTTGCGCGGCAGCGCCGCCTTCGATCTCGCGCGTGGTGGCGCTTTCGCCGTGGCCCTGACCAGCGCCGGCCTCGAGGTGAAGCCCGAGCTGATCGACGCCGTCAGCCGCCTGCTCGACCTCCTCCGCCACCGGCAAGGCCATTCCGGCGGTCGCGTCGAACTGCAATTCGCCTCTCTGACCTGGCGGGGCGAGGCGCTACGCCGCCTGAGCGTCGAGGCGGAGCTCTCGCCCGCGGGCGAGGTGGAGCTGAGGCGGCTCGATGCGGTTCTGCCCGGGCAGGCGGTACTCGGCTGGTCAGGCTCGGCCACGGCGGATGCCGGCACCGTCGCCGGTGAGGTCACTCTGCAGGCGGCCGAACTGCGGCCGTTGCTGTCCTGGCTCGGCGTGGCCGATGCGGACCTGCCGCCCGGCGGGCTGACCACGCTGGATCTCGCCGCGGAAGCGGTCCTGGGCTCGGACCGGGTCGAGCTGCGGCGGCTGCGTGCACGGCTGGATGCCAGCGTCGCGGCGGGATCGGTGGTCTACGCGCTGACTCCGCGCCCCCGGCTCGACCTCGCCCTGTCCGTCGACCGCATCAACACCGCGCTGTACACGGCGCCGCCGGCCGGCTGGGCCGACTGGCGGCGCCGGCTCATCGCGGTGGACGGCCGCCTGGACCTCGAGGTCGCGAGTTTGACCCGCGACCTCCTCCGCGCCGGTGAGGTGCGGGTGCAGGCCACGCTCGATGCGGGTCAGTTCAGTCTCGCCCGGCTTCATGTCGGAAATCTCGCCGAGGCGGCGTTGGAGCTGAGCGGCGCCATGGACCTTCCCTCCGGCGCCTGGGACGTCGCCGGCACGCTCGCTGCGGCGAAGCCGAAGCCGTTGCTGCGGCTGTTTGGCTTGCCGGCGCCCCTTGACATCGACCAGCTGGCGCCGCTGCGCCTCGAAGGCGAGGCTCGCCACGAGGCGGGTCGGACATCGCTCGACCTCAAGCTGCAGGCGCGCGACGCCCAGGCCCGCCTTGTCGTCCAGAGCACCGATCCGTTCACCGCTGGACCGCTGGGACTGACCGTCACCGCCGAGGCCGAGGAGGCTGGGGCAGTTCTGCAGGCATTGGGCTGGCCGGCACCGGCCGAACGGCCCGTCTTTGGGCCAATCGCCACCACCGTCCGCGTCAAACGTGGCGAAGGGCCGCTCGCGGTTACCGCCCAGGCCTCGGTCGGCGACAGCCGGATCGCGGCCGAGCTGAACCTCGAGCCGTCGGCGGCTCCTCCGCTGCTCAAAGGCACGATCCGCTCGCCGCTGATGGAAACCGAGCTGCTCGCGGCACTCTACCAGACCCTGGCCTTGCCGCTCGACGTCCCGCCAGGCAACCCGCTGCTCTGGCCGGGCGCTTGGCCGCGATCGCCGCTGGCCTGGGATTGGCTGTACAGGCTGAGGGTCGACCTGGCCGTGGCGATCGACCAGCTGCGCCATGGCGGCGCGGCGCTGGGCAGCGCGGCCGCACGAACGGTGCTGCAGGATGGCCAGCTGGACCTGGATGGCCTGAGCATACCCGCAGCCGGCGGCAGGCTTGCCGGTGACATCAGCCTGGCGGGCTCGGGAACCCAAGGCGTCTTCAGCTCGGACCTTCGACTCACGGAAGCCCGCGTTCAGGACCTGGCGGCGAGAATGGCGCCGGGCAGCACCGTCCAAGGCGTTATCGACCTCTCCGTTGCGGCAAGCGGCAAGGGGCGCAGCATCGCGGAGATCGTAGGCTCGCTCACGGGCTCCGGTGTGCTGGCGCTGCGCGACCTTGGGCTCAGCGGCGTGGCGCTCGGCGCGCAGGCGCCTGGCCGCGAGTCGACGGCCCGGCTCGACGCGGCCGCACTGGACGGGCCGTTCGTGCTGTCCGACGGCATCTTGTCCAGCCAGCCCCCAGGGCTGGTCCTGAGGCATCCGGCGGGCGAGGCCACCCTCGATCTGCGCGTGGATCTGCTGGCGTGGATCCTGGAGGCTAAGCTGAGCGCGGGACCGGTAACCCGGCGCTATCTCGGCCCGCCCGGTCGTGTGGGCGCCGTGGCCGATCCCTAGCCTCGCTTCCGGACAGGTCTCACGCGGGTACGCCGCGCGACTCGACATCGGATGGATTTCTCCGCCATGATCCTCCCATGGCCCGCTCGCGACCGGCTCTTCACGTCTGCAAACCAGGAGAGCGTCGGCCTCTTGCCGGCCTGTGCCGCTGGTTGCTGGTGTTCTACGTGCTGGCACTGGGCACACCGGTGCTGCAGGCGACACTCGTGCGCGCCGCTGTCGCGGACGCTGTCGTCGTGGAGCTTTGTTCGGGTGATGGCGTTCGGCAGATAGCGCTTGAGCCGGACGGTCAGCCGCTCGGGCACCTGCCTGCCGATCCTCATGCGGGCCACGACTGCGGGGCCTGTGCCGGCGGCTGCGCCGGGCATGCGCTTTGCGTTGCCCAGGAACCGACCCTCACCGCCGCCTGTGCCACCTATGCGCTAAGTTTTCGCTGCGGCCCCGCGCTCGCGCAGGTCCGACCCGCCGCACGAGCACCACTTCCCGCCCGCGGCCCTCCGCAACTCTCCTGATCCGAACTTCCGCCGATCCTGCAGGCCCGAGCCGGCAGGATCGATGCCGATCGCGTTCGCTCATCCGGAGAGACAAGTCATGCACCCGATCGTCCTACGCCTGCTCGGCGCCGGGCTAGTCGCGCTCACCGCCACTGGCAGCGCGCTGGCTCATGCCACGCTGGAGAGCACCCAGGCGCCCGCCAACAGTAGCTACAAGGCGGTCATCCGCATCGGCCACGGTTGCGAGGGCAAGCCGACCCAGGCCATTCGCGTGCGCATTCCCGAAGGGGTCATCGTCGCCAAGCCGATGCCGAAGGCTGGTTGGCAACTGGCCACGACCAAGGCCGCCTACGCCAACAGCTACGACTATTACGGCACGCCCGTGGCCGAAGGAGTGAGCGAGATCGCCTGGACCGGCGGCGATCTGCCCGACGACTGGTACGACGAGTTCGTGTTCCGGGCGCGGTTGACCGACTTCCCGGCAGGCACGGTGGTCTACTTTCCGATCGTGCAGGAATGTGCCGACGGTGCGGCGCATCGCTGGATCGAGATTCCCGAAGCGGGCCGGTCGGCGGACGACTACGAGGAGCCCGCGCCGGGCGTGACCATCACCGCCAAACCCGCGGGCTAGGTTCATGGGCGGCGGCTGCGGCCGCCGCACTGCCACCATGCGGATGCCATTCGCCAACCTGCTCGCGCTGCTGCTCGCGGGTCTGCTGGGTTTCGCCGGGTTGCCCGGCGCGGCCTGGGCGCACGCCGTGCTGACCGAAGCGCATCCCGCGGACGGCGCCAGCCTCGCCGAGCCTCCTGCCGAGTTCGTGCTCGGCTTCAACGAGCCGGTCACCCCAGTCGCCGTTCGCCTGATCAGCCAGGACGGCGGTGAGATCGCCGATGTCCGGGTCGAGGCCCGGGACAACCTGGTGATCGTGACGCCACGCGCCCCGCTGGCGCCGGGCGGCTACTTCCTGAGCTATCGCGTCACGTCCCTGGATGCCCACTCCGTCGGCGCCACCCTTCGGTTCGGGGTCGGGGCCACGGCGCCGGGCGCGCTCGGACCGGCCACGGGCCAGGCCGGCCAGCCCGCGCTCGCCGCGCTGACACGCTGGCTGACCTATGTAAGTGCCCTAGGTGCGGCAGGTGCCGCACTGTTCCTGGTGCTGGTCCGGCCGCCGCCGCCGCTCGCCCGCCAAGTCCGCCTCCTCGCCGCGGGCTCGGCCGTCGCAGGGCTGGTCATGCTGGTGCTGCGCTTTGGTGCCGCTGGGCTCGATCTCGCCGGTCTACCGCTGGCTTCTCTCCTGACCGTGCGGCCCTGGTTCGTCGCGTCAGCCACCTCGCTGGTCCCGGCTTCCGCGCTCGCCGCGGCGGGCCTCGTTCCGATCATGGCGGCCCGTCTCCTGCCCGGATGGGCGGCTGCCGCGGGCGCGGTCACCGTGGCCGCCAGTTTCGCGCTCACCGGCCACGCGGCCTCCGCGCCACCGCGCCTGCTGACCGGGCCGGCCCTGTGGCTGCACGTGCTCTGCGCCGCCTACTGGTTCGGCGCGCTGCTGCCGCTGCTCTGGTGTCTGCGCCTGCCGCCGGCGGAGGCGGATTCGCTCCTGCGACGCTTCTCGCGCGCGGCGACCGTCGCGGTGGTGTCCCTCGCAGTCGCCGGGGGAGGTCTCGCCTGGATCCAGCTCGGCGGCTCGGCGGAAGCGCTCGTCGGCACCGACTACGGGCGACGCCTGCTCACCAAGTTCGCGCTGGTCGCAGCCATGCTGGCGCTCGCTGCGATCAACCGGATTGTGTTGACGGCCCGGGTGGCAGCGGGGCGACCCGACGCACGGTGGCAACTGCGTCTCACCATCGGCGCCGACCTTGCGCTGGCCCTGGGCGTGCTCGCGGTCACCGCGACCTTTCCCTTCAGCCCACCGCCGCGGGCGCTGGCCGAGGACGGGTCCGGCATCAGTGTCGTCGCCTCGGGACGCGGCGGCCAGGCGATCTTGACCCTGTTGCCGGGACGCCTCGGGGTGAATCGTCTACAGGCGGGCGTCACCGACCAGGACGGCGCCCCGATCAGCGCCAGAGAGGCCCGTTTCGCCTGGTCCCTGCCAAGCGCCGGCATCGAGCCGATACGGGTCGCGGCCACCCTGCCGCTGCCGGGCGTGGTCGTCGCCGAAGGTATCCCGATCCCGCAGCCGGGCCGTTGGCGCCTGCGCCTCGACCTGCTGATCGACGATTTCACCAAGTCCACCTACGAGGGCGAGATCGACGTGCGATGATTTGCCCCCGTCCATCCAGGAGATCCACCATGCGCACCCCTTTCGCAGCCCTGTGCGGTCTGCTGCTCGCTGGCACGGCCGGCGCCCATGAGTTCAAGGCGGGGGCGATCACCATCGAGCATCCCTGGGCGCGACCGGCCGCCACCGGCAACAGCGCCGCCTATTTCGTGATCCAGAATGCCGGCGAGGGCGACCGGCTGCTCGGCGTGGCGAGCGATGTGGCGGCGAGCGTGGAAATGCACAGCACCACCATCGACGCCCAGGGTGTCGGGCGCATGGTGCCGGTGCAGGCGGTCGATGTGCCCCAGGACGCGGAGGCGACGTTCGCCCCCGGCGGACTCCACGTCATGCTCGTGGGCCTGAAGCAGCCCCTCAAGGAGGGACAGGAGTTCCCGCTCACCCTGACATTCGAGAAGGCGGGGGCGGTCACGGTCGAAGTCGAGGTCGAGAAGACCCCCTCGCATGGCGGGGACGGGATGCAACACATGCACGGCACCACCACCACGCAGTAGCGGCCGGGCGAGGGCTTGGGTCCGGGTGGTTTCCGGTTCGGCCACCGAGCCGAACCGGCATTCCGGCTGCCCAAGCAGCCTGCTCGCCCACTAGTCGGAGGGGCCTAGCATCTCTTCCGGCCTGACCCAGTGGTCGAACTCGTCCTCGGTGAGAAGGCCCAGGGCGACGGCCGACTGCTTGAGCGTGGTTCCCTCGCGGTGCGCCTTCTTCGCCACCTTGGCGGCGTTGTCGTAGCCGATCTTCGGGTTGAGCGCCGTCACCAGCATCAGGCTCTCATGGAGCAGCTTGGCGATTCGGCGCCGGTCGGCCTCGATGCCGACCACGCAATTGTCGGTGAAGCTGCGGCTGGCGTCGGCCAGCAGGCGGATCGACTGCAGCACGTTGAAGATGATCAGGGGCTTGAACACGTTCAGCTCGAGGTGGCCGTTGCTGGCCCCCAGGGTCGCCGAGACGTTGTTGCCCATGACCTGGTAGCACACCATGGTCAGCGCCTCGGACTGGGTCGGGTTGACCTTGCCCGGCATGATCGAGCTGCCGGGCTCGTTCTCCGGCAGCCGCAGTTCGCCCAGCCCGCAGCGGGGTCCCGAGCCTAGGAGCCGGATGTCGTTGGCGATCTTGTTCAGGCTCACCGCCAGGACGTTGAGGACGCCGTGCAGCTCGATCATCGCGTCGTGGGCCGCCAGGGCCTCGAACTTGTTGGGTGCGGTGACGAACGGCAGGCCGGTGATCGCCGCCACCTCGGTCGCGAAGGCCTCGGCGAACCCCTTCTTGGCGTTCAGGCCGGTGCCGACGGCGGTGCCACCCTGCGCCAGCTCGTAGACCCTCGGCAGGGCAGCGTTCACCCGGGCGATGCCGTTGGCGATCTGGGTGGCGTAGGCCGAGAATTCCTGGCCGAGCGTCAGCGGCGTGGCGTCCTGCAGGTGGGTGCGGCCGATCTTGACGATATCGGCAAACTCGGCGGACTTCTGCAGCAGCGCCGCGTGCAGGTGCTCCAGGGCCGGCAGGAGCGTGCGCACCGCCTGCTCGGCGGCGGCAACGTGCATCGCGGTCGGGAAGGTGTCGTTCGAGGATTGGCCGCGGTTGACGTGGTCGTTGGGATGGACGGGCGACTTGCCGCCACGCTCGCCCCCCAGCATCTCGTTGGCGCGGCCGGCGATGACCTCGTTGGCGTTCATGTTGGTCTGCGTCCCGGACCCGGTCTGCCAGACCACGAGCGGGAACTCGTCGGTCAGCTTGCCGTCGACTACCTCCTGCGCCGCCAGGGCGATGGTTTCCGCCACCTTGCCGTCGAGTTCGCCCAAGCGGCCGTTGACCCGGGCCGCGGCCAGCTTGACGATGCCCAATGCCCGGACCATCGAAGCCGGCATGCGCTCGCCGCCGATCTTGAAGTTCTGCAGGGAGCGCTGGGTCTGGGCACCCCAGTAACGGTGCGCCGCGACCTCGATCGGGCCGAACGTGTCGGTCTCGACGCGAACGTTCTTGGAACTGTCCATGGCGCGGCTCCCGTCCGGATGCGATGGGCCGGGATCGCGCGCGCGCTGCCGCCTGTCAATGCAGAGGGTGTCGCACTGCCCCCCTGTCGCCGGGATCACTTCTTGCGGAAGCGGTCCAGCGCGACGATCTCCGCGCCGCCCGGCGGCAACGGAGGTTCCTCGCCCTCCTCGGCCGGGCCTCGGCTACCGCCACCCAGGAGCCTGACCTCGGCCGCCGGCGGCTCGCCGTCGTCCTCCAGCGTGAACTGTAGGCCGAACTCGACACCCGGATCAGCGAACACCTTGATCGCGGCGAAGGGCACGCGCAGGCGCTGCATCTGGTCGTTGAAGCTCAGCGTGACCGCGAAGCCTTCATCGTCGACCACCAGATCCCAGAACTGATGCTGAAGAACGATGGTCATGTCGTTGGGGTAGCGGTCCCGCAGGAACTCGGGGATCGACACTCCCGGATGATGGGTGCGGAAAGTGACGTAAAAATGGTGCGGCGGCGGTGCGACCTCCTTGACGAGGCCGCTGAGCACATCCCGTACGACGGTGCGCAACGCACCCTCGACCAGCCGCCCGTAGTCTATCCGTGAACGCCGCATCGCTGACCGTCAGCCAAGAGGTAGGTGGGGGGGCTTCTGTTGCCCGGCGCCCCCCCGAGCCGCGACCTGACTACTGCTTAGGCAGCAACAGCCTGTCGGAGTGCAACGTTGTCGTTGGCACTTGTCATGTTGGTCCGGTAACGGCGGTACCATGCCGGGCAAAAACTGCACCTTTACTACGCGCGTCGATCCTAAGTCGCCCCCATGGGCCAGCCCCGAAAGGCTGGAATTGGTGGAGGCGCCGGGCTCCGCCCCCGGGTCCGCAACGCCTATTCCGTACAGCGTTTATCACCATAGCCGGCGAACCGGCCCTTCATATATACGCCGTCCGGCCGAGGGTGCAACGTCAGGCGCCGACGGTCGATGGCGGCCGGAGCGACGTGCAAGGAGAACGGTATGGCATTGGATGCCGACAAGCAGGCCGAGATCGACGGTCTGCGCGAGTTCACCGCGCCGACGCGGCGGGCCACCGTTCCGGCCCTGGAGGCGCTGCTCTACGATCCGCTGCCCGTGCTCGACCACGGCTTCATCCGCGTCGTCGACTATATGGGCGACGACGCCGCCATCGTGCAGGCGGCCCGGGTCTCCTACGGCCGCGGCACCAAGCAGGTCAGCGGCGACCGCGGGCTGATCAACTATCTGATGCGCCATCGACACACCAGCCCGTTCGAGATGTGCGAGCTCAAGCTGCACGTGAAGCTACCGATCTTCGTGGCGCGTCAGTGGATCCGGCACCGCACCGCCAACGTGAACGAGTACTCCGCCCGCTACTCGGTGCTGGATCGTGAATTCTACATTCCGGACAAGGACCTGCTGAAGCTGGTCAAGGCCGCGCGCAAGGAGGAGCCGGTGCAGGAGCGCCTGTTCGCCTTGCCGGGCGCCGAGCACACCGCCGCCCAGTCCGCGACCAACAAGCAGGGCCGCGACGAGGTGCTGGGCGTGGAGACCGCTGCCAGCGTCCTGCGCGACATCGGGGGCATCAGCAGCCGCAGCTTCACGGTCTACGAGAAGCTGCTCGGCGACGAGGAGCGGCCCGGCATCGCGCGCGAGCTCGCCCGCATGGTCCTGCCGCTCAACACCTACACGCAGTGGTACTGGAAGGTCGACCTGCACAACCTCCTGCACTTCCTGCGCCTGCGGCACGACAGCCATGCCCAGTACGAGATCCGCGCCTATGCCGAGGTGCTGCTCGACCTCGTGCGCAAATGGGTGCCGCTGACCGCCGCCGCCTTCGAGGAGTACCGGGTGGGCGGGGCGGAGCTCTCCGCCGCGGCCCTGGCCGTGATCCGCCGCCGGCTGGCCGGCGAGGCGATCAGCCGGGAAACCTCGGGTCTGAGCAGCGGCGAATGGCGCGAGCTGGAGACCCTCCTGCCCGGAATTGCCGGCGGCTGAGGAGGGTCAGGCTTCCAGCTTGCCGCCGCAGAGCTGCAGGAGGAGGACGAAGGCCACCGGTACCAGGACGATGGCGAAGTAGAAGAGACTCGTGAACCCGAACGAGAGCGCGCAGACCGCCATGAGCGCCACCACGCCCAAGAGGACCCAGCCCAGAGGCGTCATGCCTTCGTTCGCGTTCATCGCCATTCTCCTGCCGCGGGGATGTCCTGGAGGTTAGCGGTTTGTGGATCGCGGGCAACATCCGCCATGGTCGCAGCGGTTTGCCGGGGCTACTGTTGCCCCTCGGCCGCGGCGTGTCGCGGCTACCACGGCAACCGAAAAAGGTCGCTCAGCTCCAGAACTTGCGGCTGCATCAATCGACAGCCCCTGATCCCGGTGTTAGAGCGGCGTCATCTGCCGTACGTGCAACATATGAGGGGGCAGCAATGCAACTCCGGCTGGGTACTTTAAGTTTGCTCGCCACCGCCGGCCTGCTGGTAGGCTGCGGACCGGCGTTCGAGTCCCAAAGGATCTTCGACGAAGCCAGTGGGACCAAGCCCACCGGCGATCAGTATCACCAGACGCTCTACAGTGGCTACATGGAGCATGCCACCTACGAGCAAGACGAGATGATGAACTACACGTCCGCGATCAGCCACTCGCGTAACGCGATGGCTTCGGCGCGTGGCGAGACCCCGGCGGTGGCCGGTGTCACCGACTTCGGGCCGCAGCCGGCGGACAAGGTCGACGAGCTGACCCAGGCGCGGTCGCAGCTGGTGGCCGCGCTGGACGACAACGGTTCGTCCGACGTGCCCGAGGCCGCCGCTCTGGCGCAGACGTACTATGCCTGCTGGGTCGAGCAGCAGCACGAGAACTTCCAGCCGAAGGACATCGCCTACTGCCGCGATGGCTTCTACAAGCAAATGAAGATCCTGAACGACGCGGTGGTGCCGGTGGCGCCCGAGACGTCGACGCTTCAGGCCGACGCGTTCTTCGACTTCGACAAGTACTTCATCCGTGACGACGCGAAGCCCGAGCTCGACCGCATCGCCGACGTGATGATCGCCGACACCCAGACCCAGTTCCTGGTTTGGGGCTTTACCGACACGGTGGGCACGCCTGAGTACAATCAGGCCCTCTCCGAGCGGCGCGCCAACGCCGTCGCCGACTATCTGGCGGGCAAGGGCGTGTCCCGCGACCGCATGGTGGTCCAGGGCTTCGGCGAGACCAATCTCGCGGTGCCGACCCCGGATCAGACCCCCGAGCCGCGGAACCGGCGCGTGGAAATCCGTCGCCGGTAAGCGACGCCTGACGTAGGCAGAGACGAGGGCGCGGCCTTGGGGCCGCGCCCTTTTCTTTTGCCTCAGTGCAGCCCGAGTGAAGGCAGCATCAGGCCTGCGAGCCAGAGGCCAAGCGACACCAGGAGAACAAAGCGGGCGTAACGCTCGAGCGTCGCCTTCAGCGCCCGACCGATCAGCCGCTGGGCGACGTCGGCCGACCAGGTCGGTCGCGGCTCGAGCAGCAGCCAGACCTCGGTCCGCTTGTAGGGCGCGCGCGGTGCCCGCAGTGCCTTCAGGCGCAGGATCGCCCACAGGAGCAGCGTCAGCGCCGCCCCGGTGCGCAGCGACAGGACCGGATCGCCGGCCAAGCCGGCAACGGTCATGGCGATCCCGAGCGCGGCGAAGCCAACCCCTCGCGCGACCGACTGCTCGGCCGCCCGCTCGAGGTCCAGCGTCATGCCGGCGCGCGGGCGCGGTGCCGCGCTGCCGGCCGGTTCAGCCGGGTGCGCCCGGCAGCCACGAAGCCGGCACCAGGCCCAACAGATGGAGGAGCAGCAGGTAGAATGCCCTCGCCTCCGGAAACACGACGATCTGAAGCAGGATGCGCAGAACGATCAACCAGAACACGGCCACCAGCGGCAGCAGACCCTCGACCATGAAGCTCGGCGTGATCAGGCGGGTGAGGCGCAGCACGGGGTCGGTGATCCGGCAGAAGAAGCGCCAGATGTAGTTGTCCCAGTGCGGCGGCACGAAAAACTGCAAGAAGAAGCGCGCCACCATCGTCCACAGCAGGGCGGCGAGCAGGTAGTTCGGTACGTGATAGTACCAGTAGTCGATCAGGTGATTCATCGGCTCGCCCGAACGCGCAGGCGGGGCCCGAAGGCCCCGCCCTTGACCATGCCCGAAGATGATCGCGAAGCGTCAGACCTGCTTCGCGTCCTTCATCAGCGCGCCGCCGCGCGGAATCCGCAGCGCCTCGATGAACTGCTGCATCTCGCGCGAGGGTGCCGCCGTCATCATGCTGACCGCCCAGGTCACGATGAAGCCGACCGGGATGCCGAACAGGCCAGCGGAGATGTTCGACACGTTGAACCACTTGGCCGCACCCATATACTCCGTGGTGACCAGGTAGAACGCGGTCACGCCGAAGCCGGCGAGCATGCCGGCGATGGCGCCCGGCGTGTTGACCCGCTTGGACCAGACCCCCAGCACCAGGACGGGGAACAGGCCGGCCGCGGCCAGCGAGAACGCCCAGGAGACGAAGATCAGGATGCCGGCCGGCGCCGTGATGGCGAGGTAGGCCCCGAGCAGCGCCACGACGATCAGGAGGACACGAGCCACGGTGAGTCGCCGCCGCGTCGACGCGGTGTGGTCGATCATCTGGTAGTAGACGTCGTGGCTCAGCGCGTTGGCGATCGCGAGCAGCAGCCCGTCCGCGGTCGAGAGCGCCGCGGCCAGGCCGCCGGCGGCGACCAGTCCGGCGATCACGTAGGGCAGGCCCGCGATCTCCGGCGTGGCGATGACCACCGTGTCCGAGGCGATGGTGAAGTTGGCGAAGTTCAGCGTGCTCACGCCCTTGGCCTGACACGCGTCGAACACTGCCTGCGCGCTGGTCGCGTCGACGCCGCAGACCTTCACCAGGCCGACCGCGCCATAGTTGAAGATCCAGCTCGGCAGGGCGGTGATCGCCTCGAGATCGCCGATGCCCTTGCCCAGGACGTTCTGGAATACCTCGAGCTTGGCGAAGGCGGCGTAGGCCGGAGCGGTGAAGTAGAGGATGAAGATGAACAGCAGCGACCAGCCCACCGACTTGCGCGCCTCACGCACCGACGGGGTGGTGAAGAAGCGCATGATGACGTGGGGCAAGGCGGCGGTGCCGACCATCAGGCACAGGATCAGCGCGAAGAAGTTGAGCGGATCGCGCGTGGTGAACGGGGTCACGTAGGGCTTGACGCCTTCGAGGAACCCTCCGGGTCCGCTGTTGGCGGCCTCCAGCTCGGTGATCCGCTGCAGCACCTCGCCGTACATCAGCTGCGGCACGGGGATGCCGGTCATCTGGGTCGAGAGGATGACGACCGGGATGAGATAGGCGACGATCAGAACGATGTACTGCGCCACCTGGGTCCAGGTCACCGCCCGCATCCCGCCCAGCATCGAGCAGACCAGGATGCCGGCGAGGCCGATGAACACGCCGACCTCCTTGCTGACGCCCAGCAGCCGGGCGGCGATGATGCCGGTGCCGGTCAGCTGGCCCATCAGGTAGACCAGCGAGCAGCAGACCAGGATGACGACGCCGATGAGGCGCGCCGTGTTGCCGCCATAGCGTGCCGCCAGGAAGTCAGGCACGGTGTAGGCGCCGAACTTGCGCAAGTAGGGCGCGATCAGTACCGCCACCAGCACGTAGCCGCCGGTCCAGCCCAGGATGAAGGCGAGCCCGTCATAGCCTTGGGCGTAGAGCGAGCCCGCCATTCCGATGAACGAGGCCGCGGACATCCAGTCGGCTGCCGTCGCCATGCCGTTGTAGAGGGCGGGAACGCGCCGGCCGGCGACGTAATATTCGGAGACCTGCATCGTGCGCGAGAGGTAGCCGATGCCGGCATAGACGCCGATGGTCAGTAGAACGAACAGGTAGCCGATGATCTGGTTCGAGACGCCGAGCTGCTCGAGGATCGCCAGCACGATGACGAAGGCCAGGAAGCCGCCCGTGTAGAAGCCATAGATCCGACCGAGGTTTTGTACGAAGGAGTCCTGCATCGTCGTCTCCTCAATCCTCGGCCACGCCGAATTCTTCGTCGATCTGGTTCTGCCGCGCGGCGAACCAGAAGATCAGGACGACGAACACGATCAGGGAGCCCTGGGCGGCCATGTAGTAGCCGAGCGGAAACGAAAGGAAGGTATACTCGTTCAGCTGCTTGACGAAAAAGTGGATGCCGAAGCCAAAAATGAACCAGATGACCAACGCAGTCCACATCAGGTTGCGGGTCTTCCGCCAATACTCCAGCGCCTCGTTCGGCGTCGCCATCGCTCAGACTCCCTGGTTGCGGGGAGGGGGAGCCTCCCGCTCTCGAGATTTCCGTGCGCGGCGCTGCCGCTGCCGGCCTTTGCCATTGTCTCGCGCGCGCCAGAGGGTTATGCGGCGCTGGAACTGGCAAGACAAGTGCCCACGGCCACCGAAACTGTGCGCGATGTGCTGAGACTGATCCGCGGGTACGCTTCCGGCCGGAGACGCGCGACGACGGCCGCGGAGTTCGGTGACTTCATCGCTGCCCGGACCGCGTTCGTCTCGCAGAAGAGCACCGTCGAGTATTGTCGGGCCCGAGCCGGAATCAATTGGAGCCAGCTGTTCCTCGAGAATGATTTCGTCGAGGCCATGGAGCGCTGCCGGTGGGAAGCCTATGCCGCGGTCCTGGAGGACGTGGCCGAGGTCGCGATGGTCTTCCTGCGCAGCGCCGGTGCCGACGGCCTGGCGGTCGCCGATCCGCTGACGGCGGTGGCCACCTCGGCGCTCCGACGCGAGCCGGTGCCGGCCCACCTGACGGGATGGGACGCGACGGTCCAGGCGGTCGGCGACCGCTTGCACCGCGTGACGATGGCCGGTCCGCGGCCGGTCCATGAGGTCGGCCGGACCTCTGCCAAGCGGGTGTTCAACGCGCTGCCGATCCACACCAACCTGACCGCGCAGGACCGCGAGGTGGTCACCAACAATATTCGGTTCTGGCTGTGCCGGGTCTATGCCGACATGGAAGCGGGGTTCGACGGCCCGGCGCTGGTCACGCTGCTGAGCGCTGCCGCGGACGCGCCCGGATCGCCACCAGTGCCGAGATGAGCGCGGCCACGGCGCACAGCGCCATTCCGATGGCCATCGGATAGGGCGTTCCGTTCTGGATCGAGCCCACGACCTGAGCCACCAGAGCGGCCAGCCCCATCTGCAGGAAGCCGCCGAGCCCGGAAGCGGTGCCCGCGGCGAGCGGGAACACGCTCACGAACGCGGCTTGGGTGTTGGGCAGCGACACGCCCTGGGCGAGCGCGCCGACGCTGGTCGGCACGAACATCGCCCACGGATTCCAATAGCCGGACAGCACCAGCGCCAGCGTCGTGAGGGTGGCGCAGACCGAGCCGACGCTTCCGAGCAGGACCATGCGGTCGCCGCCGAACCGCGCCGAGTAGCGGCCGGCGACGAAGTTGCCGACCATGAACGCTCCCGAGATCATGACGAACATCAGCCCGTACTCGCTCGCCGGTCGACGCAGCACGGTCAGCATCAGGAATGGGGCGGCGGCGAGGAAGGCGTAGAACACGGCGATCGAGAAGGCGCCCTGCAGGGCGTAGCCCATGAACTGCGGCGAGCGCAGCAGTGGCCCGAACCCCTTGAGCGGGTTGCGCGAAGGTGGCGCTTCGGTGCGGCGCGCCGTCTCCGGCAGGCCGACAAGGACTGCGGCCAGGATGGCGACACCGAGGGCTGCGCCAGCGAGGAACACCGCGCGCCAACCGGCATGGTCGGTGAGCAGCCCGCCCAGCACCGGTGCCACCATCGGTGCCGCCACCATGGCCATGGTGACGTAGGCCAGGACGGTCGCGGACCGGTCGAGGCTGAACAGGTCGCGGATGATCGCGCGACTGAGGACCAGGCCGGCGCAGCCGCCCGCGGCCTGCACGATCCGACCGACGATCAGCGTGCCGACCGACGGTGCCGCCGCGCACAGCAGGCTGCCGGCCAGATAGACGATGAGGCCTCCGACCAGCGCAGGCCGCCGCCCGAACCGGTCCGAGAGCGGGCCGTAGAACAGGGTCGCGATCGCGATCGAGAACGCCGACAGGCTGAAGGCGAGCTGCGCGGTGGCGGCGCTGGTGGCGAACTGCGCCTGGATCGCCGGCAGTGCCGGCAGGAACACCTGCATCGCGAACGGCCCCAGGGCCGTGGCGAGGACGAGCACGGCGACGAGCGCGCCGGTCGGCGCCGGCGCGGTGCTCATGCGCTGCCGATCAGAATTCCGGCGACGAACACGAGCACGCCGCCCAGCACGACCTGGAATGCCGCCTGGAGAAACGGGGTGTCCATGTAGCGGGCGCGCACCCACGCGATCGCCCACAGCTCGATCAGCACCACGGCCACCGCCAACGTGGTGGCGATGTGGAAGTTCGGGATCAGGAACGGCAGCGTGTGGCCCAGCCCGCCCAGGGTGGTCATCAGACCGCAGACCAAGCCGCGCATCCAGGGACGGCCGCGGCCGGTGATGCTGCCGTCGTCCGACAGCGCCTCGGCGAAGCCCATCGAGATGCCGGCCCCGATCGAGGCCGCAAGGCCGACCAGGAACGCATCCCAGCTGCGCCCGGTGGCGAAGGCGGCGGCGAACAGGGGCGCCAGGGTCGAGACCGACCCGTCCATGAGGCCGGCCAGCCCCGGCTGCACATACTGCAGCACGAAGGCGCGATGGGCTATCTTGGCCTCGCTCTCGCGCGCGGTTTCGGTGAGGTGGGTCTCCTCGAGCTGGTGAGCCGTGGTGGCGTGGTCGGCCTCGATCTCGGCCAGGTCCACCAGCAGCTTGCGGATGCTGGCGTCGGTGACCTGCTTGGCGGCCTCGCGGTAGAAGCTGGCGGTTTCCTGTTCGAGTTCCTCCGCCCGGCGGCGAACGGCATCGAGGCCCAAAGGCTGGGTCAGCCAGATCGGCTTGCGGCGCAGGAAGCCGCGCACGTCCTCGCGGCGGACGAGCGGGATGTGCTCGCCGAACCGCTCCCGGAACAGGTCGATCAGCATCCGCCTGTGGCCGCTCTCCTCCTCGGCCATGTCGTCGAACACCTTGGCCGAGGCCGGATAGGTGTCGCGCAGGCCTTCGGCGAAGTCGCGATAGATCCGGCCGTCCTCCTCCTCCAGCGTGATGGCGAGCGCTAGGATCTCGCGCTCGCCGAGCTCGGCAAACCGCTTTTGCGGGTTGAGGGCGAAGCCGAGCATCGCGCGATCTCCTGCGCCGACCAAAACTGGAGTCGTTCTAGATAAGGCACCTGCCGCAGACAACCAGCCTCGCGCCCTCGCCGGGATTCGGCATTTCGCAATCTTTCTCGAGCATCCTGGAGGGATGGAACGCCACGCCGGCGTACCGAGTTGCACGACGTGCGCAGTCAACCATGGACTTCTGCGCACATCGTGCATATGGTGGCTGCCATGGCAGCCGCGTTCTCCATAGAGGTCCGTCGCATGCATCCCCAGATCGCCAACTCCTTCATCTCGCTGCTCGCGTCGCGCGACCGGGCGAAGCCGCCCCGGCTGTCCTGGCTGCGACGCCTGCTGGGCCGCGCCTGATACACCGGGGCGACCGGGCCGTGTTCGGCGGCTCGAGCCCGCCATGCCCGTCACGCGCGCGGTTCTCGACGTCCTGGGCGAGGTGGCGCTCCTGTTGTGGGGCGTGCACATGGTCAGCAGCGGCGTCCTGCGCGCGGCCGGCGGCAATCTGCGCCTGGTCCTCGGCCGGGCGCTGCACAACCGGCTGACGGCGCTCGGCGCCGGCCTGCTGGTCACGCTGGCGCTCCAGAGCAGCACCGCCACCGCGCTCATGGCGAACTCGTTCACGGCGGCAGGTGCCCTCGGGCCGGTGCCGGGCCTGGCGGCCATGCTGGGCGCCAACATCGGCACGGCGCTGGTGGCATGGCTGCTCGCCTTCGACGTGACGTTGCTGTTCCCGATCCTACTGCTCGCCGGGCTCGTCCTGTTCCGCATGTGCTCTGGCACCCAGCCGCGCAATGTCGGCCGGGCGCTGATCGGCCTCGGGCTGATGCTGCTGGCCCTGCATCTCCTGGTCGGGACGCTCGCACCGGACCATGTCAGCGCCCGCGCCAGGGACATCCTGGCGGCGATGACCGACGAGCCGCTGCTGGTCCTGGCGCTGGCGGCGCTGCTCACTTGGCTCCTGCATTCGAGCGTCGCCGCGGTGCTGCTGATCGCGGCGCTCGCGCAGGCGGGGCTGGTGGAGCCGTTGCCCGCGCTCGCCATGGTGCTGGGCGCCAATCTCGGCAGTGCCCTGAACCCGCTGGTCAACGCTGTCGGCGGCGAGCCCACAGCACTGCGCCTGCCGCTAGGCAACCTCGCCAACAGAGTGGCCGGCTGCGTCGTCGCCCTGCCGTTACTGGCCGAACTCGCCCCGCTCGCCGAACGCGTCGCCGTTGGCCCGGCGGGCGCCGTGGTCCTCTTCCACCTCGCCTTCAACGCCACCCTGGCGCTCCTGTTCCTCCTGCCCCTGCCGGCGCTGGCCCGCCTGCTCACCCGGATGCTGCCCGACCGCCCGCGGCCCGACGATCCCGCGACACCCCGTTATCTGGACCGCGGCGCGCTCGCCACGCCTGCGGTGGCGCTGGCCGCCGCCGCGCGCGAAACGTTGCGCATGGCCGACGCCCTCGAGGCGATGCTGCGCGGAGCCGGCGAACTGCTCGACCGGGACGACCTCCGGCTGGCGGTCAGGCTGCGGAACATGGACGACGTCCTCGACCGCCTCCACCGTGAGCTGAAGCAGTTTCTCGCCGAGATGGCCGCCGCGGGCCTGGGCGAGGCCGAGCGGCGTCGGATGGCCTGGATCCTGGTCGCCGCCTTGAACCTCGAGCATGCCGGAGACGCCGTCGACAAGGGTTTGCTCGACCTTGCCGCCAAGCGGATCAGGCGCCGCCAGCGGCTCACCCGGCGCGAACTCGCGCAGGCCGAGGCGATGCTGGCCCATCTGCTGGCGCAGCTCCGTCTCGCCACCGCCGTGTTCATGGGCGAGGACATCGCGAGCGCGTGCCGGCTGGTCGAGCAGAAGGAACAATTCCGCGAGTTCGAGCGGACCGCGATCGACGCGCAGCTGGCTCGGGTCGAGGACGGGCGGGCCGCTTCGGAGACCAGTGGGCTGCACCTCGACCTCGTGCGCGAGATGAAGCGGATCGAAGCGCACATCGCGGCCATCGCCCATCCGCTGCTGGAGAGCCGCAACCTGCTTCGCTCCTCGCGGCTGGTGGCGGGCGGGAATGCGCGGCCGGCCACGGCTGAGGCCGCTCAGATGGCCATCCCGGCGACGCGCCCTTCGTAGACGGCCATGACCGCGGTCCGGGCGGCGACGGCGTCGCCAATCGAGCGGACGTCGAGGTCCGTTCCTTCCAGTTCGCGCGCCAGTCCGTCCTCGGGCCGGTTGCACGCGGCGATCACCAGCGTGTCCGCCCGGATAACCTCATCCGCTCCCGCGAACTGCGTCACGACCGCCGCATCGCCGCGCCATTCGCGCACCGCGGCGTCGGTGATGAAGCGGGCGCCAAGCTCGCGCAACCGCTTGCGGATCGGGATGTCGGCGGCCGTCCGTTCGACCTCCTTGGCGACCATGCCGGCGGGGGTGACGATCGTCACCGCATGACCTGCCTCGGCCAGCGCCAGCGCCGTGCCGGCCCCCTTCCAATTGGCGCCTTCATCGAGCACAACCACCCGCCGGCCGGGCCGCGCCTCGCGCGCCATGATGGCCTCCGCCGAGCAGACGTTGCCGCGCTCGATGCCGGGCAGCCGGTCGAGATGCGGCAGGGCACGCTGGTAGCCGTCGCCGGTCGGCTGCGAGCCCGTGGCCAAGATCACGGCCTCGGCGCCGAAGTCGCGCACCTCATCGGCATCCACCGGCATGTTGAGCCGGACCGCTACCTGCGTGCGGGTGAGCTGGCGCTCCTGCCAGTCGAGATAGTCCTGGATCTGCTGGCGGCGCGGTTGCATGCCCGCAAGCCGGAACTGTCCGCCGAGTCGGTCCGACGCTTCGAACAGCGTCACCTGGTGCCCGCGCTCGGCCGCGACGCGTGCGGCTTCGAGCCCAGCGGGGCCGCCGCCGACCACGAGCACGCGCCTTGGCCGTTCCGCCCGCTCGAACCGGTCGCCGCCCCATTCCCATTCCCGCCCGGCCGACGGGTTGATCAGGCACGAGATCCAGTAGTCCCGGAAGCGCCGGCCCCAGCACATCTGGTTGCAGGAGAGGCAGGGACGGATGTCCTCGGCCCGCCCTTCCCGCGCCTTATTCGCGAGATGCGGGTCGGCGATCTGGCCGCGCACGATCGAGACCATGTCGGCCTGACCCGACGCCACGACGTACTCCGCGTTCTCGGGCGTGCGGATGTGGCTCTCCGCCTGCACCTTCATGTGCTTGGCCACCGACTTCAGGGCCTCGGCGTGGGGAACGCCGAGCTTGTCGGCGAAGAACACGGTCGGGATCAGGCCGGTGAAGTCGAAATAGCTGCCGGTGCCGCAAGTGACGTAATCGGCGAGCGCCCGCTCGTCGTGCCAGGCCACGATCTCCTGCATCTGCTCGACCGACAGCGAGGCCTCGACCTCGGGATGCAGGTTGACCGCGAGCCCGACGATGAAGTCCTCCCCGGCCAAGCTGCGGATGCGCCGCATGATCTCGGCACCGAAGCGCACCCGGTTCTCCAAAGTTCCGCCCCAACGGTCGTCACGGCGATTGGACGAGGGTGTCCAGAACTGGTCGATCAGCGCGTGATAGGCCGCGAACAGCTCGACTCCGTCGAAGCCGGCCTCCTTCGCCCGGCGCGCCGCCTGAACATAGCCCTCGATCACCTCCTCGATCTCAGGCTCGCTCATCATGTGGCTGCCATCGGAGTCGTGGAACGAGGGCAGGCCCGACGGCGACCAGCCGGGCATGAAGGAATTGTCGAAGTCGGCGTGCTGGCCGACATGGTAGAGTTGCTGGACCACGACCGCCCCTTCCGCCTTCACCGCCTCGGTGATCCGGCGGAAGTGCGGAACGATCTCGTCGCTCGAGTGCCGGAAGTTGCCGCGCGTCAGCACCGCGGTCCCATGTACCGGTACCGGCTCGACCACGATCATCGCCGCACCGCCCAGGGCCCGCTCGCGATAGTAGCCGAGGTGGCGCGCAGCCGGCAGGCCGCCCTCGGCCATGTTCGCGGTGTGCGCGCCGAACACGATGCGGTTGCGCAGCGTCCGGTGGCGGATGGTCAATGGCGTGAACAGTTTGGGAAATGCCTCAGCCACGGGCAGCCTCCTCGCGCAGACGGTCCCGGACGAACAGGGCCGTGAACAGATCGAGATGCCCGCCGCCGCCGTTCTTGAACAGCGTGATGTCTCCGGGACGGCGGTCCAGCGTCCAGCCTTCGCGGCAAAGCACGTAGAGATCCCCCTCGACCTTGGCGCGCGAGATCACGCCTCGGCGGATCGGGTCGGCCAGGTCGCCGCACAGGTCGAGATTGCCGTCCGCCTCGTCGATGAACAGCCGCGACCGCTTGATCGCGGCGTCGTCGCACTCGCGCATGGCGGGCGTGAAACCGCCGACCAGGTCGAGATGCGCTCCGGGTTTGAGGAACCGACCCTTGACCAGCGGCTCGGGCGACGCGGTCGAGCACGACACGATGTCGGCCTCGCATAGGGCGGCGTCGAGATCGGCGACCGCTGCGGCGTCGACCTGCTCCTGCCGCAACGCCGCAGCCATCGCCTCCGCCCGCGCCGGTGTGCGGTTCCAGACCAGCACGCGGCGCAAGGATGGCCGGATCGCCAGATGCGCCCGGGCCAGGTAAGGTGCCAGACCGCCGGCGCCCACCATCAGGAGCAGTTGCGCATCCTCACGGCTGAGCAACTGTGCTCCCAGCGCCGAGTCGGCCGCGGTCTTGCGATAGGTCAACGCCGTCCCATCGAGCACCGCCAAGGGGGCACCGTTCTCGCCGTCGAACAGGGCATAGAGCGCCTGGATGGCTGGCACGCCCGGATGTCGCGTCGGGTTGTCGGGCAGGATGGTCGCGATCTTGGTGCCCATGGCCACGCCGGGTAGGAACGCGGGCAGGTTGAAGTAGGTCTGGGTGACGCCGCGCAGCTGGGCCTCGATGGCGGCGCGGGCGATGAGAGGACGCGGGCCGCGATGCGCGACCTTCAGGACGGCCGCCAAGTCCGTCCAGCGGCAGATCCGATGGATCTTCTCTGCGCTCACCACCAGCATCCGGTCCTCCCATGGCCGTCGCGGCCATCGCCCGGCAGCGGCCGGAACTCCGACCGGTTCGAGATGTTGACCACGGTGTCGGCCAACCTGCCACACGTTATTTGGAGGCAGCAAAACTCGGTGCGGTTGTACTTGATGTCGGCCGGACCCTGCTCTCTCGTGAAGGAGATGAAACCATGAACAAGTCGCATTTGCTCCCCATGATCGTCGCCGCGTTCGCCCTTGGGAGCGGCGGCTTGGTGCATGCCCAGTCGGGCGCGACCGGAATGCACAAGGCCGAGGACGAAGCGATGATCGTGCAGCCGCTGAATGTCTCGGTCGACGATCTCGAAGACATGGATCTCTATGGCACCGGCAATGAGGAGGTCGGCGAGGTCGAGGACGTCCTGGTCGATGGTTCGGGGCAGCCTGCAGCCATTTCCGCGGACGTCGGAGGCTTTCTCGGCATGGGCGAGAAACACGTCGTCATCGGGCTCGATCGCCTGAGCAAGAACGGCGATCGCCTGACCGTCTCCATGTCCAAGGACGAGCTCGAGGCGCTGCCTGAGTATGATGAGGACTGATTCGCCGGCTCAAAGCGCACGTGTTTCACCGATCGCCAGGGTCCAGGCGTCCTCGGCCGCATAGCCTGCGGCCGAGGCCGCTTCGCGAAAGCGGCCCGGCGGTTCGAACGGGGGTTCGTCGGTGAGCTGGATGGTGCCCCAGTGCATGCCGCAAAGGCGACGTGCGCCCAGCTCGCGGCCAATACTCACACCCTCCTCCGGGGTGCAATGCGAAGCCTGCATCAGATTGCGCGGGTCGTAGGCACCGATTGGCACCAGCGCGAGGTCCGGGCGGGGGAGCTGCGGCGCGATCTCCGTGAATACCGGGCCGTAGGCGGTGTCGCCGGTGAACAAGATCGTGGCGCTGTCCGACTCCAGGAGGAAGCCGCACCAGAGGCTGGCGTTGCGGTCGAACAGCCCGCGCTTGCTGAAATGGATCGCCGGCAGGCAGGTGATGCGCACACCGGCGATCTCAACCCGCTGCATCCAGTCGAGCTCGACCGTTTGGGCGTAGCGTGAGGTGTCGAGATAGCGCGCCACCCGCAACGGCATCGCCGCGTGGATGCGGGCCGGCTCCTGCAGCTGGTCCAGCGTGCGCAGATCGAGATGATCATAGTGGTTATGCGACAGCAGCAGGATGTCGATCGGCGGCAGCAGCCGCGGCGGCAATCCCGGTCCGGCGCAGCGGCGCGGGCCGAACCACGGCAGCGGTGACGCACGCTCGGTCAGGAACGGATCGGTGAGGATGGTGCGCCCGCCGAGCCGGATCAGGAAGCTGGCATGGCCGAGCCAGGTCACGGCGTCCCCGCCATGCGCGGCGGCGATCCCGGCAAGGACCGCCTCGCGCTCCAGTACGTGACCCTCGGGTATGACGGGTGCCGGCGGCGCGTCCACCAGCCGGCGCCACAGGAAAGAGCGCCATTCGGCCGGCGAGCCGCCGCGGGTTGGGCTACCCGGCGGATTGCGGAACGTGCCGTCGGGCAGGTGGTGCCGGGGGAGCATGCCGTTGTCCTGGGCCGCGGAATTGGTCGGGGTTCGGGCGAAGGCGAGGGCGGTCAGCATCGCCAGCAGCCGCCGTCGTGGCACCTTGCTTCCGGCGCGTGGAGCATCGTTGGTCATGCGCGCCGAGATGGTGCGCAAGGGCCGCAAGGCCAGCCCCGGCCGCGGCGGTTCTCGCCTTTGCCTTGAAAGCGTCATGCGATTGCGTTAGCTCATCGCGGCAAACAGGACCATCGATCGTGAGCCTCGGGAGACGCACGATGCCGGTATGTGAGCGCTTCGACCTGCTAAGTCCCGGCTCCTGACGAGCGGGCCGGGCATCATGGTAGCACTCTCCGCCTACCCGGCCCTGGTCCTGAACGCCGACTATCAGCCCCTGTCCTACTACCCGCTCTCGCTGTGGAGCTGGCAGGACACCGTCAAGGCGATCTTCCTCGACCGCGTGGCCGTGGTCAGCCACTACGATCAGGTGATCCACTCGCCTGGGCTCGAGTTCCGGCTGCCCAGCGTCGTGGCGCTGAAGCAGTACGTGCCGCAGGACCGGCGGCCGCCCTTCACGCGGTTCAATGTGTTCCTGCGCGACCGCTTCGCCTGCCAATATTGTCGCCGGCCCTACCCGACGCAGGAATTGACCTTCGACCACGTCGTGCCCAAGTCGCGCGGCGGCAAGACGTCATGGAGCAACATCGTCACGGCCTGCACCCGCTGCAACCTGCGCAAGGGCAACCGGCTGCCGCACGAGTGCAGCATGCAACCCATGGCCAGGCCGGCGGTGCCGACCGCACACCAGTTGCGCCTCAACGGGCGGACCTTTCCCCCGAATTACCTGCACCAGTCCTGGCGCGACTACCTCTACTGGGATGTCGAGCTGGATCCGTGAGCCGAGCCGGCGCGGTCCGTCCGTCTGCCGCCGAATTGCCGGCTCGACCTTGCAGGCGAGGTGATCCAGGGCGCGCTAACATCTATAGCTGGGGCGGGACCGGCTACGGCGTTCTGGGCGATGCCGACGGCCAGATCCTCTACTATCGCCGCGACCTGCTCACTGACCCCCAGCACATGGCGGCGTTCAAGGAGCAGTACGGCTACGACCTGCCGGCGCCGCCGCAGACGCGGCAGCAGCTCAAGGACATCGCCGCGTATTTCCAAGGCAACAACTTCGACACCGTCGATGGCGAGCCGGACAGCGGCGTGGTTCTGCATCTCTGGAGTTCGTGACCACGGACGAGCCGCGCCAAGTCGGCAACGTCACCGTCGGCTCCTGGCACGGGGTCGTGTCCTCGCTGTCCGATCACCCCGAAGCCGCCCACAGCTTCTGGTCGCTGATGGCGATCAAGCCGATCTCCAAGTGGCTCGCCACCTACGGCTGGGACGGCGTCGATCCGGGCGACGACTACCAGTTCAGGTGACCGACCGGCTCGGCCGCGACAAGCAGCTCGAGGCCTACCAGGAAGCGATCGGCTGGAAGGCTGAGCGCGAATCTGGACCCGGCCGCCATGCGCGGCCGGGAGCACGTTTGCCCCTGAAGAAGGCGAGCCAAAGGCTGCCCGATCCGCCTGGTCTTCCTGATGCCGGCCGCGCTCCGGGTGCTCGTCTTCACCATCGTGCCGCTGGTCTATTCCCTCTATGCCGCGTTCCATAATGTCAGCAACGAGGCCGTCGTCACCCGGCTGGAGGTCCCGCGCCTCGACGAGGACGGCAAGTCGGTCCTGAGGCCGGACGGCACGGTGCGGACCCGGCCCCGGGGCTTCGGGCGACGCTCATCGCCCTATCACATCACCCGTCTAGCACTCCGCGGTGCGGTCGATCGTGCGGCTCGCCAATGGAGAACTCATCATGCGGATCGCCTCCATCGCAGGAGCATTGGCGCTAGGCTGCGCCGTCCTGCTGTCCGGCCCGGCCTCGGCGCTGAACATCCTGCTCAGCAACGACGACGGTTTCGACGCGCCGGGAATCCAGGCCCTCCGGACGGCGCTCTCGGCTGCCGGCCACAAGGTGACCATTGTCGCTCCCAGCAGCAATCGCAGCGGCAGCAGCACCGCGCTGACCGTCGGCCTGTTCACGGTGAGCAAGGTGAGCGCCGACGTCTATTCCGTCGACGCCACGCCGGCCATGACCGTCAAGTTCGGCGTTGCCGCCGTCCTCACCGGCGGGAACCATCCCGATCTGGTCGTGTCCGGCATCAACAGCGGTGCCAATATCGGGCCCAGCGCACTGATCTCGGGCACGGTCGGCAACGTCATCGCCGCGATCACGCAGCTCGACCGGCCGATCCCGGGAATCGCCTTCAGCACCGATCTGCTCGACCCGGATCCGGTCAGCGCCGCGAACCTGAAGCACTTCGCCGACGTCGCCCAGTTCGCCGCGCGTGTCGTCCGCCGCCTGACCCGCAACGGCAAGCTGGTCGGACTCGAGCCTGGCCAGGGTATCAACATCAACTACCCGCCGCTGCCGCCTCGCCAGACCAAGGGTGTCGCGTTCGCGCAGCAGGGTTTCGCACCCGTCTTCACGAACAGTTTCCAGGAAACCGCGCCAGGCAGTGGCAGCTGGTTCTGGTTCCCGGCGCTGCTCGAGCCGAAAAAGGACGTGCCGCGTTCGGATACCGTGCTGTTCAACCGCGGTTTCGTGACCATGGTCCCGATCGACGCCGATCTCACGGCGGACGCTCGGGTCCATCGGCAGCTCGGTCGCTTCCTCGACGGTATACGGCCGTAACGAACTTTGGCCGCCGCGCGCTTGACCGCTGCTGGCCGAGACGAGCGCACGGCGGCAAGCGCGCCGATAAGGCTCCGCCGAACCTCTGCGCGCCGAGCGGTGGTCGCAGCGACCGCTTGACACCCCCAACGCCTGTCGCAAAATCGTTCTAAGATCGGCGGTGGAATGAGCCGCGCGATTCCACAAGGGGAGGTTGGCGAGCGCCTGCGGGACGGGCGCCGATCTCCCTGTGGCAAGCGACAGGGAGAGCCAAATGCAACTGAGCCGCGACGAACTGCTCAAGGCCTATACGCAGATGCGCACGATCCGCGAATTCGAGGAGCGGGTCCACGAGGAGTTCTCGGCCGGCAACATCCCGGGCTTCGTCCACCTCTACGCCGGCGAGGAAGCCTCCGGCGTCGGCTTCTGCATGCATCTGACCGACGTGGATCGCATCGCCAGTACCCATCGCGGTCACGGCCACAGCATCGCCAAAGGCTGCGACACCCGGGCGATGATGCACGAGATCTTCGGCCGCAAGGAGGGTTTGTGCGGCGGTAAGGGCGGCTCGATGCACATCGCCGACCTCGAGAAGGGCATGATGGGCGCCAACGGCATCGTCGGCGGCGGCCCGCCGCTGATCTGCGGTGCGGCACTCACCGCCAAGACGCTGAAGACCGGTGGGGTGGCGATCGCCTTCGTCGGTGACGGCGGCTCGAACCAGGGCACCACCTTCGAGAGCTACAATCTCGCCAAGGTCTGGAACCTGCCCGCGATCTTCGTGGTCGAGGACAATGGCTACGCCGAGTTCGACCGCCAGTTCCTGGTCGGTGGCGGGCAGCCAGTCGGGCCGGGCGGCGGGCTTCGGCATGCCGGCGCACGAGGTCGACGGTTGCGACTTCTTCGCCGTCTACGAGACGGCCCGCGAGGTGATCGAACGTGCCCGCAGCGGCGGCGGCCCCAGCCTCGTCCACGTCAAGCTGCATCGCTATTTCGGTCATTTCGAAGGCGACGCCATGACCTACCGCGCCCCGGGCGAGGTCGAGCGTCAGCGTGCCGATCGCGATCCGCTGAAGATCTTCCGCCAGCGCGTGGTGGAGGCGGCCCTGCTGGAGCCGGAGGCGCTCGATCGGATCGATGCCGAGGTGAAGTCACACATCGATCAGGTGACCGTCGAGGCCAAGGCGGCGCCGATGCCGACCGAGAAGGATCTGCTCACCGACGTCTACGTCTCGTACTGAGGGCCAGGACGATGTCGAAGAAAAGCTACCGTCAGGCGATCAACGAGGCCCTGCAGCAGGAAATGGAGCGCGACCACCGCGTGGTCGTCATGGGCGAGGACGTGGCCGGAGGCATGGGCGCGCCAGGCGAGGACGACGCCTGGGGCGGCCCCTTGGGTGTCACCAAGGGCCTGATGGCCAAGTTCGGCCGCGACCGCGTGCTGGACACGCCGATTTCCGAGAGCAGCTTCATCGGTGCGGCCGTCGGTGCCGCGGCCACCGGGCTGCGGCCGGTGGCCGAACTGATGTTCGTCGACTTCATGGGAGTCTGCTTCGACCAGATCTTCAACCAGGCCGCCAAGTTCAAATACATGTTCGGCGGCAAGGCCGTGACCCCGGTCGTGATCCGCACCATGTACGGCGCCGGCTTCCGCGCCGCCTCGCAGCACAGCCAGTGCCTCTATCCGCTGTTCACCCACATTCCCGGTTTGAAGGTGGCGCTGCCCAGCAACGCCTACGAGGCCAAGGGCCTCCTGATCCAGTCGATCCGCGACGACGACCCGGTGATGTTCTTCGAGCACAAGGCCATGTACGACGCCGAGATGGAGGTGCCGGACGAGGCCTACGCCATCCCGTTCGGCGAGGCCAACGTCACCCGCGAGGGCGACGACGTCACCATCGTGGCGTTCGGCCGGATGGTGAACCTCGCCAACGAAGTCGCCGACAAGCTGAGCCGCGACGGCATCTCCTGCACCGTGGTCGACCCGCGCACCACCTCGCCGCTCGACACCGAGACGATCCTGGACACGGTGAGCGAGACCGGCCGGGTGGTGATCGTCGACGAGGCCCATCCGCGCTGCAGCATGGCCACCGACATCTCGGCCCTGGTGACCTCCAACCTGTGGGACAAGCTCAAGGCCGCCCCGCAGCTGGTGACCGCACCCCATGCGCCGGTGCCGTTCTCGCCGGCACTCGAGGATCTCTACATCCCGTCGCCGGCCAAGATCGAGGCGGCCGTGCGCGCGGCCCTTGGGAAGGGTCACTGATGGCGGGGATCCAACCCATCGTCATGCCCAAATGGGGCCTGGCGATGCAGGAGGGCATGCTGGCCGCCTGGCACGTCGCCGAAGGGCAAGACGTGACCAAGGGTCAGGAAATCGCCGACATCGAGACCTCGAAGATCGCCAACGCCTTCGAAAGCCCGGTTGCCGGGCCATTGCGGCGGCGGCTGGTGGGCGAGGGCGAGACGGTGCCCGTTGGCGCGCTGCTGGCCGTGGTCGCCGACGCTGCGGTCGGCGACCACGACATCGACGCGTTCGTCACCGAGTTCCAGGCGAGCTTCGCCGCTTCGGCGGCCGAAGCGGCGGAATCGGCCCCGGAGCCCGAATTCGTCGAGGCCGGCGGCCGACGGCTGCGCTACCTGCGGCTGGGCGATGCGGATGGTCCGCCCGTCCTGTTCATCCACGGCTTCGGCGGCGACCTCAACAACTGGCTGTTCAACCAGCCGCCGCTGTCGGAGCATCACGCCACCTACGCGCTCGACCTGCCCGGCCATGGCGGCTCGGCCAAGCAGGTCGGCACCGGCGACGTTGGCGCGCTCACCGCTGCCGTCTGCGACTTCATGGCCGCCAAAGACATCGCGAAGGCGCATCTGGTTGGCCACTCGTTGGGCGGCGCGATCGGCCTCGACCTTGCGCTCAATCATCCCGAACGCGTGACCTCGGTCACGGCGGTCGCCCCGGCCGCGCTCGGACCCGAGATCTCGATGGAGTATATCGACGGCTTCGTGAGCACGAGCCGCGCCCGGAAGCTGAAGCAGGTGCTCGAGATGCTGGTCCACGACCCGGCACTCGTCACCAGCGACATGGTCGAGGACGTGCTGAAGTACAAACGGCTCGACGGCGTGGATGCGGCGCTGAACACGATCGCGGGCGCCTGCTTCGCCGGCGGGCGCCAGAGTCTGGAGCTCGAATCGCGGCTGGGCGAAATCCGGCCTCCCGTTCAAGTGATCTGGGGTCGCGAGGATCGTATCCTGCCCGTAGCTCACAGCGCAGGGCTCCCGGCGAGCATCCCGGTTACCGTGCTCGACGGCGCGGGGCACCTCGTCCATATGGAGAAGGCTGGCGAGGTGAACGCGCTGATCGCGCGCTTGGTCACGTAGCCGGCACACGGATCGCGTCTATAACTGGGGTGTCGGTCCGGTGGCGGTTGCGCCTCGGCCGCGACGGGGAGAGATCGCATGATCGACTTCAAGAGTGTGCTCGGCAGCCTGCTGGAATCGGGCCTGACGCCCGCAGCGTCGCAGAGGATGGGCAACGCGCTCGGTTCGCAGGGTGGCGGACTATCGTCCATTCTCGAGGGGCTGGCGGGCCGCGCCGGCCAAGGCACCTCCGACGTGGGCTCGGTCCTCGGCGGTTTCCTCGACAGCGCCAAGCGCGCGGCGGGCGATACGCGGGGCCAGGTCCAGGCCGGCAACCCCATGGCGGTGGGTGGCATCGGCGCGCTGGCTGGCGCCCTTCTGGGCGGTCTGCGCGGCTCGCCCGCGAAGGGGGCCGTGGGTGGTGCCGCCTTGGCCGTGCTCGGCCAGATCGCGATGCAGGCGCTGCAGAAGGGTACGTCGGGCATGAGCGCGGGCCAGCCCGGCCTCGCCGAGTCCGGGACCGCGACGCCGATGACGCCGGTTGGGGACGAATTGCCCATGCAGGACGAGGCCAGCGCCGAGCTGCTGCTCCGGGCCATGATCAACGCCGCCAAGGCCGATGGTCAGATCGACGGCCAGGAGATGAACGCCATCCTCTCCAAGCTGGACGAGGCCGGTGCTGGACAGGACGCGAAGAACTTCGTGCTCGAGGAGATGCGCCGCCCGCTCGACCTCGACAGCCTCGTGGCAGGCGCTCGCACACCTGGGCTCGCGGCCGCCGTCTACGCGGCGTCGACCATGGCCATCAAGGTCGACACGCCGGCCGAGCAGAACTACTTGGCCCAGCTTGCTACCCGCCTCGGCATCTCGCCGCAGGTGCGTGCGAGCCTGGACGCCAGCTTGGGCGTGGGCCGGGCCTGAGGTTCCGCCGCCGCTCCGGCGCAAGTGCCGAAGCGGCGGCAATCCCGGCCGCCAGGAGGGCCTCCCCTTCTTCGCGAAGAGTTGCCTCGCTTACTTTTCTTTTGCTCCTGTTGGGCCATAGCTTCTCCCGCCGGCGTCACCGCGAGCCCGTCAGCCGGCGGGGTTGATGTCGCATTGCCGTGCGGAAGCAGTTGAGCAAGTATGGCCACCACGCGTGCACAGCCATCGAGATGCGGTCCATGCTGGGCGTGATTCTTGACGCTATCGGCATGCCGGCGGCCGTGCTGCAGCCTGTGGCATCCGGGCGGTTCGTGCTCGCCGCTGCCAATTCCGCGCTCGAAGGACTGCTCGGCTGCCCCGCGGGCGAACTCTCCGGCAAGGATCCCAGCGACCTCTTCCCAGCCGCCGTGGTGACGCAGTGGCTGGCGGCGGCGCCGTCATCGCCGGTGGAGTTACCGCTGGGAGCGCTGGCGCTGCCGCACCGCTCGGTCGCGCGTCCGCTCAGGCTGGCGCTTGCGACCACCCCTGGTCTGCTCGTCACCTTCCTGCCGCTGGCCGGCCCGCATCTCGAGCGGGTGACGGGCCTCGGTGCGGCCGATCTCGGCGTCACGGCGCTGGAGGTCCTGGACATGCAGGCCGAGATGGTCTCGCGCTGGCGTCCGGACGGCAGGATCCTCTACTGCAACGAGGCCTTTGCGCGGCAATGCCGACGGCCGATCGACGAGGTCATCGGCGCCAACCTGTTCGACCTCACGCCGCCGCACGAGATCGAGCAGATCAGGCTCAACATCGCCCGCCTCTCCGCCACCGTCCCGACCGCAGGCTACGATCATCACATTCCGACCGGGCCGGACGGCGAGCGCTGGCAGGAGTGGATCGACCGCGTGTTCCTGAACGATGCGGGTCAGGTCACCGGATATCTCTCGGTCGGCCGCGACATCACGGCGAGGAAGCTCGCCGAGCGCCGGCTGGCCGAAAGCGAGCGCCGGCTCAAGCTGGCGCTCGAGGCAGGCCGCCAGGGGGTGTGGGAACTCGACTTCACCACACGCAGGATCGGGATCGATCACGCGCTCGAGGACCTGCTGCTGCTGCCGGCCGGCACCTACGATCTCGATGTCGAGGGCGCTGGCGGCACCTATCATCCGGACGATCGCGAGCAGGTGAGCGCCGCGATTTCAGCCGTGGTCGCCGGCAAGACCGATTCGTACCGCATCGAGGCCCGGCGACGGCGGGGCGACGGCAGCTACTTCTGGGTGATGAATTTCGGCCGGGTCGCGGAGCACGATCCACAGGGCCGGCCCTTGCGGATGGTCGGCACGACCATCGACATCGACCAGCGCAAGCAGACCGAACTCAATCTTGGCGACCGCGAACAGCGGCTGCGGCTGGCGCTGGAGGCTGGCGAACTCGGAGTTTGGGAGTGTGATCTCGACGGCGAGCGGATGCACTATGGCGCACTCTGCCTCTCCCGCCTGGGATTGGACCCGGAGCATGCCGACTGGCCGCTGGCCGCTGCGCTCGAGCTCGTTCATCCGCGCGACCGGAGCCGTGTCCGATCCATGCTGGCGCAGTGCCGCCGGGGCGATCGCGGCCAAGCCCGGGTGGAGTACCGGATGCGCCGCCGCGACGGCAGCTATGCCTGGATCGAGGACCATGCCCAGGTCTCCCGCCGCGGTCCCGACGGCAGGCCGGTGCAGGTCGTCGGCGTCTCCGCCGACATCACCGCTCGCAAGGCGGCCGAGATCCGGCTGGCGCATCTCGCCCTGCACGATCCGCTGACCGGCCTGCCCAATCGCCGCGCGCTGACCGAGGCGCTGGAGCGGGCGCTGGCGCGGGCGCAGCGCACGGGCATGCCGCTGGCGGTGCTGGCGCTCGATCTCGATGGCTTCAAGGCCATCAACGACCGCCACGGCCACCCGGCCGGCGACGCCACCCTGCTCGAAGTGTCGGATCGCCTGCGCCGGACCATCCGGCGCAGCGACCTCGCGGCGCGGCTGGGTGGCGACGAGTTCGCCGTGATCGCCGGCGAGCTCAGCGGGCCGACGCCGGTCAGCCGCCTGGCGCGGCGCATCGGCGCCGCCTTGAGCGCGCCCATCATGTTGCGCGGCGCCGTGGCCGAGATCGCTGTCAGCATCGGCGTCGCCTTCTACCCGGGCGACGGCGAGACCACGGAGGAACTGCTCAGTCGCGCCGATGCGGCTCTCTATGCGGCCAAGCGGGAGCGCGCCGGTTGCCTGTTCAGTGCCGATCTCCCGGTTGCGGCCGACTAGTCGACCCAGTGCACACGGGTGGAGGCGAGCAGTTCGGTGATCTCCGGCAGGGTCGACGCCCCGTCCCGCACCGCGGCCTCGGCCCCCTGCTCGGCGGCGCTCACCGCCGCCAGCCGGGCGCCGACGTCGGCGAGACGGGCGCGCGGCACCACCACCACGCCGTCGGCATCGCCGAGAACCAAGTCGCCGGTAGCCACCGGCACACCTCCGGCAACGATCGGCATCCCCACCGTTCCGGGGCCACTGCGCACGCAGCTGTTGGGGGTCACGCCGCGGCAGAACACCGGCACGCCGACCGCCGCGATGCCGTCGCGGTCGCGGACCATGCCGTCCGTGACGATCGCCACCACGCCCCGGTTGCGAGCCATGCCCACGACGAGATCGCCGGCCATCCCAGCCGCGGCAAATCCTTCGCTCGCCGCCACGACCACCTCGCCGGGCTCGGCCAGCGCCACCGCGGCGAGCAGGGCGAGATTGTCGTTCGGGCCGCACCAGCAGGTGAGCGCGGTGCCGACGAACCGTCGCATGCCGGCGATCTCCGGGGCCACGGGCTTGATCGCCGCGTCCATGGCGCCGCGTCCGGCCATCGCATCGATCAGCCAGCCGGTCGGCGCCTTCCGGAACGGCTCGATCGCCGCGGCGTCGGACGGCTGCGGCCGGCGGCCGATCGTGAGCAGCGGCGGTTCGTCGATCATGCTACGGCTCCCTGTCCACTGCTCTTTCCGGCGACTGTGCCGCCCGGCGATGCCCTGCTAGGCTAAGGCTAGCACTCCAGATGACCAGCGGGGAGGCATGACGACGACGCTCGACCGCCGCATCCGCAGCGTGGGCGAAGCCCGGCGCCTCGCCGCTCGCCGCCTCCCGCGTGCCCTGTTCGATTTCGTCGACGGCGGCGCGGAGGACGAGGTCACCCTGCGTCGCAACGAGGCCGCGTTCGCGGCGGTCGAGCTGTTGCCGCGGCCGCTCGCCGGCAGCACGCGGCGCGACCAGCGCCTGCGGCTGTTCGGCAGCGAACTCGCCATGCCGCTGGTGGTCGGCCCGACCGGGCTCGCCGGCTTGCTCTGGCCGGACGGGGAGTTGGCGACGGCCAGGGCCGCGGCCGCGGCAGGGATACCCTATTGCCTCAGCCACGGCTCGACCTGCACCATCGAGGCCCTGGCGGGCTCCGGCGCCGCGCCACGCTGGATGCAGGTGTTCATGTTCCGCGATCGCGGCCTCACCCGCTCGTTCACCGAGCGCGCGCAGGCGGCGGGCTACGACGCATTGGTGCTGACTACCGACAACCAGGTCCTCGGCAACCGGGAGCGCGATGCGCGCAACGGCTTCGCGATCCCGCCGAGGCTGACGCCACGCACCCTGCTCGGCATGGCGGCCCGGCCCGGTTGGCTGTTGCGGATGCGTGGAAGGCAGAACCTTAGCTTCGCCAACTACACCGACACCGGCGGCGACCTGCGCGCGATCGCCGGCCGCATGTCCGCGCTGCTCGATCCTGCAGCATCCTGGAGCGATGTCGCCTGGCTGCGCGACCTCTGGTCCGGGCCGCTGCTGCTCAAGGGCGTGCTGCATCCGGAAGAGGCCGAGCGCGCGGTCGCCATGGGCATCGACGGCATCGTCGTGAGCAACCACGGCGGACGGCAGCTCGACGGCGCGCCGGCCACGGTAGATGCGCTCCCGCCCGTCATCGCCGCGGTGGCTGGCCGGATACCGGTGCTCGTCGACGGTGGCGTGCGACGCGGCGTCGACATCGCCCGCGCGCTCGCACTTGGCGCCACCGCCTGCCTGATCGGCCGTCCGCACCTATGGGGGTTGGCCGTAGCCGGCGAGGCCGGGGTCGCTACGGTGCTCGACCTCTACCGCCGCGAACTCGACAGCGTCATGGCGCTGTGCGGCTGGGAATCGCTGTCAGCCATCGACAGCTCCGCTCTGCACGCCCCGGCGTCGACCCGAGTTCCGGCCCTCGCCCGCGCCGCCGAGTGACCGTCAGCCCGGAAAGTGCGGCACGGCGTCGCCCTTGACCGGCAGGTTGTGCTCGGCCTCGATGATCCGCACCGTGCCGGTACGCGAGCGCATGACGATGGACTCGGTGAAGACACGGTTGCCGTGGCGCCGCACACCCCGGAGCATGGTGCCGTCGGTGACGCCGGTGGCGGCGAACATCACGTCGCCTTGCGCCAGCTCCTCCATGTCGTAGATCCGTTCGAGGTCGGTGACCCCCATCTTGCGCGCCCGGCTCCGTTCCTCGTCGTTGCGGAACATCAGCTTGCCCTGAAACTGGCCGCCGATGCAGCGCAGGGCGGCCGCAGCCAGCACCCCTTCGGGTGCGCCGCCACTGCCCATGTAGATGTCGATCCCGGTGTCCGGGCGCGAGGTCGCGATCACGCCGGCGACGTCGCCGTCGCTGATCAGCCGGATGCGCGCACCGGCCTTGCGCACGGCCGCGATCAGATCCTGGTGGCGCGGCCGGTCGAGGATCAGGACCACCAAGTCCTCCACCGACAGCCGCTTGACCTCGGCCAGGCGGGCGAGGTTCACCTCCGGCGGATCGCTCAGCCTGACCACGCCCGGGGGCAGTCCGGCACCTACGGCGATCTTGTCCATGTAGGTGTCGGGCGCGTTGAGAAACCCGCCGTGCGGCGCCATGGCGATACAGGAGATCGCGTTGGGCCCACCCTTGGCGCAGATGGTGGTACCCTCCAGCGGGTCGAGGGCGATGTCGATCTTGGGGCCGCGACCCGTGCCGACCTTCTCGCCGATGTAGAGCATCGGCGCCTCGTCGCGCTCGCCCTCGCCGATGACCACCGTGCCGTCGATGTCCAGCACGTTCAGCGCCTGGCGCATCGCGTCGACGGCCGCCTGGTCGGCCGCCTTCTCGTCGCCATTGCCGATCAGCCGGGCGCTGGCCAAGGCCGCTGCCTCCGTCACGCGGACGGTGTCCAGGGCCAGGTTGCGGTCCTCGCTGAGATAGTCGCTCATGCGTCCCCCCTAGGATCGCTCGATACGGATCATACGCGGCGGCTCGAGCACGGCCGGCAGGGCGGCGATGCGGTCCAGCGCCCCGCGCATGTGGGCCTCGGTGGTATCGTGGCTGGTGAGCACGATGGGCACCGGCTGGCCCGGATTGCGACCGCGCTGGATCAGCGACTCGATCGACACCTCGTGGTCGCGCAGCACGGCCGAGATGTCGGCGAGCACGCCCGGCTGGTCCAGCACCATCAGGCGGATATAGTAGCAGCCCGCATGTGACGACATCGGGGCGATGGCATGGTCCGCCAGGGACCTGGCCCGCACGCCGAAGGTCGGGAACATGGCGCCGCGCGCGAGGTCGACGAGGTCACCGACCACGGCCGAGGCGGTGGGTCCGGCGCCGGCGCCGCGGCCTTCGTGCACCACCGAGCCCACCTGATCGCCCTCGACCACCACCCCGTTGTACACCCCCTCGACCTGGCCGATGGGCGAATGGGCCGGGACCATGCAGGGGTGCATCCGCTGCTCGAGCCCGTCCCCTGTCATTCGCGCCACGCCCAGGAGCTTGATGCGGTAGCCGAGCTGGTCGGCGAAGGCGATGTCCATGGCCGAGACGTGGCGGATGCCCTCGATGTGGATCGCGTCGAAGCGTGGCCGGCCGCCAAATGCCAATGCTGCCAGCAGCGCCAGCTTGTGGGCGGCGTCGATGCCGTCGACGTCGAATGCCGGGTCGGCCTCGGCGTAGCCCAGGTTCTGCGCCTCGGCCAGCACGTCCGCGAACTCGCGCCCCGTCTCGCGCATCGTGGTCAGGATGAAATTGCAGGTGCCGTTCAGGATGCCGAAGACCCGTACGATCCGGTTCGCGGCCAGCCCCTGGCCAAGCGAGCGGATGATCGGGACTCCTCCCGCCACCGCCGCCTCCCAGCGCAGTTGCGCGCCGGTATCCTCGGCCAGGCGGGCGAGTTCGTCGCCGTGCAGCGCCAGCATCGCCTTGTTGGCGGTGACCACCGACCTGCCGCGCCGCAGCGCCGCGCGCACCAGGTCGAGTGCCACGCCCTCGCTGCCGCCGATCAGCTCGCAGACCAGGTCGACTTCGGCGTCCTCCGCCAGCGCACGTGCATCGGCGTGCCAGCGCACGCCAGCGAGGTCGAGCGCGCGGGCGCGGCTCGGATCCCTGGCACTGACCGCGGTCACCACCAAACTGCGCCCGGTCCGCTGGGCGAGCAGTTCGGCGTTGTCGGCGAGCAGGCGGAACGTGCCGGCGCCGACCGTGCCCAGGCCCGCGATGCCGATGCGCACAGGTGTGGTGCCGGCCATCAAGCCACGGCCAGCGATGCGGCGGCGGCACCGTTGCCGTGCCGGGCGAGAAAACCGCGGATGTTGCGCACGGCCTGTCGCAACCGATGCCGGTTCTCCACCAGCGCCAGGCGGACGTACCCCTCGCCATACTCGCCGAAGCCGATGCCGGGCGATACCGCGACCTCGGCCTCCTCGAGCAGCAGCTTGGCGAAGCCCAGTGATCCCAGGGCGCCGAATGGCTCTGGCACGGGCGCCCAGCAGAACATGGTGGCTTCCGGCCTGGGCACGTCCCAGCCGCATTTGGCGAGCCCATCGACGAGCACGTCGCGTCGCGCCCGGTAGAGCTCGCGAAAGCCGTCGACGCAATCCTGAGGGCCATTCAGCGCGGCGGTTGCCGCCACCTGCACCGGGGTGAAGGCGCCATAGTCGAGATAGGACTTGATCCGGGTGAGGGCGCCCACGAGCCGCGCATTGCCGGCGGCGAAGCCGATGCGCCAGCCCGGCATCGAATAGGTCTTGGAAAGCGAGCCGAACTCGATCGCGACATCGAAGGCGCCCGGCGCCTCCAGGATCGAGGGCGGCGGGCGGTCACCGAAATAGATTTCGGCGTAGGCGATGTCGGAGAGCAGCCAGATCCCCTGCCGGCGCGCCCAGTCCACGACCTCCTTGTAGAAGTCGAGCCCGCAGGTCAGCGCCGTGGGGTTGGAGGGGAAATTGAGCACCACCATGCTGGGCTTCGGAACCGAGTGCTCCGCCGCCCGCGCCAGCTCGCGCATCAGGTCGATCCGTGGGCCGAACGGCACATGCCGCAGCGAGGCGCCGGCGATGATGAACCCGAACGGGTGGATCGGGTAGCTGGGATTGGGTGCGAGGATCGTGTCGCCGGGCGCCGTGATCGCCTGGGCGAGGTTGGCCAGCCCTTCCTTGGAGCCCAGGGTCACGCAGACCTGGGTCTCCGGGTCCAGCCGCACCCCGAATCGGCGTGCGTAGTAGCCGGCCCAGGCCTTGCGCAGGCCCGGAATGCCGCGCGAGGTCGAGTAGCGGTGGGTCTTGCCGTCGCGAACGGTCTCGACCAGCTTCTCGACAATGTGCGGCGGGGTCGGGCTGTCCGGATTGCCCATGCCGAGGTCGATGATGTCCTTGCCGGCCGCGCGCGCCGCCGCCTTCAGCCGGTTGACCTCGGCGAAGACATAAGGCGGTAGCCGGCGGATGCGGTGGAACTCGGGCTCGATCATCGAGGGAATCCAGGCGGTCGACGTCGTGGACGAGCTACCTAGCACGTTTCGCGGGCGGCGCGAATCGAGGCATTGACCGGGGCGGGCGCCGTTCAGTCGGGCGGGGGATCGGGCGAATCGTCGCCGAACCCCAGAGCCCCCCGCAGGAAATCGCTGAAATGGTCGAAGGTGCCGGGCTGCGGCCCGGCCGCCGCCACGCCGCGCTCTGGCGGTGTCGGCGTGAGGCCCACGGCCTGGGCCAGGGTCTGCGGACCGAATGGGTCCGGTGCCTCGCGGCCCAGCCGACGCATGAACTGGCGCAACTTGCCGCGATCCCGGATGTCGTTGAGGCTGCTGTCGAGATAGGCGCGGGCCACGGCACCGCCACCACCGGGTCGAGGTGGGCCGGGCGCCGCCGCCGTGGGAGGTGCTGCTGCCGGAGAAGGTCTCGGCGGGGGTTCGGCGGCACGGCCGGTCTCGTAGGCCAGCTCGGCGGCTCGGAAATCCGCATCGCGGCGGGCGGCGACGAGCTGATGCTGGATCGCCTGCCGATCCGCCAGCGTGCCGAGGACGGGGCGCGGCGGCACGCTGGCGAGGTCGGGGTAGGTCGTCGGCGACGCTGGTTGCGGACCGTTGCTGGCCGGACTGCAGCCCGCGGCAAGCAGCGCCACCGCGCAGCTGAGCGAGAATGCCTGCTGTCGCACGACGTCACGGATGGCCTGCGGCGGGATGGTACCATTGGCGAGCTTCGGCGGTTTGGCTACATACACGGGCGCGCACCAACCCAATTTGGGCAAACCGGCAAGCTGGAGGGCTCCGACGTCGCGCCCGGCACGCGCCGGGGGCGCACTGGCGTACGGGCCGGATGCCCTGTGTCGGTGATGATAGGGGATCGTGATGGCCGAGCAACAAGAAGTGGCGCCTGAGGCCGAGCAGTCGGATCAGGTCGTTGCGATCCTGGGTGAGATCGCCGACCGCAGTCGCAAGCTCGTGGAGGACTTCGTCGCCCGGCAGGCCGACTTCGAGGATGTCGGCGACCGCCTCGACGGTCATGCCCCCATGGGTGGCGCGTTCCTCGAGATGCTGGGCCGGGTGATGAGCCAGCCGCAGGAACTCGCCCAGGCCCAATTCGGGCTTTGGCAGGACTACATGCGGCTGTGGCAGCACACCACGCAGCGTATGCTCGGTGTCGAGGTCGAACCGGTGATCGTGCCGGACCGGGGCGACCGCCGCTTCAAGGATGCGGCGTGGAACGACAACGCGCTGTTCGATTTCATCAAGCAATCGTATCTGTTGACCTCCAAATATTTCCTGGAAGCAGCGCGGCAGAAGGATGGTTTGAACGACAAGACGCAGCAGAAGATCGAATTCTACACGCGCCAGTTCGTCGAGATGATGGCACCGTCGAACTTCGTGGCGACCAACCCGGAGGTGCTGCGTCTGACCGTGGAGACCCGTGGCGAGAACCTGCTGCGCGGACTCAAGAACATGCTCGAGGACCTGGAGCGCGGCAAGGGCCGGCTGGCCATCAAGATGACCGATCAAGACGCGTTCGAGATCGGCCGCAACATCGCTACCAGCCCGGGGAAGGTCGTGTATCAGACCGAATTGATGCAGTTGGTCCAATATTCGCCGAGCACCAAGCAGGCTCATCGGCGCCCGCTCATGATCATTCCGCCCTGGATCAACAAGTTCTACATTCTCGACCTGCAGCCCAAGAACAGCTTCATCAAATTCTGCGTCGACCAGGGTTTCACCACCTTCGTGCTGTCCTGGGTCAACCCGGACGAGAAGCTGAGCCACATGTCGTTCGAGGACTACATGTTCCAGGGCCCTCTCGCCGCCATGGACGCGATCGCGCAGGCGACCGGCGAGCGCGAGCTGACCGCCATCGGCTACTGCCTGGGCGGCACGCTCTTGGCCTCCACCCTGGCGTGGATGAAGGAGAAGGGCGACGATCGGCTTAAGGCAGCGACGTTCTTTACCACGCTGGTCGACTTCACCGATCCGGGCGAGCTCGGCGTGTTCATCGACGAGGAGCAGCTGGCGGCGATGGAGCGCAGCATGGCCAAGCGCGGCTTCCTCGATGGATCCGAGATGGCCACGACCTTCAACATGCTGCGCGCCACAGACCTGATCTGGTCGTTCGTCATCAACAATTACCTTCTGGGCAAGGACCCGTTCCCGTTCGACCTGCTCTACTGGAATTCCGATAGCACCCGCATGCCTGCGGCGATGCACAGCTTCTACCTGCGCAAATGCTACCACGAGAATGCTTTGGTCCAGCCGGGGGCGGTACGTCTGGGCGACGTGCCGATCGATCTGCGCCGGATCGACCTGCCGGTCTACTGGGTTTCGACCCGCGAGGACCATATCGCGCCATGGAAGAGTACCTACGCGGCGACCCAGATTTTCGGCGGCGACCGCAAGTTCGTCCTCGCTGGCTCCGGCCACATCGCCGGCGTGGTCAATCCGCCCACTTCGGTCAAGTACGGCTACTGGACCAACGCCGAGTTGCCGACCGATCCCGAAAGCTGGCTCGCCGGTGCTGTCCGCCACGAAGGCTCCTGGTGGCATGACTGGGCGGTCTGGAACGGCGCCAACGCCGGCGACATGGTGCCGGCCCGCAAGCCCGGCGACGGTGAATTGAAGCCGATCGAGGACGCTCCCGGCTCCTATGTCCGGATCCGGGCCAGCTGAGCTAGCCGGCCCGCTCGATCTCGGCGGCCACCGCATCGAGCCGTCGCGCCGCCGTGGCGACCGCGAGCGCCGCGCGATCCTGCAGCACAGAGCGTGTCCGGGCGGCGGCGCCGCGTAGTCGCTCGAGTTCGCTGCGCGCCTCCTCCAGATGGTCGGCGAGCATCAGGCTGGAGAGCAGCAGCACCTTCTCCTCGCCCATGCCGCCCTGACCCTGGATCAGGGACGCGGCGCACTGGTCGACCAGCCGCGCCAGCTGCTGCACCTGCTGGGCCTCGCCCGGGCCGCACTGCAGGCGAAACCGCCGTCCACCGATCGCGATGTCGACATTCTCCATGGCCTCAGTCCTGGCCGAGTGCCTGCTCGAGCTGGCCCGCTGCGGCACGCGCCGACTGCTCCAGCCGCTCGCAGCGGGCGCGCATGGATGACAGTTCGCGGCTCAGCCGCTCGCCTTCGCCCTTGAGCAGCATCGCCTCTCGCTCCAAGGCCTGCCGTCCGCTGGCGAGTTGGGTCGCCTGCTGCTGCAGCCGGTCCTTCTCGGCCTGGAGGCTTCGCAGCTGCTGGCTCAGCCCTTCCGTCGCCTGCCGCAGCTCGCCCGCCTCGTTCTCCATGGCGGCGTGGCGTTGGGCAGCCTCGCTCGACTGCCGTTCGAGTTTCTCCCGCAGCTGGCCAATCTCGGCGACCAAGCGGGCGTGATCGCCCGAGAGCTCGGCCGCGGTCCGATCGCGCTCGGCGATGGCGGCGTTGCGTTCTTCCCGCGCGCTCGCCGCCTCGGTCAGCGCCTGGCGTGCCGACGCCTCGGTCTCCTCGACCAGCCGCAGCGCATCCGCCTCGGCCGCCTGCGCCCGGCGCTCGGCATCCGCCTCGGTGCGACGCCAACCCTGCAACCGCTCCATCAGTGCTTCGAACCGCCCGAACGCGGCGTCGAGCTCCCGTTCGGCGGCGTCGAACCCTGCCATGCCCGGACGTCTTCCCCTGGTGATGCGTGGCCTCGGGAGTGCCATGCCGACCAGCGGGCGTCAACGCGTGCGGCGGCCGGTCGCTCGCAGGCCTTCAAATCGATCGGGGCGAATGCTATGTAAACGTGCCAACTTATGTTCCTCCGAGGACCTTTTCCCCATGCCGGATGCCACCGCTGCGCTGCGCCAGGCCATCGAGGTCGTGCGCGCCCAGATCCCCAAGGGCGAGCTGACCCTGGCCAGCGTACAGCGGCTTCTGGAAAGCGCCGAGTTCGTCTGTCAGGACCGGGAACAGGCGGCCTCGCTGCCCCGCCAGCCGCGCCCGCCCGCCCGGCAGTCGCTCAAGCGCCTCGAGGAGCGGCGCAAGTGGGCGCGAATCGCCAAGGAGGCGGAGCGCGAGCCGGACCTGTAGCCGCAGATCAAAAGGCCTGTAGTGCTAGCCGTGCAGCCCGTTGTTCTCAGAGCCGTGGGACCTGGACGGGGTCGCCTGGGCGACACCGATACCTAGCAGGGTGGCGAAAGTGACCGCCACGGCCGGGATCTGCAGACTGAAATCCACGAGCGCGTGCAGTGCCACCAGGACCGTGGCGGCGGTCGCCGCAAGCGGAAAAAGTTGGTGGCGGCGGCGCGTGAACAGGCCGCGCAGGCAATAGAGGAACAGGACCAGCGGCCCCAGATAGAGCAGTAACGTCGCCGGGATGCCCAGTTCCACCAGATGCTCGATGTAAGTGTTGTGCGCCATGTCCACCCGGTCGCTGAAGCGCTCGTCCCGGTGCTGGGCGAAAGCCTCCTCGAAATTGCCGTAGCCGAAACCCTGCCACGGCCGTTCGGCGACCATCCCGAGCGACACCTGCCAATAGGTGAGGCGACCTGCCTCCGCGACATCGTAGTTGGCGTCGATCTGGCCGATACGGTCGAGCGTTCCGCCGCCACTGATGGTGAGCAATCCCCAGCCGGCGACGCAGATGGCCGCGATCACGGCAAGAGCGGCCGGCAGCCGCGGGCGCGCCACGAGGAACAGCAGCACCGCCATGACGGCGACCGTCAAGGCGAGGCTGAGCAGCCCACCGCGTGAATGGCTGCGCAGCAATGCCATTACGTTCACGGCAAGCGCCAGCAACACGAGCGTGCGCCGTTCGAGCGTCTGCTGGATTGCCCGGGCTGCGATCCGCCGCAAGTCACCCAGGTCACGGGCGGCCAGGAACGGCTCGGCGAGCAGTGAGAGGCAGATCACCACGCCCAGATTGGCATAGGTCGCGAAATTGTTGCGGTTGACGAAGGTGCCGGTGACGTCGCCGATATAGGCTGTCTTGGGGATCCAGCCGATCGTCTCCCAGCCGGCGAATTGGGCCATGAGGCCGTAGGCGGCACAGAGGGTGACCGTCACGAGGACCACGCCGAGCAGCCGCCGGGCCCGCGCCAACTCCAGGGCGAGCCGCCAAGCCAGCCAGAACATCGCCGCGTAGCACATCAGTCGCAGCAGCGCGTCCCTTCCGGCGTCGGCGTCCAGGCCGACCAGGGGCACCGCATCGCCCATGCCCGCAGCGATCGCCTGCGCCCAGATCGCCTGCGGCTTGGCCCACGCGAAGTCGGCCGCCGGCAGAGTCTGCAGATATGCCCACCCCCAGACCGGGATGGTGGTGGCCGCGGCCAGAACCACCGGCCAGACCACCCGCGCACGTGGCTGCGATCCGGCCAACTGCGACGCCGCCCACAGGAGAAGCGAAGCCGAGATTGCCGCCGCAAGCACCGACCAAGACCATGGCCGATTGCTGCCCAAGGGGATGGGCACCCAAACTAGGACCGCACAGACGAGTACCATGGTGGCGCCCGATAGCGCTTTACCCAGCCCGGATTGTCGAGACGTTCGTACCATTCGTGCCTGACCACCTCGCAGAGTGGCGTGCTTATGCTTTGTCCACCCCGGCCGCGATACCGTCGCGTGCGAGCGCGGCTCGGTGACGGCGGGAATGCGGCTCGCAAGGACGCGCGGCGGCAACACCCGGGAGATTACGCTGCGTTGCGAGATTTCTCGCTGGCGAACGTAGAACGTTTGGTTTATCCGGCTAAGGTGTTTTGGTTGCAGCGCAACATTCAGACGCGGACGGGAAAGCAGCCAAGCTGGTGCTTGGCTGAAGATCCGAACGAATAGAAAAAGAGGGCGCCGATTCAAGTCAACCGTCGCATTCGCACATCCATTTCGTGGTCGTTGTAACGTTAGTCGATCGGTAGGAATGTGGTCGTGAGGTGGGGACGCGCAACATGAGCCGGAACGAAGCATCGGTCCAAGTCAGAGCGATTACCGCACCTCCTGCTGGCCTTCCGTGGTCGGTCGACGGCGCTTCATTGCTCCAGTGTTACCCGGACTTGGCCGGACCTGCGCGACGTGGACGTGATATGACTGCATTCGCGGGGCGTTGCCGTCCAGCATTGGAACCGGACCGGAGCTGTTGATGCGCGCGAATCTTCCTGTATCGCTTGTTTCGGCCGCCAGAGGCCGTCGGCCATCGGCGGCGAGCGCGCGTGCCCTGATCGAAGGTGTCGTCCGGGTCGGCGACGTACTGGCGATTGCGATCACCGGCGCGCTGGTCGCTTACCTGCGCTTTGACGGCAACATGCCTCCCTCGGCGCTGACCGCGCTGTTGCTCGGCTGCTTGCTGGCACCTCAGGTCCTGCCTTGGTTCTGCGACTATGGCAGCGGCCGGCTGCTCGAGCTGAGCCGCCAGGTCTCGCGGGTGCTGAGCGGTTGGGCGCTCAGCATCGCCTTGGTGATTGCGCTGCTCTACGCCATCAAGGCCGCGGAGGACGTATCGAGACTGTGGGTCGGCATGTGGTTCGTGGCCGGGTCGGTCGCGCTCGTGGCCACCCGCATCGTCATCCGGCTGTCCGTGGGCCGGGCTTTCGTCACCCGCGCCATGACCAGACGGCTGGCCATCGTCAGCACCTGCGGTCAGCTCCCGCGCATGGTTGAGCGCTTCGCCCTCGCCGGCCCGGCGGCCAGGGTCACGGTGGCCCTCGATCTCGACGGGACCGTGACGCCTGGGCAGTGGCCACGCGGGGTGGGGGTATTGCGTGGCTTCGCGGAGCTGGAGGAGAAGGTCCTGGCCGGTAAGCTCGACCAGGTGATCCTCGCCATGCCGGCGCAGACGGGCGACCGGATCGAAGGCGTGCTGCGCAACCTGCGCCATCTCGGGATCGACGTCAGCTGGTCGCCCGACCTGCCGGGCGACCATGTGCCGGTGCGCGGCGTCGGCCAGATCGGCGACGTGCCGCTGGTGCGCCTCATCGAGCGTCCCCTCGACGGCTGGCGTTGGGTGCTCAAGTCCATCGAGGACCGCGTCCTGTCGGCGGGTCTGCTGGTGTTCACCGCACCGCTGCTGCTGTTGATCGCCCTGGCGGTCAAGCTCGACACCCGCGGGCCAGTGTTCTACCGCCAGCGGCGGCGCGGCTTCTCGCAGCAGCCGATCACGATGCTCAAGTTCCGCACCATGCATACCGACATGTGCGACCCGATCGACGCGACCACCGTCCGGCAGGCGGAACGCGAGGATCCCAGGGTGACGCGGGTCGGGCGTATCCTGCGCCGCACCAGCCTCGACGAGCTGCCGCAGCTGCTCAACGTGTTCCTGGGCGACATGTCCCTGGTCGGTCCGCGTCCGCACGCCGTTGCCCACGACGTGCTCTATGCCGAGCAAATCGACGATTATCTCGGCCGGCACCGGGTCAAGCCGGGCATCACCGGCTGGGCGCAGGTCAACGGATGCCGCGGCGAGACCCAGACCGTCGAGGAGATGCGCCGCCGGATCGAGCTCGACCTGGAGTACATCGACAACTGGTCGATATGGTTGGATTTTAGGATCCTGGTGCGCACTTTGTTCGTTGGCTTTTACCACGCGCGCGCCTATTAGTTGTGGGCAAGACCCTTGCTTGCCCCAACTGCAGGAACCTAAACCATAATGCAGGGTTCGGCTGACGCGGTCGGAAGCCAGACCGCCGATCTCCACAGGATCATCGACCTGGTCGCCGCTCATCCTCCCGATTGGGAGCGGATGCTCCGGGGGGTCCTGCACCAGGCGACTCTCGTCACCTTCGTCAACCCGCTCTCCGTGTCCACCGCGCGCCATCATGCGGACTTCTTGGACGAGATCGCTTCCTTCGACCTGGTCTACGCCGACAGCATTCTGATCGCGAGGCTGGCCACGCTGCTGAGGGGCGAGGCCGTGGAGCGGCGATCGTTCGACGGCAATTCCATGGCACCGGAACTGTTCGGCATCTGCCGCGAACGGTCGTTGCGAATGGCGTTGGTGGGCGGTCGGCCCGGCGTGGCGGCGGCGGCCGGCCGGGTATTCCATCGCATCTTCGGGACGCGTCCGACCCTGACCGCTCCCGGCTACTTCGCCGACCGCGTGCAGCGCCGGAACCTCTTGCGGACGATCGAGCGGCGCGGGCCGGAAGTGGTGATCTGCGGCATGGGCTCGGGTGTGCAGGACCGCTTCCTGCTCGATCTCGCCGGCGAAGGCTGGAAAGGTCTCGGCATCACCTGCGGCGGCTACTTCGATCAGGTCGTGGCCAGCGGGGTGCGCTACTATCCCGGGTTCGTCGACCGCCTGCACCTGCGTGCGCTGTACCGCATGATGCGCGAGCCGCTGCGCCTGCTGCCCCGCTACACCTTCGAGTATTCGCCGTTCTACCGTGCCGCTCTGGGCATGCTCGCCAGCCGCGGGTTCTCCTCCGCTTCCTCCTCGCTCGAACGCCCATGGTGACCGCGGTCGCGGTGGACGATGCAGCATGAGTTCCGTCCGAACCTCTTCCTGATCGGGGCTCCCAGGGCGGGGACGACGATGCTCTACGGATGCCTTGCCCGGCATCCGGAGATCTTCGCGCCGGCCGAGAAAGAGCCGCAGCACTTCCTGTTCGCCGACGGACAGGGCGAAGGTCTGTTCGGATACCGTGGCAGGAAGCGGGTGCCAGCTTCGGCGATCACCAACTACGTCTCGCTTCACGCCTATGCCGCTCTGTACCGCAAGGGCCGCAGCGCCCGCTACCGCTTGGACGGCAGCACGGTCTATTGGGCGCATGGCTATGTCGCGGGCCTGCTTGCCGCAGCTTGCCCGGACGCCAGGCTCATCGTCGTCCTGCGTGAGCCCGTCGCCCGCGCCGTGTCGCATTATCACTTCAACCGCGCCCGAGGCGAGGAGCCGGCCGAACTCGCCGACGCTCTCGAGGACGAGATCCGCGGCCGTCGCAAGGGCTGGTGGCTGGGCGGGTATCTGCATAGCAGCCGCTATCGCGATCGGCTTGACCCGTTCGTCAGGGCCTTCGGCCCGGATCGGATCTGCGCGCTCGGCCTAGATCAGCTGGTCCAAGATCAGCCGGCGACGCTTGCGCGTCTGGCGGCCTTTCTCGATTTGCCGCCGGGCTTCGGTCCGCTGCGGCCGAGCAACGAGGCGCGCGCGTTCGCCAGCCCGCTTGCATCCTGGCTGCGCCGGGGCGCAGTGCGAGCCAAGCAGGGCCTACCGGCATTGGCGGATGTCACTTGGGCCGTCCGCGGCGTAAGGTGGCTGGAACGACGCTATGGCCGGGCACCGGCACCAGTCGAGCCGGCTGCTTTGGCGCGGCTCAGGGCCGAGTTGGCCGGCGAAGGCACGCTGGTGCCGATGACCGGCCCGGGGCCGGCGCGTCCGACCGTCTCACCGGAGCCGCTTCGCGCGAACATCTCGGCATGACAGCTCTCTACTTCTACGCGCCGTTCCTGGTTTATGCGCTGCCGCGCAGCATGTCGCTCTACCCGCTGTTCTTCGCCTTCCCCGTGGCCTGGGGCCTGTGCGGTCTCCTGATCTTCCGGGCGCGGCTGCTGATCATGCCGCTCCTCGCACTGGGCGCGTTGCTCCTGGTCAACCTGATTGTCACCTTGGCCGGCGGATCCGGGCTGATCAACCTGGTCCTGGGCGCAGTCACCTTCAGCTGGCTGTTCCTGTTCGCCTTGCGGTTTCCCGATCATCAGGCGGTGGCGCGCCGGTGCTTCGCACGCGCTGCAGTCATCGCTGCCCTGGTCCAGCTGGCAGTGGGCCTGGCGCAGAGCTTCGCGGCGGGCTTTCCGTTCAGCCTGCCCTACCGCGACTACTCGCCCGACGTGTTCCAGGGCACCTACGGGCCAGGAGGCCCACCGGTGGTCACCATGGTCATGCTCCTGGGGATGTTCGTCGCCGCGTCTGCCTGGATGGCCGGCGCTGGTCAGCGCTACGGCGTCCTCGCCTGCATCCTCGTCGCCGGAAGTGTCCTGCCCGGCTCGAACGCCACCATCATCGCCGGCTTTCTGGCCGCGGTCGCCGGCACCGCGGTGGCATGGATCAGCCTGCATGGCCGGCGAGGTCCGATCGCACGGCAGGGTGGGCGGCGTCGCGGCCTGCTGCTGCCGGTGGTCGCGATGGTGGCCATCGGTACCCTGGTCCTGTTTTCCTTCACCAACCTCGATTATCTGCAGCGCATCGGTGGCCGGTTGACCGGCTCGGGCTACGAGGAACCCAGCCCGAAGGTGACCGCCGCCTACGACACGCTCGTCCGCCTCCCATTGGACGTTCCCTTCCAGCCGGCGGTAGGCGTCGGCCTGGGCAGCTACAGCAGCTGGGCGCAACTGCTGTTGTCGGGGGTCTATTTCGAGCGCTTCCTTGCCGACCGGGCCGCGCGCAATCCCCTGCCGGTGAGCTATCGGCCGGAGGCTTGGAACTACGTTCTGAGCAATCTGTCGCCGCTCAAGGATCGCTGGTTCGTGGAGAGCCTGTCCGCTCAGCCCTACTTCGCCTGGATGTCACTCTACGCCGAAGTAGGCCTTGTCGGTATCTTCCTGATCTGGGTGGCGGCCAAGCCGACCCTGCTGCCGCTGTTCCGGCGACCGCTCGAGCGGTTTTCCGGCCCTCCACGCCGCCTTGGGGTGGAGGCCGGGCTCAGGCTCGCCCTGGTCTGCTATAGCTTCTTCGTGTTCGCCCTCGGGTTCGTCGACAACTATTTCGAGTATCCATGGCTGATCATGCCCTGGATGGTGGGTCTGCTCGCGGTCCATCCGGAGTCCGCACCGGTCCGCCGGATGTCGCCACCCCGGCCGGTGGTGGCCCCGGAGCCCGCGGCCGGTCTGGGGCGATAGTCGGGCCGTGCGGCCTGGCAAGGGGGACGGACCGGTGCGGCTGACGCGGCGTTGGTTTTCCGGATCGCTCTGGGCGTCGACCTCCGGTGGCATTGCCGGGGCGACGCTTCCGGCGCGGCAGGCGGTTCCCGAGGACGGGCCGGCCGCACTGCCGTACCGGTTGGCAGCGCCCGCGGCGGTCACGCGGACCCTTGAGGCACGGGCGGCCGACGCCGCCTCGGTCGCGGATTTCGGTGCGGATCCGACCGGGGTGGAGGATGCGAGCGCCGCCTTCCAGGCAGCCATCGACTTCGTCGCCGGACGCGATGGCGGCGAACTGGCCGTGCCTGCGGGTCGCTATCTCGTGGGTGAACTGGTGTTGCGGCCGCGGACCTATCTCGTCGGCGTCGGGCGTTTCAGCTATGGCGCAGGCCGGCACCAATCGGCCTCGGTGCTGGCGCGGCGGCCCGGCGCCAGGAACATTGTGCAGGCGGCGCGGACCGTGGCGTTCGGCGTCGAGAACCTGGAATTCGAGGGCAACCCGGAGCCGGCGGACAGCGGCCATGGAATGGATCTTGCCGACTGCGGCAGCATCTTCGTCGGCCAGTGCAAGTTCTCGCGGTTCTCGATCGCCATCGAGACGTTCCCGGAGGAAGGCTCGCGCTATTCTGGCGACCTGCACGTCGTCAAGTCGATGTTCCGCAACAATCGGATCGGCTTGCGGCTGGGTCAGGATAGCCAGGTCGAAGGTTCCGACTTCTCGGCCAACACGTTGTGCGGAGCCTATGTCAATGCGGGTCAGGCCCGGCTGCTCGGTTGCCGCTTCGAGTGGAACCGCGATGGCGAGCGCGGCGCCGCGGACGGCATCTATCTTCACCGCAACGCCAACGAGATCACGATCGCCGACTGCACCTTCGACCGCAATGCCGGGTACGATCTGCGGGTAGCCGGCTCGGCCGAAAAGCGACCGCGTCACATCCTGGTCGTCGGCAACCTGTTCAAGCGCGCCGCGTGGGGTGCCAATGCCGAGCCGAGTGCCAGCGCCCTGGTCACCTCGGCCGACGATGTCAGCTTCGCCGGCAACCTCTATCAATGCGCCGCCCACGAGCCGGCCCCGACCGAAGGCATGCCGAGCCCGCAGCAGGCGGTCTCGTTCGCACGCTGCGCCCGGGTCTCCTACACCGGCAATGCCCTGTCCGGCGTCGGCGACCTGCTTCGGCTCGGGCCGCCGGACTATGCGTGGGTGCGCTCCTCGTCCGGCTGGTACCTGACCCGCCCGCGCAACGAGGGCGGCAACCCCTGGCTTCGTCGCCCGGAGGACATCCTGCTCCGCTCGTCCGTCGGCGCCGATGCGGCCTCCGGCCAAGCGCCATGGCGCAATGCCGACTGGAGCTTCGGCGACCATGACGGGCTCGGGCACCAGACGATCTACCTGCATGGCGTCGATCCGGCGGCGAACACCATCGAAGCCGCCTACGCCGATACGCCGGTGTCGTTCGTCGATTGCGGCGACGTGCAGACCGACGATCTGCGCGACTTCGCCATGATGACCATCGAGTCCGGGTCGTTCGGGCGGTCGGTGCTGCGCACCAGGCTGCTGGGATGGCCGGCGGGCATGCGCATGCTGCGCCTATTCGTGGCGCTGGGCCTCGGCGGGCAGGAACCCACCGCCGGATGCTTGTGCGAGCTGGCACTGACCAGCCGCCGCGAGCGCCCGGTCGGAACGACCTGCCGGACCCGATTGCTGGATGGAGGTCTGGACGGACCGACCCTGGGCGTCGGCGACCCTTCGGCGGACGTGACGATCGAGATTCTGCCTGGCCCTCTGGGCGACGAGGTCGAGATCGTTCTGCGCAACCGCGCGAGCCACCCGATCGAAGCGGGCCTCTCGCTTCTATGGTGAATGGAGATATGGCGCGGCCGGACGTCTCCGTGGTGATTCCGGTTCACAACGGCGAGGCCTTCATCACCGACGCGGTCCGCAGCGCCTTGGATCAGGCCGGGGTGGCGACCGAAATCATCGTGGTCAACGACGCCTCGAACGACAGGACCGCCGCCGCCCTGGCGGGCATCGATTCGCCGAGGGTGCGCGTCATCGATCTGCAGCGCAACATCGGCGGCGCCCAGGCACGCAACTTGGGGGTGAGAGAGGCCAGGGCCGATTTGATCGCCTTCCTGGACGCAGACGATCTGTTCCTGCCGCAAAAGCTGGGCCAGCAGCTCTGGCGGCTGCAATCGGACCCCAGTGCCCGCATGTTGGTGGCCACCGCCTACCGTGACCATCGCGGAGTCGTCGTCTCCCCGACCGCATTCGGACGCCACGCCGTCGACGTACGTTCGGTGCTGATCAAGCAGTGCGAGGTACCGACCTCCGGCTGGCTGCTCCGGCGCGACCACTTTCTGGACGTCGGCGGATTCGACGGGCAGTTTCCGCGCCATCAGGACGTCGAGTTTCTCGTGCGCTTCCTGGGCGGAGCTGCAATCACGGTGCTGGAGCGGCCGCTGTTCCTCAAGCGACAGTTTCGCCGACCGCGGGCCGAGGACGTGCAGCGGGCGCTTGCCGCCTATGCGAGGCAGTTCGACCGGGAGATCGCGGCGTTGCCGGCCGCCGATCGTCGAGCCCTGGCGGCCCGGTCCGACGTCCGCGTCGCAACCTTGCGGCTCCTCGAGCGTCGTCCGCTGGCGGCAGCACTGCCGCTCGCCCGTGCCATGGTCACTTCACCCGTGCCGGCCGGCTCCTGGCTCTCGCGCCCATTGCGGCGTCGACTCGCCACCGCGGCCACTCCGAGGCAATCGCCGGCACCCACGCCCGGGATTCGGGTTGTGGCCTATCCTGCTTTCGCCAATCGTCGTCGCAATCCGCTGAACGCGCTTCTGTACGACCGTTTGGGCGAACTTGGCGCAGAGGTCACCGATTTCGAGCTGTGGCGTCGTGGTCGAGGCGGCGATGTCCTGCACGTCCATTGGCCCGATCTGCTGCTGTCCGGCCGCCTGCCTCTGCAGGCGAGATCGAGGGCCGGCATGTTCCTTGCGCGCCTGCGGGGGTACAAGGCCGCGGGCACCGCCGTTCTGTGGACGGTGCACAATCTAGGACCGCACGAAGCCGCTTCCTCGCTCCTGCGGCAGAGGTTCTGGCCGGAGTTCCTGCGCCAGCTCGACGGCCTGATCTTTCTTACCGAAGCCTCCCGCCAAGCCAGCCTGGCCGCCAGGCCCGAGCTCGCTCCGCTACCGGCTGCGGTGATCCGGCGCGGACATTTTCGGCCGGTGCTTGGTACCATGCCGCCGCGAGAGATGGCACGCGCCCGCCTCGGCCTCGCGAAAGACGGCCGCGTGCTGCTGAACTTCGGCCAGATTCGTGCCTACAAGAACCTGCCGCTGCTCGTGCACGAATTCCTGACCCTGGCGCCTCCTGAAACGCTCCTGGTGATCGCCGGCGAGGTGAAGCGCGGCAGTGGGCTTGGTCGCGAGCTGCGGGCTATCGGGGCCGCACGGCCCGAGCTCCGCCTCGATCTGCGTTTCATTCCCGACGAGACGTTGACGCTCTACCTCGCCGCCTGCGACCTCGTCGTGCTGCCCTATCGTGGGATCCTCAACTCCGCCGGCCTGCTCATGGCCTTGTCGGCCGCCCGGCCGGTGCTGTGCCCGCGCCTCGGCAGCATCGGCGAGATCGCTGACGAGGTCGGACCAGGCTGGGTCCACGCCTATGACGGCGAATTCTCTCGCGATCGACTGGCCGCGGCCTTGTGCGCCCCTCCGCCGGTCGCTCCGGAGCCGGACTTGAGCAACTTCGACTGGGACGGCATCGCCCGCCAGCATCTTGACTTCTTTGCCCGCGTCACCGGGCGATGAGCATCAAGGCCAGCTTTGCGGCGAGCTCGTTGTGGATCGTCTCCGGCACGGCCGCCAACAACCTGTCGGGCTTCGTCATTTTCGCCATGCTGGCCCGGCTGCTGCGGCCGGAGGAGATCGGGCTGGTGGCGCTGGCGATGATCTACATGGAGTTCAGCCGGATCCTGTCCGCGGGCGGCCTGGTGGAATCGCTGATACGACGCAGCGACTGGGACTCGGGCGTCGCCTCGACGGCAGTCTGGGGCAGCATCGCCATCGGCATGGCGCTGGCGGTCGCCACCGCCATCGCCGCGAGCCTGCTGTCGCCATGGTTGCTGCCGGGCCTGGGGCCGGTCCTGACCGTCCTGTCCATCGCCTTCGTCAGCGACGCCGCGCGGATCGTGCCCGAGGCCAAGCTGCGGCGGGAATTCCGCTACCGGGAGCTCGCGGCACGCAACTTCGCGGCAAGCGTCGTCGGCGGCGCCCTGGGAGTGGTGCTGGCGTGGCATGGCTACGGTGTCTGGGCGCTGGTCGGCCAGCGCATCGGTGCGTCGCTGGCGCACGCGGTCCTCTCCTGGATCGCCGCCGGCTGGCGCCCGAGCCTGTACTTCGCGACCGCGGATTTCAGGCTGCTGGTGGCGTTCGGGGCGCCGCTGGTCGTGGCCCAGCTCGCCTCGTTCGCCAACTCCCGGGTTTCGGAGCTGGCACTCGGCCTGATCGCGGGGCCGGGAGCGGTCGCCTACTTCCGCACCGGGCGTCGCGGACTCGATCTCCTGGTCCAGTCGACCATCCAGCCCATGCATGCCGCGGCTCTGTCGGCAATGGCGCGGCTGGACGGCCGCGCCGCTGTCGCCGGCGCTTATGGCCGGCTCACCGGCGCCTGCGCCCTCGCCGCGGCCCCTGCCTTCTTCGGCGCCGCGGCCATCGCACCAGACTTCGTCCGCTTCTGCTTCGGACCGCAATGGGACCCGAGCGGCCAGGTCATGGCGCTCCTGGCGCTGGTGGTGGGCGCGGCGACCTTGCGCTACTTCGTGGCGCCGGCCCTGATTGCCGTCGGCAGGTCGGGGGACGTGTTGCGCGCCAATCTCTTGATGGTCGGCGCCAACGGTATCGCCGCCCTGGTCACCGCACCGTTCGGGGTCGCCGCGGTCGCTCTGGGCCAGACGGTTGCCGGATATCTCAGCCTGCCGGGCGCACTGGCCCTGCTTCGCCGCGGGGTGGGGGTGGTCACGTCGGACGTGCTCCGCGGCATCGCGGCACCCATGGCTGCGGCGGGGGTGATGGCGATCCTCCTGGTCGGCGTGCGCGAGCTGTGGCTCGCCGACGCCACCGCGGTCTGGCGTCTCGGCATTCTCTTGCCCCTCGGCGCCTTTCTCTACCTCAGCCTGCTCGCCACGTTCGGTCGCTGTTATCTGCGCCGGACACTGGCGGAGCTTCGGCCTCTGCTGCCGACCGTCCTGCGCCGCCTGACCGCATTCTGAGGCCCTCGGCACACACCTCGTGGCCAACCGTAGCGGGAGCCCGATTGCAGCTTCCACCATGATGGCGTTCGAGAGGAAATCGGCCGCAAATGGCGCCGGGTAGGAAGCGCGCGAACGATCGGACGGCACCACAGGGGCGGGGCGGTCCGGGCGATCCGCCGACACGAGACGCCGAACGCATGCGGATCCTGACCTTCTCGTCGCTCTACCCGAATCGGGCGATGCCCAATTTCGGCATCTTCGTGGAGAATCGCCTGCGGCACCTCGTCGGCAGCGGCGAGGTCGACGTGCGCGTCGTGGCGCCGGTGCCTTGGTCGCCCGGCCGCCAGAAATGGCTGCGCGGCTATGGCCGCTGGGCCGAGGTGCCGCGGCGTGAGGTCCGCCATGGCCTCGAGGTGCTGCATCCGCGATTTCCGAGGCTGCCCCGCTACGGGCTGGCGACGCAGGCGCTGCTGATGGCCGCCGGCACCCTCGGGGCCGTGCGGGACCTGCGGGCAGGAGGCTTCGATTTCGACCTGATCGACGCCCACTTCTACTTTCCGACCGGCGTCGCAGCGTTGCTGCTGGGCCAGTGGCTCGACCGGCCGGTGGTGATCACCGCTCGCGGCTCCGACCTCAATCTCTATCCGCGCCGCTACCCGGTGATCCGGCGGATGATCGCCGCCGCCGGCCGTCGGGCCGCGGCGTCCATCGCCGTGTCCACGCCACTGGCCGAGACGCTGTGCGCCCTGGGCGTGCCGCCCGCGCGCGTTCACGTGCTGCGCAACGGCGTCGACCTCGAGCAATTCCGGCCGATCGATCCCTTCCTGGCGCGGCAGCGCCTCGGCCTTCGCGGGCCATTGCTCGCCTCGGTCGGGCATCTGATCGAGCGCAAGGGGCATCATCTGGCGATCGAGGCGCTGACCCTGCTGCCCGAGTGCCGGCTGGTCGTGGCCGGCGCCGGCCCCGAGCGCGGCACCCTCGCGGCATTGGCCTCCAGGCTGGGCGTTGCCGACCGCGTGAGGTTTCTGGGCGAGGTCGCCCATGGCGAACTTGCTACCGTCTATTCGGCCGCGGACCTGCTGGTCCTGGCCTCCAGCCGCGAGGGCTGGGCCAACGTCCTGCTCGAGGCGATGGCCTGCGGGACGCCGGTGGCGGCGGCACCGGTCGAGGGCGTGGCCGAACTGGTCACCACGGCCGCGGCCGGAGGCGTGCTGCGGGAGCGCTCCGCCCCGGCTCTGGCCGAGACGGTGCGCGCCATCCTGGCCGATCCGCCGTCGCGCGCCGCGGTGCGCCGCCACGCCGAGGCATTCTCCTGGGACGCCACCACGGCCGGTCAGCTTGCGCTGTTCCGCTCGATACTCGCGGAACGAACCCGACCCGCTCCGTTGCGCACCTCGGTTTCCGCCGTCAACCGCTAGCGGGCCGTTGCCGGCGGCCCGCCAGGGCTGACGATCAGCGCAGGTCGAACACGCTGTTGGCCCAGGTACCGCCGCACTTCTTGCCGTTGGCTCCCGTGCAGGGCGTGGTGCAGTTGCTGGCGGAGCCGAAGGTGCCGTACCGGTTGCCGCAGAAGCACTGATAGCCCGATTGCGTACCGGCGAACCTGTACCCTCGGTCGCCGCAGGTCCGGTTGCAGAGGGCTTGCGTCATCCCGGTCCGGTCGGCGAGGAGGAAGCCGTTGAGATCGCGCCCGTTGGTGCTGCCGATGGTTCCCTGGTCCTTGAAGCAGCCGAGATAGACCGGATCCGACGAGGCGGTGCCCCGGACCGTCACCGAAACCGTGGCGCTGGAGTTGCGGTTGTTGCCGTCGCGCAGCGTGTAGCGGAAGGTGTCGGTGCCGGTGAAGCCGCCGGCGGGGGTGTAGATGACGGCATTGCTGTTGTTGGTCACCCGGGCCGTGCCGTGGCCGGGCGAGGTCACGCTCGCCACGCCAAGGCCGGTGCCGCTGTCGTTCGCCAACACGCGGATCGTGACCGCTTGCCCGGCGTCGGTGACGGCGGCATCGTCGACCGCTGCCGGCCCCGCCGGTGGCGGATTGGTGGGCGACCCGCCAATCTGCCACAAGTCGATCGAGGTGCTGCCCGCATCATTGTAGTCGGCGCCGAACAGGCTGCGCTTCCCGGCGACGTCGATGATCTGCATCATGTGCGAGCTGGCATTGGCGACGATTTCGGGAGCGCCGAACGACCCGTTGTCGGCCCGGTTGAAGTAGATCTTGATCTTGGGATTGGAGCTGAGCTGGGTCATGGCGGTGACGATGTCGTTGCGGCCGTCGTCGTTGAAATCGGCGATCGCGGCGAAGTGCACGACCGGCTGCACTCCGCCCTCGATCACCGTCCGTGCCCAGGTGCCATTGCCACTGCCCGGATTGCGGTACCAGGCGACGTTGTGGGTGCCGCCGACAGTGGGATGGGCCGGCGTCACCAGCAGGTCGACATTGGCATCGCCGTCGATCCGGCCCGCTGCGACGTATCCGTCCCTCTCGGCGTTGGCGTTGTAGAGAATCTTGTCGAACGCGAAGCTGCCGTTGGTGCTGCGATTGCGGAACCAGTATTTGTTGGTCGCGATGTCGATCTTGCCGTCACGATTCAGATCGGCTGCCACCAGGCCAGTGCCCGCCTCGATGTTCGGGATCGTACTGGCCGTCCAGCTGGTCGGCGAAACCTGGCGCCACAGGAACAGGGTTTCGCCTTGCGCATACTGGTCGCGGCCGACCAGGTCGAGCTTGCCGTCGCCGTCGAAGTCGGCGATCTCGAGGTCGTGCAGGTCGCGTCCGCTCACCAGGGTGCGCGCGGACCAACTGTTGCCGTTGCCACCATTCTTGAACCAGGTGACCGCATTGGTGGTAACGGCAACCACGTCGCGGCGGCCGTCCTTGTCGAGGTCGACGACCTCGAGATCTTCCTGCGTTCTGGTCCCGCTGCTGATGACCCGCTTGGTCCAGCCGGGGTTCTGGTACCAGTACAGACCGCCGACCACGCTGCCGACCACCACGTCGGCCTTGCCGTCACCGTTGAGGTCGCCGGCACCTTTGCCCCATGCCTTGGGCGGTCCATTGCGGTCGATCTGGATGTAGTTGACGCTGACGGCGGCGACCACGCCCACGACCGGTCCGGCCACCAGGGCCGCGGCGGCCAGAACCGCCGGCGCACGATACCGACGCAGCCACGTTCCGGCCCAGAGCATGGCGCCAGAGCATTTTCCTAGCGCGTGCCCCTCTTGCGGAGCCTGCGGCGGGCGTTCGTGCCGATCCTCAGTCGAACCCAAAGGCTTGGGGCGCATGTGAGCGTTTCTCCGCTCTTGATGGTGACTGCCGAGGTCGGGGGTCGGCTCCACACGCCTCGCCATCCCCCTGCTTTCGCCATGCTCGCCCGGCGCTTCGGTCGACCGATGTTACACGGCTAGGTAGCTTGTCTGCACCTCCGACAAAGCATCGATCATAAGGAAATGCAATTATAAGGTTAACGTGGAGAACTTGTGGTTGTTGAGCAACACAACTATGACATCCGTGTCGCACTGATGCGTAGTCGGCTCACGGGCAATGCTGCGGACAACTATAACTTTCGATTGCTATGGCATCGATGTGCCGTTCACGACACAAGCTCGACGGCGCGGCACGTCACGCGATGGCGACACACCGCGCCGGTTCGTGCGGCGCTTCGCCGCGCTCAGTGCGCGTCAGTCCGCCGTCCAGCGATAAAGCATAACTGGCGTCCGATTTGGTGTGTCGTAGTCGGCGCCGAACAGGCTCGGCCCCGCATCGGAGCCCACGCGCACCAGCTTCATGCTGTGGGAGCTGGCATTGGCGATGATCGTCGGCGGATTGGCGAAGGAGCCTCTGCCGTCGGTGTTCACATGCAGTTTGATCTGCGGATTGGCGGCCTTCTGCGTCAGCGCGGTCACGACGTCGAGATCGCCGTCGAGGTCGAAGTCGCCGGTACCGACGAAGTGGGTGACGCGCTCGACATTGTTCTGGATCACCCGGCGCCCCCAGAGGGCAAAGGGATTGGCCGGAGCGACGAACCAAAGAATCTGGTGGTACTTGCCCGCGGGCTCGGCCGGCGAGGTGACGATGTCGATCCGGCCGTCACCGTTGATGTCACCGGTTGCCACGTAGGAATCCATCGAGGCCGCGAGATTGTAGAGATGGATCTCGAAGGACAGGCTTCCGGGCTCGCTGATGTTGTGCAGCCAGTACTCGCCGAGCACGAGATCGCCCTTGCCGTCCTGGTCGAGATCGGCGCGCGTCAGGCCCTCGCCGGGTGCGGGGAGCGCGATGGTCTGGCGCTTCCATTCGCTCAGGCTGATCTGGCGCCACAGGTAGAGGATGTTGCCGGTCTTGCCCTGGTTCCGCCCGACCAGATCGAACTTCCCATCGCCGTCCAGATCGGACACGACGACATCGTGCAGATTGAGGCCGGTGACCAGAGGGGTTTCTTCCCACCCGTCGGTCGTGTTGCGAAACCAGGTCAGGCCGCCTTGGACGACCGAGACCACGTCGTTGCGCCCGTCCTTGTCCAGGTCGACCACCGCCATGTCTTCTTCGATGATCGCCGTGGCGCTGATGGTCCGTTTGGTCCAGCCGGGATTCTCGTACCAGAACAGGCCGCGCACCTTGCTGCCGACGATCAGGTCCGCCTTGCCGTCGCCATTGAGGTCGCCGGCCCCCTTGCCCCAGATCTTCGCCGGCCCGTTCGCGTCGATCACCGTCGGGGTGAACGTGACCGCTTCCGCGTCGAAAGGCAGGGAGATGAGCAGGAGCGTCGCCAACGGCGGACCCATGCGTGTGATGGTCATCAGGCGTTTCCTTCTTTGTTTGGGAGCTTTTCGTGCTTGCCGCGGTGCGTTCCCTGCACCGATCGCTGCCGACGGTGCGATCAGTCGCGCCGCCAGCGGAACAGGCGGACCGGGGTACGGATCGGCGTGTCGTAGTCGGCGCCGAACAGGCTGGGCCCGGCATCCGAGCCGACACGCACGAATTTCATGCTGTGCGAGCTGAGGGAGGCGATGACCCGGGGCTTTGCGAAGCCGCCATCGTTGTTGAGGTACAGCTTGATCTGCGGATCTGCCGCCTTCTGGGTCAGTGCTGTCGCAATATCCAGGTCACCGTCCAGATCGATGTCGGCAACCCCGACGAAATGGGCGACCCGCTCGACCCTTTCTTCGATGACATGCGGGATCCACTTGCCGGTCGTCGGATCGCGCGGTGCCTCGAACCACATGAGCTGGTGATACCGGCGGGGTGGCTCGGCGGGGGAGGTGACGATGTCGATCCGCCCGTCTCCGTTGATGTCACCGGTCGCCACATAGGAATCCTGCGACGCGCGGGTGCTGTAGAGATGGCGGCGAAAGGACAGTTTGCCTCTGCTGCTGGTGTTCTCGAACCAGTTCTCGCCCAGTACGAGGTCGCGCTTGCCGTCGCGGTTGATGTCCGCGGCCGCTAGGCCTTCGCCGCCGGTCGGCAGCTTGCGGGTTCCGCGCTCCCATTCGGTGAGGCTGATCTGGCGCCAGAAATACAAGACGTTTCCGGTCTCGCCCTGATTGCGTCCCGCGAGGTCGAGCTTTCCGTCGCGGTCCAGGTCGGCCACCACGACGTCATGCAGGTTCGGCCCGCCTACCAGGACCGTCTGCCGCCAGCCGCTGGCGGTGTTGCGGAACCAGGTCAGGCCATGGGCGCTGACCGCGATCACATCCCGTCTGCCGTCGCGGTCGAGGTCGGCAACCGCCAGATCCTCCTCGATCTTCGCGCTGGCGCTGATGGTGCGCTTGGTCCAGCCGGGATTTTCGTACCAGTACAGCCCTCCCACCTTGCTGCCGACGATGAGGTCCGCCTTGCCGTCGCCATTGAGATCGCCGACCGCCTTGCCCCAGATCTTCGGCGGGCCGTTGGGATCGATGACGGTCGCGGTGAAGCTGACCGCCGACGCTGGCTGGATCAGCGGCAGCGACAACGCGGCAGCAAGGGCCAGTACGGTCGAGCCGTGGCGCATGGCGTTCACTCCCCATGCGTGCCGCCATCCCCGGTGCCCAATCAGACACCAGCTGAGGGCCACGGCAGCTTCGTACACCGTACGATAGTACGGGCACCGAGGCGGAACGCGTTCTAATTTGGCTTTTCAATCCGAGATAGCTGTCTCGCGAAAGCCAGCTACCTTTACGGTATAGAGTGTCGCCGCACTGACTGGCAAGCACTTCCGAAACTGCGGTCATGTCGATGGAATGTATTCTTAGTGCCGGCGGATTTGCGTTAAGGTCCGCCGCGGGGTGACGCCACTACACGCGGGAGAGCAGCGGCGGGCTCAGGGCGCGATCTTCCACAAATCGATCGAGCTTCTGGGCCGGTCGTCATAGTCGGCGCCGAATAGGCTCTGCCTGCCGCCGACCCTCACCGTGCGCATGGCATGCGAGGCCTTGTCGGCGATGGTGAAGGGAGGGCCGAACGTGCCATTGCCGTGGTTGAAGTAGGCGAGCACCTTGGGCTTCGTGGTCTGCGAGGTCATGGCCATTGCAAGGTCGTTGTCGCCGTCGCCGTCCAGGTCGACGATCACGGCAGTGTGGATCACGGGCGGCGCGTCGCTTTGCAGGACATGGCGGGTCCAAGTCCCGGTCGGGTCGGGCGGTGCCTGGTACCAGGCCACCATGCGCTTGCCGGGGTAGGTCGGGTGAGGCGGCGTGATGAACAGGTCGACATACCCGTCGGCGTTGATCCTGCCGGCGGCGATGCGGGCATCCTGCTCGGCGCCGGCGTGGTAGGTGAAGTGGTCGGAGAAGGAGATCCGACCGGCGCTGCTCGTATTCTTGAACCAATACTTGCCCACGGCGATGTCGACCTTGTGGTCCCGGTCGAGGTCGACGGCGACGAGGCCCGTTCCGGCCTCGGGCAGGGTCACCGAACTGGTGGCCCATGCGGTCGGCGAGAGCTGGCGCCAGATATAGACCTTGCCGCCATGCGGGTAGGAGCCGCGGCCGACCACGTCGAGCTTGCCGTCCCCATCGACATCGACGGCCTTGATGTCGTGCAGGCTCTGTCCGTTCTCCAGCGTCCGCTTCGTCCAGCGGGTGCCCTTGCTCCCATTCTTGAACCAGACCGCACCGCCCGGGATCGCCAGGATCACGTCGTTCGCACCATCGTTGTCGAGATCCGCGACCTCGACCTCTTCGGCCGTCTTGATCGTGGCATCGATGGTGCGCTTGGCCCAATTGGAATTCTTGTACCAATAGAGCCCGCCCGAAGCGCTGCCGACGACGAGGTCGGCCTGCCCGTCGCGGTCGAGATCGCCCGCACCCTTGGCGACCGCCCGGGCGGGGCCGTTGGCGTCGACCTGGACATAGGTCACCGTGACCGCCGCGACCACGCCAGCGACCGATCCGAGAAGCAGGGCTGCAGCGATCGCGGCTGGCGCGGCCCGGCGACGCCAGAGGCCGGAGGCGGCACGCGACGAGGGTAGCGCTCCTTCAAGAATTCGCAGCATGCGTCCAGGCTCCGCGAGCGATGCGCTGCCACCATCGGCCGAGGGCCTACGGCGCAGCTGGCGCGGTCAGCGGCGTCTCCCGACCGACCGGCGTCACACAAGCATCGAGGCTCCCAACCCGCAACCGTCGGTGTCGCGCGTTCCGGTGATCCCGTTACGAACGAGTGGGTATTGTCGTTTCGAGGTCGCGGATCGCAACCGCGCACCCAGCCCGCGATGGCTTGCCTTCAACCTTGTGTCAGCGCGACAGCCGCCAGAGCCCGATCGGTGTCACCGGCAAATGGTAGTCGGCGCCGAAGAGGCTCGGAACGCCGGCCCACCTGACCGCATGCAGGTCATGCGAACTGACGCCCGTGGCGACGAGCGGGTCGCCGAAACGACCGCGCCCTTGGTTGAGGTAGACCTTGAGGCTCGGATTGCGCTCGCGCGCAGTAAGGGCGGTGGCGAGGTCCTGGTCGCCGTCGCCGTCCAGATCGGCCACGACCGCCGAGTGGAACCCGCGCCGAGCCGATCGCTCCAGGATGACCTCGCGCCAGGTTCCGAACGGATTTGCCGGCTGCGCGTACCAGGCCACCTTGCCACCGCCGGGAAAGCCTGGATGTGGCGCGGTCACCAGCAGATCCAGCCGGCCGTCGCCATCGATGTCGCCGGCCGCGAGCTGGGCATCCTGTTCGGCGGCGGCATGGTAGGTCCAAGGCCCTGCGAACGAGATGCGGCCGCGGCTGCTCGTGTTTCGGTACCAGTATTTGCCGATGGCGATGTCGATCCGACCGTCAGCGTCCAGGTCGGCGGTCAGCAGGCCGGTGCCGGGCTCGGGGAGGCGCAGCAGCCGCTGCTCCCACGAGTTGGGTGCACGCTGGCGCAGGATCGCCAGGGTGCCGGCCCCGGGATACTGGCCGCGGACGATGACGTCCGGCCTCCCATCCCCGTCGAGATCAGCGATCTCGATATCGTGCACCCGGCGCTTGGTCACCAGCACGTGCTTTGTCCATCGCGTGCCGCTGCCATTGTTGGCGAACCACACCGCGCCGTTGGGCACGGCGGCCACGATGTCGTTACCGTGCTGGCGGTCGATGTCGGCGACCTCGATCTCGCCGGCCATCTCCAGGCCAGCGGCCACGATGCGCTTGGCGCCGGTCGGATTGCGGTACCAGAACAGCCCCTGCGTCACGCTGCCGACCAGCAGGTCTGGCTTCGCATCACCGTCGAGATCGCCGACGCCCTTGCCGTAGGCCTTGGCCGGCCCACGGTCATCGATGCCGAGATGGGCCAGCGTGGCGGCGGCCGGTGCCGGTGGGCAGCCGAGCATGCCCGCCACTGCTGCCGCAGCGGCCGGAACGAACAGGCGATGGAGGTTTGGGCGCGATGCACTCGGATGGTCTGCCATGGTCGGGTCCTTCGCTGCGGTAACCAGTCTCTCGGTGACGAAGGGGATCGTCAGCAGTTCTTGAACGTTCGGTCTGCAATGCCATATCCCCGATACGACAGCGGAGTTGGGTCCTTGGCAAGGCCACGTGAGTTCGACGAGATCGAGGTGCTGGAGGCGGCGCTGGCGCTGTTCCGCGCCAAGGGTTTCGAGGGGACCACGCTTGCCGAGCTGGAGCACGCGACGGGGCTCGGCCGCGCCAGTCTCTACGGTGCCTTCGGCGATAAGCGGGCACTGTTCCTCAAGGTCCTGGGCCGCTACTTCGAGACTTCGCTGGAATGCCAGCTCGAAGGACTGCATGCGCCCGGCGCCGGCAGGGCCGCGATTTTGGCCGTGTTCCGCGAGGTCGCCCGTACGGCCGCCTCGGATCGGGAACGCAAGGGCTGCATGGTGACCAACTGCGCGGTGGAGCTCGCCGACCGCGATCCGGACTTCGCATGCGCCGCCGCCCGCGGCCTGGATCGCTTTGAGCGGGCATTCGCCAAGGCGATCCGGACGGCTCAGTCGCAGGGAGACATCGCCGCCGGCCGCGATCCCGCCCGGCTCGCGCGCTTTTTGACCGTGTGCATGGAAGGAATGCTCGTGTTGGCGCGCATCCGTCCGGATCCGGCCTGGCTCGACGACGCCGTGTCAGGCGTGGCGGACGCGCTGTGCTGATCCCGATTGCCGATGCCTAGTTTTTGACCAGATGGTAAGTAACCTGGAGCAATCGCCATGTCCGACGCCGCGCTGGATCATCCCGTCCGTGAGGTCAGCGACAGCAGCTTTGCCGACGACGTGCTGGCGGCCGAGCGGCCCGTGCTGGTCGACTTCTTCGCCGGCTGGTGCGGTCCCTGCCACGCCATCGCACCGTCTCTGGAGCAGCTGGCGGCCGAGCGAGCCGGCGAGGTCGAGTTCGTCAAGCTCGACGTCGACGCCAATCCCGACACGACCCTTCGCTTCGGCGTGAAGAGCCTGCCCACGCTGATGCTGTTCAAGGCTGGCGAGCCCGTCGCGAGCCGGGTCGGCGCCATGCCGAAAGCACGCCTGCGCGCGTGGCTCGCCGAATTCGCCTGAGCGTCACGCCACCACGAGGAACCGACGATGTCCGACCATCCCGTGCTGTTCACACCTGCCCGCCTGGGCGCGGTCGCGATCCCAAATCGCGTCCTGATGGCGCCGATGACCCGATCGCGCGCCGGGCGCGACGGCGTGCCCGGCCCATTCGCCGCTCTCTACTATGCGCAACGGGCGAGTGCTGGCCTGATCGTCACCGAGGCCACCCAGGTCGCCCCCGAAGGCCAGGGCTACATCTCGACCCCCGGCATCCACAGTCGCTCCCAGGTCGCCGGCTGGCGTCGGGTGACCGATGCCGTCCACGCCGCCGGTGGCCGGATCTTCCTCCAACTCTGGCATGTCGGCCGAGTCAGCCACGAATCGTTCCAGCCCGAAGGCAAGCCACCGGTTTCCGCTTCGGCGGTACCGCTCGACGGTCAGGCCTTTACCTATGACGGCATGAAGCCATACCCGCTGCCTCGGGCTCTGGCGACCGATGAGGTTGCGGGCGTGGTGGCACAGTTCCGCAGCGGTGCCGAGCTGGCCCGGGAGGCGGGCTTCGACGGCGTCGAGATCCATGGTGCCAACGGCTACCTGATCGACCAGTTTCTGCGCGACGGCACCAACCGGCGGGACGACCGCTACGGCGGCAGTGCCGCCAACCGCGCCCGATTCCTGCTCGAGATCACCGAGGCCGCCGTGGCGGTCTGGGGACCGGATCGGGTCGGCGTGCGGCTGTCGCCCCTCGGCAGCTTCAACGGGATGGCGGACAGCGACCCGGCCCGCACCTTCGGCACCGCAGTCGAAGCCCTGGGCGGGTTCGGGCTCGCCTATCTCCACATGGTGGAGGAGTTCGGCGCGCCGCTCGACGATGGTCAGAAGGCCGTCCTCCGCGCGATTCGCGAGCGCTGGCATGGTCCCTATATCGCCAATGGCGGCTATGACGGTGCCCGTGGCGCCGATGCCGTGGCGTCCGGCTGGGCCACGGCCGTAGCCTACGGCGTGCCGTTCATCGCCAATCCCGACCTGCCGCTGCGGCTGCTGACCGGGTCCGAACTCGCCCAGTCGGACAAGGACACGTTCTACGGCGGTGATGCCCGGGGTTTCGTCGATTACCCGGCCGTGGCCGAGGAGAAACTGGCGGCTTGATCGAGGCCCGCCATAGGGGCCTTCGCTCGTGGAGCAGGTCGGCCAGGGTGTGTGCGAAGCTGCGGACCTGCGAGTGATGCCGTGAGTCCGCAGCCCGCAGGCGGACATGGATCCTCAAGGCGACTCAGCCTTCGATCGGCCACGCAACCTCGGCGTGGCAGAGCAGCATGATCCTCTTTCCGTCGACGATTCGGCCCTCGCCCTCGCCGGCATCCCCGCCGCCGGTCGTGATCCGAGCTTCGAGGCTGACCTCGGCCACGAAGAAGTGCAGCCGCTCGGTGACCGAGCCCGGGCTCATATGGGCCCGCGAACACCTCCTCCACCTGCCGGGAGCATGCCGTCGGTGTGCCCGTTGACGAAGGCCGGCAGCCGGAACCGCCGGGTGAGGAACTCGCTACGCCGAGCCAAATCGTAGAGCAGGATGGCGGCGCCGTAGCCGCGATCGTAGGCTTCGCGCGTCAGCTGCCGTCCGCACGGCGATGGTCGAACCGGCACTTGCGCAGGACGTACCACTCGTCCGGAAGGGTCTGGAAACCGTGCAGCCTCACCCGCTCGGACGATGCAACCATGGCCATCCGCCTGTTCTGCCGGACTCTCGCCCGCCAAATCCGGCCGACCACAGCTGTCGGCCCCGGCAAGCACGGCACGACATTACTGCAGTCCGGATCCAAGGAGGCACTACGGCATGACCGTGGAACTGCTGATCAATATCGACGTCGACGATCTGCCGCGGGCCACGGAGTTCTACACCCGCGCGTTGCAGCTGCGCCTCGGCCGGCGGTTCGGCGATGGAGCGGTCGAGCTCGTGGGCGGCAGCTCGCCCATCTACCTCCTCGCCAAGGAGTTGGGCAGCGAGGGTGCTCCCGGCGCACGGCGGAGCTTCGACCGGCATTGGACGCCCGTGCATCTCGACGTGGCCGTTCCCGACCTGGACCGCGCGCTCGAGCAGGCGACCGCGGCCGGTGCCCTCGTCGAGCAGGCGACGGTCACGCGCGCGTGGGGCCGCATCGCGATGCTCGTCGACCCCTTCGGTCATGGCCTCTGCCTCATCGAGTTCAGCGAGGCCGGCTATGACGCGATAGCGGGCACTTAGGCGACGCGGTGATCGCTTGCGGCCTGCCGAGGTTCGCATTAGCACCTGATGCTCTATCTCTCCGGCATGCCCGGCAACCAAGCCTCGGGAGGCGATGATGTGGCGCGCGACGCGTAGGGGCCTGTTCGCCCTGCTGGGGCTGTTGGCGCTGCCGGTGCATGCGGCCGAACTCGGCACCATCAGGGTGGGTGTGCTGAAGTTCGGTACCGTCAACTGGGAACTCGACGTCATCAAGACCAACGGCCTGGACATGAAGGAGGGCTTCACGCTCGACGTCGTGCCGTTCGGCGCCAATGACGCGGCCGACGTGGCGCTGATGGGCGGTGCCGTCGACGCCATCGTCGAGGACTGGCTGTTCGTCTCGCGTCAGCGCAGCTCGGGCGTGCCGCTGACCTTCATCCCCTATTCCAGCAATGTCGGCGCCGTGATGGTCGCAGGCGACAGCCCGATCGCCAGCGTGGCCGACCTTGCGGGCAAGAGACTGGGCGTGGCCGGCGGCCCGCTCGACAAGGGCTGGCTCATGCTCCAGGCCTTCGCCAAGCAGAAAGACGGGTTGGATCTGCCCACGGCGGCCGAGCCGGTCTATGGCGCACCGCCATTGCTCACCGAGAAGCTGAAGAGCGGCGAGCTCGATGCGGCTTTGAACTACTGGCACTTCGGCGCGCGGCTGGAGGCGCAAGGCTACCGGCGGCTGATCGGCATCGGCGAGGTCCAGGAGGGTCTGGGCATCCCGGCGTCGGTGCCGCAGCTCGGCTACATCTTCGACGAAAGCTGGGGCAACGAGCACGCCGATCTGGTGCTCGCCTTCGCCCGGGCTTCGCGGGCCGCCAAGGAGATCATGCTCACCAGCGACGCCGAGTGGCAGCGCCTGATGCCGCTCACGCGGGCCGAGAACGAGGCCGAACTCGACGCCTTCATGCGCCGCTATCGCGAGGGCATCGTGGCGCATTGGGGCCCCGAGCAGCAGGCGGAGGCCGCAAAGCTGTTCCTCGTGCTGGCGGAACGCGGCGGCGAGAAGCTGGTCGGGTCCGGCAAGGAGCTCGCCCCCGGAACCTTCTGGCCCAAGCTCAGCTATTGAGCCGCATGGCCCGGAGTTTCGTCCTCGCCGAGGATATGCCGGCGTCCCGGGCCAAGGCGGCGGGTGGCGGCGCGCTGCGACGCGTTCTCGTTCCCTGCCTCTCGCTCCTCGCACTGCTGGCCGTGTGGCAGCTTGCGGCCATGCTCGCGGACAACCCGCGGCTGATGCCGGCGCCTGTGCTGGTGCTCGCCAAGATGGCGGCGGACACCGCCACCGGCGAGCTGCCCTTCAACCTCGCCATTACGCTGCTGCGGGTTGCGGCGAGCTTCGTGATCGCCATGACCCTGGGCGTGGCGATCGGCATCCTGATGGGCCGGGTCCGCCTCGCCGACGAGCTGGGCCGGCCCTGGCTCGTGTTCTTCCTCAACCTGCCGGCACTGGTCACGATTGTCCTGGCCTACATCTGGATCGGCCTGGTCGAGAGCGCCGCGATCTTCGCCGTGGCGCTCAACAAGATCCCCAACGTGGTGGTCACGGTGCGCGAGGGTGCCCGGGCGCTGGACCACGGCCTGCTCGAGATGGCCCGGGTGTTCGCCGTACCGCGCGGGCGCGTGCTGCGCCACATCGTGCTGCCGCAGCTCTACCCCTACCTCTCCGGCGCCGCGCGCTCCGGCCTGGCGCTGATCTGGAAGATCGTCCTGGTCGTCGAGCTGCTCGGCCGGTCCAACGGCGTCGGTTTCCAGCTCGGCGTCTACTTCCAGCTGTTCGACGTCGCGGGCATCCTGGCCTATGCCCTGGCGTTCATCTTCGTGGTCCAACTGATCGAGTGGGGCATCCTGCAGCCGATCGAGCGTCGCGCCGGTCAATGGCGGCGCTGAGCCTCGAGCTGCACGAGCATCGTTTCCCGGCGGCCGGCGGTGCTCCGGCCAAGCTCGCGCTCGCCGGGATCCGGCTCGACGTGGCGCAGGGCGAGCGGGTAGCGATCATCGGGCCGTCCGGCTGCGGCAAGACCACCCTGCTCAGCATCGTGGCCGGCCTGGTGACGGGCTTTGCCGGCCGGCTCGACCTGACGCCCGGCGCGACGCTGGGCTACGTGTTCCAGGAGCCACGGTTGCTGCCCTGGCGCAGCTTGGCGGACAATCTGCGGCTGGTGTTGCCGGACTCGCCCGACCCGGGGCCGCGCATCGCGGCTGCCCTCGCCGAGGTGGAGTTGGAGGGAGCCGCCGGTGTCTACGCTTCGCGGCTCTCGCTCGGCATGGCGCGGCGGGCGGCGCTGGCCCGCGCCTTCGTGGTGCAGCCCGACCTGCTCCTGCTCGACGAGCCATTCGTGTCGCTGGACGAGCCCACGGCGCATCGCCTGCGGCTCCTGCTGCTCGAGCTGATCGAGCGGCACGGCGCCACCGTGCTGTTCGTCACCCACTCGCTGGCCGAGGCGATCATGGTGGCCGACCGTCTCCTGTTCCTCACCGCCTCGCCCGGACGGGTGCTCGAGACCCGCCTGGTGCCGCTCAGCCCCGCCGAGCGGCGCCAGCCGCGCTCGGTCGACGCCTTCCGGCAAAGTCTCGTCGACGCCGACGCGCGCCTGGCCCAGCTCCTGGTTCCGCCCCTGGAGATCCTGTCTTGATCGGCAATCCTTGGCTCTTGTGCTTCCAGGGCATTCTCTGGCGCGAGTTCCTGCGCTTCCTGCATCAGCGGGGGCGGTTCTTCGCCGCCCTGGTCCGGCCACTGGTCTGGCTGTTCATCTTCGCCGCCGGCTTCCGCTCGGTGCTCGGCGTCTCCTACCAGCCGCCCTACGTCACCTACATCCTCTACGAGGTCTACATCACGCCGGGCCTGGTCGGCATGATCCTCCTGTTCAGCGGCATGCAGAGCTCGCTGTCCATGGTCTACGACCGCGAGATGGGCTCGATGCGCGTGCTGCTGGTGAGCCCCATGCCACGCTGGTGGCTGCTGTCGTGCAAGCTGGTGGCGGCGGTGCTCGTCGCCTGCTTCCAGGCCTATGTGTTCCTCGCCATCGCCTGGTTCTGGGACGTCCGCCCGCCGCTGCTCGGCTACCTCACCGTCTTCCCGGCGCTGATGGTTGCCGGCATCATGCTCGGTGCGTTGGGCCTGCTGCTGTCGTCGATCATCCGCCAGCTCGAGAACTTTGCGGGCGTGATGAACTTCGTGATCTTCCCGATGTTCTTTGCCAGCTCGGCTCTCTATCCGCTCTGGCGGATGAAGGAGAGTTCACTGCTGCTCTATCGGATCAGTTACACCAATCCGTTCAGCCACGCGGTCGAACTGATCCGCTTCGCGCTCTACAACCAGCTCGACCTGACGTCGCTCGTGATCACCTTGGCCTGGACCGCGGTCTTTCTCGCCGGCGCGCTCTACGGCTACAACCCGGCGCGGGGCTTCGTGGCGCTTACCGGCAAGGGCGAGTAGCGGCGAGGACGCTCAGTCCGGAAACTCCGGCATCGGAATCGACTGCGCGGTCGCGAGCGGCTTGCCTGCCTGCTTCCATCCCTGCACCCCACTCGGATACCAGTAGACATCCGTGTAGCCGAGTTCGGTCATTGCCCGCTTGGCCGCGTTCCACGACATCCAGCAATTTGGGTCGCAGTAGAACACGATCGGCTTGGACTTGTCGCCGCCGGTAAGTTTGGCCAGTTCCGTTCTGAAATACTCGGCGAAGTCGGGCGACAACTCGCCCAGCCCGACATTGGGCAGCCAGACCGAGCCCGGCAGATTGTCGCGCTTGGGCTCGATCCAGATCTGGGCCTGGTCGCGATCCTTGGGCTTGCGCTGCTTGGGCAGCACGTCGATCAGGATCGGCTGCCGCTCGCTGAGCAACTGCTCCAGCTTCCCGGTCGACAGGGTCGTGGCTCCGGCCAGCGCCGCGGGTACCGGCGTGCGGTAATTGTCCATCCGGTAGCCGTCCGGCTCCGGCACCTCCGATGCCGGCGCGTCGCCCTCGCCTTCGGCGGCAATCAGGCGGCCCTGCTCGTCGACGAGCGGCACGCCGTAGTCGGTCAGGATCGCCTGGATCTGCGGCTTCAGCGCGCGGATGGCGTCGTTGACCCGTCGCTTCCAATCGGGCTCGCCCTGGCGAATGCCCATCGAGATGCGAAAGTCCATGCGCAAGCCGCTGCGCGGATCGCTTTTGAGCGGCACGAAGCTGATCGGCACCTGCTGCTGCCTGCCCCAATAGCCGGCGATCGGTCCCCAGACCAGGGCGGCATCGATCCGGCCGTCGGCCAAGTCCTGGATCATCTTGCGGCCGGGCTGGTCGACCCGCGTGTCGACCACGAGCTGATAGGGCTCTACCTGCGAGAACAGGCCCCGGCGCGCCAGGATGTCGGAAGGCGGCGTGCCCGCCACCACGCCGATGCGCGCCAGCTGCATCAGCGGGCTGTCGATGTCGCCAAACCGGTCCTGATCGGCGGTCCGGTAGGCGAGCACGTAGGTGGAGCGGTAGTAGGGATTGGTGTTCTGCACCAGCTCGTCGGTCGCCACCACGCCCATGATCAGGTCGCAGCGATTGGCGCGAAGCGTGTTGCGCACGAACCCCGTGCTCTGCGGGAACCAAGTGTAGGCCACGGGCACGCCCAATTCGCCCGCCATCAGTTCGGCGATCTTGTTCTCGAAGCCCTCGCCTTGATCGTTGGAAAATGGCAGGTCGGCCGGATCGGCACAGACGCGCAAGGCGGTGCGATCGACGAGATCGCCCGTATTGCCACCTTCGGCCAGCGCCAGCTGCGGCATGACCAACATGCAAACACCGAGTATCGCCGCCCGGCCGATGCGCACGAGGATCGTTGGCTGCGCCAATCTACCCTCCCTTTGCGACCGCGCGCCTATTGCTTCTTCGGCCTGCCGCGATCGAGCACGCCGTCGGATCGCGCCTTGAGATAAGCGTAGATGTCGTCGACGTAGAGCGCCACGTCTTCCACCGTGCCGAAGGCCGGCATGACGTTGTGCTGGGTGCCGGTAACGTTCTCGCGACCATTGATCACCACTTCGGTGAACTGATCGTAGGTCAACGTCTTCAGCGATTCGGTCAGGTTCGGCGCATAGGAGCTGCCCAGCCCGTCCGGGCCGTGGCAGGTGTGACACGAAGCATGGTAGCGCCGGTAGCCGTTGTAGGTGCCCGGGTCGACCTTGCCATCGACGATCGAGTAGGGCTTCTCGTCCTGCGCCGTGGCCGGGCCCACAACCGCCCCGGCGACCATGGCCAGTACCGCCAAGGATGAGGTCAATCCACGCACGCAACTGCCTCCGATGTTTGTTCCTTGCCCGGCGTTTTGGAGCCCGGCCGCGTCGCTCGCTTCTGCCGGATCGATCCCGGCCGCGCAAGGCTCGGGTGCCGGGTTGTGACAAAGTTGACGATTAGTAGGATCTACAGGAGTTTAGGCGGCGGTCTGGTTCCATCGTGAATTCGTTGTAAAAGAAGCGGCTGCTATCGAGCAATCAGGGAGACCAATCGTGCCGCCTGGACTAGCTGCTCGCGGCTGTCGTGCCGCCGTCGCCGCGCTCGCCTTTACCGTCATGGTCGCCGAAGCCTCGGCCCAGGGAATGATGGACCATGTCGACTTCTCTTCGCCGAAGATGAGCAGCGCGGAACTGCAACGCGCGGACGTGGAAAAGCTCATCGCCGCCGGAGGCCCGGTCATGCTGGCCGACAAGAGCCTCAACGGCCTCGATCTTTCGCATCTCGATCTCACAGGCGCGGACCTGCGCTGGTCGCGACTGAACCATGCCAATCTCGCTGGCGCCACGCTCGACGGTGCGCGTCTCGACCTCGCCTGGGCGGTCGAGGCCGACTTGACGGGGGCCAGCCTCAAGGAAGCGTCGCTGTTCCAGACCCAGTTGCTGCGCGCCAAACTGGACGGAGTCGATCTGTCGGGCGCGCGGATCCCGGCAAGCTTCGAGAGCGCCAGCCTGGTTGGTGCGCGTCTGGTCGGTGCCGATGGTTCTCCGGACATGCGCAACCAGTCCATGGGTCTGATGCGGGCTATCTTTCGCTTGGCGCAGCTGCAGGGCGCCGATCTCGCCGGCGTCAAGCTCAGCCGGGCCGACATGGAATATGCCAAGCTGCAGAACGCCAATCTCCACGGCGCCGACCTGACCATGGCCAAGCTGGGAGGTGCCAATCTGACCGGGGCGAAATTGGCCCGCTGCGATCTCACCCGCGCCAACATCGCATCGGCCATCTTCCTCCAGGCCAGTGGTCTGGAGGAAGTCGTCGGTCTGGATGCCACCATCCATCGCGACCGGGCGTTCTTCGATCGTACGAACTGAGTGCGGTGCAGGCCCACTCAGATGGTCGACGGGACCTCGAGGCCGTGCTCCCGGTAGGCTTGGTTGAGTGCGGTCAGCTCGTCGCAGCCTGTGAACCAGCCATTGTTGTCGAAGCCCATCACCAGCGAGCTGCAAACCCGGGCCAAACGGCGATAGGTCGCATCGGCGTCGTCGGTCCGACCGAGATCCAGATACGCCATGCCCAGATAGGAGAGGGCGCCGCGGTGGCGTGGGTTCAGCGATAGGGCCGTCTCGTACTCGCGAAGCGACATGTCGTAGTTGCCGAGCTTGCGCCAAGCATAGCCCATCATGGTGTGCGCGTTGTCGTGCCAGGGCCGGCGCAGAACGACGAGCGTGAGATCGGCGATCGCCGTCTGCCACTGCTCCGCCTTGAAGGCCGCCTTGCCCGCCGCGTAGTCGGAATCGCCCGAGGGAGCCAGTCTGCTCTCCTCGCCACTCATGATCGCGCGGGCGCTGGCGGGCGTCAGCGCCAGCATGAGGGCGAGCAGGCCCGGAATGCGGAGTTTCGCCGTCATGTCCATCCAGCCATGTCCTGACACCGAGCTGGATTCGTGCGGCTGCGCCGTTCGGATCATCGTCCCAGGGCAGGAAGTATCCGGTGCTTGAGCAGGTAGATCGCGCCGCGGCGCCAGGATTCGTCGGTGTTGCCGCGAATGTCGACGCTGCCGGCCGCGAGCAGCCTGCCGGAAGCGGCCTCGCGCACCACCATGTTGATGTTCAAGATCAGGTTGCTCACCTTCTGCACCCAGCCGAAGGCGACAATGGAGGCCTCGAGTTTGCGGGCCAGCTCCAGTTCACAACCGTTGCAGCCGCGGACCGAACTCAAGGCGGCGATGTCTGCGGCCACCGGCGCGGGATCGACGATCTGGTAGCCGGCCTCGCGCAGCTGTGCAGCCACCACCTCGTCGAGCATGCCGGTCCGCGCCACCTCGTCCGGCCGGGTCGGCTCCAAGCTGGTGTTCTCCAGGGCGAAGGGCAGCAGAGCCAGGGTGTCCGCCGCCCATGCCGGTCCAGCGGCGATGCCCAGCACGAGCGCCAGCGTCCAGCGCAGGAGTTTCATGCCCGATCTCCGTGGCAAAAGGAAAGGGCCCGGCGCTTGCGGCGCCGGGCCCTCGGTCTTGCAACCGCCTGCGGCGATTAGTTGCCGAGCTTGAAGACGGTCAGCTGCCCGCCGAGCTGGGTGTAGTTCGAGAGCGACTTGTAGGCACCGACGGCGCCGAGGCCGGCGGTGTCGACTGTCTTCGACGCGTCACCTTCGCGTCCCTGGTCGACCGCACCGTGCCAAGCCGCTGCGGCGTCCTCCTCGATCAGGCCGGCCGCGAGGCCGATACCCGCCCAGCCGCCGATGCCGGAGAGCACGCCGACATACTGCTGGCCCTTGTGCATCCAGGTGTTGACGTTGCCGATGATGCCGGAGGGGGTCTTGAACCGATAGAGCTCGCGACCCGTATGGGCATCGACGGCCTTCAGGTAGCCCTCGAGGGTGCCGTAGAAGACCACGTCACCGGCGGTGGCGAGAGCGCCCGACCATACCGAGAACGGCTCGGGGTTGGACCAGACGATCTTGCCCTCGCTCGCGTCCCAGGCGATGAAGTTGCCCAGGTCCGTGCCGCCGGGTGCTGGGTACATGGCCACGGTGGCGCCGACATAAGGCTGGCCGGCCGTGTAGCTGACCCGATAGGGCTCGTAGTCCATGCAGACATGGTTGGTCGGCACGTAGAACAGCCCGGTCTTCGGGCTGAACGCCGCCGGCTGCTGGTCCTTGGTGCCGAGGGCCGCCGGGCAGATGTTGGTGCTGTTGACGTCCTCGCCGTTGGCCTGCGTCGAGTAGCGCGACACCACCTCCGGACGGCCGGTCTCCATGTCGACGTGGGTCGCCCAGTTGACCGCCGGGTCGTACTTCTCGGCGACCAGCAGCTCGCCGGTCTCACGGTTCAGCGTGTAGCCGAAGCCGTTGCGGTCGAAGTGGACCAGAGCCTTCGTCTCCTCGCCCTTCACCGGGATGTCGGCGAGGATCATCTCGTTGACGCCGTCATAGTCCCACTCGTCGTGGGGGGTCATCTGATAGACCCACTTGGCCATGCCGGTATCGACGTCGCGGGCGAAGATCGTCATCGACCAGCGATTGTCGCCGGGCCGCTGGACCGGGTTCCAGGTCGAAGGGTTGCCGGTGCCGTAGTAGATCAGGTTCAGCTCGGGATCGACCGAGTACCAGCCCCAGGTGGTGCCGCCACCGATCTTCCACTGGTCGCCTTCCCAGGTGGCCGTGCCGCTGTCCTTGCCGACCGGCTTGCCCATATGGGTGGTCTTCTCGGGGTCCATGAGCGTCATCTCGTCGGGACCGGTCGAGAAGCCCTTCCAGGCCTCGCTGCCGTCGGCGACGTTGTAGGCGGTCAGGCGGCCCTGGACGCCGAACTCGCCGCCCGAGATGCCGACATACACCTTGTCCTTGTAGACCAGGGGCGCGGAGGTGCCGGACTCGCCCTTCGACGGATCGCCGTTCTTGATCTGCCAGAGCACCTGGCCGGTGGCGGCATCCAGTGCCACCAGGGTGGTATCCGCCTGGTACTGGAAGATCCTGCCATCGGCATAGGCGACGCCGCGGTTGACCGTGTCGCAGCACATGATCGGGATGACGGAGGGATCCTGCCTCGGCTCGTACTTCCAGATCACCCGGCCGTCGTCGTTCAGGTCGAGCGCGTAGACGATGTTCGGGAACGGCGTGTTGACGTACATCACGTCGCCGATCACCAAGGGGCCGCCTTCGTGGCCGCGCAGGACGCCGGTCGAAAAGGTCCATGCCGGCTGCAGCTTGCTGACATTGTCCTTGTTGATCTGGCCGAGCGAGCTGTAGCGGGTGCTGGAGTAATTGCCGTTCGGCATCACCCATTCCGCCGGGTTCTGCTGCATGCTGAGCAGCCCGTCGTTGGCCGAGGCCACCGATGAGATGCCGACGGCGAGAGCGGCCACTGCGGTTGCAGTGTACAGCGAGAGCTTCATAGCGATTTTGCCTCCGTGCCTGGTGGTGGTCTCCGAACGCACGATGGGCCGACGAGGCTTGTCGCTGGCGCCCATTGCGGTCCTCTTCCGCCTCTCGGTTGAACCGAGGGGGACGGAGGGTAATGCCGCCCGGTTGATCCACTGAGCGCACCTATCTCACCGGTACTCAGTCATGACAAGCCCTTTATTGTACGCGGATTTATCGCTCATCTCGCAGTTGCAGTATAGGCCTTCGCAACTGCGAAAGAGCCTGCGCTGAACTCCTGAGGGAGACACATGCCGACGCTTGCGTTGCCGCAACGCCACATCTCACGCCGAAGGCATGCGGCACTACGCCGCAATGCGTCGGCGTCAGGTGCCGCGCACCCGGAAGACGGCGATCTCGGGCGTCGCCGAGTCGGGATAGACCTCGAGCTTGCGGATGACGACGCGGCACGCTTCGACGCGCCGATCAGCGAAGCAGAGCTCCGCCAGATCTTCGGCCAGGGTTTCGAGCAACGGGACATGGGGCCGCGCCGGCCATTCCCGGGTGATGTGGCGGTAGACCCGGTCGTAGTCGAGGCAGTCCGCGAGGGAGCTGCCGGTGAACCGTTCCTGGCGCCGGTACAGCTCGACGTCCACGCTGAGCACCTGCGGTTTCTCGTGCTCGAAGGCATGCACGCCAATCCGGACATTCACGCGCACATCGCGAAGTGCGAGACATTGATGGCTGACGGCTGGGTTCCACACGTGCGTGATCCGGTTCGCTGAGGAGGGCGTTTTCGGCCGGGACGGACTAGTCTACAACGCTCGAAAAGCGGATGGGCGCCCATACCGGCTATTTGACCGCCGACAGATCCTCCCGTTGCCGACGTCGGAAACGGGGGGCGACTAGGCATGATCTGGGGAAGGACGGAGATATCATGGAAGAGAATTCGACGACCACGACTGCCGCGCCGAGCTCGTCCAGCCCGTCCGCGGTCGCCATGCTGGTCGCCGTGGCACTGGTGGTCCTGGCCGGTGTCGGCTGGTGGCGGGCGATCGACAGCTCGTCACAGGTGACCATGCTCGAAAAGGCCAACGCCGCCCTTGAGGGGCAGCTGTCGGCCAGCCAAGCGGCCAGTGGCAAGCTCGAGGAGATCGAGGCCAAGCTGTCTGAGGCGACGAGCGCCTTGAACCAGCGGCTCGCCGTGCTGGGTGAACGCGAGCAGGAGGCGGCCAAGGCGGATGCCGCGCTGCAGGAGCGCAGCGACCAGCTCGCACGGATCGAGGACCAGATGTCCAGCGCCGGGGCGAGCCTGAACCGGCGGCTCGCGGCCCTGGCCGATCGCGAGCGCGAGCAGATCGACATCGACCGTGCGCTCGCCAGCATGCGCAGCAACAAGGAGGCGAGCGAGGAGCAGCTGGCAAAGATCCAGAGCCAGATCGGCGAGCGGCTCAGGGTGCTCGGCGAGCGTGAGCAGGCGCTGGCCGTCTTCGAGAACAAAGCGCGGCTCGCCGCCTACAAGGTCGAGCAGCTCGAGTCCGAGGCCGCGGCCGTCGAGCCGCGGCTGACCGCGATGAAGGGCGAGCTCGGCCAGATCGACATCCAGGTCGCCGAGCGCCGACGGGCGATCGACGACAGCTATGGCAAGGTCGCCAGGGCGAAGGCGGCGCTCGACGAGATCCGGCAGCTGGTCTCGCAGTGAGGTGGGCCGCCGCCGGCCTGCTCGCCGTCGCCTGCGTCTGGGCGACGACGGCGGCCGCGGCGGAGCCGCTCGACGTGGTCGAGATCGCGGCTGGGGTCTTCGTCCACCAGGGTCCGAACGAGGATTTCACACCCGCCAACCGCGGCGGCATCGCGAACCTCGCTTTCGTCGTCGGCACGCGGCAGGTCGCGGTGATCGATAGCGGCGGTAGCCTGGGCGAAGGTGAGTCCCTGCTCGCTGCGATCCGCGCCCGCAGCGACCTGCCGGTCGGTTACGTCATCGCGACCCACGTCCATCCCGACCATCTCTTCGGGCACGCCGCGTTCCGCGGCCCGGACGTCGCCTTCGTCGGCCACGCCAATCTCGCCCAACGCCTGGCGGAGACCGCACCCTACTATCTCGCCAATCTGCGCGGGCTGATCGGCCCCGCCTTCGCCGGCACGGAGCCGGTCGCACCGACGCTCGCGGTCGCGGACTCCCTCGCGATCGACCTCGGCGGCCGCACGCTCGAGCTGCGCGCCTGGCCCGCGGCCCACACCGACACCGACCTTACCGTCATGGACAGCGCCACCGGTACCTTGTTCGCGGGGGACTTGCTGTTCGTGGAGCGCATCCCGGTGATCGACGGCAGCCTGCTCGGCTGGCTCCAGGTCATGGACGAGCTCGAGCGCCTGCCTGCCGCGCGCGTGGTGCCGGGCCACGGACCGCCGGCCGTGCCATGGCCGGACGCGGCGGCACCGCAGCGGGCCTATCTCGAATATCTGCGCGACACGGTGCGGGCGGAGCTGGCGCGGAACCGCAGCCTCCAGCAGGCGGTTGACGAGGTGCCGCCGCCCCCCGGCTCCGCGTGGTTGTTGGTCGAGGCCAACCATGGCCGCAATGTCACCGCGGCCTTCACCGAGCTGGAATGGGAGTAGGCGGCCTCCAACCCAATGAGGGCCGTTATGGGAATTCTCGCGTGGATCGTGCTCGGCCTGATCGCCGGTGCCATCGGTAAATTGCTGATGCCGGGCCGCGACCCCGGCGGCATCATCGTCACCATTCTCATCGGCATCGTCGGCGCGGTGATCGGTGGGTTCGTCGGCAGCGCGCTCGGCATGGGCGACGTCACCGGGGTCAATTTCTGGAGCATCGTGCTCGCGGTCGTGGGTTCGATCATCCTGCTCATCGTCTACCGGATGGCCGCCGGCCGGCGCGCTTCCGCCTAGGGCGCGGCTCTTGACGGGGTAGGTGATCGCGCATCATCTACCCCGTGCGCGCAACAGGGGGCGGCTCGATGATGATTAGGCTGGTGTTGGTAGCGGCTGCAGCGCTGTTCGTGAGCTTCGACCGTCCTGCGGCGGCGGAGGACGGCTCGTGGCCGGCGATCCGCGATGCCCTGTTCGCGGGCCGCGAACTCAAGGATGGCAGCGGCCTGATCGAGATCGACGCCCCCAAGCGGGCGCAGGATGCGGGCACCGTCCCGGTCACGGTCAAGGCTCTGCAGCCTCAGACTTCCGACAGCTGGATCCGCACCGTCCACCTGATCGTGGACGAAAATCCCGCTCCGGTCGCCGGCATCTTTCACTTCTTCCCCGAAACCGGCGACGCCACCATCGGCACGCGCATTCGCGTCGATCGGTACACCAGCCTGCACGCCGTCGCGGAAACCTCCAACGGCGATCTCTACATGGTGGAGCGGTTCATCAAGGCCGCCGGCGGCTGCTCGGCGCCGGGCATGGCCGACAAGGCCACGGTGATGGCACGGCTGGGCAAGATGAAGCTGAAGCCGATGACGACCTTCGCGCCCGGCCAGCTCCAGCAGGCGCAGCTCCTGATCAGCCACCCCAACTACACCGGGATGCAGATCGACCAGCTGACCCGCTACTGGATCCCGCCGGACTATGTCCGGTTCGTGAACGTGCGCATCGGCGATACCCCGGTGCTCGAGGTCGAGGGCGACATCGCCCTGTCGGAAGATCCCTCCTTCACCTTCTCGTTCCAGGCCGAATCACCTGCCCCGATGGTGGTCACGGTGGAGGACAGCGAGGGCCGCAAGTTCGAGCAGACTTGGCCCATCGGCCCGACCTCCTGAGACGGTGAGCGAGGGTCTGCGCACCGGTGCCGACGGCCTGGTCCGTTGTGCCTGGTGCGGTGACGATCCGCTCTACGTCGACTATCACGACCGCGAGTGGGGCCGGCCGACCAAGGACGACCGCTACCTGTTCGAGAAGATCTGCCTCGAGGGGTTCCAGTCGGGCCTCTCCTGGCTGACGATCCTGAGAAAGCGCGAGAACTTTCGCCGCGCCTTCGCTGAATTCGACGCCGAGGCCTTGACCGGCTTCGGCCCAGCGGACGTGGGGCGCCTGCTCGGCGATGCGGGGATCGTCCGCCATCGCGGCAAGATCGAATCGGTGCTCAACAATGCCCGCCGGGTGCTGGAGCTGCGCCAAGAGGTTGGCTCGCTCGCCGATTTCGTCTGGCGCTACGTCCCCGATCCCGCCTCCCGGCCGCTCCGCCTGGACTGGGCGACGTTGCGCACCATCGCCAAAACCTCCGAGTCGACGGCGCTGAGCACGAATCTTCGCAAACGGGGCTGGAGTTTCGTCGGCCCGACCACCGTCTACGCGTTCATGCAGGCGGTTGGGATCGTGAACGACCATGTCGACGGTTGCTGGACCAAAGGCGAGACCGGCGCGGCCGGCCCGGGCTGATCTCACAGCACCAGCCATATCCCGACGGCTACCAGTGCCGCGGTCCAGATCAGGTCGAGGTTGACCCAGCCCTGGCGCAGGATGCCGACGCCCACCCACTCGTAGACCAGCAACCCCACCGCAGCGGTGGTCGCCAGCATGGCGAGGCTGTGGATCACCACCGCCGCCAGCGCGAGGCCGATCGGGCCGGCGACCATGCCTGGGCCGCAAACGGCGCCGATCGGAGCCAGGAGTGGGATCAGCATCAGGCCAGCGCCATGCGCGGTGGCCATCAGGAACGACCAGGCCGCGAGGCCGGCCATGCCGGTGGTCATGCCGAATCGCACCCGGTGGCGGTGGCCGTAGAGGGCGTGCCACACGGCCCAGCCGATCAGCACCAGGCCGGCCGCCCGCCGGACCATGACCGGATCGACCACAAAGCCGAACGCCAGGACCACGAGCACGACCACCAACACCGCCGCCGCGTGACCGAGCGCGATCGGCAGCAGTGCCAACAGCACCGTGCGCCGGCCGCCGCGGTGCAGGCCCAGCGCCACCGCGAACAGCCAGCCCATGGCCGGGTTGAGGCCGTGGAAGGCGCCGAGCCCGGCCAGCGCCAGCCAGGGCCAGACGCCGCCGGGCTCAGCCAACGCTCAAGGGTAGCAATAGGAATCCGATGAGCAGTCGCCGCCCTCGAGCCGGATCTGGTGCGGCAGGTGGCCCTGCGGCCAGTCGAGGAAGAACTTCTCGTCGAAGGCGATGCCGCCGTCGGCACCGACGTCGAGCTTGGTCATCCAGCCGTCGAAGCCGTCGTGGTAGAACTGGGTGTCGATCGCTCCGTAGAGCGAGTTGGTGAAGTAGACCCGCCTGCCGTCGCGGCTGATCTCGACCATCTGCGGCCCGCCATTCAGTGGCTTGCCGGGATCGGACGGATGCGCGGCACGGCTGACGATGCCGCCGATCCGCACCTTGCCCTTCAGCACCGGCGCGAACGGGTCGGAGACATCGTACTGCAGCATGTCGCCCGTTCCCCAGCAGGAGACGTAGAGGAACCGGTCGTCCATCGACAGATCGATGTCGGTGACCAGCGGCGGGACTGCCTTGAAACCCTTGAGCACGGGCGGCAGCCGATCCGGATCGGCGGGTTCGGCAGGGATGTCGATGATCTTCCTGACCGCCCAGCCGTCGCCGTCGCGGTACCAGGTCCAGATCGAGGAGGAGAGGTCCTTGAGGCTGATCACGCAGCCGACGAACCCGTAGGCCTTGGTCGGGTCGTGCGCGGGCCGCAGCTCGAAGACGAGCTGATATTCCGGGCCGAGGTCGATGGTCTGCTGGTGCTTGCGCTTGTGCAGGTCCCAGAAGTGGAGATGGCGGCCGTACTTGCCGGCCAGCAGCACCTCGGGTACCAGCCCGTTCTCGAAGGTGTCGGGCAGGCCCCACTCGCTGCTGACCATGGTGTCGTGGCCGAGGTGCCACCAGAAGTCGTAGGCCAACTCCTGCGGGCCGCGGTCGATCTCCCAGCGGCCGAGCACGTCGAAGCTTTCATGATCCATCAGGAAGATGCCGCCCGGCGCCTTGCCCTCGGCGTTGCCGAGCGCGCTGACGTAGATTCCCTCGGGGCCACAATGGATGGTGTGCGGCCGGCTGTAGCCGGCCTTCGTCGCGATCTCCTCGGCCTCGATCACCCGCACGATCTTCGGATTTCTCGGGTCGGGCTTGGTGTCGAGGATGTGGATGCGCGAGGAGCGCAGCCCCGGCACGACGAGATAGCGCCGCTCGACATGGGGGTGCGGCGCGTTCGGGCACAGGCAGGAGCTGCAGGCGTTCCAGCCGAAATGGTGCAGCTCGTCGCCGATGTTGGGCATGGCGACCTTGCCGACGATCTGCGCGTAGCTGGCCGAGGAGGGGTCGGTGTCGACGACGTTCAGCGCGTCGGGTTGCTTGCGGCTCGGGTCGAAGGCCACGACATAAGCGAGCTGCTCGGCCGGAGCCGCCATCGCCATCCGCGGCGACGGATAGAAGGACGGATCGGGTCTCCAGGTGGCCATGGCTGCGCGCTCCCTCGTTGTTCTGGCCGCGATCCTAGCACGAAGCGGCTCCTATGCCTCCGGCATCTGGCAGCTCACCCTGCGGACCACCCAGCCCGGGTGATCGCCGGACCATTGCGCCACGCGCATCTGTGACTGCCACATGCACTGCGGAGCCTGCATTTCGCCGGCAAACGGGATCCGGAACAACTCGCAATGACTGGGCTGCTTGATCAGGCAGGCGAGCAGGACAAGCTCGAACATGGGCGAGGGCCTCGTTCTAGGTGGCGGACAATGAGACTGTTCGCGGCCGCACCCGTGTCAAGCATCGCCGACGCTGCCTCAGCATAACGTATCGGTTATGCAAACCATTACACTTTACCTATGCCTTTCGGTGCGCTAGCTCTGCGTCCACCGCACGAGAGAATCCAGGGTGGGCCCGCATGTTCCTCGCCGCCGTTCGGCGCCTGTTGCCGGCGCTAAGCTTGGTCGCCCTCCTGGCGCCGGCAGCCGTCGCGCAGGAGCTGGACATCGCCATTACCTACATCGGGCGCCAGGAGGCGCCGCCGATCCCACTCTCGCTGGTCGAGCCGATCCTGACCGACGAGGGCATCAAAGGGGCGCAGCAGGCGATCCGCGACAACCAGACCACGGGCCGTTTCCTCAAGCACAGGTACCGTCTCGACGAGCGACTGCTGCCGCCGGATGCGGACATCGTGGCCGAATTCAACGCGGCGCTGGGGGCTGGCGAGCGGCTGTTCGTGGCCGATCTGCGGATGGATGACCTGCTGGCCATCGCCCCCCTCGCCGACGCGGCGGGCGCCTTGCTGTTCAACGGCCGCGCCGAAGACGACGATCTGCGCACCGACAAGTGCTTCGCGAGCGTGTTCCACATCGCCCCATCCCGCGCGATGAAGGCAGATGCGCTGGCCCAGTATTTGGTTTGGAAGCGCTGGCCGCGCTGGTTCCTTGTCCTGGGCTCCCATCCCGAGGACCAGAAGCTGGCCGAAGCCTACCGCCGGGCGGCGGCGCAATTCGGCGGCAAGATCGTCTACGAGAAGGTCTACCAGGACACCGGTACTGCACGGCGAACCGATACCGGGCACGTCCAGATCCAGAGCCAGATCCCGGTCTTCACCCAGGACGCCGGCGACTACGACGTGCTGATCGCGGCCGACGAGGCCGACGTGTTCGCCGAGTATCTGCCCTACCGAACCTGGGACGCGCGACCGGTCGCGGGCAGCGTCGGGCTCGAGCCGGTGGCGTGGAGCCGCGTGCACGAGCAATGGGGCGGGACTCAGGTGCAGCGCCGGTTCGACAACTTCGCCGGCCGGCCGATGACCGAGCGCGACTTCGGCTCCTGGCTGGCCGTGCGGACCATCGGCGAGGCCGTGACGCGATCGAAGAACGCCGACCCGGCAGCACTGCACGACTATCTGGTCAGCGACCGGTTCGAGATCGCTGCCTTCAAGGGCCAGGCGCTCAGTTTCCGGCGCTGGGACCAGCAGATGCGCCAGCCCATGCTGCTGGTCACGCCGCGTATGCTGGTGTCGGTCTCTCCGCAAGACCAGTTCCTGCACCAGCGCACGCCCCTGGACACGCTGGGCTACGACGAGCCCGAAAGCCGCTGCCGCCTCAACTGAGCGAGTATTCCGTCATGCACCGCTGCCTGAGCCTGGTCCTGGCGCTTTTCAGCACGCTTGCCGTCGCCGGCGGCGCCGAGGCGCGCGAGATCTACGTCTCCAACGAGAAGGGCAATTCGATCACCGTCATCGACGGCGACACGCTCGAGGTCGTGGCGACCATCCCGGTCGGCAACCGGCCGCGCGGCATCGCGCTGTCCAACGACGGCAAGCATCTGTTCGTCTGCGCCTCGGACGACGACACCATCGAGGTCGTGGATCTGGCCACCCGCGAGATCGTGGGCTCGCTGCCCTCCGGGCCGGACCCCGAGCAGATGACGCTCTCGGACGACGGCACCACGCTCTACGTCGCCAACGAGGACGACAACATGGTGACGGTCATCGACGTGGGCACTCGCCAGGTGATCTCGGAAATTCCAGTCGGCGTGGAGCCTGAAGGCATGGGCCTGAGCCATGACGGCAAGTGGCTGGTCAATACTTCCGAGACCACCAACATGGCGCACTTCATCGATACCGACACCCATGAGATCACCGACAATGTGCTGGTCGATCAGCGCCCGCGTTTTGCCGAATGGACCAGCGACAACGCGGAAGTGTGGGTATCCTCCGAGATCGGCGGCTCGGTGAGTGTGATCGACGCCGACACCCGCGAGATCAAGCACAAGATCACCTTCGCCATCCCGGGCGTGCCCAGGGAGGCGCTGCAGCCGGTGGGCGTACGTGTCGGCAAGGACCGCAAATGGGCTTTCGTCGCACTCGGGCCGGCAAACCGGGTGGCCGTGGTCGACGCCCAGAGCTACGAAGTCGAGAAATACCTGCTGGTCGGCCAGCGCGTCTGGCAACTTGCATTCAGCCCCGACCAGAAGTTCCTCTACAGCACCAACGGCGTGTCCAACGACATATCGGTGATCGACGTCGACAGCCTCGAAGTCGTCAAGTCGGTGACGACCGGGGCCTATCCATGGGGTGTGGTGGTCCGTGACTAGTTTCCGGATCGGGTGGCTCGATGGCGTTCGGACCGGCGTCCGCGGCCGGGATTGACGTTGCGGCCGGACTGCCTACCTCGCTGCCACCGTCCTTGACCGTGGCCGCCGCGGCGACCATCAGGGGCGCCAACGTTGCAACGGGCCCCGCGGGGGCGAGGGGAGGCATGCGGAACATTCTTGCCACCTTGGCGGTGCTGTGCGCCGGTGCCGTGCCGATGGCCGGCGGGGCGGCGGCGCAGCAGCCGCAGGATCCCGACTGGCCCTGCGTCCAGCGGCTGGTTCCGCGGCTTGAATCCGGTCAGATGTGGTCGGGCCCGCCGCCGGCTGCGGTGGAGCAGCCGTCGGTCGAGTTGCAGGAGACCGTCCGCGGTCTCGTCGACGTCAAGACCACGCCCGAGGCGTTGGCCGCCTCGGTCGGCGACTTCGCGGCGAAACAGCCGCAGGCCGAGAGGGCGCGGGCGCTGGGTGAGCTGTTCTGGCTGAGCCTCGACTGGCTGAACGACGAGCGCGACGAGATGGTGCGCGGCATCAAGCGCTTCGCGGTCAGGCAGAAGGCCATGGCCGACCGGATCGTCGCCGAGACGCGCGAGCTCGAACGGCTGCAACAGGCCTCGGCCTCCGATGCCGCCGCCGCGGAGCAGCTGCAGACGGCGCGGCAATGGGATACCCGCATCTACACCGACCGCCACAAATCCATGACCTTGCTTTGCGAACAGCCCGTGGCGCTCGAGCAGCGCGCCTTCGCGCTCGCCCGCCTCATCCAGGAACAATTGCCATGATCCGACGCGCATTGCTGGCGCTCGGCCTCGTACTGCCGCTCGCCGCACCGGCACTCGCCGCCGACACGGTCACCGATCAGGTGTTCGGTGCCGGCCTGTTCTCCGACATCGGCAAGCCCGGTCATCTCCGCTACCGCTTCGAGCTCAGCGGCAAGGAGATCGAGCCGCCCTACGCCAGCCACATCGACCTCGAGGTGCGCGACGTCGCTGCGGACGGGGCGAAGTCGGTCTATGTCGACATGTTCGAGGGCGCCAACCATCGCGCATTCGGCCCGATCGCCGCCATGGACCAGAACCCGCTGGTGCTGGTGTTCCTGCAGCGCGACGTGTCGCAGATGGCCAACCTGACCGGTGGCGCCGCGGCCTATTTTCAGCAGCAGGTCCGGCGCGGCTTCAACGACCCGGCCGTGGTGGAGCCGTTCGAGGTCACCCTGGGCGAGCGCAAGCTCACTGGCCGCCGGGTGGTGATGAAGCCGTTCGCCAACGACCCGCACATCGACCGTTTCCCGCAGTTCAAGGACAAGACCTACGAGTTCGTGGTCGCCGATGGTGTGCCGGGCGGGGTCTACCGCCTGGGCAGCCTGGTGCCCGGGCCCGCCGACGGGCCGGCGATCCTCAAGGAGACCGTCACCTTCGAGGAACAGGTGCCGTGACGGCGCTGCGGTTGTCCGCGGTCGCACTCGGCCTGGTACTGGCCGGCGGCGCCGGGGCGGCTCCGGCGGGCTACCCGACGGAGGCCCTGGCCGACTACGTGCTCGGCTGCATGGCCAGCAATGGCGACAGCCCCGAAGCGCTGCGGCGCTGCTCCTGCTCGATCGACTACATCGCCGGCCAGGTCGGCTACGACGACTATGTCAAGGCGGAGACGGTGCTGCGCATGCAGCAGGTGCCCAGCGGCGACGACCGGATGGTGATGTTCCGCTCCTCCCCCTGGGCGGTGGAGATGGTCGACAGGGTGCGCCGCGCCCAGGTCGAGGCCGAGCAGCGCTGCTTCTAGGCACGGCATGGCGCCGGCAGGCGAGCCGATGCTGAGGATCGCCGTCCTCGGCCTCGGCTATGTCGGCACGACCACCGCCGCCTGCCTCTCCAGGTCCGGCCACCGGGTCCTGGGCATCGACATCAACCCCGAGAAGGTGGCCCTGGTGGGTGCGGGCCGCTCGCCCGTGGTCGAGCCCGGGGTCGACGAGCTCCTGGCCGCCGGCGTCGCCGAGGGCCGCGTGCGCAGCGCCGGCGGACTGGACGGCGACCTGGACGTGCTGGACGTCGCCATCGTCTGCGTCGGCACCCCGCCGCGCAGCGACGGCAAGCTCGACCTCGCCCATCTTCTCGACTGCACCCGGCAGCTCGGCCATGCCATCCGCGCCCGGCGCGGCGACCGCCAGCTCCTGGTGGTGTTCCGCAGCACCATGCCGCCCGGCAGCATGGAGCGGCTGGTCCTGCCGACGCTCGAGCGCGCCGCCGGCACGCCGCCCGGGGAACGCTGGGAGGCCGCGTTCAATCCCGAGTTCCTGCGCGAGGCTTCTGCCGTCGCCGATTATTTCGCCCCGCCCAAGATCGTGATCGGCGAGCGGTCGCCGGGCGTCACCAGCCGGCTGCGCGGCATTTACGACGGCATCGAGGCGCCGTTGTTCGAGGTGCCGTTGGCCGTGGCCGAGATGGGCAAGTTCGTCGACAACAGCTGGCACGCGGTCAAGGTCGCCTTCGCCAACGAGGTCGGCCGGCTGGCGCTGGCCCGCGCGATCGATCCGCAGGCGGTGGCCGACATCTTCCTGGCCGACACCAAGCTCAACCTGTCCTCGGCCTATCTCCGCCCTGGCGGGCCCTATGGCGGCTCCTGCCTGCCCAAGGATCTCGCCGGCACGCTGGCGCTGGCCCGCGAGGCCGGGCTCGCCCTGCCGGTGATCGCCGCGGCACGCGACAGCAACGGCCTGCACCTCGCCTGGCTGGCCGAATTGGTCCGCAGCCGCCAGCCGCCCCCCGGTCCGATCCTTCTGGTGGGACTGTCCTTCAAGGCCGGCACCGACGATCTGCGCAACAGCCCGCTGCTGGCGCTGGCCGGGCTCCTGGTCGATGCCGGATACGATCTTGCCATCCACGATCCGGACGTCGATCAGGCGCGGCTCATCGGCGTCAACTTCGCGGTCGCGGCCGAGCATCAGGCGACGCTGCTGCGGCGGCTGACCGACGATCTCGCCGGGGCGGCCGCCCGCGCCCGGCTGATCGTTCTGGGCAAGCCGCTGCACGGCCTGCGCGGGCGCCTGCCGCCGGGCGTGCCGGTGCTCGACGCGGTGCGGCTGCGGGGTGGCGCCTGATCCGGCCGGCCTGCTGCGACTCCCGACCGCAGGTCTTTTGCTGCACTGCACAATGAGGCCCCTTGTACCTGGGGAGGGCTGCCCCTAGTTATTGTGCATTGCAGCATTCAAACCCAGGAGTGACCCACATGGCCAAGGCCAGCGTACCCGAGTTCAAGCTTCCCGAGCTGAAGCTGCCCAAGATCGACCTCGACGCCCTGTTCGGCGTGCAGAAGGCCAACCTGGCCGTCCTGCAGGAGACCCAGAGCGTGATCCTCGAGGCCGCCCAGGCGATCCTGCGCCTGCAGCACGGCTACGCCACCGAGATCTCCGAGACCCTGAAGACCGTGGCCGCCGTGAAGGAGCCCAAGCAGCCCCAGGCCGTCTTCGCCGACGTCCAGGCCGCCGCCGAGAAGGCGGTCGCCGTGACCAAGCAGGGCCTCGACCTCGGCGTCGCCGCCCAGCAGCGGGTGACCGAGCTGGTCTCCAAGCGCGTCAAGGCGAACGTGGACGAGCTCAAGGCCGTCGCCGCCTGAGCAGCGTCACCTACTCCGGGTAGCGGGGCCGGCTTTCCGGTCCCGCAGACCCGTAGCGAGCCCCGGACGGCGACGCCCGGGGCTTTTTGCTGGCGTCCGCCACCGCCGCGGCCGGAACTGACCGGGCCCGCCTCGCGTTGCCCACCTCAGTCATGTCCGTGGGAAGGTGGTGCGTGGTCGAGGACCAGATCGAGCCGACCGTGCGCAAGCTCGAGGGGTTCGTCGACGGATTTTTCTGGCTGTTGCCGAATCTCGGCATCGCGCTCGCGATCTTCCTCCTGTTCCTGCTTGCCGCCTGGGTCGTCAGCCATGTCGTCGCCGGTCTGTTCCGGCGGCGGCAGCGCGAGAGCCTTGGCGATCTCCTGGCGGGGTTCGCCAAATGGGCGTTGATCCTGTTCGGGCTCCTGGTGGTCGCCACCATCGTCTTCCCGTCGATCAAGCCGGCCGACCTGCTGGCCACTCTGGGTATCGGGTCGGTGGCGATCGGCTTCGCGTTCAAGGACATCCTGCAGAATTGGCTGTCCGGGCTCCTCATCCTCTACCGCCAGCCCTTCCGGGTCGGCGACCAGATCGTCTCGGGCGGCTTCGAGGGTACGGTCGAGAGCATCGAGGCCCGTGCGACCATGATCCGGACCTATGACGGCCAGCGCGTGGTCATCCCCAACAGCGACATCTACACGGGTGCCGTCACGGTCCGCACCGCCTTCGCGACCCGGCGCAGCGAGTACGATGTCGGCATCGGCTATGGCGACGACATCGGCCGCGCCTGCCAGGTGATCCGCGAGGCGCTGCGCGAGGTCGAGGGGGTCGAGCGCGAGCCGGCGCCGGAGGCCATCCCCTGGACGCTGGCGCCGTCGGCGGTCGAGATCCGGGTCCGCTGGTGGTCCAGATCCAGCCGGCGCGAGGTGGTCCTGACCCATGGCCGGGTGGTCGCCGCGGTCAAGCGCGCGCTCGACCGGGCAGGCATCGAGCTGCCGTTCCCGACCCGCATGCTGCTCCTGCCCGACCGGGTCGCGCAGGCCCTGCCGGACGACGGGCCCGCCGGGGCGGCGGTGCGACGGCGCGGGGCCGCCGCGCGCGGCTGAGCCCAGCACCTCAGGCGTGGCGCCGGGAGGCGCCCACCACGCCTTGCAGGCTCGATCGGGCTTCCTGCCCGGCATGCTCCAGGACGGAGAAGCTGCCGTCGGTCTCCAGCACGACGGCGGCCGCCTCCTCGACGGAGCCGACCCCGGCGGCGCGCAGGGCGGCGCGCACCTCCTCGGCGGTGACGCGTTCCTCGCGCAGGGCGTCGGCCAGGAGCCGGCCCTGGGTCAGCAGCAGGCGCGGCTGCGCCTTCACCAGGTTCTGGACGCGCTCGGAGCGCACCGAGAGCCAGGTGATCAGGAGCTGCAGCCCGATCAGCAGCGCGAAGGCCAGGACCCCCTCGAGCAGCGCCACGCTCTTGGTCAGCAGCACGCTGGCCAGCGTCGAGCCCAGCGCCACGGTCACCACCAGGTCGAACGCGTTCATCTTGGACAGTGTGCGCTTGCCCGCGACCCGCACCAGCAGGATCAGCGCGGTGTAGGCCAGCGTGCCCACCACCAGCACCCGCAGCAGACCGAACCAGTTGTCGAACAGCATTGCGCCACCTCCCCGGGCCGCGCGGCGGCGCCCAGATAGGGGAAGAGCGTTCCGCCGCCGCCGTTCCGCCGCCCGGCACGGCGGCGATTGCGGATCGATGGCTTCGACTGGGACGCCGGTAATTGGGCGAAGTGCCAGCAGCACGGCGTCTCGATCGCCGAGATCGAGGCCCTGTTCCGCAGCGGGCCGGCGGTCTACGCCGACCCAGGGCATTCGCTGACCAGCAGAGGCAGCGGGCGATCGGGCGCACCGAGGCCGGACGTGCGGTGATCGTCGCGTTCACCCTGCGACGGCGGACGGACGGCCTGACATCTGCGCCCGATCAGCGCCCGCTACATGCACGCCAAGGAGGTGAGCCGCTATGAGCGAGGCCAGGTTGAAGAAGCTGCCGGCTCTTCTGACCGATGAGGCGGCCGAGCGCTTCATCGACACGGCGGACTTGTCCGAGTACGACCTGTCCGGCTTCCGGCCGATGCGGTTCGAGTTCGCGCCGAAGGACGAGCGCGTGAACATGCGCCTGCCGCGGGAACTGCTCGCCGCGGTCAAGGCGCAGGCGAAGCTCCGCGGGCTGCCGTACCAGCGCTACATGCGCGAAGCGCTCGAGCGCGCCGTGCGGACCGATTCGGGGAAGGCGATATAACGACCAGTGGCGACGTACCGGGCCTGTAGCCGGAGTTGCTGCTTGCCGAGCGCTTTGCGGCCTACGCGTGGCACGTAAGCACCGAATTTGCCCTGACCCCATTCCCTCTTCGTTGATGTTCCTTGACTGCGGGTATTCCGTAGGCCGATGCTCTCGGGATGGAGTTCGAGTGGGACCTTGCCAAGGCCGAACTCAATCGCCGCAAGCACGGCCTCCGCTTTGAAGTCGCGGCCGAGGTCTTCATGGATCCACGGCGTCTCGAACTCGCCGACGATCGCGAAGATCATGGCGAGGCGCGGCTCGTCACCATCGGCCGGGTGGGCCAAAGTACCGTCACGGTGGTGTTCGTGGAGCGCGGTGACAGGATCCGGATCATTTCCGCTCGTGAGGCGACCCGAGATGAGCGACAGCACTACCGTTCACTACCGCCGACCGCGAGGCCGGCCGGCGCGGCCGACCCCGGAGGAAGCGGCGTGGCTCGACGCGCGCTCCGAGGCCGAGGTCGCGGCGGCGGCCGCCGCCGACCCTGACAATCCCCCGCTGACGGCCGCGCAGCTTGCGGGCGCACGCCGGGTGGTCGGGGTCGCCGCGCTACGCCGCCGGCTCGGTCTGACCCAGGACGAGTTCGCCCGCCGCTATCGCCTGCCGGTCGGCACCGTCCGCGACTGGGAGCAGGGCCGCTCTGTCCCTGATGCGCCGGCGCGGGCGCTGCTACGGGCGATCGAGGGCGAGCCTGAGGTGCTGGCAAAGGTGCTGGCAGGGTGATCGAGATAGTTCATAAGGGTAAAGTGTTACCGCATCTCCGCGCGAGGAAACCTGCCGGTGTTGGTGGAGTGGACCCCTTGAGTGAGACAGGGAATGGGTGACAGTCCTCGGTGAGGAGTGTTGGAAACGCGGCCGTTCAGCTCCCCTCCTCCTCGTACCCCACCAGCGCCAGCGCCCGGGCCCTGATCCCCAGCGCCGCCGCCGCGTGCGCGAGCGCCTCCTCCCGCCCGTGCGTGATCCACACCTCGGGTGCTCCCGTCTCCCGCATGGTCGCCAGCAGCTCGTCCCAGTCGGCGTGGTCGGAGATGACCAGCGGCAGCTCGACGCCGCGCTGCTTGGCGCGCTGCTTCACGCGCATCCAGCCGGAGGCCATGCAGACGACGGGGTCGGGGAGGCGGCGGGCCCAGCGGTCGGCGATCGCACCGGGCGGGGCCAGGACGATCTGGCCGGCGAGCTCCTGGCGGGCCTCGCCCTTGGCGCCGGCGGTGGCGGGGCGGAGCTCGCCCAGCTCGATGCCGAAGCTTCGGTAGAGGTCGCACAAGGGGATCAGGGCACCGTGGAGGTAGATCGGGCGGTCCCAGCCGGCCTGGCGGAGCAGGGCGATCAGGCGCTGGGCCTTGCCGAGGGCATAAGCGCCGATGACGTGGCAGCGCTCGGGGAAGGTGGCGACGGAGTGGAGGAGCTTGGCGATCTCGGCCACCGGGTCGGGGTGGCGGAAGACCGGCAGGCCGAAGGTGGCCTCGGTGATGAACAGGTCGCAGGCGACGGGGGTGAAGGAAGCACAGGTGGGGTCGGGCTGGCGCTTGTAGTCGCCGGAATAGACGGCCCGGCAGCCGCGATGCTCGATCACCACCTGGGCCGAGCCCAGGACATGGCCGGCGGGGGCGAGCCAGACGATGGTCTCGCCGAGGCTCACGGCCTCGCCGTAGACCAGCGGCTGGGCATGGCGGGCCATGCCCTCGCCCAGGCGGGCCGCCATGATCGCCAGGGTCTCGGGCGTGGCCAAGACGCGGTCATGGCCGGCGCGGGCATGATCGGAATGGCCGTGGCTGACGACGGCCACAGGAACGGGGCGAAGCGGGTCGACGTAGAAGTCGCCGGGGCGGCAATAGAGGCCCTCGGGGCGGACCTCGAGCCAGGTCTGAGGGTGGGGGACGGTCATGTCGTTCGCTTATCTGCGAGGCGATGGGCAAAAGCCAAGCCCAGCAGCAGGAGCGGCGGCGCCACCGCGGCGAACAGGAGCGTCGTGCCGGGGCCGTCGACCACGAAGCCGCCGAGCCAGGCGCCCACCCCCTGGCCGATGAACGAGCAGCTGCCGAAGCTGGCGACGGCGAGGCCGCGCGCTTCGGCGCTCATCTGGGTGGCGTTGGTCACCAGCGTGGTGTGCAGCATGTAGAAGCCGAGCCCCAGAAGGCCGATGGCGACGGCGGCGAACCAGGGTGCGGGTGCGGCGGCCAGGGCGAGGAAGCCCGAGGCGATCAGGCAGCCGCCGGCGCGGGCGAGCCCGCGCTCGCCGAGCCCCTGCACCAGGGTCCGTGCGGTCAGGACGTAGAGGAGGCCGCCGAGGCCGAACGTGCCCAGGATCAGGCCGACCAGGCCGTAGCCGAGGCCGAAGGTGGCGTGGAGGGCGAGGCCGGCATAGGCGAAGGCCCCGAAGAACAGCACGCTCTCGGCGAACACGGTGAGCAGCACGGTGCGCGGCCAGGGGCGCCGGACCAGGCGGAGATAGCTGAGCACCAGGTCCATGGCCGGGGCGGGCTCGCGGAGGACCGGCGGGGGCAGGGCAGCCATGCGCAGTTCCGCCCAGAGCAGGGCCGCAGCCAGCAGGAACAGGCCGGCCAGCACCAGGAACACCGCCCGCCAGCCGAGCAGGCCGCCCACGACGCCGCCGATGATCTGGCCGCCGATCAGGCCGGAGATCTGGCCGACGATGAACCGGGCGAGCGTCGTCTGCCGGCGCTCGTAGGGCACGTGATCGCCGATGAAGGCGATCGACAGCGAGATGATGGCCGACGCCGTCACGCCGCTCAGCAGCCGCGCCGTCGCGAGCATGGGCAGGGAATCCGCCGCGGCGGCGGCAGCGGCGGTCGCAGCGGACAGGAGGCAGGCCAGCGCCACCACCCGATACTTGCCGAACCGGTCGCCGACCGGGCCCCAGACCAGCTGGCAGACGCCGTAGGCGAGGGTGAAGGCGGCGACGGTCAGGCCGACCGCGCCGGGCGTGGCCGCGAACTCGGCCGCGATCGCCGGCACCAGGGGATCGGTCGACCGCAGCGTCGCCGCCGAGACGAAGCTCGCGAACGCGAGCAGCGCCACCGCCCGCGCCGGAAGGGTCGCCGCCACGTCCGCCTCGGTCAGCTGTTCGGGGCGGTCATGGTGCCGGCCGGTGCGCCAGGCGGTGGGCGAAGACCAGGCCGAGCAGCAGGAGCAAGGGTGCGACGGCGGTGAACAGCAGCGTGGTGCCGGGGCCGTCGACGATGTGGCCGCCGAGCCAGGCGCCGAGGCCCTGGCCGATGAAGAAGCAGCTGGCGAAGGTCGAGACGGCGAAGCCGCGCGCCTCTGGCGCCATCTGGGTGGCGTTGGTCTGCAGCGTGGCGTGGAGCATGTAGAAGCCGAGGCCGAGCAGGCCGATGGCGACCGCGGCGAGCCAGGCGGACGGGGCGAACGGCAGGGCGAGGAAGCCCAGACCGATCATGCAGCCGCCGATGCGGGCGAGGCCGCGCTCGCCGAGCCGTGCGACCAGTCTGCTGGCGTTGAGCGCGTAGAGGACCCCGCCCAGGCCGAAGGCGCCCAGCGTCACGCCGACCATGGTGTAGCTGAGGCCGTAGGCCGCGTGCAGGGCCACCCCGACATAGGCCAGTGCCCCGAAGAACAGGAATCCCTCGGCAAAGACGGTGAGCAGCACCGTGCGCGGCCAGGGACGTCCGACCAGCCGGAGATAGGCTATCGCCAGCTCGGCGGGGCGGGCGGGCGCGCCCAGGATCGGCGGCGGCAGGGCGGCGCGGCGCAGCTCGCGCCAGAGCAGCAGCCCTGCCAGCAGGAACAGGGCCGAGAGGACGAGGAACACGGCGCGCCAGCCGAACTGGTCGCCCACGATGCCGCCGATCATCTGACCGCCGATCAGACCCATGATCTGGCCGGCGATGAAGCGGGCGAGCGTCGCCTGGCGCTGTTCGTAGGCGACGTGGTCGCCGATGAAGGCCATCGCCAGCGGGATGATCGCCGCGGCGGTGACGCCGCTGAGCAGGCGCAGGGCGGCGAGCATGGGCAGGGAGTGGGCCAGTGCGGCCGCCCCGGCCGTGGCGGCGGAGAGCAGGCAGGCGATGGTGATCACCCGGTATTTGCCGAACCGGTCGCCGACCGGCCCCCAGAACAGCTGGCAGACGCCGTAGGCGAGGGTGAAGGCGGTGATGGTGAGCCCGACCGCACCGGCCGTGGTCGCGAATTCGCCCGCGATCGCCGGCACCAGGGGGTCCATCGCCCGCAGCGTGGCGGCCGAGACGAAGCCCGCCATGGCCAATAGGACGACCGCGCGGGCGGGAAGGGTCGTGGCGGGGACGGCCGCGGTGTGGGCCACCTATCCCCGCAAGGACTTGTAGTGGTCGATCAGGCCGTTGGTGGAGCTGTCGTGGCTGGTGACCGGCGCGTCGCCCTGGAGCTCGGGGAGGATCTTGCCGGCCAGCTGCTTGCCGAGCTCCACGCCCCATTGGTCGAAGCTGTTGATGTTCCAGACCACTCCCTGGACGAAGATCTTGTGTTCGTAGAGGGCGATCAGCGAGCCCAGCCGGTAGGGCGTCAGCTCCTGGTAGAGGATCGAGGTGGTAGGCCGGTCGCCGGTGAACACCTTGTAGGGCAGGAGCTGCTCCAGGGCTTCGCCCTCGAGGCCCTGCTGTTCCAGTTCGGCGCGCGCCTCGGCTTCGGTCTTGCCGAAGGCCAGCGCCTCGGTCTGGGCGAAGAAGTTGGCGAGCAGCTTGTCCTGGTGGTCGCCCAACGGCGTGTGGTTCCTGGCCGCCGCGATGAAGTCGCAGGGGATCAGCTTGGTGCCCTGGTGGATGAGCTGGTAGAAGGCGTGCTGGCCGTTGGTGCCGGGCTCGCCCCAGATGATCGGCCCGGTCTGGTAGTCGACCGCGTGCCCAGCCCGGTCGACGCCCTTGCCGTTGCTCTCCATGTCGCCCTGCTGGAAGTAGGCGGCGAAGCGGGCCAGGTTCTGGTCGTAGGGCAGGATGGCGTGGCTCTGCGCCCCCAGGAAGTTGTTGTACCAGATGCCCAGCATGCCCAGGACGACCGGCAGGTTCTCTTCCAGCGGTGCCGTGCGGAAATGCTCGTCCATGGCGAAGGCGCCGCCGAGCAGCTCGCGGAACCGGTCCATGCCGACGAACAGCGCGATCGGCAGGCCGATGGCCGACCACAGCGAGTAGCGGCCGCCGACCCAGTCCCAGAAGCCGAACATGTTGGCGGGGTCGATGCCGAACTTCCTGACTTCGGCCTCGTTGGTCGACACGGCGACGAAGTGGCGCGCCACGGCCGCCCGGTCGCCGCCCATCCTCGTCAGCAGCCAATCCCGCGCCGAATTGGCGTTGGTCATCGTCTCCTGGGTGGTGAAGGTCTTGGACGCGACGATGAACAGCGTGCGCTCGGGATCGAGGCCGTCGAGGGTCAGGGCGAGGTGCGCGCTGTCCACGTTGGAGACGAAGTGCGCGCGCAGACCCTTGGTGGCGTAGGGGGCGAGGGCGGTGCAGACCATGAGCGGGCCGAGGTCCGAGCCGCCGATCCCGATATTGACGATGTCGGTGATGCGCTGGCCGGTGTGGCCGCGCCAGGCGCCGTCGCGGACGCGATCCGGCGAAGGCGCCCATGCGCGTCGAGCACGTCGTTCGACGTCCGGCATGACGTCCTTGCCGTCGACCAGGATCGGCCGGCCGGAGCGATTGCGCAGGGCCACATGCAGCACCGCGCGGTGCTCGGTGTGGTTGATCTTCGCGCCCTCGAACATCATGGCGCGCCAGTTTTCGACGTCGGCGTGGCGGGCGAGGTCGAACAGGAGCCGCATGGTCTCCGCGTCGACCAAGTGCTTGCTGTAGTCGAGCAGCAGGTCCTCGAAGCGCAAGGACAGCGTCGCGAACCGCTGCGAATCGCCGGCGAACAGCGCGCGCAGGCCGGCGTCCCGCATCGTCGGGGCATGGGCCGCGAGCGCCTGCCAGGCGGAAGAGGAGGTCAGGGCCGACATGGGCGGTCTCCGGATTGGCCTACCGGTTCGGGCGGGCTGGCAGCCGTGCGTGATTGCACTACCATTGCGTCAAGGCTGGTACGCTGCGGAGTTGGGGAGTCAAGGTATGGACGAGGTTCGGCTGCAGGACTGGGTCGGTCGGTCCCAGGAAGTGGTCGATGCGATCCAGCCGCTGCAGGTGCGCGCCTTTTCCGCCACCTTGAACCGGCCGCTGCCGGCCGGGCCCGGCGATCCGCTGCCCGAGCTGTGGCATTGGCTCTACTTCCTGCCGACCGTGACCCGTTCCGAGATCGGCGGGGACGGGCACCCGAAGCGCGGCGGTTTCCTGCCGCCGGTAGCACTGGACCGGCGGATGTGGGCCGGCGGCCGGCTGACCTTCCACGGGCAGCTGCGGGTCGGCGACGCGGTGCGCCAGCGTTCGGAGATCCTCAAGGTGAGCGAGAAGGAGGGGCGCGCCGGGCGCATGGTGTTCGTCACCGTGCGCCACGAGACCAGCTCGGAGCGGGGCCTCGCGATCGAGGAGGAACAGGACATCGTCTACGTCGCCATGCCCGACGCGTGGGTGGCGCCCCAGCCGGTGCCGCCGCCCGCCGACACCGTCTGGCACGAGGAGGTGCCGATCGACACGGTCCTGCTGTTCCGGTTCTCGGCACTGACCTTCAACGCGCACCGCATCCACTTCGACCTGCCCTACGCCACCGAGGTCGAGAAATATCCCGGCTTGGTGGTGCACGGCCCGCTGCAGGCGATGCTGCTCATGGACCTCGCCCGCCGCCACCAGCCCGGTCGAACCCCGAAGCGGTTCGTCTTCCGCGGCGTGCGGCCGCTGTTCCACTTCGAGCGGCTGCTACTCATGGCGCGGCCGGACGGCGAGGGCGGCCACGAGCTATTCAACGGCAACGGGGCCGGATCGGTGACCATGCAGGCTGCCATCCACTGGGCGGACCGCTGACATGGTCAAGTTGCTGCAGGGATTGCGGGTGGTCGAGGGCACCGCCTTCGTCGCAGCCCCCTTGGCCGGCATGACGTTGGCGCAGATGGGGGCGGACGTGATCCGCTTCGACCGGATCGAAGGCGGCCTCGACCATCATCGCTGGCCGGTGACCAAGGACGGGCGCAGCCTGTTCTGGGCCGGGATGAACAAGGGCAAGCGCTCGATCGCGCTCGACCTCGGCAAGCCCGAGGGTCGCGAGCTGGCGGCCACGCTGATCTGCGCCCCCGGGCCGGACGCCGGCGTGTTCCTCACCAACCTGCGCAGCAAGGGTGCGCTGGACTGGCCGGCGCTGAAGGCGCGCCGCGAGGATCTGATCATGGTCTCGGTCCTGGGCACGCGCGCCGGAGGCCCTGCGGTCGACTACACCGTCAACCCGGCCGTGGGCTTCCCGCACGCCACCGGGCCCGAGGGCTCCACCGAGCCCGTGGCCCACGTCCTGCCGGCGTGGGATTGCATCACCGGGCAGGCGGCGGCCATGGCCGTCCTGGCGGCCGAGCGCCACCGGCGCCGCACCGGCGAGGGACAGCTGGTCGAGCTGGCGCTCAAGGACGTGGCGCTGGCGATGCTGGGCCATCTCGGCATCCTGGGCGAGGTCATGGTCAACGGCGTCGACCGGCCCAAATACGGCAATGCGCTCTACGGCGCCTTCGGCCAGGATTTCCCGACCGCCGACGGGCGGCGGATCATGATCGTCGCCCTGACCTCCCGCCAGTGGACGGGCCTGCTCAAGGTTACCGGCCTCGGCGAGGCGGCCGCGGCCGAGGGCGAGCGCCTCGGCCTCGACCTCGCCCGCGAGGGTGACCGGTTCCAGGCGCGCAAGGAGCTGGCGGCGCTGTTCGCGCCCTGGTTTGCCGCGCGGCGGGTTGCGGAGTTCGCCGGCACCTTCGACCAGGCCGGCATCACCTGGTCGGAGTTTCGCTCTTTCGCCCAGGCCGTGCGGGAGGACCCCGACCTGTCGCCGGAGCACCCGATGTTCGCGTTGCTGGAGCAGCCCGGGATCGGACCGTACCTGATGCCGGGACTTCCGATCGAGTTCGGCGCGTTCGGGCGCGAGCCGCCGCGCCGCGCGCCGGTGCTGGGCGAGCATACCGACGAGATCCTGGCGGAGGTCGTTGGGCTGGCCAGCGGCGAGATCGGTCGCCTTCACGATGCGGGCATCGTCGCGGGGCCGCCCCGCTGATCGCCGCCCAGGCGCCCGGCGCTCGCGCAGGGGTCGGGATTTGGCTGATCGTGGCCGGTGTCACCCTGTTCGCGGTGATGGACGCGATGAGCAAGGCGCTGGCCGAGACCCAGTCGGTGGGCCAGATCGTATGGGCGCGCTACGCCTTCGCCGTGCCGGTGATCCTGGCGACGACACCGCGTGCGGCCTGGCCGACGCTGCTGCGCGTGGCATCGCCTTGGTTGCAGATCGGACGCGGGCTGATGCCGGTGCTGGCGAGCTTCGCCGTCGTCGCCGGCCTGGCGCTCCTGCCCTTGGCCGAGGTCACGGCCCTCACCTTCGCCTCGCCGCTCCTGGTCGTGGCGCTCTCGGCACCGATCCTGGGCGAGCGCACCTCGCTCCATGACTGGCTCGGGGTCATCGCCGGCTTTGTCGGCATCCTGGTCATCGTCCGCCCCGGCGCCGGCGCCATCGCCTGGGCGGCGCTGTTCCCGCTCACCTGTGCCGCCTGCTTTGCGCTGTTCCAGGTCACCACGCGGCTGGTCGGCCGCAGCGACCAGCCGGCGGCGACGCTCGCCTGGACGATCCTGGTCGGGTTGCTCGTGACCACGCCGCTGCTGGCCCTGGACTGGCGCCCGCTGACCCCGGCCGGATGGGCGCTGATGGCGGCGTCTGGCATGTGTTTCGGCGTGGCGCAGTTCTGCCTCACCCGCGCCTTCCGCGAGGCGCCGGCGGCACTCCTGGCGCCGTTCACCTACACCCAGATCGCCCCGGCCGTGATCTTGGGCTTCCTGCTGTTCGGCGCAGTTCCCGACGTGTGGGCGGGCCTCGGCACGGCGATCGTCATCGGCGCCGGTCTCTACGTGCTGCACCGCCGCCAGGTTGGCTGAGGTGAAAGCCTCGCAGGACGTCGCGCCCGCCGGGCGCGCGACGCGGGCGGTCCTGGTCGCGATCGCCGGGATCGGCCTGCTTTCGCTCATGGACGCGGCGGTCAAGGAGGTGGCGAACGTCATCCCCACCTGGGAAATCGTGTTCCTGCGCTACCTGTTCGGCGTCGGTTTCGCGCTGCCGATGTTCATGGCCGGCCAGGGCCGGCTGCCGCCCTGGGAGGTCCTGCGTGCCCATCTCTGGCGGGCGGTGGCGGTGGTCGTCACCGCCACCAGCTTCTTCTATGCGCTCGGAGCCCTGCCGCTGGCGGTGACGCTGGCGCTGTCGTTCACCTCGCCGATCATGATCGCGCTCCTGGCGCGCGCCGGGCTGGGCGAGCGCGCCGGGATCGGCGTCTTCCTTGCCATCGGCGTGGGCTTCCTCGGCGTGCTGACGGTCCTGGCCGGCGAGATCCAGCGGTCCGGCACCGGGACGCTGCTCGGCATCCTGGCGGCGACCACGGCGGCGGCGGCCTATGCCGTGGCCATGGTGAGCCTCAAGGCGCGCGCGATGCGCGATCCGCTGGTCACCATCGTCTTCCTGCAGAACGGCTTCGCCATGCTCCTGATCGCCCCCTTCGCCGCCACGGTCTGGACGCCCCCGAGCATCGCGCAGCTCGGCTGGTTCGCGCTGATCGGCCTGCTCGGGACCGGCGGCCACGTCGCGCTTGCCTGGGCCTATCGGCGTGCCGCCGCCAGTCGGCTCGGCGCCATCGAATACACCGCATTCCTGTGGGCGGTGCTGTTGGGCTTCGCGTTCTTCGGCGAAGTGCCCTCGTTGGCCACCTTCGCCGGTGCCGCTCTGATCATCGCCGGCGCGATCCTCGCCGTCAGGAGCGACCAGAACCGCAACTGAACCATGGGCGGCGGCTGCGGCCGGCGGCAAAGCTGCAACATTCGCTCGCTGCGACATCGGCGACTTGGAACCACCTCCCGCGCCTCGGGTTCGCCAGCGGTCGGACCGCATCTGCAGGCGCCACTGGCGCTGGGAGAAACACGATGAAATGGCTGTTGGTCGGAGTGGCCGCTGGCGCCCTGATGGCTCCGGTCGCCCATGCCCAGATGTCCACCTCGCCCGAAACGGTGGCGCCAGCGCGCGAAACCGCGCCCGGACAGTTCATGGTCTTCTTCGCACTCGGCAGCTCCGAGCTCGACAGTGACGCGCTGAACGTGATCTCGCAGGCGGCGTCGGCCTACCAGCGCAGCGGCGAGGCGCAGGTCAGCGTGATCGGCCACACGGACACCACGGGTTCCGCCGAGCTCAACCAGCGCCTGTCGGACCGGCGCGCCGAAGCGGTCCAGGTGGCTCTCGTCCGGTCCGGCGTGCCCGCGACCAGCATCGTCACGATCGCGCGCGGCCAGGAGGATCTGCTGATCCCGACCGCCGACGGCGTTCGGGAGCCGGAGAACCGGCGCGTCGAGATCCTGGTGCCCCAGCCGCCGCCACCGCCGCCACCCGCTCCGGTGGCCGAGGCATCGCCACCACCGCAGCCCGAGGCGCCGCCGGAGCCCGACCGCTTCACCTTCGCGCTCGGCCCGGTCTACGGCCACAATTTCGGCGAGAGCGACAGCGACGGCGGCGACAAGACGCAGAGCGATTTGGTGGGCGCGGAGCTGACCTTCCGCGCGTTGCCCAGCTTCCTGGGCGGCCTGTCTCTCAAGCAGATGGCGCTTTGGGCGTTCAATACCTCCGACAGCGGCGTGGCCGGCCGATCGGTCGCAAGCCTCGATTTCGCGCCGGACTTCGGCATTTTCCGGCCGACGCTCGCCCTCAACGGCGGCGGCGTTTACGGCAAGGGCGTGCAGGACGGCTTCGTCGTCGGCCCTGAGATCAGGCTCGACGTGGCGCCCGTGGCCGGCTTCAACATCGGCCTCAAGGCGGCCTACGACTACCAGTTCCGCAACGCGGGCTGGGACGAAGGGATCGTCTGGGGCGGTCTGGATCTCGGCATCCGCTTCTGAGTTCCTGCGCGAGCATGGTGGCCATCCGCCGGCGATGGCCGCTATGCTCGCGGCAGCGATGAGGAAGGGGACCATGGTCGACGTTGCTCTCGACGTGGAGGGGGTGAGCTACGGCTACACCCGCGGCGCCAAGGCGCTCGACAAGGTGAGCTTCGTCGTCCCGTACGGCGAGTTCACGGCCCTTCTGGGCCCCAACGGCGCCGGCAAGACCACGCTGATGGCGTTGATCACCCACCTGTTCTCGGCCGAGCAGGGCGAGATCGTGGTCTGCGGCCACGAACTTGGGCGGGCGCCACGGGCGGCCCTCGGTGCCATGGGGGTGGTGTTCCAGCGCCCGACCGTGGATCTCGACCTCTCCGTCGAGCAGAATCTCCGCTACGCGGCCGCGCTCTATGGCATGCAGCATCCCGCGCCTCGGGTGACGGAGCTGTTGACGCGGCTGCGCCTGCAGGATCGGGCCACCAGCAAGGTGCGCACGCTCAGCGGTGGGATGAAGCGTCGGGTCGAGATCGCCCGTGCACTCCTGCATCGCCCTCGTCTCCTGGTGCTCGACGAGCCAACGGTCGGCTTGGACATGGAGAGCCGGCGCGAGATCGTGGCGCATGTGCATGCCCTGTGCCGCGAGGAGGGCTTGGCGGTGCTCTGGGCCACCCATCTCATCGACGAGATCGAGAGTGGGGACCGCGTGGTCCTGCTGCACCGGGGCGAGGTTCGCGCCAGCGGCGACATCCCCGAGGTGGTGGCGGCGGCGGGGGTCCATGACCTCGCAACCGCCTACGACCAGCTCACCCTGCGCCGGGCGGCCTGAGACCGCCTCGGGCCTTCAGGCCTGGTCCTTGCGCCGGCGGATCTCGCCGAAGACCTCGGCGTCCGTGGCGTCGGCCATGTCGAGGCGCTGCCGGATCGCGGGGTCGGCGGCGCGCAGGAAGGGGTTGGTCGCCTTCTCCGCGCCGATCGTGGTCGGGATCGTCGGTTCGCCCTTGGCGCGCGTGGCTTCGATCTCTTGCGCCCGCCGTTGCAGCGCGCGGTTGTCGGGATCGATGGTCAAGGCGAAGCGTGCGTTGCTCAGCGTGTATTCGTGGCCGCAGAAGACCCGCGTCGCATCGGGTAGGGCGGCGAGCTTGCCCAAGGACCGCCACATGGTAGCGGCGTCGCCCTCGAACAGCCGGCCGCAGCCCAGCGCGAACAGCGTGTCGCCGCAGAACAAGGCCTCGCCTTCTGGGAACCAGTAGCTGACATGGCCGCGGGTGTGCCCGGGGGTGTCGATGACGAGCACGCGCTGGGCGCCGAAGCGCACCTCGCCACCGTCGCCCACGGTGACGTTCAGCCCGGGGATCCGCGCCGCATCGGCACGGGGACCGATGGCCTTGCAGCCGGTCGCGGTCTTGAGTTCGGCCAGCCCACCGATATGGTCGGCATGGTGATGGGTGATCAGCGCCCAGTCGAGGCCGCGGTCCAGTTCGCGCAGCCGTGCCAGCACAGGCGCCGCGATCCCCGGGTCGACCACGCCGGAGGTCCCCGAGGTCGGATCCCGGATCAGGTAGATGTAGTTGTCGCCGAGGGCGGGCAACAGTTCCACCTCGAGCAAGGCCATGGTCGCTTCCTCTGCTGTTGCTTCGGGCTTCACATATGGCATGACGGAGCAATATCGACGCCATCGCCGATGTGAAAGCCGGGGAACCATGCGGCCCGAGGTCGAGGATCTGCAACGGTTTTACGCCACGCGCCAGGGTCAGGTCGCGCGTCGGCTGATCCATCACCAGATTAAGGCGCTGTGGCCGGACCTGACCGGGCGCAACGTCCTGGGCTTCGGCTATGCCGCGCCGTTCCTGGCCGGGCTCGACACCGCGGACCGCGCCATAGCCCTGCTGCCCGCCGAGCAGGGCATCGGCCCGTGTCTGCCGGAGGGTGGCGGACGATCGGCACTGGCGCGCGAGGACGAACTGCCCCTGGCCGACGGCTCGGTCGACCGCGTCCTCCTCGTCCACGCGCTGGAAATCTGCGGCAGCGTTCCGCGCCTGATCCGCGAGATCTGGCGGGTTCTGGCCGACGGCGGGCGGATGATCGTGGTGGTGCCGAACCGGCGCGGCCTGTGGGCGCTCAGCGACCGCACGCCGTTCGGCCACGGCCAGCCCTACAGCCTGGGCCAGCTCGAGCGCACGCTCAACAGCCACCTGTTCACGCCCTTGGACGAGCGCACCGCCCTGTTCCTGCCGCCGACCCGGTCACGCCTGCTGCTGCGGCTGGCGGTGCCCGCCGAGCGCTTGGGACTGGGCTTCGCCCGGCGCTTCGCCGGGGTGGTGCTTATCGAGGCCGAGAAGCAGATCTATGTCGGCACGGCGCTGCCCGCCCTCGCCCGCGGCCGCGGCCGCCGCTACATGCCGGTGATGCAGGGTCTGGCGGCGGCACGGGACGCCGTCGACGGCTCGGCGCCGGACCGGGCGCGGCCCCGGCGCCGCTCGGTCATCCGGCTGGACCGACGACGAGCGGCGCGGATCTTGCCTCCTTCCTAGGCAGCACGGCCCCTGCGCGAGGCACGGTCCAATCCGGGATGCTGCAGTGCAGCGGAAATCGCGGGCTGATCATCGGCTTCCAACAGACGGTTACTGGCACGCTCCTTGCTGAGTTGCTGCAATGCAGCATGGCGGCTGCTGCTTCGGACCGCAAAGCCGCCGCTCGGAGCCTGACGATGTTCACCTACGTCCTGACCTTCGTCGCCTGCCTGGGATCCGCCGATCATCGTTGCCGCAGCGTCGAGCTGCCATGGGACGGCTCGCTGATGCAATGCATGCTGTTCGGCCAGAGTGCCGCCGCGCAGTGGACCAACGACCATCCCGGCTGGGCGGTGGTACGCGGCTGGCGCTGCGAGAGCGGCCGGAGCGCCTAGCGGCCGCTTCCTCGCGGCAGGTCCATGGCCGCTGCCCCTCCTACGCGGTGCCCGGCCGGACCGCCACGATCTCGAACTCGCCCTTGGGCAGCCGGCGCACCTCGCCGGGCTCGCCGCCGAGCAGGGCCCGGGCCACCGGCGCGGTGTAGGCGATACGCCCGGCGGTCGGCTCGGCCTCGTCCTCGCCGACGATGGCGAAGCTCGCCTGCGAGCCGTCCTCGAGCGTGCCGGTGACCGTCGTGCCGAACCGCACCGCCTCCGTCTCGCCCGCCGGCTCCTCCAGCCGGGCGGTGCCCAGCCGCGCGGTCCAGTAGCGGAGCTCGCGTGCGGCGCGGGCTCCGGCCTCGTCGTCTTCCGCCTCCGCCAGCTGCCGCTCGAATTCGGCGACCCGTTCCTCGATCAGCTCCAGCCCCCGGCGCGTGACCAGGTTGGGATGCGGGCTGATCGCGCGTTCCGCCAGCACGGCGGTGCCGCCGGTGGGATCGTCCTCCTTCACGAACGCTCGACTCATGGCCCGACCTTCCCGTCTGTTGACTCCCGGCTCGCCGCCTCTGGCCTCGCGGCGTGCCGAAGGGGCATGATACGCACCAAGTGCAATGATGGGGAGCCGTTGATGTTCGAGTCGGCCTTGATCGGGCACAAGCTCGGCAAGAAAGAGTATGAGCGCGCCGAGCCGGAGCTGCGCACCAAGCTGATCGAGGCTCAGCTCGACCTGCTGGAGAAGCGGTCCTTCTCGAGCGTGATCCTGGTCACCGGCCTGGACGGTGCCGGCAAGAGCCAGGTGATCCACAAGCTCCTGGAGTGGCTGGATCCGCGCCATGTGCGGGTCGTGGCCTATGGCGAGCAGGACGACACCGAGCGTACGCGGCCGCGGATGTGGCGCTACTGGCGCGATCTGCCGCCGCACGGCGAGATCTCGGTCGCGTTCGGTTCCTGGTACAGCGACCCGATGCTCGACCAACTCGCCGGTGATGCCGGCAAAGGCCGCTTCGAGCGCGAGCTCGCAGCGATCGTCCGCTTCGAGGAGATGCTCACCAGCGAGGGCGTGCTGCTGCTCAAATATCTCCTGGTGGTCTCCGAGAAGGAGCAGAAGCGACGGCTGGAAGCGTTCGCCAAGCGTACCGGCGGCGCCAGCCGGGCGCTGGAGGAGTGGGCCGGGGCGAAGAGCCGGGCGCAGGCGCGGCCGCTGGTCGAGGAAATGGTCCAGCGAACCAGCACCGGCAACGCGCCCTGGATCGTCCTGCCCTGCGACGATCCCGAATATCGCGACCTTTCCTTCGGCCGGTCGGTCCTGGGCAGCCTGCAGCGGCAGCTGGAGGCTCCTGCCTCGACACCGTTGGCAGCACCGGTCGTGATCCCCAACCTGGACCATCGCAACCAGCTCGACGTGCTGGACCTGACCTCGAGCCTGGACGCGGCCGACTACAGCCGGCGGCTGGAACGGGCCCAGGTGAGACTGCTCGAACAGTCGCAGCGCAAAGCGTTCCGCGACCGCGCCCTCATGGTCGCGTTCGAAGGCCACGACGCGGCCGGCAAGGGCGGTGCCATCCGCAGGGTCACCGCTGCGCTCGATCCACGCCAATACCGGGTCTATTCGGTGGCGGCCCCGACCGACGAGGAAAGGGGACGGCCCTATCTCTGGCGGTTCTGGCGCCATGTGCCCCGCCAAGGCCGCATCGCGATCTTCGATCGCACCTGGTACGGCCGGGTCCTGGTCGAGCGCGTCGAGGGCTTGGCCGCGCCTGCGGAGTGGGGTCGTGCCTTCGGCGAGATCAACGATTTCGAGGAGGATCTGAGCCGGGCCGGCATCGTGCTGGTGAAGTTCTGGCTGGCGATCTCTAAGGAGGAGCAGCTCCGGCGGTTCGAGGCGCGCGCCGAGACCGAGTACAAGCGGTTCAAGATCACGCCCGAGGATTGGCGCAACCGCGAGAAGTGGGACCTCTATCACGACGCCATCGGCGACATGCTCGACCGCACCAGTACGTCGCATGCGCCGTGGACCCTGGTCGAGGCGGAAGACAAGCGCTGGTCGCGGGTCCGAGTGCTGGAGATGCTGGTCGAGCGGCTGCGTTCCGAACTCTAGTTTCGGCTCAGAACCAGCAGCGGCCGGAGACGTCGAGCGTGGCGACGCCGCGCGGCCGCAGCGCGTCGACCAATTGGCGTCCGCCGGCGATGTCCTGGCACTTGACGCTGAGGACGATGTTCGGCTCGCCGACCAGCGTGACCTCGACTTCGTAGCCGGCCTTGCCCGTCTGGCGCAGCTGCGCCATGGCCACGCGTTCTCGGTCCACCATCACCAGCACCGGCGCCGCCTCGTCGGGCAGGACGGTCTGCTGCAGGCGCAGCATGTCGACGGCGAGCGCCGGCGACGTGCCGGTCGCCAAGGCAGCCAGGGTCAGGGTCGCTCGGATCATTTGGGCTCCTCCACGGCGGCACTATGGCGCACGAACCTGCCTCGGCAACCGTTGCGGCGGGCGTGAAACCGCGGACGTGCTTGACAGACCGATTCCCGCGGGTAATCTCGATCACGTTGATAGGTGAAATGAATGCTATCGCAGAAAGCCAAGTACGCCCTTCGTGCCCTGCTTGTGCTGGCCGAAGCGCCGCCCGAGGAGCTCGTCCTGATCCAGGATATCGCGGACCGGCAAAAGGTGCCCAGGAAGTTCCTCGAGCTGATCCTGGTCGATCTCAAGCGCCATGGCTTCGCGCACAGCCAACGTGGGCGTAGCGGCGGCTACTGCCTGGCGCGTCCGGCGGACAAGATCACCTTCGGTCAGGTGCTGCGCGCCATGGACGGCCCGCTCGCACCGCTCCCCTGCGCCAGCATCACCGGCTACCGCCGTTGTGCCGATTGTCAGGACGAGAGGACCTGCGAGATCCGCAAGGTGATGCGGACTGTGCGCGACGCCATGGCGGAGATCCTCGACCGGACCTCGCTCGCCGATGCACTCGGCGGCCGCCTCGACGAGCATCTGACGGCAACGGTCGCCTGAGCGATTGTTGCCGCCACAAACTCTAGTACTCCAATCGAGCAAACCGTTTCACTTTACCCCGAGGAGCTGACCATGTCGCGAACGCACCGACGAACCGCCCTCGCCGCCTCGGCCGTCATGGCACTGCTATGGACGCTGCCCGCGGCGGCCGACACGACCCTGCTCAACGTGTCCTATGATCCGACGCGCGAGTTCTATCAGGAGTTCAACCGCGCCTTCGCAGCCTACTGGAAGGAGCAGGGCGGCGAGGACGTCACCGTCCAGATGTCGCATGGCGGGTCGGGAAAGCAGGCCCGGGCGGTGATCGACGGGCTCGACGCGGACGTGGTGACCCTGGCGCTTGCCGCCGACATCGACGCCATCGCCAGCAAGACCGACAAGCTTGCCGTGGACTGGCAGAGCAAGTTCGCCAACAACAGCTCGCCCTACACCTCGACCATCGTGTTCCTGGTCCGCAAGGGCAACCCCAAGGGCATCCAGGACTGGGGCGACCTCGCCAAGCCCGGCGTCGGCGTGATCACCCCCAACCCCAAGACCTCGGGCGGGGCGCGCTGGAACTACCTCGCCGCCTATGGCTGGGCGCTCGACCAGTATGGCGGCGACGAGGCCAAGGCCAAGGCGTTCCTCTCCGACCTGTTCCGCAACGTGCCGGTCCTCGATACCGGGGCACGCGGCTCGACCACCACCTTCGCCCAGCGAGGCATCGGCGACGTGCTGATCACCTGGGAGAACGAGGGCTTTTTGGTGCTGAACGAGTTCGGCGCCGACCGGTTCGAGATCGTCACCCCGTCGGAGAGCATCCGGGCCGAGCCGCCGGTGGCGCTGATCGACGGGAACGTCGACGCCAAGGGCACCCGCAAGGTCGCCGAGGCCTATCTCGCCTTCCTCTACGCGCCCGAGGGCCAGGCCCTGGCGGCCAAGCACTATTACCGCCCGTCGGAGCCGCAATATGCCGCGGCCGACGACCTGGCGCGGTTCCCGAAGCTCGAGCTGTTCGGCATCGATCGCTTCGGCGGCTGGAAGGAGGCGCAGGCGACGCATTTCGGCGACGGCGGCGTGTTCGACCAGATCTTCAAGCCGACCAACTGACCATGGCCGCGGCCCTGTCCAAGGGCTCGATGGTCCGGCCGCCCAGCGTCATCCCGGGTTTCGGGCCGACGCTGGGCCTCACCGTGGCCTATCTGAGCCTGATCGTCCTCATCCCGCTGGCGGCGATGTTCCTGCGCACGGCGACGCTCAGCTGGGCGGAGTTCTGGCACATCGCCACCGACGCCAGGGTCCTCGCCGCCCTGCGCCTGAGCTTCGGCGCCGCGTTCGTCGCGGCCCTGCTCAACCTGGTCATGGGCACGCTCGTGGCCTGGGTGCTGGTCCGCTACGACTTCCCGCTCAAGCGCGTGCTCGACGCCACGGTCGATCTGCCGTTCGCCCTGCCCACGGCCGTGGCGGGCATCGCACTCGCCGCCATCTACGCCCCCAACGGCTGGATCGGGCAATGGCTCGATCCGCTCGGCATCAAGGTGGCGTTCTCGCCCATCGGCGTGGTCGTGGCCCTGACCTTCATCGGCCTGCCCTTCGTCGTGCGCACCGTCCAGCCGGTGATCCAGGACCTCCAGCTCGATGTCGAGGAGGCGGCGGCGACCTTGGGCGCGACCCGGCTCCAGACGCTCGCCTTCGTCGTGCTGCCGTCCCTGGCGCCCGCCATGCTGACCGGCGTCGCCATGGCGTTCGCCCGGGCGGTCGGCGAGTACGGCTCGGTGATCTTCATCGCCGGCAACCTGCCCTACGTGTCGGAGATCGCGCCCTTGCTGATCATCATCCGGCTCGAGGAGTTCGACTATGCGGGAGCGACCGCCATCGGCTGCATCATGCTGGTGGCCTCCTTCGCGCTGCTCCTGGTGATCAACCTGCTGCAATCCTGGTCACGCCGGCGCATGTCGGCCTGAGGGGGAACGGACATGGCCACCGCCCTCGACTACCCGATCCAGCGACCCACCGCCGAGAGCGGTCTGGTCCGGCTGGCGATCACCTCGCTGGTGATTCTCTGGCTCACCCTGTTCCTGCTGCTGCCGCTGCTCTCGGTGTTCGCCGAGGCGCTGCGCCAGGGCGCCGGCGCCTACTTCGCGGCCCTGGTCGATCCCGACGCGCTGGCCGCGATCCGGCTGACCCTGCTGGTGGCGGCGATCGCCGTGCCCGCCAACCTGGTCTTCGGCCTCTGCGCCGCCTGGGCGATCGCCAAGTTCGAGTTCAAGGGCAAGAGCTTCCTGATCACGCTCATCGACCTGCCCTTCTCGGTGAGTCCGGTGATCTCGGGCCTGATCTACGTGCTGCTGTTCGGCGCGCAGGGCTGGCTCGGCCCTTGGCTCGGCGAGCATCATTTCAAGATCATCTTCGCCGTGCCGGGCATCGTCCTGGCCACGATCTTCGTCACCTTCCCCTTCATTGCCCGCGAGCTGATCCCGCTCATGACCGAGCAGGGTACGGAGGACGAGGAGGCGGCCCTGTCGCTGGGTGCCTCGGGCTGGCAGACCTTCGCCCGGGTCACGCTGCCCAACGTGAAGTGGGGCCTGCTCTATGGCATCCTGCTCTGCAACGCCCGCGCCATGGGCGAGTTCGGCGCGGTCTCGGTGGTTTCCGGCCACATTCGCGGCCTGACCAACACCATGCCGCTGCATGTCGAGATCCTTTACAACGAGTACAACTTCGTCGCCGCGTTCGCGGTGGCTTCGCTGCTGGCGCTGCTGGCGCTGGTGACCCTCGTACTGAAGTCGTTTCTGGAATGGCGCTTCGGAGCGGAGCTCGCCGCCGCTCGCCGTCACTGAGCCTTCGAGAGGAAGCGGACCATGAGCATCAAGGTGAAGGAGGTGGTGAAGCAGTTCGACGGCTTCACCGCCCTGGGCGGCGTCTCGCTCCAGATCAACTCGGGCGAGCTCGTCGCCCTGCTCGGGCCGTCCGGCTCCGGCAAGACCACGCTCCTGCGGATCATAGCAGGGCTGGAATTCCCGACCGGCGGCAAGATCAAGATGGACGGCGTCGATGCCAGCACCAGACATGTCGGCGCCCGCAACGTCGGCTTCGTCTTCCAGCACTATGCCCTGTTCCGCCACATGACGGTGTTCGAGAACGTGGCGTTCGGGCTGCGGGTCAAGCCGCGCCGGGTGCGGCCGGCCAACGGCGAGATCCGCGAGCGGGTGATGCGCCTGCTCAAGCTGGTCCAGCTCGAAGGCTTTGCGCAGCGCTACCCGTCGCAGCTCTCGGGCGGCCAGCGGCAGCGGGTGGCGCTGGCGCGCGCCCTCGCGATCGAGCCGCGTGTCCTGCTGCTCGACGAGCCGTTCGGCGCGCTCGATGCCAAGGTCAGGAAGGAGCTGCGCCGCTGGCTGCGCAAGCTGCACGAGGATATGGGCCTGACCTCGGTGTTCGTGACCCACGACCAGGAGGAAGCTCTGGAACTGGCCGACCGCGTCGTGGTGATGAGCCAGGGTCGGATTGAGCAGGTCGGCACGCCCGACGAGGTCTACGAGCGCCCCGCCACCCCGTTCGTCTACGAGTTCCTGGGCCATGTGAACCGCATGCCGTGCACCGTGGCGCGCGGCCGGGCGCGGATCTGGCACCAGGAGTTCGGCGTCGAGACCGGGGAGACGGGGCCGGTCGAGCTTCTTGGGCGTGGGCAGGCCTATATCCGCCCCGAGGACATCGACATCGTCCGGCCCGGCCCCGGCGAGGAAGGAACGCGGGCGCGGGTGGTGCATGTCAGCACCCTGGGGCCGATCGTGCGCGTCGAGCTGCAGGTGCAGGGGCTGAGCGAGCCGATCGAGGCCGAGCTCGCCCGCGCGCGCCATCGCGAGCTCGGGTTGCGGGCCGGCCTGGATGTCCTGGTCCGCGCCCGCGCCGCCCGGGTGTTCACCGAGGCCGCCTGACCGCCGCCAGGGAGAAACGAGGATGCCAGGCGAGAGCTGCCGGATCGCCGTCATCGGCGCCGGCTTCAGCGGCGTGATGACCGCGATCCATCTGCTCTGGCGCTGCAGGCCGGGCGAGCGGGTCTATCTGGTCGAACGTGGCCATCGGATCGGCCCGGGGCTTGCCTATGGCACCGACGGGACCCGCCATCTGGTCAATGTCCGTGCCGAGAACATGAGCGCCTTCGCCGACGAGCCGGACCATTTCGTGCGCTGGCTCGACGGCCTCGGGCCTGAACGCCGCGCCGCGGCCGGCGAGCGCACCATCGCCGGCACCTTTGTGCGCCGCGCGGTGTTCGGAGCCTACATCCAGGAGCTGCTGCGCGAGGCGATCGCCCGCCAGGACGGTGCCGACAATCTCTACCTGGTGACCGACGAGGCGGTGGCGATCCGCCGCGCCCGGGGCGGCTTCCAGCTCGAGACCGGCAATGGCCGGCTCTTTCCAGTCGACGCCGCCGTGCTGGCCATGGGCAACGTGGTCGAGCGCAAGGACAGCCCGCCCGGCTACGTCGCCAATCCCTGGTCGCCCGAAGCCACCGCACCGCTCGAGCCGGACCGGCCGGTCATCGTCCTGGGCACCGGACTGGCGATGGTCGACGTCTGCCTGGCGCTGACCGAGCAGGGCTTCGAGGGGCCGATTCACGCGATCTCGCGCCGCGGGCTCCTGCCGCTCGCCCACGCGCCCTCCAAGCCATGGGCGCATTTGCAGCTCACCGCCGAGGATCTGAGCTCGCTGCTCGCCTTGTTCCGCTCCATCCGCCGTGAGGCCCGCCGCGCCGCCGACCTCGGCGTCGGCTGGCGGGCCGTGGTCGACGCGATGCGCCCGCATGCGCAAATCTTCTGGGCGCAATTGAGTGCTGCGGACAAGGCCCGCTTTGTTCGCCATGTCCGGCCCTGGTGGGATGTCCATCGGCACCGGATGGCGCCGCCGGTCGCCGCCACCCTGGCCGCCTTGAGGTCTTCCGGTGCGGTGACCACCCATGCCGGGCGGATCGCCGCCATCGAGCCCGAGGCTGGGTCGCTGCGGGTCCGCTGGCGCCCCAAGGGCCAGCAGGCCGAGCAGCAGTTCCTGGCCCAGCGGGTGATCGACTGCACCGGCGGCCTCGGCGATCACTGCCGTACCGGCGAACCCCTGATCCGGCAGATGCTGGCCGACGGCCTCGTCCGCCCCGCACCCTTGGGCCTTGGGGTGGACTGCTCGACGTCGGGTGCCCTGGTCGGCGCGAAGGGCAAGCCGGCCGCAGACCTGTTCGCCGTCGGCCCGGTCACCCGCGGTGCCTTGTGGGAGATCGTAGCCGTGCCCGAGATCCGCGCCCAGGCCGAGCAGGTGGCCGAACGCGTCCTCGCCGCCGCCCGCGGTCGTGCCGCCGCCTGAGCCTCAATCGCCCGCGCCGCGGGTCACCAAGGCGGCGAGCGCTTCCGCCACCTCGGCTGGCTGACCAAGCGAGCGTGGCATCGCCGCAGGAGATCTCACTGAAAGCGGTGCTCTGGAAACGGGCCTTCGGCGAAGCGGTTGAACAGCCACCAGCGCCGCTCCTTGGCGAGGTCGATCGCGGCGCGTTCGAGACGACGGACATCGATCGGGAAATGCACTTGGAAGGCGTTGCTCTGGGGCAGAGCCGGCAGAACCGACATGCCCGAAAGGCCATGGATCGCGGCCGCGAGGGCGGTCGCGTGGCGGTGGTATGCCGCCATGCGCGGCAGGTGCCGCCGTAGACCGTCGAGCGCCGTCAGCACGTAGGGGAATGCCGTGTACAGGTCGCCGCCGTAGCGGCTGCGCCAGGGCTTGGCTGCCTCGATGACCTCGCGCGGGCCGGCCACGACGCAGCCGCCCATGCCGCCGAGCCCCTTGTAGAACGAGACATAGACCGTGTCCGCGAGAGCGGCGATCTCGGCCAGCGGTCGCCCGTACCAAGGCTGCACTTCCCAGAGCCGCGCCCCGTCAGGTGCAACGGCACGCCGCGCTCACGCGCCCATTGCGCGATCCCGTCAGCTCGTTCCACGACGGTGCCTGAAAGGCCGCGCGGCGCAGCGGAAGCTCGACGCTGAGGGCGGCGAGCGGCTCGACGACGGCCTCGAGGTCGGCAACGGTGAACGGCTTGTGGTCGGGACCGATGCGCAGCGGAACGAGCCGGCGAGCCGGTCGAGCGCGTCGGCTTCGTCGAAAGCGATGTGGCTCTTCGGATGCAATGCCACGATGCGCCGATTGCCCCGCGCGGCATGAGCCAGAAGCACGGCCTGCTGCGCCACCACGCCTTTGTGGAAGAACAACCCGAATTCCTTGCCCAGCAGGCCCGCGACCTCGTGTTCCAGGCGCTCGATCGCCGGGCCCACGTTGTACTCGTCAAGCTGGAGGTCAAGCTCGGTCGACTCAGCCAGTCTCTCGACCCAGCGGCGGCCATCCATGACGCCGTGCCCGGACAGGAAGCGGCTGCACCCGGCACGCAGTACGGGATCCGGAAGGAGGGGGTCCGCAGAGGTTGGGCACATGCGGTCTAGCGGCCGGGCTGGCGGTTGCGTTCAGCGGCGCGCCCGATGGCATCCCGGTCGAACTCGAAGCCCAGGCCCAGCCCTCCAGCACCGGCAGACTTGCGTCCACCATCGCTGCGCAAAATGGCGCTCACTCGGGCAGCCCCGCCAGCCGTAGCCCTTCGGCCCAGCGTGCGAAGTCCTGCTCGCGGCGGAAGGGCAAGAAGGCCCTGAGATTGCTGAGCCGCAGTTCCGGATCGAGCGCGCGCAGGCGGGCCATGGCGCGTTCCGCCGCGGCCATCCGGCCGGCAAACGCAGCCGCCGCGGCGGCGACGGACGCGCCAACAAGGAAGCTCGGCTGCAGCCGCAACGCCGCCTCGGCCCAGCGCGTCGCCTCCTCGTCCTGGCCGAGGAAAAAGTGGCCCCAGGCGGTCGCCATCTGCATGGCGAAGGTCTGCGGGTCCTGCGGGCTGAGGCGCATGGCCCGGGCGGCATGCTCGATCGCTACTTCGGGCTCGCCCAGGAACGCCTTGGCCAAGGCGCTGAAATGCCAGACCCAAGCGAGGTTCTGGTTCAACGCCAGCGCCTGCTCGAGGAGGGCGGCACCCTCGTCGAGCTCGCCGGCGACGATGACCAGCGACATGCCGGCATGGGCCATCGAAACGGCATCGTCCCTGCCCAGCTCGACGGCGCGTCGGGCCAGCCGCAGTGTATCGGCGATCTCCCGGTCCCGATCGACCACCCAGCCGAATCCCTTGCGCTGCAGGTAGCAGCGCGCACCCATGGCATGGGCGACAGCGTAGTCGGGATCGATCTCGACCGCCTTGGCGAACAGCGCCAACGCCTCCGCATTGTCGGCTGGGCTGAAACGATGGAACGCGGCCATTCCACGAAGATAGTAGTCGTAAGCGTCGAGGCTGGCAGTGGGCTTGCGCTTGGCCCGTTCGATCTCGGCCTGCTCCAGGCGTGGCGCGATGACGCCGACCACGCTCTCGGTCACCCGGTCCTGTAGCTCGAACACATCGGCCAGCTCGCCGTGGAACCGGTCGGCCCACAAGTGCGCACCGGTTATCGCGTCGATCAGCTGGCCCGTGATGCGCACCCGCCCACCGGCCCTGCGCACGCTGCCTTCGAGCACGTAGCGCACGCCCAACTCGCGGCCGACCTGCTTCACGTCGACGGCGCGGCCCTGGTAGGTGAAACAGGAGTTGCGGGCGATCACGAACAGCCAGGGAAGGCGCGCCAACCCGGTGATGATGTCCTCGACCATACCGTCGGCGAAGTATTCCTGCTCGGCATCGCCGCTCATGTTCTGGAACGGCAGGACGGCGATGGAGGGCTTGTTCGGCAGGCACGGTGGGGCCGGCACGGCGGGGCGGTCGTCGCCGGCGTCCTTCGGGCGCACCCCGTGGGCCCGTACCGGACGCGCCAGGTTCTTCACTGGCTGCTCGCCCAGGTCCGCGAAGGTGGCCGGGAGCTTGCCACAAACCTGGTCGAAGACGTTGGCCGCGATGCAGATGCTGCCGGGCTCCGCCAGGGTCTCCAACCGGGCGGCGATGTTGACGCCATCGCCGTAGATGTCACCGCCCTCGGCGATGACATCGCCGAGATTGATGCCGATGCGCAGCAAAATCCGCCGATCCTCGGGCAGCGCTGCGTCGGCGTCTGCCATCCGCCGCTGCAGCTCCAACGCACCGGCGACCGCATTCACCGCACTGGCGAACTCGATCAGCACGCTGTCGCCCATGACCTTGACGATGCGGCCGCCATGCTCACGGACGACCGGCTCCAGAATGGCGTGACGCCGTCGCTTGAGAGCGGCCAGCGTGCCCGCCTCATCCACCTCCATCAGGCGGCTGTAGCCGACCACGTCGGCCATCAGCACGGCAGCCAGACGGCGGTTCATGGCCCGAATTCTCCTGCGGCCGAACTCCGGCACCGTAGCACGTTACCGACCCGTGGCCCGCCTATCGCTCGCGCCACCGCTCGCCCGGTCTCTCGACGGTCACTTCTTGCCGGACACTCGGTTCCAGAATTCGCCGCGGTCGTTGGTGCGCGGGAACGGCTCGGAGGGGACCGGTACGTCGAGGAACGCACAGAGCGGGTCCCAGCCTTCCCTCACCTGATAGACGAGGAGTTGATCGGCCGGGATCGCCGCCTTGACCGCATCATGGTGCGCGATGAAGGCCTGCCTGAGACCCGCCTCGTCGAGCCCGAGCGGAAAACCGGTCTTGGCGATGACGGCGGTCGCCATATCGAGCCAGGGCAGCATTTCCCGCGGAACGGCATCCCTGCCGGCCAGCAGTTTGTAGATCGTCGTGCAGAAGCTTTCGACCCAGCTATCCGGGCTGCGGTGGGTCAGGACGAACTTCGCCGACGGATAGGCTGCATTCAGCTCACGGAAAAATCCGGCCGTCGGCCAGTCGACGGCACTTTCATAGCCTTGGTAGACCGCGTCCCAGTCCGGCTGCCCGCTCGCCGCCGCCGCCCAGAGCGGCACCTGCACCGCCTGATTGAACAACACCTCTTCCATATGGTGGCAAGGGCCCGTTCCGAGACGATTGAGAGCGAGCTTGAGCGAATAGGTCCCGGTTCGGCCCACGCCGGCGCCGATGATCCTTAGCATCATCTCGCCCCTTCAATTTCAAGCGCCTGGATCAGCGGGCCTGTCGACGGGTAGTCCCACCAACCATGCATGGTGCGGTGTTTGACCGCAAGCATCGATGCTGGGAGAGAGCCCGAGCGATGATCGCGCTGGCCGCGGGGCGCGCGGGCCGGGCCGAGGGTCAGGGTTGGCGTTCGCGCCAGCGCTGCGGCCGCGCGCCGAACAGCGTCCCGGTCGAGCTCGAATCCCGAAGCCCGGGCCATCGATCACCGGCAGGCGGCCGTCCAGGGTGGCGAGCGAAGGAGACGCCACGATGTCCTCGGCCAGCAGCTGGACCATGATCTGGTTGCCGTCGTCGAGGTTGGGGATGGTCGCGGCCACCTGGTTGCTGGCGCAGGTGGTGATTCCGCTCTCGTAGACGCCGTGCAGGCAGATGTTGAGCCCGGCGGCCTCGGCGACCGCCGCGGCCTTGCGCATCCCGGTAAGCCCGCCGGTCTCGTGGATGCCCAGGACGATCACGTCGGCCGCCTCGTGGCGGCAGACCTCGAACACCTGCTGCGGGGTGGAGACCAGCTGGTCGGCGGCGATCGGGACCGGGGCCACCTTGCGCAGCCGGGCGAGGGCGGCCGGGCTTTCCGCGGCCGACGGCTGCTCGACGAACTCGGGCGCGAACGGCAGCAGTTGCGCGATCATCCGCCGTGCGGTCAGCGTGTCCCAGGCCTCGTTGGCGTCGAGCCGCAGCCGCCGCCCGCCGATCGCCTCCCGCACCGCCCGGGTGTTGGCCAGGTCAGCCTCGCCGCCGCGGCCCACCTTCAGGTAGATCACCTCGCAGCCCCGGCCCGCGAGCTCGCGGGCATGGGCTGCCAGTTCCTCCGGCCCGTCTCCTTGGACGAAGCCGAAATAGGCGATCTCGTCGCGTACCGCTCCGCCCAGGAGCCGGTGCACCGGCTGGCCCAGCAGCTTGCCGAGCGCGTCCCACAGGGCGAGCTCGACCCCGGCCAGGATCTGATTGGAGTAGCGCCGCTGGTTGGCGGGGCCGAGGCCGCCGAAATGCTTGCGGTGCAGACGCTCGGTCAGGCGCGCATTGTCGAACGCGAGCTGTCCCACGAGATCCGGGGCCACCCGCCGTAGTGCCGCCGCCACCGCCGCCGCGTCGGTGGCGCCGACGCTCTCGCCGATCCCGGTGACGCCGGCGTCGGTATCGATCTCGACCAGCACCGGCTCGGCCCCGTCCACCACGCCGTAGGCCCAGTGATAGGGCTGACGGTAGGGCAGGAACAGCGGCGTGGTGCGGACGGCGGTGATGCGCAAGGCGCCCTCGGGGTCAGTCGATGATGCTGTAGCCACCGTCGATGTAGAGCGTCTGTCCGGTCAAGAGCTTCGCGGCGTCGGTGGCGAGATAGGCGGTGGCGAGGCCGACATCCTCGATCGAGACCAACCGCTGCATCGGCGCCTTACCTTGCGCCCGGTCGAGCATCTCGTCGAATTCGGCGATGCCCGAGGCGGCCCGCGTCTTGAGCGGCCCGGGCGAAACCGCGTGCACGCGGATGCCTTGCGGTCCGAGCTCGGCCGCGAGGTAGCGCGTGGCGCTCTCCAGGGCGGCCTTGACGGGGCCCATCATGTTGTAGTGCTCGACCACCACCTGCGAGCCGTAATAGGTCATGCAGAACAGGGCGCCGCCCCGGTCCATCAAGGGCTCGGCGAGCTTGGCCATCCGGATGAACGACCAGCAGGAAATGTCCATCGCCTGCATGAACCCGGCGCGGGAGCAGTCCACCACCCGCCCGTGCAGATCCTCGCGCGGCGCGAAGGCGATCGAGTGCAGCAGAAAGTCCAGCCGGCCCCAGCGCTCCTCGATCTGCGCGAACACCGCCTCGAGCTGGCCGTCTTCGCGCAGGTCGAGCGGGGCCAGGATCTCCGCCTCCAGCTCGCGCGCCAAGGGTTCGACGTGCGGCCGGGCTTTCTCGTTCAGATAGGTGACGGCGAGGTCGGCGCCCAGGAAGCGGAACGCCTTGGCGCAGCCCCAGGCGATCGACTGGTCGTTGGCGATGCCCGTGACCAGGCCCTTGCGGCCGGCGAGCGATACCGAGCTATGCTCGAACATGCGTGTTCTCCTGCAGCCTTGCGATGATCGGTGCTAAGCTAATGATGCTGTTCGACGCATTGGCGATGCAGATTTGATGATGGCCCACCGTGGTCGCATGCCGCACCTGCTGCTGCTGTGCCTGTCGCTGCTGCCGATGACGGCTCACGCGGCCGACGAGCTGATGTTCGTGTCGAGCAGGCTGACCGCCGAGGTGGCGGTGATCGACCCGCGCGGCGACCGGGTCATCCGCCGCCTGCGCACGGGCAGCGCTCCGCTGCACGCGGCTGTCTCCACCGACCTCGACCTGCTGGTGACCACGAGTTGGCGCGGCGACACGGCCAACCTGATCGACGTCAACGGCATCCTGCCGACCAGGCAGGTCGCCCTCGATCTGCGACCCGACGGCATCGCGCTCGACCCGGCCGGCCGGATGCTCGCGGTCAGCAGCCTCGAGGGCGACGCCGTCGCCCTGGTCGACCTCGTCCAGCAGCGCCAGACGGCCAGCATCCCGCGGCTCTCGACCCCGCATCACCTGGCGTTCTCGGCCGATGGCCGGCGGCTCTATGTGGGCAATCTCGGCGCCAACCGCGTCACCGAGATCGACGTCGCCGCCGGCACGGTGGCGCGGCAGATCGACCTGGCGCCGGCGGACGCCGAACTCGGCGGCGTGGTCGACATCACGCTGCTGCCCGACGGCCGCCGCGCGCTGGCCGCCTTCGGCAGCGGCAGCGAGCTGGCACTCATCGATCTCGCGCGGGGCGAGGCCGTGGGACGGGTGCAGGTCGGCGAGCTTCCCTGGCATGCCTTCGCCACCATGGATGGCAGGCGCATCCTGGTGCCGCATCGCGGCGAGCCCACCGTGGCGGTGCTGGACGGCGCCACCCTGGCGGAGATCGCCCGGGTGCCGGTGGGGACGGACATCACCGACGTCGCCTTCGGCTGGTTCGGGAGCACCGCCTTCGTGCTCAGCCGCGGCGACCGCAGGGCCACCGCGATCGACCTGGATTCGGGTGCCGTGCTCGCGGAGCTCGCGCTGCCGGGCGAACCCGAGGCTGGCGTCGCGGACGCAGCAGGGACGCGGCTCTACGTCGCGCTCGGCGACGTCGGAGCGGTGGCGGTGATCGACATGCGGACGCGCCGGCTGGTCAAGCTGCTCGACGGCGTGGTCCGGCGGCCCTGGAGCGTGCAGATGGCCGGCGCGCTCAACTATTGCCGCTGAACCACCGCCCCTGCGGCAAGATGCCGGGGCGTCGCCCATGCCGTTGAGCCCCGGCCTGCATTATCTTCCGCCTCCGATCTTGTGCACCCGGTGCGAGTCCTCTGGACCACGTCGATGCCGCTCCGCAGCCTGTCCGCAATCATCCTGGCGCTGACCCCGCTCATCGTCCTGGGCCTGATCACCGCCGCCCTGGCGCTGCAGGCTGGGTCCCATTGGGAGAACAGCCGGATCGCGGTCGAGACGGTGGCGCCGATCTGAGCGCTCAGACGGGACGGCGGCGCCGCCGTCCCTCGCCTGCGGCCGCCGCTTCCTTCGCCGCCGGCAGGGAGATCGCAGCGGCCAGATTGGGATAGCCCGCGGTCTTGTGCGGGATCGCCATCGCCGCCACGAAATGCTCCTGGAAGCGCGGCTCGATCGCGGTCTCCACCTTCTCGATCCGCTCCACCACCTCCTCGATCTCGGCCCGCGCCTTGCGGTTCAGGAGGGCGATCCGCGCACCCGTGCCCGCTGCGTTGCCTGCCGAGCCCACCTTCTCCAGCGGGCAGTCCGGGATCATGCCCAGCACCATGGCGTAGACCGGGTCGATGTGGCTGCCGAAGGCGCCGGCCAGGGTCACGCGGCCGACGCTGTCGACGCCCAGCCGGTCCATGAGCAGCCGGGCACCGGCGTAGAGGGCGGCCTTGGCGAGCTGGATGGCGCGGATGTCGTTCTGCGAGACGACGATCTCGGGCTCGCCGGCGTGGAGCAGGTAGCCGAAGGTGCGGCCGGTGGCGCGGATGCGCGGGCTGCGCTCCGCCATGGCGCCGTCGACGACCCCGTCGGTCGTGATCAGCCCGGCCAGGTACATCTCCGCCAAGGCCTCGATGATGCCCGAGCCGCAGATGCCGGTGACCCCGGTCTTCCTGGTGGCCTCGGCGAAGGCCGGGTCGTCCGACCACAGCTCGCAGCCGATCACCTTGAAGCGCGGCTCCAGCGTGTCCCGGTCGATCCGCACCCGCTCGATGGCACCGGGGGCGGCGCGCTGGCCGTTGCCGATCTGCGCCCCCTCGAAGGCGGGTCCGGTCGGGGAGGAGCAGGCGAGGAGCTTGTCCTTGTTGCCCAGGACGATCTCGGCGTTGGTGCCGACATCGACCAGGAGTGTCACCTCCTCGTTGAGCCAGGGCGTCTCGGAGAGCACGACCCCGGCGCAGTCGGCACCGACATGGCCGGCGATGCAGGGGAGGACATAGACCCGGCAACCGGGGTTCACGGTGTGCAGGTCGAGGTCGGATGCCTTGAGGTCGAGCGCACTGTCGGTCGCGAGCGCGAAGGGAGCACCACCCAGCTCGACCGGGTCGATGCCCAGGAGCAGGTGGTGCATGATCGGGTTGCCGACGAAGACGAGCTCCAGGACGTCCGACGGCTCGGCCTCCGGCCTCGGCGCACAGCTCGGCCAGGAGTGCGCCCATGGCGGTGCGCACGGCCGCGGTCATCTCCGCCTCGCCGCCGGGGTTCATCATCGAGTAGGACACCCGCGACATCAGATCCTCGCCGAAGCGGATCTGCGGGTTCATCATCCCCGACGAGGCCAGGACCTCGCCGGTCGCCATGTCGCACAGATGGGCGGCGATGGTGGTCGAGCCGATGTCGACCGCGACCCCGAGCAGCCGGTCGTGGAAGCCGGGCCAGCAGGCGGTGATCCGGCTCCCCTGGTGGACGGCCACGGTGACCTTCCACTCGCCCTTGCGCAGCGCCTTCTGCAGCTCGCGTAACGGGCCCAGGTCGATGGTGAGCCTGCCCAGCCCCCACTGCGTTTGCAGCGCCTCCTCGACCCGTTCGAAGTCTCCGCGCTGCCGGTGCATGTCCGGCTCCTCGACCTCGACATAGTGAAGCCGGGTCGTGGTATCGAGCTCGATCGCGCGCACCTCGGCGCGCTTCCTGACCACCTGCTTGTGCACCTGGCTGTCGGCCGGCACGTCGATGACGATGTCGCCTTGCAGCTGCGCCTGGCAGGACAGCCGCCGGCCGGTCTGCAGACCCTTCCTGCCCTGATACCGCTCCTCGACCGCTGAGAACGCGCTCAGATGCTCGGAGGCACTGGTGATCCCGTGCTTGGCGAAGCTGCCCTCGCCCACGGTCACCTGGCACCGCCCGCAGATCGCCCGCCCGCCGCACACCGAATCGATGTCGACGCCGAGCTGCCGCGCCGCGGTCAGCACCGGCGTACCTAGCGCGAACCGGCCGCGCTTGCCCGAGGGGGTGAAGACGACGAGGGCGTCGCTCATCCGGCAGCGGCTTCCCGCCGGCGACGACGCTCGCCGCGCGCTCCTGCGGCCGCTGCAGCCGCCGAGCCCTCGGCCGGGGCCTCGCGGAACCGCGTCAGCCAGCGGCGGCAATGCACGTCCTTGCCCAGCATCACGTCGGCACCCATCACCCCCTGCATCTCCTCCAGGTGCAGCGGGTTCATGATCGCCGAGGTCATGCCGGCGAGGCTCGCCATGGAGAGGAAGGCGGCGTTGAGGCCGTGGCGGTTGGGCAGGCCGAAGCTGACGTTGGAGGCACCGCAGGTGCTGTTGACCTTCAGCTCCTCCTTCAGCCGGCGCAGGAGGTGGAAGGCGGACCTGCCGGCGTTGCCCAGGGCGCCGATCGGCATGACCAGCGGGTCGACCACGATGTCCTTGGGCTTGATGCCGTAGTCCTGGGCGTGGTGGACGATCTTCTTGGCGACCTCGAAGCGGACGTCGGGGTCCTCGCTGATGCCGGTCTCGTCGTTGGAGATCGCGACCACCGCGCAGTCGTACTTCTTGATCAGCGGCAGGACGGCCTCGAGCCGCTCCTCCTCGCCGGTCACCGAGTTGACCAGCGGCCGACCCTTGTAGACGGCGAGCCCGGCCTCCAGCGCGGCCACGATCGAGCTGTCGATCGAGAGCGGCAGGTCGGTGAGCGACTGCACCAGCTGGATGGTCTTGGCCAGGATCGCCGGCTCGTCGGCCAGCGGGATGCCGGCGTTGACGTCCAGCATGTGGGCGCCGGCCTCGACCTGGGCCAGCGTGTCCCTCTCGACGGTCGAGAAGTCGCCGGCCGCCATCTCGGCCGCGAGCTTCTTGCGGCCGGTCGGGTTGATCCGCTCGCCGATGATGCAGAACGGCCGGTCGAAGCCGATGACGACCGTCCTGGTCGCCGAGCTCACCACGGTCTCGGTCATGTAACTGTTCCCCCGTTGACGGCAGGCGCTCGTCCGCGCCTGCGGCGTCCCTGAAGGACGCCCGATGACTGGATGATGTCCGACACGAACTCTTCCTGGCGGTAGGCCATGACGTGCACGCCGTGCACGCCGGGGACCTCGCGGATCTCCTGGATCAGCTCGACGCAGAGCTGCTTGCCCAGGGCCTTCTGCTCCTTGGGCGTCCCGGCCTTCTCGATCCGATCGACAATTCCGTCCGGAATGTGCACGCCGGGCACCGAGGAGCGCATCCAGCGCGCCGTCTTGGCCGAGGCCAAGGGCCCCACGCCGACCAGGATGAAGCATTTCTCGTGCAGCCCCTGCTCGCGCACCCGCGCCATGAAGCGCTTGAGGAGCGGCAGGTCGTAGCAGTACTGGGTCTGCACGAACTGGGCGCCGGCCGCGATCTTCTTGGCGAAGTGGACCGGGCGGTAGTCGAGCGGCGGCACGAACGGGTTGACCGCCGCACCGATGAACACCTGCGGCGGCGAGGTGATCTTGCGGCCCGAGAGGAACCGCTTCTCGTCCCGCATGGTGCGCACGGTGTTGAGCAGGCTGATGCCGTCGAGATCGAAGACCGGCTTGGCCTCGGGCTGGTCGCCGCACTGCACCCCGTCGCCGGTCAGGCACAGGATGTTGGCGACGCCCATGGCGGCCGCACCCAGCACGTCGCCCTGGATCGCGATCCGGTTCTTGTCGCGGCAGGCGATCTGCATGACCACGGCGTAGCCGGCGCGGGTGAGCAGGCCGCAGATGCCCACGCTCGACATGTGGACGTGAGCACCCGAGGCGTCGACGGCGTTGATCGCGTCGCAGACCTCCGACAGGACCACCGCCCGGTCGTACACGTCGCGAGGGTCGGCGGAGTCCGGCGGATTGAGCTCGGAGGTCACCGCGAAGCGCCCCGCCCGCAGCACGCGCTCCAACCGTCCGCGCGAGGAGTGGCCGGGCAGCTGGGGGAGTGGGTCGGCGGGGTCGACCAGCCGGCGGTCGTCCTGGGCGATCATCGGAGCTGCTCGCGGATCACCGCCAGCCAGGACGAGCTACCCTTGCGGCGGTGATCGACCGGCGGCTGCAGCTCCGTGATCCGGTCGCCCTCGTCCATGCGCCGCGAGCCTTCCCAGGCCTGCACCCAGACGCAGCGCATCTCCGGCTTGACCTCGCAATGCCCGTTGGCCCGCACGCCGCCGCAGGGCCCGTTGCGCATCTGCTTGGGGCAGTTCATCGGGCAGGACATGCCGGTGGCACTCAGCACGCACTTGCCGCACATCTGGCAGTCGAACAGGAAGCCCTTGACGTTGCGCTCGACCAGAGCGGCCGGCGCTTCCAGGCGCTCCAAGCCCACGCGCTCGAGCACTGGCCCGGCCGCGACATAGGCCCATTCGAAGTGGCGGTAGAACCACTCCCAGAAGCCGGCGCGGCGGACCGACCAGAGGCGGACGGCGTACATCAGGCGGCCGCGTTGCCGCCGTTGGCGACCAGCTCGCGCAGACGCTCGGCCGTGAACTCGGCCTCCAGCGCCTCGGCAGCGGCGGTGGCCTCGGCCTCCAGATCGTCGCCGCACGGCACGGGATCGGCGCGGCGCCACTGCTCGAGATAGGCGTCGGTGCCGGTGAGCTGGGCCCGCATCGCGGCGCGGTCGATCGCCTGCTCGAAGCGCTCGGCGAGCTGGCGCTTGGCGGCCTTGCGGCCCGCCTTGACGATCACCTGGGCGGGGATGTCCCGCCAGTAGACGACGACCTTCTCGGCCATGGGATGTCCTCAGGCGGTGCCGACGAACCGGGCGAGCTCGCCCAGCCCGGTGAAGCGGTATTCGTAGGCCAGACCAATCCGCTCGGCCGCGGCCCGCGCCGCCGTCTGCAGCTCCTGATCCTCGGTCTGGGCGAGGTAGACCAGACGGCGGTAGTTGCCGAAATAGAGGTCGCGAAGCTCCGGGTGCCGGTCCAGCCCCAGGCCCTCGATCACCAGCGTGTCGAATTGCCGGGTCAAGAAGTCGGTGAGATAGAAGGTGCCCGGCTCCGCATCGGCCAGTGCGTCGAAGACCTTCTGCCCCGCATAGAAGGCGTAGCAGTGCGGGCCGCCGATCCGCTCCACGCCTTCCTCGGCCAGCACCCGGTCGAGCATGCCGCCGGTCCCGCAGTCGGCGTAGAGGACGAGGATGCGCCCGTAGTCCTTGCGGTGCTCACGGATCTTCTCGCGCACGGCTTGCGGAATGCGCTCCGGCCGGTTGTGCAGGAGGGCCGAGATGCAGGTCACCTCGACATGGCGCAGCCCGTTCGCCTCGATCGCGGCCAAGGTCTCGCGCGCGAGGGCGCCGCAGGCGATCAGGAGCGTGCGAGCCGGCGCCATCGGCTCACGCCGACACGCCGCCGCGCTGGTTGTGGCGGCGTGCCACATAGTCCTTGGCGGTCTCGACCGCGACCGCGGCGTCGCGGCAGTAGGCGTCCGCCCCCACGGCCTCGGCGAAGGCCTCGTTGAGCGGTGCGCCGCCCACCAGAACGACATAGTCGTCGCGGATGCCCTTCTCCTTCATCGTGTCGATCACGACCTTCATGTAGGGCATGGTGGTGGTGAGCAGTGCGGACATGCCCAGGATGTCCGGCTTGTGCTCGGCCAGGGCGTTCAAATATTTGTCGACGTCGCAGTTGATGCCGAGGTCGATCACCTCGAACCCGGCTCCCTCCATCATCATGCCCACCAGGTTCTTGCCGATGTCGTGGATGTCGCCTTTCACGGTGCCGATCACCATCTTGCCCGAGGGCGGGGCGCCGGTCTCGACCAGCAGCGGGCGCAGGATCGCCATGCCGCCCTTCATGGCGTTGGCGGCCAGCAGGACCTCGGGCACGAACAGGATGCCGTCGCGGAAGTCGACGCCGACGATGGTCATGCCGCCGACCAGCGCCTCGGTCAGGACCCGGTAGGGCGTCCAGCCGCGCTCGAGCAGGATGTTGACGCCTTCCTCCACCTCGGCCTTGAGGCCGTCATAGAGGTCGTCCTGCATCTGCTTGACCAGCTCGTCGTCGTCGAGCGACCGCAGGTCGAGATCGCCACCATCCTCGCTCATCGTCCCACCCACAGCAAAGGGCCCACGGTCGCCGGCAAACCATTGACTAGAGATCGGGTGGCGGCGCGGCTTGCGCCACCGCGACACCGGCCATGACGTTCGCGACGGTGCGGCGGCGGCGTCACGAACGCAAGGGCGGCGGGCTGTGGGCAACCGCACATCCGCGGGCACGTTCAGGATCTAGGTTGCCGGCTCCCCTGCTCGGGAGACCGGTACCGTGCTCGTCTGGGATGTGCTGTCGCTGACCTCGGGTGCGTTGCAGGCGGCAGGCTACTTCCTCTATTTTCGCGGCAGCCTGCGCGCCGAGATCCTCCCCAATCCCACCACCTGGCTGCTGTTCGCCTACGACACCACGATCCTGGTCCTGCTGCACGCCGCCCTGGGCGCGGATCCTGTGCTTCTGCTGCTGCCCGCGGTGTGCGCCAGCTGCAGCATCGGGGTCGCGGCCGTCAGCTGGGCCAAGATCGGCTTCGCGTGGCCCGCGCAAGGGGTCGACCGCATCGCCCTGGTGGGCTGCCTCGCGCTGACGGCGGCCTATGTGGCGCTGTCGGTGATGGGCCAGCGGGGCTGGATCTCCCCGGACCTGCGGCACGCCGCGACCATCGGCATCCTGTTGTGCAGCAACGGCAGCACCGTGATGTCGTTCGTGCCCCTGCTGCGCTCGGTGCGGCAGCATCCGGCATCCGAGCGCGCCGCGCCTTGGCTGGTCTGGGCGGCGGCCTATGCGCTGCTGCTCGTCTCGACCCTGGCCATCCACGGCTGGCATGAGGCCGGGCTGGTGGTCTACCCGATCTGCAATTTCGCCCTGCATCTCGCCGTCGCCGCGCTTGCGGCTCCGGCGGGCGTACCGGCGGCCGGCCTGCGCTGACGCCGTGCCGACGGCGTCAAGGTCGTGGGTCGATCGGGACCGAGCCCGCGAGCCCCAGACGGTCCTCGAGCAGGGCTGCCGCCGCCAGCAGCTTCGCCTCGCCGCGTGGCGGCCCGACCATCTGCAACCCCACGGGCAGGCCGGCGGCGGTGAAGCCGCAGGGCAGCGACAGGGCCGGGCAGGCGGTGAGCGTGATCGCGTAGGCGATGCTCACCCAGTCGATGTAGCTGGCAAAGCGGTGGCCGTTGAGCTCGGCCAGGTAGCGCTGCTGAACCGGGAAGGGCGGTGCGATCGCCGTCGGGCACAGGAGCAGGTCGTGCTCGGCCAGGAATGCGGCGGCAGCGCGCTGCAACTCGCCCCGCGCGCGCTCGGCGCGTCCGATCTCCGCCGCCGTGAGCCCGAGGCCGTGCTCGATGTTCCAGACCACCTCGGGCTTGAGCCGGTCGCGGTGCGCCAGCAGCAGCGGCTCCATCCCGGCGGCGTATTGGGCGGCGCGCAGGGTGGTGAAGGTCGCGACAGCGCTGCCGAGGTCCGGCGCCGCCTCGACCACCTCCACGCCGAGTTCCTCAAAGCGCGCGGCGGCGGCGGCGCAGATCGCGGCGATCTCGGGATCCACCGGCGTGATCCCGCCGAGATCGGGCGAGAACGCGACCCGCCGCAGGGGCGGGCACTGCTCGACGCTCTCCGCATAGGGCCGTGCCGGCGCGCCGTAGCTCAGGGGATCGCGCGGGTCGAAGCCGGCGAGCACGTCCAGGAACAGGGCGGCGTCGCGCACGTCGCGGGCCATCGGGCCGTTCACCGACAGGGTGTTGAAAGGCAGCTGGTCCGGCCCGTCGGGAACGCGCCCGGGCGAAGGCCGCAGCCCGACCACGCCGCAGAACGCGGCCGGCGTGCGCAGGGAACCGCCCAGGTCCGAGCCGTCGGCCAGCCAGCTCATCCCGGTGGCGAGCGCCACGGCAGCGCCGCCGGAGGAGCCGCCGCAGGTGAGGGCGTTGCTCCACGGGTTGCGGGTCGCACCGAACACCTCGTTGAAGGTGTTGGCCCCGGCACCGAACTCGGGGGTGTTCGACTTGCCGAGAACCACGCCGCCCGCGGCCTCGATGCGCTCGACGCTCCAGGACGAGCGCGTCGGCACCGCGTCGGCGAAGATCGGCGAGCCGTGCGTGGTGCGCACGCCGGCGACCTCCACCAGGTCCTTGATCACCACCGGCATGCCGTGCAGCCGGCCGGCCGGCGCGGTGCCGGCCATGATCCGGCGCGCATGATCGCGTGCCCGCTCGGCGCACAACGTGGGCAGCGCATTCACCACCGGGTCCACCACGGCGATCCGCTCCAGGGCGGCGTCGAGCACCGCCAGCGGAGAAAGCTCGCCTGCGCGCAGGCGGCGGACGACCTCGCGCGCGGACAGGCGGGTGAGGTCGACCATCGCGAGGCTAGATCCTCTTCAGGAGGCGGCCTGGTGGCGTGTCGCCGAACGGCAGGGTCGGGCGCTGCGCGCAGGCGAAGATCGAGATGTGCTCCTGGCCGTCCACCGTGTCGGAGACCAGCCGCGCTGGCGCGTTCCAGCCCTGGCAGTAGCTGATCGCCAGCGTGTAGACGCGATCGAGGCTGGTGTCGGCGGAACTCCAGGCATAGGTCACGCGCGGCCCGTCGCTCTCGACGATCTTGGCGGGAATGCACGCGCCCAGCGCCAGCAGGCCGACCGTGACCACAATCGCGTTGCGCATGCCCGACCGTCCGCTGCTCCCGTCGCGGCGCGAACAACGCGGCACGCCAACCCGCGCGTCAAGGCTCAAGACGGCGGCAGGCTCTCGAGATAGGCGACGATGCCCGCAATGTCGGGGTCCGGCAGCTTGCTGGTGCCATTGTTCACCACCTTGGCCATCTCCGAGCCGACGAAGTCGCCGTCCGGCGTCATGCCGAGCTTGAGGAAGGTGCCGAGGTCGCTGGCGCTCCACTGCCCGATGCCGCTCTTGGGGTCGGGCGTGATGTTCGGGACCTTCTCCTTGCCCAATTGCGCGCCGGTGAAGGCCTGGTCCCGCTCCAGCACGCCATAGAAGGTGCGCGGCGTGTGGCACTCGGCGCAATGGCCCGGCGCCTGAACCAGGTAGGCGCCGCGATTCCAGGCCTCGTCCCTCGCCGGATCCTGCTGGAACCGCTCGGGCGCGAAGAACAGCCACTGCCAGAGATAGAGGCCCCAGCGGAGATTGAACGGGAACCGGAGCGCGTGCGGCTTGGCGGGCTGGTTCACCGCCGGCAGCGTGTCGAGGTAGCCCTTGAGCGCGGCCAGGTCGGCGTCCGTCATCCGCGTATAGGAGGTGTAGGGGAACGCCGGGTAGAGCGGCCGGTCGTCCCGGTCGCGACCTTCGCGCATGGCCCGGACGAACTGGTCCAGCGTCCAGTCGCCTATGCCCGTCTCCGGATCAGGGGTGATGTTGGGCGCGTAGAAGTCGCCATAGGGGCTGACGATGGCGTCGCCGCCGGCAAGCGGCTGGCCGCCTTTGGCGGTGTGGCAGTTCGTGCAGCCGCCGATATGGAACAGAAGTTCGCCGCGGGCCAGGTCCGCGCCGTCGGCACGAACCGCCGCCGGCGCCGCGAGCAGGAGCCCGAGCGCCAGCAGGCCGCCCCGCAGAGCGGCCGTTCTCAGCTGTCCTTCTTGCGGAAGGTCTGGTGGCAACCGCCGCAGCCTTCCTTGCCCAGCGTGGCGAACGCGGCGAGGGTCGCCTGCGGATCGCCGCCCTTCGCCGCCTCGACCAGCTTGCCCGACAGTTCGGTGGCCTTGGTCGCCGCCGCCTCGAATCCGGCCTGGTCGCTCCACACCGCCGGCAGGGCCCAGCTCGCCGGCTGGTCGCTGCCCGGCGGGAACAGCTTCGACGTGGACTCGGCATCGCCGTGGATCGCCTCGGCGTGCGCGGGCACCAGCGCCATCAGCTCGGGGGTCTCGGTGAGGATCACCTTGATGGCGGCCATGTGATCGCCGTTGGCCTTCATGGTCGCCTGCCGCAGGGCCACCACGCCGGTGGCCTTGGGCGCATCCTGTGCATATACAACGCCGCCGGCGACGACGGCCGCCACGCCGAACGCAACTATCGGGAGTTTGAAGCGCAACGTGATGGCCTCCTGCCGTTGGTGGCGCCGGAGCCTTGCCGGACCACGCCGCAACACCGACCACAGCCGAAGCTCGGACGCAATCACCACCATGCCGCACGCCGCTGACAAGAATGTGAGCCCATGACGAGCGACCCGACGATCCGCGGCATCCTGTTCGACAAGGACGGCACGCTGATCGACTTCAGCGCCACCTGGGTCCCGGCCTATTGCGGGGTGGCCGAGGAGATGGCGCGCCGGCTCGGCGGCGGGCCGGAGCTCGCCGCCGCGCTGCTGGCCAGCCAGGGCTACGACGTCGCCACCGCCAGCTTCGCGCCGGACAGCCGTCTGCTCTGGGACAGCAACGAGGGCATCGCCGCCAGCTGGTCGGCCACGCCCGAGATCGACGGCCGGCTCGACGTGCTGGAAGCGGTGGTCCGCCATTTCTCGGACGTCGGCCGCTATCCGCCGCAGGCGGTGGGCGATCTGCCGGGGCTGCTCGACCGGCTGCGGGCACGCGGGCTGAGCCTGGGCGTCGCCACCATGGACGACACCGCCATCGCCCATGCCCACGCCCGGTTCCTCGGCATCGCCGACCGCCTGGATTTCGTCGTCGGGGCCGACGCCGGCCATGGCGAGAAGCCGGACCCCGGCATGGCACTGGCCTTCTGCCGCGACCGGGGGCTGCGTCCGGACCAGGTCATCGTGGTGGGCGACACGCCGGCCGACCTGCTCATGGCGCGCAGTGCCGGTTGTGCTGCGGCGGTCGCGGTCCTGACCGGCGCCATGCCACGGAACCGCCTCGAGCCCTTGGCCGACCACGTCCTGGCCAGCGTGCAGGAGCTGGAGCGGCTGCTCTAGCGTGGGCCGCAGAGGACGCGCGCCACCGTGACCGGGCCGCGCCGCGGAGGATCGGCGGCTGCCTGAGCGCGCGCGAGCCAGATGGCGGGCAGGGCGATGGCGATCTCATCGACCGGGTAGCCCACCCGGCGCGCCAAGGCCGCCGCGTCGGCCGCGGCTGCGTCGCCTCGTCCCAGCAGCATCCCGGCGACGCGGCCGCCGGGGTCCAGGAGCGGCGCGCCGCTCATCCCGGGCTCGGCTACCGCGCCGCGCAAGGGCATCCGGTCCGGCGGGCGCGGGATCGGCAACTCGACCGCGACCAGCGGCAGGGCGTGCAGGCGAGCGCTGCTGGCGGCACCGGGATAGCCGAAGGCGGTGAGCGAACCGCCGACCGCCACCTCGTCCGCCAGCCCCGGATCGGGAAAATCCGCCCCCGCGACCAGCAGCACGGCGACATCGCGCACGGGGTCAAGCATGGCGACCTCGGCGCGGTGCGCGGACGCACCCTGCGGCACCACCGAGATGCTGCCGCAGGCGGCGACCACGTGCGCGGCGGTGAGCAGCCGGCCATGACCGCCGAAAAAGAAGCCGCTGCCGCCGCTGGACGCGCCGTTCGCGAGCGCCGGCGAGGCCAGCGTCAGCAGCAGGGCGAACCTTAGGGCACATTTACCAAGCGGTGTGATCGGCGTCACAGCGACCAGCGGTTCCATCGGCCACATTGTCATCATGGTGAAGCCGAAAGGCGCCATCAGTTGAAGGGGACATCCGATGATGAGCTACAGCTTCTATCCGGGACCGATCTACACGGGCGGCAATGCCGCGGCAGGGTGGGGCGTCGTGATCCTGATGTTTGCGCTGCTGGCGCTCGCCTGAGGTCGGGTCGCGCGTATTGCGAAGGGCAACCAACGCCCAAACCGCTTCGATACAACACGCCGCTGCATCCGAACCTGTCATTGGTCGCGGCGCCGCCCTCCCATAATCCCAACGCCATTGTGGAATGCCACCAGATGCGTGAGCGTCACTACCGCCATCCCGCCAGCGAGCGGACCGCGAAACTGCATGTCCGCCCGCTCCACGGCTCGTCGCAACGCCGCCGCTGGGAGCTGCGTCTCGTCGCCGGCGACGGCTCGATGGCGAAGGTGGCTGGGCAGCCGGCCATCATGTGGCTGTCGTCCCCGGGCCAGTTGCGCCTGGCCTACCGCGAGCGGTTGCACGCTCTGCGCACCGAGGGCTGGCTCCGGGTCGCCTGAGCCGCGCTGCCTGCCGGGCTAGAGGCTCGTCTGCCAGAACACCGGCACATATTCGTAGCCGTCGTCCCGGCGGGCGATGTGCCCGGTGGCCGGGAACGGGAAATGATAACCCGCGACCCTCAGCCGGTCGGCAGCGGCCATGTCGAGCAGCTTGCGCCGGGTCGCCGCCGCCTGCTCCCCGTCCATGTCGAACACGGCGTGCCAGCCGGGATTGCGGACGAACAGCTCGGGCTTGTTCGTGGTGTCCGACCAGATCAGGAGCTGCTCGTCGCCGTCCGCGACCATGAACGCCGAATGGCCCGGCGTGTGGCCGGGCGCCGCGATGACCCGCAGGCCCGGCACCAACTCCTGGTCGTCGCCGAACATCGCCACCTCGTCGGCGATCGGATCGAACACGCGGTGCACGTTCTGGAAGCTGGGCTGCATGCCCTCCGGCGCGCGGCTCATCTGGCCCTCGTCCATCCAGAAAGCCCACTCCGCTTCCGGAACCATCACCTTCGCCTGCGGGAAGGCCGCGGTGCCGTCCTTGCCGCGCATGCCGCTGATATGGTCGCCGTGGAAATGGCTGATCACGACCAGGTCCACCTGCGCCGCGTCGACGCCGGCGGCGGCAAGGTTCTGCCGCCAGGCGCCCGCGGTGGGCGGCCCGAACTCCCCGAGGCTGGTGTCGATCAGCACCGTGTGCTCGGGCGTGCGCAGCACCGTGGTGGTGAACGGGATGATCACCGTGTCGGTCGGCTGGAAAGCCGCCGCCAGCGCCGCCTCCACCTCGGCCAGTTCGGCATTGGTGACGAAGCCGGCATCCAAGGGCCGTGCCGCCACGCCGTCATGGACCCGGATCACTTCGATTCCGCCGACCTTGAGCGGATAGAACGCCGGCGGCCGGCCGTCGCCCGCCGAGGCGGCGGCCGCGGCGGCCTCGGTTGCCGGTGCGAACGCGGTTGCGGCGGTCGCGACCAGGCCGGTGGTGATGGCGTGCCGTCGGTCGAGGATCATGGCCGGTTTCCGTTCTTGCGTAAGCGGATGCGGAGGTCTTGCGGCGCGCATTAGAACGCACCAACCAACGGCGGAGATAGCCTCGCCGCCCGACTCTGCCGATCACCATGGCGCGAGGCCATGGCGGCTCTCGCGGCGAGGGCTCAGCCTTTCAGCCCGCCCTGGGTCAGTCCGCTCACCACCTTTTCCTGGAACGCCACGATCAGGATCGCGATCGGCACCAGGGCCACGATCAGCGCCGCCGACATCAGGGGCCAGGGGAAGGCGTACTCGCCCTGATAGAGCGTGATGCCGACCGCGACCGTGCGCATCTCGTGGCTGCTCATGAACGACAGCGCCAGGAGGAACTCGTCCCAGGCGTTGACGAAGGCGAGGATGGCCGCGGTGAACATCCCCGGTGCGGCCAGCGGCACCACGATCCGCCACAAGGCACCCAGCCGCGTGCAGCCGTCGATCCGCGCCGCATTCTCGAGGTCGCTCGGGATGGTCTCGAAGAAGCTCACCAGGACCAGGGTGCAGACCGGCAGGTTGAGCACCGCGTAGGGGAGGATCAGTGCGGCGTAGGTGTTGAGCAGGCCGAGGCCGCGCATGATCTGGAACAGCGGCACCATCAGCGTGATCAGGGGAAAGGTCGCCACGGCGACCAGGGCCCCCAGGATCAGGTTGCGCCCGCGCACCTTGAGCCGTGCGATCGCGTAGGCGGCAAGCGCCGCCACCAGGATCGAGAGTGCGGTGGCCAGGGCCGCCACGACGAGCGAGTTGAGCACGAACAGCCCCAGCGGCTGCTCGGCGAATGCGCGCGCATAGTTGGCGAGGGTGGGATCCTCGGGCAGCCAGGTGATCGGGCGCCGGGTCAGCTCGGTTTCGGTCTTGAGCGAGGTCAGGAAGATCCAGAAGATCGGGAAGGTGCCGTTGAGGATGACGACCAGCGCCGCGAGGCGCAGCCACAGGATGGGCGCCAGGTTCATTCGGCGATGCCGCGGAGGTGGCGCAAGTACCAGGCCGTGGTCAGCATCGAGATCGCGAACATGGCCACCGCCAAGGCACTGCCATAGCCGAAGTCGAGGAAGTCCAGGGTCGTGGTGTGGATGTACATGGCCAGGGTCTCGGTCGTGCTGCCGGGTCCGCCGCGGGTCATGGCGTAGGGGATGTCGAAGGTCTGCAGTGCGGTCACGGTGCGGAAGATCAGCGCCACCACGATCGAGGCCTTGAGCAGCGGCAGGGTGACATGGCGGAAGCGCTGCCAGCGCGAGGCGCCGTCGATCCGGGCGGCCTCGTAGAGGCTGTCGGGTATCGTCTGCAGTCCGGCCAGCAGGATCAGGGCGCAGAAGGACGAGGTCTTCCAGACGATGGCGAGGCAGATGGCGGCGGTGGCGGTCCAGGGACCGCTGAGCCAGATCGGCCCCTCCAGTCCCAGCCGGGCGAGCAGGTCGTTGACCAGGCCGTAGGAGCTGTCGAAGAACCAGGCGAAGATCAGGCCCGAGAACACCAGCGGCAGCGCCCAGGGCAACAGCAGCGCCAGCCGCGTCGGCCATCGCCGCCGATGGGGCAGGTTGGCCAGGAGCGCCAGGCCGAGCCCGGCCAGCAGGGCGCCCGGCACGGTGATCAGGGTGATCAGCAGCGTGTTGGCCAGACTGTCCCAGAACCGCGGATCGAGCCAGAGATCCCGGTAGTTGAGCAGCCCGACGAACGGCTGGCCGGCCCAGGGCTCGGAGAGCCGCAAGGTGTGGAACGAGAGCCAGACCAGCCGGCCGATCGGGAACAGCACGATCGACCCCAGCAGGACCGCGGCGGGCGCGAGGAGCAGGACTGCGAGGGTGGTGTCCCCGATCTCGCCGCGGCCGCGTGCCCTCACCGCAGCGTGCGGGCCAGGCGCGACTTCATGTCGGCGATCGCGCCCTCGGGCTCCTTGACCCCGGCCAGCACGGCGTTGACGTTGGTGCGGATCGTCTCCGACACCTCCGGGTAGCGCGGGCTCTTCGGCCGCGCCCGCGCGCTCTCCACCACCGCCTTCGCGTCCGCGAACCAGGGGTTGGCGGCCAGGATCTCGGGATCCTGGTAGAGTGCGGGCAGGACCGGCAGGTTCGAGGCCGCCAGCGCCAGGTGCTTCACGCCCTCCGGACCCGACAGGAACCGGACCAGTGCCGCCGCTTCCTCCTTGGCGTCGGAGTAGGCTGAGACCGCCCACTGCCAGCCGCCGATGCAGGTGGCCGACTCGCCGTCCGCAAAGGCCGGCAGCGGGACCACGCCCACCTTGTCCTTCACGGCACTGTCGGGGTCGGTCTGGAAGTGGCTCCAGCCATAGGCCCAGAGCATGGCGAACACCACCTTGCCGGCCTGGAACTCCTTGCGCGTGTCGTCGGTCGCGACCTCGGCCACGTTCTTCTTGGCGATCCCGTCGGCGATCATCTGCCGCCACAGCCCGAACGACCGCCCGGCCGCCGCCTCGTCGAAGGCGAAGCGCCGTCGGGCGCGGTGAGCGAGCCACCGGCACCCCAGTAGGGAACGAGGAACGTGCAGACGGCGCCCTCGATCGGCTTGCCCTGGAACGACAGGCCCTGCAGCTCGGGATCGCCCTCGGCGGCCTGGATCTGCGTCGCCTGCGCTCTCAGCTCGTCCCAGGTCGTGGGCGGGGTGAGACCGTGCTTCTCGAGCAGATCCTTGCGATAGTAGAGGAACAGCGCATCCGCGAAGGCCGGCATCGCGATCAGCTTGCCGTCGACCTGGTTGGCCTCGGCATACACCGGGAGGTACCGGTCGAGCACGGCGTCGCGCTGGTCACCGAGATAGTCGTCCAGTGGCTCGGCCCAGCCGGCGGCCGCATACTGGGCCTGGCGCACCACGTCGATCAGCATCACGTCGATGGCCGGGTCCCGCGCGGTCAGCACCGTGGTCAGGTACTGCTGCTGCAGGTCCGAGGTGGCGCCGCCGACCTCGAGCTCGACCGTGACGTCGGGGTGCTCCGCCTGGTACCGGTCCAGGAGGGGCCGCACCACGTCTGGGCGCTGCTGCCCGCCGATGAACACGCGCAGCTCGACCGCGCCCGCACTTGGCGCTAGTCCCGCGATCACGATCGCTGCGGCGGCGAACGGGGCCAACTTTGCGAACATCGTTCAGTCTCCCGAGCTTGTTGGTTCTGGAGGCTTGGCCGGTCAGGCCAGATGCACCACCGGTATGCCCATCTCCGTCGCCGCCGCCACCAGCGCCTGGCGGTGGTCGCCATAGCCGAGGCTCAGATGGTGCTCGAGCCCGAAGCCGATCACCGCCTCGAGCACCTCGCCGACCGGCCGGTCGAAGCGGATCACCCCCGACGTGCCCGAAAAGCTCATCGGTGCCGCCAGCATCTCGCCGCCCGCGATCACCAGCGTGGTCTGGTTGTGGGCCTGGCTGAGCCGCGCCAGCGTCACCCGGCCGGGCTTGAGCGCGAAGGCCGCCAGCAGCGGCAGCTTGTGGTTGGCATGAATGTCGGCGCGTGGCGGAGTTGCGGGGTCGGCCATGCCGAGCGGGGCCAACCCGCAATGCCAGACCACGCCCGTGTCGCTGTCGCGGTCCATGTCGACCAGGTCCACGAGCCAGGCCGGCTCGCCCGCGAGCGCCTGCAGCAGCAGGCTGGTGGCCGTGCCGTAGACATCGGCCTCGCAGGCGGCGGGGATGCCGTCCTCCGTCAGCATGCCCATCGGCCGGCAGACGGCACAGCCATATTCGCTGAAGGGCTCGGGCCAGCAGCGCACGGCCATGCCGGCGAGGCCGTGCGCCTCCGCCATGCCGCGCAGCACCGCGTACAGCCGCAGGCTCTTCTCCGTGGCCGCCGCGTCCGTCTGTTCCAATCCCGCGAGCTCGCGCCGAGCCCGCGCCACGACCGGCGTCAGCGTCGCCGCATCGACCTTGCGGGCCTGCTCGAACAGATCGCTCTGCTCGAACTTCGCGACGGCCAGGCCGAGCAGGTTCTCCAGCTGCGCCGGATCGAACCGGCAGGTGTCGAACCCGTCCGGATGCCGGCCCACCAGCCCGATCCGCTTGCCCTGCAACGGTCCGGGGCCTGCCGCATGGCCTTCGCCGGTCGATTGGGCCTCCAGCACCTTGGGCCAGCCCGACCCTTGGACGAACTCGGCCAGCCGGTCCGCCACCGAGGCCTCGTCCGGGGCGGCGTAGAGATAGCGGCAGGCGATCTCGGCCCGGCCCAGCGCGTGCGCCGCGAGATTGATGCCGCAGAGCGAATTCAGCCGCAGCCGGCCGCCGGTGCGCGGCTCGGGGAAGCCCCACAGCACCACCGGCGCGCCGATCGCGTGGGCCAGCCGCACGGTCAGCGCCGCATCGGTGAAGGTGAGCTGCAGGAACAAAAGCAGGTCCAGCCTGGAGTCGGCCAGGGAGCTTGCCGCCCGCATCGCTCCCGCGGTGTCGACCATCAGACCGCGCGGGCCGGTGAGTGCGGCACCGGTGGCCTCGAGCGCCGCCCAGGCCCGGCCGCGCATCTCCTCGGCGAGGCCCAGGTCGAAGGTGGGACGCACCAGGGGAATGATGCCGATCCGTGGCGGGTCGCCGCTCATGTCATGCCGCGGTAGCGCTCGGGAAAGTCGAGGCCGGCATCGGCAAGCGCGACCGGCCCATCGTGCCAGGGTCGGCCATGCATCGCCGTGAGCGCCTGCAGTCGGTCCATGTAGGGCAAAGCCTCCGTGCGCAGCGAAGCGGCCATGGCGTCGAGGTCGGGAAAATGTTGGAAGGCCTGCCACCAGATCGCGCGACCGGCCAGGAACCCGCTGGCGCCGGACCGTGCCGCGAAGGTGAGGGCACGGGCGAACGCCTCGGCCGTGGCGCCGGCCGACAGCAGGACCCAGGGGCGTCCCGCCGCCCGGCTCAGCTCGTCGAACAGCCGTTGAACGCGGTTCGCGCCCGCACCGTCGGGGTCCGGCACCCCGGCGGCGGGCAGCGGGCTTTCGAGCTTGAACAGGTCGACCCCGAACGCCGGGTCGGCGAAGGTCCGCACGCTCTCCAGGACGAGCGCGGGCCGCTTGCCCGGATCCTCGACATCGTCCTGCGCACGGCCCTGGAACGGGTAGACCAGGAGCTCGAACACGAACGGCAGGTCGAAGCGGCGGCAATCCTCCCCGACCTGACGGACGAACTGCTGCTGGTGTGCGTTCACCGCCGCCTCGGCATCCGGCCGGTAGTGGGCCAGGACCTTCACCCCGTCGCCGCCCATGCGCTTGATCTTCTCGACCGACCAGCCCGGGATCGGCCCCGTGCGCCGGCCGCCGGGGGTGTCCTCGAAGCGATGGTCCTCCAGGGTCACGATCAGCCCCTGGGTCGGGGCCACGAGCTCGGCGGCGAACGGGTAGGCCCAGACCGGGTCGCACAGCACGGCCGACGCGCCGGGACCCAGAACCCGCAGGAGGGTGCGCTTGACCGCCGTGACGTCGCCGTCCGGCGCCGAACCCTGGATCGCCCGCAGATGGTTCATGATCGGCGGCCGCTGGTCCACGGCCAGCATGTTGAACAGGCCTTGCGCGTCGGCCATGCGCCGGAGCCCGCGCAGCTTGCCGGCGCTGAGCGCGGTCATGGGGCCCGTCCCGTCAATTGCTCGACCTCCTGCCGGGTCGGGAACGACCCTCGGCCGCTCGGGCGGCTGCATTTCACCGCCGCCGCCGCCGAGGCGAACACGAGTGCCTCCGGCCAGGCCCGGTCCTGCGCCAGCGCCAGTGCCAGCGCGCCGTGAAACACATCGCCGGCCCCGAGCGTGTCCACTGCCCTGACCTTGAACGCGGGGACGCGGCGCAGGGTTGTGCCATCCTGCCACGCCACGCCGTCGCCGCCGAGCGTCACCGCGAGCCGGCCGGACACCAGGCGTCGCGCCTCGGCCATGCCGGCCTCCAAGCCGTCTTTCCCCAGGCAGTTGGCGAGCCCGTCGCGGCTGAACACGACATGGCTCGCGCTGCTGAGCGTCGGGACCAGCCAGTCGCCCTCGATCATATGGTCGATGTCGGCGATCCCGGGCACGCCGCGGCGGGCGGCAAGGCGGAGGCCGGCCACCCCGGCGGCGGGCCAGCGCGTGTCGTCCAGCACCGCGTCGAACCGCCCGAAGCGAGGCTCGTCGGGGGCGGGGGCGTCGAGCAGGAGACGGCGGTCCTGGTGATTGAACAGCATCCGCTCGCCTTCGTCGTCGACCGCGACGCCGGAAAGCGAGGTCGGCACGTCGCGGACACGCTCGACCGCGCTCAGGTCGACGCCATGCCACTCCAGCTCCTCCATCGCGAACGCGCCGTTGGGGTCCTCCCCGACCCGGCTCATCAAAGCCGCCCCGCCCCCCAGCCTGATCGCCGCCACCGCGCCGTTGGCGGCCATGCCGCCGACCACCGGGCGCATGTCCTCGGCGATGTGCTTGCCCGGACCGCGCGGCAGCTCGCGATAACGGAAGACGAAGTCCACGACCGCGATGCCGATGCAGAGAATCTTGGTCATCAGTTGCCCGTGATGCTTGTCCGGACTGTGGCATGGGCGGCCGGCGCGGTCCATCGCGCCGGGCCGTCGGCGAAGCTGTTGCCCGTGCGCATCAAGCGCTGCAAGATGGACACAGCGTCTTCGGGCGAACCTTGCAAGATCGTCCTCTTGATTGGAACTATGGCTGGACGTGCCGCGATCCTGGTGAATCGAACATGACAAGCCGCATTCTTATTCTCCTCGGCGCACTCGCCGCAGCGCCGGCCGCCCTGGCCCAGGAGGCTCCGGTGACCGACCTGAGCTCGGTGGACGGCGAAGCGTCGGGTACCCGCTGGACCCTTGGTCTCGGTGCCGTCGCCTTTCCCGACTATCAGGGATCGCAGGACTACACCGCGGCCCCGCTTTGGAACGTCCGGGCGCAGAACCTCTATCACCCCGACACCTATGCCCAGCTGATCGGGCCGATCTTCACTTCGAACCTGATCCCGGATTCGCACTTCCGGCTCGGGCCCATGGCGCAGTACATCCGCAAGCGCGGCAGCGTCGACAACGACAAGGTCGACGATCTCAGCAACGTCGACCCGGCCTTCATGCTGGGCGCCATTTTGGGCTACGACTTCACGTTCGGCGATGCGCGACGCCTGTCCCTCGACTTTTTGGGCCGCCAGGACGTCGCCAACGACAACGGCTTTCTCGGCACCCTGCAGGCGACCTATCGGATGCCGCTTGGCGAATCCTGGCGGACGGCGCTCGGCGTGGAATCGACCTGGGCCAGCTCGGACTACATGGATTCCTACTTCGCGATCAGCGGCGGCGACGCCCGCCGCAGCGGGCTCGACGAATACGACACCGACAGCGGCTTCAAGGATGTCGGTGCCAACGCCTCGCTCACCTACCTGATCACCCCGCACTGGGACGTGACCGGCATTGCCGCCTACCGGCGGCTGGTCGGCGACGCGGAGGACAGCCCGGTGACCGAGGAGGGCTCGGCGAATCAGTGGTATGGCGGGTTGCTGTTCAACTACCATTTCTGAGGCATGGCGGAGATCGTCGTCGCGGAGTTCATGGATGAGGCCGCGGTCGACGAACTCCGGGCCGAGTTCGAGGTCGTCCACGACCCGACCCTGGTCGACCGCCCCGACCTCCTGACGGCGGCGGTGGCCGATGCCCGCGGCTTGATCGTGCGCAATCGCACCCAGGTGCGCGGCGAGCTCCTGGCCGCGGCAGCACGGCTCGAGGCCGTCGGCCGGCTCGGCGTCGGGCTCGACAATATCGACCTCGACGCCTGCCGCGCACGCGGCATCGCCGTGCTGCCGGCCACCGGCGCCAACGCCGTGGCCGTGGCCGAGTACGTGATCGCGGCGGCCCTGACCTTGCTGCGCCCCATCTTCGCCGCGGGGCCCGAGCTCGTCGCCGGGCAGTGGCCGCGCGAGCGCCTGATCGGCCGCGAGCTCGCCGGCCGCCGCCTCGGTCTCGTCGGCTATGGCGGGATCGCCCGCGAGGTCGCAACGCGGGCGCGGACTTTCGGGATGGTGGTCGCCGCCTACGATCCCTTGCTGTCGGCCGACGATCCCGGCTGGGCCGGCGTCGAGCGGCGTCCCGCCCTGGAGGCGCTGCTGGCGGACGCCGACCTGCTCAGCCTGCACGTCCCGCTCACCGACGCCACCAGGGGCATGATCGACGCACGCGGCCCTCGCGCGCCTGCCCGCCGGCGCGATCGTGATCAACACCTCGCGCGGCGGCATCGTCGACGAGCCGGCGCTGGCGGCGGCACTGCGCTCGCATAGCCTGGGCGGCGTTGCGCTCGACGTGTTCGCCGGCGAGCCGCTGACGGCCCGGTCCGGCGCCCTGTTCTCCGGCTGCCCCAACCTGCTCCTGACCCCGCACATCGCGGGCGTGACCGAGGAGAGCAACCTGCGGGTATCGCTGCTGACCGCGCGCAACGTGGCCGCCACGCTCCGCGCCCGAACGCGCGACGCGGCCGAGCGCAAGGGCGGGTGAGGCGATCGATCGGCCGGGCGGCGCGACCGTCCTCGATGCGGCGTCGCGGCGCTACCAGGCCAGCCGCGGCACCACCCATTGCGGCCGGGCGCCGAAACGCTGGCTGAGGTCGGCGAGACGGGCCTCGCGCTCGGCGCCGCTGGCGTCGGGCGGGAACGCGGCCTTGTGGATGCCGCCGGTGACGAAGCAGCTGTCGATCCCCACACCGTTGGCGCCGCGGATGTCGTGCTCGACCGAATCGCCGACCGCCACGATCTCCGAGGGCTCCAGTCCCTCCAGTGCGTCGAGGCAGGCGCCGTAGATCGGTGCGTGCGGCTTGCCGACATAGAGCACCGTGCCGCCCATCTGCTCGTACATCGCCGCCACCGTGCCGGGGGCGGTGATCAGCTTGCCCTGAGAAGGTGCGACCCGGTCCGGATTGGAGCAGACCATGGGCAGGCGCCGCTTGACCGCGCTCTCCAGCACCGTGCGGTAGTCGTCGAGGGTGCGGGGAGGGATCTCCAGGCCGGTGTTGAACAGGAAGTCGGCGTCCTCCGCCCGCTCGACCGCCTCGATGCCGAGATCTTCCAGCACGCCGCGGTCGCCGCCGATGGTGAACAGCACGCAGCGCCGGCCGAGGTCGCGGTAGCCGGGTTGGGTGCGGTGACGCAGCAGGTTCCAGGCCGCCTCGCCCGAGGTGACGACCGCGTCGAACATCGCCACGTCGAGGCCCATCTCGACCAGGCGGCGGCGGTTCAGGGCCGCGCGGCGGCCGGAGTTGGACAGCACCACCAGCCGCTTGTTGCGCCGCTTGAGCTCCGTCAGCGCCGCCACCGCCTCGGGCAGCGCCTTGCGCCCGTCGTGGATCACGCCCCATTGGTCGAGCAGGAAGCCTTCGTAGCGATCGGCGAACTGGCCGATGCCGTCGACGAAGCGGGGCGAGGTCATGCCGACTCCTGCCTGGCGCGGCGGTTGCGGATCCGCGCCGGCTAGGTAGGACAGTACCAATGGGGCGGCAATCCGGCCCGATCGGGGAGGGGCGATGGCGGCGATCGATCTCGGGCTTGAGGGCAGCCGGGTCCTGGTGACCGGCGCCAGCCGCGGCATCGGGGCGGCGGCCGCGCGCGCCTTCGCGCTAGCCGGCGCCCGGGTCGCCGCCCACTGGCACCGCGAGCCCGCCGAAGCTGCCGGCATCCCGGGAGCCGTGCAACTGCAGGGCGACTTCGCCGACATGGCCGCGGTGCGCCGGGTGGTGGCCGAGGCCGAGAAGGCGCTGGGCGGCCTTGACGTGCTCGTGAACAATGCCGGCCACATGCTCGGCCGCGTGCCGCTGGCCGAGATGGACGACGCCGCCATCGACCGGGTGTTCGATCTCAACGCCCGCTCGGTGGTGGCCGCCTGCCGCGCCGCCCTGCCGGCGCTCACCGCCAGCCGCGGCTGCATCGTCAACGTGACCTCGATCTCGGCCCGCAGCGGCGGCAGCCCGGGCTCGGCGCTCTACAGCGCCGCCAAGGCGTTCGTCTCGACCTTCACCCGCGCGCTCGCCACCGAGCTGGCGCCTACGGGCATCCGGGTCAACGCGGTCTCGCCCGGCACCATCATGACCCGCTTCCACGAGGTCTACTCCTCGCCCGAGAAGCTGGAGGGCACGCGCCAGAAGATCCCGTTGCAGCGCCTGGGCACGGCCGAGGACTGCGCCGGCGCCTTCCTCTACCTCGCCTCGCCCAAACTTGGCGGCTACGTCACCGGGCAGGTGATCGAGGTCAATGGCGGCCAGCTGATGCCCTGAGCTAGCCGCGATGGGCGACGAGGACGGCACCGGCCGCGATCAGCCCGACACCGAGCCAGTTCGTCATGGACAGCCGCTCGCCCAGGAAGACGACGCCGAACACCGCGACCAGCACCACGCTCAGCTTGTCGATCGGCGCCACGCGCGCCGCGTCGCCGAGCTTGAGCGCCCGAAAGTAGCAGACCCAGGAGGCACCGGTGGCGAGGCCCGACAGCGCCAGGAACAGATAGCTCCGGGCCGGCACCGTGCCAGCACCCCGCCACTGACCCGTCGCGACGACGATCCCGCCCAGGACCAGCAGGACGACCACCGTCCGTACCCAGGTCGCGAAGTCGGCGGCGACGTCGGCGACGCCCACCTTGGCGAGGATGGCGGTGAGCGCGGCGAAGCCGGCCGAGGCCAAGGCCCAGAACTGCCAGGCCGAGAGCGCGTTCGTCATCGGCTAGCGGTAGACGAACGCGGGGTCGGTGAGGTCGATCGCCGGGAACGCATCCTTCTCGCTCCAGTAGTCCTGGGTGTGCATCCACTCCGGCTTGTCGCCGCGCCTGGGCAGCAGGTGCAGGCCGCGCATGAGATAGCCGGGATTGAAGTCCTCCGGGTCGGTCCAGGGCAGGAGCGGCATGTCCCGGTCCTCGGGCCGCAGCGCCACCGCCACGCTGCGGGCACCGGTGGCCCGCATGTGCCGCAGGAGGCGGCAGACGAAGTCGCCGATCAGGTCCACGCGCAGCGTCCAGCCGGCGCGGAAGTAGCCGAACACCCAAACCAGGTTCGGGACGCCGGTGAACATCATGCCGCGATAGGTCACGGTGTCGTGGAAGGCCAGGGGCGCGCCGTCGATGGTGAACGCGATGTCGCCCAGCACGTTGAGGTCGAAGCCCGTGGCGGTGACGATGATGTCCGCCCTGAGGTGCGCGCCCGACTTCAGCTCGATCCCGTCCTCGGTGAAGGTCGCGATCTCGTCGGTCGCCACCGAAGCCTTGCCGGCGGCGATGGCCCGCAGCAGGTCGCCGTCGGGAATGAACGCGAGCCGCTGCTGCCAGGGCCGATAGCTGGGCGTGAAATGGGTGGCGATGTCGTAGTCCGCGCCGAGATGGGCGCGCAGGGCCGCCAGCAGCTCCTCTTTCACCTTCTCCGGCTCGGTGAAGGTGCGGCGGGTGAACTTGGCCGATTCGTAGAGGATCTTGCGGCGGACGATCTCGTGGATCCAGCTCTCGTCGACCTGCAGCTCGCGCAGCTCGTCGGCGATCTCGATCGCGTTGCGCCCGGTGCGGAAGTAGGTCGGCGAGCGCTGCAGCATGGTGACGTGGGCGCAGTCCGCGGCCAGCGCCGGCACGATCGTGGCCGCCGTCGCGCCCGACCCGATCACCACGACCTCCTTGCCGCGGCAGTCGAGATCCTCGGGCCAGGTCTGCGGGTGGATGATGGGGCCCCGAAATCGCGCCATGCCCGGCCATTGCGGCGTGTGGCCTTGCGCGTGCCGGTAGTAGCCCTGGCACATCCAAAGAAAGTCCGCGGTGAAGCGGACCGCCTCGCCCGTCTCCGTCCGCGTCGCCTCGACGGTCCAGCACCGCTCGTCGCTCGACCAGGTGGCGCGCTCGACGCGATGCCCGTAGCGGATGTGCCGTTCGAGCCCGTCCTCGGCGATCACCTCGCCCAGATACTTGCCGATCTCCGCCGCGGTCGCGATCGGCGGTCCGGTCCACGGCTTGAACCGGTAGCCGAAGGTGTAGAGGTCGGTGTCGGAGCGGATGCCGGGGAAGCGGTGGGTGCGCCAGGTGCCGCCGAACCCGGCCTGCGCCTCGAGGATGACGAAGCCGGTGCCGGGGCACTGCTGGGTCAGGTGATGTGCGGCGCCGATCCCGGAGATGCCCGCACCGACGATCAGGACTTCGACATGATCGAGGCCGACCGCGTCGGGCGGCGCCAGGATATCGGGCTCGGGGCCGGCGTGCATGATGACCGGCATGATTTCTCATCGCCGGCACGGCGACAATCGAATTCCCGCGCCGAGCGCCGTCCCGGCGGCATCCGGCGCGCGGCTACTCGACTCGGCCGGATTTCAGGCTAGAAGGAGCCACCGGCGCGCGGCGTGCCTCGCGCGGCGGCGGCCGGCACGGTCGCGGCCGGAGCATCTGGAGGAAACCACGCATGGACCTGCAACTCGGCGGCAAGCTCGCCCTCGTCACCGGCTCCACCGCCGGCATCGGTTTCGCCATCGCCAAGGCGCTCGCCGCCGAGGGTGCGCGTGTCGTGGTCAACGGCCGCACCGAGGCCCGGGTCGCCGAGGCCTCGGCCGCGATCGCCGAGGCCTGCCCCGACGCCCAGCTCGAGGGCCTGGCTGCCGATCTGGGTACCGCGGCCGGCGCCGATCTGGCGATCGAGCGGTTCCCCGACGTCGCGATCCTGATCAACAATGTCGGGATCTTCGAGCCGCGCCCGTTCGAGGAGATCCGCGACGACGAGTGGCAGACGATGATCGAGGTCAACTTCATGAGCGGGGTACGGCTGTCACGGCACCACCTGCCGCGCATGAAGGCGCATGGCTGGGGCCGGATCGTGTTCATCGCCTCGGAATCGGCGGTGAACATCCCGGTCGAGATGATCCACTACGGCGTCACCAAGACCATGCAGATCGCCCTCGCGCGCGGCCTCGCCGAGACCACGGTCGGCACCGGGGTCACCGTCAACTCGATCCTGCCCGGCCCGACCCGCTCGGAAGGCGTGGGCCAGTTCGTCAAGGACCTGGCCAAGTCGCAGAACAAGACCGAGGCGGAAATGGAGCAGGCCTTCTTCGAGACCGCCCGGCCGAGTTCGCTCCTGCGCCGGTTCGAGACCACCGACGAGATCGCGGCCATGGTGGCGTTCATCGCCAGTCCCTTGTCTTCCGGCACCAACGGTGCTGCCGTTCGGGTCGAGGGCGGGCTGCTCCGCTCGATCCTGTGAGTGTCCCGGTTCGCCGGCGGTGCTAGCCTGCCGACCGGCAAGGGAGAGATGGACAGGTGGTGCAGCTGCGCGAGGTCGCCCTCGACGACAAGTACACGGTCGGTGCCGGCCGGATTTTCGTCACCGGGATCCAGGCCCTGGTGCGGCTGCCGCTGGTCCAGCGGCAGCGCGACCTCGCCGCCGGGCTGAACACGGCCGGTTTCGTCACCGGCTACCGCGGCTCGCCGCTCGGCGCCTACGACCAGCAGCTCGAGCGGGCACGGGCGCATCTCGACGCCCACCACATCGTCCACCGCCCCGCCGTCAACGAGGACCTCGCCGCCACCGCCTGCTCCGGCACGCAGCAGGTCGGGCTCGACGGCGAGACCCGCTACGACGGCGTGTTCGCGATCTGGTACGCCAAGGGTCCGGGCGTCGACCGCTCGGGCGACGCCATCCGCCACGGCAACCTGTTCGGCACGGCCGCCCACGGCGGCGTGCTCATGCTGCTCGGCGACGACCACATCTGCGAATCCAGCACCACCGCGCATCAGAGCGAGTACGCGATGGTCGACGCGCTGGTGCCGACCCTGAACCCCGCCGGCGTGCAGGAGATCCTGGAATACGGCCTCCTCGGCATCGCCATGTCGCGCTTCACCGGCGGCTGGGTGGCGCTCAAATGCGTCCACGACACGGTGGAAAGCACGGCCTCGATCCCGGTCGACCCGGCGCTGCCCGAGATCCGTCTCCCCGACGACTTCACGCCCCCGCCCGGCGGGCTCAACATCCGCTGGCCCGACAACGGGCTCGGCCAGCGCATGGCCCTGGCGCAGGAAGCCCGCGTCCACACCCACAAGCTCGACGCCGCCCGCGCCTTCGCCCGCGCCAACCGCCTCGACCGGATCGTGGTCGGCGGCGAGGGCGCCTGGTTGGGCATCGTCACCACCGGCAAGTCCTGGCTCGACGTGATCGCCGCCCTGGACGATCTCGGCCTCGACGAGGCCCGCGCCCGGGAGCTCGGGCTCCTGGTCTACAAGGTCGGGATGGTCTGGCCCCTGGAGCCGCAGGGCCTGACGGCGGCCCTAGGCGGCCTCGATCGGGTGCTGGTGGTCGAGGAGAAGCGCGGCCTGATCGAGAGCCAGGCCAAGGAAATGCTCTACCATCTCCCCCGCCGGCCGGTGATCGAGGGCAAGCACGACGAGTCAGGCGCCACCCTCCTGCCCAGCCACGGCAATCTCTCCTCCAACCAGGTCGCGATCGCCATCGCCGAGCGCCTGCTCGCCCGCCGCGACGACGCCCGACTGAGCGACCGGCTGGCGGAACTGCGCCGTGCCGAGCAGGCCGCCGCCGGCTACGTCCCGGCCCTGGCGCGGCTGCCCTATTTCTGCCCCGGCTGCCCGCACAGCAGCTCGACCCACGTGCCCGAGGGCTCCAAGGCGCTGGCCGGGATCGGCTGCCACTTCATGGTCCAGTGGATGGACCGCGACACCCGCCGCTTCACCCAGATGGGCGGCGAGGGGGCCTCCTGGCTCGGCGAGGCGCCGTTCACCACCCGGCCGCACATCTTCCAGAACGTCGGCGACGGCACCTTCTACCATTCCGGCTCGCTCGCCATCCGAGCCGCCAAGGCGTCGGGTGCGAACATCACCTTCAAGATCCTCTACAACGACGCGGTCGCCATGACCGGCGGCCAGAAGATGGAGACCGGCAACCTCGACGTGCCGGCGATCACCCGGCTGCTCGAGGCGGAGGGCGTGTCGGACATCGCCGTGGTCACCGACGACCCCGACCGCTACCCGCTGGGTGCCTCCTTCGCGCCCGGCGTGCGCGTCCATCCGCGCGAGGAGCTGGACGCCGTCCAGCGGCGCCTGCGCGAGGTGCCGGGCATCTCCGCTCTCGTCTACGACCAGACCTGCGCCGCCGAGAAGCGCCGCCGCCGCAAGCACGGCGGCTATCCCGACCCCGACGAGCGCGTGGTGATCAACGAGCTGGTCTGCGAGGGCTGCGGCGATTGCGGTGTCGTCAGCAACTGCGTGGCCATCCAGCCCGCGGAGACCGAGTTCGGCCGCAAGCGGCGCATCGACCAGTCGGCCTGCAACAAGGACTTCAGCTGCCTCAAGGGCTTCTGCCCGAGCTTCGTCACGGTCAAGGGCGGGCGGCTGCGCAAGGCCACGGCTCCGGGCGACGTGCCGTTCCCGGTCCTGCCCGAGCCCGCGCTCCCCGCCCTCGACGGCGCCTACGGCATTCTGCTCACCGGCGTCGGCGGTACCGGTGTGATCACCGTCGCCGCCCTCCTCGGCATGGCCGCCCACCTCGAAGGCAAGGGCGTCGCGGCGCTGGACATGATCGGCATGGCCCAGAAGGGCGGTGCGGTCCTCACCCACCTGAAGCTCGCCCCCACCCAGGACGAGATCGGCGCGCCGCGGGTGGCCGCCGGTGGTGCGAAGCTGATCCTGGGCTGCGACCTCGTTGTCGCCGCCGGCGCCCAGGCGGTGCCCACCATGCGCCGCGGCGTCACCGCCGCCGTGGTCAACCTTGAAGCCGCCATGACCGGCGACTTCACCCGCGCGCCGGACCTCGCCTTCCCCGCCGACCGGCTGCGCCGTGCCATCGAGGACGGCGTCGGCTCCGCCAACGCCAGCTTCCTCGACGCCGGCCGCCTCGCCCGTGCTCTCGTCGGCGACGCCATCGGCGCCAATCTGCTCCTGGTCGGCTATGCGTGGCAGAAGGGTCTGATCCCGCTGTCCCGCGACGCCATCGAGCGCGCCATCCTGATCAATGGCGTCCAGACCGACTTCAACCGCCGCGCTTTCTTGTGGGGCCGCCGCGCCGCCCACGACCTCGCCGCCGTCGAGGCGGTGATCGGCACCGCCCCGAAGCCCACGGCGGTGCCTGGACCTCGACGACCTCGTCGCCCGCCGCGCGGAGTTCCTGACCGCCTACCAGGACGAGGCCTACGCCCGCCGCTACCGCGAGCGCGTCGCAGCGGGTCCGCGACGCCGAGGCCCGCCGGGTCCCCGGCCGCACCGACCTCGCCGAGGCCGTGGCCCGCAACCTGTTCAAGCTCATGGCGATCAAGGACGAGTACGAGGTCGCGCGCCTCTGGACCGACGGCTCGTTCCTGCGCCAGCTGGGCGCGAGTTCGAGCGCTGGGACGCGCTCGAGGTCCACCTCGCCCCGCCGCTCCTCGCCGAGCAGGATGCCAAGGGCCACCTCAAGAAGCGCCGCTACGGTCCCTGGATGCTCCGGGCGATGCGCGTCGTCGCGGGCCTGAAACGGCTGCGCGGCACGGCCCTCGACCCATTCGCCCGCACCGCCGAGCGAAAGATGGAGCGCCGCCTGCTGGCCGAGTACGAGACGCTGCTCGACGAGCTGGTCGAGCGCCTGGACGCCGACAACCACGCCACGGCGGTCGAGCTCGCCCGCATCCCGGCGCAGATCCGCGGCTTCGGCCACGTCAAGGAGGCGAACGTCCAGCGCGCCAAGGCGGCCGAGGCGGCGCTGCTGGAGCGCTGGCGGTCGCCGGCGGCCGTCCTGCAGGCGGCGGAGTAGCGCAGCTCAGCAGGGGGCCGCGGGCGTCGGGATCGCCGCGGCCCGATGCGCCAGCTCCAGGAGCGGGTCGACCACGTCGAGCCGGCGCACCAGCCGATGCGGCACGGCCTCGATCCCGTGCCACGCTCCGTAGAGCTGGCCGGCGATCGACGCCGTCGAATCGCTGTCGCCGTCGTGGTTGGCGCCGCGCCGCAACGCATCCAGCAAGTCCTCGGCGCGCAAGGCCGCCCACAGCCCGATCGCCAGCGCCTCCTCGCCGACCCAGCCTTCGCCCAAGGCCGCGAAAGCCGCCTCCGCGGGTGCGTCCTCCTGCGCCAGCGCGCAGGCGCGCCGCATCAGGTCGAGGCTGCGCCAGGGTGCGCGAATCGTCCCGTTCGGGTCGCCCAGATCCATGGCCCGGGTTGCCGCGCCCGCGAGGTCACGGCCGGCCACGAGCTCGCGCACCATCGCGGCGAGCAGCGCCCCGGACGACCAGCCCTCCACATGACCGTGGGTCAGCGCTCCCGCTCGGGCGGCCAGGGTATAGGTGACCTCGGGCGGGACCGGGAGCAGCCCGAGCGGTGCCGTCCGCATCACCGCGCCGCAGCCTTTGGAATCGTTGATGGGCCGCTCGATCGATCCTTGGCCCCCCGCCTGGAGCGCGGACAGGCAAGTGCCTCCCGGCGCCCGCTGCGCGCGCAGGGCCGGGACGCTCGCGAGACCGCCGGCCAAGCCACGGTCCGGGCTGCCGTGGCCCTGCGTCGCCAGCCAGTCGAGATAGGCCTCGCGCACCTCCTCGATCAGCGCGTCCGGTTCGAACGTGCCGTCCGGCCGGACCGCGCGCAGCACGCCCTCCAGCGTGAACAGGGTCATCTGCGTGTCGTCGCTGACGATGAGCCGGCCGCCCTGCAGGACGGGCTCGACGATCCCCTGGGCGCCGAACCGCTGGCGGATCGTCGGCAGCCGCAGGAACTCGACCGCGTAGCCGAACGCGTCGCCGACGGCGCCGCCCAGCAGGCAGCCGAGCAACCGGTCGACGAACGGCTCGGAAAACCTGGCCGAGGTGCAACCCAGAACGTAGCGCTCCTGCGCCGCGGTCTCGACCGCTCCTGGCCGCGCCTGCCGGACGGCCGCGAGCGCCGCCGCCGGTTCCCAGCCCAGCTCGATCAGCAGCCGGGCCGCGACCGTGCCCGTCCGCCCGAGGCCGCCCACGCAGTGCACCAGCACACGGCCGCCGCGGCGTAGGCGTCGCCGGAGCCGCAACCCCGCGTAGGTCCAGCCGGCCTCGAACGCCGCAGCCGGCACCGTCCCGTCGGCGATCGGCAGGTGGTACCACTCCATGCCGCGGGCCTCGGTCGCATCGCCGAGTTCCGCCGCCGCCTCGTGGGGCTCGGTCAGCGTCACGACATCGGCCGCACCCCAGGCCCGAATCGCGTCCAGATCCGCGCCCAAGGGACCTCGGGCGCCCGGGCAGGCAGCCAGCCCCAGCCGCCCGCCGCCGGCAAGCGGCACCTCGTCGATCCGAAACACCGTCGAGCTTCCGCCGCTCACCACCGCGCGAACTCCCGCATCAGATGCTGGGCCAGCCCGCCGCGGTAGGCATGCTCGCGGCCGACCGGGCAGGCCATGCGCGCCTGGCAGCCCTGGATCATGCAGGGCTGGCCCGAGAGCGTGTGCAGGTAGGAGCGGCAGGCGACCGTGTCGTAGCCCTTGGGCGTGAACGCGCCGACCGGGCAGGTGCGCAGGCAGGGCTTGGCCGTGCAGGCGTCGCAGGGGCTGGCCTGGGCGAGTTCCGAAGGCAACTCCAGCCGCTCGCGATAGAGCAAGGCACCGCGCAAGGCGTGCCACAGGCCGAACTCGGGATGGATCAGGATGCCGATCGGCGAGGGCGAGAGGCTCGGGTCGGCGCGGCGGGCCCAGCGCTGGAAGGGATGGTGCGGCGGGCCGCCGAAGGGGAACAGGACGCCGTCGGCAAGCCCTCCCAGCACGCGCGCCGTCCAGCGGTCGATCGGGTCCGGGCCCTTGCCCTCCGGCGCACCCTGGATCTCGCTCCAGAAGCGCTGGCCGACATTGCCCACCATCGCCACCGTACCCGGTGCTGCGCCGTCGGCGAGCGGCGGCACCTCGTCCCCGGGCTCGGGGTGGAACGCGCCGCGCGGGACCAGACCGGTCGGCGCCAGCCGCGTCGCGAGGTCGGCGAGCCAGTCGGGCTGGGTCAGGCGCGCTCTCCGCTCAGGCGGCGGAGCGCTGCGCCTCCGCCGGATTGTCGGGCCGCAGGACCAGGAGGCTGACGCCGTCGCCCATGAAGGTCCGCCGCGCGATGGTAGCGAGGCCCGCGGCCGACAGGTAGCGCTCCGTGGTGGCGTCGAAGGTGGCGGCGAAGGCCCACTTCAGCCAGGGCTTCAGGCACTGGCGCAGGAGGCGCAGTCCGGGCTTGGGGGAGCGGCGGTAGTCGAGGATCAGGATCCGGCCGTCCGGCCTGGTCACCCGCCGCAGCTCCTTCAGCGCCTGCTCCTGCAGCTCGTCCGGCAGGCAGAGGAGGACGAAGGTGCAGCTCACCGTGTCGAAGCTGGCATCGGGAAAGTCGAGCGAGAGCAGGTTCATCGGCCGCAGCGTCATCGGCCGGCCGAGCTCGCGCGCCCGGTCGCGGGCCTTGTCGAGCATCCGCTCGCTCATGTCGATCCCGACCACCTTCGAGCCCTCGGGGTAGAACGGGATGTTGCAGCCCGTACCGACGCCGACGTCGAGGATCCGGCCCCGCGCGTGGGCGAACAGGGCCGTGCGCAGCCGCCGCTTCCAGGCATGCTCGTAGATGCCGTCGAGCAGGTCGTAGAGCGGGGCGATCCGGTCGTAGGTGCGCGCCGTCTCGCGCAGGTGGTCGGCAGGGGCGTCGGTCATGGCCGGTCCTCGGAGGTCATGGGGAAGCCGCGACCGAGCGGCATGGGACCGCGCAGCTGCCGCCACGGTGTCAGCAGGTAGCTGCCGGCGAAGCCCGCGCCGTCGCGGGCGAAGGCACCGGGCAGGGCCGTCCAGGGCAGGTTGGGGTGCCGGTGGTGCGTACCGTGGAGGTTGGTGTTCAGCACCAGCCGGGCCAATGGGCGCGGCAGGCGCAGATCGTAGCCCTGGTCGGGCTCGGCCAGCGCACCGTCATAGTGCGGGGCGTTGTCCAGGAAGGAGACCAGGAACGCCCGGCCGAGCAGCGCCAGCAGCAGGAGCGGCCAGTGCGGGCCGTAGAGCCAGAAGGCCGTGCCCAGCAGCACGAGGATGAGCAGGGCGTCCCGCCGCATCCGGCCGAGGACGTCGGGTGCCAGCAGCACCCGCTCCGCGCGGTCGGCCATGTGCGCCGCGTCGGGCGTGCCGTCGTAGAACACCCAGCGCACGACCGGCCGCAGCACCCGGCGCGGCAGCAGGGCCAGCGGGCCGCTCGCGACCTCCAGGAGGTAGACCCCGCACAGCAGGCGGGCATAGAACGCGGCCGCCGCGCGCCAGTCCGAACGCGCGGCCGGGTCGTAGAATTCCGGCCGCTCGCTCGGCCGCGCGTTCAGCGCATGGTGCGACAGGTGCCCGAAGCGCAGGCCGTCGAACGGAGCCAGGAACAGGAGCGACAACAGCCGCCCGGCGAGCTCGTTCACCCGGCGCCGGGGGTGGAAATGGCCGTGCACGCATTCGTGGATCAGCGCCCAGTGCGGTACCGTCGCCAGCACGAACGGCGGCAGGAGCCACGCCGCCGCGGTGTGCCCTGCCGCCAGCGCCACGGGAACGCCCAGGAACCCCGCCAGGGCCAGAGCCACCAGCATAACGCCGTAGCCCAGGTTCAGTCGGCCCGGCACGGCCCGGGCGGCCACGGCATCGCCGCGCATGCGCATGGTCCCGCTGTCGTCTCACTGCGGCCGTCGAACCTATGCGCGCTCGACGACAGGACGATGCGTGCCCTGCGGCAATGCCGTGAGGGCGGCCTGGCTCAGCCGCCCAGATGGCGGGCGATGCGGCCGCAGGCGGTCTCGATCGCCGGCGTCGACGCGGCGTAGGAGAAGCGCAGATAGCCCTCCCCGAACACACCGAAGCTCGTGCCGCTGATCGTCGCCACGCCCGTCTCGACCAGCAGCTCCTCCTCCAGCGCCTTGGCGGTGCGGCCCGTGCCCTCGATGTTGGGGAAGGCGTAGAAGGCGCCGCCCGGCGTGGCGCAGCGGAAGCCCGGGATGGCGTTGAGCGCGTCGACGATGACGCCGCGCCGCTGCGCGAAGGTGGCCACCATGTCGTCGACCGCCTCCTGTGGCCCGGCGAGCGCGGCGATGCCCGCCCATTGGGTGGCGGCGTTGACGCAGGAGTGGGTGTTGATCGCCAGCCTGGTGGCGAGCGGCGCCAGATCGCCCGGCCAGACGCCCCAGCCCAGGCGCCAGCCGGTCATGGCGTAGGTCTTGGACCAGCCGTCGAGCAGGATCAGCCGGTCCGCGAGCTCCGGATAGGCGGTGAGCGAGGCATGGGGCACGCCGTCGTAGCACATGCGGGCGTAGATCTCGTCCGACATGACCGCGACCTGCGGGTGCCGTGCCAGCCCGGCCGCCAGCCGGTCCAGCTCGATCCGCGGCACCACGCCCCCCGTCGGGTTGGCCGGGCTGTTGACGATCATCAGCCGGGTGCGCGGCGTGATCTGCTCCAGCACCTCGCCGGCCGAGAACGCGAAGCCGCGGCTCTCGTGAAGCGCGATCGGCACGGCCTTGGCGCCGGTCCACTCGATCAGGGAGCGGTAGATCGGGAAACCCGGGTCGGGGTACATGATCTCCGCGCCCGGCTCGCCGAACATGGCGATCGCCATGAACATGGTGACCTTGCCGCCGGGCACGATCACCACCCGGTCCGGATCGACCTCGACGCCGCGCCGCAGCGCCATGTCGGCGGCCACGGCCTCGCGCAAGGGCAGGATGCCGTTGGCCGGGGTGTAGCCGTGCGCCCCGTCGCGCAGGGCCTTGACCGCGGCCTCGACGATGTGCGGCGGGGTCGGGAAGTCGGGCTGGCCGATGCCCAGATTGATGATGTCGCGCCCCTGCTTTTGCAGGCGCGTCGCGCGCGCCAGCACCTCGAAGGCGCTCTCGGTGCCGAGCCGGCCCATGGCCGCGGCGAGTTGCATCGGTGCCAGCCTCCCGGTTACGAAGGGCCGCATGTTTGCCACCGGCCCGGCCGGTCGGCAATCGCTGCCGGGGACGTGCGCGCATGGAGTGGTTCGAGGAGACCCTGCACGCCGGCTGGCGCCAGAAGATCAGGGTCGAGAAGCTGCTCTTCCGCGAGCGCACCCCGCACCAGGACCTGGTGATCTTCGAGAGCGCCGACTGGGGCCGCGTGCTGGCGCTCGACGGCGTGGTCCAGACCACGACCGGCGACGAGTTCTGCTACCACGAGATGATCGTCCACGTGCCGATCCTGGCCCACGGGGCGGCACGCGAGGTGCTGATCATCGGCGGCGGCGACGGCGGCTGCCTGCGCGAGGTGCTCAGGCATCCCGGCGTGGCGCGAGCCACCCAGGTCGAGATCGACGCCGGCGTGATCGAACTGTCCCGACGCTGGCTGCCGACGCTCAGCGACGGCGCCTTCGACCACCCCAAGGCACGGGTGGTGATCGCCGACGGAGCCAGGTTCGCGGCCGAATGCCCGGACCGGTTCGACGTGGTCATCGTCGATTCCACCGACCCGCAGGGACCGGGGGCGGTCCTGTTCACCACGCCCTTCTACCGGGACGTGCGCGGGCTCCTCAATCCCGGCGGAATCATGGTCACCCAGTGCGGCAACCCCTCGATCCGCCCGGACGAGCTGGTCGACACCCAGGCGGCGCAGGCGGCGGCGGGCTTCGCGCTCGTCGACTACTATCTCACCGTCGTGCCGACCTATATCGGCGGCGGCATGGCCCTGGGCTTCGCCACCGACGCGCCGGACCGGTGCCAGGTCACAGCGGACCAGCTGCGGGCGCGGGGGGTGCCGGCGGGCATGCGCTACTACACGCCCGAGATCCACTTGGCCGCCTTCGCCCATCCGGCCTGGATGGCGGCACGGGTGGGCCGCTAGCGATGGCCCGGATCGCCGTGGGCGGCCTGCACCACGAGACCAACAGCTACGCGCCGCAGCCCGCCACCTTCGCGCGCTTCGTCGAGGCGGACGGCTGGCCGCCGCTGCTGCGCGGCGAGGCCATGTTCGCGGGCACGGCCGGGATCAATCTTCCGGTCACCGGCTTCATCGACGCTGCGCGCGCGGCGGGGCACGAGCTGGTGCCGCTGGTCTGGGCCAACGCCTGCCCGTCGGGTCCGGTGACCGAGGACGCGTTCGAGCGGCTGGCCGCCATGCTGCTCGAGGACCTGGCCGCCGCCGCTCCGCTCGACGCCCTGTTCCTCGACCTGCACGGCGCCATGGTCACCGATCACCTGCCGGACGGCGAGGGCGAGCTGCTCCGCCGCGTCCGCGGGCTGGTGGGCGGCATCCCGGTCGTGGCCGCCCTCGACCTGCACGCCAACCTGTCCGAGGCCATGGTGGCCCTGAGCGACGCACTGGTCGCCTACCGCACCTACCCGCACATCGACCTCGCCGCCACCGGCGCCCGCTGCCTGCCGCTGCTCGAGCGCCTGCTGGCCGGCGAACGGCTGGCCAAGGCCTGGCGCCGCATCGACTTTTTGGTCCCGCTGCCCTGGCAGTGCACCACGATCGAGCCCGCAAGCGGCCTCTATGCGCTCCTCGATCGGCTCGAGGCCGCGGGTGCGGAGTCCGCGTCGATCTGCATGGGCTTCCCGCCCGCCGACACGCCCGTCTGCGGGCCGGCCGTCCTGGCCTATGCCGGCGATCCTGCGACCGCCGAGCAAACGGCGGACCGGCTTGCCGGCGCCTTCGCCGCCGCCGAGCCGCGCTTCGCCGGGCGGCTGTGGCGGGCGGAGGACGCCGTGGCGCACGCCATGGCGGTCCCGCACCGGATCATCCTGGCGGACACCCAGGACAATCCGGGAGGCGGCGGCAGTTCCGACACGACCGGCCTGTTGGCGGCACTGATCGCCGCCCGCGCCGAGGGCGCCCTCCTGGCCCTGCTGTGCGATCCCGAAGCGGCCGCCGCCGCCCACGCCGTCGGGGCGGGCGGGGTGCTGCGGCGGCTGCCGCTCGGCGGCCGCCACGGACCCAGCGGTGTCGTGCCGCTCGTGGGCGACTTCGCGGTGCTGCGTTGCGGCGACGGGCGGTTCACCGCCACCGGCCCGATGTATGGCGGCAACCGGATGGAGCTCGGACCGATGGCGCTGCTGCGCTCCGAGGCCGCGCCGGGCGTCGAGGTCGCGGTGGCCTCGCGCCGGCTGCAGGCGGCCGACCGCGCGATCCTGCACCATCTCGGCGCCGATCCCGCGACCCGGCGCATCCTGGCACTCAAGAGCTCGGTGCATTTCCGGGCCGATTTCGAGCCGCTCGCGGACGAGGTGGTGATCGTCGCCGCCCCCGGCGCCAACGTCGCCGACCCGGCCGAACTGCCCCTGGCCCGCGTGCCGCCGACGCTGCGCCGCCGGCCGCGCTCTTCATAGCCCGGTATGGTTAACGGCGGGTTGGAAGCTACCCGCGCGAAACGGCCCGCACGCCGCCTTGTCTTCATCGTTTGGTAAGGTTACTGCGCTAGTTCAGGTCCCGGCCCGGCGAACATGTCGCCTGCGCCAGGACGTACCGGTAGCGATGATGTGCGCGTGTCGGTTCGCCGACCTTGATCGACAGCGGACGGTAGGAACATGGCCCAGCCAGCAAACGCGAAGGCGCAAGCGCACGATCCCGGAGCCGATTTCCGGTCGCACTCGATGCCGGTCCGTCCGCTGGGGGACCAAGACGACCCGCCGCTGATCCTGGGCCTGGCCGACCTGGTGAGCGACAGTGCCGGCGAGGTCGTCCTGTTCAACGACTCGGGGATGCGGGCGCTGGCGCTCAGCACCACCCTGACGGTGGTCGAGGACGGTGTCGCGGGACGCCACGTGACCGCCGCGGGCGAGGATGTTTCGGGCTTCCGCTACCTCGCCTTCTCCGACGGACTCCGGCTCTACTATCAGCAAGGACTCGAGGTCATCATCCTCGACGAGACGGCCCAGCCGGACTGACGCCGCCGGACTTCTTCAATCATAGGTTGAAAGTTCCTCGCTCGGGGACCTAGTCTCCTGCGACCGTGCCGCTATCCCGGCGGCCGGATGCGGGGTGATTGCCATGGCGACGTCACGGCGGAACGGCTCGGGCGCCGGCCGGTCGGCTGCCGGTTGCGACCGCTCGCCGCCGAGTGCTGCCGAGGCCGAGCGGCTCAGGCGCCGGTGTCGACGGGCCGAGCAGGCGAACCTCGCCCGCGCCGGCTTCCTCGCGGTGATGAGCCACGAGATCCGCGAGCCCATGAACGGCGTGATCGGCATGACGCGCCTGCTGCGCGACACGCCCCTGGACGGCGAGCAGCGGGGCTATCTCGACAGTGCCCTGGAGTCGGCCGAGACGCTGCTGACCCTGGTCAACGACATCCTCGACCTCAGCCGGATCGACGCCGGCCGGCTGGAGCTCGCGGCCGCGGACGTCGATCTCGCCGCCTTCCTGGAGCGGCTGCGCCTGCAGTTCGAGCCGCGGGCGCGCGAGCGACAACTGGCCTTCCGCTGCGCCCTCCTGCCGGGCACGCCGCCCAATGTCCGTCTGGACCCGGGGCGGTTGCGGCAAATTCTGGTCAACCTGATCGGCAACGCGATCAAGTTCACCTCGGCCGGGCATGTCGGCGTCCGCGTCGGCCCGGCACCGGCGCCGGCCGGCCGCGTCGGGCTCGTGATCGAGGTCGAGGACAGTGGTCCGGGCATTCCGGCCCATGCGCTGCGCCGGCTGTTCTCCGCCTTCGCCCAGGCCGGGCCGGAGACGCCGCGCCTGTTCGGCGGCAGCGGCCTTGGCCTGATGATCGCCCAGCGTCTGACCCGGGCCATGGGCGGGCGGATCGGCGTGGTCGCACGCAAGGGCCCGGGCACCTTGTTCCGGGTCGAGTTCGCCCTGGAGCCCGGCGCCGACGGCAGGCCGGCCGCCGCCTCGCTCGCCGGCGGCAGCCTGCTGATCGTGGATCCGGTCGCGCGCACCGCCGACGTGATGGCGGAGATCGCCGCTGGCTGGGGCCTGACCGTGCGCACCGCGCGGAGCGGACGCCAGGCGCTGGCGCTGCTGGCGGAGGCGGCGGGCCGCGGCGCGCCGTTCGACATGATCCTGGTCGACCGCACGCTCGCCGACCCGGGGCCGGAGCAGATCGCGGCCGCCGTGCGCGACGATCCTCGCCTCGCCGCCGCCAGGGTCGGCCTCCTGGTCGCATCGGGCATCCGCGGCGACGGTGCCCGCGCGCTGGCCGACGGCTTTGCCGCCTACCTGCGCACGCCGGTGGCACCCGAGACCCTGCTCGACTGCCTGCGCACGCTGCGCGCCCGGCCAAGCGGCGAAGGCACCCTGATCACCGTGCACAGCATCAGCGAGCAGCGGCCGCCCGCCTTGCAGCTGCTGCTGGCGGACGACAATCCGGTCAACTGCCGCCTGGCAACGATCATCCTCGAGCGCAGCGGGCACAAGGTGGATGCCGTCTCCGACGGCCTGCGCGCGGTCGAGGCCCTGCGCCGGCAGCGCTACGACCTGGTGCTCCTCGACGTGCAGATGCCCGTCATGGGCGGGCTGGAGGCGGCGGCCCGGATCCGCGCGCTGCCGGACCGCGACAAGGCCGCGACGCCGATCGTCGCCGTCACCGCCAACGCCATGAAGGGCGACCGCGAGATCTGCCTCGCCGCCGGCATGGACGGCTACCTGACCAAGCCCATCAACGCCGCGACCCTGCTCGACGAGGTCGGCCGGCATGTGGCGGCGGCGCAGCGCCGGCATTAGCAAATCGCTTGCAGAGCGTTTCCAGATCCATATAATTCTACTTTAGATTGATAAACCCTGTGATCTCCCGCCCCTGCTGGAGGCAATGCCATGGCGCGGCCCGGGTCCGCTGCGCGCTTGCTCGCTGCCTTGGCGGTGATCCTCGTTCTTGCCCAGCCGGCGCGGTCCGCCACCGACACCGACGTCCTGACGGTGACGGCGACCGTGCTCAGCGCCTGCTCGCTCAGCGGCGGCACGCTCGCCTTCGGCTCCTACACCGCGGGCCAGACCGATGACGCCGACGTCGACGGCACCATCAACTACGTGAACTGCAGCGGCACGCTCACCTTCGCGCTCGATGGCGGCTCGAGCGGCAACGTCAACGCCAGGCAGATGCGCAACGGTGCCAACCGCCTGAACTATCAGATCTACCGCAATTCCGCCCGCAACGCGGTCTGGGGCACCGGCGCCGACGCCCAGACCCAGATCCTGCTCGAGACGCGCAACGGCTCGGTGACCGTCTATGGCCGGATTCCCGCGCGGCAGGTGGTGCCGGAAGGCACCTACACCGACACCGTCAACGTGACCTTGACCTTCTGAGCCGCCGGGACATGCCCCGCCCCGCCCGGTTCGCCGCCCTGCTCGCCTTCCTGCCGCTGCCGGTGCTGGCGGCGTCGCTGACCGTGGCCCCGACCCGGGTCGACCTCGCCGGGGACGACCGGGCGGAGGCGGTGACCTTGCGCAACAACGCCGCCGACCCGGTCATGGTGCAGGTGCAGACCTTCGCCTGGGAGCACGGTCCCGCCACGGCCGAGCTGACGCCGACCCGCGATCTGATCGCCGTGCCGCCGGTGTTCGAGCTGCCGGCCGACGGCAGCCAGATCATCCGCGTCGCGCTGCGCGGCCCGGCGCAGGGGGCGCGCGAGCGTGCCTACCGGCTCCTGATCACCGAAGTGCCGCGCGGCGGCGGCAGCGGCACCGGCGTCCGCTTCGCGCTCAGGCTGAGCCTGCCGGTGTTCGTCACGCCGGCGGGTGCGAAGCCCGACGCGGTGTGGTCGCTGCGGGGCCGCGGCGCCGGCCGCGAGCTGGTCCTGCGCAACGACGGCACCGCCCACCTCCAGGTCCGCCGCATCGTGCTCGGCGGCGACGGCGCCGGCGCCGCCGCGCGCGTCCTCGACACGCCCGCCTACGTCCTCGCCGGTCAGGAGCATGCCTGGCCGCTGCCGGCGGCCGCGGCGTCGACCGATCTCCAACTCGAGGCCGAGACCAGCATTGGCCCGCTCTCGGCCACCGTCCCCCTGCCGCGCCCCTAGCGTGGCCGCGGCCACGCTGGTGATGGCGGGGCTCGCCGCGCCGGCGCTCGCGGACGGGCCGGCGAGCTTCAGCTCGGCACCGGCCAAGGAGACGCTGCCCGCGCTCTCGCCGGCCTATCGCGACCCGGTGCTGCCGCCGCTGCCGGATCCGGCCCTCTGGCACGAGATCCTCCTGTCGGTCCAGCTCAACGGGCAGTCGGTGAGCGAGGGCGGCCTGTTCCTGGAAGGGTCGGACGGGCGGCTCGCGGCCCAGCTCGCACTGGTCGAGGCGTGGCGCATCCGCACCGACGCCGCCAGGATCCTGACCTTCGCCGGAGAACCCTACTACCCGCTCGACGCCATTGCCGGCGCCACCTTCTCACTCGACCGCAACGGCCTCGCTTTGACCCTCGAGGTGCCGCCGGCGCAGTTCGCGGGATCGACCGCCGCCGCGGCGCCCGACGAGCGGCTGCCGCCGGTGGCGGGCAGCGGCGGCTTCCTCGACTACGATCTCCTGTTCCAGGCCGGCGACGAGGTCGACCAGGGCGTCAGCGGCCTGGTCGAGTTCGGCGGCTTTCATGCCGGCACCACCGGAGTGTCGGGCTTCCTGCTCGACGACCTGACCAGCTCGCCCGGGGCGACCCGGCTCGACACCACGCTGGCCCGCGACTTCCTCGGTACCCGGACCACGCTGCGGCTCGGCGACACCCTCGCCACCGGCGGTGCCTTGGCCCCGCCGGTGCGCATGGCCGGCATCCAGTACGCCACCAACTTCGCCACCGATCCTTCCTTCGTCACCTTCCCGCTGCCGACCATCGGCGGCCTCGCCCAGCAGCAGTCGGTGGTCGATGTGTTCATCGACAATGTGCAGCGCGAGGCGCGCTCGGTGCCGCCCGGGCCGTTCGCGCTCGAGAGCCTGCCGGTGGTCACCGGGGCCGGTGAGGTGCAGCTGCGCGTCACCGACCTGCTCGGCCGCGAGCAGCTGATCACGCAGCCCTACTATGTCAGCTCGCGCCTGCTGAAGCCCGGGCTGCACGATTTCGGCTACGAGCTTGGGGCGGTGCGCCGCGACTACGGCCTGGACAGCTTCGACTATGGCGACGGGCTGGCCAGCGCCACCCACCGCTATGGCTTCACCGACCGGTTCACCGGCGAGGGCCATGGCGAGCTGCAGCTCGACCAGCAGAGCCTCGCCTTGGGCGGCTCCTACCTGCTGGGCGAGTGGGGCGTGGTCAGCGGCGGCGCCGGCGTCGGGCACAGCGAAGGCGGCCCCGGGGTCCTGGGCCAGATCGCCTACGAGTACGACGCCCGCCGCTTCAATTTCGGCGCGCGCACCCGCTACACCAGCGATGGCTACCGCGAGGCCGGCGGCGGCGAGGAGGCGGCGCGCGTCGACCAGCTAAGTCTCGGCCTCGACTTCGGCGATCTCGGTCGGGCCGGCCTGCTCCTGCTCAACACCGACGGCCGCGATTCCGAGGATGCCACCACGGTCGCCGCCACCTACAGCCTCTCGCTCGGCCCGGGCTCGCTGACGCTTCGGGCCGCCCAGCTGATCCGCCCCGACGAGGAGCTGGCCCTGACCGCGCTCTACACCATCCCCCTGGGGGCGCGGCGCTCGACCAGCGTGGAGCTGCTCAAGCGCAGCGGCGACTATGGCAGCCGCGCCATCTTCCGGCAGACCCGCGGTGCGACCGATCTCGGCCTCGACTACCGGCTCGCCGCCGAGGCCGGCACCCGCGACAGCAGCGTCGGGGCACGGTTCGGCTACCAGACCGCCCTCGGTGCCGCCGACCTCGCGCTCGAGCGCTTCGACGGCGACGACGCCGTCCGTGCCGGGGTCAATGGCAGCATCGCCCTGGTCGACGGCAAGATCGCCGCGTCGCGCCGGATCGACCGGGCCTTCGGCCTCGTCAACCTGCCGGGGTTCCCCGACGTGCGGGTCTATCTCGACAATCGCGAGGCGGGGCGGACCGACGCGGAAGGCCGGCTGCTCCTGCCGGGCCTGCGCCCCTACGAGGGCAATCGCGTCCGGCTCGAGGTCGACGACCTGCCGCTGGACGCGGCGATCACCACGGCGGAGGTGGAGGCGGTGCCGTTCGACCGCAGCGGCATGACCATCGACTTCCCGCTGGCGCGCAGCGGCCAGGCCACGGTGCTGCTGTTCGACGCAAGCGGGGCCGCGCTGCCCGCCGGCCTGCGTCTGCGCAGCTCCGACGGTGCCGTGAGCGCCTGGGTGGCACGCGACGGCTTCAGCCAGATCACGGGCATCGGCACGGCTCCGGTCACGGTCATGGCGGAGGTCGACGGCACCGGCATCGCCTGCGCGTTGCCCGCCGCACCTGGCGGGGAGCTCCTGCCCGATCTCGGATCGGTGCGATGCGACTGATTGCGCGCGCATTGGCGCTGGCCGCACTTGGCTCGCCTGTGGCCGGTCCGGCGCGCGCCGGCTGCAGCGTCGAGCTGTCGCCGGTGACCTTCGGCGTGGTCGACCTCACCAGCCGCTCGCGCGGCACCGGCGAGGTCGTCGTCCGCTGCGACGTGGCCGGATCGTTCGCGGTCGCGATCGCCAACGGGCGCGGCGGCAAGGGTTCGCGGCAGATGACGGGTCCGGGCGGGGCCAAGCTCGACTACCGCCTGTTCTCCGACTCGGGCCGCAGCATATCTTGGGGGGATGGTGCTGCCGAGGGCCAGCCCGTCGTCGGCAGCAGCGACGGCAGCAACCCGGAGCGGCTGACGATCTACGGCGCCGTGCCGGCACAGAGCGGGATCCCCCCGGGCGAGTATCTCGACAGCGTCGAGGTCACGCTCAGCTTCTGAGCAGGCGGGACGTAGGGGGATGCGCCCGCCTTCGCGGGGCGTCCCGGCCGGCAGCCATGATGGGTTAGGCTGCTCCTCCATGCGGGCCACAGAGCTCGAACGGAGGAAGCCATGCGCCACGATCACCGGCGTGCCACCTGCACGCTCGCCACCGCCGCGACCGTGCTGGTCGCCGCCCCGCTGGAGCCCGTCCTGGCGGGCCAGGCCCGCGGCTCGCTCCAGGTCACCGTCCAGGTCGTGGCCGCCTGCGGCGGCTCCGTCACTGGCGGAACGGCCTTCGTCAGCGAAGGCTGCGCGCCTGCGAGCGCGCCGCTCGCGATCGTCAGCGAAGGGGCGGCCCCCGCCGACGGCGACCACCGGACCACGCCGCCGAACACGACCCTGGAGGTGTACCGGCGAGCTGCGCTACCTCACGCTGATCTACTGAGGACGTTGCCGGCCGGTAACGGCGCGGACGCATTTTCTTCTTCCGGTTGTGCCCTGTGCCGCCTATTCCTTCGGTTGCGCTCATGCTGATGGGGAGCGAGCCGGAACCATGGGTCTGTCCGATCGGCGCGGGGCGTTGGCCATCTTGGCCGGGGCCGCGGCATCGTCCGCTTCGCCAGCCATGGCGGCCGAGGATCCGTTCCGGCGCTGGCTCGGCGAGCTGCGCAGCGAAGCGCGCGCCAAGGGCATCGACACCGCGGTGCTCGACGCCGCGTTCGGTGGCGTCCGTCCGATCCAGTCGGTGATCGACGCCGACCGGCGCCAGCCCGAGGGCAGGATGAGCTTCGCCGAGTACCGGCGCCGCGTGGTCAGCGCCGACCGGGTCGCGCGGGGGCGGGAACTGATCGAGCTGCACGCGCCGCTGCTGCGAAGGGTCGAGGACCGCTACGGCGTGCCGCCCGAGGTCATGGTGGCCTTGTGGGGCATCGAGTCGAATTTCGGCGAGCGCCAGGGCGGCTATTCGGTGTTCGGCGCCCTGGCCACCTTGGCCTATGAGGGCCGGCGAGCCGCCTTTTTCCGCCGCGAGCTCCTGAGTGCCCTGGAGATCGCCGACCGGGGCTATGCCGACGCTGGCGAAATGCGCGGCTCCTGGGCCGGGGCCATGGGGCAGAACCAGTTCATGCCCTCGACCTATCTCGGCTACGCCGTGGATTTCGACGGCGACGGCCACCGCGACATCTGGCGCTCCTTGCCGGACGTGTTCGCGTCGATGTCCAACTATCTCGCCAGGTCCGGCTGGGACGCCCGCTACATCTGGGGCCGCGAAGTCGCCGCGCCGGCCAGCATCGCCGAGAGCCGGACCGGGCTCGAGCATCGCGCCTCGCTGTCCGCCTGGCAGGAGCGCGGCGTACGCATGCCCGACGGCACCCGCCTGCCGACCGTCGACCTCCAGGCCTCGCTGCTGCGCATGGATGGCGCCGCCGGCCCCAGCTACCTCGCCTACGGCAACTTCCGCGCCCTGATGGCCTGGAACCGGTCGACCTACTTCGGGATCTCCGTGGGTCTTCTCTCGGACTCCCTGAAGGATGGCTGGCGTTCTTGAACCATGTTATGAGCGAAGCATGGTTGTGGTGAGCCGCATTGCCCGTCGACTTCCCAGCCTGCTGTTGCTGGCGCTGGTCGCCGCCTGCGGGACCAGCCGCGATCCGACCTCCGGGCCGGGCGGCCAGCCCGTGGTCGGTCACTACAAGATCGGCCAGCCCTATCAGGTCAAAGGTCGCTGGTACCGGCCGGAATACGACCCGGGCTACGTCAAGGTCGGTACCGCCTCGTGGTACGGTGCGGACTTTCACGGCCTGCCGACCGCCAATGGCGAGGTATTCGACAAGGATCGGATCAGTGCGGCACATCCGACCCTGCCGCTGCCCAGCATCGTGCGGGTCACCAACCTGGAGAACGGCCGCTCGCTCGACATCCGGGTCAATGATCGCGGTCCGTTCATCGGCGACCGGGTGATCGACCTCTCCGAAGCGGCCGCGCGCGAACTGGGCTACGAGGACAAGGGGCTGGCCAAGGTGCGGGTCCAGTTCCTGGCCCTGGCGGACGATGCGCGGGGCGCCCGCCCGGCACCCACGCCGGCGCGCGCGGCCCCCAGGCCGGCGCCCGCGGCACCGGCACCGATTGCCGTGGCCTCCGCCGGAGTGGTCCAGCTGGCGGCGCTCGAGCTGCCCGCCGCGCACCATGCCGTGCCGGCCTGTGGCGCCACGCCGCGCCTGATCCAGATCGGCGCCTTCGGCGAGACCGACCAGGTCAGCGCCGCCATGGCGATGGTCGAGGGCCTGGCGCCGGTGCGGATCGAACCGGCGTTCGCCGGCGGCCGGGCACTGGCGCGGGTGCGGCTCGGGCCGGTCGTCGATCCGCTGGCGGCCGAGCGGCTGCTGGAGCGTGTGGTCGCCATGGGCTACAGCGATGCCTTCATGGTGCCCGTGACGGGCTCGGGCCAGGCGACCCGGGTGACTTGCTGACCCCTTCCGGCCCGACCTTTCCGACGAGGTGGACGATGCGACTGCGGCTGGTCCCGTTCCTGGTCCTGCTGGCGCTGGTGGCGCCGGGCGCCCCGGCGCGGGCCTTCGAAACCCCCGCCAAGGCGGCGATCATCCTGGACAACCGCACCGGTGCGGTCCTGTTCGAGAAGAACGCCGACGAACGGATCCCGCCGGCCTCCATGAGCAAGCTCATGACGGCCTACATGATCTTCGACCAGCTCAAGAACGGGAAGCTGCGCCTCGAGGACGAGATCCTGGTCAGCGAGCGTGCCTGGAAGATGGGCGGCTCGCAGATGTTCGTCGAGGTCGGCGACCGGGTGAAGGTCGAGGACCTGATCCGCGGCATCATCATCCAGTCCGGCAACGACGCCTGCGTCACCATGGCCGAGGCCATCGCCGGGACCGAGGAGGAGTTCGCGCGGCTGATGACCGAGAAGGCCAGGGAGCTCGGCCTGACCGGCAGCACCTTCGCCAACGCGACCGGCCTCGACGCGCCGGGGCATCTGATGACGGTGCGCGATCTCGCGCTCCTGGCGCGCCGGATCATCCAGGATTTCCCCGAGTTCTTCAAATATTACGGCGAGCGCGAATTCGAATATGCCGGCATCAAGCAGGCCAACCGCAACCCGCTCCTGCAGGCCAACGTGCCGGGCGTCGACGGGATGAAGACCGGGTTCACCGACGGCTCCGGCTACGGCCTGGTGGCCACCGCCAAGCGCGACGACCGGCGCATCGTCGCCGTGCTGGCCGGCCTGCAGTCGGCTGGCCAGCGCCGGACCGAGGGCGAGCGGCTGCTGGAATACGGCTTTCGCGAGTTCCAGGAATACCGCCTGTTCGAGCCGGGCGTGCCCGTGACCGACACCGGCGTCTGGCAGGGGGTGGCGCCGAAGGTCGCCCTGGTCGTGCCGGAGCTGGTGGCACTCACCCTGTCGCGCGAGGCGCGCGAGGAGCTGGTGGTGAAGCTGAACTATCTCAGCCCGGTGCCGGCGCCGATCGTGGCCGGCGAGCGGGTGGGCCAGGCGGAGGTCAGCGCCCCCGGGATGGAGCCCATGGCGGTGCCGCTGGTCGCGGCGAGCGACGTGGCCCGGGCCGGCCTCGTGGCCCGCGCGGCGGGCGGCCTGAGCTACCTGATCTGGGGCGCTCCGGCCAGCTGAGCGGGGCATGACGCGCGGCCGGTTCATCACCATCGAGGGCGGCGAAGGGGCTGGCAAGAGCACGCAGCTGCGCCGGCTCGCGACGGCGCTGGAGGCGCGCGGCCTCGATTGCCTGGTCACCCGCGAGCCCGGCGGCACCGAGGGTGCCGAGGCGATCCGCGAGCTGATCGTGCATGGTCCGCCCGAGCGCTGGCGCCCGCTGGCCGAGCTCTACCTGTTCCTCGCCGCCCGCGAGGATCACCTGCACCGGGCCGTCCTGCCCGCCCTCGACCGAGGCCAATGGGTCTTGTGCGACCGCTTCGCCGATTCGACCCGCGTCTACCAGGGCTGTGCCGGCGGCCTGGGCCTGGAACTGGTGGACGCGCTGCAGGCGCCCCTGCTCGGCCCGCACCGTCCCGACCTGACCCTGGTCCTGGACCTGCCGGTCGAACTCGGGATGGCGCGCTGTGCCGCGCGCGGTGCCATGGCGCGCTTCGAGGCCAAGGGTCTCGACTATCACCGGCGGGTCCGGGACGGCTTCCTGCTGCTCGCCGGCCGCGAGCCCGAGCGCTTCGCCGTGATCGACGCCAGCGCTGCCGAGTCCGCTGTGGCCGCCGCGGTCGCCCGCGCCGTCGCGGCACGGCTGGAGCTGACGTGATCCCGCCCGAGGCCAATCCGGACCTGTACGGCCACGAGGCCGCGGAGCGCACCATGCTCCGCGCCTGGCAGAGCGGCCGGCTGCCGCCGGCCTGGCTGCTGCGCGGGCCGCGCGGCGTCGGCAAGGCCACGCTCGCCTATCGCTTCGCCCGCCGGCTCCTCGCCGGCGCGGACCACGAGCGCGCGGCGGGCGATCCGGATCATCCGGTCTTCCGCATGATCCGGCACAAGGCCCATCCCGACCTGCGGATCCTCGAGCGCGTGCCCAACGCCAAGACCGGCAAGCTGCCCCGCGACATCCCGGTCGACGATGTCCGCGGTGCGGACGCGTCGCTGCACGCCACCGCCGCCCGCGACGGCTTCAAGCTTTTGCTGGTGGACCCGGTGGACGAGCTCAACCCCTCCGGCAGCAACGCGCTCCTGAAGCTGCTGGAAGAGCCCCCGCCGCGAACCGTCCTGCTGCTGGTCTGTCAGCGCACCGGCATCCTGCCGCGCACCATCCTGTCCCGCTGCCTGCAGGTGACGCTGGCGCCGCTCGCCCCGGCGAACCTGGCGGCGGCGCTGGCCCGCCTGGCGCCCGAGCTTCCCGCCGAGCGGCGCGCGGTGCTGGCGGCATGGGCCGAGGGCTCGCCGGGCCGGGCGCTGGAGCTGGAATTTGGCGACTGGCCCGGCCGCTACGCGGCACTCCTGCCCAAGCTCGCCCGGGCCCGCGGCAGCATGGCCGTGCGCCTCGACCTCGCGGCCGAGCTCGCCAAGAGCGGCGACGGCCGCGGCTTCCGCACCGCCGCCGACCTGCTCGCGGTGGCGGTGCGTCGCCTGGCCGCGCACCGGGCGGGCCACGCCGCGGCGGTCGAGCTGTTTCCCGGCGAGTTCGAGCTCCTGGCCCCGCTCGCCCAGGGCCTCGGGCTTGATCAGTGGGTGGCCGTGTGGGACAAGCTGAGCGCGCTCGCGGGGCAGGTGGACCGGCTCAATCTCGACCCCGTCCAGGCGCTGTTGCAGGTCCTTCAGGCGATCTGCGGTGCGGCGCCGGAGACCGAACTCTCTCTCGCCTGAGCGATCTTGGAGCCCGGCATGGCCGCGTCCGGTGCATTCTACGTCACCACGCCCATCTACTACGTCAACGATTCTCCGCATATCGGCCATGCCTACACCACGCTGGCCTGCGACGCGGTCGCCCGGTTCATGCGGCTGGACGGCCGGCAGGTCCACTTCCTGACCGGGACCGATGAGCACGGCCAGAAGGTCGAGAAGGCCGCCGCCGTCGCCGGGCTCGACCCGCAGGCCTTCACCGATCAGGTCTCGCAGCGCTTTCGCGACCTGGCGGCGGCGATGAACTGCAGCAATGACGACTTCATCCGCACCACCGAGGCGCGCCACAAGCGCAGCGTATGGGCCTTGTGGGAGCGGCTGGTCGCCAGCGGCGACATCTATCTCGGCAAGTATGCCGGCTGGTACTCGGTGCGCGACGAGGCGTTCTACGGCGAGAACGAGCTGATCGGCGGCGCCGCCCCCACCGGTGCTCCGGTCGAGTGGGTCGAGGAGCCGTCCTACTTCTTCAAGCTCTCGGCCTGGCAGGACCGGCTGCTCGATTTCTACGCGCGCCGCCCCGACTTCGTCCTGCCCGGGACCCGGATGAACGAGGTCACCAGCTTCGTGAGGGGCGGGCTGCAGGACCTGTCGGTCTCGCGCACCACCTTTGCCTGGGGCATCCCGGTACCCGGCGATCCTACCCATGTCATGTATGTCTGGCTGGATGCGCTCGCCAACTACATCTCCGCCCTCGGCTTCCCCGCGACCGACGGCGAGCCCTACCGCACCTTCTGGCCCGCCGACTTCCACGTCGTCGGCAAGGATATCCTGCGCTTCCATGCCGTCTACTGGCCGGCCTTCCTGATGAGCGCCGGCCTCGAGCCGCCGCGCCAGGTGTTCGCCCATGGCTGGTGGACGGTCGAGGGCCAGAAGATGTCCAAGTCCCTGGGCAACGTGGTGAGCCCGGCCTCGCTGATCGAGAAATACGGGCTCGACCAGACCCGCTACTTCCTCCTGCGCGAGATCGCCTTCGGCAGCGACGGCGACTTCAGCCACGCCGCGATGGTCCGCCGCATCAACCACGACCTCGCCAACGACTATGGCAACCTCGCCCAGCGCGTGCTGTCGATGATCGCCAAGAACTGCGGCGGCACGATTCCCGAGCCCGGCCCGCTGGACGGCGCCGACCAGGCCCTGCTCGCCTCTGCCCGCGACCTCCTGGCGCGCAGCCGCGCCTGCATGGCGGAGATCGCCTCCCACCGGGCGCTGGAGCAGATCTGGGAGGTCTGCGGCGCGGCCAACCGCTATGTCGACGCCCAGGCACCCTGGACCCTGCGCAAGACCGACCCCGCCCGCATGGCGACCGTGCTGTGGGTGCTGGCCGAGACCGTCCGTCGCCTCGCCATTCTGACCCAGCCCTTCATGCCGGACTCGTCCGCGAAGCTGCTCGACCTTCTGGCGGTTTCGGCGGACGAGCGGAACTTCGCCGCCCTGGACTCGCCCTTGCCCGCCGGCACGGCCCTGCCGCCGCCGGCGGGTGTGTTCCCGCGCCACGTCGAGACCGAGACGGCATGATCGTCGACAGCCATTGCCACCTCGACTATCCCGGCCTGGCCGAGGACGAAGCCGGCGTGATCGAGCGGGCCGGGGCGGCGGGCGTGGGGCGCATGGTCCACATCGCCGCCAAGCGCGACGGCTGGCCGGTGGGCGTCGCCCTGGCCGAGCGCCGGCCGGAAGTGTTGTGCGCGATCGGAATCCATCCCCACGAGGCCGGCAAGGAGGGCCTCGACGATCCCGCTCCCCTGCTCGACCTCGCCGTCCATCCGCGCGTGGTCGCCATCGGCGAGAGCGGCCTCGACTATTTCTACGACCTCAGCCCGCGCGACCGGCAGGTGGCGAGCTTCCGTACCCACGTCGCCGCCGCCCGTGCCACCGGCCTGCCGCTGATCGTCCACACCCGCGACGCCGACGACGACACCATGGCGCTGCTCGAGGCCGAGATGGGGCAGGGGGCCTACACCGGCGTCATCCACTGCTACAGCTCCAGCCGCAGGCTGGCCGAGCGCGCCGTCGCCATCGGCCTCTATCTCGGCATCGGCGGCATTCTCACCTTCAAGAAGTCCGAAGAGTTGCGCGCCACCGTCGCCGCCATGCCCCTCGACCGCCTGCTGCTGGAAACCGACGCGCCCTATCTCGCCCCGGTCCCGATGCGCGGCCGCACCAACGAGCCCGCCTACACCGCCCATGTCGCCAAGGCGCTGGCCCTGGTGCGCGGCCTGCCCGTGGCCGAGATCGAGGCGGCGACCACCGCCAATTTCCGCCGCCTGTTCGCCAAGGCCGCCGCATGCGGGTGACGGTCCTCGGCTGCGGCACCTCCTCGGGCGTGCCCCAGATCGGCTGCGATTGCGCGGTCTGCCGCTCGCCGGACCCGCGCAACAAGCGGCGCCGCTGCTCGATCTACGTCGAGGTGCAAGGCCAGCGCATCCTGGTCGACACCGGTCCGGACCTGCGCCAGCAATGCCTGGACGCCGGCATCGGCGAGATCGACGCGCTGCTCTACACCCACGCCCATGCCGACCATGTCCACGGCATCGACGACCTGCGCGCCATCAACAATCTGATCATGGCGCCGGTCCCGGCCTGGGCCGACGCCGCCGTGTTCGAGCGCATCCGCGAGCGCTTCCCGTACGTCTTCGCCGGCGGCCAAGGCAGCCACGGCTGGTGGCGCCCGGAGCTGGCGCCCCACGTCTTTCGCGGCCCGTTCAAGGTCGGCCCGGTCGAGATCGTGCCCTTCGCCCAGCGGCACGGCCGCGGCGTCACCTGGGGCTTCCGCATCGGTCGCTTCGCCTACTCGACCGACACCGACCACCTGGACGGCTATGCCTTCGAGGTCCTGCGCGGCACCGAGGTCTGGATCGTCGACGCGCTGCGTGAGAGCCACCATCCCAGCCACGCCAATCTCGCGCAGGCGCTGGCCTGGATCGACGAGGTCGAGCCTGCGCATGCCTACCTCACCCATATGAACCACGAGGTCGACTACACCGACTGGTGCGCCAAGCTGCCGCCGGGCGTCCTGCCGGCGCATGACGGCCTGGTGATCGAACTGCCGGACTGACCCGGCTTTCCTGAAACAATTCCGAACAAGCTTCTCGCGGGCGCAATCAGGCGGAAGCAACAATATCTGCCGCTCCGCCATCCTTTTCGTCGCCGCTGCCTGAACCCCTCGGCCGCCCCTGATGGGCGCGGTACCCCGGCGCGCATCGGACAAAGGGATCAACCTACGGTAACGTGCCCGGATGCGTCGGTGTCCATTGCCCCCCGCCGAAGGCCGGCGTTGCTGATCGCGCATCCGCTCGCCGGGAGCTGTCACCCCGCCGCCACGCCCGCACCGGACCCGCCACCCCGGTTGACCGCGACCGGGCGCCGGACCACCATCGAGAGCTCGCGACGGACCGCCTTGGGGAGATCTCGGCATGGCGACAACGGTCAAGGATATGCTCGCAGCCGCCAATGCCGCCGTGCCGCGGGTCACCTCCGGGGAGGCGAGCGCCCTGCGCGACGGCGGGGCCCTGGTGGTCGACGTGCGCGAGGCGCCCGAGCTGCAGGCCGGCGGCAAGATCAAGGGTGCGAAGCATGTCGCGCGCGGCATGCTCGAGTTCCGCGCCGACCCCGCCTCGCCCTATCACGACCCGGAGTTCGATCCCGACCGGACGGTGATCGTCTACTGTGCCTCCGGCGGACGCTCCGCGCTCGCGGGCAAGGTGCTGCAGGAACTGGGCTATCGCGACGTGCGCAATCTCGGCGCCTTCAAGGACTGGGCCGAGGGCGGGGGCGACGTCGAGGCGGCGTGACCGGGAGCACCCCGGCGACCGGGACGGCACCGCAAGCACCCCCGACCGTTCGAAGGTTCTCACCGGAGGGGAGTAGCGAGTCATGGCCACGGACCAGCGTTCTGCCGGAGGCTGCCTCTGCGGCGCCGTCCGCTTCGAGACGGCGGGCGAACCTTACCGCGTGGGCCTGTGCCACTGCCTGGATTGCCGCAAGCATGGCGGCGCGCCCTTCGGGGCGTTCGCGATCTTCCCGGCCGAAAGCGTGGCGTTCACGGGCGACGAGCCCAGCGTCCACGCCTCCTCGGCCCATGGCGGGCGCTGGTTCTGCGGCAAGTGCGGCTCCCCGCTGTTCGGCCGCGACGAGGGCTCCGACGAGATCGAGCTGCATCTGGGCTCGTTCGACGAGGTCGGCCGGTTCGCACCTAGCTACGAGCTCTGGACCATCCGGCGCGAGCCCTGGCTGCCGCCCATCCCGGGCGTCGTCCGCCACCACGAGCGCGATCGCCCCGGGCCGCAGCGCAGCGAGCCCTGACCGTCGCGGCCGGGCCTCAGGCCCGGCGTTCCCGCCGGCGCAGTGCGGTTGTCGCCAGCACGGCCACGCCGGCGGCCGCGACCCCGAAGGTCAGCAGCCGCAGCACGGGATCGACGGTGGCACCGCGGGCGACCTGGTCTTGCCAACCGCCATGCTCCGACGCGGTCGGCCCCGACGGCGCGAACAGATTGCCGCTGCTGGCGTCGTCGGGCGGGCTGGCGAGCGGGCCCTGGGCCTGGAGCAGGCGGGAGAGGCGGTCGCGCACCGCGATCGGCATCAGGTCGTGGCTCGCCTGCGCGTCGATCAGTTCCAGCCGCAGCAACTCGCCGAGGCCGCGCACCCCCCGACGACGATCTTGCCCTCGAGGTTCATGCGCCGGCCCTCCTTCGTGATCCGTCCTTCGAACCAGGGCCGCATGAGCGGGTTCCGCGCGACGGGTCGACCGGCTACCGGCCGACCGTGCGCATGCCCACCTCGGCGTAGCGCGCGCCGGTCGCGGCACCGCTCGGCACGGCCTCGTCGATCTCGGCCAGATCGCCGAGGGTCAGCGTGACCGCCTCGGCGCCCAGATTCTCCCCGAGCCAGCGCCGCCGCTTGGTCCCCGGGATCGGCACGATGTCCTCGCCGCGCGCCAGCACCCAGGCCAGCGCCAGCTGACCCGGCGTGCAGCCCTTGCGCGTGGCGATGGCCTCGATTCGCGCCACCAGATCGAGATTGCGCTGGAAGTTCTCGCCCTGGAACCGCGGCGACTGCCGGCGCCAGTCATCGGCGTCCAGATCCTCGGGCGAGCGGATCTGCCCGGTGAGGAACCCGCGCCCGAGCGGGCTGTAGGCGACGAAGCCGATGCCGAGCTCGCGCACCGTCGGTAGGATCACGTCCTCGGGCTCGCGGCTCCACAACGAGTATTCGGTCTGCAAGGCACTGATCGGATGCACCGCGTGGGCGCGCCGGATGGTCGCCGGCGCCGCCTCGGACAGGCCCAGGAACCGCACCTTGCCCTGCCGCACCAGCTCGGCCATGGCACCGACCGTGTCCTCGATCGGCGTCTCGGGGTCGACCCGGTGCTGGTAGTAGAGATCGATCACCTCGACCCCGAGCCGCCGCAGGCTGGCTTCGCAGGCCGAGCGCACATAGTCCGGCCGGCCGTCGATCCCCTGCGGCGTGCCGTCCGGGGCGCGCACATTGCCGAACTTGGTGGCGAGGACGACCTCCTTGCGGCGCTCCTTGACGGCCCGGCCGACCAACTCCTCGTTGCGCCCCACCCCGTACATGTCGGCGGTGTCGAGGAAGGTGCAGCCATGGTCCAGGGCGTGCCGGATGGTGGCCAAGGCTTCCGCCTCGTCGCGGCCACCATAGAAGTCCGACATGCCCATGCAGCCCAGGCCGATGGCCGAGACCTGGAGACCCTGGCGCCCGAGCTGACGCTGCTTCATCGCTTCCTCCACCTATGTCACTGTCCGCAACCGGCCGCTGGCTGCCGCCGTTCCCCAGCCGCAGCGGAGCGGCCCTCGCGCCGGAAAGATCCATGCAGCTCGAACGCAACGGCTACTACGACCTGCCGCATGGCAAGATCGCCTCGGTGGTCACCTATCTCGAGATGACTGAGCCCCCGCCGCCCCGGCCCGTGCCCGCGGCTCCGGGACTCGCCTTGCGTCGGGTCGAGCGCCCCGAACTCGCCTGGTACCAGGACCTGTTCCGGCGCGTCGGCACCGATTGGCTGTGGTTCGGCCGCCTGGTCATGCCCGACGACGCGGTCAGCGACATCATCGAGCATCCGGAGGTCGAGGTCTACGCGCTCGTCCGGGACGGCCGCGACCAGGGTCTGCTCGAGCTCGACCGCCGCGAGCCCCCCGACATCGAGCTCGTCCATTTCGGGGTCACGCCCGAACTCACCGGCCAGGGCGCCGGCCGCTGGCTGATGGCGCGAGCGTTGGAGCTGGGCTGGCGCCACGCGCCGCGCCGTCTGTGGCTGCACACCTGCACCCTGGACCATCCCGGCGCCCTGCCGTTCTACCTGCGCTCGGGCTTTCGGCCCTACCGCCGCGCGGTCGAGGTCGCCGACGATCCGCGCCTGATCGGTCTGGCCCCGCGCGATTCGGCGCGCTGGCTGCCGCTGATCCCCGGCGAGGCATGAGGGGGAACGGCGGCTTAGCGAAAGCTTAGTCCTCCGCGCGCGATGCTGTCGGCAGGACCGGGCCGGAGATCGGCGCATGTTGAGCCCGCTCGTGAACGCGCGAGATCGCCTGGAGCACCCGACCTTTCCACGCCGGCTGCTGCTGTCCCTTCTCGGCGGCTATGCGGCCGCTTCCGTGGGTGGCGCCATGGTCGCGTCGCTGGCCGCGATGGAGTTCGCCTATCGCTTCGGCCCGGAGGCCGGCGAGCCCGGTTCCGGGCTCGCGAGCCTGCTGCGGGTACCCTTCTTCGGCCTGGTGGCGGCGCTGTTCCTGGTGCCCTTCCTGCTGGTGGAGATGCTGCCCGGAGCGCTGGGCGTCCTGCCGTTCGGCCTCGCCGCCGCCTTGTGGCTCCGCGCCCCGCTGCTGCCGACCATCGCCTGCGGTGCCGCCGTCGGCGCGCTGATCGGCTGGCCCGCGGCCATGCTCCAGTCCGGCGCCTGGGATCCTTGGTTCATCCCAGTGGCGGCCGGCGCCGGCGCCGGGTTCGCCCTCCCGCTCTGGTATGGCTGCGTCGGTTTCGAGCGCCGGCACCCGCCCTCGACGCCCCGCTGACGCCGGTTGACCGCCCGCCGGATGACGGGCACCTTAGGCGGGAGCATGCCCGGGGCGGATACAACCTGGGCTGGAGGACGCCATGCGCAGCGACACAGGGATGGCGAGCGGGTCCTGCTGGCGCCTGCTGCCCTTGGCCCTGCTGGTTGCGTTGCTCGCCGCCGCAGCACCGGCCCGGGCGAACCCGACCGTGTCCGCGTCCTCCGGCGCGGTGTTCAAGATTTGCAAGGGCCAGACCTACGCCTTGTGCGCGACCTCCAGCTGCTTCGTGTTCAACGGGCTCGCCTACTGCACCTGCGACGTGAAGAAGGGCGACAGCATCAGCCTGCCGTTCCAGTACGACCGCAACAAGGACGTCTGCACCGTCAATGCCGAGGGTGCCGCCAACGGCTACATGGTGAGCACGTTCAGCCTGGACCGGTCGGTCGTGGCCCCCCGCGGCGATCAGGCCATCTATACCTGCCCGCGCAACAGCGCGACCGGCGCCTACGCCCAGTGCGACGGCGGCCTGTGCTTCAAGAGCACCCAGGGCCAGCATTTCCCCGGCACCGGCAAGCACCTGCAGCCGAACCAGATCATCTGCTCCTGCCCGGTCACCGTGGCCCAGCCGCCGGAGCCGATCGGCTACCAGATCGCCGGCCCCTATCCCTGCCGCCGCAGCTTCTTCGACAATTGCAGCAGCGAGGTGGCCAACCTCGACACCGGGGCCAAGATCTATGTCGGCGCCCCCACCGGCAGCGCACGCATCCTGACGCGCCTGCTCGACGGCAGGGTGCCGCCGCTCAACACCTGCCCCTCGCGGGCGGCCGCGACCCTGCCCTGATCACGGGGGGCACGGCGCCCGGTCGCTAGGGGACCAAGCACGCGGCGCGGCTCTTCAGGTCCGCCATGGAATGCTTGATCATCGGCGCCGGACCGGCCGGACTCACGGCCGCGATCTACTTGGCGCGCTTTCGCCGCCACTTCATGGTCGTGGACGCCGCAGCCAGCCGCGCGGCCTGGATCCCGAGATCCCACAACGTCGCCGGCTTCCCCGACGGGGTCGGCGGCGAGGAACTGCTCGCGCGCATGCGCGCCCATGCCGAGCGGTATGGTGCCACCATCAAGGCCACCAGCGTCGCGTCGCTGGCCCGACCGGCCGATGGGCGGTTCGAGGCCGTGCTCGGCGACGGCAGCCGGCTGACGAGCGGGCGCGTGCTGCTGGCCACGGGTGCCGAGGACGTGCCGCCGCCGCTCGACCTGCCATGCCGCGAGGACGCCGTGGCGCGCGGCCTGCTGCGCTACTGCCCGATCTGCGACGCCTTCGAGGTGTCCGGCCGCAAGCTCGCGCTCGCCGGCAGCCGCACCTGCCGGGTCCACGAGGCATTGCTCCTGCGGGGCTACAGCGCCGACCTGACCCTGATCACCTTGAACGAGCCCTGGGAACTCCAGGCCGCCGAGCGCGCGACGCTGACCGAAGCCGGCATTGCGATCATCGATGCACCGGCCACCCGTGTGGTTCCCGCGTCCGCGGACATCCTGGTGCATACGGTGGACGGCCGTGCGCATCGCTTCGACAGCCTCTACGTCGCGCTCGGTCTGCGCGCCAGATCGGAGCTCGCCGTCCGGCTGGGCGCCGAGCACGACGACGATGGCGCGCTTGCGGTCGATGCTCACCAGCAGACGACCGTGCCCGGGCTCTATGCCGCCGGTGGCGTGGTGCAGGGCCTGGACCAGATCAGCGTGGCGATGGGACAGGCCGCGACCGCCGCGACCGCGATCCACAACGGTCTGCCGATGTCGCGCGCCTAGCCCGGATTTCTCACGGGAAGTAGGTGCATTGGGGCGTAGAATCGGTGAAAGTCGTTGTGCCGCAACAGGTTGAGCCGGTTCTGAGGAGCGCCCCAATGCCGACAGAGTGTAGCCCGGATCATTTCGACTTTGCACCGGTCGAGGGCCGGGTCGTGGTGGCGTCGTTCGATGGTGGTGCCATCACCTCGGATGCCGGGGCGCTGTTGTTGGGGGCCACCGACCGGGCGATCGGCCTGATCCGCCGGTTCGCGGCCTGCTTTGAGGATCACCGCTCGGCCGAGCAGGTCGAGCACAGCGTGGCGACCCTGGTCGGCCAGCGGGTGTTCGCGCTGGCCCTGGGCTACGAGGACCTGGTCGATCACGACACCCTGCGCCACGACCCGGTGCTGGCTGCGACCATGGGCAAGCTCACCGCCCGTCGCCCCGACTGCGGCGCCCTGGCCGGCAAGTCGACCCTGAACCGCCTGGAGCACGCGCCGGCCGGTGAACCGACGCGCTACCACAAGATCGGCCACGACGCGGGCTCAATCGAGAGGCTGTTCGTCGACTTGTTCCTCGACGTGCATCGCACCCCACCCGCCGAGATCGTGCTCGACCTCGATGCCACCGACGACCCGCTGCACGGCGCCCAGGAGGGGCGGTTCTTTCACGGCTACTATGGCTGCTACTGCTATCTGCCGCTCTACGTCTTCTGCGGCGATCACTTGTTGTCCGCCAAGCTGCGCCGGTCGAACATCGACGCCAGCGCCGGCGCGGTCGAGGAGGTCGCGCGGATCGTGGCGCAAATCCGTGCCCGCTGGCCGCACCTGCGCATTGTCCTGCGCGCCGATTCCGGCTTTGCCCGTGACGGGCTGATGGCCTGGGCCGAGCAGAATTGGGTCGACTATGTCTTCGGCCTCGCCCGCAACGCCCGCCTGGTGGGCGAGATCGGCGCCGAGCTTGCCGCCGCGACGGCCGAGGCCGAGCGGACCAGCAAGCCAGCCCGCCGCTTCAAGGACTTCCGCTACCAGACCCTCGACAGCTGGAGCTGCGCGCGCCGGGTGATCGGCAAAGCCGAGCAGCTGGTCGACGGCAGCGGCGCGACCAGCGCCAACCCGCGCTTCGTCGTGACCTCGCTCGCTGCCGATGCTTGGCCGGCGCAGGCGCTCTACGAGCGGCTCTACTGCGCCAGAGGCGAGATGGAGAACCGAATCAAGGAATGCCAGCTCGACCTGTTCGCGGACCGTACCTCGACCAGGACCATGCGCGGCAACCAACTGCGCCTGTGGTTCGCCTCGATGGCCTACGTGCTGATCGAGGCCCTGCGCCGGATCGCGCTGCCGGCCACCCGCCTCGCCCAGGCCACGGCCGGCACGATCCGCCTGAAGCTGCTCAAGCTCGGGGCCCTGGTGCGCGTCTCGGTCCGAAGGGTCACGGTCGCGATCGCCTCCGGCCATCCCTGGCAGCGCGACTGGGCGATCGCCCACGCCACCCTCACCGCCACCGCCGGCTGACCACGACCCAGACAGCGCCCAGTCGACATCACCCGCTTCGACGCGGCCTGCGGGCGGCACGGGATGCTGCCGCCCATCGACCGGCCCGCACCCACCCACATCGCCACAATCGCCGCACCACACCCGGCCTTGGCCCAGCCCGCAGCCGATCATCGCGGCGGTGAGAAATCCGGGCTAGGCTGTCCAGCCACTCCTGGTCGTTTCGTCCCGCCCTCGATCCCAGCGGCCGGCGGCGGCGGCGCGTTGACCTTTGGCTGCGGTGGGTTCCATTTCTGGAGGACACCGCTCGCGCGAGGTACCGCCATGCCGTTCGCCCCGCTCGCCCGCCCGCAGACGCGCCTTGCGCGACGCGATCACCGCCGCACTGGCGCGAGGACGAGCGGACTTGTGTCCGACGCATGATCGACGCGGCGCGGTTGCCGCCCGAGCAGGTGGCGGCGACCCGGGCGCTCGCCCGCCGGCTGGTCGAGGCGGTACGCGGCAAGCGGACCGGAGCCTCGGGCGTCGACGCGCTGATGCAGGAGTTCTCGCTCTCCAGCCAGGAGGGCATCGCGCTGATGTGCCTGGCCGAAGCCCTTTTGCGCGTCCCGGATTCCGCCACCGCCGACCGGCTGATCCGCGACAAGCTCGCCCGCGGCGACTGGCGCGCGCATCTCGGCCACAGCCCCTCGCTGTTCGTCAACGCCGCCGCCTGGGGCCTCCTGATCACCGGCCGGCTGGTCTCGACCGCCAGCGAGAAGTCCCTGGCCACGTCGCTGACCCGCTTGATCGCGCGCCGCGGCGAGCCCGTGATCAGGACGGCGGTCGACCTCGCCATGCGCCTGCTCGGCCGCCAGTTCGTCACCGGCGAGACCATCGAGGACGCGCTGAAGAGTGCTACCGCCCGCGAGGCGCGCGGCTACCGCTTCTCCTACGACATGCTGGGCGAGGCGGCGATGACCGCCGCCGACGCGCAGCGCTACCTGGAATCCTACCAGCACGCGATCCACGCCATCGGCCGGGCGGCGAAGGGCAGGGGCATCCACGCCGGCCCCGGCATCTCGGTCAAGCTCTCGGCGCTGCACCCGCGCTACGCACGCGCGCAGCACGAGCGCGTCATGGCCGAGCTCCTGCCGCGCCTGAAGGCGCTCCTGCTCCTGGCCAAGGGCTACGACATCGGCTGCAACATCGACGCCGAGGAGGCCGACCGGCTCGAACTCTCGCTCGACCTGATCGAAGCGGTGGCGACAGATCCCGATCTCGCCGGCTGGGACGGCATCGGCGTGGTCGTCCAGGCCTACCAGAAGCGCTGCCCCTACGTGCTCGACTGGCTGATCGACCTCGCCCGGCGCAGCGACCGCCGCTTCATGGTCCGCCTGGTCAAGGGCGCCTACTGGGACAGCGAGGTCAAGAAGGCACAAGTTGACGGCCAGTCCGGCTACCCGGTCTACACCCGAAAAGTGCACACCGACGTCGCCTACCTCGCCTGCGCCAAGCAGCTGCTCGCCGCCACCGACGCCGTCTACCCCCAGTTCGCCACCCACAATGCCTACAGCCTGGCCGCGATCTTCGAGCTCGGCCGTGGCCTGGACTGGGAGTATCAGTGCCTGCACGGCATGGGCGAGACCCTCTACGACGAGGTGGTAGGCCCGGAGAAGCTGGGCCGTCCCTGCCGGGTCTACGCGCCGGTCGGCACCCACGAGACCCTGCTCGCCTATCTGGTGCGCCGCCTGCTCGAGAACGGTGCCAACTCCTCCTTCGTCAACCGCCTGGTCGACCCCGCGGTCTCGGTCGATGAACTGGTCCAGGACCAGGTCGCCATGGCCGAGCGCACCGGCGGCGAGCCCTACCCCCGCATCCCGCTGCCGCGCGACCTCTACGCCCCCGAGCGCCCCAACGCGCGAGGCCTCGACCTCGCCAGCGAGCACGATCTGCGCTGGCTCGACGATGGCCTGCCGCCCGGCCCCTGGACCGCCGCCCCGATCCTCGCCGGCCGCCCCTACGCTCCCGGCAACGGCACGCCCGTCGTCAATCCGGCGGATCACCGCGACCAGGTCGGCACCGTGCGCGCGGCCACCACCGACGAGGTCGCGCACGCCCTCGCCGCCGCCGCCGCTGCCGCCCCCGGATGGGCCGCCACCGCGATCGCCGAGCGCGCCGCCTGCCTGGAGCGCACCGCCGACCTCATGGAAGCGGAGCTGCGCGAGCTCATGGCGCTGGCCGTGCGCGAGGCCGGCAAGACTTGGCCCAACGCGCTGGCCGAGGTCCGCGAAGCCGTCGACTTCTGCCGCTACTACGCCGCCCGCATCCGTGCGGAGTTCGACCACCGCACCCACAAGGCCCTGGGGCCCGTGGTCTGCATCGCACCTTGGAACTTCCCGCTCGCCATCTTCACCGGCGAGGTCGCGGCCGCACTGGCCGCCGGCAACCCCGTGCTCGCCAAGCCCGCCGAGCAGACCCCGCTGATCGCCGCCGCCGCCGTCCGCCTGTTCCACCGCGCCGGCATCCCCGCCGACGTCCTCCAGCTCCTCCCCGGCGACGGTGCGGTGGTCGGTGCGGCCCTGACCGCCGACCCCCGCGTCCAGGGTGTGGTCTTCACCGGCTCGACCGAGGTGGCGCTGCTGATCAACCGCACCCTCGCCAGCCGTGGCGGCGACGTGGTCCTGATCGCCGAGACCGGCGGCCAGAACGCCATGATCGTCGACAGCACCGCTCTCACCGAGCAGGTGGTCGGCGACGTGCTGGCATCCGCCTTCGACAGCGCCGGCCAGCGCTGCTCGGCCCTGCGCGTCCTCTACCTCCAGGAGGACGTGGCCGACCGCACCATCGCCATGCTGAAAGGGGCCATGGACGAGCTCGCCGTCGGCGACCCGTCGCGGCTCGCGACCGACGTCGGCCCGGTCATCGACGCCGAGGCACGTGACCAGCTCCTGGCCCACATCGACCGGATCCAGCGCATCGCGAAGTGGCACCACCGCACGCCCGTGCCCGACGCCCCCGGCACCTTCGTCCCGCCGACCATGCTGGAGCTCCGCGACCTTTCCGAGCTCAAGCGCGAGGTGTTCGGCCCCGTCCTCCACGTCCTGCGCTACCGCGAAGCCGGCCTGCCCGAGGTGATCGAATCCATCAACGCCACCGGCTACGGCCTCACCCACGGCCTGCACACCCGCATCGACGAGAAGGTGGCGGAAGACCTCGCCGGCATCCGCTGCGGCAACCTCTACGTCAACCGCAACATCGTCGGTGCCGTGGTCGGCGTGCAGCCCTTCGGCGGCCACGGCCTTTCCGGCACCGGCCCCAAGGCGGGCGGCCCCCTCTACCTCCACCGCCTGTGCCGCACCGACAAGGCCCCCGATCTTCACGGCGAGCCAGTGCCCATCGCCTTCGACGCCCTGCGGGCCCTGGAACAAGCTCTCCCCGACCTCGCCGACCTCCCGCCCGAGCAGGCCCGCCGCCTGCTCACCCGCATCCGCCGCTACCGCGCCGAATCGCCCCTGAACGTCAAGCTCCCGCTCCCCGGCCCCACCGGCGAGGACAACAGTCTGTGGTTCGAGCCCCGCGGCACCGTCGCCTGCCTGGCGTCTTCCCTCCGACCGCTCCTGGAACAGCTCGCCGCCGCCTTCGCCACCCACAACCAGGCCCTGGTCCAGGACGACGATCTCGGCCGCCGCCTGGTCCGCACCGTCGCCCACCCCGCCATCGCCTTCGCGGCCGATCCCCCCAACGCCGACATCGACGCGCTGCTCTTCGCCGGCCCCCCCGCCCAGGCCGACGCCGTCCGCCGCACGCTCGCCGCCCGCGACGGCGCCATCCTGCCCCTGATCCAGGACCGCCCCGACGGCAGCTACGACCTGACCCGGCTGGTGGTGGAGAAGGTCGCCAGCATCAACACCACCGCGGCCGGCGGGCAATGCCAGCCTGATGAGCCTGGCGGGGGAGTAGGCGGCGCACGGCGGCTTCTTGCAAAATACGCATAATCCGGACTATCCTCGCGCGTAGGATGAGGAGTTCGACCCATGGCCAGCATCACCTCCGCCGCCTTCCAGCGCGGCTTCGGCCGCTACCGCGAGGTGGCGCAGCGCGAGCCCGTGGTGATCACCAGCCACGGCCGCGAGAGCCTCGTGCTGCTGTCCGCGGAAGAGTATCGCCGCCTCAAGCGCCTGGACCGCGAGCCGCTCCATCCCTGGGAGTTGGACGAGGCCGACCTCGCCGCCCTGCGCGAGGCCAGCGCCCCGGAAGAGGCTGCGGCGTTCAATTCCGAGCTGACCGGCTGAGCCGGTCTTGCCCTTGCCCGAGCCCCGTCCCGGGCTCGTCGTCCGCTATGCCTATCTCTGGCGCTCCGAGGCCGCCCGCGGCCGCGAGGACGGCAGCAAGGACCGCCCCTGCGTCGTCGTCCTCGCCGTCCACGCGCAGGGGCGGGAACTGGTCGTCACCGTGGCCCCGATCACCCACAGCCCGCCCGCGGCCGCGGCCCGCGCCGTCGAGCTGCCGGCCGCGACCAAGCGCCGTCTCGGGCTGGACGGAGCCCGCTCCTGGATCGTCACCGACGACCTGAACCGTTTCGTCTGGCCCGGTCCCGACCTGCGCCCCGTGCTGAGCCAGACCGACAACCTTCGCCTACGGCTTGCTCCCGGCCGCCCTGTATGAACAGGTCCGTCAGGCCGTGCTCGCACACGCGCGGGAAGGCCGCGCAAGGGTGACGGGTCGCACGACATGAGCCCGGTCACAAACACGCCGACACGGTTCATCGCGCCCCGCCGCGACCTACATCTCGGCTACCTTGTGCACCGCCATCTGCGACGTGTGACGTCCAACCCAAGCCGCATGCCCGGGCCGGCGCACCGGCCCGCCACGCTCGGAGAGGAGAGACCCAGATGACCCAGACCCCGCGGTCACGCCGCGCCCTGCTCCTGACCGGGGCCGCCGCTGCCGGTGCCGCGCTGGCGACCGGCGCGTCGGCCTCCTGCGGCCGGTGCGCGCGCAAGGCCTCGCCGCGACCCCGACCATGCGCGGCGGTGCCAACAACTACCGGCCCGGTGCCCCGATCGTCGCGCGCATCGGCGGCGGGGGTTTCTGGATGACCGGCACCGTGCGGCGTGCCGGCGACGGTGCTCCGCTGCCGGCATCCGCATCCAGATCTGGGCGCACACCACCGAGGGCTACGAGCGCGACCCGCAGAGCCACGGCGCCACGCTCACCGACGCCGAGGGCGTGTTCCGGCTGGAGATGCCGCAGATCGTGCCCGCCTTCGGCCAGCCGCACGGGCACCTCGCCTACGACGCCGAGCATGACGGCAACGGCTTCGAGACCGTGTTCCTCCGCCCCGTGATGCCGAGCTCGCGCGACACCAGCCTCGACGCCCACTTCGTGCTGCAGCCGGCCTGACCCGGGTGGCCTCGGCACGGGCGGTCCTGATCTGGGCGGCCCTCGCGGCCGCCGTCGCCGTGCCGGCCGCCGTCGCGGCGGCAAGCCCGCTGCTCGCCTGGCGCGACCCGGTCTACATCGCCGCCGGCTTCGCGGGCGTGCTGGCCATGGCGCTGCTCCTCCTCCAGCCGCTGCTGGCCGGCGGCTACCTGCCGGGCCTGCCGGCACGTCGCGGCCGCCGGCTGCACTTCTGGGTCGGGCTCGGGCTCGTGGCGGCGGTGGCGGTCCACGTCCTGGGCCTGTGGCTGACCAGCCCGCCGGACGTGGTCGACGCGCTCCTGTTCCGCTCGCCGACCCCGTTCTCCGCCTGGGGCGTGGTCGCGATGTGGGCGGTGTTCGCGGCAGCCCTGCTCGCCACGCTCCGCCGCCGGCTGCGCCTGCGGCCGCTGGTCTGGCGCCGCTGCCACACGACCCTCGCGGCCGTGACCGTCGTGGGCAGCGTGGTCCATGCGCTGCTGATCGAGGGCACGATGGGGCTGGTGTCGAAGACGGTGCTCTGCGCGCTGGTGCTGGTGGCGGCAGCGAAGGTCATGGCCGATCTGCGGTGCTCTGTGCCCTGGTGCTGGCGGCGGCCGCGAAGGTGATCGCCGACATGCGGCCCTGGGTCATGATGGCGCGCCGCAGGGCCTGAGTGCCGTCCCTAGTCTCCTAAATGGGAACAGGTAGTCAAGAGGAGCCGGTCCGGCCCGCTGGCACAGCGAAGCCGGTTCACCAGCGTCTTCATCGATACGAGCGCGTGGTACCCGCTGCTCGACCGCCGCGACTCAGGCACGCGTGGGTGGCAGCAACCATCCAGGCGCATGGCGGCCGTCTGGCCGCCTCGGACTACATCTGCGACGAGGCCGTCACACGCGTCTGCTGCCGCCTCGGCTGGTCCCTCGCGCACCATCTCGCCACGGGCCTGCGCTGGGGCGAACTCGCCCGCCTAGCGCTCGTGCCCCCGCCGAACTTGATGCCGCGTGGCGCCTGTTCAGCGAGCGCCCCAACCAGCGCCTCAGCGTCACGGACTGCATCATGTGTGCTCTCATGACCTGCCTGAAGCTCGCCACCGCCCTCGCCTGACCAAATTTCGCCCTATGGGCTGGACAGTGTTGCCATGATAACCTTGCTCTCCGCACCTCTCTTCTGCAAGCATCTCAAGAGTAGGTCGTGGCCTAGCGCCGGGCCGCGGCCAGAAGCTTGGAGGCTGACCATGCAGCACCGCTATCATATCAGCCTCCTCTGGTTGGACGAGGACTTGACCCGATTGAATCCGGTTAGCGGCCGCTAATGGTATCTGGCAAACACCCCGGCCGCCGAGAAGGCACAGATAGAGATGGAGACCGCAATTCCCGCTTTACTCGCTGTTCAATCCGAGATCGGCGCACCCCGCGCAGGAGTTGCGCCTCCGACCAGCGGTTTGTGAGGCGCGCGATACGGCGCGACCGCACTGCCGCCAAAGCCTAAAGGTTTCACTGACATCCTCTAGTGAACTATGACGGCTTTGCTACCGGTTTGGCCGCATAAGAGAGTAAACCTATGCGAAACGCGCAGACTTCTAAGGCTTGGTCTAAAAAACGCGGGGACAGTCGAGCGACGTCCGCTTCGTCTGTTCGAACACAAAGATTTTCCTACAGCGCTGCGCCGGCTCAACCAACAAGGGGGCCGGCCGTCCAAAATTGCTCAGCGCGTCTACGCGATGCTCGGACGGGCGTCGGCCGGCGAAGACCCGCTCGGAGGGCTCAAGCCGACAAATCATGGTGAGAGCAGAATTAATCATTGCACAAAGTACGACCTTGGCGATGGCTTTCGACTTGTAACGATCCAGCATAAGGGTTGGTGTATCCTTTGTTTCGTCGGCGATCACGAAGATGAAGAACGCTGGCTTGATCGTAATCGAGGCCTTCAAGTTGCGATTGATCGTGATCGGAGACCCGTCGTTGTCAGCGTGTCGGTCAACACTAATGAGCCGAACCAGCGCATTGGCGCACCGGCAGACATGGCTGCGGGACATCTTGTCGACCGCCTCGTAGAGCCTTGGCAGACCGAGGCCTTTGGAACAATACCATTCGGCATCGGGCGACTTGTAGGCAGACTTACGACAGCATCCACCGAAGATGAAATTGTCGAGGCTGTCGCTGAAATCGGTGAAAACAATTATCGGTCACTTGTCTACGATACACTCATACTACTCAGATCTGGCGACATCAAGGGAGCGCAAGAGCGTCTCGCCTTGGAGCGCGGCGACCTTGTGTCCGCGGAGCAGCTTGATTCGTCAGAGTTTGTGGATATTCGTGATGGAGAAGCGATCCGGCAGGTGCAAATTGGTTCGAACGAGTACGTGGCCTGGATCAAGCGCTATATTGATACGGCTACACCTCGTGAGTGGATGCTCTTCATGCACCCTGCTCAGCAGGCGGTGGTCGACTGTGACTTCGACGGCCCGGCGAAGCTCTCGGGGGTAAGCGGATCCGGCAAAACCTGCATCATTGTGAAGCGAGCAATACGGCTAGCTGAAGCTAAGCCTGATGAAAAGGTGCTCGTTCTAACACTCAACCGGCCGCTTGCGGCCCTAATCGACGACCTTGTTGATGCTTGTAGCAGTGGTGAACCGGTTCGAAAACGGATTGAAGTACGCTGCTTCTTCGACCTCTGTAGGGAAAAGTTGCTCGAATTCGAACCCAACAATGAGCGCCTGTACACGGAGATTACATGGAAAGGCAATGAACATATTGACGAGATATGGCGTGAACATTATCGATGTTGGTTAAACAATCGGGCTGCCAAGGTATATGAGCCCATCCATGCCTCCCTCGTCGCGCGAGGAATTGATGCGGAAACGTACCTTCGTCAAGAACTCGACTGGGTGCGTACTGCGACCGACCCTAACGATCGGCAAGCCTATGTCGAGCAAATCGAACGTACCGGCCGGGCGATACCGTTCGAGGCGCCATGGCGCCGGCTTGTTCTCCAGGGTCTAGAGTATTGGGAAAAGAAGATGCGAGCGGTGGGGGTCATGGACCAAGTTGGGCTGGCCGCGGCGCTCCACCGGCACATTAGCTGCATCAGTCCCGAATATGGGGCTGTGCTCGTCGATGAGGCCCAGGATTTCGGCACGATCGAGCTTGAAATAATAAGATGTTTGGTGAGACCCGGTGCAAACGATCTGTTTTTGTGCGGCGACCCCGCGCAACGGGTTCAGACCAAGCATCAGGCATTTAAAGCTGCTGGAATAGATATCCCTGGATCCAGGTCCGTGGCGCTTCGGCGGAATTATCGAAACTCGCGAGAGGTGCTAGGTGCAGCCCACGCGATTTTAGAGGCAGCACTATCCGGGCTCGATCGCCCACCAGCGGATCTCGAGGTACTAAGCCCGGAACTTGCCAACTTCTCTAGCTCTAAGCCGCTGGTACTACAAGCGCGCAACCTTGCCGAGGAGATTGGGTGTGCCTTGAGTATGATAAAAGCGTACTGTATCGACGAGCATCGACGCTTCTGCGTCGCAATAGCTGGCTACACGTTACGAGATATTCAGGCGTATGCGACAAGTTTGGAGGGTGTACTCGACTGGCACCCACACATACCCGTCCTCGACGGTTCTCGTCCGCTCGATGGCGGACAAATATTTCTGTCAGACCTGGAACAGACTAAGGGCTTCGAGTTTGATGCAATGTTTGTGGTGAACTGCGAGGCCGACGTTGTGCCGGCACCAGACATGCCTGCTGAGGAGCGCGGCCTGCAAGCGTGTCGGCTTTATGTCGCCATGACGAGGGCAAAGCAGCATTTGCTGCTGTCTTATTCAAGCACTATCTCACCGTGGCTCGTCGCGGCTAGCAGTGCTGTCCACTTCGGTCTGTGGAGCGACTACGAAGTTATTGCGAATGTGCCGGCAGTGGCGACACCGGCCCGCCTGTCAGAATTTCCGGAAGATACTAGTACAGTTTGGACGCTTACTGGCGAGCAATTCGTCTATGCCGGCGCTGCGCGGGGCCTGTCGGTGGAGGCTCAGGCAAAGCTGAAGGACTTGGTTGACGGGCAAGGGCTCCTGCGGAACCGCCGGCCCGTTCGCTGGCGCAATGTTGGGATGGCAATGGACGCGTTGGGCCGTGAGCCATACGTACGCGCGTTATTTGGACCAAAAGTCGCTGCCGAAGTACGAGAGATGGGCGAGCGCTTACGTTTCCGAGCGCCAAAGATGCCATCTCGCTAGCGCTCGGTGGAAATGAAGTTGGTGGATAGCACCCGGTCTTGAGCGGATAGAGGAGGAAGCCGATAGCGTAAATGATTAGACAACCCTACGCAATAGAGATTCCAGGGACACCATACGCAATCAACGATTGCACCACCCCTCCGCACCAAACTCTGGCCTTCGCCACGCCCTCCGGAAGAAGACCGCGAGTCGGCGTGTTCTCCCCATGGACAGCCTCGCCCGAGCGCCCGCCCACGGCCGATCAACGGCCCTGGCCCGACGGCGTCGGCGGTGCGGCTGTCCGGAATTCCTGGTCGGGGAGGGTGCGGGATGACCGCCGAGCAGTTCATCGCCGTCGTGCTGGTGGCCTGGGTCATGGTGCTGATCGTCGGCCTGCGCTGGCTGCGGCGCCTGGGGTAGCGCGCCGGCCCCGTCCCGCGCGGCGTCCGGCGCCGCCCCCGCGGCCCGCCCGCCCCGCGCACGCGTCACCGTCGCCGCCCGTCGCCATCCTCCCCCAGCCCGATCCCGCCCCGCCATCCTCCGCCCGCCGCCCACCCGACCCCGGCCACACCCGCCACCCCACCGTCAGCACCCGGCCTCCCGGGCCCGGCCACCCTCTTCCCTGCCTCGCCGTCCGCCCTCGCCTCCGCTCGGGCTCCCGGCTCGCCGCGGCACCTGCTCCACCGTCCGGCAGATTGCCCGAAGATCCTTACCCTCCCGTCAACGCCCCGCCGTCCGTCCCGCTTGCATCCAGGACAGAATTCCTCTATACCGCTCCCATGTCCTTCGCCTTCCTGCCCGGCGCCGATCCTGTGACCCCGCTCACCCTGGCGGTGCTGCTGGGTGCGACGCGCCGCCCGCGCCGGCGGCCGCACCCGAAGGACTGGCTGCGCCTCGCCAACCGCCTCGCCGGCGGCATCCCGCCCGCGGTGGCGGCCCTGCCCGAGGGCGGGAGTGCCGAGCTGGTGGCCGCCATGCTGGCGCGCGAGGACTTCCGCGCCATCGTCGCCGAGACCAGGGAGATGCTGGCCGAGCCGGTCGCCGCCCAGCGCCAGCACCTGATCGACCTCGCCCGCCAGGCCATGGCGCGGGCCCTGCTGCTCAACGACGGCCCGGTCGCCTGCTTCGTCCTCGAGGAGGAGGCACAGCACCGCGACCCCGCCGTCACCCTGGCCGACGGGGTCCTGAAAGCGCGCGAGCGCGACCGGCGCCCGCCCGCCGAGCCTGCCGGCCCGCCGCGAGCCCGCCGCACCCGCGCCCCGCGCCACCCCCTGCGGCGGATGATGGAGCGCGGTGCCGCCCGGATGCGCGAGGACGTGGCGGTCGAGGAGGCCCTGCGCCACGCCGCCCGCGCCGCGGCCCAGCCGCCGCCCCGCACCACCGCCGAGGCCGCCCGCCACGCCTTGGACCTCGCCCAGGCGGCCCCCGCGGCTCCCGTTCGGCCGCGTCCGGAGCCGACGGTGCCCCTCCACGCCGGTTCAACCGGCGAGCCGGCCCCTCGGCCGGCGACCCCGCACCCCAAGCGCGCCCGGGCACCCTGAGCCGAGGACGGCCTCGTCCCCGTTTTGCGTCCTGCAGCCCCATTGATTCGCACCGGACCGCGCCAGCGCGGGTCCGGCCGCCGCCGCTGGGCAGGCCGGTCAGGCGCCGGTCTCGAAGTCTCCCGGCTGCGGCGGGGCCAGGGGCGTGAACAGGCAGCGGTCGGGCTTGAGGTCGAGCAGCGGCGTGCCGTCGACGCAGTCCAGGCCCCGGACCAGGACCATGTCGCCCTCGATGCCCACCAGCTCCGCGATCGCGGTGCCGATCGGGTTGGGGCGGACCGGCGAGCGCAGGGAGAAGGTGCCGCGGACCTCGCCGTCGTCGGCGGGGCTCTGCAGCAGCAGGTCGCGGCGCGAGAGATGCAGCCAGTAGAGCACCTCGACCCGCTCGAACCGCTCGAGGCCCGCGAGTGCCGCGACCCAGGGCCGGAACAGCTCGATCCGGCACAGCGGCCCGTCGCTGCGGCCCTGGCGCGGCGTGACCAGGCGCGAGGTCCAGGGCGTATGGATGCGGCCGACGAAGACGAGCCCGGCATCGCTCGCGGCCGGCGCCTCGACCGTCACCTCGTTCCGCCGCAGCTCGCCCTCGCGCACCATGGCACCGAATGTAGCCGGCGGCGGCACCCTGCCAAGTCCGGCCTGCCCCGCGACCCGGTCAGCGTCGCAGCCGTCCGAGCAGGTACCAGCCGCCGAGCCCGGCGATCGCCGCCAGGAGGACCACCAGCAGCACCAGCATCGCCGCGGCGCCCAGCACGCCCTGGAACGTGTCCCAGAAGCCGAACTGGGCGATCAGGACCGCGAGCAGCACGAACAGGAGCACGGGCATGGACGCCTCCGCAGCGATTCACGGGCGCGCACCTCCCGCGAGCACCCTCATACCAGCAGCGCGCGGGCCGCCATGTGGTTCCCGCCGCCGAACTGCGACTTCCGGGCAACGGTGAGGCACGATCCGGCAACTGCACCTGGTGCGGCCGGATGATTCGTCCCGAGCGCGGGTCTATCTTCACGCAGGAGGAGGCGCGCCACGAGATGAACGGCCGGTCGAACCGTGCGGGAGCGATGCCGCCGGCAAATGGCGGCGGAGACCTGCGGCCACGCTTCGCGCCTCGGAGTAGTCGACGCATCCCGCTACGACAGTTGTCGCCGGATCGGGTTGGGACCGGGACTGTCCCACATACCTCAGGATGCTTTGGCCGTCTTTGCCGGTGCCGGGACGGTACCGGAGTGCCGGTGCGGTGAGTGTCGGTGGTGGCGCTTGGCGCGTGCGGTTGCCGGGACCGGGTTCCCAGCCTAAGCAGATCGGAGCAGCCGTGGCCTGGAGGTGGCGCGGTGTCGCCGCCAAACGATAGGGTGGTCGAATGATGTTGGAAACCCTGGAACGCACGGCTCCGGCCGGCTTCGGCCTCGCGAGCGACGACCCGGTCTTCGAGCGCGCCTGGTTCACGCGCACGCGGATCGCCGAACTGCGCGCCGCGTTCGCGAACGCCGAGCCGTTCCCGCACCTGGTCATCGACGGCCTGTTCAACCAGGCCCTGCTCGACCTGATCTCGGCCGAGTTCGACCAGATCGGGTTCGGCGACTGGGTGCGCTACGACTCGGCCGACGAGGTCAAGCGCGGCACCCGGCCCGCGGCGTCCCTGGGTTCCGCGGCCCAGGCCTATTTCGACGCCATCCACCGCGCCGCGTTCCTGGGCTTCCTGGGCGAGGTCACCGGCATCGCCGGCCTGATCCCCGATCCGATGCTCAAGGGCGGCGGGCTGCACGAGATCCGCCCCGGCGGACGGTTCGGCGTGCACATCGACTTCGAGAAGCACCCGGTGACCATGCTCGACAACCGGCTGGTGCTGATCACCTACCTCAACAAGGACTGGGATCCCGCCTGGGGCGGGGCGCTGCAGCTCTGGAGCAGCACGGCCAACCGCTGCGTGAAGTCGGTGGAGCCGGTGTTCGGGCGCACCATCCTGTTCGCCCATTCGAGCATCAGCCTGCACGGCCATCCCGAGCCGGTCCGCGCTCCGCCGGGCCGCGCCCGGCGCTCGATCGCCGCCTATTTCTACACCAACGGCCGGCCCGACGGCGAGGAGGCGGGGCGGCTGACCACGCGCTTCCACACCCCGCTGCTCTACGGTCCCTGGGGCCGTACCCTGCTCGCGGTCAAGTACGTCACCCCGCCGGCCCTGGTGCACCTGGCCAAGTGGGCCAGGCGCAAGCTGCGGCGCCGCTGAGCCGCCGCGGCCTTCGGCGCGGTTGCCGGCCCGTCAGCCGAGCGCCTGCGCCAGGTCGGCGATCAGATCGTCGGGATGCTCGATGCCGACCGAGATCCGGATCAGCGCGTCGGTGAGGCCGATCTCCTCGCGCAGTTCGCGCGGCACCCCGGAATGGGTGGTCGAGGCCGGGTGGCTGATCAGGGTCTCGGTGCCGCCCAGGCTGACCGCCAGCTTCATCACCTGCAACCGGTCGAGGAAGGCGAAGGCCTCGGCCTCGCCGCCGTCGATGTCGAAGGAGAAGGTGGAGCCGGGTGCCGTGCACTGGCGCTCGAACACCGGCCGGCGCCGGTCGTCCGCCGCCAGGAAGCCCAGATAGTGCACGGCGCGGATGCGCGGATGGCCGCGCAGATACTCGGCCACCAGCCGCCCGTTGCTGTTGGCGCGGTCGGCCCGGATGCCAAGCGTCTCCAGCGAGCGCAGGAGCATCCAGCAGGAATGCGGATCGAGCTGGGTGCCGAGCGCGCCGCGCAGCAGCATGATCCGGCGGACCAGCTCCTCGCCGCCGCTGACCCCGCCCGCTACCAGGTCGCTGTGGCCGCCGGCATATTTGGTGAGCGAGTAGATGGCGAGGTCGGCACCGTGGCGCAGGGGATGCTGGTACATCGGCCCCAGGAGCGTGTTGTCGACCGCGATCGGCGGGCGGCGACCCTGGCGCTCGCCGATCCGGGCCGCCGTGGCGGCGACCGCTGCGAGGTCGACCAGTCCGTTGGTCGGGTTGGCCGGCGTCTCGAGCATGATCAGGCCGACCGGACCCTTGGCCACGGCGTCTTCGGCCGCCGCCTCGATCTGGGCCGGATCGCAGCCGTCGGTGAAGCCCACCGGCGTGATCCCGAACTGGGTCAGCTGGTTGCGGATCAGGGTCTCGGTGCCGCCATAGAGCGGGCGGCTGTGGAGCAGCGTGTCGCCCGGGCGCAGCGTGGCCAGCATGACCGTGGCGATGGCGGCCATGCCGCTGGCGAACACGGCCGAGCGCTCGGCCCCGTCCCAGACCGCCAGCCGGTCCTCGAGGATCTCGAAATTGGGGTTGTTGAACCGCGAATAGACCAGCCCCGGCTTCTCGCCCGGCCGCGGCTGGCGCCGGCCCGCGGTCAGGTCGAAGAAGTCCTTGCCCTGCTGGGCGGTGGCGAAGACGAAGGTCGAGGTCAGGAAGATCGGCGGCTTGAGCGCACCCTCCGAGAGCGTGGGCGAGTAGCCGTAGCCCATCATCAGCGTCTCGGGCTGCAGCGGCCGGCCGTCCAGGGTGCGGCTCTGATATTCGCTCGTGGTCATGGCACAGGCTCCTTCGGTGGCCGAGCCATAGCACGGCCGGTGGCGCCATGAGAGCGACTATGCACCCGATGGATTTGTCGTTCGCTGCGAATAAATGCTGAGATTGATGCTCAAGCCAAGCCCGCTGGGGTGAGCGTCAATTCCGATCACTGCTTAATCAGCGTTCCACCACACATCGTTGATCCAATGCTATGATTACGTAATTGCGAGACAATGATTTGATCTTCGAACCGACCAAGTTGGCCAAGTAGGGATGGCCGGAACTTACAGGTCCCGTCGCCACGGAGTACCCCCAGTACAGTGTGGTCCCTGACTTGCACAGGGCATTGCTGTGGATGCGCCCATTCACCGACGTAGCGTTGGTCACGGTGCAGGTGGTGCCGTCCGACCCCTTGTGGGTTCCAGGCGGGATGACCATCGCCATCACCTCGACGCGACGGCGTCGACGTCACCGTCGCGGTCGAGGCGATGGCGCCGGTGGCACCGACCGACAGCTTGATCACGGCGGCGAAGTATTGATCTTGCGCTTCAGGCTGCGGCACTGCGCGGGGAAGCATTCGCACCCGGATCGGCGCGGCCGGGGCCAAAGGGCTGGCGGTCGACGCTTTCGGCTATCTCGACCTGCGCCCGGAACCCGGCGCCGGCACTCGGGCCTGCTCCGACCAGGTCGCCCCGGCTCCTGCTACCCGCGCCTTGACCGCGTCGGTATCGACGCCGCCCTCGCGCAGCTTGGCCTCGGCCTGCGCCTTCACCGCCGCGCAGAACGCCGCCAGGAAAGCGTCGTGCGCGCAAGGCCGGTCCATCTTGGTGTAGACCAGCTCCTGCTCCAGCGGCAGCCAGGACGCGAGATCGGCCAGGTTGTGCTGGATCTGCACCTCCAGATTGTCGATCGCGGCCGCGAACTTGGCCTCGGGCGTGACGCGGTCCTCGAACTCGTGCCACAGGCCGGCCACCAGCTCGCCGGTCGCGGCCGGCAGGCGGGTCCGGATCTCCTCGATCGCCGCCAGTTCGCGCTGCCGCTTCATCGCCTTGCGCTCGCCGGTATCGAAGAACGGCACGTCGCCCGCGATCGCCTCGACCAGATCGTGGACGGCGATCATGGCGAGCGTGCGCTCGAGGTCGACGGCGTGCTCGAGATGGCGATGCATGAGCACGGCCATCAGCGCCATCTGCCAGCTGTGCTCGGCCACGCTCTCCTGTCGGCCGGAGGAGAGCCAGCTGTGGCGCAGCTCGAACTTCAGGCGCTCCGCCAAGCTCAGGACATCGAGGATGCGGGCGATCTCCTCGCTCATTGCCGCCAGACCAGCATCCACGCCCCGGCACCGATCAGGACCGTTCCGCCCAGCCGTTCCAACCACAACCGCACGGCGGATCGCTGGAACGAGCCGCGCAGGCTGCCCGCCAGCAGCGCGAACAGTGCTGCGTTCAGCGTCGCCATGGCGACGAAGGTCGCAACCAGCACCAGAAGCTGCGGCAGCAGAGGGCTGGCCGCGACCAAAAACTGCGGCACGAAGGCCAGCCAGAGCTCGAAGGACATTGGCGCCGTCTCCATCACGTAGCGATCAATAACAAGCCCGATCCGCGCCCATGCCACCAGCGCCAAATTCGCACGGCTTCTGGTACCTCATAACATATCGATCGAGAGGCCGACGATCAGGTGGAAATCCTTGGAACACGAAACCGGCATGCCGGCGTCGCCACCGTTCGCGAGCCGATTCGGACAGGGTGGCGAGGTCGGTGGATCCCAAGCGCACCGAGCCGTCGCGGACGCGCTCGATGCCACTCAGCAGGTAGGCGAGCGTGGTCCTGCCGAAGCCCGACGGTCCGGTGAGCGCCACCGTGGTGCCCGCCGGCACGTCGAGCGCGTCGATTTCGACCGCCGGCGGCGAGCCATGCTGGTACGCGTGGCGCAGCCCCGCCACCCGCAGGGGCAACGGCGCGGAAGCTGCCGCTGGCTCCGCGCTCATCGCCCGCTCCGCCGGTGGCGTCGTCGCCTGGCCCCGATGCGGCAGGCAAGCTCGCGCTCCTCGCAGGTGCGCCAGTCCACCCATGGGTTCTCCGTTGCGTCGCCGGTGCCCGGGTCCTATGCACGTCTCTCCTGACAGGGCAGCCGGTTCGCCGGGCGACGACGGGAGAGTCTCCTTGCGATCAGTGACGAGCGGGTTCGGTGCTTCGGTCTTCGGACTTGCCCTGGCGATGCTCGCTTGGCAGGGTCCGGCCAGGGCGCAGCAGGCGGCCCCGGCCGTGACCGTGGTCAAGGTCGACCAGCGCGACATCACTCCTGCCACCAGCTTCACCGGACGCATCGAGGCCATCGACAAGGTCGACCTGCGCGCGCGGGTCGAGGGCTTCCTCGAGCAGCGTCTGTTCACCGAGGGCCAGGACGTCAAGGAAGGCGACCTCCTGTTCGTGATCGAGAAGGCGCCCTATCAGGCCGAGATCGAGAACGTCAACGCCGCCATCGCCCGGGCCCAGGCCACGCTCGATCTGGCGGAGATCGATCGCCGCCGCCAGGCCGAGCTGGTCAAGAAGCAGGCGACCGCGCAGGCGCGGCTCGACGAGACCACCGCCAAGGCCGGCGAGGCCCGCGCCGACCTGCGCCGCCAGCAGGCCAATCTGACCACGGCCGAGCTCGACCTCGGCTATACCGACATCAAGGCGCCGATCGCCGGGCGCATCGGGCGCAGCAATTTCGCGGTCGGCAATTTCGTCGGTCCGTCCAGCGGGACGCTGGCCACGATCGTCAGCCAGGACCCGATGTACGTCACCTTCCCGGTGACCCAGCGCCAGCTGCTCAATGTGCGCAAGGCCGGCGAGGCGGGGGGGCGCGATCCGGAGGACATGGCGATCAAGGTCGAGCTGGCCGACGGTTCGCTCTACGACCAGGTCGGCCGTCTCAACTTCGTCGACGTCCAGGTCAATCAGGGCACCGACACGGTTCAGGTCCGCGCCACGCTGCCCAACCCGCGAGGCATCCTGGTCGACGGCCAACTCGTGACCGTGGTGGTCGAGACCGCCAAGCCGGAAGCTGCCCTGGTGATCCCGCAGCAGGCGGTGCAGATCGACCAGGCCGGGCGCTTCGTCCTCAAGGTCGACGGCGAGAACAAGGTCCAGGTGCAGCGGATCACGGTCGGCGCCGAGCGCGACGGCTACTATGTCGTGACCAACGGTCTGACCCAGGGGGAGCGCGTCATCACCGAGGGTCTGCAGAAGGTGCGCCCGGGCATGGTGGTCGACGCCGCCGAAGCGCCGGCGGCGCCCGTCTCGGGCTGAACATTCCTGTTGGGATTCCCGCTGCTCACGCTATGGTGATCGGACCGTGCGTCAAGCACGGGCGGGGATGCGGGGTGGCCAAGAAGCACAAGCACAAGGACGGGGGGCCGGACGCCGCGGAGTCCGCCGCGACCGGCACCAGGCTGACGCGCAAGGAGTTCGAGAAGGAACTCCACAAGCTGCAGGTGGAGCTGACCCGGCTGCAGGCCTGGACGGTGGCCAAGGGTGCGCGGGTGATCGTGGTCTTCGAGGGTCGCGACACGGCGGGCAAGGGCGGGGTGATCAAGCGGATCACCGAGCGCTGCAGTCCCCGGGTGTTCCGGCATGTGGCCCTGCCGGCGCCTTCGGACCGGGAAAAAAGTCAGCTCTACATCCAGCGCTACATGGCGCAGTTTCCCGCTGCGGGCGAGATCATCCTGTTCGACCGCTCCTGGTACAACCGTGCCGGGGTGGAGCGGGTGATGGGGTTCTGCACCGACGACCAGTACGAGCGGTTCTTGAAGCTCGCCCCGGGCGTCGAGCGTGAGCTGGTCAACAACGGCATCATCCTGCTCAAATATTTCCTCGACGTCAGCCAGGACGAGCAGCGGCGTCGGTTCGAGGCCCGGATCGAGGACCCGCTCAAGCACTGGAAGCTGAGCCCGATGGACGTCGAATCGGTCCGGCGCTGGTGGGACTACACGGCCGCCTATCAGGCGATGATCGCCGCTACCGACAGCCCGTCGGCACCCTGGTACGTCGTGCCCGCCGACGACAAGCGCCGCGCGCGGCTGAACCTGATCCGCCACCTGCTCGACCAGATCCCCTACCGGAAGGTGGACGTGGACCTGCCGAAGATCCCCAAGGCGCAAGCACGGCCGAAGGGTGTCGAGGATGTGCTGCGGGCGACCCATTCGGTCCCCGGCCGATACTGACGCGGATGGTGACCGCGTCCGCCGAGGACGAGCGGTCCGGACTGGCGCGCTGGATGCCGGGGCTCGCCGGCCTGCTCCACTACGACCGCACCTGGCTGCCCAAGGACCTCGCCGCCGGCCTGTCGGTGGCCGCGATCGCCCTGCCGGTGGGCATCGCCTACGCCGATCTCACCGGAGTGCCGGCCGCGGTCGGCATCTACGCGGCCGTCTTTCCGCTGGTGCCCTATGCCCTGTTCGGCTCCTCGCGGCAGCTGATGGTCGGCCCGGATGCCGCGACCTGCATCATGGTGGCGACGGCCCTGGCACCGCTGGCGCAGGGCGACCCGGCACGATATCTGGCCCTGCTGCCGGTCCTGACGCTCGTGACCGGGTCGCTCTACGTCGTGGCGGGCCTCTGCCGCCTGGGTTTCTTCGCCAGCTTCCTGTCGCAGCCGATCCTGACCGGCTACCTCAACGGGATCGCCATCGTCATCATCGTCGGGCAATTGCCCAAGCTTCTCGGCTATCCCAGTCAGGCGGGCGAGGTCCTGCCCCGGGTCGTCGAGTTCGCCGAGCGGATCGGCCAATCGCACCTGCCGACCGCCCTGCTGGGCCTGGCCCTGCTGGTGGGCCTGCTCCTCCTGCGCCGCCTCGCGCCCAACCTGCCGGCGCCTCTGGTCGTGGTCGCTGCCGGCATCGCTGCCGTGGCGGCGCTCGGCCTCGGGGAGCGGGGCGTCGCGCTGACCGGGCCGGTCCCTGCCGGGCTCCCGACGCTCACTTGGCATTGGTTCGACCCGGAAACCTACCGCAGCCTGTTCAGCGCCGCGGCCGGAATCACGCTGATCAGCTTTACCGGAGGCGTGCTGACCGCCAAGAGCTTCGCCCGCCGCAATCGGTACGAGATCGACGCCAACCGGGAGCTGATCGCCTTCGGCATGGCCAATCTCGCGGTCGGGGTCGGCCAGGGATTTCCGGTGACCGGTGCCGACTCGCGCACCGCGGTCAACGACGCCATGGGCGGCAAGAGCCAGCTCGTCGGCATCATCGCCGCCGGCGCCATGCTCCTGGTGCTCTTGACGCTGACCGGGCCGCTCGCCCTGGTGCCGACCACGGCCCTGGCGGCGGTGATTCTCGTCTCCGCCGCTGGACTGTTCGACCTTCCCGGCTTGAGGCTGCTGTTCCGGATGACCCGGCGCGAAGCACTCATGTCGATGGCGACGACCTTGGGCGTCCTGGTCTTCGGGGTCCTGCAAGGCGTCGTGCTCGCCGTGATTCTCTCACTGTTCTCGCTTCTGGCGATCGCCATGCGGCCGAGGGAGGCGATCCTCGGCCGGCTGCCGGGGCTGCGCGGCTTTCACAGCGTGGCGGACTATCCGGACGCCGAAACCGTTCCGGGGCTGCTGCTCTATCGCTTCGGCGCCAATCTGGTGTTCTTCAACATCGACCATTTCTGTGATCGCGTCCGCGCGGCGATCCGTGCGGACGGGTCGCCGGTCTTGTGGGTGATTGTCGATCTCAGCCCGGTCAGCATCGTCGATGCCACGGCGCTGCAGCGGTTCGACGAGTTGCGCCAGGAACTGTCCGGTCGCGGCGTGACGCTCGGCGTGGCCCGGGCGAGGCGACAGCTCGCCGACGCGTTCGACCGGCGTTGGGTCGACCAGATGCGGACGGAGGCGGCTCTGCCCAGCTTCCCGACGATGCGCGCTGCGGTGCTGGCATTCGAACATGCCACCGGCATCGGCACGGGATGCGACGGGTCGCCGCTGGACCGGGCGGCAGACGGGGATCAAGATGGCAGTCCGAGCGATATCCGAGATTGAGCGGCGGAGGAGCGATCGATGACCAACTCCCTTTCGGGTCAAGTCCTGAATGTCCAGGAACTGAAGAAGCTGGCCGAAGAAAAGGAAACGGCCAAGCTGCAGGAGATCCTGGCCAAGCGTCGGAAGGAAGAGGACGAGGAGAAGCGGTCGCGCCAGGATTTCATGGAGCGCGAGCTGCGACCGGACGGCCTCGATCGCTTCAACAATTGGGTGCGGCGGGCTGCGGAGCAAGGCCGGTCCGAGATCGAGATCATCCGCTTTCCCGCGCAGTTCTGTACCGATCACGGTCGGGCGATCAACAATTTCGAGGAGACTTGGCCCGACACCCTGACCGGGATCGCGCGCCGGGTCTATGAGGCCTATGACGAGCACCTGCGGGCGCAGGGCTACAAGATACGGGCGCAGATCCTGAACTACCCCGACGGCGGACTGGGCGAGGCCGGGATCTACATCGGCTGGTAGTCTGCCGGTACGAACCGCTTGTCGATGGGGTCGCTCATGCGCTCATGCGCAATTCTGCTCGCCGTCTGCCTCGGCTTGGCAGCGCCGGTGCCCGCGCTCGCCGCCAGCTTCGCCGACCTCACGGCGTGGTGCGCCGCGGAGAGTGCCGGCGGAAGGCCGGGGCTGTGCGCCGGCTATCTCGAGACCTACCTGCAGGCACTGGCCGGTCCCGATCCCTCGTTGAACGACGGCGTCAGGGCGTGCGTGCCGGAAGATGCGGATCGAACCCAGATCCACGCTCTGATCCAATCCTACGCCCAACAGCATCCGGAGGCGGCGGGCGCGTCCGGCGTGCGTGGCCTTGGCCTTGCGCTGAAGGATCGCTATCCATGCCCCGAATGAGCGGACGGAGCGACCCGCCATAATCGATCTGCGGCTGCGAAAGGGCGACCAAGGTGCTGTCCTCGACCTTCATCGACCGGCCGCGCCTGTCGCTGGTGATTTCCATCGTCATCACGCTGGCGGGCCTGATCGCACTCACGGCGATGCCCGTCGCCCAGTTCCCCGACATCGTCCCGCCCCAGGTCCAGATCACCGCGCGCTATCCCGGTGCCGGCGCCACCGTGGTCGAGCAGACCGTGGCGCAACCGATCGAGTCGCAGGTCGTGGGCGTCGACAAGGCGCTCTACATGAAGTCGGTCTCGGGCAATGACGGCAGCTACACGCTGACCGTCAGCTTCGCGGTCGGCACCGATCCCGACATCAACACCGTCAACGTGCAGAACCGGGTGTCGCTCGCGAACCCGCAGCTACCCGAGGACGTCCGCCGCCAAGGCGTGACGGTGAAGAAGAAATCCTCGGCGATCCTGCAGGTGCTCGCGGTCTATTCGCCGGACCAGCGCTACGACACCCTGTTCTTGAGCAACTACGCCACCATCAACATCCTCGACAACATCAAGCGGGTGCCCGGCGTCGGCGACGCCTACCTCTTCGGCGCGCTCGATTACAGCATGCGCGTCTGGCTGAACACCGACCGGCTGACGGCCCTCGCGCTGACCCCGACCGACGTCGCCAATGCCCTGCGCGGCCAGAACGTCCAGGCTGCCGTCGGCCGCATCGGCGCGCAGCCGATCGGCGACGCCCAGTTCCAGCTCAACATCCAGACCAAGGGCCGGCTGACCGAGCCCGCGGAGTTCGAGAACGTCGTGGTCCGCGCCAACCCGGACGGCTCCTATGTCCGGGTGCGCGACATCGGCCGGGTCGAACTCGCCGCCCGCACCAGCGATTCCTTCGGCCGCTTCAACGGTGGCCCCGGTGCCCTGATCGCCATCTTCCAGGCGCCCGGCGCCAATGCATTGTCGACCGCCGAGGGCGTGCAGGCGGTGATGCAGCGGCTGCAGGCGCAGTTCCCCGAGGGGGTGGCCTACAAGACCACCTACGATTCCACGGCTTTCGTGCTGCAGAGCATCGAGGAGGTGATCCACACCCTGGTCGAGGCCTTCATCCTGGTGGTGATCGTCGTCTTCCTGTTCCTGGGCAACCTGCGCGCCACGCTGATCCCGCTCATCGCCGTGCCCGTGTCGCTGATCGGCACCTTCGCGGTCATGCTGGCCCTGGGCTTCTCCTTGAACATGGTCTCGCTCCTGGCGCTGGTGCTCGCCATCGGCATCGTGGTCGACGACGCCATCGTCGTGGTCGAGGCGGTCGAGGCCAACCTGGAGGCCGACCACAGCCTCTCGCCCGCCGACGCCGCCAAGCGCGCCATGGGCCAGATCACCGCCCCCATCCTGGCGATCACGCTGGTGCTGCTGTCGGTGTTCGTGCCGGTGGCGTTCATCCCGGGGATCTCGGGCCAGCTCTACCAGCAGTTCGCGGTGGCGGTCGCGGTGTCGATGGTGATCTCGGCCATCAATGCGCTCACCCTCTCGCCCGCCTTGTGTGCCGTGCTGCTGCGGCATCATGCCGGGCCGAAGCTCGCGCCGATCCGCATGGTGCTGGGTGCCATCGACTACGCCCGCGACGGCTATGCCGCGGTCGTCAAGCGCCTGGTGCGCGTGGCGTTCCTGAGCCTGGTCGTGATCGCGGGCTTCCTCTTGCTCAATGGCTGGCTGTTCAAGACCATCCCCGGCGGGTTCCTGCCGTCGGAGGACCAGGGCGCCTTCTTCGTGGAGGCCCAGCTGCCCGAGGGTGCTTCGGTCAACCGCACCGCGCTGGTGGCCGAGCGGGTCGAGAAGCTGCTGCAGGAGATCCCCGGGGTCGCGGACATCAGCACCGTGGTCGGCTACAGCACCCTGGACGGGCTCAGCAAGTCCAACAGCGCCTACTTCATCGTGCTCCTGAAGCCGTTCGACGAGCGGACCGGCGCCGGCGAGGACGTGGGCTCGATCATCGCCAAGGTGCGGGCGGCGGGAGCCGGCATCCGCGAGGCCAACATCATCCCGTTCAACGTGCCGCCGATCATCGGCCTCGGCACCAGCGGCGGGTTCGAATACCAGCTCCTGGACCTGCAGGGCGGGGACCCGGCGGACCTCGCCGCCGTGGCGCGGGCGATGATCTTCGCCGCCAACCAGAACCCGCTGCTGGCCGGCGTGTTCACCACCTACTCCGCCAGCACGCCGCAGCTGTTTCTCGATATCGACCGCGACAAGGTCCAGACCCTGGGGATCAACCTCGCCGACGTGTTCGGCGCGCTCCAGGCGACGCTGGGCGGCTACTACGTCAACGACCTCAACCTGTTCGGGCGGACCTGGCAGCTCAATCTGCAGGGCGAGCAGGAGGATCGCGATTCGATCGAGGACATCTACCGGATCCACGTCCGCAACCTGAACGGCGACATGGTGCCGTTGCGCAGCTTCGCGCAAGTGCGCACCATCGTCGGCCCGCAGGCGATCGTCCGCTACAACAACTACCGCTCGGTCACGATCAACGGCAGCCCGGCACCCGGCATCAGCTCGGGCCAGGCGCTGGCGGCCATGGAGCAGCTCTCGGCCGAGACCCTGCCGCAGGGCTACAGCTTCGAGTGGACCGGCACGGCGTTGCAGGAGATCGAGGCGGCGGGCCAGACCACGATGATCCTGGGGCTGGCGGTCCTGTTCGCCTACCTGTTCCTGGTGGCGCTCTACGAGAGCTGGACCATTCCGGTGCCGGTGCTGCTCTCGGTGTCGGTGGGCATCGCCGGCGGCATGGCCGCCTTGTGGATCAGCGGGCTCGACAACAACATCTACGCCCAGATCGGCATCGTCGTGCTGATCGCACTGGCGGCCAAGAACGGCATCCTGATCGTCGAGTTCGCCAAGGAGCGGCGCGAGCACGGCCTGTCGATCCAGGATGCCGCGGTCGAGGGTGCGCGCGAACGGTTCCGGGCGGTGATGATGACCAGCTTCGCCTTCATCGCCGGCCTGATCCCCTTGGTCTGGGCCACCGGGGCGGCGATGCTGTCGCGGCGCGGCGTCGGCACGGCGGTGTTCGGCGGCATGATCGCGGCCGCGGCCATCGGTATCTTCGTCATCCCGCCGCTCTACGTGTTCTTCCAGTGGGCGCGGGAGAAGATCAAGGGAACGGGCAAGTCCGGCGGCGTGGCCGAGCCGCAGCCGGTACATCCTCCGGCCTGACCCGGCGGGCAGAGCGTTGGGCTGTTACGCCGACCGCGTCGTTCCACGCCTGATCCGCCACACGATGGCCGCCGACCGCCTGCTGCCGCTGCGGCGGCGGGTCGTCGTCGGTGCCACCGGACGGGTCCTGGAGCTCGGCATCGGGGCTGGAGCCAACCTGCCGCTCTACGGCCGCGACGTCACCGAGCTGCTCGGCGTCGACCCGTCCGCGTACCTGCTCGAGCAGGCGCGGCGCACCGCCGGCTGGCTGCCGTTTCCGGTCCGTCTGTTGCAGCAGACGGCCGAGCACCTGCCCCTGCCGGACGCGAGCGTGGACACGGTCGTCGTCAGCTGGAGCCTCTGCAGCATCGCCGACCCGCTGGCAGCACTGCGCGAGGCGTATCGTGTGTTGGCGCCGGGCGGTACGCTGCGCTTCGTCGAGCACGGCCTCGCCGACGCGCCGGCGGTCGCCCGCTGGCAGCGGCGGCTGACGCCGGTCTGGCGGCGCATCACCGGCGGCTGCCGCCTCGACCGGCGTGCCGACCGCCTGATCGCCCGCGCCGGGTTCGCGCTGACGGTGCTGGAATCGGGCTACATGATGCCGGGACCGCGGCTCTTGACCTATCATCGGCTGGGCGTGGCCCGCAGGTGAGGGGCGGGGTTGCCAGCGGCGCGACCGCCATCGCATAGTGGCTTCGGCATTAGGGATTCCTGCGGATGCGCGAAATCACGGTAGCGGCCACCCAGATGGCCTGCGACTGGGACCGCGATGGCAACGTCGCGCGCGCCGAGCGGCTCGTCCGCGACGCGGCGCGGCGCGGCGCGGACCTGGTGCTGCTGCAGGAGCTGTTCGAGAACCCCTATTTCTGCAAGGACCAGGCCGCCAAGCATTTCGGTCTGGCTCAGCCGATCGAGGGCCATCCGCTGGTGGCGCGGATGAGCCGGCTCGCCGCCGAGCTCGGCGTCGTGCTGCCGGTGAGCTTCTTCGAGCGCGCCAACAACGCCTACTTCAACTCGGTGGCGATGATCGACGCCGATGGCCGCGTACTCGGTATCTACCGCAAGAGCCACATCCCGCACGGTGCCGGCTACCACGAGAAATTCTATTTCAATCCCGGCGACACCGGCTTTCGCGTCTGGCAGACCCGGGCCGGCTGCATCGGGGTCGGCGTGTGCTGGGACCAGTGGTTCCCGGAAGCGGCGCGGGTCATGGTGCTGATGGGGGCCGAGGTCCTGCTCTACCCCACCGCCATCGGTTCCGAGCCCGAGCGCCCGGACTATGACAGCCGTGGACACTGGCAGCGGGTGATGCAGGGCCATGCCGGTGCGAACATGGTGCCGGTGCTGGCCTCCAACCGGGTCGGCAGCGAGGTCGGCGAGAGCTGCACGCTCGACTTCTACGGCAGCTCCTTCATCGCCGACGCCCTGGGCGGGATCGTGGAGCAGGCGCCCAGTGCCGGCGAGGCCGTGGTGACGGCCTCCTTCGACCTGGACGAGCTGGCCTCGGAGCGCGCCGCCTGGGGACTGTTCCGCGACCGGCGGCCCGATCTCTATGTGCCGATCCTCAGCGTCGACGGCCAGGAGCCGTCGATCTGACGCGAACCGCGTCAGCTCAGCGGATCGATCTCCTCCGGCGTCAGCTCTCCCGGCACCAGCGTGACCGGCACCTTGACCCGCTTGCCCAGATGGCTGAGCAGGAACGTCACCAGCGGCCCGGGATTGGCGCTGCTGGCGGTGGCCAGCACGAGCAGCGAGATCGACGGGTCCTCCTGCAGCAGCGCCACCAGCTGCTCGGCGCGCTTGCCCTCGCGGATGTGGATGATCGGCATGCTGCCGGTCTGCGCGAACACCTCGCTCGCCAGCTTCTGCATGTGCAGCTCGGCCTGGGCCCGGGCATCGTCCTCCAGGACCCGGCCGACTCCGAGCCAGTGCTGGAACTCCGCCGGCTCGACGACGTAGAGCAGGGCCACGTGCCCGTTGGTGTGCTGGGCACGGCGGCAGGCGTAGCGCAGGGCGTTGCGCATCTCCTCGCTTTCGTCGACGACGACGAGGAAGACGCGGGCGGCGGGTGTATCGTTGGCGGTCATGGTCTCACGGCCTGCGGAAGATCGCGTTGGCGGCCCAGCCGGCGCCGAGCGCGATCAGGATCGAGGCTAGTCCGTAGAGCGCGGGCCGACCGAGTGCGAGATCGTAGAGCTCGGCCTCGATGCCCATCTTGGCGATCTCCAGCTTGCTGGTCTGCGCACCGACCACCTCGCCGTCCGAGAACTGCAGGACCTGGACCTGATAGTCGCCGGGCGGCACGTTGGCCGGAAAGACGATGCGGGTGCGGAACAAGGTCTCGCCCAAAAAGCTGACGGTACCCGGCTCGGCCGAGTACAGGCCGACCCGCTGCTGGTTGCGTACCAGTGCGGCGCGGAAGGTGTCGATCTCGTCCTCGCTCCAGCCTTCCGGCGCTATGGGCGTCAGGCGGATGCGCCCGGCGCCCAGCTCGTGGCGGGCGAGCCCGCCGGGGCCGGCGAGCTCCTCCAGCGGCGCGCTCGTGGCCACGGCATAAAAGCTCGGTACGGCCTCGAACTCCAGGGCGCTGGTATTGATCCAGATCGGGCCTACCCGGCTCTTGCGGCGCACGGTCATGTCGCGTGCCGGCCCGCGTACGATCACCGCGATCTCGCCCTCCCGCGCCGGCGTGGCACCGTAGAGCAGGACCTGGGTGCCGACGAAGGCGGTGGTGATGGCGATCAGGCGCGAGGACAGGTCGTAGACGAAATTGGCGAGCGCCGGTGCCCCCGGGACCACCGCCAGACCGGCGGCCAGGATCAGCGCCGGCCAGGCGCCGGCACGACGGGCCCCGCGGCGGCGTCCGTTGGCACACGGACGGCCGAGCCACGGGGCTGGCAGGGTCGTCGTCAGGCCGGCGCCGCAGCCGCGGGCGCGGCGAGACGCGACGGCCGCAGGTCGAGGCTGTCGGCCGGTTCGTCGGCGCAGAACAGCTGGTAGAGCAGTCGCAGCACGGCGAGCGGCTCGACCGTGGCGATCGAGTAGTAGATGGTCTGCGCGTCGCGGCGCGTGCGCACCAGATTGTCGCGCCGCAGGCGCGCCAGATGCTGGGACAGCGCGGACTGGCTGAGACCGACCAATCGCACCAGCTCACCCACCGATTTCTCGCCGGGCACCAGCTGGCACAGGATCAACAGCCGGTGCTCGTTGCTCATCGCCTTGAGAAGGACGCTAGCCTCGCGTGCGTTTTCTTGAAGCTTTTCTGTTTGCATCGAACACTCCCGCGTGCGGCTTCCAGCCTGATCCGTCGCCGCGCGCAGCCGGGGAATCGATTTTTGCCGACCTGTCCTCCAGTCATGGACCTAGTCTGTAACGTCCGCAATATCGCTTTGTCGCTGTTGCCGCCAGACCACGCGCGGCGGCCGGGGCAGGATGCGGCCGGTCTCGAGCTGCTTCACGCCCCACCACGCGCCCGCGAGCATCCCCGCCAGAGCCAGGAACGGCGCCGGGGCGAGGATCGAGACGCCCGTGAGGCCCTGGCCGATGGTGCAGCCCATGGCGAGCCCGCCGCCGATCCCCATCAGCACTCCGCCGGCGAGATGGCGGCGCAGGTCCCCGGCGGCGGTGAAGCGCTCGAGCCGGAACTCGCCGCGCGCCCGCGCCGAGGCGAGCGCCCCGGCGACCGTGCCGATGAGCAGCGGCAGCAGCAGGTCGGGCCGGTCGAGCGCCAGGTAGTTGAGCGAATCCGGCCGGTGCCCGGCGATCCCCGTCGCCGCCCACCCGGCCGTGACCAGGACGCCCAGAAGGAGGCCGGTGGTCACATCCTCGCCCGAGCGGCGAAAGCCGGCATGCCGCAGGCAGAACAGCAGCAGCCCGCCCGCGAGCAGGATGCCCACCGCCGGACCGCCATGGGCAGCGGTCGATTCGCCCGGCGAAGGGCCGGGAACGAGCAGCGCCGTCGCCAGGGCGGCAGCGGCCGTCACCAGGAGGGCCGTGCCTGCCTTCAGGCTGCCGCTGCCCAGCCGGACGAGATTGCGGCTGATGCAGCCGCCGGCGCGCACCATGCCCAGACCGAACAGCAGGCCGCCCGGCATCGCCAGGGCCAAGTGCCATCCGTCGCGGGCGTAGGGGCTGGCTGCGAGGGGGACCAGGCCGGCCCAGTCCAACGACTGCGCGCCAAGGATCGCCACCGCGATCGCCAGCGCCCAGGTGCGGAGCCGGCGCAGGCTTCCGAACAGGACGGCGTCGCTGACGCAGCCCATGGTGCAGAAGTGGCTGCGCTGCAGGACCACGCCGGCCGCCGAGCCGAGCAGCAGAAATATGGTAGACGGAAGGAGTGGGATGGCCGGTTGCATCGCCTGGACTCACGCCGCACGCCTCGGTGGCGGAACGGGTCGCCCGGATATGGCGACGGTGCGAGAGGCGTCAACCGGCCGATGGCACCCTAGCCGCCCGCGACAAGCAGCTTGGCGCCGGCTTCGATGAACGGCTTGGGGTTCAGCGGCTTGCCGTCGACCCTGATTTCGTAGTGCAGGTGCGGTCCGGTGGCCCGCCCGGTGCGACCCATCACCCCGACCACCTTTCCGGCCGCCACCTTGTCGCCGACCCGAACCATGGCGCGGCTGAGATGGGCGTAGCGGGTCTCGATGCCCATGCCGTGGTCGAGCACGACCATGATGCCGTAGGCACCGGCGCGGCCGGCCTCGATCACCGTGCCGGGCGCGGTGGCATGGATCGTCGCGTTGCGCGGCCCGCCGAAGTCGAGCCCGGTGTGGATGGCACCGCGGCGCCGGAACGGATCGCGACGGTAGCCGAAGCCGCTGTTCAGCTTGTACTCGGTCATGGGTGCCGCCAGCGGCATGGCCACCAGCACGCTCTGCATGCGCCGGACCCGGTCGAGTTCCGCGGCGGCGGCGCGTTCGGTAGCACGGCCGACGCCGCGCCCGGCGGCGGGGACCAGGGGACCGCCGCTGCCCTCGCTCAGGGCGCCGGCGGCCGGCTCGACCGCTGCGACCAGCCGATCCACGTCGAGCCCGGCCTTGGCCAGCATCCTGCTCAACGAGTCCAGACGCTTGGCCAGCCGGACGCCGAGACGCGACGACGCGCCGCGGCCGGCAGCGCCCAGATCGGCGGCACTCGCAGCCGGCCGGGTCTTCGGTACGGGTGGTGCGCCGGCAGCGACCGGGGCCGCCACAGCCGTCATGGTGGCGCACAGAATTAGCATCCGGCCCCAGCGAGCCACCTTAGTAGATGCGGGGCCGGGCGGGGGTGGGCATCGGTATATCTGCATTTGCTGGAACAACATCGCCTGATCAAGGCGTGGCAATCCCGGTGGGCGGCCCGTCATGAGTGTCGCTCCGTTGTTGGCCGTCCGCCGGGATCGGGCGAGGCGCACCCGAAGGCTGTCTGGCTGGCTGAGACTATTGTTCCCGTCAACGGGATTATGTGAGCCCGTCCGAGTGCTGACAAGCCGCCTTGCGCATCAGGGCGAGGCGAGATGCCGGCTCTGGCCGGAGACACCCGCGACCGGCCATCTCGTTCCGAGACGGTTCCGGCGCGCGGTTTTCCCGCGGGTCCATGCGGCGCAAACGAGACTGCGCATGGATTGTTCCATGATGTGGGGCGGTTTGTCCCACCCCGCGCCGGTCGGTGGTGTGCGACGCGGCAAGAAGGACGAGCCGATCGAACTCCTGCCGCGTAGCGGAAACAGTTCGATGGTTCAACCAGCTATGACGATTTTTTAACCAACTTCATGAATAGGACCGAGCGGTCCTTGCCGGTCCATGGGCGCGTTTCGCCGTGGCGGGACGCAGGTGTGGACGGGCCCGCCCCGGCTCGGGCCCGTCCGACTGTCGCTGTCAGGCCACCTTCTTGCGGCGGCCGCCGACGCGCACCGGCTTGGCGGGCGAGGCTTCGGCCGCGCGGGGTGCGGGTGCAGCCTTGCGGCCGAGTCCGATCTCCTTGGCCAGGGCCGACCGCTGGGCGGCGTAGGCGGGCGCCACCATCGGGTAGTCCTTGGGCAGGCCCCAGCGCTTGCGATAATCGTCGGGCGTCATGTTGTAGCGGCTGGAAAGATGCCGCTTGAGCATCTTCAGCTTCTTGCCGTCCTCGAGGCAGACGATGAACTCGTTGTGGATCGAGCGCTTGACCGGCACGGCCGGAACCGGTGCCTCGACGGTCTGCTCGACCTTGTCGGCACCCGCATCACGCAGCGTCGAAAATACGCTGGTGATCAGGGCCGGAAGATCGACGATCGCCACGGCGTTGTTGCCGGCAAACGAAGCGACGATTTCGGTAGTCAGGCTCAAAAGCTCCTGACGGTTGTTGGCATCGACCATGTGGATTGGCCTTTCCGGGCTGGTCTAGTGAGGGTCGTTCTGGCTATATCATGTTGAAATGTGCAGTGGCAAGTAGGGCGTGAATTCGTCGGCCTAGAAGGTCGGACCTCATGCCGCTGGGAACGGCCAATATTGTATACCTGCTCTTGCGAGCCGGTTCCCGCAGTGAACGGAAAAGCGCAATGTTGTGTCGGGTAGGTCGGACAGGATGACGGCGACGCCCAAGGCATCGGCGGCAGCACTGCGATTTTCAGCGGTGGAGCCCGATGGCGCGAGCGACCCCAAGTGATCAACTCGCGGCGGACGTACCTCGCCGCCGAACTTCTATCCGAACGGAGACCTGGCCGCCCCCTCGCGGTTCCATGCCTGGGACCGCTTGTCGCGTCTGCTCTTCTGCGGTGTCTTGGATGCTGGTGCCGGCGAAAGGACTTGAACCTTCAACCTCCCGCTTACAAGGCGGATGCTCTACCAGTTGAGCTACGCCGGCCGCGCGCGGAAACATAGCGGAGGTTCAGTCGTCCGGCCACTGTGGCTTGCGCTTGTGGACGAAGGCGTCGAGGCCCGCCGCGAAGTCCCGGCCCAGCGCGTTGGCGACGATGACGTCGGTGGTGAAGGCGTAGGCGTCGCTCATGCCGAGTTCGAGCTGGCGGTAGAAGGCGCGCTTGCCCAGGGCGAGGACGTGGCGCGGCTTGTCGAGCAGGCGCGCGCACATCCCGTCGACCTCGGCGTCGAGCGCTTCGGCCGGCACGACGCGGTTGACCAGCCCCAGCCGCATCGCCTCGTCGGCCGAGACGAAGTCGCCGGTGAGCAGCATCTCCATCGCCGGCTTGCGCGGGAGGTTGCGCGACAGGGCCACCATCGGCGTCGAGCAGAACAGGCCGTACTTCACTCCCGAGGTGGCAAAGCGGCTGTCGGCGGCCGCGACCGCAAGGTCGCAGGCCGCGACGAGCTGGCAGCCGGCCGCGGTGGCGATCCCGTGCACGCGCGCGATCACCGGCTGGGGCAGCCTCGCCAGCGTCAGCATCATCGCCGAGCAGCGGTCGAACAGAGCCCGCACCGGCGCGTCGCGCAGGTCGGCTCCCATCTCCTTGAGGTCGTGGCCGGCACAGAACGCCCGGCCGGCGCCGGCGATCACCACCACCCGCGCCCGCGGATCCTCGGCAATGGCGTCGAGCTCGGCCTGAAGCCGGCCCAGGAGCTCGAACGAGAGGCTGTTGAAGGCCTGCGGCCGGTTCAGGGTGAGCCGGACGACGCCGTTCCGGTCATGGCGCAGCAAGGTGGGTTCGGACGAGGTCATGGCGTGCTCCGGAAAGTCTGCTCGGACGGTGGCGGCTGGCAGCGCGAGAGCAGGTGCATGGCGCGAAAGGTCATCACCGACTCCTCGCGCTGGTTGCGCACCGTGTAGGCGATGGTGACCAGACCGCGGTCGGGCTTGCTGCGGGAGGGGCGTATCTCGATCACCTCGGCGGCGACACGCAAGGTGTCGCCCGGGCGGACCGGGCGCGGCCAGCGCAGCTCGTCCAGGCCGGGCGAGCCCAAGGATGCCGCGTTGATGATCCGCTCCTGGTGGACCAGCCGGAATGCCACCAGCAGGGTCTGGAAGCCGCTGCCGATCAGGCCACCGAACGGCCCGGCCGCAGCGGCCTTCAGGTCGATGTGGAACGGCTGCGGATCGTGCGCCCAGCCGAATTCCAGGATCTGCGCCTCGCTGAGCGTGCATCCCGCGGTGAGGAAGCGCTGCCCGACGGCGAAGTCCTCGAACCACAGATCGCGTTGCATCATCGCCGCTCCAGGTTGACCAGGGCCACGCCCGCCACGGTGAGCGCCATGCCGGACACGGCCACCATCCCCAGGCGCTCGTCGAACAGGAGCCACGCGATCAGGGCCGTGGTCGGCGGCACCAGGAAGAACAGGCTCGCGACCTGCGACGCGGCGCCCCGGCGCAGGAGGAGATAGAGCAGCGGAATGGCGCCCAGGGAAAGAACGAACACCAGCCAGACCAGGGCGAACACCAGCTCGGGCGCCCAGTCGATCCGCCGGTCCTCGAACGCCAGCGCTGCGAGCCAGCAGGCGAGGGCGGCGGCCGCGAACTGGATCAGGTTGCCGGTGCGCAGGTCCTGCCCGGAGCACCGGCTCTTCTGGTAGAGCGTGCCGGCGGTGATCCCGGCCAGCGCCGCGACGCAGGCGGCGAGCGCCCAGAACCCGCCAGAACCCTGGCCCAGCTTGCCGGCCAGCACCAGAACGACCCCGATCAGCCCCAGCCCGAGACCGAGCCAGCGGCGCAGGCTGACCCGCTCGCCGAGCAGCAAGGGTGCGGCGGCCGCCACCAGCAATGGCTGCATGCTGACGATCAGGGCCGACAGGCCGGCCTCCAGGCCGAGCCGGATCGCGACGAACACCCCGCCGAGATAGACGCCGTGCATCAGCAGGCCGGCGGCCGCGAGATGGCCCCAGTCTCGCGGCCGGCGCGGCCAGGGTGCGTGCCAGAACAGCGCCCATGCCAGGAGGCAGCCGGCCGTAAGCGCGAAGCGCAGCGCCAGGAAGGTCATCGGCTCGGCATGCGGCATGCCGAGGCGTGCCCCGATGAAGCCCGTGCTCCACAGCAGCACGAACAGCCCCGGCAGCAGGCGCAGCGACAGGCCGCTCATGGCCGCCGGCCCGCGCGCGGAAAACTCAGTCCGGCAGCGGCGCGAACAGGGCCTCGATGTCGGCCTCGGTGAAGCTCAGGCCGGCGGCGGTGCCGGACAGCACCGAATCGACCAGGGCCTGCTTCTTGCCCTGCAGCTCGACCATCTTCTCCTCGACCGTGCCCTCGGCGATCAGCTTGTAGACGAACACCGTCTTGTCCTGGCCGATGCGGTGGGCGCGGTCGGTGGCCTGGTTCTCGACCGCCGGGTTCCACCACGGATCGTAGTGGATCACGGTGTCGGCGCGGGTCAGCGTGATGCCGGTGCCGCCGGCCTTGAGACTGATCAGGAACACCGGCACCTCGCCGTCCTGGAAGCGGCGGACCGGGGTCTCGCGGTCCTTGGTCTGGCCGGTGAGCTTGACGAACGGGATCTGCTCCTGGACGAGCCCGGCCTCGATCAGGTCGAGCATCTCGACGAACTGGGAGAACACGATGACGCTCCGCCCGGCTTCGACCATGCTGGGCAGCATGTCCATCAAGAGCTCGTACTTGGCGCTGGGCACGTTGCCGCCGCCGCCGCTCTTGAGCAGGCGCGGGTCGCAGCAGACCTGGCGCAGCTTGAGCAGGGCTTCCAGGATCGCGATGTTGCTGCGGGCGAGGCCGCGCTGCTCGATCTCGTCCCGCACCCGCTTGTGCATCGACAGGCGCACGCTCTCGTAGAGGTCGCGCTGGCCCTCGGTGAGCTCGATCTCCTGCCGCACCTCCTGCTTGGGCGGCAGCTCGGAAGCCACCTGCTCCTTGGTCCGGCGCAGGAGGAAGGGACGCACCCGGCTGGCCAGAAGCTGCTGGCGGGCGGTGTCGCCTTCCTTCTCGATCTGGTTGCGGAACACGCGGCGGAAGGTCTCGCGGTCGCCGAGAAAGCCCGGCATCAGGAAGTGGAACACCGACCACAGCTCGCCCAGATGGTTCTCCATGGGCGTGCCCGAGAGCGCCAGCCGGTGCTCGGCGTGGAGCAGGCAGGCGGTGCGGGCGAGCTTGGTCGCCGGGTTCTTGATCGCCTGCGCCTCGTCGAGCACCACCATGCGGTACTTGTGCTCGAGCAGCAGATCCTTGTCGCGCAGCAGGAGGGCGTAGCTGGTGAGCACCACGTCGTGCTCGTCGATCTCGTCGAATAGTTCGCGGCGCTGGTTGCCGTGCAGGACCAATACGGTGAGGTCGGGGGCGAACTTGCGCGCCTCGTTGCGCCAGGTCGGCACCAGGCTGGTCGGGCAGACGATCAGGCAGGGCTTGATCAGCCGGCCGGCATGCTTCTCGGCCAGGATGTGGGCCAGGGCCTGCACGGTCTTGCCCAGGCCCATATCGTCGGCCAGCACGCCGGACAGCCCGACGCTGCTCAGGAACTGCAGCCAGGCGAAGCCGTCCTCCTGATAGTGGCGCAAGGTGGCGGTGAGCCCCTTGGGCGCCGTCACCGCCGGAATCTCGTTGGTGCTGGCGAGCCGCCGCGCCATGTCGCGCAGGTTCTGCCCACCCATCCAGTGCAGGGCGCCGCTCGGCAGGGCGGTCTCGATCGCGGTGAGCCTGGTCATCTCGGCCCGGCTCAGGCGCAGCTTGCCGTCGTCGCCGATCCGGCGGCTGGCGAACAACTCGTAGAGCGCCTCCACCATCGCCTTCAGCCGCGGGAAGGGGATCGGCAGCAGCCGGCCGTCGGGCAGTGTCCCGAAGACGTGCTCGTCGCCGATCTCGGCCAGGGCGGCGGGGGAGAGGTCCTCGGGTGCGCGCTCGAACAGGTCGAGCAGGATCGGCAGCAGCGCCACGCGCTCGCCGTCGACCTCGATGCCGAGGTCGAGGTCGAACCAGTCGATCCCGGAATCGTTGACGTCCATCGTCCAGGCGTCGTCGGCCTGGACGACCTGATAGGGATAGTCCTCGCCGAAGGTGATCCGCCAACCGTCGCGGGCGAGCTTGGGCAGTTCTTGATGATTGAACTCGACCCAGCGCATCGAGACGTCGTCGTCCTCGTCCTCCTCGAAGGTAAAGTCCTGGCGGCAGGTTTCGGGCGCGAACCGGCCGAGGCCAGTCGGGCCCAGCGGTTGGAGACCGTATTCGTTCAGCCGCTCGATCATCTGTACTTCGAACAGCGTGTCGCGCGGCAGGACAAGCAGGCGGTTGTCCTTGACATGATTGATCTCGGCGCGGCCGTCCTGCCAGCCGATCTCCGCACCGGCATAGTCGAACAGAACCCGGGCCAGCGGCAGGTCGACCTCCTGCTCCTCGCGCTTCCAGCCCAGCCCGCGCGAGGTGGTCACCCGTGGACAGTGCAGATGCAGGATGGGGACCGGCCGCGCCTCCTGCCGCTCGCGCTTGCGCAAGGGCTCGGGCAGCTGCAGCGTCGCGGCGCTGGGCTGCAGCTTCTGCCGCACCAGGCTGGCGACGGCCGCCGGCACGGCCGGCGCGCGCAGCAGCAGCCGGGTCACCCGATGCGGGACCCGCGTCTCGATCCGTCCGCAGGCCAGCTCCTTGAGGTCGATGTACCAGGGCTCGCCGAGGCCCACGACCACCATGTCGGGGCGATCCTCGTCGAGCTCGCAGACCACGTGCTGCTGGCCCTCGCTGTCGAAGCGCCAGCCGAACCGGCCGGTGCGCGGCCCTGCGAAGCTGAGCGGCTGACCTTGGCCGTTGCGCCAATGGCAGCGGCCGGTCTCCAGCATCCGACGCAGCGTGTCGCCGTCGCCGACCGAGCCCAGCCGCTTGGTCTGCGCGTTGGGGCCGCCGAGCAGCCGCCCGATCACCTGGTCCTCGACCGCGACGAAGCTCGCCGGGTCCTCGGCCACCAGGTTGGACATGGCCAGCGGATGCTCGCGGCCGTAGAGCCCGCCGCGCAGGCGCCGGGCGCGGAACGTGCTCACGGCCATGGGTTGGATCGCCGCGGCGTCGCGCCACAGACGCTGCGCCGGCTCGAGCACGTAGAGCACGCAGTCCGCACCGTCGCTGGCGTGGCCGTTGGTCTGGGCACGCGCGCTTTGGTTGATCGCTGCGATCCAGGCCTCGAGCTCCGGATCGATCGCGGCGCTGACCTCGTCCATGTCCGGCGACGCGGTCTCGTCGAGCGCGGCGAGCAGGGTGGCGGCCGCGTGCTCGCATTCGCTGTAGACGAGGCACGTGCAGGTGCTGGACAGCCGGATCCGGCCGCCGCGGCCGTTGACGATGTTGACCCTGGTCAGATACGGCGTGCGCCGCTCGCCGCGAACCCGACCCGTGATTGAGCGACCGTCGCGCTCGACATTGATCTCCACCACCGCGCTCTGGTCGCGCAAGGTCTCGGCACGTTGCCAGGTGGGCGAGGGGAAAAGGCGTTCAAGATCGGTTCTAGTGAAGGCGAGCATTGGGCTCTTTACAGTTCATGGTTCATTTTCTTATCGCAGCACACGTCAAGCCCCCACGCTTGCGCGGTGCGGTCTTCGCTCCGGTTCTTGGCCGACCCGGACGATCGACCGTTGTTAACCCGCAGTCGAACGTCTCGCCTTGCACTGGAGCCTGGCGCATCCGACGGACATCGTCCGATGCATACACGCCAAAACACCAGCTTTTGCAACCGTCATGCTGCGTTCGGATGCTGCATCGGATGCGGAATTTTGAGCGCCCGATGCCGGCGCCTCGCGCCCTGCGGCAATACGCCACGGAACGAGGGCGGAAACAGGGCTATCCGCAGGGCAGGAACACGGTTGCGGCAAGGCCGCCGATCGGCGCGCGCGCAAGGGTGATCCAGCCACCGCAGGCCTCGGCGATGTCGCGGGCCAGCGCCAGCCCCAGGCCGCTGCCCGCCACCGTCTCGTCGAGGCGCCGTCCGCGGGCGAAGGCGCGATCACGCTCGCCATCGTCGAGGCCCGGCCCGTCGTCCTCGACCACCAGCCGCAGCATGCCCCGGTCGACGCCGCCCGACAGGCGCACCCGGGAGCGGGCCCACTTGCAGGCATTGTCGAGCAGATTGCCGAGGATTTCCTCGAGATCGGCGCGGTCGCCGGCGTAGCGCGAGCCCCGTTCCACCAGGCAGTCGAGCGTGACGTCGCGGCCGGCGGCCAGCGGGGCCACCACCCGCAGGAGAGCCCGGGCGCAATCCTCCACCTCCACGCCCGGGCCCGGCGTGACGGGGCGGCCCCGCAGCCGGGCCCGGGCGAGATGGCGGTCGATCACCACCCGCATCCGCGCCGCCTGTTCGCGGATGGTCGCGGCGTGCGACCGGTCGCCCGGCAGCAGGCGGTCGGCTTCGACCAGCAGCAGCTGCAGCGAGGTCTTGAGCGCGTGGGCGAGGTCGGCTGCCTGGCCACGCGCCCGTTCGAGCGAGCGCTCCTGCTGCCCGAGCAGGAGGTTGAGCTCGTCGACCAGCGCGGCGACCTCCTGCGGGTAGCTGCCTTCCAGCCGGCGCGCGGCCCCGCCGCGCACGCCGGCGAGAGCGCGGCCGAGCCGGGACAAGGGTGCGAGGCCGATGGCGACCTGAAGCGCGGATGCCGCCACCAGTCCGGCGGCGAGCAGGGCCAACGTCATCAGGAGCAAGCGGTCGAAGCGGCCGGCGACCGCGGCGATCTCGGCCGCCGGCATGGCGACGGCGACGCGGATCGGGCGGTCGGACCGGTCGTCGGCAAAGCGGACCAGCCGCTCGGCCACCAGCAGTCTGCCGAGCCCGGGCACCGCCGCGGCATGGCGGTGGACCTCGCCTGCCGCCGGACCGTCCTGCGGCAGCGGCAGGGCGCGGTCCCAGAGCGAGCGCGAGCGCAAGGGCGGCGATCCCGGCGCCGCGATCTGCCAGTAGCGCCCGCCATAGGGACGATCGAAGCGCGGGTCCGCCGGCAGGTTGCGCAGCGTCGGGGCGCCGGCGCCGTCGGGCTGCAGGGCGGCGGTCAGGCTGTCCAGCTGGATCACCAGCTCCGCGTCGTACTGGCTGTCGAGATGGCTGCGAAACAGCGCCGACAGGGCAGCACCGGCCGCGGCAACCGCCAGCACGATCAGGATCGCCGCGCTCAGCAGGAGGCGCAGGCGCAGCGAGCCGGAACGGCTCATCGTTGCCCGCCGAGCCGGTAGCCGAGGCCGCGCAGCGTGACGATGGCCTCGCGGCCGAGCTTGCGGCGCAGCCGGCCGATCATGACCTCGATGGTGTTGGAGTCGCGGTCGAAGTCCTGGGCATAGACATGCTCGACCAGCTCGCTCTGCGAGATGGTGCGCTCAGGCCGGTGCATCAGGTAGGCCAGGATGCGGTATTCCATGGCGGTGACCGCCACCGCGGCACCCGCGTAGCTGACGTGGCCCGAGCGCGTGTCGAGCTCGATCGCGCCGTGGCGCAGGATTGGGTCGGCGTGCCCGCCGGCACGGCGCAGCAGTGCACGCAGCCGGGCCAGGAGCTCCTCGGTGGCGAACGGCTTGGCGAGATAGTCGTCGGCACCGGCGTCGATCCCTTCGACCTTCTCGCGCCAGCTGTCGCGCGCGGTGAGGATGAGCACCGGCACGCGGCGGCCGGTGGCGCGCCAGGCGCGCAGCACCGACAGCCCGTCCCGCTTGGGCAGCCCGAGATCGAGCACCACCGCATCGTAGGGCTCGGTGTCGCCCAGGAAGTGCCCCTCCTCGCCGTCCGGTGCGGCGTCGACGACGTAGCCGGCCGCCTCCAGCGCCTGGCGCAGATGCTCGGCGATCCCGGGCTCGTCCTCGACCAGCAGCACGCGCATCAGCTCAGTCCTCGCCGACCTCGTCGGCGTCCTTGTAAGGCAGGACCTGCTTGGTCGCGGCGTCCACCACATGCTTGGTGATCACGCCCTGCGGGCTCAGCGTCTCGATCTCGTAGATCCAGCGGCCGCCGTGACGTTCGAGTTCCACCTCCAGCACCTCGCCCGCGCCGCGGGCGCGCAGCACCTCGAGCACCTCGCTCAGGGGCACGATCTCGCCGGCCCGCAACGCGCGCCAGGCCCGGTCGTGGCCGTCCTCGTCCGCGCGCGCCGGCGCGGCCGCGAACAGCGAGAGGCAGAGGAGCAGGCGCAGCAAGCTCGGACGTCCCGGCGAAGTGACCCGGCCAGACCGGAGAAGGTGCGGCGCCGTGGCTGAACGGCGGCTGAACGGTCGGTTCAGGTCGCGATCAGGCGGCATGGCCTAGGAGGCTCCCCGTTCACGACCACCCTGCCAACTAGGAGAAACCGACATGCGCACCATTGCCTTTGCCGTCGCCCTGGCTCTCAGTACCTCGGCCGCCCTGCCGGCCCTGGCTGCGGACGGATGCTCGAGCGCGCCTCAGGACCAGTGGCTCGAGCCCGAGCAGATCAAGGCCAAGGCGGAGGAGATGGGCTACACCGTCCGCTCGGTCGGCGAGGACGATGGCTGCCTCGAGGTCAAGGGCATGGACAAGGCCGGCGCCAAGGTCGAGCTCTATTTCGACCCGGTCACCGGCGATGTCGTCAAGACCAAGGAGGACTGAGGCCATGGCCGCGGCACAGCCTTCGGTCCGGGTCTGGGATCCCCTGGTCCGGCTGTTCCACTGGACCCTGGTCGCGGCCTTCGCCACCGCCTTCCTGGTCGAGGAAGGCGGTCGGGCGCACGACGCGGCCGGCTACGTGGTGCTGGCCCTGATCTCGTTCCGGCTGGTCTGGGGCGTGATCGGGCCGACCCATGCCCGGTTCGCCGACTTCGTGCCCCGGCCCGGCCAGCTCCGCGCCTATCTCGCGGGCCTGGCCAGGGGCAGGCCGGCGCGCTTCCTCGGCCACAATCCCGCGGGAGCGGTCATGATCCTCCTGCTGCTGGCGACCGTGTTCGTCGCCGCCGGCAGCGGCTGGCTGATGACCACCGACCGCTTCTGGGGCGTGGCGTGGGTCGAGGAACTCCACGGGGGCTCGGCCTGGCTCGCCCTGGCGCTGGTGGCCGTCCACGTCACGGGCGTGGTGGTCAGCAGCCTGCTGCACCGCGAGAACCTGGTCCGCGCGATGATCACCGGCCGCAAGCCGGCCACGGTGGAATGACACCGGGCTAGAGGTACGGAGCCGCATGCAGCAGGCTGACGGCGGGCGGGCGGCCCGGCAGGTCGAGCCGCGCCAGCCGCGGTGCGGTCTGCGCCACGGTCCGTCCGCCGCGCAGCACGAACAGCCGCGCCGCCTTGAGCCGGATCGCCTCCACCGGGTCGCCCGCCTCGAGCACGACCAGGTCGGCGCGGCAGCCCGGCTCCAGCCCGTAGCCGTCGAGGTCCATGATCGAGGCCGGCTCGGCGGTGACCGCGAGGAAGGCGCCGCGCATCGCGTCGAGGCTGGTGAGCTGGCCGACATGGACCGCCATGTGCGCCACCTCCAGCATGTCGCCCGAGCCCAGCGGGTACCAGGGGTCCATGACGCAGTCCTGCCCGAACGCCACCCGCACGCCGGCGGCGGCGAGCTCGGCCACGCGCGTCAGCCCGCGCCGCTTGGGGTAGGTGTCGTGGCGGCCCTGGAGCGTGATGTTGATCAGGGGATTGGCGATCGCCGCCACGCCGGCCTCGGCGATCAGCGGGATCAGCTTGCTGACATAGTAATTGTCCATGCTGTGCATGGAGGTCAGGTGCGAGCCGGCGACCCGCCCGCCCAGGCCCAGCCGCCGCGTTTCGGCGGCCAGCGTCTCGACGTGGCGCGACAGCGGATCGTCGGTCTCGTCGCAGTGCAGGTCGACCATGAGGCCCCGCTCGGCCGCGAGCTCGCACAGCTCGGCCACCGAGCGCCTGCCGTCCTCCATGGTGCGCTCGAAGTGCGGGATGCCGCCGACAATGTCGACGCCCATGTCGAGGGCGCGGACCAGGTTTTCGCGTGCCCCGGCTGCGCGATAGAGCCCGTCCTGGGGGAATGCCACCAGCTGCAGCGTCAGGTAGGGGGCGACCTGCCGCTTGACCTCGAGCAGCGCCTCGACGCCGGTGAGCCGCTCGTCGCAGACGTCGACATGGGAGCGGATGGCGCCGATGCCCTGGGCCACCGCCATGTCGCAATAGGCCAGCGCGCGCTCGGCCACGGCCTCGACGGTGAGCAGCGGCTTGAGCTCGTTCCAGAGCTGGATGCCCTCGAGCAGGGTGCCCGACCGGTTGAGGCGCGGCAGCCCCAGCGACAGCGTCGCGTCCATGTGGAAGTGGCAGTCGACGAAGGGCGGCGTCACCAGCCGCCCGGAGACGTCCAGCTCCTGCCGGCCCCGGGCGTCGATCTGTTCGCCCACCGCCTGGATCAGCCCGTCGGTGATCAGGACGTCGTGCCCCTGGCGCCCATCGGGCAGGTTGGCGCCGCGAAGGATCAGGTCGGGCTGCATCGGCGTCTCCCGCGCGCTCGGTCGAGCGGCGCGACGATGACCGCTCCCTGCGGGGCGGGCAAGACGTTGCCGCGTCGCGGATCAGGGACCGCCGGTGGAATGGCGCGGCGCGCGGTCGGGCCTGATCATCAGTCCGGCCAGGGCCATCAGGGAAAACGCGGCACCGGCGAGGAAGGTCGCCGGCGCGCCCAGGACTTCCCATAGCGCCCCCGCGACCAGGCTGGCGATCAGCATCGCCAACCCACTGGCCAGGTTGAACAGCCCAAACGCGCTGCCGCGCAGCTCCGGGGGCGAGGTGTCGGCGACCAGCGTCGCCAGCAGTCCCTGGGTCAGCCCCATGTGAAGCCCCCAGAGTGCGGCGCCCGCCATGACCAGCCAGCTCCCGCGTGCAGCGGCCAGGAGCAGATCGGCCAGCACCAGGGCCAGGAGGCCGGCAGCAAGGAGGGTGCGCCGGTCGGTGCGGTCGGCCAGGACTCCGGCTGGATAGGATGACAGGGCATAGCAGAGGCTCATCGCCACCATGACCAGCGGCACGTAGGCGACCGGCAGGCCGACATTTCCGGCGCGCAGCACGAGAAAGGCCTCGCTGAAGCGGGCGAAGGCGAGCATGCCGCCGATCGCCACCACCCACCAGAAGGCGGCCTCGAGCCGGGCCACCTGGGCCAGTCGGAACGGTGCCGCCGCCGTTTCGGCGACCTTCGGCGAGGCGGGCTCGTGCACGCCGAACACGAGCAGGGCGACGGCGAGTGCCGCCGGGATCACGGCGATCCAAAACACCGCGCGGATGTTGTCGGCGAGCAGGAGCATGAATGCCACGGCAAGCAGAGGCCCCAGGAACGCGCCGACCGTGTCCAGCGACTGGCGCAGGCCGTAGCTGGCCCCGCGCAGGTGCGGCGGCGCCAGCTCGCCGACCAGTGCATCGCGTGGCGCGCCGCGGATGCCCTTGCCGATCCGGTCGACGAAGCGGGCGATGACGACGAGCTCGACCGAGGAGGCCAGGGGAAACAACGGCTTGGTGAGTGCCGCGAGGCCGTAGCCGATCACGGCCAGGAGCTTGCGCCGGCCCAGCCAGTCGCTGAGGATGCCGGAGAAGATCTTGGTGACCAGCGCCGTCGCCTCGGCCACCCCCTCGATCAGTCCCAGGACCAGCGGGCTGGCCCCCAGCACCGAGACGACGAACACCGGCAGCAGGCTGTGGATCAGCTCCGAGGACATGTCCATGAGCAGGCTGACCAGCCCCAGCGCCCAGATCCCCCGCGGAATCGCCCGCAGGTCGGCCACCCGCCACAGAGGTTCGGTCGCCCGCATGCGCCTTCAGTGCCCGGTCCCGAGGATGTTTGTCGGCGCGGCGAGAGCCAAGGCGGGTTCCCGGAGTTCGCGCGCCGGACGAGCGGAGTGGACAATGCCCACGGCCACGAGCGGTGGCAATCGGCGCTGCCGGGCACGACGTCGCAGGCTCGGCGCAGCCGTCAGCCCGTGAAAATGTGGCTGCGATGATGGTCCAGGTGGCTGGGCGCGGGCCGGATGCGCTGATCGTCAGGAGGTGCTGCGATGATGGTCCAGGTGGCTCGGCGCGGGCCGGATGCGCTGATCGTCCGGCAGCGTCGCCCGACCCGCCCACGCTCAGCGCTGGCCCTTGAGCCAGGGGCGCATCAGCGCCAGCGGGTAGTCGGCGCGGCGGGCGACCAGGATCAGGGCGAGGATGCTGAGCAGATAGGGCAGCATCAGGAACAGCTGGTAGGGGACGGCCCCGCCGAGCAGCTGCTGCAGCCGGATCTGGAAGGCGTCGAAGGCGCCGAACAGGAGGGCACCCAAGAGCGCCTTGCCGGGGCGCCAGGAAGCGAAGACGACCAGCGCGATGCAGATCCAGCCCCGGCCGTTGACCATGCCGAAGAAGAAGGCGTTGAAGGCCGAGAGGGTCAGGAAGGCGCCGCCCACCGCCATCAGCGCGCTGCCGGCCATGAGCGCGCCGATGCGCAGGGCGTAGACGTCGATGCCCTGCGCCTCGACCGCGGCCGGATTGTCGCCCGCCGCCCGCAGCGCCAGGCCCAGGGGCGTGCGGTACAGCAGCCAGGCCAGGAGCGGGACCAACGCCAGCGCCAGGAGGGTGAGCGCGGTCTGCTGCGCCAGCACCGGGCCGATCACCGGCAGATCGGCGAGCCAGGTGCCGGCCAGCGGCGGGAAGGCCTCGATCCGCGGCGGCGTGGCGACGTTGGGCAGGAGCAAGCGGTAGGTGTAGTAGGCCATGCTGGTGGCGAGCAGCGTGACGCCGATTCCGCTCACGTGCTGCGAGAGGCCCAATGGCACGGTGAGCAGTCCGAGCAACAGGCCCATGGCCATGCCGGCCAGGGCGGCGAGCAGTACCCCGGTCCACAGGTCGGCACCCTGGAACACGGCGAGCCAGCCCACCATGGCACCCAGGGTCATGATCCCCTCGATGCCGAGATTGAGGGTGCCGGCGCGCTCGCACAGCAGCTCGCCGAGCGTGGCGAAGATCAAGGGCGTGGCGATCCGCAGCGTCGCCGCCCAGAAGCTCGCCTGGAACAGGATGTCGAGGGCCTCGCTCATCGGCGCAGCCGGTAGCGGGTGACCAGCCCGGCCAGCAGCATGGTGAGCAGCGACAGCGCCACCACCAGATCGGCGATGTAGCTGGGCACGCCGGCGGTGCGGCTCATGCTGTCGGCACCCACGAACACCGCCGCCACGAACAGCGCGGCCAGGACCACCCCCAGCGGCCGGAGCTGGGCCAGCATGGCGACGACGATCCCGGTGTAGCCGAAGCCGGGCGAGAGGTCCTGGGTCAGGTAGCCCTTGAGGCCCGCCACCTCGCCGGCACCGGCGAGCCCGGCCAGCGCGCCCGAGATCAGACCGGTGCGCAGGAGCACGCGATCCACCGGCATGCCGGCGAAGGCGGCGGCGCGGGCGTTGCTGCCGACGGCCAGGGTCTCGAAGCCCCAGACGGTGCGGTCGAGGTAGAGCCAGACCAGCACCGCCGCCCCCAGCGCCACGATCAGCCCGGCATGGACCCGGCCGCGCTCGACCAGGCGCGGCAGGGCGGCATCGGCCACGATCGGCGCCGACTGCGGCCAGCCGAGGCTCATCGGGTCCTGCATCGGCCCTTCCAGCAGCAGTCCGACCAGGAGCAGGGCCACGAAGTTCAAGAGCAGCGTGGTCACGACCTCGTCCACGCCCAGCCGCAGCTTGAGCAGGGTCGGTCCGAGCATGAACAGGGCGCCGGCGGCGGCACTGGCCGCCAGGAGCAGCGGCACCAGCAGGGGTGCGGGCAGCGGCACCGCACCCGAGCCCAGCGCCACGGCGGTGACCGCACCCAGATAGAGCTGGCCCTCGGCGCCGATGTTCCACAGGCGGGCGCGGAAGGCCACGGCGACGGCGAGGCCGGTGAGGATCAGCGGCGTGGCCCGGGTGAGGGTCTCGCCGAGCGCGAACCAGGAGCCGAGGCTCGCCACGGCCATCTGCCGGTAGGCGGCGGCGAGGTCCGCCCCGGCCATGGCCAGCGGCAGGGCGGCCAAGGCCAGTGCGGCCGCGACCGCCGCCACCGGCGCGCCCGCCTGCAGCCAGGCCGGCGGATGGTCGCGTGGCTCAAGCCGCATCGAGCCGCTGCCCGGTCATCAGCAGGCCGAGCTCGCGCACGGTGACGCCCGAGGCCGGCAGGGACGCGCTGAGCCGGCCGCGATGCAGGACCGCCACCCGGTCCGACAGGCGCAGCAGCTCGTCGAGATCCTCCGAGATCAGGACGATGGCGGCGCCGCGGCGGCGCGCGTCGAGCAGCCGGCCATGGACGAAGGCGACGGCACCGACGTCGAGGCCGCGGGTCGGCTGGTCGGCCAGGATCAGGCGCGGGTCCAGCTCGAGCACGCGCCCGAGCACCAGCTTTTGGATGTTGCCGCCCGACAGCAGGCCCACCCGCTGCCGCGGCCCTTCGCAGCGCACGCCGTAGGTCGCGACGAGTGCCGCCGCATGCGCCTCGATGCCGGCTCGGCGCAGGAAGCCCAGCCGCTGGAAGGCCGGGCGGCGGCAGGTCTCGAGGACGAGGTTGTGGGCGACCGGCAGCTCGGCGACCACGCCCTCGCCCAGCCGGTCCTCGGGAATGCGGCCGACGCCGGCGGCGACGGCACCGGCAGCACCACCGGCGGGCCAGGGCGTCCCCGCGAGCCGGACCTCCCCCGCCACCGGCCGGACCAGCCCCGCCAGCATGCCGGCCAGCGCGCGCTGGCCGTTGCCCGAGACGCCGGCGATGCCCAGGATCTCGTGGGCGTGGACGGTGAGGCTCACCCCCTCCAGCCCGATGCCGCCGCGCCCGGGCACCGCGACACCGCGCAGCTCGAGCATGGGCGCGCCGGGGCGTTGCGCGTCGCGCCGCGGCAGGCTCACCGGACGGCCGACCATCGCCTCGGCGATCGCCGCGGGGCTGGTGCCGCGCACCGGGAACTCGGCGACCTTGCGCCCGGCCCGCAGCACGGCCACCCGCCGGCACAGCCGCATCACCTCGTCCAGCTTGTGGCTGATGAACAGGACGGCCAGCCCCAGGCCGGCCAGCCGGGTCAGCGTCGCGAACAGCCCGTCCGCCTCCAGCGGCGTCAGCACCGCGGTGGGCTCGTCCAGGATCAGCACCCGGACGTCGCGGTAGAGTGCCTTCAGGATCTCGACCCGCTGGCGCTCGCCGATCGAGAGCGCGGCCACCGGCGCGTCCAGCGGCACGTCGAGGCCCGCCTCGGCGCTCAGCCGATCGAGTTTGCGCCGCGCCGCGCGCCGGTGCCGCCGCCAGCGCCACCAGGGCTCCGTGCCCAGCATGACATTGTCCAGCACCGACAGGTTGCCGGCGAGGGCGAAATGCTGGTGGACCATGCCGATCCCCGCGGCCAGGGCCGCGTGCGGCGAGCCGGGCGGAAGGGGGTGCAGCTCACCAGAAGCGTCGGCCACGAGCACCCGCCCGGCATCGGCGACATAATGGCCGAACAGGATGCTCATCAGCGTGGTCTTGCCGGCGCCGTTCTCGCCCAGCAGCGCCAGGATCTCGCCCCGGCGCAGCTCGAGGTCGATGCCGTCGTTGGCGACCAGGTCGCCGAAGCGCTTGGCGATGCCTTCCAGCCGCAGGACGGCCCGGTCGGGCGCCAGGCCTGTCGCGCCGGTCACTCGCTCGACTTGGGCTCGCTGTCGTCGACCTCGACCTTGTGCGCGCCGGAGCGGATCTCGGCCTCGCGCGCCCAGACCAGGTCGATCACGTCGTTCGGCACCAGCGCGGCCTGCAGCGGCGCCACCGTGCAGCCGCCCGCCGCCAGGTTGCTCAAGGGGCCGTAGTCCTCGGCGGTGAAGGTGCCCGCCTGGACCGCTTCCAGGGCCTTGTCGATCGACGGCTCCATGTGCCACAGGGCGCTGGCCACGACGGTGCCGGGATACTGGTCCTGGGTGTCGATGACGTTGCCGATCGCCTTGACGCCGCGCTCCTGGGCGGCGTCGGAGACGCCGAAGCGCTCCGCGTAGAGCATGTCCGCACCCTGGTCGATCATGGCGAAGGCGGACTCCTTGGCCTTGGGCGGATCGTACCAGGAGCCGATGAACGAGACGGTGAACTTGACGTCGGGATTGACCTCCCGCGCCCCGGCCATGAATGCGTGCATCAGCCGGTTGACCTCGGGGATCGGGAACCCGCCGACCATGCCGATCTGGTTGGACTGGGTGAGCCTGCCGGCGACCAGCCCGGTGAGGTAGCTGCATTCCTGGATGTAGTTGTCGAACACCGAGAAGTTGGGCGCTTCCGGCCCGAAGCTCGATCCCATCAGGAACGCAGTCTGCGGGTAGTCCTTGGCCACCTGGCGCGCGGCGCGCTCGACCCCGAACACCTCGCCCACGATCAGCTGGTTGCCGGCCTCGGCATATTCGCGCATCACCCGCTCATAGTCGGTGTTGGCGACGTTCTCCGACCAGTCGTAGGAGATGTCGCCGTGCAGGTTGGCCGCCTTCAGCGCCTGGTGGATGCGGCTGACCCACTGCTGCTCGACCGGCACGGTATAGACCGCCGCGACCTTGAGCTTCTCCTGCGCCTGCACCCCGCCGGCGAGGCACGCCGTGCCGAGGGTGATCGCTGTGAGCAGCGCGCGGCGCACCATGGGCATTGTCATCCTCGTTCCCTCCGGAGCCTCTGCGCCGCATTGTTGGCGCGAGGTCGGCGTCGAGGAAAGCCCCTTCGGAGCCCGGCGGCCCGCGCCCGAGCATGTTGGACGCGGGCCGCCGACGCCTAGCGGCAGCGGCCGGGCGCTGCGTTGAGGTTGGGCGCGCAGTTGAGCACGTAGACCTGACCGTACTCGATGTAGCTGTCGCGCGCCGGCGCAAACCCCCTGTTGCTGCCGCCGAAATAGGAATGGTACTTGATCTGCGACACCCGGCCCTGCGACGCTGCGACCTTGCCGCGCAGCTGCAGATTCTTCTTCAGGAGGACCTGACCGCCGTCGAGCCAGATCTGGATCTCACCGTTGCTGGCGCCGGGCGAGTTCACCTTGACCCGCTGCGTCAACCGGTAGCGCTTGCCGGTCTGCAGGCGCAGCGGCTTGCCGCTGGAGTCGACGTAGGAGACATGGGTGCCGCACCTGCCGGTCCGGCTCTGATCGTAAAGATAGAGGGTGATTGCCCCCGACTCGCCCCAGGTCTGCCGCGCCGACCAACCGTCGGCCTGCTTGGCGCGGCAGCCGCCGGTGCCCTTGCCGCCGGCGAGCCCGGGCAGCTTGCCGCCGCGCGGCCGGCCGTTGGCTTCCCAGTCGAAGCCCGGCCGGACCATGAACGTATAGTCGAGATAATATTCGTCGCCGGCGGCGAAGTTGATGCTCTGCATGTAGCCGCTGTTCGACGAGGCGCCGATCTGACCGGCAGCGTGCCGCACTGTCTTCGGCGGAAACTGGATCACGATCTCTGCCGCGATCGTGGAGATGGTGGAGGCGAGGCACAAGAAGACTGCGATACAGGCCGTTTGAGCCAGCCTGCTGGGGCGAGAACACACCATTGTTGGTTTTTCCGTCGTGAAAGTTTTCATCAACGCAGGTTTCGCACAACTGGAGGTTGCCATCCCGTTGCGCATCATCCCGTCGTTGACGAAACGGTCCTGACTTTTGTTCCGTGGCGATTTGCGCGAGCGACGTTCGCGGGCGCAACGGCGCCCGCTCGCTCACCCCGCTTTGGCGTGTTCCTGCCACACGATGAACAGGCCCGCGGCCATGATCAGCACGGCGCCCAGGATCATCCGCGGACCGGGCAGATCGCCCCAAATGGCGAAGCCCAAGAGCATCGCCATCGGGATGCCGGCGTAGCGGAAAGTGGCGATGTAGGAGAGCTCGCCGGTGCGCAGCGCCACCACGAAGGCGGTGTAGCCGCCGGCCACGCCCAGCGCCGCGAGCGCGCACAGGCCGACATCGTACCAGGTCAGGTGCACCCACTCGGCCGCCCAGGCCCGTGGCCAGGCCGGACAGCGTGACGCACAGGCCGGTCAGCGCCGCCACCGTGCCCGAGCCGACCGCCGCGGGGATCCAGCGGGTGGTGAGGTCGCGCGCGACGCTCAGCAGCGCCGCGGTGAGGGCGATGAGCGAAGCGGCCTGCCAGTCGCGCGGCAGGCCCAGGACGACCAGCACGCCCAGGAAGCCCACCGCCACCGCCGCCCACCGCCCCGCTCCGACCCGCTCCCCCAGCAGCAGCGCCGCGCCGGCGGTGAGCAGGAGCGGCCCGGCGAAGTAGAGGGTGTAGGTATCGCCGATCGGCAGGCGCGCGAGGGCGGCGAGGAAGGCGAAGGTGACCGCGACCTCGCCGGCCGCCCGCAGCCAGGTGAAGCGCTCGGGCCAGCCGATACGCATCCCCAGCCGGGGCAGCAGCACCAGCATCAGCGCCATCGCGAACACGCCGCGCACCGCCATCACCTGGCCGATGGGGACACGGCCGCTGAGCTCCTTGACGAAGGCGTCGTTGGTGCAGAACGCGGCCATCGCCACCACGACCAGCAGCGCCCCGCGCAGGTTCGGGCTGAGCCGGCTCACCGCGCGGCTCCGCGCCGCAGGACGGCCAGGCCGGCGACGACCACGATGGCCGTGCCGGCCAGGACGAAGCCGTCGGGCACCTGACCCCAGATCGCGTAGCCCAGAAAGAACGACAGGGGCACGGTGACGTAGCGGAACGGTGCGGTGAACGAGATGTCGCCGACGCGCGTGCCGGCGACGATGGTAACGAAGGCCACGCTGACCAGGGCCGCGGTCGCGATCAGCCCGAGGATGCCCGCCGCATCCGGCACCACCCAGCCGAAGGGTGCGGTGGTCGCGGCCACGGCCGTGGTGAAGCCCACCGTCATCAGCGCCACGCTCTCGGTGCCGATGGCCGGGCGGACATAGCGGGTGGTGAGGTCGCGCAGTGCGATCGCCAACGCCGCGGCCAGCGCCCAGAAGGCGCCGGTGTGGAAGGCCGCGGTGCCCGGGCGCAGGATCAGCAGCACGCCGAGGAGTCCCGCCGCCACGGCCGACCACCGCCGCGCGCCCACCTGCTCGCGCAGCACCAGCGCGGCCAGCCCGGTCAGCGCCAGGGGAAAGACGAACAGGACCGCCGTGGCTTCGGCGAGCGGCAGTTGCGCCAGGGCGTGGAAGTAGCACCACGACGCCGCGAACTCGAACAGCGAGCGCACCCAGCAGGCGCGGTCGCGCAGCGGCAGCCGGATCGGGCCGGACCGGCGCAGGCGGACGAAGGCGAGCAGGAACAGGCAGGCGAGCAGCCCGCGGCAGAACAGGATCTGGCCGGGGGGATAGGTGGCGGTCAGGAGCTTGATGATCGCGTCGCTGACGGCGAACAGGGCGACGGCCAGGACGGTGAGGCCGGCGGCCTTGAGGTTGGTGCCGTGGTCGGCTGCGGCCGGCGTGCGCACCCCCGCGGAACCGGCGGCGGCGCCGGCCGCTCTCTTCTCTTGCAACAGTTGATCGGCCCTTTGTTCGTTTTGCTTGCACAGCTTGCATTGGCGCGCGCAATGAGGCTATCGCAACCTCGCCACGGTCGAATTCCATCGGAGCCGGTCGACGACCACCCCCATGCCGCAGCGACTGACGAAGGCCGACCGATGAGCGGCTGGACGATCGTGGTCGATCGCCTGGCGGACCTGCCGGGAGCGGTCGCCGGCTACCCGGCGATGACCGCCCGCGACTATATCATGCAGCCCCGCGCGACCCGGCGCACGGTGCCCAAGATCCTCAACCTGTCGCGCTCCTACGGCTACCAGACGCTGGGCTACTACTGCTCGCTGCTGGCCGAGGCGCGCGGGCACAAGGTGGTGCCGACGGTGGCCACCGTGCTCGAGCTCAGCCGGCGCAGCTCCTACACCTACGCGCTGGCCGAGCTCGAGGACACGCTCAACCGCACCATCCGCCGGCTGGCCGATCCGCCCACCGCCTCGTTCCGGCTCCTGGTCTGCCTGGGCCACGTCGACGACCCGCGCTTCGCCCGCTTCGGCCGGCAATTGTTCGACTGGTTCCGCTGCCCGATCCTGGAGGTGTTCGTCAAGGCCGGCGACGCGTGGCGGGTGCGCAAGCTGGCGCCGGTGGCGATCACCGAACTCGGCGCGGAAGGCAAGGCCCAGCTCGGCAGCGCCATCCAGGCCCATGTCAGCCAGCCCTGGAAATCGCCGCGCGCCAAGGTCCCGCCGCGCTTCACGCTGGGCGTCCTGCTCGATCCGAAGGAGGCGCTGCCGCCGTCCGACCTCGCCACCGTGCGCCATTTCGAACGCATCGCCGAGGGCCTGGGCCTGGCCGTCGAGGTCATCGGCCGCAAGGATTTCGACCGCATCGCCGAGTTCGACGCCTTGTGGATCCGCGAGAACACCAACATCGACCATCACACCTTCCGCTTCGCCAAGCGCGCCGAGCAGGAAGGCCTGCCGGTGATCGACGACCCGACCTCGATCATCCGCTGCACCAACAAGGTCTATCTCGCGGAGCTCCTGCAGGCGCATGGCGTCGCCACGCCCAAGACCGTGATCATCTCCTCGGTCAAGGATCTGGACGGCCTGGAAGCCCAGCTCAGCTACCCGATGGTGCTGAAGATCCCCGACGGCTCGTTCTCGCGCGGGGTGGCCAAGGTCGGCGACCGGGCCGAGCTCGAGCGCATGGTGCGCGGCATGCTCGAGGACAGCGACCTGATCCTGGCCCAGGAGTTCATGTACACCGCCTATGACTGGCGCGTAGGCGTGCTGGACGGCGAGCCGCTCTACGTCACGCAGTACATGATGGCGCGCAAGCACTGGCAGATCGTGCGCCACACCGAGGGTCAGCGCCCGCTGGAGGGCGGCTACAAGACGGTGGCGATCGCCGCGGCGCCGCGCGAGATCGTCGAGGCGGGCGTGCGCGCCGCGAGGCTGATCGGCAAGGGCCTCTACGGCGTGGACATCAAGGCCAGCGAGCGCGGCGTGTTCGTGATCGAGGTCAACGACAATCCGAACCTGGTCCACGACGTCGAGGATGCCGCCGAGGGCGACGCGGTCTGGCGGCGGCTGGCCGGATGGTTCCTCAAGCGCCTGCAGCGCGAGGAAGCGACCTCAGTCGGGCTCGCGGTGGCCAAGGCGGGCTGACGGCACCGCCAGCGCCCCGGCCAGTGCCGCGAGCGGCAGGACGGCGAGCAGGAGTGCCGCCACCGCCGCCAGCCGGCGGTCGCCGCCGCCGGCCAGGGCCAGCGTCTCGGTAGCCAGCGTGGGAAAGCGGCCAGCGCCGACGAACAGGGTGGGCAGGTATTGCGCCACGCTGACGCTGAAGCCGACCGCCAGCGCCACCAGGATCGGCCGGCGCAGGAGCGGTAGCCGCACCAGCCAGAAGCCGCCGCCCTGGGAACGGCCGAGCGTGCGGCTGACGGCGAGCCAGCGCGGGTGCAAGGCGAGATAGGGCTCGCGCAGCATCAGCACGGTGTAGGGCAGCACGAAGACGAGGTGCGACCAGGCGAGGCCGGGCAGCGAGGCGTCGAGGTCCAGCCGCACGAACAGGACCTGCAGCCCGAACAGGAAGCCGATCTGCGGCAGCAGCAGCGGCAGGTAGGCCAGTCCCAGCACGCGGCTCTCTTGCCGCCGCCCGGCGCGGGCCTCCTGCTCCAGGCAGGCGAGCACCGCCGCCAGCGCCACCAGCGCCGTCGCGGCGCCGACGAGCAGCGTGTTGCCGGCCGGCACGGCGAGGCCACCGATGGCCCAGCGCCAGCTGGCGAGCGACCAGGCTTCCGGCCAGGCGGCCGGAAAGCGCCAGGTGGCGGCCAGCGACCACAGCACCACCAGCCCCAGGCCGGCGAGACCGAGGCCGAACACAGCGAGCTCGGCGCCGCGACCGGCCAGCGCCAGCGCGCGGTCGACCCGCGGCTGCGGTCCACTCGTCAGCCAGGGCCGGGCGAGGTGCGCCACCGTCAGCTCGCCCAGCCGCCATGTGGCCAGGGTCGCGGCGATCAGGGCGAGCTGCAGCAGGGCGCCCGCGGCGCCCATGGGATGCCAGGAAGGATCGGGGTCGGTGAGCCAGCGCAGGACCTGCACCGCCAGCACCGGCGGGGTCGCAGGCCCCAGGACCAGCGCCATGTCGACCACCGACAGCGCGAAGGCGAGGACGGCGTAGAGCGGCAGGCGGATCTGGCGGTAGATCTGCGGCAGGACCAGCCGGAGCCAAGCCTCGCGGCGGCCGTGGCCGCTGGTGCGGGCGACCGCGAGCAGGCGCCCGGTCGCCACCTGGCCCTGCGCGGCCGAGATCGCCAGCAGCAGGAACGGTGTCTCGCGCAAGGCCAAGCCCAAGGTGAGCGCCAGCGCCAAGGGATCGTTGACCGTGAGGAGGTCCGGCGGCAGGCGCCAGCCGGTGAGCCAGGGCGAGACCAGGCGCGCGAGCCAGCCGGACGGCGCCAGCAGGAACGCGGTGCCGACCGCACTGGCCAGATGCGGCACCGCCAGGAGCAGTGGCAGGAGGAAGCGGCGCCTCCCGACCGCCAGCCGCTCCCCGGCCCCGGCGGCGATCAGCAGGGCGGCGGCGAGGGCCAGAAGCGTGGCGCCGATGCCGCTGCCGAGGGTGAGCAGGACCCCGCGCGCCAGCCCTGGCTGCTGCCACAGTGAAATCCAGGGGCCCGCCGCCAGCGCCGGCAAGGCGGTGCCGGCGAGCCCGCACGCGACCGGCCCCAGGAACAGGGCGATCGTCAGCGGCGGTGCCAGGCGCAGCAGTGGCGGCAGGTGCTCAGCCGCCGTAGCGCTCGGTCCAGCCCCGCTCGAGCAGCACCATCCAGCTCGGGTGCGGCTCGGGCAGCGCCTTGCCCAGGCGGTCGGGCGGCAGGGTGGCCGGACCCAGCTCCAGCGCTGCGAATCGCGCCCGGTCGGCGGGGTCCAGCCGGTCCAGGGCGAGCACGGTGGGATCGCCCCAGACCGTGACGTCCTGCTTGCGCGCCTGCGCCTCGGGTGACAGCAGGAACTCGGCCGCCACGATCGCCCCCTCGCGATGCGCCGCGTTGAACGGGATCGCGACGAAATGGGTGTTGGCGATGGTGCCCTCGGCGAAGACGAAGCTGCGCACCGTGTCGGGCAGGCGGCCCTCCAGGATCAGGCTCGAGGCTTCGGCCGGGTTGAACGCCAGCGAGAAGTCGACCTCGCCATCGTCGAGCAGTTGGTGCAGTGCCTGGCCGGTCGCCGGATGGACCTGGCCGCCGCGCCACAGCTGCGGGCCGACCCGGTCGAGGCGCTCCCATACCCCGGCCGTCAGGCCGGCGAATTCCTCCTCGGTCACCGGCTGCTGCAACCGGCCGGGATTGCGGACGGCGGCGTACAGCACCTGCTTGAGGAAGGTCGAGCCGATGAAGTCGGGCGGGGCCGGGTAGGTGAACCGGCCGGGATGGGCCTCCGCCCAGGCCAGCAGGCCGTCGAGCGAATCCGGTGCTTCCGGCACCCGGGCGGTGTCGTGGAACAGAACGAACTTCGCCATGCCCCAAGGGCTCTCCAGTCCGTCGGTCGGGATGGTGAAGTCGACCAGGGTGGTCGGCTGGCCCGCCGTGTCGACCAGGTCGAAGCTGGGCAGGAGCTGGGTGAACGGTGCCCCGAGCAGGCCCTGCTCCTTCATCGCGGCGAAGTTCTCGCCGTTGATCCAGATCAGGTCGACGGTCCCGTCCGCGGTGCGCCCGGCCGCCTTCTCGGCCGCGATCCGGGCCACCGCCTCGCCGGTATCGGTGAGCTTGACATGGACCAGCTCCACGCCGAAGCGCCGCTGCAGCTCATCGCCGGCCCAGGCGATGTAGTCGTTGATCTGGCGCGAGCCGCCCCAGGCGTTGAAGTAGACGGTCTGGCCGCGCGCCCGCTCGGCGATGGCGGCGAAGTCCTCGGCCGCGGCGGGCCGCCACAGGCCCAGCAGGGCGGCGAGCAGCAGGAGAGCGAGGCGCATGGATTTCCCCTTCGCGGCCGGTCGCAGCGACCCTAGTACCCTGCCTCGCCCGGTCCGCATGCACCGGTGTCACATGGCCGTGAGAAAGGTCTTGGAATGAGCGTCGATCTGGACCGCCTGCGCCGCCGCATCGCCGGTGCCACCGGCGCCGACCGCGAGCTCGACCGGGAACTCGCCGCCCTGGTGGACCCCGTAGAGCCTGTGCCCGACTACACCGCCTCGGTCGACCGCTGCATCGACCTGGTCCATGCCTGCCTGCCCGGCTGGGCCTGGCATGTCGGCTGGAACGCCTCGGGCATCCTGCCTTACGCCACCTTGCACCACGGCGAGCACCTGGTGGCCGCGGCGGCGCCGACCGTCCCCTTGGCCCTGCTCAAGGCGCTGCTCGGCGGGCTGGCGGCCCGCGACCCTATGGCAGCACCGTGAGCGGCACGGCCATGCCCGCCGCATAGTGGCCCGGCAGGTTGCACAGCAGCAGGTAGGACCCGGCTTTCAGCTCCAGGTCCAGTTCCGCCGAGGCGTTGGGCTCCAGCGCGGTCGTCTCGCCCAGGACCCGAACCTGGTCCTCGACGACCCGGCCTTGGGCGTAATCGTATGGCAGCGGGGCATCGGCGGAATCCACGGCGACGACCATCATCTCGTGGAGCATGCCCCTGGACCAGTTGGTGACGTCGAAGCGCACCGGGCCGGCATCGACCGCGGCATGGTCGGTGCGGATCGCCATCATGCCGCCCACCGCCATGCCCGGACGCATCACGCCGTGCCCCATCCAGCCGCCCTGTCCCTGGCCTTGGCTCCACTCGTCGCGCGCCATCGGCCCGCTCATCATGCCGCGGCCCATCATGCCCGTGCCCATTCCCATGGTGGCGGACATGTCGCGCAGGGCGATCTTGACCGGCACGGGCTCTCGGGCCGCCGCGCCCGGTGCTCCGGCCGCCATCCCAATCAGCATGGCAGCTGCGACGGTCATCATCCTCATGGCCCGCACTCCCCAGGCTCCGGCGATTCGATCGGCTTACGCCGGTTCACGCGGTGTGCATTGACCTGGATCAATCGGGACGGTCGTTCCGCCAGCGCTAGAACACTGCGCTCACCAGCAGTGCGGCGAGCACCGCACCGGTGAGCAGCGAGCGCAGGCGGGCGAACCAAGCCGGGGCGCGGCCGGAGCGGCTGAGGCCGAGATCGACCGCCAGCACGGCGAGGAAGCCCGACGCCAGCAGCAGCAACCCGGCGGTCCCCCCGGCGAGGAGCCCGGCCCAGCCGGCCAGCGAGGGCAGGACCCCGATGCCGAGCGCGCGCCAGTCCGGCGCCGCGTCGCGCGCCAGCGCCAGGCCCCAGTGAATCCCGCCCAGGAAGGAGAGGATCACCGCTCCGTAGCCCAGCAGCGCGAAGCCGGCCCAATCGCCGGCCGGCCCGGGCTGGAGGGCGAGCAGCGCGGCGCCGGCGAAGGGCAGAAGGCCGGCGAGGCCGAGCAGGGCCGCGGGCGGTGGAACTCCGGGCAGGAGACGGTCGAGCATGGACGTTCACAATCCGGCCAGTGTCGGGTTCGCTCTCGGTACGTCGGCGCGGACCCGCCGGTTTGCCCTTGGCGAGCACCGGCCGGCGAACCTACTATCGTCGCCCGTTCGAGAAGGGGAAGGGGCGTGCACTGGTGCGACGGAGAGCGCCGTATCTGGGTCGCATCCTGCAGGCGGGGCTGGTCGGCCTCGTCGCCGGTTGGCCGGCGGCGGCGGCCGAGCTGCCGGTCGACCTGGAACTGGTGCTGGCGGTCGACGTCTCGGGCAGCATCGACGCCGAGGAGGCCCGCCAGCAGCGCGAAGGCTATGTCGCGGCGCTGGCCGACCGCGCGGTGGTGGACGCGATCCGCGCCAACTTCCACCGCCGCATCGCCGTCACCTACATGGAATGGGCCAGCGGCGACTATCAGCAGGTCGTGCTCGACTGGGCGCTGATCGGGGACATGGAGAGTGCGGAGGCGTTCGCCGCCCGGCTCCTGGCGGCACCGCGCCGCACCGCGCGCTGGACCTCGATCAGCTCGGCGATCGACGCCGCGGTGCCGCTGTTCGCCGGCAACGGCTATGCCGGCGAGCGCCGGGTGATCGACGTCTCGGGCGACGGCCCGAACAATCGCGGCCGGCCGGTGCGCGACGCGCGCGACGACGCCGTGGCGGGCGGCATCGTGATCAACGGCCTGCCGATCCTCAACGACCGGCCGCAACCCTTCGCCATGCCGACGCCGATGGATATGGACCTGGACCGCTACTACACCGAGCAGGTGATCGGCGGGCCCGGCTCGTTCGTCCTCCCGGCCGAGGATTTCAGCGACTTCCGCAACGCCATCCTGAACAAGCTGATCCGCGAGATCGCCGGCGTCGGCGCGCCCGCGCCGCTGGCGCGCCGCTAGCATGGCCGGCCCGGCCCTGACCGCGGAGGAGTTCGCGGCGCTGGCGGACGAGGGCGTGCCCTTCGTCGGCCAGCTCGGCTGCCGGGTCGAGCGCTTCCTGCCCGGCGACGTGGCGATGCGTCTGCCCTACCGCGCCTTCCTGCTCCGCCCCGGCGGCACGGTGTGCGGCCCGGCGATCATGGCGCTGGCCGACATCACCCTCTACGGCGTGGTCCTGTCACTGATCGGCCGGGTCGAGCTCGCGGTCACCACCGACCTCAACGTCCACTTCCTGGCCAAGCCCAGGCCCGGCGACCTGGTGGCGCAGGGCCGCATCCTGCGGCTCGGGCGCGTGCTGGCGGTGGGCGAGGTCACCGTCGCCGGCGCCGACGGCGGCGCCCCGGTCGCCCACGCCACCGGCACCTACGCCATCCCGGCCGCGCGCGCCGTTGACAGCGGCGGCACAACCGCCTAAGTCACCGCGCCACGGGCGAGGGTAGCCCCCTGGCACCGCTAAACTGTTGTCCGCCGAGTCCAGGCTCCTGCCTGGCCGGCCGACCGATCGGACGGTCATCCGGATGAAGACGTACAGCGCGCGGCCCACCGAGATCGAGCGGGGCTGGTTCCTGATCGATGCCGAAGGCCTGGTCCTGGGCCGGCTCGCCACCATTCTCGCCAACCGGCTGCGCGGCAAGCACAAGCCGACCTTCACCCCGCACATGGACTGCGGCGACCACATCGTCGTGGTCAATGCCGAGAAGGTCGTGCTCACGGGCAAGAAGCGCACCCAGAAGATCTACTACCACCACACCGGCTACCCCGGCGGCATCAAGGAGCGTCGCGCCGACAAGGTGCTCGACGGCCGCTTCCCGGAGCGGGTGATCGAGGCCGCGGTCAAGCGCATGGTGCCGCGCGGCCCGCTCGGCCGCGACGTGCTCCGCAAGCTCCACGTCTACAAGGGCGGCGAGCATCCCCATGCCGGCCAGCAGCCGGCCGCATTGGACATCGCCGCCATGAACCGCAAGAACTCGACCCTGGAGGCCGCGCATGGCTGAGGCCCGCGAAGGTCTGGCCGGCCTCGCCCGGCTCCGTCCCGCCAGCCCGGTCGAGGCGCGCCCCGAGCCGGCCAAGCCGAAGCTGGACGCGCAGGGCCGCGCCTACGCCACCGGCCGCCGCAAGGACGCCGTCGCCCGCGTCTGGGTCAAGGGCGGCACCGGCAAGTTCGTGGTCAACGGCAAGGTCATGGGCACCTACTTTGCCCGGCCCACCTTGCAGATGATCATCGGCCAGCCCTTCGACGTCATCAACCGGCTGGGCCAGTACGACGTCATGTGCACCGTCGCCGGCGGCGGTCTCTCCGGCCAGGCCGGCGCGGTGCGCCATGGCCTCAGCCGGGCGCTGACCACCTACGACCCGGCCTTGCGCCCGCTGCTCAAGCAGGGCGGCTTCCTCACCCGCGACGACCGCGAGGTCGAGCGCAAGAAGTACGGCAAGGCCAAGGCCCGGCGTAGCTTCCAGTTCAGCAAGCGCTGACGCCGCCGTTTCGCCCATTCGATCGTGAGGGGGTCGGCCGGTGCCGGCCCCTTCTCCGTTTCGGGTGGCTTGCCGGCACGGCTTGACCTCGCCGCCTCGGACGTGGATCCTGCCCTCTTTTATGGGAGGCTCGAATGTCCGACAGCGTTTACAAGGTGATCGAGCTCGTTGGCACCAGCACCGAATCCTGGGAGCAGGCGGCCCGGGCCGCCGTGGAGCGGGCCGGCCAGTCGCTGCGCGACCTGCGCGTCGCCGAGGTGGTCGAGCAGGATCTCGTGGTCGAGGAGGGCCGGGTGAAGGCCTACCGCACCAAGATGAAGGTCTCGTTCAAGTTCGACGCCTGACCGGGGCGAGCGGCGCGGCCGGAAAGGTCAGGCGCCGCTCGCATCCCCATAGGCGATGAATTCGAGCAGCGAGCCGTCGGGATCGCGGAAGTAGACGCTGCGCCCCTTGCCGCGCGCGCCGTTGCGCTCGACCGGCCCCAGTTCGACGGCCACGCCGCAGCGGGCGAGATGCGCCGCCGCGTCCTCCGCCGTTCCCGGCCACGCGAAGCACAGGTCGCTGCCTCCGGGCGGCACCGGCAGCCGTGCCACCGGGGTCGGCGTCAGTCCCGGCCCGTGCAGGTTGAGCTGCTGCCCGCCGAAGCGGTAGGCGAAGCCCTGGCCCACCGGCACCAGCTCCGCGCCGAGCACCTCCATGTAGAAGGCGTTGGAGCGTTGCCAGTCGCTGACATGCACCACGCAATGGTCGAGGCTCACGCGGGGCGGGTCCGAGGGCATGGGCGACGTACCTGCGAAATCCAGGAGTCCATGGTCGAGGGACCGATGGCGATGCCAGACTAAGAACACGGACGGTCGATCTCAAGCGGGTAGATCTCGACCACTCGGCGCCGACGCAGAGGACCGACCCCGCCGGGCGGCGGAATTCTCAAGCGTTTCCGGTCAGGAGTAGGAGACAGGATGGGACGCTCGAGCCGACCGCGTTCGTCGATGCGCACCCCCCACCCGAGCGCCGATCCCGCGCCGCAGCGCCTCGGCTCCCGTCGCTGGCGCTATGCCGCGATCCTGGCCGGCCTGCTCGTCCTGCAGGCGTCCGTCCTCCTCGCGATGGGCCGCGTGCCCTGGTGCACCTGCGGCTACGTCAAGCTCTGGCACGGCGAGGTGCAGAGTTCGCAGAACTCGCAGCACCTCACGGACTGGTACAGCTTCACCCACCTGGTCCACGGCTTCAGCTTCTACTTCCTGTTCTGGCTGGTGGCACGGCGCTGGCCTCTCAAGTCGCGGCTTGTGGCGGCGACGGCACTCGAGACGACTTGGGAGATCGTCGAGAACACCGACTTCGTCATCGAGCGCTACCGCGACGCCACCATCGCCCTCGATTATTTCGGCGACAGCGTCGTCAACTCCCTCGCCGACACGGTGGCCTGCATCCTGGGCTTTCTGCTCGCCGCCCGCCTGCCGGTCCGGGCGACGGTGACCCTTGCCATCGTGTTGGAAGTGGCCCTGGCCTACGCCATCCGCGATAACCTGACCTTGAACATCCTGATGCTGATCTACCCGCTCCAAGCCATCAAGGACTGGCAGCAGGGCCTTTGAGGTGGGAGCGGTGAATTGTCTTAGGCGCAAATACCTATATGCTGTATGCTTGGACGCCGAAATCGCATTGGTGGCCGGACCCCATGCCCGCGCATCGAAGCCGCTCGACCTTCGCCTCCGTCTTGGCGGATGCGGTCGCACAAGTGTGCAGACGAACGCGCGCACGACCAAACGAACCCAGCCAACTCGTTGATTCTCGAAGGAAGCCGCCCACGAATCGAACCCAGCCTGCCTCGCGCCCGCAAGGACTGGGCACTATGCCCGGCCGGTGGTCGCGCAGGCGTCCATGGACGCCGCAGGCGGGCAGGGGCTACCACGCCTGCAGCGGGACAAGCCGGGGAGGGCGCCATGATCATCGTGCCGGGGTCGGTCAATGCCGATCTCCTGTTCAAGGTCGAGAAGCTGCCGCGGCCGGGCGAGACCGTCTTGTGCCCGAGCTACGTCATGGCGCCGGGCGGCAAGGGTGCCAACCAGGCCGCCGCCGCGGCCAAGGCTGGGGGCGAGGTCGCCTTCGTCGGCCATGTCGGCGACGACGCCTACGGGCCGGTGGTGCGCGGGCTGCTGCTCGAGGCGGGCGTGGACTGCCGGCACCTGGCGGTGGCGGCCACGCCCACCGCGATTGCGGTGATCGGCGTCGACGCCGGCGGCGAGAACCAGATCATCGTCGCCAGCGGCGCCAACCTCGAAACCGGTGCTGCGCAGGTGCCGGACGCCCTGCTCGGGCCCGCCGCCACCGTCCTGTGCCAGAACGAGATCCGCACGCCCGAGACCTTCGCCGTGCTGACCCGCGCCCGGCGGCTGGGCGCCCGCACCATCCTCAACATGGCGCCGGCCGCCGCCGTCCCGGCCGAGGTGCTGGCGGCACTCGACCTGCTCGTGGTCAACGAGCTCGAGGCCGAGGCCGTGGCCGGCGTCACCGGCCGGCCGCCCGAGGTGGTCGCGCGCAGCCTCGCCGCCAGCCACGGGCTGACCTGCGTCGTCACCCTGGGCGGTGCCGGCTGCATCGCGGTCGGCGCCGATGCGGGCTGGCGCGTGCCGGTGCTGCCGATCGCGCCGGTCGACACCACCGGCGCCGGCGACGCCTTCGTGGGCGTGCTCACCGCCTGGCTGGACGGTGGTGCCGAGCTGGTCGACGCCCTGCGCGCCGCCAGCGTGGGGGCCGCCTGCACCTGTCTGCAGGTGGGCGCCCAGACCGGCCAGCCCACGCGCGCGGCCATCCTCGAGCGGCTGCCGGGGCTGCCCCCGGTCACCGCGCTGTGATGCGCGCGGTCGATCCGCCGGGATGGACGGCGCGTAAGCTGGCCAGAGCTGAGCCGCCACGGGGGATGCCATGCTCGATCGTCGCTCACTGGCCACCGGTGCCCTGCTCATGCCGTTCCTCGCCGCCACGCGCGCCGTCCGGGCCGAGGACCGGCTTCAGGCGTTCGCGGTGTTCCGCAGCGACCGGCCGATCGGCCGCCACCGCCTGCGCTTCGCCGGCGACGGGCAGCGGCTCGAGGTGGCGATCGACATCGAGCTCGAGGTGAAGTTCGCCTTCATCACCCTCTACCGCTACCGCCACACCAACCGGGAGCTGTGGGAGGACGGACGGCTCGTGAGCTTCGCCAGCCGCACCGACGACAACGGCACGCCGCACCGGGTCACGGCGCACCGTGCCGGCGAGGTGATCCTGGTCGAGAGCGACCAAGGCCGGATCGAGGCGCCGGGCGACGCCCTGCCGACCACCTACTGGCACCGCCGCTTCCTCGACGCGCCGGTCTGGATCGACACCCAGGCGGGCACCCTCAAGCACTGCCAGGTCACGCCCAAGGGCACCACCCGGGTCGCCGCCGCCGACCGCAGCCTCGCCGCCGACCGCTTCGCGATCACCGGCGACCTCACGCTCGACCTCTGGTACGAGCAGGACCAGTGGGTGAAGCTCGAATTCGTGGGCTCGGACGGCTCGGTCATCGACTATCGGCTGGAGCGGGGCGCGCCGCGGCCGCTCGCGCGCACCGGGTGACGGGCACCCTCCGCCTCGTCCTGGGCGACCAGCTCGACCACGCCATCGCCGCCCTGGGCGGGCTCGACCGTGAGCACGACACGGTGCTCATGGTCGAGGTGATGGCCGAGGCCACCTACGTCCCGCACCATCCCAAGAAGATCGCCTTCATCCTCTCGGCCATGCGCCACTTCGCCGGCGAGCTGCGCGCCGAGGGCGTCCGCGTGCGCTACGTTGCCCTGGACGATCCGGGCAACGCCCAGTCGTTCGCCGGCGAGCTGGACCGTGCCGTGGCCGAGCTGCGCCCCGGCCGGGTGGTGGTGACCGAGCCCGGGGAGTGGCGCGTGCTGGACGCCCTGCGCCGCTGGGGCGAGGAGAGCCCCACCGGCCTGGAGATCCGCCGCGACGACCGGTTCTTCTGCGACACGGCCCTGTTCGCGCGCTGGGCCGGGGAGCGGCAGCAGCTGCGCATGGAGCTGTTCTACCGCGAGATGCGCATGGCCACCGGTATCCTGATGGAGCCGGACGGGGCGCCGGCCGGCGGCCGCTGGAACTTCGACGCCGACAACCGCAAGCGCCTGCCCGGCGGCATCGCCCTGCCCGAGCCCTTGCGGGTCGAGCCGGACGCGGTCACCCGCGAGGTCCTGGCGCTGGTGGCCATCCGCTTCGGCCACCATTTCGGCGAGCTCGAGCCCTTCTGGTTCGCGGTCACCCGTGCCGACGCGCTGCGTGCCCTCGCGCGGTTCGTGACCTCGGCGCTGCCCCGCTTCGGCGACTATCAGGACGCGATGAAGCAGGGCGAGGCGTGGCTGTTCCACAGCGCCCTGTCGCAGTACCTCAATTGCGGCCTGCTGCGCCCGCGCGAGGTCTGCGCCGCCGCCGAGCGGGCCTGGCGCGACGGGCTGGTCCCGCTCAACGGTGCCGAGGGCTTCGTCCGCCAGATCCTGGGCTGGCGCGAATATGTCCGCGGCGTCTACTGGCTGCGGATGCCCGACTACGCGCGGCTCAACGCGCTGGGCGGCCGGCGGCCGCTGCCCTGGTTCTATTGGACCGGCGAGACCGAGCTGAACTGCCTGCGCCAGGCGCTGGGCCAGACCCGGCGCGAGGCGCTGTCGCACCACATCCAGCGGCTGATGGTGACCGGCAACTTCGCGCTGCTGGCCGGCGTGGTGCCGGAGGAGATCTGCGCCTGGTACCTCGCGGTCTATGCCGACGCCTACGAGTGGGTCGAGCTGCCCAACGTGCTGGGGATGGTGATGCACGCCGACGGCGGCTATCTCGCCTCCAAGCCCTATGCCGCCGGCGGCAACTACATCAACCGCATGTCCGACTTCTGCCGCCACTGCCGCTACGACGTGAAGGCCAAGGAAGGCCCGGACGCCTGCCCGTTCAACTACCTCTACTGGAACTTCATGCTCGAGCACCGCGCCGAGCTGGGCCGCAACCCGCGCCTGGCCCAACCCTACCGCACGCTGGACCGGCTGGGGCCGGAGCGCCAGGCGGCCATCCGCGCCGACAGCCAGCGATTCCTGGCCGGCCTCGCCACGGGTGCCGACCATGCCGCCTGAGCGCATCTGGATCACCGGCGCCAGCATGGGCATCGGCGAGGCCCTGGCGCTGCGGCTGGCGCGGGACGGGGCCGAGATCGTGGCCAGCGCCCGTTCGGCCGACAAGCTGACCGCCCTGGCCGCGGCCGGCGGCGGGCGGATCGTCCCCTGGCCGGTCGACATCACCGATCATGCCGCGGTCCAGGACGCGGTGACGCGGATCGAAGCCGAGCACGGCCCGATTGACCTCGCCGTGCTCAACGCCGGCACGCACCGGCCGGTGTCGGCAGCCGAGTTCACGGCCGGCGGCCTGCGCGAGCTCATGGAGGTCAACGTCCTGGGCACGGCCGCCTGCCTCGAGGCGCTGATGCCGCGCATGATCGCGCGGCGCAGTGGCCGGATCGCGGTGGTGGCCTCGGTCGCGGGCTATCGCGGCCTGCCGACCAGCGCCTATTACGGTGCGACCAAGGCCGCCCTGATCAACCTCACCGAATCGCTCAAGTTCGACCTCGACCGTGCGGGCGTCACGATCCAGCTGGTCGATCCGGGTTTCGTGAAGACGCCGCTCACCGACCGGAACGACTTTCCCATGCCCTTCCTGGTCAGCGCCGAGTTCGCCGCGGACCGTATCGCCAGAGGCCTGCGCTCGGGCCGGTTCGAGATCGCCTTCCCGCGGGCCTTCGTGGCGATCCTCAAACTGCTCCGGCTGCTGCCCTATGGGCTCTATTTCCCGCTGGTTGGCCGGAGCACGGGGAAATGACGGCGCCTACTGTGTCGGCTGGGCGGCAGCCTTGGCCTTCTGCTTGGCGCAGACATATTTGGCGAGCTCGTTGCGATCCAGCTGCCCGTCCGGCGTGACCTCGTCCTGGGCCTCCTGGAACGCGCTGTTGAACTCGTCGGAATTGAGCATGTTGTCGTTGTCGGAGTCGGCGGCCGACAGGAAATCGTCGAGACCCGGCACCTCCGGGCACTCGAAGCCCTCGTAGGTGACGTCCACCGGTTGATTCTGGCAGCCGGCGGCGAGGCCGGCCAGGACGACCAATGGGACGAGGCGCCAGCGCATGCTCGGCAAAGCTCCTGTGACGACCGGCGGCAGCATGGTCGAGGTGCCGGCCACAGGCAAGCCGTTCGCCTGCCCTGCCGATGACCGCGACGATGATGGGGGCTGCCGGTGCGGAGCCTGGAGCGGGCGAAGGGATTCGAACCCTCGACCCCAACCTTGGCAAGGTTGTGCTCTACCCCTGAGCTACGCCCGCATCGCCGGCCGGAACCGGCGTGCCGGGCTACATAGGTGAACTCGCCAGGCTTGGCAAGGCCAGTCCAGGGCCGCTTCGGCCGGTCGGCTGACCTTGTAAGCCGGCCAGCTATCCGCCATGTAACCCGCGAGGACAATGGGCCGACGGCCGTTGCTGGCCGACGCGTGGAACAAGAGGTCGTCTCGATGCAGCTCTTCGCCGGTGCAGCCGCACCCACCGCCGCTGGCGACGCCGAGATCATCAAGGAAGGCTCGGTCCAGACCTTCGCCCGCGACGTGATCCAGGCCTCGCAGACCGTGCCGGTGCTGGTCGATTTCTGGGCGACCTGGTGCGGACCCTGCAAGCAGCTCACGCCGATCCTGGAGAAGGTCGTCCGCGCCGCCAAGGGCAAGGTACGGCTGGTCAAGATCGACATCGACAAGAACCCGGAGCTGGCCCAACAGCTGCGCATCCAGTCCGTGCCCACGGTCTACGCCTTTCTGGGCGGGCAGCCGGTGACTGGTTTCGCCGGGGCGCAGCCCGAGAGCCAGATCAAGGCGCTGGTCGACCGGCTGGTCGGCGGTGCTGGCGGCGAGGAGGGCGGCGACGATCTCCTGGAGGCCGCGCAGGACGCGGCCGCCCATGGCGACACGCGCACCGCCGGGCGGCTGTTCCAGCAGCTTCTGGCCGAGGACCCGGCGCAGCCCGAGGCGGTGGGCGGCCTCGCCCGCTGCCTGATTGCCGAGCGCAAGTTCGAGGACGCCAGGGAACTGCTGGACGGCGCCCCCAAGGAAATCGCCGGCCATGTGGCGGTGACCGGCGCCCGGGCGGCGCTCACCCTGGCCGAGGAGGCCGGCGTGCTGGGCGACCCGGGGGAGCTGCAGGCGCGCATCGAGGCGCAACCCGACGATCACGACGCCCGCTACCGTCTGGCCACGGTGCTGTTCCTGCGCGGCCAGACCGAGACCGCCATGGAGCAGCTGATCCAGATCGTGAAGCGCGACCGCGAGTGGGAGGACGACAAGGCCAGGCACCAGCTGCTCAAGTTCTTCGACGCGCTCGGACCCAAGGACCCGGCGACGCTCAAGGGCCGGCGCATGCTTTCGACCGTCCTGTTCCGCTGAGGCTCCAGCCGTGAGCGAGATCGCCACCAGCCTGCCAGGCCGGTTCCCGGTGTTCCCGCTCCGCGGCGCCATGCTGCTGCCCGGCGGCAACCTGCCGCTCAACATCTTCGAGCCGCGCTACCTGCAGATGGTGCGCGACGCCATGCAGACCGACCGCGTCATCGGCATGATCCAACCCAAGGGCGAGCAGGCCGACGGCGTGCCGGCGGATCTCTATCGTACCGGTTGCGCCGGCCGCATCACCAACTTCTCCGAGACCGAGGATGGCCGGTTCCTGATCACGCTCACCGGCATGTGCCGCTTCGACGTGGCGAGCGAGCTCGAGGTCGAGACTCCCTACCGCCAGGTGCTGGCGGACTTCGACCGCTGGCGCCAGGATCTCCAGCCCAGCCCGCCGCCGGGCGAGCTGAAGGGCAAGCTCTCCAGGGTGCTGCGGGTCTATTTCGACCGCCACGGCATCGAGGCCGACTGGAACGCCATCGAGGGCGCGCCGCTGGCCGGCTTGGTGACCTCCTTGTGCATGATCTGCCCGTTCGAGCCCGAGGAGAAGCAGGCGCTGCTGGAGGCCGGCGACAGCGGGCGCCAGGCGCAGCTGCTGATCGCGCTCATGGAGATGGAGGCGCTGGCCGAGGCCGGCGGTTCCAGTGCTCGCCACTGAGGCTGCAACCGTGACGAGGAACCGGCGATGAGCGTGCCGATGGACGAGGCCGGTCCGGACCCCCGCCTGCTCGATCTTCTGGTCTGCCCGCTGACCAAGGCGGTCCTGCGCTACGACCGCGAGCGCAACGAGCTGGTGAGCGAGCAGGCGGGCCTCGCCTACCCGATCCGCGACGGCATCCCGATCATGCTGGTCGAGGAGGCCCGGCCGCTGGACGACAGCGAATGCGTGCCGCACGAGGTCCGCGCCGATGACCGCTAGCAGCACCGGCCCATGGCCGTTGGAAATTCGGGTCAAGCGCGCCGAGAAGGCGCTGGAGATCGATTTCGACGACGGCTCCAGCTTCCGCTACCCGGCCGAGCTGTTGCGGGTCGAGAGCCCGTCGGCGGAGGTCCAGGGCCATTCGCCCAGCCAGAAGGTCACGCTGGGCGGCAAGCGGCAGGTCGGGATCAAGGAGCTCGAGCAGGTCGGCAACTATGCCGTGCGGGTGATCTTCGACGACGGCCACAGCACCGGCATCTATTCGTGGCCCTACCTCCATCATCTCGGCCGCGACCAGGAACATATCTGGCAATCCTACTTGGACGCGCTGGCGTCAAATAATCTTTCGCGTTAGAGTTGTGACCCCGTGACGGAGGGTCGATGGGCGTGCGCTTCCTGCACACTGCCGACTGGCAGCTCGGCCGGGGCTTCGCCGGCATGCCGCCCGAGGTCGCCGGCCTGGTCCGCGAGGCGCGCTTCGAAGCCGTTCGGCACATAGCCAGGCTTGCCGCGGAGCGTCGTGCCGACGCCGTGCTCGTGGCCGGCGACGCCTTCGACGACAATCTGGTCGGCGCGGCCACCTGTGCCAGAGCGCTGGCCGCGATGCGCGGCTTTGCCGGACCCTGGGTCATGCTCCCCGGCAACCACGATGCGGACAGTGCCGCCAGCGTGTGGTCGCGCCTGCGCGCCTCGGGCCTGCCGGACAATGTCCTGGTCGCCGCGGAACCCGCGCCGCTCCCGCTCGGCGAGGGACGCGCCACCGTGCTGCCAGCCCCACTGCTGGCACGGCGCGTCTCGGAGGACCTGAGCGCCTGGATGGACACCGCGGAGACGCCGCCGGGCAGCCTGCGGATCGGCCTCGCCCATGGCTCGGTGCTGGGCCTGCTGCCCGGCGACGCCGATGCCGGCAATCCCATCGCCGCCGATCGCGCGGCCCGGGCGGGCCTCGACTATCTCGCCCTGGGCGACTGGCACGGAACCCTCCAGGTCGGTCCGTGCACCTGGTACAGCGGCACGCCCGAACCGGACCGGTTCACCGCCAACGAGCCGGGCAACATTCTCCTGGTCGAGCTGGCGGGAGCGGGCGCGCCGCCGCTGGTTGAGCGCATCGCCACGGCGAGCCGGACCTGGCGCAGCGCCGAATTGGACTGCACCGGGCTCGAACCGGAGGGCGTCGCCGCCGCGTTCTCGGCGGTCCTGCCCGCGCCGGAGCTCCGGCATCGCACCCTGCTGCGCCTGCGGTTGCGCGGCGTGGTCGGACTCGCCTGCCGCCTGGCATTGGACCGGGCGGCCGAACGGCTCGGCGGCGAGCTGTGCTGGCTCGACCTCGTGGTGGACGGTCTGATCGACGAGCCGGACGGCCACGATCTGCGCGCCCTGGACGGCAATCCCGCCACCGCCACCGCCGCCGAGGCCCTGCGGGAGCTCGCCACCGCCGGCCCCGAGGCCGGTCGCGATCTCGCGCGCCACGCCTTGCGCCTTCTCTACGCCGAGGCCGCCGCGATGAGTGGCAAGCCGTGAGGCTGCGGCGGGTCGCGGTCCACAACTTCCGCAAGCTCACTGGACCGGTGGTGGTCGAACGGATCGGCGACGGCCTCACCTTGCTTTCCGGCGACAATGAGGAAGGCAAGTCGACGGTCCTGGCAGCACTCAAGGCGGCCCTGTTCGAGCATCATCTGGTCGGCGGCGGGGTGCGCGAGCGCATGACGCCCTTGGGCTCCTCGCTCGTTCCCGAGGTCGAGCTCGACTTCGAGCTGGGCGGGGCGGCGTGGCGCCTGCGCAAGGCGTTCCGCCGCGGGGGCGCGCAGTTGGAAGGCCCGGGCGTCAGCCTGTCCGGCGACGCTGCCGAGGACCGTCTCCTGGCGCTGCTGCGTTTTCAGCGGCGGCAGGGGCGGGCGGAGGCCAGGGCCGAACATCACGGCCTGTCCGCGCTGTTCTGGGTCGATCAGGGCACCGGTTTTCGCGACTTCCAGACCGTCGCCACCGCGCGCGAGCGCATCGCCGGCGCGGTCTCGGGCGAGGTCGCCCGCCTGACCGGCGGGGCGGCGACGCTCGAACTCGCCGCCCGGGTGCGCGAGCGTTGCGACCGCCACTGGACCCCAAAATTCTCTGAGAAGGGCCCGCTCAAGGATCTGGGTGAGCGCTGCCAGGAGCTCGCCGCCGCCACCGAGGAGCTCAGGCGCCGGATGGCCGAAGCGGCCGAGAAGGAAACGCGGCTCGCCCGCCTGCGCGAGCCGGCGTCGCGCCTGGCCGAGGCGGAGGCGCGGGAGCGGGCGCGACAGCGCAAGGCGGACGCCGAGCGCCTGCTCGCCGGCATCGCGGCACTGGAGCAGCAGGCCGCGCTCGCCACCGAGCGGCTCAAGGCCGGCCAGGCGGCTCTCGCGCGCGCCGAGGGGGAGCTGCAGCAGCGCCGCCGCCTGCGCGAGAGCGTGGCCGCCGAAGAGCGCCGCTTCGTGGAGCTCGACCTCGCATTGGCGGAACGTCGCGAGGCCGTCGCGCTCGCGCGGGCTGCCGGTGGGGAGGCGGAGGCGGCGGACCGCCAGGCCCGGCAGGCACTCGCTGCCGCCGAGGCGGAGCGCGAGCGCGTCGTGCAGTTGCGCCTCGCGGCCGGCCGGCGCGACGAGCTCGCCCGGCTGCGCGACGGCCTCGCCGCGGCCCGGACCGCGGCGGAGGCCATGGCCGCCTGCGAAGCCGGCTTGCGCGCCGAGTTCCTGCACGGCCGAGGCGCTGGCGCTGGTCCGTGCCGCGCAGTCGGCGCACGATCAGGCGCAGGCTGCACTGGCGGCGGTGGCGACGACGCTTGAGCTGCGGCCGCTGCCCGGCGCCGCGGCGGCGCTCGACGGCCGGGCGGTCGACCCGTCGCAGCCCCTCGAGCTCACCGACCGCGCCTCCGTCGAGCTTGCGGGCTGGGGTGTCCTGCTCGTGACGCCGGGAGGAGCGGACATCGTGGCGCGGCGTAGCGCTGCCGGTGCGGCGCGGGACCGCCTGGAGGTGGAGCTGCGCGCCGCCGGGGTGCGGAACCAAGCCGAGGCCGAGCGGCGCGCCACCGCACGGGAGGAGCTCGAGCGCGAGCTGACACGCCAGCGGGAGCGGCTCGCGGCGAACTTGGCGGTGAGCGGGTTCGATTCGCTGGAGGAGCTCGCCGAGCGGGTTCGGCTGCTGGATGGTGAAGAGACGCCGGAGCCGCCCGAGGCGATCGGCGACGAGGCCGTCGCCGCGGCTACCGTGTCGGCGCAGGCGGCGCGGGAGGCTGCCGGGCTCGCCGCCTTGACGCTGCAGGCGAGCGAGCGCCGCACGGTCGAGCTGCGGCAGGCCATGGCCCTGGCCGAGCAGGAGGCCGGCCTCGTCGGCGACCGTCTGGCCGCCGAGCGCCGGCAGCTGGCGGAGAGCGAGGCCCAGCACGCCGACGCCGTCCTGGCCGAGACGGCGGCGGCGGCCCGCGCCGACTGCCTGGCACTGGCGGGCGAGGTGGCACGGCTGGAGAACGAGCTGCGGCTCGCCGACCGGGCGACCGTGCAGGACCGCCTGGAGATCGCCGGCCGGGAGGTGGCCCAGCTCGACGCCGAGGCCCAGCGGCGCGAACGCGCGATCGTCGAGCTGGGCAGCGAGCTGCGGGCGTTGGGCGACGACGGCCTCGCCGAGCGGTTGGGCGAGAAGGAGGCGCAGCTGCGGACGGCCGAAGGCGAGCTCGCGCGCACCCGGCGCGACGCCATGGCCTGGAAACTGCTCCACGACACGCTGGCGGGCGCGATCAAGGCCGACCGCGAGGCACTGCTGGCGCCGGTGGTCGCCCGGCTGGGGCCATGGCTGAAGCAGCTTTTCCCGGACGCGGCGCCGGTGCTCGACCCCGACAGCTTCTCACCGCTGGGGCTGGTCCGCGGCACCGTCGAGGAGAACGTGGACAGCCTGAGCCTGGGCACACGGGAGCAGATCGCCATCCTGGTGCGGCTGGGGATCGCCTCGCTCCTGGCCGAGCGCGAGGGCGAGGCGCCCTGCCTGATCCTGGACGACGCCTTGGTCTACGCCGACGAGGGGCGCTTCGAGACCATGAAGGCGATCCTGCAGCGAGCCGCCCGCGAGCTGCAGATCCTGGTCCTCACCTGTCGGCCCCGCGACTATTTCGGCCTCGACGCCCGCTTCCTTCGCCTCGAGGATTGCCATGCGACCTGAGCCAGACGACGGGCAATTCCGCCTGGACCGGACCGCCGGCCGACGGCATGGTGCGTTCCCACTGCTTGGCGGACCGGAATGACGGAATGACGGATGCGGCGCCCGACGCGGCGGCCCCGGTCGCGATGATACCCCGCACCATGGTCACCAACGCGGCAGTGGCCCCGGTCGTCGTCGTGCAGTTCCCCGATCTTTGGGGGCGCAACGTCAGCCCGTTCGGACTGAAGCTCGAGGCCTGGCTGCGCCTCGCGGATATTCCCTACACGGTCGAGCCCAGCACCAGCCTGGCCAAGGCGCCCAAGGGCAAGCTGCCCTACATCCGCGACGAGGGCCGGCTGGTCGGCGACACCACCTTGATCATCGAGTACCTGAAGCAGAGCCGAGGCATCGATCCCGACGCCGGCCTCGATCTGCGCGAGCGCGCCGAAGCACTGATGCTGCAGCGCCTGTTCGAGGATCACTTCTACTTCGTCCTCGCCTACAGCCGCTGGATCGACGATGCCGGATGGGCGACCCTTCGGCCGGCCTTCTTCGGCCGGCTGCCCTTCCCCACGGGACGCGTGGCCGCAAGCTATTTCCGCCGCCGCGTCAAGCGGATGCTCCACCTGCAGGGCCTGGGCCGGCACTCGGCCGAGGAGATCTACGCCATGGGCCGGCAGGATCTCGAAGCCGTGGCCGACTATCTGGGCGACCGGCCGTTCCTGATGGGCGAGCAGCTGACCTCGGTCGACGCCGTGGCCTACGCCTTCCTCGCCAACGTGCTCTACCTCCCGTTCGAGACCGAGCTGAAGCGGATCGTCCTCGAATTCCCGACCCTGGTCACCTACTGCGACGCCATGGAGCAGGGCCTGCAGCCGGAGGACTGACGCTCACTCGCCCGGGAACGGCCGGCCGACCGGCCCCAGGATGAGCAGGGTGTGCGAGCGGAACTCGCGCCGGTAGACGACCAGCACCACCAGCGCGGTGAGCGCGATGAACAGATAGGGCTGGAGGAACCAGCTCAGTGCGGCCAGCCCGAAGTAGAACGTGCGCAACGCCTTGTTGAAGTGATCCGCCGCCCGGCTGGCGACCCCCGCGGCCTTGCGCGCATAGGCTCGGCCGGCGGCGGTCTGCGCCTCTTCCGGCGGCGGCGCCGCGCCGATCAGGATGGCGACGTAGTTGAACTGACGCAGCGACCAGGTGAGCTTGAAGAAGGCGAAGACGAAGACCACCACCAGGAGCAGGACCTTCATCTCCCAGAGGAACAAAGGTGTGTCGGCGATGCCGGGGATCTCGTTGAGCACGCTCATGGCCTGATCGCGCGCGCCCAGGATGGCGAGGCAACCACCGATGATCAGCAGCGAGGTCGAGGCGAAGAACGCGTTGCTCTGCGCCAGGATCATGACCACCTGCATGTCGCCGATGCGGTTCTCGCGGGCCAGCATGCGCTCCATCCAGACTTGGCGCAGTTCGTGGATGCGGCCCATCAGGGACCGGCGCGAGCCGGCCAGACCATCGGCGAAGGCGGAGTAGCCGACCCAGCACAGGAGGAAGAAGGCCGGGGCCACGAGGTCGACCCACGCCACCTTCGTCATCAGCTCCTGCATGCCCGCTGGCCTCTCGCTTGCGCCCCGCCGCCCGTTCCCCTACCTGTCGTCCGCCATGTCGACCACCCCCTCCCGACGTCCCGTGATCGGTGTCACGCTCGACAGCGAGCCAGCCGGCGGCTACGCCAAGCTGCCCTGGTACGCACTGCGCGCGAACTACTGCGACGTGGTCACTGCTGCGGGCGGACTGCCCTTGGCTCTGCCGCACGAGCCCGAGCTCGCGGCGGACTATCTCGACCTGATCGACGGGCTGATCGTCACCGGCGGCGCCTTCGACGTCGACCCGGCACTCTACGGCGCCGGCGAGCGGCATCGCACCGTGACGCTCAAGGAGCGCAGGACCCGGTTCGAATGGGCGGTGACCCAAGGTGCGATCGAGCGCGACATGCCGGTGCTCGGGATCTGCGGCGGCCAGCAGCTGCTCAACGTCGTGCTGGGCGGCACGCTCCTCCAGCACATCCCGGACGCGGTCCCGCAGGCGCTCGCCCACGAGCAGCCCAATCCGCGCACCGAGCCCGGGCATGAGGTGGCGGTCCTGGCCGGCTCGCTGCTGCACCGGGTGACCGGCGCCGCGACCCTGCCCGTCAACAGCGCCCACCACCAGGCCGCGGAACGGGTGGGCTCGGGCATCGTCGTCAGTGCCATCGCCCCGGACGGCGTGATCGAGGCGATCGAGGATCCGCGCCGCCGGTTCTGCCTCGGCGTGCAGTGGCACCCCGAATACGGCATCAGCCCCGGCGACATCGCCCTGGTCGAAGCTTTCGTCCGCGCGGCGGCTGGGCAATGAGCGAGCCCGAGGGCGAACGGATCGCCAAGTTGATCGCCCGCGCCGGCCTGTGCTCGCGCCGCGACGCCGAGGCCTGGATCGGAGCGCGGCGGGTCGCCGTCGACGGCCTCGTCCTGGAATCGCCGGCCGTGCGGGTCCGCCCGGGCCAGCGGGTCACCGTGGACGGCAAGCCCTTGCCCGCGGCCGAGCCGACCCGTCTGTTCCGCTACCACAAGCCCAAGGGCGTGGTGACCGCCGCGCGCGATCCGGAAGGCCGAGCCACCATCTACGACACGCTGCCCGAGGGCCTGCCGCGCCTGATGCCGATCGGCCGGCTTGACATCGGCTCGGAGGGTCTGCTGCTGCTGACCAACGACGGCGCCCTCAAGCGGCGGCTCGAGCTGCCGGCGACCGGCTGGCTGCGGCGCTACCGGGTGCGGGCGTTCGGCGAGCTGGACGACCGCCGGCTGCGCGCGCTGGCCCAGGGGGTTACCGTCGACGGCGTCGCCTACGGCCCGATCGAAGCCCGCGTCGACCGGCTGCAGGGCGACAATGTCTGGCTCACCGTGGCGCTGCGCGAGGGCAAGAACCGCGAGGTCCGTCGCGTGCTCGAGCATGCCGGCCTGCAGGTGAACCGCCTGATCCGCATGGCGTACGGGCCGTTCCAGCTCGGCACGCTGCCCAAGCGCTCGGTGGAGGAAGTCCAGGCCAAGGTGCTGCGCGAGCAGATCGGCGGCGGGGTGCCGCTGCCGCCGCGCCCGCGCCGGCCGCCGGCGCGCCCAGCGACTTCGGGGTGAGCCTGCGTATCATCGCCGGACGGCATCGGGGCCGACGGATCGCGGCGCCGCCGGGGCTCCTGGTCCGTCCGACCAGCGACCGGGCGCGTGAGGCGCTGTTCGGTATCCTGGAGCATGCGACACCGCCGCTGCGCGACGCGCGGTTCCTCGACCTGTTCGCCGGCAGCGGTGCGGCGGCGCTGGAGGCGGTTTCGCGCGGTGCCGCACAGGCCTTGTGCGTCGACCAGGCGGGCGAGGCGGTGAGCGCGATCCGCGCCAACATCGCGACCCTGGGCGAAACCGGGCGGGTGGCCGTTCAGCGCGCCGACATTCTCCGCCTGGGGCGGGCGCCGCATCCGTTCGACCTCGTCTTCCTCGACCCGCCCTATAGCAGCGGCCTCGCCGTGCCGACGATGGTCCGCCTTGCCGCCGGCGGCTGGCTGGCGCCCGGTGCGCTGGTGGTGGCCGAAGTCGCCGCGCGCGAGCGCATCGAGGCGCCGGAGGGCTGGGAACTCGCGGACGACCGCCGCTACGGCGCGGCGCGCTTCCTGTTCCTGCGCTCGGCGGAATCCGAACCCAATCCAAGCCGGACCGAGCGCAGATGATTCACCCGACGCGACGCGTTCTGCTGGGCGCCATGCTGGCGACAGCGAGCTTGCGCGACGGCAGTGCTGCCACCGACGCGGACGCGGCCGGCGCCTTCGTCGACCGGCTGGGGCAGCGCACGATCGAGGCCCTGGACCGGGTCGGCAGCGATCCGGCCGCCCGGCAGAAGGCGATCTCGGCGCTGCTCGACGAAGCGGTCGATCTCACCTTGATCGCGCGCCTGTGCCTGGGCCGCCATTGGCGCACCGCCACGGATGCGCAGCGCACCGAATATGTCGCTCTGTTCCGCGCCAACGTCCTGGCCGTGCTGTCGCGGCGCATGGGCTTCTACACCGGCAGCGAGAAATTCGTCGTCACCGGCAGCAGGCCCGCCGGGGACGACGCCATGGTGGCTTCGCAGATTGTCTACGCCACCAACGACCCGCCCTTGAAGATCGAGTGGCGGGTGCGGATCACCGACGGCCGGCCGATCATCATCGACGTCCTGCCCGAGGGCGTCAGCCTGGTGCTGACCTACCGCTCCGAGTTCGACGAGGTTGTCAGCCGCAGCGGCATGGACGGCCTGCTGTCGGAGCTGCGCGACCGGGCCGTGGCCAAGGCCAAGCCGGCCTAGCCGGCGGGCGCCCGCGCGTAGACGACCTCGCCGCCGCAGCGACGGCAGCGCATGTTGCGCCGGCTACGATGGCGGCCGATGGCGAAGCAGCCGTTGACGCAGCGCGCGACCAGGCCGGGCTCGCTGAACTCGACCGCGTGGCAGCGCCGTGCCGTGCAGCCGATCTCGCGCGCCTTGGCCTGCCAGACCGCGTCGTGCTGATGGCGCGGCCCCACCAGCGCATGGGCGATCTCGTGCAGCAGCGTGTCCTCGATCTCGGCCTCGTCCGCGGTCGCGGCGAAGCCGGCGGCCATGGTGATCTTGCGCTTGGCGAAATGACAGGCCCCGCCGCGCCGCTTGGCGCCGTCGAACGCGAAGCTCCACCCGCGCAGCCCGTGCCGTGCCATGAGGGTGGCGGCCTGGGCGCTGATCGCCTCGTGGCGGCCGTGCCCGGCGGGGCCGTCCTCCGTGGTGAGGATCTGCCACGGCACGCGGTAACAGTCGCCATCGTCGACGCGCACCGTGGCAGTCTTGGCGTTGGCGGCCAGGACCGTGCCGATGGCGCGGCCGCCGCGATAGGGGAAGCTCACCCGGCCGTTGGGCAGCGCTCGTCGCTCGGTGCTCATTCGGGCGGGATCACGCCCTTCTTGAGGATGAAGCAGCCGTAGAACCGGCGCTCCCCGGTGACGATCACCGCATAGGCCTGCTTCGCGCGCTCGTAGAAGGCGAACCGCTCCACGCCGCCCATGGGCCAGGAGCGTCCCTCGGCGGCGTCGACCTCGGCCTGGACCTCCGCTTGCACGACCGGGATCTCGTCGGGCCTGCCCACGACCTCCATCCGCGAGGCAGGGGCGTCGACGAAGCTGTCCAGCGGCATGACCGAAAGCACGGCGCGCGCCGCACGGGCCGCGGTGACGTTGTCGAGGCGCAGGAGACGGCCAAGGATCGTGGCGCGGGCTACGGAATCGGCCGGGAAATTGGTGTCGCACAGGACCACGTCGTCGCCGTGGCCCATCGCCCGCAGCGCATGCAGCACATCCGCGTTGAGGAGCGGATCGATTCCCTTGAGCAAGGCGGCCTCCCGACCGGCATCTGTCGCCGCCGGGCAGACTGGTTGGGCGGCAGGTGCCTGTCAACGGCAGGTGGAGCCGTTCTACCCCGGCCGCCCGGCGGCCGGGTGCCAGCACGTCTGAAACAGCCGACCTCCGCCGCGACATACGGTTGAAACGGGTGAGCACGAGCATCGGTCCGTCGCTTGTTAGCCATCAAGGCGACCGAGACCGGCCGATCACCACCCTCCATTCCGCAACCGGCCGCACCAGCACATCAAGTATGGAGCATATCGTCATGCTGAACCGTTGCTGCCGCCTTGCTGGCGGCTTGGCCACCACCGCTCTGCTCACGACGGCGCTCACGGCGCCGCCCGCGCATGCCGCGAGTCAGTTCAACTTCGCCATGGTGCGATCCGCTGGCCTGCCGGCGACCTGCGCCCCCAATGCCAGCGCCACCGTCGCCGTACAGGCCGGGTTCGCGGAGAAGCTGACGATCACGGTTCGCGGGCTGAGGCAGGGCACCGAACTGGACCTGTTCGTCATCCAGCAGCCCAACTTCCCGTTCGGCCTCTCCTGGTATTCCGGCGACGTCCCGATCGGCAAGGGCGGCACGGTGACCAAGATGTTCCGCAGCCGCTTCAACGTCGAGACGTTCGCGGTGGCCGTCGACGACGTGCCGGCCCCGACTCCCCACTCCGGCGATGCGAACCGAAATCCGGCGTTCCAGCCGGTCCACACCTACCATTTGGGCTTGTGGTTCAACTCTCCGGAGGACGCCGTCCGGAACGGCTGCCCTACCGCCACGACGCCGTTCAACGGCGAACATACCGCGGGCATCCAGGTCCTGAGCACCCGCAATTTCGGCGATCTGAACGGGCCGCTGAAGCGCATCGACTGACTCGGTCCTCCGCGCGCGGAACAGCGTGGCGGCTGGCCCCCGGACCGGGTCTGCCGCCGACCCGCCATCGGTATGGCGCGGGCGCGAAAGCCGGATGATGCCGCGGGGCGTGATCGTCGGTTGCATCCCGGCTTTCGCCGGCGGATGACTGCGGGATCGAGCGCGGCGGCAACGCCTGGAGCTGGACCGAACCGGCCTTCGGCGACGTCGAGCGGAGCGGGAATGGGCCTCATGCGCGCGGCAGCGATCGGAGAGTGCATGGTGGAATTTCACCGGCGGCCCGACGGGTCCTACGGCCGGGCCTTCGGTGGCGACACGCTCAACTGCGCCCTCTACCTCACTCGCCTCGGCGTGCCCACCGACTATGTCACGCTGCTGGGCGACGACGTCCTCAGTCAGGAGATGTTGGAGGCGTGGGAGGCAGAGGGCATCGGGTCCGGCTTGATCGGGCGCGTGCCCGGGCGGCTGCCCGGGCTCTACCTGATCGAGACGGATGCGGACGGGGAGCGCACCTTCCTCTACTGGCGCAGCGCCGCACCGGCGCGCGAGCTGATGGCGCTGCGTGGCGACAGTTTGGCCACCGACCTCGCTCCCCACGACCTGATCTACCTTTCCGGCATCACCCTCTCCCTGTTCGACGCGGCCGACCGCGCACGTCTGTTCTCGCTGCTGGCCGGGCTCCGCCGGGAGGGTGCCCGGGTGGCGTTCGACGGCAACTACCGTCCGCGCGGCTGGCCCGATCCCGAGGAGGCGCGCGCGGCGTTCACGGCCCTGCTGCGGCAGACCGACATCGCCCTGCCCACCTTCGACGACGAGGCGGCGCTGTTCGGCGACGTTTCGCCCGCCGCCACCGTCGAGCGTCTGAGCGCCCTGGGCGTGGCCGAGATCGCGGTCAAGCAGGGGGACAGGCCATGCCTCGTGGCCGAGGGCGGGTCGGTGACGCCGGTGCCGGCGCCGCGGCGGGTCGAGCCCGTCGACACCACCGCCGCCGGCGACAGCTTCAACGCCGGCTATCTGGCGGCTCGCCTGGGCGGCCAGCCGCCCGCCGCAGCCGCCGCCGCGGGCCACCTGCTGGCGGGTGAGGTCATCCGCCACCGCGGCGCCATCATCCCCCGAGCGGCGATGCCCGTTCGCCACGACAGAGGGCGTGGCGCGCCGTGAACAGGCCATGTCGCAGGCGCACTGTCGGGCGGCCGGGCCGCCGCCTAACTTTACCAGTGCATCCATTGCGCCTGGAATCCAGTGGCCGTGAGCTTCGTCGGCGTCATCCCGTCTCCCTGCATCGGCGTCTGCCGACTCGACCTCGAACGGCGGGTGTGCGAAGGCTGTCTGCGTACGACAGTCGAAATCGCGCGCTGGCCGGCCGCCGACACGCCCGAACGTCTTGAGATCCTGCAGCAGCTGCGCGAGCGGCGGCGTGCCATCGGGCGGACGAGCGTGGCGGACAGCAGGCCGCGGCGACGGGCCAGGGTAAGCGCAGTCTAGTCATGGTCGATCTCGATTCGCTGCTGGCGGCACATCCGGTGCTGCTGGCCGACGGTGGCATGGGCACCGGCCTGTTCGCCCTCGGCCTGTCCACCGGCGACAGCCCCGAGCTGTGGAACCTGTCGCACCCCGAGCGCGTCGCCGCCGTGCATCGCGGCTTCGTCGAGGCCGGCTCCGACATCATCCTGACCAACAGCTTCGGCGGCACCCGCCAGCGACTCAAGCTGCACCAGGCGCAGGACCGGGTCGCCGAGCTGAACCGGGCCGCGGCGCAGCTCGCCCGCGATGTTGCCGCCGCCGCCGGGCGGCCGGTGCTGGTCGCGGGCTCGATGGGCCCGACCGGCGAGCTCGTGGTGCCGCTGGGTGCGATGACCATGGACGAGGCAGCCGCCGCCTTCGCCGAGCAGGCGCAGGCGCTGGCCGCGGGTGGTGCCGACGTGCTTTGGATCGAGACCATGTCCGCGGCCGAGGAAGTCGAAGCGGCAATTGCGGGGGCGGCGACCACGGACCTGCCGGTTGTCCTGACCCTCAGCTTCGACACCAACGGCCGCACCATGATGGGTTTCGGGCCGGACGCTCTGGTCGAGCTGGTCGCACGCTTGCCGCGCCGCCCAAGGGCCTTCGGCGCCAATTGCGGCACCGGTCCCGGTCAGCTTCTGGCCGCCGTGCTCGGCCTTGCCGATCGTGCGGGAGACGACGCGATCCTGGTCGCCAAGGGGAACTGCGGCATTCCCGAATATCGCGACGGCCAGATCTGCTACAGCGGCACCCCTGCCATCATGGCCGACTATGCCAGGCTGGCGCGTGACTGCGGCGCAAGGATCATCGGGGGCTGCTGTGGCACCACCGCCGCCCACATTGCCGCGATGCGCAGCGCGCTGGACGGGACCGCCCCCGGCGCGAGACCGACCATCGGCGAGATCTCTGCCGCCCTCGGACCCGTAGTGCTGCCAAGGGCGGCCGAGCCCGACCGGAGCGAGCGGCGGCGCCGGCGGGTCTGAACGGGCGAGCACAAGCCTAGGGACCCGATCGGGACAGCGCCGGTTTCTTGCTCGTTCATCCGGCAGCCCTAGGCCGGCTGCCGAGCCATATTCCTTGCGGTGAATCCCATACGGTCGTTTGTCAAGTAACGACTCGGCTAAGATACAGAAAAAAAGCAGTGACTACAATGTGCACTGCATTGACAGATTATTGAGCTATCTTGAAATTTTACTTTCTTTAACTGGCGCGGCGCTCAAGGAGGCCGTGACGCCGCCGGCGATATCTGTCCGATCGCCTTGAGAGCCGCCGGTCGCCCTTGTCACGAGGCTGTCAACTCCCGGTGGCAAGCGAAGACGGCCAGTGTGTCACCACACGGACGTTGAGCGGCGAGGCCGCGGGCGCGGCGGTCCCGGCCGCTCGCCCTCCCGGGTCGGCGCCCGGGACATGGTTGGCTGAAACAAAAAACACGTTCTCCTGCGGATCATCGACCTGCGTGTAGGGGGAAGACCCGATGAGTGTCATCAACTCACGAGATGGCCTTGCGGTCATAGGCGGAGTGGCTGTGGCGTTGGTGTCCGCCGCGCCCGCGGCCGCGCAAGACGCCGCGCGAATGGAAGCGATCGAGCAGCAGATGCGTGCGCTGCAGGAGGAGCTGCAGCTGTTGAAGCGGGAGGCAGCCACGCGCGAGGCGCAGACCAAGGCCGCGCAGGAAGAGGCGGCCCGAGCCCGCGAGGAAGCGGCCCAGGCCCGAGCCGAGGCGCAGGCGGCCCAACGCCGCCTCGAGACCGCGCCGCCCGTGACGACCGCTGCCGCGGTATCGCCTGGGAGCGACTTCAAGATCACCTATCCCAACGGTCGGCCGACCCTCGGCAGCGCAGACGGCCGGATCCAGACCTCGCTCGGTTCGCAGTTCCAGTTCGACGTCGGCAGCTGGATCGACGGGCCTTCTACCTCCGGCGAGAATCTGCGCCGCGGCCGGCTCTTCTTCGGCTTCAAGTACGACGATCTGAAGTTCAACATCACGCCGGACTTCGGCGGCTCGCCGGACGGCTCGGTGCGGCTGTACGAGGCCAACCTCAACTGGACGCCGGAAAAGCCGCTCACGGGCACGGTGGGCTACTTCAAGCCGTGGATCACGCTCCAGGAACTCGATGAGCTCGAACGACTTCCTGCTCCTCGAGCGGCCGAGCATCGTCGAGGTGTCGCGAGGCATCGCCGCCGGCGACACGCGGGCCTCGCTGGGCGCGAAGTACAACATGGATCGATGGTTCGTGTCCGGCTACCTCACCGGCAACTCTTGGGGCAACTCCAGCAGCGCGTCGCGAACCCGCTCTCAGATCGGTGCCGTGGCGCGCGTGGCCGGCAGGCCGGTCGCCAGCGCCGACTGGGACCTGCATCTCGGCTTTTCAGGCTCCTACGTCCCGGAGATTCTTGATACCAACAATGGCCAGACCTTGAGGCTCAGGGACTTTCCCGAGGTGCGGCTCGAACTCGCGGCGGACGATCGACACCGGCAACATTGCCGCCGACCAGGCCTGGACTTGGGGCCCCGAGCTCGGCCTGCGCTACGACAACTTCCTGGTGCAGGGTGAATTCATCGAGATCGGCGTGGACCAGTCCGAGGGTGGCTCGGACCTGAGCTTCCCGGGCGGCTATGTCGAGGGGAGCTGGGTGCTCACCGGCGAGCCGCGCAGCTACGACATGTCCGCGGCCGCCTTCAAGCGGCCCAGTCCCAAAAATCCGGTCAGCTTCACCCAGGGCGAGGACGGGGGCTGGGGCGCGTGGGAGCTGACCTCGCGCTACAGCATCATCGACCTCAACGACAACAACATCGAGGGTGGCAAGCAGTCGATCGTCGGTCTCGGCCTCAGCTGGTATCCGAACAACATGCTCCGTTTCATCCTCCAGGGCGACTATGTCGACGTCGACAACGAAGACGACTTCAACAATTTCTACACTCTGGCACTTCGCTCGCAGCTCGCCTTTTGACCGCACTTGTCTCGCCGGTCGGCGTGCCGCAGGTCGAAGATGATCGACGACGCGCGGGGCCGACCGGCGCTGTTCCAATTGCACGTGGCAGCGTGCGAGATTCCGAAGCTACGTCAGATGCGCTCCCCTAGTCTCGACGTAGACCGCGTAGAGCGACTGGCTCGCCGCCATGAACAGCCGGTTGCCCTTGCTGCCGCCGAAGCAGACATTCGCGCAGATCTCCGGTAGCCTTATCTGTCCGATGCGCGTGCCGTCGGGCGCGATCACGTGGACACCGTCATAGCCGTCGCCGACCCAGCCGGCGGCGGCCCAGATATTGCCGTCCTCGTCGACGCGAATGCCGTCATAGAGGCCCGCTTTGCCGCCCATCTCGGCCGTGGTCAGATGCTTGCCCTTGCCGAGCTTCTCGCCCTCGATCGGGAACTCCCAGATCACGGCGGCCGGGAGCTGCTCGGCATAGTGGCTGGTGCCCGTGTCGGCGACATAGAGCTTCTTGTAGTCGGGGCTGAAGCAGATCCCGTTGGGCTTGAACGGCTCGTCGGTCAGCTTGCTGATGGTGCCGCTGCGGTCGATGCGGTAGACTGCCTCCTTGCGAAACGGCTGCGGCGTGGTGGCGTCGTAGCGCTTGCCTTCATAGTTCATCAGCGCGCCGTAGCCCGGGTCGGTGAACCAGATCGAGCCGTCGTCGGGGTGCACCACGCCATCGTTGGGCGCGTTGAAGCGCTCGCCTTCGAACTCGGTCGCGAGCTCGGTCACCGTGCCGTCCCGTTCGTAGCGGATCACGCTGGCGGGCTCGTGGCAGAAGCTGATCTGCCGACCCTCATAGTCGAAGGTGTTGCCGTTGCTGTGGCGGGAGAAGGCGCGGAAGCGGCGCCCGACATGATCGTCCTCCTCCAGCCAGCGGAGGTTCTCTGCGCGTGGTATGTCGCTCCAGACAAGATAGCGGCTGCCGCCGCACCAGGCGCAGCCCTCGGCCCACAGCGTGCCCGCATAGAGCCGCTGGATCGCCGCGTTGCCGAGCTTGGCGCCGAAGCGCTTGTCGAGCACCACGATGTCCGGATCGGGATAGCGGATGATCTCGTCGGGCGCGAAGCTGCGGGCCATGGCCTCGGCCGACATGCCGGTCGCCGCCGCGACCGTGGCCGCCGCGGCCATGAATCCGCGCCGGTCGAACCCGGCGGGATCGCCCGGCCGACAACTCTCGCCGGCGCGATTCTCGAACCGGTGCAGTTGCACGCGTGCCATGTGGTTCCTCCCGTTGCCGTTGGTCCGGAGCGTCCGCCCGGACCAACGGCCAAGTTGCGCCTGCCGCAAAGACCGGTCAACGATCCGGTGTGGAAGCGCACAACGGCGTGCCTCCGAGGAGCCGGTTGGTTGCGCTGAGGATGGTGTTGGCGCAGGATGCGCCGAGACGAGCCCCCGTCCTAGCGGGTGGGTCGAGAACTAGGGAGGCTAGGTATGACCTTGTTGACGAGGCGGAACGCGTTGCACCTGGGTGCGGGTGCGCTCGCGGGCACGACCATGCTGGCGAGCGGCGGCCTGCGGGCACAGATCGCGGTCAAGGACGTGGCACCGCCGAAGTTCGAGATCGAGGATGGTGCCTCCTTGCGGGTGCTGCGGCCGTCCAAGTTCGTCCAGGGCGACGAGACCCTGTTCCTGGAGAACACCAAGAAGTTCACCGAGGCGACCGGGGTCGACGTCATCGTCACCAGCGAGAGCTGGGAGGATCTGCGCCCGAAGACGGCGACCGCCGCGGCCATCGGCAGCGGCCCGGACATCGTCTGCGCCTGGTCCGACGATCCGCACAAGTTCGAGGCCCAGTGCGTCGATCTCACCGACCTCGCCGACTATCTGGGCGAGAAGTATGGCGGCTGGTGGCCGATCGTCGAGAAGTACGGCAAGAGCCAGACCACGGGCAAGTGGATCGCGATGCCGATCGGCGGCTCGGGCAATCGCGTGGTCTACCGCAAGTCCTGGGTCAACGAGGCCGGGTTCGACGAGGTCCCGACCGACCTCGACGGCTTCCTCGACATGGCGACCAAGCTCAAGGCCAACGGCCATCCGATGGGGCTTGCCCTGGGCAACGCCACCGGCGACGCCAACTCCTGGTGCCACTGGCTGATGTGGACCCATGGCGGGGCGCTGACCGACGCCGACAACCAGGTCATCATCAACAGCAAGGAGACGGTCGAGGCCCTGAAGTACGGCAAGGCACTGGCCGACACCTTCATCGCCGGCGCCGCCTCCTGGCTCGACCCCAGCAACAACAAGGCGTTCCTCGCCGGAGAGATCGGGGCCACCGGCAACGGCATCTCGATCTACTATGCCGCCAAGAATTCCGAGGACGCCGCGATCAAGGAGATGTCCAAGGACATCTACCACGCCCGCATGCCGATCGGCCCCGCGGGCAAGCCGACCGAGCGGGCGCTGATCGTCAATCCGATGATCTTCACCCACACCAAGTATCCGAACGCGGCCAAGGAATATCTGCGCTTCATGATGGAGGAGGAGCAGTACCTGCCCTGGCTCACCGCCTCCATCGGCTACTGGAACCACCCGCTCAAGGCCTACGACAAGGCGGCGATCTGGACCGACGACCCCAAGCACACCGCCTACCAGCACGTCCTCTCCGACGCGATCTGGGACGGCTATCAGGGCAGCGTCGGCGAAGCCTCGGCGGCGGTGACCGCCGACTTCGTCGTCGTGCAGATGGTGGCGTCTGTGGCGACCGGCCAAGCGACGCCCGAGGAGGCGGCGGCGGAAGCCGAACGCCGCGCCAAGCGTTACTACAAGTCCTGAGGCGCAGCATCGGGGCCGCCGGCGCGACGCCGTCGGCCCCGCATCCACGCGACGGACCGGAGGCGGGCATGGCGGCGACGGCGGAGCGGATCCCGATTCCCAGGCGTGAGCTCGGCTGGATGGCGCGGGCGCTGGACAGCAAGCCGTTCCTGATCTTCCTCTGCCTCCTGCCCGCCCTGGGCATCCTGATCCTGTTCCTCACCTATCCCCTGGGCCTGGGCGTCTGGCTGGCCTTCACCGACGCCACCATCGGCCGCCCCGGCAAGTTCGTCGGGCTGGACAACTATATCTGGCTGTTCTCCGATCCCGTCTTCCGCCTGGCCGTGTTCAACACCCTGTTCTACACGATCCTCGCCACCTTCGGTAAGTTCGCGCTCGGGCTGTGGCTGGCGCTGCTGCTCAACCGCAACCTGCCGTTCAAGTCCTTCCTGCGCGCGATCCTGCTCGTCCCCTGGATCGTGCCGACCGTGCTGTCGGCGATCGCCTTCTGGTGGATCTACGACCCGCAATTCTCGATCATCTCCTACGTCCTGGTCGACGTGCTGGGCTGGCGCACCACCTACATCGATTTCCTGGGCGAGCCGTGGAACGCGCGCCTGTCCCTGATCGCCGCCAACATCTGGCGCGGCATCCCGTTCGTCGCCATCTGCCTCCTGGCCGGCCTGCAGACCATCTCGCCCTCGCTCTACGAGGCGGCGATGATCGACGGTGCGTCGCCGTTCCAGCGCTTCCGCCACGTCACCTTCCCGATGCTGATGCCGATCCTGGCGGTGGTGATGACCTTCTCGGTCATCTTCACCTTCACCGACTTCCAGCTGGTCTACGCCATCACCCGCGGCGGCCCGGTCAACTCGACCCATCTCATGGCCACGCTGGCCTACCAGCGTGGCATCCCGGGCGGGCAATTGGGCGAGGGGGCGGCGATCGCGGTCGCCATGATCCCGTTCCTGGTCGCCGCCACCGCCTTCAGCTACTTCGCGCTCGCCAACCGCAAGTGGCAGCAGGGAGGCCGCGATGAGTGAGGCCGCCGCACCGGCCGCGATCGTGGCCCCCGAGCGTACCGGTGCCCTGCAGTGGGAATCGCTGCCGCGCCGGCTGCTCACGATCTGGCTGCCATTGTCCTGCTTCGTGATCGTGCTGCTGTTCCCGTTCTATTGGATGGCGATCACCGCCATCAAGTCGAACGAGGAGCTCTACAACTTCAAGGAGTTCAACCCGCTCTGGGTCCATTCGCCGACCCTGGCCAACATCAACCGGCTGCTGTTCGAGACCGACTATCCGCGCTGGCTGACCATCACCATGGTGGTGGCGATCGCCGCGACCCTGCTCTCGGTGTTCGCCGCCGTGCTCGCCGCCTACGCCATCCAGCGCCTGCGCTTCAAGGGCAGCAACTGGCTGGGCCTCGCCATCTACCTGGCCTACCTGGTCCCGCCCTCGATCCTGTTCATCCCGCTCGCGATCATGGTCTTCAACCTCGGCCTCTACGACAGCCCGCTGGCCCTGATCCTCACCTACCCCACCTTCCTGATCCCGTTCGCGACCTGGCTGCTGATCGGCTACTTCAAGTCGATCCCCTACGAGCTCGAGGAATGCGCGCTCATCGACGGCGCCACCCGCCTGCAGATCCTGTGGAAGATCACCCTGCCGCTGGCCGTCCCCGGCCTGATCTCCGCCGGCATCTTCGCCTTCACCCTGAGCTGGAACGAGTTCATCTACGCGCTGGCCTTCATCCAGTCGGCGGAGAACAAGACCGTGCCGGTCGCGGTCCTGACCCAGCTGGTCGAGGGCGACGTGTATCACTGGGGCTCGCTCATGGCCGGGGCGCTGCTGGGGTCGATTCCGGTGGCGCTGTTCTACAGCTTCTTCGTCGAGCATTATGTCAGCAGTTTGACCGGGGCGGTGAAGGAGTAGGGGGCGAGCATCGAGCCGGACGAGCCGACGTCGGCTTCCGCGCTGTGAAACACCGACGCGCTGGTGGGCTCGATTCCGGTGGCGCTGAGCATGGTTTTTTTACTGAGTACCATGTCAGCAGTCTGACGGGAACAACCAGGGAACCAGACGGTGGCGCTGAACATGGTCAGCGGCATTGATGGTAGACTGGCCTGCTACTTGGCTAGGTATCGACCGTTCATTTACGCATCGTGCGCCCCTGAAGGGACGCGACCTGGCTGCCTGGATCGGCTCACGCCACGCCAGAAGCCGGTCTTGCAGCTCCGCCGGGGTGAGATCCGGCTCCAGGGCGACCAGCCCCGCTCAAGGTCGGGCCGACGGGGCTCAAGTACTGGCCGCCGCTAGCCACCATAGGGCTCGGGCACCGCGCTGCCAGTCGTCCGCACCCGCTGCATCGGCTTGATCGCGGCCGACGCGCCGACGGCGGGCCGCGGCACGGATCGAGCTGCTCGCCTCGACCACCTCAACCAGCCGCCGCCGGAGGTCCGTCGAGAGCGGAGCGGCCATAGCGGATCTCCGTGATCCTCAACCGCTATTGTCGAATCACAGGCTCGATTTCACGCAATAGGGAATTGCTCTAGCGCAGCTCCCTGATCGCGCCGTCGAGCCCGGCGAGCGTGAGGGGAAACATGCGGCGGTCGAGCAGCCGTCGCACGATCTGGATCGACGGATAATCCTCCCACCATTCCTCGGGCTGGGGGTTGAGCCAGATCGTGCGGCGCCAGGTTTCACCCAGCCGGGCGAGCCACTTGACGCCCGGCTCTTCGTTCCAGTGCTCGTTCGCACCTCCGACCTCGACCAGCTCGTAGGGACTCATGGTCGCGTCGCCGACCACGACCACGCGGTAGTCGGCCGGGTAGGTGCGCAGGACGTCGTCTGTCGCGATGCGCTCCTGGTGGCGCCGGCGGCTGTCGCGCCACAGCCATTCATACGGGCAATTGTGGAAGTAGTAGTATTCGAGGTGCTTGAACTCACTGCGCGCGGCCGAGAACAGCTCCTCGACGGTGCGGACATGGTCGTCCATCGAGCCACCGACGTCGAACAGCATCAGCACCTTGACCGCGTTGTGCCGCTCGGGGCGCAGATGCAGGTCGAGCAGGCCGGCATTGCGGGCGGTGCCGCGGATCGTCTCGTCGAGGTCCAGCTCCTCGGCCGCCCCGGTGCGGGCGAACCGGCGCAGCTTGCGCAGGGCGACCTTCAGGTTGCGGGTGCCGACCTCGACATCGTCGGCGAGGTTCCTGAACTGGCGCTCATCCCAGACCTTGACCGCGCGCCGGTGCCGGCTCTCCTGCTGCCCGATCCGCACGCCCTCGGGGTTGTAGCCATAGGCGCCGAAGGACGAGGTGCCGGCGGTACCGATCATCTTGCTGCCGCCCTGATGGCGCTTCTCCTGCTCGGCGAGGCGCTCGGCCAGGGTCCGCATCAGCTCCTCGAAGCCGCCCAGGCCCTTGATCTGCGTCTTCTCCGCCTCGGTCAGGAGCCGCTCGGCCTCCTTGCGCAGCCATTCGTAGGGGATTTCGCCCAGCACCTCGGCCACGCCCTGGACGCCGTCAAAGAAGTCGCGGAAGGCCGTGTCGAATCGGTCGTACTGCGCCTCGTCCTTGACCAGGCAGAGCCGGCTGAGGGCATAAAAGTCGTCGATGCTGCCGTGGATGACCCGCGCGTCCAAGGCCTTCAGCAGGTCCAGGAGCTCGCGCAGCGTGACCGGGACGCCGTGGGCGCGCAGCTTGAGAAAGAAATCGACCAGCACGGATCACGCCTCCAGCGGCCTTGCCGTCCGATTCTGACGGTGACCGTGACCCGCCGCAAGCAATCGCCGGTGAGGCTTGGCAGCTTTTCCATGACGCGATATTCTTCAAAGATGATCAACCTGAAGTTCATATCTGCGGCGTTGGTTTTGCTGACCCTCACGGCGCCTGGCGAGGCGAAGGACATCTGCGCTGCGGACCCGACGGCGTGGGGCGGCTTTCCGGCCCTGCCGCGCGCGACCCACGCCCTGGCGGCGGAGGGCCGCCTGACCGTGGTGGCGATCGGCTCCTCGAGCACCGAGGGTATCGGCGCGTCCGCACCCGACCGAACCTACCCCGCGCAGCTCGAGCGGCTGTTGCGGGCGCGATTCCCCGATGCCACCGTCAAGGTCGTCAACCGTGGCATCGGCGGCGAGACCGTGGCGGCAAATCTCGCCCGATTGCAGGCGGACGCGATCGAACTCGGGCCGGACCTGGTGATATGGCAGGTCGGCACCAACGACGCGCTCCTGGACGTTCCGCTGGCCGAGCTCGCGGCGGGGCTGGGGGCGGGCATCGGGAGATTGCGCGCCGCTGGCGCCGACGTGGTCCTGCTCGGGCCGCAACCGGTGACCCGGCCCGACTGGGAGAGCGCGCTGGAGCCGGTCCGCCGCCTGTTGCGCGACGTCGCGAGCGCAAGCGACACGCCGCTCCTGTCGCGTCACCGGCTGATGTCCTACTGGCTGGACTCGGGCCGGTTCACGCTGGATTCGCTGCTGGCTCCGGACGGTCTGCACATGACGGACGCGAGCTACCGCTGCCTTGCCGAGCGGATCGCCGACCTGTTCCCGCCGGAGGATCCGAGCCGGTCAGCGGCCCTGGCGGTGGGCAATGAACGCGAGGCGCTCGAATAGCTGCGTGTCCTGCTCATTTTTGAGCAGCGACCCGAACAGCGGCGGGATCGCCTTCTTCAGCCGCTTCTCGCGCAGGACCTCGGGGCCCACGTCCTCGGCCATCAGCAGCTTGAGCCAGTCGAGCAGCTCGGAGGTCGAGGGCTTCTTCTTCAGGCCCGGCATATCGCGCAGCTCGAAGAATGCCTCCAGCGCCTCCCGGACCAGCTCGTCGCGCAGGCCCGGATGATGAACGTCGACGATCCGGCGCATGGTGTCGCGGTCGGGGAAGCGGATGTAGTGGAAGAAGCAGCGGCGCAGGAAGGCGTCGGGCAGCTCCTTCTCGTTGTTGGAGGTGATCATCACCACCGGCCGGTGCCGGGCGGTCACGGTCTCGCCGGTCTCGTAGACTGCGAACTCCATCCGGTCGAGCTCGAGCAGGAGGTCGTTGGGGAACTCGATGTCGGCCTTGTCGATCTCGTCGATCAGGACGACCGCACGCTCCTCGCTGGCGAAGGCCTGCCAGAGCACGCCCCGCCTGATGTAGTGCCGGATGTCCTGGACCCGCGGATCGCCGAGCTGGCTGTCGCGTAGCCGCGAGACGGCGTCGTACTCGTAGAGGCCCTGCTGCGCCTTGGTGGTCGACTTGATGTGCCAGCGGTGGAGCGGCATGCCGAGTGCGGTCGCCACCTCCTCGGCGAGCTGGGTCTTGCCGGTGCCGGGCTCGCCCTTGACCAGCAGCGGCTTCTGCAGGGCCACTGCCGCCCGTACGGCGAGCTGCAGCTCTTCGGTCGCGATGTAGCGCTCGGTGCCGGCGAATCCCGCCATCAGCTCGCCTCGGGCCGGCGGTCGCCGGCACCCTGCGCCAGGGCCGCTTCCAGGAACTTGTCGAGGTCGCCGTCGAGCACGCCCAGCGGATTGCCGCTCTCGATGCCGGTGCGCAGGTCCTTCACCATCTTGTAGGGGTGCAGGACGTAGTTCCTGATCTGCGAGCCGAACGTGGTGTCGAGCTTTTGCGCCTCGGCGGCGTCGGACACGGCGCGCCGCTTGCTGAGCTCGAGCTCGTAGAGCTTGGCGCGCAGCATATCCATGGCCTGGGCGCGGTTGCGGTGCTGCGAGCGGTCGTTCTGGCAGGCCGCCACGATGCCTGTGGGCAGATGGGTGAGACGGACGGCGGAATCGGTCCGGTTGACGTGCTGGCCACCGGCGCCGGAGGCGCGGTAGGTGTCGACCTTGAGGTCCTTGTCCAGGATCTCGATCTCGATCCGGTCGTCGATCACCGGCGAGACAGTGACCGAGGCGAAGCTGGTGTGGCGCCTGGCGTTGCTGTCGAAGGGCGAGATGCGCACCAGACGATGCACGCCCGCCTCGGTCTTGAGCCAGCCATAGGCGTTCTCGCCGCCGATCTTGACCGTGGCCGACTTGATTCCCGCCTCCTCGCCTTCGCTCTCCTCGATCCACTCGGTCTTGTAGCCATGCTGCTCGGCCCAGCGCAGATACATGCGCAACAGCATCTCGGCCCAGTCCTGGCTCTCGGTGCCGCCCGCACCGGCCGCGACCTGGAGGAAGGCGTCGTTCTGGTCGGCCTCGCCCGAAAGCATGGATTCCAGCTGCAGCCGGTCGAGCTGCTCCCTGATCCGCTCCAGCTCGCGCTGGACCTCGTCGCCGGTGGCCTCGTCGCCCTCTTCCTCGGCGAGTTCCGCGAGATCGAGCGAATCGGCCAGCCCCTGCTCCAGCTTGCGCTGGCGCTCCACCGAGGCGGCGAGCCGGTTGCGCTCGCTCATGATGGCCTGGGCCTTGTCCGCGTTCTCCCAGAGCTTGGGATCCTCCGAGAGCGAGGTCAGCTCGTCCAGGCGGACGAGGGCCTGATCCCAGTCAAAGATGCCTCCGCTGCAGCTCGAGGGCGTCCCGGATGGAGGCGGCGAGGTTGACGATTTCGGCACGCATGAAATTTCCCAGCGGTTGATGCGATGATCAGTAGATGCCGGCCGCCGTCGGCGACTGCGTCCCGCCGGAGCCGCGCGGCACGGCGAACGGATCCTTTTCCGTGCTCTCCTCGACGGTCGAGCGGTCGCGTCCGGGCTCTGTCCCGGGCAAGAACGCTTCGGCGATCGCGTTGTCACCGCTCGCGAGCCTGCCGGTGGTGGCGTTCACCCGCACGATGCTGAGCCCGGGCGGCGTGCGGAACGGCGTGGCGGGCTTGTCGGCCAGCGCGACGCGCATGACGTCGATCCAGATCGGCAGCGCCACGGTGGCGCCGGTGGCGCGGCGGCCAAGCGACTTGGGCTGGTCGTAGCCGACCCACACCGCAACCACGAGATCGGGCGAGAAGCCCACGAACCAGGTGTCCTTGCTGTCGTTGGTCGTCCCGGTCTTGCCGGCGAGCGGCTTGCCCAGCTCCAGCGCCTGCTTCGCGGTGCCTCGCTCGACCACGCCTTCCAGCATGGAGACCATCTGGTAGGCGTGGCGCGGATCGACGACGATCGGCCGGGTGTTGGGGATCTCGGGCGGCAGGCCGCCATCCCAGGCGGCCACGGTGCAGCCGCCGCAGTCGCGCGGGTCGGCACGCATGATGGTCCGGCCGTGCCGGTCCTGGATCCGCTCGACCAGCACCGGCTCGATCTTGTGGCCGCCATTGACCAGCTCGGCATAGGCGCCGGCCAGCTCGATCGGCGTGACCTCGTTGGCGCCGAGCGAGGCCGCGAGATTGTGCTGCACCTGGCTGCCCAGACCCATGCGGCGCGCCAGCTCGATGACCCGATCCATGCCCACTTTCTGCGCCACACGCACCGAGATCAGGTTGCGCGAGCGCTCCAATCCGACGCGCAGGGTGATCGGGCCGAGGAAGTCGTTGCTGTAGTTCTCGGGCTCCCACCGGGCGAGGCCGGCCCCCTGGCTGAGCGAGATCGGCGCGTCGAGCATGATGCTCACCGGGGTCATGCCGGACTCCAGCGCCGCCAGGTAGACGAACGGCTTGAAGGCCGATCCCGGCTGCCGGTGGGCCTGCGTCGCCCGGTTGAACTTGCTCTGCCGATAGCTGAACCCGCCGCTCATCGCCAGCACGCGCCCGGTATGCGGATCCAGCGCCACCACCGCACCCTCGACACTGGGGCGCTGGCGCAAGACCCAGCGGCGGTCGTCGCCCGCGCCCACCTGCTCCATCACCACCATGTCGCCCGGCGCCAGCGGCTGGCGCTTGGTCCAGGCGACGTCGTCGCCGCTCAGCGACACCTGCTCGCCGTCGTCGAGCCCGATCTCGGCCTGGCCGCCCTTGGCACGCAGGACGACGCCCCGGCGCCATCCTTCGAGCTCGAAGCCCGGATCGGAATCCTGCAATTGCTCGAGCCAGGCGTCACCGGCAGTGGCGAGATCAAGGCTGCCCCACGGGCCGCGCCATCCCTGACGCCGGTCATAGGTGGCGAGACCATGGCGCAGTGCCCGGTCGGCGGCGGCCTGCAGGTCCGGCGACAGGGTGACCCGCACCGACAGCCCGCCCTCGTAGAAGCCCCTTTCTCCCAGCCGGGCCACGAGCTGGCGGCGCACCTCCTCGATGAAGAAATCCGCTTCGGCAGTCTGCGTGGCTGTCCGCTTGTGGAGCGTGATCGGCTCCGCCCGCGCGGTGGCGGCCTCGGCGGGCGTGATGTAGCCGTCGTCCAGCATGCGGGTGAGCACATAGTCGCGGCGCTGCAGCGCCGCCTCCATGTTGTCGACCGGATCGTAGGTCGAGGGTGCCTTGGGCAGCCCGGCCAGCAGCGCCGCCTCGGCGATGGTGAGCTCGTCCAATGACTTGTCGAAATAGTTCAAGGCCGCCGCCGCCACGCCGTAGGAGCGGTTGCCGAGGAAGATCTCGTTCAGATAAAGCTCGAGGATCCGCTCCTTGCTGAACGTGCGCTCGATCCGCAGCGCCAGGAGGATCTCCTTGAACTTGCGCTGATAGGAGAGCTCGCTGCTGAGGAGAAAATTCTTGGCGACCTGCTGCGTGATCGTCGAGGCCCCCTCGGGCCGCCGGTTGCTGTTCAGCCGCTCGAGATTGCTCACGATCGCGCGCCCGATGCCGAAGACGTCGATGCCCGGATGGTCGTAGAAATGCTGGTCCTCGGCGGCGATGAACGCGTGCTTGACTCGTTCGGGGATCGCCTCGCTGGGCACGAAGATGCGGTTCTGGCGCGCATACTCGGCCAGCAGCCTGCCGTCGCCGGCGTGCACGCGCGTGGCCGTCGGCGGCTCGTAATCGGCCAGCTGGCGGTGGTCGGGCAGACCGCCGTCATAATTGTTGATCAGGTAGAGCGCTCCGGCGCCACCCAGGATAGCCAACAGCGTGAGCGCCATGATCATGGCCGACAACACGCGAAAGAGGCGCTTCACGATCCCTGTTCCTCGTCAGGTTGAGCGTCCGGGGGCGAACGGCTGGATGGCTCAGCTTTTTGGTACGGCGAAATACCGGTCCAGAGCACGCACGATCGCGTGCCCTAATTTGGCTCGGTAATCCGGTTGTGCCAGATTGCGTGCCTCGTCCGGGTTCGAAAGGTAACCCAATTCCAACAGGACCGACGGTACGTCGGGCGACTTAAGCACCGCGAATCCCGCGAACCGGCGGTGCCGCTTCACCAGCGACGTCACGCTGGCCAGTTCTTCCGACAGGAGGTCGGCGAACGCAATCGACCTGTTGTTGGTATCCCGCTGGGCCAGGTCAATCAGGATCGTGGCCACCACGGCGTCGTGCTGCGACAGGTCGGCTCCGCTCAGCACGTCGGACTTGTTCTCCAGGGCAGCGAACTTCGCCGCCTCCTCGTCGGAGGCCTTCTCGGACAGCGTGTAGATCGAGGCGCCCCGCAACTCGGTCAGTCGCAGACTGTCGGCGTGCAGCGAAATGAATACCTGGCCGCCGAGCTGGCGCGCTTTGGCGCTGCGGTCGCGCAGGCGGATGAACTCGTCGCCGTCGCGTGTCAGCACCACCCGGTAGCGGCCGCTCCGCTCGATCATGTTGCGCAACTCGCGCGCCATCTCGAGCACGAGGTCCTTCTCCTTCAAGCCGCCGGCGGCGATGGCGCCGGGGTCGATCCCGCCATGTCCGGGATCGAGCACGATCACCGGCCTCTCGCTCGCCCGCGTCGCCGCCTTGCCCGACGCGGTCGCCCCGCCGCGCGGAACCGCCGCCAGGTCCCGCGGCCGGGTCGCCGGAATCGGCACCGGATGCCGATCGGCAGCGGCTGGCGGTCCCGCCGCCGGGCGGATCGGCACCGCGGCCACCGGGGCCGGCACCGCCACCGCCGCCGCGGCAGGACTGCCGCCGGCCGACTGCGCGGCGACCACGTCGACCACCAGGCGGTGGAAGGCGCTGTCCCTGGAGGGCGGCAACAGAAGGGCGTTGGCCACTCGGACCTGGCCAGCCAGTGCGATCGTCAGCCGCGAGCCGTCCGGCGAGGAGGCGACTTCGTAGCCTCGGGCGAGACCTCGTGGCGGTCGACCGGCATCACCGTCGAGCTGCCAAGCCACCGCGCCGAGATCGATCACGAGCCGGTCGGGGTCCGACTCGGAGCGTGCGGCGAAGCTCACCTTGCGGTCGAAGTCGACCACTATCCGGGTAATGCTGCCGTTCTCGCCGAATCGCAGGCCCACCGCCGTCGCAGCCGGCGCCGCCTGCGCTCCGCCGGCAAGCAGGGCAAGAAGCAAAATCAGGCCGCGCACAGCCAGCAAGAGCCGGCCGCACGGGCGCAAACGCCCACCCCACCCCAATCGTCGATGGCCCAGGTTCATCTCATTGAGGAGATTACGCGATTGTGGATGCACGGGACAGCTACTATAGTCGGCCGCGTGATGGCCTGGGTACGGCGAGAAATTTGCGCGTTCAATGGGTTGAAGCCCTGTCTCGCAGTGACTTTTGCCGCTGGCTGTCCCAATCAGAAGGTTTCGGGCGACGGAGCGTTGTCAAAGCCGGAGCGGGGCCGCGCCGCGTGCGTGTTGCCTAGCATGGCTGGACCTCGTCCATCGATCCGTTTCTCCAACTCGGGCTGTGCGTCGGTCGGTCGCCTGAATTCGCAACCACCGCCGCCGGCCTTCCCCAACTCGAGCCGCCACTGCCGGATGCTGCTGCTGCGGTTGGCTAGGCGGCTACCGGAGATTTCCATCCATGGTCAAGCGTATGCTGATCGACGCCACCCAACCGGAAGAGACCCGGGCGGTGGTGCTCGATGACCGCTATCTTGCCGACTTCGACTTCGAGACCTCGACCAAGCTCCAGCTCAAGGGCAACATCTACCTCGCGAAAATCACGCGGGTAGAGCCTTCGCTGCAGGCCGCCTTCGTCGAGTATGGCGGCAATCGCCACGGGTTCCTCGCCTTCAGCGAGATCCATCCCGACTACTATCAGGTGCCGCAGGCCGATCGCGCGCTGCTCGAGGACATCGAGCGCGACGCCGCGACCAAGCCCGGCGGCGCCGATCCCGAGGCGGAAACCGGGGGCGACGTCCAGCCGGCGGAAACCATCACCACCGACGCCGACGAAGAGACCGCCGAGGTCATGGCCGACCAGGCGCGGCGGCGGGCCCGGCTGCTGCGCAGCTACAAGATCCAGGAGGTGATCAAGCGCCGGCAGATCATGCTGGTGCAGGTCGTCAAGGAGGAGCGCGGCAACAAGGGAGCGGCGCTCACCACCTACCTGTCGCTGGCCGGGCGCTACTGCGTGCTGATGCCCAACACGCCGCGCGGCGGCGGCATCAGCCGCAAGATCGTTCAGACCGACGATCGGCGCAAGCTCAAGGAGATCGCCCAGGAGCTCGAGGTCCCGACCGGGATGGGGCTGATCATCCGCACCGCCGGCCAGGAGCGCAGCAAGGCGGAGATCAAGCGCGACTACGAATACCTGCTGCGCCTGTGGAACGAGATCCGCGACACGACGCTCAAGAGCGTGGCCCCGAACCTCATCTACGAGGAAGGCGATCTCATCAAGCGCGCGATGCGCGACCTCTACACGCGCGACATCGAGGAGGTGCTGGTCGAGGGCGACGAGGGCTACCGCTCCGCCAAGCGGCTGATGTCGATGCTGATGCCGAGCCGGGCGCGGCTGGTGAAGCAGTATCGCGAAGAGATCCCGCTGTTCTTCGCCTACAAGGTCGAGGATCAGCTCGACGCGATGCACAGCCCGACCGTCCAGCTGCACTCTGGCGGCTCGATCGTCATCCACACTACCGAGGCGCTGACGGCGATCGACGTCAATTCCGGCCGGTCGACCCGTGAGCGGCACATCGACGAGACGGCGGTCAAGACCAACCTCGAAGCCGCGGACGAGGTGGCGCGCCAGTTGCGCTTGCGCGATCTCGCCGGATTGATCGTCATCGACTTCATCGACATGTCCGAAGGGCGCCACCAGCGTGCGGTCGAGAAGCGGCTGCGCGACGCGCTCAAGTCGGATCGGGCCCGCATCCAGATCGGCCGGATCAGCCAGTTCGGCCTCATGGAGCTGTCGCGCCAGCGGCTGCGGGCGAGCCTGCAGGAGCTGTCGAGCCAGGTGTGTCCGCACTGCTCCGGCCTTGGCGTCGTCCGCTCGACCGAGAGCTGCGCCTTGCAGACGCTGCGTGCGATCCAGGAGGCCGGCATCCGCGGCGACGTGGGTGCGATGGCGATCACGGCGCCGGCCGAGGTCGCCCTCTACCTGCTCAACCAGAAGCGTGAGGTGCTGTCCCGGCTGGAGCAGCGTTACGCCATGCACGTGACGGTGCAGATCGATCCCGACTTTGTGCCGCCCGCGATGCGCCTCGAGGTACTCGAGAAGCGCGACCGCGACCGTGAGCGCGAGCGCCTGGAGGCGGCTCGTGCCGACCCGATGGCCGAACCGGTCCCGGACGCGGAAACCGTGGAGGACGATGTCGAGGAAGAAGTCGGCCCGGAGCACGGCGACGGGCAACGCCCCCAGCAGGCGGCGATGCCTGCCGCAAGTGAGGATGGAGAGGACGGCGCTACGAGGCGGCGGCGCAAGCGGCGTCGTCGCCGGCGCCGGCCGAGCGAAACCGGCGGCCTACCCGAGGCTGCGGTGGCGAATGCTGCCGGAGAAACCGAAGAGGCTGAACACGACGCGCCGAGCGAAATGCCGGCCGAGGAGCCGGTTGCCGAATCCGTCGAGGAGCCCGCAGTCGAGACGGTCGTAGCGGCGCCGGCCGATATTGAAGCGGTTGAAGCCACGGCGGTCGCGGTGTCCGGAGCGGCCGAGCCAGAACCGGAGGCGCCGGCCACGCCACCCGAGGCCGCAGTTCTCGAGGTGGCTGTCGAGGAGCCCGTGGCGGCGGCCAAGCCCAAGCGGGCGCGGGCACCGCGCAAGCCGCGACCGTCGCGGGCCAAGCCGAAGGTAGCAGCGGCCGCCAGCGAAGATCCGGTGGAAGCGGCACCAGCGGCGATCGAGCCGGAGGCCGTGAGCGACCTCGTCGAGCCGGATCGGCCACTCGAGCCGACCGAGACCGAGGTCCCGGTCGCGACGGCGCAGGAAACCGAGGCGGAGACCACGCGCGAGCCCGAGCTCGTGACAACGGACTCCGAGGAGGACCGCCCGCAGCGGCAGGGCTGGTGGAGTCGCTGGGTCCGGTAAAGTCCAGCGAGCGGCGCGGATCAGGCGCCCGCGGCAGCCAGTGCGCTGCCGCGGGCAGCCCGCGCCGGGCGGAGACGGCGCAGCCAAGCGGCGAGCTGGTCGGCCGCGGCCACGACTTCGGCCTCCGCACCGGCGAAAGACAGGCGGACGTAACGGTGGCCGCGAGTGGGGTCGAAGTCCAAACCGGGGGTCAGCGCCACGCCGGCTTCGTCGAGCAGCCGGCGGCAGAAGTCGACCGAATCGGCCGCGAACTCGCCGATGTCGATGTAGAGGTAGAAGGCACCTTCGGCCGGCGCCATCCGTCCCAGCCCAACGGCGGGCAGGACACGCAAGAGATGGTCGCGGTTGCGCCGGTACCGATCGACGCGGCGCTCGAGTTCCGCTCGGTCCGCCATGGCCCCCAAGGCTGCGTGCTGTGCGATGGCCGGGGCCGAGATGAACAGATTCTGTGCCAGCCTGGTCGCGGGTGCCACCAATTCCGGCGGAAGCACGAGCCAACCCAGGCGCCAGCCGGTCATGCCGTAATATTTCGAGAAGCTGTTGACCACGATCGCGTCGGCGGAGAAGGCCAGCATGGTGTCCGCCGGCTCGCCATAGGTGATCCCGTGGTAGATCTCGTCCGAGACGACGCGGATGCCGCGCCGGGCGCAATAGGCGGCAAGGTCGGCCAACTCCGCGCCGGACAGCATGGTGCCCGCCGGGTTGGACGGGCTCGCCAGGATCAGGCCGTGGATGGGCCCAGCGACCTGGTCGAGCAGAGCCGGCGTGGGCTGGAAGCGGGTCGAAAGATCGGTGGCGACAGCCACCGGCTCGATCCCCAGCGCATGGAGGATGTTGCGGTAGGCGGGGTAGCCGGGATCGGTCACGATCACGCGATTCCCGGCGTCGAACGCCGCGAGGAAGGCCAGGATGAACGCACCCGAGGCCCCAGCGGTCATGGCGACGCGTTCGGAGTCGACGATCACCCCATATTCGGCGCCATAGTGCTGCGCAATCGCCCGGCGCAAGGAGCGCAGCCCGAACGCCTCAGTGTAGCCGCAGCTCCCCGTGGCCAGGGCTGTAGTCGCCGCTGCCACCGCCGCGGGTGGTGTGCCGCCGGCCGGCTCGCCGACCTCGAGATGCAGGACCGCGGCGCCGCTGGCCGCGCGGGCGTTGGCGGCGGCCATCATCTCCATCACGATGAAGGGTGCGATGTCGCTGCGGCGCGAGGGCTTGAAGGACGACGTCCCGCTCATGTTATCCTTCGTCCCAGTGACGGGTTGCGCGGCGCACCGCGTTCTCCCAACTTGTCGTGGCGGTCGGCCGACAGGTCAACGAATGGACTCGATAGATGGAGCGAAAGCTCGGGATCTTGACCGGCTGCGAGCGCCTGCTCGCGGTGGCGATGCTCGTGTGCCTCGCTGCGCCGGCCTGGGCCGTCACGGTGATCCGCGACGCCGAGACCGAAGCCGTGATCGACCAGATCGCAACGCCCATCTTCAGCGCGGCGCGGCTCGATCCGGATTCGATCGACATCTACATCCTCAATGACGAGAAGCTGAACGCGTTCGTCGCCGGCGGGCAGAATCTGTTCATCAACACCGGCCTCATCATGCGGGCCACGGACCCAGAGGAACTGGCCGGGGTGATCGCGCACGAGACCGGCCACATCGCCGGCGGGCATCTCAGCCGTGGCCTGCAGGCCCAGCAGAACGCAGGCATCAGCACGGTAGCAGGCATGCTCCTCGGCGCGGCGGCGGCCGTGGCCGGCGCTCCGGAGCTGGGCACCGCGATCATGGCCGGCGGGGCAACGGTGGGCCAGCGCGGGCTGCTCAAGTTCAGTCGCACCCAGGAGCAGGCGGCCGACCAGGCGGCAGTGACCTATCTGCGTTCGCTGCAGATGTCGCCGGAAGGTCTGCTCGACTTCTTCCACGTCCTCGACAATCAGAACCTGCGGATTTCCTCCGACGGCAGCGAGTATCTGCGCACCCACCCGCTGACCCGAGACCGCATCACCTTTCTGGAGCAGCAGACCGCCCAGTCGCCCTACCGCGACGCCAAGGAAGATCCGGCGCTGGTCACCGCATACGATCGTGTGGTGGCCAAGCTCGACGGGTTCCTGTCCGATCCGGCCAAGGTCATCGAGCGCCGCACGTCCGACAGCGTAGCCGACCGCTACGCCCGGGCCGTCGCCTACTATCGGCAGCCGGATCTGCCCCAGGCTCTGGCGCTCGTCGACGGGCTGATCGCGGACTACCCCAAGGATCCTTATTTCTACGAGCTCAAAGGGCAGATTCTGTTTGAGAACGGGCGCGTGGAGGAATCGATCGAGCCCAACCGGCAGGCCCTACGCAATCGCCCCGAACTCGGCGCTGCTCCGCTACGGCCTCGCCCGCTCACTTCTGGAGAGCGGCGGCGACAAGGACCTCACCGAATCGGCCGCCTTGTTGCGCGACGTCGTGCGGGTCGAGCCTCGCAACGGCGGCGCATGGCGGTTCCTGGGCATCGCCGAAGGCCGGCTCGGCAACGAGGGTGCCGCGTCCATGGCGCTGGCCGAACAGGCGGTCCTGGTCGGCAACCGGCCGGACGCCGAGTTGTACTTGCGGCGGGCCGAGCAATACATCAAGCCCGACGATCCGCACTGGTACCGCCTGCAGGATCTGACGCGCGCGGTCGAGGACATCGAGGAACCGCCGCGCCGGCGCCGCTGAGGCGCTTGTGACTGGCGTCGCGAGCGGTTTCGGCATAGACCCACGCGTCTTCTGGGTTCGAGAGGAGCCGTGCCCGTGATTCGGACGAGCATTGTTGCCGCGCTAGCATTGACCGCCGTCGTCCTGTCGCCGGCGGCTCGTGCTGCCGATCAGGAACTGACGACACCGGAGATCGAGAAGATCGTCCGCGATTACCTGATGCGTGAGCCGCAGGTGATCTACGATGCGATCCAGGAGTTGCAGAAGCGGCAGCAGGCGGCGGAGGCCGATCGTCAAAAGGATACTATCGCCAAGCGGTCGGACGAGATCTTCCGCCATCCGGGGGATCCGATCGCGGGCGATGCGGACGGCGACGTCACACTGGTCGAGTTCTTCGACTATCGTTGTGGATACTGTCGGAGCATGGCAGGCAATCTGCGCAGCCTCGTCGGTACGGACGATCGCCTGCGATTCGTGTTCAAGGAACTGCCGGTGCTAGGACCCGACTCGGTGGTGGCGGCCAAGGCTGCCCTGGCGGCCGCCAAGCTCGACCACGACAAGTATTACGACTTCCACATGGCCCTGATGCAGTCCAAGGATCTCGGACGCGACACCGTGCTCGGCCTGGCGGCGGCCAAGGGCTACGACCGCGACGCCATGGCGGCCGAGATGGACGCCGATTGGGTTCAGGAGCGAATCGATGCCAACCAGTCGCTCGCCGAGAGCCTGGGCATCAACGGCACCCCGAGCTTCGTCGTCGGATCGACCCTGATTCCCGGTGCGGTGGACATCGGCAGGCTGGCGCAGCTGGTCCAGGACGAGCGCAAGGCCCGCAACTGACGAACTTTACCGCTTCCGGGCGAGGGTCAGGCCGTCGCCTACCGGCAGAAGCAGCGAGCTGACGCGCGGGTCGGCCTGGATCTTCCTATTGAGGTCGCGCAGGACCAGGGTCTGGCGGTCCCGATCCTCGAGGTCGGCGACCGCCCCGCCCCAAAGCACATTGTCCAGAGCCACGATCCCGCCGGTACGGACCAGCGCCAGCGATCGCTCGTAGTAGGTATCGTAGTGCTTCTTGTCGGCGTCGACATAGGCCAGATCGAACGCGGCGCCTTCGTCACTGAGCCGCTCCAGGCTCTCCAGCGCCAGACCGACCCGCAGCTCCACCCGGTCCGCGACGCCGGCACGCTCCCAATATTGCCGGCCGGTCGCCGGCCAATGCTCGTTGACGTCGAGCGTGACGACGCGTCCGCCCGGCGGCAAGGCCAGCGCCATGGCGAGCGTGCCGTAGCCGGTGAAGCAGCCGACCTCCAGGACGCGTGTGGCGCCGGTGAGCTCGATCAGGAAGGCCAGCAGCTGCGCCTGTTCGGCCGAGCTGCGCATGCTGGACTCCGGCAGAGCGTCCGTCAGCTCACGGAGTTCGCGCAGAACCGGATGCTCACGCAGGCCGTGTGCCAGGACATAGTCGTAGAGCTGGTCCGTCATCTGCGGCGCGCGCGGGCTCAAGCCGGTTCCTCCAAGGCTGCGCGATGGTCCCAGGCGGTGCTAGTGGCACCAGTAGGTGATGGCGCGCTCGGCGCACGCACCCTGGGGACAAACGTCGGTGAGGAAGACCGCGCTCCTGCCACGCTGCCGGCAATAGTCACGGGCGACCTCGGTCGATGCGGACTTGCGGCTGTGCTCGGGCTGGCTGACGGTCACGAAGGTATCATTGCCCTTGATCACGACAGGTGTCGCGGCAATGCAGCCAGCGGTCGCGGCCACCAACAGGAGCGAGGCTAGCGGTCGCGTGTCCGCCACGGCTTCCTCTACCCCGCCACGGACTTGGCCGCCTCCAGCACTTCCTCGACATGGCCGGGCACGCTCACCTTGCGCCAGACCCGCACGATCCTGCCGTCCGGGCCCACGAGGAAGGTGGAGCGGTCGATGCCCATGTACTTCTTGCCGTACATGCTCTTCTCCACCCAGGCGCCAAACGCCTCGACCACGCCGCCCTCGGCGTCGGAGCCGAGGGGAATGGCCAAGCCGTGCTTCTTCTTGAACTTGTCGTGGCTCGCCGTGCTGTCCTTCGACACGCCGATCACCTCGATCCCGTCCGCCTTGAACCGGTCGTAGATGCAGGAGAAGCCGATCGCTTCCTTGGTGCAGCCGGGCGTGTCGTCCTTGGGGTAGAAGTAGATGACGTAAGGCTTGCCGGCGAGCGATTTCGAGCTGATCCGTCCGCCGCCATCGGTGGACAGGTCGAAATCCGGCGCCGGATCACCCTCGTGCAGCAGGCCCATCGCAGCATTCCCCGTCGCTTGAACGTCGTGGCCGGTCATGCCGCCGGCGGGCAGAGCTCGTCGAAGATCTGGCGTACCGCCCGTTGGCTTTCAACAAGCCGTCGCTCCAGGGCGGCGAAATCCACCGGCGGAGGCTCGCCCTCCAGGGCCATCCCGGCGGCTCGGACCAGGGCTTCGAGCAGCCGCGGCGGCGCCGTCCGAGGATCGAACCGATCGCTGGTGGAGAGCCGCAACACCGCCTGCAGCGCCTGGTGCAGGGCATGGCCGTGGGCGAGCTCCTGCACCCGGTCCGCGGCGAGCAAACCTGAATCCGCGATCACCGCCAGCGTCTCGCGCATGCCGGTGTGACGCAGCCCGGGAAGGGCGTGCGCGTGGGCGAGCTTCAGGTGCTGGATGGCGAACTCGATCTCGACCAGGGCGCCAGGGGCATGCTTCAAATTCCAAGGCTGCCTGCTGCCATGTTCCTTGAAGATTCGCTCGCGCATGGCGCGGATCGCGCGCGCGAGTGCCGAAACGTCGCGAGGACGTGCGAGATTGGCCCAGATTCCCGCCTCCACGCGGGCGGCGAGGTCACGATCGCCTGCCACAACGCGGGCACGGGTCAGGGCCTGCAGCTCCCATGGCTGCGCCGTCTTCGCATGGTACTGGGCGAAATTCGCTGCGGTCGTGGCGATAGGACCGGCATTGCCCGACGGGCGCAGCCGCATGTCGATTTCGTAGAGCTGACCCTCGGCGGTCTTGGCCGAAAGGTTGCTGACCAGCCGCTGGCCCAGCCGCGCATAATAGGTGGCCGCAGGCAGCGGCCGAGCTCCGTCGGACAGCGTATCCTCCGGCGCTTCGTAGACGAACACCAGGTCCAGATCGGAGCCCACGGTGAGCTCGTGCGCACCCAGCTTGCCGAGACCCAGGACGACGAAGGCCCCTGCCGGGACCGAGCCATGCTGGGCAGCCAGACGCCGGTCGGCGGCCGGGAGCAGGCAGGCGATCACCACCTCGGCGATGTCGGCCAGCGTGCGCGCCGCAACCTCGGACCGGGTGATCCCGCAGAGAATCTGCAGCCCGGCCTGGAACTGCCGGCCGTGGGCCCATCTGCGGCAGATATCCAGGAGATCCTCCAAGCCGCGCGAATCGCTCAGCCGAGCCTCCAGCTCCATCGCCAGAGCGGCGCGAGCGGGCAATCGCTCGAAGAAGTCGGGGGTCAGCATGGCGTCGAACAGGTCGACGTTCCGGCTGAGATGGTGGGCGAGGCGCGGGGCCGCACCCATCAGGTCCGACAGGAGATTCAAGAGCGCCGGGTTGGCACGCAACAGCGAGAACAGCTGCACACCGGAAGGCAGGCCGGTCAGGAACTCGTCGAACAGGCGGAACGCGGCATTGCGGTCCGGTTGGTTCTGCAGCGACGTCAGGAGCGTCGGCGTAAGCTCGGTCAGCAGTTCGCGCGCCCGGGTGGAGCGCGTCGCGCGGATGTGGCCATGATGCCAGGCGCGGATGCGGCCCGAGATCGCCGAGGGATCCTTGAACCCCATGCCGCCCAGGGTCTTCAGCGTTTCCGGATCGTCGCCGGTGCCGGTGAAGACCAGGTTCGAGCCGCCGCCGAGATCCGGCTCGCGCTCGAACAGCGCGGCGTAGTGACGCTCGACGGTGAGCAGCGTGTCACGCACCAGCCGCTCCAGCCCGGCACCGTCGGCAAAGCCGGCGAAGGCGGCGAACTTGTCGAACTCGGGCTCGCGATCCGGCAGCGCCTGGGTCTGGCGGTCGGCCACCATTTGCAGCCGATGCTCGATTTCGCGCAAGAGTCGGTAGGCCTGGGTCAGCTCGGCAGCGACCGCGGGCGCGACCCAGCGCCGCTCCGCCAGCGCGGCGAGGGCGGCGCAGGTCTGGGACCGTCGCAGCGCAGGTTCTCGCCCGCCCAGGATGAGTTGCTGGGTCTGGGCGAAGAATTCGATCTCACGAATGCCGCCGCGCCCGACCTTGAGGTCGTGGCCGAGGACGCGGATGGTGGCGAAGCCACGATAGGCGTTGATCTGCCGCTTGATCGAGTGGATGTCGCGAATGGCGGCGTAGTCCAGGTGCTTGCGCCAGATGAACGGCACCATCGCGTTGAGAAACGCCGCACCGGCGCTTTCGTCGCCAGCCACGGTCCGCGCCTTGATCAGCGCCGCGCGTTCCCAATTCTGGCCGTGCCGCTCGTAATAGAGTTCCGCGTCTTCGCTGGACAGCGCCAGCGGATGACCGGGCAGGTGCGGGCGAAGCCGCAGATCGGTGCGGAAGACGTAGCCGTCCTTGTTCCTGGTCTCGAGTAAGTAGACCAAGCTGCGCACCAGTCGGACGCAGAAGGCCATCGGCCCTTCGCCGCCGCGGTAGCGCAGGCGCTCGGCGTCGAACAGCACGATCAGGTCGATGTCGCTGGAGAAGTTGAGCTCCCGCGCCCCAAGCTTGCCCATTCCGAGCACGAACACGCCGCTGGCTTCCGGGGGAGCCCACTCGATCTCGCCGCGGCGCGCGGCCTCGGCCAGGAGATGCGCCACCGCCTGCTGGACGGCCCGGTCGGCGATGGCGGAAAGCGCCGCGGTCACCTGCTCCAAGCTCCAAAGGCCGGCGAGGTCGCACAGGCCGATCAGCAGGGCCTGCCGGCGGCGGGCGCGGCGCAGGCCGGCCATGAGCCGCGTCCGGTCGTCGATCGGCACCGCGGCCTGCTCGTCCTGGAGCATCTCCAGCGCTTCTTGAGGACCGCGCTCGTGGAGCAGGCGCAGGACGCAGGGTTCGGCGCACAGAGCCTCGCCGAGGAACGGGCTGCCCGAGAACAGGGCCGCCAGCAGGTCGTCGTCGCGCTCGCCGCTCGCGTGCATGAACGCGGCCAGGGCGGGATCCGGAGCGGTCGCGGCCAGATGTCGCCACCGTTTCAGCCCGCGCTCGGCCGCAGCCTGATCGGCGCGCCGGGGTGGCAGAAGTGTCGACGGATGCAAGCGTTGGCCCTTTGGGGTGCGGCGGGACGGAGCGCCAGGATCGGGTGAGACCATGCCTCGGGTCAACCCCGGTTCGGGCCGCTTGCCGCGGAAGCGCGGGTCGTCGATGTTGCGGCTAGATAGCACCCCATTCGGAACCTCGATGCGACGTGTTCTCAAGTTTCTGCTCGGTCTGTTCGTCGCGTTGGCGCTGGGTGCCGGCGCGCTGGTTTGGCGGCTCGACCAGGGGCCGCTCTCCCTCAGCTTCATGCAGCCTGTCCTGCAGTATCTGGTCGACCGTGGCTCGCCCTATGCGATCACCTTTCACGACCCGCAGCTGATCTGGCTGCGCGAGGAGGATGCGGTCGGACTGGAGCTGCGCGACGTGGAGGCGCGCACACCGGAAGGCGAACTCGTGGCCGCGGCGCCGCAGGTTCGTGTCAATGTGGCGGTGCCACCCCTTTTGCTCGATCAGCGTCTGCAGCCGGTCGACGTCGAGGTGAGCCTTCCCGAGATCGAGCTGATCCGCGATGCCGACCGCAAGCTGGTGCTGCAGTTCGATCAGAGATTGTCAGCGATACCGTTGGGTGCGACGGCGGGTGGCGGCGGCTTGGGGGCGCTGCTCGGTAATTCCGGTCAAGTCGAGGATCCGAGGCTGGCTAGCCTGCGGCTGGTGCGAGTCACCGCGCCGTCGCTGCAGTTCGTCGACGCGCTGACCGGCGATCGGGCGCGTGCGGCCGATGCCGTATTCGAGCTGGAGAAGACCGGCTCGTTTTGGCGCGCTTCTCTGAAGGGCGAGCTCGGCGAAGGCTCGGTAGCCATGATCGGCGAGCCGACGGCGACACCGGCCCGGCCGGACGTCCTGCTGCAATTGCAGGGCCTGCGGGCCAGAGACTTCGTTGCCTTCGCGCCGGACCTGCCACTTTCCGGGCTCGATCTGCCCGTGTCGGGCACCGTGCGGTTCTCCGCCGATGCGAACACCGGGACCGTCGGTGATGCTGCCGTCGACCTGACCATGGGCAATGGTTCGATCGCGATCGGCTCCTTGGGCCTGGCGCCGATCCAGATCGAGCAGGGCGCGCTGCGCGGAGAGATTCGGGGCGACCTCTCAGGCGCCGACATCGAGAGGCTGCAACTGGTCGCCGCGGGTTTCACGCTCGGCGCCACCGGCAAGGTGGCCATGACCGCCGGCGAGCTTTCGGCCGACGTCACGGTCGACGCGCAGGATCTCGACGTCAACGAGGTGCTCGAACTTTGGCCGACGAAAGTCGCCGCTGACGCGCGATCCTGGATCGAGGCCAACATCCCATCAGGGCAGCTGTCCGCGGTCACGTTCCAGGTCGACCAGCGCGGCGCCCGTCCGGATCAGCCGAAGCTGGGCGGTACGTTCGCGTTCAGCGGCGCGCAGGTCACCTATCTCGACACCTTTCCGCCGGCCAAGGGTGTCGTCGGCACGGCCTCGCTCGCCGGCAACAGTCTCTCGGTCAAGCTGAAGTCGGGCCGGACGGGAGAGGTCGATCTCACGCAGGGAACGGTCACTCTCAGCAACCTGATCGGCGCCGCCACCACTCAGCTCAAGGTGAGGATCGCGCTGCGCTCCACGGTCCCGGCGGCCATGCGGCTGCTCGATGCCGAGCCGGTGGCGCTGCGCAAGAGCACCGGCCTGGTCGCCGATCGGGCATCCGGCAACCAGACCACGGATCTCGAACTCAGCCTGCCGATCCTCGATGACATCCCCCCGGCGCGGATTCGCTACAAGGCCACGAGCCAGCTCACCGACCTCGGGCTGCGCGATGCGATCCCGGACTACAGCTTGACGTCCCCGGCTCTGTCGCTGGTCGCCGAGCCGTCGGGCATTGCCGCCAAGGGCGATGTCCGGCTGAACGACGTGCCGTTGACCATCGTTTTCCGTGAGAACACACCACCGATCAAGGGAGTGGTCCGGACCGTCAAGGCTACCGGCAGGCTCGACGCCGCAGGCGCCCGCAGGCTGCATCTCGACTGGCCCGACGGGGTCGGTGGGGCGGTCGAGATCGACGCCAGCATGGCAGAGGGCAAGGATCCACTGCGCACCGTCGACCTCGCCCTGGACCTGCGTGACGCGTCGGTCGAGCTCCCGGAACTGGTGATCACCAAACGTGCCGGCGAGCCCGGCAAGGCCTCGGCGCGGCTGGTGCAGGCCGACGAGAAGAGGCTGGCATTCGAAGGCGCTTTTGCTGAACTGGCCGGCTGGCGGGCGCAGGCCGATGTCGATCTGCGGCTGGATCCGGTAGCACCACAGCGTGTGGCCCTGCGCGAGCTGCGCGGACCCCTCGGCGCACTGACGGCCGACCTGACGCTCGACGGCACGCGCTGGCGCGGTCGGGTCGATGTCGATCGGCTCGACCTGCGGCCGATCCTGCAGCAGGCGGAGGCATCGTCGGGCGGCGGCGGAAACATCCCCGATTTCCTGGTGCAGGTCACCGCCGGTCGGCTTCGGCTCGGCGACGCTCCCTTCTCCAACCTCGCGGGCTCCGTGGAGCGGCAGGGGGGCGTCTGGCAATCGGCCAAGATCACCGGCAACATCGAAGACAGTCAGGTCAGCCTCGACGTGGACACGCCGACCCGTCTGACCGCCGCCATCCTGCGCGGCAGCGATGCGGGCTGGCTGGTCCGGGGCTTCGCCGCATCGGACAACGGCATCCGCGGCGGCACCTTCCGGCTCTCGGCGGAGCTGGACCAGTCCGGCGCAGCCATCTCGGGCACTGGCGACCTCCGCATCCGCAACTTCACGCTGTGGGGTGCGCCCACCGTCGCCCGGATCATCTCGCTGGCCTCGTTCAGCGGCCTCTCGAACGCCCTGTCCGGACAAGGCGTGCCGGTTACAAGGCTCGTGGTACCGTTTCGCCTGCAGAAGGACGTGTTGACACTCGAACAGGCGCGGTTGGTCGGCAGCGACATCGGTGCGCGCGCCGACGGCACGATCGACCTCGGCCGTGGCCAGCTCGACATCAACGGCACGGTTGCGCCGGCCTATACGGTGAACCGGATCATCGGGCGCATCCCGATCATCGGCCAGATCCTGTCGGGCTCGCGCTCGGACGCGGCGCTCGCCGCCACGTTCAGCGTCACCGGTCCGATGGATGCGCCGCGGATCGGCGTCAATCCACTGGCGGCACTGGTTCCCGGCATGGTCCGCGATCTGTTCGGCGCGTTCACCGCCGATGCCAGCGACAGCGGCCGGATCGACGAACGCTAAGTCAGGCCGGTCGCACCAGCACGTGGCGCTTGCGGCCGGCCGAGAGCTTGATGTGCCCGTCACGTACCGCCGCCAAGTCGACGGTGACGGTCTCATCGACGATCGGCTCGTCGTTGAGACGGGCGCCGCCGCCGCGCACCAGCCGCCGTGCCTCGCTGTTCGAACCGGCGAGCCCGGCCATGAAGAGGAGCTCGATCACGGGCAGGCCCTGGCGCAGTCGCGACGCGTCGCAGATCACCACCGGCAGTCCGCCCATGCCCTCGCTGCCGCCTTCGAACACCGCTCGGGCGGCAGCGGCGGCCTGTTCGGCGGCATCCACGCCGTGGCAGAGCTTCGTCGCCTCGAAGGCCAGGACCTTCTTGGCCTCGTTGCGCTCCGCCCCATCGAGCGCGTCGAGCCGGTCGATCTCGACGAGAGGCAGCTCGGTAAACAGGCGCAAGAACCGGCCGACATCGGCGTCCTCGGTGTTGCGCCAGTATTGCCAATACTCGAACGGCGTGCGCCGGGTCGCGTCCAGCCAGACGGCACCGGCGGCTGTCTTGCCCATCTTCTGGCCGGACGCCGTGGTGATCAGCGGGGTGGTGAGACCGAACAGGTGACTGCCGTCGATGCGCCGTCCGAGCTCGACCCCGTTGACGATGTTGCCCCACTGGTCCGAGCCGCCCATCTGCAGCCGACAGCCACAGCGGCGCGACAGCTCCAGGAAGTCGTAGGCCTGCATCACCATGTAGTTGAACTCGAGCAACGTCAGCGGCTGCTCGCGTTCCAGCCGCAGCCGGACCGAATCAAAGGTCAGCATGCGGTTGATGGTGAAGTGGGTGCCGAAGTCCCGCAGGAACGGAATGTAGCCGAGCTGGCCCAGCCACTCGTCGTTGTCGACGAGCATGGCGCCACCGGGTCCGAAGCTCAGAAACTTGGCGAGTGACGCCTCGATGCCGCGCTTGTTGGCGTCGATCTGCTCCTGGGTAAGGAGCTGCCGACTTTCGTCCTTGCCGGAGGGATCGCCCACCTTGGTCGTGCCGCCGCCCACCAGCGCGATCGGGCGATGACCGGCGCGCTGCAGGTGGCGCAGCATCATGATGCTGACCAGATTCCCGATGTGCAGGCTGTCGGCGGTGCAGTCGTAGCCGATATAGGCGGTCACCACGCCTCCGGCCGCCAGCGCATCGAGCGCAGCGAGATCGGTGCACTGATGGATGAACCCGCGCGCCTCCAGCGTGCGCAGGAACTCGGACCTCAGGCCGCTCATCTTGGATCTGCTGTCGGCGGGCGCTCAGCGCGCCATGGCCATCGGGCGCTCGGTGGGCTTGAGGCGTTTGTCGAGATAGGCCTCGCAGATCGCGTCCAGCTCCTCGTGATGGTCGGTGAAGTAGTGGTCGGCATTCTCGAGGCAGCTGTAGTCGATGACGATCCCGCGCTGCTGCGAGAGCTTGTTGACCAGCTTGACCACGGAATCCGGCGGGCTCACCGTATCCTTCTCGCCGTGGGCGATCAGGCCGGAGGCGGGGCAGGGTGCGAGGAAGGAGAAGTCGTACATGTTGGCCGGCAGGCTCGCGCACATGAAGCCCAGGATCTCGGGACGGCGCATCAGCAACTGCATGGCGATCCAGGCACCGAACGAGAATCCGGCCACCCAGCAGCCGCTGCTGTTCGGGTTGTGGTGCTGCATCCAATCCAGCGCGGCGGCGGCGTCGCGCAGCTCGCCCTGGCCGTGGTCGAACACGCCCTGCGAGCGCCCGACCCCGCGGAAATTGAAGCGCAGCACCGAGTAGCCGCGGCGGGCGAACATGTGGAACAGGCTGTAGACGATGCGGTTGTTCATCGTCCCGCCGTGCAGCGGATGGGGATGCAAGATCATCGCCAGCGGCGGGGTAGGACCCTCGCCATGCACATACCGACCTTCCAGCCGCCCGTCAGAGCCGTTGAAGATCACCTCGGGCATTCAGCTCTCCAGTGCACGTTCCCTCGCCCCATCGTCTCGCTCGCCACAGACGCCGGTGTCTGGACGTTGACCGCATCCGCGCCCACTTATATGGCACTGTCCGGCAGACCGGGTACGAAGGTGTGGCCATGCATACCTGTACACGCGGCCCGGCCCGGCTGGTTCGGATGGTGTGGCAGTCTGCCACGAGAGCGACGGTGGCATATAGCAGGCCGAGGTCGATGTTCAAGAGTCTCCGCGAGGATGTCGAGGCGGTCTTCCAACGCGATCCTGCGGCGCGTTCGCGCCTGGAGGTCGTGCTCTGCTACCCTGGCGTGCACGCGCTGATCTTCCACCGCGTCGCCCATGCTTGCTGGGTGCGGGACTGGAAGCTGACGGGTCGCTTCGTGTCCCAGGTCGGGCGGTTCATGACCGGCATCGAGATCCATCCGGGCGCGGTCATCGGACGGCGCTTCTTCATCGACCATGGCATGGGCGTGGTGATCGGCGAGACCGCCGAGATCGGCGACGACGTGACCCTCTACCAGGGTGTGTCTCTGGGCGGGGTGAGCCTCGACCCCGGCAAACGCCATCCCACGCTCGGCAATGGCGTGGTCGTCGGCGCCGGTGCGGCCGTGCTTGGCCCGTTCACCGTCGGCGACGGGGCGCGCATCGGCTCCAATGCCGTGGTGGTCAGGGAGGTCCCGGCCGGCGTGACCGTGGTCGGCATCCCGGCGCGCGCGACCGGCCCGCGTCCGGTGCCGGACGACGCCTTCTGCTTCTCGCCCTACGGCACCACCCCTGGCAGCATGACGCTCGATCCGGTGACGCGCAGCCTGGAGCGGCTGACCGAGCGTGTGCGCGAATTGGAAGACCGGCTCGGCACTCTCGAACCCGAGATCGGGCGCGAGCCGGCCCTTGCCGCGGCCAACCGATCCTGAGGTGACGGCCGTTCCGGGACGGCCGTCACGGGTCTATCTCGATCATGCCGCGGCCTCGCCGGTACGGCCCGAGGTGGCGGCGGCGATGGCCGAGGCACTCACGGTCGCCGGCAACCCGTCTTCGCCGCACGGTCCGGGCCGGCATGCCCGGGAATTCATGGAGCGCGCCCGCCGCGTGATCGCCACGGGGGTGGCGGTGGCGCCCGACCGCGTGGTGTTCACCAGCGGCGGCACCGAGGCCAACGCCTTGGCCCTCCGGGGCGTTTCTGGCCCGGTGCTGGTGGGTGCGACCGAGCATGCGAGCGTGCTCGAGAACGCGCCTGAGGCCACGCGGATACCGGTGGACGGGCAAGGCGTGATCGACCTGGCCGCGCTGCGCGAATTGCTGGACCGGCAGCGGCCCCGGCTCGTCTCGGTCATGTTCGCCAACAACGAGACCGGCGTGGTGCAACCCGTACGCGAGGCGGCCCGTCTCGCCCATGCGGCCGGAGCGCTGCTGCACTGCGACGCCGCCCAGGCGTTCGGCAAGCTGCCCTGCGATCTGGCCGCGCTGCAGGCCGACCTGGTCACCCTTTCTGCCCACAAGCTTGGTGGCCCGCCCGGCATTGGCGCTCTGGCGCTGGCACCCGGTCTGGAGCCGACGGCGGTGCTGCGCGGTGGCGGGCAGGAGGGTCGCCGCCGGGCGGGCACGCCCAACCTTCCGGGCATCGTGGGCTTCGCCGTCGCGGTCGGGCTTGACACCGACTGGACCGCGATCGCGATCCAGCGCGACCGGCTCGAACGATTGGCCCGGGCGCACCGGCCGGAACTGGCGATCGCCGGCGCCGCCGTCGAACGGCTGCCCAACATCGCCTGCCTGATCACGCCCGGGCTCGCCGGCGATCTGCAGATGATGGCCCTGGACCTCGCCGGCATGGCGGTCGGCGTGGGGGCCGCCTGCTCCTCGGGCAGGATCGGTCCCTCGCACGTGCTGGCCGCCATGGGCCTGCCGAGGGCTCTGGCGGGCTCCGCCATCCGGGTCAGCCTGGGCTGGAGCAGCCTGCCCGGCGATGTCGACCGGTTCGTGGCTGCCTGGTCGGCGTTGCCGGAGCGGTCGCGGCCGAGTTCAGCGACCTCTGCAACCATTTCTTGAGGTTCAGCCGCTAACTTCCGGCACGCCCATCGAAGAGGGACCGGAGGGATGCCGCAGCCAGACGATGCCGGCGAACGCGCGCCGGCTCCCGAGCGGGGCGGCGAGGAAGTTCCCCGGTCGCGGCGCCGGGCCGAGTTTCAACGGCGGGCACAGGCCAGCCTCCTGCTCGAGGTGGCGATCTCGGATCCCGCGCTGGGTTGCTACAACCGCGTCTATCTCGCGCTGAGGGCACGCGAGGAGGTGGCGCGTCGTCAGCGCTACGGGCAGCGGCTCTCGCTGTTGCTCATGAGTGCGGATGGTGGTGCGGACCCCGAGGAAGACCGGCTCAAGGCGATCGTGGCCGCTGCCAATCTGGCCCTTCGACCCACCGACATTCTCGGCCGCTGGCAGGCGGGCGAACTGGTGGTGCTGCTTCCGAGCACGGGCCTCAGCGGTGCGACCATTCTCGCGCGTCGACTGTGTGCCTACGTCGCCGGCGCCGGACTGGTTGGGGGTCCACTTGCGGTCAGCATCGGCATCGCCACCGGGCTTGGGCGCCAAGAGGGGCTCGAGCTTCTGATCCAGCGGGCGAGGTCCGGCCTGCGCGAGGCGCGGATCGCCGGCGGCGGCCGCGTCGGCATCGGCTGAGCCGGGCCACGGCAAGCCTTGTCTGGCGTGCTGCCATGCCGACATAGTAGGGTCAGCCGCGCTCGCATGGAGAGCGGCGCTGCGACGGGGTGGACATGGCACGGGCTGCGATTTCGCTGACTCCAGCGGCCGCGAGCAGGGTTCGCGAGTTGATGGCGACCAAGGGCGATGGTGCTGTCGGCCTGCGCCTCGGCGTGAAGCCCTCCGGCTGTTCCGGCTTCAGCTACCAGCTGGAGTTCGCCCGGGAGATCGAGCCGGGTGCCGAGGTGGTCGACACCGACGGCATCAAGGTGGTGATCGAGCCGCGTGCGGTCATGTTCGTCCTGGGCACCGAACTCGATTTCGTCGAGGACAAGCTCGGGGCCCAGTTCGTGTTCCGCAATCCGAACGAGAAGGCGCGTTGCGGCTGCGGTGAGAGCTTTTCGGTCTGAGCCCCGCGGTCCAGCCTTGCCCAGAGTGACGTTCCGGCTGCCCGACGGCAGCACGCACAGCTACGACGCGGCGGCAGGCCTGACGCTGCTGGACGTCGCCCGGATCCACGATCTGGCGATCGAGGGCGCTTGTGGGGGCTCGATGGCCTGCGCCACCTGCCATGTCGTGGTGGACGAGGCGTTCGTCGACCTGCTGCCGACCCCTTCCGCAGAGGAAGAGGACATGCTCGACCTCGCCGCCGAGGTTCGGGCGAACTCGCGGCTCGGGTGCCAGATCCGGCTGACCGCGGCGCTGGACGGGCTCAGCGTCGCGGTGCCGCGCACCACGCTGTTGGGCTGGTCGTGACCGCGGCCGGCAAGCTCGACGGCGTGCCCGCGGGCGGGCGGGTCGTGGTCGCCATGTCCGGCGGCGTCGACAGTTCGGTCACGGCGGCGCTCCTGGCCGAGGCGGGGTACGAGGTCGTCGGTGTCACCCTGCAGCTCTACGACCATGGCGCTGCCCGCGGTCGCAAGGGTGCGTGCTGCGCCGGCCAGGACATCCACGATGCGCGCGAGGTCGCGGCCCGCCTTGGCATCGCCCACTACGTGCTGGATTTCGAGGCGCGGTTCCGGACGGCGGTGATCGAGGATTTCGCCGACGCCTATGCCGCCGGACGCACGCCCATACCTTGCGTGCGCTGCAACGAGCGGATCAAGTTCACCGACCTGCTCGGCATCGCCCGCGACCTCGGCGCCGCGGCCCTGGCCACCGGCCATTATGTCCGGCGTGAGCCTGGACCGCGTGGGCCAGAACTGCATCGCGCTGCCGATCCGGCCAAGGACCAGAGCTACTTCCTGTTCGCCACCACACCGCCGCAGCTGGAGTTCCTGCGCTTTCCGCTGGGTGCGCTCGACAAGGCGGCCGTGCGCGCCCATGCCTCTCGCCTCGGGCTCGCCGTTGCCGCCAAGCCCGACAGCCAGGACATCTGCTTCGTGCCCACCGGCCACTACAGCGACCTGGTGGCGCGACTGCGGCCCGATGCGTTCGAGCCGGGAGACATCGTGCATGTCGACGGCCGCCGGCTGGGCCGCCATGAGGGCACCGCACGGTTCACGGTGGGCCAGCGGCGCGGACTTCACGTCGCCGACGGCGAGCGGCTCTATGTGGTCGGCATCGAGGTGGACAGCCGGCGGGTGGTGGTGGGCCCCCGCCACGCCGGCGACTGCCGCGAGGCGGAATTGACGGCGGCCAATTGGCTGGCCGAACCCGACGGCGAGGTGGCGGTGAAGCATCGCTACAATGAGCCGGCCGTGCCAGCGCGGGTCGCGGTCGATCTGGATGGCCGGACGCGGGTCGGGTTCGCGACTCCGCAGCCGGGCGTCGCGCCCGGGCAGGCCTGTGTCGCCTATGCCGGCACGCGCCTGCTCGGAGGCGGCTGGATCGAGCGCGCTGCGGCCGCATGGCAGGCGGAGCCGGTCCGGCTGAGCGCTTGACACCCCGGGTCCCCGCCCATAGATGACGCGGGCGTTTGCGCCCGGGGCGCCTCGGCGCCGCCGGCGGCGGAGTAGCTCAGTGGTAGAGCAGGGGAATCATAATCCCTTGGTCGGGGGTTCAAATCCCTCCTCCGCTACCAGACGCCTGCCGCACCTCACCCCTTGGCTCCCGCCGTTCAGCGGCGGCCGTTGACAGGCGCGCCGGCCATCGGCAGCGTCTCGGGTTGGCTGGAGGAAAGCGTTGAAGCCCTGGGTGGTCGACGCGAAGGATATCGAGCCCGAGGATCTCGATCAGTTCCACGGGCAGCTGCTGCACCTCAACAACCAGATCGCCGATTTCCTCGACCCCTCCTCGACCGAGGAGATGCTGATCATCGCGCCGAAGGGCTTCGGCAAGACGCTGCTGCTCAAGGCCAAGCGCCAGTCGATGCGCCAGCGCTACGGCACCATGCTCCCCGAGCGTGCGCTTGGTCGACAAGCCCAGCGCCAATCCCGACCTGATGAGCCACCGTGAATATGGTGCCGTCCGCGAGACCGAGGCCTACTGGAAGGCATTGTGGTCGATCGCGCTCACGCTCGCGGTCGAGAAGCATCTGGGCGTGTGTCCGCCGCTTTCCGGCCCGCTGGACAAGGTGGTCCGCAACGAGAACCTGCGCAGCGCCTGCGACCTGTTCACCAATCTCCTGGCCCTGCCGCGTGACGCCTATTTCGCCGCCTTCAAGGACTATGTGGCGCACCTGCTGCCGGTGTTCCGGCGCGTCCACAGCTCGATCGCGATGTATGTCGACAACATCGACGAGTATTTCGAGGATTTCCTAGCCGCGGATCCCGGCGACAGCGAGGAGCAGCGGGCGCTGTATCGCAGCTACTGGCACTTCGCGCAGGTCGGCATCGCCCTGGCGGCGCGCGACCTCCACGCGATCAACAACCACGTCAAGATCTTCGCCTCGATCCGCAAGGAGGTGTTCCAGCGCACCTTCCTCGGCAACCCCTTGGGCCTGCAGCTGGCCGGCTCGGCGCTCGACCTGAACTACGACAGCGAGGATCTGGTCGAGATCATCCGCAAGAACATCGACGCCGAGCGTAAGCGCAACCTGGTCGACCCCGCCGCCAAGGACCCCTGGACGCGCTTTCTCGGGCCAGAGGTGACCAGCCTCGTGCACCAGACGACGGGCGACGTCGAGGAAGTCGGCGACTTCTGGATCCGGCACACCTTCCGCCGTCCGCGCGACATCGCCTACATCGGTCGTGACCTCGCCGCCATCGATCCGCGGCGGCGCACCCGCGAGAGCGTCCGCCAGCAGATCGCCCGCAGCGCCGCCGCGATCGCGCAGGGCTTCATCACCGAGATGGCGCCACACCTGCCGCAGTTCGACCGGGAGATCCTGTTCCGGCTGCTCCGCCGCAACGTCATCCCCAGGGGCGAGCTCGAGCTGCTGGAGCTCGAATATGACGAGCTGTACGCCGGCAAGCACGGCGGCGGGCCGGTCCGCTGCCACGCCTTTGCCAGCATGTTCAAGATCGGGCTGCTCGGCTATGTCGGGATGCACCCCGAGACCGCCGAACTGGTCCAGTGCTTCCGCTATCCGGGGCAGGTCCCGCTCGACCGCAACGACGTGCTGCCCGACGCCGAGCACTTCCTGGTCCATCCCAGCCTCGACCTGCTGATCGGCGGCTACAACCCGGACTATTTCCGCCGCCTCGACAAGCTCAACGTGATCGGTGCGGACCGGCCGTGGCGGCCCGCGCGGCAGATCCAGTTCGTGCTCAAGGGCGATGTGCGCGGTGCGGGAGCGATTTTTCAGGACCCGGTCGCCGGAGTTCTCGTTTCCGGGATTCTTCGCCGAGACGGTGGCCGAGGCCGGGCGCGACCTCACGGTGGCCCGTGCCTCCGACGGCGACTCGGCGCTGCTGATCGATCCCAACCCGCGCCAGGTGGTGATGGCGGCGCTGGCGCTGCGCCAGCGCCTCTTGCGCTCGGACTATGGCTGCGAGATTCGCTTCGGGGGCGATGCCGGGTTCGTCGAGCTCGCAGGCGAGGGGCCGCGGGCGCAGGCCCGGGCGGGCTTGGCCCTGCTCGTGGCCGCCCGTCTCGAGCCCCATGCCGCACCGGGCGCGATCCTGGTCACCGGCCAGTTCGTCGAGGCTTGGCGCGACCTGTTGGGTGCGGCGCGCGTGCAGGCGCGACCGATCGAGCCCGGCGAGGTGCCACAGCTGCGCGAAAGCGACGGACGCTATGACCTGGCGAAGCCGGGCGGGGAGGCGCCGATGCTGCGCCGCGTCATCCTGCTCGACGGTCCGGGTTCGATCGGCTGAGCGCCAAATCCAGCGAAGCCGCTCGGTCGGCGATTAGTCCTCTTCGGACGGAGCCTTCTGGACGATGACCTGGCGGCCGCGATACATCCCGGTCTTCAGGTCGATGTGGTGCGGGCGGCGGAACTCGCCCGTATCCTTGTCTTCGACGATGGCCGGGGCGGTCAGAGCGTCGTGCGCGCGGCGCATGCCGCGGCGCGAGGGCGAGGTCTTGCGTTTTGGAACGGCCATCGTGGCAATCCTTGGGGACGGGTCAGGCGCCGCTCGGCCGAAGATGCATCGCGTGACAAAACGCGAGGCGCAAGCGGGCCTCGTTGGAGCGCTCGACCTGATAGGGCATCGCCCGCGCAGGGTCAACGCCCCCCGAGCGCCGTAGGTCTGATACGAGTGGGGCGAGAGCTGCGGAGCTCAGCGAGGCCCCTACTCCGCACCTCCTATCTCGGCCAGGAGCCAGCTGCGGAATGCCGCGACCTTCGGTCTCGTCGCGGCATCCGGAGGATGAACCAGCCAATAGCCCTTGTCGGTGCCGATCTCGGTGGCGAACGGGCGCACCAGCCGGCCTTGGGCCAATTCTGCGGCGACGAGTGCATCGTCGCCCAGCGCCACGCCTTGCCCGGCTTCCGCCGCTGCGAGCGCCAGATGCGCGTCGTCGAACCGCGGCCCGCAGCTGGCGTCGACCTCCAGGGCGCCCGCCGCATGCAGCCATTGCCGCCAGAACGCGCCGTCGTCCTCGTGCAGAAGCGTGTGGCGACCGAGATCGCAAGGGTGCCGCAAGGGCGGCCCGGCGGTCAGGAGATGCGGGCTGCACACCGCAAAGCACCTGAGGTCGAGGAGCCGCTCCGCCTGCAGGCCGGGCCAGTCGCCACCACCGTAGCGGATCGCCAGATCCACGTCCTCGCGCGCGAAGTCGGCGAGGGCTCCGGTCGCCGAGAGGCGCAGGTCGATCCCGGGATGCGCTGCATGGAACCGCCCGAGCCGCAGCACCAACCAGCGCACGGCGAACGACGGCTCCACGCTCACGGTGAGAATGCCGCTGCCGTCACGCTGCCGGGCCAGACGCACCGCACGGCCGATGCGCGCGAAGGCATCGCCCAGCGCCATCTCCAGCTGCTGGCCCACCGCATTGACCTGCACGCCGCGGCCGACACGCCGCAGCAGCGGTACGCCCAGCTCGGCCTCCAGGGCTTTGATCTGGTGGCTGACCGCCGAATGGGTGACATGCAGCTCTTCGGCCGCGCGCGACAGACTGCCGTGCCGAGCGGCCGCCTCGAAGGCGCGCAGCGCATTGAGCGAGGGCAGGCGAATGCTCGCCATGTAAGTTTTTCTCACCAATGAGGCAAGAAACCATCGTTTGTGGCAGGTCGCGTGTCAATCCATCTCACGGGAGGGGCCGCGAGCCGCGGCCGACCGAACCGGAGCGACTTGCATGCTGGACGCGCTGATCCATGCCTATGGCGAGCTGTTCGCGCTGCTCACCTTCAGCGGCCGGCCGATCGCTCGGCCGCGACCGCATCGTCAAGGATATCCAGGGCGCGATCGAGATTTGCCCGGCCGACGGTGAGCGGGGGGCACAAGGTGACCACGTTGCCGCCCCCAAGCTTGAAGCTCAGGCCGTTGTCGAGGCATCGGTACATGATGCGCTCGGCCGCCGCCCCCGCCGCGCCATCGCCGCGCCGGCCGATCTCCACACCCAGATAGAGGCCGAGCCCGCGTACCTGGGTGATCGCAGCGTGGCGGTCGGCCATCTGCTCCAGCCGCGACAGCGCGTGGCGGCCGAGATCACGGGCCGCGGCGAGGAGCGCCTCCTCCTCGATGACTGCGAGGGTAGCCAGTGCGGCGGCGCAGCCGACCGGGCTCTTCTCGTGCGTGTAGTGCCCCAGCGCCCGGTCGGCCGCCACGTCCAGATCGGGCCGCGCGATCAGGGCCGCCATGGGCATGATGCCGCCACCCAGACCCTTGCCGAGCACGAGCATGTCCGGCACGCAGCCCACCTGCTCGCACACGAACATGGTGCCGGTCCGGCCGAGACAGCTCGGGACCTCGTCGAACACCAAGAGCGAGCCGTGTCGGTCGCAGCTCGCCCTTACCCGAGGCCAGAAATCGTGCGGCGGCGGCTCCACCGTGGTCCAGCGCATCGGCTCGGCGACCACCGCCGCAACGTCGCCCTGCACCTCCAGGACATAGTCGATATAGTCCGCCAGCCGTTCATGGCTCCGGCCATCCTCGCCGAAGAAGCGGCTCGCGAGGCCCAGGGGCGGCACATGCTCGCTCCCCGGCAGGAGCGGCCCCGCATCCTTGCGGAACAGCGCCTCGCCGCCGACCGAGACGGCGTCGAGATTGGCGCCGTGGAACGCATCCCACATCGACACCGTCTTGTGCCGCCCGGTCGCGTAGCGGGCGAGCTTGAGCGCCATGCCGATCGCCGCCGAGCCGCTGGGTGCCAGCAGGACCTTGCCCAGACCCTCAGGCGCCAGCTCGACCAGCCGTCGGGCAAGGTCGATCGCGGCCTGGTTGGTGTAGCGGCGCGGACAGAAGGGCAGGGTGTCGAGCTGAGCCTTGATCGCGGCGACGACCTTGGGGTGGCCATAGCCCAACTGATGCACGCCGTTGCCGTGGAAATCGAGGATCTGCCGACCTTGGGCGTCGGTGAGACAGCTGCCGGCGGCCGCCACGGCGACGTTCAGGCAGGGGGTCGACAGGGACTGCCTGAGAAACCAGCGTTCGTCCTCGGCCAGGAGTGTTCGGGTCTCGGCATCGAGATGGCCGGCGGCCCAGCGCCGTCGCTCGGGCGAAAGGTTCCCGTCGCCCTCCGCTCCGTTCAAGGCCGTTCGCCGCGGGCCAGCCGCTCCTCGATGGCCTGGGCCACCGGCAGGATGTCGGCGACGCCGTCGATCACGTAATGGGCTCCCGCTGCGTCAAGCCGCGCTGCCGCAGCCGCACGACGGCTCGCCAGAGCGTCCGCCGGCAGGGCCCGGGTCTCGGCGAGCGACAGCCCGAACACGTTGCCGGTGACCGCCACTCCGACCGTCCAGCAGCCGCCGTTGCGGCCCTCTTCGATGCCCACCTCGGTGTCGTCGACCTTGATGCAGGCCCAGGCCGGCCAGACCTTCAGATCGAGAAAGGCGCGGTAGAGCATGAAAGGCGTGGGCCGGCCGTCCGGTGTGTCGCCCGTGCAGACGATGCAGTCGGGTACATAGCCCTGGGCCGCCGCCACGGGGATCACCTCGGCCATGATCTCGCGGGTGTAGCCCGTGCTCGACCCGATCTTGAGACCGCGCCCGCGCAAGAGGTCCACCGCCGCCGCCGCGCCAGGGATCACGTCAGCGTAGCGCGCCGCCACCTCGACATTCATCGGCACGAACAGCTCGTAGACCGCGTCGATGTCGGCCTCACCCGGATCCCGGCCATGCGCGCGCCGCCAAGCCTCGGCGATGCGGGGCAGGGCCATCAGGGTGGCGATGTGCGGCCGCTTGGCCATGCCCATGGGACCGCGTGCCTCGTCGATGGTGAGTTCCACGCCGAACCGGGCGAACGCCTCGACGAACACCCCCATCGGTGCCAGCGAGCCGTGGTCGACCATGGTCCCCGCCCAGTCGAGCACCACCGCCCGCAGATGCTGGAAGGGCTGATCCATCACGCATGCTCCCCGGTCAGCTCGTCGAGCACCTCCTCGGCGATCGCGAATGAGGTGCTCGCACCCGTACCGCTGGTGATCGCGACCAGCCGGACCCCGTTTGCGGGACGATCGACCAGCATCAGGCGATCGGGTGCCGACGCGTAGGTGCCGAGCCAGCGCTCGCTCACCGCAGGTTCCGGCATCGCGACCACCTTGCGGAACTCGTCCAGGATCAGCTCGTCCACCGCGGCCGGAGCAAACGGGTCTGGCGTCGCGTCATAGTGGTGGGAATCGCCGACCACGAGCGAGCCGTCCGCGTTCTGCACCGCGATGAGGTGGACGCCGTTGGCCAGGTGCTCGGCCTGCTCGACCTCGAGCCGGCACTTGAGGGCCGCGGCCTCGGGCAGCTCGGCATAGCCCAGATAGCGCACAAGGCCGAGGTCGGACATCACGGCCGCGGTGAATCGGGGCAGGGCAGGGGTGGCTGCCAGCCGCAGCATGTGCAACTTGCAGCGGGTGAGCCCATAAGCGGCGAAGCGGTCGGCGAACAGCCCCAGGAAATCGTCGCCGGGACACACCACGCATCGGGCCGCCGCGATACGGCCGCGCGTGGTCTCGATCGCCGGCAGCTCAACGCCCCGCGCGAGCGTACGGTAGAAGAAGGTGACGCCGTGGGCCTCGGCCAGCCACCTTGCCAGGGCCGGGATCGCCTGCCGCGACTCGACCCTGAGCTCGTGGGGGCTCCACAACACCGCGCGCAGTTCGCCACCGGCGAGCATCGGGAACCGGGCCAGCCCATCGCGCGCGGACAGCAGCTCGCAGGCCTCGCCCATCTCGGTGGCACGGAACGCCTCGATCACGGCCACCGCCTCGGCCCGGCGGACCGCCACGGCCAAGCCGGCATGCTCGACCCGGACACCGGCGGCCGGCGCGATCTCGGCCCAGATTTCGCGCGAGCGCATGGCGCGGCGCCAGCACTCCCCCTGCTGCTGGCCGGTGACGGTGACGAAACCGAAATTCCGGATCGAGGCGCCATTGGCCTGAAAGTCGCGCTCGATCACCGCCACCTTCAGCCCGCGTCTCGCGGCGGCCAGGGCGTGGGCCAAGCCGCAAATCCCCGCCCCGACCACCGCGAGGTCGAACCGGCCGAGCTCTTCCGTCACCGCCTGCGCCAAGCCTGGGAGCGGGCGAGGTAACCTTGGGTGATCAGCATGTAGACCGTCCTGACCAGGGCCGAGGTGGCGAAGATCAGCATCGCCATGGCCGCGGCCGGAGCGACGTCGCCCGCGTCGTCCATGTTCAGCACCGCAATCGCCGCGAGCGTAGTGCTCGGAGCGTAGATGAACACGACGGCGGAGACCGTGGTCATGGCGTTGACGAACAGATACATCGCGATGTCCAGGACGGCGGGCAGGCATACCGGCAGGGTCACGCGGGTGAAGGTACGCCAGAACGGCACGCGCAGCGAGGCCGAGACGGTCTCGAATTCCTGGTCGATCTGCTTCAGCGCGGTGACCGCGGTCAGGTGCGACACCGAGTAGAAGTGGGAGATGGTGCAGACCACCAGGATCACCATCGTGCCATAGATGAAATTGAAGGGGTTGGCCGGGTTGTTGAAGAAGAAGATGTAGCCCAGGCCCAGCACCAGACCAGGCACCGCCAGGGGCAGCAGCGCCAGGAACTGGATGAAGGCGCGCGGCTGCTGGAAGCGCGGTGTCTTCTCGACCAGGTAGGCGCCGGTGAAGATGATGGCAGTGCCGAACAGGGCGGTGAGTGCCGCCAGGGTCAGGGAGTTGTAGTAGCTCGCCCAGCCACCGCCATCCATCAAATCGAAATTGTAGTTCTTGAGGCTCGGCGTCAGGTTGTAGGGCCAGAAGGTGGCGATCGAGGCGAAGAACGCGACGCCGAGCATGATCAGGATCGCGAACGCGATCGCGCTCCGCAGATCCCCAGCATCACCCGGTCGACGAACGCGTCCGGCTTGGGCGCGTAGGGTACTGCCCGCGAGGACAGCAAGGCCGACTGACGGCGCTGCATCACCCGGTCGATGGCGAACGCGATCACGGCCGGCAGCAGCAGGATCAAACCGACCACGGCGCCCATCTGGAAGTTCTGCTGGCCGACCACCTGCTTGTAGATATCGGTCGCGAGCACGTTGAACTGGCCGCCGATCACCTTGGGCACGCCGAAGTCGGTGATCACCAGCGTGAACACGACGAAGACCGCGCTGATCAACCCGTAGCGCGCGCCGGGGATGGTGACGGTCCAGAAGGTCCGGCTCGGGCTCGCCCGCAGCGCCTCAGCCGCCTCGTACAGCCGGGCGTCGGAAATGGCGAGTGCGGTCGTGATGATGATCAGCGCATGCGGAAACGTCCAGAATACCTCGCCGATGACGATCCCGATCGGGCCGTAGATCGAGGCGCCGAACAGGAGTCCCTTGGCGAGACCCTGGTTGCCGAACAGGTAGACCAGGCTGATCGCCGGCAGGAGCGAAGGGGCCAGGATCGGGATCTGGGCGATGACGCGGAACAGCCCGCGCGCGGGCATGCAGGTCCGGGTCAGGCCATAGGCGTAGGCGAAGGCGAGCAGCACGCAGATGATCGTGCTCAGCACGGAGATCCAGACCGAGTTGGCGATCGAGGCCGCGAGCGCCGGATTGGCGAAGTAGGCCTGGAAGTTGGCAGAGGCCGACGAAGCTGCCGTCCGCCGCCTGGAAGCTCTTGGAGAGCAGCGCCCAGAGCGGCAGGAGCACGGTGAGGACCAGCCAGAGGCCCAGGCCCAGCAGGGCGCCGCGCATGATCCAGTCGTCGCGGCCGAGTTGCTGCTTCAGCGGTGCGGCGGCCGTGCCCGCCAGCACCCCGAGGCGCGATGTCGCCATGACCGGGCTCCTCGGGCCTCAGGCGGACGCGGGCGGCTGGGCGAACACCCGCAGCCGGTTCGGCGGCAGCGCCACCTCGATCCTGCCGCCCGACGCGATGCCCAGGTCGCGGACGTCGTTGATCGACAGGTCGGCCGAGAAGTTCAGGCTCGTGCCCACGGCATGGAGCGTGGTCGCGAAGTGGTTGCCGATGAATTCCATCACCCCGACCTGCACCTCGAGCCGGTTGCCCGGGTGCTCCGCCAGGTTGCGGACGACCACGTCCTCGGGCCGGAGGCAGACGGTCTCCGGCGTGCCTTGGCCGAGTTGCACCTCCTCGGTGAAATCGAGCGCCGCCCCCTTCACCTCGGCGCGGGCGCTGGTCACCCGCTTGCCGTCGAGGAAGTTCATCTTGCCCACGAAATCGGCCACGAACGCGGTTGCCGGCCGGCTGTAGATCTCGTCGGGCGTGCCGACCTGCTCAGATACGGCCCTTGTTCATCACCACGATCCGGTCGGACATGGTGAGCGCTTCCTCCTGGTCGTGGGTGACCATGATCGTGGTCACCTCGAGCCGGTGCTGGAGGTCGCGGATCTCGCCGCGCAGCCTTGCCCGCACCCTGGCGTCCAGCGCGGAGAGCGGCTCGTCGAGCAGGAGGAGTCCCGGCGACAGTGCCAGGGCGCGGGCCAGTGCGATGCGCTGCTGCTGGCCGCCCGACAACTGCGCCGGATACTTGTCCGCCTGCTCGGGCAGGCCCACCAGCGTCAGGAGCTCGCGGACCCGCTGATCGACCTCGGCCCGAGGCTTGCCGCCCGAGACCAGCCCGTAGCCGACATTGTCCTTGATGGTCAGGTTCGGGAACAGGGCGTAGGACTGGAACACGATGCCGAAGTCGCGCTCGGCCACCGGCAGGGTGGAGATGTCGCGCCCGCCCTGCTGGATCGTGCCGGCGGTCTGCACGTCCAGCCCGGAGATCGCGCGCAGCAGCGTGGTCTTCGCACCCCGAGGGCCCCAGGAACGATACGAACTCGCCGGGCAGGATATCGAGGTCGACCTGGTCGAGTGCGGTGAAGGGGCCGAACTTCTTGGTGACGTTGCGAATCCGCAAGTACGGTTCGCTCGTCGGCGCGCTGTCCATTTTTGCGTCCCCCACCGGCCGGCGGCGATTCCCGCCGGCCGAGTCCCCGTTCCTCGGCGCGCAGGCTCAGCTCTTGGGTTCGGACTTGCCGTCGTAGCGCTTCGCCCACTCTCCCAGGATGCGCTCGCGGTTGGCGGCGGCCCACGCGAAATCGTTCTTGATCAGCATCTCGCGCAAGTCGCCCTCGACGAACTCGAGCGGTGTGGCGATGCCCTCCAGCGCGACGATCGCGTAATTCTCGGCATAGAGCTGGTTGGCCTCCGGCGTCACCGCCCAGTCCGCCAGCTTCTGCGCCGCCTCGAGCTCCTCGGTGTTGGCCATGATCGCGGTGGCCTCCATGTCCCAGCCCAGGCCTTCCTTGGGCAGGACGATGGCGATCGGCGCCCCGTCCTTCTTGGTCTTGTTGGCCCGGTACTCGAACGACAGCCCGATCGCATATTCGCCGGCGCCGGCTTGGCGGCAGGGCTTCGAGCCGGAATGCGTGTAGGCGGCGATGTTCTGGTGCAGGGCGTCCATTTAGGCCCAGCCCTGCTCCTCGC
>CAVRGN010000013.1:827500-838189 GCA_963720725.1 uncultured Alphaproteobacteria bacterium
AGTTACCGTGTGCAGCAAGCTTAAGCCGGTAGGCGTAGGCGCAGCGAAAGCGAGTCTGAACAGGGCGATCGAGTTGCACGCGGTAGACCCGAAACCGGGTGATCTAGCCATGGGCAGGTTGAAGGTGCGGTGACACGCACTGGAGGACCGAACGCACGCCTGTTGAAAAAGTCGGCGATGACCTGTGGCTAGGGGTGAAAGGCCAAGCAAACCCGGAGATAGCTGGTTCTCCGCGAAAGCTATTGAGGTAGCGCGTCGGATTATAGACCCTCGGGGGTAGAGCACTGGATGGGCTAGGGGGACGCAAGTCTTACCAAACCTAACCAAACTCCGAATACCGAGGTTTCTGGTCCGGCAGACAGGCGGCGGGTGCTAAGGTCCGTCGCCGAGAGGGAAACAGCCCAGACCACCAGCTAAGGTCCCCAAATCGTGGCTAAGTGGGAAAGGATGTAGGACGGCCATAACAACCAGGAGGTTGGCTTAGAAGCAGCCATCCTTTAAAGAAAGCGTAACAGCTCACTGGTCTAATCAAGCCGTCCCGCGCCGAAGATGTAACGGGGCTCAAGCCACGTACCGAAGCTGTGGACTCCCGCAAGGGAGTGGTAGCGGAGCGTTCCGTAGGCCGGCGAAGGTCGGGTGTGAACCCGGCTGGAGGTATCGGAAGTGCGCATGCTGACATGAGTAGCGATCAAGAGCGTGAGAGACGCTCTCGCCGAAAGTCCAAGGGTTCCTGCGCAAGGCTAATCCACGCAGGGTGAGCCGGCCCCTAAGGCGAGGCCGAAAGGCGTAGCCGATGGCAACCAGGTCAACATTCCTGGGCCCGCGGGTGGTGACGGGATCCGAACGTCGTTCGTCCTGATCGGATTGGACGGGCGGCCAAGGGTCTCCAGGAAACAGCCCCCGCAACATGGACCGTACCCGAAACCGACACAGGTGGACTGGTTGAGCATACCCAGGTGTTTGAGAGAACGGCGTTGAAGGAACTCGGCAAATTGCCCGCGTAACTTCGGGAGAAGCGGGCCTCGTTGTTGGGCAACCAGCAGCGAGGGGCACAGGCCAGGGGGTGGCGACTGTTTACTAAAAACACAGGGCTCTGCGAAGTCACGAAGACGACGTATAGGGTCTGACGCCTGCCCGGTGCCGGAAGGTCAAGGGGAGCGGTGCAAGCTGCGAACCGAAGCCCCGGTAAACGGCGGCCGTAACTATAACGGTCCTAAGGTAGCGAAATTCCTTGTCGGGTAAGTTCCGACCTGCACGAATGGCGTAACGACTTCCCCACTGTCTCCAACGCCAACTCAGCGAAATTGAATTCCCCGTGAAGATGCGGGGTACCCGCGGTCAGACGGAAAGACCCCGTGCACCTTTACTGCAGCTTTGCACTGGCACGCGCTTGGATCTGTGTAGGATAGGTGGGAGCCAGCGAAGCCCGGGCGCCAGCTCGGGTGGAGGCAACCTTGAAATACCACCCTGATCTCAGCGCGTGTCTAACCGAGGCCCGTGAAACCGGGTCCGGGACCCTGCATGGCGGGCAGTTTGACTGGGGCGGTCGCCTCCCAAAGAGTAACGGAGGCGCGCGATGGTGGGCTCATGCCGGTCGGAAACCGGCAGCCGAGTGCAAGCGCACAAGCCTGCCTGACTGCAAGGCCGACGGGCCGCGCAGAGACGAAAGTCGGCGCTAGTGATCCGGTGGTCCCGCGTGGAAGGGCCATCGCTCAACGGATAAAAGGTACGCCGGGGATAACAGGCTGATAACCCCCAAGAGTCCCCATCGACGGGGTTGTTTGGCACCTCGATGTCGGCTCATCACATCCTGGGGCTGAAGCAGGTCCCAAGGGTTCGGCTGTTCGCCGATTAAAGTGGTACGTGAGCTGGGTTTAGAACGTCGTGAGACAGTTCGGTCCCTATCTGCCGTGGGTGTTCGAGACTTGCGCGGAGCTGCCCTTAGTACGAGAGGACCGGGGTGGACGAACCTCTGGTGGACCGGTCGTGGCGCCAGCCGCGCAGCCGGGTAGCCAAGTTCGGACAGGATAACCGCTGAAAGCATCTAAGCGGGAAACCTACCGCAAAACCAGGTCTCGCCATCAGAGCCGTGGTAGACCACCACGTCGATAGGCCGGATGTGCAAGCGTGGCGACGCGCTGAGCTGACCGGTCCTAATCGCTCGAACGACCTCGACCCCCATCAGCGACAACCACAGCCACGAGAACCCATGCCAACACTTGCCGGCACAACCCCCAAGGACCCGCGGTCCAGCACCGCGGCCCCGGGGATGGTTGCCCGACCTGGTGGCCGATAGCGCGGGTGCCCCACCCGATCCCATTCCGAACTCGGCCGTGAAACCCCGCAGCGCCCATGGTACTGCGCCTCAAGGCGCGGGAGAGTAGGTCGCCGCCAGGTCCACCAACCACCCCCCACACGATCCACGTCACCACCACACCCTTCCCCACCGCGGGGTGGAGCAGCCCGGTAGCTCGTCAGGCTCATAACCTGAAGGTCGCAGGTTCAAATCCTGCCCCCGCAACCACCTTTACCGTACTTCCAGAACAAGACGCGAACGCCTCGGCCCGGCTCCCTGAGCCTAGGGCCAGCATCGCCGTCAGCGTCCCCTCCACCACCAACTCCACGTAGCCCTTGCCCGGCGCCACGGTGACCTTGGTCATCAGGCGGCACAGCTGCTCGATGGCCTCGTCGCGGATCAGCGGATTGGCCAGGTGACCTGCTCCCCGGGGCGCCCTCGTTCTTGGCGAGAGTCCACGACCGTCATAGCAGCTTGGCGGCTGCGAGGGGAGCGGGCGGGCGGCGGAGCTGGTCGGGGTTGCGCAGCCGTTCGCCCGCGGCGGCCGGCGGGAGGCCGCCATGGGCGGAGTGGGGCCGGACGTGGTTGTAGTCCTGGCGCCACGCGGCGAGCAGCCGGCGGGCATGGCCCAGGTTGTCGAACACCTGCTCGTTCAGGAACTCGTCGCGTAGACGGCCGATGAAGCTCTCGGCGAAGGCGTTCTGCTGCGGCTTGCCGGGGGCGATGTAATGCCAGGCCACGCCGCTCCGGTGGGCCCAGCGCAGGACGGCTTGGGAGGTCATCTCCGGCCCGTTGTCGCTCACGATCAGCCGTGGCGGTCCGCGCCAGGCGATCATGGCATCGAGCTCGCGGGCCAGCCGCGCCCCGGAGATCGAAGTGTCGGCGATGGCAGCGAGACATTCGCGGCTGAAGTCGTCGACGATGACCAGGATGCGGAAGCGGCGGCCATGGTCCAGGCAGTCCGAGACGAAGTCCAAAGACCAGCGGTCGTTGGGCGCCTGCGGCACGGTCATGGGCTCCCGCGTGCCGGTGGCGCGCTTGCGGCCGCGGCGCCGGCGCACCGCCGGGCCCTCCTCGCGGTAGAGGCGGTAGAGCTTCTTGGGGTTCAGCCGCATGCCCTCCCGCTCGAGCAGCACGCCCAGGCGCCGGTAGCCGAAGCGACGCCGCTCGCCGGCGAGCGCGCGCAGCCGCTCCCGCACCTCCGGCGCGTCGGGTGCCGCCACCCGCCGCACCGTCTTCGGATCGACGGAGACCAGCCCGCAAGCGCGTCGCTGCGAGAAGCCGCGCTCGGCCACCAGCCGCAGCGCCGCCGCCCGCCGTGCCGCGGGCGAGGTCAGTTTTTTCGCAGCAGGTCCTTCAAGGCGGCGTTGTCGAGCATGGCCTCGGCCAAGAGCCGCTTCAGCCTCCCGTTCTCGTCCTCCAGCGCCCGGAGCCGCCTGGCCTCCGACAGCTCGAGCCCGCCGTAGCGCGCCTTCCACTTGTAGAACGTCGCGTCGCTGATCCCGTGCTTGCGGCACACCTCCGCCGTCGAAGCCCCGGCCTCCTGCTCCCGCAGGACCCCGATGATCTGCTCCTCGCTGAACCGGCTCTTGCGCATCGTCCGTCCCCTTCGTGACGGACTCTCGTTTCACATGCGGGAGCCAAAGGGGAGCAGGTCACAGGGCGTCGCGCAGCCGGGCGACCTCCTTGCGATACAGCTCCGGCAGGTTGGGGTGCAGCCGCACCGGCGTCGGTGCGGGCTCCGCGAGGGATGTTGCCAGCCGGTCCCGCTCCGCCTCCAAGGCCTGGAGCTGGCCCAGCAGCCCCGGCGTGCGCAGCCCTTCGGCGATGGCGTCGTACATGCCCTGCAGCTTGCGCTCGGCTTGCGCCAATCTGGCCTTGACCGTGCGCCGTTGTCCCAGCTGCTCGTCGCGCCGGCGGTTCACCTCGTCGGTGAAGCTGGCGATGAACGCCGCCACCGCGTCCGGTGTCAGCAGCCGCTCCTTGACCACGGCCAGGATCGCCTCCTCGACCGCCGCGCGCTTGAGCCCCGTCCTTTGTGTGCAGACGCCCATGGTCCGGGCACCGACGCAGGCGAGATAGTCGCGCCCGACCGAGGTGAAGGCGTGGCCGCAGGCGCCGCAGGTCATCAGCCCGGTCAGCAGGGCGAACCACCGCTCGACTTGGTTGATCCATGACGCCGAGGTCGGGGTGAAGTGGACGTGATATCGGACCCGCTTGGCCAGCCAGTCGCGGATGAGCTTGGTCTTGTAAGTCGCTGAGTTGTCCAGCACGAGATGCACGTCGAGGTCAGGCGGCAGATTGGCCTCGATCTCGTCCAGAAACTTACGGAACTCGATCGCGCGGTGGCGTGGGAAGCACTTGCCGATCACCTTGCCGGCGGTGACATCGCGCGCGGCAAACAGGCTGGTGGTGCCGTTTCGGACATAGTCGTGGGTGCGCCGCTCGACTTGGCCGGGCCGGAGTGGCAGGAGCGGCTGGGTGCGGTCAAGCGCCTGCATCTGGCTCTTTTCGTCGACGCACAGCACGATGGCGCGGTCGGGTGGGGCGAGGTACAGACCGACGATATCGCGCACTTTCTCGGCGAACAGCGGATCGGTGGAGAGCTTGAACGTCTCCGTGCGATGCGGCTGCAAGCCGAACGCCCGCCAGACCCGGCCGACCGTCGACACCGACAGGCCCGTGGCTTTTGCCATGCTGCGCAGGCTCCAGTGCGTCGCGGCCGCAGGCCGCGTGGAGAGCGTTCGGTCCACCAGGGCCGCGATCTCCTCGTCACCGATCCGGCGCGGGGCGCCGGGCCTGGGTTCGTCCAGCAGGCCATCGCTCCGGAGCCGGGCGAAGCGCTCGCGCCATTTGCCGACCGTGTGCTTGGCGATCTTGAGCTCGTGCGCGATCGCCGTGTTGCTCAGGCCATCGCCGGACCGCAGCACGATGCGTGCCCGCAAGGCCAGCGCCTGCGCCGTTCGGCATCGTCTCGCCCACGCCTCCGCTCCGCTCAGCACCAGCGCCGTCGGTCTTCGGTAGGGCATCGACACCTCCGCATTCCCCCCACCACTTTGCCGCGAATTTCCGATGCAGGACACTAGCGCTTCACACCGAAGACGTTATCCGAGACGACGTAGGAATCGTCGCCGACGAATGTATGGGTGACGACCTTCTGGAAACCCCGTGCGGTGACCAAGTAGTGCATGTGGGCTGGGCGGAAGGGATGGCGGCCGAGATGGCAGAGCATCTGTCCCACCGGACCATCGTTGGGGATCGGGTAGGAAACCGGCTTGATGCCGACAAAGCTGTAGCGACCGTCCGGGTGATCGGCGAGCGGATCCGCGACAAGTTCGCTGCCTCCCGTCGCAAGGGCATGTGGATGGGCGGCAACGTCCCGCTCGGCTATCGGGTCGAGGCGAGGAAGCTGGTCGTGGTCGAGCCCGAGGCCGAGCTGGTGCGGACGATCTTCACCGGCTTCGCTGCCCCGGGCTCGGCGCTGAGAGCCGGGCGTGATCTCATCGCCGCCGGCGAGGTCACCAAGCGCTGGAACGCGAACAGCAGTCTGCAGGGCGGCCGCGCCTGGACCAAGGGCGACATCTACAAGATCCTCGCAAACCGGGTCCGTCTCAGCCGGGCGATGCACAAGGGCGTGGACTATCCGGGCGAGCACGCCGCCATCGTCGACCAGGAGCCTTGGGACCGGGCGCATGGCGTGATGGCCGAGCCCACCCGTCAGCGCGCCGCCACCAGCGGGGCGCGGGTGCCGATGCTGCTCAAGGGCCTGATCTTTGGCCCGAACGGCCGGCCCATGTCGCCCTCTCACACCACGCGCCGCGGCCGGCAACCGACCGCCGATCCAGCAATCCTAGGCCATCATGCCACAGAGTGCCCCTGATCGCCCCGCGCTCACCGTGATACGGCCGCGCTAACCCTGGTGTTACGGGCTACCACCGGATGCGCTGTCTTCTACGAGTTCATGAGGGTGGATTGGTGTTGCAGGAACCGGAAGTTCCAGCCCCGCCTGCACCAGACCGGCGTTGAGCCGCTCGATGACCTCCGGCGCGACCTGAAACCTGCTCCAGAAGGCTACCGGGTCCTGCTCGAGCAACGGCGCTGTCCGGATGGCCTCCTCCAGGGCCTGGCGCGCCGATGCGGTACGACCGAGCGCCTGTTCCGTCAGGGCCAGCGCAACATGATCGTAGCCGCAACAACTTCCTCTGGCGCGCTTCGCCGCGTCGTGGGCGCGTTCGAAGTCGCCCCCGAGATAAAGGGCGAAGGCGAGGTCCAGGTGATACCAGGTCGGCGTGACGAGGCTGCGGTCGATGGCCGTCTGGAGGAGCTGGCCACCCTCGCCCCAGCGGCCGCGGACCACCAGCCGCCAGCCGAGCTGGGCCAGGCTCTCCGGGTCATGGGGGTTCAGCGCGATCGCCTGCCGCTGCACGCGCTCGGCGTCGGCGAACTCGCCCCGCGCGTAGAGCAGTGCCGCCAGCGACTGCAGGCTGCGCACGCTCTCGGGTGCGAGCCCGACGGCGCGCCGCGCTGCCGCCAGCCCCGCGTCCAGCTCGCCGGCTCGTAGCGACGGCTCCACCAGCCAGTAGCGGGCTGCGTCCATGTGGGCGAAGGCCAGCATGGCCCAGGCACCGGCGTCGCCGGGCTCGCGGCGCACCGCCTCCTCGAGGCAGGCGCGAACCGGTGGGTAGTCGTTCGGGTCGAAGTGCAGCCGGTAAGCGCGCGCTCGCTGGATACAATCGTAGGTCAGCATGGTCTTCGGCACGGTCCCGGCCAGCTGTCGGGCGGCGGCCAGTTGGACCACGCCATAGTCCTGGGCCAGACGGCTCGCGATCCCGGTGGAGATATCGTCCTGGACATCGCGCACCGTGGCGGCGGTCAGTGCCTGATCGTATCTTTGGCTCCACAGCACCTGACCGGACACCCGATCGGTCAACTTGGCCGTGACCCGAAGCTGACCCGGCTCCCGTTCCACGCTGCCGGTGACCACGTAGGCGGGCGCGTCGGCTGCCATCCCGGGCAATGGTGCGCTGGTGTCCCCGCCCGGCGGGGCCATGAACACCTGCACGGGCTCGTAGCGCATCAGGTCGACGATCAGCCCACTGGTTAGGCCGTCCGCGAGCAGGCGCCCGCCTTCACCACCGCTCAGCCCCTTGAACGGCACGACGACCAATACCGGTCCCGGCGCCTGCGCCTGCCGCCCGTTCCACCATGTCGACCAGATTGCGACACCGATCAATACGAGCACGCATAGTCCGCCGGCCGCGGACCAGCGCCAACCGAGCGGACGACCCGATGGGTTCAACCGAGGCGCAGGCGGATTCCGCATGGGTGCCGGCGGCGCCTGGTCCGGATGCCGTTCAAATGCGGGCACATAGTGCCCTTTCGGTATGGTGATCCGGATCGGGTCGTCACGACCGTCGGTGAGGTACCAGTGCTCCAGGTCGCGCCGCAGGCGGCCGACCTCGATCCGTACGATCGGGTCGTACTGCGGGTCGAAGCGCTCGTCGCGCCCGAGCACGGACAAGGCGAGGTCATAGGCCTTGAGCCGTTCCGCCTGCCCGGCCAGCATCTGCTCGACCACATATTCCAGCAGCCTGCGGCGGCGCGCGGTGGCCCGAAATGCGGCATCGCCGAGCAGCCGGCGAAGACAGGCGCGTATATCTGGCGCCGATGGGCCACCTTCTGGCGTCAGCGACGCCTGTAGGGTCGTCGGCATGATAGCGCCTCTATTCCCCTGCCTCGACCACGACCATAGCACTTCCGACCGCACCTGCCAGCCGCGGAATCCGGAGCAGATTGTTACCGTAACATACTGCCGTCCTGGAGCTTGTGGATCGTAGCCTTCGCGGGTTAGCGCCACATCCGAGGGATCGTGGCGGCTGGCCGGTCCGCCCGACAGTCGCAGCCGGCGGCCGCCGATCGAAATAGCTGCGGACGACGTTCCGCCAGGAGGATCGAAATGAACAAGCTCCATGCCGCTGCTCTCGCCCTGCCCCTGCTGCTGGGAGCCGGCGCCGCCATGGCGGACTCGTCGACCGGCACAGTGGAAAGCGTCGACCCGACCACGCGGACGGTGGTCATCGACGGCCAGCCCTACATCGTCGAGGGCCAGGCGGCGGGCATCAAGTTCGACGAGATTAAGGTCGGCGAGAAGGTGACGATCGAGTACGACGTCAACACCAACGACGTCTCCGAGATCATCCCCGCCAAGTAGCGCCACCGCGGCGATCGGGACGATGCCGGGCGAGGGCCGAGGGCGGCCGTCGGCCGGCGCCAATGGGGAGAGCAAAATGTCTCATGCAAGACTTGCCGTGGCCGCGTCCATCCTGTGCGTCGGCCTCGGCGCAACGGCGGCCTTGGCCGATGCGTCGGCGCTGGAAAAGTTCTCCGGCGCCAAGGAAGCGATCATGAGCTACTACGCCGAGAACGGCCGCGAGCCGAACTGCGGCGCCGGCCACATGGCCGACATCGGCGACGCTGCCGTGGTCAGCGAGAGTGGCGAGGAGGCGGTGGTCAAGGTCGACTACAGCTTCAGCGCCACGCCCGGCGCCGGGGGCACCGAGTGCAGCGGCGACGCCTCGCGCGAGTTCACCCTCGCCAAGGGCGGCTCGGGCTGGACCGTCAGCGGCATGACCGGCGAGACACCCTAGCCAAGCGAGGTCGCCGCAGATCCGCGGATCGGCGGCGTCATCTCCCGAATGAGGTGAGGTCACCACTGCGCCGGCAGCGGGCGCGGGCGAGCATGGCGTTCGCCCGCGCGGCATGGCGGAGGTGCGATGCGTTGGACGCGATGGAGGCGCTGGCGCGCGACCTGCCGGCGGACGCCGAACGCATCCGCCGGCGGTTCTGGCGCGACGCGGAGTTCCGCACCGTGTGCGAGGACTTCCGCGCCGCGTCCGAGGCGTTGGCCAGGCTGGAGACGGACTCTGGCGCCGATGCCGGGCGGATCGAGGAGTACCGCCAGCTCGCCGCAGAGCTGCTCGCCGAGGCCGGCATCATGCTGAGGGAAGGCCAGACATGACCGAGAGGACGGGCAGCGTGAAACGTCAGCACGGCAGGTGTCTCGTTCTGGGAGTGGGCCTGTTGCTGGTCCTGGCCGCCTGCGCCGGTCCCGGGGGCAATCCGGACACGGCCGACAGCGCCACCTGCGATCACGGCTTCCTGTGCGGGGCCGACGTGGACGATGACGGCGACGGCAACATCTCGCCGGGCGAGTGGAACGACGCCTTCAGGGCGGCGGACGCCAACGGCGACGGCCAGCTCAGCCAGGGCGAGTTCCAGGCCGCCGGCGGCAACTGGGGCGGCGGCGGTCGCGGCGGCCGGTGAGCCGGCACCAGCACTGTTCCTTTGGAACCACGAAATCTGCAACAGAGAGGATCGATCCATGAAGCGATTGATGATCCTGGGGGCGCTGACATTGGCGGCCGCCACCCCACTCCTGCACGCTGGCCCCGCCGGCGCCCAGGAGGCCAAGAAGCCCAACATCCTGTTCATCATGGGTGACGACATCGGCTGGATGCAGCCCTCGATCTATCATCGCGGCCTGATGGTCGGCGAGACGCCCAACATCGACCGGATCGGCCACGAAGGGGCGATGTTCACCGACTACTATGCCGAGCAGAGCTGCACCGCCGGGCGCAACGCCTTCTTCACCGGCATGCATCCCCTGCGCACCGGGATGATTCCGCCGCAGCTGCCCGGCAGCCCTTCCTATCTGCGGCCCGGCACGCCCGCACTGGCGAAGTTCCTCCATGACCTGAACTACACGACGGGCGAGTTCGGCAAGAACCATCTGGGCGACCACACCGCCGCCCTGCCGACGGCGCACGGCTTCCAGGAGTTCTGGGGCTATCTCTACCATCTGGACGCGATGCAGGGGGTGAGCTTCCCCGACATCAACAAGAGCCCGACCGAGCAGACGGTCATCGCACCCTGCAAGAACACGCCCATACCCGGTCTGCCCGAGGTGCCGGGCGCGGTCGATCCCAAGACCACGACCTGCCTGACGCCGCCACGCCCGGTCATCTGGTGCCACTCGTCGGACGGCACGGAGGCCAACCAGACCTGCCAGGACCAGGGCCCGCTGACGCTGGAGCGGTCGGAGACGGTGGACGAGGAGATCTCGGCCAAGGTGATCGACTTCCTCGACCGCAACGACCCGGCCAAGACCAACAAGCCGTTCTTCGTCTGGTACAACCCGGCGCGCATGCACATCACCACCGTGCTGCCGCCCAAGTACCACGACATGGTAGGTGAGCGCGGCGGCAAGGACTGGGGCGTCAACGAAGCCGGCATGAAGCAGATGGACGACAATATCGGCCTCGTGCTGCAGAAGCTGGAGGATATCGGTCAGCTCGACAACACCATTGTCGTGTTCACCACCGACAACGGTGCCG